>OY282457.1:992500-4624001 GCA_958296235.1 uncultured Candidatus Binatia bacterium
TACAACCCAGACCCAGGTTGTTCCTCTGGATAGCACTCCGTCCCAGAGAGACCTTTATCCTCTTGCCACTCCCCCTATCGCAGCTCCGCTACAAGACAAGATTCAACTCCTCCAACAAATCGATGAAGAAGCACGGGCGTATGACTCTCGGATTACCAACGTTCTCGCCTCCGTTGCGGTTGAGCAGAAAAATGTTCTTATCCTTTCATCGGACGGCGGCGTCGCTGCGGACATACGCCCGCTCCTGCGTCTTCAAGTGACTTGTATTGCTGAGGATGGCACGACACGGCAACAAGGGAGCTATGGCGGCGGTGGGCGCGTCGAGTTTGATTTTGTCTATGACGATGCGCGCTGGAAAACCTTTACGCAAGAAGCCGCCCGTCAAGCCATTCTCGGGCTTGAGGCCGTTGACGCTCCTGCGGGTTCCCTGTCGGTCGTGTTGGGGTCTGGTTGGCCGGGCATTCTTCTGCACGAGGCTATTGGCCATGGCCTTGAGGGCGATTTCAACCGCAAGAAAGTGTCGGCTTTTAGCGATCGCCTAGGCCAACGCGTCGCGTCCGAACTCTGTACCGTCGTTGATGACGGTACCCTCCCGAACCGTCGCGGGTCTTTAAATTGTGACGATGAAGGCACGCCCACCGGTCGCACGGTACTCATAGAAAACGGCACCCTCACCAGCTATCTGCAGGACCGCCTCAACGCGAAGCTGATGCATATGCAACCGACCGGGAACGGGCGCCGCGAGAGCTTTGCACACATGCCCATGCCACGCATGACGAATACCTTCATGCTGCCTGGCGAATCAACGCCGGAAGATATTATTCGCTCGGTTCAGAACGGCCTGTATGCTGTCTCTTTTGGAGGTGGCCAGGTTGACATCACAAGTGGGAAATTCGTTTTTTCCGCAAGTGAGGCATATCTGATTGAAAATGGGAAAGTAACGCGACCCGTCAAAGGCGCTACGCTGATAGGGAATGGGCCGGATGTTCTGACACGGATTTCCATGGTCGGCAATGATCTCAAGCTTGACGCAGGCATTGGTACGTGCGGCAAAGAAGGCCAGTCCGTCCCGGTTGGCGTCGGGCTTCCCACTATCCGAGTCGATGGGCTTACTGTTGGCGGAACGCAGGCATAGGAAGCGTGACGCACGCCCGAGCACCTTCCGTATGCGGTTGAGTCTTCCCCAACGCAGTAAAGGACAGATATGGACCTGACAGAACTTGCCGCAGATATTCTCGATCAAGCCCGTCAGCAGGGCGCAACCGCCGGAGATGTAGTGATTGCAAGCGGGGAATCCTTTGCTGCGGGTATTCGCCTGGGAAAAGTCGAGAAAATTCAAAACTCCCAAGAGCAACGGATGGGGCTCCGCCTGTTTGCCGATCAGAGTAGCGCTATTACCTCAACCGCAAATTTTGCTCAGGCCGCATTACAGGCTTTTGTTACGGAAACCCTCGATCTTGCCAAAGCGACTGCGACGGATGAATTTTCCGGCCTGCCCGACCAGTCAGATTTAGCCCAGGACGTTCCAGACCTTGATCTCTCCGACACCAGTGCACCCCTCACGCTAGAAGAGAAACTTGCGCGGGCCCAAGAGGCGGAGGAAGCGGCGTTTGCCCACGATTCAAGAATTACGAATTCTGAGGGCGCCGAGTTTGCGAACGCCGCTCGTGAAACAGTCTATGCAAACTCCCTGGGATTTTGTGGCGGCTACCACACCACGAGCTTCTCACTGAGTGTTGTTCCGGTCGCTTCCCAAGACGGAGGGATGCAGCGAGATTACTGGTATTCATCGCAACGCAAACTCAAAGCCCTTGAAGCGGCAAAAGTGATCGGCCAAAAAGCCGCAGAACGGACAGTACGGCGTCTTGGGGCGAAACAGGTACGGACCCAAGAAGCGCCGGTTGTCTTTGAACCGGAAATGGCGGCCAGTCTGCTCCGTCATCTGGCCAACGCGATTTCTGGCTCGGCCTTATATCGAAAGACTTCTTTCCTGTTAGATAAAATCGGCGAAAAGGTTGCGGCAGATGGGCTCTTTGTCGAAGACCACGCCCGCCTGCCTTCTGCTTTAGGCTCAAAGCCTTTTGATGGAGAAGGACTGCCGACCCGCCAGAATGTTATCGTTGAGGATGGGGTGCTCACGAGCTATCTCCTGGACACCTATTCGGCACGCAAACTCGGACTCCAATCCACGGGCAACGCCAGCCGCTCTTTTGCGGATACTCCGGCGGCCAGCACGACGAATTTCTTCTTACGACCGGGTACGACCCCCCCCAAGGATATTATTCAGTCAGTTCGCTCCGGCTTATATGTCACAGAGCTTTCTGGATTCGGCGTCAATCCCGTAACAGGCGATTATTCGCGGGGAGCGGTTGGGCTGTGGATCGAAGACGGGGAGATCGCCTATCCGGTTGAGGAGATCACTATCGCCGGCAATCTCCTCGACATGTTCAAAAATATTGAGGTTATAGGCAATGACTTGGAACGGCGTAGTCCTGTTTCCGCACCAACAGTGAAAATTTCCCGTATGACGATTGCCGGAACATAATCGTCCTTTTGCCAAATACGCGGGAAGGCGTTAGGCTACGCCCGGCGTGCGACAAAAACTTTACGACTATCTCGCGGACCGGCCAGGCGGAGCAACTTCAGCCGAGTTACTCCATGAGATTTTCGTCTCAGGCGCGACTGCTCTTTTTCCTTCTCCTCCTTCTCCACGTGACCCGGAGTTGGGTACACGCCTCATCCATGCGGCCCTTGGCGCGGACCAGAACTGTTCCTACGATGCGAAAACAGACCGCTGGACGCTCACACCTCACGCCGCCCTCAATAGACCACTCCACGCTACCCAGTTTGTCGTTCTCGACCTCGAAACAACCGGCCTCAAGCCTGGTAAATCTGCCATTACCGAAGTCGCCGCGATTCGCGTCAGCCACGGGAATCTTGGCGAAGAATTTCATACCTTGCTCAATCCGGGGCAGCATGTTCCAGCAGGGATAACCCGTTTGACTGGCATCACCGACGCCATGCTCAGGGACCAGCCGCGGGTTGAGACTGTCTTTCCTCAGTTCCAGCAATTTCTCGGTCTGGCAGTCATCGTTGCCCATAATGCCAGTTTTGACCTTGGCTTCCTCAACTTCGAGGTGCAACGTCTCGCCTCTCCCCCTTTGCGCAACTCCTCAGTCTGCACCCTGAAGCTGGCCCGGCGACTCTTATCCGGCATTCGGTCCCGGTCACTCGACTCCGTCGCCGCCCACCTTGGCGTATCGTATCCGACCCAACATCGTGCCTCGGCCGACGCCCGCGTTACTGCAGAAATTTTTTGTATTTTTCTGGAACAACTCGCCCAACAAGGGGTCACTACGCTCGGCCAGTTGCTAGACTTTCAATACAGTGCCCGGGATGGCCGCCGTTTTGAATGCTTTGTTCCCCGCCCGACTCTGGCAAATATTCCGACCAGCCCCGGAGTGTATCGGATGCTTGATGCTGAGGGGCAGCTGCTCTACATCGGCAAAGCCAAAAATCTTCATCGTCGCGTCAACTCCTATTTTACCAATTCCTTGGGACACAGCGATAAGGTCCTCGACTTGGTCCGCCATGTGCGTGACGTCAGATACGAACAGACCGGCTCGGAGCTTGAGGCGTCATTACGTGAGGCCGCCCTGATTTGCAGTCTGAAACCGCCATATAATCGGCTTTCCAAGCATCTCCCCCGGGTCGCATTTCTCAAGCTCACCGTCCGGAATGCCTATCCCCGCCTGTCGGTCACGGCAAAGCCAGGCAGCGATCACGCCATGTATGTCGGGCCGTTTCGCAATCGTGACTTCGCCGAACGGGCCCAGCGGCTCCTGGCTCGGCTTTTTGGTCTCAGAACGTGTCAGGGCAACCTCTCACCAACTCCCGAGGCGTCGCCCTGCGTGAGCGGTCAAATTGGAGCATGCACAGCGCCGTGCGCGGCGCGAGTCTCACCTGAGACCTACCAGGAACAAGTGCAGCGTTTCCGCGCGGCTCTCAATGGTGAAGCCCCACTGTTTCGAGACGCATTAATAGCAAAACGTGACCGTCTTGCTGTGGACCTCCAGTACGAAAGTGCCGCCCGCTTACAGCAGGATATCGACTTGCTCGACCATATTCTCCATCTGCATCAGCGCTTTCATTGGATTGTGACCCGGTCGAATGCCTTGCTCTTATTACCCAGTCGCCAGGCCAGAGCGGCCCAGGCATATCTCGTCCTCAACGGACGCCTGATCGAAAACCGCACCGTCTCCAGTCTGAGCGACCTGGAATATTTGGCGGCCCTTGCGCACAAACGTTTTGACCAGGATCGTGATGTCCCCCTGCGGCCCCACGAAATTGAGGCCAGTGTTATTCTCTCCGCCTGGTTGCGCAACCCAGATCAAGCGCAGAGCGCTGTTTTCCCGATTACCGCTCCGGCGACGCTTCATCACCAACGGGACGAGCTTGAGGCGGCCCTGAGCGACCTCCAACGCGTTGTGTTTGAGTGAGAACAATCAGAGGACGAGAAAGCCTCCAGGGACTTGCGACCCGCCGAACCGCCCCCTATAGTTTGCCCAGCATGACAGCGACGACAGCCACTACACGCTTGCAGGAATTGCTCAAGCGGCCCGAGCCGGCTTTGGTCCTGGGGGCACACGACGCCCTCTCTGCAAAGCTGGCCCAGGAGGCCGGATTTGATGCCATCTGGGCCAGCGGTTTTGGCATCTCGGCCACCAATGCCATGCCGGACGCCAATATACTCACAATGAGTGAGACCCTGGAGGCGGTGCGTCGGATGAGCGCTGCGGTGCGTATTCCGGTGATTGCCGATTGTGACAACGGATTTGGCAATGCCATCAATGTCATGCGTACAGTGGCCGAGTATGAGCATGCAGGGGTGGCCGGCATTTGTATTGAGGACAATATTTTTCCCAAACGCTGCAGTTTTTACGCCGGAGTCCAGCGCGAACTCGTCCCGATTGACGAGCACGCCCGGAAAATCCAGGCGGCTAAGGCCGCGCGGCAGAATACCGACTTTGTCATTATTGCTCGCACAGAAGCTTTTATTGCGGGCTGGGGGAAACACGAGGCGCTACGTCGGGCCCGGGCCTATGCTGAGGCCGGCGCCGATGCCATCCTCATCCATTCCAAAGCCGCGACGTTCGATGAAGAACTGAAAGATTTTGCGGCAAGCTGGGACAGGCCCTGCCCGCTCGTATCCGTGCCAACGACCTATGCCGATATCACGGCTCACGACCTTGCCGCCGCCGGTTTTCAGCTCGTCATTTTCGCCAATCAAACCCTGCGCGCCGCCGTCACCGGGATGCGAAACGCGCTGGCGACCCTCAAACAGGAGGGCCGGCCGGCTGCGGTCGACGAGCAGATTGTTGCCTTGCCCGAAATCTACGACCTCGTCGGTGTGCCAGACCTCCAGGCCAATGAAAAGAAATTTTTGGTCCCTGGCGGACATGAGGTAACCGCTATCATTATTGCGGCCGGCTTTGAGGAAGACCTCTTACCCCTGATTGAGGACCGTCCCAAAGCCATGCTTGAAATCAAGGGCAAGACCATCCTGGAGCGACAGATTCAGGCGCTGAACGAGTGCGGGGTGAAAGATATCGTCGTTGTCCGAGGCTATCACAAGGAGCAAATCAACCTGCCGAATATTCGCTATTATGACAACGACCGCTTCCGTGAGACTGGCGAACTCGCGTCCCTCTTTCTGGCCGAGACGGAGATGACGGGCCGCTTCCTCTTTCTCTACTCAGACATCCTGCTTGATCCTTCCATTCTCGAAAAATTGCTCAAGTCTCAAGCTGATATCAGCATCGTGGTTGATCGAGCCTGGAATGATCATGAACCGGGACAGGCAGAGATCCGAACGAAACAGCCGGACTTGGTAGTTACCCATCAGCCTCCCAAAACAGGCTATCGCTACCTCCCTACCGCCGAGCCCACGACGCTGACGCAGATCGGCCAACATATTACCCAACAGGATGCTGATGGCGAATTTATTGGTCTCGCCATGTTTTCTGCCTCGGGGGCGCAAGCTTTACGGACAACTTATCAAGAGCTTCAGATGACCCGTGTGGCACGTCGCTTCCATGAAGCGAGCGGCCTGGAAACCGCGGCCTTCACCGACATGCTCCAAGAACTCATTAATCGCAAACATGACATCGCCTGTGTGGACATTTATAAAGGCTGGCTTGAAATCGATACCTTCGAGGATTACCGACGCGCCTGGGCAAAAATCCACTAGCCCCAAGAGGGCTGGTACGAGCATCCGGGCTTGCTTCACCGTCTCAAGTGGAGTGGTCTATGGACGTACAGAACATTGAGACTCTCATTAAAGACGAGTATGCGTCTTTCTTGCGTGAGCGGGACAACTGGAGCCTGACCGCTGGTCCGCAGGACCTGGAGCTTGTCGCCCACGCGCTGCGCGTCCTCTTGCACGCGCGGACCACCCCAGACTTCTTGGACGACTATCGTGCGCTCGTAGCCTGCCAGAATGTGGACGGAGGCTGGAGTCCTCTCTCTTCCGACACCGAGAGTACCGTCTGGGTATCGGCGTTTTGCGGTCTGATGCTTATCCGCGGCAACCGTTCTCTTCAGCAGGCCCAACTCAGCCAGTCGGTCCGGCAAGCCATCGACTATTTTCTTGATACCCAGCATCAGGACGGCCGGTGGGTTGACCCGGCCTGGGCCGACCTGGATACGACCAGCCATCCGGTCAGTTTTTTTAATGTGGTCATGGCCTTGGGCGAACCCCACAGACAGCAGGAGGTCCGACGGGCCTGGCAGCAAGGCATGCGCTTTATTATCGACAATCAGAGTTCGGATGGCGGCTGGTACGATGAGGAGTTTCACCCGTCCGGCGTGGAGATTACTGCCCACCTCATCCAGGATGCCCTGGTCGCCGACCTCGTTCTTGGTCAACAGGTTAGCGGGGTCCGCGCGGCGTGTGCCAAAGGGGCGGGCCGGTTGTGCGACTGGCAGGCCCAGGCCGGCTGGTGGGACGAAGAGAACATCGACCATACTATGGACTGTACACGGTCGCTCATGCTGGTGACCCATATTCTGGAAGACTCCGACAAGCGAGATACTATTATGCGTGGCCTCAGCTGGATTCTGGACAATAAGAACGACCACGGCTGGGGCGATTTTCCAGGTATGGAGACAAATCTGGAGCGCACTTGTGACGGCCTCGATACGCTGCTGAAATATCAAGCCTATAGCCGCAGCGAAACGCACGCTGTTGTCAAACTCTGGGGATATCTCCCCTAGGCCTCCGTTGCCTCTGATTTATGCCGTCGTTGCATACTCCGGCAAGCGGTTGGCAGGCTGCCTGCCAGGCCGACGAGCTTCTTCCCGGCGAACGGAAGCTCGTCACACTTGACGGCGTGGAGATTGCTCTTTTCAATATCGCCGGAGCCGTCTTCGCCATCAACAACCGCTGCCCTCACCGTAAGGGCCCCTTGATTCGTGGCTACACAGATAGTGCCGGCGGCATCAAATGTCCGATGCACGGCTGGCGATTTGATCTGCGGACCGGCCAGAGCCGGCGGCCGGCCCAAGCGACGACGTACCGGACAAAAACCGAGGGTGGTATTCTCTATCTTGCACTCCCGTAACCCGCGTTTTAGAGAGCAATATGTTCAACCGAGATCGGACAGGTTGAAGCCACAATCGCACCGATCAACCGGATTCTTCCGGCAGGGATGAAACTCGTCCCGTATTACGAACAAAAGACACTGATAGACGTGGCGTCCATCCCCGCTGACTCCTGATTCTTTATCCCTCAGCCTGTCTGTGAGCCCTGAACTCCGCTGCCCAGCAGTACAGAACCGGCACGACAAATACGGTCAGCAGAGCGATGGCCATGCCGCCGAAAGACGGGATGGCCATCGGCACCATGATATCGGCCCCACGGCCCCGCGAGGTGAGCACGGGGAAAAGGGCCAAGAGTGTCGTTGCCGTAGTCATCAATGCCGGCCGTATGCGCCGTTGAGCGGCCTCAAGGACCGCAGCCCGAATTTCCTCTCTCGTTCCGGGCGCGTGTGTGTCAAACCGCTGTTTGAGATAGGTTGCTATCAGGACGCCGTTATCCGCCGCAATCCCAAACAGCGCAATAAAGCCGACCCACACCGCTACGCTCAAATTAAAGGGACGGACCTGAAACAGGTCACGGAAATTTGTTTCCCCCACAGCGAAATTCAAGAACCAGTCTTGGGCATAGAGCCATAACAGAAGAAACCCGCCTGCCCACGCGACAAAGATACCCGAGAAGATAAATACGGTTGTCAGGGCTGAGCGGAATTGCAGATACAGAATGAGAAAAATCACAAAGAGGGTGAGCGGAATAACAATGCGCAAACGCTTCTTTGCTCGAAGCTGGTTCTCATAACTGCCGGCAAAGGCATAGCTGACTCCTGCTGGCAGTTGCCATTCGCCTCGCGCAATTTTGTCTTGCAGATAAGCCTGCGCCGCCTCGACGACTTCAACTTCGGCATGGCCGGACTTTTTGTCAAAGACCACATAGCTCGTCAGAAAGGTATCCTCACTCTTAATCACCTGAGCGCGCCGTTCGAATGCGATGTCTGCAAGCTCGCGGAGCGGGATGTGTTGGCCGAGTGGCGTGGGAATGAGAATCCCGCCCAATGTTTCCAGGTCGTTCCGCAGTTCTCGGAGATACCGAATCCGTACCGGATACCGCTCTCGTCCCTCAATCGTCAGGGTCAGCGGCTTTCCACCGACGGCAACTTCGATGATGTCCTGGACATCCTTGATCGTGAGCCCATAGCGGGCGATCTGAGCGCGATTAATCCGAATCTCCAGATACGGCTTACCAACGACACGGTCCGCGACAACGGTTGCCGGCTCAATCGTCGGCACCTCTTTCAGCCACGTTTCAATTTGTTGTCCGACGGCATCAATAATTTCCAGGCTGGGTCCTTTGACTTTGACTCCCATGGACGCCCGCATCCCGGATTGCAGCATCACGACCCGAGCGGCGATGGGTTGGAGCTTGGGCGCGGACGTGACGCCTGGGATTTTGGCGACCTGGACGATTTCATTCCAGATATCATCGGGAGTACGAATATGAGACCGCCACTGTCGATACGGTCGCCCATCCGGGTCTGGAATAAGCCGTCCCTGCGCATCGCGAACAAATGCCTCAGTGTCCACGTCATAGCGAAAAGAGGCAGGATATCCATGGGCATCGACGCGGTACTCCGACTTGTAGTTGATGACGTTCTCAAACATGGAAATAGGAGCCGGGTCGAGTGAAGAATCGACCCGTCCCAGTTTCCCCACGCTCAATTCGACCTCAGGAATCGAGGACACTGCCATATCGAGCTTCTTCACGACATCCAGCGCTTCCCCAATGGACGCATGCGGCATGGTCGTCGGCATATACAGAAACGCCCCTTCGTCGAGTGGCGGCATAAACTCCTCGCCCATACGCGCCCACATCGCTCCACCTGCGACCACCGCACTGAGAGGAATGGCGGCGAACAGGAGTTTGTGCTGGAGGCACCAACCGAGGAGGCGTGGGTACGCATCCTGAAAAAACTTGAAGAAGGTCAGTGCCAGGGCAATCAGCATGCCGACAAAGACCATATTGAGGGGCGTTCCTGTTTCAACTCCAATAGGGAGCCAGGACCGGACAAGCAAGAACAGCGTGGTCACGATAATGGCAGCCGGAACAACGTAGCGTTCGGAACGGGAAAACCACTCATAACGAGAGAGCATCCTATCACGCGCCAGGTTATAGACACCCAGCAGCAGCAGGACGAGACCAGGAAAAGGACAGGTCCCCATCAGAAGGAGGCCGGCAGCAGCCTCTGCGAGAGCCAGGCCCCGCCTCAGCCTTGGCCGCCCCGTCCAATCACGAAAAAGGAGGTGTGCGGCCGATGGGAGAACGATCAGCGCAACAAACAGCGCTCCAAGAAGAGCAAATGTCTTGGTGTACGCCAATGGCGCAAACAGTTTTCCTTCCGCGGCCTGAAGGGCAAACACGGGCAGAAAACTCACAACCGTCGTCAGGGCCGCGGTACGCACCGCCCCTGCAACTTCGATAGTTGCTTCATAGACTATCTCCAGACGGCTCTTACCGGCTGGGGCGGCGTTGAGGTGGAAGAGAATATTCTCACACAGCACGATGCCCATATCGACCATCGTGCCAATGGCTATGGCAATGCCGGAGAGCGCCACAATATTGGCCTGCACCTGAAACGATTGCATGAGGATAAAGGCAATAAGGATCGCCAGAGGAAGCACAAGCGCAATCAAGACAGCACTCATCAGGTGGAAGACCATAACGACCACCACAATGATGGTCACGAGGATTTCTTCCGTCAGGGCGGCCTTGAGCGTCCCGAGGGTCTCAAGAATCAATCCGGTCCGGTCATAGAAGGGCACGATCGTGAGTTTTGACAGCGTGCCGTCAGTGAAGGTCTTTTCCGGTAGACCGGGAGAAATTTCTTCAATCTTCGCCCGTACGTTCTGGATGGTGGCGAGTGGATTCTCGCCATAGCGGACAACCACGACCCCACCCACGACCTCAGCCCCGTCTTTATCGAGCGCCCCACGTCGCAGGGCCGGACCAAGACGCACCTGAGCGACATCTTTGACCTGAACCGGAATATTGTTCTCCCGAACGGCGATAGCGATGTCCTCAATATCCTGGAGCGTCTGGATAAAGCCCACGCCACGGATGACATATTCCACCCGGTTCACTTCGATAGTTCGCGCGCCGACATCGAGATTGGAATTCCGGACCGCGTGTATGATCCGGGCAAGACTGACGTCATACGCCCGAAGCGCATCAGGGTTGATGTCGATTTGGTACTCTTTGACAAATCCGCCGATGGAGGCCACTTCGGCGACTCCCTCCGCCCCTTGCAACGCATAGCGGACGTACCAATCCTGGACGCTGCGAATCTCGTCCAGATTCCAGCCACCGGTCGGCCTGCCCTCAGGATCACGCCCTTCGAGCGTATACCAAAAGACCTGCCCCAGGGCGGTCGCATCCGGTCCCAGGGCAGGAGAAACATCGTCCGGCAACAGCCCCTGTGGAAGACTGGAGAGCTTTTCCAGCACGCGCGACCGTGACCAATAGAAGTCGATGTCATCCTTAAAAATAATGTAGATGGATGAGTATCCAAAATAGGAAAAGCTCCTGATGGTTTTAACACCGGGCAGCCCCAGGAGGGAAACCGTCAGCGGATAGCTGATTTGGTCCTCAACATCACGCGGAGACCGTCCCGGCCACTTCGTAAAGACAATTTGCTGATTCTCGCCAATGTCCGGGATGGCATCGACCGGAACAGGATTTCGAGGGAGGAAATCGAGCTTCCAATCAAAAGGAGCGACCATGACGCCCCACGCAGTCATGCAGACAACGAAGAGGGTAACGATCAACTTATTTTCCAGGCAAAAACGAATGGCGGCGTTCATAGTGCGCTCTGGGATATGGCCGGGAGTCAATGCCGATGGGCGCCGCCGGCCTGCCCCCCGTGTGGATTCATCATGCTGCGTTTACCCTGAATCTGGAGGTCTGCGTCAATTTTGAACGAACCGCTTGAAACGACACGCTCTCCCGCGCGGAGCCCCTCTCTAACAACGTAATAGTCCCCCGCGCGTGGACCGAGCGTAATGGTTCGGCCCTCGTAAGCCCCAGTGTCCGGTTTCTGCACGTATACAATGGCGCGCTTCCCAGTAATGAGCGGCGCTGACGCAGGAATGACCAGCGGTGGCCCGGCCTCGCGCTCATGCTCGTGCTCATGGTTGTGGCCAACCAGCGGGAAGTTGTCGGCCAGGACCAGGGGCATTCCGCAAATCGGACAACTTCCCGCCGTCGTGCGCATCACCTCTGGATGCATGGGGCAGATATATTGTCCGCTATAAGAAGGCCCCACAACGGTTCCCCGGTCCGAAATCTGAGCCTTGATCGTTGCGGTGACGAACAGCCCAGGCTTCAGCCTGAGGTCAGGATTTTCAACATTTACGCGCACCCGGACTGTCCGTGTTCCAGCGTCAAGGAAAGGCTGAACAAACGACACCACTCCGTGAAATCCCTCTCCGGGGAACGCCTCGGCCCGAAATGCCACCGGTTGCCCATAGCGAATCCAGGACAGATCAGATTCATAGGCGTCCAGATACAGCCAGAGATGTGACAGATCGGCAATCGTGTAAATCCTGGCGCCGGTGTTCACATACATGCCCTCGTTGATCTGCTTCTCCACCACAATCCCGCCCATAGGCGCGTAGATGGTGACATGCTCATCGGCCTGCCTCTGCTGCTCAATCTGGCCTACCTGCGTATCCGTCAGTCCCAAAAGGCGCAGCTTGTCGCGCGCGGCTTGCACCGAGCGCTCTGAAGAGCGTTTCACGATGGTACTGGCGCTTCCACGCAGCCGGGCGAGTGAACGGGCCGTCTGAATCAGCTCTTCCTGAGCAGAAAGTAATTCCGGGCTGTAGAGAGAGACCATATGGTCCCCCGGGTTGACGCGAATCCCGGTATAGTTCACGTACAGGCGGTCAACGCGTCCGGGCACCCAGGCAGTAATATGCTTGAGCCGCGTTTCGTCATAATCAATCTTCCCGGCGAGCCGTACCTCCCGCTCGACCCATTTCCGTTCCACCAGCGCGGTCTCAAGCTGGATCAACTTCCTGGCGGCGTCACTGAGCAGCATCTCCTGACCAGAGGTCTCCGGTGCTCTTCCATGCGGGGCGGTGGCCGGCAAGGTGTGTCCCGATGTGTCATGCCCGGCGTGCTGAGCGATGCTATTCCCAATCCCTGTCAATATCGTCAGACACAGGAGCAAGCCTTTTATCACGAAAACGTTGATATTCTCCATTGGATTCACCTTCCCCTCTCTTCAGTGGAGAGGAAATCACTGTATCCACCCCTCAGCATAAAAAGCTTCGCGATGGCGATGGCTCGGTCCGTTCGCGCCCGGCTCAAAGAGAGTTCAAAATCCAGCAACCTCCGGCCTGAATCGAGCACATCCAAGAAGCCGGCCGCGCCACTTTCATAGGCAGTAAAGCTGGCCTCAATAGACTCTTCGGCTTTGGGCAGCAGCGTATGGGTAAAGAGAGCCGTCTTGCGCTCGGCATCTCGTAGCGCAAATCGCGCGCGGGCAAAGTCTGAGGCTAACACGGCGGCACTATTCCGACGCTGCTCCTCAATGCTGTATTGCCGCAGGACCGCTTCCTCGACTCTCGCCTGATTCTTCTGCCAATAGATCGGGAGAGTCATTGAGAGCGTCGGCAGCAGGGCATCCTTGCCGCTGTCCATTGGCCCCGGACGCTTATCCGTCGCGATATAATCAAGGCCGAGAGTAAAATCAGGGTAAGCCGTCTTTCCGGCCAGTTCGACGCCCACGCGTCTCGCCTGAATGAGCGCATCGAAGCGCGCAAGCTCAGGATTGCCTGTGAGGACAGTCTCTTCGGTCAACTGCCGGGCCGCTCTCGCTTCTGCATCCAGAGTCGGGTCCAGGAGCAGGCCGGGAGGAAGGTGAACAGGTGTCGTCGTGGGACGGTTCAACAGCGCGTTGAACGCCGCTTGGGTCGGTTGTCTGACCTCACGGAATTCCGCGAGGTGGTCCTCTAATTGTCCCAGTTCGGTCTGCACGCGAACCAGATCGCTATGTGTCCCGATCCCAGAGCGAAAACGGACCTGAAGGACTTTTTCCCAGGATTGAACAAGCTGGAGAGTCTCTTCGGCAATACGGACCGCAGCCTGGAGATAGGCCAGTTCGGCATACGTCCTGGCCACGTCAAAAACGAGTTTATTCTTGAGGCTCAGAAAACGAGAGAATGCCGCGCGCGCCTCGAAATCTGCCTCATCGCCACGTAGCGTCAGCGTTCCGAACCACGGAAACGCCTGGCTAATGCCGAGCCGATGCTGTTGCGCCCCGGTACGAGTCTCAACCGAACGCAGAAAATATCCATAGGTCAGTCGGGGGTCAGCGAGAGCAGTGACGTGAGGACGTTTTTTGAGAGCCGCTTGATAGGCCGCAAAACTCCCCCGCAGCTCAGCGCTGTTTTCGAGCGCCGAGCGGAGATAGCCATACAGAGTCTCAGGAAAGCGTCCTGGCGTAGCGGCGCTGGACTCCGCCGGTCTCCCTGGGGCGCTGACCGTACCAGGCGAGCCTTCTCCCAGAACGGGTCGCAAAGCATTGCCCTGAGGCAGGGGAGATGGCCCTCCTCCGGTACGCGCAGAGAGGGGAGCCGTCGCGCACCCCAACGGCAGAGGAGTTATGACGGCCAGTGCAATAACCAGGAATCGCCTCGCAAAACCGTTCATCATAATAAGAGGCTACTTTCTCAATACGGGTGGTATTGTGCGTCTTCGGAAGACAGACAGGGCGCGTTCGACGGCAGTACGCCGTCGCAACACAGACAATGAGAACTACCACCGTCCAGGTGATAGCGTGGGGGGGATTAGAGACGGAAAATAGAGAAGGACAGATACAGTGGGACAGACCGTTGCGCCCGCCCTGCTGAGAGTTGAAGGTCAAGGGATACTGGCCGGGAGGAGACACTCACTGAGGCGGACGAGAACGCGAGGGAACGCGACGCAGACGAGCTTGCAGACAGTTCCTCGCCTCCCAGCACCAGAGGCTTGAGAAAGAAATGCTCTCCACAATCTGGACATTGCTCAGGAGTGGAATGCGACTCTCTGTCCGGTGTATGGCACGGGGCGGTCTGAGCGCTCTGCGCTGCATCAGGCGGAGAGACGCTGGGCGTCCGAGTATGACCGGCAGCAAAGCACATCTGCGTGCAATGCAGGAGCAGTGCCAGAAAAAGAAAGGTGACACAATACTGCTGGTAAACTCGACCCATAGTGTTACGTTAGCACGAGAGGAGAATTGAAACCACATATCCCCCGTCTGCTCGGAGAGCCAGGCGCCCGACGTGCAGGACCGTGATACGGCCCTCCTCAATACTGACTGTTCAGGATAGAGCCGAGAAACGAGCACAGCGATGAACTGCCAGCGCGATTTATTTTCTTTGCCCGACGGCCAGCATTACCTCAACTGTGCCTATATGTCGCCGTTGTTAAAAGCCGTTGAGACAGCCGGGATCAACGGTCTGCGACGCAAAGCCGCGCCCGCCGAGATTACGCCCGCGGATTTTTTTGATCCAGCAGAAGAACTGCGCCTGGCGTTCGCCCGACTCGTTCACACCTCGCCCGAGCGAATCGCCCTGGTCCCCGCGGTCAGCTATGGGATGGGTATCGCGACATACAACCTGCCGCTCACACCGGAACAGAACGTCGTGATTCCCGGAGAAGAGTTCCCGAGCAATGTCTACCCCTGGCTGGAGCAGTGCAAGCGCACGCGAGCAACCTTGCGCAGGGTTGACCGGCCCCGAAAAACGCGCGCGCCGGGAACAGTCTGGAACACACGATTTCTCGAAGCCATCGATACCGATACTGCCGTCGTGGCCCTGAGCAGTGTGCACTGGACAGACGGCACGCTCTTTGAGTTGGAACAGATTGGACAGCGCGCCCGCGAGATGGGCGCGCTGTTTATTGTGGACGGCACCCAGTCGGTCGGCGCGCTGCCGTTTGACTTTGAGCAGGTTCAGCCCGACCTTTTGGTCTGCGCCGGCTATAAATGGCTGCTGGGCCCCTACCAGTACAGCTTCGCGGCTGTCGGTGATCGCTTACTGCATGGGGAGCCATTTGAACAGAACTGGATTAACCGGAAAGACAGCCAGCATTTCAGCGCCTTAATCAATTACCAGTCTGAATACCAACCAGGGGCTCGACGCTTTGATACCGGGGAGCGCTCGAATTTTATTATGATTCCCATGCTCCTCGCAGCCCTCAAGCAGATCAATGAATGGGGGGTCAACAATATTCAGCGTTACTGCGCGCAGTTGAGCGCAGAACTTGGTCAGGCCCTTGACGGGACTCCCTACACGGTCGTGCCACCGCGCGAGCGCGCAGCCCACTTATTTGGTGTTCGGATTGCCGATACCGAGCAGACGCCCGCTATTCTCGAAGCGTTGCGTCAGCGCGCCGTGTATGTCTCACAGCGTGGCACTTCCATTCGCGTGTCACCGCATGTCTACAATACTGAGGAAGATATTATGGCTCTGGCTGAGGCGCTACGAGCAGCGGTACGCTAACCCCTCCTGCCGGTATCTTTTAACTGGGCTTGTGAGCTTGTCGGCTTTGACCATTTGATGTATGGCTCTGATTTTCTTATGGTGAATGGCCGACCGATGGGTTAGACTACTTCTTCCTTGGAAAGGCGGCCACTCTCCACAGAAGAAAAACGGAAGATGGAGAGTGGCAATAGGGAGCGGTTTCTGAAACGCTGGATGGACAAACCGGAACAAAAATTGTTCAGTATGGGCAAGGGTTAAAGAAGGGGGAAAATCATGCCTACGAAGACGTCTCTCGCGGTAGCGATGCTCATGGCCGCCTTGACATGGACCGGATGCGAGTTGGGGGCGGGCCCGGAAGAAATCGACAGTGTTGAAACAAGAAGCAGCAGTATTGTGGTCACCGAGATCAACGACTTTGAGTGTTATCGAGCGGAGATCCAGTCCGTAGAGCAGCCCCCCCAGTTTTTTCCCCAGAACGAAGGGGAGACAGGGAAAGTTGTCAATGGCGAGACCACGATTCCTGTACAAGTACTCCGTGGCACCTTCACCATTACCAAGGTCCAGCTTACTATCCCGGAAAATTGCGGATCGGTGAACGGAGAGATTGAATATAGGGGCGATCCCAAGTCTAATGTGTCTCGTCCTTTCCCGCTTACTTTTAACTTAGGGGACACCGAGACCTTTCCGCGGCACACCTTCAAATAGCGTCTCGGTCCCCTCTGCATACGGCCCGGCTGGTCCGCCGTTTCCGTGCGACCTCGATACGGTGAAACCGCTATAGAGATCGGGGCCGGACTACGTCCCCCCTCTTTCGTAGTACTCAAAAATACGAAAGATAATCCGCGTCGGTCTGAAATAGGAGGCGTTCTTATTGACGACCTGGCGCTTGACCGTTTGGGTCGTCCAATTGCCAAAGGCGTCGTACCGATAGGTAAACATCTCGGCGTGGCGCTGCCGCCCATCGTCTACGTACACAATACGCTCGGTCGGATCGCCGTTGTTATTGAAGTGAATGTCCGTTCGCTCACTCAGCCGGGAGTTCGCGGCATAGACAAAAGAGACTCGGGTCACCAGGGTTCCCTGAAAATCGCGGTGGTAGACGACCTTCTTCACCAGCGTATCTGCCGCGTCATACCACAACTGCTCTTCAATATTGCCCTGAACATCGTAACGCGAGACTGTGCGGTTTTTCAGCTTATCGCCCGGCTGATAGGTCTGGGACTCGATTTCCCAGCCCTGGTCGTCATACTGAAAATCTGTTCGTTCTGTCAGCACATCCCCGGCCGAATATGAACGCGACTCAGCCGGGGCTCCATGCTCGGCATAGGATGAGACAGCGCGTCCCAAAAGGCGGTTCTCCGGCCCGTAGCGCCGCACTTCTCTTTCATTTGTACGCGCGTCGTACAAAAAGATCGCGCGCTCGCGGAGCGTTCCATCCGAGTCATACGAGAGGCGCTCAGTGCAATGGCCACGCCGGTCAAACCGATCAGTACGAATCGGCAGTTCTGCCTGCGACTCCCACGTGTCACCCTGTTTCACTAAGTCGGCCCGAAAGATGGATACCGCTCTGACGGGCCCCCGCAGTCCGAGAACGTCCCGTTCGGTCTCCGTTTGCTGTCTCGGGCCAGGAGAGCGCACGCTTTCGCAGGACAGGCAGAGCAGTCCAAGGAGAAAGGTGCCGAGGAACCGATACATATGACCCCTGAGCCCCGGCATTATTTTCTCTTTTCCGTATTTGAAAAAAATATGGTAGATTTCATGCGATTTGCCTTCACTTCAGCTGAAGAGCGCTCATTATGCTGTTTCGCGAACTCAACCGCAGCGCCACAAAGACCTATCTGATTGGGTGCGAAAAAACACAGGAAGTCGCCCTCATTGATCCAGTCCTGGAAAAAACCGACCGCTATCTCGCCCTGCTCGCCTATTATGGATATACGCTCAACAGCATTATCGATACGCACACCCACGCGGATCATCTGACGGGGAGTTGGGAATTACGGGCTCTGACCGATGCGCCCGTCATCATGCATAGGCGCGCGCCCGCCCCGCATGTTGATATGCATGTCGAAGACGGACAGCTCATCCGGGTGGGGACACTCACCATACAGGTGCTCGCAACCCCCGGCCATACACCTGACAGCATGTGCCTGCACGCTCTGGAGCGGGTGTTCACCGGCGATACCCTTTTTATCCACGGCACCGGACGGACCGACTTTCCCGGTGGCGATCCTGGCGCTCAGTACGACAGCATCTATCACAAGCTGTTTCCGCTGCCCGACAGTACGCTGGTCTTTCCCGGTCATGATTACCGCGGTCATACCCAGTCCACTATTGGCGAAGAAAAGCAGACAAATCCGCGCGTAGCAGGCCGCAGTCGCCGGGAATATGTCGATTTGATGAACAACCTCCACCTCTCGCTGCCCGATAAAATTCAGGAAGTTCTCCAACCGAACCAGTCCGCCATTGAAGATCAATCCATCCAGTTTCCGAGCCTCTCTGCGCTGAATGGCGTGCGTCAGCTTTCCGCCCAAGAGGTCCAGGCTCAACGGGAGAGCGCGACCCCCCCGCTCTTGCTCGATGTTCGTGAGCCAGACGAATACAGCGACGATCTTGGCCATATACCGGGCAGCATCCTCATCCCCCTCAAGGAGGTCCCGGTTCGTGCCAGAGAAATGGAACAACACAAGAACGCCAATATCATCGTTGTGTGTCGGGCCGGAGTCCGCAGCACAACGGCCGCCGCCATTCTGACCGGTCTTGGATTCGAGCGTGTTTCAAATCTCAAAGGGGGGATGCTGGACTGGAATGAACAACAGTTGCCCATTGCGCGCTGATGGGGAGAGCCTAGCGGTTCATCCGAGACACGTTCATCCAAGACACCGCGCGTAATGCGGGAAGGAGCAAACTGCATGGAAACAGCCCCTCACGAAGTGTCCCGCGCGGCATCTGGAGTGAAATGGGCCAAGGTCATTGATCACACCAAATGTATTGGTTGCCACGCGTGCAGCACGGCCTGCAAATCAGAGAACCAGGTCCCGGTCTCGGTCAATCGCACCTATGTGAAATACACCGATGTGGGCACCTTCCCAAACGCTCGGCGGGCTTTTCAGGTCACGCGGTGCAATCAGTGTCAGGACGCGCCCTGCACCCACGCCTGTCCGACCGCAGCCATGTACGCCCGCTCTGACGGTATTGTGGATTTCGACAAGTCCCTCTGTATTGGCTGCAAAGCCTGTATTGCGGCCTGTCCGTACGATGCGATCTTTATCAATCCCGAAGACCACTCGGCCGAGAAGTGCAACTTCTGTGCGCATCGGGTCGATATGAACCTGGAGCCGGCCTGCGTTGTGGTGTGCCCGACAGAGGCAATCCTGGTTGGCGACCTGAATGACCCCAGTTCACGCGTCGCCGCCATCGTGGGCCGGGAGCCCGTTGCGGTGCGTCGCCCTGAAAAGGAAACCCACCCCAAACTGTTCTACACCGGCGCGCACCAGGCCACGCTCGACCCGCTGGCTGCTGCACGGCCCGAAGGCGGGCTTTTCATGTGGAGCGAGCAGGGCCGGGAATCGCAGCAGGTGATCTCAGGCCATCCGACCCGGCACAATAGCTCGGCCCGGGCCGTGTTGGCCTATGACGTGCCGCACCGCGCCCCGTGGGACTGGCGGCTGAGCCTGTACACCTGGACCAAAGGGCTGGCCTCGGGAGCCTATCTGATTCCGGCTTTTCTGGTGCTCTTTGGCCTGCTGAGTCCAGAGCATATGCTCTGGCAATGGCTGGCCCCAATTCTGAGCGGACTGTTTCTCGCCCTCACTGGTCTGATTCTCATTGCCGATTTGGACCACCCCGAGCGCTTTGGGCTGATCTTTACCCGCCCGCAGTGGAGGAGTTGGTTAGTCCGGGGCGCTTTTATTCTCCTGGGGTTTGGCAGCGTTCTGTTCCTCCATTTTTTGGCGAGCCTATTGACAAGCGAAACGGTATGGCAGTCGGGCCTGATGCTGCTCGGTATCCCCCTGGGCGTGCTGACCAGTGTATATACCGCCTATCTCTTTGCCCAATCGACCGCCCGTGACTTATGGCAAAACCCGCTCCTGCCCCTCCATTTTCTCGTCCAAACGCTTATCGCGGGAGCCGCGGCGGTCATCCTCTGTGCGGTCTGGTGGGCGCCTGGTGTGGTTCCGCCGGTCGCCATCCTCCTGGGAATAGCGAGTGCGCTGCATCTCCTGCTGGTGAGCGGGGAATTCACGCTGCACCATCCCACCGTCCATGCCCATCTCGCCGCCGCCGAGCTGACGAAAGGTCAGTACCGGATGTATTTCTGGGGTGGTACACTCCTTATCTCTCTCGGCCTTCTCGCTCCCTGGGCCGGCATACCGGCAGGGTGCGCCGCCCTCATTGGGATATTGGCGCATGAGCACGCCTATGTGCAGGCAGGCCAAAGCGTACCGCTCGCTTAGGGGCTATTGCTATGAGTATTGAGCGACCCACTACACGCGTGTCTGCCGCTCGCCAGGATACGGAGGCGCGAGGCGAGACTTTTTATCCAGGCCCGAGTCGTAACCACCTGGCGGCTTTTCCTCCCAAGGAACGCTGGGACGATTGGGTTGAACTTGATTCACGCGCCTGGCCGCAGCGCGTCGAACAACGGTCCATGCTTATTCCCACCACCTGCTTTAACTGCGAGTCGGCCTGTGGCCTGCTGGCCTATGTCGATCCAGAGACGCTCAGCATCAGAAAGTTCGAGGGCAACCCTGAACATCCGGCCTCACGGGGCCGGAACTGCGCCAAGGGCCCGGCCACACTCAACCAGATCAATGACCCTGACCGCATCCTCCATCCGCTGAAACGGACGGGAAAACGCGGCGAGGGAAAGTGGCAACAGGTCTCTTGGGACGAAGCCCTGCATGATATTGCCGGCCGTCTCCGGCGGGCGCTCCAGGAAGGCCGGCACAACGAAATCATGTACCACGTTGGTCGCCCTGGCGAGGACGGCTACACCGAACGCGTCCTGGCCGCCTGGGGTGTCGATGGCCACAACTCCCATACCAATATCTGTTCGTCCGGGGCCCGCGCCGGGTATCATTTCTGGATGGGGGCGGACCGCCCCAGCCCCGACCATGAACATGCCGAGGTCATCCTTCTCATCAGCGCCCACCTGGAATCAGGTCATTATTTTAATCCGCACGCCCAGCGTATTATGGACGCCAAGCAGCGTGGGGCCAAGCTCGTCGTCTTTGACGTCCGCCTGTCCAATAGCGCCACCCATGCCGACCATTGGGTCGCGCCCTATCCGGGCAGTGAGGCCGCCATTCTCCTGGCTATAGCCAACCACCTGGTTCAGAACGAACGCTATAACCGGACCTTCGTCCATGACTGGTGGAACTGGCAGGAATATCTCCGGGAAGAGCGGCCCGACCTGGAGCCCACGTTTGAGAACTTTGAAGCCGTGCTGAAACAGCTCTATACGCAATACAGTTTCGACTTTGCCGCCCAGGAATCCGGCGTCAGTCCGCAAACTCTTGAAGCCATCGCCAGCTTGGTTGCCTCGGCTGGAACGCGGCTGGCGACCCACACCTGGCGGAGCGCGTCTGCCGGGAATCTCGGCGGCTGGCAGGTCGCGCGAGCGCTGTTTTTCCTCAACGCGCTTACGGGTTCTGTAGCAACACCGGGCGGGACGTATCCCAACGCCTGGAACAAGTTTGTGCCGCGGCCCATCCATACCCCACCCCATCCGCCTATGTGGAATACGCTTTCCTGGCCAGCCGAGTACCCGCTGGCCATTCACGAACTCTCCTTTCTTTTGCCGCATTTTCTGAAGGAGGGACGCGCTAAACTCGATGTCTACTTCACGCGCGTGTATAACCCGGTCTGGACCAATCCCGATGGGTTCTCGTGGATTGAAACCCTCAGTGATGAACAGAAAATCGGCCTGCACATCGCCCTGACTCCAACCTGGAACGAGAGCGCCTATTTCGCCGATTACATCCTGCCCATGGGCGTCGGCAGCGAGCGCCACGATACGCATTCGTACGAAACGCACGACGCCCAGTGGCTCGGGTTCCGTCAGCCCGTCCTGAGAACCGCCAGAGAACGCCTCGGCCAGCCGGTGACAGACACGCGCCAGGCAAACCCCGGCAAAGTCTGGGAAGAGAACGAGTTCTGGATCGAGTTATCCTGGCAGGTCGACCCGGATGGCGCGCTGGGGATACGCCAATATTTTGAATCCAAAGCGCACCCCGGCCAGAAGCTGACCCTTGACGAGTATTACGGGTTTATCTTTGAGCAGTCAGTCCCTGGGCTCCCGGCGCAGGCCGCGGCCCAGGGACTCTCACCGCTGGCCTATATGCGGCGCTACGGCGCATTTGAAATACAAAAAAACATCGGCGCCGTCCACGCCCAAACGGTCCCGCCGGCCGAACTGGACAATACTCAGGTTGATAGTCTAGGCCGCGTCTTTGCCGCAAGTCCCAAGCCGGCCAGTCCGAATATCGTCCCCCTGCCCTCGCCGGACGGCGGTCCAGACGGCCGTCGCCGTGTCGGGATTCAGATAAACACCCGCAAGACCCAAGCAACTCAAGAGACCCTCAAGACCCAAGCAACCTCCGTATATCGCGGCTTTCCAACGCCGAGCGGACGTCTCGAGTTTTATTCCAAGACCCTCAAGGACTGGGGCTGGCCGGAATACGCCCTGCCCACCTATAGCCAGAGTCATATCCATCCCGACCGGCTCGCAGACGACCAAATGGTCCTGATCCCGACCTTTCGCCTGCCAGTCCAGATCCATACGCGGAGCGCAAATGCAAAATGGCTGGACGAGATTGCCCACACGAACCCGCTCTGGCTGCATCCCGGGGATGCCAAACGCCTGGGCGTGCGCACAGGAGCCCTCGTCCGGGTCGAAACCGAGATCGGCTATTTTGTGCTCAAAGCCTGGGTGACAGAAGGAATTCGACCCGGCATCGTTGGCTGTAGCCACCACATGGGTCGCTGGAAGCTCGACCAGGCCGGCCAGCGGCAGATGATGGCCACAGTCGGACTCGACCGAAACGGCAGTCAATGGCACTTGTCCCGCAAACAGGGAGTCCAGGGCTATCCGAGTGAGGATGCCGATAGCGCCCGCATCTGGTGGACGGATACCGGCGTACATCAGAATCTCACCTTTCCGGTCCACCCCGACCCGGTCTCCGGCATGCACTGCTGGCACCAGGCCGTTCGAGTCCGCCCCGCCCAAAAGGACGATCAGTATGGAGATATCCAGGTTGACACGGAAAAATCGCATGCCGCGTATAAGAAGTGGCTCGAACTGACCCGGCCGGCCAGTCAGGTTTCGCCCGACGGTACGCGACGCCCCTACTGGATGTTACGTCCGCTCAAGCCGGGTCGAGAGCACTATCAACTGCCTGAGACGGAGCGACCGCCTAAGGACTGATGACGCGCTTTCTCCCGTTTCTCGACCTCCGGGCTTACCAGCTTCGTCATCTCCCTCGGGATCTGCTCGCCAGTCCGAGCGTGACCTTTCTCGACATTCCCCAAGGCGTGGCCTATGCCATGATCGCCGGTCTTCCCCCGGCCATGGGCCTGTATGCGGCCGCCCTGCCGGCCATAGTGGGCGCGCTGTTCCGCAGCTCCCGTCATGTTGTGACCGGCCCCACGAACGCCGTGAGTCTGCTGGTTGGCACGGCCGTCGCCGCCGAGGTGGCGCACGGTGGCGCGAGCCCCATGACTGTCGGAGTCACCCTGGCTTTTATGGTTGGGGTGATGCAATTTCTCGCTGGAGCGCTGCGCCTCGACGCGCTCGCCGATTATATTTCGCAGCCAGTTGTCCGGGGATATATCTCAGGAGCCGCAGTCCTGATTATGATCGGCCAGCTTCCCAATGCAACCGGCACGACCCGCGTTGCCGGCAATCCCGCCCAGATGATCAGCGGATGGGTGGCTTCGCTCTCGGAAGCCCAGGCGCTCGCCGTTTTTTTCACGCTCGGCACCCTTGTGTGCGTCCTGTATCTGCGCCGCTTTTACCCCCGTTTGCCAGCCTCGATTATCGCCCTGGGGCTCAGCATCGGTGTGGCCCGCGTCTTTCAGTTGTCTGACGCCGGGCTCCAACGAGTTGCCGACCTCGCTCCTCTGCCAACCGGCCTGCCGCCGCTCACCGTCCCGCACTTGGACCAGTGGGCGGGTCTGCTCCCGACAGCCATTGCTTGTGCCGTCCTGTCCCTGGTTGAGTCCAGTTCTGTGGCGCGGACGCTGGCGGCCAAGTCGGGCCAGCGGCTCGATATGGCCGCCGAATTTTCAGGCCAGGGACTGGCAAACATCGCCGCGGCTTTCTCCGGCGGCTATCCGGTCAGTGGCAGTCTGGCTCGTTCAACCTTAAATCAGCAAGCCGGTGCCCAGAGCCGTCTATCGGCGCTGTTTTGCGGCCTGTTGATGCTGGCCGTGCTGCTCGTTCTCGGACCTGTGGTCAATCAGGCCCCGATTGCAAGTCTGGCCGGTCTGTTGTTCGTCCTGGCCTCCGACCTCATTGATAGGGAGCGCATCCGTATGATACTGCGCGGCACCCGAGGCGACCGGGTGGCGTTTCTCGCCACGCTGGTCGGGACGTGGCTCGTACCGCTCGACCAAGCCATTTATATTGGCGTCGGGATCAGTATTCTCCTCTTTTTACGCCGCGCCCAACTGCTCACCGTCCGAGAGATGACGATCGGCGAGAAAGGCCGCTTTCGAGAGGTTGACCATGAGCAGGAAGAGCGGGGGCGGCACTGTTCCGCTATTCGTATCCTCAACCTGACGGGCCCATTATTTTTTGCGGCCGGCGGAGAACTTCAAGCCACGCTTGAGCGCATGCATGCCGAACCTCATATCCGTGTCATTATTCTCCGCATCCGCCAGACGCAGGGCTTGGATATCACCATCGCCAGCCTGCTCGAATCCAGCCAACGTCAGTTGGCGAGCGCCGGTAAAACCCTTCTCGTCCTGGGCCTGCGCCCCGAGGCCATGCAGTTATTTGAAAAAACCGGCATTGCTGCACGTATCGGGCCGGCGAATCTTTTCCCCGCTCAATCCGGCTGGTTTACCGCCCTGGAGGCCGCTCTCCGCCGCGCCCTCACCCTGGCAGGAGAGCATAGCTGCGGCACGCACTGTCCTTTTGCCACCTATCTCAGCGCTCAGGAGGCGCTCCGGGGTCGTCCCACGGCATTGTGTTGACATAAGGCACCCATCGAGGCAGACCGTTATCCCAAGCAGAACATTATCGTGCTCAACATTGACGGCTACGTCTATCTGGTGCCTTACCTGAAGACGAGGGGCACCCGTTTCCTGAAAACCATCATTCCCAGTCGCAAAGCAACCAAGGAGTACCTCGGATGAATCAGAATCGGCTCAAATTGGACGAGGAGGAACGCTCTATCCTCCAGGACTTCGAGCGTGGAGAGTTTGAAAGTATCACAAACTTCAGGGCGGAGAAGCAACGGCTAGAGGCTGCTGCAAGCCAGACGCTCCAGAAAGGCAAACGTATCAATATTCGGATATCAGCCCGAGATTTGGAAAAAATTAAAAAGCGGGCCGTCGCCGAAGGGATGCCGTACCAGACTCTCATTACCAGCACCTTACACAAGTTTGTGACGGGTCAACTCAAGGAGGCTCAATAAACTGTGTGAGGATAGCTCCTATCTGCGTCTGCCCTGCGGTTTCTTATGCTTTCGACCCAGAAGGCACGATAACGTTGGAAGTCCACACTCGCTCCGCCCGTTCCAAAATCCCCTTGCCTTGGCCTTTGCGTCTGGTTACGTTGAGGCGGTCTTACAGGAGGGGCCTTCATACAGGGGAAGGATGTCACCGGATGTCGCAGTACGTCGAAGGACCAGACGCGGGTCTTGTTATTGAAGACCATGCCCAACTCATCGAATACTTCTTCAACGCCGCAAAGCCCCGAGAGAAATGGCGCATTGGCACAGAGTACGAACTGCTCGGCGTGTCACGTCGGAGTGGCCGCGCTGCGCGCTACTCCGGACGGCGCGGCATTGAGCATATCCTGAGCCGCCTGGCCGACTCCCTGGAATGGGAACCCCAGGAAGAAGAAGGCCGCATTATCGCCCTCCAAGGCGAGCGCGCTAATATCGCGCTGGAACCCGGCGCGCAACTCGAACTCTCCGGCGAACAATGCGAGACCGTCCATTGTGCGGACAAAGAACTCCGTCGCCACCTCAAGCATCTGCTGCCCATTGCGGACGCATTGGACATTGACTTCGTGAACCTGGGAGTCCAGCCGGTCAGCCCCCTCAACGATATCGAGTGGATTCCCAAAACGCGCTATCAGATCATGGGGCCGTATATGGAGCGGGTCGGCACGCTGGGGCATCGCATGATGAAGCAAACCGCGTCCATTCAGGTCAATTTCGACTTCAGCGACGAAGCCGATGCCATGCTGAAGTTCAAGACCAGCATGGGACTCGTGCCCATCCTGTCCGCCATGTTTGCCAACTCCCCGATTTCAGATGGCAGGCTGAACGGTTTCATGACCATGCGCGGCCACGTCTGGACCGAGACGGACAAGCGCCGGTGTGGTTTGCTGCCCTTTGCTTTTGCGGACGCTCCGACGTTTGAAGACTATGCCGAATACGCGCTGAATACTCCCATGTATTTCATCGTGCGCAAGGGCCAGTGGATCAATATGACCCACATGTCCTTTCGCCAATTCCTGGAGGCCGGCCACGCCGGGGAACGCCCTACCCTGGAAGACTGGGGCATGCATCTGACGACCCTCTTTCCAGAAGTGCGGATCAAAAAATACCTGGAGATTCGCTGTTTCGACAACCAGCCATTTGCATACATGCTGGCCGTACCGGCCCTCACCAAGGGTATCTTTTTCGATACTGACCCCCTGCTGGCCGCCTGGGATCTCGTCAAAAAATGGAGCTGGGAAGAACGCCTCGAAGCCTATTATCAGGCCCATCGCCAGGCCCTGGGCGCACGCGTGCGGGGCATCCGCCTGCTCGACCTGGCCAAAGAGTTGGTCACGATTGCCTGGGAGGGCTTGGAGCGACACAACGACTGCAACGAGGCCGGAGAAAATGAGACGATCTATCTCGAACGGCTACGTGAGGAGATCGACCAGGGCCAGTGTCCGGCCTATCACGTTGTTGAAGAGTGGATGACCCACTGGAACTACGACGCCAAGCGCCTCATTGCCGGCACGGCCTACCGGCTGCCGGATGAGGACGAATAAGCGTCCCTGCCCTCCCTGGACCGCGGTTGAAGGCTCCGGTCCTTGCTAGGCTCTGTCGATAGCTTCTGGCAAATTCTCATTTTCATGAGGCGGGCTAATACTTTTGCGCGACTTTTACCCTTTTTTTCGCCTTATTTGGGCGGGTCTGAGCGGGTTATTTTGTTGACGGTCCTACCCCCCCCCCTCTGCGGGCGAAAGTGAGCAAAAACAGGTACTTAGCTTTTTATATGACACTTTTATGACACATAAGGTCCAGCAGGCTCGGTTGTGCGGGTTGGGCATCATGTTTGCCTTGTACCGCATCTTGCTGGGGATGCAAAGAGGCTGCTCGATTGAAATATAAGACCTCTTGCCGTTTCTTGGCCGGCGGGTTTTGTGCCGGATACTTCCATACCCGCGGCCCGCTTCCACTCTACGCACTCCCACCCGTCCGCATCCAGGGCCGGGTATTCACCGGCATAGCCTGCCACGCAGATTTGATTCCTATTTTAACTATCAGAAAAACTGATACTTATGCAAAATTCTCATTTCAATTGGAAATTCAGGCGAGGCTATCTCAGTTATAGGACTGAATCGTTGCGTTGCTGATAAATTTTCAACCCAGGGAGAAACCGTTATTGTGTTGCGCTACACGCTATAGATAAATAATACTCGAAGGCCCAAGGAGGCGAACCAATGCGCGACAAATCAGAAAACCGTGTACATCCGGGTATTTACACAAGGGAGCATGTCATCCCGCCGGCAATGTCAGTGACGCAGGCCGCGAAGAGACTGGAAGTTGGAAGGCCCGCTCTGTCGAACTTTCTGAACGGAAAGTCGTCATTGTCTCCTGACATGGCCGTCAAGCTGGAGAAATCCTTTGGTGCCGACCGGCAGAAGCTCCTTGGTCTTCAGGCAGCGTTCGACCTTCACAAGCAGCGCGAGAAAGAGAAGACCGTTACCGCGCACCGCGATGTTCTTCCTTTCCTAACCATCAAGGCTAGGCAAATCGAGGATTGGGCGGACCGCATTATTGAGGCTCGCCATTTGCTGTCGGTACTTCTGCGTAAGCTGGTGCATTCAACCGGCCATGGACTCCGGCGCGTTGACTTCCCCGGTTATGACAACGCGGAACGGAAAGGCTGGGACGGGTTTATCCAAGCGGACGCGGCGACGCCGTGGATTCCTGAAGGCGAATCCGGCTGGGAGTTTGGCACCAGTCAGAGGCCGAGTAAAAAGGCTGAGCACGATTATGGGCTGCGCCTTGTTTCTATCCCTCCGGCTGAGAGGTCCGAATGCACCTTTGTCTTTGTCACCCCGCGCAATTGGCCCGGCAAAACCGATTGGGCCAAAAGTAAAAACGCGAAAGGCGAATGGAAGGCGGTGAGAGCATTCGACGCAAGCGACTTGGAGCAGTGGCTAGAAGAGTCTATTCCCGCCCAGATGTGGCTTGCCGAACAACTCAACCTGCCAGCCCACGGGTTCGAGACGCTGGAGCGGTGCAGGCAGCGCTGGGAGGATGCGAGCGAGCCGAAGATGGTCCCCGAGATATTCGAGCCTTCAATCACCGCGTACCGAGAGTCCTTCAAAAATTGGCTCGAAAAACCGAGTGAAAAACCGTTTGTGGTCGCAGCCGATTCCAAGGATGAGGCGCTTGCGTTTCTCTCATGTCTGTTTCGGGACAGAGACATTGCAACCCGCTGGGGAGCCCTCGCAGTCGTTTTCAAATCTGTTGAGACGCTACGGACCCTGTCAAATTCGTCGTCACCCTTCATTCCAATCGTCCGCACCGAAGAAGCCGAACGAGAACTGGCCGCTGTCTACCGTCAATTTCACTGCATTATCGTCCGTCCCCGCAATGCGGTTGACTCAAAGCCGGATATCGCTCTTGACCTGTTGAACTACGAAACCTTCAAAAATGGTCTCGTCGCGATGGGCATCAAGGACGACAGAGTCGAGCGACTTGCAAGAGAATCGGGACGCTCGCCGACCATTCTGCGGCGGCGGCTCTCAAAGATTGACGCTATCAGGAAGCCCCAATGGGCCGGAGACTTAAAAACGGCAAGGAGTCTGATCCCGATGACTTTGATCGGCGCGTGGCACGCAGCATCCAACGCTGATCGTGATATTGTACGCACTCTCGCGGATGCGCCTTATGAGCAGGTTGAAGAGAGCGTTACGCGCCTCCTTGAATTCGACGACTCCCCCGTCTGGTCCACCGGACAATATCCCGAATATCCCGGACAATATCACGGCGTCGCCTCGAAAATTGATGCGTTGTTCGCGGTCAACAAGTCTGTGTCTGCAAACGACCTGGTTGAGTTCTTTCGGCTTGCTGAATACGTGCTTTCGGAGAGTGATCCGGCACTTGAGCTTCCAGAGGACGAAAGATGGGCCAAGGTGAGGGATCACTCTGCTGCCCTGCGTAAGGGTGTCTGCGAAACTCTTGTCATCCTGTCTGTCCACGGCAACAATCTGTTCCGGGAGCGGCTTGGCGTTGACGTCGAGGGGCGTGTTTCCTGTCTCATCCGAAAACTTCTTACGCCGCTCTCTCTCGACAAACTACTCTCGCAAGGCAATGACCTCCCGCACTACGCCGAAGCGGCACCGGAAGAGTTTCTGAGTCTGATCAAAGCGGACCTGCAAAAGCCTGAACCAGTGGTGCTGGGCTTGCTAAAACCCGTCAAAAACGGTTTCTGGGATTCTCCGAAACGGTCGGGGCTGCTGTGGGCGCTGGAATGCCTTGCCTGGAAACACCTCGGGCAGGTAAGCCTGATACTGGCGCAATTGTCGAAAACCGTTATCAACGACAACTGGACGAACAAGCCGATAGCCAGCCTTCAGGCAACGTATCGGTCGTGGATGCCGCAAACCGCGGCTTCGCTTGAGGAGCGGATACAGGCCCTTGAGAGGCTGACGAAACAATTCCCTGATATCGCTTGGCAGATTTGTATCGATCAGATCAACTATAGGTCCCGGATAGGGATTTACAGCTACAGGCCGCGTTGGCGCAGCGACGCTTCAGGGGCCGGTCGGCCGTCTACCGGGAAAGAAGTCGACGAATTTAACCGTAAGGCGCTTGACCTTGCACTCGCATGGCCTTGTCACGACCAGAAGACGCTCAGCGACCTTAGTGAGCAATTGCCAAGGCTGGCAGAGGAAGACCAGAGCAGAGTTTGGGATTTGATTGACGCTTGGGCAGACTCGGAAACAGATGAAACAGCCAAAGCCCATCTTCGAGAACGGATACGCCAGTCCACGTTTACCCTGGATGTGAATGACCTCACAAAAGACCGGGGACGCAAGGCATACGAAAAGCTGCAGCCCCGCGATCTCATTACCCGACACACCTGGCTTTTCGACAAAGAATGGATTGATCTGCCTATGGAGGAGGCCCGGAGTGAAGGATTCGACTCCTCCAAATTCGAGGAGAAAGTCAAGAAACTCCGCGCTACGGCGATGAAGGAGATATGGCAGGAGCACGGGTTTGAAGGGGTAAAGTCGCTCTTGTCCCGCAGTGATGCACCGAATGCCGTTGGACGTTCTTTGGAACCATGTATCGAAGACCCGCAGATGCAGACCGATCTGTTACGGCACTGCCTTTCCGTTACCGGCGACATGGAGAGAAAATTTGATGGCTGTGTCCAAGGATTCCTCCTGTCTTGTGCGGACGAAGTGCGCGATGCCGTTCTCTCGACCGTTGCCGGAAGTATGGACGCGAATCGGATCGTACGGTTGTTCTGCTGCGCGCCATTCAAGCAGCATACATGGCACCTGCTTAACCGATATGACAAGAAAATCAGGGAGAAATACTGGCGGGAGGTCTTCCCTCTTCCCTGGGGACCCTACAGCGAGATGGAACTGATCGAAATCATAGATCGCCTGCTTGAAGCAAAGCGCCCCCGCGCTGCTTTCCAGACTGTGAACCGCATCAATTGGGACCAAGTCGAGACAGCGCGGCTAAAGCGTCTTCTTCTCGCCGTTGCCACCGTGGATGCTGAACCAGCGGACCTGTACAGACCTGACGCTTGGCATATTTCGGAGGCATTGGATTCGCTTGATGGCCGCACCGGTGTCAGCTCGGACGAGATGGCACAGCTTGAGTTCATGTTCATGGCTGCTCTTGAGCACAGCGAACACGGCATTCCCAATCTGGAGCGGCAAATCGCCGATTCCCCGGCGCTCTTCGTTCAAATGCTGGCTCTGGCGTACAAACGTAACGACGACGGGCAGGACCCCCCCGAATGGCGGATCGAAGACCCCAAGCGGCACGAGGAGTTAGCTTGCGCCGTCTCCCGTCTTCTTCGGCTTATCAAGCATATTCCGGGGACCGGCCCGGACGGAAAGGTGGCTGCCGAAGAGCTGTATGCCTGGATGACCGCGACACAGCGACTCTGCGCCGAATACGGACGTGCCGAGGTTGGTGATCTGATGATCGGTGAACTTCTGTCTAAGTCCCCTGCTGAACAGGACGGCAGTTGGCCGTGTCTTCCGGTCTGCGAGGCGATGGAAAGGATTGCTTCCCCAAAGATCAGAGAGGGTTTCATCATTGGCGTCTATAACAGTCGTGGCGTGCACTCACGAGGTATGGACGAGGGAGGAGATCAGGAACGTGAGCTTGCCGCAAAATACCGCGGCTGGGCAAAGCTACGCGCCTTCGACCATCCTTATGTCAACAGCGTTCTCGAAAGCGTTGCTGCCGGATACGATCGAGATGCGGCGGGGGAGGACAACCAAAGAAAAATTGAAAAGAGGCTGGGGCATTGAAAGAAGCTAGAGGAAATACACATGAAATATGACCTTCTTCGGATAGCTTTGAGGGAACTTCTAGTCAGCCGTCAATTGAGGATGATTTCTATGCGGCTCCAGGGCCTCATGCAACAAAGCGCCCACCAGCCGCCCCCGCGTTTCGTCACCCATAGCAAGGCTCCCCTCCAGCCGGTCACACACCGCCATCATCTCATCGACTTTGGCGACGATGCGGCGCTGCTCGGCAAGAGGTGGGAGGGGCACTAGCATCTCAGTCAAAATGCCGAGATTGATATTCTTCTGTGCCGTGGACGGAGCAAATTCGTGAAGGTTCGCCTTTGCGGTCCGAATAAAGTATTCAAAGTAGCGGGCGCTTCCGAAGCTGTCGTGGGGGATTAAACCGACCACGCTGTCGGGGAAGCAGGCGTCAAATGTCAATATACCGCTGTCAGCGATATTTGCCGCTATCGTGATACAGAGTGTTCCAGCCGGCCACAGAGCACTTTGCGTGAGGCCAATATCGTTGTAGTGGTTCGTGTATGTTTTGATAGTGCCTCCAGACCGAGCTACATCGCCGGTCTGAATGAAAGGGTACTTTCCGTTTTCGTAGAGAATTGGATCGTTGCGTGGCCGATGTTTCGACTTGCCGCGTCCGAACGTCCCGACCTCCGGGAGTCGTGCCCAAATCCATCCGGTTGGTAGGTCAAAAGGAGCATTCGTACTATCAGCCGGCGGTAGAGGCTTTGACTTCTTGATTGTCCCGGTTTTCTCTAAGCTTGATCGGTCCGCAGCAATCCGCTTCAACAACTCCGCCGCCGGCTCATCATCCGGGTCCTGCTCCACCAGCTTCCCCCGCACGGCCAAGTTCAGGATGGTCTGACGCAGCGCCTTCACCTGTTCAGGCCGCGTGGTCATCGGGGCGAGGTTGTTCAGGACAAATGCGACGTGTTCCCGGAACGTCGCTTGGTCTGGATCGGGGGCATTCAGGCGGGCGAGGCTTGCCGCGGCCAGCCGGGTTCGCGCTGTCTCCCGTTCCGCCCGTGCCGCCTCCAGCCGGTCGCACAGCCCCATCAGTTCATCGACCTTGGCGACGATGCGGCATTGTTCGGCGAAGGGCGGGAGGGGAAACGGTGAATGAGCGAAGTATTCCGCCGGCACCCGCTTCTGGCCGGCGGTGCCGGTCATCCTTGGAATGCCGGTTTCGATAAAGTTCGGACTCTTGAGGAACAGAACAATGAAGTTCGGATCGACGAATAATGGACGGACAATATGCAACTCTGTAGTGCCGCTTCCAAGCCCGCCGATCAGGTTTCGGAAGACGGTCGATTTTCCGTTCTGAAAACACGGCGTGATTTTCGCCAAGCCAACATCCCCTTCGGCAAAATGCGTGTAACCCCTTTTGATCTCTCCCCAGGGTCGAATCTCGTGGGTGCATGTCACGCCGTAGTCGGCTGGAATCATCGGCATCGGGATGAATGACGCCTGAACATCGTCTGCTGTCTCGTTCCTCGGACTCAGGATGCCGATCTCCGCAATTTGACTCCATGTCCAGTTTGCAGGCAGCGGAAACGGCAAGTCCCTCTCTGTCAGCGGCGGAATTGCTTTTGGCTTTCTTATCTCCCCCGCCTGCACCATCCGCGCCTTCTCCGCGGCAATCCGCTTCACCAACTCCGCCGCCGGCTCATCATCCGGGTCCTGCGGCACGAGCTTGCCCCGTACCGCCAAGTCGAGAATGAACCGGCGTAGCCGCTGAACCGCCTCGGGGGTCTGCATCAGACGGTCAAAATTGGTCAGCAGGGCCTCAATGCTCATCGTCCCAGGGCTTCGCTCCCGTCAGTGGCCGCGTACACTCTTTCCGTTACGAAGACCCTGTTCAAAAAAATTCGGGCTTAGGGAATAACCTCAAAGCCTATCTGCTGAAAGTGGCGGTCCAGCGTCAGTGCACGACGAATTTTCAACTCTCGCATCACTACGAAACTGCAACAGTCGGTAAAGGAAAAGTCCTTATCCCTGTAGCGGCGGCCGTATCCACAAACAGCAGCCTCACCGGTACAGCACCTCATCGTGCCGCACCGCGGCGTCCCCGGACTTCGACGCGCCCACGGGCGGAGCCTCGTACAGCGGGTCCGATTCCAAAGGCACACCGTCGAGCGGAGGACTGCCGACAGGGATGATATCGAAAGCCGGGCGACTTCTGTACAGAACGGTAAACCGCTCCCCACGGCGTACTTTCTCGACAACATCTTGCAGACGTTCACGGAGCTGTTTGGCGCTGATAGTTTCAGGCATCAAAGAGCCTCCTCTTTCTAAAGTGAAGTTTAACTTAAAATAATTTTTTCTCTAGCCCAAGTTGTCCGAGAAGAACGGGCCGGACGGTGATCGTTCGACGGAACCAAGTGGCAATCACCCTTCCCACGGATTGAAAACCGGAACACCGGTTTGACGAAAGTCCTCCTCGTTGCGGGTGCACACAACCAGAGAATGTATGTATGCGGTGGCCGCAATGAAGAGGTCAGGCTGGCTGAAAGTGATCGAATTTTCTCGACCCCGCGCCACCATCCGACGCCATTCCAGGATCACATCCTCATCCACAGGCAGGATACGCCCGGCAAACCAAGGCCGCAGCCGGTGGTCGAGCCACACCGTAAGCTCATTACGAAACGTGGGGTCAGGCTGTCTTTCAATGCCATACCGAATCTCGGCCAGGGTAACGCTGCTGAGGAACAGGCTGTCTATGGCCTGCGCGTCCGACCAGGCTTTGACATGACTATCGGGCCGCTTCTTGCGGAGTTCGGAGACAACATTGGTATCGAGTAGCCAGCCCGTCACAACTCAACCTCACGGACCGGACTCCGAACACCGTCTCCCCCGAATGTGATACGGCTCAGCGGAGATTGGGACAGGAGTTCGTGTAAGCTGCTGGATTGCTCCTGTGCCTGGAGGGCTTCAAATGTATCTGCCGCAACGATGACCACGGCGTCCTTCCCATGAACCGTGACCCGTTGCGGTTGCCCGGACGTGGCAAGACGAACGAGTTCGCTAAACTTTGCCTTGGCCTCTCCCAACTTCCAGCCAGGAGTCGGCATGGGGCTGGTCCGTCTGGCTTGACGAGATTTATTCAAGGACATTTCTCCCTATGACTAGATTAGTCAAACTTAGGGGAAATAGCGGGTTGCGTCAAACTCGTTCTATCCAGCCGGGGCTGAAACGGCAGAATGTTCCCAAACGGCATGGACGCAGCCTCCGAACGGGATTCTTGACTTATACGAACATCGTATTACATATTGGTCGTGGCGATACGGTCGTTTGCGGACAGGGATACGGAGACTGTTTGGCTTGACAAGCGGGTACGCCGTTTCCAGGGCATCCAAGCCCAAGCCAGGAGATAACGGACTACCACTGATGATCGGACCCATACATCCGGGCGTGACTCTCCGTGAGGATTTCATGCAGCCCTACAAGCTGAGCGCCAACAGCCTCTCAAAGGCGCTCGGTATTTCGCAAAACCGCGTCAGCGATATCGTGCGTGGACGGCGTGGCATTACAGCCGATACCGCGCTCAGGCTTGAACATGCCTTTGGTGTGTCCGCTTCATTCTGGCTCAACCTTCAGTCCCATTACGAGCTTGAGGTCGCCAAGCGGGAGGCAGGATCGGCCATCAGAAAGACCGTGAAGCGGCTCGCCAGCGCCGCTTGAACGCTCTGGGGCGTAACACGCTAATCTGTAGCCATATCGTTCTGCTCTCGTCATGCCGGACATGAGCCGGCCTCCAGCCGGCGGAAGGGGCTGAAACGGGAGATTGCAAGCGGCCTTTATCGCAGCAGCGCTTCCGCCAATATCGCCTTCAACTGATCCCGCAAATCCGAGACCTCAGCTTCAGTCGTATCCAGCTTGGCTCGTAGCTCTTGCGGGTCGCCAAGGTCGTCTGCCTGGGTGTGCGGGTTTTTGATGTCGAGGTTGTAGCCGCGCGCCTTGATGTCGTCCGCGCTCACTTTCCAGGCGTGCTCGGTTTCCTCGCGGCCCGCGCGGTCCGGCCCGCCCCACCAGTCGATGCAGGCTTGCAAATGCTCCAACCGGATCGGCTTGGTCATGGAATAGGCTTTCTGGCCCTCGGGCACGCGGTGTTCGTAGAACCAGATGTCTGTGGTCGGCGCGCCCTTCTCGAAAAACAGCAGGTTGGTGCCAATGGAGGCGTAAGGTTTGAAGACGGAGTTGGGCAGGCGCACAATGGTGTGCAGCTGGCACTCCTCCAGCAGGTGTTCCTTGAGCCGCGTCTTGACGCCCTCGCCAAACAGCGAACCGTCGGGCAGCACCACCGCGGCGCGTCCACCCGGCTTCAGCAGGCGGATGATAAGCGCCAGGAACAGGTCCGCGGTTTCCTTGGTGCGGAAATGCTGGGGGAAGTTGCTTTCAATACCGTCTTCCTCCTTGCCGCCAAAGGGCGGGTTGGTCAGCACAATGTCCACCCGGTCCTTTTGCTCCCAGCTTATGTAGGGCCGCGCCAGGGTGTTGTCGTGGCGGACAAAGCTCGGGTCCTCAATGCTGTGCAGCAGCATATTGGTCACGCACAGCATATGCGGCAACTGCTTCTTTTCCACGGCGCGGAGGGCAGCCTGTATGGTGCGCTCGTCCCCGGGCCGCTTGACGTAGTGCGCGCGCATGTGGCGCAAAGCGCTGGTCAGAAATCCGCCCGTGCCGCAGGCCGGGTCGAACAGGGTTTCACCCGGTTTGGGGTCAATGCGGTCGGCCATGAAGGCGGTGACGGCGCGCGGCGTATAATACTCACCGGCGTTGCCGGCGGATTGCAGGTCGTTCAGAAGCTGCTCGTAGATGTCGCCAAAGTGCAGGCGTTCGGTCAGGTCGTTGAAGTCGATGCCGTTGATCTTGTTTACCACTTGGCGCATGAGCTGGCCGGACTTCATGTAGTTGTAGGCGTCCTCGAACACGTCGCGCACCACCCGACCGCGGTTGTCGGGCTGGCCGGTCGCCTGAAGATTCTTGAGAGCCGGGAACAGGTCTTTGTCAATAAAAGCCAGCAGGGAGTCGCCGGTGCGGCCCTCGGGGTCAGCGGCCCAGGCCCGCCATTGAAACCGTTCGGGTATAGGGGAAGTGTAGCCGGGCTGGAGGAGTTCGAGCTCCTGGTCCTGATCGTCAATGATCTTGAGAAAGAACATCCAGCACAACTGGCTGATGCGCTGGGCGTCGCCGTCCACGCCCGTGTCCTGGCGCATGATGTTCTGGATGGATTTGACCAGGGTGCGGACAGACATGGCTTACGCGGTTTCCTGATACAGCGCGGCTTGCAGGTCGTGCACAGCCTTGACGAAACCCGCCTTGCTGCCAAAGGCTTTGACCAACTGCACCGGCGTGCCGAGCTTGTCGAGCGGCGGGATGCGCAGCACCGAGACATCATCGAGGTTGAGTACGCCCTCGTCCGCATATTTGGCGAGCAGGGCATTCAGCACGCCGCGGGCCTGGCCGCTGTATCTGGCGAACACGTCCCGCTTTCTGACATTCTCGGCCCGCTCACCCCGGGTCAGCGGCTTGGCGTCAAAGGCCAGGTGGCAAATGAGGTCAAAGGGGTCAAAGTCTTTGCCCAGGCTCTCGGCGATAACGTCAAGCGCCAGCCCCTCGGCCTCCAACTCCTCAAGAATGGCCTGTTTGCGCTCCGCGGCCTTCCAGCGCCGGAGGAAATCGTCCAGGCTGGCAAAACGCTTTTTAAGCGCCTTTCTGGTAAAGTCGCGCAAGGACTCGGTGACCAGCTTGCCATACTGGTCCAGATACTCGATGCGCTCAGCAACAATGCTGGCGCTCACATTGTCCACATATACCTTGCGCCGTTTCTCTGGCCGCGGCCACGCAAAAGGATCGACCACAATTTCTTCGATTTCTGCCTCTTCTTCGTCCGGTAGCGGATAATCCTCGGGCGGCGCAATGGGCTCGCCCTCGCCTGGCTCGTATATCTGGGCCGGCGCGCCGTCGAAATCCGGGTCGGAAAAATGGCCGGTCGCACCCCGGAAATCCATCAGGGTAAAGTAGAACTTGCGCGTATCGTCGTGCACGCGGGTGCCGCGTCCGACAATCTGCTTGAACTCGGTCATGGAACCGACCTGGCGGTCAAGCACGATGAGCCGACAGGTCTGGACATCCACCCCGGTCGAGAGCAGACGCGAGGTAGTAACCAACACGGGATATCTGGATTCCGGGTCAATGAAGTTGTCCAGTTGGGCCTGCCCCTCGGCATCGCCGCCAGTGATACGCATGACGTAGCGGTGGTGCTCGCCTGCCAGGTCGGCGTTCTCATTGACGAGCGCCTGTCTCATGCGGCCGGCGTGCTCCTGGTCAACACAGAAGATAATCGCCTTTTGGAAGCGGTCGCCGCTTTCTTTCAAGAACTGCGTGACCTTGCCAGCCACGAGCTTGGTCCGTTCGTCCAATACCAGGCTGCGGTCAAAGTCCCTGGTGTTATAGATACGGTCTTCGACCTCGTTGCCGTCCCGGTCCAACTGACCTTGTTCCGGGCGATAGCCTTCTATGTCGCGGTCGATGTGAACCTTAATGACCTTGTACGGAGCCAGAAAACCGTCGTGGATGCCCTGTTTCAGCGAATAGGAATAGACCGGCTGGCCGAAATAATCGATGTTGGAAGCGTAGCGGGTTTCCTTGGGCGTTGCCGTCAGACCGATATGGGTGGCCGCCGAGAAATAGTCCAGGATTTCCCGCCAGGCCGAATCCTCGGCTGCGCTGCCGCGGTGGCACTCGTCAATCACAATCAGGTCAAAGAAGCCGGGCGAAAACTCGCGAAAGACCTTCTGGCCGTCCTCCGGCCCGGTCAGAGCCTGATAGAGGCCCAGATAGATTTCGTAAGATGTATTGACCGTCAGCGTTGCGTCAGGATTGCGAACAATCGTTCCTGCGTCTGACGAAAGTTTCGCCATAACGCCCTCAAACGGTCGGAAATCGTTCACCATCGTCTGGTCAACCAGGATGTTGCGGTCGGCCAGAAACAGTATGCGCCGCTTGCGACCCGCCTTCCACAGCCGCCAGATAATCTGAAAGGCGGTGTAGGTCTTGCCCGTCCCGGTGGCCATGACCAGCAGGAGACGCTCGCGGCCTGTGGCAATGGCTTCAACCGCGGCGTTGATGGCGTTGACCTGGTAGTAGCGCGGGGTCTTACCCCTGCCATCGGTGAAATAATCCTGCAAGACAACGGTCTCGGCCTCTTGCGCCATGTCCTTCCAGACACGATAGCGCTCCCACAGTTCGGACGGCGAGGGAAAGGCGTTCAAACTGAGGCGGGTCTCTTGCGCGGGGCTCAGGCCGGTCCGGTCGTGGAACACAAAGCCCTGGCCGTTGGAGGAAAAGACAAAAGGAATATGCAGCGTCTCGGCATAGTCCAGGGCTTGCTGCATACCATCGCCAGGCGCGTGGGCGCTGTCCTTGGCTTCAATCAGGGCAAGGGGGATGCCGGGCTTGTAGTACAGCACGTAGTCGGCCCGTTTGGCCTTGCCCCGGCTGACCAGCTTGCCGCGCACGATAATGCGGCCCTTGGTGAAGCTGACCTCGCGGCGAATCTGCGTGGCCTCGTCCCAGCCGGCCCGGTACAGGGCTGGCGTAATGAACTTGGCCCGCGTATCGCTCTCGCTCAGCCTGTTCTGTGCCTCGGCAGTCACGCTCCCATCCTTCGGCTTGCTTACGTTCATTCTATCTCACCACCCCGCGCCGGAACAGCGCCTCCCCCCGTCTTATCCCCTCTCCCCTGGAACGTGTGATGCAAATTACATTCCTCGGCGGCCCCCCGCTCCCCTGCGCCGGGCCTGTCGGCGACCGGGGGCCAGGAGTGCGGGCTTCCAGCCCGCAAGCGGCCAAGATGGCCGCTCTCCCAGGAAGCCGGAGGGCGAGCGGCCCGAGGCGGGGGCCGCCGGACCGGTTCCGGGAGGCTTACGCCACAATAGGCATCACACGTCTGGAGGGAGAGGGCCAGGGTGAGGGGGCTCCCCGTCTTATCCCCTCTCCCCCGGAACGTGTGATGCAGATTACATTCCTCGGCGGCCCCCGCTCCCCTGCGCCGGGCCTGTCGGCGACCGGGGGCCAGGAGTGCGGGCTTCCAGCCCGCAAGCGGCCAAGATGGCCGCTCTCCCAGGAAGCCGGAGGGCGAGCGGCCCGAGGCGGGGGCCGCCGGACCGGTTCCGGGAGGCTTACGCCACAATAGGCATCACACATCTGGAGGGAGAGGGCCAGAGAGAGGGGGTTCTCCGTCTTATCCCCTCTCCCCTGGAGGGAGAGGGTCAGGGTGAGGGGGTTCCCTGATCCCCACGCAATCCGCCACATAGCACAGGCAGGTGCGGACAGGCTGCCCGCACTCACAGAGGAGGAACGCCCCCTGACTTCCAACCCCTCGCCCTTCTCATTCTGTTTCCCCTGTCCCCGTTTCGTGTTATGAAGCCGGTACAGAATGACTGGAATAAGGAGGGTCGTATGGATATCCCCAAAGACAAGCTCCTCTGGATCTATGAGCGCATGCAGCTCATCCGGGTGTTTGAAACCAGGGTCAGCACTGAGTTTGGGAGGGGGAAAATCCCGGGCTTTGTGCATCTGTACGCTGGTGAAGAAGCCGTTGCGGTCGGGATTTGCGCCAATCTCACGGACGCCGACTATATGACCTCAACCCACCGAGGACACGGCCACTGTGTGGCAAAAGGGGTGGATGTGCGGGGCATGATGGCCGAGCTGTTTGGCAAAGCCACCGGGATTTGCAAGGGCAAAGGTGGCTCCATGCATATTGCCGATATGGACAAAGGCATGCTGGGAGCCAACGGGATTGTCGGCGGGGGTCCGCCGCTGGCCTGTGGGTCGGGGCTGACGGCAAAAACCAATGGGACTGACCAGGTGACGATCTGCTTCTTTGGTGACGGGGCGTCAGAACAGGGGACCTTGCACGAGAGCCTGAACCTGGCCGCAATCTGGAAGCTGCCGATTATTTTTGTGGCCGAGAACAACGGCTATGCCGAGTCTACGCCGGCGCATTATCATTGTAGTGTCGAGAATATCGCCGACCGCGCCGCGGCGTATAATATGCCGGGCGTAACCATAGACGGCAACGACCTGTTTGCCGTGTATGAATCGGCGCATGAGGCCGTTGCGCGCGCCCGGGCCGGACAGGGCCCGAGCCTTTTGGAGTGCAAGACCTATCGTCACCACGGCCATTTTGAGGGCGATGCCCAGACCTATAAAATTGCCGAAGAAAACGAGAAATACCGCACCGAACTTGACCCGATCAAGCGCTTCAAAGAGGCCGTCCGGCCCCGTGGCCTGGTGTCCGAAGACGAGCTTGCGGAGATTGATGAACGGGTCCAGGCAGCAGTTGACGCCGCGGTCAAATTCGCGGAAGACAGCCCCTTCCCCGAAGTCCAGGAAACCTTCACTGACGTGTATGTGAGCTATTAGGAACCCCCACTACCCTTACGGAGAAGCATTATGGCAGAGCGAGAGTTGAATTTTGGCGAAGCGCTGAATGAAGCCATGCGTCAAGAAATGCAGCGCGACCCGAAAGTTATCTTAATGGGAGAGGATGTTGCCGGCGGGGCCGATATCGATCACCTCGAAGGCGATGAAGCCTGGGGCGGCGTCCTGGGCGTGACAAAAGGTCTGGTCCAGGAATTTGGTCGGGCGCGCGTTATCGATACACCCATCAGCGAGTCCGGTTTTATTGGCGCCGCGGTTGGCGCCGCGGCCACTGGCCTGCGACCCATTGCCGAGATGATGTTCGTGGGTTTTATGGGCGTGTGTTTTGATCAGCTCCTGAACCAGGGCGCAAAACTCCGCTATATGTTTGGCGGCAAAGCCAAAGTCCCGCTTGTGATTCGGACCATCTGCGGAGGTGGCTACCGCGCCGCGGCCCAGCACTCTCAGGTGTTGCACTCACTCTTTACCCATATTCCGGGCCTCAAAACGGTCGTGCCATCCACCCCGTATGACGCCAAAGGGCTCCTGATTTCGGCGATCCGGGATGACGATCTGGTGATCTTCTTTGAGGACATCACGTTTGGCGGCATAAAGGGCGCTGTGCCGGAGGAAGACTACACCATTCCGTTTGGAAAGGCGGACATCAAGCGCGCCGGCGATGATGTCACAGTCGTTGCCATCGGCAAGATGGTGCACCATTCCCTGGCCGCGGCCACGGAGCTGGAAAAGCAGGGCAAGAGCGCCGAGGTGATTGACCCCCGCACCCTCTCGCCCTTTGACGAAGAGACGGTTTTGACATCGGTTGAGAAGACGGGCCGGCTGGTGATCGCCGACGAATCGCACCCACGCTGCAATGTGGCAACCGATATCGCGGCTATGGTTGCGGACAAGGGGTTTGATTATTTGAACGCGCCCATAAAAATGGTGACTGCCCCTCACACCCCGGTGCCGTTCAGCCCGCCCCTGGAAGATCATTATCTGCCCAACCCGCAGAAAATCAGCGCGGCAGCCCTGGGGCTGTTTTAGGAACAGGGTCGGGGTTGGGGAAGCCTGAATTCCTAACCTCTAGCCCCCAATTTCTCATGTCATCCGTCGGCATTATTGCAAACCCACGCGCGGGCAAGGACATCCGCCGCCTGGTAGCCCACGGCTCTATTCTCGATACCCAAGAAAAGGTCTATATCGTCCGGCGGGCCATTCTCGGCATTCAGGGCGCCGGGGCGGACGAAGTGGTCCTCTTTCCTGACCCGGCCAATATCTTTACCAAAGCCCTGTCCGGGATTGAGAACGAGCTGCGTATCAGCCCGCGTTTCCTTGAAATGTCGATTTTTGACGAGGCCAGCGATTCGACCCGGGCGGCGCAACTCATGCGCGAGCAGGGAGTGGCCTGCGTCATTGTCATCGGTGGCGACGGCACCAACCGGGTGGTCACCAAAGGGAGTGGCAGCATGCCGCTCGTTCCGCTTTCAACTGGAACGAATAATGCCTTTCCCCAGTTTTTGGAGTCTACTCTGGCCGGCCTGGCCGCTGGCTATTATGCGGCCCGCCAGTTCTCCCCGGAGACGTGTAGCCGTCCGACCAAACGGCTCAACCTGTACCGCAACGGGACGCTCGAAGACATCGCCCTGGTTGATGCAGCCGTGTGCGACTACCAGTTTGTGGGTGCCAGGGCCGTGTGGGAGGCCGAGCGCCTCAAAGAACTCTTTCTGACCCAGGGCCAGCCCACGAATATCGGCCTGGCCTCAATCGGCGGCAGCCTGCATCCTATCCGTCCGGCTGACGACGCCGGGCTGTATGTCCGCCTTGGAGGCAATACCCGCTCGATTAACGCGCCGATTGCCCCCGGAATGGTGGTCTCCGTCCCTGTCCAGCATCACGGCCTGATGGAGCTTGGCACTCGGCTGCCCGTCACTTTCACGCCCTCGATTATTGCGCTCGACGGTGAGCGGGAACTGGTGGTGAATGCAGACGACCGGTGGGAAGTCGAACTCTCCTGGGACGGCCCGCGGGTACTGGATATTGAAAAGGTCATGGACGCCGCCCGGCCCGCAACCGCTTGAGCCTGCGCGCCCAGGAAACGCCGCATGAAAATTGTTCTGTGCTCCACCCATTTCCCCCATTGTTCCGAGATGCTGCGCAACTATCTGCCGGATGACACCATTATTGCCTGCCCCGCGGAGGAGGTGCTGAGCGCGACCCGCGACGCGGATGTGGTTGTGCCAACTATGCACCGCGTGGATGCGGAGATTATTCAAGCCACCTCGGCGCGCATGATCCATCAGTTCGGCGTCGGGCTCGAAGGCGTGGATATTCCGGTTGCGACCCACCAGGGCATCTATGTTGCGAATGTTCCAGGGCACGAAGGGACAGGAAACGCGGCCTCAGTCGCGGAGCACGCTATTTTTCTGATGCTCGCCCTGGCCCGAAAATTTCCCCAGGCCGCGGAGAATGTGCGCAGCGGTGTCTTTGGCTCGCCTATGGGCAAGGGATTGCTGAATAAGACGGTCGCCATTCTCGGCGTGGGGAGTATCGGGACGGAGCTGGCCAGCCGCCTGCGCCATTTTGACGTGCGTCTGCTGGGTCTGAAACAACACCCGTCCGAGCGCGTAAAAAAAGAATACGGGTTTGACTTTCTCGGTGGGCCGCCCGACCTCAGTCACGCCCTGGCAGCAGCCGACTTCGTTGTCCTGGCCCTGCCGGTCACGCCCCACACGCGGGGGGTCATCAATGCGCCGGCCCTGGCCGGCATGAAGCGCACCGCCTACCTCATTAACGTTGGGCGCGGCCCGGTCATCAATCATGACGCCCTGGTTGCGGCCCTGGCCGCGAAAGACATCGCCGGGGCGGCCCTGGACGTTTTCTGGGACGAGCCGACCGACCCGGACGACCCGCTGTTCCAATATAATGTGATTGCCACACCCCACACCGCGGGCGTGACCGATTTGTCGTATAACGACATCGCGCGCGGCCTGGCCGCCAATGTCAACCGCCTGCGCGCCGGCGAGCCGCCGATCAACTGTGTCAATCTGGCAGAAGTCCAAGCCAGGTTATAGGGACGAAGAAAGAAGAGCCCCCTCACCCCAGCCCTCGCCCTCCAGGGGAGAGGGAGCAAAGTTATGCGCTTCTCTCAAGCTATCCACCTGATTTCAATTGGATTCCTGCTCTCCCTGCTCGTAGCCTGTGACAGCTCCACCCCGCCAAAACCGCCCCGCCAACCCACCCCGCTCGACCTGTCTACGGTGGGCATGATTTCCGGGAGCGTCCATTTCGAGGGTCCCGCGCCGGAGCAGAGCGTGCTGCAACTCCGCGGCTGGTCGGAATGCGCCGCCCAACACGAGGGCACGGTCTACGCCGGCGATGTGCTGGTCACCAACGGCAGACTGCAAAATGCCCTGGTGTATATCAAGGACGGTCTGGGCGGGCGGGTTTTTGCCATTCCTGAAGAGCCGGTTGAGAATGACCAGAAAGGCTGTGTCTTTCTGCCGCGCGTTATGGGGCTGCAAGTCCATCAACCGATTCGCTATCTCAACAGCGATCCTATGGCCCATAATGTTCACGGACTGCCGCGCAATTCTTCACCCTGGAACTTCAGTTTGGGGCTCAAGGGTACGTCGCGGAATGTGACCGTTGATGCTGAGGAAGTCGGCATTGAGGTCAAATGTGACATCCACGGCTGGATGCGGAGTTATCTTGGCGTGTTCGACCATCCGTATTTTGCCCTGAGCGGTCAGGATGGATCATTCAGGCTCCAGAACGTTCCGCCAGGCGAGTATACCATCGCGGCCTGGCACGAGCGGTTTGGCGTGACCTCGCAGAAAATTGCTCTGCCTGAAAAGGGAGAGGCAGAGGTCGCGCTGACGTTTCAGGCAGAAGGGGTGTAGAAAATTACATTTTCACAAGCATTCCTGTGCCTTCAGATAGCTGCCGAGCGACTCCCCTCCTGCCAGCCCTAATCGACCGGCCAGTCCTTAGCGACTTTTCCGCCGACCTGGAAAATCAGGTGATAGGCCAGCCCGAAGCCCAGCCCCAGAACAATAATCAGCCACAACGGCCCAAAGGTAATTGACGGATAATGTCCAGAACCGGCGAGCATGCCGAACAGCATGGGAACGGACAGAAAGGTGTTTGTGCGAGAGGCGAGCAAGGCCCGCTTGGGCAGCGTCGGGTCCGGGGCCTCGCCCTTGACTGTAGCGGTGATAATCTGCTGCTGGGCCGGCCAGATAATAAACCAGACGTTAAACCACATAATCGTGCCGAACAGCGCGCCCATGCTGATCCATAGCCCGGCGCTCGACCCGAACAGGCCGGCATCGCCAGTAAAACCGCTCCCCAGCAGGAAGTATTTCCACAGGATCAGCAGCAGACCGGACAGAAAGGTGAACATGGCTCCCCAGCGGAACCACCACAGCGTGCGCGGCATGATTTGCGGCACGACTTGTTTGCGGACATCCGCTTCGAGCGCGCCCTGAAAATGGGCATTAATAAGATTGAAGTAGTACAGCAGTCCAATCCAGGTGATACCGGCCAGTAAATGGATCCAGCGGAATAGCGCTTGAAGAATATCGTCCATTGTCTTTCCTCCGTGTGTCTCTGCCTCTTTCCCGTGCCGCCACTAAAGACTGTCGCAGAGCAGGAGTCAATAACAGGGCAGCCTGACAGGTGAAAAGGACGGACTATCTCTGAGCGAAACGCTTCGCTAAGGAAAAAAACGGGAATCACATGCGCTCGCACACAAAGGGGGAAATCGCGTGCAATATCTTCTGATTGGACTGGGAGGCTTCTTCGGGGCAAACGCACGCTTTCTGGTTTCGAGCTGGGCGGCGCGGCTTCTGGGCGTCAGCTTTCCGTACGGGACGTTTATCGCCAATATCAGCGGGAGTTTTCTCCTGGGCGTGACTATCGCCATCCTGCATGACCGCGGTCTCCTGGCATCCCCACAGCGACACTTTTTTGTCGTTGGATTTCTGGGGGCCTATACCACCTTCTCGACATTCGCGTATGAGTCCATGCAGTTGTTTCAGAACGGCGCTGTTCTTCTCGGCGTGTTGAATATTGTCGGCAGCGTTCTGGTCGGCCTGCTGGCTGTTGGGTGTGGTTTCTGGCTTGGCAGATTATTGTAAACCCCCGCGGCTTCCATTACCTATGCAGGACACAGACCTGTTCCACAGGTCATATCCGGGAGAGAAGGAACACCGATGGAACATATCCCGCCAGGCTGGACCGAACCTGAAACCGTGGCTGTTCGTCCGCAAGCCACGCTTGACCTGAACGTGGTGGATACCTATGTGCGCGCGCGGCTGCCCAAGGCTGACGGCCCGCTGACAGTTGTGCAATTTGCCGGCGGGCATGCCAATCTGACCTATCTGGTGCGCTTTGGCGCTCACGAATACGTCCTCCGCCGGCCGCCCGGTGGTCCGCTGGCTGTAGGGGCCTATGACATGGCTCGGGAGTTTCGGGCGCTGTCTGCCCTGTGGCCGGTTTTTCCACCCGCCTCGCGGCCGTATTTTTTTTGTGACGACACGAGCGTCCTGGGAGCGCCGTTTTTTGTCATGGAGCGTCGAAGCGGCCTGGTCATCCATAAAGACCTGCCGGCAGAGCAGCTTGGTCGGCCAGACGTGTATGCCCGCCTCAGTGCAGCCATTGTGGATACCTTGGTTGACTTCCACGCGGTAGACTACCGAGCAGTCGGGCTCGCAACCTTGGGCAAACCCCAGGGGTTTGTCGAACGGCAGGTTCGCAACTGGCGCAAGCGCTGGGAGTCGGCCAAGGTCGAAGAACTCCCGCTTATGGATGAGCTCGGCCAGTGGTTGGCAGGCCACGTGCCCACCTCGCCCCCTCCGACCCTGCTGCATAATGACTATAAGCTCGACAATCTTATGGTCGACCCGACAGACATCACCCGAATTATTGCCCTCTTTGACTGGGACCAATGCACGCTCGGCGACCCGCTCATTGACTTGGGCCTGTTGCTCAATTACTGGACCCAGCACGATGACCCAGCGGGTCGGCGGGAGATTGCCCAAATGCCCGTTTTACCGGGGTTCTTATCCCGAGACGCCATAGTCCAGCGCTATGCGCTGCGGAGTGGCCGTGACGTCGGCAATATCAGATTTTATGAAACCTTCGCGCTGTGGAAAACGGCCGTCGTGGGTATGCAGCTCTTTGTGTTGTATAAGAACGGCCAGCTCAGAGACGAGCGCCTCAGCGATTTTGATCGCCGCGCTCTCATCCTGGCTGAGACCGCGCAGGCGGTCGCTCATCCCGGCCAGCTTTGATAGTGTGGGCCGGTTTTATTCGTAGACTGTCATTGGTTGCGACCACGCATGAGCAACGCATTGTTTGCACGCTTCGGTTGTCTGCTGATCTGCTGTCTTGTTTTGAGCCAGTGTACTCCAGCGCGCCGCCTGCCGCCCCCTGCGCCTCAACGAATCAGTGTAACCCCGCCGTCCTCGCCGCCGGCGCCGCCGGTTTCGGCAGAAGAGTTGCTCAAGCGGTTCAACGCCGCTCTGGACCGGGCGTAAGCCGGGTGGGGTTACGCCCGGTCCATCAACCCTGCGGCTCAGTACCAGGGAGGTTACTGAGCGGGAGCTTGCGCCGCCTGCCCCGGAGCAGAATCCGCGGGATGCAGCCGGCAGGTCTGCCCAATCTCCAGACCGAGTACATGAATCAACCGACCGTAGCCGACGAACGTCACAATCCGCCAGCCCAGTTCCAGGATTTCCGGCTCGGTAAAATGCTCGCGTAATGCGTCAAACAGCGCAGGTGAAGCCAGGCGGTGATCTCCGGCCAGAACATCCGCAAAGCGGATGGCCGCTTTCTCTCGCGGCGTAAAGAGTTCACTGGTTTGGTACTGGGGCAGCGCTGCAATCAGTTCTTCCGTCACTCCTTGTTGCCTTGCCAAGGCAAACCGGGCGTGCATTCATAAATTGCAATCGTTGCGCTCGGCCACCTTGAGGCGCGCCAGCTCGGTCAGCTTCACATCAACATTGCCCCGTTCGCCCGACACCAACGGGAAATAGAAATTGATAAACGACTTGAACACCTCAGGCGCGTGGGCAAACACCTGCACGAACTCCGACCCGCCGAGTTCCTGGTCGTACTCGCGCATAATTGCCTGGAGTTCAGTGTCAACCTGATCAAAGGGAACCTTGCTCACCCGATCCATAGGACTCCTCCCGCTTTCCAGTCTGTTTCCTCTCTTCTGCGATTTTTCAGAAAAAAGCAAGCGCTGGTTCGTCACGCTGAGGCGTCGCATTGACAGGCCGTTGTGTTTTCTGAACCATAAGAGCCCAGCTTTTCTGAACCATAAGAGCCCAGCATGCCCGTCTACCAACTGACTGCGGAACTCGTCTTTCCCAACCCTGAATGGGCCAACCCGGAAGGACTGCTGGCGGTGGGCGGGGACCTGGGTCTCAAGCGTTTATTGCTGGCCTATCAACTCGGCATTTTTCCGTGGTATAGCGACGATTCCCCAATTCTCTGGTGGAGTCCGCCGCACCGCTGTGTTCTCGACCCGGACGGGTTTCATATCTCCCGCAGCCTGCGCCGGCTGCTCCGGCAGGAGCGCTTTGCGGTCACATTTGACCGGGCTTTTGAAGAGGTGGTCTACGCCTGCGCGGAAACCCGCCTGCGGAACGGAGAAGGCACCTGGATTACGCCCGATATGCTGACCGCTTACTGCGCCCTGCATGAAGCCGGCTTTGCCCACTCGGCTGAAGCCTGGGACGACGGCGAGCTTGTCGGGGGGATTTACGGGGTGAGTTTGGGCCGCGCATTTTTCGGCGAGTCGATGTTCAAACGCGTGGCCAATGCCTCAAAAGTCGCCTTCTGTCGCTTAACCCAGCAGCTCCACCAATGGCGGTTTCAATTGATCGACTGTCAGATCGTCAATCCGCATTTGCAACGGCTCGGAGCGTATGAAATTCCACGCAGCGTTTTTCTGCAGCGCCTCGCCGAGGCCCAGCAATTCCCGACCCGGCGCGGGAAATGGTGAGGGTCATGTCCCACCGGCTACGCCGATGCTTGATCGACACCCCGGAACATATTATGTTCCGGTAACGTTTCCAGCAGAAGGAATATTGTCATGCAATCGGACCGTGAAGGAGCAAAACAGCGGGTTGTTCGGCACCGCGCAAAGGTAGCCGCTCAGGGGGCGCGACGCGTTGAAGTCACTGTCCCCGCCCAGGATGTCGGCATTGTGAGGGCTGTTGCTGGCGCGCTCCGCACGGGCGGCGACGAGGCGCGGCGAGTGCGCGACGCTCTCGCCTCTCTCACAGTGGTTGAACCCGCGCGAACCGGCGTCGAGCTGCTGGCCTTTCTACAGGCTTCTCCGCTTGTGGGGGAAGACTTGACAATCGAGCGGGACCGAACGCCGGGCCGCGTGGTGGATTTTGAATAGTGGCGTTTCTGATCGACACGAACGTCATCAGCGAGACCTTCCGTCCGCGCCCCGCTCCTCAGGTGCTCGAATGGGTCAGACGCCAGATGGCTGGCGACCTGTTTCTCGCGGCTATGAGCCTTGGGGAGTTGGTGCGCGGTGCCCGTCGTGTGAGGTCCAGGACGCGGCGGGAGCGCCTCGCCCGCTGGATCAATCACGATCTGGCCACACAGTTTCAGGGCCGTATCCTCCCCTTTGACCGGGAGGCGGCGGTAATCTGGGGGACCATTATGGGCGAGGGTGACAGGACCGGTCGGCCGAAACCCGTGGCGGACGCGCAGATCGCTGCGGTGGCGTTACGGCACGGCCTCACCCTGGCCACACGCAATATCCGGGATTTCAAAGACATGGGGGTGACGCTGCTCGATCCGTGGGCGACGGATTGATAAGCCTAACCGGCAATTCTCAACCCGACGCGGGAAATGGTGAAACATGAGAGCAAATGACGATGCGGTGTAGCCCACCCGTCATTCCTGCGAAAGCAGGAATCCGGGCCCCCTGCCCCTGCCGGCCGCTGGATACCGGATCACGTCCGGCATGACGGAGGCCCCCGGCACGGCGAGAGCTGCGCCAGTATGGCTGACGACGGGCGTTCTGAACGAAAAATCCCCTCCCTGGACGTGTGATGCAGATTACATGGCTCGGCGGCCCCCAGACGGTTCGGCCCTCACTCCACCCCCGCTCCCAGCGGGAGCGGGCCTCTTGTTTTTCCCTCTCCCCTGGAGGGAGAGGGTGGCCCTGAGCCTGTCGAAGGGCCGGGTGAGGGGGCGGATGGACCATCTGGGGGGCCTGCGACACAATGCGCATCACACGTCCCTGGAGAGATGGCCCAAAGGGTCGGTGTGGGTTTGCCGCCTTACAACCCCAATACATCTTTCATCGAATACAGCCCGTTGGGCTTATCCGCCAACCACAAGGCGGCCCGGACCGCGCCACGGGCCAGGCATTCCCGGTTCAAGGCGCGATGAGTCAGTTCCAGGCGTTCGCCAAAACCGGCAAAGTGAACCGTATGCTCGCCTACGGTGTCGCCGCCGCGTAAGGTCATCATGCCGATTTCTTCGTCTGTCCGCTGACCCGTAATACCCTGACGGCCATACTTCGCGCTGTGGTCGAAATCCTTACCCTGCGCCTCGGCAATAATCCGGCCCAGAGCGAGCGCGGTTCCGCTGGGCGCGTCGATTTTGAAGCGATGGTGCATTTCCACCACCTCGGGATCAAAGTCTTTACCCACAATCCTGGCCACGTCCTCCACGACCTTCATTAAGACATTCACCCCAACACTCATATTCGGGGCAATAAGAACCCGGCTCTGGGGTGCGATACGTTCCGCCTCGGCCCGCTGCTCAGCCGACAGACCAGTCGTCCCAATGGCAATGCCGGCTCCGCTGGCGACTGCCGTCCGCAGATGGTCCATTGCCGCATCGGCCAGGGTAAAGTCCAGGGCAACAGTGTCCGGGCCAGCCACCGCGGCGTAATCGCTCGTGACCGGCACGCCGAGTGATCCGATGCCGGCGGTTTCGCCAGCATCCGAGCCAAGGGCGGGATGGCCGGCCGCTTCGATTGCGCCAGCGAGCTGAGCGTCAGGATGTTCGTGAATGAGACGCACCAGCATTTTTCCCATGCGCCCGGCTGCGCCGCAGATAACAATATTCGTTCCCATGTCTCTTCCCCCGCTCTGTCTCGTATAAAGAAAGCCCCCTCACCCTGGCCAGAGTGAAGGGGCAAGAACACGCTATGCAGCGTTGCTAAATCAGTTCGTATTTCTTGAGCGTGGCTTTCAGCTTTTCCTTGTTGGCGTCGGTCATGGGGGCCAGTGGCTGGCGCAGCTCGGCTTCACACATCCCCATCAGCGCCAGCGCGGTCTTGGCCGGAATCGGGTTGGTCTCGATAAACAGGGCGCGGATGAGCGGGACGAGGCGGAGTTGCAGGGCGGACGCTTTGTCCCACTCCCTGTTCAGTCCGGCGTTTGCCAGCTCGGCCATAGCCTTGGGCGCAACATTGGCCGCGGTGCTGATAACGCCCGCGCCGCCCAGCGCCATCATGGAAAACGTCAGCGTGTCTTCGCCCGACAAAATGGCCAGGTTGTCACCACAGGCGAGCCGGATGTCGATCACCTGATCGACTGAGCCGGAGGCTTCTTTGACGCCAACAATATTCTCGATCCGGGCCAGACGGGCCATGGTCTCGGGCAGGATATTCGAGCCCGTTCGACTCGGGATATTGTAGAAAACGATGGGGAAGCCCGCGGCCGCCTCTGCCACCGCTCTGTAATGCTGATAGATGCCTTCTTGCGGCGGTCGATTATAATACGGCGAGATCATAAGCGCGCCATCCGCCCCCACCTCTTGGGCTTCGCACGTCATACGGATGGCTTCCGCGGTTGCATTCGACCCCGTCCCGGCCAACACGGGCACACGTTTCCTGGCGGCCTCGACAACCAGTTTGACCACCTGCGTGTGTTCCTGGTGAGAGAGCGTCGCAGACTCACCCGTTGTCCCACACGGAACGATCCCATGCGTCCCGCTTTTAATATGCCATTCAACCAAATCTACCAGCCGTTGTTCATCGACGGCATTGTTCTTGAACGGCGTAACCAGCGCGACCAGTGATCCTGAAAACATGCTGCCCTCCTGTTCTCTTTCGCGATGAAAGAAGAATGCCCATACTACTCGACTTCGACGCTTCCTTCAAAGACTTCCTCCGCCGCGCCGGTCATATGGACATGGTTGTCTTCGGCGCGCCAGTCTATCTCCAGGTCTCCGCCGCGCAGGTGGACAATGACCCGGCGCTCGGATTTCCGGTTGAGGACCGCGGCCACGGCCGCTCCACAGGCCCCGGTGCCACAGGCCCCGGTTTCCCCGGAGCCGCGCTCCCACACCCGCATATTGAGTTCGGACGGACTGACCACCTGAATAAATTCGGTATTGACCCGGTTGGGGAAAAAGGCGTGACGCTCAAACTGAGGACCGATTTTTTCCAGCTCGACAGCCTCAACGTCATCGACAAAGGTGACACAGTGCGGATTCCCCATAGAGACGCAGGTCACGGCGTACGCGTGTCCGTCCACATGCAGCGGCTGATTCACAATTCGGCCTTCTGCGGCAACGGGGATTTGCGGCCCATCCAGGATGGGCTCGCCCATATCGACCGTCACGCGGGACACGCGGCCGTCTTCAACTTCGAGAAAGAGCGCCTTCAGCCCGGCGTCGGTGTCCACCCGGAGCGAATTGTCGGTCGCAATCCCGTGGTCGTAGAGATATTTCCCAACGCAACGAATCCCGTTGCCACACATTTCACCGCGACTGCCATCCGCGTTATACATCTCCATACGGGCATGAGCCGTCTCCGACGGGCAGATCAGAATAAGCCCATCCCCACCAATACCCGTTCGGCGCTGACTCACCTGCCGGGCAACCCTGGCAGGGTCGGGAAGCTGGATGTCGAACGCATTGACATAAATATAGTCGTTGCTGATACCGTGCATCTTGGTAAACGGAAGTTTCATGCCTGCTGCCTTCCACTGGCTGCCTACCGGCTAAGCCCCTCCGGCCGGCTCCGGCCAGACCAGCTCAACCGTATTGGAGACGTTCCCCAAATAGCCGTCCAAGGTGACGGCCAGGACGCGGTAGCGGTACAAGGTGCCGGCCGTCAGCGGCTCGTCCGTATAGCTGAACCGCTTCTCTTGTTGAAAGCGATCACGGTCTTCTACCGGAATCAGCGCAAGCCGGGTGAAGGGCTGCCGGCCGGCCCCATCTCGTTGCGCCCGTAGTACCACAAATCCGCCCAAGTCGTCCATCTGGCTGCCATCCGCGTTGCGTTGGGGACGGCCCCAGCGCAACGTGACGCCCCGGTCTCCGAGGGTCAAGGCTAAATCACCAATCGCTTCGGGCGCAACGAGCGAGGGAGGACGAATACCTGTTTTATGCCCACAGGCGGAAACCAGCAGGAGCAACGCGCCAGCCCCAAGCAGACCGGCGAGAGCGTAGTGCCTCAGCACGGTCATACTCCTGCCGAGCGCAGCTGACGCTCAACATTCTTTTGGGCTGTCCCGCCATAGGACTGACGCCGCTCGACCGCGGCTTCCAGGCTCAGGCGCGGCAGCAGGTCAGCCTCAAACAAGGGAGAAAACTGCCGCCATTCTTGAAGCGTCAACTGGTGGAGCTCTTTTTCCTCGGCCACGCACCACTGGACCACCGCGCCCACAACGCTATGGGCCTGGCGAAACGGCAGCTTCTTCTCAACCAGATAGTCGGCGACGTCGGTTGCCAGCATGAATCCGCCCAGCGCCGCCTCAGTCAGTCGCTCGGTGTGGAAACGGAGCTGCCCGAGCATGGGCTCAAGGACAGTCAGAATGCCCTTGAGCGTGTCTACCGTGTCAAACAGCGGCTCCTTGTCCTCTTGCAGGTCACGATTATAGGTCAGCGGCAAGCCCTTGAGCACAGTCAGCAGGGCGAACAGATTGCCGTACAGGCGACCCGTCTTGCCACGAATAATTTCCGGGACATCTGGATTTTTCTTCTGGGGCATCATGGAACTGCCGGTCGAAAAGGCCTCCGGTAAGTCAATAAAGCCGAATTCACTGCTCGACCACAGCACGAGTTCTTCGGACAAACGGCTGAGGTGCATCCCCAGTATCGCTCCGCCGGACAGAAACTCGACGACAAAGTCTCGGTCGGCCACCGTATCCAGGCTGTTTTCACTCACCCGGGCAAACCCGAGCAAACGCGCAACATAGGCGCGGTCAATCGGCAGCGTGGTGCCGGCCAGCGCCCCTGCTCCCAGGGGCAGGACATTGACGCGCGCGCCGCACTGCTGCAAGCGTTCGGCATCGCGGCTGAACATCTCGTGATAGGCGAGCAGATGGTGGGCCAGCAGCACGGGCTGAGCGCGCTGGAGATGGGTATAGCCGGGCAGGACAACGGCCCGGTGTCGCTTGGCCACTCGGGCCAGCCGTTTCTGCAAGCGGCTGAGGAGTTTGTGAATCGCCGCGATCTCGTCGCGCACAAAGAGGCGCATATCCAGCAAGACCTGATCGTTGCGGCTGCGGGCCGTATGCAGCTTGCCGCCCAGCGCGCCGATTTTTTCCGTGAGCCGCCGCTCAATGGCCATGTGAATGTCTTCATCTGACGCCAGAAAGGGAAAGCGCTCCTGCGCCAGCTCACGCTCGATGTTTTTCAGCCCGGTCAGGATTTTCTGTCCCTCGGCGCGACTCAACAGCTTCTGTTTGACCAGCATGCGACAGTGGGCCAGGCTGCCCTGAATATCGTAGCGGGCCAGGCGACGATCGAAGGCCAGCGAGGAGGTAAAGGCTTCCATACGCGGGTCGGCCGCGGCAGCAAATCGTCCGGCCCAGGCTTTTGTGCTTTTTGATTTCATTGAGGCCTACTGGACGGGGAGGCGCGGCGAGCGCCACCCCATTGATGCTCGGCTCTCAGGAGACGCCGGCAGCCCTATTTTTGGGCCAGCCCACGGATACGCAAACGCAGGGAATTGAGCCGGATAAATCCTTCTGCGTCTGCCTGTTGATACTCACCGCTCTCATCGAAAGACGCCACCTCGGGATTGTATAAGCTTCGGTCGGATTTGCGGCCCACGACGATCACATTGCCCTTATACAGCTTGAGCCGGACTGTGCCGCTGACGTTTTGCTGCGACTCATCAACAGCCGCCTGGAGCATTTCGCGTTCAGGCGCAAACCAATAGCCATAATAAATCATCTCCGCGTAGCGCGGGATCAGCGAGTCACGCAGATGCACGACTTCGCGGTCCAGGGTCAGCGTCTCCAGCGCCCGGTGCGCCGTATGCAGAATCGTCCCGCCGGGCGTTTCATACACCCCCCGCGCCTTCATGCCTACATAGCGATTCTCGACCAGGTCGCACCGTCCGATACCGTGTTTCCCACCCAGCTCGTTGGCTTTGGCCAGCAGGCTGGCAGGAGACAGGACTGCGCCATTGATCGCCGTGGGATCGCCTGCCACAAAATCGATCTCAATATATTCCGGCCGGTCGGGGGCGTTCTCCGGTGAAACCGACAGCAGGAACATATCCTCATACGGTTCCCGCCAGGGGTCTTCCAGAATGCCGCCTTCAAAACTCAGATGCAGCAGGTTGCGGTCTGTGCTGTAGGGCTTCTCCCGGCTGACCGGAATGGGAATCTGCCGCTCTTCGGCATAGGCGATGAGGTCGGCGCGGCCCTGCATATCCCATTCCCGCCAGGGGGCAATGACGGTGATATGCGGCTCCAGGGCATAATAGGTCAGCTCAAAGCGAACCTGGTCGTTGCCTTTTCCCGTTGCGCCATGCGAAACCGCATCCGCGCCTTCCTGACGGGCGATTTCAATCTGGCGTTTCGCTATCAGCGGCCGGGCGATGGACGTCCCCAGCAGATAGCCGTCTTCGTAAGAGGTGTTGGCGCGCAGCATCGGAAAAACATAGTCGCGCACGAACTCCTCGCGCAGGTCTTCAATATAAATCGCGCTGGCCCCAACCGCCTGGGCTTTCTCTTCGACGGGCGCGAGTTCCTCGCCCTGGCCAAGGTCGGCGCAAAAGGCAATCACCTCGCAGCCATAGCTATCAATCAACCAGCGCAGAATGACTGAGGTATCGAGTCCGCCACTATAGGCCAGAACGACTTTTTTCACATCCACCACAAGCGATTTCCTTTCGCTACAGACGGCTCGGCGCCGACTGGCCCTGGAGCAGCCAGACCATAATCGCCTTTTGGATATGCAGACGGTTCTCGGACTGGTCAAACACGACCGACTGCGGGCCATCCAAAACGTCCGCCGTAATCTCTTCTCCCCGATGGGCGGGGAGACAGTGCATGACCAGCGCGTCCGATTTCGCCAGGCTCATCGCCTCGGCATTGACCTGATAGGCGGTGAACGCCTGGCGACGGACCGCCCCTTCCGCCTCTTGGCCCATGCTCGTCCACACATCGGTATAAACCGCGTCCGCCTCACGCACGGCCTCGGCTACGGTATGAGTGACCGCAACCCGCGCGCCGGCTTGGCGCGTCTGCTCCAGGATAGCCCGGTCCGGCTCATATCCGGGCGGGCAGGCCAGCACGAAACGAAACGGCAGTTTCGCCGCGGCGTGTAACCAGGAGTGCACCACGTTATTGCCATCGCCGACAAAGGCAATTTTCAGGCCCTCCAGCGCGCCCCGCTGTTCGAGCAGGGTCAAACAGTCGGCCAGGACCTGGCAGGGGTGGAGCAGATCGGACAAGCCGTTGATGACCGGAATCGTTGCGGCCTGGGCAAGTTCGGTCAGCGCCTGATGCGAGAAGGTTCGGGCCATGACGAGATCGACCCAGCGAGACAGGTTGCGCGCAACGTCGGGAACGGTCTCCCGCGTGCCAAGACCGATATCCTGGGGTGAGAGATAAATCGCATACCCGCCCAGTTGGTCCATGCCGGCCTCGAACGTCACCCGGGTACGCAAGCTGGGCTTCTCAAAAATCATCGCCAGCGTTTTGCCCGCCAGGATCGGATGCGGCCAGCCTTCTTGGCGGTCAGCCTTGAGCCGCTGCGCCAAAGAGAAAAGCGCTTCGACCTCGTCTCGGGTCAAATCGCTGATACAGAGCAGGTCGCGTTTCATTGTTGGGCCAATACTTTTTCAAGGATGTCCAGGCCGGCGTCGATCTCATCTCTGGTGATAATCAGCGGCGGCAGGAAGCGCAGCACTTTTCCCGCGGCGCAATTGATCATCACCCCTTCGGTCAGACAGGTATCCGCAATTTTTCCCCCTTCGCGGTCGAGTTCGGCCCCCAGAATCAGGCCCTTGCCACGCACCTCGGTAATAAAGGAAAACCGCTCTTTCAACGCCTGAAGCCTGCTCAGGAAGTAGGTTCCCATCTCGGCGCAATTGTCGAGCACGCCCTCGTTGAGCAGGGTTTCCAGCACCGCAATCCCGGCTGCGCAGGCAATTGCATTCCCGCCGAACGTTGAGCCGTGCGAGCCGAGGCTGAGGCTTTCCGCCACCTCGGCTGTCGTCAGCATGGCCCCAATCGGCACGCCCCCACCCAGCGCTTTGGCGAGCGGCATAATATCCGGGGCAACACCGGCGTGTTCGTAGGCAAAGAGTTTCCCGGTTCGACCGATACCGACTTGCACCTCGTCGAAAATAAGGAGCAGGCCGTTGCGGTCGCACAACTCGCGCAAGCCTCTGAGGTAGCCGTCGGGCGGCACGACCACGCCGCCTTCGCCCTGAATCGGCTCGACCAGAATCGCGACGGTTGTATCCGATAGCGCCGCCTCCATAGCCGCCAGGTCACCAAACGGCACATAGCGGAAGCCCTCCAGCACCGGCCCGAACCCCTGGCGCACTTTTTCCTGGCCGGTGGCAGCAATTGTGGCCATAGTCCGGCCATGAAACGAGCCCAGCGTGGAGAGAATCTCGTAGCGCCCACCACGCTTATCCACCCCGTATTTGCGCGCCAGTTTAATCGAGGCTTCATTGGCCTCGGCCCCGCTGTTACAGAAGAACACCTTATCGGCAAACGAATGGGTGCACAGCAGTTCAGCCAGACGCGCCTGGGGAATAATATGATGCAGATTGGAAATATGCGTGAGCGTGGCAACCTGCTCCTGCACGGCTTTGACTACCGCGGGATGACACTGGCCCAGGTTCATCACCGCCAGGCTGGCAAAAAAATCCAGATAGGACTTCCCTTCCGCGTCCCATAACCGGCAGCCTTCACCCCGGACAAAGGCAACCGGAAAACGGGCATAGGTAGAACACAGATATTGATTGTTCAGGTCAATGATTTCCTGGCTGGTTAGAGACATATGCTTTCCCCCTGGCTGCTTTGTCAGAAAAACCACACTTTTATCGCCGCCGCGCGCGCTTCCGGCGGAAGCTCACCCCTATACACCTGCCCTCTGTTTTTGCCAAGAGCGCGAAAAAGCGTCACGCCGCGCGCCGGACCACTTCCGTCCCAATACCGGCTCTGGTCAAAATCTCCAGCAGGATGGCGTGGCGTACCCGGCCGTCAAGAATATACGCCTTTTGCGCCCCACCGTGCAGGGCGGCAATACAGCACTCGACCTTGGGAATCATCCCGGCATGAATGACGCCCTCTTCGATGAGCGCTTCCGCCTCAGCCGCGGTCAGCGTCGGCAGAAGGGTATCATCCTTATCCTTAATCCCCGCGACGTCGGTCAGGAGAATAAACTTTTCGGCCTGGAGGGCTTCGGCTATTTTTCCGGCAACCAGGTCGGCGTTGATATTATACGTCTCACCGGCCAGGCCAATCCCAATCGGGGCGATGACCGGGATGAAGTCCTGGGCGGCCAAGGCGTGAATCACCCGCGGGTTCACGCCTATAATCTCTCCCACACACCCAATATCATGCTGCACGGTCCGCCCGTTTTCTTCCGTATCGACCAGCATTTTACGCGCCACGACCAGCTCGCCATCTTTGCCGGTAATCCCCACCGCGGGATTCCCCTGCCGATTGATGAGGGTGACAATCTCTTTATTGACTCGGTTGAGCACCATCTCGACCACTTCCATAGTCGGGGCATCGGTCACGCGCATACCACGGACAAAATGCGAGGGAATATCCAGTCGCTTGAGCAACTGCCCGATCTGCGGACCACCGCCGTGGACGATAACCGGCTTCATACCCACGTATTTAAGGAGAACGATGTCCTCGGCAAAGTGTTGCTTGAGGTCCGCGTCCTGCATGGCATGCCCGCCATATTTGATGACAATTGTCTTACCGGAAAAACGACGAATAAACGGCAAGGCTTCCAGCAGGATATCGGCTTTTTGAATGAGTTCGTCCATATACGGTCCAGGCGCGGGCCTGCGCGACGCAATCACGCTCCGTTTCTCTCAATCTGCAACGCCGTCCGTACTTGGTCAAGAGCGGCTTGGTTTCTGGGTTCGCTCGACTATAATGAGGGCTGTGCGAGAGTTCGACGAGGGAGTTGCAGAAAAATGGAAGAGATCGCCACAGCCATCCCCCCTGTACCACTCGCCCTTGAAGGCTCGGCCATACTCCACCAGATGTTTCGCGTGCGCTGGACGGACTGGAAGGCCGTATCTGCCAGGGCCCAAAACGAGATTCTGGACGACGCACTACAAACCTTCACGGCAATGGAAGCGGAAGGCTCCGCACAAACCGGCCTCTTTTCCCTCTTGGGTCATAAGGGCGACCTCATGCTTGTCCACTTTCGGCCGACATTTGACGCCGTGAACGAGGCAGAGTTGCGGGTCGCCCGGCTCGGGCTGAGCGATTTTCTGGAGCCCACGACGTCGTATGTCTCGGTGGTCGAGCTCGGTCTGTATGAAGCCTCGATTCACTTATACCGCAGCCTGGACGAACAGGGTCTCCAGCCGGACACAGCCGAGTGGCGCGCAGCCGTCGAGAAAGAGCTGGCTCAAAAACGTGAAGCCCTGGCCAGTCGAGTCTGGCCGTCCATTCCGGCCCGCCGCTATCTCAGCTTTTATCCGATGGATAAAAAGCGCGGCGAGGACAAAAACTGGTATCAGTTGCCCATTACTGCCCGGCAGCAGATGATGCGCGCACACGGCATGATCGGCCGTCGCTATGCCGGCCAGGTGACCCAGATTATCTCGGGCTCCATTGGTTTCGACGACTGGGAATGGGGTGTTGACCTTTTTGCCGATGATCCCCTGGTGTTCAAAAAACTGGTCTATGAGATGCGCTTTGACGAGGCCAGCGCAGTTTATGGGTTGTTCGGGTCGTTTTATCTGGGGCTGCGTTTTGCGGCCACAGAGCTCGGCAGTCTGCTGAACGGACGCGCCCCGGCCTTTCGGCAGGAGTAAGCCCCAGTCCTGTCGCTTACTCTTTCTTTTCCGCTGGCGATCATTACAATAGCCGGCCATGACAAGCGCAGACGTCGTCGTTCTTGGGGCCGGTGTGATCGGCAGTTCCATTGCCCATACCTTTGCCCGACACAATGACAAGACCATCCTGGTCGATAAACAACAGCCGGGCCAGGAAGCGTCTGCTGCCGCGGCCGGGATTCTGGCCGTTTCCAGCGGACGCTCGAAGCGCGGCCCGATGTATCAGCTCAAGAAGGCCAGCCAAGCGCTCTACCCGGCACTGATTCAGGAGATTCAGCAGGCAACCGGCATTGATGTTGAATATCAAACCGTTGGCGTTTTGTGTCTCATCCGCAACGATGCAGACGAAAAAAAATACCGTAAGCTGTATAAGCTCAGACAAGAACAGGGCCATCCTGTCACTTGGCTGTCAGCCGAGGCAGTCCGGCAAGCCGAACCGGCTTTGACCCCCAACCTCCGTGGGGCCGTTCATTTTTCGAGCGATCATCATCTGCATAACGGCAAGCTGGCCGCGGCCTGGGCACGAGCGGCGGAACACTGCGGCGCACAACTGAGAACGGGCACAACAGTGACCGAGGTCCGCCTGACACACGGGCGCGTCCAGTCTGTCCGCATCGGCGATGACTGGGTTGAGGCCGGGACGGTGGTGATTGCGACGGGCGCTTGGTCGCGTCAGGTCGGAGACCTGTTTGGTATCGCGCTTCCTGTCGAGCCGGCCAAAGGTCAGATGTTGGCCGTTCGCGCGACTCAGCTCAGCCACGTCATCTCGTGTGACGAACACTATCTGGTCCCGCGCAAAAACGGCGAGGTCATTATTGGCTCAAGCGTCGAGTATGTCGGGCATACAAAGGACGTTACACTGGATACGATTCAGGCTTTTATTGACCGCTCAGAAGCGCTCGTGCCGGGGATAAGCAAGGCTCCACTCAGCCGGTTTTGGGCCGGCTTACGGCCTTATTCACCAACGCGTCGGCCCATTCTGTGCCGGGCGCCCGGCCTCGACAATGTTGTCCTGGCCACCGGTCACCATCGCAACGGCATTGTCCTGGCCCCCATTACCGGCAAGTTGATTTACGAACTGATCGCAACGGGCCAGCCCTCACTGGACCTGACCCCCTTTGCCCTGCCCGTGGAACCACCGCCGCCCCCAGGGCCGGACGAGTCGCCCGATGAGGCCGACTGAAACCCGGTCGCATTGCCACGCCCAGAGCAGTGTGCGATAATCCGTTCCGTTCAGGCGAGAGGGAAAGCCATATTTCAGAGGGAGGACACTGTATGGACGAGGTTAAAATTCGCGTACTCAAAAACGGGCCGTACGAGGTTAAAGGCGCTGTCACCGTCACGGATCAGAAGCGCAACCCGTACACGCTTGAGGACGACGCTATTTATCTGTGTCGTTGTGGTCAGTCGGCAAATAAGCCGTTCTGCGACGGCACCCACACCGCAGCCGGCTTTAAGGGCGAAGAAACGGCCGAATAGCGTACTGAACAAATACAAATTGGGGCTAGTCGCGCTTCAGACCTGTATCAGGCTTGGGCCCTTTCGTGTTTTCCAATGGGGCCGGCGGCGCAGCCTCGCTCAGGATGTGCACCGCGCGCACGCCGGCACCGTAGCGATAGACCATTTCCCCGCCCCAATACCCCTGGACCGTCAGGCCGACTAAGCCAATCCCGGCCAGAATGATATACAGGAGCGGCAGCTGCCCGCGGATTTGCAGCCGCGCCACAAGCAGGATGATAAAAAATCCGAGCAGCGCATAGCCGCCGTATTCGTGGTAGAAGAGCAATTCCGCGACTTGGGGGTCAAAAACACTATTGGGCTGGGGTAACTGTTGTTCGATCCAGCCGCTGATAACGGCCAGGCCCACCGCCCCAACACCCGCAAAGAAGCCAATCCGGCCAGCCTGCTGCCAGTCCTGCCGTCCGCTCAGGCTTCCGCCGCAGTCAAGGAGCGCGCCAAAGACAATCAGGGCAATGGCAAAATGAACACACACGGGATGCAGTAAAATAATGAGACCGGCGTCAAGCGGTGGCACTGGCACGCCTTCATCAGCCCAACCGAAGCCGACAGTCAGCATGCAGCCGGAGATGAGCGCGCAGCCTACCTGCCTCCAGAGTTTCTCGTTCTTCATGGCGCTGGGCATCTGCGGGTCGATTTCCCTCCCCCGGTCTCGATGCTAGACTATGTTGAAATGTACGCTGATACTACAGGAGGTAGGAGTGCCACCGTCTGAGACGTCCCCTTCAGTCGCCGTCGCCCGGCTGGGCGAGATCGAGCCGGGCGAGACCAAAAAATTCATGCTGTCAGTCGAGGGACGGGAAACCGAGTGTTTTCTGGTGCACTACGCTGGCCAGTACTTTGCGTACATCAACCGCTGTGCCCATGTGCCCATGACTATGGACTGGATCGATAACCAGTTCTTGACCGAAGACGGCCGCTATATCCTGTGCGCCACGCATGGGGCCGCTTTTGAGCCGAATACGGGCGAGTGCATTTTTGGTCCGCCGTGCGGAAAATTCTTAGTCCGCGTTCCGCTCACTATAGACGGCGACCGGATTCTGGCTGGCCAGCCGATTGAAAACGAGGCGCGCGACTGATTCGTGACCCCCGTCGAGCCGTCGGGAGTTGGATACCGGCCGTTGACACAGGCTGCCACACCCAGCCTTTATTCCCACTCGTCACCGAAGTGGGCGCGCAGCAGCCGTTGTTTGAGATAGTCCAGACTGCCGAGGTCTTCGATGATATCGCCGCCGGTATCATAAAAGAAAATCTCACCGCGCTTATTGCGTCCGATCGCCACCAGCCATTCGAGCTCATCGCGATCTTCCAGCAGGTAATTGATGGTCTGCGAGACCCCTTTGGCAGGGATCAGCGTCACTTTTGAAGAGTGTGGTTTTTCTTGTGTATTTGATGGCATGTGCTATCTCCACCGAAGCGCTTTTCCAGGGGCGGTACGGGGATGTTGCCCGAAACATAGGAGGCTGTTTTCATCAAGTCAATACAGCAATCGCGATTGTTTCAATGTGGTAGGTATGGGGGAAAAGATCGACGGGCTGGAGGCGCTCAAGCCGGTATCCCAACTGGCCGAGACGGCGCATATCACGGGCGAGGGTCGCAGGGTCGCACGAGACGTAGACAATTTTTGGAATCTTGAGTCGCGGGATAGCGTCAAGGCTGTCAGCAGCCCCTGCCCGAGGCGGGTCCAATACCAGGATATCGGCCTCCACCTTGCGTTGGACCAATGTTTGGAGTCCGACCCGGGCCGAGGCGTGCACGAAGGTCACATTGTCCAGCCCCGTCCGGGTCACATTCTCCCGAGCGTCGGCCAGCGCATGCGGGTCCTGTTCGATGCCGATGAGCGTACTGACCCGCCCGGCGATTGGCAAGCTCAGATTGCCCGCGCCCATATGGCACTCAATCACTTTTTGTGATTTATTGAAATCAACCAGGCGGAGAAGCGCCGCGATCAGCACCCGGTTGCCCGCAGGGTTGACTTGCGTAAACCCGCCCCGCTTCACCTCCAGGACCAGATCGTCAACGCCCAGGTCCAATACAATACGGGTCTCGCCCCAGGCGCGGCGCCAGCCGCGGCCAAAGAGCATCAACCCGGCAACAGCGTCGTGTCTGGCAACAAAAGCTGCGCAGGCTTCCTCATCAACGGTCTGAAAACGACCTTCTGCATTCCCTGTCAGGACCACCCCTCCGGTCGCAGCCCGAAGAGGGTCGCTCGTGCTCAGCTCGACCCGGCGGACAGTGGTCTGTAACTGAGCCAGCCAGGCGCGGGCATGCGTCAAATGCGTGGCGCAGTCCTCCCCAGCAATGAGACAGTCCTCGAGTTCGACCAACTCGTGCGACTGAGACTGATAAAAGCCGAGTTGGGCAGGCGGTCCGGTCCGCAGGCGGATACGATGGCGATAGCGCCACTCCTGCGGGCTGGGAAGAATCGGCAGGACGGGCGGGTCCGCCACGCCTCCAATACGCCGCAGATGCTCGCGGACGAGCGCTTCCTTGGCCCTGAGCTGTTCCGCGTAGGTCACATGCTGCCACGGGCAGCCACCGCAGCGGGGAATATAGCGACACGGCGGCATCCGCCGGGCCGGCGCGGCTTGCCGGACAGTGACGAGCTGGCCGTGGGCGTAGCGTTTTTTTTCTTCGGTCAGGACAACGTCCACTTGATCCCCAGGAGCCGTGTGCGGGACAAAGACGACTTTTCCGCCGTCTTTGCCGCTCAGCCGTCCGACGCCTGCCGGACCGTAGGATAGCCTGTCGATTGTGAGCGAGAGTGGAATTGAGGACATGCGACTTTCAACCTGGGCCTGTTCGTTATCGGACGGCCACTCACCCGGCAGACGGCGAGCAGCTGGTACTCCTGGCTTATGTCAATATGTGGTAGGAGACAAGCCATGCTCACCATCCGGCGCGGAAGACGAACGGACCTCAGCGCCTGCCAGACGATGCTCTTCCCGGATGCTTCCGGCGGGGAGTGGCGGAAGGCGGAAGTTCGTCACTGGCGGCGGCTCGCTCGGGACCCGGCGCTCGACTTCTATGTGGCCCAGCATGACGGCCCGCTCCAGGGTATGATCCTCGTCAGCTATATCCGTCGCCTCCAGCGTGCGGGTTGGCTGGCAATTGTCGATATCGCGGTCTTGCCTTCTGCGCCGGCGCAGGTCGGGCAAGCGCTGCTCGATTTCGCAAAGGCGCGCGCCCGGCAGCGGGCGTGTCCCAGCGTGGTCTGGCTGCCGAGTTCGGGCCAGTCAACCGCGCAGCTTACCCCCACCTTTTTGAGGGATAATGGCTTTCAACAGGTCGGAGCGTTCTGGGCGTGCCCCCTGGAATAGGAGCCAGGCTGGCGTCCAGCACCACGCCGGATAGATTGCCCTACTTGACCCTGGAACCCGGCCCGAGCTATTAGGAAGCGAGTAGTACAGCGTGTCGGGGTGTGGCTCAGCCTGGTAGAGCACACGGTTCGGGACCGTGGGGTCGCTGGTTCAAATCCAGTCACCCCGACCATGACTATCCCACTTTCCAGGAATCCGTGCCCATCCATTGGGTATGCCGATGGGTGAAGACTCATACCTCATGCTGTCAGATCTCGACCTGGGCGTTCTGCTCCTCTCCAGCGTTGCTGCCTATCTGTGTGGCTCCGTTCCAACTGGCGCGCTGATCGCAAGGCGACAGGGGGTCGCTATCCAGAAGGCCGGGAGCGGCAACGTGGGGGCCACGAATGTTGCGCGCACGGCCGGGAAAAAGGCCGGCATCCTGACCCTGATAGGGGATGTCGGCAAAGGGCTCTTCCCCGTTCTCATTATCCGCTGGCTGGGATTGAGCGAGATTGTTCAGGCCAGTGCCGCGGTGATGGCGACCCTGGGCCATCTTTTTCCTGTCTTTCTGCGTTTTGCGGGTGGAAAGGGGGTGGCCACCGGGCTGGGCGTTTTTTTGGGCCTCGCGCCAACAGCTATCCTGACCGCCCTGCTCGGTTTTGCCCTGGTGTTTGCGGTGTTCCGCATTGTCTCGCTGGCCTCTCTCGTGGCCGCCGCGCTTACCCCCTGCCTCATCTTCTTTTTCGCCTATCCGCAGCCAGTGCTGCTTGCCGGCATTCTGGTCGCCGGGCTGATCATTGTCCGGCATTGCGAGAATATCGGGCGTTTGCTGAAAGGGGAGGAGCAAAAATTTCGGTCAGGAAAATCGATCCCGCCTGCCTAAAAAAGGAGCGCTGCCTGTGAACTAGGCAGCATGGGCCTCCGGCGTCCAGGCTGTTTCTTGAGGAATTTCCGGCTCCTGGGGTCAGTCCAGACTGGCATTTGTCTTGCTCATATCTATGAGGGCGATGTAAGGTGCCGTAAGGTGGATTATGCCCTCGACAGTACGCCTGTCCGCTTTACATATCGCATATTTTATTTTAGAGAGGGCCAGAGAGGGTAGCCAACATGGGCGCAATGAAAAAGGTTGAAGCGATTATTAAGCCGTTCAAGCTGGATGAGGTGAAAGAGGGGCTGAATGCGGTCGGCTTATCCGGGCTCACCGTGAGCGAGGTCAAGGGTTTTGGCCGCCAGAAGGGGCATACCGAACTCTACCGGGGCGCTGAATACGTGGTTGACTTTCTCCCCAAGGTCAAGCTGGAAATTATCGTCAGAGAGGAGCAGGTGGCCGCGGTCGTCGAGACCATTCAGGAGGCAGCCAAAACGGGCCGCATCGGAGACGGCAAAATTTTTGTGAATGCAGTTGAAGAAGTCATCCGTATACGAACAGGGGAACGCGGGGAAGACGCGCTGTAATGCCGACCTCGACCCTCTGCATAGCATATCATTAGCGAACGTTAAGGAGGAAAAGAGTCACTATGACGCCACAAGAAGCCATCGCTCTGGCAAAGGAAACGGGTGCTGAGTTAGTCGATCTCAAGTTCATGGACTTGATCGGTACCTGGCAACATTTCACCATACCGGTCAGTGAGTATAACGAGGACCTCTTTGAAGACGGGTCCGGCTTTGACGGCTCCTCGATTCGTGGCTGGCAGCCGATTAACGCCTCGGACATGCTGGTCATGCCCGACTCCAGTACCGCGGTCATGGATCCGTTCTGTGAAAAGCCCACGCTGAGCTTACTCGGGAATATTGTGGACCCGATCACGCGCGAGGCGTACTCACGCGACCCACGCGGCATTGCCAAAAGAGCTGAAAACTACGTCCAGTCCGGCGGGTTCGGCGAAGTGGCGTATTTTGGGCCTGAGCCGGAATTTTTCATTCTCGACGAAGTCCGCTTCGATCAGAATGCGTACGAAGGCTATTATCACGTCAATTCGGTTGAAGGGGTCTGGAACTCAGGTCGGGAGGAAAGTCCGAACCTGGGCTATAAGCCCCGCCATAAGGAAGGCTATTTCCCGGTCCCCCCGCTCGACTCGTATCAGGACATCCGCACCGAGATGGTGCAGATGATGGAGCAGGTTGGGATTCGGGTCGAGAAGCACCATCATGAGGTGGCCACCGCTGGTCAGGCAGAAATCGACCTGCGCTTCCTGCCGCTGGTTCAAATGGCCGATGCGCTGCAATGGTATAAATATATTGTCAAGAACGTGGCCAAAAAACACGGGAAAACCGCGACTTTCATGCCCAAGCCAGTCTTTGGCGACAATGGCTCGGGCATGCACACCCACCAGTCGGTCTGGAAGGACGGCAATCCGCTCTTCGCCGGCGATGGCTATGGCGGCATGAGCGAGTTTGCCATGCACTATATTGCCGGCATCCTGGCCCACGCGCCGGCCATCTGCGCCTTTGCCGCCCCAACGGCCAATTCCTATCGTCGCCTGGTGCCGGGATTTGAAGCGCCGGTCAACCTGGCCTACTCGTCCCGCAACCGTTCGGCAGCAGTGCGGATTCCCATGTATTCCATGAGCCCCAAGGCGAAGCGCATTGAGGTCCGCTTTCCAGATGCAACCAGTAATGGCTATCTTGCCTTTTCGGCAATGCTGATGGCTGGTCTCGACGGAGTAGAACGAAGGCTGAACCCAGGTGATCCGCTGGATAAAGACATCTATGCCCTGACCCCCGAAGAGCTGGCCAATGTCCCATCCGTTCCCGGCTCACTGCCCGAGGCCCTGGACGCCTTGGAAAAAGATTATGATTTCCTGTTGAAGGGCGATGTGTTTACCCAAGATGTGGTAGAGACCTGGGTCGAATACAAACGGACACAGGAGATTGACGAACTCCGCCTGCGGCCCCACCCCTACGAATTTGCGCTGTATTACGACGCATAACACAGAAAATTCGGCCGTACCTCAAAAGCCCTGGAAGCCTCTGGCCTCCAGGGCTTTTTCTTTTGCCGGACGCCTCAACGCCTTGACAAAGCCAGGCGTCTCAGGCAGACAAAGGTGGCGTAAACGCTCTGGTTTACTGAAAAAACTGGATCAAACCGAACAAGGAGAAGAACCTATGCTGCTCGATGGAAGAGTCGCTATTGTGACAGGGGCCGGACGTGGAATCGGACGTGAAGAAGCCCTGCTCCTCGCAAAAAACGGAGCCCAGGTCGTGGTCAACGATCTGGGTGGCAGCTTCGACGGCACTGGCTCGGACGCCAGCCCGGCCCAGCAAGTGGTTGATGAAATCAAGGCCGCGGGTGGGGAAGCCGTGGCGAATTTTGAGAGCGTCACTGACTTCGCGGGGGCCAAACGTATTGTCGAATGTGCGCTCGATTCCTTTGGCAAGCTCAACATTCTCGTAAACAACGCCGGCATCCTCCGTGACCGGATGATCTTCAATATGTCTGAAGACGAGTGGGACGCGGTCCTGAACGTCCACCTGAAAGGGTCTTTCAACTGCGCCCGCCACGCCTGCGAATACTGGCGCGAGCAGCATAAACAGGGCAATCTTTTGAATGGCCGCGTGATTAACACCTCTTCGGACGCCGGTCTGCTTGGCAGCCCTGGCCAACCCAACTACGGGCCGGCAAAAGCGGCGCTGGCCACCCTGGCTATTATCGTTGACCGCGAGATGCAGAAATACGGGGTCACCGGCAATGCCATCGCCCCACTCGCGCGCACCCGGATGACCGTGGACGCGACGCCGCAAACCGCTGGTCTGATGGCCGGGCCGGAAGAAGAAGGCGGGCATGACTATTTTGATCCCGGCCATATTGCGCCGTTGGTCACCTGGCTGGCGAGTGAAGATGCGGCAGATGTCCACGGCGAAGTGTTTCGGGTTGGTGGAGGCTGTGTGTGGCTGATGCAGGGCTGGCATTCTGTCGGAACCGTCAAGAAAAAAGGCATGTGGGACGCGACCGAGCTGGGCGAGCAACTCAAGGTCGAACTGGCCAAGGGCAACACCGCCAAAGAAGACCTGGGATCAATCTTCAAGTCCCTCAAACAGGACTGAGGCGCTGACCTCAGACAGTCGGCACCAGAAGAGGAAGGCCGTCCCTGCCCTTCTGGGCCGTCTCTCTTTGTCCTCCAGGACATTCAGAACCCGGACATTTTTGTGAGCCAGCCATCTGCCTATAACATTCTGATTGTGTGTCACGCGAATACCAGCCGCAGCGTGATGGCCCATGTCCTCCTGGAAAAAATGTTGGCGGAGCGCGCTGTCCGGCATATTGACGTGCGCTCCGGTGGCATAGCCATTTACGCCAGGGACGGCATGATCGCCTCCCTGGACGCCTATTTCATCTTGCAGGAGCACGGGATTCAGATTAAACGCGACGAGTTTGTTTCAACCGACCTCAAACGGCATCGGGAGCTGATTGCCAATGCCGACCTCATCCTGACTATGACGAACGAGCAGAAATCCATGCTCGACGCCTATCCCGAGGCAGACGGAAAAGCAGCCTTTACGCTCAAGGAGTTTGCCGGTGAGCAAGGAGACATTGAGGACCCGGCCATGCAGGGTGAAGAGGCCTTTCGGGCGCGCATGGTCGAAATCAAACGTTGCCTTGAACATTCGTTTAGCGACCTCTTGCAGCGGGCCGCGTGACCAGCATGTCGCAGCCGTTGTCAGGGGCCGACTTTACCAATCCGGCCGACGCTACGATCCGGGATATTCTGGCAACCCCACGGGCGATTGCCGTTGTCGGCTGTTCGCCTGACCCGCGTCGTGACAGCCATCAGATCGCAGCCCTGCTCAAAGCCAGGGGCCATACCATTATCCCGGTGAATCCGCACTGCCAGGAGGTGCTGGGTGAGCCGTGTTTTCCAAGTCTGCGAGAGGCGCCAGCTCACATAGAGATGGTTGACGTGTTTCGACGCTCGCAGTTTGTCGGCCAGATCGCTGAGGAGGCGATCACCATAGGCGCGTCCATACTGTGGCTGCAATTAGGCGTCATTGACCCTGTGGCGGCACAGCGGGCGCAGATGGCCGGGCTGACTGTGGTCATGGACCGCTGCCCGGCTATTGAATACCGGCGGCTGTTTTAGCGTGGGGTTATGTCCGACTCGCCCCCAAAGAAAATACACCCTGGCAAGATCAAGCCCTGGCAGCGGCTCGACTCTGAAACCGTCTATTCGTGTCGTATCTTTTCGCTGCAAAAGAACCGCTCCCGTTCGCCCCGGACAAACAAAGAGCATGATTTCTTTGTGCTCGACAGCGGCGACTGGGTCAATATCATCCCCGTGACAGCCGATGACCACGTTGTGCTGATCCGACAATATCGGCACGGGACGGAAGACTTTACGCTCGAAATTCCGGGCGGCATGGTTGACCAGGAAGACCCCTCAGCCCTGCACGCCGCCCGGCGGGAAATGCAGGAAGAGAGCGGCTACGACTCGGAGGATATTATTCCCTTGGGCGCGATTCATCCCAACCCGGCCATTCAGGGCAACCGCTGTCACAGCTTTCTGGCCCGTAACGTTGAGAAACGCTTTGAGCCCAGCTTTGATACCACCGAGGAAACCGAGGTCACACTAGCCCCGCTTGCTGATATTCCTGACCTCATTCGCCAGGGACAGATTACCCACGCGCTGGTTGTGGTTGCGTTTCACTGGTACGACCTGCTGTCCAAGTAGCGCGATTCTCCTTCACCCTGTCTTGCTCTCCTAAAACTGATTTGAAAGTATGAAAGACCGGATATAAAAAGAGTGTAAAGAAAGGAGAGAGGGTATTTCCGTTGAGGGAACAAAAGAGCGGATTCGCTACTATCTGGAATGGGTGCGTCTCCTGTGGGCTAGCATACTTCTCAATGCCAGCGGCCTTATTGGTCTTACCCTTGCCCTGGACAGTAGTATGAAGGTAGGCTTGCTGATTAGTGGCCTACTGCTTGAAGGAGTCTTTCTGATTCTGATTTGCCTCGCCCATAGGAGAATTGACACTCTTATTACAGAACTGGAGGGAGCACTATGAGTTACGAGACTATTGCCCTCATTGGTGGTGTATTGGTTTTTGTGATGGTCGGTGGAACAGCTTGGTTGATTGTCAGGTCCATGTGATCGAACAGGCTCGCACCCACCCCCATGATCGGCAAATGTGACTTCTCCTTGCCGGTCTTTATCTCGCTGCTGGGCGCTTCTGAAGCCCCGGATTGTCAATTCGGCCCGACCGCCCTCTCTTTCAGCTTTCCCCGTCCAGCCGTTCACGCACCAGCCGGCCCATTTCCTGGCAGCCAACCACCCGGCACTCGGGCTGGGCAATATCCGGCGTGCGGTAGCCGCTGCCCAGCACCTGATCGACCGCCTCTTCAATCGCCAGGGCGGCCTCGTCCTGGCCAAAGGAGAGGCGCAGCATGAGCGCGGTGGACAGAATCATGGCCAGCGGGTTGGCCTTGTCCTGACCCGCAATGTCCGGCGCCGTACCATGAATGGGCTCAAACAGACCGCGGCTGCCTTCGCCGAGCGACGCAGACGGCAGCAGGCCCATGGAGCCAGCGAGCATTGAGGCTTCATCGGTTAAAATATCGCCGAACATATTTTCCGCGGCAATCACGTCAAAGTCGGCGGGCCGCCGGATCAGGTGCATCGACATGGCGTCTACCAATACGTCTTCATACTCGACATCAGGGTACTCTTGGGCAACTTCATGAGCGACTTCGCGCCACATGCGTGAGGACGCCATGATATTGGCCTTATCGACCGAGGTGAGCTTTTTGCGCCGCTTCCGGGCCAGATCGAAGGAGGCCCGCATCAGTCGCTCAACCTCTCCCTCGGTATAAAAAATCGTATCGACCGCCTCCCGCCCGGACGCGCCGGTCCGACGTTCGCTCGGCCGGCCGTAATAGACGCCCCCGGTCAGCTCTCGGACGACCATGAGATCAACGCCGGCCAAGACTTCGGGTTTCAAGGTCGAGGCGTGCAGCAGATGGCGGTTGACCTGGACCGGTCGCAAGTTGGCGAAGAGTTCCAGCTCTTTGCGTAGCCCGAGAATGGCTTGCTCAGGTCGGACCGAGGCTTTCGGGTCGTCCCATTTGGGTCCGCCTACGGCCCCGAGCAGGACGGCATCGCTTGCTTTGGCGAGCCGCAGAGCCGAATCCGTCAGGGCCACGCCGTGTTCGTCAATCGAGCAGCCGCCGGCCAGAGCCGGCTCAAAAGAAAAATCAAGGCCAAATCGCGGCCCGACAATTTTGAGGGCTTGCGTCGCCTCAGCCATCACTTCGGGACCAATGCCGTCACCGCTGAATACTGCAATTTTATGCGCCATTGCTTTCTCCTTTTCGTCGGTCAAGTCCATCACAAACAGGGGCACAAGCAAATAGGGGCGACCGTCTGGCCGCCCCTCTCTACTCACCCGTCGTCACGCAGACGAGACTTAGGGCCCTTCGCGGTGGACGCCGGACCGGTCTCCATAGCGTTCCATTTGCGCGAACTTATTGAGCGCATTGGTGAAGGCCAAGGCGCTGGCCATAATAATGTCGGTGTGGGAGCCCTGGCCGTTCACGGAGGCTCCATTTTTGCGCAGGAGACACGAAACCTCGCCCTGGGCATCGGTCCCGCCGGTGATGGATTTGACCGAGTAGCGCTCCAGCTTCACGTCCATTTCGGCAATCTGAGCAATCGCCTTGTAGCAGGCGTCAACCATGCCATCGCCAGAGGCGTTTTCAATCAACTCCTCACCATTCACTTTCATCTTCACCGTCGCATGCGGAACCGCCATGCTGGATGAGGTGACATTCATATACAGCAACTCGTACTTCTCGGGGAGGCGGGCCGTTTCTTCCATCACAATCGCGATCAGGTCTTCATCGTAGACGCTCTTTTTCTTGTCGGCCAAGGCTTTGAAACGCACGAAGGCCTTATTCATATCGGTCCCCGTATAATCAATGCCCAGGAATTTCAGTCGCTCGATAAAGGCATGCCGGCCCGAATGTTTCCCCAGGACGAGTCTATTGCTGTCCAAGCCTATCGTCTGGGGCTGCATGATTTCATAGGTCAACTTGTATTTCAGAACGCCGTCCTGGTGAATGCCGGCCTCGTGGGCAAAGGCGTTATCACCGACAACCGGCTTATTGATGGGGACGCTAATGCCGGTAATTTGAGACAGGAGTTGACTGGAGGGGTAAATCTGCTCAGTCACAATCTGGGTGCTGACATGGGAAAACACATCCTCTCGCGTTCTGAGCGCCATGACCACTTCTTCCATGGACGTATTCCCCGCGCGTTCGCCTATGCCGTTAATCGTGCACTCCACTTGGCGGGCGCCGTTCTCAATAGCCACCAGGGAGTTCGCTACGGCCAAACCCAGATCGTTGTGACAATGCGCACTCCACGTCACGTCTCTGCCGCCGGGCACTGTTTCCTGCAGATACTGAAACAGTGCCCCAAACTGGTGGGGGATAGCATAGCCGGTGGTGTCCGGGACATTAACGGTCACCGCTCCGGCCTGAATGACCTCGCCGAAAATCTGGACCAGAAAGTCACGGTCTGTACGAGAGGCGTCTTCGGCTGAAAACTCGATATAGTCGAGGTATTTTTTCGCATATTCGACCGCCCAGACTGCTGCGTCAATGCACTCCTGACGACTCATCATGAGTTTATGTTTGAGATGGATGTCGGAGGTGGCGATAAAAATATGCACCCCGGGACGCCTGGCCTTCTCAACGGCCTGAATGGAACGGCGAATATCGTCTTCCTTGGTGCGCGACAGACTCAGGACAATGGGAGCGGAGACGAGTTCGGCAACACGCCGGACCGACTCAAAGTCGCCCTCTGACGACGCGGCAAAGCCGGCCTCAATCACATCGACATTGAGCTTTTCGAGCTGTCCGGCGACCATCACCTTTTCTTCAATATTCATGGTCGCGCCGGGCGACTGCTCGCCGTCACGCAGCGTGGTATCAAAAATCCTGACAACTTCGCGTTCCATAACGTCCTCCTCAGTAGTGTCCATATAAAAAAAGGGCTGCGAGTGTACCCGCAACCCTCTCAAACAAGAGGCCACGGATCAGGTATTCCGCCCGTGGCCTCCAAGAGTCTGGTGTGCGCTATGCACCTCCCTCGGATCCCTCAGGCGGGATGCTAAGCAGGAGGCCAGGCAGGAGACCTGAAGTGTCAAGCTTCAGCATGTGAATCATGTGTTTTCCGTTATACCGAACCCTTTTTCTCATTGTCAAGGGAATGGGTTTGCTGCTCAGAAGGTTCACGGAGTTGCTCCGGTTGGACACGGGCCACGTCAGGCCCGGCTTCCTCTGCTGGCTGTCTCTTCTTCCACAGGCGCACGACCATACCGACCGGACCGGACAACGCATACACGCCGGCAAGGGTGAACAACATGACCTGCGGCTCGGCGATGGTCAGATGTAAGAGAATAATACCCGCAACCAGCAGGCCAAAGGGCTGCCGGTCGCGCAGATTCAAATCCTTAAAGCTCGCATAGCGAATCGTACTGATCATCAGGCCGGCCAGAGCATACACCAGCAGGAGGAGGGTGATGTGTTTACTGGTCGTCCCTTCACCACCCAGATAGTCATACACCCAAATCGTCGTGGCGATGACGGCCGCCGCGGCCGGGATCGGCAGACCAACAAAACTCTCCTTATCCACTACTCCGATTTGGACGTTGAAGCGCGCCAGGCGAAGGGCACCACACACGACGTATAAGGCCGCCGCCAACCAGCCCCACGCGCCCCACGGCTCCAAGGCCCAGCGATAGGCCAACAAACCGGGGGCCACCCCAAAAGCCACCAGGTCGGACAGGGAATCGTATTCCGCGCCAAAACGGCTGGAGGTTTTCGTCATACGGGCAATGCGGCCGTCAAGGGAATCAAAGATCAGCGCAATCAGAACCGCGGTCGCCGCGACCCGGAATTCGCCCTGCAGAGTCATTACGCTGGAGTAAAACCCGCAAAACAGCCCGCCCGTCGTAAAAAGACTGGGCAGCAGATACACGCCCTTGCGCAGGGGGGGGCGCATTTTTTTACGGGTTGGCAGCCGTCGGACTTTTTCGCGTGTCTGCATAGCCACAGGCAACCTCCCAGTTATGTTTTCGCACGAGTGCGGTATGCGCCGATCACCGTCTCTCCGGCCTTTACCCGTTGTCCGACTGTTATTTTCAACTGCGCCTCTGCCGGACAATACACATCCACCCGGGAACCCAGCATAATCATGCCGTACCGGTCGCCCTGTTGGACCTGTTCTCCGCCCGTCAGACGACACACAATCCGCCGGGCCAGCATACCGGCAATCTGGACAAGGACAACCCGGCGGCCGTGTGTATCCTGAATACTGACCGCGTTCTGCTCGTTGACCTCCGCTGCCTCAGCGGCGAACGCAGCTCGAAATTTTCCCGGCTGATAGTGAATCCGGGTGACCTGTCCAGTCACCGGGACGCGATTGACATGCACATTGAGCGGAGACAGAAATATGCCAACCCGAGAAGCGGGTTGCTCTGAGGCGTATTTGCCGCGCGCCAACGGCTCAACCGTGATAACGCGTCCATCGGCAGGAGAGACAATCACGTCAGTGTCACCGGGAATCTCGCGGTCAGGGTCACGAAAAAAAAAGGCAACAAAAAGGGTCAGGCCCAGCAGCGTACAGCCAGAGGAGGGGAAGCCGAGCAGACCGAGTACGAGAGAGAGTGAGCCGAGCCCGAAGATCCAGGGATATCCCTCACGCGCAAAGTGCATAATCACAACACGGGCAGCGAAAAGAGGAGGCCCCACTCCCCTCCCCGCATGTCCGCCCCGTCATGGCCCGAGTTAATTTTTCGCCTTATCGACCAGCCTGTCCTGCTGGAGCCAGGGCATCATACCGCGCAGATTGTCGCCAACAACTTCGGCTCTATGACTCGCGCCCTCTTTGCGCAGGGCGTTGAAGCGCGGTAAGCCGGACCGATATTCATTCATCCATTCGTCGGCGAATTTTCCAGACTGAATATCAGCCAGGATATTCTTCATCGCCGCGCGGGTTTCGTCCCCAATGACCCGTTTGCCGCGGGTCATATCTCCAAACTCGGCCGTATTGCTGATGGAATAGCGCATATTCGTGATCCCCCCTTCGTAGATGAGGTCCACGATCAGCTTCATTTCGTGCAGGCACTCAAAATACGCCATCTCCGGCGCATAGCCGGCATCGACCAGGGTCTCAAAACCGGCCCGCATGAGTTCGGTCACTCCGCCGCACAGGACGGTCTGTTCCCCAAACAGATCGGTCTCGGTCTCTTCTTTGAACGAGGTCTCTAAAATCGCGGCGCGTCCCCCGCCAATGGCCGACGCGTAGGCCAGGGCCACCGGCTTGGTATCCCCGGACGGGTCTTGCGCCAGCGCGATCAGGCAGGGCACCCCACGGCCTTTCTCAAATTCGCTTCGGACGAGATGGCCGGGCCCTTTGGGAGCGACCATGAAAACGTTCACCTCTTCGGGCGGAACGATTTTCTTGAAGTGGATATTAAATCCGTGCGCGCAAGCGAGGTATTTGCCGGCTGTGAGACCGGCTTTGATGTCAGATTCATACATCTCGCTGGCAACCTCGTCAGGTGTCAGGATCATGATGATATCGGCGTCAGCCGAGGCTGCTCCAACCTCCTGGACCACAAAGCCGGCCTCCTCGGCCTTTTTCCAGGAGCCGCTGTCTTTCCGCAGCCCAATGCGGACATCCATCCCGGAGTCACGCAGGTTGAGGGCGTGGGCGTGGCCCTGGCTGCCGTATCCGACGATGACAATTTTCTTGCCCGAAAGCAGGGACAGATCGGCATCGTTGTCATAATAAATATTCATGCTCATGCTATTTACTCCTTATGTCTTTTCCTCCCGAACCCTCTCGTCTCGTCTGCCGGCATGACGGAGAGCCTCTGGATGCTCCTAGCGCAGCCGACGCACCTTTCGCTGCTCTACTGTATTGTCCGCGGTCGTTGCTGAGAGTGTCTGAAGCCCACGCTGAACGGCGACTTTTCCGGTTCGCACGATCTCCTTGACGCCCAGCGGCTTGAGCAAATCCAAGATGGCCGTGATCTTCCCCTCATCGCCGGTCACCTCAATCACAAAGGAGCGCGGCCCGGCATCAATCACTTTGGCTCGGAATATATCGATGATATTCAGGACTTCGCCGCGGGTGCGTTCGTCTGCCGCAACCTTGATGAGCGCCATCTCACGCTCGACGTGAGGGGTGTCCTGGAAGTCACTGACCTTGATGACACAGATCAGTTTATTGAGCTGTTTCGTAATCTGCTCGACAATCTGATCGTCGCCTTCTGTGACGAGCGTAATACGAGACAATGAGGGGTCCAGGGTCTTTGCCACGCTCAGACTGTCAATGTTAAAGCCCCGGCCACTAAAAAGGCCCGCGACCCGAGCGAGAACGCCGAATTCATTCTCAACTAAGATGGAAATGGTATGACGCATAGTTCCTGTCGGTCAATGAGCTGCTGAGCAAGGAAACGTGTAACCGGGCGGTGCCCCAGCAACACGAGCGGGGTTGAGACATTCCCAGGCGAGTCAAAACAGAGAACGCGGCGACTCTCTCGTTATGCTGCTTGTCGTTTATGGCGGGCGAGGATTTCCATGATGCGATCTTTGCCCGCGAGCTTTTGTTTTTGGATCGTTTTTTCTTCAATCTCTTCTTCTTCTGTCAGGAAGGGGGCTGCTCTGAGCTCTTGAAGGCGCTGTTTGAGTTGAGCGTGTTCCTCATAGTGTCGGCGCAGTTCGGGGTCAGTATCGAGCAGGGAACGGATCAACTCTTCTTCTTTGACATCCATAAGCAACCCTCCTGAAAATAAAAGGAAAGGAGAACTCTAGTACAGCCCGAGTGAGGTTGTCAATGTCTGCCCCCTGGGCCCGGCGGACAAGCAGAGGCCCTCTGCAGGGACGTACAGGCGCTTAATGATGGCCTTCTTTCGCCTGCTGACTCTCTTGAATGATTTTTTCCGTTAAATGATGCGGCACTTCTTCGTAGTGCGAAAAACCAGCCTCAAAGGTGCCGCGCCCACTTGTCATAGACCGGAGATCAGGCGCATAGGTTAATATCTCTGCCATGGGAACGGACGCCTTGATGATCTGGTTATGGCCCTTGGCGTCGACACTCACGAGTCTGCCGCGGCGTCGATTGATATCTCCGCTGATATCCCCCATATACTCCTCTGGCACGGTGATATCGAGGTGCATAATGGGCTCCAGCAACACCGGCTTGGCCTTTTCCAGCGCGTTCTGGATGCCAATAGAACCGGCAATCTGAAACGCCATGTCCGAGGAGTCTACCTCGTGGTAGGAGCCGTCATACAGCGCCACCTGGATATCTACTATGGGATAACCGGCCAGGAACCCTTTCCCCAAAGCGTCGACGACCCCTTTTTCCACGGACGGAATGTATTGACGCGGAATCGCCCCGCCTTTTATTTCGTTGCTGAATTCAAAGCCGTCACCACGGGCCAAGGGGCCGACCCGCAGCCAGGTATCGCCAAACTGGCCTCGCCCGCCCGATTGTTTCTTCAAACGTCCTTGGGCCTCGGTTCTGGCGGTGATGGTTTCACGATACGGAACCTTGGGCGCTTTCAGCTCCACGTCAACCCCGTATTTCCGTTTCAGTTTCTCGACTACGACTTCAATATGCAGCTGGCCGGCCCCGGAAATAAGGATTTCGTTGGACTGTTGGTCGCGGTCCACTCTCAGGGCCGGGTCTTCCTCATTGAGCCGGTCCAGGGAGGCCATAATTTTTTCCTCGTCGCCACGGGACTTGAGCTCCAGGGCAAACGCGATGGCTGGATTAAATTCGACCAGTGGAGGCAGGAGCGCCGGGGTTTTTTCGTCGCACAGCGTATCGCCGGTATGCGTCTCCTTGAGCTTGGCCACCCCGATGATATCGCCCGGCAACGCCGTGGCCACGGGTTCCTGTTTTTTACCTTTCAGGTGAAACAGCTGGCCCAGCCGTTCTTTGGCGTCACGGCTCGCATTATACACGACCGAGTCGCTCTCCACTTTTCCAGAAACCACATGGAGGAGCGCCAGTTTGCCGGCCTGCGAGTCAACCGTCTTGAACACGCGGGCGGTAAACGGCGCGGTCGGGTCAGGGCTGCGCTCAACTGATTCCTGGGTTTTCGGATTGGTACAGACCACGCTCGGACGAGAGTCTGGTGACGGCAGCAGATCAACCATTGCGTTCAACACCGGCTGGATGCCCAAAGTCTGGCTCCCGGAGAGGCACAGCACCGGGAAAATATGGGCGGCGGCCACCCCCGCGCTCAATCCCCGGGTAATGGCCTCCGCGCTCAACTCCTCACCCTCAAGATAGCGCGTCAGGAGATCATCGTCTGTTTCTGCAACCGCCTCAATCAACCTTTCACGATAGTCATCCGCTTGCTCCTGGAGATCATCGGGAATGGCCTCGGCCGTGACTTCGCCCTGCTCGCCTTGAAACATCAGGGCCTGCATGGACAGCAGGTCAACCACGCCCCGAAAGTCAGCCTGAACGCCAATCGGAAGGTGAATCGGGGTCAGGGTGGTCTCAAACGCACTGCTCAGGGCCTCGACAGCCGCGCCAAATTCCCCTTCCTCCCGATCCATCCGGGACAGACAGACCATACGGGGCAGCTGCATGTCCTTAGCCCAGTTCCACAGCCGTTCAGTCTCGACCTTGAGATGGCCGGCTGGGCCGGCGACGAAGAGAGCGCCACTCATCGCCTCCATGGCATAGCGTGTGTCCGGTAAAAAGTTCGCATAGCCGGGCGGGTCAACTAAACAAATGTCGTGCTTCTTCCAGTGGAGCGTATGGAAGGCCGTAGAGAGGGTGGTTTTCCGCCGTATTTCCTCAGGCTCAAAGTCGAGCACCGAGCTTTCCTCCTCCACCCGTCCCTGACGGGTAGTCTCGCCCGCGGCGTATAAGAGCGCTTCCCCCAGGGTCGTCTTCCCAGCCCCGCCTTCAGCGAGTAGTCCAATGGTTCGGATGTGATGTATATCACCAGCAGCCATATGTCCCTCCTTTATGCCAGCGTCGCCCAACCCGAGTAACGACGTTGAGTCGCAGTCGTCTTCATCATTGCGCGACGCTCTTAATGATTGCGTTCATACAGAATCCGCAGGCCCTCCAGGGTCACGAACTCATCGACCTCCTCAATGGTTCCTGATTCTGCCGCGATCAGCTGGGCAAATCCACCCGTGGCGATCACGCGCGCCTGCGCGCCATTTTCGTGCTGAATACGCTCCACCATGCCATCGACCAGCGCCGTGTAGCCGTAATAGATACCGGATTGGATGGCGTTGACCGTATTGCGGCCAACGATCTTGGGCGGCTTCACCAGCTCCACCCGGTAGAGTTTGGCCGTTTTGTGGAAGAGGGCATCCAGGGAAATCCCCACACCGGGGACAATCGCCCCCCCCAGGTATTCTCCGGCTTGCGTCACATAGTCAAAGGTTGTGGCGGTCCCGAAATCAACAATAATCGTGGCGGCCCGGTAGCGTTCATAGGCCGCCACCGCATTCACGATCCGGTCGGCCCCAACCTCTCGGGGGTTATCGTACAGGATCGGCATCCCGGTCTTGATGCCGGGGCCGACGATGAGAGGCGTAAGCTGAAAATACGTCTGGGCGAGGTCTTCGAGCGTTTTCACCATAGCCGGCACAACGCTCGACACAATAATGCCCGCCACACAAGAGAGGCTGAGTCCACGGGCGGTAAACAGGCTTTGCAGCAGCACTCCGTACTCGTCTGCCGTTCGCTCCGCCTCAGTCACAAAGCGCCAGTGATAGGCGAGGTCTTGCCTCTCGTAGAGACCGGCGACGGTATGCGTATTCCCCACATCAACGGCGAGTATCATGGCTGTCCATTTCGATCAGTTCACGGTGTCCGTCTTGCGATAGCCGTCAACCACCGTCACCTCTCCGGCCAGAATACGACGGACCCGGTGGGGCTGCGTCCCCTGCCCTTCCGGGATGACGGTTTCAACCAGGAGCGCGCCGTCTTGGTCAAGGCCACGGGCGGTTCCTGAGATTACCCCTTCAGGCGCTGTCACCGTAATCGACTTTCCCAGCAGCTCAGACGCATAGCCCTCCCAGGCTGCCCCTATTGCCGGAAATCCTTTTTCCAGCCATAGCCTGTATAATTTCTCAAGATGGGTCAGCAGACTGACAGTGAACACAGCCCGGTCAACCGGCTCCCCACACAGCAGGAAGAGCGAAGAGGCCCTCTCCTGTAGCTCCTCGGGGAATGCAGCCAGCGGAGCATTGATATTGACTCCGATACCGACAACAACCGACCTGAGCCGCGGGCCGGTCGCCTGCATCTCAGTCAGGATACCGCACACCTTTTTTCCTGAGACCAGGACATCGTTGGGCCATTTTATGGAGGGCGCCAACGGCGTCTGCTGGACGATGGTTTCGGCTACGGCCACAGCGGCCAGCAGGCTTAATGGCGGTACGGCTGAGGCAGGTTTTTGGGGGCGGAGAATAACCGACAGGTAGAGGTTCACGCCGGGCGGCGAAACCCAGCTCCGCCCCAACCGGCCCTTGCCGCCGGTCTGCGCATCAGCAATCACAACCGTTCCCTCGGCTGCGTCCTTGCCGGCCAGTCCGGCAGCCGCCGCATTGGTGGAATCGATACTGTCAAAAAAGTGCAGCGGGCGACCGAGCAGGCGCGTCACCGGTTGGGACAACTGAGTCACGAGAGCCGTTTCAAAGCCGTGGTCAGCCAGGTCGTCCATAAGAGCGCTCCAGACCCTACCGCTCCGCCTCACAGGTCACAGACATACTCAGGTCCGCGGCCGGAGTTGAATGGGTCAGGACACCGACCGAGATAAAATCCACCCCGGTTTCCGCTACTTCCCGGACTCGCGCGAGCGATATATTGCCCGAGGCTTCAACCAGGGCCCGTCGCTGTATCAGTTGCACGGCTTCGGCCATCTGGACGGTGGTCATATTGTCGAGCAGAATGATATCGGCGTGGGCGTTGAGGGCCTCTGCGACCTCCGCCAGAGTTGCGCACTCCACTTCTATGCGCAGCCACGTTGACGCCTGACTCCGCGCCCGGCGGACCGCAGCGCCCACCCCGCCACACACGGCAATGTGATTGTCTTTAATCAACACCCCGTCGTCCAATCCGAGCCGGTGATTTCTTCCTCCGCCTTGGACAACCGCATATTTATCCAGCAGGCGCAGGCCGGGCAGCGTTTTTCGCGTATCAATAATGGCGCAGCGGGTTCCGGCCACGGCCTCAACAAATTTTCGCGTCAGGGTTGCCACCCCGGAGAGATGTTGCAAAAAATTAAGTAAGGTCCGTTCCGCGGTAAGCAGACCGGCGGCCTGTCCCCACACCTCGGCAACAACCGTCCCGACCGGAACCTGACGCCCCTCTTGGCCGAGCAAGCGCACCCCAGCCGTTTTATCCGTCTGCGCCAAAACCAGTGCAATGATTGGCAGCCCGGCCAGCACCAGGTCGGCCTTGGCCGTGATTTTTCCACGCGCCGCCTGATTGCTGGGAATAGTCGCCCGTGTGGTCGCATCGCCCCGACCAATGTCCTCTTCCAGCGCGAGACGAATCAGCCGGTCCACAGCCGGATGGTCAAACGGATACATGGCCTAGGAATGTATACAGCCGGGGAGGCGGAAACAAGGTGAGACGGGCTGGAGGCTACGGGAGTGTGCCTCCTCAGTCATTAAGAAATTTCTCTAAGAGCTTCTTCATCATAAGCCGGATCATGTCGTTAAACGTCTTTTTGAGGCGCTCAAGGTCCCGGCCCGTATATTCTTGATCGTAGAGAGAATCCCTGTTTCTTGTGAGAGAGAAGTTCCAAACGGAACCATTCGAGTCGACATTATTTTGAATGGTAAAATAAAAATCGTTTCCCTCTTGTCCCTGAAATTCAAACAAATGGAATGAGAGACTAGTGGAAATAGAAAGCGCGATTTCCGGCCAGTCACTCTTCTCTTCTCGTAACCAAAAACCAGAAACTTCATTACCAGGCGTTGTCACAGAAGAACCGCTGCCCAAGGAATCAACACTACCGAACTGTTCGGAAAACTGTTCGACTTTCCCTTCGCAATAAAGAAACAGGGGATACAGCACCTCGTCCGCATACTCCTTCGCCCGGATTGTGTCGTCCGTGCTTTTTTGCAAAGAACGTTTGAAAAGCGCGATCTCTTTGTCAATATCCTCTGCGTCCTCAATATCCTCCCCACGGGCAGCCCTGAGATGGAGATTCAGGGAGTATTTGCAACACGCGGCGATATACGTAATGAACTCGGTCAGCTCTTCGTTCTGGTCAGCCCGTTCCAGTGTGTTGATATACTCGCCTCTCTCCTCTCTGGGTATAAGAGCCACGGTGTAGCCGTGCTTTATCAAAATCATATTCATCAGCAGCCGCGCCATGCGTCCGTTCCCATCGTCAAAGGGGTGAATGCGGACAAAGCGGTAGTGAAACGTGGCGGCCATGATAATGGGATGCTCGCCCTCATCTTCTTTTTTTCTGTACCAGTCTACCAGGTCGCTCATTGCTGACTGCACCTGCTCCGGCGGCGTAAAATGATAGGTCTCGCCGGTAGAGGTTCGCACGTTGTTTGGCTGCGTTTTATAGTCTCCGATGGCAATGCGGTGCTTCCTACGCAGCCCATCCCGCGTTTCTGCATCGGTTTCATACGGCTCCTTCAGCAGCATGGTATGGAGATTGCGGATGAAGACCTGGTTGAACGCTTCGTTACTTTTTACTGCGTCTTCTATTGCCTTGACCGCCTCATCGTGCCCTTCGATGTCCACGTGATCGCGCAGAGGCTTCCCGTGGGCAGTCAGCCCGTGGAGGATCAGGCTTCTCGTTTCTCCCAGCGTCAGACTGTTTCCCTCTATGGCGTTGGAGTGATAGTTCCACTCAATTCTGAGCTTCTGTCCTATCCGCCCCGTGACATCGGGGGGCAACGGGCGCAATGCGTCCAACTCTTTTTTCAGGCGCTCGATTTCGTCAAGAATCGTTGGGTTTTTGCTCGCCATTTTTACCTCCTCTCACGAACAGCCGCGTTCGGGATGGTTCAACGGCAGTCACCGGGCGGTTATGATAACAATATCGGCCTTTGATTCCAGCAGGCTCGCTGCCATGCGGGATTGGGAACACAGGAATCAACGCGAATGGTCAATGCTATCCACAATCAACAGCGGAGAGGTCTTCAACTCGGACCGGCACCACGCCAAGTTCAACAAGGTCCGCATTATCCGGCGAATCCAGGGCAAACACCGGCTTCCCTTCAGCAAGCGCTTCCCGGCATAATGTCTCGATTTTACCATCCTTTTCAGCGTGGGCGATAAGAAGACGGTCGGCCAGAGTGGCGACATAGGCGTTACGCCTGGCGGCTATATTTGTGGTTGGACGGCGGATGTTAGCGTCGAAAAAAGACAGGAGCAGCAAGCGCCCTTCGTCCAGCGGTTTCTTCCAACTCTTTGGAATCCGCATGTTGCCAATTCCCCGCGCCGGACAGAGAACGACACGAGCCGAACCCCGCAGCACCAATTCAAGAAACTCCTTTTCCATTGGCGACTGGAACCCGCCGATAAGCGTTACATCCGCATCTCGGAGCGCTCGCGCGAGGTCGTAGGTCTTGAGAATCGCGTCACCGGGGGCGCGCACCGAGCAGAAGAAGCCGAGCAACGTTTTATCGAGTAGGCCGAGGTTGCCCTGTGCTGTGACGGTAGGCGGACGCCCGATGTCAGAACACCGCCGTAGCACCACCGGATAGTCAGAAGCGCCGGACCTGAAAAGCCTTCGATTTTCAGGTCTCATAGCGTCCGGTACAGAGGAATCGAGCACCACTCCCGGTGAGACCTCCTCGGACTCGACTATGGCGGAATCATCAAGACGAAGACGCCGGTAGAGCGCGTCGGCTTTCTTATCCACCCGTAGTCTCCTTATTGTGCCTTGATGATCTCGTCAATTGTTAGTCCGATGTCTTTTGCGATTTGCCGCAACAGAATCGGTGAAATATCTCTTCCTTTGTGAAATGGAACGGTCGTGGCTCTTCCGTCTGCATGACGATACTGTCTATGGGAACCTCTTTGGCGGACTTCCCGGAACTGCAATGCCTCAAGCAATCGGACCAGTTCCCGAGGTTTGAGCACCGGCGCTTTGGACATCAGGGTGTCACTATTTCCTGAATGCCGACAAACTCGGTATCAAAATGTGGGTCGCCATCCTCAAGGAGCATGGCGATTACTTCTTTCAGGTTCCTGTTCAGCTCATCCAAGGTCTCACCCTGGGAATGAGCGCCGGCGAAACCGGGGACATAACCCACATAGAGGCCGGTATCCTTACAACGTTCCACGATAGCCGTACATTTCATTTTTTCTCACACCTCAATCATTCTCTTGGCCATTAGCCGGCGGTCCGGTCTTTGTGGGTTTTTCGTCGGAATCTTGGGCGGGCGGTCCGGTCTTCGTGGATTTTTCGTCGGAATCTTGGACTAATTGACCGGCAATAGCTATGAGACCACCGATACCAACACCCACGAGGGAGCTTAGTACTATTTCAACCGTTTTTGTGTCTCCACTGGAATTGTCTCCCAGCAATTCAATGAGTTGGTGGCCAAACACGAGCGTCAGGATCGCGACTAGAGTGGACAACCAGAGCAAGTTGATTCTTATCATCGTAAACTTTTCCGGTCTTTTCCACATCAAGAACCCAAAAACGCCAAAGAGGATTAAAAGCGCCAGTCCTATCGGCAAAAGATTCGCCAAATCAACCATTGTTACCCCCTCCGTCTGCGGTGTAGGCGGGAGACATAGCCTCTGCGTAAACAGTGCCTATCACCCGTCCCTCCCCATACGATACTTGATGTCGTAGTTGATGATGAAGTCCAATTCTTCGTCAGTGAAACCGTAGTGCTCGGCAAGCACCCGGTCGATTTCGTCAATCATATATTTTGACTTACCAACCGAATAGTTTACCTCTTTTTGCTCGCTTCCATCTGCTCTTCGTCGTACTCGGACTTCGGCGTTTTTTTCAAGATCATCAACAAGCGAGTTAGACAATCTGTGCAGTCTTTTGTCTGTTATCATTGAATCAGGAACGGTAATCATATCTATGTCGGCGCGGGTGACGTGGTAACAATCGGAAAATACAATCCAAAGCCAATAGTAGAACGAAGAAGACAGTAGACACAAAATGGAATCCTCTGCATTGTCCCGGAGAGATAATTCCTTGTATTCGTTAGACAGCTTTCTTCGAATACATTTCCGAAAGTAGCGGCCACCGCTATGATAGTAGATAGGATTTTGTGCTCCTTTTGTCCTAAGACGGGCCAACGGCTCGTCTTGCATGATCTTACCGAGAATATCTCGGTCAATCTCTAAACCAATCTTAGGAAGTGCAGCAAAGGGTTCATAAAATGGGGATTCAATATACGAAATTGTTCTAAATAGGTACTTTCTGGCAGATTCATTCCAGCGACTATATGAAGTTGTGAAGATTCGATTTTTATTTTTCTTCATGTGCGGTGCGCCAACAAAAATAGACAAATTCATGTCAACTCCAACGAACAATTTGGCCGGACGCACAGCAAAATTACTTATGTAGATTGAAGAGTTCTCAACTAATAGCCGCATGAGTGGCAACATACGCGGCGTTGAAACAGAACTAATCGGAACGATGACTCCATACCGCTTGTTCGAGTTGAGAAGCTCGAAGAAGCGTTCAAGACAAACCGCATAGAGGTTTCCTGTTTGGATAAGCTTGTTCCCCTTTAGGGAATATTGATTGGATATTTTCGGTATTTCCACATACGGCGGGTTGCCGATAATCACATCAAACCCACCGCCCTGCATAATCCCGTAAAACTCAACAAACCAGTGAAACGGCTGATGGCTGTCACGCCATTGTTGATACGCCCGCTTACTTTTCACCTTGATGCCGTAATCACCGGCTAAATACTGGTCTAATTCGTTGCGCAGGTCGTCCAACCGTTTCCGCAATTCCACCTTGGTGGCGGCGAACTCGCCGGCGTCCATGCCGTACTCGGTCTGCATTGCGCGGAACTTCCGAAAGGCGCGGTTGGCGATTTCGGCGCGCTCTTCTATCTGAGGAAGAGACAACTGCTTTATCAGGTCGGCACTCAGCACCTTTTTCACTTCGTCCAGCGACGTGAAACCGACCAGCGTGTTGCCGGCGCGGACGTTAAAGTCAACGTCAGGCAAAGGCTCAATCTGCTCGTAGCGTTCCAACTGCGCGACCAGCTTCAGGAAGAGCCGGAGTTTGCAGATTTCTACGGCCTCTTCCATGATGTCCACGCCGTACAGGTTGTTGACGATAATAGACTTGAGAATGAAATAGCTTTCGCTAGGGTGCGCGGCGACCTGTTCCAGCACAGAGCGAAAGTCGCGTAATTTCTCCGGGCGGTGTGTACGTTGCGAGCGCTCCAGATCGTCAAGAAAGCCGCGCATGACTTCCAGACAGGCTGTGTACAGCGGCTCCAGAATGTTGAGCGCGGCAAACAGAAAGGCCCCGGAACCGCAGGTCGGGTCAAGGACGGAGACCGCGGTGAGCGCTTTCCAGAAAGCGCGAATCAGCTCTGGCCCTTCGCTCTCCACAATGACGTCATGGGCGAATTTCTCGATGTCAAGATTGTAGGTGATAAGGTCGTTGATAGACGTAACCTCGCCGGCAACGAGCTTGGCGCGGACCTCTTCGTAGCGTTGCCGGCGGGCCACATGCTCGCGCCAGGTTTCTGTTGGCAAGGCATAGTCGGCTGGGGCCGCCCTGTTCCATCCATCCCGTTTTGAGACATCGTTCAGACCCGCGGCTATGTTGGCTGGCAATGCGCGTTTTTCCGTCAGGTCCTCTTTTGCATGAATGTCATACGTCATGCCGTGCCGGACGGCTTCGTAGAAATAGCGGTCCGGGTCGTCGGATAAGGGCCGCCACACTCCGCCGCCGGGCGTAAAAGCAATCGGACATGCTTTCTTCGCCTGGTCGAACAGAAAGGGGATGATGGTATTGCGGCTGATATAGCCGGTAATGTCCTCCTTGGTGTAGTAGGCTCCCATCTGCTTCTGGTTGATATATTTCTCAAAAATATAGCCCAACACGTCAGGGTTGATCTCGTTGTCATTCCGCAGTAGCCGGTCGTCGAGATGCCATTGATAGGCGTCGAAGAACGCGAAAATTTGCGCAAAGGCTTCATCGGGAATGTGTATCTCCGCGTTGTCACGCTCCAAGTCCTGCACGTCGAACAATCCGCCGTTCAGATACGGCACTCTGCCAAGTAAGGCTGTCAGTTCAGGCGAGCGGTCGGCCTCGGGCTGGCCCAGCCCTTCGTGGAACAACCGCAACAGAAAGAGCCGGTAGAAGGTCTGAAAACGGTCCTTGCCGTGCGTGGTCTGCATGCTGTGCAGGCGATTGCGCAGATAGTCCGGGTCGCTGTCGAGGAACCCCCGCTTCTGGATGAAATAGATGAACATCATCCGGTTCAGCATAAGCGAGGCGTACCATTCCCGGTCGGCGATGTTCTGGATACCTGCAATGAAGTCCAGAAAGGCGCGATGTTCCTGCTTGAAGCGGTCGTAGAACTTCCTGGTGACTTTCTCGACATCAAAGGCGGCCCGCACCCGGCCCGATACATCAACGATAGTCAGATCGTCTTCTTCGTCCAGGGTGAAAACGATCTGCTCCAGCTTCTGGATCAGCCGTTCTCCGGCTTCTCCTCGGTGGTAGGCTTCCGAGCGTTGCCGGTCGGGTTTGCCGGGTTCGCGTTTGACCCATTGCCAATGCTGCGCGCTCCGGTCGGGCGAGGCGTACACGATGAGGTGTTCACGGACGGTCCTGGCAACGGCTTTTTCGATCTTCTGGCGGGTGGGATGGTCCGGGAAGGTCTCGGCTGTATCCGCGATATGCTGGTAAACAACCAGGCCGCGTTTGTGGGCTATGGCTGCGAGAACGAAGGTCTTGTCTGCGACTGTCATCGCGGTGTTCTCACCGCCGTGGTCCCAGCCAAGTTCTTCGATGAACAGCGCGTGGAGGTCACACTCCTCCAGGTGGCGTCTGATTTTCTCTCTGTCGAGGGGCGTCGGCATGTGGAAGAACGGGCTAGAGAAGACGCACATCGGGCAGGCTGGCCATCTTGCGGTCCAGCGTCAGGACGTGCAGGTCAGCGCGAGAATAGTCGTTGGCAATGAGGCGGTCGAACAGGCCGGGGCCGCCGGCCGTCTCCAGGGCCTCGATAACGGCCCGCCCGTTGAGAGGGGCAACCAGACCGCTGGTCAGCGCATCCAGGAGCCCAGCGCGGGCGTCGGCGCCGGCAATGCCGTAGTGGTGCATCAAGGCGGCGTAGGCTTCACCTATGACCTGGTTGGACGCGAATATCTCGCCCCCCCGTTCCTCCATCAAGGCGACAAGACGGCGCACCCAGCGTTCGAAGTCGCCTTGCGGCTCCCGCGCGACCAGCCGAACCAGGACCGAGGTATCAATACCGTAGCGCAGGGCCATGTCCTTGTTCCCGTTGGTCCCGGAATTTGCGGATGTCGAACGGCGGATGTCCGGGTGGAATCTTGTCTCTGAGCGTCCCCAATTTCGAATAGTCGATCCGCCGCGGGCGTAAAATGAAGCCGTCCGGGCCTTCTTCCAGTTCGAGTTGGTCGCCGGGACCCACCCCCAGCGCATCCAACACTCGGGCCGGGAATGTGACCTGTCGCTTTGACGTAATTTTAACAAGCATGGCCTTTCTCCTTACAAAAACGGTACTTCAGTAAGGTGACAGAATCAAGTGCGGCAGAGCGCGTCAGCGCTCAATCAAGCCCATTGAGCAGATAATGCCTGGTTCCCGGCCTTCGCCCTCGTCACGGACAATACACAGCCGGTCTTCATCCCGAAGCGCAACAACCAGCTCGGCAAGGGTCTGGTCGGACACCCCACTGCGCAGCTGCCGGTTCAGCGTATCCACCGCAGCCTGTCGCAAGGGATAGCGATAGATGTCGTCAATTGTACGCCGGAGCGGTGCGGTATCGAACAACGTATCCCTCACATTTTCCGCATAGCCTTTGAGCCGCTCGTAGACGCGGAACCGGGCGCCCGAGGGCCGACCGAGTTGGCCGCCGACCTGCTTTTCCTCGCGGGCGATGTGCTGCGCGGCTTTGCTGACCAGCGCATGATGCGTGTCGTGCCGGGGCAGAGCCGGCGTGTCGGGCGCGCATGCCGCGGCGCGTAGAATCTCGAACTGGCTCTCAGTCACGCTCTTGCCCTCACGGTCTATCCAGGCCAATGCGTCATACCCCTGGGCGGTGCGCATATAGACAAGCGCGCCTTCCGGCTGCTGCGGCTGCGGTCTATGGGCTTTCGATGAGTGGACAACAGCCGGCATATCTTCGATTTTCTTTCTGAGCGCCGGGTCGGCCTGGGTTGCGTTCCGCCAGATTTGATACGCGTACGAGGCCAGATCAATGTCCATCTCGTCGTCGCTGTCGAGAATGCCAGCCTTTTCGTTATACAGCTCAAGCACGGCCGGTTTATCTTCGTCCTCGAAGAACGCCTCGTCCGTTCCCACCACCTCGGCGTTCTCTCGAAGGCGTGTCCGCACCCGGGCGCGAAGCCGAATCAACCGTTCGATCCCTTCTGCCGGAAGAAAGGAGTAACACAGGATGGCGTCCGCCTGCTGGCCGATACGGTCCACACGACCGGCGCGTTGAATCAGGCGGATAATGGCCCACGGCAGGTCGTAGTTCACCACAACAGCGCAGTCTTGCAGATTCTGCCCCTCGCTCAGCACGTCGGTCACAATCAGCACGCGCAGTTCCTTTTCGGCGGGGATGTCTCTTTCGTTGCTCCTCGGGCTGAACCGCCGGACCAGTTCCGTCAAGTTCGGCGTGTCCCCTGTCACCGCAGCCATGCCCGACACTCCACGCGCCTTCAACTCGCTTTCGAGATAGCGCACCGTGTCGGCAAATTGCGTAAAGACCAGGACTTTGCGCTCCGGGTGTCGATTCCCAAGTACTTCTTGCAGCGCGTCCAACTTCGCATCGTCCACCGCTCGCCACTCGCCAAACGTGACCAGGAGATTGCGAAGTATCTCAGCGTCGGCCCTGAGGGCTTTGCCCAGGTCTGCCTTAAAATGGCGAGAGGCCAGCCAGCGAAACCGCTTCCGGTATGTATCGGTAAAAAGTGCGTAGACTACGGCGGCCCGGTTGCGAAAATCCGCTTCAGTCCTCAGTGGTGTCGTTTCTCCAGGTTCACCGTTGTCTTCGTCGTCCTCTGTCTCGAAGATATCGCCAGCGGCCTGCTCTGCGTCTTCGTCAAACGACTGCGGGTCCAGCAGTCCGGCGTCCGTCGTCCCGATAGGGAGCGGTAGATCATTTTCCAGCGCGTGCAGAAAGATGAAGTTCCTGAGAATGTGGCGTTCAACCGACAGCAGAAAGGCATGGCCGCTACTCTCCAGACGTTTGAACAGATTGGTCCGGCAGAAGCCCATCAGGCGCTTACCGGCGCGCGATAAGTCGTTCAGGATTGTGGCTTCGGCCTGGGTCGGCGGTGTACGGGGCGTATTAGAGACATAGTTGCCGAGTCCGTAGCGTGGCAGGTCCAGACGATTTATGGCCTCAACCACCTCGTCCGCGAACAACTGGCCATATTGGCCGTCGATATTAAACTGGACCGTCTTTGGGACCCGTGTCGGGAAACAGGATTTTCTGCCGTCTTCAAACGTCAAGTATTGACGCCCGGTGGCCGGGTCGGTGGAGGCGTAGTTGGTCTGGATGAAGCCCCGGGTCCGGCGGACAAGATAGAGACGCATGAGTTCGTGCCAGTCCTCTGCATGCTCGGATTTCTCGAACGCGGCCAGGGACCGAACGGGCGCTTGATGCTGGCGCACGAACCCGGTCTCGCCCATCTCTCTCAGCAAGCGTTCCGGGCGAATCCCCAAGTCTTCATCCTCGGGCACAAACAGACGGAGCTGGCTGGACAGGTCCAAATACGTCTTGTTATAGGGCGTTGCCGACAGCAGGATACATTTGCTGTCGTTTTCCCGAATGTATTCCTGAATGGCCCGGTATCGCTTGCCTGCCCGGTTTCTCAGATTATGACTCTCGTCGATCAGCACCAGGCGGTAACGGCGCATGTCGGGCAGCTCTCCGATTGCGCGCGTGACCGACAGGACACGGGCGCGCATGCGGTATTGCTCACGATAATCCTCCCACATGGGCACGAGGTTCTTGGGACAAATGATTAAGGTTTCAAGTCCGTGGTCGTCCTCGAACACGCGCGCCAGGGCGGTCGCCATAAGCGTCTTGCCCAGCCCGACCACATCGCCGATGATGACACCGCCCCGCCGGTTCAGATGATGCGCGGCGATCTTCACGGCCGCTGTCTGGAAGTCGAGCAGCTTGTTGCCGAAGTCTTTTGGGATGCGAAATTCGGTCAATCCAGCCCGTGCTTCCTGCGATAAGTGGTAGGCGATTTTGATGTAGATGTGGTGGGGTGGGATGAGTTCCTCGCGCGCCCAGCTGGCATGGATAATCTCGACAAGCTCTTTCGAGATATCAATGCACCAGCGGTCATTCCAGCGGTCGTTGAACCACTGCGCGAGCTTCTGACAGGCGTCATGATCCAGCACGTCAATATTGAGTTCACCCTGACGAGAAAGGCCGGATTGGGTGAGATTGCTGCTTCCCAGATAGCCGACGGTCGGGTTGATCGGGTCGGGCCGAAACACAAGGTAGAGCTTGGCATGCAGCGGATGCTTGAGGAACAGCTTGACGACAACCTGCTTTGCCTGGAGCTGCTTCGCCAACCTGCGCAGGCCAGCCTCGTCTGCATTACTCGGCGCGCCGAGTGTCAGTTGTTCTCGAAATTCTTCGGCAAGTCTTTTTCTGAGCCGAAGCGCTGTCTGATTGTCGAGTGCCGCTGGGCCGGCAGACAGACTCCTGGCCATCCGAAATTCCTCGTGCGGCAGGCGCTGCATTCCAACCAGGACACGGCAGCACTGCCCCTCGCCCCCGTCCCATTGCTCCACACAGGAGTCAATTGACCGCCAGCCACGCAGGTTGAAATACCCGACACAGAAGTCGGCCCGGTCGGCAAGTTGCAGGGCCTCCGCTAATACGGGCTGGAGGTGCTGTTCGATGTTGTCGAAAATGCGGGGCATGGCTTGTCTTCATTCTTGGGAAGCGAACGCCCAGGCTGCACGAGAGTGCTGGGCTCTGTTCCGGTAGGAGTTGCCGGGCGGTCAACCCTTTATCCCAGGGCGGCGAGGTTCTCGTTGAGCGTACTCAACTGCGACTCCATGTCGGCCAGCTTGGAGCGCTCCTTGGCGACCACGGCGGGGTTTGCCCGTGAGAGAAATTTCTCGTTGCCGAGCTTTTTCCGCACGCCGGCAAGCGCGCCGTTCAGCTTCTTGATCTGCCCGTTCAAACGCGCCCGTTCTTGCTCAATATCAATGACCCCGAGCACATACACCTCAAGTCCGCCCACAACCGCGGTGGCGGCATCGCGGGTTCGCTCGGCGTCCGCGGCCATCTCCACCGACTCGACCCCGGCCAGCCCTTGAATATGGAGCAGTCCCTTGTTCAGGATATCCGGCGCTTCGCCCACGGTTTTGATGCGGACCCGCACCCGCTGTTTCGGTGGCACCGTATACTGGCTGCGCATATCGCGGATGGCCCGAATGACGGCCTGTAAAAAGTCTAGCTGCTGTTCCAGTTGCTCATCCTGCCAGCTCGTATTCGGCTGCGGCCAGGGCGCGTGGGATATTGTGGCCGGCGTCTGAAGGGGGCTCTCAATTCCGCGTCGGTCGGCATGTTCATTCAGTTGTTGCCATAAAAAGTCGGTCACAAAGGGAATGAACGGGTGAAACAGCCGCAGGGTCTGATCAACGCAAAAGGCCAGGACTTGTCGGGCGCTGTCCGCGCCGGCCGCTTCGCCTGTCTGGCGCAGACGCGGCTTGATCATTTCCAGATACCAATCGCACAGCTCCGACCAGAAAAAGTCCCGCGCCACCGAAAGGGCGGCAGACGGATTATAGGCTTCAAGCTGTTGCTGCACTTCGGCGATTGCCCGCGTCAGGCGGGATAGAATCCAGCGCTCTTCAAACGGCAGCGCCGCGGGGTTGCGTTCCACCCAGGCCGTCCGCTCAAAATTCAGCAAGGCAAACCGGACCGCGTTCCACAGCTTATTGCAGAAGTGACGGCCGACCTCGAAGCGCTCGCTGATCAGCTTGGCCGACGGGATGTCCGGCATGGTCCCGAGCACATCAAATTCTTTGCCGGTTTGGGGACATACATAGGTAAAAATACTGCTGCCGTGCCTGGCTTTTGCCAGGTCTACGGGTTCATTGGTAAACGGCGATATGGCTTGAACGGGGAGCCGAATGTCCTGGGAGCCGGTTTGCATCTCACACAGGACGTAGCGCATGGCATCACAGCCGTAGCGTTCGATAATATCCACCGGATCAATGCCATTGCCTTTCGACTTGCTCATCCGTTCGCCTTTGCCATCCAGAATCGTGGCGTGGATAAAGACCGCGGTGAACGGCACGTCCCCGAGATTGTACAGGCCCATGAGGACCATGCGGGCCACCCATAAGGTAATGATGTCACGCCCGGTCACCAGGCACGAACCGGGATAGTAATACGACAGGCAGTCGGGAGAGCCGCTGCGTGTCCCCAGGGGCGACTGACCGGCCTCGATTGCGGCGGTGTCGGGGTCGGGCCAGCCCAGGGTGCTATGCGGCCACAACCCGCTCGAAAACCAGGTATCCAGCACATCGGGGTCTCGCCCAAAGCCGGCCGCTTCCAAGTCGCTCACCACGTCCTCTTGGGCAGGCGGCTCACGCAAACACACCAGAATTTTTCCGTTGATCTGCGCCGACATAGCGTCGGCGCTGTGTTGAGCCAGACGACTGGGCATATCGGGCCCAATGAGTTCATCGGTCTCGCTCGTCTGCAAGCGGGCGACCACATCTTCCCGCGTCAGATAGGGCGCAAGCCAGGCGAGCTGTTCCAGGAGCGCCTGGCCCTGGAAGCTGCCCGACCAGATCGGAATCTGATGCCCCCACCAGAGCTGGCGGCTGATACACCAGTCGCGCTTCTCGGCGAGCCAATTGATATAGGTGTTCCGGTAACGCGCGTCCGGGTAAAATGAAACGTTCTTACCCGTGGGCGAGCGCCACTCGTCTTCGGCAGCGTCCAGGGCGGCCTGGGCTAATCCAGGGGCGACAAATTCGTTCGCTGTTCCCCGGCCGCATACCACACCCCCGTCCACATCGCCCATGCGCACGAACCACTGCTCCGACAGATAGGGCTCAACCGGGGTCTTGGAACGGTCTGAGTGGCCGATTTCGATTGCCCGATCTTCAGTGGCTTCAAGCAGGCCGTGCGCGTCCAGGTCCTGAATAATTTTGTCTCGCGCGGCAAAGCGGTCCAGTCCCTGGTACGACCCGGCCCGGTCGTTCAAAGAACCATCGGTATGCAGAATGTTGATAATACCGATCTCTTCGCTGTGGCGACCCCAGACCTCATAATCATTGGGGTCATGGCCTGGGGTGATTTTCACACAACCGCTGCCCAATTCGGGTTTTGCCCATTTGTCGCAGATGAGCGGCAGCCGGCGGTCCAGGAGCGGGAGGCGCACCATACGACCGGCTCTGGCCATAGCCGCGAGCTGTTCTAGCTGCGGCAGATGCGTCTCGCGTCGTTTTTCAAGCCGCGCCACTTCCGCTTCCAGCTCGCCGCCTTCTTTTTGGCTGGCTCGGGTCAGGCGCTCCTGTGTTTTGCGAATGAGTGCTTCCAGCGCTCCGCGTGGGTCGGGATGGCAGGCTACCGCGGTATCGCCCAGCATGGTTTCAGGCCGCGTTGTGGCAACCACCACGTATGCCGGTTCGCCGGGCTGAGGATCAATGACCGGATAGCGCAGATGCCAGAAATGTCCCTGAACGCTTTCATACACAATCTCGTCGTCCGCAACCGCGGTTTGCAGGTGGCAGTCCCAGTTGACCAGGCGCGTCCCACGGAAAATCAGGCCGTCCCGGAAGAGACGAAAAAAGGTCCACTGGACGGCCCGGGCACAGACGGCATCCATGGTAAAGCGCTGGCGGTCCCAGTCGCACGAACAGCCCATGGCCTGCTGCTGGCTGACGATGCGGGCCTGGTATTGCTCTTTCCAGTCCCAGATGCGTTCGACCAGGGCCTCGCGGCCAACATCATGGCGCGTTTTGCCTTCCAGCTCGAACAGGCGCTTTTCCACAACGGCCTGCGTGGCAATGCCGGCATGATCCGTCCCGGCCATCCACAGCGCGTTCTCTCCCATCATGCGCCGCCAGCGCGTCAGCATATCCTGCATGACGTTGTCCATGGCGTGTCCCATGTGCAACGCGCCGGTGACATTCGGCAGCGGCATCATAATCACATAGCGGCGCTCGTTGTCGTCCGGGGTTGCGGCAAAAGGTTTGGTCTTGGCCCAACGCCGGACAATCGTCTTTTCCAGTCCGGTCGGGTCATATTGGCTTGCCAGTTCGTTTGGCATCAACTCGCTCCTTGGGAAAGCAGACTCATACGCTGAAACAGGCAGTCTGTTGTATCAGAAGTCCAGTAAAAAGGGGCCTCCCTCTTTTTGAGAAAGGCCCCCTGCCCTATGCGAAAGGGGGGACTTGAACCCCCACGGGTTTTACCCCACAGGATCCTGAATCCTGCGCGTCTGCCAATTCCGCCACTTTCGCGCAAAGTACGTGAAGTACTTACCCGCCCCCTTGTTCGCCTGTCAATCCCGGAGGGGCACGGAATGCTGAAATTTCGGTCAATCCCCTCGCTTGAGCCAACTCTGCATGAAGAGTATTCTGCATACAGCGAGCCATGAGGGAAACATACTATGCGAGCAGACGCTATTGCGAGCAAGGCTAAAATCGTTGTCAACGCCCAAGGCAAGCCAACCGAGGTCATTATTCCCTATCGCCTCTATCAAGACCTTATCCGCCTGAAGATCAGCCATGAAATCTACGAACAAACCGACACCCAGGAAGAAATCAAGAGGGCGCAAAAGGACACGGCGACCGGCAAGACCAAACGGTTTACAAGTGCGGCAGAGGCCCTCGCATGGCTGGATGAAGTCATGACCTTCCTGTCAGCGAAGGTCATCAATGAGAGATAAGGCGGAGTTCGCCTGGGCACCCAAGCTGTGAGGAGCAACCGAGCTACCCCCCCGCAAGGAGAGGGCTTTATTAGTCTCGATACAGGGAAGGGACCTGGCCCTTACTCCGGCTCCTGATGGCCGGCGTTGGCCAGAAATGCAACAAACGTGGCCACGCTGAGGGCCCCCAGGACGCCTAACGTCACGGCCCCAGTTGACACGAACCCGTCGGCAAAACCCGCCGCAGACCAGGCACCGACAAGTATGACCGCCCCAAGGCCTATTCCTACTATTGTCCCAAGCATGCGCAAAACTCCTTGTCTTCCAATACAGACTGTCGCTTCCTTTACCAGTTCTCCGGCTGGAGGACTAGGGCACTCCGGGCGGTCTTCGCGCCGGGAGCGCGTGTCCCAGGCTTTTTGCCAGCTAGTATTTTTTTGGGATTCTCGGTAAGGGAAGGGGAGACGACCGAACACAGCGCCAAAAAGGAGGTTGGTATGTCAACAGCAAACGGTGAAGTCAGTCTTGAGGGTTCCATCGATTGTGATGGTCATATTCTGGAGCCGCCCGATTTGTGGGAGCAATATCTTGAGCCGCAATACCGCGAGCGGGCCATTCGGATTAAAACAGACGATGAGGGCTGGGAATATTTTGAGTTTGATGGCAAACCGTCCCGCCTGTGCCAGCGCGGTTTCCCCGGCATTCTGGGCGCCATGGGCCAGCCGGATATCGTGCCAGGGCCGGACCGCCGCTATATTGATGGCGCGCCGCTTGGCTCAATGGACGCCAAGGAGCGCGTTGAGCGGATTGATGGCGAAGGGCTGGCAAAATCGATTCTCTACCCCACCATCGGGCTATTGTGGGAGTCTGAGGTCCAGGACCCGGAAATCTCAGATGCCTATTGCCGGGCCTATAACCGTTGGATTGTGGACTTTTGCTCCGAGTCGGGTGGACGCCTCATCCCGATCGCCCATCTGTCCGGCACCGATGCCAACGCAGCGGCAAAAGAGCTGGAGCGGGCAGTCAAGGCAGGCTGCAAAGGGGCTTTTTTCGCGCCGTTTACCTGGACGAAGAAATCGCACGGGCATCCAGACTATGATCCGGTCTGGGCAAAGGCCCAGGAGTTGGATGTGCCAATTGCCCTGCATCCGACCTTCGAGCCCATCCAATTCATGCCTCACGGGCGCTTTGCAGAACTCGTGCCAACAGAACCGATCGACTTCAACTGGTATTTTGATGTGCTGGTCGCCCAAAACATGCAGCAGGCGTTTGTATCACTCTTTCATCATGGCGTGTTCGAGCGCTTCCCCACGGTAAAGGCTGTCGTGCTCGAATCCCAGGCCGGCTGGATTGGCTATTTGCTCGACCGGATGGACGCGGTGTTTGAGGGTCCGCTCGCCCATTCGACCCAGCTCAAGGAGCGGCCCAGCTTTTATTTTCAGCGCCAGTGCTGGATCTCGGCCGACCCGGACGAAAAAGCCTTGCAGCACATCATTGAATTCGTTGGAGCCGACAAATTCTTCTGGGCATCGGACTTCCCGCATCCAGACCACAGCGACCAGTATATGCCGGCCCTGAAACGGCTGGTCACGCCACTCTCCGAAACGGCCCGGCAGCAGGTCATCGGGGCAAACGTGGCTGAGGTCTATAAGCTGGGACAGTAGCTTCTGGCAGACCAGACCCAGAGGCCCGCAGCTATTGCGGGCCTTTTTCTTAGACCCGGGCCGGCCAGGCGCAGACCGCTTTCCATACACCAGACTCCGTGCATTACAAACTGCTGCTCGAATACGATGGCACCAACTATCATGGCTGGCAGATTCAGCCCACGGACGCCACTGTTCAGGGGACGCTCGAAGCCGTCTTAGCCCGGATTCTGAATACGCCCATTCGCCTGCGGGTAGCTGGGCGAACAGACGCCGGCGTTCACGCCCTGGGTCAAGTGGCCACCTTTCAGGCCGCCGCCCCGCTCAATCTGGTACGGTTTCAGCACAGCCTCAACTCGGTTCTGCCTTCGGATATTGCCATCCGGGCGATCAACACGGTGTCGGACACGTTTCATCCGCGCTACGACGCGCACAGCAGAACCTATCAGTACCGCATCTGGAACCAGCCCGCCCCCTCGGCCATGCAGGCCCGCTACTCGTGGCATATCCCCTATCCTTTGGATCAGGAGGCAATGAATGCCGCCGCAACCCTGCTCATCGGGCAGCACAATTTTTCGTCTTTTCAGGGAGCGGACTCCGTAGAACGGACGCCGTGGCGCACGGTGATGCGCAGTGCCGTCTGTGGCGAGCGCGATTTTCTCGTGTATACTGTCGAAGCCCGCTCGTTCCTGCGCCATATGGTCAGGAATATAGTCGGCACCCTGGTAGACGTCGGTCGAGGCACCTTGAGCGTAGACGAATTTGCCACCGTCTTTGCGGTGCGCAACCGGTCTCGGGCCGGACTGAACGCGCCGCCGCACGGCTTGTTCCTGGTTGCCGTCCGCTATTAAAAAGGCAGACCGCTATGGAACTTCTCCAGGATATCATGGCAGCCCTCGCTCCTGTCGGACTCAACCTCATCGGGACAACGCCGAGGGCTGACTATGAAGCTCTGGTTCCGTCGCAGTATCATATCACCCAGTGGTTTCCTGAGGCCGAGAGCGTCGTTGTTATTGGGAATGGCGGTAGAGAATTTTGGGGACACTTTCGGGAATATGCCGCAGCGCGGCCAGGCTATCTCCAGCAGCATGACCATCCGCTGGATGACTATACCGTCGCAGTGATGAGCGCGCGGCTCACACCGCTTTTAGATGCGACTCGCGCTCAGTATCGCGTTATTTATCCGTTTCAGTTTTTCAGCGGCCTGACCGTATCCTTCATGCATTTGGCTCAGGCGGCCGGGCTGTCGCGGCCAAGCATACTCGGCGTCCAGCTTCATCCGAGGTATGGTCCCTGGATAGCCTGGCGCGCCGCGGTTTTGATTGATCGTGCCTTACCGGCGCTCCCGGCTCCGGCCCAAGACTGTGAGCCGTGTTCGACCTGCGTGGAGCGTCCCTGTATAGCCGCCTGTCCGGCCCAGGCCGTCAGCGCCGCGCACGGCTGGGACCTGCCGGCCTGTACGCAGTATCGTCTGCGCGCGCCAACCGATTGCGCTGAGCGCTGTCACGCCCGGTACACTTGCGTCTACGGCCGTGAGCATCGCTACCCCGAGGACGAACTCGCCTATCATCAGCGCCTCAGCTTGGCCGCCGCGCGGGCATATTGCGAGAAGCCCGAGAGCGCAAACTAGTCGTTTGGCAGTAAATTCCCCTGCTCATCGAGCCGGAGATTCGTCTGCTGTGCTTGCGCCAGCACTTTCGGAGCCCAGGCCACATGACCGGCATCGGTCCCGCCTAGAATCGCCATCAGATGCGCGTCTTCATCGCCGACATTTTTGAATCCACGCATCACGCCGGGCGGAACCGATACGGTATCCCAGGCATCCAGGATCACTTCCTGTTCTCCCTCGTCGCCCCAGTAGATGGACCATTTCCCGGATAGCGGAATAAACACTTCAACCGTACTGTGACTGTGCAGCGCCGCGCCTTTGCCCGGACTCGCCCCAACATAGGTGACGTTAAAGTCCTGGACCGCGGTAATCGCGGGGTTCAGATTTGTATCCTCGGTGACGCCGCGACCGATCACGTTATAGATGTCCCGTTCATGACCGGGGATCTTGCTGTCAACAAATGCCTGCGCGCTGGACTTGAGTGCTTTGAAACGGGCAACGCGGTCGAGCATCGCTTCTTTTGAGACGTGGATGTTTGCCATTGGTCCCTCCTTAGCGCTCTTCTCGCCTGATGATGCTTCCTTACCCTGGTCTGACCAGGGGACGCAAGAGTTGCCTGTGCTCATCCGCGGGAGCGCCTCTCCACCTCTCCATGAACGGAGCCGCTTGTGTGGACGGAGGGAATCCAGTAAGCGCAGGGCATAGCGACAAAGAACGGACGCACCCGGGCCCTGCGCGAAGAAGCCATACGGCGTTGTCAGACCTGCGGCCCGCTCAGCACTCGGACGGCTGAAGGTCTAGCCTCCATCCCGCACGGGAATCGGCGAATTACACCAGCGACCACTGGCTTCGTCATAATGCGCCCACCAACGCCGGCCGTTTTTGCGAAAGAGCTTGAACAAACAGCCATGATCGTCACACCACGGCGGGCTGGGCTCTGTCTGGGGTGGAGGGGGAACAGGCTGCTGTTGGGGAACAGGCTGCTGCTGGGGAACAGGCTGCTGGCGCTGAGGGCGTGGAGCGGACTTTATTTTTGGTTGACGAGGGGTAAAACCCATCGCTTCGAGCTCAACGATCACAGCGGCCATACCGCCGGCGCCATCAACCGGCATTTCCAGACGGCATTCATAGCCCTCGGGACTGATGCACCAGACCTCGCACGTCCCCATTGTCACCTGAGGGCTGGGTGCCGGCAGAGGGGACTCTTCCGGCAGGACCCCTTCAGGCTGTTCGCCGGGCCACTCCTCATCCCAACCAGGCGAAGCGGGGATGGAGGGGACAAATCGTTTGGATGATTTACGCTCCACTGACCTCTCGTCGGACAAGCCGGGCTCCTGCCACCAGGGCTCCCAGCTTGGCGCGGGCTAAATTCCGGGACGACGCGGAAAAACCACAATCACAGGTCAGGTAGAGCTTTTCCGGCTTCACATGTTCAAGAGTCAGGCGAATACGCTCGGCCACGTCTTCCGCCGTCTCCAGGTACATGGACTTCACATCAATGACCCCAGCCGCAAACTCACGCTCATCGCCGTATTGGCTCCAGAGCGCTAACTCGGCCATTTCTCGATTCGCAAATTCCAGGGCAAATTGATCGACCTGAACGTCAAGGATGCCGGGGAACAGCGGTTTATACGTCCGCTTCATGGCCGGCCGGCCCTGATTATTGCCAAAGCAGACGTGCAGGGCGATTTTGGCCTCCACACCCTCCAGGGTGGTATTGAACAGCTTCACTGTTTCTTCGATGGACAGGGCTGGCTCCCGCCCCACGGCGGAGGGTTCGTCAAGCTGAATAAAGGTTGCGCCAGCCGCAACAACACCGCGGAGTTCCTTATTCACGAGTTCCGCCAAGTCATACAGGAGGGGCAGATAGTCACCCTGCGGATAGCCGGCCTTGAGCCGGATGGGCATGGCGATCGTGAGCGGACCGGGGCAGCAGACTTTGAGCGGTTTATCGGTTTGGGCTTGGACAAAGGTCAATTCATCAACTAACCCGAACCCGTCAGGGGCACTGACCCGTTCGGTGGTCTCAAAACGCGGCGCACTATCATAGCTCATGATACCGAGCTTGCGTTGCGCCCGGACCATATTGAGGCCAGATAATTTTTCGACCACATTCCACAGAAAGCGCTGCCGACGAATCTCACCATCAGTCAGAATGTCCAGCCCGGCTTCTTCCTGGTCCCACACTGCCATTTTTACCGCGTCTTGGATGGCTTCTTCGACATCTGCCGGTCCAGCAGTTCCGGCGCGGAGGGCTCTTCTGGTCGCAATCAACCACGAGGGTGAGGCGTAGGAGCCGACGCCCATTGTGGGGAAAAGCCCGAGATCTGTTCCATTGAGTGTCGGCATACCCGCTTCCTCATTCTCTCTACAGCGCCTCTGGAAAGAGCGCCAACAACTCCACTCCGTCCGGGGTCTGCCACGCCCCACGCACCATATAGGTTTGCAGGGTTTCCACCCGAAAGCCCACGGCGAGCAGCTCTCGCAATAATGGGGCGTGGCGGGCAGGAAAACGCAGACGCAGGGCCTTTCCTTGTTCACGCTCGGCCGCAGACAGAATCAATGCGCGCAAGACCGAGGGTTGCGTTGCTGCGGCAGGACCGAAAAACGTCCCGGCCTCTGTGCGCAGGAAACACAGGTAGCCCGCAAGCTGCCCCTGAACGAGGGCGGCAATATGCGGCGGCTGGGCATGGAAAAATCGCAGGTCTTGTTCACGCTCGATGCCGGTTAAGCGCGTATCCAGTGCCGCCATGTGTTCGATATCCTCCGCTCGCCACTCCCGAATTTCGACATCTTCTGAAACGTCTCCCCGAATATTATGCCCAACCAGTGAAGCGATCGTGCCCCGCACCGCAAAACCTAGCGCGCTATACAGCGGAAAGGACACCACATTAAAGGCGTCTTGGACCAGCCGGAGCGAAGGACACCCTCCTCCGGCCTCCATTACGGCCTGCATCAGGGCCCGGCCGGCCCCTCTGGCTTGGGCCCGCGGATCAACAGTAATCGGGCCAATACCGGCCGTATCGCCCCGCAGATGGATGAACCCGGACCCGACGATCTGTCCATCCTGGAGCGCGGTGAAACACTCGTTGGGCTCAAGCCGCGCATACCCTCGTGCGATAGATGTCCCGGCAACCGACGACGGAAACGGCTCAGGGTAGCCGTGGCGATGAAAGACGTCGTTGAAGGCGGCAACCATGACTGCCCCAACGCGAGGGATGTCCTCGGTTAGCATGTGGCGAATCGTCACGGTCATTACGCCCCCTCTTCCCTCCCCCTGCGTGCCGATACCAGTAAGGAACGGTGTGTCTCAGCCTTGTAACAAAAAACTTTCCTGCTGTCTGCCCACGAGCGTATATTTTCTGGATGCCTGGCCCATAATGGCCGGCTGGGCCACCCTGACTTTTCCCACCTGTCCGAGCGTGGTACCGTAGCCGGGATTTTTTCAGCGCCGGTAAAAACAGCCAAGAGAGGAAGTGTATGGAAGCCTGTGGTGAGTTATCCCCGCCGCCTAGAATCCTGTTAGGTCCCGGCCCGAGCAACGTCCACCCGCGGGTCCTGCGCGCCCTGTCCACCCCGCTTGTCGGGCACCTTGACCCAGCGTTTATTCGGCTGATGGAAGAGACCAAGGCGCTCCTCCGGTTTGTCTTTCAAACCTCGAATCCGCTCACGCTCCCGATTTCAGGGACCGGCAGCGCCGGCATGGAAACCTGCTTTGTGAATATGGTCGAACCTGGAGACGAGGTTGTTATCGGCGTCAACGGCGTATTCGGGACCCGCATGGTCGATGTGGTACAACGCTGTGGCGGAACGCCCGTTCTCATGGAAGCTCCCTGGGGAGCCGTCTTTAGCCCGGACGATATCCGCGCCGCCCTCAAGCGCTGCACACGGCCAAAGCTGGTAGCGATCGTCAATGCCGAAACGTCAACCGGAGCCTGGCAGCCTCTGGAAGACCTCGCTCCGCTCGTCCATGAGGCTGGGGCGCTGCTGCTTGTTGATGCGGTGACGTCGCTCGGCGGCTGTCCCCTCAAAATAGATGCCTGGCAGATTGATGTCTGTTATAGCGGCACCCAGAAGTGCCTGAGCTGTCCGCCCGGCCTCTCGCCCGTCACCTTTAGTCCGGCCGCCCAAGAGGTGTTGCGAAACCGCACGCACAAGGTGCAGAGTTGGTATCTGGACCTGAGCCTGCTTGCGCAATATTGGGGCGAGGAACGCGTATACCATCACACCGCCCCTATCTCCATGAACTACGCCCTGCGGGAAGCCCTACGGCTGATTTCCGAAGAAGGCTTAGCCGCGCGTTTTCGTCGCCACGAGCACAACCACCTCGCCCTGGCTGCCGGCCTCAATGCGCTGGGGATGCGGCTGGTCGCCCAGGAAGGAGCCCGTCTCTGGATGCTCAACAGCGTCGCCATTCCTGAGGGCATTGACGACGCGACCGTTCGCGCCCACCTGCTCGCGGAGTACAATATCGAGATTGGCGCCGGCTTGGGAGTGTTCGCCGGAAAAGTCTGGCGCATTGGCCTGATGGGGGAATCCAGCACCCGCAGTAATGTGCTGCTCGTGTTAAGCGCACTGGAGGCCGTCTTACAGCAAAATGGTCATGACTGCGCAGCCGGGGCTGGCGTCAGCGCGGCCCAAGAAGTCTACGCGACACGGGCATCCGGGTCGTGACTCAATCAACATGAGGTTGGGTAAAAGAGTGCACCACAGCAGCCGTCCGCCGGCCTGTTGTGAGAGCGGCAAGAGAAGTGCCGAGGAATAATGCGAGTGTCCGCCAGTCCCCTTTTCCTGCTGTGTTTTTTTGCTCTCCTGCTGCCTCTGACAGACAGCCGGGCTGAGCCGACACTCACCCTTCTGTCCGTCGATCAGATTCCCCCCTTAGTGGACGATCTTGACCGCAGCTCTCTCAAAACCGTACTCCAGCAGAGCCTCGCAGCTCTGGGGCAGAAGCCAGGCTCCCAGGCATTTTCCTTTGGCCGGAAACAGGTCAGTGTCGGTCGGGTCCGGAATAGTCTCAGCGCATTTCTGGCGCTGCTCGACCGACCCGGAGACCTCGCTCTGGAGGTTCGGCGAGAATTTGACCTCTATCGGGCAACCACGCCAGTGCTTTTCACTGCCTACCACGAACCCGAACTGCAAGGCAGCTTTATCCGAACCGAGCGCTATCGTTATCCCTTGTATCGGCGTCCTACTGATCTGGTGAAGGTTGACGGCTCTCAATTTACGACCCAGCGGTTCCCGCAAGACGTATACGGGCGCGTCGCAAACGGGGGACTCGTGCCCTATTTCTCTCGGGCTCAGATTGATGGACAGCGGATGCTCGCGCCTCAGCACAAAGAACTTGTCTGGCTTGATGATCCCGTTGAGCGTTTTTTTCTCCATATTCAAGGCTCCGGGAAAATTCGGTTGCCGGACGGCGCCTGGTTTCGGGTCGGCTATGCGGCTTCAAACGGCTGGCCGTACCGGAGTGTCGGCAAGATGCTCCTCAGTCAGGGCAAACTCCAGCCCGGAGAAGCCTCGGCCCAGGGTATCCGTCGCTATCTGAGGCAGCATCCAGCCGAACAGGATCGGATATTGTTCCATAACAGGCGGTATATTTTCTTTCGTGTCGTCTCTGCCGGACCGCTGGGCAGCCTGGGCGTCCCGCTCACACCGGGCCGCTCAATTGCGGTCGATCCCAACTGGTATCCGCCGGGAGCGGTCGGCTTTATCCGTGCCACCAGGCCGCGCCTGCAGGAAAACGGGCAGGTCTCGTGGCAACCTTTTTCGCGTTTCGTGGCCCTGCAAGACCGCGGCGCCGCCATTACCGGTCCTGGACGCGCGGATATCTATTGGGGGAGTGGGCCACAACCCGAGGCCGGCCTGATGGCCCAACGCGGCGAACTGTATATTTTTCTTAAAAAATCATAGTCACTCTACTCAACGCGAACCAGATTTGTCACAATACGCGCACGCTGCGAGAGGACGGGCATCCATGACGGCTGAGGCAAAAATTTCCCATTCTGGCCTGCGACATATCGCCCTGAATGTGGCGGATGTTGCCGTTTCAGTCGAGTTTTACACCACCCTGTTTGGGATGCAGGTCGTCTGGCAGCCTGACCCGGACAACGCCTACCTCTCCTCGGGTTGTGACAATCTGGCCCTGCATCAGGCAACGCCCCAACGCGACCAGGCGGGGCAAATCCTCGACCACATCGGGTTTATCGTTCCTCAGAGCGCCGATGTCGATCGAGCCGCCGAAATACTGGAGACGCATGGAGTCCCCATCGTCAAACCAGTCCGGACCCATCGGGATGGCAGCCGCTCCCTGTACTGTGCTGACCCGGATGGCACGATCATCCAGATTCTCTATGAGCCGACCCTCAGCCGCCAGCGTATCACATGAAGTGAAAGAGCGTATGCGTCTTTTTGCCGCCTGGGCAGTCCACGCCTACACGGCCTCCGGTGTCATTGCCGGATTTCTCTCACTCCAGGCTATTTTCCTGAGCAAGCCCCGGCAGGCTTTTGTCTGGATGTTAGTCGCAGTACTCATTGATGCGACCGATGGCGTTCTGGCGAGAGCTGTTCAGGTGAAGCGGATTATACCCTGGTTTGACGGCGCAAAGTTGGACGACATTGTTGATTATTTTACCTACGTCATTGTTCCAGTTGTTTTTCTCTACCAGTTTCAGCTGCTTCCGGCTTCCGGCACCCTGCTCTTCGTGGCCGCGGCGCTCCTTGCCAGCGCGTATGGTTTTTGTCAGGCAGAGGCCAAAACGCAAAATTTCTTTTTTACCGGCTTTCCCTCCTACTGGAATATTGTGGCGTTCTATCTCTACGCCGGCGGTACACCCATTTGGCTGAATGGGAGCCTGGTGCTCCTCTTTGCCATCTGCGTCTTTATCCCTGTTCGCTATATTTACCCGACACGCACCGTTCGCCTGCGCCTCCTGACGAATGTGCTCGGCGCTATTTGGGTTGGCGTTCTTCTCCTCCTGCTCTCCCAGCTGCCCCAGACCCCCCTCTGGCTCGTCGTTGCCTCCCTCTACTATCCCCTCTACTACACCGCCCTCTCCTTCTACTTCCACTTCACCACGCTGCCTTCTCCTTCATAACCTCCCGCTTGGACTTGACAGCCGGAAAATCGTACACATTTTTCTGGTAACGCTCACCACAGGAGCAGCATGTATGGATACAACAAAAAACCGCGAAGAACAGGCCTCGGCTCTCTTATACAAGGGCGACCAGGCCCAGAGACAGGGCGACCTGGGAGAAGCAATGCGTTTCTATCAGGAATCCATCCAACTGCATCCGACCGCAGAAGCGCACACTTCGCTCGGTTGGACGTATAGTTTTCTCCAGCGTTACGAAGACGCCATTGAAGAATGCCGCACCGCAATTGCCCTCAACCCTGAGTTTGGCAATCCGTACAACGACATCGGTCTCTATCTCATGAAGATGGGCAAGCTGGACGCCGCCGTCCCCTGGTTAGAGCACGCGACAGAGGCCGCCCATTATGATACGCCTCATTATCCCTATCTGAACCTGGGCCGGATTGCTCTCGCAAAAGGGGACCTCCTCCAGGCGGCGCGAGAATTTGGACAGGCGCTCACAGTTGAGCCCCGTTCACTGACGGCTCGCCGAACCCTTGCCGCCCTTTCCGCTCAATTAAACTAAACGCAGCCATCATTCTCGCCTGACCAAGCTCGCCTGACCGGGAGAGTGGTAAAGGGGCCACTCTTCCGCGTCAAGAGAGCAATGCTTCCCCTCTCGTTCCGCTAACGGAGCAGAGACTTGGGTCGATGCAACATAAATGGCACGATATCGGCAGCGGGTCTGCGACGACGGCTTTCCGGAGAAGACAACAGGAGCGGACCGAGGATTAGACCCCCAAGAAAGCCACCAATATGGGCTCCCCAGGCAATATGGGTCGATGGGAATAAAGCTGTTTCTCCAAGAGTGTATACCGTGATACCGCCGACCAGATGAAAGAATATCCAGCCGCCCAGGAAGAGAATCGTCGGAGTTCCCTCAAGCGGCCGGGGAGAGGGATGCCTGGTGGTATCGGGCTCTTGGGCTGAGAAAAAAAACAGACAATAGACACCGGCGACCGCGGCAATCGCCCCACTCGCGCCGATCATTGGGGTCGAGAAAAATGGAGTCAGCGCCGTCTGGGTTAAGAGGGCGATAACGTTTCCGCACAGATACAGCGCCACGTACCGAACCGCCCCTAACCGCGCCTCTACTGCGTTCCCGAGAAAGAACAGGCAGAGAAGATTGCCGACCAGATGAAGCCCATTCCCATGCAGGAAGAGACAGACGAAAAGCGAAGAAGAGGCGGGGAATTGGCCCTGCGTTAGCGCCAGGGAAAATTGCGCGGGAATCCAGCCATAGGTCGTGAGGAAAGATTGGAATGCCGGGCCGAGGGTGAGCTCGTAGGCAAAACAACACAGCATCGCTCCCATGAGGATATGATTCGCCCACGGGAAGCATGAGCCTTGACGCTCTTCTTCGAGGTGGTACATGCTCCTGATCCTGGCTCAGGTTTTCTCTCACCAGCGTATTCCACCACATCCTCCAACACTTCCATCCCCTCGTCCAAACACGGTGAAGTCGGCTTGCTCTATAGCACCTTCAACACAGCTATGATAGGGGGAGAAAAATACCATGCCGATCTACGAGTACTACTGTCGGGCGTGCGGCAGGCAGCAAAGTCTCCTTTTTATGAAGATGGGAGATGTCCAGAAATCTCCTCAGTGTCAATACTGCAAGCGCCGCCGCCTCACCCGAATCCTCTCTCGTTTTGCCTATCATCAGGGTGAAGAAGCTCGACTCAAGAATCTGGACACCAATGCCCCGAGAGACGAGACATTCTACCGCGACAACCGCAACGTTGGCCTGTGGGCAAAGAAGCGAGCGAGAGAGATGGGCGTTGAGCTCGGCTCCCAGTTCGATGAGACGGTAGAAAAGGCCCGAAGTGGTAAAATTCTCGATGATGGCTAGCCCGTCTCGACCTTCTTGATTGTGAGGCTGACCAAACATGCTTCGTGCGGCGCGCGATCAGTTCTGGCGGATTTGCCGGATCGTTGGGGGGGTTATTCTCCTGCTTGTGGGCCTCTTCCTCAGCCTGCCCGGTATTCCTGGTCCGGGCATTGTCTTGATCTTTGTCAGCTTTGGGATTCTGAGTCGAGATTTCAAGTGGGCGAAACGCTGGCATCTGCGCCTTAAAGACACGGCCCACAGGATCATCAACCGTCGAAAAACGGCCACACACCGAAAGCAAACAGCAGCCGGACAAGAGAGCAGCCATGATTAAACTCTACGACTTTTCCCTGTCTCCCCGTGCGCGCAAGGTGCGGATCACCCTTGCAGCAAAGGGGCTGGCGTATGAAAAGGTGCCGATTGACATCACCAAAGGCGAGCAGAAAACGCCTGAATATCTGGCAATTAATCCCTATGGGAAAGTCCCGGCACTCCAGGACGATGGGACAACAGTCTATGAGTCCACCATTATTATGGAGTATTTGAACGAGGCGTATCCAACCCCGCCGTTGCTCCCGGACGATAAAGGCCAACGCGCCCGGGCCCGCGTCCTCATGCATTATGCCGATAATCCGTATGAGCGCGCCGTCGCAACCCTTGCCGCGGAGCTGCTGCTCAAGCCCATGCAGGGCGGGGCGACTGACCATAAGGTTGTCTCGCAAGCGACTACGGCTCTGAACCTGTGCTTCGATCACCTCACCAACGAGCTGGGCGACAATGACTTTCTGGTCGACTCGACGTTGACCCTGGCAGATATTCCGTATGTGTCGTGGGCACTCCTGTTTCCCAGGCTGAATGTCGATATTCCGCATCCCAGGCTTGAGGCGTGGATTAACCGACTCAAGGAGCAGCCGAGCGTACAGGCAGCGGGCTAGGACCGGGGTAGGGCCAGACGCAACGCTTCGGCATTCCCACTCTCTCCGAGGTATTATGTTTAGCGGTATTATTGAAACAACCGGGACGATTACGAAAATCGACACTCTTGCCGAAGGGGCGCGCCTCAGGCTGCGAACCAGTATTCCCATACAGGAAATCAGTCTGGGTGAGAGTATTTGTACAAATGGGGCCTGCCTGACAGTGACCGCCATTGAGGCAGATCAACTCGACTTTGACGTTTCAGCCGAGTCTCTGCGACGCACGACTCTAGGAGAGCTCCAAGTTGGCGCGAGTGTGAATCTGGAACGCTCGCTCCGACTTGAGGACCGGCTGTCCGGCCATCTCGTCTGGGGTCATGTTGACGGAATTGGACACGTCACAGCCATTCGGCCGGAAGGCGATTCGTTTCTGTACACCTTTGCCATCCCAGCCGAACTCAGTCGCTACCTGGTTGAGAAAGGTTCGGTCGCAGTTGACGGTATTAGTCTGACGGTCTTCGATTGTCAGGCCACGGCATTTACCTGTGCCATTATTCCCCACACCCACGCCGTTACCACGCTGCATCAGCGTCAGCCCGGCGACCGGGTCAATATCGAAGGTGATATGCAGGGGAAATATATTGAGAAGTTCGTACAAGACGTGGTCGAGGGAATGCTGGCCTCACCACTCCAAGCGCTTCGGGACGAGGTGGCCGCCCTGCGCAAGCAGATCGAGCAAAAAGACGGCTGAGGATACTGTCTTTTCTTCGACGGCATTTTCGCCTCCCCCGCTCTGCCTGAGCCAGGGAGAGATTCCCATTCAGATTGCCCACGCCCTCCGCCTCGGATAAGAAGACCGCTCAGGCATCAGAGGGGGAATCTATGGCCGATACCACTGTCCGCGCCGTTATCCAGCAGGCAAAAGAGCAACAGCGCTTGGTACTGACCGAAAGAGAGGCAAAGGCGCTGGTCCAATCGGCCGGCATCGCTACCGTCCGAACGGAACTGGCCCGAACCGCCGAGGAGGCCATAACGCTCGCTCAGGGTATGGATTTCCCGGTTGCGCTCAAGATCAGTTCAGCCGACATCGCGCATAAGAGCGACATCGGAGGCGTACACCTCAATCTCGCCACGGAAGCCGCGGTTCGCCGCGCGTTTGATGACATCATGACCGCCGGCCGCACGACACAGCCGGCCGCAGGCATCGAGGGCGTCTCGGTTCAACCTATGGCCCGACCAGGGGTTGAAGTCATTATCGGCCTGACATCCGATCCGCAGTTCGGCCCGCTCATCATGTTTGGCTTGGGTGGGGTGCATGTCGAGGCGCTTAAAGATGTGACGTTCGGTGTGGCTCCGCTCCGCCCGCAGGACGCCGCGCGCATGATCCGGGAAATCAGCGGATTTCCATTGCTCACCGGCCATCGCGGTCAAGCCGCGGTTGACCTGTCCGCTCTGGAAGAGGCCCTCCTCTCGCTGTCGGCCTTAGCCGAGGCTCAACCGGATATCCAGGAAATCGACCTCAACCCTGTTTTTGCCTACGCAGACGGCTGTCTTGCCGTTGATGCCCACATCGTCCTCCACGCTGAGGGACCCCGCCCCCTCTCCCGCCCGCTGTCGGACAAGACCCGGGCAGCCTTGGCGCGCACATTTCATCCGCGGACGGTTGCCGTGGTCGGCGATAAACGCGCGATGAATTATCTGTGGTTGCGGAGCCAGAGTACCTTCGAGGGTCAGGTCTATTCCGTCCAGATTGATGAGCAAGAAATCCAGGGCATTACGGATTTGGGGGTTCCCAACTACCCAAGCCTGGAGGCGATTCCAGAAGACATAGACTATGTTATCACCGCGGTGCCCCGCCAGGTTGCGCCCTCTATTGTTGCGGCGTGTGTCACGAAAAAGGTCGCTGGGGTGATGCTCTTCACCTCAGGCTTCTCCGAAGTCCACGACGAAGAGGGCCAGGACTTGGAACAGCGACTGACCCAAACCGCCCAAGAGGCCGGACTCGCCCTTATCGGTCCGAACTGTATGGGCATCTACCATCCTAAAATCGGCCTCCGCAATTACCCCGACCTGCCGGCTGGAGAACCGGGATCAATCGGTTTTATCGGCCAGAGCGGGACCCATACGATCACCTTTAGTATGGCCGCCGCCAGTCATGGACTGCGTATAAGTAAAGCGGTCAGCTTTGGGAATGCGGCGGTCCTTGATGCCAGTGACTATCTCGACTATCTCGCTCACGACGACGAAACGGAAATTATCGGTCTCTACCTTGAGGGAGTCCGAGAAGGGCGACGCTTCTTTGCCTTGCTGCGCGAGGTCACGCCTCACAAACCGGTTGTTATCTGGAAGGGCGGGCAGACCGAGGCCGGCCAGCGGGCCACCTCGTCACACACCGGCTCACTCGCCGTTCCAGCTGCCGTATGGGCGTCTCTGGTCCGTCAGGCCGGCGCCGTCTCCGTGAGCAGTTTTGATGAGCTACTTGATGTCATCAAGCTATTGCGGTTCACCAGGCCGGCAACCGGAGACGGAGTGGGGCTGATTGCCATGACGGGAGGCCCATCGGTCAGTATGACCGATGCCTTTGCCGCTGCCGGTCTGCGGGTTCCCCCGCTCAGTGCGACCTCTTACGAAGAACTGTCTTCGTTCTTTAACGTCATTGGCGGCAGCTTTCGCAATCCGCTCGATTCCGGTCATACGATTGGGATGGGCCAGATGACGGATACCCTGGACCGCCTGCTCTCCATCCTTGACCGTGACCCGCATATTGATGCGATTGTCATGGATACGGGGGCCGGCCTGGTGGCCGGGCAGTGGGAAGCCCGACCGCAAACCCTGACAGCCCTGCTCGATACCCTGAGTCGCTTTGCCGCCCGTTCAGCCAAGCCCTTTTTTGTTGTGCTGCAACCGTTTGCCCATGAGGCGAGCCTGCTCCACGCCCGGGCCCAGTTTCATCAACGCGGCCTCGCAACCGTGGCCACCCATGAGCGGGCGGCGGCGGCCCTCCGTCTTGTGACGGACTATCATCGCAGCCACTCCGCTTCCCCGTGAGAGCGTCTTCCTCTCTCGCCCCGGACCGCTCGTTCCGGGTCAGATGGCGGCTCCGCCCAATGCTCCGCACTGACTGCCGGACAGGGGCGCGGCCTCACCCGTGTCTGTAATTGACCTGCCTGAAATGATGCGATAGCACTGTGGGGCTCGCGGGGCGGGTCTGTTCTTGCCGGCTGCCCGTCCGTGTTGGCTATGATGCAAGGAGGAGACGATGACATACATCATCACGAGACTATGCCGAGACTGCGTCGACACAGGCTGCGTGGCCGTTTGTCCGGTTGACTGTATCTATAAATACACCGGCGATGATGCCGAAAAATACCCGAACCAGCTCTATATCCATCCAGACGAATGTATTGACTGTGGGGCGTGTGAGCCCGAATGTCCCTGGCAGGCCATTTTTGAGGAGGTCGCCGTACCCGACGTGTTTGAATCCGATACTCCGCTCAACTACGCGATGGTTGACGACGAAGCCGATTTTGAGGTCGCCGGGCATGAGAAGATAGACCATCCCAGCGCGGATGAGATTGCAGCGAACAAGCAGAAGTGGGGCTGGGACGGCTGACCCCCGAGAAGACATCGACGAGAAAAAACACGAGAGGGCAGCTTCCAGAGCTGCCCTCTTTTACATATCCTTTTCGCCCAGCTCGGCTACGCCCTGCGTTTTAATTCTTCCTCAACCAGGACCAGCCGGTCATTCCCGAAAAACATGGAGTCGCCGTTGACATAGATCGTCGGCGTCCCAAAGCCGCCACGTTCGATTACCGCGTCCGTGTTGGCTCGAATCCGATCTTTATAATCCTGACGTGCGATCTTGTCGAAGTATTCCTCTCCATCAAGGCCAACTGTCTCAACGATTTTTCGCAACACCTCATCCTGACTGATGTCTTGATCCTCGCCCCAGTAGGTTTCAAACACCCGATAGCTATAGGGCAGAAACGTGCCGGGATGTTCGAGCGCGACGAGTGCGCCACGCAGCGCTTTGACCGAATTCACCGGAAAAACGGAGGGGGGCATGATAATTTTCAGGCCATAGTAGCGCGCCCAGTCACTCATGTCTTTTGCCGTATAGCGCTGCTTGGCTGGCACCCCCTTTTCTCGGAATTCATACACCGAAGGATTGACCGTATTGAACACCCCACCCACCAGAAACGGACGCCACTGAAGATCCGCGTTGTATTTGCGGCACAGTCCCTCAATCTTCGTGAACGCCAGATAGGTCCACGGGCTGGAGTAATCGTAAAAAAATTCTACTGTAGCCATAGCACCCTCCCTGGGTCGCAACGTTAAGACAACAGAAATTCGGCGAGCAACTCGTTAAACGCATCAGCATAAAAGAGATGAATATTATGTCTGCCATCTGGAAACACGTGTAAGCGTGCTCCGGCTATCCCCTGCTGTAAGAAATACGCATGAAAGGGCGGCACCAAGGGATCTTTGCCCCCATGTATCAGAAATGTAGGGCAGGTAATCTGCGCCAAGCGCTCCCGACATAAATCGCCGCCCGCTTTCAACAGCCTCTGCTGGGCGTCACACCAGCGTGTCCACAGCTCTTGAAATTCATCGCCATACATCGCCTGCATCGGCGCGGCCGTGCGTGGGGACCAATCCGCCACGCGGCGCGTTTTCTCGTAGGCATCAATATCCTCCGGGGAAACATAGGCATTCCCGCCCCAGAGCGCCAGCTTGGTTATCCGCTGCGGATGGGCCAGGGTCAGCAATAAACTTGTAATCGCGCCGTCGCTCCAGCCACCGACAGCATAGGTCGAGCAGCCGAGCGTCTCCATCAGCGCCACGAAATCGTGCGCGTCTTGTTGATAAAAGTCCGACGGAAACTCGCGCGCGGGCGGACGGGATTTGCCATAGCCGCGCGGGTCAGGCGCAATCACTCGGATTCCGCGCTGGGGGAGCGCTTCCAGTTGTGGAGCGAAATCCGACTGTCCGGTTCCCAACGCGCCGGGCAATAAGAGGAAAGGCAACCCGTTCCCAAGGTCTTCATAATGGAGTCTGACTCCGCGTATGTCTGCGTATGGCATGCGTCCTCCGCACAGTGACGTTGCCCGCTGTGATACCACGCCCGCCAGCAAGAGAGAAGCTGGCCTTACCCTTGCAGCCGCCCCCTATCTCTGACAAAACAACGCAGTGATATTCTCCGCAAGACAGGGGACGTATGAAAACCATTGGACTCACCGGCGGGATCGGCTCGGGCAAAAGTACGGTTTCCAATATCCTGGCCACGCTTGGCGCCTCTATTATTGACGCAGACCGAGTCGGACACGAAATCTATCTGCCCGGCAAGGCCGCCTGGAAACAGGTCACCGACACCTTCGGACGGAAAATCGTCGCGGCAGACCAAACCATAGATCGTAAAAAACTGGGGGCCATTGTCTTTGGTAGTCCAGACGCACTCGCCCGGCTCAATGCCATCGTCCACCCGATTATGTTCGAGGAAATCCGGCAGCGTATCCAGGCCAGGCGCGCCGAAGGATTTACCCTGCCCGTTGTCGTTGAGGCGGCTATCCTGATTGAAGCCAACTGGCTGCCCCTGGCCGACACGGTCTGGGTGGTAGAGACCGACAAAGACGCAGCCATTCGTCGTGTGGCCGAGCAACGCGGCATGTCCGCCGCGGACGCGGAAGCCCGAATTGCGAACCAGCTTTCAAACGCAGAGCGCCGCAAACACGCCCAGGTAGTTATCCGCAATAACGGCTCACTCCAAGCCCTTGAGCAGCAAATCCAACAGGCCTGGGATCAGCTCGGAGAATGAGTCGTATACACGCGACGGGCCTTATCTTCGATGTTGATGGGACGCTCGCCCAGTCGGTCGAATTTTTCTATGAGATCGCCTTGGAAGTCCTGGCCCTCGCCGGTATTCCTCCAGCGCCACGCGACCGGGTGTATGAGTTGATGCGCCGCGGGGTGGAGAATCCGCTCGTCCAGCTTTTTCCTCCCGACTATCCCGATCCTGCGGACCGTCTCAAACGCATCACCGACAGTCGCATGGACGAATGGCTGCGGCGCTATCATGAAGAGACGCAGGCCGTTCCAGGGAGTCTCGAACTCTTGCATCGCCTGCATCAACACGGCTTTCAACTCGGGATCGCCACCTCATCCGGCCGCGCCCTGCCCTTTCTTGATACCTGGGGCGTGCGCCACCTCTTTAGCGGCATTGTTGGCCGGGAAGACGTCACCCACCGGAAACCCCATCCGGAACCCGTTCTGAAGTGCCTGGCACATCTCCGGCTTGAACCACCCGACGCGGTGTATATTGGCGACTCGCCCATTGATATCCAGGCCGGCAAAGCCGCCGGGGTCGCCACCGTTGGAGTCCTCACTGGGACCAGTACCGACGCGGTCATGCGGCAGGAGCAGGCGGATTATATCCTGCCGAGTATTGTCGAACTCCCCCGGCTGCTCGCGGTCTAGGCGTGTGGTGCAACCTGCCACGCAACGGGCAACCACAGGGGGTTGCCCCTACCCTTTTATTCCCTCTCCCCTGGAGGGAGAGGGTGGCCCTGAGCCTGTCGAAGGGCCGGGTGAGGGGGCCAACGGACGCCTGGGAGGCCGGCGACACAATGTGCATCACACGTCTGGAGGGAGAGGTCTAGGGGAAGGATACCGAGCAGGATACGCGCTACCGGGAGCGTGCCACCCGCATATGGTGAGCGGGAAACTCCTCCGGCAAAGGCGCTCTGACCTCTTGTACAAATTCCTTTTTTATTGCTCCGTATTGGGAAAAATTGGCTTTTGCCTCGTTCAGGCTCATCCCGTTTGCTCCGCCTTCATACGTGGGGAAGGGTGTCTTTGAGTATCGCCTGGACTATGGCCCTGGCTATCGGCTCTATTTCGGCAAGGATGGAGACAGCCTTGTCATCCTGCTCGGCGGCGGGACCAAAAAGCGGCAGCGGCGGGATATCGAGGCTGCCCAGGAACTCTGGTGGGAGTACAAACAGTTCAGGAGAAAAGATAACGAGAGCTATTCCCTGACATAGAACTTCAAGGTCAACAGACTGGAAAGAAAGGAGACGACACACCGCCTAGGTCGCCACCGCCCCTCAGGCATCCTCATACCGCGGCTCGCGTTTCTCCAGAAAAGCGGCAATCCCTTCGCGCACGTCATTGGTCCGCGTGGTCAGAATCTGATTCCGATCTTCCATCGCAATAGCCGCCTCCAGCGTTGGCGCGTCAACCGAATAGCGCAGGCATTCTTTCGTCAATCTTACCCCCAGGGGCGAGTTGCGCAGAATATGGCGGGCCATCGCTTCGGCGGCCTGATCCAACTCGGCGTCCGGCACCAGGCGAGAGGCCAGCCCTGTTGCCAGGGCGCGTTGCGCATCAATGAAATCCCCGGTCAGCAAGAGCTCGGAAGCGACCGAAGACCCGACCAGCCGGGGCAGAAAATAACTCACACCCACATCACAGGCCGACAGCCCAATGCGGATAAAAGCCGCGTTCATACGGGCGGATTCCCCCACAAGGCGGATATCACTCGCCAAAGCCAGGGCAAAACCGCCCCCGGCGGCCGGGCCGTGAACAGCCGCAATAAACGGTTGTGGGGCGCGGTGAATTTTAATCGCCAGCTCGGCAATCCGGCGCTGGTCCCGCAGGCCCTGAGCCACAGAATAGGCGCCGGTGGCGGCGCTGGACTGTTTGAGGTCCAGCCCGGCACAAAAGCCACGGCCCGCGCCCCGCAGGATGACTACCCGGACGGCCTGCTCCTGGTGCAATTCGTCGAGCACGCTATGCAGCTCGTTGACCAATAGACTATTCATGGCGTTCAACGCCGCCGGACGGTTCAAGACGAGCCACAAGAGGTCTGTGTCCCGTCGCAGTTCCAGGGTTTCGTAGCGCTCATTCATGCTGCTCTCCAAATTTCCTCTCCTAGCTCTCGGCAACCTGTTAGAGACTCAAAATAATACGCACCCGGCTTTCCAGTTCCCGCATGGCAACACTCGGCAACACCCCAATCTCTTGCCGAAAAGAGGCGTTGGCTACTGCAATCATTTGGCCCACAAGAAAATCGCTGTCCTGCTCAAGACCAGCTTGACCTTTCTCCAGATGCAGGCGGAGGATGCCGGGCTCCTCAACCAGACGGGTTGTTGTTGGAATGACGATGGTCGAAGGATAGCCGGCTTCGTTCATCAAGTCCGACTGCAAGACTACCGCAGGACGCAGCTTGCCCGGTTTGGTCCTGACCCGAGGATTAAAATCAACAATATACACATGCCCGCGTTTGATCTCCATCGGGCCTCTACTCCTCGGGGAGAGTGTGAGCAGTGCTCGCAGGAAATAAGGCGCGATTTTCTTCCTGGTCGGCGACCGCACACTGGCGGACAGATTCCCGAATTTCCGCCCGGAGCCGCTCTTTTTCCGTTTTCTCCTCCAGGGTTTGCAGGGCCACCCGCAGAATCCCAGCCTTACTGGGAATCCCTAAGGCTTTTCGGAGTCGTTCAATCTGTTGTTCCGTCTCCTTTGATACGGCGATTGCTCCCATTATATTTTTCCTTATAAATTTTATAACTGAAGGAATAATATAATATACAAGGATAAGCAAGGCTCTCTTGTCAGATCAAATCAACGAGCGTGACTGACAGCCGTCAACAGTGATACACGCCCCGGAGACCCACTGGGCGCGCTCCGAAGCCAGAAAAACGACTACATCCGCTACTTCTTCCGGCTTTCCGAAACGACCGGCCGGCAGCTCGGCTTTGACAAAAGCGGCAATGCCGGCGGGGTTTTCTTTTTGGCGCTGCTCCCACGCTCCTCCAGGGAAGAGAATCGACCCCGGCGCAACGCTGTTGACCCGAATCCCCTTGGGCGCAAGCGCGCGGGCCATTTCTTTGGATAAGCTAATCATGGCTGCCTTTGCGGCGTTATAGGTCATCGGTCCGCCCCACTCGCGGCCGTAAATCGAAGCAATGTTAATCACACAACCCGCTTTGCGTTCTTCCATGACCGGGACGACCAGCTGGCACAGGTCCAGCGCGGAAAAGAAATTGAGCGCAAAGCCGGCCTGCCAGTCCTGCCGGGAGGCGTTGAGATTGCCGCCCGGACGCGACCCACCGACATTGTTGACGAGAATATCGATCCCGCCAAAACGTTGCTGCGTGGCTTCGACCCAGCGTCGGGCCTCGGCTTCCTGGCTCACATCCAGGGCCGTGGCCAGCACCTCAACGCCGGCTCCCCGGGATTCTTGCGCAGTGGCCTCAAGCCGCTCCCGACCCCGCGCGCACAGGCTCAAGCGACACCCTTCCGCGGCCAGTCCCAGGGCAATGGCGCGTCCAATGCCGCGACTCGCTCCGCTAATCATGGCGACGTTGTTTGAGAGTCCAAGGTCCATACCGTCCTCCTTTATCTGCTCGACTCGGACTAAGCATAGCCCATTTCCAGGAAAAAGGCCGCGCCGGCCTCTCTTGCCAGACGGCAGGGCGTCCGCTTAGATGAGGCCGCAGCCAAGGGGGTCTATCGTGCCAGAGCATTTTCTTTTGGAAAAAGACGGGAGCATTGCCACGCTCACGTTTAACCGGCCAGAGAAACGCAATCCACTCAATGAAGACATTGCCCTGGAACTGGAGCGCCTGCAATACCAGATACGCGACGATGCTGACATTCGCGTGGTTGTTTTTACCGGCACGGGCAATACGTTTTCCGCCGGCGCCGACCTCTCGCCCATCAGAGGCATCAGCGACCGTCAGGAGCGGCGTAGAATTTTCGCTCCGCTCGGCAAGCGGTGGACGCGCGCTATTGCCCGCACGCTCGAGCTGTTTGCCAGCATGGAGCCGGTCGTGATTGCCGCCATCAACGGCTATGCGATTGGCGGCGGCTGGTCGCTGGCCCTGGCGTGTGATTTTCGGATAGCGGTTGAGGAGGCGGAGTTCTGGTTTCCCGAAGTAGACCTCGGCGTGCCGCTGAGCCCACCCTCAACCGCCCTGCTGGTCGCCAATGTGGGGCCGAATCGAGCCAAGGACATCATTCTCAACTGTCGGCGCCTGAAAGCGGATGAAGCGCTCCAGCTTGGTTTGGTTAATCGGGTAGTCACCCAGGCGGAACTGCTGCCGACCGCCTACGCCCTGGCCCGTAGCCTGGCCGATAAAAACCCGACCGCGGTCATGGTCTCCAAGGCGACTGTGAACAGCCTGGCCCGCGGCGCCCCCGTCCTGCGTCCCGACCTGATGTTTACGCGAGAGTAAAACCGGGACGCGAGCAATAATGCAGCAGCCAGTCTTGTATTGAGAGGGAGGAAACCCAATGTCAGAACAAGAACGCTGTCCGGAAATTCGGAATGAGATTCGCAAATTCTGTAGCCAGTATGGCGATGAATACTGGCGCAAGCTCGACAAGGAAAATCGCTATCCTGAGCAATTTGTTGAGGAACTGACGCACGCCGGCTGGTTGGCGGCCTTAATCCCCGAACAATACGGTGGCTCAGGACTGACGGTGACTGAAGCCAGCGTGATTTTAGAAGAGATCAACCGCTCGGGCGGCAATGCTGCCGCCTGTCATGCCCAGATGTACATCATGGGCGCTCTGCTCCGGCACGGCAGCGCTGAACAGAAACAGCGCTACTTGCCCCGGATTGCGAGCGGGGAGATTCGACTCCAGGCCTTTGGTGTCACCGAGCCGGACGCCGGCTCTGATACGACGCATATTCGCACCACGGCCAAAAGAGACGGCGATTACTATATCGTGAACGGCGGTAAAATTTTTACCTCCCGGGTGCAGCACTCCGATATGCTCCTCCTCTTGGCCCGGACCACTCCGTACGACCAGAGCCCCAAAAGAACGCTGGGCATGAGTATCTTTCTTGTGGATTTGCGTGAGGCCGGAGACGCCGTTGAGGTGCGCCCGATTGACGCGATGATTAACCATGAAACCAACCAGCTCTTTTTCCACGAGCTCAAAGTCCCGGTCGAAAACCTGATTGGCGAAGAGGGCTCCGGCTTCTACTATATTCTCGACGGGATGAATGCCGAGCGTATCCTGGTTGCCTCCGAGGCCATTGGTGACGCCCGCTGGTTTATCAAGCGCGCCGTCCAGTACGGCAATGAACGCGAGATTTTTGGGCGGCCCATCACCAAGAATCAGGGCATCCAGTTTCCACTCGCCCAGGCCTATGCCCAGACTGAGGCCGCGGACCTCATGCGCTTCCGCGCCGCGGACTTGTTTGACGCGGGCGCCGCCTGTGGCGCGGAGGCCAATATGGCAAAGCTCTTGTGCTCGCAGGCCTCCTGGGCCGCGGCCAATGCGGCCATCGATACCCACGGCGGGTATGGTTTTGCCGCAGAGTACGATGTGGAGCGCAAGTTCCGTGAGAGTCGCTTATTCTCAATCGCGCCGATCTCCAACAATATGGTGCTCAATTTTATTGCCGAGCATGTGTTGGGCATGCCGAGATCGTATTAGGAGCCGATAATGAAAATCGATACCGCCCTGATGCCCTCGACCTTTGAGGCCGCGGCCACGGCTGCTCGCCAGGCTGAAGAGCTGGGTCTGGATGGGTTATGGACTGCGGAGACCAGCCACGATCCGTTTTTTCCACTCGTGGTCGCCGCCAGGGAAACGGAGCGTATCCAGCTTGGCACTGGTGTCGCCATTGTCTTTCCGCGCAGTCCCATGGTGCTGGCGAATATCTGCTGGGATTTGCAGGCCAACTCCGGCGGGCGCTTCATGCTCGGGCTGGGTACCCAGGTCAAGGGCCACAACCAGCGGCGCTTTAGCGTCAAATGGGAAGCTCCGGTGAAACGCTTGCGCGAAGTCGTCCTGTCGCTCCGGTCCATTTGGGACTGCTGGCAGAATGGCAGCGCGCTCAATTTTGAGGGTGAGTTTTATCAATTCTCGCTGATGACGCCTTTCTTTAATCCCGGCCCGATCGAGCAGCCCCATATTCCCATTATACTCTCCGGCCTGAATCCCCTGATCAGCCAGCTTGCCGGCGAGGTCGGCGACGGATTCTTTGTCCATAATTTTCACACCCCGACCTATCTCAAGGAAACGGTGCTGCCCAATATTGAAAAGGGCCTCGCCAAAGCCGGCCGGCGGCGCGAGGACTTCACGCTCCAAACCGGGACATTCATTGCCAGCGGAGCGACGCCGGACGAAGTCCGGCAAGCCGTCGACGCGGTGCGGCAACAGGTCGCTTTTTATGCGTCAACGCGGACCTATAAAGGCGTCCTCGACGCGCATGGCTGGGGAGAGACCTGCTTTCGGCTGAACGAAAAGGCCGCCAAGGGCGACTGGGACGGCATGGCCGCGGAAATTACCGACGAGATGTTGGATGAAATTGCCGTCATCGGCACCTATGACACCATCGCCACAAAACTGGCCACTCGGTATAGCCGGCTCCTGGACCGCCTCATCGTTGGCTTTGGCGCCTCAGAGCGTCAGGACCCAGGGCGCACCCGCGAATTCGTTCAGGAAGTCCGGCGACAGATGCAGACGTAACCGAGAAAGACTGGCACACGTCAAGCCTTCAGGACTGACGTGTCGTTTGACGCGCAGAATAAAAAGGAGGGAAGTATGGGGGCACTGACTGACAAATACTGCATTGTCGGCGTGGGAGAGACGCCGCATATGCGTCCATCCAATCGCACGACCTTGTCCATGGCGTGTGAGGCGGTCAAAAAGGCAATGGCCGATGCTGGCCTGGAGCCGCGCGATATTGACGGCATGACCAGCTATCAGGCCGGGGACTCAACGACCTCAAATCATATCGCCACGTCGCTCGGTATGCGACTCAACTATTCGGTGGATATTCTCGGCGGAGGGTCAAGTACCGAAGCCCTGATTGGCAACACGATTGGTCTGCTGGAAGCTGGCTATTGCAAAACCATGCTGATCTTCCGGTCCATGAACGGTCGCTCCGGGCGACGCATGGGCGGGCAAGCGCCGAGCGGTCCGGTGCCACCAACCCGGGCGGCTGAGGATAATCAGTTCATGATGCCCTGGGGCTGGACCTCGCCGGCCCAACGCTTCGGCATGTCTGCCATGCGCTATTTACGCGACACCGGCACGACGACCAGGTCGCTGGCTGAAATTGCGGTGGCCCATCGCTATCACGCCAGCCTGAACCCCAAGGCGGTCATGCGCCACCCCATCACGATTGAAGATCACCAGAATTCACGCTGGGTGGTCAAACCATTGCGCCTGCTCGACTGCTGCCTCGAAACCGATGTCTCGGCCTGTCTCATTGTCACTTCCCGTGAACGCGCCTATGACCTGCGTCAGCCGCCAGTCTTCATTATGGGCGGGACGGGGCGGACCATGGCCCCCAACGCGGCCTGGAACTATTCACGCCCGGAGATTCACTACGTCGCCGGAAATTACGGTCGTAAGCGTTTATTCGGCATGGCCGGAATCAGTCAAAAAGATGTCAACCTGATCTCGTGCTACGACGCGTTCACCTTTACCACCCTCATCCAGCTTGAAGCCTACGGTTTCTGCGGCAAAGGCGAGGCGGGTGAGTTTGTGAAAGGCGGCCGTTTGCAGATAGACCACGAACTGCCGTCCAACCTCTCCGGGGGGCATCTGTCCGAAGGCTATACTCACGGGGTGAGCATGGTGATTGAGAACGTGCGCCAACTCCGCCACCGCGCTGATGACGCCTGTCCGGGCTGGGCGGAGGGGAAACACAGCTACGACCGTCAGGCCGGCTGTCGTCAGGTGAAAGATGCGCGTATTGCGGCCTGTCTCGGTTGGGGAACGGAAACCATGTCGAGTTCCGCCATTCTGCGCGGGATTGCGGCCTAAAGGAGCGGTGACTATGCCTGGTCCCATTGATTACAGCAAAATCACAATCACGCCCGACTTCGATACCGTCGAATGGTGGATGGCCACCAAAGAACACAAATATCTCGTGCGCCAGTGCAAAGACTGCGGGCACAAATGGTTTCCGCCCTTCCCCGCCTGCAATAAATGCAACGCTATGGATCTCGGCTGGTTTGAGACCGCGGGAACCGGCGTGCTCCACAGCTATATCGTCGTGACCCAGCCCATCCTGGGCGCCTTTGTCGAAGCGGTCCCCTATGTTGTCGGCCTGATTGAGTTAGACGACTGCCATGAAGCCGATGGCTCGCTCGTCCGCGTCGGCGGGGTCATGCTGGACGATGAAGAAGACGTGGCCATCGGTCTTCCAGTTAAGGTCGAATTTGAGCAGACCAACGAGGCCAACATCGTTGTGCCGCGCTGGAAGATCAGCGGCACGGCAGAGAACACCTGGAAGTTTAATGAATAATTTTCGATCAAGACAGTTGCGCCGACCCCAGCCCTCTCCTTGAGGAAGAGGGCTGGGATGCGGGTTCTGGGGGTGAACCCCAATGAAACTCCTCGTCTTCATCGGTCTCTGGTTTCTGTGCGCGGTCCTGTCGGCCTGTATTGCGGCCAGCAAGGGCCGGGAGAGGCAAGGCCGGTTGATTGGAGGCGTATTGATCGGCCCGTTCGGACTGCTGATCGGGCTTCTCCCCGCCTGCTGGTGTAGGCGCTCTCAAAATAGACCCATATCCCGCTCAGTGATTTTCCTGTGCGAGAATTGTAGCGGCCTCCGCCTCGTCACCTTGACCTCCCCGAGAGAAATCGTTTAGCTAGGCGGTACGTTTGTGTCCACTCTAAGGAGGCGCGTGTGGCTGAAGAAATTCTGTGCGCAATCAACGAAGGCATTGCAACCATTACCCTGAACCGGCCGGAAAAGCGGAACGCCATGAACACCGCGGTGCTGGAGGGACTGGAGCATTATTTTGGCGAACTGGAGACCAACAACGCTGTCCGCGCGATTATCGTCCGCGGCGCAGGCCGAGCCTTTTGTGCCGGCCTGGACTTACGCGAGTTAAACGCCCGTCAGCAGAGCGACGAAGACGCGGAAAGCGGCATTATTGAGCTGCTCGGAAAAATCGAAACGTCCCGCCATCCGACCATTGCCATGGTCCAGGGCGATGCCATGGCCGGCGGCTGTGAACTCGCCCTGCACTGTGATCTGCGCGTGGTCTCAGAAGTCGCCCGGTTTGGCATGCCTCTGGCCCGGCTGGGGCTGATTGTTCCATTTCGGTTGGGCCAGAAACTCGTCGAGATTGTTGGCCCGGCCTTCACCAAACAGATTCTGCTCACCGGCCAGCCGGTAAACGCCCAGCGCGCGTATGAAATCGGCATGGCGCATCAGCTCGTCTCTGCTGACGAGTTGGAAGCGGCCACGCTGGCCTTGGCCCGAACGATTGCCGCCAACGCGCCGCTCTCTCTGGCCGGCATGAAAAAGAGCATCCTGCGTATGATCTCACTCCGGGACAACATAGCCTGCGACGATCTCAACAGCCTGGTCCGTCAGGCGCGTAAGAGCGAAGACGCCAACGAAGGCGTGCGCGCCATGTTGGAAAAACGCCCGCCGCATTTTCGTGGGGTATAGAACCCTTTCCCAGAGAGAGAAACGGACTGCGGCCCGTAAACGCTTGAGACCTTCCCATGCTGTCCCTCCGGCTCCGCGCTACAGTGTACACGCTTGTCATCCCCGGCTTCCTGGCTGGCTATCTGCCCTGGAAACTGCGGCCCCTGGAGGCGGTAGCGCCGCTTCCCTTCGCAGTTCTGTTTTCCCTGCTCGGCCTCCTCCTCTGCCTGGGTGGAGGAGCCTTACTCTTTTCGGCTGCGTATTATCTTGTCCGACGCGGCGTCGGCACCCCATTCCCACTTGATCCACCCCAGCGTATGGTTGTTGCCGGCCCGTATGCCCATATTCAGCATCCCATGCTGGTCGGCCTGTTTGCCCTGCTAGGCGGCCAGATCGTCTGGTTTCCATCTGTCCACGTCCTGCTCTATACTCTGCTGCTGCTGCTGGTCAGCCGCGCCCTCGTTCTCCAGAGTGAGGAGCCTGCTCTGAGGAAACGGTTTGGCGAGGATTATGTAGCCTATCAGGCGGCCACGCCGCGCTGGTTTCCGGTGCCGGCTTCATCAGGTCCTCCGGCTGCGGCCTGACTTCAGCGGACCTTGCAGACGAATACACGGATAAGGAGAAAACTCGTGAGTGATCGACATCTTGAACTCGGCGTCTTCGCCCCCACTATTGGCTGCGCGCCTTCATTTGGCAAAAATGCTTTTGCCCTGGTCTCGTCCGCCGAGCAGCGCACCGAGCCGACGTATGACTACAATCTTCGTATTGCGCAACTCCTTGACCAGAGCGGGCTTGAGATTTTTTTCATGGCCCAACGGGGCGGGGCCGGCTTTGGTCCGGCACGTTTCTGGAGTTATTCCCTCGACTCGTTTACTACCGCCGCGGGTCTGGCTATGGCCACCCGGAATCTCCAGCTCATTTCCACGGTCCACACCGCCTTTTATCATCCCGGTATGGTGGCCCGGATTGGAGCCACTCTGGACCAGATCAGCCACGGCCGCTGGGCGCTGAACCTCGTCAGTGGCTGGGCAGAGCAGGACTTTCGCATGCTTGATATCCCCCTGCTGGAGCACGATAAGCGCTATGCGCAGTCCACCGAGTTCGTCGAGGTCCTCAAGAAATTCTGGACCGAGGACTGGTTTGATTATGCCGGCGAGTTTTTCTCCATCAGCCAGGGCACCTGCTATCCGAAACCGGTTCGGCCACCGCTGTTGTATAATGCCGGGAGTTCGCCGGTTGGCCGAGATTTTGCCGCTCAGCATTGTGACTGGTATTTTGCCGGAGCCCAGTCACCGGAACTCCTGGCTGAGGAAGTGGCCGACGTGCGCGTGCGGGCGGCGCAACAAGGCCGCAGGGTGAAAGTCATCATCTATCTTTTTGTCTTATGCCGCGACACGGAAGAAGCCGCCCGCGCGGAAATCGAAGAGATATTTGAGCACGCGGAGTTCGAGAGTGCCCGAGAGTGGTTGGAAACCTTAACCGGCCAGACGGTGGGCACAGTCGCCTCGACCCTGGGCCAGGGCGTTTCGGTCGAAGACATGTTGCGGAGCGTTATTCTCGGGGTCGGCAGCGGCAAGTTGATTGGGACTCCAGAGCAGGTCGCCCAGGCCCTCACCCAATTTCAGGCGGCTGGCGCCGATGCGGTCGGCTTGACGTTCAGGCATGTCGAAGAAGAGCTGAAAGACTTTGTTGCCACCGTCGTCCCCCTGCTCGAACGTGAGGGCGTCCGCCGTCCACGCTCGCTCGAAGCGGACTCGCTCAGGGCATCCGGCTGAGCGGTCTGTCCACCCAGCCCAGGCTCACCCGATCTCTTTCTCATACGTGACAGAAGACTGGAGGCGGTCTTCGGGGATAGCGTAATATGCCCGCAGAACAGCCTCCGCGTCCGCTGAGAGCGTATAGCCGGCGGCTTCCAGCGCGCTGCGCGCTTTGTAATTGCCGGCATAGGTGCCAACCACGATGCGGCCTACCCCGCGAATCTGTTGCTCCACGTATGCCCGCAGGAGAGAGCCGAGGCCGCGCCGCTGCCGGTCGGGCAGGATATAGGCGTGACGCAGGAGGGCAACGTCTTTGACATATTCCAGGCCCATCACGCCAAGGAGCGTATCCGGGCCGAAAGCCCCATACCAGGTGAGACGTTTCGTCTCTTTTGTCCAGGCGTCGAGCGTCATCTCCGGGTCATGATACTCCTCGGCGGGCAAAAACTCCCGGTACCAGCGCGCCGCAGTATTAATGACGGCGAGGGCGGTCCCACGGTCGCTCTCAGTCAGCAACCGTATCTGTATGTCACTCGGTCCGTCGGACATGCAGCCTTCCAATCCTTTCGAGCAGACCTCCCCGTCTACTGGCCCTGATAGCTGATCCGATAAATTACCCCGGCGCGGTCATCGGATACCAACAGCGCCCCATCCGGCATCACCAGGACATCAACGGGCCGCCCCCAGGCTCCGTCTTTCTGGAGCCAGCCTTCGGCAAAGACTTCGTAGCTCGTTGCGATGTTGTCCTCCAGGCGGACCAGCATGACCCGATAGCCGATTGGGACGCTGCGGTTCCACGAGCCGTGTTCGGCAATAAAAATCTGATTCCGGTAGGCGGCGGGGAACATGTCGCCCGTATAAAAACGCATGCCCAAGGGCGCGACATGGGGTCCGAGTTCCTGCGCAGGTGGGGTCAGTGCGCTACAGGGCCGCTCTGACCCAAAGTCCGGGTCGGGGATGCTGCGGGCATGACAGTACGGGAACCCAAAGTGCAAACCGGGCCGCGGGGCATGATTGAGTTCACACGGCGGCGCATCATCGCCCAGCCAGTCCCGACCATTGTCCGTGAACCAGAGTTCCTGGGTTTCAGGATGCCAGTCAAACCCGACGGAATTGCGCACGCCACGGGCAAAGTTTTCCAGCGCGCTGCCGTCCGGCTTCATACGGAGAATCGAGGCATAGCGAGGGTCACTCTTAGTGCACACATTACACGGAGCGCCAACGGGGACATATAACAAATCATCGGGGCCAAACCGGATAAACTTCCAGCCGTGCCAGCGGTCGCGCGGGAGCGTATCGTTCACCACAACCGGCGGAGGCGGGTTGCTGAGCCGCGACTCAACACCATCAAAACGGAGGATGCGGTTAACCTCGGCCACATACAGCGCCCCGTCACGAAAGGCCACGCCACTCGGCATGAATAAGCCTTCGGCAAGTGTATGGACCTCATCAGCCCGCTGGTCCTGATTACGGTCCACAACCGCATAGACTTTTCCCGCGCGCTGGGTGCCGACAAAAACCGTCCCCTGAGCGCCGAGGGCAAGCGCGCGCGCATTGGGGACACGGGGCGCATATACGGCGATCTGAAAGCCGGGGGGAAGAGAAATCCGAGCCAGCGGAAAAGACTGGGCCTGGGCAAGGCTTGCTCCAACTGCGATCAAGAGACCAATCAGGATAGACACTCTTCCAAAAACCATCTTCAGGCTCCCGTCCGCACGCACTCCGGGGGATACCCGCCCTTCACGGGGCGTTCGACAAGGACAGGGCGCTTCCCCCTCGCTTGAGCGACCCTGGTCCGCTATGCTGCCGTCGCTCATCTTTCTACAACTACCGCGCTCAAACCATCAAGGACGCTCACATTGTCGCACGCCTCTTCGCCAAACACAGCACCCTCCCCTTCGTCTTCTCCTGACGCCGCTCAGAGCCTTCCTCCGTCTTCCGCTCAATCCTGCCCACCGGTCCATCTGCCAGCGCCCTACTTCTGGTTTCTGGCTGGAACCGGCAGCTGGTTCATGGCCATTGGGATGCAAGGCGTTCTGTTTTCCTGGTTGGTGGTCGGCGTTCTCAATGCCGAGGCAGAATGGGTTGGGATCACCCAAAGCGCCATGATGATGCCATCAGTCCTTTTGGCCCTGCCGGGCGGCGCTATTGCCGACCGCTATGACCAGCGGCGTCTGCTGATGATCCTGCACCTGATTGCGAGCGGTATTTCTGCCGGCCTCTTCCTTGCCGTCGCCAATGCGTGGTTGTCCCTGCCGCTCCTCATCGCCTATGCCATTGGGATGGGCACGGTCCAGGCGTTTGTCATGCCGGCCCGCGACGCTCAACTCTCTCAGGTCGCGGGCGCCAATATGTTGTACTCAGTAACCGGGATGACCATGACACAGTGGGGCATGCAAATATTAGGCTCTCTGCTGGCGGGGACGGCACGCTGGGTCGGGACGGTGCCGGCCTTGGGCCTGCACAGTCTGGTGCTGCTGGCCGGTATTCTGCCATTACAGCAGATCCCGCGTTCGGAGCGCCATCAGTCAAGCGGGAACCTCCGGCTGGCGGACGTCATTGAAGGGGTGCGAGAGGTCCGACAGTCCCCGGCACTCTCGGCCACGCTGCTCCTCGCGGTCGCGGTCGGCATTTTCTTTATTGGTCCCTTCCTGGTTGTCCTGCCCCTTTTAGTCCGCGACTTTTACCACGGCGGGGTGGACCAACTGGCCCTCCTCAATATGACCTTCCCGCTCGGAACAATTCTTGGCTCGGTGGGCATGCTCTGGGCGGGCGGGATTCGGCATAAGGGCGAAGCCCAGATCGTGGCCCTCCTCTTCGGCTCGGGCTGCCTCTTTATGGTTTCGTTCGGATTGCCCTTTGGGGGCACGCTCCTGGCCGTGTGCCTCTGGGGAGTCAGTGCGGCCCTGTTTATCAACGCCGGCCGGACCGTGTATCAGGAGCAGGCCAGCGTCGCGAATCGCGCCCGGGTGCTCTCCGTCTATACAATCGGTTTTATGGGAGCCGCCGGCCTCCTCGGCGCTCCCTTATCCGGTGTCCTTGTCGACGCCATCGGCCCCCTGACGACCTGCATCGTTATGAGCGGCGCGATGGTCGTCGTGGTCGGGGTCGTTTTTCTGCGGACTGCAATCAGGCAGGTCGAGTAGGGAGGCAATCCGACAGCGCCTCCTAGCGCCCCATTTCCATCAGGGCGTTGGTCGTATGCGAATCCGGCTGCGCTCCTCTGACTCCGGCTTCGTTGAAATAGGGCTCCCCTTCCCATTCTGACGGTTGTTGTTCGGTCGAGGGGATTTCACCCACCGTCGCCAGCATTTTCTGAAAATCAATCATCACGAAGTTGGGGACAAACAGTTGTTCTTCCTGATAGTTATAGCGCGCCCCGGAGAGCGGATTGGACGGGTAGCCGTCATGCGGTTTTTTTGTCACAAAGGCGCAGTGGACGAGCCCCTTTTGGAGTTCCCCCTTTGTGTCGTACATCTCGGCGACCCCGACGCCAAAGGTTTCCTGGTCAACGTAGAGCACCCGCTTTGAATAGGCGTACTTTCTGGGGGAGTTGAGCGGCCTGGCCTCCACGACCCACACCCGCCGTTTTTCCCAGGTCACGCACGGCAGCGCCGCCCGGAGGCCCTGGCCTGTATCCCGTTGGCCGCACCACTCGGCCGGGTCCCCATAGCGGCCGCTGTGCAGCACCCCGAGAATATCTTTTTCCGCCAGGAGCCGGAAATCCCAGCTTCCGATTTTCGCATTAAATCCATAAAATGAGTCAAGATCATAATCCGAGCCCCAAATACTGGCGCTGCGGTCTGCCACACTGATCCGCCGCACCCGACGGAGTTGTGGCGAGTAGACATAGGTATCGTCTGCCGCGCTCGCCGGGATATAGCGAAATTCGAGCACAGCCAGCCCCTTATAGCGATGGGGCAACAGGAGCGGCCCCCACATATGACTATGCCGCACCGCGGGATTGTGCGGGATGATGGGCTTCGGGTCTGTGTATAAGCGCCCCGTCCACATCACCCGCCGCCACGAATTCTCAAAGGACTGGTCCACATTGCCATTGCTGTTGACCAGATGGGCGACATAGCTCGCCCCGATATTGTCGATGCTATAGGGCGGCTGGGCATGGTTCCACATAATTTTGTATCCCGCCAAGTGGTCCTGGGCAGCAATGACAGGAAACGGCGCTCCGGCTATATAGTTCGCTATTTCTCGTCCATCGGCAGAGATGGCAACCTGTCCCGCGTATCGTTCCGTGGCGTCCTGATACGCCCGAGGCCAGGTATAGGGCCGTGGCTCTCCGACCCCCATCGTCATGCCCTGCTCCAACATCCAGCGCGTAGACGGTGTGAGCAGTTCGGCGGCCTGAGCCATATTCGCCGCGGTAATGGTGTCACCGGGCCTGACGTCCGCCCGACCAGACGATACCGTCCCAAGCACCACAGCAGTGAGACTCAGCAGTAAGCACCCGAGCTTGCTCCGCATACACTTCCCCTTTGCAACAGCCATGATTCACCTCCAGCATAGCCCGTCAGCGCGCCCGCCTAAAGGACCACCTGCTGTCGCATCTGACCCTGCCGGGCTTGCATCTTCGCTTGGGCGGGCTATTGTTCTCTTCAGTCTTCACACTGGAGCAAAGCCAGAACAAAGCCAGAGCAAAGCCAGAGCAAAGAAAGGAGAGCAGTATGAAACTCTATGATTGCCAAATGGCCCCAAATCCACGCCGGGTGCGCGTCTTTCTGGCAGAAAAAGGGGTCGATATTCCCAAGACCGAGGTCAGTATTATCGAAGGAGAAAATCTCAAGCCGGAATATCTGGCGGTGAATCCGCGCGGCCTGCTGCCCACGCTTGAACTCGACGACGGGAACCGCATCGACGAGACCATCGCAATTTGTCGCTATATTGAAGAGACGCAGCCGGAGCCCAACCTTATGGGCCGGGACGCCTTGGAGAAGGCCCGCATCGAGTCGTGGCAACGCCACATGGAATTCGACGGCCTCAATCCTACGGGCGAGATGTTTCGCAACTCGTTCGACCCCTTTAAGAACCGGGGCTTGCCCGGTCTGGAGAATGTCCAGGCCATCCCCGAACTGGCCGCCCGGGGGAAGGCCGGCGTTGAGCGTTTTTATGAACGGCTGGAACAACGGCTCAGCCAGAGCGCCTATGTTGCCGGGGAGCGCTACACCATTGCCGATATCACCGCGCTGTGCGTGGTCGATTTTGCCAGTTTCGCCAAGATGGGCATTCCCGAGGCCAACACCAGCACCAAACGCTGGCACGCGGATGTTTCCTCACGTCCGAGCGCACAGGCGTAAATCGTTCGCTCGTTTTGTTCCCTCTCCCATTGAGGACCGTCCGGTTCAATGCTGACGCGCCTCAGCCAGGATTGCCGCCACCCGTTCCTCCGTCCGGGCTGAGGATTGCTTGACTTCCGGCGTGTTCAGCTTGTGAACCTGAACTAATCCAAACCCCAGGCAACGCGGAAGCCGACATTGCGGTTCCGACGGACGGTAGCGTTCCAGAGGCGGTTAGCCGAGCGGAGGTCCCGCGGGCTGTTGAACTGGGAACCGCCGCGCAGGACACAACGGTCGCAATTCTCCCTCGTCCATGCGGTTCCATCCCTCGGTGCCTCCTGATAGCTATCGTTCCAACAGTCCTCCACCCACTCCCATACGTTCCCGTGCAGGTCATGCACTCCAAAGGCGTTCGCCTCAAACGAGCCCACCGGTGCCGTCTGCTCATTGTCCCATTGACTCCCGCACCCGTCACAGTTCGCCCGATTGTGGCCCATCGTATCCCCCCAGCTATACGCCGTCGTACTCCCCGCCCGCGCCGTATACTCCCACTCGGCTTCACTCAACAACCGATACTTTGCGCCTGTCTGTTCGCTCAACCACCGCACATAGGCCTGCGCGTCCTCCCAACTCACATTGATGACGGGACGACGGTCCCGCCCCCAGCCTTCATCATCCGGCCGATACCCCCCACACCCGCCGCTCCGCACACACGCCTCCCACTCCTCGAACGTGACCTCGTATGTCCCCACGGCGAACGGTGCCGCGATTGTCACCTGCCGCACCGGCCCTTCATCGTCCTCCCGCCCAGCCTCGGACGACGGCGACCCCATCTGAAACGTCCCCGCCGGCACCACTACCATCTGCGGCCCTTCGTCCCCTGACCGCAGTGTGTCCCGGAACATCTGCCCGGGCCGTAATGCTTCCGCCCTCTGCAGTGCTGCTTGGCGCTCCCGCGCAGCTTGCCGCTCCCGGGCCTCGCTCGCGTGACGGCCGGTTGGGTACGCTGCCAAGTACGCCCCATACGCCGCGGCGCTGTCCGTTTGCTCCGCGTCCGCATACGCCGCGTTATCCGCCGCGGCTTGCCGCGACGCTGCCTCTCGGCGGGCCGCCTCTCCCAGCGCTATCAGACTGTCCGCCTGCTCCCGATTCAGATATATCGTCTCTTCAAACCCCTGCGTCGCTTGCCACTCCCGAATTGCCGTCCGAGTCCTCGCCCCGAACAACCCGTCCACCGGCCCCGGCTCCTGTCCCGCTTCCACTAGCCCCTGCTGCACTAACTGCCGCTCCGCCCGCGTCAGGCCCAACCCTGCTTCCAGACACGTCAGCGCCTCGCCCACATAGCGCCCCGTCGGATATGCCTCCAGATACGCCTGCACTTCCGCGGCCTGCTCGCACCCCACGTCGCCCCAAAACACATCTTCGGCCTCCTGCGCCGTCTGCCCCCCGGCCGGCCCGGGCTTAGCGCTATAACCAGCGAGTACTGCTGTCAGCAGCAATGCAACAACTCTTTTTGTCTTTGATCTATAGTGGTCCATGCTGATTTGGGTCTTACCCCGGCCTTCCCCTTAGTTCAAGGGTTCAATTGGCCCTTCCCCTCCTTCCTGGCGGCTCATCTTTGCAGATAGCCTTCAAGGCAGGTGAATATTTCCTGCATATGGGCGGAATGCCTGCGGGGGACCCTGGCAAGTCTGTACACGAGACCACAGAGAGGATGCTTGGGCATTATTCGCATCTCGAAAGAGGTGCGGGTAGCCTGCTGTTCGGGTTCAAACCTCCAGACCCCATATCCGGTATGATAGCCTTGAAAGTAGCGGAGCCGAATCTGCTCCACAGGTATGATGGCAGTAATTTCCCAGCCCGTCCGTATGCCGGGGAAGGGAGTAAACGCGATTCGGTCGCCGACCCATGCTCGGCCCTTGGCCGGCCGTTGAGAGGGCTGTACGCGGGGATGAAATTTTCTGGGCCACCACAGCGGATAGTCTTCAAAGCGCAAGACCGCCTCGTACACGAGCGCTGCGGAGCGGGCAATGAGCTTGCTGTCGTGGGTGTGTATGAGGGCCACTGGATACAGGGGTGGATGACGCCTTACCCGTCCGACCAGCTCTCCATGGAAAAGTTCTCGGACAGCGGCGCAAACATCACCCGCGCCGGCCCCCCGAGCGTGCGCGTTTTGTGGCCCTGGCCGGTGACATCCGCGGCGATAAACGCTTCGCCCGTACTCCACTGCCGGACCTGATTATCCGTGGTGGTGACTTCCAGCGTCCCGGACAGGACGACAACGACTTGGCGCGTTGGCGCCTGGTGCCAGTCCTGGTTCAGCCCTGCGGGCAGATCAACAAAACAGACGCCTGGCGAGGTATAGGTGTTGGATAAGAGCAGAGTGTGGCCTTCGGCATCTTGTCGCTCGTTCGTGATCGGGATATCAATTTCCTCGAACTGCGACCCGCCAGTCGGGGTTGCTATAAAGCGTGTAATTTTCATATGTCCTCCTGTACCTGTGGAGAACCTTTCATATGACTCAGACAACAGCAACAGACGCTCCCGCCTCAGAAACGCCACCAGCCGAGCCACCGGCCTATAGCCGACGCCAGGCGATCGGCCTCTTTGCCGGCATAGGAATGCTCCTGCTGTTTCTCCTGACCAGTCCGCCGGCGGATATGGACCTGGTCGCCTGGCACACCGCGGGGGTGGTCGCCCTCATGGGGACATGGTGGATCACCGAGGCCACCCATATTACCGTCACGGGTCTCGTCCCGCTCGTCCTGTTTCCGGCGCTCGATATTTTAAGCGCGCATGAGGTCTCAACAGCGTATGCCGATCACATCGTCTTTTTATTCTTTGGCGCCTTTTTTCTGGCCATCGCCATGGAGAAATGGCAGCTCCACCGACGGGTCGCCTTGCTGATCCTGTCCAGTATAGGCCGCTCGCCCCAGTTGCTCATTCTCGGCTTTCTGTGTACGACCGCCCTGCTCTCCATGTGGGTGTCCAATACCGCCTCAACCATTATCATGCTGCCTATCGCCCTGGCGGTTCTGCATCATGCCGCCAGCCAAGGCTATGACACCACCCAGGGCTTTGGTATTGCCCTGATGCTCGGCCTGGCCTATAGCGCCTCAATCGGCGGGGTGAGCACACCAGTGGGCACCCCGCCCAACGTCGTGTTCATGGGCGCGTTTACCAGGCTCTTTCCAGACGCGCCGGATATCGGCTTCTTCCAATGGATGCTGTTTGGCGTGCCGACCGCAGCGCTCATGGTGGTCAGCGTCTGGTTTTATCTGGTCTATATCTATTTTCGGGTCCCAACCACCGGCTGGCAGGATGATCAGACCTTTTTAGCGCAACAGCTCCAGGCCCTCGGGCGCATAGGCAGTGGGGAACGTCGAGTATTGCTCTTATCGCTGACCACCGCGCTGCTCTGGATTTTCAGGAAGGATATTGATTTCGGCGCGCTGTCTCTACCCGGCTGGGCCAATCTGTTTCCCCACCCGCGCCACATTCAGGATTCGACCGTCGCCATATTGGCCGCCATCCTGTTGTTTCTTATTCCGTCTGGACAAAAAAAAGGCGAGTTCCTGCTGACCTGGACTGACACCAGCAAAATTCCGTGGGGGATTCTGATCCTGCTGGGTGGCAGTCTCGCCCTGGCCGAGGGCGTGGGGCATTCCGGCCTGGCGAACTGGGCCGGCTCACAATTGTCCTTTCTGCGGGACGTCTCCCCTTTTGTCGCCATCTTCTCCGTGTGCGCCCTCATGGTCTGGCTGACCGAGTTCACCAGCAATACGGCGACGACCACCCTGGTCATGCCCGTGCTCGCCGCCACCGCGACCGGGCTGGAGATTGACCCGCTGTTGCTCATGATCCCCGCCACCTTTGCGGCCTCCTTTGCCTTTATGCTGCCGACCGCTACCGCGCCGAACGCCATTATTTTTGCCAGTGGCTCTGTTACTCTGCCACAAATGTTTTGGGCGGGTTTCGGACTCAATATCCTCAGTATCCTTATCCTGACCGGACTTTTATATGTGGTTGGGGTCCCGGCGTTTGGGATTGTTCTGGAGGGCATGCCGGATTGGGTGCCGCGCTAGAGGCCGATGACGAGTCGCACGCGCATATCTCAGCTCGACTGGCAGGCCGTAGAAAAGTCTCTGTGGACGCAGGGCTATGCCACGCTGCCTCGACTGCTCACCGCCAAGGACTGCGCGGCACTCATCCATCTGTATGCGCAGCCGGCCCGATTCCGTAAGCGCGTGAATATGGCTCAGCATCGATTTGGCATTGGCGAGTACCAGTACTTTGCGGACCCGCTGCCGCGGCTCGTCACCCAGCTCAGAACGCAGGCCTACCCACCCTTGGCCCGGATTGCGAATCGCTGGATGGCCGCCCTCAAACAGCCCGAGACCTTTCCCCCAACGCTGTCACGTTTCCTGACCCTCTGCCAGGAGCAGGGGCAGCTCAAACCGACCCCCCTCCTGCTGTATTACGAGCAGGACGGCTACAACTGTTTACATCAGGACGTGTATGGGCCAATCGCCTTTCCCTTGCAGATGACGTTCTGTCTGAGCTGCCCGCAGAGCCATTATACGGGTGGAGAATTTCTGCTGGTTGAACAACGCCCCCGAGCGCAGGCGCGAGGTATTGCGCTCACCCTGCAGCAAGGCGAAGGGATCATCTTCACCACGCGCTATCGTCCGGCGCGCGGCGCCCGGGGCTATTATCGGATGACCGTCCGGCACGGCGTCAGCACCGTCACCTCCGGGCAGCGTTATACCTTGGGCATTATTTTTCATAACGCCCTGTAAAGGCTGATATGATTCTTGTCCTCTTCTTTTTGTCCGGTTTTACCGCCCTGCTGTACGAAGTGGTCTGGGAACGCCTGCTGCACGTTGTGTTCGGGCTATCGACCTATGCCGTCACCGTGGTCACCGCCGCCTTCATGCTGGGGCTGGCCCTGGGCTATATGGCCGGCCAGAGTCGCCGCCTGTCCCGCTATCATCCCTTTGTCGTGTATGGTCTGGCAGAAGGACTAATCGGTGTTTTCGCCCTGATTTTTCCCTTTGTGCTGAAAATCCTTGATGTGGTCTATGTTGCGTCCGGCGGCAGCTTTGCCCTGCAAATCGTTCTTGCCCTGCTCGCCCTGACGCTGCCCGCAACGCTGATGGGACTCACCCTGCCCACCCTGGCTCGCCAGTTCGCTCAGGAGGGACGCGCCGGACGCCGGGTCGGGCTCTTGTACGCGCTCAATACCACCGGTTCCGTACTCGGAGCGTTTTTTGCCGGGGTCTTTTTCATTCGGACCTATGGCGTGTTTCACACCACGCTGATCGCAACCGCGATCAATACCGTGATCTGTCTGCTTGCGCTGGCTCAACCCCGCCGGCCCGTCACACCGCCGGCCCGGCCGGCCGAACCGCCCGAGCGCCCGGAGCGCACTTCTCCACTCCCGCTCAGGTTACTCTTTTTTCCGTTTATCGCCGGCTTTACGGGCCTCGCGTTGCAGATCATATGGGTGCGCGCCCTGATCTGTGTGGTGTCGAACAATACCTATTCTTTCTCGGTTGTTCTGGCCGCCATCCTGGCGGGGCTGGCCCTGGGAGCATGGTTATACGCCGCCTGCGGGCCGTCGCGGGCCAGCCAGCCGACAAAGGCGCTGGTGTTTCTGCTGGTCCAAGCCCTGGGAGCTGCTGCGGTCCTCGTTTCTTTAGGGGTGTTCAACCAGCTCCATGATGTCACTCTTGACTTCAGTCGTCAGGTCGGCGGCAATCATTGGCTCGCCCTGGGTCTGGTCCGTTTTGCCGCAGCCGCGGTCGTGACCCTTATTCCCTCCATCGCTTCGGGCTTTGTCGTCCCTCTTCTGGTTGACCTCTTTCGCGACCAGGCTCAGCGCTCCCCGCACAGCGCTGCCGGCCTTGTCTTTGCCGCCAATACCTTCGGCAGTCTGAGCGGCGCGCTCAGCGGCGGACTGATCCTGATTCCGCTGCTGGGTCTGAGTCAGGGCATGGTCTTCCTGGCGCTTGTGTCAGTCTGCGCCGGCCTCCTCTTGCTGCTGCTGACGCGACCCTATGGCGCGCTCCGGCTGGCCGGGGGGAGCGTCGTCACAGCAGCCGCCCTGGCGGTTGCCGCGCTCGTCCCCACAGAGCTGACGCTCATGAAATGGTACGACCGCTTTGAGAATATCGAAGGGGAACTGCTGTTCTATCGTGAGGGCGTATCCGGCACCCTGGCCGTTTTCCAGGTCGGTGAGATCAAGGAACTTTTTATCAATTGCATTGAGGAGGTGCCCACCCATCGGGACGCCGTCGCTACCTTTAAGCTATTGGGCCACCTGCCCCTGCTCCTCCAGCCCGACCCCAAACAGGTTCTGGTCAACGCGATCGGCGGAGGGGTGACCTTAGGGGCGGTGACCAAACATGCTGTGACCGTCGAAGCGGTAGACATTGTTCCCGATGTCCGGGCGGCCATGCCTTTTTTCGGAGCCGAAAACGGCAATGTCGTAGAACGCACAAACTGGACGCTGATTGCCGATGACGGGCGGAATTATCTGAAGGTGTCGCCCCAGCGCTATGACGCGATTACCGCTGACGCAACCCACCCGGCCGCAGCCGAGTCCTGGATGCTGTATACGCTGGAGTACTACCAACAGGTGTACGACAAACTGAACGACACCGGCGTTTATGTCCAATGGCTGCCGTTACACAATATGGCGCCGACCGATTATTTGTCGGTGTTATACACTTTCCGGCGCGTGTTCCGCGAAGAGACCCTCCTCCTGTTCACGAGTCGCTACACGCTGCTGGTTGGAGCCAAACAGCCCCTTGCCCTGTCTCCCACTGTTCTGGACCAACGTCTCTTCCAGCTCAGTGCAGAGGTTCGCGCCGACCTGGAAGAGATTGGCATCACCCGCGGGCAGGATATTCTCAAGTATATTATTTTTGATGGGCCGCGCATTGATGCCCTGGTCAGTGATGACTATCCGCTCCTGACCGACGACCATACCTCCGTCGAGTTTGCCGAACTCAATCGCCTGGGCATTGCCGGCACGATGCCCTTTATCCTGGCGCGGCTTCTGCCCCATATTCAGCCGGACCGCTTGGCCGAGCAGTATGGTGTCGAACCGACCACCATGCTCGCCCGGGCCCTCTTCATGCGCTCCAAAGCGGTGGGCACAGATGATCCGCTCGAACGTTCGTATGCGGCCCTCAGCGAGGTGGACCAAGCCGCTCGCCTGACTCCGGAAGATAAGGATATTGACTATTACCGCGAGATTAGCACGCTGGAGTTTCTGGACCTGCTGAGCGCCCGCTATGCGGAACTGCTCAACTCCTCGAATCCGCGCGCCCTCCTCCCCAAAGCGCAGCTCGCCGCCCAACTGCGACCGGATAATCCGTTTGTTCAGGAGCTGCTCGGGGTGACTTTACTGAAATTGGAGCAATACGAAGAAGCGCTTGACCCACTCGAAACGGCCGTGCAGGTGAAGCCGGACGATTTCAATTATCTGTCGAACCTGGCTTTTGCCTATGAGCAGGTCGGACGCTATGCAGATACATTGCAGCTGCTCCAACGGGCCAAAGACGCTAATCCGAGCGCGGCTCAAGTCCTGGACCAGGCCAGGGCCCGCGTGGAACAAAAAATGCGGGCCGCGGGCGAAGCAACCGAAACCGCTGAGTAGGCGCTGCTACACCGCCTGACGCGCGGCAATAAGCTGGTCAATTTCGTCTTTGAGACGGTCCAGGACAACGTCGTAGCCGAAGTGGCCGAGCTTGACGCTCTTCTTCTTGAGATTCACCGTTGTCGGTCCGCACCACAGCCCCAGGTCGGCATCATCGGTTTCTCCGGGACCGTTGACCCGACAGCCCATGACGGCAATGGTGATATCATGCTGCTTGGCGTAGGCGGACATGGCCTTGACCTCCTGCGCGAGCTCGACGAATTTCTCGTTCTCAACCCGCGAGCAGCTTGGACAGGAGATGATATTCAGGCCCTTTCCAAAGTCGGGGACTGAGATGAAACGGCTGTTTTGAGCATCGTCGAGAATGCTGAAGCCGGCGTTGACCTCCTCGTGTTTCCGCTCATTGGGCAAGGTCAGGGACACGCGAATCGTATCGCCCACGCCGTTGGCCAAAAGCTTTTCAAAAGCAATCCGGCTCTTAATCACGCCGTCCGGCGGCAAGCCGGCTTCGGTCACGCCCAGATGGAGGGGGACATCCGGGCGCGCTTGGGAAAACCGCGTATTGGCTTCAACGACCTTGGCCGGGTCGGAATCCTTGAGCGACACAACGAACCGCTCGTATTGCAGGTCTTCCATGAGCTGGCAGTGATACAGGGTTGATTGGACCAGGGCTTCCATCTGATCGCCGGGATATTTTTCCAGAAACGCCGGCGCGACCGAGCCACAGTTGACGCCAACGCGGATGGCGACATCATGGTCTCGGGCGACATCCACCAGCCAGGCGACCTTTTCCGGAATGGTCTTGCGCTTTTCAATATGGTGCAGATGGCCGGGATTGTAACGGATTTTGTCAACAAAAGGGGCCACCTGGTCGGCAACCTTGTAATTCTCCTGGAGATCGACGGATAAGGTCGCCGAGGTCTGGGCGCGGATTTCCTTAAGGGCCGCGGCCTCTTTGGGGTTGTCCACCGCAATACGGACTATCCCCGCTCCAGCCTCTTCGAGTTGACGCACCTGAGCGACGGTGGCCTCGATATCCGTTGTTTTGGTCGCGCACATACTCTGCACAACGATAGGGGCGCCTGCCCCGACCTGGACCTTGCCAATGCGGACTGCCCGTGTAGGTTTTCTTTTCAGCATGCTTTCAGCCACTTCCGAGGTCTAGTGTTTCACCGGCATTTGGACAATGGGGGCACCGGGGTGCTGTTCGGCGTGTTCCTCCAGCCGTTGCTGGATCTCGGCTATCCATTGCCGAGCCTTTTCCTCGTCGATTTCCCCAGTGTCTCTCTTGCGAACGACCTCATCCACAAACCGCTCGAAAAATGTCTTCATACGTTACCCTTTTCGCCCTCCGCCTATCACGAAATCGGCGCCTGAGCTAGGCGGCCCGCTTCCGCCCGTTTGTGTCAGATGATACCGTCCCGGCATGGGTGCCCAGATCGTCAAAGGCAAGCTCATTGCCCAGTCCGTCTATGCGGAACTTGGAGCGGACATTGCAGAGTTGATCCAGCGCACCGGACGAAGACCTGTTCTGGTCAGTATTTATATTGGCTCGAACCCGGCTATCGAAGTCTATATTCGATCCATGAATCGGATTGCCCGGGGGTTGGGGATTGAGTATCGCTGGTACCACCTCCCGGATAATGCCCAAGAGGCCGAGGTGCTGCGCCGTCTGGAGCAGTTGAATCAGGACCCTGAAGTCACCGGGGTAATCATTCAGCTCCCACTGCCTGAGCATTTACGGCGCTCTGTCCTCGTCAACCATATTGCCCCGCAAAAAGATGTGGATGGCACCCATCCGGAAAATGTCGGGGCCGCTGTCACCGGAGAGATACGCGTTGGCTCCTGTACCGCTCTGGCCGTCATGCGCCTGTTGGACGCAACCGGGATCGCTATGGAAGGCAAAGAGGCGGTTATTGTCGGACACAGCGAACTTGTGGGCAAGCCGCTCAGCCTGATGCTGGTCGACCGCTTAGCCACCGTGACCATCTGTCATATCGCGACCGCTCAGCGGGGGCTGTTGGCCGAGCACGTCCGGCGGGCAGAAGTCCTCGTTGTGGCCGTCGGTTCTCCCGCGGTGATCAAGGGCGATTGGGTGCGCCCTGGGGCAACCGTGATCGATGTCGGCATCAATCAGATCGGCTCACACCTCGTGGGCGATGTGGAATTTGACACGGCCAGAGAACGGGCCGCATTTATTACGCCGGTTCCCGGCGGCGTCGGGCCGGTGACGGTATCCATGCTCATGAACAATACCGTCAACGCCTTCCGTACCCAGGTGGGACACCTGTCTGAGGCTGCACGCCCGGTCGATGCGGCCAGCTAGACGCGCGGCGCTAACGGCCTGCGCTGGGATTCGTGGGGTCGAACACACCGGCCAGGGCGACTGCCTTTATTCCAATAGAGCCCGTACAGTTTCGGGCGACAACCGCGGGGCGCATCAGTGCGGATTTACGGTTCCAACGGCTCTTCTTCGAGCGTCACCGTAATTTGGCGGGGCTGATTCCTGCGGAGGACGGAAAAGGACACCTGGTCTCCAGGATGGTAGCGCTGCATGGTTTCGGTAAAGTCCTGGGCGGTCCGAACCGGAGTGCTCTCGACCGCGACAATAAGGTCGCCGGCAGGATGGCGCTCCCGGGTGAGGTGATCGTGAGCGGCAACGAGGGGCAAGGCAAACGGGCCGGCCGGTGACATAGCCAGCGCAATGATCGCCATTTTCTTTACTAAATCGTTCCGGTTGTGCTGCGTTGGCGTATTCACGCCTTCAAAGCCGGAACGATGCGCCGGACTGTCCTCAATCACGCTTAATACCTGGACGCCCTCTGGTCCTTCCTCGGCTGTTGCATAGAGGACACCGAGGTAGGTGCGTTTGGACTCAGCCCCAGACGGGTCGGACCATTCAGGGAACTGACCGTCCGTTGTCGGAGAGGACCAGTCTCCGTTTGGATCAACGTCTCCGAAATCCGCCACTTGGGCGGGCGGTGGGTTTTCGACACCAAAAGACGGTTGTGGAGAGTTGCTCTGGACAGGAATTTCCAGCACTTGCGGGGCGCCAACCTCTTGGGAATGCTGACCCGTATCAGCCGGGGCGTTCTGCGCCCGGACGAGATGCGGCAAGGCCCACAGACCGGCTGTCAGGACACCGGCAATAACGACTGGAAACCAGAGGACTCGCGCCTGCATTATCGGGCCTCCTTTTACCGTCCTCACTCTTGGCCGCTCATTATTCGTCCCTCACTCTCAAAGCGCAAGCAGACACCTTACTGGGCCGATTTGAGCTTGGCCAGCTCAGCTTCCAGTTCGCTTACCGAGAGAACCTCTCCGGGACTCTGCATGACTCGGACAAAACGCACGATCCCGTCCGTATCGATCAGCACATAGGCCCGCTGACTGAGCCGCTTTTCCCGGTCCAGCCAGCCTACATAGTTTTCGACCACCTCGGGGGTGTCAAACGCACTCAACAACGGATAGCTGAGGGCCAGTTGTTCGCGGAATATGCGCTGGGAAGCGGTGTGATTCGTACTGATTCCCAGGACCACCGCGTCGAGTTGCTTCTCCTGCCGGGCTTCCTGCCCGTTTGCCAACTGAAGAGTTCAGCCTGGAGTAAAGTCCAAAATATAAAAAAGCAGCAGAACATTTTGTTTCCCCGTGAAGTCTGAGAGACAGACCGCCTCGCCGTCTTGGGCCGGCAAACAAAACGCGGGCGCGGGGCTCCCGACCTCAACCGCGGCACCGACAGGACGGCTCCACAGCAGCAGACCAGCGCTGAGGGCCGCACCCCAATACATGAGAGATGTTCTTTTCCAGTTCGGTTTGCTCATAATTTGTTCTCGCCCGCCCTACGTCTAGCGTACGGCATACACGTCGTAGCGCACCTCGCCACGTTCCAGATACGCTTCTCCGACCCCAACACAGAGACAACGATTCATCCACATATAGTCGGGGTGAGCGGTCTGACACCAGGGGTTCGTCCGAATCGGCGTCCCGCTGGGCGGAAGCTCGCCGTCCAGAAATTTCTGATAGCCGTCCGCGCCTAAATCCAGCACCCCATTATAGGTCACATAGATCAATGCCCCGTCGTGGGCCTCAACGGTTGCCCGCACATCGAGATAGGCCACCCCATCGGGTCGGACAGTCAGCCAGTCCGCGCCAACCGGACGCAGCGTGCCGTGCAGTTTGGGACCTTCGACTTTCCCGCCCGTGATGTATACATTGACCCGGGCGCCGCCGGGCACTGGCCCTATTGTTTCAGGCGGCATCTCCAGGGTGGCGGTATAGGAAAAGAGGCGCTCCATAGTATACTCGAACATGTCGTCTCCTTTTTGTGGCCGGAGCTACCGGACAAGAGAAGACCTACCCCCTCCCCCTCAGGGCGTCAAGACGAAGGAGAAGGAGTCAGCCTATGGCAAAAGCCCAGTACTGTCTGATGTGTGCCGAAGAACTCTACCAAATGAGCAACTATGGTGAGCCGGCGGACGGGAACTGGCCGCCCATGATTGAGCACGAAAAATACGGGACGCTGATTATCTGTCCCGCCTGTGAGGCGGAACACCTGACCTTTGTGGATGACACCCCCGGCCATCCACCGGTGCGGCGGATTCGGATGCTCAAGCCCCGCGAGTAAGGCGCGGGCGCAGGCTCAGTGCCCGGCTGAAGTCTGCGCCTGTATGGCCCGGTACTCAGGCTCGAAGAAGAACTGGGCTTCTCCGCCGGCGGGTTTGAGGTGGTCAAGCCAGGTCGCGCTGGGATCAAACCTGGCAAAGAACGGCCGCTGGACCCAATCGGCATTGCGTCCCTGGATAAAGCGCAGGACAAAGACCTTTTCGCCGTTTATTTCGGTAATGCCCTGCACCTCGACCTTGCCCGGTCCCGCACTCATGGACGGGCCGCGGGCGGTCCGCGCCAGACCGGAGACCTGGGAAATGGCCTCACGATAAATCTCCCAGGCGCGGGCCAGAGGCACCTCAAAATAACACCGCGCCCCGGTATCGCGCTCGACAAACATATAGTACGGAATAATGCCCAAGCGGACCTGGGTCCGCCACAACCGGATCCACACCGCGGCATCATCGTTGATATGGGCCAGGAGCGGTCCCTGACCGCGGATGACCGCTCCGGTCGAGCGCACACGTCGAATGGCTTCACAGACCTGCGGCTGCTCTAATTCTCTCCAGTGATTATAGTGCGCCATGAACGCCACATGCTTACCGGCAGCGACGAGCTGTTCAAGCAGGCGCATGAGCTCGTCGGCATCCGCATCGCTCGTAAAGCGGAAAGGCCAGTAGGTCAGCGCCTTTGTTCCGATCCGAATGGTTTGGACGTGCTCGAACTCCGGTTGGAGCAAGGGACGCAGGTATTCGGCCAAATGATGGGTTTTCATGACCATCGGGTCTCCGCCGGTCATGAGCAGATCACTCACCTGCGGCTGTGAGGCCAGATACCGGTGAAGCTGACCAGCGTCGTTTGAATTAAAACGCAACTCTTGAATACCCACGAACTGCGCCCAGCGAAAGCAGAAGGTGCAATACGTATGACACGTCTGACCCTGGCTCGGAAAAAAGAGGACGGTCTCGCGATACTTATGCTGCATGCCGGGGAGAGATTCGCCGGCCATGTTCGGGACATTCATCTGCTGCTGGCCGGCAGGATGCGGGTTCAGCCGGATACGGATATCATCTGCGGCGGCTTTGACCGCGATTCGATCCGCCCCTTTCCTGAGCAGACCAGCCATACGCTCAAAGTCTTCCGGCAGCAACATGCCAGGCTGCGGAAAAGTCAACTGGAACATGGGATCATCGGGGACATTATCCCAATCGATGAGATTCTCGATGACGTACGGGTTAATGCGAAAGGGCAAGACACTGGCCACCACCTGCATATTAAATCGTTGCTCATCAGATAAGCGTTGCAGTTGCGGAATCTGGTCGAGGTGACGCTCATTATACACCTTGAAACGCGGCGCCGAGGGTTCGGACGTGACAGCAATGGGAGACCCGTTTGAAATATCAAGGCGGCGAGTGGTTTCGTTTAGCATAGAGATACCTCTTCTGATCTGAGGAGTCTCCTCTTGCCAACTCGCACCGCTTCATGCCAACTCAATACCGCTTCGTGTATTGCGAGCCTGAGGAAAGAGGGCAGCTCTATAGGAGAGCAGAGGGAGGGACTGTAGAAAGAAATACGCGAAAAGTCAAATGGAAAAGGCCATTTACACGAACGGGGTTTTATTCTTCCCCTTGAGCGATGAGAAACCCACCTCCCCCCGCCGGGTCTGAGGGGGAGGGAGCCCGACGAGCCTGAGGGGAGAAAATCAGGCCACCTCAGCGACCGGCGCGGTGGTGAATGTGAGCGCATGGTGGTCATAGTCAATAATTACATGGGCATTCTCGGCTACCTCGCCGGCAATAATTTTCCGGCCAAGATTGGTCTCGATCTCCTTTTGCAGAAGGCGTTTGAGCGGGCGAGCCCCATAGGTCGGGTCATAGCTGGTGTGCGCGAAATATTCTTTAGCACTTTCCGTCAGTTCGAGCGTGATTTGCCGTTCGGCCAGCCGCTCCCGCAAGTGTGCAAGCTGAATCTCGACGATCTGTTTGAGGTGGTCTCGGTTCAGACTATGGAACACCACGATTTCATCGACCCGATTCAGAAATTCTGGCCGGAATTCGTTCTGGAGGGCGTCCAGCGCATCCCGCTTCATGCGCGCATACGCCTCAGTATCATCCCCGCCTCGATAACCCAGAATAAGCTGGCTGCCGACATTCGAGGTCATGATGATAACGGTGTTCTTAAAGTCAACCGTTCGTCCGTGCCCATCGGTTAACCGTCCGTCGTCCAAAATCTGGAGCAAGGCATTGAAGACATCGGGGTGGGCTTTTTCGATCTCGTCAAACAGGATGACCGCATAGGGCTTCCGCCGAACCGCTTCGGTCAGTTGCCCGCCTTCGTCATAGCCCACGTACCCCGGCGGCGCGCCAATGAGACGTGCGACCGTATGCTTCTCCATATATTCCGACATATCGAGCCGGACCATATTGGCCTCAGCGTCGAACAAAAACTCAGCCAGCGCACGGGCCAGTTCGGTTTTTCCCACCCCGGTCGGCCCCAGAAAGATGAACGACCCAATCGGACGGTGAGGGTCCTTGAGCCCCGAGCGGGCTCGAATAACCGCGTCAGCCACCGCCTGGACGGCTTCCTGCTGACCAATCAGCCGTTGATGCAGCAGCTCACCAAGGTGCAATAATTTTTCCCGCTCGCCTTCGAGCAGCTTGGAAACGGGGATACCCGTCCAGCGTGAGATAATGGCGGCAATATCGTCTTCATCAACCTCTTCCTTGAGAAGGCGACTCGGCCCCTGTTCGCTCTGGAGCTGCGCTTCCCCATCCGCCAAGTCCCGCTCAAGCTGGGCCAGCTTCCCATATTTGAGTTCAGCCACCCGGTTGAGGTCATAGTCGCGCTCGGCCTTTTCAATGGCTCGTCTGGTCTGCTCAATTTCTTCTTTGAGACTACGCAACTGACCGATACTGCCCTTCTCCATCTCCCACCGGGCGGTCAACGTCCCGGCCTCGGCCTGACAATCCGCCAGCTCCTTTTCCAGCTTCTCCAGCCGTGCCTGCGAGGCCTGGTCGGTCTCCTTGCGCAAGGCTTCCCGTTCAATTTCAAGTTGCAGCACCCGCCTGGACACTTCGTCCAGTTCCGTTGGCATGGAGTCAATTTCGGTTCGGAGCCGGGCGGCGGCTTCATCTATCAGGTCAATCGCCTTATCCGGCAGAAAGCGATCACTGATGTACCGATGCGACAGTACTGCCGCGGTCACCAGCGCCGCGTCCTTGATGCGGACCCCGTGGTGGATTTCGTAGCGTTCCCGCAGGCCACGCAGAATGGAAATCGTATCTGCCACGGACGGCTGGTCAACCGTGACCGGCTGAAAGCGTCGTTCCAGCGCCCGGTCCTTTTCCACGTATTGACGATACTCGTCCAGCGTCGTCGCCCCAATGCAGTGCAGCTCGCCGCGGGCCAGCATCGGCTTCAGCAGATTGGAGGCGTCCATAGCGCCCTCCGATGCTCCTGCGCCCACCACCGTATGCAACTCGTCAATAAACAACACCACCGCGCCCTCAGATTCCTGGACTTCTTTGAGCACGGCCTTGAGTCGCTCTTCAAACTCACCTCGAAATTTTGCCCCGGCAATCAGCGCGCCCATATCCAGGACGATGACACGACGATGCTTCAGACTTTCCGGCACATCGCCGCTGACAATACGCTGCGCCAACCCTTCCACAATGGCGGTTTTGCCGACTCCCGGATCGCCGATCAGCACCGGATTATTTTTTGTCCGGCGAGAGAGCACCTGCACGATCCGACGAATTTCATCATCTCGGCCAATGACTGGATCGAGCTTGCCCAAACTTGCCGCCTGCGTCAGGTCGCGGCCATAGCGCTCCAGGGCCTGATAGGTGCCCTCCGGGTTTTGATTGGTCACACGCTGGTGGCCACGCACTTTCTGGAGCGCGGTGAGCAGGCGCTCCCGGCTCAGGCCGTGGTTGCGCAGCAAACCGCCCGTCGCGCCCTCGTCTTCCAGCGTGGCGAGGAGCAGATGCTCGACGCTCACATAATCGTCTTTGAGTTCTTTGGCTTCCTCTTCAGCGCGGGTGAGCAGCCGGGATAAGCGCTGGGTGACATGGACGCGGTCCGGGCCACTGGCCGGGCCGGAAACTTGCGGAATGCGACTGAGCGCCTTTTCAAGCTCAGCACGCAGCGCATTGAGGGATACTCCGGCCTGGGTGATAAGAGCCGGGACGATTCCGTCGGGAGATTCCGTTAAGGCGGCCAACACATGCTCAACATCAATCCCCTGGTGGTTCCGTTGGGTTGCCAGCGCCTGGGCCTGGCGCAGGGCTTCTTGCGATTTTTCAGTCAAGCGATTGAGATCCACGCTGCCCTCCTTCCTCCAGCCGTTCGCGCTCTTTAACTGGCTGTGATTCCTGACTGCAAAAAAGGTAAGGCTGATTTGGGACGTGTCAAGGAGAAATGACTACAGGGCCGGGCAGCCACAGGGGTTGCCCACCGTCCCCACTGGGAGCGCGGGCATCTTGCCCGCCCCGAAGCAGGCTGGAAGCCTGCGCTCCCAGCGGGAATATATCCCCGGTCACAGCACAATGTGCCTCACACGTCCCTTGGAGGGAGGGGGCATACCAGCAGGGACACGGCCCAGGCGGCGTATTTTCGGGATGGTTTACCCGACGGCTCTTTCTTTTCGATCCATCAGATCCACGACTTTGGGCGACTTCGTTTCAGCCGCCCAGTCCGTCATACGCTGTACGGCTTCGGTCATATCCCCACACCAGCGCTCGATAAAATCAGCCGGGAGGTCGTGGTCGAGCGGAATCGCCTCGCTCGCAGTGAGCGCTTTCGCGCCGTCGAAGCCGACATAGGCAATCCGGGCGGTGAGTTCCTCCCGTGGCCGCTGAAAGGCCGATCCGGGCAGGACGGCGACACCCGTCTCGTCCAGCAGGGCTTCACACAAAGAGTCACTATTCGTGATACCACGCCGCCCCAGCCGCTCAGCGAAAGGTGAAAAATCCGGAAAGAGATAAAAAGCGCCAACCGGCGCATGCACCCGGACGCCGGCGGTCTGAAGAATCTGCGCGCAGCGTTGGCCCAGAGCCGACAGAATACGCCGGACGTGCGAGAGATAGCGTTCAATCGCAATGCCATCCTGGAACGCCCGGGTGGCCGCATATTGAATTGGGGTACTGACCGACGTATAGGTCTCGCTGGCCACAGCCGCCATCGCTCCCATCAGCCAGCTCAAGTCCGGCGGAAAGGTAAACGTCCCCAGCCGCCAGCCGCCAGCTCCGCACCATTTGGACAGCCCGGAACTGATGATTGTTCCTTCTGGATAAAAACGGGCGACCGACACATGCGCCCCCTGGTGATGCAGCTGACCATAAATTTCATCGGACAGCAGAATCACCCCGAACCGCCGCGCGACCGCGGCCAACTCTTCGAGTTCGGGTGCCGTATAGCTGCCTCCCTCGGGATTTCCAGGATAATTCAATACGAGAATACGCGGCCGGTCCGGGTCGGCTTTGCAGATGGACTCCAGGCGCTGGGGGGAGACGCGCCAGTTCTCCTCGAATGTTGTTGGGATGAGATTGACAGTGCGCCCAATGATGCGAGCCTGCGGGATATAGGATACCCAGGCCGGAGAGGGTACGAGCAGTTCACCATAAAAGGTCAACTGTAGGAGGAACAGGAGTTCCTTTGAGCCAGGCCCGACCAAGACATCCTCGGGGCGGGCCTGCACGTGGTCTTTCTGGCGATGAAACTCGGCCACTGCTTCCCGCAGGGCGGGCAAACCGGCGACCGGCAGGTAGTCGTCCTCGTGGGCGTGCAGCCGGAGCGCGTTCACCACTTCGGGCGGAATGGGAAATGGTGATTGGCCCAGCCCGAGTTTATAGATGCGCTGTCCTGCGCGACGGAGCGTGTTGCTCCGTTCATTGATCGCTAAGGTTGCTGACTGTTCAAGTCCCCTCACATTGAGGTTGAGACTGCCACATCGATGATGACTCTGAATTTCCACCGCATCCACCTCCCCCACCAGCCTCCATTGCTGTCTTCACAGCCGGTGCGCTCCGCGCGCCCTCTTTCCAGGATAGCCTATGCCTCAGCGAGACACAAACGCGAGCGAGTTCCAGTCGTGCATCAGCGCAAAACGTGAAGATTGCAGGAACGCTGGATCCATCAATATTTCTTCTGCCATAAAATATGGGCTTCGCTGGCCCCCCCCGAACTGGAGGACGTATCGATCTGCCAGTTCGGATTGAGCTGATATTCCAGAGAGACTTTTCGCTCGCCTTTCTTCGTCAGATCATGAGCGACAGATACCCGTAACCCCTGGGGCAAAGAAAGCCCAAAGCCGACCGTCCCGCCGGCGATATCCAGGTTCGAGAGCTTGAGCCCGGCCCCAAGCCTCTCCAACCCAAGGGCTTGAGAGACTGACTCACCGATCTTGGTAGCGGCGTAGCCGCTCGTGATAGCCAACGCCTGTTTCTCAAGGTCAAGCTTTTCGCCTTGATCAAGCGCGCGGGCCGGTTTTCCAAACAGGAGGACGGCCAGGATATCGGCGTGTTCTAATTCCGGCTTGCTGCGTAAGACGAGGGTAGGTTCGTCCGCTGTTCCCTGAACCACGACTTCAACGGTATGGTCAGGTGCCTGGTATTGCGCCACAATGTCCAGGCTCGGGTTGATTTTTCTGCCTCCGGTAAACTGAACCTTGCCGTCATCCAGGGTGAAACGCCGCCCCTGGAAACCCGCCCAGCCTCGAACCACTTTGATATCCCCAACCAGACGGGGCTCCGCCCCGTGTTCTTTCGTCACCTTGACCTCGCCAGTCAGGTCGACTGCGGTGTTCGCATGTTTGATCCGGGTATTCCGATGGACTCGAACAGTCAGATCTATTGTTGCGTTGCGAGCGGCCCGGTTCTCAGCCCGCTGTTCCCTGGCTGCTGTGTGTTCGGCCAGAGAGCGAGCGGTCTCGCCGACCGGGATAATGAGAATGGTTTCGTCCCGATTGACCGGTCTGCTATCGAGAAAGGCAAGGTCCGGACGCAGGGTGGCCCGCAGGACTTCCACCGTGCCACTCAGATGTGGTGCAGTGAGTGCTCCAGATATTTTGACAGCCGCGCCAACCTCAGCCTGATACTGCCTGGTATGAATAGCCGGCCATTGGCGAGCGGTCAGGGTCACATCGATGCCCTCTGGCGTGTAGTTGCGTAAGCTGATTTCTCCCTGGCCGGTAAGCTTGCCTTTTCCAGAGATAGCGGAGATTTCCTCAATGCGAATCGCCTCAGGATGAGCGACCAGTGTCAGTGTCGCATCGGAGATCGTCGTTCCGAGTGGAGCGACCGTCACCCGGCCATTTCGGACCCCGATTGTTCCTTGCGGGAACAGGTCCGTGGGCGGTCCCTGCAGGGCCATGTCAATATGCAGTTCCCCGGCAATATCGCTGGCTCCTTTGCCACTCAGGACGTTCAGAAAAGCCAAGTTTAATCCGCTGGAGCGTGCATGGGCGTCAAGGTCTCCCAGGATTCCGGTTGTGAGCCCATTGTGCCAGTGCAGGGCAAGTGGCAGTGTCCCGGAGACCTGCAAGGCATGCTGCTCATCCTGCGCAAAGGTCAGATCGAGTGTGGCCTGCTTGTTCTGATAGGTAAACGAGGACGACAGCCCTTTATATGGCTGTTCAATGATGTGTAATGGATCGATCGCAAGGCTGCCCTCGAGAATCGGGGTCTCAGCAGTCCCGGAGAGCCGAATATGCGTAGACAGCGCGCCAGAAACGGTTGGCATATCCGGTACGAGTGGGCGCAGGTCGGCTATGGCAAACTCCTCGGCCCGCACCTGAAAATCCTGTGCGCCGTGCGTTGAGACGCGTCCGTTTACGGAAATGTGTTGGTTCCCGTTTCTCAGGTGTAGGTCCTCGACCGCCACTGTCCCGGTCTGTTGCGTAACCGTAGCCGGTTCTACCAATTCCCAGACACCACCGGGCAGGGCAAGCGCAAGCGCATTCACATTCAGGCTTAACTGGTCGGGCCGCCGGACAATCCGGGCGTCCAGATGGTGGTTCCGGGATGCGCTATCCGTAGCGTGGACGGTCATCTGCACTCCCGGAGCCTCTTCGTGCGTCAACTCCAGTTGGGCGTCAACCGATTGTAGCGCAACTCCAGCGTCCAGTCCGGCTAATTCAGCCTCTATGCTTCCCGTCGGCCACAGTTCGCCCCCAGTCAGATTATACTGAATCGTTCCTTGGGTGAGCGCACCCCCTTGCAGCGCAACAGCGTGCACCTGCCCGGCTCCAGAGACGGTCAGTTTGGTCAGACTGCCCTCAGCTTCACCCGCCAGCGTGAGCTGACCTGTTCCCTTTTGGCCAGCTACAGCCAGCCATGGGGCAAGGTCGGAGACGTTGAGTTGGTACGACAGTTTCCCCACCTCTGCTAACGTCGTCCCCAGTTCTCCCCGCACCGCTAGGCTGGCATTCCGGGCCTTGAGATGCATATCCGCAATATCCACCCTCCCATCAGTCACCGAGGCGTCAAAACGGCCACTGCGTATTGATAGTGGGCCAAAACTCGAAGGAGCGAGCGTGAACAAGACCCGGACATCCATGCTGGACGGGTCTATCCCCCTACCCTGCACCGTACCGGACAGGTTGAGGTCGCTCGTCATGACCGGGGGTGTATCGGCTTTTGCTTGCGTTCCGTTTCCCGGTTCCTCACCGGGAACCATTTTTTGCAAGTCAAGATGGTCAACCGCAAGGGTGAATGTATACGCAAGTTCGTCTGCAAGCTGAATTTCGGCGTTCCAGTTCGCTTGACCTGATTTCGCGGCAATCGTCCCGCTGGCCTTGACCCCTTGCTGTTTAACGCGCCCGGTCAGCCCCACCTCGCCGACTTGCCACTCTCCTATACGAAGCGCCTGGCCTTGGACGGCAGCGTTGCCAGTCAGGCCGGCCATATCGACCCCCTGCCCCGCCAATTCCAGGCTGCCCTCAAAGACACCGCCCAGTGCTTCGTCACCTCGCAGCTTCGCGAGGTCAAAATGCGAGAAAGCGACCGAGCCGGTGTATGTGAGTTCGTTTTGACTCAAGTCTGCCCACGCCTGCCCCTTGAGTTCTGCGTCCGCGACTGCCAGCCTGATATCGGTGTGCAGGTCAGCGAGTTGGCCTACAACACGGAGCTCTCCAGACATCGCGTCTTGGATCGGCCAGCCGGGAACAATAGCAGCCAAGTCAGCCGCGGCCAGCCTGTGAATGGAAAGTGTTCCGTCCAGTCTCAGAGTGTTCAGGTCTGCGACTTGGCCGGTAAACCGCATCCGGGACTGCGCTGAGGTGATATCAATATGGGGGATGTCAATGGAGAGATGCTCCAGGTCTCCGTGCACCGCTACCGAGGCGACAAGATTCAGCGGCGGAGCCGGGGTCGCAGCAATACCAGTCGCAAATCTGTCACACACGACGTGCAATTGATCGTCCTCCAGTGTAGCCCGTGCTTCAAGGGTCATGTCGTGCAAACGATACGGAGAATGGTCGGCAAGAACGAGTTCAACCGCCGCGTTGTGGATGGTGACAGCGCCGAGGACAACACCAATTCCCGACTGTGAGTCTGCCTCCTGTGCCGTGTCTGGAACAAAAGCTTGCACCAGATTCCAATTGCCCGCCTCGTCTTGAGTCAATCGGACGACAGGCTCATACACGTCAATATGCGTCAGGCTTACCTGACCCTTGAGCAGCGGACGGAGCGCATACCCGACGGTCAATCGAGGAATGCGAACGACATCCTCTTCTTCGTAACGGACAACAAAGTCGGTGAGTTGAAGGCCCCACCACACCGACCCCTCCAGACCGCCCAGGCTGACCTCTCCGGGCAGAACGGTGTTCAGGGTCGAGACGATCTGGCTGTGGAGGAGTTTCTGAAACTGAGGAGTCTGCAGAAAAAGAAGAGTCCCAACAATGAGCAGGCCGCCCAAGCTCCCGACAATCAGCAGCACCCGCCACATGTACCGCACCCGTTTTCCCTCCCTCAAAACGATTGTCCAATACCGAAATGGACCCGCCACGGCTCATCATCGTCCGCAGGATCGATGGGAAAACCAATATCGAACCGCAGCGGCCCGATACGCGTGGCGTAACTCAGCCCAAAGCCGGGCGCAAATTGAAGACTGTCAACCGGAATATCGTAGCTCTCAAGCGAGAGCTGACCAAAATCGAGGAAGACCGTTCCGGCCAGTTCACGCCATAACGGTCGCCGCAGTTCGATCGACCCTTCGATGACACTCAGTCCTCCGAGCGGGTCGTCCGCCTCATTCAAGGCACCAAGTTTACGTCGGCCATAGCCTCGCACCCCCCCATCGCCTCCGGCGTAGAAGCGCTCGGACAGAGGGATGTTGCGCTGTGAGCCGAAAAAGTCGCTCAGGCCCGTTTTCAGGCGAGTGGCAAGGACAACACCCCATCCGAGACGCTGATAGTGCTTCGCCTCAGCCGTCAGGCTAAAGAACTTATAATCGCCACCCCAGACTGTCCCGGCTTGATTGGCAACCACGGACAGCATTCCGCCCTGGGTCGGATTCAAGAGATCTTCAGTCGTATCCCAGACCAACCCAAGAGTTGGGCCGGATAAGACGCCCTCGCGTCGCAGGCCCTCCAGGGCCCGGACGGTAGAACTGCCGACCTCGTTGAATTTCAGAAATTCGATCCGATAGTCAACAAAGCCAGAGAAGGTTGGAGAGAAGTGGCGCTCGATGCGCGGACGCAGACGGGAATAATTAAGGAGATACGTGTCCTCGTCTTCCTGTCCTTGCTTGGCGTCAATGTGCAGCGCCGTGTCATGGGCCAGAAAGGAGGGCTGCACGAACGTGGCTCCAATAGAACGCTGAATGGCAGACAAACGCAGTTCTGCAGACAGGCGACGACCGCCACCCAACCAATTCCGATGCTGCCACGCTGCCAGACCGATAAACTCCTCGTCCGTACTATAGCCGGCCCCAAGCCGAATGCTGCGTGGCTCTTTCTCAGCCACACGTATACGGATGGGGACCTGACGCGGTTTCTCGGTCTCCTGCTGGAATTCCATATGTATCGAGTGAAACAGGTCCAGGCTCAGAAGATTCTGGCGCGACTGCTCAATAGCTGCCAGAGAAAACAACTCGCCGGACGCATAGGTCAATTCTCTGAGCACGATTTGCGGATCAACCTTCCGCGTACCGTCCACATGGGTTGTCCCAAATATGGTAGGCGGTCCCGGCGAGATGGAGTACGCAACCCGCGCCTGCCGGGTATTCAGGTCAACCTCGGCCTTCCGCTCGATTTCAACCCAGGCATGGCCATGCTGAAGAAAAACCTGACGGAGCGCCTGATCAGTCTGAACGTAGGCCGCCTCGGTAAAGAGAGCCCCGGATTCAAGCGGAAGACGCTCAGGAAGCGCAACGCCGGTCTGAGCTTCTGTTCTGACATCGACGCTCAGCGCTCCAACCGTAACAGGCTCATTTTCTTTAATCCGCACAGCCAGGGAAACGCTCCCCGTCGCGGCATCGGTGTGCAGGTCATACGTCACCTGAGCCTGATAATAGCCCTGGGTTTCATAATAGTGTCGCACCCGTTCAAGATCTCGCTCAAACGAGACGGGATCAAAGAGCGGTCTCTTTTTCCACGGCGTATACCAGGGCCGAGTTTTTGTTTGGAGCTCAGCCAGCAAGGTCGCGGCATCGAACTGCGTGTTGCCAGAAAGCACAACCGACTCGACCCGCCATGCACGTTCCGGGTCGATTTCTTCGAGAGAGAGGGCAAAAACAACGTCACTCTTCCAGCCTGGCACCCAGACGCAGCAGAGCAAGACGCCAAGAAACAGGACTGGCTGAGACCGCCAGGAACGCTTCTTTCTCACAGCTTCATGACATTGGGCAACAGGAACCATGATGGGAAGAGAGTAGTCGAGATCGTTAATCCTTCAAGGGACTATCGGTCGCCAGGGAGCGGAGCGTGATGCCGTCAAGGGCCTGTTTGACCGCCTGATTCCGCCGGTCAAGTAGAGCCGAGACGGCATCTCCGCTATCAATTGCAGCCGGTTCACCCCCAGGCGCGCGCAGGATATCCAGCACGCTCACGACCGCAATCTGCTCGGGCGGACGGCCAGGGATTACACCCTCCGGCTGGGTGGTCTGCAAGAGCACGCCTTTTGCCAGCAGCGTTTCAATCAGCGGCTCCAGCACGGAGAGCTGAACGCGCATACTTGAGGCAAGGTCGGGGACAGACCACGGCGGGTATTCAGTGAGATACCGCTGCGTGATTCTCACCAGAGCCGTCAGCGCGAGACGCTCCTGCGACAGCGGAGTTTTACCGTCCAGTTCCCGGCCGGCGCGGTAAGAGCCCGGATATTGATGAAAACAGGCGACCTCGGCGCCAACCAGAATAATCAGCCAGCTGGCGTACACCCAGATGAAAAAGAAAACAAGAATGGCAAAACTCGAATAGATGGCCGCATAGCGCGCAGAGCCGGCCACAAAGGCGGCAAAGCCGACTCCGGCCAACTGCCACAGAACAGCCGCGACCACACCGCCGAGCAGCGCCGAACCGAAGCGCACCGCAGTATTGGGCACAAAGACGTACAAAAACGTGAAGGCAATACATAAAAAGGCGAACGGCATCAGTTGCGTTGCCACCATAATGAGCGGACCAAGCAACTCGTTCGCAATCATATATTGCACAACCGTGTGGCTCTGGGCCGAGGCAATGACGGTCAATGCCGTAAAGACCAGGACCGGACCAACCAGGACCACACTCAGATAGTCGCTGCATTTCTTGCCCCAGGTTCGAGAATAGCGCGCTTGCCAGATATAGTTGAACGAGTCTTCAATTTTGCTAATCAGCGAGACGACGGTATAGAACAGGGTCGCCACCCCGACCGCGCCCAGCACCCCGACGCGCAGGTTGCTCACAAACTCCAGGACGCGCCGGGTAATTTCAGTGCCCTGCTCCCCCAACGGCTCCAAGGCTTGGGCCAGTGAGGGTTCAATGAGATGGTGTACCCCGAAGGCCTTGAGCACGGCAAACATGACCGCCAAAAGCGGCGCCAGGGCCAGCAGGGTGATATAGGTGAGGCCCATGGCCCGCAGGCTGAGCGCGTCGTCCTGCACCTTTTTGCGGACAACGGACAAAAAGGCATAACCCCGTGGCAGCCACTGTATCAGAGCTGTCCACGGATGTTGGAGAGCGAAGCTCCGGACCTTTTTGATGCGATACTCCCGGTTCATGCGGCAGCCCATACTCTACCTGAAGAAAACAACCTTTTCTTCAGGTTCTTTTCTTCAGGTAGAGGTATTTACATGTTTGCGGTCCGTTGCATTCTCAAACAATGGGAGAAGCCTCCATTTCTGTTATACTACTGCGCGTATGCCTGAAGTCGCATATCTCAAAGACCTGGTCATTGTGTTTGGGGCCGCGGTCGCGGTCGTCACCCTCCTGAGGCGCGCGAACTTTCCCTCGATTGCCGGGTTCATCCTGACAGGTGCACTCGTCGGGCCCGCCGGCCTCGGACTCATCAACGACGCCCATCATGTCGAGGTCCTGGCCGAGGTGGGTGTCGTGCTCCTGCTCTTCGGGATCGGCCTGGAACTCTCCCTCGACCGGCTCCGGCGTCTGTGGAAAGCCATCCTGCTGGGCGGGGGCCTGCAGGTCGCCCTCACGGGTGCGTGCACGACAGGGTTAGCCATGTGGTTCGGGCTGGCGCCCGGCCCCGCGCTCTTCCTGGGCTGTATCGTCGCGGTCTCCAGCACGGCCATCGTCTTGCGTGCGCTTTCCACGAGCGGCGAACTCGAAGCGCCGCACGGCCGCCTGGCGGTCGGCATCCTCGTCTTCCAGGACCTGTGTGTGGTGCCGATGATGTTGGCCGTGCCCTACCTGGCTGGAAAAGGGGGCGCCATCGGGGACATTGGCGTGACGGTCGGCACAGCCCTCATTATCCTCGTGGGGGTGTTGCTCGCCGCGCACCGCCTCGTCCCCCGCTTGCTCGCGTTCGTGGCCCGGACCCGCGAGCGCGAACTCTTCATCCTGAGCGTCTTTCTCGTTTGCTTCGGCACGGCCTGGGCCTTATCGCTGGCGGGCATCTCACTGGCCCTCGGGGCGTTTCTGGCCGGTCTGGTTGTCGCGGGCAGCGAGTTCCGCCACCAGGCGATGTCAGAGGTGATCCCGGCCCGCGAGGTCCTGGCCAGTCTGTTCTTCGTATCTGTCGGCATGCTGCTGAATGTGGCGGACATCGGTGCACACCTGCTGGCGACCGTCGGGCTCCTGTGCGTCATCCTGGTCGGCAAGTTCGCGATTATTCTCGGCACCGCGCTGCTCCTCCGCCTGCCCTTGCGGGTGGGGATCCTGTCCGCCGCCACACTGTGCCAGATCGGGGAATTCTCCTTCGTGCTCCTGAACGCCGCGTCCGGAACCGACCTCCTCCCAGCCGCGCTTGCCCACAACCTGCTGATGGCCATCGTCCTCTCCATGCTGCTGACACCACCAGCCATTGCATTCGGTCCACGCCTCATCGGCGGCGCGGCATACGTGCCCTGGCTGAACCGACTCCTGGGGGCAGAGCCGCCCGGCATCGATATGCCCGAGCCGCCCAGCGGCCATGTCATCGTGGCCGGCTATGGCCTGACAGGCCAACGCGTCTGCCGGGCTGTGCGAGGGATGGGGTTGACCTATGTCGCGGTTGACCGGAACCCGGACAAGGTCCGCGCGGCCCACGCCGCCGGCGACCGGGCCGTCCTCGGAGACGTTGCGCAACAGGAGGTGCTGGAGGAGCTGGGCTGCAGGCAGGCCCGCCTGGTGGTCGTGAACATCAACGACACGAAGGCCGCCGAATCCGCCGTTCGTACGGTGCGGGCGACCGCCCCGCACGTCGCGGTGATCGCCCGAGCCCCGTACGAGATGGACAAGGACATGCTGCAATCCGCCGGGGCTGCCGAGGTCATTACGGCCGAAGCCACGGCGAGCGAGGCGATCGTGGCAACCTGCCTTACGGCCCTGCGCACGACGCAGCCACCGGCCTGAGCACGCCGGACACACCCGCAGGAGGTGGGCGGCTCTCCTCCTGGGAGGGCGGCCATCCTGGCCGCCATGCGGGCTTCCAGCCCGCACTCCTCAAGGGGGAGAAAGACGCGCTACACCGCATCGTTCTTTGCTCTCGCGTTCTTCTTTCACCGCTACAATTGCGCGTCCCACTTGTGTTCCGCCGGGTTTTCGCCTACCCGAATGAAGCAAGGAGGACTGTATGGAAGAGCATATCACCTTTCCGGTTGGCGAAGGCGCTGACGCCATCACCTTAGAAGGGCTCCTCTCGACATCCCAAGCCCCCACACTCGGAGCGGTGCTGTGTCACCCCCATCCGCTCTATGGGGGCGAAATGCACAACAATGTGGTGTCAGCGTTAGCACACGCCTTCCAAAAGGAGAATATCGCCACCCTGCGATTCAATTTCCGTGGGGTGGGGCGCAGTGAAGGCACCCATGACGAAGGCGTGGCCGAGCGCGAGGATGTGAAAGCCGCTGTCACGGCTCTCCTGGACCGGCAGGCCGTCTCAACCGTCGTGGTTGCCGGCTATTCGTTTGGCTCGATGGTGGGACTGCAAGCCGGGGCGGAAGACGACCGCGTCCATCGCCTGATTGGCGTGGCGTTCCCGCTCGGACTGCGTGACCCCGCGTTTCTTGTGCCCGTGACCAAACCGGTCCTGCTCATCAGTGGCGACCGCGACACCTACTCCCCCATCCCCGACCTGACTGAGCTGGTTGCAAAAATATCGGCCCCAAAGCAGCTTGAGACCATTAACGGCGCAGACCATTTCTTTATGGCCCGAGAGGGCGAAGTCGCCCAAGCCGCGGTCTCATTTCTTCAGCAGACCTAACGCGGAGGACGCGCAGGTCGTTTGTTGAGAGTTCAGGTGAATTCGAGCCGGCGATAACGGCAAGGATCCACCTCCCAACCCTAGTCCAGGTAAGTATTCCTTTCGATGTGATATCAGGACAAGAGATTAACGGAGGCCGGCCGACTTTTGCCCTCACAGAAATACAGCGCCTTAAACCTGTCCATTTGCTTGATCTTGTCTATCAAGCTCCGTTCCTGTTGCGAACTGGCAACGTTCCTGACCAGCACCTTCGCGTCCGCCTCGGTCAGTCGTAATATGAGATAATTCGCAATGGCAGAAAACAGAGACAGATTGAAATCTTTTGCTTCCTGCGAAGCGAGTATGAGCGAGATACCGTACTTGCGGCATTCCTTCGCCATAGTGGGGATAAGTTTCAGTCCCGCCGCGCGATGCGCCTCGTCAAATATCACAGCGTGAGTAATTCGGTCTCGAACGCCTCTCCGAAACATGTCCTTGTACAGACCGTAGAAGATGAGAGACGCAAAAGCCTTCTGTAGGTTGTCATTCTGCGTCGTATGGATGCGAATAATGATCGGCCGTTCGCTCTCCCACAGGCTCTCACGGGCTTCCTGTCCATCGAAGAACCCGTAGTCCTCAAGTTCCTCCAGACGTGCCAGCAACGTATGCAGCCCCCGGTCTGGTTTCGGATCATCCCGCAATATCTCTACGAAACGTTTGAACTCCGGTTCCGGTGTCTGTGCCAAAGCGGTGTTGGGGTCACCCCATCCTGCTTCGATGAAGCTCTCCTTGATGGCCCTCCGGATACGTTCCCCTTGGACGTCTCCCAGTTCGGGAAAAATCGCCATGAAGATATCTCGCAACGCCCCAGCCACATCGAGATACGCCATACGGGAGTCCCGGCCTAGAACCTGCAACGGGTTGAATCCCAAACCGTGGAAATCAATGAAACGCACCGATTCGATCAAGTCCTCAAGCCTCTCATCGATATCTTGGTGATAGGAGAAAACGATCGGTCGAACATCGGCTGCAATCATCTGCTTGCACAGGTTCAGAAGGCAAGTGGTCTTACCCATTCCAGGCAGCCCAGCGACCAAGAGATGCGGATTCCCCTTTACGGTCAACGGCCAGCGGACTTCCGCGCTTGTGAATCTGTCCATACCAAAACATATAGAAGGCACTTTATTCGTCGCTCTTTCCGTGTTCTCCCCGTAACTTTCCACGGCCTTAAAAGTCGTTTTATTAGGAACTGTCGGGATATGTTCTACAGAATCCAAGCCACCAGCCGAATATTGATCCTCTCGCTTCGGTAGAGATGCAGGACCCCCGCTCCTCCGCCTTCCTGTTTCCGAGGGATGGACGATAGACTCACGGCGAAAATCTGCCTCAGATAGAAGGGCGGAACCGACCAGAAATATCCGCGTATCCCACCCCATCGGCGATATCTCCAGGGGACTGGGGCCGGTGTACTCAGGGCAAAAGACCCATCCGCAGTCACTACCCCCCACTTCCGCAAAGGAGTAGTCACCTCCCTTCTCAATCATACGGTTTATCTCGGAGACAATACCCTTATGCTGCTCGTCCGACAGGTAATGCCGATGTGCCTTGTCAGCGTAGAAGCGCAATACACGGGCCAGCTTGGCACGCCGGATTGGCCTAAAAGACAAGCAAACTCCCTCGCGACCGTACCATTCGTCCCAACGTTTCCTGAGAGATTCTACTTGCTTGCGAACGCTCCGTAGCAACTCCGGCGTTCGCGCGGCCCGGAGATGCCGGCGGTACTTCACCTCGATAAACTGGAAACGCAGCCCTTTTCGCGGAGCTATTGACACATATATAAGATCGGGACGCGACTCCTTTTCGTCCTCATTGCCTTCTTGTCTGTTTAAGGGCGGAAGCAGATCCCGAACATCGTCAACAGGAATGATAAAGCCGCTTTGAAGCGAGACCCAGCAATCGTCATGCTCCGAAGGCTGGCTGCAATTCGCGTGGCAGACCGCAAGGGCAATAAGTTCCGAAGTTGCCGCTTTCTGGCCGGTGAGACGAATGGCTAAGCGCCCGCTGAGCGCCTTGAGGTGTTCCATGAGGAATTCTGCGTTCCGACGGCTGCGGCTGATCCCCATCTGATCAAGCGCATCATCAAGCAAATTACGAATCTCTTCCAGGTTGCTGGTTGAGGTGACCAACTGGAGGCAACCCAGGTCTTCGCGTTCTGGAACGCAGTCAATCACGTAAGCGTCATAAATGTCCTTATTGTCCCGAGGCGAATCGAAGTATTCAATGCCCGCATTCCGGTCTAAGGTGATGACCCAGTCGCACAGCCGGTGAAGGTCTCGAAGGCTGTCCGCTTTGTGGGGTGAGATTTCCGTTCTCAACACCGGTGATTTCTCTTCGCTCCCAATATTTCGAACAACCGCCTTTTGTGTGACTTGTTGCAGGCGCGTCAATCGGTCGGTGTGTGCTCGGTCTGAGGGATGCTTCTCTCCGTCTTTTGAGGATGGAATGCTACTACGCCATAGAGGGGACAGACTACTTGAGTAGTCTCTCTCGAAGAAAGAGAGTAAGCCAAACACATAAAATGGTCTGGACATTGGCCTCATATCTTCTGCCATGACGTGAGATTCAAACGTGTCGAAGGCAACGGCAAGATGAGCCGCCGTCTTGGGTTCCTGTCCGTCCTTACGCGCCCAGCGTAATTTGGGCAGGCTGACTCCGCCGGGGAGACTCATAGACTCCAGCATCCAGAAGTCATCTGGAGACAACACGCCCGCACCTCTACGACGTTTCTCCCGCGTCTCCGCTATGAATCGCCCTGCAATCCCGCGCTGTTCCTGTGAGGGGTACAACTCCAATACAAAAGCTGGAGCTGTTTTCTGCGTATCCTCATCCAAGTCTTCCTCGTCTGAAGCGCTGCGGTAACGCTCATGAACGCGGCCGAGCGACCGGGACACCGTAAGGCCGTCGCCTGCCCTGAGAGCGTGAATCTGGAGTAATCTCGATGTATCGTGACACTCCAGATATTTAACGACTTCATTCCCCAGGACCGTAGCGCTCTGTCTGCCTACTGTTGGTGCCGTGTCCGCGGTTTCACTTTCGCCCAGGGCGCGGGCGAGAATCGCCACCGCGGCCTTCGGCTCCTTGTCGTAATCAGGAACCATGCCGACCGCATGGAAACCGAGCGCGTCGGCGAAAACAAAAGAATGTCCATTTTGCAGACCCGGCAGAAAGGCCGGGAACATGGCACCGTCCAGTCCGGCGAATTCGTGTTGAACGTCTCGGGGACGCCTGTTCTGGGCAAAGGCCGCATGTAACACCAAGTTGTCGTAGGCCACCTGCCAGGCTACACGCAACGGGTGGCTTGGCAGGACGACTAATCCAATCGTCCGACCGGAAAGCGACCGTACTTCGACAGTATTAGCGAGCGCCAAGGATGGAACACCTTCATCCATTAGAGCGGCCCAGGCAAGTAGATACTCTTTGACCGTATCGAAACCCTTGGATTTCTCGTCGTAGACCTGACCGACGCCGCCACCTGAGGCGAATCGTTCGGCCATTCTCCGACTTGCGCCTGTTGTACGGTCCCAGAGCTGCCCTAAAGTGGACTCAGGACGGACAAAAGGCACAAATTCAGCATTACCGGCCCGTGTACCAGAAGCACGCACTTCGACGCACCAGCGCCCTATCGCTCCATCCTGCTCGGTCCATTGTTTCTCTACCTCACCAATTAGGGAGGGCCGAAAAACTCGGAAGCTCTTGCCGCGCTGGGGTGTTCGCAACAGCACAAAACCTTTTGAATCGACAGGGAGAGGACTTGCGGAAGAGGCGAGAGGCGAAACCATCTCTCGATCATCGAGTTCGATAAGCCCTTCGCTGAATGTCCGAACTTTCTTTCCAACTCCACCTTCCGAGCGTTCGGGTGGCTGGCCGAAGCGAATGGTAAATTCTTCACTCTCTTGCCGTTCGACCAATTCGTTGCCTATCACCGAGACGATCACCTTGGCCGAAATGAGAGCGTCCTCACTCAGCGCCGAGAAATCGTCATTGCTGAATCTGTATTTCTCTTCTCTCTTAGCGGAGTGAGCAAGCTCCCGTGTGGCAAGTTCCTCATCCATACCAGTGGCAATGACAACACGATATTCCACAGCGCCTTTCTCAAGGTTCTCCGGCCGCGCCCTCCACCTGACCTCAAGCTTGGAGTAGTCCCCCGTCTGCTCGGCGCCAGGCTTCAGGATGAGAGCGGGCGGGTCTTGAGTGCTACCTTCTTCCACTAGTCCTGACCATTTGGCGATTCTGCCGTTTCTGTTCCGCCAGGACGAAAGCTCAATACTCTGAATGGCCTGAGTGGCTCCCTCAATTTTCAACACATTGACCCACAGATGTTTCTTGTCGGAAAGTTCCGCCAAGGCGGGAAGGAGCGGCTTTGTGGCCGCGGAGCGCAGAAAGCGCTCCAGGTCATTGCGTTGCTGATCAGCGGGCTGCAACAGTCGCAGGGATTCGATCCGTCTGGCCGGGGTGAGGCCGGAGACCTCTGCTCCCAGCAGGCGATCCACGAACATGCGTGAGATGTCTAACTCGTCTGCCGCCTCTGCATCTTCGGACTCCTGGACAGGCCAGAGACCGAGGAGATGGAGATACGCCCCGGGATGGCTCTCGTCCGCTGCGATACGGCAGAGAAAATCAAACTCCGTCCATAGCGAGACGCTGAAGCGGTGCCCGTGTCCTCGCGCCTTTCTGATCGCGCGTTCGGCATATTGCCGGCGTTTACTGAACAAGTGGTCTGTCACCGCACTTCTAGCTAATCGTAGGGCTTCCCCAAACAGGTTTGCCTCATCTACTTCGCGCGTCGCGCTGTAAATGCCGTCCATCCCCGCGCCAGCCCGTGCCGTATCCACTAAGAGCAGCGCGGCGTCTCCCTTTGTCTCGCGCATCTCGACAGCACGGTCCGCGGTAATGGTTCGCGCCTCCGTATTATCTGAGTCTGCAACGTGCAAGACCTGCCAATCTTGCGGGGCAAAAGAGGCGTCCTTGGCAAGGGCCTGCACCACATCGGGCGTGAGGCAGCGCACAAAGGCTATAGAGCCGATTTCAGGCTTTCCAAGTACCTTCTCGAACGCCCGCCCAAGAATGGGCGCGTGTCGCTCAGTCCATTGCATGTTCATCCTCCGCTGTCGGCTCAAAACGTGGCCGCAGACGCTTCATCGCCTCAGCGTCGTTGACACCTACGAGAAGTCCCAGGTCACGTAAGCGCCGTTCCAGAATCGCGCGATTTGCTTGCAACAGGTCGTTGGAAATTGTCATCCCGGGGGGAGCTACATCCACGCAGAACCCATACCGCTTGCGGAGTTTCAGGATGAATTCCTTGAATGGGAGCGGCCGAACACCGGGTTTATTGCCACTTCGGAGGAGGTGGAGGTGCACAAGGTAATCCAGGACCGGGTCGGTAAAGAGAGGTGAACGAACTTCCCTGCTCTTTCTTGTCCCGGCGACGCTACGTTTAGTCTTTCTCTTCGCCGCAAGCCCATTTGGACGGTTTATGAGAAGAATCGAATCGAGCGTGATAAGGAGTCTCTGAGTAAGGCTTCGACCTTGCAAAGAGGTAAGCGATTCAGCCAAGCGCCAAACTGGATTCTTCAGGCTTTCACTCCGCAACATCTGTGCAGCCTCGGGATAATCTTCCTCAAGTTTCTCCGCCAGTTCCTCTGCTTTACGCTCCATGTCATAGTGGATCGGTTCCGCCTCTGTACACCGGCTGTAAAGCAGTTCGCCCAGCATGTTAAGCCACTCGGTGGCGTAGGGCCACGTTGGGATATTAAGTTTCTTAATCTTTGGATCGTACCGTGCACTATAGTCCAATAGTCGAAGCGCCATTAAGATGACGGGAAACCGTTCGACGCGTCGCATGAGGTCATCCAATGACTGTTCGGCAAGCGTTCTCAAATGGCGGTCCGCCCCATTGGAGCAGTCCACGAACAGACCCACAGGCTTCTGCTTGTCGCGCTTTTGGATCTCTCCGGTCTCCGCCCATTCAAACAGAATCTCGACCGCACTGGTAAGAATTGTCGTCATCCCAACCGCAATGCAGGACTCCAGCAGTTCCACAAAGGCGTGACGGGGAATGATGTCTGCGTATGTCCGAACGAATCGGCGAATGTCTTCGGAGAAATCTACCGCTGCCTTTTCTGAAATGGGACGTTGATTCGAGATGTATTCCCGTTCTCCTCCTCGCAGTTTGTCCGGTGCAGATCGTAGTCGCTGTGCCAGACGAATCGTCAAGAGTTGGTCCAGGCCTACTGAGGACTCTTCCTCGAATTGGTCCGAGGTACGACTGTCCAACTGACCGCGCCGCACGACACCCTTATGAAATGCGCGCAGAAGGATATTGTCCTCAAAATCTCTACCAACAGGGAACCTCGCACGGTCCCCGTTGCGGTTCTGCTGGACGTATTCGCCCTCTTGATTGGCCAGCATTGCCACAATTATTTCGGGGACGCGGCGAAGATTCGCCACGGAGGAGGGAAGGTCCACCCAACTTGCCAAGTAATGGGCTGGCGCAACGCGCTGAACCTGTTTCTCCCTGCCGAGGGCGTGGTTGGCGTTCTCCAGACAGAAGCAAAGGAGCAGGTCGCCGAGAATGGCTTTTTCGACCTCGCCCTCAAACCCTACAAACTTATCACTCTTCTCAGTAAGCTTATCCGCCATGCGTTCGATGGTCGCCGCCTGTCTACGCTGTTTATGGGTTCCTTCCGTCGAACCAAAGGTTTCAAGGAATTTTCCTCCTCCTCGACGATGCGCAAAGCGGAACATGTAGAATACGGCTGGGAGGACCGCGGGCAGATCGAAATCTCCCATCGAGAACGGCAGGGCCTTGTGGTAATTGCCCGCCCAGATATTGCGGGCCATACTGCGGGAAAGCACCTCTTCGACAATGGCGCGGGCGGTTGTGGCTGTCATTCTTTAGTCTCCCTGCGTAAGCCGACGAATGATTAGCGGTTGCTGCACGCCCGCTTGAGTGTGCTTTCTGTCGGCGAATACTTCGTAGACCGCTTCGTCCTGCATGGGATTCAAAGCGAAGATGTGACGATCATCTTCGCGGACGAGACGCTGTACAAATATGGATAAGTGGGCAAATATATCATCCGTTGAGACATCGCCTAACTGATACCCGTCGCTTAACTCCAGGAGAAGATGGAAAAGTTCGGCACCCAAACGCAACCGTTCTTCCCTTCCGTCTCGATAGCGGTAGACCAGGACAGCCTGCCTGTGCAGCCGGTCGAGTCCCTCGGCTTCGACTGGCATATCAGCTTCGAGACGAAAGGCGGCCAAGGACTTCTCTACCCAGAAATCCGTTTCCGTGGGGGTTCGGGGCGTAATGCGGAGCTGCACATCTGGCCGGTCAAGCGTCTGAGGCGGAAGGTCTTCAAGCCGTGAAATACCCCTGCATAGACGCGCGCACAGCGTAGCGCGGTCCTGTTGGTTGTCTCCGAGTGGGAGGTTTTGAAACAGGCGCAGATGCCGCCCTCGCGCCAAGCCGAGAGCTTGGGTATCACCTGCAACCTGCTTAATGTGTTCCTCCGTCCATTCAAAGTAGGCTCGGCGTCGAGATGATTCCCGAGATAGCGTATCGTAATGAGGCGCTATCTCAGAGCTATCTTGAGAATGCGCGCGAAGCAGGTGTCGGTCAATCTGTGGGTGGGCTTCAAGGGCAGGATCAAAGTGGGCCAATTCACGCAATACCTCGCCTTGCCGTCCGGGCGACTCCGGGGAGAAGGCACGCTCCCAATAGGACAGCGCGGGGATATTAGAGCCACCATGATAATCCTGGCAGAAGTGAATCCCGAAGAGGATGTAGACCAGAGCGGCGCGTAGCTCGCGGACTGTGATGTGCGTTTCCCCACGCAGGTGGACTGCCTGAAGCGCTCCGACTAGTCGCTCACGGGCACGAGCGCGAATTCTCTTGTCCGCCATGTTGGGGAGTCCGTCTGGCCCAAAAATCCGCATCGCCCGGAAGACTTCACAGCGCTCTTGTGCCGAACAGGTTTGGCACGGTGCCCAGAGTTCAGACGCTTTCTCGCCCCCATATAGCTGATCCAGCAGGCGCTCCAGAAAGCTGGTCTCGATTTTGTTTCGCTCCGGTGTAATGCCACCGACGAGCGACCGCTGGTTCAGGCTGATGAATCGGATATGGGATTCCCTGCTGGCAGCTTCACCCTCAAGAAGATCGTAGAGTTCCTCCGTTAGCGGCGTCTCATCCTGACGCGATTCTACTCCTTCGATCCACTCCAGTAGACGGCCGTCGTTGATTGCTAAAAGATGTACAATATCCTCGCTGGGCGGACCTGCCTGGAACGGCCCTAGAAACTCATCCAGGAGATCGTCGGCAGAGCGTCCCTGCCACGATGCTGAGCCATCCAGATTCATGCGCACAAGCAGACCGTCGCCCATCCGCCTTTCAAGAATGCGCTCCGAGGAGGCATGCTCGCCAAGCCCGAGCCGAGTGGCAAGGTGCTGAAGTAGCGCCGTTTTACCATCGCCGGCGTTCCCGCACAGGAGTACAAGTCGGACTCGTCGCTTCAGAATATCGTTATACAACGCAGCTTCAAGATTCGTTTCAACATAGGTCTGAGCGGCAAAATCGGAGTCAAGGCCGCGCGTCTCCCGGTTTCCCCAGCGTGAACCGGGATAGGATTGCAGCAGAGACCGTAGCCACGTTACCTCATTTTCACACCGTTCTGTGGGTACGCCTGCTTCCTCCTCCGTTTCAGTCTGTGTTTCTTCGGGCTCCGGCGGCTTGAGAGCGGCCAACGCCTCAGCCACCGACCCGAACCGTTGTTCGGGGTCGGGATTCGTCGCCTTGTTCAGGAAAGCGGCCAAGAGAGGAGAGTAGGCCGCATCGTCCACATCGTCCACATCCTCCCAATTCAACCCGCGCTCCTTGGCGTGAGCGCCGTTGTAGTGGAACGGCTCTTTGTCGAAGACCACATGGAAGAAGCTGGCCGCCAAGGCGTAAATGTCGTCCGCAGGCGAAGCCGGTCGGTTGTCTTGATAGGAAGGAGAGCAATACAGAACGGTGCCAGGGGCAGTAACGGGTTCCCCTATCTTGGTGACGAAATCATAATCCGTCAGAACAAGGTCGCTGTCTGAAACGATCATATTACGCGGACTGATATCTCCGTGTACCAAGCCATTGCTATGGAGTACGTTCAACGCCTCGCACATGGTACGCAGCCAGCGGACAGCCACGACTTCGCCGCTCTCCTGTTGGTCTTCGGCCAGAAGTGGGAAGACGCCGGCGAAGTCGTGAAGAGGCGTGCCTTCAATCCACGTCATGAGCGCGATGAAATCGTTCTCTTGCCATTCCAAGGCCGTTTCGAAGATCGTGGAGAGTGCTGCATGTCGGCCAAGATGCGAACGCGCCAGACGGTAGGCTTTCAGGACCCGTTCACCTGTTTCCGCATTGTGCCCGACCTTGGCGACGTAAGTTCCAAGGTCTTCTTTCGTAGACCGGTCGATTTCCACCACCTTGAATGCTGTCCCGATACCGCCGGAACCGAGACGGGTGACAATCCGATAGTCACGGTCCCGAAAGGGCACGATCTGTTCTTCCGTCCAGAACCGGGCCGGCAGCGAGGGTAGGGGGACGGATTCGCCGAGCAGTTCGGAGAGCGATAATTTCAGGTCTTGTAGGGTGACGCGCGCCTCGGGCTCTTCTGCCAAGCCTTTGGCGAGCGCTTCCGTAACCTGTCGGCTTGTCCCATCTTCTCGGTCCTGAAACAACTTGGTCAGGCAAGCGCAGAGCGAATACACGTCGGAACGATAATCCGCTACGCTTAGACCCTGGGCGCGAACTTCGGGAGCGACCGTGGTCTCCCATTCTCCAGTCGGAGCGTCGGCGGAAGCCACACTGCTATCCGCCGGAATCTTTGTACGCTCAAATCCGGTCAGGATTGGTGAATTATCGTGTTTCACGAGAATGGTCTTGACAGTAAGGTTCCGATGCACCATAGGCGCGTCGTCTGTCTCCGCTTCGTGCAACTCACCGAGAGCGCAGACAGCGGTCCGGGCGAATGCCAGCCGCGCTCTTGTCTCCCATGAAATATCAGCCGCACGCTCTTCGATGCAGGGCGCGGCGGGGTCAACCACTGTGAAGAAGAACACCTCGCCCGCGTATCCCGGCGCAGCTTGAAAGGATTCCAGAACACGCGGCGCCCAGGCGTGCAATTGTAGCCGGCGCAGCGCCTCGTATTCTCGGCGGGCTTTCGTCTCGGCGTTTGTTTCATCGCTCGCGGATAAGTCATACAGGTGCAGGATTACCCGGTCTTGTCTGGCTGGATGAATACCCTTGTAGATACGATGAAACTGCTGGTCTTTGGGTGTCTGAAGTTCCAGGTTGATGTAGCCGGCGAGTCGCCGCAGCGAACCGTCCAGGGCAACGGCACTCTTTGGCGCTAAGGCGCGGGCCAGCTTTGTCACTTGTGAGGGCAATAGTGTAGCTGGGGCATCAAGGCTAATAGCATCCTTCCAATCAGTTCTATTCAGCGTATAGAACCGGACACCCCGGACACTCTTATCGACAAGACGCCTTACCTTGGAGGGGTCGTGGGTCAGTAGAAACACACCCTCTACGTGGGTAAGGTTCGGGACGGTCTTTCGGAGCGTCGTCCCAATCTTGCGAGCCTTGTTCGTCACCCGGTCGGCCTCCTGCTCAACCAAATCCTTGTGCGAGTCTGTCCACTGCGCAGTCCAATGCTTGACCTCAATGACTCGAACACCCGGAGGGCCGATTGCAACAATGTCGATTTCATCAGATTGGAGCTGATGTGTGACGGAGAAAGCCAGATTCGTCAATAAAACCCACTCGCCGTCACCCGGTACGGATTGCAAGCGGGTTCTCAAGTGCTCGAAAGCCTTGAGTTCGCTCTCGTTGGCGGCTGGTCCACAGGCGAAGCGGGTTACTTTCATCTCCTTGTCTCCGTTCAGTTAATAGTTGGCTCCAACACTGAGTGTTTCACGAATTGTCCGCTGACAGGCTGCTGTCGCGGGGGCAGGGCACGCTGCGAGCACGGGGGCTACGGCTCCTTACGGGTAATGCCCGAAACGCGATCAAAGTCCGTGTCATAACTGAGGATTTCAGTGAGCCCCTGTTTTTCCATATAGGCCGCGCTCAGAGCATCTTCAAAATCAAGAAAAGGATAAGAGGCGTACAAATCGAGCGCGCGCAGATATAACTTCTTCTGAAACAGCTTCAGCCCCCTGACGCTGAGTAATGGCCGGAGTCGCGCGCGTATGTCTTCTGGACTGAGATGATAATGGGCGCGCGCAGACAGGACATAGACGACTTCGGCAATAACAGCCTCACATGTAGTCGCTGTTTCCGTTCCGCTCTGGAGTCGTTGAAAGAGTTCAAAGCAAGCAGCAGCTTTTATTTCATCGTCCTGTGTCAGGTAACGTAAAAAAATATTCGTATCGATAAATCTCATTTTTTTTGTATTCTTCGAACAATGGCTTCCGCTCGTACTTCCTTGACCCGCCGAGAGAGCTTTTTAAAGTCTTGCGGTTCTCCATGTGAAGGAACAGAGCCATACGCGGACTCAAGCGTAAACTGAACCGGGACCAATTTGACTTCGTTCCCTCCAATCTCAAAAGCCACATAATCGCGAGGCTTGAGACCGAGCAAACGTCTCACCTCAACCGGAATCGTTACTTGTCCCCTTTGGGTGATTGCAGAAACGAGTTCTTTCATTATTGATTCTCCTTACTTTATGGATTTCCAATGGTATTAAAAATATCATTATTCTTCAATTGGACCTGAGCCCAGACTGAACGAGAGCGCCAATCCCCCCAGGATGGCGGCAATAATGATTAAAATCGTTGCGGTGAAGAATCCACTCTCTAATCCGATTTCCTGTGCACCAACGAGGAGGGCGGCGACAAAAACAGCGATCTGAGCGACCCGTCCAAGAACCGGCGCATACTCCACGCCGGCTGCCGCAGCCACCCTCGTCGTCCACCGATTGACCAGGATTCCTGCGCCCAGACCCATGAAGGCAATCACCACCGCTAACAGGACGCGGGGCAAATAATAGGCAATACTCTGCAACAGGTCCGTCACGACCGGCAGGGGCAGTTTGTCGATCGCAGCGGCCACGAAGAACAACAGCACTACCCAATACACGAGCGCTCCGATGATCCGTGGAGCATCCTCGGCAAGTCTCCTTCCGCTGAGACCTTCAGCCAGACGGAATTGTCTGTTGATGCGGGCGACAGCCGCCACGACAATTTTTCTCGTGAGAAAGCGTGCAAGAATCGCCGCAATCCAGCCCACTAACAGCAGGCCGGTCGCGCCCAGGGCAGCAGGAAGCATCGTGACGAGACGCTCGGATATGTGTTCTAGGGCGTTCGTCCAATCAGAAAAGCGCATGGCTCCTCCTGAATATACAATTCGTCACAGGAATCAGAGACTCCGGCAGCAAGGATGGGACAGGTATCCCTTTTTTATGCATTCGGCTGAACGGACAAAAGAGGCATCCGCATATAGATGGGACCTTCATGCGGATGCAAAGAAGAAGTTCAGAGCCATCTCGAAGCGGCGGTTGAGTTCCATCAGTCGGTGGGAGTCCATGGCCAGGGTTGCCCGCTCAAACCATGGATCTGACAAATAGAGCGAGCGATTCATTTCAACCTGAATCCAGGGCAGGGGCCTCCCGCCATAGGTACGCGTAATATAACCGCCCGAAAACGGCTGATTGAGTGTCACCTCGTGCTCTTGCAGGTCAAAGGCCCGCCGTAAACAGTCGGCCAAGCGCTGGGCGGTCTCCGGCGAACAGGCCTGGCCTCTGGCATTACCCAAACAGAATATGGGACGAGGTTGGCCCACGTCGGGCGAAATCTGCGGCCCGACGGCCTGCATGGAATGACAATCAAGGGCCAGCTTGATTGCCGGGTTGTGGACGGCAGCGCGAAGGCGCTGGTGATACGGCTCATAGTATCGTTCCAGCAAGGTGTCGATGACCGCCGACTCAAGTTCTTTCCCCTGCGCATAAATCTCCTGGCCCACACAGGTCAGCGTCTTGACCACACCGTCTGGGTTCTGGGGCGGACGGTCGTCGCGTGCGCGGTTCAGGTCCACGAAGGTACGAGGAATGGGAGTGGCAACGACTGTGGCGACTTTCCGGCCAAGGTCGTATATCTCCCGCACAAAAGGATCGATATCGTCGTGAATATCAAGCGTGCTGATACCCACCCTGTCCTTCACCTCCGCAGGCACATCCATTCCGCCGTGCGGGATGGAAAGCAAGACGGGCAGCGTGTCCATCACAGGCCTCCCGCCGTCCCGTCGCGACGGACTTCGGCCACCCCTTGAAAGCCGCTCCGCGTCTGGCATTTCAGGACTGCGTGAATGGCGCCAAGGTAGAAGGCGTAGGGCTCGCGCCGGACGACCTTATAGCCCATGTTTTCAAGATAGCTGACGACGGTCGGATCAAAGCGGTCAGCCTCAATGCTGAGCTTGCCACCAATGGAACAGTGAAAGCGGGGGTGCCGCATGGCCTCGTCCATGGACAGCCGGCCATCAACGCAGTGGACCAGAAACTGACTGACCGTTGAAAAAATGCGCTCGCTGCCCGGACTGCCCGTCACCATCCAGAGTTTGTCGTCATGAAAAATAAGGGCCGGCGCAACCGAAGTCCAGGGAACCCCGTTGGGTCTGAGATAGAAGGGATGCGCCGGGTTCTTGACCTCAAAGGCATCCATATAATTGTTATAGAGAAAGCCAAGCCCCGCGGCGGCAGCCTTTGAACCATAGACCAGCTCTATTGACTGCGTAATCCCAACGGCATTGCCTTCCGCATCCATGGCGGACAGGTGGGTGGTTTCACCCGGCCCTTCAGGAGGGTCGATCCACGGGAGATGGATATCCATATCGTCCCGAATCGACTTCGCCAGTTCTTTGGCAAACTTCCGGTTGATCATCTTTTTATCGGGAAACTGCGGGTAGGTGTTCGGATCAAACGGGCGCTCACGGCGTTGTAAAAACGCCTTGCGAAAGGTTTCGGCAATAAAGTGATAGGACTCCTTTGAGCGGCTGCGCAGAAACCTGGACGGCAGGTGGCTGAGCATCAACAGCACGAGCAGCAGCGTGCGCCCGGCGGCGGGTGGAGGGAGGGTGACAATAGACAGGTCCCGGTACCGGCGTCTGAGGGCCGGTCGCTCAACCGGCCACGGTATGAGCGCCAGGTCATCCGCCCGCAAAAACCCGTCGTTGGCCCGCATGTCCGCATCAATGTGCTGAGCGATCTTGCCCTGATAAAACGACCGGGGCCCGTGAGCGGCAAGATGTTCCAGGGTTGCCGCCAGTTCAGGCTGCTTGAAAATCTCCCCGGCGCCATACGGCGTTTTGCCTTCTTTAAGAAAATAGCGCGCTCCGGAGCGCGTCGGGATGGACAGAAACTGTTCCAGCGAGCGGTCCTGGAGGTCGTGCTGAAGTGGCGTAATCGGATAGCCTTCTTGAGCGATCCGAAGGGCCGGTTGTACGACGGTTGGCCAATCCAGCTTGCCATACCGAAAATTGAGATAGCCCAGGACGGCAATGGTGCTGGGAACTGTGCTGGCTCGATAGCCAACCGCGTGATCTCCTTTCTCGAACTGACGGATATGGGCGAGTGAAGGGGCGCGGGTCGAGCCATCGATAGTGATGGTTTTCCCCCGGAGGTGCAGAATGGCCATCGTCTGCCCGCCAATCCCACTTGCCTGAGGTTCACACACCCCAAGCGCGAGGGCGGCGGCGCAGGCCGCATCTACGGCATTGCCGCCTTGCCGGAGCATTTCGACGCCGGCCTGGGTGGCATCGGGAAAGGCAGTGGCGACCATGCCGTTTTCGGCGGCCGCCGCTTTGTGGTCGTCGGTCGGGGCGAAACGGCCCTCAGAGGTTGCGACCCTCATGCCTGGAATCCCTCTGCGGCGAGGCGAATGGTCATCGCGAGAACCGCAGCACGGTCTATTAAGCTATCGCGCAGGATATACTCGTTGGGGGTCTGTGTTGCACCGCCAATAGGGCCAAAGCCGTCCAAGGCGGGAATCCGATCTGGGACGTGACAAATATCAGACGAGGTGTCCCGGTGAACCTGACAGACTTTGACTTCTAATCGCTGGGCTACCTGTTGGACATGGTCGTAGAATTCCTGATCCTTCTCATTATCGACAACAGGAAGCCGCGATACCCGCCTGGACACCCGAACCTGACAGCGCGGCGGAAGATTTCTCCGCGCAATCCCCCGGATCTGCTCTTCGAGTCGTTCTCCCTGATCCACCTCGCGAAACTGCACGGAAAGCGCAGTACTCGCAAAGTCGGGAGCCAAGCCATACAGCGTACGCCCTTCGATCTGGGTCGGCTTGATAAAGATGCCGCTCTCTTCGGATGTCAGTCTGTCCCAGGCGGTCAGCTTTTGACACAGGATTTTGATCACGTCGGGAAACTTCCCGTTCTCGCCGGCTTTGCTGTTTGAGACTTCAATCTGAAAATCACTCCGCCCTGAACACGAGGTGACAATGCCACCCTCAAGGCTTCCGTTCTTGAGACCGGCGACATAGTGAGAGTTCAGGGCAAGTTCTTCAACGGTCTTCCGGCTGAAGCGACCGCCCAGGGCGTCATCGGTGGTGAGCAGGATGCCGCAGCGGATACGGTGCAGGCGACGAGTGAAACGCAACGCCCGCAGGGCGGCCAGCATGACCGCCAGGCCGCCCTTACTCTCGGCAACGCCCGAGCCATAGAACCGCCCTCGATCCTCGCGAAAGGAAACAAAGTCGCGGTAGGAATAGAGGGTATCGAGGTGGGACAGCAGCAGGATATCGTTGCGTTTACTATCGTGATTGGAGAAGTACAGGACATTGCCTACCTCGGTCTGCGGATAGACCTGTCTTTTGAATCGCAACTGGCTGAGGATCTTGGAGAACCAACTCCCGAGTTCGTTGACCCCCTCGGAATTATAAACATACGTATCCATTCCAACTATGGAACGCAGGTCGTCTTCCATGGTGGTCAGGTTGCTCCGGATGTGAGACCGGACCTGGACACGCAGGGGCTGCGTCTCATCAGGCTTCTTTTCCTGGTTCGGGAGACTGATGACATTGGGGTCGGGCCGACCGAAATACCGGACGGCGGCAACATCGAGCATACGGTTAACCAGCGTTTCATAGGTGTAGCCGGCGGTCTGGGCTGCGTGCACGTACGAGCCGGTTCTCCCCAGGCTGGCCATCGAGTTTATTTCAAGGACGTAGGGCTTCCCATCTGCATCCATGCGGACATCAATGCGGGAGAAGTCGTGCAGGCCGAGGGCGTTGAAGGAGGCTCGGGCCAACTGACGGAGTTCTTCCGTCATGGCGTCGGAGAGATTGGCCGGACAGATTTTCTGGACCGGCTGCTGGAGCTTATTGTCCTGGGTCTGAATTGCGTTGGGGTCGCCACCATAGTCGAATTCGACTATGGGCAGCACCTCAAGGTCCGGGCCGTTGCCGAGTACGCCCACCGCGAACTCGCGGCCGGCAATAAAGGCTTCGACCAGCGCCTGCTGTCGGTAGTCGTCGATAATATCCCTAACGGCATCTCGAAGGTCGTCTTTACTGTCAACGATCTTGAGACCCATGGAGACGGCCTCCATTTTAGGTTTGACAATGACGGGATAGGTGACGCTGTCCATATCATCGTCCGGCCTGGCAAAAAACCAAAATCCGGGAGTCGCCACGCCGTGCTGCTGAAACACGATCTTGGCCATGATTTTGTCCAGCGCGACAGCATGCGCTTGGGGGCCGGAACCGACATAGGGGACGCCCAGCATTTCCAGTATGGCCGGCATATGGGTGTAACGGCTCTGGCCCTGAATGCCGTAGGCCATATTAAAGACCATGCCGGGCCGCTCTCCGGCCAAGACGCGCGGCATGAAGTCCCGCAGCTCATCCGCGACATCAATATTGCCCTCAACAACGCGGACGTTGTGACCGCCTTTTTCCAGAGACGAGGCCACGAGTTCTACGGTCTGGGGATTATAGGTTTCCTTGGTCTGCGGACCGAAGGTGTTAATCACGTCCGAGGGATGGACCTCCCGCTTGTTGTAAATCACGGCAACTTTCATGTACTTATTTCTCCTCAACCGGAATCGTGACTTGTCCCCGTTGGGTGATTGCAGAAACAAATTCTTTCATTATCTATCACCCCTTACTTTGTAGATTTCCAATGGTGTTAAAAATATCATTATTATTCTTCAATAATACGTTTTTCTCACCGCCTCAAACGGCTGCTCCGCCTCCTCGGCCAGGGCGGTGATAGTGTCCAGCGTCCGCCGCAGGTCGTGACCGTGCTGCTCGTACATCCGCTCGAAGACGCGTAAATCCCGCAGATAGGTCAGATAGTGCAGGATGACCGCGTTATTGAGCTGAACGGAGGCAAAGTCCGAGGTTTGTGAAACAGCCCCGGGCAGTTGACGAAATTCTTCCTGGAGCTGAGTGAATACGTCTTTTCGCCGTACCAGTTTTTCCGCCTCGGACGACTCCGAGGCGTATAACGCGCCCAACCGCTGACGGGCCTGTTCGAGAAAGTGTGAAACGGCCAACTCCTTTTCCCAGGTGGCTCGCAGGCGCCGGGTCAGGGCATGGGTCTCTCCGTGCGCTGTGGTAAAAAAGTCGATGGCGCCGCGATACCCGGCAAAATTGGCCAGCGATTCGTTAAAGGCCGTCTGACCGGACAGATAAAACGTATTGTGAAACAGCTCGTGCAGTACGATATTGGCCAGGGTGCTCCGGTCATATTCCAACAGCTGAGGCAGGAGGGGGTCGGCAAACCAGCCCAGGGTGCTGAAGGCGGCCGCTGTCCGCATATAGGTGTCAAACCCCTGCGCCTCTAAACGCCGGATTTCCGCGTCTGCTTGCGCGCTGTCAAAATATCCCTTGTAGGAGACCCGGCCGACAATGGGGAACCACCAGGTATAGGCTTCCAAACGCGTCCGGTGGGCCGCGGTGACCACGTAAATGGTTGGCGGCGAGGGGAGTTCGGATACACTGCCATAACTCCCGCCAACCCGGAAGCCGAGGTCCTGCTCGGCAAAGGCCCGCACGCGTAGGACGAGCCGGAGTTTTTCCTGGGTGGGCAGGTCGAGCCGGTCGGGTGCCTGTAAGATGTCGGCAATAGGTTTGCGGTACCACAGAATTTTTGCCTCTTCATAACCGGCTTGCAGAATGTATAACGGCGAGCAGGCCGGCAGCACGCACAGGCAGGCAAAAATGAGTACACGCGCCAACATGCTCATGTCTTATTGCGCCCGCGTTTACTCATTTCAGGACCCAAGGCCGCCGGCGCATAACCGTCTCGTTACACGTCTTCCAGAACGGGTCCGTCCGTGCGGGCTTGTAGAGCGCCGGCGGCGGGGGCGTACTGCAATTGGTATAAGCGCCAGTAAATACCGCGCTGCGCCATCAATGCCTGGTGGGTGCCAACTTCCCGCAGCCTGCCCTTGTGCAGGACAATGATGCGGTCGGCATGCTGGATGGTTGAGAATCGATGCGCAATCACCAGCGTGGTCCGGTTCTGCATCAGCTTGGTCACGGCATCCTGAATGAGTACCTCGGTCTCCGGGTCAACACTCGAAGTGGCTTCGTCCAAAACCAGGATAGCCGGGTCATAGGCCAAGGTCCGGGCAAACGACAGTAACTGGCGCTGGCCGGCAGACAGATTGGCGCCGCGCTCATGCAGGTGTTCCTGGTAGCCGTGTGGCAGCTCCCGGATAAAGTCCTCCGCATTTACATGTTGCGCGGCCTGCCGCAAATCGGCCAGCGTGAGGTCGGTCCGGCCCAAACTCAGATTGGTGGCCACATCGCCAACAAACAGGAAGACGTCCTGTAACACTACGCCAATCCGGCTGCGCAGAGCGTGCATATCCCACTCGCGGATATCGACGCCATCCACCAGGATGCGGCCACGCTGAATATCATAAAAGCGGTTGAGCAGCTTACTGATCGTGGTCTTGCCGGCGCCGGTCGCTCCGACCAGGGCAATACTCTCGCCAGGGGCGACCGAAAAGGACACGTCTCGCAGCACCCACTCCTCCTCGTTGTACGCAAACCAGACGTGGTCAAATTCTATCCGGCCCGTCGCCTCGGGCGGCCGGTACGCCTCGGGCGGAGAGGTGATCGTGACCGGCGTGTCCAGCAATTGAAACACCCGCTCAACCGCGGTCATAGCCGTCTGCATGGTGGTGTATTTTGTACTGAATTCCCGGATGGGTACAAAGAACTTCTGCAGGTATTCGATAAAAGCTACCAGCGTCCCCAGGGCGACCAGGCCCTGACCAACCTGACCCGCGCCATACCACAGCATAAGCGCAATAGAGACGATGCTCAGCGCCTCGACAATGGAGAACAGACTGGCCTCATACATATTGGATAAGTGGTTGGCGTCGCGATGGGCGCTATTCCGCTGCTCAAACTCAGCAAACATTTTTCGCTCTTGCCCAAACACCTTGACAACCATAATCCCGGACAAGGTTTCTTGAAGAAAGGCGTTGATGCGCGCTAGACGTTCGCGGATGACCCGATAGGTCACGCGTGTCCGGGTCCGAAAAAAATTCAGGATGAGCAACAGCGGGGGCAGCAGGGCCAGCGTCACGACGGCCAAGTGAAAATCGATGGACAGCATAATGACGACAATGCCCACCAGGGTCAGAAGGTCCATAAAGATCGTCAGGGTCCCGGCAGAGAAGGCTTCGTTTATGGCATCGACATCCGTCGTGAGCCGGGTGACCAGACGACCGACCGGCGTGCGCTCAAAAAAGCTCGAAGGCAGTTCCTGAACGTGGCGAAAAAGGTCACGCCGCAAATCGGCCAGGCTGCGTTGGGCGACCAGCATTGTGGCCTGGAACTGTACGTAGAAGAACAGAAACTCACCGAGCAGCGCGGCGGCAAAGAGCAGGCCAATGCGCGTCAGCCCCGCGGCGTCACCCTGCTCGATATACCAATCCACGCCTAACTTGAGCAGATACGGTTGGGCCAGGAGACAGGCAGAGGTCAGCGGCAGACAGACCAGGGCGACAAGAAATGTCGCACGGTACGGCCGGATATAGACCCACAGACGACGCAGGAGCGCCAGGTCATAGGTTTTGCCGAGTGCCGCTTCGTGTTGTCCCGCGTTCATAGTTCAGCCAGCTCCTCTTCGAGCGCCTGATCTTGAAAGAGTTCCGTATACATTCTCCCCTGCTCGACCAACTCAGCGTGCGTTCCCATCTCGACGACCCGGCCCGCCTCCAGGACAACGATGAGGTCAGCGTCCCGTACGGCCGACACCCGGTGGGAAATGATGAGCACGGTCTTTTCTTTGGCGCTCGTCCGAAGCGCCTGAAGGATCTTCCGCTCCGTTGTCACATCAACGCTGGACAGCGCGCAATCCAGGACGAGGATGGGCGTGTCAGCCAACAGAGCCCGCGCCAGCGTGAGGCGTTGCTTCTGCCCGCCGGACAGCGTCATACCCCGCTCACCAATGACGGTCTCATAGCCTTTGGGAAAGTCCTCAACCTCACCGTCAACACTGGCTGAGGCGGCCGCCCAGCGGACAGCGTCACCGTCCACCTCAGGTTGAGAAAAGGCAATATTGTCTTGAATGCGGGCCGAAAAGAGAAACGGGTCCTGAGGCACAAAACCGATACTGCGCCGGAGCTCGGCCAATGAGAAGAGCCGAATATCTCGCCCATCAATAGTGATAGCGCCGTCAGTGACGTCGAACAAACGCGGCAACAGCTGGACCAGGGTACTTTTGCCCGCTCCCATACGACCGACAATGGCAACGGTTTTTCCGGCCGGGACGGTAAACGTAATATCGTGCAGTACCGTTCGTCTGTCAGGCGCGTGTCCATTGCCCACGCCGTTGCTCGGATTCTGGCCGTTGGACGGATAGGCAAAATCCACGTGCTGAAACCCAATCTCGCCACGCACCGTGGGCGCACTCCGGCTCGCACCGTTCCCCTCGCCTGCGACGATGTCGGGCTGCGTTTGCCAAATCACCTCCAGCCGTTGCATGGCGGCCTTACCGCGCTGATAGAGGGAGATCAGCCAGCCCATGGCCATGGTCGGCCAGGCCAGCAGATGGAGGTAGCCCATAAACGCGACCAGGTCGCCCAAGCTGAGCCGGCCGGCAATGACCTGTGAGCCGCCGTACCACAACACAACCAGCAACCCGGTTCCAGATATGCCTTTCATCAGCGGCGGGAACAGGCCACGCAGGCGAGCCAGGGCAATACTCTCGGTCCTGAAACGGCCATTCAGTCCGGCAAATACGCTGTTCTGCCATGCTTCGCGCACATAGGCGCGCGTGACAGATATGCCGCTGACACTTTCCTGGACGCGACTCGACAGGTCGGCCAGACCGGCCTGAACGTTGAGCGTGCGCTCCATGAGCTGGCGACTCATCGCTCTGACCAGCAGAAACATGAAGGGATACGGAGCGATTGCCAACAGGGTCAGGATGGGGTCCATGGCCAGCATGGCCGCCATGGCATACACGTAATACAAGGGGGTGTTCAGGATGTTGATAATGCCGAGGCCGAGCATCAGACGCACCGCGGTCACGTCATTGACGAGGCGGGACATCAGGTCGCCAATAGGCTGGCGCTGGTAATAGTTCAGCGACAGGGTCTGCAAATGGGCAAACAGCTCGTTACGGAGTTGATACTCGATATCCCGCCCAACGTTGAAAATCAGAAAGCGCGAAAAGGAGCGGACAACCCCCTGGAGCAGGGCAATGCCGATAATCAGCAGCGCCGTAGACGCAATCTCGCCGGCCGGCCGGCCGTGCTCAATCCCCTCAACCGCCTGCTTGAGCAGCCACGGGATGGACATGGCCAGGGTCGCCGTCGTCACCAGACAGGCGATGCCACGCATATACCGATAGCGGTATTGATAAATATAGCCCCACAGACGTTGCATGCGTCACGTTAGCTTATCGGGGCTTATTCCTCTGACAAGGCCCTCTTTATCAGTCCCCTCAACACAATCTGACACCCGCAGCATGAGGCCCACCGTTGCCCACCACACCAGCGCGACTTCCGCGTCACCCCAGTTATACTGGGTCAGGCCGCCGATCAGAAAACCGACCATGCCGAGCCAGCAGCCCAAGGTCAGGCTTTTCAACGGCTCGGCGCGTTGTCTCGCATAGGCCCGCCAGCCCATTGCCAGAATCGAGCCGATCAGAAAGAGGAATGCCGCCAGGCCAATCAGACCGGCATCAACCCACATCTGGAGGAAATTATTATGCGCATGGGCATTGGTCCTCGTTTTGGGATAGCGCTGATAAAACGCTTCCCGAAACTGCTTATAGTTCCCAAACCCCCAGCCGGTGAGCGGACGTTCTTTGATCATATCCAGATTCGCCAGCCAAGTCTGGCTACGATCAATATTGGCCTGCAAGTCAAAGGTCGAGCCTCCACGTTCGCGAACACCTTCCCCGGCGATGACAAAGATCAAACCGCACACCGCCGCGGCCCCAACCACACCCGGCCAGGCGCGGCGGCCCCGCACCAGCCCATACACCACCAGCAGCACCCCATAGGCGACCCAGATTCCTCGCGTGAGGGAGAAAAACAGGGCGAACACCATGAGCGCCCAACCCACACCAAGCATGAGGCGCTGCGTTTTGGACCGCCCGGGAGACAGCCCCCAGGCGGTAATCAGGCCGAGCGGAAAAAGCAGAGCATGCGCATAGGTAATCCCGGACGGATGCAGCCCTTTCGCCCGGTAGCCGTGGCCAAACCAGAACGGGTCAAGGTTCGACTCTTTGCCGACCAGGGTTCTGGCCAGATCAATCCCGGTAAAGTGCTGCACGATGCTGTACGCGGCAACCGCGCCGGCAACCCAGACCGCTACGGTCAGCACGTTTTCCACCTCCCGCCTATCCCGGACCAGAACAAAGACCGCCAGACCGCCAGCCATGAGCCACATTTTCCGATAGCCGCTGAAGGACTGAAGCGGGTCAGGGCTCAAGACCGTTGAGACAAGGAGGGCGCCAAAAAAAAGGAGAATGGGACAAAGCAGCGGAGTCCGGGGAATAGAGCGCGCCTGCCATAGCGTATAGCCCAGGAAGGCCAGCAGACAGCCCAGCGCGGTTTGCTGAAAGGCAATGGGTAAATTCCAGGTCGCAAAGAACACGACGAGCAGGCCAACCCGGAGAGATTCGTCCCATTGATGCCGCCGCGGCTGAGTTTGCACTGGGGCCACCTCAGTCGAATCCTATCTGCCTCGCTTGGTCAGGCTGACTTTGCTCGTCTCCGTCAACACGCGGATGTCCAACCACAGCGAAGAGTTAAGGCCATATTCCACGTCAGAATGATAACCGAGACCTTCATTCGCGTGTCTCGGACTGTATTGACGCTTGGGTCGCTGCGGACCACCGTTTGGTTGACGCAAAGGGATGATAGAGCGTGTAGAAATCGGCCCGTTTGAGGCGTCTCCAGGCCCACACCTGCGCCAGGCCACGGATACACAGGGCAAAGAGAGCCAGCCCGTACTCACGTGTCCGAATTCTGCGCAGGAATTCGCCCCAGGGATACTCAGCGACCGGGCCATTTCCGAGCAAGTGCGCATGCTGACGGCGGAGCTGTATTTTGCCGCCCTCGGCACGCACCCGCTCAGCAAAATAATCCCGCCAGGTCCGGGGAAGGACAAAGAACATCCGGGCCGGCATTACTTTATGGACGTACTGTTTTCCGACAGCAACTGTCAGCCAGGCATCTTCCAATAGCAGGTCTTCCGGCATGGGCTGGCTCAGGGCATCCTTGCGCATCAGGAAGAGGCGTCCGCCGGCATTGCCAAAGTTGAATCGATAGGGCAGCGCGCCCATACGACTCCAGACACTGGCCTTGGCCTCCAGAATCGGGACTTCACAGGCCGCAACAAGTCGCAACTGCGGTTCTGTCTTCAAGTGTGCGTACAAGTGTGCAATGGCATGCGGGTCAATGCGGACATCGGCATCACAGCAGAGGAGCAGGTCTGCGCACGCCCACTGCCACAAGGTATTCAGGGCTTTGGGTTTTCCTCGCCAGGCTGCCAGCAGGACAACACATTGTAGCCTCCCCGCGGCCTCCGGTTCCGCAGCAAGGCGAGTCTGTTCGTGAGACTGGGCCTCAGACGAGGAGAGAACAATCTCCTGTAGCGCCACAGCGTTCTGAGCGCAGAAATCCCGTACGGCGAGCAGCGGGGGACAGGCTTGGTCAGCGCCAAACCCGTTAATGCAGATAAGAATTTCCCGGATACAGCCGGACGGCAGTTGTGGAGAGAGACAGGCCGTCACCAGACTATCCAGCATCCCGCGCAGGTCAGGCTCGTCGGCCCGACACGGAATGGTAATGGAAACGGAAAGAGGCATAATCCAGCAGGCGCTAGACAAGACGCCGATAGTGTTGGACAAGCAGCCTGGCGTCTTCGGTAATCGAGCGGACGACAGGAAATGTGAGTGTGAGCTGCTTCACCAGATCCGGTTCCGTCATAAAACGAGCGATCTGTCGGCGCAGGTCATCGATATTGCGCGGTTGAAACAGGAGTCCATTTACTCCATCCGTTACCCACTCGCGCATACCACCAAAGTCGGCAGTAATAACCGGCTTATGCGCCAGAAATGCCTCCCGAATCACGAGCGGAGCATTTTCATACCAGATTGAAGGCACGATGACTACATCCACCTCCGCCAGAATGCGACTGAGTTCACGCTGTTCGTAGCGTCCCATGCAGCGAATATGGGGCGAGTTGGCAAGCTGGGAGCGAAAGCGTTTTTCGTCAGGATACGGCACATAGGACGCCTCTCCTCCGTAAATACGCAGCTCTGCGTGAGGGAGCGTCTGAAAGGCTTCGACCAGCAGATGGACGCCTTTCACCGGGTCAACGACTCCAATATAGCCAAAGATGAGGGGCCTGCTCCCTGCGGTCTTCGCCACAGGCTGAATATATTCGGTCTGCAAGCCACATTCGTGAAAAAGAATATTCTCTTCCGGTATGCCAAAAGCCACAAACTGTTCGCGCAGGAAACGCGACGGAGCCAAAAAGAGCGAGACGGACTCACACAGCTCACGAATATGGGCCATACGAGTCTGAATCTGCTGCCGGGCCGCGAACGAGGCCGGCCGGGAGACGGCGTGTTTGCCGTACCAACGCCGCAACCGCTCTCTGAGCCAGGGCCGCTGACCGAGAAGCGGTTTCAGCCAGCGGTGGATGGCCGACATTTTCGTATCGAGCAGATGACTGAAACACTGGGCACAGCCGGCGTCGCTCTGTCCGGGGCACACCGATAAATCGGGTTTCAGAAACCGGCCACGCTGACATATCAGCCAGTAGTCGTGCAAGGTCATCACCACTGGAATCTGACGCCGGACCGCCTCCCGAACGCACGTTGTTGACAGATAGACCAGATGCTGGAAGTGAACGACATCCGGCCTGAAACGATCCAGGAACTCGCCAAAACAGGCCGCAATGGTTGCATTTTGATAGCTATCCGCAAATGTTGTACTCTCCCGCCGGGTATTATTGACGCGCGTGACCTCAACATTCTCAACCGTCACTGTTTCCAACTCGTACTCAGGCTGCCGTAGATTCTCGCGGCGCGAAAAAACCGAGACCGCATGACCCTGACGAACAAGTTCTTTTGCCAGAGTATCAGCGTACATCTCCGTCCCCCCCAGATACGCCGGGGGCAAGCCGTTGACAACCTGACTGATCCTCATTTTCTCCAGCCTCTCTCACCCGTCCTCTCCCGTTCGTACAGCAGGGCCTCCGTCATACCGGGCCTTTTCCTGTAGGAGCGCGGGCTTCCAGCCCGCAAATAGTCACGGACAAAATGCCCGCGCTCCTATAGTCATTACCATTGAGAAAACGTGCCGAATCAGTTACTACCATACACGCCGAGCGGGCAAGCCCAATACAGAGAGGTAGCATATGCAAAAGGCCGGTTATAGTGTCCTTTCCCTCCTTTTTCTCAGTCTGGTGGCCCCACCTGCGGCGTTTGCCTATCTTGATCCGGGCAGCGGCAGCATGCTGCTTCAGCTCGTGCTCGGCGGCCTGGCCGGTCTCGCGGTTATCGCCAAACTCTACTGGCATCGACTGCTCGCCCTCTTTGGTGTGAATTCCCAACAGGCGGAAAGCGATGCGGAAACGGAGTCGGCCTCCATCACGACCTCAGAACCCTCTGACCGCTCACAGTAGCCTCAAAAAGAGCGGACAAGACAATCCCGTCTCTCCTTTTCACTCATACCCAGCATGACTGACTCCCACTTTGAGCCGGGCTCGTTCCGTGACCGTACCAGCCGGGTCTTTTACCGGGACGGAGCGGTTCTACGCGGCCTCAATGCTCATGCCGCCCAAGAGTGGGAAGTCCTCAATACAAAGTCGTTCTTCCAGCAGTTCATGACCGCTGGGAAGCTGGTGCAAACCGAGCAGGTCGAGCCCCGCGACGAGCAATGGGACGAGCAATGGACCATTGTTCTCAAACACCGAGCCATCCCTTTTATTTCCTATCCTTACGAATGGCCGTTCAGCATGTTGCAGGACGCCGCGCTGCTGACCCTTGAACTCCAGGCTGCCGCGCTGCGCGCCGACATGACGCTCAAAGACGCCACCCCATTCAATATCCAATGGTCCGGCAGCCAGCCAGTCTTTATTGATATTCCCTCGTTCGAGCGTCTACGGCCCGGCGAACCGTGGGTCGGCTACCGCCAGTTCTGTCAACTGTTTCTCTATCCACTTTTTCTGCAAGCCTACAAAGACCTCCCCTTTCAGCCCTGGCTGCGTGGCAATCTGGAAGGCATTGAGCCAGCTCAGTGCGCTCAGCTCATGTCGTTCAGCGATGTCCTGCGCCCAGGCGTTCTCTCCCATGTCATACTCCAGGCCAAAGCCCAGTCCTCGTACGCGCAGACAGACCGCAATCTCAAGAAAGATTTACGTCAGGCCGGCTTTCATAAGGCGTTAATTCAGGCCAATGTCGGACGGCTGCAAAAACAGGTGGCCAAGCTGACCTGGAAACAGACGCGCTCAACCTGGTCCGGCTACACGGACGCCCTGCCCTATACGGACAGCGAGCAGGCGCAAAAGGTCGATTTCGTGCGGCGCGTCACCCACTCCCGCCACTGGCCTCTCGTCTGGGACCTGGGCTGTAATACCGGCGCGTTTTCACGTATTGCCGCGGAAAATGCGGACTACGTGCTGGCAATGGATGTCGATGCGCTGGTGATTGAGCGCCTCTATTGCGACCTCAAGCAAGCACAAGCGCGCAAGATTCTTCCCCTCATCAGTAATGTGGCCGACCCTGCCCCGAATCTTGGCTGGCGCGGTCTGGAACGCAAAGCTCTGGTTGCACGCGGGACGCCCGACCTGACCCTATGTCTGGCCCTGCTCCATCACGTGGTTATCAGCGCTCATATTCCGCTTGGAGAGTTCATCTCTTGGCTGGCGAGTCTCGGTACGGCCCTGGTGATTGAGTTCGTCACCCGGGACGACCCTATGGTCCAGACCTTGCTGCGGCATAAGGCCGATCACTACGCCGACTATGACCTGGAGTATTTCGAGCGCTGTCTGGCCGACGCGTTTGAAATTGACCAGCAAGAGACGCTTGAAGCCGGCACCCGAAGGCTCTACTACGGACGGAGTAAACGCCAGGTGTGAGACAGCAGAGTGATGAGTCCCGAGTCTCAACTGCCCCGCTCGCAAAGTGGAAAGTTAGACTTTCTCTTTCCCGGCCTGCATCTCTTTGTCTTGTGGAATTTCGCGGTCGCTCAACCGTTATTCGATTTATTCTCCCGCACCGCGGAATTCTTTGTCCTCCGCCAGTCCCCGCCACATGACATCGTTCTGTTTGTCACTCTCCTGAGTATTGTTTTTCCAGCTCTGGGTGTGCTTGTCGGCTGGGGAGTCCGTGTAGTTCATAGAGGGCTGAGCGTATGGCTGCATTTGCTCCTGATCGGGGGATTATCTGCAATGCTTGCTCTCCAGGCATTGCAGATGCTCCAGACACTTCCACATATTTCGGGCATAGTCCTGATGCTGGGAGCTGGAGGGGTCGGACTTCTCACAAGCGTCAGCTATCATATGCTGCCTCTAGTCCGAACATTCTGTACGCTCCTCTCACCTGGCATTGCGCTCTTTCCAGTCCTCTTTCTCTTTTTCTCTCCGGTTTCGACGCTGCTGTTCTCGTCGGCTGCTGACATAGCTCAGGTGAAGATCAAAGACCCGCCGCCTATTGTGCTGGTGATCTTTGATGAGTTTTCATCAATCTCCCTCATGGATGAACACCACCAGATTGATACCCAGCGCTATCCCAATTTTGCCGCATTCACCGAGGAGGCCACCTGGTTCCGCAATGCTTCTTCCATGAGCACCTGGACGCCGCAGGCCGTACCGGCCATTCTGACCGGGAGCTATCCGATACCGAACAGGCTGCCGAACGTAGCCGGGTATCCACACAATATTTTCACCTTACTCGGCGAGACCTACGCATTCCAAGCCCACGGCACCATTACGGAATTATGTCCGCATGAATTATGCAATTCGCTCCAAGAGCCGTGGGTCACACGGATGCGATCTCTCCTTTCGGATGTCAGCATCGTCTATCTGCATATCCTTCTGCCAGAAGAGCAGAAAGCCGGATTACCTTCCCTTCAGGCACGCTGGAAAGATTTTGGCGGCCCGGCCCTGCTCTCGCAAGCGGAAGAGCGTCAGGTTCCCGCTCACGTGTGGAAAGCCCTCCAGGAGTCTCTTCTCGCGCCGGTGAGCATGCATACCGACCGGCTCCAGGTCTTTCACAATTTTCTCCGCGCCATTCAACCGACACCGCAGCCAACGCTATTCTATCTGCACAGTCTGTTACCCCACGCCCACTATACGTATCTGCCTTCAGGCCAAATCTATAGCGGGGATTACGGACTCAACGGGCTCATGAAAGAAACCTGGAGCGGCGACGAATGGGCCGTCACCCAGAGTTACCAGCGCTATTTGCTGCAAGTCGGGCTTGTGGATACTCTCTTAGGGCAGTTAATCGCCCATCTGAAATCCGCGGATCTGTATGAAAAATCCCTGATTGTCATTACCGCTGATCATGGCGTCAGCTTCCGTCCGCACGACAACAGGCGGACTATCACGAAGACAAACTTTGCCGACGTGATGACCGTTCCTCTGTTTGTCAAAGCTCCCTTTCAACAGCGAGGCGAAATCCTGGATCACAACGTTGAAACGATTGATATCCTGCCCACTATTGCGGATATCTTGGACATTGATCTGCCCTGGTCCGTTGACGGTGGTTTGGTATTCTCGGCTGAACCACGGGCCGGAACGGAAAAGGCGTCCTCCATTTCCACACGTATTGCCCTAAGCAGGTTTGACACTGCGGTCCGGGCCGCGGTCAAGAGACAAGCCGCTCTGTTTCCGCCCAACACCCCGGTCGTGCCTAAAACCGCGCCACCGGGTCTCATGGGTCAACGTATTCAGGATTTGCCCATGAGCGAGGATACTCAGCTTGCAATTACGATCGATCAGTCGGACCGTCTCGCCCAGGTCAACCTGGAAGCGCAATTTCTTCCGGCCCACATTACCGGCGCGCTCCACTCGGAAGAGTTCAGATTCATCGTCCTGGCCCTGAACGGGACCGTGCGAGCCGTCACGCAGCCCTGGTCCTTTGCGGTCAAAGGAAAATATGGACGGTGGTCGGCTCTGCTTGACCCACAGTTTTTTCAGCCGGGCACCAATACGCTTGAAGCCTTTGGAGTGATGACACGGAACGGCCAAGTGACACTCGTCCGGGGCACGGGGTCGCCGGAGCACCTGCCGGTCTTCGAGCCGCAGGCCGGCGACATACCCATTGTTTCCCCGGACGAAACCGGCGAGAGCATTGTCACGCCAAGCGGCACTAGACAGTCTCTCACGCCCTTGGTGCTGGACGGTTGGGTTGACCGCGCTGAGATCAAGGCCGGACAGCTTGAGTTGGCCGGCTGGGCCGCAGATGTTGAACAGGCGCAAATGGCCAAAGAGATATGGGTGTATGTCAACGATGAGTTTTTTCACACTGGTGGGTTTGATGTTGCCCGACCGGACGTAGCCCAACACTTGGGGAACCCGGCCCTCGGGCAATCCGGCTTCCGCTATAGCGTGCCATTGGGAAAATTCGAGGCAACCTCTTCCCTGACCCTGCGTGTCTTTGCCGTGTCACAAGATGATCGTATCTCTGAACTTCAGTATCCACCCCGCCTCCGTAGCGGCGGATTGCCTCCGTGGACGGTCCGGCTGCAAGCAAGAGGCCAGTAAATGAGCCGCTACTTTTTCGATTCCAGAAGATCCTTGGGAGCGCGGGCATCTTGCCCGCGACTATTTGCAGGCTGGAAGCCCGCACTCCCAGACACCCGGACGCACGACCCCCCTCCCTACAATGTAATGCAAACTGGAGGGTGTTTTATCGAACAGACAGCAGCAAAGTATAGGCATTGCCGTTCCAACTCGGCGCTCCGGCTTCGTAGCGGAACCCGGCCACTTCACACATGGCTCTGAGCGCTTCAGCCGTCGGCAGCCACCACCAAGGACCGAAATCCTCAAAGCTCCACTCCGCCACCTCCTGCGTGATGCCGAACGCCCCATCTCCAACAATGCCCTGCCAATAGGATTGCACGATCTCACGCTCCCGGCCTTGTAAAGCCGGAACACACAGCATGGCCGCAGCAGGCAATTCAAGGACCCCTTTTGTACTTTCGACCCGAGTCGCGGTGACGGCCGAGGTGAGGACAAGGGCCTCACGGGCTATCTTGCGTAAGGCGCGTAAAAACTGCATCGGTTCAGGCATGTGATACAAGACCCCCGAGCAATGCACGACCTCGAATTGCGGGCAGGGGGCCGCCTCGGCCAAGGTCAGGATGTCTGCGCTCATACACTCCACCGCTGGAATCCGGAGCGTGCGCCGGCGCTCATCAAATAGCGCCCACAGTTCGCTGTCAGGCGGTGAGACATCAATCATGGTCAGCGTGCGCGCGCCGTGCGTATGGGCAACCGAGACCTTCTCATTGACCGTTCCCCACAGCCCGCCAACATCGGCAAACGATTTTCCAGTCACAACCTGGCTGATATAGGTATCCCGCACCTCACTCATGGGGCTCCCCTGACGGAGTAAAAGACGTGTGATTCTATTCTTGGAGACAAGGGCCACGGGTGATTTCTCTTGACCGGCCCTGGCTCTTACAACAGATTGAAGCGTTTGAGCACCGCCGCTACCGTCTGATTCTGCTGCCCTAACGCCCGGAGGACTTCCACCAACGTTTGCCCCCGCTCGCCGCTCTTCGTCACCTCCTCGGCCAACTCGCCCACTCTCTCCTCCAGTGGCCGCACGGACATCCGCCGGTCCCACACGATCAAACCAATGTTCACCGCAATGATCGTCCCAAATACGGCCAACAACCCGAGGATTAACCGCCCCTGCTCCTCAAAGCGGCTATTCATATCTGTCCGCAGTTGTCGGTTCTGCTCCTGCATGTCCGCCCGCAGTTGGCTCATATCTGCCCGTAACTGCCGGTTCTGCTCCTGCATGTCCGCCCGCAGTTGGGCAATATCCGACCGCAGCCCCGTCAATCCCTCGTCCAGGCGCGTCTCCAACCGCGTCAGCCGCTCCGCAATCTCCCGGTCCGTCAACGCCGGCGCCGGCGTGACCGCCTCGGCTAAGCCAGACAGCCCCATGAAGCTCCACAACACCCACCCGAGCGCTATTCCTCGTCTCAGAGCTTTCGTGTCAACCATTGGATGTCCCCTACAGCAGATTGAAGCGTTTGAGCACCGCCGCTACCGTCTGATTCTGCTGCCCTAACGCCCGAAGGGCTTCCAACAACGTAGATACCTGTGAACGACTCTCCGATACCTCCTCGGCAAGTCCGCTCACTTTATCCTCAAGCGGTCGCACGGACGTCCGCCGGTCCCACACTACCAAGCCAATGTTTACCGCGACGAGCGCCGTAAACGCCGCCACTATACCCAGCAGCATCCGCCCCTGTTCCTCAAAGCGGCTGTTCATATCTGTCCGCAGTTGTCGGCCCTGCTCCTGCATATCTGCCCGCAACTGCCGGTTCTGCTCCTGCATGTCCGCCCGCAGTTGGGCAATATCCGACCGCAACCCCGTCAGCCCCTCGTCCAGGCGCGTCTCCAACCGCGTCAGCCGCTCGGCAATCTCCCGGTCCGTCAACGCCGGCGCCGGCGTGACCGCCCCCGCCGCTATGGGCAGCCCTACTACGCTCCACAGTGCCCACCCGAGTAAGAGCCCTCGCATAACGTCATCCAACAAGCTGAAGTTGCGAAAGTCAAGCCATTCCAGGCCCGACATGACACGGGCGACTGCCCATCATTCATGGGGTTCCATCGCGCAGCAAGCGCCGTTTGAAACGGTTTTTCAGGGACACCAGCCACGGACGATCTCTCTTCAGCAATGCTTCATAAAACGGCAAAAACCTCCGACGGACCGAGAAATACAGCGCTGTCCGCCAGGAATGGTCATACGCAGCCACAGGATAGGCCGGAATCAGGCTCGTTCCTGTCCCTTGTGCGGTGCGCTGCTCGCGTTCCGTCCATAACCGGTCCGTTACGGTGGTGACCCGCAGGTATTCCACCGCTTGGGTTGCACAGGCCAGGCCAAGACCCAGTCCAGGAACCGGCGCTGTTGCCGCTTCCCGTTCCTGCCGCGCCGCTTCGTATGCCGCCAGCACAGTATCGGTCATCTGTTCCAGCCGGAAATGCTCCTGAATACGCTGACGGCCCTGCCGGCCCATGCTTTGGCGTTGCTCAGGCTCGGCCAGCAGTTGAGCCAGGATAGTGGCGTACTGCCGGGCTTCGTCTTCTTCCGATCCACGGCCAATCAGTACTCCGCATTCGGGCGTCACCAACTCACGCTGGCCGCCCACATCGGCCCCCACAACCGGCAGCCCGCAGGCCAGGGCTTCGTAGACCGAAAGCGCGATCCCCTCCCACTCCGAGGGGAGAAAGAAAATATCCGCGGCGGCCAGGAGGTCGCGGATGTCAGTATTGGACAACGTCCCGACAAGGCGGACCTGCCGCTCAAGTTTGTTCTTGCGGATATAGGTTTTGAGCCAGTCAAAATCCGGCCCGTCGCCGGCAACCACAAGGACGAAATCAGCGTTGACTTGAGCAAGGCGAGAGGCGGTCTGGGCCAAGACTTTCGGTTGTTTCTGGGCACACACGCGCCCCACAAACACAATCAGCGGCGTTGATGCGGCCAGGTCGTATTTTTGGCGGGCGCGGCGGCCCCGAGCAGGGTCGGGCTGCCAATAGTCAGCGTCGATATTAGTATGACAGACGTTAATAGCTGCCGGCTCAGCCCCGCGTTTTTCCATCCAGCCCTTCAGGTGTTTCGACGAAACCAGGCTTCGATCGAGCACTTCCTGATAGTTCACCGACATCTGCGGATAGCCGCCATTCTTCCACGCCTCCTCTTCAATATGACAAAAATCGAGCAAGGGCAGCCTGGGGAAATGCGCCCGCAGATAGGGTAGGAGATGATAGCCGAATTCGCTATGCGAGACGAGCGCCGCGTCCATCTCCCGGCTGTGGATCAGATAGCGCAAAAAGCGCGGATAATCCGCCGGCCGAAGGAAATGCTGTAAGATGAAAATATCGGGCGTAGAGCGGGCAAATTGGGCCAACCAGGAATGCTCATCGCTGAGGGTTGTGACAATGGTCACTTCCCAGCCCCGTCGGACGAGTTGGCCGAGCAGGTCGAGATTGAACTTGTCCGACCCGCCCAGAGCCAGCCACGGGACTATGAGTAAGAGGCGCGGCTTTTCTTTCTTGAGTCTGTTCTGCCACGGCAAGGTGTCGGAGACAGTTTCATACGGTACAGGCGGGGCAGCCTGGGGGGTAGGGAAAGTATCCCAGAGACGCGGATAGCGCTGACACAATTTTTTCCGAAAGGCGGCCTCGCGCTCCCCGCCATCCCAAGTCTCCCAGCGGTCGCCGTGATTCTCGCGGCGACGGTACCAGTCGAGATATTCCGGCAGCGTTGTGCCCCAATAGCCCTCACTGGCGCAGTGCAGCCAGAAGTCCCAGTCTTCCAGCCCGCCCCGAATCGTTTCGTCATATCCGCCGACCGCCTCATACACGCTACGGCGCACTGCACCGGTGATGTCCACAAGATTGTGCTCAAGAAAGACACCACCGTTGTGGAAGCCCCGCTCCCACAGGTACTCGTTGGCATCAAAGCCAACCGAGTAGCCCTTCACAAACGCGAATTCAGGATAGGACTCCAACAGCCAGAGCCATTTTTCTATGGCGGTTGGCTCCAGCAGATTATCCGTATCGAGCTGGACAGCATAGGGCGCATGTGCGGCCCGGTAGGCCGTATTCCGCGCGGCGCTGGGCCCCTGGTTGACCTCGTGGTCAATCACTCGAATACGCGCGTCTGTGTTGCGGTAGGAGTCGAGAATAGCCAGCGCTTCCGGGTTGGTAGAAGCGTCGTTGACAATGATCCATTCCCACTGCTGGAAAGACTGCCGGAAGACGGACCGCGCCGTGTCATGGAAAATTGCCCCAGTGTTGTAATACGGCGTCACAATAGTCGCCGCTGGCGGGGTAGTCGGATCAAGCGGGCGATAGTCATATCCCGGCCGTCGGTCTGAAGCCGGGGTGTTCGTGTAATCAGGACTGTTCGGATCAATCATCGCGTTCCACTTTCACTGGAAATTCCTGGACCGGCTTGACCAGTTGTAAACGCACGCCCAGGCGGCCCCACACACTCTCCTGCCACTGGCGGGTCTGGGCCTGCCAGTGCTCCATTTGTTCTTCACGTTGCTGGGCGATTTTCTCCCAGTTATTCCGTTGTTCTTCCAACCACGCCTTGCCCTTTTCCAGCTCAGCTATCCAGTCTTTGAGTTTTTCCAACTCGGCTATCCAGCCTTTGAGTTCGTGAATCAAGTCCTTCTGGGTCTCGGCCACACTCTTCCAACTGGTCTGTTGTTCTTCCAGCCAGACCTTGCCGCGGTCGAGTTCCGCACTCCAGCGCCGGAGCTTGGTCAGCGCAGTGAGGGCCTCGGCAAGCACTGCTCCGTTGTCGGACTGCCCGGCCCGGTTTTGATACAGCCGGAGCGCCCGGCGGCCGGCTTCGGTGATTTCATCCACCCCGCGCTCAAACCGGTAGGCGTGCGAAGCATTCCCTCTATGCCAGCGATAGCGGACTAAGGGACGCGCCAGAAAACCGACCCGATGCGTCACACACAGCCTGAGCCACATGGCATAGTCACAGGCAAAGCCAAGGTCCTGGTCAAATCCTCCCTGTTTGAGCAAGTGCTGGCGCCGGGCCAGCACGGTGGGCGCGCAGACCCGGTTGCCGTTGAGGAGCAAGGTCCGAAAATACTCCAGCCCTTCCCACACCGTGTCTTCGGTCGTGTCCTCAATCCAGTTTGCAAAAGAGGTGGGGGCCGACTCCTCGGCCAGCGTTTCCACCGCGGAATGGACAAAACCGACCGTTTCATCCGCGCTCAGCAGTTGAACTTTGCGCTCCAAATTTTCAGGCAGCATCACGTCGTCCTGATGAAAGACGCACACAAACTCTCCACCGGCGAGTTCAAGACAGCGGTTCCAATTGGCTGGAATGCCCAGCCGTTCCGGGTTGCGGTGCAGCTGTATTCTCGGGTCAGAAAATGACTGGACAATATCGAGCGTGGCATCGGTTGAGCCGTCGTCAACAACCACAAGCTCAAAATCCTGATAGCTCTGGTTCACAATGCTGCGCAGCGTTTCTTCGATAAACGCCGCGCCGTTATACGTAGGCAGACACACACTCACAGACCGGGAAGAGCCGCTTCCGCTCGACTTTGGAGGCGCGCTCTGAGCGACCGGAGCGCTCGTTGATTCCGCCGGCGTGGATGCCGTCCCCTGTTTCCGCTCTGCCGGCCGCTTCGGTTTCTCAAGCAGCGGCTCATACACGGCCTCCATATCCTGGGCGTATGCCGCTGGGTCTCGGATTGGCGTTGCCGCGGGTGTGAGCTGTTCCCGCAGCCGGGCATCGGTTCGCAGCCGCTCCAGGCAACGCCGCAGGTCGTCGGCGTTCTCGGGTTCAAACAGCAGACCGTTCACCCCATCCTGGATGACTTCCGGCAATGCCCCCCGCTTGGCGGCAATAACCGGCAGACCGGCCTGAAGGGCCTCCCGCGTGACCAGCGAAAAGGTTTCCTCGCATATGCTGGGGACCACCAACACGTCGTGCCGAGCCAGAATCGTACTTAATTCATTATGGGCGTAGGTTCCGCAAAAACGGACAGGAAGGTCTGCCGCGTCTGCTTCCAACTGGTCGGCATAGGCGCGCCAGGCCTCCACACGGCTCCCGTACAGGGAGACCGCAATACTCCCAACCGGGAACCCGCGCGTGGCTTCAACAAGTAAATGCGGGCCTTTATGCGGCATGAGGACACCAATGTATAATATCCGCAGCGGATCGGGCGGCCGGTCCTCGCGCGGTATCTGCAAGCTGGGTTGGCCGGGCAGGATACCGGGGGCAATAATCCGCAGGCGGGGCTTCAGAAAAGGGAATAGCTCTTGCATTCGGTCGGCCAGAAATTGGGACGGCACAATCACCCGCCGCGGAATATGCAGGAGTTGCTCAAAATAGGCAAAACGCCGTCGCGCCTCATCCGCGGTTGTCACCGCCTGCAAGCAGGCAACACAGCGCTCACCCCGGTCCGGTCCCGGACACAGCCGGGTGTGGTTGTCTATCAGATGAATACGGTAACAGGCGAAAAAGAAATCGTGCAGGCTGAGGACGACCGGATAGCCGAGTTGGGCCGGGGTCTGAATCATACTGCCGGACAGATGTCCGACATGCTGAATATGCACGACGTCGGGCCGGACGTCGGTCAGCACCCGATGAAAGGCCCGGTTGAGAAACGGATTGTCATACTCAAAGCGGAAGTGGGAAACGTGGCTGAGGTTGTTGACGACACGCACGACACGTACTCCGTCGCCCGTATCGGGTTCAGCCGGCTCAGCAGGTTTATCTTGTCGTACCGAAAATTCTTCGGCGGCGGGGTCGGCAGTTCGGGCGAAAACAGTCACTCGATGGCCCCGCTCGGCAAGCGCCCGGGCCAGGGTCGCGGTGACCAGTTCTGCCCCGCCCCACTCCTGGGGCGGGTAGCCGTGCACCACCTGGAGAATACGCATTTTTACTGCCGCTTAATGCTCTCTTGCAGAGAAAGCCGTTGAATGAGTTGCGGAGCCAGAGCGTTCTTACGTTCGCCAAGCCAGACACCCCATAGTGCCGCAAGATGCCAAGCCAGGGCTAGGCCCCCCCAGCGGAGTCCCACATGCAGACGCCCCTGTTTTTTGAGCCAGCGCCAAAAGGACAGGTCGCGGCGGGCCGCTCGCCAGGCTATGGGCAGCACGGAGCACAGAGACGAACGGGCGGCGTGATTGAAATCGCTCACGGCCTGGGCATGATCGAAATGCCGTCTGAGGTTCATCCACGGTCCGTAGCCGTGGGAATGATACACCAGCGAGTCGGCCCGATAGGCTGTCTTATACCCGGCCTCAAGCACTCGCTTGGCCCACAGTTGGTCCTCGGCGAATTCCACCTCGGGGAAAGGGTGTTGCTGCCATATGCTGCGGCGTAGGATTGAACTGACGTTAGAGAAAAAATAAAAAAAGGCCGGATTGTCGGCGTAGTCGGGAGCGTCACTGCTGTTCAGGCACGATTCCGCCCGGCCCGACAGCTCATCTTCAACAATGCGCCGCCACTCCATCGGATGACAGTGCGGGCGGGGGAGCTGGCGGCTATACGCCCCGGCAATCGACGGGTCGGCCTGGAGGGGAGCCAGCAGCGTGCCCAACCAGTCGGTATGGGCCGGAGTCGCGTCCTGGGTCAGAAACACCAGATAATCGCCTTGGGCGTGGGCCGCGGCCAGGTTGCGGGTTTTGCCGTGGCCGAACTCCTGGGGCGGAATCCGTATAACGCGCACGGCGTGCGACTCAAGAATAGCCAGGGTGTGGTCGCGCGAGCCGGAATCAACAGCGATGATCTCTCTGAGGGAAAATTTCCCCTGCTGGGCACGGACGCGCCTCAGGACTTCGTCCAGATAGCGTTCCCCATTCTTGGTGACGAACAGAACGGACACACTCGGAAGGTTAGTCATAGGTTAGTCATAAGGAAGTAGGAGATCGGCCAGATTTCTCAGCCTGAACGCAGCCGGCCTTTCTTATTTGCGGGCTGGAAGCCCGCACTCCTCATCAAGAGGCCAGGCTTTTGTCTTACGACAGACAAGGTATACATCGTCGGGCCAGGCCCACATACGATTGACGGCCTCATTTGTTTTGTCTGCCCAGGCAGCAACAGCTTCCCGCTGGGCTTTCAAGTGCCGATGGAGGCGGTCTTCCACTGCCGGTCGCGCAGATTGAATTCATAGTCGGAGTAATAAAAACGATCAGCCATAGTGTTTTTCTCACGCCTTCTCAGAGATAATCGGCAAAAAATCCCCGACAGCGCTCGAAGGCATACCGACCAAACCAAAAGAGTCCAACCGCACAACATACACCGTACGCCAACGCACCGCCCAGGTTCAGGTTGCCTGACAGAATAATCGAGCGGTAGGCATCGGTAATCGCCACCATCGGGTTCAGGATGAACAGCGCACCGATGGATTCCGGGATGAGATTGGCCGGATACAGAATCGGCGTCAGGAAAAACCACAGCGTAAACCCGGCAGTCGCGAGTTGTTCAACATCCCGGAAGAAGACATTGCCACAGGCGAGAAGCATACCCATTCCAATCGCCAGGAGCAGCGCAAGACCCAGAGGAATCCACAGAAGCAACCCGGCCCCACCGATGAATGTGCCTTTCCACAGCATCAGACCGAGCAGGAACAGCAGGAACCCCACACCCTGCACCAGAAAGCTGGCCAGCACCACGGAGACGACCAGCAGTTCTGACGGAAACTGCAATTTTTTTACCACATTGGCATTGTTTGTGATGGCAGTCACTGAGCGCAAGCAGGCTTCCTGAAAGGCCAGCCACGGCCACAGGCCACAGAAGACAAACTCGGCAAAGCCATGCCCGCCCTCGACCTCGCCCACCCGGTAGATCACCGAGAACACCATAGTGTACAAGCCCAACAGGACGATGGGATGGATCAAGGACCACAGGCCGCCCAGACTCGTGCCGGCGAAGCGGGCGCCGATCTCACGCCGGACCATGGTCGCCAAGAGATAGCGATGTGTCGTCAGAGCGGCAAGCATACGGTCGGGTTCCCTCTGCCGTCCGTGACCCGACATGACGGGGCCGGACTACCGGGACACCAGGAAATCGCCAATGACGAGATGATCCAGAGCTGTCCGTTGGAACATGGCAATAGCATCATGCGGCGTATTCACGATCGGGTCCCCTTTCAAATTAAAAGACGTGTTGAGCACCCCATGAATTCCCGTCAGTTTCCCAAATTCAGTAATCAGCGCATGGTAACGCGGGTTGGCCTCGTGTGTCACGACCTGAGCGCGGGCCGTGGCATCAACGTGCATAGCAGCGCTGAGGTCGCGCCGGCCGGCTGGGGTCGTTGGCAACGCCATGGTCATAAAGGGGGCTGATATGGACGTGGGGAAATAGCGCTCGCGCTGCTCCACGACCACCGAGGGTCCAAAGGGACGCCAGTCCTCTCGATGCTTGACCCGATTATTCACCCGATCTTTCATGGCTGCGTCGCCGGGGTTGGCCAGGATGGAACGATTCCCCAGGGCACGTGGTCCCATTTCCATACGGCCCTGAAACCAGCCCAGAATATTGCCGTCCGCCAGCAACTCAGCCCCACGGGTGGTCACATCCGAGCAGGCTGCATACGAGACGCCCGTCTCCTCAAGGGCGGCCTTGATATCCTGATTACTCCATTCCGGACCAAAATAGGCGTGGGGCAGAGGGCTGGGGCGTTTGCCCGTTTCCCTGGCATACAGCGCAAAGGCCGCGCCAATGGCACAGCCTGGGTCGTTGGCCGCCGGCGGCACATAGAGACGCTGAACAGCCGGGTGAGCTGCCAGTTCGCCGTTCATCTTGGCGTTCAAACCCACCCCGCCGGCCAGGCAGAAGTCGTGCCAGCCGGTCTGCGCGAAGAGCAGATCAAACAAATGTACCCCAATACGCTCCGTCACCGCCTGGAGCGAGGCCGCAATATGCTCATCCGTGCCGTTTATCGGGTTTCTTCGATACGTCCGTGGCTGCCCGAAAAAACGGCTGAGTCCATTGGGAACCTGAGACAACCAGCTCACGGTTGCCTGTGACCAATACTCGCGCGGCTGGGTGACAAAACCATCCGGCGTCGGGGTTACGATGTGATCGAATACATCGGCAAACCGGTCTTCTCCATACGAGGCCAACCCCATGACACTGCCCTCTCCGTCCAGAAACGGAAACCCCAGGAAGTGCGTCACCGCGGAGTAGAGCATACCCAAGGAATGGGGCATGGGGACTTCGGCCAGGTGGGTGATCTGCGCGCCCTCGCCTTTGGCCAAGACCGCCGTGACCGCCTCCCCGCGTGCGTCCAGGGAGAGGATATTGGCTTTCTCAAACGGCGAGCACAGGAAGGCGGTCGCCAGATGGCAGTCGTGATGGTCTACCACCTCAAGCCGGACGCCGACGGTTTTCGCAAACATCTCAACATAGCTGCGGATCATTTGCAGGTTCTCAATATAGCCGAGCAGGTCTCGCGGATGGCGCTGGAAGTGGGAGAAAAAAGGCTCCACCTTCCAGTCGCAGACCAGACTGCGAGAACAATCGTAGTAAAAGGCGAGCGCATCAAGGTCATGAAACCTGAGGCCAGCCTGTTGCAGGCAAAACCGAATGGCCTGATACGGAAATTTGCCGTGGGCGTGTTTTTGCCGAATCAGGCGTTCTTCCTCGACATAGGCGATGAGTTCGCCATCCCGCACTAAGGCGGCAGCGGCGTCATGGAACAAGCCGGCAATGCCCAGAATAATCATGGGATGCGTGTCTCCTGTTTTTCCTCTGCATGATCGTCTTCCCCTTCGAGTACGGGCGCGAGTTGGTCGGCAATGTGACGTGTGACTTCGTGCCTCACTGCGTCGCGCTGCACCAGGGCTGACGAGGACATGAGGGCAAAAAAGAGGCGTGCGGCCTGCAACACCTGCGCTTCGGTCAGCGTCGTGGCGAACTCATCCTCAAGCGCGCGCAGGGCTGCCGCGCGTTGCGCGTCGTCCAGGAAACGTCCGTTCTCCTGCATGTGCTCTCTCCTCTTCATCGCGTCCAGCGGTGCGGCAAACGGCACACGCCCAGCTCCCGGCTCTCGCCCCGCACCGAAAAATCCTTTTCCACGGTATCAAACATGCGCAGACCGGATGGGTCAAGAACATGCGTCCGAAAGGTGTAGTTGCCGGGTAACAAACTGAGACAGACCTCATACCCAATCCGAAAGGTGTGGGCGTCCACGCGCTGGGGTTCGACCCGGTCCATATCGCTGAAAATGCCATACACGCCGAACTTGTCGTTGCGCCGCACATGCCCGACCGCAAAGACGGGCGGCTGGCCGTCGGGCACCTCGGCGATCATTTCGAGCCGGGCGGTCTCGCCCAGGTCAAACACGTCTGTTTCCTGGTTGTCAGCGCCCAGCAGGCGAACCTGGCGCAGGCGGCTGGGCAGGGAGGCATCGGCGACGGGCTGCGGCTCCGTTTGCTGCTCTTCCTGGGCCTCCAGCCCGCGCAGATAGTCCTCAAACGCCAGCGTCACCTCAGCCGCGCCCCCCCAGGCTCTGACCCGGCCGTGGTCGAGCCACAAGGCTTTCTGGCACAGCTTCTGGACGTGGTACATGCTGTGGGAGCAGAACAGGAGCGTTTTCCCTTGACCCAGAAACGCCTCCATACGGCGAATACATTTCTTTTGAAACGCCTCGTCGCCAACCGCCAGCACTTCGTCCGTAATCAGGATATCGGGTCGGATAGTGGTGGCCACGGCAAAGCCCAGGCGCATATACATGCCCGAGGAATAGGTTTTGACCGGCTGGTCAATAAAATCATCCAGTTCGGCAAAGGCGATAATCTCCGGGACCAGGGCCTCGGTTTCTGCGCCCTCCAGGCCCAGCATGGCCGCGGAAAAATAGATATTCTCCCGCCCGGTGTATTCCGGGTGAAAGCCCGTACCCAGCTCTAACAACGCGCCCACCCGGCCGGCCACCTCGACCGTGCCGGACGAGGGCCGGGCGACGCCGGAGATCAGCTTGAGCAGGGTGGATTTGCCCGAGCCGTTACACCCGATAATGCCGCACGACTGGCCGGACTCCAGGCACAGATCAACCTCCTGCAAGGCCCAGAAGTCCTGGTGATAGCGGCGGGACGAAACAAACAGTTCCTTGAGCCGGTCGAGCGGGCGGGCGTACAGCTTATAGCATTTCCCCAGATTCTGCGTGCGGACAACCCAGTCTGACGAAGGAATATTCGTTACCTCCTCTCCCCCGGGGGGAGAGAGCCTGCCCTGCGCGTGAGGCGTGGGCTGGGGCGAGGGGGATTCAGTACAACGAGACACGACCGACATCTACAACAGTTTCACAATCGCCGCGACCGCCGTCACGATACCCAGCCCCATCAGCCAGAGATGCTTGTATAAGCCGGCGATGTCCGCCTTCAATTCAGCCTTCACCTCAGCGATGTCCACCTTCACTTCAGCGATGTCCGCCTTCAACTCGGCTTTCACTTCAGCGAGGTCCGCAGCCACGGCGGATTCCAGGCCGGCGAGGTCCGCCTTGGTGGCTACACTCTCGGTAAACGCCTCCCGGATCGTGTCGGTGATCGCTTCGGCCTGCGGGGCCGCAAAACCCGCCGCGGTCAGCGCCTTGGCCGCGTGTAAGGTATCAAATGTTGCGCTCGCCATAGCCGGCCCCCTCTACAACAGTTTCACAATCGCCGCGACCGCCGTTACGATACCCAGCGCTACCAGCCAGAGCTGTTTGTATAATGCCTCAAAACGCTCCACTACCCGCGTTTCCAGGCCGGCTATCTCCGCCTTCAATTCAGCCTTCACCTCAGCGATGTCCACCTTCACTTCAGCGATATCCGCGGCCACCGCGGCTTCCAGAGTGGCGAGGTCCGCCTTCACCTCAGCGATGTCCGCCTTCAACTCGGCTTTCACTTCAGCGAGGTCCGCAGCCACGGCGGCTTCCAGGCCGGCGAGGTCCGTCTTGGTGGCTACACTCTCGGTAAACGCCTCCCGGATCGTGTCCGTGATCGCTTCGGCCTGCGGGGCCGCAAAGCCCGCCGCGGTCAGCGCCTTGGCCGCATGTAAGGTGTCAAACGTTGCGCTCGCCATAGCCGGCCCCCTCTACAACAGTTTCACAATCGCCGCGACCGCCGTTACGATGCCTAGCGCTACCAGCCAGAGCTGCTTGTATAATGCCTCAAAACGCTCCACTACCCGCGTTTCCAGGCCGGCTATCTCCGCCTTCAATTCAGCCTTCACCTCAGCGATGTCCACCTTCACTTCAGCGATGTCCGCCTTCAACTCGGCTTTCACTTCAGCGAGGTCCGCAGCCACGGCGGATTCCAGGCCGGCGAGGTCCGTCTTGGTGGCTACACTCTCGGTAAACGCCTCCCGGATCGTGTCGGTGATCGCTTCGGCCTGCGGGGCCGCAAAGCCCGCCGCGGTCAGCGCCTTGGCCGCGTGTAAGGTGTCAAACGTTGCGCTCGCCATAGCCGGCCCCCTCTACAACAGTTTCACAATCGCCGCGACCGCTGTTACGATGCCCAGCCCCATCAGCCAGAGATGCTTGTATAAGCCGGCGATGTCCGCCTTCACCTCCGCCTTCACCTCAGCTATCTCCGCCTTCACTTCGGCGATGTCCGTCTTGGTGGCCACACTCTCGGTAAATGCCTCCCGGATCGTGTCCGTAATCGCTTCGGCCTGCGGGGCTTCAAAGCCCGCCGCGGTCAGCGCCTTGGCCGCGTGTAAGGTGTCAAACGTTGCGCTCGCCATAGCCGGCCCCCTCTATAACAGTTTCACAATCGCCGCGACCGCCGTTACGATACCCAGCGCTACCAGCCAGAGATGCTTGTATAATGCCTCAAAACGCTCCACCACCCGCGTTTCCAGGCCGGCTATCTCCGCCTTCACTTCAGCGATATCGGTCTTCAACTCAGCCTTCACTTCGGCGAGGTCAGCGGCTACGGTGGCTTCCAGAGTTGCGATATCCGCCTTCAACTCGGCTTTCACTTCAGCGAGGTCGGTCTTCAACTCGGCTTTCACTTCGGCGAGGTCGGTGGCTACGGCGGCTTCCAGACCGGCGATGTCGGTCTTGGTGGCCACACTCTCGGAGAACGCCTCCCGGGTCGTGTCCGTGATCGCTTCGGCCTGCGGAGCCGCAAACCCGGCCTGGGTCAGGGCCTTGGCCGCGTGCAGGGTGTCAAAGGTCGCATTCGCCATAGGGCGCATCCTACCAGGAACAGGTTTTCAGCCTACCAACTCGCGAGGCAACAGGCTAGTGCTCATGCAAGCTCGCTCATACATCGTTCCAAAAAAAAGAAGGCAGGGTTTTCACCCTGCCTTCTTGTATCCGACTATCCGGCTCGTACTCGTCGCTGACCGTTATGGGACGTCGTAGTACCCCGGCATGTTCATGCGGTATCCTCCACCGTCCTGACTGATATGCGACCACGTCGCTGCGGTGGCACTAGCAGTTGAGATATCAGCCAGATCAAGCGTTACAACGCCTCGGGCGTCACAGTTCAGGTCCATTGCGTCTATCACGTTGACGTGGTTTGGCAGGTTAAGCATCATCGTCTCAGGCGCTGCAGCTCCTTCACAGTACACCGTTGCCTCGACTTCGCGTTTCTCACGCTCGCCTGTAGTGCCAGCAAAACCCGTTGCGGTGGCCAACCACACGTAGATCGTGCTCTGAGAATCGTTCGACATGCTCATATCAAACCGAACCGTCGCCGTCTGTAAGGCCGTTGTCACCAGCCCGGGGCAGAGAGTAGTGGTTGCGCAATTAAGCCCCGCGCCGGTATCGGGAGTAGCAGTAGTTGTCACCGTGGCACTCAGAATCTCCGTGCCGAAAGCGCTATCCATCCCAACATCCTGGAGAATCGCCCAGGTCGCAAACTTCACTAGTGTGGCTCCTGAGGGTACGATAGGATCACCCGTCGAATCGCACCCGTCGTCGTTATCAACCTCGTTAACGGCCTCCACTGTGAGAAAGTGCCCCAAGTGTTTCACCACCACAAACCCTTCCGTCGCTATATCAGAACCCTCGCTCGTCGTAGTCTTGGTCGAGCCGGCCCGTCCATCAACCCCGGTCGTCGTGTCTGTCGACGGCCCGTAGACAGTGACCCTTTTATCTCCAACCCCTACCATCAGCCCAACCCGTTTTGTTTCTCCATCATCCATAGTCTCTTGCTGGAGCACGGCGTAACCAAACTGATTTGTTGCCAGACATATCTGGGCGGCACCCTGATCAGCCCCTGCCATGCTGAAAGCTCTGACTTCAAGGATATGGGTGGCATCTGCCGGAGTGGCGGCTTGGTTCTCTATCCCGATGGCGGTGAACATGTTCTCGCCAGCCATGTAGTACGGAATCAGCTTTCCCTCTTCAGCAGTGTTGGCAAAGTCGCCCTGGTCATAGGCCGCCGCACCGCCGACTGAAAACGCAAAGCCCATTGCAACAGCTATGAGGCTCGCACCCAGTTTCTTTCTCTCCATCGTGTTGCTCCTTTCTTCCCTCGTCCTTCTGTTCGTTCTGTTCATGATCTCGCTCATCCGTTTAACAATTTGTTTTCGCATCTCGCCTCCTCGCGCATTTCCCAGCCCCCCACGGCCCGGCCCGTGCCTCTATGCCTCTTCGTATTCCGCCCTGTATAGGGCAAGCGTGGCGAACCATAATAGATATCGTTTTCCCTGTCAAGCCAAGTCTCAGCCCTGTTTGGCCGCGGCCCGACTTGGCCTTGGCAGCTTGTCTTTCCAGTTATTCCTGTACCACTGACCATCGTCAAGACGGGTCCAGCGTTCCTTCACTTCAGAGTCTAATGACAGTTCGGTTATGCCGGGGAAAGTGAGTTGATATTTGACATCAACTCTGACCTGGGCTTCCTTCTCTTGTTCCTGGATTTCCTCAATAGCGTATTCAGTATATTTGAGCAATGGAGACCGACGTTTGATGTATTGCGTGGCGGTCATCTTTCCGGTGTGGGTATAGATTTCGTATTGATACGCGGCCAGGTCGTCCCCCTGGACACGAGCCTCCCAGAAAGCCCTCACCCGTTGTTCAAGCGGCTGGACGGGGTGCCGGACATCTCCAGGCTGACATGAGCCAAGGGAAGCAGTCAAGGCCACGAGGATAGCTCCCCTCACAGTGCCGCGGCTGGCCTTCCTCATCACCGCATACTCGCTTTCCATTCCCGTAAAAGCCTTGCGCATTGTTAGGGTCACTATAGTGTACTCTTGGAAAAAGTGTCAAGAGGAAGCGGCGTCATTGCGGCCCAACATGTCTTCCCAATTTGTGTCTTCGGCAACGGCCATGTTTCAGTATTAGTTCAAACCCGACTGCTCTTGTCAAGCCGCCGGCCTGGGAGGGTGCTGGCTTATTGCGCCAGTATCCCTGGGAGCGCGGGCTTCCAGCCCGCCTGCTATTCCTCAGTATCCCTGGGAGCGCGGGCTTCCAGCCCGCCTGCTATTCCTCGCTGCCAAGCTGGGCCGGCACCGCCGCGGGCGGAGACTGCTGAGTCTGCCGGGCGCGTTCGATCATTTTTCGGAGTCTGTTGACACGCGTGGTAAGCTCCTTAGTCACAATTTGTGCTTCGTTCCGGTCTCGAATGACGTAGGGCGTAATGAGAATGACCAGTTCGGTCCGGCGCCGCTTGTCCTGTTCGACCCGAAAGAGGCGGCCCAGCAGGGGCACGTCCATCAGAAAGGGCACGCCGTTGCGGGAACGCTCAACCCGTTCGTTAATGATGCCGCCGATCAGGACGGACTCGCGGTTGCGCACCACCACAGTTGTTTCGGTTTCGCGCGAGGTAAAGCTGGGTGAGTTGGTCTCCCCAAACGAGGCGTTCCCGACGCTGCTGACTTCCTGGCGAATCTCCATATTCACCAGCCCGGCCGAGTTGACCTGGGGCAGGATGGTCAGGATCGTCCCGGTATCCCGATATTGGATGCTGGACACAATGTTCGCGGTGGCCAGGGTACTCTGTTGGGTTGAGGTCAGAATCGGCACCTCTTCACCGATCAGGATATGGGCCTCCCGATTATCTGCGGCAATCACATGCGGAGTGGCTAAGACGTTCACCTTTGATTTGGTGTTGACCGCATGGATCATGGCTAAAAATTTGTCCCGGTCAGTAATAAAAGAAAAAAGGCCATTTCTGCCAATATTCACCGCCTGTTTGGCCCCGGACTGGAGCAGGCCACCGTTCGCGATGCTGAGCGTTCCCGCTTCTGAGGCCGCAATCCCCGAGCCGCCCCCCTCACTGGCTGTGCCGAAAAGATTCTGAATGCCCCCGTTGGCAAAGGCGTATTCGATACCAAATTGCAAGTTATCGTTGAGCGTGATCTCAGCAATAATGGCTTCAATCAGCACCTGCCGGGGCACCACATCGAGTTTGATCAGCACGCCCCGAATTTTGTCGTAATCGCGGGGCGTGGCCAGAATGATAAGCGAGTTTGAGATTTCGTCGGCGACAATGCGGACAACTTCCTTGAAGAGCGGCGTCTCGCCCTCTGCCGGCTCAATCAGGACGCTACTGGTCCCGCCCCCGCGTGACCCTCGCCCGCTCAGCCCGCCGCCCCGTCCGAGTCCGGTCTCCGAGTCGCTATCGGTTCGGCTCGTACTGTCCTGGTTATCCCGGTCGCGCCGGCTGCGACTCCGTCCGCCACTCCGTCCGCCACCCCCGCGGCCATAGACATCACCCAGTACGCTGGCGAGGTCGGCAGCCTTGGCGTTCTCGACTGCGTACACATGGACAGTGCGCCCACCGCCCTTTTCGGGCGGCACGTCAAGAACCCTGATCCATTTTTCAATCTGGCTAAAAACTTCCTCGTTAAAACCAAACACGACAATCGCGTTCAGCCGGGTAAGCGGAATGATATACAACCCGCGTTCCGCCATGTTCTCCGGGGTCACACCGTAGGGCTGGAGGATACTCGCCAGTTCCTCGCCCAGGTCCTCAACGTTGGCGTGCTCAATGCGGTAAATCTGGGTGTGGAGGGCGCGAAACGTGTCTGTATCAAATGCGGCAATCAGGTCGCGAAGGCGCTCAACATTCGAGGCCAGGTCGGTCAGGATGACCAGATTACCCCGCGGGTAGGCAATCACATCGCCACCGGGCGAGATAAAGGGTTGCAGGATTTCCGTCATTTCGTTTGCCGCAATATGTTCGACCTTGAGCAGCTCAATCACGAACTCGTCCTGCGCGGACACGGTACGGCGCTGGCTGCTTTCGGTGATAAGGGGCACCTTGGTCTTTGCCTCGTCCACCGGAGCGATATGGTAGAGGTCGCCGGTCTTGACCGCGGCGATGCCATTGAGACGCAGAATCTGATGGAACAGCGGAAAGAGGTCCTGGCCACTAATTTTGCTGGCCGTCCGCAGGGTGACCGCGCCCTGCACCCGAGGGTCGATCGAATAGTGAATACACAGCCCCGCGGCCAGCCCTTGAATGACCTCTCGAATATCGGCTCCCTCAAAATTCAATTCAATCAGGTCGTCTTCGCCAACCGGGACGCATTCTTCCGCACCGTCCTCGGCCATATCGGCCAGCGCCGGCGCGTCCTCGTCAGACAGCCCGTCTTCGGCAAACGGCGCGTCTTCGTCCTCCTGCGTTCGGCCCGGAGTCGGGAGACTCAACATGAAAAAACACAGGAGAAGGCAGGCCCATTCCCCGGCCCGTCCCATTCCCGCCGCACATATCCGCCATATCCGCATAGATGATTCCTGACTTCCTCTCACTCTGGCTCCTGTGCCGGCGCTTCCTCCGGCTCCTGTGCCTCCTGTGCCTCTCGCTCGGCCCGGCGCTCACGCGCGGCCTGTCGCCGGAGCGTGCGCAGACGGCGCTGCAATTGTCGGATGTTGTCTCGAATCCGGGCCGGGTCATCGCCGCTCGCCTCAACGGCCGGACTCTTGGCTGGCGACCGGGCCTGTTTTACGGCGGCCGCTTTCTTGGGTGCCAGCCGGGGCAGGCTCTTGGCCTTTTTACTGCTGAGCAGGACGAGGGGCAAGGCGACTTCTCCAGCGTTATCTCCCAGGGAGAGGGTGGCCTCAGCCGCGGTCAGATGGGTGAGGCGATAGAGATCGATCTGCTCTCCCTTCTGCACCCGCGTCACGCGATTGCCCTGAGAGGAGTCGGCCAGAAATGCCTCTTCCCGGCCTGGAGTCAACAAGACACCAACCAGCGTGAGATGTGAGGGCGGAGGGGGCGGCTCGGTTGAAACGGCTGGCTGGACAACGGCCGGTCGCTTCCGGTCCGGCGAAAAGAGGTCCTTGTCGGTAATCTGCTGGGCCAGGCGCTGGCCGGTCTGGATGGAACGCACCGGCAGGGCCGTAGCGGAGCGGTCCTTTTTCTGGGCACGGGCTGACTCCGGTTGGATGTCAGGCAGGGCCCGATTCCAGGTGTTCACCATCTGCCAGACGATGCCGAGCGCGATGACCGCCAGGAGCGTATGGAAAAATCGCCGAATGCGCATACCCGCGCTCACTCTCCCTTCGCCACTTGTGCTCTCTTGGCGACCTGTAGGGCCGCTCCTCCCTGAGCACTCTCCTGCATGATGCCTTCCACCTCAAGCGTAATTGTAAGGGGCGGGCGGGCGGCCTGACGTCGGCGTCTTCGTCGCCGCCGGGGGGTCCCGATATCCAAACGGGACACCGACAGCAACCAGTCTTCATATTCAACCCGGGCAAGAAAATCCGCAACAGCCGGCGTGTCGCCTCGAAACGTCATCTGGACCGCGGTCTTGCGCAGGGACCCGAGCGGTCTCTCTCTCAGGACCTGGGTCGTGACCAGGGTCAGCCCGCTCCGGGCGGCAAGGGTTTGCACCCGTTCCTGAAGCTGGGCTGCGGCCAGGGTCGGGGTTTCACCGGGGACGAGTTGGGCATGGGCTGCGGCAAACTGTCTCTGCAAGGTACGCATGCGCTGCTGGACTTCAGGGGCGCGGTCCCGTTGCCGCTGCATTTTTGCCAGACGCCGCACGTCGCGCTCAATCCGCTCTTCGAGCTGGGTGGTATAGGCCAGATAGGGGGCAAGCGCGCCATAGCGAAGGACAACCAGAACCAGCGCGCCACAGGCCAGGCCGGCCAAGGTCCGCTCGCGGGCAGAGAGCCGCTGCCAGGCCTCTCTGAGAGCGCCTAGCCGCATGTGTCCACCTGTGCTCCCAGGGTGAAGGTTTCGCCTTGGCCCGTGGTCTTAAAAGGCGCTTTGGGCGCCACGTCCTGCAAACAGGGCGAGGCTTCCAGGGCCCCCACCAGATCGGAGGCCGACCCGCTCTTGGCCACACCCGTGAGTTCGACCTTGCCATTCTTGAACTGAAGGCCGGTCAGGTAGACCTCCTGTGGGATGCGCTCGGACATATCCTGAAGGAGCGGGGTCAGTCGGATGCGAGTCTCAGCCCTCAGGGTTTGGAGTTGCGCCTGAAGACGGTGCACGACCGCTTCATCATCCTGGACCTGACGCACCGCTGGGGCCAGGGCCTGAATCTGGTCCTGGACCTGACTCAGGGCGCGGCGGTCCTGGATCACAACGGACGCGGCCCAGACCAGGCTTAGCGCCAGAACACAGCCCACAAACATCAGGGTGAGTGGAGAGAGCGTTTTTTCCCGGCGCGCCCGGCTTGAAGCCGGCAGGACATTGATCTCTTCCCCCTCGCCTACGGCCTGGAGGGCAGCGCCAAGGGCGGAGCAGGTCACAACGGACAACCCTCCGTCCGCGGCGACGACCGGAAACTGCTCTTGGGCGGCGTGCGCCAGGTTCCGTTCCGGCTCTACGCTCACGGGCAGCGTTCCGCGCTCGTCCCAGGTGAAGACCGGAATCGTGTCCACAGCACTCCCAGGGAAGTTCCGGGTCATACTGTGGGCGAGCGTATCGGTCCACGTGTCAGCCTCGGCAACACGCGCAATCGGGACGGTATGACTGGCCACGAGATGGTGCTCGTTCAGAAAGTTCAGCTCCAGGTTCCCGTCTTCCCGAGCGGCAAGGACCTGCTGCCGGTGCGCGGCCGGGCAACAGGCAAACAGAGTGGTGGCGTGGGCCGCACTGCTCAGGGTGACACTCTGCGGACGCAGATTATGCTCAACCAGGAGGTTGACCAGGGGATCAACGGTCTGGCGCGGAAAACAAAAAATGACGACGCTCAGCCGGCGCTCTTCCCCACCCTCTTCAGTCGTCACGTAATCATAATAGATATCTTCCTCCCGGAAGGGCAGCAGGCGTTCGACCTCATAGCGGATGACCTGTTCCAGCGAGCCACGCGCGGTTTCCGGCACAACCAGCCGGCTCACACTCGCCTCTTTCCGGGGCAGACACAAGACGGTTTGGTCGGGCAGAGTTTCGAGGCCGGCCAGAAAGTCGGCTAAGGCCCGACGGATAGCCGGGAGATGATCCGCGGCGGCTTCCGGCAGGGGAACGGTCCGCGTTGTTTTCAACCCAACCTGAAAAAAGCGCTTGGTACTGTGTACAAAGCTGATCGCATGCGATCCAACGGCTATGCCGAGGCCGTCACAATAGTCAACCGTGGCGAGGCGCTGCACGCTCAGCGGGAGATTCACCCAACCCTCCTCTGGTCACACCGCTTATTCGGAACTGAGGATATCGGCGTCAGCACTGGAGCCGCCGGTCGCGCCATCAGCGCCATAGGAGAGCACCTCAAATCCTTTTCCCGAACGGCGATAGACATAGGCGCGGTCCCACGGGTCTTTGGGCACCTGCTTTCTGAGATAGGGGCCGTCCCAGCGCTCCACGCCGGACGGCGCTTGGCGTAACACGGCCAAGCCTTCCTCTTCGGTCGGATAGCGACCGACGTCCAGATTGAACATCTCCAGCGCGCTGGCGAGATACTCGATCTGGACCCGCGCGGCCTGCGGCTTGGCTTTCTCGGCCCGGCCCATGACGTTCGGCCCGACCAGGGCAACCAGCAGACCGATAATCACCATCACGACCAGGAGTTCGATGAGCGTAAAACCAGCCTGACCGGGCACTCTGTTTTTCTTGCGCTGCATAAGTCACTTCCTTTCTGAGCGTTCTTTCTGCCCGTTCTTTCTTCCTGTTACTTTCTCCCTGCTATAAAGGCATGTCGTTGATACTGAAAATACCAACCAGCATGGCAATGACAACAAAGCCGATGACCAGTCCCATCGTCAGCAACAAGACGGGTTCAACCAGCGAGGTCAGCCGCTTGATCTGCCGCTGCGTCTCGCGCTCAAAGTAATCGGCAACCTGCTTCAGCATATCGTCCAGTCGGCCGGTTTCCTCACCCACCCCGATCATTTGCAGCGCCAGCGGCGGAAATGCGCCGGTTCGTCCGAGCGGGGCGGCCAGCCCCTGCCCTTCCCGGACACCAGCACGGACTTTTTTGATGGCCTGACGGATAACGCTGTTCTCAATAACAGCCTCCACCACTTCCAACCCCTGGAGCAACGGCACCCCACTGCTGAGCAAGGTGCTTAAGGTGCGGGAAAAACGGCCCACTTCGCGCTTTTGGAGCAAGGGACCGAGCAGGGCCAGACGGAGGCGGAAGGCGTCCCAGGTCAGGCGGCCCTGGGGAGTGGCCACATAGCGTTGCCAGCCGAATACGCCGCCGGTCCCGGCCAGGAGGAACCCCCACCAGTAGGCACGCAACACCTCACTGGTCGCCAACATAAACCGGGTTGACGCCGGGAGGCTCTGGCCGCTGTCGGCAAACAAGCCGGCAAAGCGCGGCAGAATAAAGATGAACATGAAGACAATCGCTCCAGCGCCAAAGAGGACGAGCAGGAGCGGATAGGTAAGCGCCGACTTCACCTCCTCCTGGACCTCCTGGGCGCGCTCAAGATATTCCGCCAGGCGTTGCAGCGCCGTCTCCAGAAAGCCACCGGCTTCCCCGGCCCGGACCATGTTCAGATACAGGGGGGGAAATACGGTGGGGTACTGGGCTAAGGCCTCTGCCAGCGATTGACCCTGCTGCACGGTCTTCAGAACGTCCGCCACCACACGGCTCAGGGCCGGTTTTGACGCCAGCCCGACCAGGGCCGACAGCGCCCGGTCCAGGGGCAACCCCGCCGCAAGCATGGTGGCCAGCTCACGGGTCAGAAGCAGCACGTCACGCTGCGTGACGCGGCCACGCCAGGGCAAATCCGGCAGAGAGAGCTGCCAAGGGCGCGTGGGTTTTGCTTCCCGGCTGTGCGGGAGCGCGACGTTGAGGGGGATATAGCCCTGGGTGTGGAGCCACGCCACGACCGCACGCTCCTCTTCGGCTTCTCTGACGCCTTCAATCAATTGGCCCTGCGGTGTGGTTGCCTGATATTGGAACTGCGGCATGGTACGCTCTGAGGGTCTATGGGGTCCGTTGGGTTTGCTGGGTCTGCGGCATTAGCGATAGCGTGGCAGGATATGCGTGCTGAAGAGTTCGAGTTGCTTTCTCAGCTCTGCCCGAGGCAGGAGGCCCTGGTCAAAGAGCCACGCAAACCATTCCGGGTTTGCCGCGTCGGCTAAGGCGTCTATGCCGCGCACGACGGCGTCCACAGGTCCGGCATACAGATAGTTCGCCCGTATCATACGCTCAACCGTCCATTCCTGTAGAGGCAGACGCTGCTCCCCGCTCGGATATTCGAGTTCATCCTCAGGAAAGCGAAACGCTTCCCAAAAACCAAAATACCCCCAGAAGCGTTTATATCCTACCCCGACCAGGCCCTCTTCCGCCAGACGGACGGCCTGTGGAACAGTGTCGGCAAAATATATCTGGCGCAGGACGCCGATATTCGACCCCAACGGCAGCCAGCGCCCGGCCCGGCCAGCCTCTTCGGCATAGATCTGGGCGAGCTGTCGAACCTGTTCGTGCCGCGACAGGAGAATCATGGGGATGACGCCCTCTCTGGCGCACCAGCGGATGGTGGACTCGCTGACCGAAAACGCCTGAAACAGCGGGGGATGGGGTTTTTGGTAGGACTTGGGCACGACGGTGATGCGGTGGACGTTGCCCTGGCTGTCAAGCTCCCCTGGCGTACCGTATTCCTGGGTCCACGGTGCGGGCGGCCAGGGCGTTCCGCTCTCATACGGGTAGGGATATTCATAAAATTCCCCCTGAAAACGAAACGGCTCGTCCGACCAGGCCAGCTTGAGAATATGGTAGACCTCTTCAAAGGCCCGCCGATTGGTCTCATCCAGGCTGGATTGGTCGCTGGTCGTCGCGGAAATATGCACCTTCTGCGCCATCTGGTTCAGCCAGCGCTGCTGGTAGCCGCGGGCAAAACCGACAAAAGAGCGCCCCTGGGTGAGTTGGTCCAGCCAGGCCGTTGTCACCGCCAGGCGCAGGGGGTCCCAACCGGGCAGCACATAGCCGATAGGGCCGACCTGTATCCGTTTGGTCTGCATGGCCACGTATAAGAGGAACTCGGGCGGAGCGCCCATCTCAAAGCCTTCGCTATGCAGATGGTGCTCAGGGAAAGCCACCGCGTCAAAGCCCAACTCTTCGGCAAACTGGGCGAGTTCGACCACCTCCTGAAACATGGCCTGCCACCGGTCCGAATGAGAGGCGATCGGGCGTAGGGCCTTGCGCTCCTCCAGCGTTGCCGGGATTGAGGGGAGTAAAAACAGCATGAACTTCATAGTGCACCCATCCGGGCCCAAGACGCCCCGATTGTATACGACTTCCGGCAGAGGCGCATCTGCCGGAGCCCCGGCAGTCGAACGCGCGGTTACGCCCTGTCCGGCGCGTCTGTTCCCAATTCTTCCAAAACCGCGGCACACAGCAGCGGGAAGAGGATTTCGTGGTGCCCGGTAAGCTGAAAGCCACGCCCGCCCTGTTGGGTGGGACGATGGACCACGTTGACCGTCGGTCGATAGTGTCGGATGAAATCGAGATCAACCGTGGTCAAGGTCTTCACCGGATGGCCGAGATTCCTCGCCAGCGAGAGCGCTTTCAGGAAGACTTCGGGAATGATAACGGCGGAGCCCAGGTTGAGAAACACTCCGCCCTCCAACTGGGCGACCACCGACGTCAGCAGGTGAAAATCGCGCAGGCTGCCTTCCCCGATTGCCCGACCGTCAACGCTGGGATGCATATGGATAATATCCGTCCCGATCGCGACATGGACACAGGCGGGCACCTCCAGCCGGGCACAGGCGGCGAGCACACTCAGCGAGGCATAGGGCAATTGTTCGGCGAGAATACGCGCTCCCACGGCCTGGCCAATACCGACCCCCTGCTGCATCACTCCGGTTTGCATGGCGGCGTTCAGAAATTCCCCGGTTTCCCGCGCCATGCCGAACCGGCCCGTATCCAGACTGGCGGCGACATCCTCGGAGGTCGCCCCTTGATAGGCCAGCTCAAAGTCGTGGATAATACCGGCCCCGTTGAGCGCAATCGCGGCGATAATACCACGCTCCAGGAGATCGATAATCAGCGGAGACAGGCCGACTTTGAGCGGGTGGGCGCCCATGCCCAGGACAACGGGCCGCCCGGATCGGACCGCAGTCGCGATACGGCTGGCGATTTCACCCAGGTCGGGGGCGGCTAAAATACGAGGCAGCGAGTGCAGAAATTCTCTCAGGCTGCCACCCACCCGCCACGGTGCGCCCAGGCCCTGCGCGGCAACTTTACTGCCGCGTTGATTGAGCGGATAGGTGGAGGCCTGCCTCGGATCGATAGGAGGGAATTTCATTACACTTTTTACTCTCAGTCGGCCCCGTAGAGGTTGCGGTCAACCATTTCACAGATCACATGGCCAATGAGAATATGCGTTTCCTGAATCCGAGGCGTGACGGTGGTGGCCGAGACACACAGGCAGTGATCGACCAGCTCAGCCATCGCTCCGCCACTCCCGCCCGTCAGCCCGACAGTCGGCATGCCGATCGTGCGACAACACTCAAGGCCGCGCAGCACGTTTGCCGAGTTGCCGCTGGTCGAGAGCGCGATGGCGACATCAGTGGCTTTGCCGAGCGCCTGTATTTGCTTGGCAAAAATATCGGCGGGACCGTAGTCGTTCACAATCGAAGTCAAAGCGGAAGAGTCGGTTGTCAGCGCAATCGCCGGGAGCGGTGGACGGTCGATCAGGTAGCGATTCACGAACTCGGCGGCCAGATGCTGCGCGTCGGCAGCGCTGCCGCCGTTCCCGAACAGCAGGATTTTTCCGCCCGAACGCAGCGTCCGGATAACCGTATTGGTGGCGGCGACCAATTCGCTGCCATGCGTCCGTAAGAATTGTTCTTTGGCCTCGATACTCGCCTGAAAAATATGGGTAATTTCTTCCTTCATGAGCAAAGCTGCCGGTCCCAGGAGGCCGCTTGTACTGCGGCAAGTTAAGCGGACACCGATAATTCAGAGAGAGCGGCACGGGCGTCAGTAGTGATAGCGTAGTTGAGCTATGAGAATTGAGCCATCTGCGATTTTGTAAACGATGCGGTGCTCAGCGTTGATTCGTCTTGACCAATAGCCGGAGAGCGCATGCTTCAGTGGTTCCGGTTTTCCTATGCCCTTGAAAGCCTCTCGCTGAATATCTTTTATCAGCGCATGTATGCGGCTGACCATTTTCTTGTCTGTTTTCTGCCAGTACAAGTAGTCTTCCCAGGCTTTCTCTGCAAAGATCAGCTTCACCCAATGAGAGCCCTCTCTTTGCCTTTGCCTTCCTCCAACTCGGTCATGGCCTCAACTAAGCGCCGCATATTCTTGGGGCTTCTGAGGAGGTGGGCCGTTTCTTCCAGCGCCTGATAATCCTCCATGGAAATCATCACGACCATGCCTTCACCCTTTCGGGTAATAGCGACGGGGGCGTGATCGTTACAGACTCGTTCCATGGTTTTCGCCAAGCTGTTTCGCGCCACAGTATAAGTGATGCTGTCCATTCTGCGACCTCTCTGCCCGTACAGGAACCGTGTCCCACGGTAACGATGGATACCGGGGTCGTCAACCGACGCGGGCGTAGCGCCGTCCACCCCGCCGCTCACCATCGCTGCAACGATCAAGGGCTCACGAGGGTCAAGGCTGGGGGCATTGAGATTGATGCCCTCCCAAGGGTGCAGGAGGCTTGACACTCCCCGGTGAGGTCGGTATTAGAGACGGCTAGGAAAAATTCCCCGGTCTCAATGGCGGAGGGGCCACACCCGTTCCCATCCCGAACACGGCCGTTAAGCCCTCCAGCGCCGATGGTACTGCAGCGGCATGCTGTGGGAGAGTAGGACGAGGCCGGGGTTTTCTTTTTCAACCTTTTTCAACAATGCTCTTGCTCTCCCGGTTTTGTTGGATGGAGGGTCAGACAATAATCCTGAGCGGGCGTAATTCAGTGGTAGAATGCCAGCTTCCCAAGCTGGACGTCGCCGGTTCAAGTCCGGTCGCCCGCTTTTCCGTCCCAATGAGTAAACGTGCCAACATCTCAGAGCTGTTGGGGGGCGCGTTTACCCATTTCATGCAGTGACCTGGTATGCGGATAGTCAAATGCCCGCTGTGCCGTAGGGAAACGTCATGGCAGGACAATGTCTACCGGCCATTTTGTTCGGAGCGCTGCCGGACGCTGGACCGCGGGGCGTGGGTCAGTGAAACGTATCATATTCCTGGCGAGCCGGCCGACCCGACCCCCACGGAGGACGACAATGAGTAACCGCGCCCTCCAAAGACCAGCGCTGTTGGCACGCGTACTCATTTCACCCGAGCCGCCCAAGGTTTAAGCCCCTCGCGTGTCAGGCATGGCGATTCATCCGACAGCCATTATTTCTCCACAGGCCGACATTGATCCCAGCGTTGACATTGGTCCCTATGTCGTCATTGACGGCGCGGTCCGGGTCGGACGCGGCACGCGGATTCTGGCCCATGCCGTCCTGAACGGCTGGACGGAGATTGGCGAAGAGAATGAAATCCATATGGGCGCGGTTATCGGCCACGTTCCGCAAGACGTGTCGTACTCGGGCGCAAAAAGTTTTCTCAGGATCGGTCAGCGCAATATCATCCGTGAGCACAGCCAGATTCACCGCGGGACGCAGCCCGAGAGCGCCACCATTATCGGCAACGATAATTATCTCATGCAGCACGCCCATGTCGCGCATAATTGCCGGCTGGGCAATCAGACGATCATTGCCGGCGGAGCACTGCTGGCCGGGTATGTCGAAGTCGCGGACCGGGCTTTTGTGTCGGGCAACTGTGTGGTGCATCAGTTTGTCAAGATCGGGACGTTAGCCCTGCTGCGGGGGTTGTCCAGGACCAGTCGGGATGTCCCGCCCTTTTGTATTATGGACGGGACCCATACCGTGCGTGGCTTAAACGTCGTCGGCCTGCGGCGGGCCGGTTTCAGTCGAGAGCGCATTACTGCCCTCAGACGGGCATTTGCCATCTTGTTCCGCCAGCGGGGGAATATGCGCCGCCAGGTCGAACGCCTGTTGGAGAGTGCCCCGTCTCAAGATGTCCGGGTCTTGCTTGATTTCATCCAGAACTCGGAAAGGGGCGTGTGTTTTGGGCCACGACACCCAGGGCCGGAATGAAGAAGAGTGACAAGGCGGCGACCGGATTCGAACCGGTGAATGGAGGTTTTGCAGACCTCTCCCTTAGCCACTTGGGTACGCCGCCGCGTCGGTACTGCTTTGGAGCAGGGTTTGCTAATCTACCCCGCCCCTCACGTGGTTGCAACACCCTTTTCTTATTGCCACGACCATGAAGGCGACCAAAGACGCCACGGGCCGGGCGACTGTTCACGCCAAAGCGCCAGCCCCCTCTTTGGTCGCTGCTGAAGTTCTGATAGCACTGCGCTCATGCTTGAACGTTACACCCGTCCGGCCCTGCGCAAGATATGGTCGGAGGAGAACAAATTTGCCACCTGGCTGGAAGTCGAACTGCTGGCCTGTGAGGCGCTGGCCGAGCGCGGCGACATCCCCGCGGCAGTTATCCCGCAGCTGAGACAACACGCCCGGCTTGATATCGGCCGCATGCAGGAAATCGAAGCCGAGGTCAAGCACGATTTGGTTGCCTTTGTCACCGCGGTGGCTGAGAGCGTCGGCGAAGAGGGGCGCTATCTGCATCTCGGCCTGACCTCGTCGGATGTGATTGACACCGGCTTTGCCGTTCAATTGTGTGAGGCAACGGATGTCATTCTGGCCGATCTGGATGCCTTGCTCGATGTGCTTCAGCGGCGGGCTCAGGAACATCAACACACGGTCATGATCGGGCGTAGCCACGGCGTTCATGCCGAACCGATTACCTTCGGCCTCAAAGTCGCCCACTGGTTCGCCGAGATGGAGCGCAATAAGGCCCGCCTGGTCCACGCCCGCCGTGAGATTGCGGTCGGTAAAATCTCGGGCGCGGTTGGCACCTATGCCAATATTGATCCTGCGGTCGAAGCCGCTGTTTGCGCGCGCTTGGGGCTCGTGCCGGAAACCATTGCCACCCAGGTGGTCCCGCGTGACCGGCATGCCGCCTTTTTCTCGACCCTGGCGGTGATCGGCAGCTCGCTCGACCGGATTGCAACCGAGCTGCGCCATCTGCAACGCACCGAAGTCTTTGAAGTCCAGGAACCGTTTACTCCCGGCCAGAAGGGCTCATCGGCCATGCCGCATAAGCGCAATCCGTGGCAGTTGGAAAATGTGAGCGGACTGGCGCGCCTGCTGCGCGGCTATGCGCTCTCAGCCCTGGAGAACGTCCCCCTCTGGCATGAGCGGGACATCAGCCACTCCTCGGTCGAACGGGTGATAGGTCCAGATGCGACCACGCTGCTCGATTTTATGTTGACCCGGCTGACCACGCTCGTGGACCGGCTGGTTGTGCACCCGGAGCGGATGCAGGCCAATATGGCCGTGCTCGGGGAAGCGATTTATTCCGAACATCTGCTCTTGGCCCTGGTCCGCAAAGGCATTTCCCGCGAAGAGGCCTATCGCTGGGTGCAGCGCAATGCCATGCAGGTCTGGGAACACCAGGCCTCCTTTGCCGCTGAGGTGCGCCAGGACCCGGATATTACCCGGCTGCTGGCTCCGGCTGAGATCGATCAACTCTTTGACGCACGCCACGCCCTGCGGCATACGGACCGCATCTTCGAGCGTGTGTTTGCACGGTCAGAATGAGGCGGCGTATGCTGGCCAAAGTCTACGTCACGCCGAAAAAAGCTATTCTCGACCCTCAGGGGAAAGCCATTGCGCATTCCCTGCACGCCCTCGACTATCCCGAAGTCAGCGAGGTTCGCATGGGCAAGTATCTGGAGGTCCGGTTGACTGGTCTCTCGAAACAGCGCGCCGAGCAGCGCGTCGAAGCGATGTGCCGGCGCTTATTGGCCAACCTCATCATTGAAGACTTTCGCTTTGAGATCGTCGAGGAGTAACACCAAGTGAAGTGGGGCGTCGTCACCTTTCCCGGCTCAAACGACGACCGGGACGCGTTATACTGCCTGGAGAGCGTACTCGGGCAGGAGGCGGTCTCGTTGTGGCATAAAGACCGGGATTTGCACGGCGTCGAAGCGATTGTGCTGCCGGGCGGGTTTTCCTATGGCGACTATTTACGCTGTGGAGCGGTCGCCCGCTTCTCGCCGGTCATGTCCAGCGTGATGGCGTTTGCCCGCGCCGGCGGTCCGGTGCTGGGCATGTGCAACGGGTTTCAGATTCTGTGCGAGAGCGGGCTCCTGCCGGGAGCGCTGGTCCGCAACCGTTCGCTGTCGTTTATCTGCGAGTGGGTCTCCGTCCGGGTGGAAACGACGCGGACCCGTTTTACGGCCCGGTGTGCAGGTGGCGCGTGTCTGTCCCTGCCGATTAAACACGGCGCGGGCTGCTATGTGGCGGACGAGACGACCCTCAAGGCGCTCCAGGATAACGATCAAATCGTCTTCCGCTATGTGAATCAGGACGGTGAAGCGCTGGACGCGGCCAATCCGAATGGGGCCGTACAGAATATCGCCGGTGTGACCAACGCGAACGGGAACGTGGTCGGACTCATGCCCCATCCCGAACACGCCGTCGAAGCCCTGCTGGGGGGCGAAGACGGGCGGACACTCTTTACCTCAGTCTTTGCGTAGCGCTATGGCCTCCATACCGGTTGATCTGCAACTCGCTCACGACCACGGTCTGTCAACCGACGAGTACGACCGGATCGTCCAGACCCTGGGACGCTCACCGACGTTCGAGGAGTTGGGCGTGTTCTCCGTGATGTGGTCGGAGCACTGCAGCTATAAAAGCTCCCGGCGCTTTCTGCGGCGGCTGCCGACAACCGGACCGGCCATCTTGCAGGGACCGGGTGAGAATGCCGGCATCGTCGATATTGGCGACGGGCTGGCCGCGGTCTTTAAGATCGAAAGCCATAACCATCCGTCTTTTATCGAGCCCTATCACGGGGCGGCGACTGGTGTGGGCGGCATTTTACGTGACGTCTTTACTATGGGTGCCCGCCCGATTGCCTCGCTGAACTCGCTCCGCTTTGGGGCGCTTGAGCATCCCCGCACCGTCCATCTGCTCAGGGGCGTGGTGGGAGGCATTGGTGGCTACGGGAATAGTGTCGGCGTGCCGACCGTCGGTGGCGAGGTCTCCTTTAATCCCGGCTATAACGGCAATATCCTGGTCAATGCCTTTACCCTGGGCATTGCCCCGACCAATCGGATTTTTCGGGCCACGGCCGCAGGGGTGGGGAATCCGGTGATCTATGTGGGCTCTCACACTGGTCGAGACGGGATTCACGGCGCGAGCCTGCTGGCCTCACGGGAATTTGATGACAAGTCCGAAGAACTCCGCCCGGCCGTCCAGGTGGGCGATCCGTTCACCGAGAATATCTTGATTGAAGCCTGCCTGGCCCTCATGCAGCAGGACCTGATTATCGGCATTCAGGATATGGGGGCTGCCGGCCTGACCAGCTCGTCGGTTGAAATGGCCGACCGGGGCAAGGCCGGCATCGTCCTTGACCTCGACACGGTCCCAACCCGCGAAGCCGGCCTGACCCCCTACGAGCTGCTACTGTCCGAGTCCCAGGAGCGGATGCTGCTCGTCGCCAAGGAAGGCTGTGAGGAGGCCGTCAAAAACGTGTTTGCCACCTGGGACCTCCAGGCTGTCGTCATTGGGGAAGTCACAGATGACGGCCTGTTCCGCACGACGTGGCAGGGGGAGGAAGTCGTCCGCATTCCCGTCTCGGCACTGACCTCGCAGGCACCGGCCTACGAACGCCCGGCGGCCAGACCGGCCGACCTGACGTCGAAACAACAGCTCGACTTCAACACCCTGCCCCTGCCGACCGACTACGCGGCTGTCCTGACCACCCTCCTCACCACGCCGAATCTGGCCAGCAAGGAGTGGGTCTATCGGCAGTACGATTTTCTCGTTGGCGGGAATACGGTTGTCCAGCCCGGCTCGGATGCGGCCATCATACGGCTGAAGGAGTCGGACAAGGGGCTGGGCATCAGTGTCGATTGTAATAGCCGCTACTGCGCGCTGGACCCCTATCGCGGGGCGGCAATTGCGGTCGCCGAGAGTGCGCGCAATCTCGCCGTCAGCGGGGCCACGCCGGTGGCCCTGTCCGACTGCCTCAATTTTGGCAACCCCGAGAAGCCGGAGGTAATGTGGCAGTTCGTCCAGGCCATTGACGGCATGCGGGCGGCCTGCGAAGCCCTGGAGGTTGCGGTAGTCAGCGGCAACGTCAGCTTCTATAATGAAACCGATGGTCAGGCGATTCCTCCGACTCCGACCGTAGCCATGGTTGGGATTGTGGCCAAGGTCACACACCATGTCACCCAGTGGTTTAAGCGCCCGGGCGATCTCGTCGTCCTATTGGGCGAAACACACGAAGAACTCGGCGCGAGTGAATATCTGGCCACGATCCATCATCAGGAGTGTGGCCGGCCCCCGCAGCTTGACCTGGAACGGGAAAAGCTCCTCCAGCAGGTGTGCGTCCAGGCCGCCCAGGCCGGGCTTTTTTCCTCGGCCCACGATGTGGCGGAAGGCGGTTTGGCCGTGGCCCTGGCAGAAGCGTGTATCAGCCATCCCCAGCAGACGCTTGGAGCCCGTGTGACACTGACAGGCGACCTGCGCCCCGACGCCTTACTCTTTGGAGAGAGCCAATCGCGGGCACTCGTTTCTGTCCGGCCGACCGACTGGGACCAACTCAAGGCGCTGCTCCACACGAGTCGCTTACCCTCTACCGTCTTGGGTGAAGTGGGTGGGACGGACCTCGAAATTTCGGGTTATATGAAAATCGCAACAGCGGCCTTACGCCAGCAGTGGCAGACGGCGCTTGCCCAACAGCTGACCTGAGCGGGGAGGGATAGCGGGGTGCACGACATAGCCGGCGCGGTGTTCGATGGGTTCCACGAAGAGTGCGGAGTCGTGGGCGTCTATGGTCATCCAGAAGCGGCCAACCTGGCCTATCTGGCCTTGTATTCCCTGCAACATCGGGGCCAGGAGTCGGCCGGCATTACCTCTTCAAACGGCCAGGCTCTACTCACGCATAAAGGCATGGGCCTGGTGGCCGATATTTTTGACGAAAAGTTGATTCGTCGCCTGGAAGGGCCAAGCGCCATTGGCCATAATCGCTATTCCACCGCGGGCTCGACGATGCTCAAGAACACCCAGCCTCTGCTGGCCAAGTATACGCACGGCTCGGTGGCGATTGCGCATAACGGCAACCTGGTCAACGCCGAAGAACTCCGCGCGCGGCTTGAATCGGGCGGCTCGATTTTCCAGTCTACGGTCGATACCGAGGTCATCCTCCATCTCATTGCCGCCTCGCAGGCCGGACAGCCGATCGACCGGATTATCGACGCCTTATCGCAGGTGCGGGGCGCTTATTCTCTGGTCTTCTTGAGCGAGGATCATATGGTTGCGGCGCGCGACCCCTACGGGTTCCGGCCGCTGGTGCTCGGGCGGATCAAACACGCGGGCCAGACGGGCTATGTGGTCACGTCCGAGACCTGTGCGCTGGACCTCATCGGGGCGCAGTATGAACGAGAAATCCAGGCTGGAGAGGTCATCCTGTTTGATGCCCGCGGCATGACCTGCTACAGCCCGTTCCCCCGGGCGCCGGCGGCCCGCTGCATTTTCGAGCAGGTCTATTTTGCACGACCGGACAGCACCATGTTCGGGCAGAATGTCTACCGCGCACGGAAAGCGTTTGGGCGTCAGATGGCGCGGGAAGCGCCGGTCGAAGCGGATGTCGTCATTCCCGTTCCAGACTCCGGAGTGCCCGCCGCCTTGGGCTATGCGGAAGAAGCCCGGCTGCCGTTTGAAATGGGCCTGATCCGCAACCACTATGTGGGTCGGACTTTCATTGAACCGCAATCGTCCATCCGCCATTTTGGGGTCAAGGTCAAACTCAACGCCCAGGCCGAGATTCTGTGCGGCAAACGGGTCATCGTCGTGGACGACTCCCTTGTCCGCGGGACGACCAGTCGCAAAATCGTCAAGATGATTCGCGCCTCCGGGGCCCGAGAGGTCCATTTGCGGATCAGCGCCCCGCCGACGATTTCCCCCTGCTTTTACGGGGTGGACACACCGACCAGACGGGAATTGATCGCCTCCTCCCATTCGGTCGAAGAGATCAGCCGCTACGTCACCGCTGATAGTCTGGCCTATCTGAGCGAGGCCGGCATGTACGCCGGGCTCCAGGCCAACGGGAACGGCTTTTGCGACGCCTGTTTTACCGGTCGCTACCCGCTGCCTCTGGGGAGCCGCCCCAAAGGCAGTCAACTGCATTTGTTTGGCGAAAATGAGTGAACCTGGCCTCACCCGAACCTGTCACTGCTGGCACGTTTGCTCTTTCGGGTATAGGGTCTCCGGGGTGGGTTATCGGTATCGCCAGCCAAGGGTTTACAGCCCCGCCCCCTCGCCGGGGTGCGGGAGAACCTCGGCCTGACAGGGTTTGACCCTGCCCCTGGGAATCTTTTATCCTGGGCGGTAGTCTTGCTCGCAGCGGGGCTTTGAGTGCCCGGGACTCGACATGTCAGATCTCCCAAATCTTTTGAGCTTCCTGCGTATTGCGCTTATTCCCTTTCTTGTCTATTGCCTGACGGATACGGACCTGGTCTCAAGCCTGATGGCGGCGGGTATTTTCTTCATTGCCTGTCTGACCGATTATTTCGATGGCTATCTTGCCCGCAAGCACGGCCATACAACCATCCTCGGCACCTTCCTCGACCCGCTGGCCGATAAGCTGCTGGTGATGGCTGCCCTGGTCATGCTGGCGGCCAGCGACCGCGAGCCGCACCTCCCGGCCTGGATGGTCGTGGTGATCCTTGGACGGGAAATAGCGGTGACAGGATTACGGAGTGTGGCGGCTGGAGAGGGATTGGTCGTCTCCGCTGACCAGCTTGGTAAATATAAGACCCTCTTCCAAATGGTTGCCCTGCACGGATTGATTATTCACTATCAATACGGCTTCATCGATTTTCATCTCCTGGGCATGTATTTTTTGTGGATCGCCCTGGTCGTCGGTGTGTGGTCCGGCCTTGACTATCATGTCAGCGTAGCGCGCCTGCTGCTGGGCAAACACCGGGCCGCACACCCGACCCCGCCTGCCCCGCAACGACACAGGGGGTCAGTATGACGGTCCTGGTGACTGGCGTCGGCGGGTTTATCGGGTTTCATGTCAGCAGGTATTTGCTCGAACGGGGCGATACCGTCGTCGGGCTCGACAACCTGAACTCCTATTATGATGTGCGTTTGAAAGAAGCGCGCTTAGCCCAACTCAGCGCTCACGAACAGTTTGCATTCGTGCGGCTCGACCTGGCGGACCGACAAGGCATGGAAGACGTGTTCGTCCGTCATACGCCGGAGCGGGTGATCCATCTCGCGGCCCAGGCTGGGGTGCGCTACTCCCTCACCAACCCGCATGCCTATATCGAGAGTAATCTCGTGGGCTTCCTGCATCTCCTCGAAGGCTGTCGGCAGACCGAGGTGCGGCATCTGACGTATGCTTCGAGCAGCTCAGTATATGGCGCCAATACGAAGCTGCCCTTTTCGGTTCATGACAATGTTGACCACCCGGTCTCTTTGTATGCGGTTTCAAAAAAGGCAAACGAGCTGCTGGCCCATACCTATAGCCATGCGTATCGCCTGCCGACGACGGGACTGCGCTTTTTCACCGTCTATGGTCCGTGGGGCCGGCCGGATATGGCCCTATCCATCTTCACCAAAGCCATCTTATCCGGCGAACCGATTGAGGTGTTTAATGACGGCAAGATGCAGCGCGCCTTTACCTATATCGACGATATTGTCGAGGGGGTGGCGCGCGTGCATGACCGCATCGCCCAACCCAACCCCCACTGGTCGGGCAGGAAGCCGGACCCCGGTACGAGTACCGCTCCCTACCGCGTGTATAATATCGGCCATCATCAGCCGGTTGAGCTGCTCCACTTTATCGAAGTGCTGGAACACGCCCTGGGCAAGAAAGCGGAAAAACGCTTGCTGCCGTTGCAGGCCGGCGACATCCCCGCCACCTGGGCCGATGTTGCGGACCTCATAAAGGATGTGGGCTTCCGTCCCGCCACAACCATTGAGGAAGGCATTCCTCGTTTCGTGGCCTGGTACCGCGAGTACTATCGGGTCTAAGACACGGCAGGCCACCCGCACGGAGCGGCCTGCCGTCTACTGGCGTTCGTGTGGCGCGAGGGTCGTCAGCGCCAGCGCGTGGATCGTTTGCTGCATATCGTTCGCCAATGCGGCATAGACCAGGCGGTGGCGCTGGACGGGGTTCTTGCCGGTAAACAGCGGAGACACTACTGTGACCCGGTAATGCCCGCCGCCGGCCGCGGCTCCGGCATGACCGGCGTGCAGGGCACTCTCGTCTACGACCTGCACCTCGGTCGCGGCCAGGGCCCGCCGAAGCGTGTTTTCGATGCGTTCTGGAGTGCTCATTGGTCAAAGAGTAAATGTGTCCTCCAATAGATGCCAGATGCTGGACACGTTTACTCTTTTTCGCGCGCGGAGGGAAAAACCGGAGCGCGGCGTTCTTTGACGGAATTCAGCCCCTCGCCCACGTCTTTGCCAAAAAAGCCCAGCATCTCCAGGGCGAGTGAATAATCGAACGAGGTATGCGCGGCAGCCCGTAGCCACTGGTTGAGCGACTGCTTGGTCCAACGAATGGCCTGCTGGGCGCCCAGCGCCAGTTTGTTCGCCACTTCCATCGCCTTGGGCATGAGTTCATCCGGCGGGACAACCATGCTGACCAAGCCAATCCGCTCGGCTTCTTTGGCGTCCAGCATATCACACGTCAGCAGATAGTATTTGGCCTTTGCCATGCCGACCAGGAGGGGCCAGATGACCGCGGCATGATCTCCGGCGGCCACCCCGAGCCGGGTATGCCCATCGGTGAAACGCGCCTTCTCCGAGGCAATGCTGATATCGGCCAGCAGCGCAACCGCCAGCCCTGCCCCGACCGCCACACCGTTAATCGCCGAGATAATGGGTTTATCGCAGTTAATCATATTGTGGACGATATCCCGCGCTTCTTTCATCGTCTGGGAGACGACATCAAGGTTGCCCATTGATTTCTCAACCACGTCAAAATCACCCCCGGCCGAGAAGGCCCGACCGGCTCCGGTAATCACCGCCACACGCACGTCTGGGTCGTCTGCGATATCGAGCCAGACCTTACTCAACTCATAGTGCAGGCGGAAATTTGTCGAGTTGAGGGACTCGGGCCGGTTAATCGTCAGGAGCGCAATCCCATCGTTCTTCTCGATGACGAGATGTTCGTAATTTTCCCGGTAGGCCATGCTGCTTCCTCCTTCTTGTTGTGCCGATATATGTTCCAGCTTTTCAAAGCCGGGCGGATTTGTACAGCCAGGGCGCGCGGGCTGAGCCCTGGCTACGGGCTACGCTCTTGTCACCTGTGATGTGAGTGGCGGGCGGCGGCCTAATGCGCCTCGGCCCAATTGCCGCCAACGCCGATATCAACGCGGAGCGGAATGTTGAGCGCCATCACCCCTTCCATGCTCTCACGAACCAGGGTCTGTATCTGCTCAAGCTCCGTGTCCGGCGCCTCGAACAATAACTCGTCGTGTACCTGGAGGAGCATACGTGTCTGCAATTCCTGCCGGCTGAGCTGTTGCGCAATGGTGACCATGGCGACTTTGATCAGGTCGGCCGCCGTACCCTGAATGGGGGTGTTGATGGCGACCCGTTCCGCGGCGCTGGCCAGTTGCGGACTTTTACTCCCCAGGTCCGGGACATACCGCCGCCGGCCAAACAGCGTCGTGACATAGCCACATTCCTGAGCGCCGGCCAGCGTGCCCTCCATATAGGTCTTAATGCCACCGTAGCGCCTGAAATACTGGTCGATATACGCCTGCGCGGTCTTAAAGGGAATGCGGAGCGTACGGGCCAGTCGCCGCGCGCCCATGCCGTAGATCAGACCGAAATTAATCGTTTTGGCCTCACGCCGCTGGGCACTTGAAACCGCCTCTATGGTGGTCTCAAAAATTTCCGCCGCGGTGCGGGCGTGGACATCCTGGCCGGTGTGAAAAGATTCGACCAGAACGGGGTCCTGGCTCAGGTGGGCCAGGAGGCGGAGCTCAATCTGAGAGTAGTCCGCAGAGAGGAGACGCCAGCCCGGTTCCGGCACAAAGGCCGTTCGGATGCGCCGCCCCTCTTCACTCCGGATGGGGATATTCTGCAAGTTGGGATTGCTGGAAGACAGCCGCCCCGTAGCCGTCACAGTCTGATTAAACGACGTATGCACGCGCCCGGTGTCTGCACGGATGAGCTTGGGTAAAGAGTCAACATAGGTCGTCTGGAGTTTGGCAAAGCTCCGATAGGCTAATATCTTCTCCGGCAGGGGATATTCTTCAGCCAGGCGTTCAAGCACGGATGAATCGGTGGACGATCCCGTCTTGGTTTTTTTGCCACGCGGCAGGCCAAGCTTCTCGAACAGGATGGCCTGGAGTTGCTTCGGGGAGGCGATATTGAACGGCTCCCCGGCCATGACATGGATTTCCGCTTCGAGTTGGGCTCGCTGTTGCCCGAATTCGTCAGACAGGAGGGCCAGCACCGCGGTGTCCACCCGCATCCCGGTCCGTTCCATTTGCGCCAACACCTGAACGAGCGGCGTTTCAATATCGGCGAACAGGCGGTCCATGCCTTCTTCTTTGACTCGCGGAAACAAACGGTGCGCCAGCCGCAGGGTCATATCCGCGTCTTCCCCGGCGTAGCGCGTGGCGTCTTCGACCGACACGTCGGCAAAATTCTTTTTAGCACCATCGGTCACGGCCTCATACGATATCATCGTGTAGCGCAGATGTTCTTGAGCCAGGTCATTCAGGTTATGGCGCTGCAGCGGGTTTAAGAGATACGAGGCCAGCATAGTGTCAGCCAGGCGGTTGTGCGCGTGCAGGCCATAGTTGGCCAAGACCATCAGGTCGTATTTCAGGTTCTGACCGACGAGGGTCAGCGCGGGATCGGCAAAAAGCGTACGGAGCGCGGCGAGCGTCTTGTCGAGCGGTATTTGGGGAGCGGTATCGTCCGAGCGGTGCGCAACCGGAATATACCAGGCCTGCTGCTCTTCAATCGCCAGCGACACACCAACCAGTTCCGCGTCAAGCGGGTTGAGCGCCGTCGTTTCCGTATCGAGACAATAGGTTTTGGCGGCCTGAATACGAGTAACGAGCGCATCGAGCTGGGGCACGCTACGCACGGGCTCGTAGACACCCGGCGGTTCCACCGGCGCAACGCGTTCGTCAGCCAGGGAGAACTCCCAGCTTGAGTCCAGATCGGCCAAGAAGCGACGGAATTCAAACTCGGTAAAAAGCTCGCGCAAGCGCTCGTGGTCCGGTTCTGTCAGCGCCAGGTCTTCAAGAGCCGGAGTCAACGGCACGTCCTGTCTGAGGATCGCCAGCGTTTTTGAGAGGCGGGCCAATTCGGCGTGCTCTCGGATACGCTGGCCAAGCTTGCCTTTGATCTCGGCGGCATGCTGCAGAACGCTCTCCACATCCTGCCACTGCGTGATCAGCTTGATAGCGGTCTTCTCACCAACGCCTGGGATGCCGGGGATATTGTCAGTGGCGTCGCCCATCAAAGCCTGCACCTCGACAACGCGTCCCGGCTCAACGCCGAATTTCGCCTGCACCTCGGCAGGACCGATGCGCCTGTCCCGCATGGTATCAAGCATGCTCACCCGCTCGGAGACAAGCTGCATCAGGTCTTTATCCCCGGAAACGATGACCAGCGCCACGCCCTCGCGCTCCCAGCGCGTCGCCAGGGTGGCGATAATGTCGTCAGCCTCATAGCCGGCGAGTTCAAGAATAGGAATGTTATAGGCTTGGACAATATCCTTGATGCGGGGGATCTGCACCCGCAACTCATCCGGCATTTTGGCCCGGTTGGCCTTATACTTCGGATAGATCTCGTGCCGAAAATTCTTGCCTGGGGCGTCAAACACCATCCCCAGATGGCTGGGAGCATGCTCGGCATGAATCCGCTGGAGCATGTTCACAAAACCAAAGATGGCGTTGGTGGGGAAGCCCTGAGCGGTGGTCAAATCCCGTACCGCGTAAAAGGCGCGGTAGATATACGACTGCCCATCAACGAGGAACACGGGAGTGGATACTGGTGTCACAACGTAACTGCGGCAGGAAAGGGGAAAGCGGGTGACCGGGATCGAACCGGCGACCTTGTGCTTGGCAAGCACACGCTCTAGCCAGCTGAGCTACACCCGCGTTGAGCGCACTAATTAGAGACCGAATCTACCACACCTCAGCCGAGAGTCAACTGCAAAAAAGAGTAACCGTGTCCAGCATCTGATATCTATTGGGGGACACGTTTAGTCTTTTCGGCCGGGTCCTGGTCCACGCCGGCCGCCGTCCCGGTATGACCAAACCCGCCGTGACGCTGCGTGGAGTCGAGCGTATCAACTTCAGTCCAACAGACACGGGCCACTGGAGCGACGATGAGCTGGGCGACGCGGTCGCCCCGTTTGACCTCAACCGGTTTGTCGCCAAGGTTGATAAGTAAGACCTTCACCTCTTCCCGATAGTCGGCATCAATCGTTCCCGGAGCGTTCAGGATGGTCAGCCCCTGGCGCAGGGCAAGTCCGCTGCGGGGACGAATCTGGGCCTCGTAATCCTGCGGCAGGGCCAGGGCGAATCCGGTTGGAATCACACACCGTTGGAGCGGCGCAAGGACGACGCTTTCCGTAAGAGCGGCAGCAATATCCATCCCGGCGGAGCCGGGGGTCATATAGCGAGGGAGCGGGACCAACGGCTCGCCCGGTTCAGCCTGGCGCACGCGCGTGATGGGAACGACGATCTGGGCGCTCACCCGAGAGTGCTCCTTCAGTGGCGCTCTGTACGGCTAACGTGCCGTGTCCTGCTCTGCCAGGGCTTCACGCCGACTGAGACGAATTTTTCCCTGCTTATCAATATCGAGGACCTTGACGGTAATCTCGTCCCCCTCATCAACAATATCGGTCACCTGCCGCACACGCTCAGGCGCAAGTTGGGAGATATGCACCAGCCCTTCTTTCCCAGGCAGGATCTCGACAAAGGCTCCAAAATCGACCACCTTCTTGACCGTTCCGGTGTAGAGTTTGCCGATCTCTGCATCCGCGGTGACCGCCTCAACTTTACTGATCGCCCGCTCCATGGAGTCCCCGTCGGAGGAGGCAATAGATACGCTCCCGTCGTCTTCGACATCAATTTTGACTCCAGTCTCTTCGACAATAGAGCGGATCATTTTTCCGCCGGGACCAATCAGGTCACGAATTTTATCCGGCTTGATTTTCAGAGTCAGTATCCGCGGGGCATGTTCTGCGACCTGTTCCCGCGGCGTTTCGAGCGACTCGGCCATCTTCTCAAGAATATGCAACCGTCCGTCGCGGGCCTGGTATAATGCCTGGCGCATGATTTCACGCGTGACACCGGCAATTTTGATATCCATTTGGAGCGCGGTAATCCCGTCAGCCGTTCCCGCAACCTTGAAATCCATATCGCCCAGATGATCCTCGTCACCGAGAATATCACTGAGAATCCGCACCTCTTCGCCTTCTTTGATCAGCCCCATCGCAATGCCGGCGACCGGGGCCACAATGGGGACACCGGCGTCCATCAGGGAAAGCGCGCCGCTGCACACCGTGGCCATAGAGGAAGAGCCATTTGATTCCAGAATTTCCGAGACGGTCCGGATCGTATAGGGGAATTGATCTCCTGGTGGCAGAACGGCCACCAGAGCCCGTTCGGCCAGTGCGCCGTGTCCAATCTCTCGCCGTCCAGGGTTCCGCAACGGACGGGCTTCTCCCACGCTGAAAGGCGGGAAGTTGTAATGCAGCATGAACTTCTTGTACTGCTCGCCAATCAAGGCATCGACCCGTTGCTCGTCCGCGGCTGTGCCCAGCGTTGAAACCGCCAGGGCCTGCGTTTCACCTCGGGTAAAAAGCGCTGAACCATGCGTTCGTGGCAAGACGCCAACCTCACACGAAATCGGACGAATATCCGTCAGGCCTCGCCCGTCTACGCGCCGACTTTCGTCAACGATCGCCTTACGCATGATTTCGCCGGTCAGCTTCTCCAAGGCTGCGGAAAGCTCCTCGTCTCGACCGGCAAACTCTTCCTTGAGATCCTCGGTCGCTTCGTTCTTGGCAGACTTGATAGCAGCCCCGCGCTCCAGTTTAGCCGGGGTGTTCAGAGCCGTACTGAGCTTTTGCTCTGCGGCGGCCCGCACCCGGTCGGCGAGTTCGGTATCAATCGCGGGCTCGGCGAACGCGCGTTTTGGCTTTCCAACGACCCGGACGAGTTCGTCCTGTACGTCAAGGACCGGAGCGGCGGCTTCCTGAGCGAGGAAGAGCGCCTCAAGCATGTCTTCTTCAGACACCATGCGCGCGCCGCCTTCGACCATGACGATGGCATCCCGGCCAGCGGCCACAAACAGATTGATATCGCTGTCCTGGAATTGGCTCTGCAGGGGATTGACCACCAGTTCTCCGTGTAAGCGTCCAATCCGTACGCCGGCAATGGGTCCCCGGAACGGGATATCGGAGACCTGCAAGGCCGCAGAAGCGCCTATTAAAGCCAGGGTATCGGCATCGTTTTCCCGGTCCACCGATAGGACCGACGCAACAATCTGGGTCTCACAGGCGAAGCCCTTGGGGAAGAGTGGCCGAATCGCCCGGTCTACAATCCGCGAGGTGAGGACTTCTCGCTCTGCCGGACGGCCTTCCCGCTTAAAAAACCCTCCGGGAATTTTTCCCGCGGCATAGGTTCGTTCCTGGTAGTCAACGGTCAGAGGAAAGAAATCGATCCCCTCACGCGGCGTATCGGATGCCACCGCAGTGACCAGGACAATGGTTTCCCCGTATTGGACGAGGGCGGCGCCACTCGTCTGTTTGGCAAGGCGCCCGGTTTCAATAGACAGCGGGCGGCCGTAATATTCCATTTCGATTTTTTTATACATGTCTTCCTTCAATTTTTTGTGCGCCGGGGTCCTCGCGACACGGCGCTCGCTCTCTCAAAAACTCTCTCCACAACCCTCTCAACAACAACGGGTAAACGAGATGAGGACCTTGACCTAGCGTCGCAAGCCGAGTCGTTGGAGCATACTGCGATAGCGCTGTATGTCTTTACTCCGCAGGTAGTCGAGCAGACGACGACGACGGCCCACCATTTTCAGTAAGCCGCGCCGAGAGAGGTGATCTTTTTTATGGGTTTTGAAATGCTCGGTGAGATGGACGATCCGTTTGGTCAGAATGGCAATTTGTACTTCGGGTGAGCCCGTATCCGTATCGTGCACCCGAAACTGACTGATTGTTTCGCTTTTCTGTTCAACCTCCTGCATATGTCTTCCTTCTTTCTTCATTCTCCTTGATTGTTCTTTTCGTTTTTAACACGCTGTTTTCCTAGTGTAAAGTTAAAAGACACGGGTGAGTTTCCATGCCCTCTCCTCGGCGGTAATCATGGCGATCAATTCACACTCCGCACTCAGAATCCGAGCCGTCTCCCCTGCGGCCTGGGCTGCGGGCAGCGTCTGTAAAACAGCCTGCTGTCCGCGCCGAATGAGCGCCCCCTCCGGGGCTGAGACCAGAAAGGTCCGGTAGGACTGGGTTGCCTGGCCTAATGAGAGCAGAGGGAGGAGCTGTCCCGGCTGGAGACTCTGGGCCCGAGAGAGCGGAATGGCCTGGTCGATGGTAAACGTGCCGAAAGCCGTCCGACGGAGACTCGTCAGATGGGCAACGCTGTTCAGAGCCAGGCCAACATCTGCGGCCAGAACCCGGATATAGGTTCCCTTTGAGCATGAGACAGAAAAATGAATGGCGTGCAGCTCTCCGAGCGTCAGGGCGAGGTGGGACAGGTGAACCCGCCGTGGCTCGCGCTCCACCTCAATGCCTTGGCGGGCCAGTTTATATAGCGGGACGCCTTTTCGTTTCAGCGCGGAATACATCGGCGGAGTCTGCCAGTAGCCGCCGCAAAACCGTTGCTCGATCTTTTTCAACAGCGTCGGGGGACAGTCTGGAACAGGTGCCGTGCGGATGACCGTCCCGGTGCTGTCGAGCGTATCGGTCTCAACGCCGAGCTGGAGCGTTCCGGTATAGGACTTCTTTTCTGCCATGAGAAACTGCGAGAGTTTGGTGCCGGCCCCCAGACAGATGGGCAGCAGGCCGCTGGCAAAGGGATCGAGCGTCCCGAGATGGCCGATTTTTTTGACCCGCAGCGCCTTTTTAAGAATACGGACAACCTCCGCAGACGTCGGTCCTGTTGGCTTATCGACGAGGAGCAGGCCATCAAGTCCGGCCACTAGCGGCCTTCCTGTTTTATTTTATGAAAAAGATTCTCCAGGTGGTTTACCTCATCCAGGGTCGTGTCATAGATAAATTCAAGCGTTGGGGTGTAGCGGAGTTGCAAACGGGCCGCCACCTGACGGCGAATATAGCCAGCCGCGCTCTGGAGACCGGCCAGGGCGTCCGCCCGGGTCTCGTCCTGGAGGGTCCGCACGAAGATGCGCGCCAGACGCAGGTCGGGGCTCAGGGTCGCGGCAGTAACAGTCACCCCACTGACTCTGGGGTCTTTTACTTCCCGTAAGACAATATCGGCAATCGCGTGGAGGAGCAGACCACTCACCCGTTCAGGACGACGGACAGGCATATCAATTTTCTAGTAATGGAGAATTTCGACCTGGGTTTCCCCTAGCTCAGCGACGTGCAGTCGTTCAATAAAGTTCGCCACTGCCTGTAATCCGCCCTCAACATAGCTGTGATCAGAGCCAACCTGGCAGATCGCGAGAACAATGGTTTGCCACTGGTCTTGCTCGGCGCATTCCGCGATAGAAACGTTGAATTCGTTCCTGACTCGACTCTTTATCTTCCGAACAACACCACGTTTCTCTTTTAAGGAATGACTCGCATGACAGTAGAGGATCAGTCGAAGCACGCCTACCACCATCGGCCACCTCCTGATGGGGTACGGGAGCGGACAGGCGGCAAGCCAACCTGCCTTTTCACACCACCCCCGCTTTCCCGGTACCAGCTACGAAGCGTATTGCTCTACTTCTTGGGAACGAGGTTCGAGGCGTCGCGCGACTTCTTCGAGCTCGTACACCTCCAAGACATCGCCCACTTTGACATCCTGAAATTTCTCAACACTGGCCCCGCATTCCGTTCCGGCTGAGACCTCTCGGACATCGTCCTTGAACCGACGGAGAGTCGAAAGCCGTCCAGTGTGGACCACGACGTGATCGCGGACAACTCGGACCTGAGCCCCACGCGTGACCCCACCTTCCACAACCATGCAGCCGGCAACCATGCCAATTTTTGAAACCGAAAAGACCTCCCGAACCTCTGCCCGACCGAGCGGATTCTCTTTATAGGTCGGAGCAAGCATGCCCTCCATGGCCGCCCGGACATCGGCAATAACATCATAAATGATGCCATACAGTCGCAATTCAATACCCTCCCGGTCCGCTAGCTGAGCGGCTTTGACCTCGGGGCGGATATTAAATCCGATAATAATGCCCTTCGAGGCTGAGGCGAGTAAGACATCGGATTCGGAGATGCCTCCAACAGAGGCGTGGAGTACGGTCAGCTTCACCTCGTCGGTAGACAACCGGGTCAACGCATCTCGCACCGCTTCGGCCGAACCCTGCACATCGGCTTTAATAATAACCCGCAGCTCTTGCACTTCTCCGGCTTGGGCTTGCTGATAAAAGTCTTCAAGCGAGGTTCGACTACTCTTTGTCAATTCCGTCTCACGCCGCTTTTCTGTCCGGTATTCTGCGATCTGGCGTACTTTGGCTTCATCGCCGAGGGCAACAAATGTATCGCCGGCCTCAGGCACTCCGGTCAAGCCAAGAATCTCGACCGGCATGGACGGGGAGGCAATTTTCACCTTCTGACCCCGACTATCAACCATGGCCCTGACCCGCCCATGTTCCGTACCACACACAAAGGGATCACCGACTTTCAACTGTCCCTCCTGGATCAGCACCGTGGCGACCGCCCCACGGCCCCGGTCGAGCTGGGCTTCCACAATGACCCCACGCGCAAATTTGTTCGGATTGGCGCGCAGTTCCATGATGTCAGCCTGGAGAATAAGCATCTCCAGGAGATGCCCAATCCCCTCTCCGGTGAGTGCGGACACCGGAGCAAAAATAATGTCCCCGCCCAGGTCCTCTGCGACCAGACCCTGGGACATCAACTCGCGCTTGACCCGTTCCGGGTCTGCCCCTGGTTTGTCTATTTTATTCACCGCAATAATAATGGGCACCTCGGCTGCCCGGGCGTGATTAATGGCTTCAACGGTCTGGGGCATGACCCCATCGTCTGCGGCCACCACCAGCGTCACAATATCCGTTGCCTTGGCTCCACGGGCACGCATAGACGTGAATGCCTCGTGGCCCGGGGTGTCAAGAAATGTCACGCTGCGGCCTTCGACCGGCACATTATATGCCCCGATATGTTGCGTGATCCCCCCTTGTTCGTGATCGGTGACATTCGTCTGCCGAATCTTATCCAACAGCGACGTTTTGCCGTGGTCTACATGCCCCATGATGGTCACAACCGGCGGCCGAGGCTCAAGCGCGCCCTCATCTTCTGAGGCTTCGTGCTCGTCTTCCAGAACAGACTCCGCATCAAAGGCGACATTCTCGACCGTATATTCGAAGTCCGCCGCCACGAGCGAGGCCGTATCATGATCGAGGATCTGATTAATGGTCGCCATAACCCCAAGGCCCATCAGCTTTTTAATCACTTCTCCAACCTTGACCCCCAGGCTGTGGGCTAAATCTCCAACGGTAATCACTTCGGATATACGCACAACGCGTTTGCTGGCCTTGGGAACCGTAATTTCGGTCTGCCGTTGCTCTTTGCCTGGCAGGAGCCGTTTCCTTTTTGACCCACGCGCGACGTGCGCCTCTCGCTCTTGGACATCGAGCGACTCGGCGTTCCGGATGACCTTCCGCTTCTTGCCCCGCTTTCTCCCACTCGCCCCTATGCCCTCGCCACCTGTCCCCTCACGGGCGCCGATATCAGCGGTAAAGGGAGAAGGAGAGGCGGGGCGGGTGAAGCCGGCCGGCCGTGGGACAGGGGGTTCGGCGAGTTTCCCAAGATCAATTCGACCCAGCACCCGCGCCGAACGAGCGTTCTCTTGCCTGGCGTCCTCTGACGCCGGAGCCGCGTCTTCACTCGTATCTCTTTTGGTGGGAGCCTCTGCTATAACCGCGATTTGCTGTTCCTCGGCTGGGGTGTCGCTGCTGGGGGTGACAGTACTGGGCTTTTCCTGTTCACCAGGCCCTTGTTCTTCCTCTGCGCCGGCTGTTCCGTCCTCGACCGACACGGGTATGGACAGCCCGGAAACCTCGCCTCGGGCCTCCTGTTGAGGAGGCTCATCTGTCGATTCAGGAGGGAGCTCGAAGGCGGGCGTCTCGGCAGAGAGCGGTTCGGGAATGAACGGAGCAGGCTGTTGTACAGGAGCATCAAACGCGACAGGCGCAAACGTCGGCAGCGGCTCTTCAACGGTTGGCGCCGAAAATGCGACAGGGGTCGATTCGGACCACGTAGCGGTGGCATCGTCCAGGACTTCGACCCGCTTTCGGCGGCGAATTACGTTGGGGCGAATCCGATTCTCGCGAATCTCTTCCCGAGCGGTCACAACATGCTCTTTCTGCTGGTCAAGCTCGGTGACAACACGCTCGGCAACGACTTTTTCTTCTCCGAGAACGAGCGGGGGAGCAGCGGGCGACCGGAGCGCCTGCTGCACGGCGTTGGCATCTTGCTCCGAGAGCGTGCTTTGGGCTTTTTTCCCATGGGTGCCCTGGGCTTCAAGCTGAGTCAGCACTTGCTGCGTTTCGACTCCCCATTCTTTGGCTAATTCATGGATACGCTTGCGTGCCATATGACCTCATCGCCGTCTCTTCACCCCGGCAGGCTGGGCTCTATCAGGGCAGCATAGCTGACCCGTGCCTCGCGGGAGCAGACCGCTCGTAAGGAGCGACAATTCTTCATCCGTGCATTGACAAAAGCACTAACACATTCGCGGCGGGCATGCAGATACCCACCGCGACCACGACTGCGAGCCGGAATGAGCCGGCCTTGAGGCGTCGCCGTCAACCGCAACAACCGGCCTTTCTTCTCTCGGCGGCCACATCCCAGACAGGTCCGAATCGGCTCGGCAGGCTTCATACGTCCTCAGTCGTTCTCCCTGCCGTCTCCGCTTGACCTCCTCCACCAATGGGAGCCTCAACAGATTCTTTCGGCATACTTGCCGCCGGCACAGCCGCTCCGCTCTGTTCACTGGGCTCGGCCTCCTGTTCCGCCGCTATTCGCTCCGCCTGCGCCTTGGCCGCTGCCCAAATTGCCGGCGCCCGGTCCGGTCCAATCCCTTCGATATCAAGCAGCGCCTCAGTATCGGCGCCGGCGATGTCCTGAGCCGACTTAAAGCCCTGCTGATACAAGAGCTCTGCCGTGATATCAGCGTTCGACTCCCCGATCCCCGGGATAGCATTCAACGCTTCAAGGACCTGGACATGTTCCAATTCTACTTCTGACTCGGACCGGACATCCAGCTTCCAGTTTGTCAGACGGGACGCCAACCGGACATTCTGGCCCTTCTTCCCAATAGCAAGGGAGAGTTGATCGTCCGGGACGATCACTTCCATCGTGTTTTCATCTTCATCCATAATAATCTTGGCAACCTTGGCCGGCAGAATGGCTCGACAGACATATTCAGCCGGGTCAGGTGTCCAGGGAACGATATCTATCCGTTCTCCCCGGAGTTCCTGGACAACGGCCTGGACACGTGTCCCCTTCATCCCCACACAGGCTCCTACAGGGTCAACATCCGGGTCGGTTGAGTACACGCCGATCTTTGCGCGGGTGCCCGGTTCTCGGGCGGCGCCCTTGATTTCCACGATGCCTTCGTACACCTCCGGGGCCTCTTGCTCGAACAGCTTGATCAGAAACCCAGGGTGCGTTCGAGAGAGCACGATCTGGGGGCCTTTTTGCGCCAGATCGACATCAAGGATATAGGCCCGAATGCGGTCCCCCTGACGGTATCGCTCCCAGGGAATCTGTTCCTTCTCGGGCAGGACCGCGTCAGTGCGACCCAAATTGACAATGATGTTGCGGCGTTCAACGCGCTGGACGATGCCTGAGAAGAGTTCGCCCTTGCGATTCTTGAATTCATTATAGATCAGTTCGCGTTCTGCCTCGCGGACCTTCTGAATGACACTCTGTTTTGCCACTTGGGCGGCAATACGTCCAAAAGAAGCCGCGGGCAGCTTGCTGAGCAGTTCGTCCCCAATCTGCGCCTCAGGGTCCAGCGTTTCTTGCGCTTCCTTCATCTCTATTTCGGTTTCCGCATCCGTCACCATCCCGACAACCGTTTTAATCTCAAAGAGTTCAACCTCACCTATGTCCTCATTAAATTTGGCTTCGATCTGCTTCTGGCCAAAGGTTCGGCGGGCCGCAGACAGCATGGCGCTCTCAAGCGCCTCAACAATAACACCCCGGTCCATCCCTTTTTCTTTACTGACTTGTTCGATCACCCGATTCAAGTCTGACTGCATAGCGGTTACCTCGTCTGACGGCGTCTGCTTTTCCGTTTTTTCTTCTCAGGACTCTTCCCAGGCAGGGGGAGAGGTAGATCAACATGGGCACGCGCCACATTCGCCCAACTCACGCGTACTTTTCCTCTCTCTTGGTCAACGACACTAACAGCATTCTCTTCTACTTCACATATCGGGCCAATGAAAGCCCGCTTTCCGTCCTGGGCAGTCTTCGTCTGTAAGCGAATCGGTTGTCCCACGTAGCGTTGACACTGGCTGAGGCGGAAGAGCGGACGCTGAAGACCGGGAGAGGAGACTTCAAGTGTATAGCGCCATGCAATAGGGTCATGAACATCAAGCAAATCGCTCAGCTGTCTATGGACTCGCGTACAATCATCAAGCGTCACCCCGTCCGTGTTTTCCAGCAGAACCCGTAATACCCAGCGGCCATTCTCAGTCAACAGGTCTACGCCCCACAACTCAAAACCTTCATCCTCAGCCAAGGGAGTGGTCAGGGTCTCAACCTGCTGGATAATCTCTTGGACTGAGGGCTGCATATTGAAAAAAAAAGTGGGCTCCCGCCCACTTTTCCCTCGCTTCCTCCCGCAGGCTAAACGATCCTCTGCCATCACGCAAGAGGCGCAGCTCGTCTCATTCTCCTTCTACGCCGTTTTCAAGATCGTGCAGGGTGGTCAGATCGATAATCGTATAGGACTGTTTCCCCTGAGGTGTGACGATCTCAACCTCGTCGTCGAGTTCCTTGTGCAAAAGCGCCTGGCCAATCGGAGAGTGGAGCGAAATCTGCCCCGCAGCCGGGTCAACTTCTTCAGGAAAAACGATCTGATACGCAACCACCTCACCCGAATCGACCTCTTCGAGGGTGACTCGGCTGCCGTAGGCAATCGAACCTTTTGGAATACTCGACAGGTCATACAGCGAGAGTTGCTGCATCCGCTCCGTCAGCTGGGCGATCCGGGCCTGGACATAGTCCTGGCGCGCGCGCGCCGCTTCGTACTCGGCATTTTCACTCAGGTCGCCATGAGCGGCGGCCTCGTGCAGGTCTTTCGGAATGCGGACATTGAGTTCGTGGTATAATTCGTCAAGTTCTTTTTTCAGCTTTTTGACAATCGGTAGGTCCATAGCTCCCCCATGCGGTCCGTCCTCTGTCTGGCAAGGATGTTCCGCACAAGCGCAACAGGGGTTGGTGACGCTTGCGCACCAACCCCTCCACACAATAATTGTCTACTGCAGCAGTCAGGCGGTCAGGATATGGATCGTACAGGCCGACCCGAGGCCAATCACATGGGCGAGGCCAGCCTTGGCTCCTTCAACCTGGCGCGCTCCCCCCTGGCCTCGAAGCTGTGTCACGATCTCATAGATATTCGCAACTCCGGTTGCCCCCAGCGGATGCCCCTTGGAGAGCAAGCCGCCACTGACGTTGACGGGAATATCGCCACCCAGTTCGGTTCGCCCTTCGTCAATCATCCGCCCGGCTTCACCGGCACCACACAGGCCCAAATTCTCGTAATGCAGCAGCTCTGCGGTGGCAAAACAATCGTGGAGCTCGACCAAACTCAGGTCTTGCGGTCCGATGCCAGCTTTTTCATAGGCTTCTTTTGCCGCATTCTGCGTCAACGTATTGACATCCGGCATGGTCAGATCCCGGTCGGTATAAGGATCCGAGGTGAGGACAGAAGTCGCTACCTTTATCGGTTTACTGGTAAACTGCCGGAGCTTGTCTTCTGACATCAAGAGCGCCGCGGCCGCGCCGTCTCCAGTCGGGCAACACATATAGAGCGTATTGGGATAGGCAACCATACGGGCATTCATCACATCATCCAGCGACACTTCAACCTGGTATTGGGACAAGGGGTTGTGGACTGAATGCTTATGGTTCTTCACTGAAATTTTGGCGAAATGCTCGGCCGTCGTTCCGTGCTTGCGCATATGTTCCACGCCTGCCTGACCAAAAACGGCGGGCATCAGGCCACTGCCCAATACTCCTTCAACACTCTCTCCTCCGCTCCGGGCTCCGCCACCGAGCAAGCCCATCTTCCCCATCTGCTCAACACCAACGGCCATGGTGGCATCGTACATACCCGACGCGACACCGATATAGGCCTCGCGGAAGGCTGTCGAACCGGTCGCACAGGCGTTGGATACATTGAGTGCGGGGATGCCGGTTTGGCCAATCTGCTGCAGAATCTTCTGGGCATTCATGGCATTGGCCTGGAACAGGTTCCCGCACACGAGCATCTCAACATCCTTGATGGACGCCCCGGCGTCTTTGAGGGCGAGGACCCCCGCTTCCGCTCCCATTTGGGACACGTCCTTGTCCGGGTAGCGTCCAAACTTGATCATGCCGACACCGACCACATATACATCTCTCATAACTTACACCCCTTTGCCGTTATCAGCTTTCTTTAATTTTTGCCTGGCCTGAAAAAGAAAGCAATAATGTCAATGGTCTCCTCATCGCCGTGCGCGTTTTTTTCCTTGCGTTCGCGGACCTTCCGCGTCACCATGTCCACCGGCATGCCAAATTCGATCTTTTGAGGGTCGGGCTCGATATCGACTAAATTGCACCGGACGCTCACCCCTTCCGGGAGGTCAACAATTGCGGAGACGTACGGAACCGGGATACCGGGTGCGGACTGGTGCACGATGGAATACACGTAGAGCGTACCGTGGTCGCTGAGCCGCACCTCGGGCAAATCGCCGACATAGGTACATTTGCTGCACCCGACCCGGTTCCCACCGATATAGGTGGCGTTACACTCAGGGCAGCGATAGCCGACAAGATACGGCTTTTCGTCTGGAGTGGCGGGCAAGCGCAACATCGGCGCGATTGCCCGTTGGGTATGCGTCATTACCAGGTCCTCTCTCTGCCGGCCCGCCCAGGTCTCCGTTTGTCAAGGTAGCGCTTGTGGTTCTGGCAAGATGTCGGAAGAGTAAGGGACTCATCCCTGCGTTGTAAATCAGGAACGCCACCTGCCAGCCGACTGCTCAGGCTCATGGGCAGGACCGAAAAAATCTGTGCTACAGTGCAGCCACCAATATACGAGCGCACCTCCCAAAACAAGGCCTTGAGAAATTTTCATATGCCAGGGAGAGGGACAATCAAAAGTACTCAGCAGAGTGACAGCCGGGGGTGGCTTCACCGGCTCGGCGCCGCGGCTCGGGCAGCACTCACCGTGCTGTATCCGTGGCGCTGCCTCAACTGCGCCATCTGTCTTCCTGCGGACCACGCATTTTGCCTGAAGTGTCAGGGCTGGATTCAGGTCATCCACTCCCCGCTCTGCACCCGCTGCGGCCGGCCTTTTGCCTCCAGAGTCGGCCCCGACCATATCTGCTCCCAGTGCGCGCAACAGCCGCCCAGTTTTCGCCATGCGCGCGCATGGGCCGCATACAGTACGCCAAGCGGCTCGCCCCAACCTCTCCGTCAGAGCATCCTCCGGTTTAAGTATGAGCGAAATATGAGAGCCGGGAAGGCACTCGCCGGACTCACGGCACATCATTTTTCTCTCGCCCAGGAGCAGAGTGCAGGGCAAGCGGCAGACTATGACCTCGTTATTCCGGTTCCTCTGCACCTGACCAGACTGCGCTGGCGCGGATTCAATCAATCTCTCATCCTTGCCCGCGCGATTGGGCTGCGCATCAACACTCCAGTTGACCCCTGGCTGCTCAGTCGCACCCGGCCGACCTCGCCCCAGACGAAGCTGAGTCGAGAAGACCGTCGGGCCAATGTTCGAGGAGCCTTTCAGGTGAACACGCCCGCCCTGGCAAAAGGGCAACGTTTGCTCCTTGTGGACGACGTCTACACGTCCGGCGCGACAGTTGAAGAGTGCGCCCGAACCCTGTACCAGAATGGGGCACGCAGTGTTGATGTTTTCACTGCGGCCCGAGTGGTTGATCTCTAAGAGCGTATGACGACACCTCTCTCTCTTGGCATTCTCATTTCCGGGGGCGGCACCAACCTCCAGGCCATTATCGATGCCATTGAGCGGAAAGACCTGTCAGCCCACATCCGTATCGTGGTGAGTAACCGGAGCGATGCCTATGGCTTGGCGCGAGCGCAGCGTCACGGTCTCTCAACCGCATTGCTTGCTCACACAGATTTTTCTTCTCGGGAAGAGTTTGACCAACACCTCGTCACCCTCTTGCACGAACACGGGGTTGAGATGGTCATTCTGGCCGGCTTTATGCGCCTGCTCTCCGCGCGTTTTATTCAGGCTTTCCCGCACCGTATTCTGAATATCCACCCGGCCCTCCTGCCGGCCTTTCCCGGTCTGCGCGCGCAACGTCAGGCCCTGGAACGCGGCGTGCGGATTAGCGGCGCAACCGTCCATCTGGTCGACGAAAAAATGGATCACGGTCCGATTATTATGCAGGCTGCCGTACCCGTCTATCCTGACGATACGGAAGACAGTCTGAGCGCGCGGATTCTGGCCCAGGAACATCGCATCTACCCGGCCGCCATTAAACTCTTTGCCGAAGGCCGGGTGGTGGTTCGCGGGAACTCTGTCCGCATTCGTGACGAGCGCCATTGGCCGCAAACCGCCTTCCAGTCTCCTGCCGCAGTATGACGACAGCCTCCCCCAGCGCTGGCACAATTGGGATCGATGAATCCGGCAAGGGGGATTATTTCGGCCCGCTGGTCATCGCCGGGGCGCATGTGACGCCAGACCAGGAGTCCCAGCTACGCGCTCTAGGCGTGCGGGATAGCAAGACCTGCTCGGATAAACGCGCCCAGACCCTGGCCGCCCATATCCGCACGCTGTGTACGACCACCCTCGTGACCATTGGCCCTGAGCGCTACAACAGCCTGTACGCCTCGCTCAAGAATCTTAACGTCCTGCTCGCCTGGGGACATGCTCGCGCCATAGAAAACCTCTTGGAAACAGTTACCTGTGAACAGGTGATCGCCGACCAATTCGGGAATGCGCGCTTTCTCAATAGTGCCCTGATGAAAAAAGGCCGCGAGGTCAAGCTCATTCAAAAGCCACGCGCCGAACAAGAGCTGGCCGTAGCCGCCGCCTCGCTGGTCGCCCGGGCAGAGTTTTTACGCCGCTTGCAGGAGTTAAGCAGCCGCTTTGCCATCCCGCTGCCGAAAGGCGCAAACCCTCAGGTCATCGCCGCGGGCAAAGCCGTTGTGGAACAGTATGGCCCGAACAGCCTGGGCCAGGTCGCCAAGCTGCATTTTCGCACAACGCAGAAAGTGCGTGGGTAAGAGACGCAGTCCTTGCCCCACAGCCACTTTTCCTCTATCCCGTCTGCCATGGCACACAGTCCCCACCCTGCATTTGACCGACTCGTCCACATTATGGCGACGCTGCGCAGTCCGAACGGCTGCCCCTGGGATAAAGAGCAAACGCCGCAGACCCTCAAGCCCTACCTCGTCGAAGAGACCTATGAGGTGCTGGATGCCCTTGAGGCGGAAGACTGGCCTGAGTTGAAAGAGGAACTGGGGGATTTACTCCTCCAGATCGTTTTTCACGCGCAGCTTATGGCCGAATCCGGGGAATTCACTATTGACGATGTGGCCCAAGCCATTGCCGATAAAATGACCCGCCGCCATCCGCATGTCTTTAGCGACCTGAAAGTCGACAGCGCCGAAGAGGTCAGCCAGAATTGGGCCAAAATCAAAGCGCAGGAGAAAAGGGCAAAAAAGAAGGCAAGAGGAGCTGCGGATCAATCCATTCTGGCCGGCGTTCCCAAGGGCGCGCCGGCCTTAATCCAGGCCCAGCGATTGGGCGAAAAGGCCACCCGAGTCGGCTTTGACTGGCCGTCGGCTCCGGCGGTCTTTGAAAAGGTAACAGAAGAGTACCAGGAATTGGCAGCGGCACTGGCAACGCCGAATACAGAGCAGCAGGAACATGAACTCGGTGACCTGCTGTTTGTGTTGACCAGCCTCGCCCGTCATCTTGACCTGGACGCTGAGTCTGCCCTGCGCAAGGCCAGCAGTCGTTTTAGCAAACGCTTTCGGTATATCGAGGAGCAGCTCGCCCACGGCCGGGAGGACATCTATCAAACCTCACTGACGCGGCTGGAGGAATTGTGGCAGGAAGCCAAGCAGACGCTGGGGTAGGAGGCCCAGCAAGGCGCGCAGTTCAGCTTTCCCACCTGGCCAGACCAGGACCACAAAACTGCCTAAACCGATCAGGATAGCCCCGCCCAGACTCCCCAGCCGACTGAGACGAGAACCGGCTGGGCCAAGCCAGTCAACCTGTCCCACAAACCACCAGAGGACGATCAGCATCCCGACCGACGCAAGGCCACTCCACAACAGTGAGACAGCCCATTGGTGCCACGGAAAGGCTGGAAAACGTCGTGAGAGGCGAACGGCCTGGCACCCGAGGTTAGCCAGTGCGGCGAGCGACGTTGCAGCGGCAAGACCGACCACCCCCCAATTCTGCATCGAGAGCATTCCGCTCACAGCGGCGACACCCTGCGCCAGCCAGTTCGTCTCACCGGGGAGACTGATACCGCCCATGAGGACAAGGCTGGCGCCTATTTTCACCACGAGGGCAACCGCTCCGCCCCAGACCGGCGTCCGGGTATCCCCGAGGGCGTACAAACAGGCCGTGACCTGGCGTGTCGCTGCCACCGCCCATAAGCCCGGCGCCAGCGCTTGTAAGGTCGTCGCTGTCACCACAACGTCCTGAGCGGAAAAGGCGCCTCTGAAAAACAGGAGCGTCGTCACCGGCGTCGCCAAAACCGCCAGCCCAACCGCCGCGGGCAGCGTGACGACATTGACCAGCCGCAGGGCGAAGCCCAGACTCTCCTGCATGCCGGCCCAGTCACGCTGCCCGGCCTGCGTCGCCAGACTTGGCAAGGCCGCGGTACTCAGGGCAACGACAAAAATCCCAACGGGGAATTCAAACAAACGGCTGGCATACCACAGGCAGGCAACGCTTCCGTCCGCGAGCAGTGAGGCCAGCAGAGTACTGATGATCTGATTGAGTTGAAAAATACCGGTCCCAAAGACGAGCGGCAACAAGAGCCGGCCCATACGTCGTAAGGCCGGATGGCCTGGCTGCCAGCTCAGACGCAAGGACACCCTGTGGCGGACGAGCGCCGGCAGCTGCCACAGGAGTTGGCAGACTCCACCCAGCACGACCCCGTAGGCAAGACTCATCACTGGCTCAGCCATATGGGCAGACAGGCCGAGTACACTCAAGATGACTGCCGCGTTAAACAGCGCCGGCGCAAAGGCCGGGGCCGTAAAGTGCCGGAGCGCATGTAAGACCCCCGTGGCTAACGCAGCCCCGCCAACACAGAAGAGATAGACAAACATGACGCGGGTTAAATCAGTGGTGAGCAGCAACTTGTCGCCCGTAAAGCCGGGCGCGAAGAGGCGGGTGATGGGGGCGGCAAAGCATATCCCCAGGCCAGTCAAAACGAACAGCAGGCCGAGGCCGGTTCCGAAGAAGGCGCGAATCATGCGACTCGCCGCGCGCGGTCGCCGGGCGAGATACGGGGTAAGCACCGGCACAAAAGCGGCGTCGGTTGCCCCCTCGCCAACGAGACGCCGGAGCAGGTTGGGAATGCGGAACGCAACAAAGAACGCGTCAGCGGCCAGGCCCGCCCCAAAGACGGAGCCAATCACCATATCCCGACCCAAGCCGGCAATGCGGCTCAGCAGCGTCAGCCCACCGATCTGTCCAACGGCCCGAACAACCTGGGCGTTTTCTCCAGAGTCTTGGTGCATGCCGCGTCCATCCGACCTGGCAGCGTTGGCTCTACTCTATGGCCCAGCCGTCCTCTTCAGTCGCCCGCTCTTGCGCGACATTGATCAGTTTCCCCACTCATGGTAGGAACAATGCCTCAGAGAGGAGTATTGTACGTGGCATCAGGAGAAAAGAAACGTCATCGCCAGAGCGAGGTGCGGCGCGCCCGTAACCACGCAGCAAAATCACGGGTGAAGACCCTCATGAAAAGAGTCGAGGCAGCGGTCGAGAGCGGAGAGAGCACAACAGTCGAGAGTTCTCTGCGGACGGCGGTCAGCGCACTCCATCGGGCGGGTCAGAAACGTCTTATTCCCAAACACGCGGCAGACCGTTATGTTGGCCAGCTCTCAAAACTGGTCCATAAACACAAAACCTCCTCCTCCGCCTGACCCTATTGCCAAGGGGCCTTAGGGCCCCTCTTCCATTTCCATTAGAAATTGTCACCCAGGCGAAACGAGACCTCACGCGCAGCCGCAGCAAAGAGGCGTGCGACGGCGAGGCTGCGTTGCGTCTCTGAGAACTGCACATCCGTAAGGCCGGGCAGGTCGACAGGGTCGAGCGTTCCCTGCAGGAATTCGGGCGAGGTCGTCACCAAGACCTGGGGAATGGCGCTGTAATATTCCGTCACCCTCAGGTCGGCTGCCTGCCACAGGACTTTCCCGCTTCCTCGGTCGGTAAGCTGGATATCGAGGGCCAGCACCATTTCGTATTCCAGGACTTGGTCGCGGCGGTCAAATGAAAACGGACGCAGTTCCAGCCGCTGGAGTTGCGCGGCAATCACCCCTTCGCCCGTGTCGGTGACCCGAATATTCCGCTGTGTCCGAAATTCCCGCTCAATGGCCCACTGGAGTTCCTTTTCCACGCCGGTCTCAAGCGTATGATTGGAGAATTCAGCAAAGCTCACACTCTGGATGCCCTGCGGTAAGGGAGCGGTCCCGGCAAAATGATAGCCACACGCGCTCCACAGGCAGACACACACCGCGGTCAAAATGGAACACACGCGCCGGTTTTTCTTCATGGGAGGCATGGCACAAGGAATTTTCAACGCTACGCGAGAACGAAGTTCACCAGTCGCCCCGGCACGACGATTTCGCGCCGGACGGTCTTACCCACGAGATACGTGGCCACCTTGTCCTGCTTCCTCGCCGCGTCCAGGGCGGCTTCCTTGTCCGCGTCAACGGCCAGCTCGATAGTCGCCCGGAATTTTCCGTTGACCTGTACCGCGACGGTGACAGTCTCATCCTGAATGAGCTCCGGGTCGTACGACGGCCAGGTTTCGTACGTCAGCGTATCCGCGTGCCCCAGACGCTGCCACAATTCTTCGCCCAGATGGGGTGCAAAGGGAGCGAGCAAGAGCACAAACCCCTGAGCCAGAACCCGCGGCAAGTGCACTGCCTTTTGCGCGGCGTTCACAAACACCATCAGGGCGCTCAGCGCGGTGTGGAAGCGCAGGCCTTCGATGTCTTCCGTGACTTTTTTCACCGTTTTATGAAAGAGGCGGGTGAGCGCGGCGTCGGGTTGCGGTTCCATGTCGGCAATAGCCGAGCGCAACGCGCCGGTGTCGGCGACAATCAACGCCCAGGCCCGATGCAGAAACCGATACACGCCGGCAACCGAGCGCGTATTCCACGGTTTGACTTGCTCAAGCGGCCCCATAAACATCTCATAGCAGCGCAACGCATCCGCCCCGTACTCCGCAATCACGGCATCCGGATTCACGACATTACCCCGTGATTTCGACATTTTGTCGGTCTGAAGCTCCAGTTCCAGGTCCGTATCATCCGGGTGATAGGGCTTGTCGTCTCGCCACACTACGCGGTCGACCGGGACGTAGGCTACGCTGAGCGGTGTCGTCGGGTCTGCCTGAAGCGCGTACTCGGCCTCCTCGCCGCCCTCTCGATTGATCTTCTCAACCGCCTCCACCGCATAGCGCTGCCCCCGCTCGTCCTGGTAATAGCGATAACTGAGTCCCAGGATCATGCCTTGATTGACCAGACGCTGGAAGGGTTCGGGCGTGGATACGAGGCCGCAGTCATACAGGACGTGGTGCCAGAAGCGGGCATACAATAAGTGCAGCACGGCGTGCTCCACTCCCCCAACGTATAAATCTACCGGCATCCAGTATTGCTCGGCGTTCGCGTCCCACGGCTTGGCCGTATTCTGCGGGTCCAGGAAACGCAGAAAATACCAGCAGCTCCCGGCCCACTGGGGCATGGTGTTGGTTTCCCGTAACGCCGGCTGGCCCGAGGCCGATTCGGACGTCTCCACCCAGTCCCGGGCGGCAGCCAGCGGCGGCTCGCCCGTTCCCGTTGGCCGGAAACTCTCGACTTCGGGCAAAAGCACAGGCAGGTCGTGGGGCTCGACCGGCTGGGGTTGTCCGTCTATGTGGAGAATGGGAAACGGCTCGCCCCAATACCGCTGGCGACTGAACAGCCAGTCCCGAAGCTTGTAATTCACCGTGCCTTCGCCGTGTCCGTTTTCCTCCAGCCAGGCCTGCATCTTTTTCTTGGCCTCGGCCACGTTGAGACCATCTAAAAAGCCGGAGTTTATATGGGGTCCGTCCCCGGTATAGGCTCCGCTTTCCATATCCCCACCCCGGACCACTTCGATAATCGGGATGTCAAACTGGCGGGCAAAATCCCAGTCTCGCTCGTCTCCGCCCGGCACGGCCATAATCGCCCCGGTTCCATAGGTAAACAGAACATAGTCGGCGACCCAAATCGGAATCGGCTCGCCATTGACGGGGTTCAAGGCATAACCGCCCGTATTGACCCCGGTCTTTTCTTTCAGCAGTTCCGTGCGGGCCAGGTCGGACTTGCGCAGCGCCTCTTCTGTATACGCCTTGACCGCGGCCCGATTTTCCGGGGTGGTGATGCGCTCAACCAGGGGATGTTCCGGGGCCAGGACACAATAGGTCGCGCCAAACAGCGTATCCGGGCGCGTGGTAAAGACGTCGAAAAAGGCGTCCTCTTCCGCAAGCAAGGAGCCATCGCCGTGACACAGATGAAAACGAATGCGGGCACCCTCACTCCGCCCGATCCAGTTGCGCTGCATTTCCTTGACATTTTCCGGCCAATCAAGGTCGTCGAGTCCGGCTAACAGCCGTTCCGCATAGGCCGTAATCCGGAGCATCCACTGGCGCATGGGCTTACGGATGACCTCATGTCCGCCGCGCTCACTCTTGCCGTCTATGACTTCTTCGTTGGCCAGGACCGTACCCAGGGCCGGGCACCAATTGACCGGCACCTCTGCCATATAGGCCAGGCCACGCTCGTATAGTTTGAGGAAAATCCACTGCGTCCAGCGATAGTAGTCGGGGTCACAGGTCGAAATCTCCCGGTCCCAGTCGTAGGAAAAGCCCAGGGCCTGAATCTGACGCCGAAAGGTAGTGATATTGCGAGCCGTTGTTTCACGCGGGTGCGTACCCGTCTCAATCGCATATTGTTCCGCGGGCAGTCCGAACGCGTCCCAGCCCATGGGATGCAGGACATTACATCCACGCATGCGCTTATAGCGGGCCAGGATATCGGTTGCGGTATAGCCTTCAGGGTGTCCGACGTGCAGTCCGGCGGCACTCGGATATGGGAACATATCCAGGATATAGTATTTTTGCTTGTGATGATCGATCTCAGCGCGAAAAGTCTTGTGTTCAAGCCAGTAACGTTGCCATTTCGGCTCAATGACGGCCGGCTGATAGCGCACTTTGCCACCTGCGGGCGCTTCCGGCGCGACTCCATTGGACTGTTTATTCGAGAGACTCATGAGGCTGCACTTTCTTCCCGACAACGCGCGCGATCCGATCCAGCACTCCATTGACAAAGGTCGGCGCGTCATCACTACAGTAGCGGCGAGCAATTTCAATTGCTTCGTTAATCGTCACCCCCGCGGACAAGTCGGGGTAGGTTGCCAATTCATACGCCCCGAGACGGAGCAGATTCAAATCAACCTTAGGCAAACGACCGATCCGCCAGTGCTCGGCAGCCGCGGCGATCATACTGTCAAGCTGCCGCCGCTCGCGCCACGTCCCGGTCACCAGATCTGCGGTAAACCCCCGGACCTCGGTGGCCTGGGTAAAACACTGCTCAAAGAGCGCCAACGCCTGACGCGGAGCCACTCCGCTTATATCAATCTGGTATAGGACCTGGAGGGCATATTCACGCTCCTGGCGTCGAGTTCCACGGGCTGCCATACGCTACTTACTCAATTTCCCGCAACGCCCTGAGCGCCTGGACCATCTCAATAGCGGACAGGGCCGCTTCCCAGCCCTTATTCCCAAGTTTTGCTCCAGCCCGGTCAAGCGCTTGCTCAACGGAGTCCGTGGTCAGCACGCCAAATGTGACGGGCACGCCGGAGGAGAGCATAATTTCTTTAATGCCTTGGGTCATGGCCGCCGCAATATAATCGAAGTGCGGCGTCTCACCCTTGATGACCGCCCCAACACAGACCACGGCCTCGTAGCGTCCGCTGGTTGCCATCTGCTTCGCAAACAGAGGGATGTCAAACGCCCCGGGAACCAACACCACATCGATATCTTCGTCCCGCCCGCCATGACGACAGAAGGCGTCAATGGCCCCCGCCTGTAAGCGCTCAGTGATTAAACTGTTGAACTGCGACATGACTATGCCAAACCGCATTCCTGTGGCATCAAGCTTGCCAGTAATGATCCGGGCCATATCTTCCCCTATTCACACAATGATTGAGCCAATTGACGCTGTTAGAGCAAGGGTTTGAGCTCAGAGAACAAATGCCCCAGTTTTTCCTTCTTGACCTGGAGATAGTGAATATTCCCCTTGTGGGGGGGCGTCTCAATGGGTTGTCGTTCAACCACGTTCACCCCGTATTCTTCGAGCCCGCTGATTTTCTGCGGATTATTCGTCAGCAAACGCACCTGCGAGACGCGCAGGTCACGGAGAATCTGGGCGCCAATGCCATAATCTCGGAGATCCTCCTCAAATCCAAGATGGAGGTTGGCTTCAACCGTGTCCATGCCTTTATCCTGGAGGGCGTAGGCACGGATCTTATTGGCCAGTCCTATGCCTCGGCCCTCTTGCTGCAGATAAATCACCACGCCGCGGCCTTCCTCGGCAATACACTCCATGGCATGCGTGAGCTGTTCCCCACAGTCACACCGTTCAGAACCAAACACATCGCCCGTTAAACACTGCGAATGAACCCGGACAGTGACGGGCTCCCGGGTCGTAATCCGGCCTTTGACCAGGGCAATATGTTCGTGGTTATCGACTTCGGTTCGGTAGACAATGGCCAAAAATTGCCCGCCAAACGGACTCGTGATTTCCCCTTCACCCACCCGGTGAATGACGGATTCTGTCCGTAAACGATAGGTGGTCAGGCTGGCTATGCTCACAATCGGCAGGGCGTGCTCTTGGGCGAAGGCTTCAATCTCTGTGCCCTGGGCAATCTCGCCGTCGTCGCGGAGAATCGTGCATAGGGTTGCCGCCGGCTTGAGGCCAGCCAGTCGGGCCAGATCAATGCCGGCCTCGGATAAGCCCCGTCGAGCCAACACGCCACCCCGGTGAGCAAAGAGCGGGAAGATATGACCCGGCATCACCAGGTCGGCCGGGCGGGCGTCATCCCGAACCGCGGTTGTGATCGTTACTGCGCGGTCGTAGGCTGATATCCCGGTTGTCACCCCGCGGCGGGCCTCAATCGAAGCGCCAAAGGCCCGCTGGCGACTCCCCTCATAGCCATGCCCGAGCATGGGAATTCCGAGCTCGCGAATTTTCTCTTCGGTCAGAGCCAAACAAACCAAGCCGCGGCCGTGGGTAGCCATGAAGTTGACGCCATCCGGGGTGGTCAGGTCGGCTGCCAGACACAGGTCGGCTTCTCCTTCCCCAGTGTCATTTTCAACCACAATCACCATTTTCCCCTGGCTGAGCTGTTGGAGCGCCTCTTCTATGGGTGATAGCGCGATTGGCATAGCCCCTCCTTATGTCCGAATATAGCCTGACACCACCACATCGTTCCCAATTTGATCCACCTGCATTGTATGGAGTTTTATTCCCTCGGCAACCCGTCCAATCCCTAACGGAGCGAGCATTGCCCGTCCATCACCGCCAAGCAGCACAGCGCCATAAAAAAAGAGGAGCTTATGCACCAGACCTTCGTGCAGGGCGACCGCCGCAACCTGTCCGCCCCCCTCGATCAGCACATGCTTTGCGCCGCGCTGAGCCAGGGTTTCGAGCACCGGTCGGAGGAGAATCTTTCCTCGCTTGCCAGGAAAGGCCAGGATTTCAACACCGGCCCGCTCGAAAGCGGCACCACGGAGTTGAGCGGCGCGGCGCGTTGTGGCAATCACGGTGGCGGCCTTGGAAGCGAGGCGGCACACCTGAGCCTGGGGGCTGATCCTGAGCCGCCCGTCAAGAATAACGCGCAGGGGATCCCGTCCCCCACGGATGCGACACGTCAACTGGGGGTCGTCGGCCTGTACGGTTTCTGCGCCGACCAGGACTGCGTCTGCCTGATTGCGCAACGCGTGGACTTTGCGCCGGGAGGCCGCTCCACTGATCCAGCGGGCATCTCCACTCGCCGCTGCGATGCGGCCGTCAAGGGAAGCCGCCAATTTCAAGGTAACAAAGGGCAATCCGGTCTGGATCGCTACCGCAAAATCCTCATTGGTCTGCTGGCACAGCTCTTTGAGCACGCCGGTCGTGACTGCAATGCCGGCCCGGCGCAGCCGCCGAATCCCACGCCCGCGAACGCGCGGATTGGGGTCGGTCATGCCAATCACCACCCGCGCGACGCCGGCCTCAATCAGGGCCTGGGCACAGGGGGGCGTCCGGCCGTGGTGCGAGCACGGTTCCAGGTTGACGTACACAGTTGCCCCGCGAACCGGGTGGGTCGCTTTGCGCAGCGCTTCAATCTCGGCATGCGGCAGTCCCGCCCGCCGATGATAGCCCTCGCCAATAATACGACCGCCGCGGGCAAGAACGGCGCCCACAACCGGGTTCGGACTCGTCCGCCCCTGCGCCCGCAGGGCCAGGTCCACCGCGCGCCGCATAAACACCTCATCAGTGTTCATGATTTCGTCTTTTCCGGCTTTGCGCGTTGCGCCCGTGTGTCGTCATCCGTACTGCGTTCCTGAATGAGGTCCTTGAGCTCGGACATGAACTCGTCCAGGTCCTGAAAAGAGCGATACACAGAAGAAAACCGGACATAGGCCACCTTGTCCAGATCGTACAAATGGCGCATGACTTCTTCGCCAATAACGGCGCCCGAGATTTCTTTATCGCCCCGTCCCTGGAGCGCGCGCTCAATGCGATCCGCAATATCTTCTATGGTCTCAATGCTGATCGGACGTTTTTCACACGCTTTTTTGAGGCCGGTGATAATTTTCAGCCGATCGTAAGGCTCCCGCCGCCCGTCCTTCTTTACGACCAGGGGTAAAATTTCTTCAACCCGCTCATACGTCGTAAAGCGTCGCTCACACTCCTCACATTCCCGTCTCCGGCGGGTGACATCACCCTCCCGGCTCAAACGAGAATCAATGACACGACTTTCCAGGTGGGAACAAAAGGGACACTTCATATAAGTAGTGGACAGTGGTGAGTGGTGAGTTATTGAGTAGAAAGAAGGCTGACCACTCATCACTAATCACTTGTCACTCTCCTTAGGCGGTCGGCGCAACACGGTGGGCATAGACGGGGAACTGCTGGCACAACGCACGGACCTCTTCACCAATGGCAGTTAATCCCCGTTCATCGCCAACTCGCTGCAGGGCGCGGCCAATGAGGTCGGCTATGCGCTCCATCTCGGCTTCTTTCATGCCCCGGCTCGTCACCGCCGGCGTGCCAATACGCACCCCACTGGTCACAAAGGGGGAGCGCGTATCAAAGGGAATCGCGTTTTTATTGACCGTAATCCGCGCTTGGTCCAGGGTTTCCTGCGCGACTTTCCCGGTCAGTTCAGTCTCGCGCAGATCGAGCAGCATCAGATGATTATCCGTGCCGCCCGAGACCAGGCGGAACCCCTGTCGGATAAGGCTGGCAGCCAGGGCTTGCGCATTGGCGATAATCTGCTGCTGATAGGCTTGAAACTCCGGTGTTGCCGCTTCCTTCAGCGCCACGGCCTTGGCCGCAATCACGTGCATCAGCGGCCCGCCCTGGTTGCCCGGAAAGACGGACGAATTCACGCTTTTCGCCAAATCCTGGCGGCACATAATCATCCCGCCGCGTGGCCCGCGCAACGTCTTATGGGTCGTGGTCGTGACCAGGTCGGCATACGGCACGGGAGAGGGGTGCAGCCCGGCGGCCACCAGCCCGGCAAAGTGCGCGATATCGACCATCAACAGCGCCCCAACCTCGTCGGCGATGTCTCGAAAGGGCGCTGTGTCAATCTGGCGTGGATAGGCACTGTGTCCGGCCACGATCATCTTGGGCCGATGCTGACGCGCGAGTGCCGCAATCTCAGCGTAGTCAATCCGTTGGTTGTCCTCCCGGACGCCATAGGGGACAACCTGAAAGAATTTCCCGGAAAAATTGACCGGACTGCCGTGGGTGAGATGGCCACCGTGCGATAAGTTCATGCTCAGGATGGTATCTCCCGGCTGGAGCTGAGAAAAATAGGCGGCCATATTGGCCTGGGCTCCAGAGTGCGGCTGGACATTAGCGTGCTCGGCGCCGAACAGCGCCTTGGCGCGGTCAATGGCGAGCTGTTCGACCACATCCACATACTCGCAGCCGCCGTAGTAGCGCTTCCGGGGATAGCCTTCCGCATACTTATTCGTGAGCACGGACCCCTGCGCCTCCAGCACAGCCTCGCTCACCACGTTCTCTGAGGCGATGAGCTCAAGGTTGTACTCCTGTCGTTGCGTCTCCTCTTGAATGGCGGCGTAGACATCAGGGTCGTGCTGGGCGAGCGGACTTGTCATACCAGTGCTCCTTCTCCCTCCCATCCGGCGATTTTCACAGCGAACCGTTCCCCTTCCTCTCTACAGATATAGAAAAATCGCAGGGCTCCAGAGAGACCACTGCGATTCTTTCGGTCTGGACACTCCTGAGCCCGTATACGGTCGGCTATTGATGGCTTTCGATATAGTCGATGACGTTTCGGACCGTCCGAATCTTTTCCGCCTGTTCGTCAGAGATTTCGGTATCGTACTCTTCTTCCAGAGCCATCACGAGTTCGACAATATCCAGCGAGTCTGCGCCAAGATCTTCGATAAACGAAGAATCCAGGCTGACCTCGTCCTCGCTTACCCCCAATTGCTCACAGATAATTTCCTTGACGCGCGCCTCGGTCGAAGCTGCTGCCATAGCCGGGACCTCCTCTCTCTTTTCGCTCGGCGGTATCTGAGGAGTGGGCAGAACCAACTCCAGTTACATATACATGCCGCCATTGACGTTAATGATCTGTCCAGTGATATAGCCCGCTCGGGGGTCTGCCAAGAACGCTACCGTGTCGGCAACTTCCTCAACCCTTCCCCAACGGCCAGCGGGAATATGGCTCAGATATCCTGTTTTCGCCTCTTCTGGCAAGGACCTGGTCATATCGGTCTCAATAAACCCTGGGGCGACGGCATTCACCGTAATCGACCGGGAGGCGAGCTCTTTCGCCATCGTTTTGGTAAAACCAATGATACCGGCTTTTGCGGCTGAATAGGCTGCTTGTCCGGTATTCCCGGTTTGGGCAACAACGGACGTCAGATTGATAATCCGACCAAAGCGCTGCTTCATCATGGAGCGGGCGACCGCCTTTGTGCAACGAAAGACGCCGGTCAAATTGGTGTTGAGGACCGATTCCCACTCGTCTTCCTTGAGCCGGACCAGCAGCGTATCAATCGACATACCGGCATTATTGACCAGAATGTCTATTTTTCCCTGCCGCTCAAGAATATCTCGCGTCGCTCTTGTGACGGCAGCGCCGTCGGCGATGTCAAATTGACAGACTTCGGCCCGTCCGCTCCGGGCCTCAATACCCGCTCGGACATCCTCAGCCGCGGCCTGATTCCTGACATAATTAATCACCACTGTCGCGCCGTCTTGAGCCAGACGTTCCGCGACCGCGCGACCAATCCCACGCGAAGCGCCGGTCACCAGGGCAACGAGTCCGTCCAAACCGCCGCGTGCGTCCACGCTCATTAGCGCAACAGCTCCAGGCTGGCGGCCAAACTATCGGGATCGCTCACAGAAACGCACGGGAACTTCCGATCGATGCGTTTGAACAAACCGCTGAGGACGCGCCCCGCTCCCAGTTCAACCGCTCCCTCACAGCCAAGGTCGCGTATCCGCTGCATGCTCTCTGCCCAACGAACGGGAGACGTGACTTGTTGCACCAGCAGGTCTTTGACCTGCTCCGCCTCCCGGTTGACGTCTGCCGTGGCATTGGCAACCACCCCGACAGTCAAAGAATGAACGCTGGTCGGTTCGAGGACACGGGCCAGCCCTTCCGCAGCCGGCGCCATGAGGGCGCAGTGAAAAGGCGCGCTCACTGCAAGTTCAACAGCCCGTTTTGCCCCGCGCGCCTTGGCGCCGGCCACCGCTCTTTGCACCGCTCCCGCATGACCGGCGATGACCACCTGAGCGCCACCATTCAGATTTGCCGCAGAGACGACCTCGCCCTGCGCCGCTTCCGCACACACCTCTCCGACAACCCGCTCGGACAGACCGAACAGGGCCGCCATCGCGCCCATCCCAGGCGGGACCGCGGCCTGCATCAGGCGGCCACGCTCGCGCACGACCCGTACCGCATCGGCGAAGTCCAACGCGCCAGCCGCGACCAAGGCCGAATACTCGCCCAGACTATGACCGGCGACGCAGACCGGTTGCAGGTCGACTTCCTGGGCCAGCGCGCGCCAGGCGGCAATGCTGGTTGTGACAATGGCGGGCTGCGTATTATGGGTCAGGGTCAGGGCTTCTTCCGGCCCCTCAAAGCATAGCGTGGATAACGAGAACCCCAGCGCAGCATCAGCCTCGGCAAACACCTCAGCCGACACAGGAAATCGCTCAACCAGAGCGCGTCCCATGCCGACCGTCTGCGACCCTTGCCCAGGAAAAAGAAAGGCCAGCGGGCGGCTCATTCGGCAGGCTCCAGCGGCTCTGTTTCGTCCCGGTTATCGAGCCGGTTGAGTGGGCCGGTCTTGTCAGGCGCGGCAGGCGTTCCAACCGCTGTTCCGGCGGCATTGGCAGGGCGGAATTTCTGGCGAAGTTGCGACCAGATTCTGCGGCCGCGGCCGTCCGCAGTCAGCGCTGCCAGGTCTGGCAGCCGCTGCAAGCCTTCGGTAATGTGCTGGTTCACCCCGCGCCGGAGCGATTCGTGGGCAACCCGGATCGCGTTCTTGATCGCCTTGGGTGAAGACGACCCGTGCGCAATAATGGTCACGCCATCGGTTCCCAGGAGTGGGGCGCCTCCAACTTCGTCATAATCAATGCTGGCCCGCAAATCGGCAAACGAACGCTTAAGCAGCAAAAAGGCGAGCTTCCCGCGCCAGCTCGACGAGAAGAGGGAGCGGAGCTGACCCTGCGTGAAGTCATAAAATCCCTCCATCGTCTTGAGCGCGATATTGCCGGTAAAGCCGTCGGTGACCGCGACGTCGACCCTGCTGCTATTGAGATCCCGGCCTTCAATATAACCGATGTAGTTCAGTGGCAGCCGGGAGAGGACGGCGTGGGCGGCCCGGGTTGTTTCTGTCCCTTTTGAGTCTTCCTCGCCGTTACTCAGAACTCCAACACGAGGACGCTGAATGCCCCGCACGACCCGGGCGTAGACCTCGCCCATAATGGCAAACTGCACGAGGTGTACGGGTTTACACTCAACATTGGCCCCAGCGTCAACCAGACAGGTACGGCCGCTCAGGGCGGGAACAACCGTTACAATAGCCGGGCGCTCCACATCGGGCAGGCAACCGAGCCTGGTGACCGCCAGACCGAGCACAGCGCCCGAATTCCCGGCACTCACGACAGCGCCGGCTTTTCCGTCTTTAACCTGAGTAAAGGCGACACGCAGAGATGAGTCACGCTTGCGACGGAGAGCCGCGACAGGAGAATCTCCCATCTCGATAACTTCGCTCGCGTGCTGGATAGCGAGTTGGGAGGACTCTCGCTGTCCATTCCGGCTGAGCTCTTGTCGAATCTTTTCCTGATCCCCAACCAGGAGGAGGGAGACCCCGTATTCCTGGGCGGCTTGGACGGCTCCGGCCACAGCGGCCTGGGGCGCGAGATCGCCCCCCATAGCATCTAGCGCGATATACATGGTGGGCTGCTCACCGCCGTTCTTGCCCTGGCAGGAGGGCGGTCATCCTCAGTCCGGCGCATGGGAGACTCACTCTTCTTCTTGAATCGTCAGCACTTGCCGCCCACGGTAATAGCCGCAGGCACCACAGATGCGGTGCGGCAGAACGGGGTCTCCGCATTGGGAACAGGTCGACCACTGTGGGGCCACAAGCGCGTGGTGGGAGCGCCGTTGGTTCCGTTTTGACTTTGACGTTTTGCGTTTTGGTACAGCCATAACTTTCTCTTCCTTATATCAATAGACAATATCAATAGACACGCTAGGAGTGGGCTTTTTCCGTCTTCCGAGACGACGCTCGCCGCGTGGGCAGGCGGAGGCTCGCAAGAGCGGCAAGACGCAGGTCTGCCCATCCGGGCGGGCAGGAGCATTCCTCGCTGTTGAGATTCACCCCACACTGTTCACACAAACCCTTACACGTCTCCTGGCACAGCGGGGAACTTGGCAGCGATAAGAAAAACTGCTCTCGAACCAGAAGCGACACATCAACGCTATCTCCACTATAAAAGCTCGCCGCCAAGTCTTCCTGGTTCAGTTCGGTTTCGCGGCCAAAAACACCCTGCGGACTGGCCGGCAGGAGTACCCAGGAGAAGGGACGACTCAATGCCAGCGGGAACTCTTCGAGGCAACGGGCGCATTGCCCGGCCAGGTCGGCGCTCAGCGTGCCATCAAACAAGAGGTCTTCGCCGGAACGCATATAGTGCAGAGCAACCTGTAGCGGACTCGTCAGCCGATACTCGCTCCCGTCACGCCCCGGACGATGGCTCAAGGATCGATTCAGCGTCTGCGCATCCTCATCAAACTGGACTGCGGTCGGGGACGAACCGATATTTTCAACGAGGATTTCCACACCACACCTGCCTGAGGGAAATGTATAGTATGAAACCAGCCGCAATGCAACGCAATTACACCCAGGGCCGAGCGCGCGGTTTGCCCCTCTGCCGACTCGTTTCGGCGCTTTTTCAGCTTCAGGTTCGTTGCCGTCGCATTCGCCGGCGGTATATGCTGCCAACTCCATGCCGCTTTTGTCTCACCTCATCGGCCTGGCGCTGTGTATCGTATGGATATTCAGCCTGTGGTTGCTCCTTACCGGCCGGCGCTGGTTTCCCGCGCGCAAGCCTCTGCGGCCTCTGGCGCTCTTCGGCGGCATGCTGCTCTTTTTCGTTTTGAGCTTAACCGGGATGGTCTTCCTGCAATTCCTGTTCGCAAGTTGACACCGCGAGTCATTGGGGGTTGGCCCTACGCACGATACGAATGGACGGGCCGCTACCATTGACACCTCGCCGCTAACCGATAGACTAGCTGACTAAACTAGACTGATTGAGGACAGCCATGATTGAAGTAGGGACCTTTGAAGCAAAAACCCATCTGTCCGCTCTGCTCGAAAAAGTCAGCCAAGGACAAGAAGTGCTCATCACCAAACGAGGTGAGCCGATTGCACGGTTGGTGCCTGCTCAGCGGTCCGACCGGACGCAGGTTGCCGCAACCATTGACACCCTGCTTGAGTTTCGCAAGGGCATCAAGGGCATGAAGCTGAATGGCCTGGACTGGAAAGCTCTGCGCGATACGGGGCGCCGATGAGCACGTTTGTACTGGACTGCTCTGTCGCAATAGCGTGGTTGTTTCAAGACGAAGCCAGCCCCAACACCGATCAATTACTCAAAGAGCTACGGAATGATAGTAATGCACTCGTCCCTAATCTCTGGCGTCTGGAGTTCGGCAACGCCCTGACGCAGGCGGAGCGACGCGGAAGGATAACGGCAGCCCAGCTAACAACCACCTTGGAGCTTGTTCGTAACCTTCCCATCACCACCGATGCCGAGACCGACAGTCGGGCGTTCAGAGAGATATTGAACCTCGCCCGTACCACATCTCTCACAACCTACGACGCCTCCTATCTGGAACTGGCCATGCGGCATGGAGTGCCCTTGGCGACGCTGGACAAGGCCCTGATTCGTGCAGCCCGTGGAGCTGCCGTGAGGACGTTACCGGCCTAGCCGGCACTGTCCGGAGGGAGAAGCTATGTACACTGAGATCGACGAGGTGACGGCTGGCATATACCGCCTATCGACTTATGATGCCGCTGACGCGCCTGCGGTGGATCTCGTTCGGGCATTGGGAAGCCGACGAGTCGGGGGCGATGAACGACTGGCTGGAGGCCGCCTCTGAGGCCCAAGTCGCAGTTGGGACCATGGGCTGCATGCTTTCCGTCAATGATCTGGCTGTTCGCCCGCCCAAACCGCTTGAAGATGAGGAGAGTCTCGATCTGGGCGGCAAGCGGGTGCGTTACCTGGCTACACCCCATGTCCCACACGGTTGGGATGCGGGCGTACTGTTTGAAGAGACGAGCAAAACCCTCTTCTGCGGCGATCTTTTTACCCGGACCGGGCGCTACGAGGCGATCTCGGAAGACGATCCTATCGCGCCCGCTCAACATCTCGCTCGCTTTCGGCGGGGCGGGGCATGAAATTGCACACGACAAACCCTTTGGCTTGAAAAATGCAGTGAACGCTGGGCGGCAGATGCAGCCGATCGCTCATAATTGGCCGATAGTCACGAATGTTCATTTTGAAAGGGAAGAGATCGCCTTTCCACCCGACAACGTCTAACGGATGGAACGGGTAGTACACTGAGGTATACTCGCTTTCTCGCTTGATGCGCAGCTCCCATTCTTGCTGACCGTTGGCCTGCAGAACCTGCGGCTCCGGAACCTGAATCACCGCCGGATCAAACGGAGCGTGGCGCCCCAGGCCACCGTAGTCAGGGAACTCGACCTCTGCGACGGCTTCAATAAGCATGAAGAAATTGTCCGCTCCGTCAGGCACGACGCGATAGGTCACCCCTTTGGGCAGGGCGATATAGTCGCCCGGTTCATACGCCAATTAAGTTCGACGGTTTTTGTCCGTTTGCTATCGCAACAGCGGCGTAGTGAAACCGGGGCTATGCTGATAAATTCGTATACCACTTGGCCAATTCGGTCCCGATGAGATGGGGGTTGTCCTCTTGGACGAAATGAATGCCCGCGCCAATGTCGACCACTTGCAGATGCGGGAGATTTTGCTGACACCACGCAACGGCTTGGGCATCGATGATCCCTCCTGGGGTGGCGGAGAAGAGCAACTTCGGCAGCCGGGATTGCTGGAGTTTACGGTTGTACTCCTCCACCATTGCCACGACGGCGGCGGGCTCACCCGCGATCGGAATCTCGTTCGGCCAACGCCACAACGGCTTGCGACTCGGCGGGTCGAGGTACGGAGCCCGATAGTGGTCCAGTTCGGCGTCCGTGAGTGCGCGAACGACCAACGAGGGCAAGATCTGCTCCACGAACATATGCTGATTGACGATCATGTCCCAGCCGACCTCCGGTGTCCGGAAGGCTTGAAACGTCTCCTTTAGGTCCGGGGGCATCGCGTCCCAACTCGGGATTGGCATCAAAATCGCCTCCATGAACGCAAGCGCCTTGATGTTCGCTTCGTTGCGCATGGCATAGTGGAACCCTAAGGCCGAGCCCCAGTCGTGAATGACGAGGGTGAGATTCTGTAAGCCGAGCGTTTCAATAAAGTCTTCGACGTATTTGGAGTGATCAAAAAAGGAATAGTCGATATCGGGCTTGGCCGATTTGCCCATCCCGATCAGATCCAGAGCGATACAGCGCGCATGGGATTGGACGTGGGGGATAATATTCCGCCACAGATACGACGAGGTCGGGTTGCCGTGCAGGAACAGCACGGGATCGCCGGTGCCTGCCTCGATATAATGCATCCGTGAGCCGTGGACGTCCACGTAGTGGGGGGCATACGGAAAATCTGCTGAGATCGCTTGGGTCGCCATAGGGTATCTCCTTGTGTGTAAGCGTACTGCTCACCGCTGTATGTACCGAGCGCAAGCCCGGAGTTGCGCGTTACATCTCGAGTCCGGTGCTACTGAATATGCGGCATCACGTCTTCGGCGAATCGTTGGCCGGATATTAGTTGAGTGATCTTCACCTCTAATCCAGCGTATGCCGGGCCACGAGTTCACGGTTCCAGGTCGCGTCACCAAAAGTCACCTCTGAGCCCTTGGCGCGCTTGAAGTAAATATGCAGGTCGTGCTCCCAGGTAAAGCCAATACCGCCGTGGACCTGTATGCCTTCGCTCGTCACCTGACGGTAGGCATCGCTGCAATACGCCTTGGCCATGGCGGCGGCCAGCGCAGCATTGGGCGCATCGTTTGAGACGGCCCAGGCCGCGTAATACGTGGCCGACTTTGCCCCCTCGACCTGCACCAGCATATCGGCGCATTTATGCTGGATGGCCTGAAACGATCCGATCGGGCGGCCAAACTGCTCGCGCACCTTGGCGTATTCCACACTCATGTCCAGCACCTGTTGCGCCCCCCCACACATTTCGGCGCTCAGGGCCACTTTGCTCTGATTCAGGACACGAGACAAACAATCCCAGCCCTGGCCGGCCGGCCCCAGCAGCGCATCAGCGCCGACGTGTACATTCTCCAGTGTCACCTCACACAGCTTCCGCGTCTGATCCATGCTTTTGAGCAGACGGGTTCCAAGGCCGGCCTGTTGACGGTTGAGCAGAAACAGGGTCACCCCTTCAGCCGTTCGCGCGGCACAGATGATGTGATCGACAACATGGGCGTCAGACACAAATAATTTCACCCCGTTCAACACATACCCAGCGCCATTCTTCTCCGCACTGAGGTTGACGCCGGCCTCATCCCAGCGGGCGTTTTCTTCGAGGCAGGCCAGGGTCAGCGTGGTCTGCCCGGACGCCATACCGGGCAGCAGCGCCTTTTTCTGCTCTTCACTCCCAGCGGCCTGCACGCACAGACCGCCCAGCGCCACAGTCGAAAAGAAGGGGCCGGGCAGCACGACCTTGCCCATCTCTTCCAGCACAACGACCAGGTCGACCAGGGACAGCCCGGCACCGCCGTATTCTTCCGGCGCAACCAGCCCCATCCAGCCCAGTTCGGCCATCTTGTTCCAAACCGCGTCCGCATAGCCCCGCTCGTCCTCCATCATTTGGCGGACATAGGACATGGGACACTCCTTGCGTAAGAAGTCGGCGGCAGATTGGCGCAGAAGCTCCTGCTCTTCACTAAAACCGAAATCCATGACACCCCCACAAAAGAGAACGAGGACTGAGTGTCTCCCAGTCCTCGTTCGCACCCCTTAGCGTTTGCTTTAGCTATTGGCCAAAATGGTCACACAACCAACTGAACCCGGACCACCCAGGTTATGGGCCAAACCCACTTCCGCATCCTTGACCTGTCGGTCTCCAGCTTTCTCCCATAAGTGCTGTGACACCTCGTAGATCATGCGAATGCCGGTTGCGCCAATGGGATGACCAAACGATTTCAGACCACCGGAGGGATTCACGGGAACCGCGCCGCCGTCAATGTTCGCCCGACCCTCGGCCACATAGCGCCAGCCCTCGCCCTTTTCGCACAGGCCGAGGTCTTCATAGTTCAGAATCTCGGTGATGGTAAAGCAGTCATGGCATTCGACCAGATCAATATCCCTGGCCGTCATGCCGGCTTGTTCATAGGCCGATTGGGCCGCCTGAGCCGTGGCCGGGAAGCCGGTGTAGGCGAAGCTCGGTTTCATATACGGCTCGCCCGAGGTGACGGATAAGCCGACGCCTTTGACTTTCACCGGGTCAGGTCGGAAGGAGCGCGCCAGTTCTTCCTTGCAGATAATCACCGCCGCGGCCCCATCCGTAGTCGGGCAGCAATCCAGCAGGCCAAGTGGGCTGCAAATCAGCGGCGCATTGACGACCTGGTCTTCCGAGACCTCCATCCGAAAGTGGGCCTTGGGGCTCATCGTCCCGTTGTGATGATTCTTGATTGCGACCTTGGCCAGGGCGGTCTTATCAATGCCATACGTCTCAAAGTAGCGATTGGCCGCCATAGCAAACAGCGACGGAGCCGTTGTGCCATAGCCCACAACCGGATGGGAGCCAAACGTCCCCAAGCCGCGCTGACCGGAGTCGCGCAGCTTCTCAAAACCCAGCGCCAAGACCACATCATACATCCCGGAGGCAACCGCCATGCACGCATTCCGAAACGCATCCATGCCTGAGGCGCAGTAGTTTTCCACGCGGGTAATCGGAATATTGAACAGTTTGAGCGGGTCGGCCAGGGCGTTGCCGGCGCTGGCCGAACTGAGCGTTCCAACCCAGGCGGCTTGAATCTGACTCGGATCGATGCGCGCGTCCGTATAAGCGTCAAGGGCCGCCTCGACAATCATGTCTTCGGCGCTTTTGTTGTAGTTTTCGCCAAACTTACTGCATCCAGCCCCAATCACCGCTACCTTGTCCCGAATATTCATACTGCCTCCTTTCGAGGATGTTCCGTCTTGCCGTCCTATTCTGCCGGGCGAGCCTTCCAGAAATAATTCTTGATCCCATAGCCTTCATGATATTTGCGAAATGTCAACTCGAGCGGCATACCGATCTCCACCCGCTCTGCCTCGCAATCCGTGAGTTGGACAAAGACGCGCCCACCGCCCTCAAGATCGACCACGGCGTGCGTCGTTGGCGGGTCGGGCGTCTCGGTCAGATAGTCGTTCGTAAAGGTAAAGAGCGTCCCCCGCCGCGACAGCTTGATCTCTTCAAGCCCGTCACGATGGCCGCATTCCGTGCAGATGCGGTGAATGGGAAACTGGATGACGCCACACGCCGGGCATTTCCCGCCATACAGGGGCAGAATCTGCTTTTGGTCGCGCAGCAGCACGACTGGAGTGGATTCGTCTTCCGTCGCGTAATCCTTCCGAATCAGTTTCCGAAAGCGGGCGTATTTGCCATAGGATTGCAGGGTCCGCTTCACCTCAATCTGCGAATACACGCTCCGGGCAACCTGAAAACTCGCAATCCTGTCCGTGACGCGGAACAGCGCCGCATCCCCCCCATCCCCATAGCCGGCCACGAGGATCAGATCGCCCGGCTGGGCCCGTTCAAGCACCGCGGCCAGCAGGACCAACGGCTGGGCTGTCCCGGCGTCCCCAACCGTATTCCAAAATGTTTCCTGCACCTGGCTCTGCATATCAAATCCCAGGCCGCGCAAAGCGCCCCGCAGAGCTTTTTGGCTGGGAGCGGCAATAGCCGCGTTGGCAATGTCCTTGGCTTCGAGATGGCATTTTTGCAGCAGGCCCCGGACGGTTTCCGCAATAAAACGGTTATAGCCAAACTTGTTCTCAAATCCGCCGGGAAACGATTTGAGATAGTCCTGCTCTTCGGTTCGCCACGTGCCGAGAAATTCCTGGCTGACCGTATAGGAGCCAACCAGCTCGGCGAGCACGTTTTCCGAGCCAATGACCAGCGCCCCGCCGGCATCGCCGTAGTTCTGTTCCTGCAGGGTGTCCGGCTCCCCCATGCGCGCGTCGCCGGCGCACACCAGGAGCAGTTCTCCCGCTTTGGCCAAATCCAAGGCGGTTAAGAGGGCCGAGGTGCCGGCGCGGAGCGAATCGGTAAAATCCATAGTCCGCAGCTCTTTATCCGTATCCAGGACAGTGGCAACGGTGGCTGCGGCCTGCTTCTCTCGGTAGGGCGAGGTCGTTGAGGCAAAGAAAATCCCCGCCACCTCTTTGGGGTTGCGATCCCCCAGGGCGTCTATACTCGCATTCATGGCCAGGGTCAGGCTGTCCTCATCAAAACTGGCCAGGGCCCGCTCCCCGCCTAATGACGGGGCGTCCCACTCTTTGGCGATCACATCACGCGGGAGACGATACGAGGGGATATACGACCCATACGAAACAATACCGACCATATGCAGAACTCCAGTTACTCGTATGCTGCGGCTTAGCGGCTTAATTGAGCCGACTCTCCGGGATGCCCGCGCGGGTCATGCAGCCGTCAACCTGCAGGTTGATACCATTCACATACCCACCCGCCTTTGAAGCCAGGAACACACACGGCCAGGCCACTTCGAGACCCGTCCCAAAGCGATTCAGGGCGGTTGAACCCGTGGCCTTATCTTGCAGTTCCTTGGTTGGCCACAGGACTTCTTTGACGCCTGGGGTTTCGATCGGACCGGGCGAGATGCAGTTCACGCGAATGCCATAATCGGCCCATTCAATGGCCAGGGAACGGGTCAAATTGATAATCCCCGCCTTTGCCGCCCCATAGTGCGACATCGTGGCCGAACCGAACACCCCGGCGTCAGACGAAATATTAATGATGCTGCCGCCGGTCTTCTTTGCCATCATGACCAGGGCCGCCGCCTTGGAAAAGAGGAAGGTGCCGTTCAGATTGATATCCACAATGGCGCGAAACCCATTCGCCGAGATCTCGTGGGCGTTGGCCACAAAGCTCGCGCCGGCGTTATTGATTAAAATATCGACCCGGCCCCATCTTTGCACGGTTTTCTCGATAACCGCCTCAACTTGGTCGTTTTTACGCACATCGCACACAATAGTGTCAACGTCGCCCCCGTCCTGTTTGATCCCTTCCGCAACCGGGCCCAGGTGGTCCATCGTCCGGCTGGTAATCATCACCGGAGCGCCCCGGCGGCAGAACTCAGCCGCGATTTCCGCCCCGATTCCGGTTCCACCGCCGGTGATAACGGTGACTTTCCCCGCAATATCAAACGCCGCATCGGTCATATCTTTTTTACTCCCCCGGGCACCTGTCAGCCAAAAACGCGCAGCCAGCTCTGACCGCCGTCCGTCGTGCGTAAGATGGCTCCATATCCGCCCACAATCCAGCCATGAGCCGCATCATGGAAATCAACCGCCCGCAGCCAGGTTGCGATAGGCATACCAACACTCGTCGGTTGCCATGCTCCACCCTGCAGGCGCAGGACCCGACCAGCGCCGCCCACGATCCAGCCACCGCCGTCAGCGCCTATTAAATGTGGCGCGTATAAGGGTTCCGTATCGAACAGGGCGCCCTCCGCTTGCCCAATAAAATTCCACTGCTGACCGGCATTGGCGGTGGTCGCAACCTTGCCCTCAAGTCCGACCGCCACGCCAGTGTTCGCGTCGGAAAAAGAGACCCCAAAGAACGTGGGAAGATTCAGGGCGTCGCTGAATCCGGCCTGCCCGAGCAGGCTGTTCTGCTGTTCCAGCCAGTGCTGTCCGCCATCTGTAGTATGGTAAATTTTGCCAAACTCGCCCACAATCCAGCCAATATTTTCATCCAGGAACTGGACATCGTAGAAGATGGGGTCCACCAGAGCCAGGGTGGCATCCGCCCCGACTCCTTCGAGCGAGGGCTGGATATAGCCCGACTCCCAGGACGCTCCGCCGTCTGTCGTTTTCAGATAGGTCGCCCGGTCGGCTGCGGCCCAGCCGTGGTGAATATCGATAAAAGAAATGCCAAATATCGGATCAGTCAGCTGGCTGTCCTGTGGCTGCCAGGTCTCGCCCCCATCCGTGGAGTGCAGCATGACGCCGTCCTGTCCACTGATCCAGCCATGCTGGTCATCAGGAAAGGCGATACTGTACAGCGCCGCCTGTGTCCCGCTGTCCTTGACCTGCCAGCTCTGGCCGCCATCCGCGGTGAGGAGGATTTTACCTGCATAGCCGACAACTATTGCCTTCTCGGCCGAGAGCGCCTCCACATCGAAAAATTTATCTGTCAGGCTAATCAGATTGGTACTCAGCGGGACTTCCTCAACCGCGTCGCGACACGCCGAGAAGGCGCTCAGGGTACAGACAAGGACGCACAGGAGAGGGATTCGTCGCATATCGGTCGGCTTCCGCGGGTTAAACAACTCCCCCTGTCTACTCTCTTCCCCTGCGCTTTGCAACGTGGCGGCGAGCGGCCGCCACGTTCCACCACCCTTTCGATTGAGCTGTGATTTGGTATAATCCCGCGCGATGAGGAACGCGGCCTTCCAGGCCGCGATTCTTTGTGGGCTGGAAGCCCACACTCCGAATTTAAATGAGAGGTAAGGAGAGAACATGACCCCAGCAAAAATTACATGGACCCAGATTGATGAAGCCCCGGCACTGGCAACCTTCGCCCTCCTGCCTGTCATCCGGGCGTATACCAAAGGATCGGGCATTGAGGTGGAAACCAGCGACATTTCCCTGGCCGGTAGAATCATCGCCAACTTTCCCGACAACCTGACTCACGAGCAAAAAATTCCCGATTGCCTGACCCAACTCGGAGAGATGACGCAAACGCCACAGGCGAATATCGTCAAACTGCCCAATATCAGCGCCACCGTTCCCCAACTCAAAGACGCGATCAAAGAGTTGCAGGCCAAAGGCTACGACATCCCTGACTATCCTGAAGAACCCAAAAACGACGCGGAGCGGGCGCTCCAGGCCCGCTTTGCCGTGGTCCTCGGTTCGGCCGTTAATCCGGTTCTGCGGGAAGGCAACTCTGACCGCCGGGCCGCCGCTTCGGTCAAAAAATTCTTTCAGAAGAATCCCCACAAGATGATGCAGCAGTGGCCGCAGAGCGGCTCCAAGGCCCGGGTGGCCCATATGGACGGCAAGGATTTCTACGAGAGCGAGAAATCGATCACGCTGGACACGGCGACCCAGGCGCGGATCGAGTTTGTTGCCGGGGACGGCGGCGTGACCGTGCTGAAAGACCAGTTGGCCCTGCTGGAGGGCGAAGTCATTGATGCCTCGGTCATGAACGTCAAGGCCCTGCGCGCGTTCTATGCCGAGCAGATGGACGCGGCCAAGAACGACGGGGTGTTGCTGTCCTTGCACCTCAAATCGACCATGATGAAAGTCTCCGACCCCATCATGTTCGGCCACTGTGTGTCCGTCTATTTCCAGGACGCGCTCGACAAGCACGCCGAAGCGCTCAAAGAAATCGGGGCGAACGTCAACTACGGCCTGGCCGATGTGCTGGCCAAACTCGACCGTCTGCCGGCCGAGAAAAAAGCCGAGGTCGAGGCCGATATTGCCGCGGTATATGAAAAGCGCCCGGCGCTGGCGATGGTTAATGCCCGCCGCGGCATCACTAATTTGCACGTCCCGAATGACATCATCATCGACGCCTCCATGCCCAATGTTGTGCGTGATGGCGGCCGGATGTGGAATAAGAATGACGAACTCCAAGATACTATCGCCATAGTGCCGGACCGCTGCTACGCGACCATGTATAAGGAAATTCTCGAAAACGCCAAACAGCACGGGCAGTTTGACCCGGCAACTATGGGCAACGTCGCCAACGTCGGGTTGATGGCACAGAAAGCCGAAGAGTACGGCTCGCACGACAAGACCTTTGAAGCGCCGGCTGACGGCACCATTCGCGTTGTGGATGCGGCCGGGACCCCCCTGCTTGAGCAGTCCGTCGAAGTCGGCGACATCTTCAGAATGAGTCAGACCAAGGACGCCCCGATCCGCGACTGGGTCCGCCTGGCGGTGTCCCGCGCAAGGGCCTCCGGGTCACCGGCGATTTTCTGGCTGGACGAGAACCGGGGACACGATACGGAAATCCTCAAGAAGGTGAACACCTATCTGCCGGAGCACGACACCACCGGCCTGGACCTGCGCGTCATGAAACCGCAGGAGGCCATGCGCTTTTCCCTGGAACGGATTCGGAGAGGAGAAGACACGATTGCGGTCACGGGCAATGTCCTGCGTGACTATCTGACCGACCTGTTTCCGATTCTTGAACTGGGCACCAGCGCCCGCATGCTATCGATCGTGCCACTGATGAAAGGCGGCGGCCTGTTCGAGACCGGCGCGGGCGGCTCCGCTCCCAAGCACGTGCAGCAGTTCGTGCAAGAAGGCCACCTCAGATGGGATTCGCTGGGTGAATACTGCGCCCTGGTCCCCTCGCTTGAGCTGATCGCCGAAAACACCAAGAATGAAAAAGCCGCGCTGTTTGCGGAAACGCTGGACCGGGCCATCAGTACCTATCTGGAAAACTCGCGCTCCCCATCCCGCAAGGTGAACGAAATCGACAACCGGGGCAGCACCTTCTATCTGGCCCTGTACTGGGCTCAGGCCCTGGCCGCCCAGACAAAAGATACGGCCATACAGGCGCGCTTTGCCGGGGTGGCAAAACAACTCGAAGCGCAGGAAGCCACGATTACCGCAGAACTGCTGGCCGCCCAGGGTGCGCCGGTCGACGTCGGCGGCTATTACGTGCCCGACCCGGAAAAGACCAGCCAGGCCATGCGGCCCAGCGCGACCTTTAACGCCATTATTGACGCGCTGTAATATACCCTGTGCCCCTATTTCCTCTTGCAGCGGAGAGGGCATTTGCCGCCCTCTTCGTACCTACTCGAAACTCTTCAGCAGAAAATAGCAGAAAATCGGCCAAGGAAAGCTAAAGCGAGTGAGTATAGACCTGCTTCCGACGTTTATCCGCGAACACTACGAAGTGCATGAATGGAAGCATGCCTGCGCTATCCTGAAGGAGGATTTCCCCCACGAATGGAGTGATATTGTGTCACTTCTGACAGAATTCCGACTGAAGAAGAGTTGGATTACGAATCCGGGCGGAAGGAAATCGAAGGTTTCAGGATATATAGATAGCTATCTGTATGAACGCGGATGGACTGAAAAGGAATTTCTCACTCAGGTAATTGTGGATGGAAACGAAACAGATACGCCAACGCATAAAGTGGATTGTTTCCGCAACCGGATAGCATTAGAAATTGAGTGGAACAACAAAGATCCATTCTACGATAGAGATCTCAACAACTTCAGGCTATTGTTTGATCTCAGGGCGATCAGCGTAGGCGTTATTATTACCAGATGCGATGATCTTCAGGACATATTCAACAAGGCTGGAAGAGGCACTTCATACGGGGCTTCAACGACGCATATGAGCAAGCTACTGCCTCGAATCAACGGTGGCGGTGGAGCGGGATGCCCATTATTGACCTTTGGGATCTCGAAGAAACTCTTTGTGGAGGATGACGAATGAGCGTGGACGAAGACTTCAGAGAAGAGATCGGCACAAGGAAGTTCGCTACCGTGCTTGCCGACCCACCGTGGCGTTTTCACAACAAGACCGGCAAGGTCGCGCCCGAACACAAACGGCTGGCACGCTATCCGACGCTCACGTTTGAGGAAATTGAGAATCTCCCGGTCAGGGACGTGGTAGAGGAGACCGCCCATCTCTATCTCTGGGTGCCCAACGCCTTGCTGGCGGAGGGCTTACAGGTCATGAAACGCTGGGGATTTCAGTACAAAACGAATCTGATCTGGTACAAGGTCAGACAAGACGGCGGCCCCGATAGAAGGGGAGTCGGGTTCTATTTCAGAAACGTCACCGAGATGGTGCTGTTTGGCGTGAGAGGGAAGCAGGCCAGGACTTTGGCACCCGGCAGAAGGCAGGAAAATATCATGCTCTCCAGGAAGAGAGAGCACAGCCGGAAACCCGATGAGCAGTACGCAATCATAGAAGCGTGCAGTCCTGGACCGTTTATTGAGTTGTTTGCGCGCGGTCCCAGGGAAGGCTGGTTCACGTGGGGGAATCAATCGAAGCAGTACGCGCCGACATGGACGACGTACTCCAATCATTCCCAATCGACGGACATATCAAGCACGCAGATAGGGCCTCTTGAAATAATCAGTCACGCGCCGCTGCCCGGCGCAAACGGTCCATGATTGCCCGACCAAGGACGATGACCACGGGTCCATTTTACTGCGTCATACACCGTGTCCAGGATTTCCTGCTGGTCGTACTGACCGTTACGATCCTGCATGTGTTTGATCGTTTCCCTGCGTATAACGGTTCTGACAGCGCGCTCTACAAAGGCTGAGAGATTATCCGATTCGCCATCCTGCTGAGCCAGGAAGGCTCGTAAGGCTTTATCGGTTTCGTCCGAAACCTGGACCGACCACCGCGTCATGAGTTGTCCCGCTTTCTGAAGAAAATCGTTTATTTTTCACCATATCTGATATTGGGCGGTATGGGGAGCCACTTGGAACGGCCACCCCACACGACCAAATCCCGACTCCACAACTTTGAAATAATCAGTCACGCGCCGCTGCCCGGCGCAAGCGATCCATGATTGCCCGACCTATGCCGGTCTCAGGAACCGATTCGATGACGACCCTATCCAGTCCGGCAGCGTCCAGCCGCCGGAGCGCGGCAAACAGGTGGGCCGCAGCGTCTAACAGATTCCCGTCCGCTGACAGCACTTCCGTTCTCGTATAGCCACGCGCATCGGACCGAGGAGCGAGGCTGAGCAGCCCGAGCCGTTCACCAGCCTTGGGCTGAGGCAAAGCAGCGCCAGGCTTCAGCAGGAGGACAGGGACGCGCGGCGCATAATGCGACAGCAGCGTTCCTGGCGAACGCCGGTCCGTTTGGGTTGGCTCACCCATGCGAACCGGGCCGATGACCGACTCGATCTGTTCGAGCGTTACACCCCCAGGCCGGAGTAACACAGCCTGTGGCTCGGTCAACGCACAGACCGTTGATTCAACGCCGACCGGACACGGACCGCCGTCAATAATCAGACCCACCTCGTCCCCGAGCGAGTCGCGCACATGCCTCGCGGTTGTCGGGCTGACATACCCGAACGGGTTGGCGCTCGGTGCCGCAATGGGGAAATCGACGGCCCGCAGGAGCGCCAGCGCAACCGGGTGCGACGGCATACGAAGCGCAACCGTCCCCAGCCCGGCAGTGACCAGGGCCGGGATAATGGGCCGTTTCGGCAGAACAAGCGTCAACGCCCCCGGCCAGAAGGTGTCCATGAGTTGCCAGGCGCGTTTATCAAGGGCGGTGACATATTGTGAAGCCGCTTCTTTGTCCCCAATATGGACAATCAGCGGGTCAAACGCGGGACGCTTCTTGGCGGCAAAGACCTTGGCCGCCGCCTTTTCGTTCAGCGCATTCGCGCCCAGGCCGTAGACGGTTTCCGTAGGGAAAGCCACGATATCTCCAGCCCCGAGCCGTTCGGCTGCGCGCAGAATTGTTCGTGGGTCAGTACCGTCAAGAATGTGGGACATCGGAAAAAGAGTGGATAGTGAAGAGTGGATAGTGAAGAGCGGGGAAGCCAATCACTCGCCACTATCCACTATCCACTATCCACTATCCTTCACTATCCTTCACTATCCTTCGCTGTCCAGATACGTATAGCTGCCCAAAACAGATTCATAGACCGCTGCGTATTCTCGGATCAGATTTTCCTCCGCTTCGGTAGGGACGCCCGTTTGCTCGGTGCCTTCGCGTATGCGACTGCGGAATGCGGCGAGGAGTTCTTCTCGTTCGTAGCGGAAGATATTGAGTACGCCTTCTACCGTATGGCCCGGAATAATATCAGTGATCTGCGCCACACCGTTTTCATCAATCACCACCGAGACATCATGAACGTGGCCAAAGAGATTGTGGTAGTCGCCCATGACATCCTGGTACGCTCCCGTAAAAAATACCCCCAGATAGTACGGCTCCCCGTTCAAGGCGTGGAGTTCCAGATACTCCTTGATGTCCCGCAGGTCCACAAAATTATCGACCTTGCCATCCGAGTCACAGGTTAAATCCGCCAAATAGCCACGCCGATCAGGAATCTCGTTCAGCCGATGAATCGGCATGATGGGAAAAAGCTGTTCGAGCGCCCAGGAATCGGGAATGGACTGAAAGACGGAAAAATTACAGATAAATTTATGCGCCAGGCGTTGTTCCAGGTCTTCAAACTCCTCGGGCATGTGCTTGACCGCCTTGGCAAACTTGAGCGCCCGCTCGCACGTTGCCCAGAACAATTCCTGACCCAGCCCACGATCCTCCAGCGAGAGATAGCCGAGATTGAAGAGTGAAAACATTTCTTCGCGCTGCTCCAGGATGTCGTGATAATACTCCCGGTAGTTCTTGGCGTTCGTCCCGGTATAAATATCGTACATCTCCTGAATGACTTCGGGCCGGCTCTCATAGTCATCGACCCGCACCGGGCCGTTCGAGAGCCCGATTTCATCGACGCTATTGAATACCAGCATGGCATGCGGCGCGGCAATCATCCGTCCGGTTTCCGTCAGCACGGTCGGCTCTTCAACCCCCTCGCTCTCACACACTTCTTTGATCGAATAAACAATATCGTTGGCATACTCCTGGACAGAATAATTGACACTCGACTCCGAGGCCGTGCGGGAGCCGTCATAATCAATGCCCAGGCCACCACCCACATCGAGATGGGTCAGCTGCGGACAGAACTGGCGCAGCTTGGCATAGGTGCGAGCCGCTTCCTTGACCGCGTACTTCACTCGTCTGATCTCTGTCACCTGTGAGCCGATGTGAAAGTGCAGCAGGCTCAGACAGTCGAGCATAGCCGCTTCCCTGAGGAAGCGAATGCCTTTGAGGAGGTCCGTTGTGGTGAATCCGAACTTGGACAAATCACCGCTCGATTTCTCCCACTTGCCGCTCCCGCGGGCCGACAGTTTGAGGCGGAGACCAATCCGCGGGCGGACGCCCAAGCGTTGACTATTCGCCAGGAGAGCGTGCAGCTCAAATATACTTTCCACCACAATAAAGACGCGCTTGCCGATCTGCGTGCCGGTCAGCGCCAGTTTGATATAACCCGCGTCCTTCATCCCATTGCAGATAATGGGCGAGCGCCGATTGTCAGTCAGCGCCAATGCAACGGCCAACTCAGCCTTGCTGCCGACCTCAAGACCGACCTGGTACGGGTCCCCAAAGCGCAGCACATCCCGCACCACTTCTTTCTTCTGGTTGACCTTGATGGGATAGGCGGGGATGTAGTCCTTGTTGTAGCCGAATTCCTTGATGGCAGACGCAAAAGCTCCGGCCAGGGTATGCAGCTGACGCTGGATAATCTGAGGGAAACGCAGCACAACAGGCGTGGCAATGCCCTGGTCTCCGAGTTGGGCAACCAGGTCTTTCAGCGGGGTGTGGGCAGGCTGCGACGCGGGGAAGGCACACACGACTTCTCCGTTGTCATTCACTCGGAAGTACTCACTGCCCCAGTTCCGAATACCATACAGGGCAATAGTCTCTTCCAGCACCGTTTGGGCAGACAAGGCTCGGCTGTCCACAACCGCCACCTCGGCTCCCCACGCCGGGGGGAGGGAAAGCGGTCTGGCTTCCTTGGGTTCACGCTTGGTCATACGAGTCATCAAAGACACCTATCTGAGGCAGTCATATATCTAGTGATTTTCACATTTCGTGTCAAAAGCTCAGCCGCGTGGGTGGCATTGAGCCCGGCAACGCCATCCCTTACAATTTCTCCTGTCATGCCAGCGACCCCTTCCGCCGCCCACGAGCAGCAGGTCATCCTTGGCCTGGTTCAGATGGCGTGCAGCGACCGGCCACGCGCCAATCTGGACAAGGCGGTTGCCGCTATCCAGGGGGCGGCCCGGCAGGGGGCACAGATCATCTGCCTCCAGGAATTGTTCGGAGCGCGCTATTTCTGCCAGCGCGAAGACGTCTTGCAGTTCGCTCTGTCCGAGCCGGTCCCCGGACCCACCACCGAACGCCTGAGCCAACTCGCCGCAGCCCATCAGGTCGTCCTGATCGTGCCCGTATTTGAAAAACGAGCAGAGGGGATTTTTCATAACACCGCGGTGGTGATCGATGCCGACGGAGCGCTCCTCGGACAGTACCGCAAGATGCATATCCCGGATGACCCCCTCTATTACGAGAAGTTCTACTTTACCCCCGGCGACCTCGGATTTCGCACCTTTCATACCCGCTACGCGCGGATTGGGGTGCTCATCTGCTGGGACCAGTGGTTTCCCGAGGCCGCGCGGCTCGCCGCGCTGAATGGTGCCCAGCTCCTGTTTTATCCAAGCGCGATTGGCAACCATCCAGACGACAGCGCACAAGAGCATCAGGCCCAGCGTGAAGCCTGGCAAATCATGCACCGCAGCCACGCGGTCGCCAATGGGCTGTATGTCGCCGCGGTCAACCGCGTCGGCCAGGAAGGGGCCCTCAATTTCTGGGGGACGTCCTTTGTCAGCGACCCGTCTGGCCGCATCCTCAAGCAGGCGAGCGCCAACAACGAGGAAACCCTGATTGTTCCGTGTGCGCTCGACCGGCTCAACACCACGCGCCAGTATTGGCCGTTTTTCCGCGACCGCCGGATTGACGCCTACGCCGGCCTGACCAAACGTTGGGGAAAGTGAAGGAGCGAGCCACTCGTCACTGTCCACTAACCACTATCAAAGTATGCCTCTCCACTCGCCCACGCCCGCTCAGCTCAGCTTTCGGATGCCGGCGGAATGGGAACCGCACGCCGCCACCTGGCTGGCCTGGCCGCATAATCAGGAGACCTGGCCCGACCCGGGCGCGGTCATGAGCGCCGTATATGTCGAGATAATCGCCGCCTTGCACCGGGACGAACGGGTGCATATTTGCGTGAATGACGCCGAGACCGCAAGACACGTCTACCACACCCTTGAGGCCGCTGGAGTGGACCTGGCTCGTATTGGGATATACGAGATTCCGACCAACGACGCCTGGACCCGGGATCACGGGCCGATCTTTCTGACCCGTCGGCGCGAGCAGAGCAGCGAACTCGGCCTGACAAACTGGACGTTTAACGCCTGGGGGGCCAAATACCCGCCGTGGGACCTGGACGACAGCGTTCCGAAACGTATCGCCCACTGTCTCAACCTCACCCCCTTTACTCCGCACATGGTGCTTGAAGGCGGGTCCATTGAAGTCAACGGCCAAGGCATGTTGCTGACCACAGAGTCCTGCTTACTCAACCCCAATCGAAACCCAAGCCTCAGCCGCTCCGATATCGAACACCTCCTGAGAGAGTTTCTCGGCGTTCACCACATTGGCTGGCTCGGCGCAGGGATCGCTGGAGATGATACGGACGGCCATGTGGACGATATTGCCCGGTTTGTCGCTCCCACAACCGTGGTGTGTGCGGTTGAAAACGATTCGGCCGACGTGAACTACAGACCGCTTCAGGACAACCTGCATCGCCTGCGCTCCATGCGCGACCAGAGCGGCCACCCGCTCCGCGTGGTTCCGCTCCCCATGCCTGGCCCGGTGGAGTCTGCGGGCGCGCGCCTGCCGGCCAGTTATGTCAATTTCTATATCGCCAACCGCACCGTTCTCGTTCCGACCTATGACCATCCCCATGACCGTGCGGCGCTGTCTACCCTCCAAGCACTGTTTCCGGGGCGACGCGTCAGAGGGATTCGGTGTACCGATCTTGTGGTCGGTCTGGGCGCGCTGCACTGCGTCACCATGCAGCAGCCGGTGTCTGACCGGAGCTATCAATCGGCATGAACAGGTACACATCCCGCTCAATCACGGATACATACAGAGGCGGCGGACGCCCCGACGAGGAAGGAAATGGCTGCTGATTCTACGGCTGTGCCCCCAAACATCCGACAGGAAGTGGCGCAATTACGCACGGAGCTGGCCGTCCATAATCAGCGCTACTACGTCCTTGACGAGCCGCTCATCAGCGACACGCAATACGACCAGCTCTTTCGGCGTTTGGTTGACCTGGAAACCGCATACCCCGCACTGCGCGACCCCGCCTCCCCCACCCAAAAGGTCGGCGCGCCGCCTCTGGCAGCCTTTACGCAGGTCCGCCACACCGTGCCGATGCTGTCGCTGGCCAATGTCGTCTCCCGAGAAGAGATGCAGGAGTTTCATCAGCGGCTCCAACGCGCGCTCGACACAACGGACGGCATTGAATATGTGGCCGAGCCGAAAATCGACGGCGTGGCAGTTGAGTTGGTCTATGAAAACGGCATCCTGACCGTGGGCTCAACACGCGGAGATGGCGTCACGGGCGAAGACGTCACCGCCAATCTCAAAACCGTGCGCTCCATTCCCTTAACCCTCCTCTCCCAACCCGCCCAGCCGAGGCCGAGACGGCTCGAAGTCCGCGGGGAAGTCTTTCTGCCCAAGGCGGCTTTCCGCCGCCTCAACGACACCCGGGCCCAGACCGGCGCGCCTCTGTTCGCCAATCCGCGCAACGCCACCGCCGGCTCGCTCAAGCAACTCGACTCGTCCATCACCGCGGGGCGACCGCTCGATTTCTTCTGCTATGGGGTCGGGCAGATTGAGGGCAGCCCGTTTGCGTCCTATTGGGAGCTGCGCCAGGCGTTCACCGGCTGGGGCCTCAAACCAGTTCCGCTCGGCCGCGTGTGTCCGACCGTCGAAGAGGTCTTCGCGCTCTGCGACGCTCTGGAAACGCGCCGCGACCGCCTGGCGTACGACATTGACGGCGTAGTGATTAAGGTGAACAGCTTTGCGCTGCAAGCCCAGCTCGGCCAGATTTCGCGCGCGCCCCGCTGGGCCACGGCCTATAAATTTCCGGCCCTCCAGGCCACGACCGCCGTCCTGAATATCGTTCCGCAGGTCGGCCGGATCGGCACGCTGACCCCGGTGGCCGAGTTGGCTCCGGTCCATATTGGCGGCGTGACTGTCACAAGCGCGTCCCTGCACAATATGGATGAAATCAAACGCAAAGACATCCGTATCGGCGACACGGTTATTGTCGAGCGCGCCGGCGATGTCATCCCCTATGTCGTGAAAACCATCCCGGAAAAGCGGACCGGAGAAGAGCGCGCGTTTCACATGCCAACGCAATGCCCGGCGTGTGGCGCGCGGGTTGAGCGCGAGGAAGGCGAGGCCGCCTATCGCTGCACCGGCCTGGCCTGCCCGGCCCAACTCAAGGAAAGCCTCAAATTCTTTGCGGCCCGCGGTTTCATGGACATCGACGGGCTGGGGGAGAAAATCATCGACCAGTTGGTTGACAAGAATCTCGTCCAAGACCCCAGTGATTTATACCACCTGACCGCTGAGCAGCTTGCCACGCTCGACCGGCTGGGAGAAAAATCCGCCCACAACCTGGTGACGGCCCTGGAGCGCAGCAAGACCACCACCCTGCCTCGTTTTCTGGCGGCGCTGGGTATCCGCCATGTCGGCGAAGCCACGGCCCGTCAGTTGGCCGCGCATTTCGGTGGTTTGGAGCGCATCATGCAGGCCGAGGAGGAAGCCCTGCAGGACGTGCCTGATATCGGGCCGGAGGTCGCCCGGAGCGTGGCCGCCTTTTTCGGGCAGGAACGCAACCGGGCCGTTATCAGGAAACTGCTCGACGCCGGGGTGCACTTTCCGCAGATTGAGGCCCGGCCGGCCGGCCGGCTGCGCGGCCAGACCTTTGTCCTGACCGGCAGCCTGGCCAGCCTGACCCGCCCGGAGGCCAAACAGCGCCTCGAAGCCCTCGGCGCAAAGGTCACGGCCAGCGTCTCAAAAAAGACCGACTACGTCGTGGCCGGCATCGACCCCGGCGCAAAACGCGACAAGGCCGAAAAGCTGGGCGTGCCAATTTTGAGCGAGCAAGAGTTGCTGGAGAAATTGCAATCCTGACGTCATCCTGGGAGCGCGGCCATCCTGGCCGCGTTTCTTTGCGGGCTGGAAGCCCGCACTCCTTAATAGGGGATTAGGGAGACACGCCCGGATATCCTCTTGATGGTTACAATTGGACGACCCTGAACCTTGCAATTGGACGATATCTAACCTTGCAATCAGCCGCCTGTCACGCTTACAATTGGCCGATGCCCAGAACTCCCCTCTACCCACGCTACGCCGAACGCCCCCTCACCGAGGCGCTGGCAGACTCCCCCGCGGCGCTTATCCACGGGCCACGCCAGTGCGGGAAGACCACCCTGGCCCGAATGGTGGGCGAGCCCCGGGGATACGCCTATATCAGCTTCGACGACGACGTTGCCTGCGGAGCCGCCAAAGCCGACCCGGCAGGTTTCGTCGGCCGGCTGCCGGAGCGGGTCATCCTGGACGAAGTGCAGCGTGTTCCCGCACTCTTCACCGCCTTGAAAAGAGAAATCGACCGACGGCGCGTGCCGGGCCGATTCCTGTTGACTGGCTCGGCTCAGGTGCTTCTGTTGCCCCGTCTCTCCGAATCGCTGGCGGGTCGGATGGAAATACTGCGGCTGCATCCGCTTGCCCAGTGCGAGTTGGAACGGCAACACCCAACCTTTCTTGACGAGCTGTTCTCAGGTGGATTCGGGACCATACACAGAGACCGGCTGGCAGACACGCTGGTCGAGCGGGTCGCGGCCGGAGGATACCCGGCGGCCCTCGCCAGAAAAACCGGGCGACGGCGAGCCAACTGGTACCGTGATTACGTTAACGCCCAGATACAGCGGGACGTCCGAGATATGGCCCGCATCACGGCTCTGGACGTCATGCCACGCCTCCTCATCGCAACCGCCTCGCAGACGGCGAGACTGTACAATCTGTCCGATCTTGCTGCGCCATTCCAACTGAGCCGACCAACCATTGGCGACTACGTTGGACTCCTTGAGAAGACATTTCTCATCGACCGACTCCCACCGTGGCATAGCAACCGACTCAGCCGCCTGGTCAAAACGCCCAAGCTGCACATCGGAGACTCCGGCTTGGGCTGCGCTCTGGTTGGGGCCGATGCCGCGGCCCTGGCAAAGCGCCGATCCCTGTTGGGGCAGTTTCTGGAGACTTTCGTGTTGCAAGAGTTGAAACGGCAGGCCAGTTGGCACGACGCGGCCCTGTCGTTCTATCACTACCGGGACAAGGACCGGGCCGAGGTGGACATCGTCATCGAACGGGGCGCTCTGGCGGTAGCCGGTGTCGAAGTGAAAGCCTCGGCGACCGTAACCCCCACAGACTTCCGCGGTCTGCGTAAGCTGCGAAAAGCCGCCGGCGAGCGCTTTGCCGGCGGCGTCGTACTCTACGATGGCGAGATTGGGGCCAGCTTCGGCGACGGCCTGCACGCCGTGCCGTTCGGCATGTTGTGGCAGAAGTGGCCGGCTCGATAAGTTCGCACATCTCACTACACGGGGATAGAAACAGCCGCCTTCATCCGTCATCCTGGGAGCGCGGCCATCCTGGCCGCGATTCTTTGCGGGCGGGAAGCCCGCACTCCCAGCCGAGCCATTACAGGCGGGAAGCCTGCGCCCCCAGCCGAGCCTTTGTATCCTCTTCCTCCCTCCCTGGGAGCGCGGCCATCCTGGCCGCGATTCTTTGCGGGCTGGAAGCCCGCACTCCCAGGCCGGGCCATTGCGGGCGGGAAGCCCGCACTCCTTCGTAGGGATAGACCTGCTATGCTGAGAAGGGTATGATGGCAAGGTGTATATCTGCCCAGGTGGGAAGAGGAGGAAAGGAGCACTGCGATGAAGAGAATCACAATTTTTGGACTGGCGCTTGCGCTGGTGGGATGCTGGGTTGGCGGCGCGGGCGCGGCTCTACTTGAGGCGAAGAGCGCCCTGCTGGTACCGTACTACCAGGTCGGCGACAACCTGGCGACCCTGATCGGCGTGCAGCATGTGGGCGCGCCTGCGGTGGGACAATCCTCGGAAATCGCCGTCTTCGTGCATAATGGCGACAACGGCGAGATTGTAGAGACAGGCTCTCTCTGTCTGGCTGAGGATGAGTTCGGGGCCGTTATTTTGCAATCCTCACGACCCACAAGACGGGATACACGCAGGGAAATATACATTTCGGTTGCGGATAATAACGAGATCGGCTCGACCGGTTTTGTGACCTTGGCGTATGAGGGGGACACGAGTGACTGTGGTCGCGCTGGGAATCAGGCTGTTGCTGGAAGTACTGTCGCTGCAGCTGGTGTCATGGTCGCCTGGGCGATCTTGCAAGATGTCAGCAACGGCTTTTTTGCCGCAGAGATTCCGGTTACAGAGGTGCCGTGGTCTGCCGCCGTGAACGCCGTCACTGCGAGGACAGAAAGGAGGCCGCAAGAGGCAACCTGTGTCACCTCGGGTGGGGCCGAGGCCCCGAGTGACGTGAACGCCGCTGGGAATGGCTGCGACACTGCTACCAATACCTTTGTTCCGGCTGGTGAGGCATACTGTTATGCGAATGCTGACGAGCCCCGGGTTCCCGTGCGTCTCCAACTGAACACCGCTGAGAATGGCTGTGCCGATCCATACACGCATACCTTTGTCCCGCGCAATACAACGCTTCCAGCGGTCCCGGCGGTCGCCGCTGCTCCCGGTGTGGACTTCACTTGTGCTAATGCAGACGCCTGTCCCGGGCTGGCCATCAACGCAGCGGAGATGGGGGCCCGCTTCGACGTGAGCAGCTTCAACAACTCCATATCAAACATCTATGTGTGGCTGGATACTGCGCCCCCGGATGGCCGTACCGCAGCCGTTGAGGTCGTGTGCGAGAATGGTACTAGGCCGACACTGACGTCCAGCCAGATCAACCGGATTGACATAGACGGATACGTGAACGTGATTGATCCGGCTGGGCTGGGGTGCTCCGGTCGCGGGGCGTTGAATCTGACGTTAACAAATCGGATGATCGCTGCTGAAAAGTGTTACGCATCTACTGACAACACCCGCACCGCGGTTGCCGTTGCCCTGGACCCCCTCAATAACCGGTGCTACACCTTCACGAGAAGGCGGAATGGGGACCAGCTCGCAACAGATCAGGGTGATTCATACTTCTGCTATAACTCCACTACTGCTACCAGCACACCGGTCATCGGCGATAGAGTGACGCAGGCGGAACTCACTACCGATGGGGTAGTAACCGACTGCTCCAGATTCGTATATGTGGCTGACGTTCCCGCCGATACCCCGGACGGCTTCATATTCTCGCACATCACACAGGACAACGACCACTTCCGCATAAACGGCGCCGGCTACGCCAAGTAGTTCATACCTTGATCCATCGCAGATTCCCCACGCCCCTCGCGGGCGCGGGGATTTCCTGCCCCCCCTGGGAGCGCGGCCATCCTGGCCGCCCCAGGCAGGCTGGCCGCCTGCGCCCCCACCCCAGATACGAACCCTACGCACCGGCCCGCAAATCGTGGCTCATGCGGATGGCCGCCTCGCGGCCCTGATAATAGTCCGGCAGGTATCTAACCTGACGATAGCCGAGCCGACGGTAGAACGCCTGCGCGCCGGGATTATTGGCGCGCACTTCCAGATTGACCACCGGGATACCGCCGGCGCGAGCCACCTGCTCTTGCCACTCAACCAAACGCCGCCCTACCCCCAACCGGCGGGCAGCCGGCTGAACCGCGAGCAGGTTCAGATGGGCCCGTTCAGCATAAAACTGCATAATAGCGAAGCCGACCAACTTCCCCGTCTGCCAGGCGACCAGGACATTGCTGTCGCGCCCGCGAATATGCGCGGCCACCCGGCCGGCAGTCCACGCCCACGCTAAGCCATGCTCAACGAGGTCGCGCGACATGAGCGCGATGGGCTGTCCATCCCGTAGCCGCGCGAGTTTCAGTTCGGTGTGCTCTGAGTGGGGGGGAGTCGCCATACAGCATTACACCGCGGTGGCGTTGTTCGTTGAAATACGCTCTTTCTCCCCGCTCGTTGCCCATTGCCGGGCGCGGGCGACAAATTCAGCCTGGTGTAAAGGCCAGTCGTGTAAAAGCGCAGGGTCGAAATCTGCGCCGTTCGGCCACACAAGGGTGTGCACTTCCGAGTCTATTCTCACCTGGTCGAAGACGCCAGGGTCCTGTAGCGGTCCATACAGTTCGCCGACGAGGACAGGTCGAAAGTCAATTGTCTGTTCGGTGCCGTCGTCAAAGCAAATACGGAGCGTGTAAGGAGCCACGCTCTTCAATGATTTAATCTTGTATATAGGATGCCGCATGCGTCCCTCTTCTTACAAGCAATGATCCCAAAAAACCTGCTCAACTCAGGCATAGTAGCACTCTATATCATTGTTATGCCCTGGCACAGAGAAGGCAACGCTCCCCCTATTCTTCACCTCCTTTGCTTACACCCACGGCGTTTTGTGGTATGACACGGACGATTTCGGACAATCTCGGACGGTCAAAGAAAGCGAGCGACAGACATGACACGGGAGACACAACCAGACTCACCCCCAAACTCACCCCATCTGACCGGCGCGGACGTTGCCATTCGGACCGCGGCCGCGGCTGGTATTGATGTCTGTTTTGCCAATCCAGGCACGACCGAGTTATACCTCGTGCAGGCCCTTGACCGCTGTCCGGGCATCAAGCCGGTGCTGGCAGTTTTTGAAGGGGTGTGTACGGGAGCCGCGGACGGTTATGCGCGGGTCGCCGGTCGCCCGGCTTTGGCCCTGCTCCATTTGGGCCCAGGGCTGGCCAACGGACAGGCTAATCTGCATAACGCCCGCAAAGCCCACTCGCCCGTGGTGTCCATTGTGGGCGAACATGCCACCTGGCATATTGCCGCCAACGCCCCGCTGACCGCGGACATCGAAACCCTGGCCCAGCCCATGTCGCAATTTGTCCTGACCGCAAACAGCCCGGACACGGTCGGGCAGGACATGGCCGAGGTCATTGCCCGCGCGGCCCGGTTGCCAACCGGCCCGACCACCCTGATTCTGCCGGGCGATATCCAATGGGCACGCGTCACCACCCCGCCCGGCCAGCCGCAGATTGACGCGCCACCGCCCCCGCAGGTGGATGAGACCGAGCGCGCGGCCCGGGCGCTCCGTGCGGGCCAGGCCGCGCTGGTGCTGAGCGGCAGTGCGCTGCGCGCCGCCGGGCTGCAAGCCGCCGACCGGATCGAACGCGCGACCGGCTGCCGGGTGCTGACACCAACCTTTCCACCCATTCAGGACCGCGGCATCGGCCTGATCTCTCCGGACAAAATCCCCTACGCGCCGGAACCGGCCAGCCAGCTCCTGGAGCCGTATAAACATGTCATATTGGCCGGCGCACACGAACCAGTGGCGTTTTTTGGCTATCCCAATACCCGCAGCAGTTTATGCGCGGAGGACGCCCAGCTTATTCAGCTATGCAGCGCCACGATCGACCCGGCGACCGCCCTCACCGCTCTCGCTGATGCGCTTGACGCGCCGGCTGTGCGCACAGCGCCGGCCCGGCCCCGGCCGGAAGTGCCGAGCGGTCCCTTAACCCCGGCCACGCTGTGTAGCGCCCTGGCCGCGGCCCAGCCCGAGGGCGCGATTGTCATGGATGAGGGCGCTACCGCGGGGTTCGCCTATCATGGCATGGCCGGCGGAGCCCCGCCGTTTACGTATATGGCGCTGACAGGCGGTTCTATCGGCCAAGGGCTGCCGTGCGCGGTCGGCGCTGCGGCCGCGGCCCCGGACCGTCCGACCATCTGCCTCGAAGGCGACGGCTCTGCGCTGTACACTATTCAGTCCTTATGGACTATGGCGCGCGAGCAGCAGCATCTGACCAGTATCATTTGCAAGAACAAAGCCTATTCCATTCTGCGCTGGGAGTTGGAGCGCGCCAAGATGACACCGGGAGCGGCCAGCTTGTCGCTGACGGCGCTCGATTCTCCTGAGTTCGACTTTGTGAAATTAGCCGAAGGCTTTGGCGTGGAAGGCCGGGCGGTGCATACTACGCACGAACTCAACGAGGCCCTCCACTCCGCCTTCACAACCCCAGGACCGCTGCTCATTGAGGCCAATCTCGCATAGGCGCGTCGCTCGTTGAAGGGAGCTTCCTCACTGGGAGTGCCGGCTTCCAGCCTGCAAAAGAAACGCGGCCAGGATGGCCGCGCTCCCAGGATGAGACAGGATGAGACACGACTGTCACTAAACGATCATGAACATTCCGTCTGCACTGTACAATCACTCCCTGGCCCTGCTGACCGACCTCTACCAGCTCACTATGGCCTATGGCTATTGGAAGGCAGGACTCGCCGACCGGGAAGCCGTCTTCAATCTCTTCTTCCGCCACAACCCCTTTGGGGGCAGCTTCAGCATCGCCTGTGGCCTGGCATACGTGGTGGATTTTCTGAGTCATTTTCGGTTTGACGCGGACGACACGGCCTTTCTGACCGAGGTGCGCGGCACGGACGGCAGGCCCCTGTTCGACCCGGCGTTTCTTGACGCCTTGCAGTCCATGCGATTCAGTTGTCAGGTCGATGCCATCCCGGAAGGCACGCTGGTGTTCCCGCCCGAGCCCTTGGTCCGCGTCCAGGGGCCACTGATGCAGTGTCAGCTTATTGAAACGGCGCTGCTCAATCTGATCAACTTCCAAACGCTGGTCGCGACCAAAGCCGCTCGGATCTGCCTCACCACCAGGGGAGAGCCCGTCCTGGAGTTCGGCCTGCGCCGCGCCCAGGGCATCGACGGGGGCCTGGCAGCCAGCCGGGCCGCGTATATCGGCGGCTGTGACGCGACCTCGAACGTCCTGGCCGGGAAGCTGTTCGGGATTCCGGTCAGAGGGACGCACGCCCATAGCTGGGTGATGGTCTTTGATGACGATCTGGAAGCCTTCCAGACCTATGCCGAGGCCATGCCCAATAACTGCATCTTTCTGGTGGATACCTATAATACCCTGGAAGGGGTACGGAAGGCCGCCCAGGTGGGACGCTGGCTCCGGGCGCACGGCCATGAAATGGTCGGCATCCGGCTCGATTCGGGCAACCTGGCCCAGCTGAGCATCACCGCCCGGAACATCCTGGACGAGAGCGGCTTTCCTGACGCGCGCATTGTCGGCAGTAGCGATCTGGATGAACACCTGATCACCCAGCTCAAGGCGCAGGGCAGCGCGATTGATGTGTGGGGGGTGGGGACGAAACTCGTGACCGCGTACGACCAGCCCGCCCTGGGCGGGGTGTATAAGCTGACCGCGATCCGCTCCTCCGCTGGCGCGTGGCAGGACAGAATCAAGCTTTCGGAAGAGACGGTCAAAGTGACCAATCCAGATATTCCCCAGGTCCGCCGTTACCATACCCCCACCGCATTTCTGGGCGACGTGATGGTCGGCAAAGAGGCCAACCTCACAGACGGCTGCACCGTGGTCGATGTCAACGATCCGACCATACGCCGCCGGATTCCGGGAGACACAGCTTTTTCTGACCTGCTGGCTCCCGTGTTCCGTCGGGGCAGCGCCGTCTACGAAAGCCCGTCTCTGACCCACATCCGACAGCGGACCCAGGAGCAACTCGCCAGCTTGCCTGACGAGATCAAACGCTTGAACCAGCCCGGACAGTATCCGGTCGGGCTGGAAGCAAGCCTGTATGAACGCAAGGCCCAACTCATCCGTCAGGCAGCAGTCCATTCCGCCTGACGGCCCCTGAGCCTGGTAATATGCCGGCCGACATGTCATGTTCTCAGGTGGAGCGCGGCCATCCTGGCCGCGTCTCGTTGCGGGCTGGAAGCCCGCACTCCTATAGAAGGGGAACATCATGGAGCTGCAAGACATAGTGTATGAAAAACGTGGCCCGGCGGCCTGGATCACCCTCAATCGCCCGACCGTGCTGAATGCCCTCTCGCCCACGCTGGTCCGCAGTCTCAAGCGGGCCTGTACTGCTGCGCAAGAGGATACACAGGTGCGGGCCGTCGTCTTCACCGGCGCGGGTCGGGGATTTTGTGCCGGCGCTGACATCAGCGTCATGGAGCAAACACCTCTGGATGACTTCCGAACTTTTCTGCACGAGTTGGCGGCGACCTGGTCGTTGATCCGCACCCTGCCCAAGCCCACCATCGCCGCCATTAATGGCGTGGTTGTTGGCGCGGGATTCGAGCTGACGCTGGTGTGCGATTTTCGTATTGCCGCAGATACCGCTCGGCTCGGGTCGGCCGAGGTCAATATCAACCAACCCATGACCAACGGCGCCACGGTGATGCTGCCCCGCCTGATTGGCGAGACCAAGGCAAAAGAACTCGGTCTGACGGGGAATATCATCGATGCCACCGAAGCCGAACGGATCGGTCTGCTCAACGCCTGCGTGCAACCGGACGCTCTCTTCGCGCGCGTCCAGGCCCTGGTCGATACCCTGGTCAGCCGCGGGCCCATTGCCATCTCCCAGGTCAAACAGTGCTTTGCCCGCAACCGGGATGTTGACATGGAAACGGCAATCATGGTCGAAAATGAAGCTGCGACCGCGTGCTTTGTATCCGACGATCAGCAAGAGGGCCTGCGCGCCTTTCGTGAAAAACGCGCGCCACGCTGGTCAGGGACATAGGGGCCGAGCAAAGAGCGAAAGGAGGCTGACAATGAAAATTCGCAACACCTCACATATTGCCATTGGGGTCAGCAATATGGAGCAATCGCTTACATTTTATCGGGACATCTTGGGGCTGCGGGTCACTCTGGACGATCCGCTCGAAAATCCGGGCGGGGCCTTGGCCAAGCCGCGCCACGGGGTGTATCTGCGTTGGGACGATGGGCCGGACGCCACGTTTATCGTCCTGTCGGAGAACCAGCCGGTTTCCGGCGGAGCGCTCAGCCTCAATCAGGTTGGCATTCACCATTTTGCTTTTTGGGTGGACGACCTCGAAGCCACGTTTGCAAAAGTCCGGGCCGCCGGAGCGCCTGTCGTTATGCCACCCACGACCTTTGATAGTGTTGCCTATGGCGAAGAGCCGGGCGGGCAGGTCCTGACCACACTCTTCAAAGACCCCGACGGTATCGTGCTGCAACTCGATCAGCGGGTCGCGTAAAGGAGGACCTATGGCGCTGGGACAGAATAAGGTCGAATACGAGGTCATCGAAGGCTGGGAACACCTGCCCGAAGGCTGGTCGTTTGTTGAGGTTGCCGGGGTCGCGACCGACTCGCAGGACCGGGTGTACGCCTTTAACCGTGGCGAGCATCCCATGATCGTTTTTGATCGGGACGGCACGTTTCTCAACGCGTGGGGAGAAGATATCTTTACCAACGCCCACGGCATCTTTATCGGTCCTGATGATACCATCTATTGTGCCGACAACTTCGACCATACGGTCCGTCTCTTCACCCCGGACGGGACCCTCGTCAAAACGCTGGGCGAGAAAGATACGCCCGCGCAGACCGGCTTTCAGGCCTGGACCACTCCGGTCCAACAATCCGCCGGTCCATTCAATATGGTCACGAACGTCGCCCTCTCACCCCAAGGCGATATGTATATCGCCGATGGCTATGGCAACGCGCGAGTGCATAAATTCTCGGCCGCGGGGGAACTCCAGTTCTCCTGGGGGGAGCCCGGCAGTGGCCCCGGACAGTTCAAAATACCCCACGCGATTGCCGTTGACCGGCGCGGAAGGGTGTATGTCGCCGACCGGGAGAATTCGCGCATTCAGCTTTTCAGCGGGGAAGGCGCGTATATCACCGAGTGGACGCATGTGAATCGACCGGACGATCTGTATATCGACGCAGACGAAAACCTTTTTGTCGCCGAACTGGGTTTCAAGGTCGCTCATATGCCGAATAATCTGGGGGCCGCGGTGCCACCGCACGAACCACCCGCATGTGTGACCGTGCTCACTCTGGATGGAGAGGTTCAACACCGCTTTGGCGGGCATGGCCTGGAACCGGGCAATTTCTATGCGCCGCACGGCATCTGGGCCGACTCGCGCGGCGATCTCTACGTCAGCGAAGTGAACTATAGCGCCGGCGGGAGACAGGGCTTGATTCCCCTTGACGGGCATGTGTTGCAAAAATTCGTTCGACTCCAGAAATGATTCCAGCCCGGAGACAGATGTATGGCACGCGTTGCGGTTCTGGACGATTATCAGGATGTTGCTCGAAAGATGACGGATTGGAGCGTCCTGCCGGCGGACGTTGAGGTCACGGTATTTCGCGATCACCTCACGGACCAGGCCGCCGTGGCCGAACGGCTCAGGGACTTCGACATCGTCATGGCGATGCGGGAACGGACACCCTTCCCGCGTACGCTGCTGGAGCAGTTGCCCCAGTTGCAATTATTGACCACAACGGGCATGCGCAACGCCGCCATCGATATGCAGGCCGCAGCAGACTGCAAGGTCCTGGTATGCGGAACCGACGGCATCCTGTATCCAACCGCCGAGCTCACCTGGGGTCTGATTTTATCGCTCCTGCGTCATATTCCAGACGAGGACCGCGCCACCCGAGCGGGGCGCTGGCAGGTCAGTATGGGGCTGGGGCTGAGTGGCAAAACACTCGGGCTGATGGGGCTGGGCCGGTTAGGGGCAGAGGTGGCCAGAGTCGGCAACGCCTTTCAGATGGACGTCATTGCCTGGAGCCAGAATCTGACCGCCGAGATCGCGGCTGAGCGCGGCGCGACCCTGGTGAGTAAAGACGAACTCCTGGCCCGCGCCGACATTCTCTCGATTCATCTGGTCCTGAGCGCCCGCTCGCGCGGTCTCATCGGACGCCGGGAACTCAACCAAATGAAGCCTACGGCCTATTTGATTAACACCTCACGGGGACCGATTGTTGATGAGGCAGCGCTTATCGCAGCCCTCCGTCAGGGAACGATTGCAGGGGCGGGTTTGGATGTGTTTGATGCGGAGCCCTTGCCGCTGGACCATCCGCTGCGGCGTATGGCCCATACCATCATCACGCCTCATATTGGCTATGTGACGGAGGAGACGTATAGCGTCTTCTTTGACGAAACGGTGGAAAATATTCAGGCCTTTTTGCAGGGCGCTCCAATACGGGTATTGCATTAAAGCCCGCTCACAACAGCCGACCGGGCTCGACGACGCAGAGCGGCCGGCCTCACGCCAGGCGTTGCGCAATCTCGGCGTAGGTGTCCAGGAAGGGCAGAATCACCTCGCGGCCTTCGGTTGGAATGCGCACGGCGGTTCTGACGGCTCCCATATCCCGGTAGCGCCCCAGGCGTTGCTCGTCCGGGGTGTCGATGCAGAAAAACGAGATGGGAATGGAGCCCGGGGCGCGCCCCGCTTTTTCCATGCGTTCGTTCAGATCGGCCACCGCGGCCGGCCAGTCGTCAATCAGGGTCTCGATGGGCAGCCAACCGTCGCAGTGATCGGCTACGCGCTGCCGGCCCAGCTTGGAGCTCATACTGCCCAGAATAATGGGCGGATGCGGCACGGTCAGCGGCTTGGGATAGGACCAGACCCGGTCGAAGTTCACGAACTCACCGTGGTAGGAAGCTTCTTCTTGAGTCCACAGGGCTTTCATGGCCTCGATATGCTCTTTGAAGACCTGCCAGCGCCGGTTGGGAGGGGTGCCGTGGTTGCGCATTTCTTCCCGAATCCAGCCGGCACCCACGCCGAACAGGAAACGGCCGTTGGAGATGCGGTCCAGGGTTGCCACCTGCTTGGCCTGGTACAAGGGCTCGTGCTCGATAACCAGCGAGACGCCAGTACCCAACAGGATTTTCTCGGTCACAGCCGCGGCCGCGGCCAGACTTGAGAACGGGTCGGACATGTGGATGTATTCTTTGGGCAGCGGACCACCGGCCGGCCAGGGGGTTTCCCGACTCGCCGGAATATGGGTGTGTTCGGGCACCCACAGGGACTCAAATCCGCGCTCTTCGCAGGCGACCGCCAACTCTGCCGCCGGCATGGTGTATTCGGTATTAAAACTGAAAATGCCAAGTTTCATACGCCGGCTCCTTCCAGGTCAAAGCGTATCAGACGAATTCGAGCTCCCGGTCCATAGCCGTTGTGGAGCGGTAATAGCACGTCTGCCGGGCCTGACCGGCGGCGTCTCTGGTGTGACACACTCCGCCACTGCGGGGGATGACGCGGTACAGCACGGAATTCTGTTCACAGTTGACGCGGACGTCAATCAGATCAAGCACATCGCCCGAGGTGGCGCCCTTCCGCCATAACTCGTTCCGCGAGGTAGACCACAGCACGGCTTGTCGGGTTTTGAACGTCTCCTGGAGCGCCAGGTCATTCGCATAGCCGATAAACAGCACCTCGCCATTCTCGGCGTGTTGCAAAACGACCGGAATGACATCCTGGTCGGTTTTGGCGACCTTGCGTAACTTCTTGAAATCGAGGCTGAGCGTCTGGCCTTCTTCAAGGATATTCATGTGGGGACCCCTCTTCCTAATAGCCGGCGTCTTCGTACGGTCCCAGACCGCGTTTATAGATCAAGAGTTTCCGCTCGAACGAGCAGACTTCCTGGCTGTCTTGATTGACCGCCCGGGTGCGGACGTGCAAAACCGCCTGAGCCGGGCGGGAGCGCGATTCCCGCTTCCCGAGCAGTTCGGACTCGGCATAAATCGTATCGCCGGCTTTCACCGGGGTCGGCAGTTTGACCTCGGTCCAGCCGAGGTTGGCCACGACCTTATTAAACGTTTTCGTTGTCATGGCAGTGACCGCGCTCAACACCAGGGTTTCACTGATTATGTTTTCTCCGCCATAGACCTTATGATTATACACCGCGTCGGCAGTGCGGGCTGAGAGGTCGGCAGACCGAAAGGTGTGTTGCCGGTTGTCCTCAGCCGTGAAGGTTCGTCCTGGCCGGTGTTCAAAGACCTGACCAACTTCAAAGTCTTCAAACTCGATACCCGCGATCTCCATAAAAACATTGTCGTCAAGTTTTCGGTGCGAATGAAACTGACTCATGGCGATTCACCTGTGATCTCTCCTAATAATTTGCATCTGCAAATGGCACGGCGTCGCGTTTATACAGCAGCAGGTCGTAGCCCATAACGCACACGAGCTGACCGTCTTGATTGAGGCCTCTGGTTTCAACTGTGAGCTTGCCACACGAAGCATCACCCGCAACCTCCTCCTTGGCGGTAATCTCGGTCTCGGCGTAGAGCGTGTCTCCACCAAAGACGGGGGCCGTCATATTGAGCGCGGACCAGCCCAGGATGCGCGTTTTCTTAAAGAATGTTTTCCAGGTCATACCGATCAGGCGTTGCAGGGTCAGGGTGCTGACGACCAGGGGTTTTTTCCACTCGGTCCTGGAGGCGTAGTGGGCATCAAAATGGATCATGGCCTGGTTGAGCGTATCAAACGATTCTTCAATATTGTCCTGTTGGGTAATCGTCAAACCGGGCCGATGTTTGAAAATCTGCCCGACCCGGAAGTCCTCAAAGTCGAGTCCGTAGCGTTCTCGAAACCGCTTCTCCCCAACCTGTATATGCGACGCATAAGCAAATTCGGCCATAACACTCCACTCCAATCTTCACGCCTCTGACAGGGTATCTGACAGGGCGGTCAGCCTACCAGGAATCCTGCCGCTCGGGTAGAGTCTGCCCTGTCACTGGCGGTCGAATGATGAACCACTCGTCCGATCAACAGGCCTGACGCTGCGGGTAGGGACGCAGACGGCGAACCCGTATGGAGCGGGCAAACAGCCCGCACGCTGAGGAGAAGGCGCGGCGTATTGCCGAGTCAGTGGCGCAGGACCGCGGTACAACCAGGGGGACACGGATTATGCCGGACTCAGCCGGCCGACGGGGCTAGGCGCTGCTGCGTCCAGCATCGACGCTCCACATCCCTGAGCCATGCGCCGAGATAAACAAAAAGGCAAAACAGTAGACAACGGCCAGCTCCCCCTGATTCTGAATCGGGAGGAGCGCGTTCATGCCGTGCGCCATCCAATAGGCGGCTGCCATCAGGCCGCTACAGATAAAGGCGGCCCAACCGGTCATCAGTCCGATCATCACCAGCGCCCCGCCAACCAGCTCAATAGTCCCCGCAACATAGATGATAAACGCGGGCGCTTCCGGTGGCGGCAAGGGGAAGCCCAACAGCTTCTGGGTCCCGTGGAAGAGGAAGGTGAATCCCAAGACGATCCGCATCAGCGCATACGTCTGTCCTCCATATGCTCCCATAAACGAGGCCATAGCGTCCCTCCTTTGGCCTGGATTTCCCCCGTCATAGCAATGTCGGAGAGAGAATATCAAGCGAATTCTTGGAGCATCGGCGCGTACTCATCCAGAAACGCACGCGGATCAATACTTTCCCATCACCTTTTCGGCAAAGTCGGTCATCTGCCTGACCGGGTCGTCGTCCATGACCTGAAAGGCAAAATGCGACAGACCGGCGTCTTCGAGGGCGTGGATGCGCGCAATAATCTCGTCCGGCTGACCAATGATGGCTACCACCTCGGCCAGTTCCGGCACGATAAATTCTGCCTCGTCTGCACGCGGGTAAATGATATGGCCTTCGTGCAGGGTGAGATGCCGCGTGTCCGCGGGCAGGCCGGCGGCATATTGTTTATACCGCTCAACCCATTCCGCCACCACCGGAACAGGCGGTAACAGGTCCGTTCCCCATTCCACTTGGACATGCAGGAAATTCATAATGAACGGGGCGACCAGGCTCATGATGCGCGGCGTCGCGGTTGTCTCGCCAGGAGAGAGCACCGCGGTGGGGAAGAAACATTTTGAGGGCACGTCACCCGGTGATTTGCCACGCTTGTGGGCCGCGTCAGCAATGATAGCCCGGGCCGCCCGCAAGCCGTCCGGGTCTATGCCCCAGGTGATATGGCCGTCCGATTCCGAGCCGCAATAGGCCAGGGTCTTGGGACCCAGGGCAGAGATGCTGACCGTCACCGGGTCTTTGAGGTTGATATAATTGCGGTGCGGATGCAGAAAACGGACAGCGTGCTCTTCACCCTCCTCCCGGAGCGTTCCCGTCTCACCGGCCAGTAAGGCCTGGACCAAGCGCACTTCCTTTTTCATGCGCGTCAGGCTGATGGGTCGCAGGCCCATCGTCAGCCGAGCGGTATTTCCGGTTCCCACGCCTAATTCAACCCGGCCAGGAGCGAGCTGGTTAATAGTCGCAATCGAATGGGCAATGGTCGGGGCCAGGCGCGTGGTCGGCACGGCCACGCCAGTTCCGAGTCGAATCGTGGCGGTCTTATGCGCGGCCAAGGCCATAGTCGCATAGACGTCCGAATAGATCATCTGCGAGTCATAAAACCAGGCCTGGCTATAGCCCAGCCGCTCTGCCAATGCGACCAACTCAAAATCGCCGACACGCGAAGGAAAGGTGACACCAAAGTCCATCCGCTTCTCCTCTTCAAGTGGAATGCAGCATGAATATCGGGACAGCGGGCCGAGGTCCAGCCGCAGGGCGTTACGTCTGACACGATATTGACCTCCTGTAGGGAAGTCTTGACGAATAGTAAACAAATTGTTTACTGCTGCCTGTGATTCGATCGTTCCGTGATACTGAGACGGAAAAAATCTTCAAGCGTCAATTCCTCCACACATTTCCGCGCGGTATTCAACAGCGAGCGTTAAAGTGAAACCGCATTAGGAGTACGATGGCCGACTTGACAGTTGAGCTTCTCAGAGCCGAAGCCGGGACGTTTGCCGAAATCGAATCTGGCCACGATGAACCAGCCCTGTATGGAGTGACGGATGGCAAGGCCGTTGGAACCTACTTCGAGCAGAAGTTCCAGGCTTATCTTCACAAGTACGACTACGAAGAGGGCTCGTCAGCTAAGGGCATCGATTTCCCCAGCCTTGGGGTTGACATGAAGGTCACGAGCATCAGGCAGCCGCAGTCTTCTTGTCCTTACAAATCCGCAAGACAGAAAATCTATGGACTGGGCTATGCGTTACTAATCTTCGTCTACGAGAAGACCGATAGCCCCACCACAGCAACCGGCCGTCTCAACATCCAACACGTGATCTTTGTGGAAGCGAGCCGCACGGCCGATTTCCAGATGACCACGGGGCTCCTCGCTGTCCTTAAAAACGAAGGTAATAAGGACGACCTTATCGCCTTTATGAGCGACAGAATGCTTCCGGTAGACGACATCGAGGCGTCTAATATAGCTGACGAATTGTTGGAACACCCCCCCGAGACCGGCTTTCTCACGATCTCCAACGCGCTTCAATGGCGGCTGCAATACCGTCGCGTTATAGACAGGGCCGGCTCAGTCCCAGGAGTGATTCGCGTCAAATGAGTCCTAAAGCTGCCAAACAGACAGTGGAGTTTGGCGATTTCCAGACTCCCCTGCCCCTAGCAAAATCGGTATGCAGTCTCCTGCTCCGCGCTGGTTTTGAGCCTTCCTCCATAATTGAGCCTACGTGCGGCCAAGGCGCTTTTCTCGCCGCAGCTCTTGAGGCGTTTCCAGATGCGACAGTACGAGGTTACGAATACAATCCAGCCTATGCTGAAGCGGCCCATCGGACCGTGTCTCAGTTTTCTCAGGCGACGGTACAAAAGGGGGACTTCTTTCGGCTTGATTGGGATGCAGAACTCTCGAAGCTCCCAGAACCGCTGCTCGTCCTCGGCAACCCGCCCTGGGTAACTAACGCTGCGGTTGGCTCCTTGGGCGGCAGTAACCTGCCGGAGAAGTCAAACCTCGATGGCTTACGCGGAATCGACGCCCTGACAGGACGCGCAAATTTCGACATCTCGGAATGGATGTTGCGAGAAAACCTGCGCTGGCTCAGGGGACGGCGCGGAGCAATCGCGGCGCTGTGTAAGACGAGCGTCGCCCGGAAGGTCCTCATACATGCCTGGTCTGCATCCCTCCCGATCAAGTCGGCAACGCTCTATCGACTTGACGCCCAGCGAGAGTTCGGCGTCTCGGTGGACGCCTGCCTCCTCTTCGTTTGCCTGGCCCCAGGGGCCCAAACCCACGAGGGTGCCGTCTACGATACGTTGAACGCTCCAAGGCCATCGTCAAGCTTCGGGATGAGAGATGGTCGCCTTGTATCCGACTTGGAGACTTACGGACGGCTTCACTCCTTCTGCTCGGACGGTCTGACCGGATGGCGTTCAGGGGTAAAGCACGACTGTAGTCGGGTCTTTGAGTTGTCAGTCAAGAACGGAGCATTGGTTAATGGCCTTGGTGAAGTCGTATCGCTGGAGACCGATGTCGTCTTTCCCCTGGTGAAGAGTTCTGATGTCGCCAGTCACCGCCCTCCCCGGAAATATCTCTTAGTTCCCCACCGGTCTATGGATGAATCGCCGCACCAGCTTCGCAGCCGCGCGCCTCGGGCGTGGCGTTACTTAACCGCTCACGAAGGTGCGCTTGAAGCTCGCGCCAGCTCTGTCTACAAGAAGAGGCCAAAGTTCTCGATCTTCGGAATCGGACCATATTCCTTCGCTCCTTGGAAAGTCGCGATCTCAGGACTCTACAAGAGCCTGCGCTTCACAAAGATCGGACCGATTGATGGACGGCCCATACTGCTTGACGATACCTGCTACTTCTTCCCATGTGACAGCGAGGAGGAATGTCTTTGCTTGTATGAACTCATATCGTCACCACTTGCGCTCAAGTTCTGGTCCTCTCTCATATTCTGGGACTCCAAACGTCCGATTACGGCTAAGCTGCTGAATCTGCTGGACCTTGCCAGTCTGGCAAAAAAGACAGGGGCCTGGACTCCGACAACGCGGCGGATCGCGGAACGGCAAATGACCGCCTACTCAACCGGTTCACACCAGCCCATGCTTTTTCGGGAATCGTTTTCCCAGTACGGATTGACGGAGAAAGTATTCAACCCTTTAGCCAACGAGAAGAATAAGAAGTAGTACGGCATGTCTGCCCGGAGCAGTATCGACCAGGCGATCGAACATCATATCAACGGTCAGTTGGACCAGGCCCTCGGACTCTACGTGCAGGCCCTTCAAGAGGACCCGCGGACCCCGGGGGCCGCGGACCTCATATCGGCTATCCTCCGCACCTATCTCGAATTGGCCCTGGCTTTGATGAAAACAGGCCGGGATAAGAAAGCCATCCAGAGCTTTCAGCGCGTCCTGGCCATCCAGCCCGATGAGCCTGTGGCACATGCCTATCTCAGTCGGCTCTTCATCTCGGGCAATGATTTACACCAGGCGACGCTGCACCTGCGCCACTATCTGCGCCTGGCGCCGGAGGATCACATCGGGGCCAGGCTGCTCCTCGCCTATACGGGCGCAGAGGCAGTCCCGGAGCGACCCGCGCCGGCCTATATTACGCGCTTATACGATAACTACGCCGCCTCGTACGACCAGAAGCTAGTCAACAGCCTGCGTTACCAGTGCCCGGAGTTGATTCGGGCGGCATTGCAGCGCCACTGTCAGGATAAAGTTGCCATTCTTGACCTGGGCTGCGGGACCGGCCTGTGTGGCCAGGCCGTCAGCTCGATGGCCACACGCCTGGATGGTGTGGACCTGTCTCCACAAATGCTGGCCAAAGCCCGGCAGCGCGCCATCTATAATGAGCTGGCAGTTGACGACCTCTACCCCTTTCTGGAGAAAAAAGCGGGCGGTTATGATGCCATTGTCGCCGCCGGCGTGTTTGAACATATCGGCGACCCCCGCCACGTCTTCCAGGCCACGTTCGGCGCACTCCGGGACGCCGGTTTGTTCATTTTCACGGCTGAAGACAACCCCACCCAGGATTTGAGCGTGAACAGCTCCGGCTACTATATGCACGGCCAGACCTATCTGGCAGCGCGCGCGACACAGTGCGGGTTCGCCGTCAGTTCTCTTGAATCGGTCACGTTGCGCTTTGATAACGGCGCGCCGGTCCGGGGGCTGTGTGTCGTGCTGCGCAAGACCCCGTAGCGAACCGACCAAAAGAGCCAGGGACGCTGCGCGGAGGCTGCCTACTCAACCGTCTCTACTGGCGGAGCCGGCTCTTCCTCTTCGCTGTCCACCGGAGCGTAGGAAAACGTCAGCTTTTCCTCATCAAAGTCGATCTCGACCTCGCCCCCTTCCTGGAGCTGCCCAAACAGAATCTCATCCGCCAGCACCTGTTTCACCTCAGTCTGGATCAAACGAGCCATCGGGCGGGCGCCAAAGGTTTTGTCATAGCCCTTTTCCGCCAGATACCGGCGCGCGGCCGGCGTCAGCGTAATGGACACCTTGCGTTCGGTGAGCTGCTCAACCAGTTCCTTCACGAACTTTTCAACCACCCGCTCAATGGCCTGCATGGGCAGGGAGCGAAAGTGCACGATGGCGTCCAGGCGGTTCCGAAATTCCGGGCTGAAGAGCTTCTCAATTGCCTGCTGATCCTTGCCTTCGTTTGAGATATTGCCAAAGCCAATGGCATGCGCCGCTATCTCACGGGCACCGGCATTGCTGGTCATGATAATAATTACATGCCGGAAGTCGGCCTTTTTGCCGTTGTTGTCGGTCAGGGTGGCGTGGTCCATGACCTGCAATAAAATATTGAACAGATCGGGATGGGCTTTTTCGATCTCGTCCAGCAAGAGAACCGCGTGCGGATTGCGCGTGACCGCGTCGGTCAGCAGCCCGCCCTGATCAAAGCCGACGTATCCCGGCGGCGCGCCAATCAGACGCGAGACCGTATGCTTCTCCATATACTCGCTCATGTCAAAGCGCAGAAACTGGAGGCCCAGGGTTTCGGCCAGCTGCTTGGCGACCTCGGTTTTACCCACTCCGGTCGGCCCCGAGAACAAAAACGAGCCAACGGGCTTTTCGGGCTGGCCCAGGCCGGCGCGCGCCAGCCGAATCGCCCGCACCAGGGTTTCAATCGCCGTATCCTGCCCAAAGACCACTCCCTTGAGGTCGGCATCCAGACTTTGTAAGCGTTCCTTGTCTGAAGCGGAAACGCTGCGGGGCGGTATCCGGGCGATTTTAGCCACAATGGACTCGATGTCGGTATCCTGAATAATTTTTTTGCCGTCTTCCTCTGGAGCGGGACGAATCTGAAAGGACGCCCCCACCTCGTCAATCACATCAATCGCCTTGTCCGGCAGAAAACGGTCGTTGATATATTTTGCCGACAGTTCGGCCGCGGCCTTGAGGGCGTCATGCGTATATTCCACCCCGTGATGTTCTTCGTAGTGCGGCTTGAGGCCGTTCAGAATTTCCACGGCGTCTTCAATGCTCGGCTCGTGGACTTCGATTTTTTGAAATCGCCGCGCCAGGGCGCGGTCCCGCTCAAAATAGCTCCGGTACTCGTGATAGGTAGTGGCGCCGATACAGCGCAGCTTGCCAGACGCTAACGCCGGTTTGAGAATATTCGAGGCGTCCATTGACCCGCCGCTGGTTGCGCCGGCCCCGACTATGGTGTGAATTTCATCGATAAACAGGATGGCCCCCGGTTGTTTGTCAAGCGCTTTCAGCACGGCTTTGAGCCGCTCTTCAAACTGACCCCGGAATTTTGTGCCGGCCAGGACGGAACCCATATCGAGCGAGTAGATGCGAACCTCTTTTAAGACGTCGGGCACCTCGCCCGCGGAAATCTTGAGCGCCAGGCCGTCTGCAATCGCGGTCTTGCCCACCCCCGAATCGCCGACATAGATCGGGTTGTTCTTGCGCCGCCGGCACAACACATGAATGGTGCGCTCAATCTCGACCTCACGCCCGATCAGCGGATCAATATCCCCGTCTTGGGCCTTTTGTACGAGATTGGTCGTAAACGCCTCAAGCGGGTCTTTGGCCGAACGTGGCTCGCCGTCTTCGTCGGGACTGTCCTGCGCAGAGCCGGGCCCGGCTTCTTCGTCGGACGGCGTTTTGGAAATGCCGTGCGAGATATAATTGAGTACATCCAGCCGGGTTACGCCGTGCTTCTCCAGGAGATAGACCGCGTGACTGTTGTCTTCACGAAACAGGGCAACAAAGAAATTGCGCGTCTCAATGACTTCTTTGCCGGCGGATTGCACATGGGCCGCGGCCCGCTGCAAGACCCGATGAAAGGCCAGGGTCTGCTGGGGGTCAACCTCACCGGCATCCTCCGGCAGCGACTCCAGATTCTCTTTGAGAAATTCCTCAAGGTCGGCCTGGAGCTCTTTGACGTCTCCGCCGCACTGCCGGACAATCTCGGCGACGGTCTCATCGAACAGCAAGGCGTGCAGCACATGTTCCAGACATAAAAACTCATGCCGCCGCCGCCGGGCTTCGTTAATTGCCAGACTAATCGTGACTTCCAGTTCTCGACTAATTCGCATGGTAAGGACTCCCGACCGCTCGCTAGGCTTCTTCCATACTGCACTTTAAGGGGAATTCATGTTTCTTGGCTAAACTCTCCACGCGGGAAACTTTCGCTTCCGCCACCTCATAGGTATACACGCCCGCCACGCCAGTCCCCTGCCGATGGACATGCAGCATAATCTGGGTGGCCTTGGTCGCATCGTGACGAAAGACGCTCTGGAGGATGTAGACCACAAACTCCATGGTCGTGTAGTCATCGTTATGTAACAGGACCTTGTAGAGCGGTGGCTTCTTGAGCTTTTTTTCGGTTTCGGTAACTACGCCGTGATCGAGATCTGTGTCACGATCATGCTGATCTCTCATAACACCCTCGCACTCTGCATCTACTCCTCTGCTTCCATACCGCGATCAGAGGGGCGAGACAAGCGTGCAGCCGCCCCACCTGTCACCCTCACCCAGACATCACCCTGAACTGCCTGTACCAATTGCCAAGGACAAAGTACGTCTGGTATCCCTATGCGCACAGTCCCCACACGCGACCAGATGATATCTGGTCAAGCGGGGATAGCTCTCTCTACGGAGGCAGTATGCCAGACACAGCGTCCTATCGGCTACCGGAGACCGCAACTCCTGAGCGGTACGTGATTCGCCTGACTCCCGATCTCACTCATTTCACTTTTACGGGTGAGGAAACGATCGCCCTCATCGTCCATGAGGCCACCCCCACCCTCGTCCTGAACGCCTGTGAGCTGACGATTCAGCAGGTTGCACTGACTGATGAAACAGGCGTCACCCAAGCCGGCAACGCCACCCTTGACGAGCAAAACGAGCGGGCGATTCTCGATTTCTCGCAGGTCATCAGCCCCGGCCGCTATACCTTACGACTCGCTTTTGCAGGCATACTCAACGACAAATTACGGGGCTTTTACCGCAGCGCCTATAAGAACGCTGAGGGCGAGGACGTCATCCTGGCCTCAACCCAGTTTGAGTCTACCGATGCCCGGCGGGCCTTTCCGTGTTGGGACGAGCCGGCAGCCAAAGCCGTCTTTCAGGCCACGCTGGTAATTGATGAGGGACTGACGGCCATCTCCAATACGGCCGTGGTGAATGAAAGTCCGATCCCTGGGACGGGGAAGAAAGCCGTTGTGTTTGCCGACACAATAAAGATGTCAACCTATTTGGTGGCCTTCATCGTGGGGGAATTTGAAGCCAGCGAAGCCGTGCATATTGATGGCAAACCCCTGCGCGTGTGGGCCGTACCCGGCAAGCAGCATCTCACTGCATTCGGGCGGGCCATCGGCGCGGCGTCGCTGCAATTCTTCAGCGACTACTACGGGCGGCCCTATCCCGGCGACAAGCTCGACCTGATTGCCATCCCGGATTTCGCCGCCGGCGCAATGGAGAACCTGGGTGCCATTACGTTTCGGGAAACCGCCCTGCTCATTGATGAGCAGACGGCCGCCCGGAGTGAGCTGGAACGCGTTGCCGACGTGGTCGCACACGAGAACGCGCATATGTGGTTTGGCGACCTGGTAACCATGCGCTGGTGGAACGGCCTGTGGCTCAACGAGGCGTTTGCCACATTCATGGAAATGATGGCCGTCGACGCCTGGAAGCCCGAATGGCGGCGCTGGACCAGCTTTGCCGTCTCGCGCGCCGCGGCGCTACAGGTTGACGGCCTGCACAGCTCCCGCCCTATCGAGTTTCCGGTCGCACACCCGGACGAAGCGGCCGGCATGTTCGATATTCTGACCTATGAGAAAGGCGCTGCCGTCCTGCGCATGCTGGAGCAATACCTCGGCCCCCAGGCCTTTCAAAGAGGCATCAGCCGTTATCTCGGGAAACACGAATATGCCAACGCGGAAACCACCGACCTGTGGGATGCTCTGGAGGAAGCAACCCAACAGCCGGTCCGGTCCATGATGGATAGCTGGGTCTTCCAGGCCGGCTATCCTTTGATTTCCGTTGCTGTGGACGGCGCTGAGCTGGTGATTTCTCAACAGCCGTTTCACTATGTGCAAACCCGTCCTGAGCCGAGCCGAAGGGACGACGATAACCAGGCTGAAGACAAACGCTGGCAGGCCCCGCTTTTTATCAAAACCAAGAGAGCCGCTAAAACCGAGAGTCAGACTGCCCTGCTGACCACTGGCGAATTGCGCCTCCCCCTCTCAGAGAGGCCGGACTGGGTCGTCGTCAACGCGGGGGGACACGGCTTTTATCGGGTCCGGTACGCGCCAGACCTGCTTGGCCAACTGACCGCAGATGTCTACACCCAGCTCTCGCCGATCGAGCGCTTCAACCTGCTCAATGATACCTGGGCGACCGCGCAGGCCGGTCTGACGCCACTGCCCACCTATCTCGACCTCCTGCCCGTATTCCGTGAAGAGTCCGATCACAATGTGTGGACCGCCATTCTCGGCTCGTGTCATTATCTCTACCGCCTGCTCAGCCCGGAACAGCGGCCGGCCTTGCAGCGGCATGTCCGCGGTCTGCTCACTCCGCTCAGCCAGCAGTTGGGTTGGTCTCCACACGCTGAGGAAGATGCCCTTATCGGCCAGCTCAGAGGAGAGCTGCTGAGCGCGCTGGGCGTCCTGGGAGACGATGCAGCCACCCAGGTGCAGGCACATGCGCTTTATACGCAGTATCAGGCCGATCGGAACGCCGTGGACCGCAATCTGGTTCCCGCGCTGGTGTCGATTCTTGCCCATACTGGCGACGCTGCGGTGTATGACGAATTTCGTCAGGTTTCGCACAACGCCGCAACACCGCAAGAAGAGCAGCGCTATCAGTTCGCGTTGGCCGGCTTCCGTCAACCCGACCTCCTTGCCCGGACTCTGGACATGACGCTCAACGGCGAGGTTCGCACCCAGAACGCGCCCTACCTGATGCGGTCAATGTTGATGAACACCGAGGGCCGCGAGTTGGCCTGGCATTTTCTCCAGGAACGCTGGGACGACATGCTGGAGAAATTCCCGGACGTGTCCATCGTCCGCATGTGCGAAGGGATCGTCGCGCTCGTCACACCCGCGCTTGAGGCCCAGGTCAACGCCTTCTTCACCGCCCACCCCGTCCCGAACGCCGGCAAGATGATGGAGCAACACCTGGAAAAGCTGCGCGTCGCGGTGGCCTGCCAGCAACGCGAGGCCGAGAACCTGCGCGAGTATTTTGAGCGGACGGGATAGCGTTGGGGAGCCTTTTGCCCTTCTTCTGGGCGATTTGTTCAAGCTGGCGCTGGAGCTTCGCGTCAAGGTAAATGGGCAGCCGCAATTCAGTTCCCTTGCGGTAAAACTTTCCTCTCTCGGCCTTGGAAAAATCATATTTACATTTCATGGGCTATTTCTCTTGGGAATAGCGCGCATTATTCAGGTGAGGCCTCCTGCCATATCCGTTGGGTACGCAGGCGTAAAAGCGATAACAACTCGGAGAGTTCGACGAGCCCTTCCGCCTCCGTGCGCTCGGCAGGCGTGAGGGCTTCCCCTCGATCCTGTCGGTCCAGGAGGTCATGCAAGCGTTTGTTCACCCCCTGCGGCAGCTTGAATCGATCGAAATCGTTTGGCATTTCAAACTCGACGAGAACGTGCTGAGACATCGGTGCGTTCCTTCTATAAGATATTTCATTATAGAGTGTTTTGGGCGCTCTGTTCGAGCTATCGTGACTCCCTGTGTAAAAGTGCTTCGACTTCTTTGATACGGAATGCGAGCTTTCTCTTACGAATATGGATAACCGCGTGGCAATTAGGACACACCGGACGGAGGTCTTTCACTGGATTAACATCGTGCCTCGTCCCTATTTCCGATAGCGGTTTGACATGGTGCACGTGAATAAAGCCCTCGGCGACCTCACCGTATGTGTCCCCAAACGAGAAGCCGCAAATGCAGCACTTCGTACCGTAGTGGGCAATGCACTACTTGCGTAATTGTGGGTTGCGTTCGTACCCGTTGACAGTAACTCGCTGTTTCGCTCCTTCTGGCAGAGACACATTTTCATTGATCTCGTCAGGATAGTAGTTCGGATCGTTTTTTCGATATGTCGCCGCGCTAGTGAACAGGATATTCTCGTGTCTTCGAAAGCTTACGCTTTTTGGCTTTCCGTTTGATCCTAGGACAGGAATATAACCATGAGCCTCCATAACCTTGCGAACCATCCCGCCGATCTTTCTTTTCCAACCATCCTGCCTCATCTCCTCGCCAAATCTCGCTAGGATTTGCTTTTGGACCCACTTGCTACTAAGAGCGGGACGCCCACAGTCACTGGCCTCCTTCATATATCCAAGAGCAACATCAGTTCCAAGAAAATCCTGCACCCGTTCCTCTAGGTCAAACAAGAGCGGCCTCACTTTCTGCCCATATTTCTCTTTCACTAACCCAACATAGACCTGAGCCGCTGCATTGCAGGCCGCTTGCTCGGTAACCTCTCCCAACTGCACACGCTGCATATGAGTTCGGTTGTCCTCCAGTGCAACCACGCACTCCACGCCCCCCAAGCGGGCTGAGGCTCCCTCACCCCGACCTTCTCCCTCTGGGAGATGGGGCAGGAGTTTGGCTTCAGAGGTCATCAGTTTGATCTGGTCCCGGCGCTCCGTCAACCAAGCGTCGAACTCCTCCTGGCTGATACTCGTCTCGCGCCAGAACGCGGCTTGATCGTAGGGCAGTTCCCGGAAACGGCGCAGCAGAAAGTCGCGGGCCAGAAAGGCCAGCAGATTGCCGGCCTTGGGTCCTGAATCACGATCGAGCAAGACCCGATAGATGGCCTGAAAGGCGCGCGCCGGCGCGAGCGGAGTGAGACGCGCGGTGTCGAATAGCGCGGCCTGCAAGGCGTTATCGTCCGGCGGAATATCGGGCAGGCGGGCGGCGAGCTGGTGCAGAAAGGCGCGTTGGCTGGCGGTTAGTTCCTGGGCCCGCTCCGGTAGCCTGTCCTGCAAGACGATTCGTTCCTCGGGGCTGGCGTAATGCTCCAGCCAGTAGTGGGCCGCTTGGGCCCGGCGTTCAAGCTGCTGCCGCTCAATGGCCGTCAGGGCTGCGCCCTTGCGCTTTTCGATCTCTCGGGTGAGGTCAAGATGCGGCAGCTGCGCAATCGTTGCGACCAGCTGAAAATCCGCAGCGTAGAAATCATCCGTCAGGGTCGTCTGTGCCAGTTGATACACCCGCTTATCGTCTTCCGATACTTTGGGATCGCGATACGCGCGGGTATGGAATCGGTCAAAGTCATTGAAGATTTTGATAATCGATTTTTCGTCTGGAGAGAAATTCACCGGCTGTTTGGGCTGGGTGCGGATCATGACGAACCGCAGGATTTCGGGCGGCAGGAAATCTGCCATGTCCCGCGCCGAAACCCCCAGCCCCTTGGACGAGCTCATCTTGGCGCCGCCGACCAGAAAAAACTCATACGGGATATTGCGCGGTGGAGCCTGATTAAAAATCCGACGCAAACAGGCCGCGGCCACGTCCCGAGAGCCACCCTTTGTGGTGTGGTCTTTGCCCGCGCCCTCAATCGTAATAGGGAAGGTTTTCCACTTTGCGGTCCATTCCAGCTTCCACGGTAATTTGCCCTTGCCGTCAAACGGCGAAACCTTCCCCTGGTAGCCGCACCCGGTAGCCCAGGCGACCAGATCGGGAAGGCAGGTATAGGTGACTTCTTTGCCGTCGTAGTCGCTGACCTCGGTCGTGCCAATGCGTCCGCACTGCTCGCACACGGCCTGGAAGGGATACCAGTTATCCGGCCGCTCGGCCTTACTGACCTCTTTGTAGACGCGCCGAACGGTCGCCGCGTTGCGCAGAATAGCGTCAATGGCCTCGTTGAATTGGCCCGAGCGGTAGATATCGCGCAGCCGGTAGGTCTCGGCCTCGACATTCAGGTCGCGGAACACGCTGAAAAAATCTTGAATATAATGTTCGGAGATATCAGAAAAGGAAGAGCCCGGCGGCGGCGGCACCTGGCACAGCGGCACGCCGAGATAGGGCCGGAAAAACTCTTCTTCGCCGGCCGGCAGTTCATCCAGCGGGTCGTAGTCATCAACCCCAAAGGTATACCGGACCGGCAGGCCACGGGCTTGAATAGCCCGGAAAACGACATCGTGAATGAGTACGCCCCGCAGGGCGCCAACGTGAGCCCGGCCCGAGGGGGTCTTCGAGTCGTTGATGAGTTGTTCTCCCTCAACCTGGGCTGCAATTTTATCACACCAAAGCATGCATCCTCTCCAATAGGGGTATTCTTCCTCGGTACAGGCGCTTCGTGAGCGGGAATCCGGCCAGGAAGCAGGCTCTGTTATGCTATGAAAACACAAAAAAGGCAAAAGTGGCCCCTCTTCTCCTCCGTCTGTGCCCTGACCCTCTCCTCCAGACATAAGTGCCTGTTCCTTGACAAGAGTCTGTCTCCCCAGACGTCATTCCGGGCTTGACCCGGAATCCAGCCCCCCTGGACTCCCGCCCCGTATCAAAGCCTGCCCCGGACTTGATCCGGGTACGGGATGACGTTCTTTCGCGGGAGTGACGTGGCGGTCGGGCCGGAGGCCCTTCGACTCCGCTCCGCTCCGCTCAGGGTGAACGGTAAAACTATCCACTCTCCACTCATCACTCATCACTCTCCACTCCGCTCCGCTCAGGGTGAACGGGACCGCCGCCGTTCGTCCTGAGCGTCGCCCCAGAGGGGCGAAGTCAAAGGACCCACTGGAGCCCCGACCGCTATCTTGCAGCACACGTCTGAATGGAGGAGGCAATCCAAAATGAAACACGCCCGACTCTTCGCTTTACAGGCGGTGTGGCACGTTCTATGAAGAAGAGAGGGGCTGTGAGGCAGTGCGGCGGGACGGACACACCGGGAAGGAGAGCGCGGATTGTGGAACAGGACCGAGCAGCCATCGTACATGCGCTCCGTGTCTCCGAACAGATTCTTTCCCTGGCGCGCGAACATACAGAGCGGATTGAGCAGTTACGGCCCGGCGCTCGGCACTGCCTCGACCTGGGGCAGGTTCCACGTCTCAACGGTCTGGAAGCCGCAACCCTGCTGCGCCTCGTACAGCGCGGCAGAAGGCGAGGGGTGACGGTCCAGTTTACCGGCGTCCGTCAGCAGGCCCAGCAAGCGTTTATCGGGCTTGATCTGAGCCTGCTCGACCCACCCGAACCTGTGCGCGGCAGACTGTCGCTGCTGGAGTCGATTGGCGACCATACCCTGACCGCGGTGGCAACGGGCCGGCGGCTGATCGAAATGATCGGCGAGCTCACCTACTGGCTGTGTATTGCCCCCTGGCGCGGGAAAAACATCAAATGGGACCGGACCCACGAACAGATCGTAAAAATTGGCGTGGACGGCATCCCGATTGTCACCTTTCTGTCCTTTCTGATCGGCGCGGTCCTGGCCCTGAACGCGGCCAGTCAGTTACGACAGTTCGGCGGCACCATCTATATTGCGAATCTCGTCGCTGTCTCCATGACGCGCGAGATGGCTCCCTTGATTACGGCTATTATTGTCGCCGGACGGAGTGGGTCGGCCATTACCGCAGAGCTTGGCACCATGATGGTGTCCGAAGAAATCGACGCCATGCGCACCATGGCCCTCAGTCCGGGTCGTTTTCTGCTGCTGCCGCGTATGCTCGCTCTGCTGTGCGCCGTGCCAGGTCTGACCATGCTCTCAAATGTGACCGGTATTTTCGGGGGGTATTGGGTCGGCGTGCTGGTCCTCGGGCTTGGCAGTCGGAATTATCTCCAGCAAACCGGCCAGGCCCTGCTGATGAGCGATCTGGTCACGGGCATGATTAAAAGTCTGGTCTTCGCCGTCCTGATCGGTTTGGTCGCCTGCTACCGGGGCTGCTATGTGCGCGGCGGGGCCGAAGGCGTGGGGACGAATACCACGGCCTCCGTTGTCGCTTCCATTGTGCTGTGCATTCTGGCGGATGCCGTCTTTACCACCATCTTTTTCTATCTATCCTGACCAATAGTGAGTCAGCGCAATGGCAACCACGCCCGCCGCACCGTCCGTTCCTCCCGCCGTTCAGGTTGACGGACTCGTGGCCGAGTACGACGGCCGGGCGGTTCTCGACCGCGTCAGCATGCAAGCCCGGCAAGGCGAGATTACGGTGGTGTTAGGAGAAAGCGGCTGCGGAAAAACGACCCTGCTACGCCATATTGTCGGGCTGCTGACGCCAAAGACGGGCCGCGTCTGTATCAACGGGCAGGATTTTCAGGCGGCAAGCGAAGAGGAGCGGGAGCGGATCTTGCGTGACGTCGGCATGTCGTTTCAGGGTGGGGCTTTGTTCAGCTCTCTGACCCTGGAAGAGAATGTGGCCCTCCCTGTTATCGAACATACCCAGGTAGACCAGGAAACCGCGCTCATGCTGGCCAGAATGAAGCTCTGCGTCGTTGGCCTGGAACACGCCGCCCGATTGTTACCCGCCGAAATCAGCGGAGGCATGAAGAAACGGGCGGCCGTTGCCCGCGCGCTGGCCCTGGACCCCGGCCTGCTGCTCTTCGACGAACTCTCAGCCGGTCTGGATCCGGTCACGGCCCGGGAATTGGACGAATTGGTCCTGCGCTTAAAAGAACAGCTGGGCGTGACTATCGTTATTGTGACGCATGAGCTCGGGAGTATTCAAATGATTGCTGACCGGGCCGTCATGTTGGACGCCGGAAAAGTCCTGGCCGCGGGCCCCTTAGACCAGGTTCGGCAGACAGACCACCCGAAGGTCCGGGCCTTTTTTGATCGTCGGCCCCGCGCCAGGACCCTGCGCGGGGATTTGCGGGACAGCCTGATTATGAATGGAGAACGCTATGGGACAGGATCGGGTTAAGGTCGGCCTGTTCGTCACGGTCAGCTTCTTTTTATTTGCCAGCGCCCTGCTGTGGCTGACTGGCTCACGTTTTTTTCAGCCGGTCGATGCCTACACCATTCTCTTTACGGAGTCGGTCAGCGGACTTTTGCCCGGCGCCGCGGTCGAATACCAGGGGGTGACCGTGGGGAAAGTCGAAACCATCGGTCTGACCCAGGACACGCCGCCCCGCGCTCGGGTGGCCATTGCGCTCCAGCCGGGCACCCCAATCCGGCAGGATACAACGGCGCATCTGATCGGCTCCTTTGTGACCGGCATTCGCTATATCGAACTGGCCGGGGGGTCGAGCGCCGCGCCGGTCCTGGACCCTGGGGCCGTCATTCCCGTGCAGCGCGGCGGACTTGAGGAGTTCCGGGACCGGGCCGGGGCCATTGCCGAACGCCTGCTGAACACCTTGACCCGCATTGAACAAGGGGTGCTGAGCGAACACAATCTGACCGCGGTCACGGACTTCCTGAGCAATATGGCGCTGCTGACAAAAGACCTGCGCACCTCGCTGGCCGAAGTGTCAACGCCGGACACGCGGCTGGCCTTACGTCAGATGGTCGATAATTTAGCTCAGACTGCCGCCGGTCTGAAAAGCGCCACCGCCGCGATCAACACGATTCGGGAAGAGCTGTTTCAGGATGGCAAAGCCATGCTGGTCCAGATTCGGCACACCGCGGAGGTCACCGCCGACCTCGCCAACGACGTGCGTCGCCTGACCCAACACGTGGACGCGCTTGTCGTCGATAGCCGCCACGAGGTTCGGCAGGTCCTGAATAATTTGTCACACACCTCGCACGAACTCAGAGAGCTGAGCGAATCCTTACGGACTGACCCGTCGGCCCTGGTCTGGGGGCCGACGGTCTCGGCCAAAGAAATTCCCGATCCATGAGGTATCCCAGGCTCTTCTTTCCGGTTCTTCTTACCAGCCTTGTGCTCGGCGGGTGTAGCCTCACGCGCTCCAGACAAGAGGTGCAGTATTACGCCTTAACTCTGCCCACGCGCTCTGCTGCCCCGGCTGATCCGGCACCCATCACGGCGTCGCTCGTCGTACAGCCGTTCAGCGCCCAACCGCCGTATCATCGTGACCGCATGGTCTACCGCTCTTCCCCCTATGAGTTTGACTTTTATCACTATCACCGCTGGGTCACGAAACCGGCCGATATGCTCACCACCCTGACTCGGCGTTCACTGCAACAGTCGGGTCTCTTCACAACCGTCTATCCCACCCCAGACGCCCAGGCCGACCTGCGTCTCGGAGGCGTTGTCCGACAATACGAAGAAGTTGATCGGACGCAATCCTGGCAAGCCGCCCTGAGTATCGAGGTGTGGCTGTCCCGCTCCCGGGAGCCGGCCCCTTTTTGGTTCCGGTCCTATACCGCCACCCAGTCGGCGGCGAAACGCAATCCCGCGGCTGTGGCGGAAGCGATGAGCCGAAACTTGCAGGATATTCTTGAGCGCCTGACCCACGACCTGGCCGGCGCGCTGGCCACCAAGCCGCCCCCCTGACAACGAGGAAATCTATAAGACAGCACGCCGGCTGTAGGAGCAGGCCCACAACCCACCCCTGCAACGGAAAAGGGCGCCTATTCCCCGCCCACCGAGAACGCGATCAGGGCGTTGCCCGACATGCCGCCCCAAAAGCCGTAGCCGGCGTTGACATACATCATGCCGTCCACAATGGTCGGCCCCGGGCCGTCAAAAGACCCGCCCTTGGTCTTGACGCCGTTGGTGCTCTCATACTCCTGATCGGCGTTGTAGTCCCAGACGACAGTCCCGGTGTCGGTGGCATAGCCGCGCAGGTGTCCGTCAACCGAACCGGAGAACACCACGCCGGGCAGGGCCGACACGGCCGCCGATTGGGCCGGACTGCATTGGGGCCGGTCGCCACAGCCGACCGGCGGAACGTGCCAGGCGCGCTCGCCGCTCTCGATATCAAGGGCAAACATGCCGCCCCCAACACTGCCGTCCAGGGTCGTGGCCCAGCCCGCGTCCGAATTTTCCACCGTCTTAATGCCGATATCCGACAGCGCCACATAGACCTGTCTGGCATCGGCCGCGGAACCCCACTGAATCCCGCCGGCCAGGCCGCCCTTCCCAACGCGGTGCTGCCACAGGATCTCACCGTCCCGGTCCGGGTCTATGGCATGCATCACCCCGGACTTCTGTCCGGCCAGGATCACCCGCCGACCGTTCGGTAAAATACGCAGGATCGGCGAGGAGGCAAAGTCGAGGTCAGGACCACGCGCCTCCGGGCAGTTGGTATCGTCCTCGATCTCGCAGCCGACATTCCAGGCGTCACCCGGAGTGAACTGTTTTGACCACAGGAATTTCCCAGTGCGCATATCAAAGGCCACCACCGCATCGCTCGTCAGCGAGGCCGGGTCGGAGTAATTGTCGCCCGTGGTCACATAGATGCGGTTGCGCTCGGGATCGAGGACGGGCGAGGACCAGATCGACGCGCCGGACGGCCCCCATAACTGCACCCCGATCGCGTTCTTGCGAACCGGCGCCGGCGGATCAGGAATGGTATACGCCTTCCAGACCTGTTTGCCGTTAAAGCGGTTCAAGGCGACCATGGAGCCACGGAAGGTGCAGCACTCATAGCTGGGATCGCCGCCGGCGACTTCTTCGAGCGCGGTGGCCGAGGCATAGATGCGGTTGCCGTGCGTTTTGGGTGTGGCCGTAATCCGCGACAAGGGGTGGTCGTCGATTTTGACCCGCCAGATCTGCTTGCCGGTTTGCGCGTCAAGGGCGTATAAATTGGCCTCGACATCGCCGACATAGACGACGTAGCGCTGCGGGTTCGTGGCGGGCAGGCTATCAACCACCGGGGTTGAGCGGACGCCCGCCGTTGTTTTGACCGACCAGTGCAGGCAGCCGGTTTTGGCATCAAGCGCATACACCAGGCCCTTCATCGTTCCCACAAACACCCGGCCGCCCACCACCGTTGGCTGAGAGGTCTGGAAATCCATAGGCAGACCAAACACCCATTTGACCTTCAGCTCAGGCACCTGGTCGGCGCTGATGCCGGCGGCCGCCGCGGATTGGAAGCGGGTGTTGAAGTTATCGACCCCCCAGCCGTTCCACTGCGGAGCGCCGTCTTCAACCGCAAAGGTTCCTGGCGCGTCTTTACAAAACCCGGCGACCGTCTCGTCGGTGTCGGTTGGAGGCGGGAGTTTCTTACCGGTCATCCACTCCGATATGGCGCGCCGTTCTCGACCGGTCCGCATCATGCCCTGGAATTTCATCTTGCCGAGTTCCATGGAGTTCAAGACCATCAAGGCCGGCAGGCGTGACATGATGTCACGGTGCGGCGCGCGTTTGACCTGCCCCTCGTGGCAGCGCGCGCAGTGCGCCTGGTAGAGCGCTTCGCCGTCAGCTCCCCCTTCGGTTGGCGAGAAGGCCCAACTCGGCGCAATACTCATACCCAAAACACAGGCAATACCCGCAATGGCCTGGACCGTGACTCGTATGCTTTGGCGCACAGACCCGATAAACGCTGGGACAGACATACCCTGACCTCCTTTTTCCGCTGTTCCCCCTTTTTGCCCTGGAGAAGCGTTTTGTGTCAAACCCCTCCGACGTACAGACAAAAAAAGGGTCGCCCCTGTGGGCGACCCTTTCCTGCGTTTCTTCAGACGCAAGAGCCAACTACTCGCCATTTACCGAGAAGGCAATCAAGGCATTACCTGATTGACCTCCCCAAAAACCATAGCCGGAATTGACGTACAGCATGCCGTCCACGATCGTTGGGCCAGGGCCATCAAACGACCCCCCTCGCGTCTGTACCCCGTTCGTGCTCTCATACTCCTGGTCGGCGTTGTAATCCCACACGACCTCCCCGGTGTCGGTCGCGTAGCCACGCAGATGACCATCGACAGAACCGGAAAACACCACACCCGGAAGAGCGGAAACCGCAGCAGATTGCGCCGGACTACACTTGGGCCGGCCCTCACAGCTAACAGGCGGAACATACCATTTGCGCTCACCGCTTTCGATGTCGAGCGCAAACATGCCGCCGCCAACGCTGCCATCCAACCGCACCGCCCAGCCCGTATCAGAATCCGAAATCGGGACCATGCCAATATCGGACAGCGCGACATAAACCTGCTTGGCGTCGGCTGCCGATCCCCACTGAATGCCACCCGCCAGGCCCCCCTTGCCGACGCGATGTTGCCACAGAATCTCACCATTGCGATCAGGGTCTATGGCGTGCATCACGCCCGACTTTTGCCCAGCGAGAATGACCCGCCGGCCATTCGGCAAAATGCGCAGAATCGGTGACGACGCAAAGTCCAGGTCCGGCCCGCGAGCTTCAGGGCAATTGATATCTTCATCCATCTCACAGCCGACATTCCAGGCATCACCCGCGGTGAACTGTTTTGACCACAGCAGCTTGCCAGTCCGCATATCGAAGGCAACAACAGCATCGCTCGTGAGTGAGGCCGGATCGGAATAATTGTCGCCCGTGGCGGCATAGAGCCGGTTACGCTCGGGATCAAGGGCGGGCGAAGACCAGATCGACGCGCCGGACGGTCCCCATAATTGGGTCCCGATCGCATTCTTGCGTGTCGGCGCGGGTGGGTCGGGAAGCGTATATCCCGTCCACACTAATTTGCCGTTAAACCGATTGAGCGCCATCAATTTGCCCCGAAAGGTACAGCATTCATACTGAGGGTCAGCACCCGCAACCTCTTCGAGCGCGGTGGTCGAAACGTAGATGCGGTTGCCGTGCGTTTTGGGCGTGCCGGTAATGGTGGCGAGGGGATGATCGTCCACGTCCACTTTCCACAATTGCTTCCCCGTGCGGGCATCGAGCGCATAGACATTCGCCTCTGTGTCCCCCACATACACCACATAGCGCGGCGGATTTGTCCCTGGCAGAGTATCCACCACCATAGTCGCGCGCACCCCACCGGAGGTCTTGGCAGACCAGTATAAACAACCGGTTTTGGCATCGAGCGCATATACCCGCCCTTTGACCGAGCCAATAAAAACACGCCCGCCCGCAACGGTCGGCTGGGAGGCCCGGAAATCCAGGGGCAAACCAAACACCCATTTGACCTTCAGGTGGGGAACCTGGTCTGCGCTGATGCCGGCCTGCTCCGCAGACTGATAACGGGTGTTGAAGCCGTCAGCCCCCCAGCCATTCCACTGTGGCGCGCCGTCTTCAATAGAAAAAATGCCGGGAGCATCTTCACAAAACCCGGCAACCGTCGCCTCTTTATCCGAGGGTGGCGGGAGCTTTTTGCCCGTGATCCATTCGGACATGGCCCGCTTTTCGCCACTGGTCCGAATCCAGCCCTGGACTCGCATCTTTCCGACTTCGAGCGAGTGCAGCACCATTTCTGCGGGGAGTTTTGATAGGACTTCACGGTGGGGCGCCCGCTTCACTTGTCCTTCGTGACAGTGGGCGCAGTAGCGGCCATAGAGTCGCTCTCCATCAGCCTGTTCCGACGGCGAGAAGGCCCAACTGGACGTCGCCATGAATAGCCCAAGCGCAAGGGTCAACACGCTCGACCCGCCTCTGGTAATAATTGTGTTCGGCCAGGTTCTCTCTGTTTCGGTCATGAGTGCACTCCCTCCTTATCTCCTCATTCTTTTGCCTCTTGGCAGGGTTCCGTGTCAAACCCCTGCGTCTCTCACGGGGCTCTTGCAGGAGACATCCTCGCCTTCCCTCAGCAAGAACATGAAAAAGGGCGACCGTTTGGTCACCCTTTTCACCAGACAAGAGCGCGCATTATTCCCCATTTACCGAAAACGCGATCAGGGCGTTGCCGCCGATGCCGCCAGAAAAACCGTAGCCCGAATGGACGTAGACCATACCATCGACAATAGTCGGACCCGGGCCGTCAAATGAGCCGCCGCGGGTCTTGACGCCATTGGTGCTCTCATACTCCTGGTCGGCGTTATACTCCCACACCACCGCTCCGGTGTCGGTCGCATACGCGCGCAAATGGCTGTCCACGGACCCGGAGAAGACCACCCCGGGCAGCGCAGACACCGCGGCCGACTGGGCCGGACTGCATTGGGTTCGCTCCCCGCAGCCTGGCGGGGGCACATGCCATCTCCGCTCGCCGGTTTCGATATCAAGGGCGAACATGCCGCCGCCCACACTGCTGTCGAGCCTGGTATCAAAGCCGATATCGGATTCCCTGACGGTCCTCAGCCCGATATCGGACAGGGCCACATAGACCTGCTGGGCATCCGCGGCCGACCCCCATTGAATCCCGCCAACCAGGCCGCCCTTGCCGACCCGTTGCTGCCAGAGAATTTCTCCGTTCCGGTCCGGGTCTATGGCGTGCATCACCCCGGACTTTTGTCCGGCCAGGATGATGCGCCGCCCGTCGGGCAGAATGCGCAGGATGGGCGAGGAGGCGAAGTCCAGGTCCGGGCCGCGCGCCTCTGGACAGTTGGTGTCATCCTCCAGCTCACAGCCCGCGTTCCAGGCGTCGTTGGGCGTAAATTGCTTCGACCAGACGAGGTCGCCGGTGCGCAGATCAAGGGCGATCACCGCATCGCTCGTCAGCGAGGCCGGGTCGGAATAATTGTCACCCGTGGTCACATACATGCGATTCCGCTCCAGGTCGAGCGCCGGCGAAGACCAGATCGACGCGCCGGACGGCCCCCAGAGTTGCGTGCCAATCCTGTTCTTGCGGACCGGTACGGCAGGGTCCAGGGTATAGGCCCGCCACACCAGCTTGCCGTTAAAGCGGTTGAGGGCCATGATCTTGCCGCGAAACGTGCAACACTCGTAGGTCGGGTCGGAGCCGGCTATTTCTTCCAGGGCAGTGGTGGACACGTAGAGCCGGTTGCCGTGCGTTTTGGGCGTACCGGTAATTGTCGCCAAGGGATGGTCATCCACGTCCACCTTCCAGAGTTCCTTGCCCGTGCCGGCGTCCAGGGCATACATGTTCGCTGCCGCGTCCCCCACATAGACCACATAGCGCCGCGGGGTGGTGCCCGGCAGGGTATCGACCACCATAGTCGAGCGCACCCCGCCGTCCGTTTTCACCGACCAGTACAAGCAGCCGGTTTTGGCATCAATCGAATAAATACGGCCTTGCAGCGAACCGATAAAGACCCGACCACCCACAACAGTCGGCTGGGAGACCCGAAAATCCATCGGCAACCCAAACACCCATTTGACCTTGAGATTGGGCACTTGGTCGGCTGAAATGCCGGCCTGCTCGGCCGCTTGAAAGCGGCTATTGGCGTGATCAACCCCCCAGCCATTCCACTGCGGAGCGCCGTCTTCAATGGAGAACTCGCCGGGGGCGTCCGCACAAAACCCGGCCGCGGTCTCGTCCGTGTCCTTGACCTTTTTGCCGGTGATCCATTCGGACAGGGCGCGGCGCTCGGGAATGGTCCGCATCCAGCCCTGCATGCGCATCTTTCCCACGCTCAGCGAATGCAGAACCATGTTTGCGGGTAAGCGCGACATGACCTCACGGATGGGAGCCCGTTTCACCTGGCCTTCATGACACTGGGCGCAGTAGGCGTGGTAGAGTTGCTCTCCATCCGGCGCCGGTTGGGCGCTCGGTTCCAGCGCCCAACTCGCCGGGACGCCGCACAGCAGCGCCACACAGCACAGCGCTCCGCTCAGCCAGGTTGTCCGTGTCTGCTCTTTTGGCCGGCCTCTGTTTGTCGTGCCCATCACACTCCCCCCTTGTGTTGAAAGAAAACGCCTATTCTGCCTCGACCGAAAAGGCCAACAGCGCGTTGCCCGGCATACCACCCCAATAGCCGTAGCCGGAATTCACATACAGCATGCCGTCCACAATGGTCGGGCCGGGCCCGTCGAACGAGCCCCCTCGGGTCTGTACGCCATTCGTGCTTTGGTATTCCTGGTCGGCATTATACTCCCAGACCACTGCGCCATCCGCGGTTGAGTAGGCGCGCAAATGACCATCAACCGAACCGGAAAAAACGACCCCAGGGATCACCGACACGGCCGCGGACTGCGCCGGGCTGCACTGTGAGCGCTCCTGACAGCCTGGGGGCGGGGTATGCCATTGGCGCTCACCCGTCTCGATGTCATACGCAAACATCCCGCCCCCAACATTCCCGTTAAGACTGGTCGTCCAGCCCAGGTCTTTATCTTCGTGGGTCTCAACGCCGATATCGGATAAGGCGACATAAATGGTCCGGGCATCGGCAGCCGGCCCCCACTGTATGCCCCCGATCAGGCCGCCTTTCCCCACCCGCTGCTGCCAGAGAATTTCCCCATCCCGGTCCGGGTCCACCGCGTGGAGAACGCCGGATTTCTGCCCGGCCAGGAGGATCCGCTTGCCGCTGGGCAGCTTGACCAGAATCGATGAAGAACCAAAGTCCAGGTCCGGCCCTCTGGCCTCGGGACAGTTTGAGTCATCAGCGGTCTCACAGCCGATATTCCAGGCATCGTTCGGCGTAAACTGTTGCGACCAGAGGAACGCGCCCGTTCTCAGATCGAAGGCCACAATGGCATCGCTGGTGAGCGAAGCCGGGTCGGAATAGTTATCACCAGTGGTGACATACAGCCGGCCGCGTTCCAGGTCGAGGGTGGGAGAAGACCAGACCGAGGCGCCCGAGGGTCCCCACAGCTGGACGCCCTTTCTGTTTTTCCGGACCGGAGCCGCCGGCTCTGGAATCGTATAGGTCTTCCAGACCATCCTGCCATTCACCGGATTCATGGCCACCAGCGTGCCCCGAAAGGTACAGCATTCATAATCGGCATCCGCGCCGGCCGCCTCTTCCAGGGCCGTCAGGGGCACATAGAGTCGATTGCCGTGCAGTTTGGGCGTGCCGGTGATGCGCGCCATAGGATGATCGTCAATCCGGGTGCGCCATAATTCCGTGCCCGTTCGGGCGTCAAGGGCATACACCGTGGCTTCGGAGTCGCCGAAATAGACGACATGGCGGGCCGGCTCGGTTCCTGGCAGTTTCCCGACGACCAGGGTTGACCGCACACCGGCCCTGGGTTTCATCGACCAGTACAGGCAGCCGGTCTTGGCATCGAGCGCATATACCCGGCCTTTCATGGTCCCGACAAAGACCCGGTTGCCGACAATGGTCGGCTGGGAGGTCTGGTAGTCCATCGGCAGGCCAAACACCCATTTGACCTTCAGCCTGGGGACCTGCGCCGCGCTGACCCCGGCCTGGTCCGCGGGCTGGAAACGGCTATTGACGCCATCCACGCCCCAGCCGTTCCACTGCGGAGCGTCGTCTGCGACCACGAATTCGCCTGGGGCATCAGCGCAAAAACCCGCTACCGTTTCATCCGTGGCCGCCTCCGGTTTGAGCTTCTTGGCGGTGACCCATTCAGAGATCGCACGGCGCTCTTCATTGGTCCGCAGCACCCCTTGGAATTTCATTTTGCCCAGTTCCAGCGAGTGCAGCACAAACTCGGCCGGCAGGCGGCGGAGAATATCAAGCTGCGCCGCGCGGGTTGATTGTCCGGCGTGACATTTCGCGCAGTGCTGCTCGTATAGCGCCTGCCCATCGGGCTTCTGCTCCGTTGGGGCAACAGCCCAGCTTGGGGAGCAGAGAAAAACAGTCAGCCCCAGGGCCAGGACGGCTGCCCCATGGATTTTCCACCAGTGCGGGCGGGTCGAGCTCCAGTCGTGTGTCATGATCCCCTCCTTATGCTCAACTCTACACTATTTACCGCGCATTTGGTCGTTCTGCCAGCGTGGTATCGATGGGCCGGAGGGGCGTGGGGGAGGCTTATGATTTATGCAGGCGCCGCTCCCACTCATATTCGCGATTCGTCACCACATCTTCCATCCGTTGGATACGACGATCGAGATGATCGAAGGTGCGTTTCAGACGGTGGAGAGCCAGCCCACGCGAGTTGACGTAGGCGTCATAGAACTCCCGTTCGCCCGCACTTGCGAACGGCACGACAGGTTCGGGCTTCATCACCATCGCCGCCAACAGATACAGGCCGCCCACAGGCCACAGCCCGGAGAAGAGAAAAAACAGGATGGTCAGCATACGTGTCCAAAAGAGCGAAATATCGAGATAGTCGGCGATCCCTTGGCACACACCGAGCAGCATCCCGTTGCGTGACCGGTATAAGCCCGTCGGGCGTTCGGTTGTTGTCATCCTTTTCCTTCTCCTTTCCTTTCCTGGTCAAGCAAAAGCGTTTCCAGCGCTTCCACGCGGGCCTCCATCTTCGATAGGCCCTGATAGAGTTCCTGAATCATCTGGGCTTCATCCGCCTGGGCCAGATGGCCCTGTTTGGGCGCGCTTTTTCTCCAGATGAGCCATACGATCAGCGCCAGTCCTCCGACCACCGCAACAAAGACCGAGCCGAAGATGAAGAGAACGACCAGCGACCAGATTTGTGCATCCATGTTTCAGACTCACTCTCTATCCGTTCTCTTTGTGACAACAGATTAGTCCCGCGGCTGCGCGGGTGTCTTTTGCTCAAGCGCGGCTTTGAGCCCGGCTAACTCTTTTTCGATCTCCTCATCGCCTTCCAGTCGGGCAAACTCTTCTGCGAGCGAGTGTTGACGCTCAGCGCTGGGAGCGGGGTTTACCAGGTCGGCTTCCGCTTCCATACGCTCAATCCGATTTTCAAATTGTTCAAACCGGACAAACGCTTCCGAGCTGTCGAGGCGGCGCAGGTCTTCCTGGGCGCGTCTCCGCTTTTGGGCGTGGATATGCCGCTGAATAAGCAGACGCTGTTTTTCGCGCACGGCACCAAGTTTATTTTCCAACTGGGTAATATCGTCCTGATACTGACGAATCAGCGCGTCACACTCGGCCCGTTCTTTTTGCAGCGCGGCGCAGCGCTCGGTATAGCGCCGCTTCTGTATGAGGGCCTCACGCGCCAGGTCTTCGCGCCCTTTATCAACTGCGAGCTGGGCCTTTTCGCCCCACTGGCTGGCCCGTGTTTCGACGGTTTGACAGTCACGCTCGATTTTCTTTTTTGCGGCCATCGCCCCGGCGCAGGAGGCTTTGATCTCAACCAGCGTATCCTCCATCTCCTTAACCATGAGCCGAATGAGCTTCTCCGGGTCTTCCGCTTTGTCGAGCATGGCGTTGAGGTTGGCACTGATAATGTCGCGGACTCGTGTGAAAATTCCCATGATGCTTCTCCTTGGCTGTCAATACACCCTGGAGTACAGCATTCCGTATGCCAATTCAGAAAGTCTTTTATTTTCAGATATTTACAAAAATAAAGGAGAAGAGCGCAGATTTGTTTTCACTCTCAATATGCTATATACACCGATAGATGGCGAAAAAAACCACGACCTTTGCTCCAGATACTTCTCCCAGCCCCCAGGAAGCACTCGGACAGTCAGAAGCATTCCTGACATTTCAGGAGCGTTTATCCCGGGTGGCGCGGATCAACCGACCGGTTTTGCTGATAGGGGAGCGCGGGACCGGCAAAGAGTTGGCCGCCGCTCGACTGCATTACCTGTCTGAGCGATGGCAAGGGCCCTTTGTCACCCTCCACTGCGCGGCCCTCTCGCCCAGCCTGATTGAAGCCGAATTATTCGGACATGAAGCCGGGGCTTTTACCGGAGCAACCCGCCAGCGCCTCGGCCGCTTTGAGAGCGCTCACAACGGCACCCTCTTTCTTGATGAGATTGGAAACATTCCAATTGAAACCCAGGAGAAAATCCTGCGGGTGGTCGAGTATGGCAGCTTCGAGCGGGTCGGCAGCTCGCAGCCTATTGGGAGTAATGTGCGGATTATTGGCGCAACCAATGCCGACCTCAGGGCGCTCGCCGCACGCCGGCAGTTCAGAGCCGACCTGCTTGACCGCTTGTCTTTCGAGGTACTTTTTCTCCCGCCCCTGCGTGAGCGTCCTGAGGATATCGCGTTCCTCACCAACCATTTTGCCGCACGGATGGCCTTCGAGTTGGGCCGGGAAGATGTTCCGCAGTTCAGTCACACTGCGCGGGCCGCTCTGGATAATTATCCCTGGCCGGGCAATGTCAGGGAGTTAAAAAATGTAGTTGAGCGCGCAGTCTATCGGGCGGATACCATGCTGATTCGTGAGACCGATATTGTCCTCGACCCGTTTGAGGCACCGTTTCAGCCCACCCCCCAGGCGTCAGGGGAAGGAGCGGAGGAACGTACAGCCTTCCATGCGAGACCCACCGATGACACCACGCCTCACACCTCTTTTACCCAGGCGGTACAAGCATTCGAGTGCCGGCTGCTTGCAAACGGGTTGCGCGCAACACACTACAATCAAAAGAAGACCGCTGAGCGACTCGGGCTCACCTACCATCAGTTTCGCGGCTTATACCGGAAATATGCGGAACGCTTACAGCGCCAGGAGGACTAGGAGCGGCCGGTCGTCCCGACCGCGGTTCCGCTCCACACCTGAGAAGGCCGGTCAGAGTAGACAGTCTCAGGCGTAGAAACGATACACGCCCTCGGCCACACACGCCGGCTTACTGCTCTCTTCGACCTCAAAGGTCAGACCGACCGTGACTTGCAGGCCGCCAGTCACGTCTTCCACATTGTTCAGAGTAGCCCGCGCCCGTACCTTTTTGCCGACCGGGACAGGAGACGGGAAGCGGAGTTTGTTCAGCCCGTAGTTCACCCCCATTTTAATGCCCTGCACCGCCCAGACCTGATCCATAAAGTACGGCGCTAGCGAGAGGGTATAATACCCGTGGGCCACCGGACCGCCAAAGGGCGACTCTTTTTTGGCGCGCTCAACGTCAAGGTGAATCCACTGATGGTCATGGGTACACTCGGCGAAGGCATTCACTTCTTCCTGGGTGACCAGATGCCAATCCGAAACGCCGAGTTCCTGACCAACCAGAGATTTAACGTCGCTATAGTCTACTTTTCGGGCCGTCATACTTGACTCCTTTCTGGGCGCAGCAGGTATAAAATCGTGTTCTTTCCCTATTGTTTCCGCGGTTGTGTTGTCAAGGGGAACGACGGCCTGTAGGCTTTCCGCAATGCTCCAGGATGCGCCCCCGCCCCCAGAGACCGGCCTGTGTGCCTCCTGCCAACACACCCGCGAGATTGTGAGTGGCAAGGGCTCCCGCTTCTATTATTGCGGACGGTCTGAAACAGACGCCCACTATCCCAAGTATCCGCGCCTGCCGGTCTGCGAGTGCCCCGGCTATCAAGCCTCTCCGACCCAGGAGGCAAAACCCTAAGGGAGCATGACGGCGCTATCACAGGCTAACGATGGAGCAGCATCGCGGTCGTGGGCACGCCATTGCCGGAGGAGACAAAGGCCACCTCGGCGTCCGGGACCTGGTTAATCGCCTGCCCGCGCAGTTGACGCACCGCTTCCACAACATTTTCCATGCCGTGAATATAGCCTTCGGACAGGTTGCCGCCACTCGTGTTGAGCGGCAGCCCGCCATTCGGCCACAGCAGCTTGCCGTCAGAGACAAAATCTCCCCCTTCGCCACGTTTGCAGAAACCCAGCTCCTCAATCGCCATGAGGACGAGCGGGGTGAAATGGTCATACACAAAACACACATCCACATCGCTATGCGCTATCCCGGCTCGGGCAAACAGGGCTTTGCCGGTCACAGTGGATTCCGTTTCGGCTTTCTCAACGTTTTTCACCACCCGCTGGGTATTCCACTCACCCGCCCCAAAGGCCCCACCCATAATACAGGCGGGTTTGTGCGGACCGTCTTTTGCCCGCTCGACTGAGGTAATCACCACCGCGGCCCCGCCGTCGGTTTCCAGACAGCAGTCCAGCAAATGGAGCGGGTCGGCAATCATGCGCGAGCTTTGGTGGTCTTCAATGGTGATAGGCCGGCCGCGCATGACCGCGTTAGGATTAGTCTGGGCATGCGTCCGACAGGCGACTGAGATTGCGCCGAAGTCTTCACTCTTCGTTCCGTATAAGTGCATATGCCGGCGGGCGGCCAGGGCGACCATCTGAGCCGGGCTGAAGAGCCCGTAGGGTTCGAGGTAGGCGCCCACACCGGACGCCCCCCTGCGGACAGCGGCGCGTCCGAAGCGTGGCGTCCCACGGCCCGAGCGTTCGTTCATGGCCCGGAAGGCAATCACGCATTTGGCCATGCCGGTGGCCACGGCCATGGCGCCGAGCAGAATCGAGCCGACCGGCCCGCCCCCGCCGCCGTAGGGCGCTTCCGCGTAAAAACGCAGTTCCGGGATACCGAGGTTCGCCGCAATATCGACCGGATCGTTATTATCCATAGAGAACTTGGCGATACCGTCGATATCGCTCGGCTTGAGGCCGGCGTCGGCAATTGCGTTGCGGATGGCTTCGACCGCCAGGCTCATTTCGCTACGGCCCGAGTCCTTTGAGTATTCGGTGTGGCCGATGCCAACGAGGGCCGTCTTATCTTTCAGGGTTTCCGTTTCCATACCGCCCTCCCGGAACTGCATTGAAGCCGGGATTAGAGCATAGGTCGGCTGGATTTGCCACCGCCGTTCGGTCGGCGCGGCGGGGCGGCTAGGACATCTATGGGCCTGACGGAAAGATTTTCAGACAGAGCGAGGGCTTCCAGCTCGTGCCAATTACAATGATAGCAAAAAGTGCTATCGACAAATGCTGTGAGCCCCAGAATCAGGCCATGAACAAAATGCAATATCGAGGCTATACCGCTCGCATTGAATTCGACGAGGACGACCGCATATTTGTCGGCCATCTGGCCGGCATAAAGGATAGCGTCGGTTTTCATGGAACAACGGTTGACGAACTTGAGCGTGCTTTTCACGAATCCGTCGATGCCTATATCGCTATCAGCGAGGAACAGGGCCGACGGCCACAAAAGCCCTATTCCGGCAGGCTCATGTTACGCGTTTCGCCCGAAGTCCACTCCGCCGTTGCTACCGCGGCGAGTATACAGGGAAAGAGCATCAACCAGTGGGCTTCCGAAGTCTTGGGTAAGGCGGCTTCGCAGAGTTGACGTTCCCTTATGCTTCCAATGGAGGAAGACGTCATGAATGACCGATACCGCCCTGACCAAAAGATGCTGACGCCAGCGCGCGCTTCAGACGCGGTTCGTCATACGCCGGAGCCGGCGCGGGCGTCAACGGACCGGCGGTCGGAATTTGAGCATGACCGTTCCCGGATTATCCACTCGGCCGCATTTCGGCGCTTGCAGGGCAAGACTCAGGTATTCGGCATTTACGAGGGAGATTTTTTTCGGACCCGTCTCACCCATTCTCTTGAAGTCGCTCAAATTGCCAAGGGCATTGCCCTGACTCTCGGCGCCGACCCGGATTTGGTCGAGGCGGTCTGTCTGGCGCACGACCTGGGCCATCCACCCTTTGGCCATAATGGCGAACGGACGCTGCACGCCCTCATGCGGGCGCATGGCGGCTTTGAGGGCAATGCGCAAACCCTGCGTATTCTGACCTATCTTGAACACAAGCATGCCGACTATGCCGGCCTGAATCTGACCTATCAAACCCTGGACGGTATTCTCAAATGCAAAACCTGCATCGACGCAACAGCCATAGCTAATGATCTACAGGGCCCGGTCAAAGGCTTTTACGCCGAAGACCGCGCCCTCGTCGAGGCTATCATCCGCCAGACCGGCAGCGGGCAACAACGCAGCCTTGAGTGCCAAATCATGGATGTGGCGGATGACATCGCCTATTCCGTGCATGACTTAGAAGACAGTCTCAAAGCCGGCTTATTGACCTCAGCCGACCTGCGGCGTCTTCCGCCGGCGCGCGTGGTGCGCGCGGTCAATACAAAGCTGGCCGTTTGGGGCCGAGCCAGCGCTGAAAGCACAGTCCACCAGGAACTGTCCCAGATTGCCGACCGACTCGAACAGCTCGAACAGCGCTCTCTTCGGGCCGGCAGAAAAATGCTGATTCGTGATCTCATTCATGAATTCGTCAGTCCGGTTGCCCACCAATCCCACGGTCTGATTGATACCGATTTTCCCAACCGGGTTCGCATCGAAGCCCTCAAGGCGTTCGAGTCGTACAAGGTCATCAATAATCCGCGCGTGACCACCCTCGGCCATAAGGGCAAAGAAGTCCTCCAGCGCCTGTTTGCCGTGCTCGACCAGGGCCAGGAGTCCATCGGTCTCTTCCCCGAAGACCACGGCGAGCACTATGAAAACGCGCTCCTCAACGGCGACGAGACCGCCCGCAAACGGGTCATCTGCGATTTTCTGGCCGGCATGACCGATTCGTACGCCCTGCGGTTTTACAGCCGATTGTTCGTGCCGGGCGAAGGCAGTTTTTATGAGATGTTGTGACGACTATACTGTCCTTACGCAGAAAGGTAACAAATCCATAACGCTTTCCCGACCGGAGGTTCAAACCATGAAGCTGATCTATCATCCTGATACGGACTCGCTTTACATCGACCTCTCCGAGCGGCCGAGTGTGGACAGCCAGGAGATCTCCAAAGGTGTTGTGCTGGATTACGATGCCCAAGGGAAATTGGTTGGGATTGATATCGACAATGCCAGCAACAAGGCGATGCTCAACGAACTGACGCTCAGCAAGTTGCCAGCCAAGATGCAGACCCTGACAGCCTGATTCATCACTACACCCCTGCCTGCCACCACGCCGATGGAGTTGTTGAACGGAGCTAAGTCGAAAACATATGCAATCCGACCAGTTCCGGTTCGGTATCACAGACGCCGCCCAAACGCTTGGCCTCAAAGCCGTCTGCTTTGTGATTGAGGGGGTCCGTAATCAACACACGAACCCTGAGTTTGAAAAACTCAAGACACACACGCTTGCCCAAGTGAGCAAAGACCTCTCGTCTGAGGCCATACAGACCGACCCTATTCTGAACGGCTTTCGTGCCCTGCACGACGCTGTTGGACGCTCCAATCGGAAAAACGTGGCCTCACCCGAAAGCTTGCTCAAACTGGTCTTACAAACCGGGGGACTGCCGCAGGTCAATCTGCTGGTTGATATGTATAACCTCGTATCAGTGAAAACCCGTCTCTCTTTGGGGGCGCACGACCTCAGAGCGATCAACGGCAATGTGCAGTTACGTCTCACGGACGGCAGCGAGACCTTTTGGCCGATGGGCTCGGACAAGCCCAAAATCGTGAGCCCTGGCGAATACGCCTATATCGATGACGCGCACAATGTTCTGTGTCGTTTGGAAGTCCGCCAGTGCGAGAGAACGAAAATCAGCCTCGATACGACCGACGGTTTTTTTATTGTGCAGGGCAATCCGACAACACCGGCGGACTCTCTGCACGAGGCGGCGAACGAACTCCTCACTCTCATCAAACGGTTCTGCGGCGGTCGGGCCCGCCTGCTGCTGGCGTGACGCTGCACTCTTCAGATGCCTCTTCGGGCATCCTCTTCTCCAGTCGGCAGGTTGTGGTCCATCTCGAACGCCGGCTGTTGGAGTTTGGCGCAGCGGCCAACCAGCTTGGCCGGCACGCCGGCGACCGTACAGCCCGACGGAACATTGGTGAGCACGACACTGCCCGCGCCCACCTTGGCGTTTGCCCCGACCTCGACATTGCCCAGAATCTTGGCCCCGGCGCTGATCAGCACCCCGGTCCGAATTTTGGGATGGCGGTCACCGGACTCTTTGCCAGTTCCGCCCAGGGTCACTTCCTGGAGCATGGACACATTGTTCTCAACCACGGCCGTCTCCCCGATGACGAGGCTGCTGCCGTGGTCAATAAAAATTCCCGAACCAATCCGGGCGGCCGGGTGGATATCCACGCTGAAGACTTCCGAAACCCGATTCTGCAAGCAGAAGGCCAGGGTCTTCCGGTCCTGCTGCCACAGCCAGTGCGACACCCGATAGGCTTCGAGCGCGTGCAAACCCTTATAGTACAGCAGGGGCACCGAATAGAACGAACAGGCCGGGTCACGGTCACGCACCGCGCAGATGTCCGCCCGAACGGCTCGCCCAATCTGTCGGTCATCGACCAGCGCTTCCATCATGATATCGCGCAGGGTAATGGACGGCAGGTTGAGATTCGTCAGCTTCCCGGCCAAAAGATAGCTCAACGCTTCCTCCAGTGAGGCGTGGTTCAGAATAATCGAGTGTACAAAGCTCGCCAGCACAGGCTCGCGGTCGGCTTCCAAGGCGGCTTCGTCTCGAATGGCTTGCCAGACCCAGTCGTCAGATATTTCTTGTTGCTTGACGGCGCGCATGCGTTTCCTCCTGAGAGAAGTTTCTAGTATAATCAGCCCCTCTCCTCTCCGTAGGCTTTCCCTCTATACGGAACGATGAGGAAGAACAATATGAACAGCATGAAACGTATCTGTGTTTTTACCGGATCATACCTGGGCGCCCGACCCGAATATCTCTCGGCCGCCCAGGCGCTCGGTAGAGAGCTGGCCGCCCGCGGTCTCGAACTGGTCTACGGAGGGGCGCATATCGGTCTCATGGGCGCGCTGGCCGACACGGTCCTGGCCGAGCAGGGGCGGGTGGTCGGCGTCATTCCCGACACGCTGGTTGACCGGGAGGTGGCCCACCACGGCCTCTCCGAACTTCACGTGGTCGATTCCATGCACGCGCGCAAGGCGAAAATGGCCGCACTCGCGGACGGAGTGATCGCCCTGCCCGGTGGCATTGGCACGCTGGAGGAATTGTTTGAAGCGCTCACCTGGCGGGCGTTACATATCCATGCCAAGCCCTGCGGCCTGCTGAATATCAATCATTACTACGACCTCCTGCTTCAGTTCTTGCAGCACAGCGTGGATGAGAAGTTTTTGAAGGCTGAGTATCACGCCATGCTCGTTGTCGGTGAGCGTCCGGCCGAAGTCCTTGATGCGTTCGAGCAGTACGAAAGAGACAGTGAACACAAGATGAAGGCGTAGCCTACCGTCCCGATGGCGCGCTTGACTCCCTCATCACAGCGGTCTACTCCTCAGAAAGATGAAAACAATCTCGATTGCCGTGGACGAGCGCTTGCTCGAACAGATTGATACCCTTGCCCAGGCCAGACGCAAGAAGCGAGATGATCTGTTCAGTGAAGCCGCTCGCCAGTGGCTCAAACAGCAGCGGCTCAAAGCACTCGTGAAACAGGACCGCCAGGGCTATCGCAAAAAACCTGTCCAAGCTGATGAGTTTGGGCCCCTCCTCCGTGTCCAGCAGTGGGAGAAAATGTGAGGCGCGGTGAGATTTGGAATTTTCGTTTTGATAGACCGGACAAACAACGCCCGGTACTTATCCTGACTCGCCAAGAGATAATTCCCGTGCTGCATACGGTCACGGTGGCACCCCTCACAAGTACAATTCGAGGCGTGCCGAGTGAAGTCGTGCTCGGTCCTGAAGCTGGTCTTAAGAATCAATCCGCCATCAATCTCCACCATCTGGCTACTGTTCCAAAGTCTCAACTCAGGCGCTTTGTCGGAACTGTTTCTCCTGCAACACTCCAACGCGTCAAGGAGGCTATGCTCTTCGCTCTGGGTTTTGACGATTAGCCGGCGGGGCCGGCCGGATATGCCTCGCGCCTCACGGGCGACTTGCAGGAGTGACGCTCACATGGACACCACACCGCCAGACTACTACTACCGTAACTTCCCTTCCCAGGTCCTGCCGACCCGGACGCCGTTTACCCGTGTGGGTCGAGGGGATGCCGGGCTCTTGTTTATTTATATCTCCAATCGTCGCCAGCGCTGGAGCGTTTTACTGGCTAAGGAGCGGGTGGAGCATATCTACCCGGAAGCGCGCAAGCAAATTCCATCCGGCTTCGCCCACGTCTGGTTGTTGGAAAAACGCTATAGTACGCGCCCGGTTGGTTTCCACACGCGAACAAAACATCCCTCTCCGCTCCACCAGCCGGCTCAAGGAGACCGCACCCCGGTCACCGGACTGGGAGAGTCGTTCATCCTCTTAGCCGAACCGTCTCCCGCGCCCGGCGTGCAGGGTGACGTCCTGTCCTACCACTTGCAGGAAGGGGCCGCTATCGAAGCGGCGGAAGAGTACACCCGGCGATACCGCCGCCGCGCCGTGGTCGGTTTGCTGGTCTGGGATGATTACTGGTTCTAGCGCTCACGCCTCACAGCCAGCCTGATTTGCGGCGGCTGGGCGGTTTCACGCCGGTCAGACATACCCGGACCGCACTCCAGGCCGCGTGAAACGCACGGCGCAAGGCAACCGCGTCAACGGCGAGCGCGCGCATCCAGACGCCGGCATTGTGAGGCAGGATCGATGCGCCGGCATAGATGTCGGGAAGCGGACCGAGCGCCGTGCGTAAAATTGTCACCAACTCCTCAGCAGCATGGTCCGACACCACCCAGAACGTCCCCTGCGTCTGGTAGCGTCGCAGGGCCGGAGGCAGGCTATCAACGAACTCAGGGCCGGTCATCTCAAAGCGGTCCAGACAGCGGCGCTGCCCGTCCGGCCGCTGGAATACGGTTTCGTTGAAAATCGAGCCAAACGGACGGGCCAGGGCTTCCGGGTCGTGCAGTCCAAAGGCATCGCCGCTGATGGCCGTCGCGCCTTCTTCGACAGCGATGTGGACAGCAGAGCGAAAGCGCGCTTGGGGAAACAACGTGAGCGGGTCGGGCAGGTATTCGACAAAGCTGCCTTTACCCGCCCGGATGAAAACCTGCTGCGTGGCGACCCTGCCCTCCCGCATCGAGTGGACAACGGTTGCCCCTTGGGTTGTCAGATGCACGCCCGCCCCGGCCTCCACCGAACAATCGAGCGCCAGATGCTCATTTTCATACACTCCGCCAGAGATGGATTGGAGCATCAGCGTCAGCATCCCGTGCGGAGCCCGGTCAAGAGAGAACGGCTGGGTAAGGGTGAAGGGATAGGTCGTCCGTTGCCTGGCGAGAAAGGTTTGGCCGGAGGGAGCGCGTTTGAAGCTGAGAGCAACCTGGGGCGACGTGACGGGGCATGGCTCGGCTAAGAGCCGAGGGGAAGATTCAGGGCTCATGGCGTTCTACGGAAGCCGCGCCGCTCAGCGTAGAAAATACTTTCGGGCGAGCGGGACTTCATCCGCCGGCTCGCACGTCAGCAGCTCGCCATCGGCATACACCTCATGCGTGTGCGGGTTGACCGTGATGTCCGGGCAGGCGTCGTTATGCAGCATATTCCTCTTCCCGACCGCGCGCGTATTCCGAATCGGCAACATTGGCTTGTGGAGTGCGAGCTTACGCGGAACATCCGCCTCAAGCGCCAAGGAGCTGGCGAAGACCGCGCTGAGGGCAGACGGCGCGCTGCCCACCGCCCCCCACATGGGACGCTGGACGACGGGCTCAACCGGGAAGATACAGCCACTCGCGTCGCCCATGATAGACCAGGCCATAAAGCCGCCCTTCATCACCATCAGCGGTTTGGCGCCAAAAAATGCCGTCCCCCATAACACCATATCAGCCATTTTGCCGGCTTCCAGCGAACCGACATACTGGTCAATGCCCAGCGTGCGGGCCGGGTTGATGGTATATTTGGCGATATAGCGTTTGATCCGTTCGTTATCGGCGCGCGCTGTTTTTTCCGTCGGAAGACGCCCACGCTGATCCTTCATCTTACTCGCCAGCCGCCAGCAATTCGTAATGGTTTCATGCACCCGTCCCATCCCCTGCGTGTCCGCGGCAAACATCGAGATTGCGCCAAGATCGTGCAAGACGTCTTCCGCGGCCATAGTCTGCGGCCGGATGCGGCTTTCGGCAAAGGCGACATCTTCCGGCAAGCGCCAGTTCAGCATGTGGGCGTCCATAGTCATGGGCAGGGCTTCGTCAAGCGCATTGCGCGAGTAGGGGTTGGTCGGATTGGTAGAAGACGGCAGGCAGTTGGGCACGCCCGTGACGCGGATAAGATCGGGCGCATGACCGCCGCCGGCGCCCTCCACGTGATACATATGGATCGTCCGCCCGGCGATCGCCGCCAGCGTGTCCTCACAATAGCCGGCCTCGTTGATCGTGTCGGTATGGAGTTGGACTTGAAAGTCGTAGCGATCCGCCACCGTGAGCGCACAGTCAATGGTGGCCGGCATGGCCCCGAAATCTTCGTGGACCTTAATGCCTATCGCCCCGCCGGCCACACTTTCTTCAATCGCGGCTCCGACGTGCGCATTGCCCCGTCCCAGAAAGCCGAAATTCAAGGGATAATGCTCACAGGCCTTGAGCATCTTGGCCAGATTATTCGGCCCCGCGCAGCTGATATCGAAATGGGGCCCCATGGTTCCGCCAATGATGGTCGTAATGCCGCTGGCCAGGGCGTGTTCACACTGCTGCGGACACAGGAAGTGGGCGTGCGCCTCCACTCCCCCCGGAGTAATGAGCAGGCCATCGCCGTGCACGATGGTCGTACACGGCCCGCAGATCAGCTCGGGCTGGACACCGGCCTGGATGGCGGGATTGCCGGCTTTTCCCACCCCAACGATCTTGCCGTCTTTAATACCGATGTCGCCCTTCACAATGCCCAGTACCGGATCGATGATCGTCGCGTTGTGGACAACCATATCCAGCCCGCCCGCAGCCGCGGTCGTGGGGGCATGAAAGCCCATCCCGTCGCGCATCACCTTGCCAGCTCCAGTCAGACACTCGTCACCATAGACCGCATGGTCGCGCTCAACCTCGGCCAGCAGCGAGGTGTCGCCCAGACGCACCATATCGCCTGTTGTTGGCCCATACGTGGCCGCATAGGCCGCCCGTGTCAGTCTGGCCATATTCCCTCCTATGCGCCCTTGAAGCCGCGTTCTTTGGCCCGTTGGAGAGCGGCCCGCTTGACCGCCTCGGAATGAATGGAACCGTTGGTGAGATTATTGAGGCCGGTGACCTCGCCGCTGCCGCCCAGAGCGACTAATGGAACGGCTTTCTTCACCCCAGGCTCGAAACGCACCGACGCGCCGGCCGGCACGTCCAGGCGCAGGCCAAACGCCCGCGCCCGATCAAACTCCAGGGCCTTATTGGCTTCAAAGAAATGAAAATGACTGGTCACCTGGATGGCGCGGTCCCCGGTATTGACGACCTCCAGGGTCAGGGTTTCGCGGCCGGCGTTGAGGTCGATCTCTTCGTCAGGCGTAATGAGCGCGCCGGGCCGCCCGTAGGGCGATTCGGGCAGGGGCTCGGAGCCGGGTCGGATCGGATTGTACACGGCAATGAGCTTGGTTCCGTCCGCGAACAGCCCATCCACCATAATCCGGGACACCAGCTCAGCCACGTTGGGCAGCACGTCGTCGGTCGTCAGCAGGGTTGACCCCAGGCTGACCAGCTCGGCGACCGATTTCCCCTCACGCGCGCCCTCAAGCAGTTCGTCCGTGATATAGGCAATGGCCTCGGCGGCGTTGAGCTTGAGCCCTTTGGCCTTATGGCGGCGCGCAAGTTCAGCCGCCATAAAAATGGTGAGGCGTTCGTTTTCCGTGGGCGTGAGGTTCAGCATAGATATTCCTCCTGGAGATCGTACGGAGCGTGAGGTATGCGCTGGACGCGCGGCTCAATTCGCAAACAACCGCGTCGCCTGGGTCTCATGCCGCATCATGGCAATATCGGCGACCGGCGTAAAGCTGCTGAGAGACTCGGGCAGGGGCGCGGCAAGCAGCGCGGTCAGCGTGGGGCGTATCTGCTGGATAATCATTTGCGCCTGGATATGGCTTACAAAGCCGAGCCGGATAGCGGCGCTCACAAACGCCATGACCTGGAGATGGCCGGACAGCAGGCTGGCCTGCTCCGTGTCTAACCCAACCCCACGCCAGACCAGACCTTGCACAATAGGCAGATGGCCCCACGCCCGCCTTGTTTTGATACGCTCCAAATAGTCAGCGGCGCGGGGCGTCTTGAGCCGGTCATGGACACGCAGCAGGGCCCGGCCGGCCCGTTGCGATACAACGCGCAACTCACGCGCAAGCGAGAGCGCTTCCAGTTCTGCATCAATCGCAGCAACTTTTTCCAGCTCGCCGGCCGCACGATGCGCCCATACCAGGGCGGGCCGGTCGCACCGCGCCCACCGACCGCGGAGTTGGCCCTGGACGAAGTGCAGCAGGGTCTCGGCGTCCTGTACATGCGCATCGGTAAAAAGCGTCTCCAATCCCCACGAAGCGGCAAAGCCCCCGCCGGGGAAAAAACTGTCACCGTGTTGCAGCGCGGTCAAGAGAACAGTCGGGTCAGTCATGCGGGCTTTTTCTTAGCCGAGGCCCGCCCGCCTTTTTTGCAATGGAACGGGCCACGCCGGGGGATACCGTCTTATGCCTGGGCAGGGTAATGATGCGCCTTTTCATGTGAATACATCAAGCCTCTTCTTTCCCTTGACGCCGGGTGAATCTTTTTCATACAGTCAGCCCTACGGGGATATCAGCGCAGAAGGAAGGGACATCATGCCAGACCCATTCGCGTATTTGGATGCAACCGCCCAGGCCGAACTCGTCAGAACGGGCGCGGCCTCACCCCTGGAGTTGGTCGAGGCTGCGATTGCCCGAATCGAACAGCTCAACCCCCAGCTCAACGCCGTGATTCACCCCTTATTTGAAAAGGCGCGCGCCCAGGCCCAGGCCGCCGACCTGCCGGACGGCCCCTTTCGCGGCGTCCCGTTTGTGATGAAAGACCTGCTCGGCGGTCCCGCCGGAGAGCCGCTGCATAACGGCATGCAGTTCCTGAAGCGGCTCAACTTCACCTCACCGCAAGACACCTATCTGTCAGTAAAGTTTCGTCAGGCCGGCTTTATCAGCGTGGGGCGGACCAACACGCCGGAGTGGGGGCTGATGGGCACGACCGAACCCGCGGCCTACGGCCCGACCCATAACCCGTGGAATCTCGATCATTCTCCCGGTGGCTCAAGCGGTGGGAGTTCCGCTTGTGTCGCTGCCCGTATGGTCACGGTCGGGCACGGGGGTGATGGGGGCGGGTCGCTGCGCATTCCAGCCAGCATGTGTGGCATTGTCGGGCTCAAGCCCAGTCGAGGCCGGGTGTCGTTTGGTCCCGGCATGGGCGAGTGCTGGCATGGGATGGCCAATGAAGGCGTGATGACGCTTTCGGTCCGCGATATGGCGGGCATACTCGATAGTATGCAGGGTGTCATGCCCGGCGACCCCTATGCCGCCCCCACGCCGGCTCGGCCGTACACCGAAGAAGTCGGGCGCGATCCTGGCAGGCTCCGTATCGGCCTCATGCTCCAGCGGCCGCGCAACGACGCTCCTCTGCACCCGGAATGTAAACGCGCAGTCGAGCAGACCGGCAGGCTGCTCGAATCGCTCGGCCATACGGTCGAGATTGCCCATCCCGAAGCGTATGACGAAGCGGAGTGGATTGACCACTGGACCCATGTGGTGAACGCCCATTCGGCCCTGACTGCGGATGAGATCGAAGCCGCCGCCGGGCAGCGCATAGGCGAAGGCGATATTGAGCCGTACGCCTGGCGTTTTGTGGAAGAGGGCCGCAAGATTTCGGCAACCAGTTATCTGGCGTCAATGAACTGGCTGCACGCCTGGGCCCGCCGCCTGGCCAGTTGGTGGGCCGGCGGCTTTGACCTCCTGGTTACTCCCACGCTGGGCGAGCCGCCGCCGCGCCTGGGCGATATGGGCGGGCCCAGCGCGGACAATCTCGCCAAGTGGGAGCGTAATCTTGAGGTGATTCCGTTCACGCCGGCGAATAACGCTTCGGGCCAGCCAGGGCTGTCGCTGCCGCTCCACTGGACCCCGGACGGCCTGCCGGTCGGCGTCCATTTTGTCCCGGCCTACGGCCAGGAGGACGTGCTGCTGCGGATTGGGTCCCAGATCGAGCAGGCCCAGCCGTGGATGGACAAGCGTCCACCGGTGTGTGCGTAAGCCTCGCGCTCTCAGGGAGGGGAGCCAGGTGAGGAGAAAAAAGTAGGGATTGCGAAGTATTAATATTCACCCGTTATTCACCCGTTATTCACCCATCAAGGAGGAAAGAGTATGGCAACGAAAAAGGCCACCCCCGTACAAGCGAAAATTATCGATCCGGGCTGGAGCTGGGACGATAAGCTGCCCTTAGCCCAGGCGAAACAGATCGGCAACACCATTTACGTGTCCGGCCAGGTCGCTTTCAATTCTCAGGGGAAGCTGGTTGGCAAGGGCAATATGAAGACCCAGACACGCCAGGTTTTCCGCAATATCAAGGCGGTCCTGGCCGCGGCGGGCGCGAAGATGGAGCATATTATCAAGATCAATACCTATATCACCGACGGCAGCAAGTTCATGGAGATGCTCGAAGCGCGCGGAGACATCTTCGGCGATAATCCGCCGGCCAGTACGGCCGTTGTGGTGGCCGGCCTGGCTTTTCCGGGGCTTCTGATTGAGGTGGAAGCGATTGCCGTCAAGCCGTAACGCCGCGCTGCTCGCTCAGACCCGGAACCCGCAGCGCCTCAAGGGCTTGCTGCTCATGCTCGGCGCAAGTGTGTGCTGGAGCACGGGCGGCCTGTTTGTTCGCTCCGTCAGCATCCCCAATAGCTGGGAGATTGCCTTCTGGCGCTCGCTCGCCATGGGGGTGTTCCTTTTCGTCTGGCTCGCCTTTCGCTACGCGGGCAAGGTGCGCCGAGCGGTCGTCGCCATTGGGCCGGGTGGCTTCCTGGCCGGCCTGTGCCTGGCCGCCTCATTCCTGGGTTTCATTCTCGCCGTCACCCAGACAACAGTGGCGCATACCCTCGTCATCATTAGCACCTCGCCCTTTCTTGCTGCGCTTTTTGGTCGGGTCTTTCTTGGGGAGCTGGTTCCGGCGCGGCGCTACCTTGCTATGAGCGTCGCGCTGACCGGCATCATCGCCATGTGTCTCGATTCTCTCAGCGCCGGTACGCTGGCCGGGAGCGTCATAGCCGGCGGCGTTGCGGTCGCCTTTGCGACCTGTGTGATTCTGCTGCGTTACAGTCAGGCGCGAGCCGATATGACGCCGGCCATACTGGTTGCCGCGCTCCTCTCCAGCGCCGTGGCCCTGCCCTTCAGCCTGCCGTTTCAGGCCGCATGGCAGGACATCGGCATCCTGGCATGTATGGGCGCCATTCAGGGCGGGCTGGGTTGCCTGCTCATGACGCTGGCGGCGCGCTATATTACCGCGGTCGAAGTCAGTCTCCTGGCTCTCCTGGAAACCATCCTTGGTCCGCTGTGGGTGTGGGTCGGCGTGGGAGAACGACCCAGCGATCTCGCCATTGTTGGCGGTCTGGTTGTGGTTGCTTCGTTGGCGCTGAACGAATTCCTGGGCGTGTACGGACAAAGCCGCACAGCGGAAGCGCCGGCCGCCCTGCCCTCAGGTCAATCCGTGTGATCTCGTTTATTATTCCCGCCTATAATGAACAGGCCAACATTGGCCGAACGCTCCAGGCCCTACAGCAGGCCGCTCAGCCCTTAGACATAGCCTGTGAAATTCTGGTGGTGGATGATGCTTCGACCGACCGGACCGCCTCGCTCGCCGCGGCCGGTGGCGCGCGCGTCCTTACGGTCAGAAAGCGTCATATTGCGGCCACCCGCAACGCTGGAGCGCACGCGGCGCAGGGCGAATATCTCTTCTTTATTGACGCGGATACCTGGGTCAACGCGCCTCTCCTTCACGCGGCCATTCATGCCCTCCAGCAGGGAGCAATCGGTGGCGGCAGCCGTTTTCGCTTTGACCGGCCGCTGCCGTGGTATGGCAAAATCGCCGAGATCATCGTGCCGCCGCTCTACAGCCTGGCAGGACTGGCCAGCGGAAGTTTTCTGTTTTGCACCCGGTCCGCCTTTGAAGCCGTGGGCGGTTTTGACGAGAGACGCTATGCGTCGGAAGAAGTCTGGCTGAGTCTGGCGCTCCGTAAACGCGGCAGATTCGTGATTCTGCGCGAGCGCGTCATCACGTCGGGTCGCAAACTTCGGGTGTATTCACTCCGAGAGACATTTCGGCTGTTTGGCTATCTGCTCCGAACTGGTCCGCGGGCACTACGGCAACGTGAGGGGCTGGAGTTCTGGTATGGTGAGCGGCGGACGGATACGCCCAAGCCGGAGGAGAGCGGCTGACCGCGGCTCTCCCGTTCAGCCGCACTTGTCGGATTACGCTACGCGAATCCAACCTGCTCGCCTGCCTTACGCACACACCGGCGGCAGTTTCTCGATCCACGGCTGGGCCTGTTCAAGCTGAGCCGCAACGCTGAGCAATATGTCCTCCCGTCCGTACGCAGGCATGAGATGGACGCCAACCGGCAGGCCGTCTTCACTCCAGTGTAGAGGCAAGGAAATCCCCGGCTGGCCGGTCACATTTGCAACCGGGGTATATGGGATAAGGTCGATCACCCGCCGATACACCTCATCCGGGTCAGCCGCGGCGCTGCATAATTGACCCAAGGGCGGCGGCGGGGCGCTCAGGGTCGCCGTGAGGAGCAGGTCAAACCCGTCGGCCCACCAGGCGGCCAGACGCCGTTCCCAGCGTTCCAGCCATTCGAGCGCGGCAATATACTCCGTCACACGTATGGACCGGCCCCGGTTCATGAGGTCCCAGGTGTAGCGCTCAAAATCGCCCGGACCAACTTCGCGGCCAAGCGCGTCGGCGACGTCTTCCGCGGTCCGTGCAGAGTGGGCAAGCACAATCGTGCCAAAGGGAACGCCCCATTGCTCGTCCAGCGCCTCCGGGTACGCAGCCTCGACCCGATGGCCGAGGGACTCCAGCAACTTTGCCGCGTTCTCTGCCGCGGCGACGCATTCGGGATGCAGGGCGTCCTGATTGCCCGGTCGCCTGGTCATCAGGCCAATACGGAGCGAGCCAGGCTCACGTTGGGCGGCCTCGGCGAACGAGCCCTCACACGCGGGAGCCGCATACGGGTCGCCCGGCATAGGTCCCGTGGTCGCGTCAAGGATAGTGGCCGCGTCACGCACGGACAGGCAGACCACCCCTTCGGCAATACAGCCGGCCCAGGCTTCGCCATAATCCGGCCCAAGCGATAAACGTCCCCGGCTGGGTTTCAGACCGACCAGCCCGCACGCGCTGGCCGGGATGCGAATTGACCCCCCGCCATCATTGGCGTGTGCCACGGGCACTATACGCGCGGCCACCGCCGCGGCGCTGCCGCCGCTCGACCCGCCGGTCGAGTGGTTGGTATTCCACGGATTCCGGGTCGGACCGTAGGCTTCCGGCTCCGTTGTGGTGGCGAAGCCGAATTCCGGGGTGTTGGTCTGGCCAATCGTAATCAGGCCGGCGCTGCGAAATTTTTCGGCCAGATAGGTGCTGTGCGGGGCCGTGTATTGCGCCGCTTTGAGCGCTTTACAGCCACTATGGATTTCATCACCCGCATGCACGCAGAACAGGTCTTTCAGCAGAAACGGCACCCCTGCGAGCCGGCCGCCGGGCAAGCGGGCCGCGTCCGCTTCGGCGCGCGCCTTTTCATACCGCGGACGGATCACGGCATTGAGTTGCGGATTGAGCTTTTCCACCCGCTCGATAGCGGCCTCCACCAGCTCACGCGGACTGACTGCTCCGCTCCGCACCAGCTCGGCCTGCGCGGTTGCATCCATTTTTGCGAGATCGTCTGCCATAGCGCTTCCTCCCTTACGGTTGAGCGTGAATTATCCTGCCAGGCGAGAAAGTTTGTCAAGGAAGCGCACGTATATATTTCTTATTGTAAAGTGATATCCTTATCGATAAAATTTTGTCATACTCCTATGCCATAGATGGAGACTTCACATGCAGATGGTAACGATCTCACCCAAGTTTCAAATTGTCATCCCAAAGAAAATCCGCGAAAGTCTACAGCTTAGTCCTGGCCAAAAAGTGCAGACACTCGTATACGACGACCGCATTGAGCTTATCCCTTTACGGCCACTGAAACAGATGCGCGGGTTTCTGAAGGGTATTGATACAACAATAATGCGAGAGAAGGATCGCGTGTGAATGTTGTCGATTCTTCAGGGTGGCTGGAATATTTTGCAGACGGACCAAATGCCGCCTTTTTCGCTCCCCCTATTGAGGACACTACAGAACTACTCGTTCCGAGTGTGAGCTTATACGAGGTCTTCAAGCGGGTTTTACAACAGCGTGACGAGACTGAAGCGTTGAAGGCCGCTGCTTTGATGCAGCAAGGGAGCGTCATTGATTTAAGCACGCAGATATCTCTCAGCGCAGCCCGCATCAGTATCGCGGAAAGCCTCCCAATGGCAGATAGCATTATTCTGGCAACCGCACGGATATATAACGCAGCCCTGTGGACACAGGACTCCGACTTTCGCTCTATTGCCGGAGTAAAATATACCGTGAGGAAGAAACCGCGCGGCTGAGCCCCCGGCACTGATGAAACGGGAACAATCAAGCAGCGCAGAGGCTCGCCCTGTACGGCATCCTGGGCTAAGACAGAAGACAGACAAAGAACAGGCAGCACAGGAGGAAGCGCATGTCAGCCTATATTATTGTGGATGTTCAGGTGACTGATCCCGAGGCGTATGTCGGCTATACCAAACTCGTCCCGGCAACCGTTGAAGCCTACGGCGGGAAGTTCATCGTCCGGGGGGGAGCCGCCGAAAACATGGAGGGCGACTGGGAACCCAACCGGGTAGTTGTGCTCGAATTCGAGAGCGTGGCCCAAGCCAAGGCGTGGTATAACTCAGAAGAGTACCGTGAGCCCAAGGGCATCCGGCACAGCGCCTCTCACGCAAAAATGATTGTGGTTGAAGGGGTAGCGTAATCGCGTATGCAATTCCTGACAACCGATTTATGTGACACCCATCCGGGCCTTGTCCGCGTTGTGGACCCCCTGTTTACCAATTACGGCGGCAAGGTCTGTTTCGGTGGCGCGGTCGTGACCGTAAAATGTCACGAAGATAATTCCCTGGTAAAAGAGAACGCGGCTAAGCCGGGTCACGGAAAGGTGCTGGTCGTGGACGGGGGCGGCTCCATGCGACGCGCCTTGCTGGGCGATATGATCGCGGCCACAGCGCTCCAGAATGGCTGGGAAGGGTGTATTATCTATGGCTGCATTCGAGATATTGATGCCATCCGGGCGTTGGAGCTTGGAGTGCAGGCGCTCGGAGTCATTCCCCTCCGAACAGAGAAACGTGGCATTGGCGACCTGGATGTTCCTGTCACGTTCGGGGGCGTCACCTTTCAGCCGGGTGAGTTTGTGTATGCCGACAATAACGGCATTATTGTGTCAGCCGAGCCGCTTATCACGCCGGCCTCATAGTTTGTCAATATCGGTTCGAGACGTATCGCTCTAAGAAACCCGGCCAGAGCGACAGCATTGTTGCCTGTGGGAGAGGAAGGGTGCTACTGATCGGGCAAGTATTCTTCATTAAAGGACTCTTCATGCTTATCGATCAACCCGACGGCAATTTCACCTTCATCAAAAGCAGCGGCCCTTTTTCCTCCGGCTGCCGTGCCCAGCCCGGCTATGAGGTGGCGCACGCCACCTTTCATCCGCTGCCCGCGCTGGAAAAAGGCTATGAGCTGATTGCGCTGCATCTCCAGCAGCTCGGCCGCCCCATCCAGGCCCTGTGCGGTATGGAGCTGCGCATTCCGCAACCGCTCTCACCCCAGGGGTTTGCCGAGTTCAATGCACCCTACGTCCAGCGGCTCGCAGACTGGAACGTCCTGGTTGATGGCCTCAACCCCACGGCGCGGACCAATGTGGCGCTGGCCGTACACCCGGTTGCGGAGCCTTCGCTCTACGGGTTTTCCTATACCGTGCCCACGGACCACGCTCGTCCCAGCTTTGTCCTGTCCGGGGCGGCTGAAATCCGGCGGTCCGAAAAAGGGTCCGAAATCGTCAGTCGGGGAGACGTGTCGCCGCAGGGTATCAGCCGCAAGGCGCAGGCGGTGCTTGACATCCTGGCGGAGCGCTTACAGGAGTTCCGCGTCGAGTGGACCGATGTGACGGCCGTCGAGCTGTACACCGTTCATAACGTCCACCCTCTGCTGGAAACGGACATCCTGCCACCCTTGGCAAGTGGGGGACATCACGGCCTGCGCTGGCACTACGCCCGCCCGCCGGTCACCGAGGTCGAGGTCGAGATGGGCGCGCAGGCGGTCTATCAGGAGTTAGTCCTGCCGGGGTAGCTGACCCTGGGCCGGTCCGAGACAGTAGAGAGGTCTGCGCCGCGCCAGCCCCGGCAAGCCTCCCCCGTCAGCGTCACGCCGCATCCGGCAAGTAGGCGTATTATTCAATCGAGTGAAAGGAAAGAGTGTGGAGCGGCAACAGAAGACACGCGGCGCTCACTCGCAGGCCACCGCCCATGACGCGACAACCGGCTATGAGGCCGAACTCTGGAGCATGGCCGATACGCTGCGCGGCAGCATGGACGCCGCGGAGTACAAGCATGTCGTTCTCGGCCTCATTTTCCTGAAATACATCTCCGACGCCTTCGAGGAGATGCACGCCCGCCTCGAAGCCGAACGGGCCGAGGGGGCCGACCCCGAGGACCCGGACGAGTATCGCGCCGAGAATATATTCTGGGTGCCGCCCGAGGCACGCTGGACCCAGCTCAAGACCCAGGCCCGGCAGGCCACCATCGGCCAACTCGTTGATACCGCCATGACCGGCATTGAGCGCGACAACCCCGCGCTCAAGGACGTACTGCCCAAGGACTACGCCCGCCCGGCGCTCGATAAACAGCGGCTCGGCCAGCTCATCGACCTCATCAGCAATATCCAGGTCGGCGACGCAGCGGCCCGGTCCAAGGACGTGTTGGGCCGCGTTTACGAATACTTTTTATCGCAGTTCGCCAGCGCTGAAGGCAAAAAGGGCGGCGAGTTCTATACCCCGCGCTGCGTGGTCAAGCTGTTGGTCGAGATGCTGGAGCCCTATCAAGGGCGGGTCTATGACCCCTGTTGCGGCTCCTCCGGCATGTTCGTGCAGTCGGTCGAGTTTATCCGCGCCCATCAATCCGGCAACGGCAATGGCAGCAGCATACCGCAGAACACCAAGGCCGACATCTCGATCTATGGCCAGGAATCCAACTACACCACCTGGCGGCTGGCCAAGATGAACCTTGCCATTCGCGGTATTGAGGGTCAGATCGCCCACGGTGACACCTTTCACACCGACCGCCATCCCGACCTCAAGGCCGACTTCATTCTGGCCAACCCACCCTTCAATATCTCCGACTGGGGCGGCGAACGGCTGACCGAAGACAAGCGCTGGCAGTACGGCGTCCCGCCCAAGGGCAACGCCAACTTTGCCTGGGTGCAACATATCGTCCATCATCTGGCACCGGCCGGCACGGCCGGCTTCGTGCTTGCCAACGGTTCCATGTCGTCCAACCAGTCGGGCGAGGGACACATCAGAAAAAGCCTGATCGAAGCCGGCCTGGTGGACTGCATGGTGGCGCTCCCCGGCCAGCTCTTCTATTCAACTCAGATTCCGGCCTGCCTGTGGTTTCTGGCCCGCAATCGCAAGCACCGGCAGTCCCGCGGCCGGCACGGCGAAATCCTGTTCATCGACGCCCGCAAACTCGGCCGTATGGTGGACCGCACCCACCGCGAGCTGACCGACGCCGACATCGCCGGCATCGCCGACACCTATCATGCCTGGCGCAACCACCTTCCTTCCCCTCCGCAGGGAGAGCCTGTCCTGAGCCCGGTCGAAGGAGGCCGTGAGGACGCCTACGCCGACATCCCCGGCTTCTGCAAAAGCGCGCCCCTGGCAGAGATACGCAAGCACGGCTATGTACTGACCCCCGGTCGCTACGTTGGCGCGGAAGCGCCAGAGGACGACGGTGAGCCGTTTGAAAACAAGATGCAGCGCCTCGTCGCAGAGCTGCGTACACAGCAGGCCGAGTCCGCGAGATTGGATGCGGCCATAGAGGCGAATCTGAAGAGGCTGGGTTTGAAGGACATGCCGTGAATATCAACACCGACTACCTTGACCGCTGCATCGAAACGCTGGAGCGCGCGTTTGATTTGTTGCAGGATTGCCGTCCGGGAGAAATTGAACATGACCTCTACCGCTCGGCTTGCGTCAAGGAATTTGAAATTATTGAAGAGCAGTGCGGCAGCCTGCTGAAAAAGCGGCTCCGGGAGTATTTCGCCAGCAACCGCGCAGCCGATACGCTCCATTTCAAAGACATCTTCCGTCATGCCGCTAAACACGCCCTGATTACGGGCGACGAGTGTGAGCGCTGGCTGCACTACCGCGACTGTCGCAACAATTCCGCCCACCGCTACGGCGAAGACTACGCCGAGGAAGTGCTGGCCGCGTTACCCGCATTTATCACGGACGCTCAGGCAGTGTCCCGCGCGATACAACAGCCAACATCATGACCCGACGCCTTGACATGCAATCCCGACACCGGGAACAGATCGAACGATTGCTGCGCGAGCATCTGCCCGCTATCGAGGTCTGGGCCTATGGCAGCCGCGTCAATGGCCAAAGCCACGCAGGCAGCGACCTTGACCTGGTATTACGCAGCCCCGGTCTCGTCGAAATTGACTCCTCGCAACTGGCCAAATTCAACGAAGCAGTACAGGAATCCACCATCCCCTTTCTCATAGAAGCCCGGGACTGGGCGCGGCTGCCGGACAGTTTTCACCGTGAGATTGAGCGGGAGTATGTGGTGTTGGTGGGGGGAGAAGAGCAGAGAGTAGGGGGTGAGTGGCGAAGATACGAGGCGCGTGCGCTCATCGAGGCCGGCGTGCTTGAGATAGGAGACGGATACCGTGCCAAGAAAAATGAATTGGCAACCTCTGGTCTGCCGTTCGCTCGCGCTGGAAATATCAAAGATGGGTTTCAATTCACCGATGTCGATAGATTCCCGGAAGAAGACCTTGAACGTGTAGGAAACAAGACAAGCAAGCCTAGCGATGTCGTTTTCACGTCGAAAGGAACCGTAGGCCGCTTTGCTTTTGTCCGAGAAGATACACCTCGATTTGTCTATTCTCCTCAGTTGTGTTTTTGGAGGTCACTCAATCATGAGAGAATTGACCCTCGCTTCCTGTTCTATTGGCTGTCTGGTCGCGAGTTTTATATTCAGTTCAAGAGCGTTTCAGGACAGACGGACATGGCTGAATACGTTAGCCTTCAAGATCAGCGCAGCATGCACCTTACCCTGCCTCCCCTCCCCGAACAACGCGCCATCGCCCACATCCTCGGCGCCCTGGACGACAAGATCGAACTCAACCGCCGCATGAACGAAACCCTCGAAGAGATGGCCCGAGCGCTCTTCAAGAGTTGGTTCATAGACTTCGACCCCGTGCACGCCAAAGCCGCCCTCAAGCGCCCTTCCCCTCCCCTCATCACTCCCCCCTTGAGGGGGAGTCGGCAAGCCAAGGGCGACAGCCCGCAGGCGCGCCGGTGGGGGGTCGTCCGCCGCAGTTACACCCAACACGCCCAGCAGAAAGCGCGCTCCCTGCGAGAGAACCAGACCGACGCCGAGGGCCTCCTCTGGCACTACCTGCGCCACAAACAACTGGACGGCCACAAATTCCGCCGCCAGCAGCCCATCGGCCCCTACATCGTGGATTTCGCCTGTATGCCCCGCAAAGTCATCGTCGAACTCGACGGCGGCCAGCACGCGGAACGGAGAACCCACGACGAGCGGCGCGATCGCTTCTTGCAAGGACAGGGCTACCGGCTCCTGCGCTTTTGGAACAACGAGGTTTTCGAGAACTGCTTCGGGGTGTTGGAGCGGATATACGAAGCGGTGCAGAACCCCCCACCGCCTCAGCCTGCGCCTGACGGCTTGGCTTCAGCGACTCCCCCTCAAGGGGGGAGTGATAGGACAGGGAAGAAGGCTTGGACGGTGGAACGCGCCCGGGCGTATCTTGATGAGATGGACCCAAGCATTGCGGCGTTGTTCCCTGATTGCTTTGTCGATTCGGAGTTGGGGGAGGTGCCGGCGGGGTGGGGGGTGAAAGCTCTCGATGAGATAGCGATTTTTCAGAATGGTCTTGCCCTACAAAAATTTAGGCCACAAGAAGATGAAGAAGGGTTGCCTGTAGTGAAGATCGCTCAACTCAGAAGTGGAAAAGCGGACAGCGGAGAGAGGTCTACAGCTAATATCCGGCCTGAGTGTATCATTGATGACGGAGATATTATCTTTTCGTGGTCGGGTAGCCTCATGGTGAGGGTATGGTGCGGCGGGCGGGCGGCGCTGAATCAACACCTGTTCAAAGTCACTTCCAAGAGGTTCCCCAAATGGCTCTTTTTGCACAGCGTCCGTTCCCACTTGATTGACTTTCAGACCATCGCCGCGGGAAAAGCAACGACGATGGGACATATCAAACGCCATCACTTGAGCGACGCTATGTGTGTAGTCCCTAATGGCGAACTCCTAGCAGAATCCGACGGCATTTTTTCTACCCTGCTTGAGAAAAGTATCTCCACGAACATACAATCACGTACCCTCGTCGCTCTGCGTGATACCTTGCTGCCCAAACTCGTATCTGGCGAAGTCCGTATCCCGGAGGCGGAAGGGTTGGAAACACCGCCATGAGACTACGATTCGTAGCGTCGATCCTGATTTTTCTGAGCGCCTACGCGCCTCTCTCCGTGATTTTTCTCATTCAGGATTTTGATTTTGCAAAGAAAGAGATAATGCACCCCTGGCTTATCGTAGTAATCCTGGTCATATCTGCCCTATCCTGTATCCTCCTTTGGATTTCGGTAAGTGGCCTCAAAACCTCCTCTCCTCCGATAACAGTCAAATCAGTTTCCAACCGTTCAGGTGAGCTTATCAATTACAGTATCCCCTATATGATTTCCTTCCTTGTGATCGATATGGGCAATGTGAACCTGGTAGTCAGTTTTGTCTTTTTCATGTGTATCCTGTACTGGCTCACCAAGAACACACACAATTTTTTCATCAATCCCGTTCTGGCGGGCATGGGCTATGGCCTCTATACCGTTCGTTACGAACGCAACGGCCATGATTGCGAGGATGCGTTCTTGGTAAAGGGCAGCCGTCTGCGGAAAAATGAACGCTGTCGGATCTGCGAGATTTCTGAACAGTTATACGTTGTCACCGAGCGCAGTCCAGAGGTGTGAATATGAATGACCTAAGAGCTAAACTAGACGAGATCAAGAACTTAAACTGGAACAATGCGTCGGTTTCCTTTTTCATTGTCAAACGGAAGCTGAGACAACGTAACGCGATATATGAAACCCTACAGGTCAATATTCATGAAGCCCTCGCCAAAAAACTGAGAGATATTGCAGTCGGTAAAATCAATCGGTCGAATACCGCCTTGGAATACGATTTCAACACCACCGACTTAGACAACGATTTGCTCAGTCTTCCGACTGAAGACACGGATATGCAGGGCATTATTGACGCGCTACAGAGCCAAGAATACCCACCAACCGTGGAGCGGTATGAAAACCTGCTGGGGTCGTGGATGTATATAGCCCGCTTTGATGTCAATGACCGGCCGCCTTTGTTCTCAGCGCGCCGTGTACCTGAAAGCTGGGCGACTAAGACAATTTCCCAATGGATCAATATGACATATCAAGACAACATGCTGGTGAGCCTGGCCGACCAGAAAATTTTCCGTATTGATGGAAGAATCGATTTCTTCGCCTACGAATCTGTCCTCTTCATTGCCGATAAGAAGAATTTTGAGACAGCATTGAATTTCCGGGCGGGCATGGAAAGAAACAGAGACGAGATAGTCAAAGAGTTTTCTAAGCTCGGCTTGTTCCAGGACGCCAATACTATTTCCAAGTTGGTAGGAAATAATCTTCCTCGTCTCAGAAGGTTGTCTCAGATTAAAAAGGCAGGCTACTACCAAGATGCGAATTTTCTTGAAAGATTGAAGGATGTCAATAAAGCAGATGGATGGGGGATTCAATATTCACAAAATGGGAGGCTTGTCGTTACCGAAGAGAATATCGAAACGATTCTCCGCGTTTTTAATAACGACCGGCTCACGTCGAAAATCAACGACGAGAGCTTCGACGTAGATGGAAAGCATAAATTGGGAGATCAATAACAACCTCCCCTACCGAATCCACCGTCAGAAAAGCGGCCCTGACCTAGCTGGAAGCAGCGAGCGGGAACGTTACCTACGGGCCGGCCATTGTCCCTAGTACGCCCCCGTTTTTGCACAATATCCGACAAAGGCTATACTGGACCAATTGTGAAGGAGATTGGGTCATGGCTACGAAAAGTGTCTTCATCAGTTTTGACTTCGACCACGATAAAGACCTTCGTGGGTCTTTGGTTAGGCAAGCAGAGCACCCGGATTCGCCATTCAGCATCACGGATTCGTCAGTGAAGGAGCCTATAAACGAACTTTGGAAGAAGAAAGTCCGAGAGTTGATACGTAAGGCCGACCTTACTATCGTCATCTGCGGAGAACATACTCATGATGCGGCTGGAGTGACAGCAGAGGTCACTATCTTACGTGAGGAAAAAAAGCCCTACTTCCTGCTGAAGGGCCGGAGACGCAAGACTTGTAAAAAGCCAGGGTCTGCGCTTCGGACTGACGAGATATACAGATGGACATGGGAAAACCTGAGAAAGCTGATTGATGGAGCGAGATGGCCTGATGTCAGAGCAGTCCAATAAGCGTCTGGTCCATTACACGAAAGAGACGTATGGTGATTCTTTCGGCGCGGATCTCCTTGAGCAATATAAGATGTATGTCCAGTCAACCGAGAATGTCAGCGCGCGTCGGGTGGCTTCGAGTCGATATCTCCTCACGCTCAACATCGCGCTCGTTACTCTCTACGGCATTCAATCTGAAGGTCTCGTTCAGAGCTATTGGACAATGCTGGTTCCGATACTCGGCATCCCGGTCTCCGTGCTTTGGTACCAGATCATCAAGTCTCACAGTGACCTGAATACTGTCAAATTCCAGATCATCCACCAACTCGAAGAACATTTACCAGTTGCGCTTTATGCTTATGAGTGGCAGTTGGCTGAAGAGGGTCGAGGAACATCCTATAGTGCCGTCACTCACATAGAAAAGGGGATTCCGATAGTCTTTGTTGCCCTCCACATCCTGCTCTTGATCTCGTTGTTTTTGGTAAATCTCGACTTCTTGATTTGACTACAGTGACCAGCCTCACCGAATCCACCGTCGAAGATGCCGCCCTGGCTTGGCTCGAAAGCCTCGGCTGGAGCATTGCCCACGGGCCGGACATCGCGCCCGATACGCCGGGCGCAGAGCGTAGCGACTACGGAGCGGTGGTGCTGGAACCGCGGCTGCGCGATACCCTCGCCCGACTCAACCCCAACCTGCCAACCGAAGCCCTGGACGACGCCTTTCGGAAGCTGACCCGCCCGGAAGGGCCGACGCTCGAAGCCCGCAACCGGGCCTTTCACCGTATGCTCGTGGATGGCGTGACCGTAGAGTATCGCACGGATAACGGGACGGTACGTGGCGCGCAGGCGCAGGTGATTGATTTCGATACGCCCATCAATAACGACTGGCTGGCAGTCAATCAGTTCACGGTTGTTGAAAACAAGCGCGAGCGCCGGCCCGATGTGGCGCTGTTCGTCAACGGTTTGCCGCTCGGAGTGATTGAACTCAAGAATCCCGCGGACGAAGACGCGACCATCTGGACCGCCTGGCAACAGCTCCAGACCTATAAGGCCGAACTGCCGACGCTGTTCAGTATGAACGCAATCCTGCTGGTCTCTGATGGGGTCGAAGCGCGTATCGGTACGCTGACTGCCGGGCGGGAATGGTTCAAGCCCTGGCGCACGATTTCGGGCGAAACCCTGGCCGACCCGCACCAGCCCGAATTGCAGGTTATGCTCGAAGGCGTTTGCCTGCCGGGACGCTTTCTTTCGCTGGTCCGCGACTTCATTGTGTTCGAGGATGACAGCAGCGGGGCATTGGTCAAGAAAATGGCCGGGTATCATCAGTTCCACGCGGTCCGGGTTGCCGTTGCCGAGACCCTGCGGGCTACAGAATTGAAGCTGGCGACCGGACAGGTTGTTGAGCGGTTTGACCGCTATGAGTCAGGCCGCAAACCCGGAGGCGAGCCAGGCGACCGGCGTATCGGCGTGGTGTGGCACACCCAGGGGTCGGGCAAGAGCCTGACTATGGCCTTCTATGCCGGACGCATCGTGCGTGAACCGGCGATGGCAAACCCGACTATCGTGGTGTTGACAGACCGCAACGACCTGGACGACCAGCTTTTTGGTACGTTCGCGCGTTGTCGTGACCTGTTGCGCCAGCCGCCAATGCAGGCCGCAAGCCGGGCGGACCTGCGCGCCAGGCTCGCGGTCGAGTCGGGCGGCGTGGTCTTTACCACCATCCAGAAGTTCTTTCCAGAGGAGCCCTCAGCCGGGGAGCGCGAGGGCCGCGCCCTTCGCACAGGAAAGCGGGGCGACCGCCACCCGGCGCTGTCGGAGCGGCGCAACATTGTGGTCATTGCTGACGAGGCCCACCGCAGTCAGTACGATTTTATCGACGGCTATGCGCGGCATATGCGCGACGCCTTGCCCCATGCCTCGTTTGTCGGTTTCACGGGCACGCCGGTTGAGTTGCAGGACGCGAATACTCGGGCGGTGTTCGGCGACTACATCAGCATCTACGATATTCAGCGGGCGGTTGAGGATAAGGCCACGGTGCCAATCTATTACGAGAGTCGGCTGGCCAAGCTCTCACTCGACGAGAACGAGCGACCGAACATTGATCCCGGTTTCGAGGAAGCAACCGAAGGCGAGGAGGTCGCCCGTCAGGAGAAGCTCAAAACCAGATGGGCGCAACTTGAGGCGATTGTCGGCACTGAAAGGCGCTTGAGGCTGATCGCGCAGGATATCGTTGCCCACTTTGAGCAGCGCCTGGAAGCGCTCAACGGCAAGGCCCTGGTCGTCTGCATGAGTCGGCGTATTTGCATTGCGCTGTACCGCGAACTGATACGGCTGTGTCCAGACTGGCATCAGGAGGGAGACGACAAGGGGCAGATTAAAGTCATGATGACCGGCTCGGCCTCAGACCCTCCCGACTGGCAGCCACATATCCGCACCAAGCCGCGGCGTGAGGCCCTGGCAAAACGCTTCCGCGCCCCTGGCGACCCGCTCCGGCTGGTACTGGTGCGCGACATGTGGCTGACCGGCTTTGATGCGCCGAGCCTGCACACCATGTATGTGGACAAGCCCATGCGTGGCCACGGCCTGATGCAGGCTGTGGCTCGGGTCAACCGGGTGTTCCGGGACAAGCCGGGCGGGCTGGTGGTGGATTATCTGGGTCTGGCGCAGGAATTGAAGCGCGCCCTGGCAACCTACACTCAGAGCGGCGGCACTGGAGAAACCGCGTTCGACCAGAAGCAAGCGGTAGACGTGATGCAGGAGAAATATGAGGTCTGTTGCGACCTGTTCCACGGCTTTGACCGCTCGAAGTGGAGCAGCGGCGCGCCAACAGAACGGCTGGCCCTGTTGCCGGCCGCGCAGGAACATATCCTGGCCCAGGAGAACGGCAAGGATCGTTACCTGGCCGCGGTGCGAGAACTGTCTCAGGCATTTGCCCTGGCCGTCCCGCACGAAGCCGCGCTGCGTATTCGGGACGAGGTCGCGTTCTTTCAGGCCGTCCGGGCGGTCCTCGCCAAGCGAGTGTCCGGCAATGCCCGTCCCGAGGAAGAGTTGGACCACGCGGTACGCCAGATCGTTTCGCGCGCAGTGGCGTCGGAAGGAGTGCTCGACATCTTCTCCGCCGCCGGGCTGGAGAAACCCGATATCTCGGTCCTGTCGGATGAATTCCTGGCCGAGGTGCGGGACATGCCGCAGCGCAACCTCGCGGTCGAACTGTTGCAGAAATTATTGAAAGGCGAACTCGCTGTCCGCCGGAAACGAAACATTGTCCAGGCGCGGTCGTTCGCCGAGATGCTGGAATACACCCTGCGTCGCTATCAGAACCGGGCCGTCGAAGCCGCGCAAGTGATAGAAGAACTGATCCAGCTTGCCCAGGAGCTGCGCGAGGCAGGCGCGCGCGGCGAAAAACTCGGCCTGTCGGAAGACGAAATCGCGTTCTACGACGCGCTCGAAACAAATGACAGCGCGGTCCAGGCGCTCGGCGACGAAGCTCTGCGCGATATTGCCCGTGAGTTGGTAAAAACCGTGCGCAACAACGTCACTATTGACTGGACGCTGCGCGAAAATGTCCGCGCCAACCTGCGCCGCCTGGTCAAACGCATTCTGCGTAAACACGGCTATCCGCCCGACAAACAGGAACGGACGACGCGGACCGTGCTGGAACAGGCCGAGGCGCTGTCCGCGGGCTGGGCCGCCTGACAGGCGGCAGGTCGGCTCGCCTTGACCTCCAGATATAAACGCGCGATGGTGCGAGAACTGACACAGCGGGAGGGAACCCCATGACCACGGTCGGCATAGGGAGGGAGTGTCATGGCTAGGCGATTAGACACAAGGGTAGCGCTGGTGACCGGTGGCGGTTCGGGCATTGGACGCGCCTCGGCTGTAGCTTTTGCCAGAGAGGGCGCCAGGGTTGTTGTTGCCGATGTGGATGTGGACGGCGGACAGGAGACGGTCCGCCTGATCGAGGCGGCCGGGGGAACGGCGCTATTCGTCCGCGCCGATGTTTCCCAGGCGGCCGAGGTGGCCGCCCTGGTCGAGCGGGCAGTGGCAGCCTATGGCCGTTTGGACTGCGCCTTGAACAACGCCGGCATCCAGGGCGACATCAAGCAGACCGCCGAGTGCAGCCAGGAGAACTGGGACCGGATCATTGCGACCAACCTGACCGGCGTGTGGTTGTGCATGAAACACGAGGTCCCGCACATGTTGAACCAAGGCGGGGGCGCAATCGTCAACACCGCCTCGAACTTCGGGCTGGTCGGCTCGAACGGGATGCCGGCCTATTCGGCCAGCAAGCACGGCGTCCTCGGCCTGACGAAAACCGCGGCCCTGGAGTACGCCAAGTCGGGCATTCGGGTCAACGCCGTCTGTCCGGGGCCGGTTCAAACGCCGCTGGTCGATAAGGTCCTGGCCGCCCAGCCCGAGCTGGGCGACCAGATCATCAAGGCTATCGAGGCCAGAGAGCCGGTAGGGCGCATGGGGCAGCCGGAGGAGATTGCCGAGGCCGTAGTCTGGTTGTGTTCCGACGCCGCTTCTTTTGTGACCGGAACGGCCCTGTCCGTAGATGGCGGCTTTGTCACGCAGTAACAGCGCGAATCAGGAGAGAAAGAGAGACAAAGCGTAGGAGGGTATCATGTCCGCCCAGCTCGACCTTCAGGACTTCTCAAAAACACGGCAGGACCTGTTGCGCGCCAGGCATCTGCCGGGCGAGTTTTATACCTCGCCTGAGATCTTCCAGAAAGAGATCGAACAGATCTTCATGAAAGACTGGCTGTGCGTCGGACGGGTCGAGCAATATCCGCAGCCGGGCGACTACCGCGCCCTGCGCATTGCCGGCGAGCCCGTCCTGGTCTGTAAGGATAAGAACGGCGCGCTGCGCGCCTTTGCCAACGTGTGTCAGCATCGCGGTGTCGAGGTGGTCCAGGGTGAGGGGAATACCCAGGAGTTCAGCTGTCCGTATCACGCCTGGACGTACGGTCTGAACGGCGCGCTGACCGGCGCGCCCTATAGTGCACAAGTCACGGACTTCGACTGGAAGTCCTGCCGTTTGCCCAGCGTTCAACTCGACACCTGGGCCGGCTATATCTTCATTAATTTCGACCCTCGGGCACAGAGCCTGGCCGCCTATCTCGCCGCCGACCGAGTGCAGGCAGCCGCCGGGTTTTTACACGCCGAAGAGACGCGCATCGCCGACGAGTACACCTTTGAGCTGGACTGCAATTGGAAGTTTATCCCGGAAAACCTGATGGACATTTATCACGTCGGGGTGATTCATGGCTCGTCTTTTGGCAAGGTCTTTCCCGTAGATAAATTTCTGTTCTACCTGACCCCCAACGGCTACCACTCGGAGTACGAAAGCCTGACCATGGCCCCGGACGGCGCCTGGCTGTTTGGCAAGGCCATGCCCTGGCTGGAACAGAAATCGAAATCCTTTGCCTTCACCATATTCATCCGGCCCAGTTTCAATATGTTTGCCCGGCCCGACATGCTCCAGCCGTGGTTCTGTCATCCCATCGCGCCAGACAAAACGCGCGTTACCATCCTGACCCAATACCCGGACGAGTGGTTTGAGCAGCCGGCCTTCGAGGCCAAGAATGCAGTGGTCAAAGATTTTATTCGGCTGGTCGCCGGCGAAGACACAGAGATGATGCGCTCGCTCCAGAACGGCGTCGGCTCCCGCCACTTCCGCCCCGGTCCAACCATGGGCCTCGAAAAAGCCATCCACCATTTGCTCAACTCCTATCTCGACCGCATGTTCGGGGTGGAGGCGGCGGGGTGAGGCGGTCAATTCGCCGCTCTGTTCCAGGTAGGCGATATCTTAATTTTGTAAAAGAGACTCTTGCTCGTGGGGAAATGGAAGTCCTTGATTCTGGTACGCTTTGAATTGACTGAGGGACATGAGACCTATGCCTGTTGTCAAACTGGACGAACCGTTATCGATTCTCGTTCTGCTCGGGCTGACCCTGCCCGAAGTGTCTGAGGGCGACCTGGCAAAGATTCGGGCGGCTGCGCCTGGCTCGACCATCAAGGTGGCCCCTCGGATAGGCGATGCCATCGCCGTGGCGGCCGATGTCGAGGTCATCCTCGGCTTCTTGCCCGAAGCCTTGTTTCAGGCCGCTCCTCGCCTGCGCTGGGTGCACGCCATCGCCTCGGGGGTGGATATGTTTCTCTACCCGGCGATGCGGGACTCCGACGTTGTGCTGACCGGTGAAAAGGGCCTGGTGGGCGGACACCTGGCAGACACCGGGTTCGGCCTGCTCCTGGCCCTCACCCGCCAGATTGCGACCGCCATTCGTCTCGGCTCGGCCAGTTGGCAGGAACGTGAGGCCATGCGCCGTAAAGAAATCGAGCTTGAGGGGCTGACGATGGGCATTGTCGGCTTTGGGGGGACCGGTCGGGCGATGGCCCGTCGAGCGGTGGCGTTTGGTATGCGCGTCTTAGCTCTTGATGAGCGTCCCGTCCCAGCGTCGGACGGAGTGGACGCGGTATGGGGACGGAATCGGCTGACCGAGTTGCTGGCTTCCTCCGACGTGGTTGCGATCTGCTGTCCGCTCACAGCCGAGACGCGGCAGATGTTCAACGCGACAACATTCGCCCACTTGAAGCCAGGCGCGCTGCTGGTCAACGTCACCCGAGGGGAGATCATAGACGGGGAGGCGCTGGTACAGGCGCTGCAAGACGGGCGGTGTGGCGGCGCGGCACTTGATGTTGCTCCGGTTGAGCCCCTGCCGGCCGACCATCCCCTGTGGACATGTGAGAACGTCGTCATGACGCCGCACACGGCCGGCGCCAGCCAACTCCGCGCCACGCGCAACCTCGAACGTTTTTGTGAGAACCTGCGCCGCATCCAGCGGGGCGAGCCCCTCATCGGGGTGGTCGACAAACAGCTGGGATACTAAGGACAGTCACAGCGAAAAGGCAAAGGCTCCGTTGCTGGAGGCGGGCGCCTGCTGCGCTGATCTGAAAATTCATGAAAATGATTTGGCCTCAAGGCGACGGCGTGGCGTCCATTGTATTCCCGGCCGAGATGGAGCAGGATGGCGTACTATCCAAGGGGAGCGCGTCAGACGAGGGATACAATGCAAGACAGTGGACACGCCAATGGTAAGCGCTGGACGCTTGACCATCCAGAGCTGGGAACTGGGTCCTTACCGATCACACCCTATCTTTCCGCGGAGTATTTTGAGCGGGAGCGTGAGAAAATTTTCAGCCGCGCCTGGCTGAGTACAGGGAAAAAAGTCGAAGAAATCCCACGGGCGGGGGATTATCTGGCGCTGAATATTGCGGTCGGCAAAACCTCGGTCCTGCTCGTTCGGGGCAAGGACGGGACGGTACGCGGGTTTCACAACGTGTGCAAACATCGCGGCAATCGGCTGGCCTGGAGCGACCGTGGCGCGTGCGGGTCCGGGTTGACATGCCGATTCCACGGCTGGACCTATGCCCCGGACGGACGTCTGGTCGGAGTGCCGGAAGAGGATATGTTCTTTGACTTTGACAAACGGGACTACGGCCTGAGCCCGGTCGCCACGGATGTCTGGGAAGGATTTATCTTTATCAATCTCGACCCTAACCCGCGGGAAACGCTCCACCAGTATTTAGGTGAGGTGGTTGACCTGCTGCGCGGCTATGCGTTTGACCGCTTGCCGCTGAGCTGGTCGTATACGGCCGAGCAGAAATGCAACTGGCGGATTCTCCGCGACTCGCAGCTCGAATTCTATCACGGCAAAGCGCTGCATCAGCAGTTCGCCGGCAAGGTGATGATGAATAAGCGGCAGCCGTCCTGCCACGTCCTCGACGCCAAACTCTTTCGCCGCCACAGCATGATGTCGTTTTACGGCGATCGCCGGAATACCCAACGCACGCCTATGGAACGGTTGGTGGCCCAATTCGGGACCAGCCTCAAAACCTTTCCCGGTGTGCGGGATATGGACCGCTGGCCCCCAGGGGTCAACCCCACGCGCAGCAAACAGTGGTTCTTTGACATTTATTACATCTTTCCGAATTTTCACCTGGTCATTCTGAGCCCCTTTCTCTTTGTCGCCCATACCATGTTGCCGGAGACGGTGAATCGCTCAACCTGGAATGCGCGCGGCTATTTCCCGCAGCCCGCGAACGCCGCCGAGTCGGTGACCCGCGAATATAATAAATGCCTGGCGCGGGACGTGTGGCTGGAAGACGGCAGCACCCTGGAAAACACCCAGCGCGGGATCGAGTCGGGCGTCCTGAGCCACTATCCGGTACAGGACCAGGAACTGCTGATCCGCCACGCCCATAAGGTGGCGGCAGAGTTGCTCACCCGCGGCGCATAAGTGGGGGAAGCATGTGCGATACGAGCCTGCCCGAGCCGTTCGCCGACCTTGAGCCGCTGGCCGCGGTCTGGGCGCTGGCGACCGAAACCGAGCGCAACCAGCAGCGCCTCAGCAGTACCATGACGCAGATTCAAGCCTTCTACGACACCCTGCTGCCCCGCATGGAGGCCGTCCTCACCTATTTGAGTACATTCCCCCCGGAGCCGCCAGACGCACTACCCCAAGAGGCCCGGCGGCTCTTATATCTCGCTCTGGCGATGGCCGAAATCACAACCGCGGTGGAGCTCCATCAGCAGCCAGGTGTGCCGGCCGGCTTCGAGCCGCGGCGTTTTATTCCTGACCACGAGCGAACGGAATGATAATGCGGAGCATCATTCGATCTCCGCCCCTCAAAAATTATCGGAAGGGTTGAAAGGAGAGACTGGTGTACGACCCCAAGTTTGGATTGCTTCTACCTGCTGACGACTTTACCGCTGCCAAGCAGGCAGCTTTACGGGCGGAAGGCGAGGGCTTTTACTCGGTGTCGATGATCGATCACTTCTTCACACCGCTCGGAGAACCTCAAACACCCATGTTGGAGTGCTATACGACGCTGACGGCTATCGCCGCGGTGACCGAGCGTATCCGTCTCACGCCATGTGTGACGTCCGTCTCGTTCCGCCCGCCACCGCTGTTGGCCAAAATTGCATCCACCCTCGACAACGTCAGCAACGGCCGTCTGACGCTTGGGTTAGGCGCCGGTTGGAAGCCGGACGAATACTATGCACATGGATATCCCTATCTCTCGAATCGGGAACGGTTGGATCAACTCGCGGAGGCCATTCGGGTGTTAAAGGCCATGTTCACGCTGGAGGAACCCAGCTTTCAGGGCGAGCATTTCTCGATTGACAAGGCATACAACAATCCCCGTCCCGTCCAAAAACCCCACCCCCCGCTAATGCTGGGGGGCTCGGGGAGTGGTCTGCTCAAGATCGCCGCCGCCGAAGCAGATATTTTGAATATCAACCCACCGGTCTTTAATGGCAAGGATTATCCGAACGATCCAGCTATGGCCCTGAAATTCGATACCCCCTATCTGAAAAAACGGATTGGCATGCTGCACGGCTATATGGAAGAATGCGGGCGCAACCCAAAGGAGATAGAGCTGGGTTCTTTAATGGTCCTCCATCTCACCCGAGATCCCGCAGATCCCGCGCTCGCCCAAACCGCGACCTTTCTCGGCTTCCCCGATGCGGACGCTGCACTGCGGTCGCCCCTGACGTTGATGGGCACGCCAGACAGAGTCAAACGGGATATCCACACCCGCATTGAGGAGATGGGCCTCACCCACACGATCGTTATTCCGGTCTCTCCCGAGTCTCATGAACTGTTTGTAAAGGAGGTCATGCCCGAGTTTGTGTCGTGAGTCGGGAAGGAGAGTGAGGTGAAAATATGTGTAGCTCAGACACGACCAATCATAGGAGACATTCAACGAAATATTGAGCGGCACAAAAACTTCATCGCCCTGGCTGGTTCCTATGGCGCCGATACCGTGATTTTCCCGGAACTCTCCTTAACGGGATACGAACCGACCCTTGCAGAAGCATTAGCGACGCAGCCGGCCGATTAAGAGGTTTGACGATTTCCAAACCATCAGCAATACCGAGCAGATCACGATTGGGGTGGGCGTTCCAACAAAAACCAGGACAGGTATCTGCATTAGTCTGGTGCTGTTTCAGCCACACCAAGCACGACAAACCTATTCCAAACAGTATTTACACCCGGATGAAGACGAATTTTTTGTCAACGGCGACGGTTTTCCGAGTGTCCGCGTAAACCAGACCACCCTGGCACTTGCGATTTGTTATGAATTATCAGTGCTCGAACATGCGGAGCGGGCGGTGAAAAGTGGTGCAGACATTTATATTGCCAGTGTAGCTAAATTTGCAGATGGGGTGGCCAAAGCTATCAACAGGTTAGCAGACATTGCCAAAACCTATACAATGCCTGTCTTCATGGCCAACTGCATTGGCCCTGCGGATGGGGCTGAATGTGCGGGGAAGACGTCCATCTGGAATGAGAAAGGCGTCTTGATAGGCCAACTCAACGACACCCATGAAGGAATTCTCATTTACGATCCAGACACACAAGAACTCATTGAAAAAGCGCTATAAGACGGACCGTATTGGGAGAAAAACAGTGAGCGATATCAAGCAATCCATACACGATCAATTCGGTCGGGCAGCCGCGCAATACAAGACGAGCCAGGTCCATGCCACGGGCGAGGATTTGGTCCGGATTGCCAAGCTGGCGCAACAGCAGGAATCGCCGGACGCCCTGGATGCCGGCTGTGGAGCGGGTCATGCCTCAATGGCCATCGCCCCGCATAGCCGCCGGGTCGTTGCCCTGGACCTCACCCGGCATATGCTGGAGCAGGTTGAGCAGTTGGCCGCCGAACGCGGCTTCTCTCATATCGAAACGCGCCAGGGCGATGTCGAACAGATTCCGTTTGGAGACAACAGCTTTGATCTTGTGGTCTCCCGCTATAGCGCCCATCACTGGCCAGACCCCCTGGCGGCGCTCCAGGAATGCGCGCGCGTGCTGAAGCCTGGCGGACGATTTATCCTGAGCGATATTGTTGCGCCTGAAGAGCCGGCGCACGACACCTTTTTACAAACGTTTGAACTCCTGCGTGACGCCTCGCACGTCCGGGACCACACAGTTGCCCAATGGCAGACCATGTTTGAACGGAATGGGTTTCGGTCACGCGTCGTTTTCACCTGGCGTCTCCCGTTGGACTTCCAGGCCTGGACGGTGCGGATGGCGACCCCACCGGCGCGAGTCGCAATGGTGCAGCACTTGTATGAAAACGCGCCCGAGGAGATCCGGACGGCTTTCGCTATTCAGGACAATTACGATTTTGCCCTGTACGGAGCATTGTTTGAAGCGACCTGTCAGAGCGATTAGCAGGAGGCAGTCATGGGCACGGTAGTCTTACGCGCCGGCGTCATCTTCGACGGCCACAGTTCCGAGCTGCTCGACGGGGCAGACGTCCTGATCGCAGATGGTGAAATCAAGGAGGTTTCCGAGCGCCCGCTCAAAACCGCAAGCGCCCAGGAAATCCACCTGGGCGGCCGTTTTCTCATGCCCGGTCTGATCGACGCCCACTTTCATGCCTATGCCGCCCACGTCAATCTCGCCAGCCTGGACGACTGGCCCCTGTCGCTTTTGAGTCAACACGCCCGCACGCTCCTGGAAGACGCCTTGCAGCGTGGCTTTACGAGCGTGCGGGATGCGGCTGGGGCCGATTTTGGGCTGGCCACCGCAGTTGAACAGGGGCTGATCAAGGGGCCCCGTCTCTTTTTCTCGGGTCGGGCCTTGAGCCAAACCGGCGGGCATGGCGATACGCGACCGGTCAAACATCTTGAACCGTGCGCCTGTGGGTTTCAGGGCCGCCTCTCACAAGTAGCTGACGGGGTGGACGCGGTCCGCCGGGCGGCCCGAGAAGAACTGCGCAAAGGGGCGCATCAGATCAAAATCATGGCCACGGGCGGCCTCTCCTCACCGACCGATCCGGTGTGGATGCTACAATACTCGGACGAGGAAATCCGCGCCGCGGTCGAGGAGGCGGCTTCGCGGCGTACCTATGTCATGGCCCACGCCTACACCGCGGAAGCCATTGCCCGCGTCGTCAAGCTGGGGGTACGCTCAATTGAGCACGCTAATCTCATTGACCGGCCAACGGCAGCATTGGTCGCCCAGCGCGGCGCGTATGTCGTCCCCACCCTCGTGACCTATGAGACCCTCGGAGAGCTGGGCAAGGAGTTGGGCCTGCCCGAGGGTAATATCGCTAAGCTGAAAGAGATCCAGACTGCGGGACTGACCTCTCTTGAGCTGTGTCAGGCGGCTGGGATCAAGTTGGGCTACGGGACCGACCTGCTGGGGAGTTTGCACGCCCAGCAGTGTCGAGAGTTCTTAATCCGGCGGGAGGTCCTCGACCCTATCGATATTCTACGTTCGGCAACGACGATCAACGCCGAACTCCTGAACCAGGCGGGAAAACTCGGCACGGTCGCTCCGGGGGCGTACGCCGACCTGGTTGTGTTTGATGGCAATCCGCTTGAAGATGTCGGCGTCTTACAGCCCGAGGCCGGCGGGCCACGCCTGGTCATGAAGGCCGGCGCGATCTATAAGAACTCTTTGTGACGAGACGGTGTATCTGCAATCTAGCCCGCCACCTGTTCCGCGAGTCGCTGGGCGGTATCAATCAACGGTTGGGTCAGCGCCGCCACCTCGGGGTCGGCGCACATCATAATCTTGTCCGGGTCCGCGGCGAGAGGATCAACATCCACATGGCGGTGCGCGATGCGCCACTGCCCGGCCTGTTTCACCAAACGGTCCACGTAGCGCCCTTGGCCAAATATCTTATACCCGCCCGGGGTCGCAAGCGCAGCCAGGACGCTGACCTGTCCGGTCGCTTCGTTTCCCTCGACCTCATACAGTAAATTGCTGGTCATATGCCGGCAGCGAATTTCCCGCACATGCACGCGGGCATACTCGCGTAGAGCCGCATGACCGCGGACCACCCAGGTTGCGACCTGAAAAGCCCCGTCCGGGGTGAAACACTGCACCCAGGCTTCCGGGTCCAGATTGTCTATCGCATGGGCATAGCGAGCGCACAATTCTTGGATAGCGAGTTTCTCGATCCAGGTCTGTTCCATACCGCACCTCTCTTTCTCACCATTCTTTCTCATGAAAAGAACGCTGGCCGCAACATGCAGTTCTGTCCGGCTTTGCAATACCGTGCGAGCTTGCATTATCCTCTAGTCGAGTGAATATTCACTCAGCCCTGCCCTGTCTGAAAGGACGGAACACAAGAAGGAGGTGGCCGCATGAAAAAAGAAGCGATCAATCCCGCCACTGTCTGGAAGCCGGAGGACTACTTCAATATCTACCACTCTCCCGGTTTACCCAAAGTCCCACCCGAAAAATCAGGCTGGGAACAAGCCGTTAAAAAGGGCAACTGGCTGTTTATCTCGGGCCAGACGCCGACCACGCCAGACGGAAAAACGATTGCCACCGATATGCACGCCCAACTCCGACAGGCGCTGCAAAACACCCGGAATATTGTCGAGGCAGGGGGCGGCACGATGGATGATATTGTCTCGATCCGCTACTACTTCAAGGCCGGCTATATGGAGGAGGGGCTGGCTGCGCTGCGGGATTTGGGCGGCGAGTATTTTCAGAGCCCCTACCCCTCCACGACCTGCGTCGAGGTGGTGCGGGTGGCCTGGGCCGATCATCTTCTGGAGGTTGAGGCCATCGCCATGCTTGATGCGTGAGGAAATCTTCCTCTGCATATTACTCGGCAAAGGTCGCCTCGACGCGCCCGAGCGGACCAAAGTCGCCCAGCGCCCGGACACCCGGAGCGATACCGCTATCCACTATTGCGCAGCTTTGACTTGCCACTCCTTTGTAATCCGCTTCTCTTCTCCGCCAGGGGTCCACATCACCAAGGCGTGCACGGGTTCCTTGGATTTCACTGTGTGACGTGTCGGCGTGTTGGCCGGTACCAGGCAGGCCATACCAGCGCTGAGCGTCTGTACCTTTCCCTCACTCGTTTGTTCCATCTCTCCAGACAGAATATAAAAAGTTTCGGTTGACTGGTGAATGTGGTCGGGCACATCCACCCCAGGCGGCACGACCAAGTACCCGAGCGTCAGCTCTGTCGTCCCTCCGAGGTGTTGATCGATCAGGATGGTGATTTCTGTCTTCGTGACCGGATCAATGTATGTCGTGGCGTGTTCGGGCCGGACGAACCGCGACACTTCCTCGGCCGGGGCTGTTGGCACTGTGGACACGAGTCCCACCAGTATCACCAGGATACTCGTCCAACGTGAGAGGCTCAGGATAGGCATCTTTGGAATCTCCTCTTGACATTCGCTCCCATTTGGCGGGACAATATTGGTCAGTCAGCACCGGAAACGCTCCAGGCCACTTTAGGACGATCACTCAGGCGACGGCAAGAGCTGTACAGAACAGGAGGGATTCTTATGGCTGGCAAAGACAGCAGCAATCGCAGCCTGCGTATCATCTCAATGACAAAGATGCTGGATTATCACTGGGTATTTCTGCGTACCCTCTCGGCTTCGGTCCGGGAGTATTTAGGCGAGGCTGGCCTGGAGGCGCTTGAGCGCGGCTTCCGACGGGCGGGGTATTATCGCGGCCAAGGCATTCGCGACCGCCCGGAGACCCTTGCCGAAGGACGCGACGCCCTGGCGTTGATTCGCCACTGGGATATGGGCGAGCACGCCATAGCCGCGGAGACGGGCTCGTTTGCAGTCAGCGGCACCGGGGCGCGGGCGACCGTCACCCTCCCCCACGTTCCCGGCGCAGACTACTTCAGCACCCATGCCGGGGGTGACATACTGGAGCCCTATTGGCGCAATACCTTGACGGGTATGGCGGAAGGCTATGATGCCGCAGCCGGGGTCGAGTTCTCTGCCGTGACCTTGGACCTGAACACGCCCTGGCAGCTCACCTGGACCTACCAGGGCGAATCCGAAGAGGTCACTGCCGGGCCAGTGGAGGATGTTTTCGTCCAGCCGGCCAAGGCCATCCAACTCACCCGGAGTACCTTTGCCGCGCTTGCCGTGATGCAGATGTATGTCGGCTTTGAGCTGATTGATCGGTTTGACGCCTCAGGCGAGCGGGCGCTGCGCGAGGCCCTGTATCAGTTCGGGACTGAGCGCGGCCAGGGCATGCGCGAACAGGCGCTGAGCCAGGGACGACCGCTGGACCTTCAGTCCTGGTTCGAGGTGCTTCAGGAGCGTGACCCGGCCGAATCGGTTTTTGTCTTTCGCGGCGATACCCATATTTCACCCGGCGTTATGCAGGTCGAGTGCACCCACTGTCCGCTGGCCGAGGTCTGGTCGGGAGAGGGCGAGCGCGGCCTGAAGCTCGGCTATATATATGATGTTGAAGTCCATCGGGGTTTGGTGGAATCCTACCATCCGGGTGGCAGGATTCGCTGGGATACGGTCAAGACCCGTGGAGACCGGACCTGCAATTTCTATTTCTCCATTCCCGAACTGGTGACACGGAACGATCCCGACTGGGCTCAGCCGCGCCGTCAGCACTAGGAAAGGCGCTATGTTAGAACTGCTCGACAATCCCGTTCCGTGGCCCAACGGCGCGCGCTGTGCGGCCTCCATTACGTTTGACATGGATACGGACAGCGCCCTGCACCTGTCGCATGCCGACGCCTATAAACGGGTGGCCGCCCTGTCGTGGTTACGCTACGACGAGGTGGCAGTGCCGCGGATTGTGAAGCTGTTTAACCACTACCATATCAAGGGGACCTTTTTCGTGCCGGGCTGGTGCGTTGAACGCTATCCGGCCACGGTCGAGACGATTGTCGCCAGCGACCACGAACTGGCCTATCACGGCTATTTGCACGAGAACCCCATGGACCAGACCCGCGAGGGCGAACGCTACTGGTTGGAGCGCAGCATTGAGGCAATTGAGCGGCTCAGCGGCAAACGACCGGCGGGCGGACGGGCGCCGTATTACAACTACTCGCCCCACTCCACTGGGCTGCTGGCCCAGGCCGGCTTTGTGTACGATTCGAGTCTCATGGCTGACAGCCAACCCTACGTCATGCGCGCGCCCGAGGGCGAGGTCATCGAACTGCCGACCGACTGGGCCATGGACGACTGGCCGCAATACGCGCATAGCCTGGACTTTCGGTATCTGATGCCCACGCGCGCGCCGGATAAAGCCATGGAAGTCTTCATGGCGGAGTTCGAGGCGGCCTATGATTTCGGCGGCCTGTGGGTCACGGTCTGGCATCCGTTTGTGACCGGGCGGCTGGCCCGCCTCGCCCAGGTGGCAAAGATGCTCGAAGAGCTGCAAAACCGGGGCGACGTGTGGTTTGCCACTATGGAGGAAATCGCCCTGCACGTGCGGCGCTGTATCGCTGACGGGAGCTATACGCCGCGCGTTGTTTCCATGCCCTATTATGAGGAACCCATCCCGGAATTGACCGCAGGGTTTCCCGCGGGCCTGGAACTCAGAAAGCCGCGCGGTTAGGCCGGCCGCCGTGTATGCCAGGCCGTGCTTTGCTCATAGGCATAGGCCAGGCGCAGGACCGTGGCTTCCTCAAACGGCCGCCCAACGAGTTGGAGCCCGACCGGGAGACCGTCGGACGTAAACCCGCACGGCACTGAAATGGCGGGCAGGCCGGTCATGTTAAACGGTCGGGTCGCCCGAGCGATATGAGCCGCAACCAGGAATTCCTTGTCGCCTATGGTGACAGTCGGCTGGTCTATCCTGCTCGCCGCCAGGACGGTCGTCGGCGTCACCAACGCATCGACCCGGCCGAGCAGGTCAAGCATCTCCTGGCGTAGCAGCGAGCGAAAGCGTTGGGCCTTGAGATATTGGGCGGCCTGCACACAAGCGCCGAGCAACAGCCGGGTGCGCACGTCAGCGCCATAGTCCTGGCTGCGCGTCTGCATGGTCCGGGCATGAATCTCGTATGCCTCCGCGGCAATAATAGCGGTCGAGCTGGCAACCACATGCTGAATGCTGGGAATCGAGACGGCTTCGACCGTCGCCCCCAAGCCAGACAAATGCTGTATGGCAGCCTGCACCCCCTCGCAGATCGCCGGCTCAATGTCTTCAAAAAAATACGCTTTCGGCACACCGAGACGGAGCCCCCGGATGTCCTCCTTCAGAGTCGCCGTATAATCCGGCACCGCTGCCACGCTGGCGGTCGGATCGTTGGGGTCGGGTCCGGCGATGGCGTGCAGCAGCACAGCAGCATCGGCTACCGTGCTGACCATAGGACCAACATGGTCGCATGAATGGCTGAGCGGATAGACCCCGAACCGACTCACCCTGCCATACGTCGGCTTGAGACCGACAATGCCGCTGAGCGAAGCCGGGATACGGACCGAGCCGCCCGTATCCGTTCCAAGCGTCCCCAGGGCCAGTCCGGCGGCTATGGCCACTGCCGAGCCGCCGCTTGACCCACCGGGAAGACGGGTGCGGTCCCACGGGTTGCGCGGGGTACCGTAGTGCGGATTGAGCGAGGTCCCACCCCAGGCGAACTCGTGCATATTGAGTTTCCCCAGCAGAATCGTGCCGGCCTGTCTGAGTCGGGTGACAACTGTGGCATCGCTGTCCGCGATATGATCGGCCATGATTTTTGAGCCGCAGGTCATGCGGACGCCCTTAACCGCAAACAGGTCCTTGAGCGCAATGGGAATGCCGTGGAGCGGCCCCCTGTATTGTCCGCGCACGATTTCCTGTTCCACGTTGCGCGCCGCGACCAGTGCTTCATCGCTGAGGATAGTAAGATAGGCCAGGTATTCGTCGTTCAATCGGTCGATCCGGTCAAGATACGCACGAGTGACCTCTACGGGGGAGATTTCTTTCTTTTGGATGAGAGGCGCTAACTCGGCAATGCTCGTAAAGGCGCACTCTTCAGTCTTCATTGCGTTCGCCCTCCGACATGACAAAGCGCACCGCCGGCTCTCTATGACTGAGGTTCAAGGCGTCCAGGGCGTCCAGTCCCACAGACAATTGTGCATACAGCGTCGTAAGCTCTTTGAGAGCGTCCTCACTCAGCGGTTCTGCGAGCTTGTCTCGGAGAAGAGCCGCCACGAGTTCTCGATCTCTCATGTCCATTTCGCCTCCCTCACAAGCTGTTGCCCAGGGATCAGCGCCTGGTGATTCATCGCCCGGATGCGGTTCGCTTCCTCCAATGTAAGCGCCATATGGCAAACCTTCCTCTCTCAATATAAGCCTTGAACTTGCAAATTACGGACAATTTTGCAAACGATACAGAAAAGGACTGTAGCGTTTGGCCGAGCAACCCACAGGAAAGGAGTAGTCATATGAGGGCGGAGAGTCTGGAATATCAAGACGGGGATGTCACGCTCAAAGGATTTGTGGCGCTGGATGACCAGAGCAACCATAAGCGGCCCGGTATTCTGGTGATGCCCGAGGCATTTGGATTGGGCAAGCAGGCCAAGGACCGCGCTCTGCGCCTGGCCTCACTCGGCTATGCCGCGCTGGCCGGCGACCCCTACGGCAACGGCCTTGAGGTCAGCGATCTTCAGGAAGCGATTACACACGCGGGAGCCATACGCGAGGATAACACCAGGTTTCGCCAGCGCATCCGCGCCGGACTCGACGCGCTGACGGCGCTGCCACAGGTAGACACTGACCGGCTTGTGGTCATGGGCTATTGCATGGGTGGCTCCTGTTCCCTGGAGATGGCGCGAGACGGCGCGCCGCTCAAGGGCGTGGTCTCATTCCACGGCGCCCTGGAAACGCAGAGTCCGGCAGAGCCGGGCACGGTCCAGGCAAAGGTCCTGGTGTGCCACGGCGCGGATGACCCCTTTGTCCCGGTCGAACATGTCACCGCCTTTGAAGAGGAGATGACCAGGGCCGGAGTTGACTGGCAGGTCATCAGCTATGGCGGCACGGTGCATAGCTTTACGAATCCAGAGGCCGACGGCTCCATAGAAGGCATTTGCTACAATAAACAGGCGGATGAGCGCTCGTGGCAGGCGATGCAGGCGTTTTTTGACGAGATCTTCGCCTAGCCCTTATCCCGACTGGACTGCATACACATCGACCTCTTCACGTCCAGCCATCCAGGCCGTCTCGCGGCGCTGGACCTGGACGTGAAAACGCGAGGCCGTTAGCTGTTCCAAAAATTTTTCAACACCCTCCCGTCGCGGGTCGCCAAAAAAGGCCCTGCCGCCCGTTTTGAGCGTGGCCGCCAGGAGCTTATACATCCAGCCGCCATCGACCGCCTCGTACAGCACGTCAGCGCCGACAAGGACATCGTACTGGCCCAGCTGCCGCACGCTGTTCTCATCCAGCCAGCAGCGGCACTGTTCCTGAACGCGGGGAACGGTGTTGAGTTCACAATTCCGCCGGACCAGCCTCAGAGCTTCGGGTACATGATCCAGCGCGGTGACCTGCGCGCCCAGTGAAGCCAACACCACACTCTCCAGCCCGACCCCACAGCCGATCACCAAAGCCTGCTTCGCGCGCCACCACTCGGCAGGATAGGTCGAGGCGAGATACTGCGACAGGGCGAGGCTCGCTGGCCAGGCCAGATGCCAGTAGTCGTTCGCGCCACAATACGGACAGCGGGAAAAATCGGGCTGGACGTTGCGCAGCTCAATCAAACGCACGACAAGCTGCGGCGTGACTCGATACGGGAGGAGGCTTTCTTCGAAGAGCTTTGTCGCCATAGTCTTGGGATTCCAGGCTAGTGGCTCAGTTTGCTTATTCCCCCTCAGAGGGAGCAGCTATTCCCTCCCCCCTCTGAGGGAGGGGGGGCGCTTTGAGATTAAGGGCTTCCCTGAGGCGCGCGTCCTCTCTGACCCAGCCGGCGTCTTCGTTGACAATCATGGTTTTAAGCAGACGCGGAAACTCGACGGTGGCGAGGCTGAGGGTGCCACAGCCGTGGGGTTCTTCGCCGGCGTGCTGGCGGATTTCACACAGGGCGCGGCTGGCGTAATAGGCCTGCTCCAGAGCGTCCAACCGCCGTTGGATTTCGGTGCGCACGGCCTCCGAGCTATGCGGGACGCCGATCAAGACGTAGAGATCCTTGAGACACGCCACGTACCGCCGGTACCATTCAGCCCGCGCCCAACCACCGGCATCCGGCCTGACCATCTCTTCGCATTTCCTTGCCGCGGCCAGAGCCGGCGCGTCCGCCGCGTTCGCGGGCGAGACGGACAGCAGCGCCAGCGTCGCGCTTAAAAGGAGAACAATGTGCATTGCGGCAGTGTACAGGATAACCCGCGCCAGGGTCCATACTGCCAGCGTTTTTCGGAGAACAGGGGCGGTACGTTCGATTGTAAAACGGTCCGGGCTTCCCATGCGCCTCCAGGAACAGGAAGCGCCCCGGTCTTGAATCGGGAGACACGCTTTCGCTTGACAGTGGCCAGCCCAATGCACTAGGACGGGGGCGCGAGAAGATCGCGGGGAGTACCCCCCGTTTCTTTCAGTCAACATTGAGCGAGAGGAGGGACACTATGGCACGGCTCAGTCTCGTTGACCACAAGCAGATGAGTCCGCAGTACGCGCAACTGGTGGAACGGGTAAAGGACGCTGACGGCTATGTCAATTTCTTGAGCATGATGGCCCACCGCCAGGAGGTCGTTGAGCCCATGTGGCGGGCCTATGTCGATATGTTCGAGGGCGGCGTTGTCGAGCCACCGCTCAAGGAGCTGGTGCGTATCAAAATTGCCTATCTGAACGGGTGTTTATTTTGACAGGGCTTTCGCTACGCATCGGTGATGCGGAAAGGACTGACCGAAGAAAAAATCGCCCAGCTTGAGGATTATGAAAACAGCCCGGCCTTTACCCCGCGCGAGAAGAGCGCCCTCAGATTTGCTGAGAAGCTGGCCATTGACTATGACTCGATGGATAATGATGAGTTCTTTATCGGACTCCAGCAGCATTTTACCGACGCCGAGATCGTCGAGCTCGGCATCGTGATTGGATATGACATCGCTTTTGGTCGGTTGCTGCGCGTGTTTGACGCCGACCCAAAGGTGTGTGAAGTCCCGGAGCATCGGGAGGTTGGTATAGACGTTAGCCAATCCCCCGCTCTGTCCGCGGCAAAATAGCGAGTATTGCGGGTGGGTCAGGCCGGCCCACCCTCTTCTCTTGGCGAGCTTATCGAAACGGCTCGGAGCCGTCGTCAGACAGCGTCCTCAGATCCGCTCGATAATCGTGGCAATGCCCATGCCGCCACCGATACACATGGTGACCAGCCCGGTGGTTTTATCCTGACGTTCGAGTTCGTCGAGAACGGTTCCCATGAGCATGCTGCCGGTGGCACCGAGCGGATGACCGAGAGCGATCGCCCCACCGTTGACGTTCACCGTGTCCGGGTCCATGTCACAGTCGCGCATGGTTTTCAGAGGGACAACCGCAAACGCCTCGTTGATCTCAATCAGATCAATATCCTTGATCGTCATGCCGGCTTTTTTGAGGACTTTTCTGGTCGCCGGAACCGGTGCAGTCAACATGATAATAGGCTCATCCCCGGCAGTGGCAGTGGCGACAATCCGAGCGCGCGGTTTCATACCGTGGCCGCCGGCATACTCTGGAGAGGCGAGCAGCAAGGCTCCTGCGCCGTCAACAATGCCTGAAGAATTGCCGGCGTGATGCACATGGTTGATCTCTTGCACATCCGTGTAGCGTGACAGCGCCTTTTCGTCGAAACTCAGCGTGTCGCCCTTTTGCACATACTCTCCCAGTTTCGCAAAGGACGGCGGCAGTTGACCCAGGCCCTCGAGCGTCGTGTGTGGTCGCGGATATTCATCCTGTTCCAGGACCGGCCCGCCGTCCGCATCGTGCACGGGAATGAGGCTCTTTTTCAGGCGACCCTCTGTGTGAGCGCGAGCGTAGCGCTGCTGGCTCGACAACGCGAATGTATCGCAATCTTCGCGGCTGAACCCTTCTCGGGTGGCAATCAAATCGCCTGAGATGCCTTGCTGGACAAGCGGATGGAGTTGGCGCAGATGCCGATTATGTCCGTCAATCCCACCCCGGTCCGCATTCATCGGCACGCGGGACATGGACTCCACCCCACCGGCAACCACCACGTCCTGCTCACCGGACTTGATGCCCATAGCCGCAAAATTGACCGCCTGCTGTCCTGAGCCGCAGAAACGGTTAATCGTCACCCCAGTCGAATCATTCGGCCACTCGGCTGCCAGCACGGACATCCGGGCGATACACATGGCCTGTTCGCCATACGCGGTCACACAGCCGACCACTACGTCGTCAACATCACGCGGGTCCAGGTGGTTTCGTTCTTTTGTGGCATTCAGGACCTGCGCCATGAGTTCCTGAGGATGGAGTCCTGCCAGCGCGCCATCCTTCTTTCCCCGTCCGCGCGGGGTGCGAACGGCATCAATAATCCAGGCTTCACCCATTGCTTCCTCCATCGTTTCCTGTCAGGCAATTCAGTTGGGCGGGACGGTGCTCCGGCCCCCGCTGTCGCGGTCGGCTCAGTGCGGCGAGATGGCCATCGCCATCATCACCGACCGTTCAATTTCGGCGATGACGCCACCGACTTCGTGGCCGATCAGGTCCATTTTGCGAAACTGCTCGACACGGGGAGCGGCCCGCTCAATCTCCCGAGCGGAGAAGATGTCGCGCAGAAAACCGCAGGCATCGACCAGACAGATCATGGCCACATCCCTGGGGTCGGGAATATCGTCGGACAGCAAGACATCCGCAATCCGCAGTCTGACCTCGCGTTCGATGCGACCATCGATTGTGGGATAGCGCCGCGCCCGGAAGACCCACAGGAATTTCTTGTCCTGGGATTCCAGAATGCCGTGCTCAATCAAACTGGCCAGCGCCTGCTGGCGGATTTCGGTCGTCTCCTGACCGGCCAGGGTCTCTATCCAGCCCCTGGTATCCTTGGTCTCGTCGGTATTCGCAATATGCGCCAGGGCCTGATCGAGGATCGGGTTTCCGGTCGGCGCCGCGTCGAGACAGGTGAGTTGCTCAAGATCGTTGTCGATGCGGTTGGCGAAGGCCAGGTCCATCAGCACCGCGCCGGCCAGGATGTATTCCACCGCCCCGCCACGGATCGGCAGGAAGACCCCATCGTCGTCCAGCATTAACAGCAGTATCTCTTCAGCAAACGTCAGCATGGCGCGGCCTCAGGACTGAGATGCCAGGGCGCTCTCACGTGTGTCGTAGTAGTCGAGCATGGTCAGGAACCCGCTGACTTCCATGACGGATTTGCAGGTGGCCCTGAGCGTGCACAGCGTCAATTTTCCGCCGCCCTGTTGACATTTTTTGGCACCCACAAGCACGACGCGCAGACCGGCGCTGCTGATGTAATCCATCTTGCTGCAATCAAGCAATATCCGGGTATCGCCGCGTTCAACGACTGCCGAAATATGCTTCTCCAGGTCGGGTGCGGTGGAACCGTCTACCCGCCCATCCAGCGAGACAACAACCGTGGTGTCTATCGTTTGCTCTTCAATCTTCATTGGACAGCCTTTCTCTTCAATCTCGGACGGCTAGCCGTCTGGCTGAGGCAGGGATAGCACAGCGGACGGTAGGCAGCAACCCATTTCTTGACCGCCAGCGAAGCCCGCTCGTGGCAAGCGTCACTCTTGGCGCGGCCAATAATTGCTGGCAGAATGTTCTGAATTCAAGCCGCGGGACACCAAATCAAAAAGGGAGATGCGTATGGACAACGGAATTCTATCAGGACTGCGAGTGATTGACTGCGGGACCTATGTTGCCGGACCGGCCTCGACGACCATCATGTCGGATTTCGGGGCCGAGGTGTTGAAGATCGAGCGACCGCAGGGCGGAGACCTCTACCGCTCCATGTCGGATTTACCGGGCTTTGCCAAGGCAGACCTCAACTGGGGCTGGATTCTGACCAGTCGGAATAAGAAGAGCGTCGCCCTTGACCTGGCTTCGCCCCAGGGCAGAGAGGTGCTCATTCGGCTGGTCAGGACCGCAGACGTGTTTGTCTCCAACTACCAGCATCCGCTGCTCGAAAAGTTTCGGCTGACCTGGGCGGACCTTCAGCCGGAAAACGACCGGCTCATCTATGCCCATCTGAGCGGCTACGGAGATGCGGGGGAGGATGCCGACGCCCCTACGTTTGACGCGCTGGCCTATTGGGCGCGCTCGGGCCTGATGATGAGCGTCGTGGGTATGGACGGCACGCCCGGCGGCCCGCGTCCGGGCATGGGCGACCACCCGACCTCGGTGTCCCTGTTCAGCGCGATTATGCTCGGCCTGTATCAGCGCGAACGGACCGGACGGGGCTTAAAAGTCGGAACCTCGTTACTGGCCAGCGGAGCCTGGGCCAACGCCTGCGACCTCCAGGCCAAATTCTGTAATGCCACCTTTCCGGAACGCGGCGACGACGGCACACCGCCGAATCCGCTGGCGGCCGGCTATCGGAGTCGTGACGGCAAAGCCTTCTTGGCCATCCTGCTCGACCCCGACAAGGAATTCCCCAATCTGTGTAAGGCCCTCGGCCAAGCCGAGCTGGCCACCAACCCGCTGTTTGCCACCAACGAAGCCAGAGGGGAGAATGCGGCAGCCCTCTTTGCCATTTTACAGGGCCAGTTTGAATCGCGGGACCTTGATGAGTGGCGGGCGCTGTTCAAACAGTCCGACATCAAATGGGCGCCCCTGCCGGTACGAGACGAAGTGGTCGAAGACCCACAGATGCGGGCCGCCGGTGCCTTTGTGGACATGGAGTACCCTGGGCATGGCAGGCTGACAACCGTCAACAGCCCCATTTTCACGACCGCGGGTGAAAAGCGAACCCCAACCCCAGCGCCGCAGTTGGGCGATCATACCGGCGAAATCCTGCGCGACCTGGGGTATGACGAAGCGGCCATAGCCGCGCTGGTGCGTGACGGCATAGCCGCAGTGGGTGGGTAACTTCAGCCGGCAGTGTCGGATAATGGCAATGCCCGGAACGAACACCAAACTCACCACAGCAGTCGAAACCCAGATGTCAGGCTACGCTTCGCTAACCGGACCTGCGTGGCTAAAGAAAGGAGCGCAACCTTGAAACGAAGAATCGGTATGCTGGCCCTGAGTCTGCTCCCCGTATTCTGTCTCGGCATCGTCAATCTCTCCTTCTCTGGTGACGCGATTCAGCTGGAAAGCTGGCGGCAGAGGCCGAATGAAGGAAACTTTGCCCAACGGATTGCGGGAGTCTACCTCATCCGAACGCCGAATTCCTTCCGATTGATTTCCTTAACCGCAGGGGGAAACTGGGCCGGCACACATTCCGGTCAGAACGACATCTCCAACCCCTCCCGATTCAGCGACCAACACGGGGTATGGGCGCGGTCGGGATGGCGGGAAATTACGGCCGAGGTAGTCGATTTCAACCTGGACGCCACTACTGGAGCGCATACCGATATCGTGCGCGTCCGCTATGTGGTGCAATTCAGCAAAGATTTACAGTCCATCACCGGCACGCAGATGGGGCGAGTCTTTCCGGTAGATCAAGACCCGCTTGACCCTGATGCAGCGCCGGCCATGCAGTTTGACTCGATATTCACCGGACGGCGCGTGACGGTCGGGTCCGATTAGCTGCCGCGTGTGTGACGCCGAAAGAATCTGTTCCGGCCTGCGGACTACCAGCCGGCCACATCTTTTCTGGCGATAATCCTGGTCGGCGTGACCCGGACGAGCAGTTCTCCTGGCACGCTGTTGCGCTTGCCGTAAGCCTCGGATTGGTCGGTGCCCATATAGCGTCCACCAATCCGCGTTGCCCAGTACAGGAGTTGCTCGGGGTCATCGCTCAGGCTGGCCGTACCGTCGATCTGGACAAATGCAAACGGTGGCGTTTCATCGTCAACGCACAGGCTGACTCGCGGGTCACGCCGCAGGTTGGCCGCCTTGACGCTGGCCTGCCAGGTGGAAAAGACCAGCGTCTTCCCGTCCACATCGAACCAGACCGGGACAACGTGGGGATGGCCGTTTTCTTTGACCGTGGCGCACTGAGCGGTGCGAGCCTTCTTGGTCAGAAAGGTCCAGACTTCGTCGGGCGTCATACTTTTCATGACCGGAATTATGGCCGTTTTCTCATCCTGCATCGAGCGAGCGAATTTGTTTGTCCACTTCGTCAATTTCAGGTATGTCGTGGCTGGACTCGATGCCGAGTTCCTTGAATCTGCGAGCGGATGTGAACACCCTTGACTCCAGTGAGCCAACACCCTTGTTGAAGGATTCGACCGCCCCGTTGAGCGATCTTCTTATTTCGCCCATGTGACCGGAGAATGTGTAGAGTCTGTCGTGAAGCTCCTGTCCCAATTTTCTTATCTGTGCAGCATTCTCGGCAAGCTGTACCTCTCGCCATCCCATCGCAACCGCCTTCAGGAGCGCCATAAGCGTATTCGGTGTGGCGAGAATGACTTTCTGCTGCATCGCCCAATCAATCAGATCGTGGTCATTCTCCAGCGCGGCAAAGAGCAAGTGCTCTCCCGGAAGAAACATGACCACAAAGTCGGGGGCCTTGTCGAACTTCTGCTGGTAGGATTTTTGAGCCAAGCTTCGAGCGCGCTCTCTGACTTGTTGAGCGTGTCGCTGAATTGCTTCCTGGCGTCCCCCGTCGGTGTCTGACTCCACTGCCATGAGGTATGCGCTCATTGGTGTCTTGGCATCCACGACAATAGTGCGATCATTCGGCATACGCACCACCATATCCGGTCGGTCACGACTACCGTCGTCAGAAGTAATACTAACCTGCTCCTCGTAATCGCAATAGTTCGTCATACCTGCAAGCTCTACCACGCGCCGAAGCTGCATTTCACCCCAGGAGCCACGCACCTCGGGACGCTTCAGCGCCGTGGATAGGTTGCGCGTCTCGTCTGCCAGATTTTTATTGTTTTTCACGAGTATCTCGATTTGCTGTTTGAGGCTGCCCTGTGAAGTGTTACGCGATTCTTCAATGCGCTTGAGTTCGTCCGAGAGTGGCTTGACCATCGAACCAATTTTCTCGTCGGCGGCTTTCACGAACTCATCTCTGTTATTAGAAATCACCTCATTCGCTAGAACCTTGAACTGGTCAAGTAGCGTCTTTTCGATGTCGGTTCGTTCTACAAGTTGTTTGTTGGCAGTATCAAGTTCGGCTTGCAGCCGAGCGCATTCAGTGTTGTGGCCGTTGGCTTTCTGCTGCCATTCGGACAACTGTCCTTCCAGTTCAGCTTTACGCTCGTTAGCGGCTCCAAGGGCTGTCTCAAGCCGAGCGACTTCCTGGCTACTGGAGTTGGTTATCAACCATACGACTCCTCCACCTATAACGCCTCCAACGAACAACCCGGCTACGATCCCAAGAATAAGCTCCAATTTTCTGCCTCCTTAAGTACGTTATCCATGTAGCTGAGGTAAGCTTCGCAGACGATAGCGGTGTGGTTCCACGACGCAATAGCATTGCTTGAGATATTCTTCCGTATGCTCCCTCAAGAGGCGTTGGAGCTGTTGATGGACGTCCTCAAAATCGGCGGGTGTCATATGGCATAGGCCAGACAGGCTTTAACATCGTCAATATCGAGGTCGGGGTAATACTTTTCACTAATCTCCTTAAAGGAGATGCCTTCTTGGGCCAGTTCCAGAACATGCTCAACTAATATCCGTGTCCCCCTGATACACGGTTTCCCGAAATGGACCTGGGAGTCTACACTGAGACGGTCACGATACTTCATAGAACGTGTGTCCTCCTGAGCGGCAGTCTGAGATATCTGAGCATATCTCTGAAATAAACAGCCACTTCATCAATTCTGGATCAACCAGGTCAACGGGGGTCGTTGGGGAGCGCGCGCTGGGTGAAGCCCACTACCATCCCAAAGGCTTGCTCCGACCCGAGAATGATGGTGTCTGCGCCGTCCGGTTCGGGCTGGAGTTGCTTGTCTCTCAGAAAATCCTGGGCCTGGCCAAGGTCTGCGGTCTTGAATATCAGGGAATAAATGCCCTCGCCGTTCTGCTCCAACTCACGGCCTTCAGGGCTGGTCGCAGCAAGAGGTTGGACCAGTTCTACGACGGTGTCTTCGCCAACAGCGACAAAGGCGCTCTGCTTGCGGTCCTCGGCGCGCTCCTCGTGGAGCAGGGTCCCGTCCAGAATATCGCAATACAACCGCTTGGCCGCGGGCAGGTCCCTGACGACGACACCGATATGCGAGGCGCGCTGGATGCCGAGCGGATACTGGCGCCAGGGGTCGCTTGACCAACCCGGTTCCAGCCGCGGGTCGGCAATGTAATCGCCGGACAGGGCAAACTCCAGTTGGCCGGGTGTCTGTCTCGGATGCGTCCAAATGGCCGCCGTGTCATACGGTGGCTGCACCTCTTTGCCGACAAGGTTATAGAGCCGCAGGCCAGCCGTATCGAGCCGGGCGGAGATAGCCGCAACATCGTCCACATACCAGGCGATGGAATGGAAGCGCTGCCCGAAACGGTCGTGAAATCTTTTCACCGACGGATTCCTGAGGTTCTCCACGCGGGCGGGCATCATCGGCTCCATGATGACATCCCCAATGGCAATCAGGGAGGCATTACGGCCGGCCAGCTCTTCATAGCCGTTATAGAAGCGCGTGACGGAGAACACATCGTCATACCACCGGTCAACGGCTTCGAGGTCGTCCACAACGTGGGTGAGATGAAACAGCTTGCCTATGGTGAACATACCTGCCTCCCCTGGTTCTGCGCGCGCAAGCCAGCCACGACCGCGCGCCGATTTGCTCAGTCGTTGTCGGCCCAGCTCTCTTCGTAGTTCGTGCTCATGCGGCCACGGGCGCGAAGATGCTGTATCTTCCATTCTCCGTTCACTTTGACGTAATCGTCCTCATATCGCGCCGCCAGCCACTTGGCCTGATTGTTTTTGTAAAACGTGAACGGACCAAAAAAATACCAGATGCCCGTGGCCCGGTCGCCATCGATTTTGATGATCGGGTTCATCACCTGGTGCTGGGAGAAGCGGATCAGCGTCTGGAATTTTTTGAACAACTCGCGAATGGCCGTATGGCCCTGGGCTTTGCCGAAACCAGCGCCTTCCCAGATCCCGTCTTGGGCAAAAATTGTGGTGATGCGCTCCGGGTTGTGGTCATCATCGCAAATATCGCAGTAGGTTGCCTTGAGTTGCTTGATAGCCTCCAGGTCCTCAATACGGGTTAATCTCTGTTCGAGTGCAGCGACATCCATTGTCTTTCTCCTTCCTGCGTTTCAGATTCAGTTCTCACCGGCCCGTAGCACCCGTCCCGGCAGGCCGCCGACATGTTCTCCTTCTTCGTACAGCACTTGTCCGTTGACAATCGTATATGTAATACCTTCCGACTGCGTAACGAGCCGCCGGCCGCCACCGGGTAAATCATGACGGACTTCCGGGCGTTCAGGAGAGCCAACGGTGTTCAGGTCAAAAATTGTGATGTCAGCCGCCATTCCGGGCTGCAGCAGGCCACGCTGAGGAAGACCAAAATACTGCGCCGGCTCGGAGGTGATACGCTTCACCGCATGTTCCAGCGTAATCGCCTGTTTGTCGCGCACGAATGTGCCTAACAGATAGGTTGGATAGCCGGCGTTACACAGCATATCGACGTGCGCGCCACCGTCAGAGATGCCAATCAGCGTGCGTGGGTCACTGAACTTCTTTGCGACCCGTTCCTCATTGATATCGAGCCGCGGCAGCATGTAGTCGAGTTGGAGCCCATCTTCAAGCGACAGATCAAAGAAGGTATCGAGTGGCGCCACGCCCCGCTCATGGGCTATCTGTGCGATCGTTTTCCACTCAAGCGCCTTGAGGCCGGGCTGCGTCGCTTCCTTCACCTGAGTATTCTTCCAGATGTCGCGCAAAAGCGGACGGTGTTCCAGGTCAACAGCAAACGCGCGACGAAACTCCGCGTCCGCATAGGTCCGCTTTTGATCGGCGAGCGAGGCATCCCCAAATACCGGCTTCATCGAGCGCATACTGGCGAACAAGAACGGGTTGCGCAAATTAAACTCCACAGTCAGCGGCCGCACCGCAACTTGCGGGCGACAACCGCGGGCGAGCAGCGGCGCAACCTGGTCCAGGGTATCAGTCCACGCTTCTGGCGCGTCATCCCGGTCGCGCAGATTCAGCCAGGTGACGGGCCGTCCGCTCTCCGCTGCGAGCAGCTCAAGCAGCGCGTATTCTTTTTCGGAAACCGCGCTCGGCTGTTTCGTCAGCGCGATTTCAATTGTGCCCCGCCTCCGTTGTCCGAGCAGCCTGGAATAGGCTCGTAATTCAGCCTGGCTGGCCAAACGGCAGGCCAGCGGTTTCGCTTTGTAGCCGATATGCTGTGGCAGGACCGTGAGAGAGAAGCCCAGGGCGCCGGCCTCAAGCGCCTCGCCCAGCAGCGCGCTGATCTTGCCTGTTTCAACCTCGGTTGCCTCACGCTCCATAGCCTCGTTCCCCATGACGAACTGACGGAACGGAGACAGGGCGGCCAGGAATCCGACGTTGATACCAACCCCACGCCGAGCGGCCGCGTCCATATACTGCGGGAAACTTTCCCAGTCCCACGGCAGGCCCTGACTGAGGACCTCGTAGGGAATGGCCTCAACGTGGACAAGGTTCGAGGTCGCAATATCGCGCTCCTCGGGCTTGCAGGGGGCCAGTCCGACACCGCAATTGCCCATGATTACGCTGGTCACGCCATGCCAGGATGAACAGGTGACAAGCGGGTCCCAACAGATTTGGGCGTCGTAGTGGGTATGCGGATCAATAAAGCCTGGCGCAACAATGAGATCTGAAGCGTCGATGACGCGCGCGGCCCCAGCCGTGATCCTGTCCGCGCCTTTGCCTATCTCAACGATACGGCCGGCGCGGACTGCCAGGTCGGCACGAAAAGCGGGTTGCCCGCTCCCATCAACCACTGTTCCATTTTTTACAAGTAGATCGTAGGCCATTGCCATTGCCCCCTTTTCTTTTGGCTCGGGCGCGTTCCTAATCACTGCCTGTGGCCAGAGCGAGTTCGGGCTGCTCCCCAGGCTGTCCGATCTGCCATGTACGGGCGAGGTCCTGAGCCCGCACCATGCGCGCATAGGCGCGGTTATGCGCCAGCAGACTCTCGTGCGTGCCCTGTTCCACCACCCGGCCGTGGTCCAGGACCACGATCAGGTCGGCGTTGCGGATGGTGCTGAGACGATGGGCTATAGCCACAGTGGTGCGTTGCGCGGTGAGGCGCGAAATCGCTTCCTGGATCAAATGTTCTGTTTCGGTGTCTACCGAAGAAGTCGCCTCGTCAAGGATCAGAATGGGGGCGTCTTTGAGCAGCGCCCGCGCAATGGACAGGCGCTGCTTTTGCCCGGCGGATAATCGGACCCCACGCTCCCCAATGAGCGTGTCATAGCCCTGGGACAAGCCGAGGATGAATTCCTCTGCGTTGGCCGCCCGCGCCGCGGCGCGCAGCTCGGCCTCCGAGGCGTCCGGTCGGCCAAAGAGAAGATTCTGGCGGACGGTGCCGTGGAAGAGAAAAACATCCTGCAACACCATGGCGATATTGCCGCGCAGAAAGTCGAGGTCCAAAGACCCCACCGCGTGTCCGCCAACGCGGACAGCGCCGTGTTGGGGATCGTAAAAACGCGGAATAAGGTTGGTCACTGTGGTTTTTCCCGCGCCGGTCGCACCAACCAGGGCAACCATAGTCCCGGCTGCAACGGTGATATTGATATCGGTGAGAACCGGCCGGTCCGGCTGATAGCCGAACGTGACGTTCTGGAGTTCCACGTCCCAGGTCATCCGGGCTGGCCGGACGCCGTGGGGCGGGCTGACAATATCGGGCTGGAGGTTGAGCAGTTCAAACACCCGCTCGGAGCTGACCGTTGCCTTCTGGAGCGTGTCGTTGATGTTGGCGAGTTGCAGAAAGGGCTGATAGATCTGGGTCAGATACACAATGAAGACAAACAAGTCAGCCGCGCTCACCCGACCGCCGAGCGCCATGACGCCCCCCAGGAGCGCGATGAGCACCACCCCGACTCCGCTGGTGACTTCGATCACCCCGACCGGAACGAACGACAGGGTACTGGCCCGCAGCATATCGTCCCGCAGCCGTTGGCTGCGGTGTTCGATTGCCCGCGCCTGGAGCTTTTCCTGAACAAACGACTTGATGACCGTCACACCGGACAGATTATCCTGCACCTGGGCGGTCAGGTCTTCGAGCCGCTGCCGCACGGGACGCCACTCGGTGCGGACTTTTGACACCGCGCGAAAGACGATCCAACTGGCCACCGGCAGCGGCAGCAGGGCGACCAGGGCGAGCTGCCAGTTCAGATAAAACAGCACACAGATCATCGCCGTCGGCAGCACACACGCGTTAATCGTTTCTGGAACCCCGTGAGCGATAAAATCCTCAATGGCCTCAATGTCGTTGATCGAGCGCGCAATCAGCCCGCCGGTGCGTTGCGTATGGAAAAAGCTGTGGGGCAAACTCTGAAGATGGGTATACACCCGGACCATGAGGCTGTGCAGAACATCAAAAGACACCTCGTGGGAGAAACGCCCATAGCCGTACCGAAACAGCCCCCGGCCGACATACACCACCAGCAGCAGGCCGGTAACGCCGAGGAGGGCGGGCAGCGTTCCGCCCCCTTCGGTGATCCATTGGATAATCCGGCGGATGAGCAGTGGAGGCACCAGACCGGTGCCGGCGAAGAGCAGGCCACAGGCGACCGCCACCAGCATCTTTTTTTGGCTGGCGCGCAATAATTGCAACAGACTCAGCAGGGTGGGCATACGCCTCCTTATGCGTCCAAATGGTATATTCTGGCGGTATTGCCGCCCACAATCCTGGCTCGCTCCTCCTCGCTGCACTCACTCAGAATCTCGTCGAGAATCTGTTGTGACCGGGGCAAGGTACATTCGGGGTGAGGATTCCAGGTTCTACCACATTCTCTTCTCCAGAGAGAATAGGCGTAGGGAGAACTATTGCGACTGCAATTTAACGCATCCGCCTATGGATTAAGAGGATGAAAATCAAGCGAGACTGGATCACGGAATCGTAGGGTACTGTCGGACGATTCCTCTCACTCCGCGCTCTTCCATTGAGAGCTTCTCGGACGTTTTTCAAAAAGAAGTCGTACCGTCTTACGTGATGCTTTCTTTTCCGAAGTCTTAGCCAGCATTAAGAGGACTTCCTTAATGGACTCACCCTGAGAGGCTTTATGGGCAATCACTCGCGTGAGCTTGTCCGCTGCCGCTCCAAGGACGTAGGTTGCTCCGGTTCGCTGAACCTTCTTATTCTCAACCCGAGAGAGATGTTCGGGGCTTATGCCTAGAATCTTGGCAAAGTCCTTTGCTGGCAACTCTGCATATTTGCGCAAAAACCTGACTTCCGCTCCGCTCAGTGGATCAATCTTCTGGATCAGGGCTTTTGCAATCACACCATCCAATTGTTCTACTTTTGGGATCTCGACGAGTTCTTCTCCGCACTGACATGTATAGAGTGTCACCCCAACTAAAAACACATGGGCCAACCCACTCTCGACGTACTGATACGGCTGCTCAAGAGTCGTCTTCTGACCCTTCAAACCCCTGTCACAGCCAGGGCACCGCATAAAACCTCCTTAGCGCATCACGGTGATAAGAATTAACTTGCCGTTAATCTCAACCACACATGACATATGCTCTCCATCAATCGTTGATCCTTGCACTTTGTAGCGCCACAAGCGAGACGGCTTACTATACTCGATAACTCGACCATATTTCAGACAATGGCTGATATCGCGCAGACTGAGTTTTCGTTGCACTAGGCGCTGTCTGACGTGGGCGGTCAACACAATCCCAACGTCTCGCTCAAGGCGTCGAATCCGTTCAATCGCTCGACGTGGAGATAGGGGCCGGTCTGGAAGGCGACCTTCTTTCTTCATACCTGTACCTCACAGCTATATGCTGAGTCGTCATGCCTCTCTCCTCCTTGTCTTTTATTCAATTGATTATTTATCAATTTCAAGAACCACCGTCAAACGCACTCAGTTTTCCCTTTCAACCACAGTACAAATCGGCTAGGACAAGCGGGAACACCTCGCGCGGCGGGACACGGACTACCCGGTACGCCCTGCCGCGCAGGAGAAGGAGAGCAGCATGACAGCCAACCGGACGTATGACATCAATGTGGAAGACGTTGAATATCTTCGTCACGGAGACAAGCCCTTACTGGCACGGGTGTTCAAGCCGCGCGGGTCGGGGCCGTTTCCAGCTATTATCGAACTCCACGGCGGAGCCTGGTGTCTGGGCGACCGGCTGATGGACAGTGCCATCAACGAACCTCTGGCAAAAAGCGGAGTGGTCGTAGCCGCACTCGATTTCCGTGTGCCGCCAGAAGCCTCGTACCCCGGCTCCCTGGCTGACATCAACTACGCCATTCGGTGGTTCAAGACGCAGGCCGCGGAGTTTGGGAGTCGCCCGGACCTCGTGGGCGTGTTAGGCAGCTCCAGTGGCGCCCACCAGGCAATACTGACAGGCATGCGACCGTTCGATGCCAGATACGCGGCCCTCCCCTTACCTGCCGGCGCGCCGGACGTGGATGCGAGCCTGCGTTGCGCCGTCCTGTGCTGGCCGGTTATTGATCCCCTGGCACGTTATTACTATGCCAAGAAGCTGAAAGCGAGCGGAAAACCCTATCCAGATTTAGTGGACCTCGTGCTGCCCCTGCACGACAAGTACTGGAAAACCGAAGCGGCCATGGCCGAGGGTAATCCGGTCCTCGCCCTGGAGCGCGGCGAGCCGGTCGAACTGCCGCCCGCGCTCTACATACAAGGCACCCAGGATAGAGCCCATCCCCGTCCCGACCTTGACCGTTTTGTCGAATACTACCGCCAGGCCGGCGGTCAGGTCGCCCTGGAGATGTACGAAGGCGAGGCCGAAGGGTTTATTATCAGGAATCCGTCTTCACCAGCCTCCGAACAAGCCCTTGAGAAAATCATCGCCTTCGTCCACGCCCAACTCCGGTAAAGATGACTGCCTCTGATTTCGCGCAGGTGGGCCTCCCTGATGTTGTCGGCCTGATTCGGACAGGCCGGCTCTCGCCGCTCGCACTCGTTCAGGCCTGCCTCGACCGTATCGAGTCGCTCAATCCCGCTTTGAATACCTACCTCACCGTCATGGCGGACGCGGCGATGGTCGCGGCCAAAGCGGCGGAACAAGCGGTGACGGCGGGAGACGCACTCGGACCGCTCCACGGCGTTCCCGTTGCGCTCAAGGACAACTGCGAAGTCGCTGGGGTCCGGCTGACCGGTGGGACGCCGTTCTTGAGAGATCATATTGCGACCGCCGATGCCGAGATTGTCTCGCGTCTGCGCCAGGCGGGCGCCATTATCCTGGGCAAGCTCAATATGCACGAGTGGGCTATCGGCGGCACGACGCGCAATCCGCATTATGGCCCGTGTCATAATCCCTGGGACCCCACACGCATTCCCGGCGGTTCCAGCGGGGGCTCGGGTGCGGCCGTTGCGGCGGACATGGCATTGGTCACAGTCGGCACGGATACGGGCGGGTCGGTGCGTATTCCGGCGGCGCTGAATGGAGTCTGCGGTCTTCGACCGACGCTGGGTCGCATCAGCAACCGGGGCGTCATCCCGGTCAGTTGGACCTTTGATACGGTTGGTCCGCTGGCCCGCCGGGCAGAAGATATCGCGCGCGTACTGCAAGTTCTGGCCGGCTATGATCCACACGATTTGACCTCCCGCGATCAGCCGGTCGGAAATTATCTGGCCGAACTCAACGCCGGCGTCACTGGTTGGCGCGTGGGCCTGCTCGGCGGACATTTCCAGACAGAGCCCCAGCCGGCGGTGGTGACGCTCGTCACGCAAGCGGCCCGTGTGTTTGAAGAGTTGGGGGCCCACGTAGAGGAAGTGGAGTTGGATGACGCGGAAGGCACGATTGAACGCGCGAGTGAGATGCTCCTGGCTGACGCCGCAGCATTTCATCAGGCCCGGCTTGCGGAACGAGCCGAAGGCTTCGGGCCGGACGTGCGGACACGGTTACGGATTGGCGCCCTGGTCAGCGGCAGCCAGTATGCCCTCGCCCGCCAGGAGCAGCGCCGCTGGCAACGCCAGCTCAAGCAGACCTTCGAGCGCTACGATATTCTCCTGGCACCGACCTGTGGCATTCCGGCTCCGCTTATTGAAGCAAGTGAGGGCGTCCAGACAACCCGACTCCTGACCCGCTTCACCTATCCGTTCAGCTTAGCCCAAGTGCCGGTGCTGAGCATCCCGTGCGGGTTTACCCAAGGCCCGCTCCCGGTCGGGATGCAGCTCATAGCCCCGGCCTGGGCAGAAGCCAGCATTCTGCGCGCGGCGCAGGCGTATCAGCAGGTCACGGACTGGCATCTGCGGCGGCCTAACGTGGAATAATGGGCAGCACAATGTGGGAGGGGCGACTTTCATCATGAAACACGCGCTGTAAAGCCGGCTCTAGCTGTCGCGCCTCGGCCGCGGCTTGTCCCGTCTGCGGATTCCGATCAAAACGCGGGAAATTCGAGCTGGCGATCTCAACCCGCAGGCGATGGCCGGCCTTAAAGACATTGCTGGTGGCCCATAAGTCTATGGAGTAGGCGTAGACCTCTCCCGGTGTGAGCAGTTTCGCCGCTGCCCGTGATTCCCGATAGCGCCCGCGCAGGATGCCGTCCGTGAGATTGCGTGCATAGCCGTCCGGCTGGACGTCCACCAACTTGGCGGTAAAATCCGTATCCACAGCGCTGGTCGCCGCGTACAAACTGAGCGTGATGGGACCAGTCACCTCCACGTCTCGCTCCAGGACGGGCGTAGTGTAGACCAACACATCGTTCCGCTTCTCGATTGCGCGCTGATCAAATGCTCCGCCCGGCATAGCTGCCGGCCAGCCAGTGACCCCACCCCCTCTGGTTGGCACGGGGTGGCGTGGGTCTGAGACATACACATCCGCCGGTTCCGTACGGGGCGGCTCGGGACTCAACCCGCCATCGCCGCGGAGGCTGTTCGCGTGCCCGTTACTGTGGAGGTAATATCTGGTGTATTGAGTGCGGGCGAGCGGCCATTCATCCTCCGTCCGCCACACATTCTCGCCCATGACAAAGAGGCGCACCCGCGGCTCCTCTAAGAGCCCGTTCTGTTTTCCCTTGAGCCAGTAGTCAAACCATTTGATGTGGAGGCCGTCCAGGTCGGTGACGACGGCATGACTGGCAAAGCCGTAATCCACCTCTCCGACTACGTTGCCGAGGGGTAAGGTATGATACCAGGGACCGATAACGAGTTTTTGTCCCTGCCGGGCTTCTCGGGTCGCCCCATGCTCACGCATGCCGACATAATTTCGCAGCGTGCCACCCAGAAAAATATCGTACCAGCCGCCCACATTGCAGACTGGCACCCTGACCGCGCGATACCGGGCTTCGATATTCCAGCGCGCCCAGTACTCGTCGTCATCCGGGTGGCTCAGCCAGTCGTAAAAGTACGGGGCGGCCTCGTTCAGGAACGGAAAATCGTTCAGGGGCAGATGCTGAAACCAGACGCGCAAGTCATCAATCGCGCCGGTCAACTGCCTGAGCTGGTCCGCGGGCGCGTTATCTTTCCGTATCTGGCGCATAGACGTATCCGGCGCAAGGCGCGCCAGCGTCCAACTGGCGTTAAACCCGAGAGCAAAGGCCCCGCCCTGATACGTCCAGCCTTCGTGATAGTGGGAGGCCGTAATCAGTGGAAAAATTGCTTTGAGGTGGGGCGGCGCACTGATCGCGGCGAGCCACTGGGTCGCACCCACATAGGACGCCCCATACATGCCAACCTTGCCATCAGACCAGGCTTGGGCCGCACACCACTCCACTGAATCGTAGCCGTCCAGAATGTCATCTCGAAAGGCATAAAACTCCCCATCGGACGCGTATCGCCCGCGAGTGTCCTGAATGACCACGGCATACCCCGCGCTGGCCGTCCGCACGACGTCAAGCATCAGCATCACTCCAGCCAGCAGATTTTTATTATACGGCGTGCGTTGGAGGATAACCGGGTATGTCCCAGGGGCAGCCGGGCGGTACACATCGGCTCGCAATACGGTCCCATCCCGCATCGGTACCGGCATATCCTTATCAATAACGATACTCGACTCAGCCATGCCAACCCTCCTGTGTTGCTCCCCAGAGGGAGAGCGTAGCCACGTTATACCATCTATACACTATCGAAGTGCATACTCCTGGCTGATAGAGTCGCAGCGGAACGATACGTGAAGAGGAGAACACGCATGATCGAACCGTATAATGCCGTTGGTTTAGTGCCGACGTTTTGGGGTATCCGCGCGCGGGCGGATATGCAGAAGAATATTGAGCATATCCGTAGTCTGACTAAAGCCGCTTTCTGGCTCTCCAATCTTGATATTCCGGTCCGGCTGCTCGCCATCCCGGAGGGCGCCTTGCAAGGCTTTAACGACGAAGTCCTGGACGTCGATCACACCGAGTTTGCGCAGACCTGCGCGATTGATATCCCAGGCCCGGAGACCGACCAGCTCGGCGAACTTGCGCGTGAGTACGGGGTCTTCATCATGGCCCAGGCCAAGGCGCGGCATGAAGACTGGCCCAAGCTGTTCTTCAACGTCGGCTTTATTCTCGATCCAGATGGTCAGTTGATTCTCAAGCACTATAAGCTCTCTTCCCTGTTGCCGTGCGAGCGCTCGGTGTCGCCTCACGATCTTTTTGACTGGTGGATTGAAAAATACGGACGCAGCCTGGAGGCCTTTTGGCCGGTGGCCGACACCGAGATTGGCCGTCTCGGCGTCATGATGGCTATGGAGGGCAATTACCCGGAGAACGGCCGGGGGCTGGCGATGAATGGCGCGGAAGTCGTCTACCGCGCCTCCCTGCCCGGCCCGTTCACCCAGAACGATATCTTTGAGATTTCCAACCGTGCCCGGGCGCTGGAAAACAATATGTATATTGTTGCCCCCAACATTGGCGGCTATCACCTCTACCCGGACAGCGAGACGCCGATTGACGCTGGCAGCGGTCAGTCCATGATCGTGGATTACAAGGGGACGATAGTCGGCAAGCAGCGCGACACCAACGGCTCAACCTATGTCAGAGGCGTGATCGACATCGAAGCCTTACGCCACCACCGCGCCAGCGCCCAGGTCACGAACTGGATGAAAGACGTGCGGGCAGAAATGGCGCAACTCATTTATGAAAAGCCGATCTATCCCAAGAATCGCTATATCGACAAAATCCCCGGCAACCACGCGCAATACAAAGAAGAAGTCATCGACCAACAGATTGCGCTGATGCAGGCCCGTGACATCTGGAAAAAGCCAGCGAAGTGAGGAGAGAGGAATTAGGTAAAGGAGGATAGATATGCCACTGGAAAGTTTGCTGACCCTGGTGGAAAAGCTCCGCGAGCGGATTGACAATTATGGTGACGCGCTTCGTCAGAGCGAGGCGTTGACCCGCTACACACTGATTGATCCCCTATTGCGGGAGCTGGGTTGGGACACTGAAAACCCCACCTTGGTAATACCTGAGTACAAAGGGGTCGGCGGGTCGGCAGATTACGCCCTGTTCAGTGGGGATAAACTTCTCATGATAGTGGAGGCTAAGAAACTGGATACATCTTTGAGAGATGAAAAGGTGCTCACTCAAGGGCTTACTTACTGCCAGAAGCAAGGGACTCGCTATCTCTCGGTCACTGATGGTAGACGCTGGGAAATCTATGAAACCCACAAACTTGCCAGCATAGACGAGAAGCGAATAGTCGAGTTCGACTTGAAGAGCCAGTCGGCTACCGAGGCGTGCCTGAAAGCGTTGACGTTGTGGGGGCTCAGAGCGTCAGGTCACGTTGCTGCTGGACAAACTCCATTTGTTGGACCGACTCACAATAAACTTGACTCGCCGGAACCTCCAACTCCTCGGCCGATGCCTCCAAGCCCGGATGGGCAGAAATGGCAGCCACTATCGGAGTTGAATCAACGACCAAATTCTTCTCCTCCGGTAGCAATTCAGTTTTCCGACAATTCGGCTGTCTCAATTACATCGTGGGCATCGATATTAGTCGAAGTTGCGAAGTGGCTCGAAAAAAAGAAGCTGCTCACAGAAGACCACTGCCCTATTAAGGTTCCGGGGGAGAAGTGGAGAACAACGGAATACATAGCAAATACCGAAGCTGTTCATTCGAACGGAAGGTCATTTAGGAATTTCACCCAAGTGGGATCATTCTATATTGTGAATAAAAGTAGCAGAGCCGTTGCCTGTGCCATTCGAATCATTGAGCGCGTAGGCCAAGACCCGGCGCAATTCAAAGTCCGATTTGCCTGATAGAATCACGCTCATCGCTCCGGTTATCCTGCGAGAGATTTCTTGACATGCTCAACCCCTTACAATAGTGGAATACTTGCTCTACTCCTGTAAATTTCCGGCATATGGAGTACAGATGAGGAGGCTACATGAATGAAAATCGCATACGATCGGTGTTGAGCGTATCGTGCCATGTTCAACCGGATGAAGTGGGCTATATCTCGCATTGCCCGGCCTTGGATGTCCTCAGTCAAGGGGAAACCAAGGAAGAGGCGCTAGATAATCTTGCTGAGGCGCTTCAGTTGTTTGTTGAGTCCTGCCATGCGCGTGGCACGCTAGATACGGTTCTCAAAGAACGAGGGTTTCAGGTCGATACCGCCCCGCCCTCTATTGAACAAATACCCTCCGTGGGGCGTCGTTCCTCCTCCGCGTCCCGGATTGATGTGCAGATTCCCCTTATGGTTCAACATGCCTAATCGGATTGCGCCAACGGATTGGCGCACCCTTGTTCGCATTTTCGAGGCGGATGGATTTGAGATAGATCGTCAAGCTGGCTCACATATCATCATGGTGAAGGCCAATGTAGACCGACCGGTTGTTATCCCCCGGTACAAAACGGTCGGAGTCCATATCATTCAGGCAAATCTCCGAACAGCCAGAATGTCACGGGATAGATATTTCGAGTTGCTGACGGGACAGTAGCCGGGTCGTCAGAGCAGGCGACGAGGATTGCGAGCCTGGCAGGTCCTTACCCAATCTCAACGTCTTCGACAATAAACATGCGCGAGTTGGCGAAGTCCACAAATTTCGCCTCATCCGGGCGGATAATTTCGAGATAGCGGGGATGGGTAAACGCCTTGCCAATATCCTCCACGCTGTCAAACCACAGTTCAGCAATGCCATCGAAAGGCTCATAATCTGACGGCGGGAAGCCCGGCACGGGAGCGCTGAGCGTATGACCCTGGACATATTTTCGGACGTATTGCCAGAACTCCGGCACGCTTCTGACCAGCGGGCCGTGATTGTTTTTCCAGTAGTCCTGAAACTCGGCCACGCTCATCCCGGCCTTGCGACGCGCGCACCCAATAAATTTGACCATACGTTACTCCCTCCATCAAAAGTCAGGCAAAAAGAATCGTTGGCATGGTCGGGCAAATCCGTGTACGAGTCAAGCTGTGATCTCTGAAGGGAGACAAGGGGAAACGTTCACGACTCGACTAGCAGGACCTAGTGTGAATCGCTCTAGGCTGATACGCAGCTGAAAAATAAGCATCTTCGTATGGACATTTCGCAACAGATCTCGTCTATGGTGTCTTAGTTTAGGCTGTAAGTCTTTGTTTTTACAGGCATAATTTTCAGAGAAGACACTACCGTCTCGTCTATGGAATTGAATATGAAAAGAAGAAAAATCGCCATTACCGGCATAGCCTCCGGCGGCAAGACCGTGTTCCTGACGACGCTGTTATGGCACCTAAAGGAATTCAAAGACTCGAAGTTCTATAAAGAAGTGAAGGAAGTGACAATCAGTGATTTTAGTAACGTTCCGTCGCACGGCAACAAGGAATTTCGATTCTACAAGCATCGAGACTCCTTGGCGAAGGGGCGCAAGTGGCCAGAGAAAACTAATGATATTCACCGGTTTCGTTGCGAGTTCAGTCGTGGCGATCGGAAGTTGTTTAAGAAGCAGCAACTGAACTTCCTCGACTTTCCCGGCGAGCGCATTGCCGATGCTGCGATTGCCGCCTGTGCCAGCTTTGATAATTGGTCCGACCACATGTTCGACTACTTCAACGATCGCGCAGACTACAGTGAAGCGGCCTGTCAGTTTCTGCGGGAGGTCGAGTCCACGGACTTGAGTACGGATGAAGCTACGCGCGCTTATCGACGGGTGTTGGCGCGTTTCGTTTTAGATTACAAGCCGCTGATTTCACCATCCGTTTTTCTTTTGGATGAAGAGGGAGATAAAGCTACCTATCAATCTTTGGAAGACTTGGCGGAGGAACGAATATGTGGGTTGGATGAACAGAGTCAGTTTGCACCATTACCGGAATCGGTCCGCAAGGCTAATAAGAAGTTAGCCAAGGAGATGCGTCGCCACTACCAGCGTTACCGTAAGAAGTTGGTCATCCCGCTGTTCCGCGAAGTGGCGAATTCCGACAGCTTGATCGTGCTGGTGGACATACCCTCGCTGCTTGTCGGAGGTGTAGAGCGCTACAACGACAACCGACAAATCGTGCTGGACTTGGCTGAGGTTGTGGCCGGCACCGCCATCGGCGGGCGGCTTAAGCAGATGTTCGGGTTAGATTCACTACGGCGAGTTGCCTTCGTTGCAGCCAAAGCTGACCGAGTCGCGTCGAACGACTTGAAGAATGGTCGCTTACGTTCCCTACTGAAGCAAATGACCGAACGAGCGGAGGATCGGTTACCAAGAAAGGTGGAGAGCGACTGGTTTATTTGCAGCGCCTGCCACTCGACTAGACCCGGCAATGCGGAGGATACGTTGATTGGCGCGCCGCTGTCGGATAATCCCGACCGGCTGGAAAAGGAGTTTCCGGTTTCGCCGCTACCGGAGTCTTGGCCGGGCGATTGGGGGTTTCAGGATTACCAGTTCCCCGAGGTCCATCCTAAGACGGCGCGGAATCTTCAACAACCTCCAGAACACAGGGGACTCGACAAAGTGTTTGACTTCGTCGCGCTTCGCTGGAGGAAGGGCTATGGGTATCAAACTTGACAACAAATCGGAAAAGCCGCCACGCGAGGGTGATGATGGGCTTGGCATTCCTCAATCTCGTGTAGAAGGCGCACGGGCGCTCACCTCTAAAGAGATCAAAGAGTACGAACACCGACAAGACGAAGAACTTCGACGCGAGTTCGAGAGGAAGCTAGAAGAGCTTGGAGCCGCTGGCACGTCGTTCAACATACCAACGGGTGTTCTGCGCGTTGTTACCTGGATTGGTTGGGGTGTGGCATCGGTGTTGGGGCTGTTCCTTGTTGCTCAGGGGGCGGCGTTGGTTGACGACATCCGAGTGTTGCCGACCCCGTTCAACTGGATCGCAGGTGTAAGCGCCTCGGCTTTCGCTACAATTCTGATGGTGTTGATCCTGAAGCTGGGGATAATGCTGGCTCGTCTGCACCGTAGTCCTACAGTCCCCCTGCGGTCATTAGCTGCCTTGCAACAGCGTGAACGATGGCGGCACTTGGTCAAGCAGCATACCGAACGTGCAAAAGGTGAACTGCAAGACTATCTGAAAGGATATGAACTTGGCGAGGATGCGCGAAAACGACTGCGAGCCTTCGGAGTCAGCGAAGACCAATACAACAAGCTCGTAGAGGCGCATGAGTTCCTGCTCGGAGATGAGCCGCTGTCCCCGGACGAATGGCTTAAAACGTTCTCTCTCAGGTTTCAGTCAATTCTGGATGCAGCAGCAGAACGCCGCGCCAAGAGCTATGCCACGAAAGTCGGGATCGCCACCGCCGCTACACCGGTGGCGGTGATTGATCAGCTCATCGTGTTGTACTCGTGCGTAGCCTTGACCAAGGAATTGATGACCATTTACGGGCTGCGGCCTGCATTCGGTCAGACGGCGACGCTCTTGGCGCGTTCCATCGTGGCCACGTACCTGAGCGGTTTGGCGCAAGAACTATCAGAGGGTGGTGTGGATACCGTTTGGGATGTGGTTGCCCAATATCAAGGGGAACTGTCGACAGGCCCATTGGTGCAGGAAATTACCGCTAAGATGGGTATCGCTAAGGTGGCAGAGGGGAGATTTAATTACGCCCTCATCCGGCGGTTGGGGAAACGCACCGTTTTCCTGCTTCAGCCGGTGCGACCGGAGGGATGACACGGATACCCTTCCTGCCTCGTCCATCTTTTTTTGCAGGGTTTGGTCCTACGAGACTACGCCACCTTTCCCCCTAATGATTCGTCCGCATGTAACAGACAATTTCCATATCACCTTGCGGTCAACTTCGTTGAGACAGGCAATCTCGTTCATTAACGGCAACTCGGCCATCGATACGACTTCCCGCCGAGCCTCTTCATCGTAGCGCCACCCACCAACCATCGCCCCAGGCCGTCAACTGGGCTGTCAGCCCAATGCGTTTCGATGGGGCCGTGGGAGTGCATAGCATTGGCAACCGCCTTCAAACCGAAACCCAGAACGTCCCGCGCGGCTACGGGCTCTTCACGTATCACTTTCTGCAGGAATGAGAATTTGTCTTTCTTAGAATCAGGTATTCAAAAAAGAATCGTTGGCATGGTCGGGCAAATCCGTGTACGAGTCAAGCTGTGACCCCGAAGGAGGACGTATGCCCTACGCAAACGAGAGCGGAGTCAAGCTGTGGTACGACCTGAATGGAACCGGCGAGCCGCTGGTTGTCACCGGAGGATTCGGTCTGTTACACGACCAGTTCGCTTATATCCGTGACCGGCTCACCCCCCACCTCCAAGTGATCGATTGGCATTACCGGGGCGCTGGCTTGTCGGACCGCGCCTGGCCCGGCGGCTATCCCTTTGATCGATGGGTCGATGATTTGAGAGTGATTCTTGATCAGGCGGGTCTCGCCACGGTCCATCTGTGGGGCACCTCGACCGGCGCACCGCTGAATGTCAGGTTTGCCGCCAGGCATCCCGAGCGGGTCAAAAGCCTCATCACCTATCCTGGCGTTTCCTTTAGCCCCGAGAGCCGCCGCATGTTTCAGGTCTTTCGAGATGTAACCGAAACGTTCGGCTACGAGGCGCTGGGACGTCTGACCCAATGGATAGGCAGCGCCGAGCACAATGTCTTCGGCGACAGAGCCAATGAGATCGCTCTTTTTGAAATCGAGTCTTTCAAGCGCAACTTCTCTATCCCGTCTTTAGCCAAGACGCTGGAAACTTTTGCCCACTGTGATCTGTCTGCCGATGTCGCCAAGCTCACCATGCCGGTCCTGGTATTAATGGGGAACTCTGGCCACCTGGGAGCGGCCACGCCGGGGCAAACCGCGGCAATCGAGGCTTTTACCACCCTGTGCCCCCATGCCGAGGTAAAACTCGTTGAGAACGGCGGTGGGACCTATCACATGATCGAGCAGCCCGAACAGACGGCTGCCGTTGTTATTGATTTTGTGAACGCCCATGCCGGAGCCTGAACCAGGCCAAGAAGGAGGAGAGAGTTTGATTATGTGTTGCGTTTGTGTCACATGATACGCATGAATAAATCAGCGGTCGTACACGCGCGTATAGAGCCCCAAATAAAGAAGCAAGCTGAGGGCGTTCTCCAGCAGCTTGGACTCAGCCCCACGGAAGCGATTCGGCTCTTCTACCGCCAGATTTGTCTGCGCGGTGGTCTCCCCTTTCCAGTCCTTATCCCTAACAAATTGACGGCGAAGACGCTGAAGAAAAGCCAGCGGGGAGAGGACGTCGACACATTCAACTCACTGGAGGATATGCTTGAAAGCTGGGAGAAATGAAAAAGCTCTCCCAGACAAAACAATTCGTACGGGACGTCAAACGAATGCACAGACGCGGGAAAGATATTGATAAGCTCAAGGCCGTCGTGAGCCAGTTGGCACAGGGGAGGGCTCTTGCTGCAAAACACCGCGATCATGCACTGACAGGGATGTGGAAGCATTACCGCGACTGCCACATCGAGCCGGATTGGGTCTTGATCTATTCAATGGACAGGAACAATTTTCGACTTGAGCGTACCGGCTCGCATAGCGACCTTTTCGAATAGCCGTGTCCAAGCGAGAGCAGGGAAATCCGTGTAGGAGTCAACATGCAATCCCCAAAGGAGAACCCTGCCAAACCTTGACGGCAGGTCGAACGCTTTGCGATAAGAAGGTATCCAGTCCAAAGGAGGGGTCCTATGCTCGATTGTGTCGTCAAAGGTGGGCAGGTCGTTACTCCCCAGGCCGTCGGGGAAATGGATGTCGGTATTCAGGGCGAAAAGATCGTCGCCGTTGGCTGGGCGGGCACGCTGTCGGAGCAGGCCACGCGGGTGATTGACGCCAGCGGCAAAATTGTCATCCCAGGTGGCATCGAGCCCCACGCGCATATCGGCATCCCCGTGCCGAGCGCGTGGTCAGGTCAGCCGGATATCATGACCCAGCCGCCCCAGGACGCCAGCCGGGCCGCGGCGTTCGGGGGGGTCACGACCATCGTCGATTTTGCCGGGGACCTGAGTTTTGCAGAGGTAGAAGACGCAACACCCAAATCCATTATGAGCGTTGTGGAGGAACGCCGCAGTGTGTTTCGCACCCACGCCTACACCGACTATACCTTTCACTACATTCTGGCCGGCGCGGTCGCGCCGGAGACAATCGGCGAGATTGGCGAGGCCATACAGGAAGGTATCGCCAGCTTCAAGATTTTTACGACGTTTCATCCTATCCGGGTTCCCTACGGACATCTGTGGACGATATTTGCCGAGGTGGCCAAGCACGGCGGCATTATGGCGGTCCACGCCGAAGAAGACGAAGTCGTGCGCTATATGACCGAAAAGCTCAAGCGTGAGGGCCGCGACCAAGGGTATAACCTCCACCTGGTTCACAACAACATCTCTGAAGACTTGGCCTTCCGTCATATCATCCGCCTGGCCCAGCATACTGAGGCAGGTATTTACTTTGTGCATACGACCGCCAAAGAAGGCGTGGCGGCCATTGCCGAGGCGCGCAACGCCGGTCAGCCGGTGTATGGCGAGGCCCTCCACAATTATCTCCAGTTCACCTGTGAGGATTATAAAAAGCCCGGCGGGACCGCGGTCCATACCTATCCGGCCATTAAGTTCGCGGATGACCGCGACGCGCTGATCGCCGGCTTGATGGACGGCCGTCTGGCGACCACGGCCACAGATGAATACACGACCCATAAAGGTCCGAAGCTGTGGGGCGATACCATCGAGACCGTCTGCGGTGGGCATAACGGCATTGAGACCCGCATGCCGGTCGCCTTCACCAAGTTTGTGGCCGAGCGCAATATGTCTCTCCAGCGTTTTGTTGACATCACCTCAGCCAATGCGGCCAAACTCCTGGGGCTCTATCCCCGCAAGGGAGCGATTCAGCCGGGGAGTGATGCCGATCTCGTTTTGATTGATCCCGACATGAACAAAACGCTCACCATGGACGATCTGCACGCCGACTCTGACTACAGCATCTGGGAGGGCTTTACCTGCCAGGGCTATCCGGTGCTGACCATGCTGCGCGGTAAGGTCATTGTCGACCGAGGACAACTGGTCGGGAGTGCGACGGACGGCCAGTGGCTCAAACGGCGGGTGTCGGGCGATATCATCTCCCGGCCAGTGGTATAGCGCCCCGAGGACCGGGAGGGTTGAATGAAAAAAGTAGGCGGAGTGCTGGCCTGGCATCCCGAAGTGGCCATGACCCAGGACGAGATCGACGATTTTCTGTCCGGGCGCTGGGTTGTGCGCCTGGCAACGCTTGCGCGGGACGGATATCCGCACGTGACGCCGCTGTGGTACTACTGGGATGGCCAGTGTCTGTATCTCGCCCTGACCCGGAATCGACTCGCCTGCAAACACCTCAACCGCGACCCGCGCTGCTCGGCTGCCATTGATATGGATGACCGCCCGCTTATGGGGATGCGCACCAATATGGCCAAGGCGGTGGTGATCAAGGGCAAGGCGGAAATGACGGCGGTTGGCTCGGGTAAAACCGTGCGCGTTGAGGCCGGCCCGTGGCAGGGTGAGCATACCCCGGAGCATTTGGTGAGCCTTCTTGGCAACCGTTACAGCCTCTCGGCCCGTGACGGGGCGCTCGGCTTTAGCCACGAGTCGTTTGGCGAACTCTTCGCTCGACCGGAGGGACGAGACAGCCAGCTCTTTAAGGACAACGAAGGCCGCGTCATCACGAAAATTCGACCGCAAAAGATCCAGGCCTGGGACTTCTCGAAAGCGCCTATGGGCTATGTAGAATGAAGCGCAAGGAGACAAAGAGTAAACGTGTCCTCCACTGGACATGAAAGGCTGGACACGTTTACTCTTTACGGCATGACACGTTCTTTCACTGTTGCGGCTCTGCGGCCCGCCGAACCTTTGGCCAGAAGCAGATCGGAGACACGGCATGACACGTTCTTTCACTGTTGCGGCGGCCCAGCTCGGGCCGAGTTCCAGCACCAAGGCCCAGACCGTCGAACGCATGGTCGCACTGATTCAAGAAGCCGGACGGCGCGACGTCGAACTGCTGACCTTTTCCGAGCTTTCCCTGACCCCCTATTTTGCGACACGAGTGCACGCAGCCTGGCAGGATTTCCCCGAAGACGGTCTGCCCTCAGCCGTGACCCAGCCCCTTTTTGAGGCCGCGCGTCAGGCGGAACTACACTGGATCTTTCCCTTTGCCGAGCGGGAGAACGGCCAAGTCTATAATACGGCGGTTCTTATTGATCCGACTGGAACCATTGTCCAGAAATACCGCAAGGCTCATATTCCCGGCGTGGTCGAGCCGCGGGGCGAGGGTCTCGATATTTTTGAAAAGCGCTATTTTACAGAAGGGAATCTGGGCTTTCCGGTGACGGCTTTGCGGACCGGCGAGTCGGCCAGGCTGGGTATGCTCATCTGTTATGACCGGCGGTTCTCGGAGGCATATCGGACGCTCGCGCTCGACGGGGCTGAGCTGATCTGCATTCCATACAATACGCCCACATTTGGCCGCCCCCCAGAAGAAGGGCACGAAACCGCCGAGATTCTCCTGCGCGCCGCCGCCATAGAGAATCAGGTCTTTATCGTCGCCGCGGGAAAGGCCGGCGTTGAAGACGGCGTCGAGTATATCGGGGGCAGTGAAGTTATCTCTCCTGAAGGCAAAGTATTGGCCAAGGCCCGGACCGATGGAGATGAACTGGTCGTCACCACGATTGACCTGGACACGCTCACAAAGCTCAAAGCGCGCTGGGATTTCATGCCGGACCGCCGGCCGGAGCTGTATCGGACCCTCGCGGACAAGGACCGTACAGCCGCCGTGTCAGCAGGAAAGTAGAGCCGCCTATCACTCAGGAAAGGGACAGACTTCAGCTACCATCATGACTCATACCCCCATCGGACGCCTGCGGCTGGTCGGCATTCTGGAAGGTGTCTCTTTTCTCGCGCTGCTCGGTATCGCCATGCCGCTCAAATATCTCTGGGGACAGCCGCTGGCGGTGCGGATTGTCGGTTTGATTCACGGCCTCCTGTTTCTCTGGTTTTGCGGCGTATTGCTCAAAGCAAAAGACGCAACCGGCTGGGACCTGAAAAAAGCCGGTCGCATTCTCGTTGCCGCGCTGTTGCCTTTTGGACCCTTTGTGATTGATAAAGGCTTACGGAGAGAGGACGAGGCACTGAGAGAAAAAACACCAGCCTAGCCAAAGGAGAAAGCCATGCAAACAATCGGCAAAGAGCATATTGTCCGTACCTTTGACGCCACCCATCCGCCGGCGGCCCGCGTCCAGCCGGGAGAAGTCTTTGTCATGGAAACCAACGATCGCTTCCGCGACTGGAACGATGGCGGTCGGTGGCCCATGGAGCAGTTGTCCGTGATGACCGGCCCGGTTTGGATTGAGGGCGCCCAGCCCGGCCACACCCTGGCGGTCGAGGTCCTGGACATCCGGCCCGCGCAGGGCTTTGGCTATGTGGTGGCGATTCCGGGCTACGGCTTACTCAAGGACCAAATCGAGTTCTGCAAAAAGGTCGTGCCAATTGAGGGCAATCGTATTCGCTATAACGACACGATCAGCCTGCCGTTTATTCCGAATATCAGCAAAATTGGCCTCGCTCCTGCCGACGGCTCCCTGCCCAGCAACGCGGTTGGCGCTTTTGGCGGTCAGCTCAGCAATAGTCAGCTTGGCAGCGGTTCTACGGTGTTTCTGCCGGTGAGTGTCGAGGGCGGGATGCTGACCATAGAAGATGTCCACGCCCGAATGGGCGACGGCGAGGCAACGGCTTCGGCGGTTGAAATCGCGGCGGAAGTGACCTTGCGCTGTCGCGTCGCGCACGAATTTCCGTTGCAGCGACCGCTGGTGATCACGCCAGATGAAGTCCTCACTATGGGCGATGGGGAGACGGCTGAAGTCGCCGCCCGTCAGGCCCTGGAAGACCTGTCTCAGCTCTTAGTGGAGCGCGCCGGGGTCAACCAGACAGAGGCCGCTATGCTGGCCAGCGTTGCCGCCGACCTGCGCATTTCAGAAATGGCGGGCTCCCCGTGTCATGTGCGGGCCGCAATAGACCGGGACATTCTTAATTTATAAGTATCTGACCCAACCGCTTCCTCAGCCCTGGGGCGGCGCGAATGCCGGCGCCATCACGGCGCTGGCATTGGTCGTAATCGCCAGACGGATATCCTTGACCGGCTTATACTCCGGGTCATCCATAAAGTCCTGTATCACCTGCTCGGAAGGGAATTTGATCACCACCACCCCTTTGGCGGGCTCACCCTGGAGTGGTGTCGCGTTAAAGTCGGCCACCACGACTTCGGCCTTATACTTGGCCAGAAAAGGCAATACTCCGGGGATGTACTCTTTCTGGTATCGCTCTGGGTCCGTAATCGTCTGGGTCAAAATAAAATAGGCTGACATCGCTATCCTCCTTGAATGGTGTTTGCCTCTTTGGGGGCCTGTCCGAACGATCCGCTGCCGGAGTCCAGAAACGCCTGCTCTTCCGGTGTGGACGTTCGTCCGAGCAGGACGTTGCGGTGCGGAAAGCGACCGAAGCGCTGAATAAGAGAAAGATGCTTTCGGGCCGAACCCTGAAAATTCTCGATCAGCGCGGTCCACTCCGCAGGGGCAGTCGCCAGCACGGCATCTCCGCGACGCACCGCTTCCTCTTGGAGTGCCAGGTCCTCGGCGTGCTGGAATGGCATCACACAAAACAGTTGCTCCAGCACGCTCAGAGAGGCAGGAAAGGCGCGCTCAAAGCCGCGCTGGGTGACGTGTTGCGCTAACGGGTCGGTCGCAAAGGCCGCGGCTGTGCCGCGATAGAGATTCCGCGGCAACTGGTCCAGGGCGATAATCAGTGCCAGCCACCCGCGGGGAAGGGATTCCCAGGACGCCAATCCGCCGGACCGGGCCTGCCTGACGAGATCGGAAAAGCGGGTGCGGATGGTGGCATCGGTTTCGGGCGTGGCCTGAAACCAGAAAGGATACCGCTCTTCGGCCTTGTGCGCGTCCGAAGCTGCATCGGCGAACCAGAACTGAAGCAGATGTTCGGGGTCCATAGGCGTCCGGGTTATCCACTTTACTGAAGAACTCTGACGGTCTCACCGTCTTGAACCAGCACGGTTGGGGCCATCCCCACAAACAGACCCGTGTCAACAACGCCGGGAATCGAGAGGATGTCTTGTTCAAATTGGGCGAGAGCTGTAATCGTACTGATCGCACAGTCAATAATAGCGTTACCGTTATCAGAGAGGAACACACCAAAGTCAGTCTCGCGAGGTATTGGGTCGCAGGACAACGCCCGGAGGTGGCGGCAGCACGTCGCCACCCCGAACGGCACGACTTCAACCGGCAGCCTGCCCCGCTCTCCGAGCACGGCCACCAGCTTTTCAGTACCCACCAGAACGATGAATTTTCGGGCCGCGGCAGCCACGATTTTTTCGCGCACCAAGGCACCGCCATAGCCTTTGATGAGGTTCAGGTCGGGATCAACCTCATCAGCCCCATCGACGGCAATATCAATACTCTCGACGGCATCAACCGTTGTGAGGGGAATGCCCAGATCCTGGGCGAAAGCCATCGTTCCATGGGATGTCGGGATCCCACGGATACGTAAGCCAGCCTGTACCCGAGCGCCAAGCGCGCGCACGAAGGCGCTCGCCGCCCGGCCCGTGCCCAGGCCGACAACATCTCCATCTTTCACAAATTCGAGCGCGCGTTCAGCGATAGTCATGCCTTGCTCTGCCGTGTCAGGAGAAACCTCTAGGCCAGGGCTTGCGTGATGGTCTCGCGCAAGGTTTGCAAGCCAGCGTGTACATCCGGTCCAAGGTGGACGCGCAGCGCGCGCCGGCCCCGTTCGGCCAGCACCGCAAAGTCACCTTGGGCTTGAAAGCGTTTCAGCGTGCCAAAACTATAGCGTTGGCCAGGAATGTCCAGGTCGCTGGCATCGTCTGACGTAATCTGGAGAAACACGCCGGAGTTGGGGCCACCCTTGTGCAGTTGGCCGGTGGAATGCAGGAAGCGCGGACCAAAACCGAGGGTGGTGGCTACTTTCTTCGCGTCTCGTACAACACGGCGCAGGGCTTGCAACGCGGCGCAGGTTTCCCCGTTCATTTCAATATAGGCGTTGATCGCAAAATAATCGCCAGCCTGAATACGGCCCAGATGCGCGCCAAGCAGGGCCACCGCGTCCTGGCCGGCGGTCGTTGCGCGCAAGGCTTGCGTATTTGCCGCATCCGAGAAAAAGCGCAGACCCCGATCTTCCAAAAACGGGGTCTCAGCCGGCGCCTCGCCGGTCTCTTCAAACGCTGCGGTCAATTGCCGGGTCGCCCTTTTACTGGCTTCCACATCGGGCTGGTTAAAGGCGTGAATCCCGAGCATGGCGCTGGCCACGGCAGTTGCCATTTCCCAGCGGAAAAATTCCTGTCCAAGGCTGAGCGTATCTTCGAGACTGATACGCACAACCGGCTGGCCGGCTTTTTCGAGCGCGGCCATGCCCGCATCCTGTTCTGCAGAAGGCGCGCTGTTGAGTCGGATATAGATAAAGAGCCGATCCCGGCCATAGACCTCGGGCCGGCCCAGGGTCTCGGCATCAACCGGAATAAGTCCGTGCCCCTCCTTGCCGGTCGATTCGGCGATGAGTTGCTCAAGCCACGCGCCCAAGGCGTCAATGCCCGGTGAGGTCACGAGCGTCACTTTATCTCGGCCGTGTTGCGCCAGGGTGCCCATAATCGTTCCCAGCGTAACGCCGGGATTGACCTCGGGCGGCACATTCGCCGAGCAGGCCTGGACCATCAGGGCGGCCCTGTCCAGAAAGCGCTGGACATCAACCCCCATCAGGGCGGCCGGGACCATGCCAAAATTCGATAGGGCCGAATACCGACCGCCGATGCTGGGCACCCCCGGAAAGATGGCGCGGAACTGGCGCTGTTGGGCGAGCTGTTGGAGCGGGCTGGCGGGGTCCGTAATGGCGATAAAGTGTGAGCCGGCTCTGTCCGCGCCAAGAGCCTGGGCGACCTGGTCAAGGAAATACTGCGTAAAGACGCTGGGCTCGGTCGTCCCACCCGACTTTGAAGAGACAATAAACAGTGTCTTCCTGGGGTCGATTTTTTGCGCGCAGGCTTTGACTTGGGCCGGCACGGTCGAGTCGAGAACGAGGAGTTCCGGCCAGCCGTCCATCGCGCCAAAGGTGCGTTTCAGGACCTCCGGGCACAAGCTCGAACCGCCCATGCCAAGCAGGAGGATATGCTGCAAGTCACCATCTCTGATTTCTTCAGCGCGCTGCGTGAGGGAGCTGAGGTTCGTCCGCTGCGCCTCGACGCTATCGAGCCAGCCTAGCCACTGATGCTCGTCCTTTCCAGACCAGAGCGCAGAGTCCTTTTGCCATAAGCGCCGGACTTTCCCCTGTGTCCGCCAGTCTTTCAAACTGGCTTCGACGAGAGCGGAAGCATCGTCCAGACTATACGTCTGCTGAGCCAGTTCACCGCCCAGCATGGCTTGGCGCTTGCGCTCGATTGAGCCGAGCAGAGCGTCAAACGGCTCAACAAATTTACGCACGGCTTCATCCAGGAGTTGGTCGGTCGCATTTTCAAGAGACACTCCGACCTCGGCCAGGGTGCGGATGCTGGTCCGGGCGTCCTCCAGGTTTTCTTCCCAGTTGGCGGTTAGCCGTGGCTCGGCTCGGCCTCCATCCCGGAAGGCCGTAAAGGTTTCGCCCGGCATGGTATTGACGGTGTCCGGGCCAATCAGTTCGTCAACATAGAGCGTTTTGGAATAGCGCGGGTTTTTCGTACTCGTGCTGGCCCAGAGCAGGCGTTGCGGTCGCGCGCCGTTTGCTTCGAGGGTACGCCAGCGTTCACTGGCCAGCAGGTTTTTATACGCGGCGTAGGCAATTTTTGCATTCGCAATAGCGACTTTTCCGAGCAGGTTTTCAATCTTGGCCTTTTGCTCGGTGCTGTCTGTGGTCTCAAGAGCCTGGCTGAGCTTTTGATCGATCAGGGTGTCGATGCGACTGATAAAAAAGCTGGCCACACTCGCCACTGCGCTCAGGTCCCCACCCCTTTGAGAGCGTTGCTCCAAGCCGTCCAGATACGCCTCGGCGACCGCTTCATACGCTTCAACCGCAAAGAGCAGGGTCACATTGATATTGATCCCCTCGCCGATTAACTGGGCGATGGCCGGCACGCCGGCTTGGGTAGCCGGCACCTTAATCATGACATTGGCCCGATCGACCAGTGTGTACAAACGCCGGGCTTCTTCGAGGGTCGCTTGCGTGTCATGGGCCAGATAGGGAGAGACCTCAAGGCTGACATAGCCGTCTTTGCCCTCGGTTTTCCGATAGACTTCAAACAGCACGTCCGCGGCCAGCCGGATGTCCTGGATCGCCAGACGCTCATACACGTCTATGGCTGACCCCACCCCCTGTTCGACCAGGGCCTGCATGGGTTGATCGTAATCGGCACTGCCCGTCAGCGCCTTCTCAAAAATAGCCGGATTCGACGTCATGCCGAGCAAGCCGTCACGCTCAACCATAGCCTGGAGATCACCAGAAGTGATAAGGCTGCGCTGGATATTGTCATACCAGATACTTTGACCCAATTGCTGGACAGCAACCAATGGATTTTCCATGCTCTTCCTCGTCCTTGCCCTCACCCCAGACACTCATTCCCCTCGACAGGCTCAGGACAGGCCTACCGGGTAGGGCCTGAATGGCATTGGCGGTCTGCGCGACCACCCCCTTCTAGCATAGCTCCTTTCTCGTCAGCAAAGGGGGCGAGGGGGATGTCGGATTACGCTTCGCTAATCCGACCTACGGGACTATAAAATTGGCAACTTCCGATCAGTCTCCTGGCCTCGATTGAACCAGCCATTATCGGGGCCGATCATGAGAAACCCATCGACGTAGCTTATTTCTCCTCCATACCTGTCGCCCAAGGCAATCGACCCTAAAGTTTTTAACATGTATCGTTCGCGAGTATTCAGCTTTCCTTCTTCATCTTTTCCTAAAGCTCTATCACGCTCAAAAGAGAACAATCCGACTGAACCAAAAACACCGCTACCACCGCCACAGTCGTAACATTCCACCATTTCGACTCCCGATGGGGAAGTGGCAACGTGTGAGTACATAAAGAACTGTCTTCCAGAACCTACCCATTCCACCCATGATCTTCCATTACGATCATTGATGTTAAATTCACCATAGAATCGATTACTTCGATTTGCAGAAACAATATCCACACCGACTATTGTTTCTGTGCTGTCAGATATCCAGCCTAGCAACTCGCGAATTATCAAGGGATTAACGAACTCCTCACGGCAAAACGAATATCGGCTTTGCTCAAGAGAAGATGGCATACCACCTTCTGACGATCCCAGAACATAGCTCACATTGCGAACGGCAAGACGTTCGATGTCCTCTTTGGATGCGAGATTCTGAAGAGTGTCGGCAATTTCTTTTGGTATAGAGGACACTTCAAACGGCTTCGCGCATTTTTCATACCAAGCATCTCGTGCTTCTTGAATCTGCTTGCGCATCTGTGGATTGGCTCCGTACTTCACATGGCAGGAAGGACAGAGTGGGGCGGCGTTATCCTCGGTATCTGCTCCTCCTTCTACCTGCGGAATGATGTGATGGACCTCCACGGGGAAGGAGTGGCATATACAGCACTTATTCAGTGCGCGTTTACGAACCTTCGTTTTTAGTGCTTCTGAGAAAGGCATCTTAAACTCCATGAATGATGTCGGACGTGGTCTGACCGAGTACAGCTTAGAAGGCAAGACCAGGGCTGGCTGGAAACCCGTACTCCCAGAGGGTTCAGTCGGGCATGGCGGATTGCGCGCCCGCGGCCTGAGCGAGCCGGCCCTCTTGCTGAGAGACGGCCTGGGGACGGTCGCGCTCGGCGTCGACGATACAGAAAAAACCGAATGGTTCATCGCCGCCGGCCAGAAACTGATGGGGAGTCCAGGGAGCAACGTACACGGTATCAAGCGCCTGCATCTCCCAGGCTTGATCGTTCAGCACTACCTGCCCCTGCCCGCGCACGGCGATCACCACGTGCGCGTGGGCGTGTTTCTCCAAACTGGAGTAGCCGCCCGGTTCGATTTCAAAATAGCGTAGATGAAAGCTGGTCTCTTCGGCCTGTTTGCCGACCAGAACTTGGCGGATAATATGCTTCCACTCTCGTCCCGCCTCCTGTCCCTGCTTGTAGGCTTCGCATTCGACCTCAGACCAGGTGTACGAACCGGGGTCTTTTTGCGCCCGCATGAGACGGCTTTTGGGAACGGACATGACCTTCCTTAGGCAAACTCAATAATCGTCTTGAGTGAGTCTCGCGCGTCAGCCGCGTTGCGATAGGCAGCGTGGAGTTGCTCAAATGGGAAACGATGGGTGATGAATTTCTCGGCCGTAATAACGCCGTCCTGAACCAGTCGAAGCGCCTCGCGGGTATCGTTCGGCCCGCACGAATAGCTGGGGATCAGGCCGACTTCGTTAAAATACAGATCGTTGGGCGAGAGGGTCAGGCTGTCCTCGGGTTTACTGGCCGTAAACAACACCACGGTTCCGCCTCTGGCCGCACAGCGCAGGCCGAGATGCATGGCTGCGATCGAGCCCGGTCCGACAATGACGACCTCAGCCATCTCGCCCTGGGTGTACTCCCGTAGCGCGGCCTCGATATTTCCGTCTTTCACCGCGTGCGGATTCAGCGCGAGATCAGCTCCAAGTTCACGCGCCTTTGTGCAGCGGTAGGGGACGAAATCGGTTCCAATGATGGTTCGAGCCCCGGCATGTTTTGCCAGGGCGACATGCAACTGTCCCATGATGCCAAGGCCAATCACAAAGACGCTGTCGCCGGCCTGAAACCCCGAGCGCCGCAGGGATTTGACCGCACAGGCCGCGGGTTCAACCAAAGAGCCGTCGGCAAACGACATCTGCTCAGGCAGGCGTAATGTATCGCCGGATAAATTGTCCTTGGGCACCACAAAGTATTCAGCCATGCCGCCGGGAACAATTTTTGTTGCCCGCCAGGTTGGACACTGGACAAACTCGCCGCGTTGACACGCCCGGCACGAAAAACACGGCGCGTGATGATGGACAAACACCCGGTCTCCGGCCTGAAAGTCTGCCACTCCCTCGCCGACTTCAACAATTTCGCCAGCCGGTTCATGCCCAAACACCAGCGGGGCCTTTTTCTTCATATACCAACCCATCACATCGCCCGAGCAAATCCCGCACGTTCGAGTCTTCACCAAGGCCTCGCCCGGCCCAACCGTGGGAATGGGGTCGTCCTCAAAACGAATATCAGTTGAATCGTACAAACGAGCGACTTTCATAGTGGGCATAGTGACAGCGGCTTCCTTTCTGCGTCGTACCCTGGACCATTATGTCAGGAGAGGATTTCACGGCAAGCCGGACGGAGTTCTTGCGACATCACTCGAAGAGAGGTTATACTTTTAGTATGAAAACGGCAATCTCAATTCCTGATTCTGTGTATACGGAAGCGGAACGTCTCGCCCAACACCTCGGAAAATCTCGCAGTCAGTTGTATAGTGAGGCGGTTGCGGAATATGTCGCCCGTCACGATACCGAGACACTTACAGAGGCGATGAACAAGGTATGTGACGCTGTTGATGCCCATTCCGACCCTGCCTTTTCAGCCGTGACTCGACGCGTTCTCGAACAGAGCGAATGGTAGTAGCTCAGGGTGAAGTCTGGTGGGCTGACTTGCCCAGTCCGGTGGGTTCAGGCCCTGGCTTTCGGCGGCCCGTGCTCGTGGTCCAGGGAGAGTCGCTCAACCGGAGTCGGCTCGCCACAGTCATTTGTGTTCCGCTGACGAGCAATCTCCGCTGGGCCAATGCTCCAGGAAATGTGTTGCTGCCGGCGCGCAGCACTCGGCTTCCCAAAGATTCCGTTGCCAATGTTTCTCAAATCCTGACGCTTGATCGAACACTCTTAACCGAACGGGTCGGACATATTTCCCGACGCCAAGTTGAATCCGTCCTTCTGGGGATTGACCTCATTTTACGGCGCTAAAGAAATACCGGCCTTTCCCCCCAATTCTCTCGTTCAGTTGAAAGATAGTCCCTCAGATAGAGACCCTTCCCGATACCGGCAATGGCCTTGGCGTACTTCTTTGGCTTAGGGAGCAGGGTAATCGTCTCACCCCGTACAACAACGAGCAGCCGACCGCCGGCCTCTGCCCGTTTTCGCTCAAACACTTTTTCCCATTCCTGTTTCAACCGGGAGGCCAGTAGCCCTACGACACTCCAGCCTCCCCTGCGGAGTGACGGAGATCAAGGCTCAAATCTAATCGATCATACGGAACGACCGGCGCGCGCGCGTTGCCGTGAGTTGTACTTGGCCGGAATTCGACGAGGCCGACCTGACGCAGGTACTCAAGATCGCCACTCACGTTCTTTACCTCTCGCCTAAGGAGCGAGGCTAATGCGCGGACTGACTGCGGGTGTTTCTCAGCCACTACCCACAGAAGGGTGAGACGCTTTGGCGTCAGGCATTTCCGGAAGGTTTCGATATCAACGAAGAAGAGAGACTCCTCTGCCGGTAGAGTGGATTTCTCTTCTGTTCGTCGAAAGATAGACTGCATTTCTTTTTTATTCTCTTCCCAGCTCTTGATCCCGACCTTCACACGTCTGACTTTCATAATTCACCTCGGAGAACGGCTTCTACATCCCTGACAAAAGTGTTCCATAATTGTTCAGGACTCGTAAAAAGATACGGTTCCTCCTTTCCACGGATGTGGCGGTGATGTGGTTTGCCTGGATGAATATCGTACAGGACGATTATTTCTTGTGTCCGGGGATTTCCGAGATAACAGCGATATCGAACGCCTTCAGGATAATCTGAACTCTCAGGGACAATCCGAATATCAACTTCTAACAGAAGATACTCTCGAAGTTGGACTTTACGGTGAAAAGGTCCACCTGAAAGATTCATATTTCGTTGGCATTATATACCTACAAAACTGGCCTATCAAGCAAGTCGCTACGGCCCACCCGTCACATAAGTAGCGAGGTTGACCGGACCCAGCGGGGCAGCCAGGGCGGCCAGGCGGGTCATTTCCTGGCGGAAGCGCGGGCCGTGGTGCACGTTGGTCGCCGCATGGACCATTTCGTGCAGCAGGATGCCTTCCCCTTTGGGGAAGGGAAAAGCCTCCAACAAAATTCGGCGGCGTTTCTTGTCGCAGTAGCCAGCTATGTATTTGCTCATTTCAACTGGAACCCCAGGGACGATGAGCGGGTCGTGGAGCGTAATACGGTATGCGGGCAGCGTATTGGCGAAGTACTGGCGGTTGAAATACGCGAAGTGTCGCTGGTACTGCTCCTGCCACTCGGCGAGTTGGGTGGCAGTGGCCCTGTGGCGCTTGCGGTCTTTCCAGGTAGAAAGAGTGGAGCGGGTGGCTCCCATGTATTTTTCCTGCCGTGGTCTGCGGTTGTATGGGGAGAGAGAAGAACCCTCGCCCTCTCCCAGGGGGAGAGGGAAACGAGATACGGCCGGGAAGGGCCTAGGCCGCCATCATCCACTTGGCCATGCGCAGCATGTCCTGTGGGCTCTCGGGCAGTTTGCGTATGACCGAGGCTTCAAAGCCGGAGTGCATGAGACAGTTCTGACACAAGGCGTCTTCGCGTTTTTCCCAATAGTCCCAATCCACCCCGTTCCAGAATTCGTCCCAGGTCTTGAAGTATTTCTTGCCGATTAAATAGCACGGATCCTTCCAGCCAAAGGGTGTCCGGGTGACATTGCCCCACGGCGTACAGGAATAGTCGCGCTCGCCGGCGGCGAATTCGAGGAACAGCGGGGTCAGCGCAATCTTGTAGCGCTCGGACAGTTTCAGCACGTGTTTGAACTTCTGGTGGATCTCGTCCCGATACAGAAAACGGTTGGCCTCAAGCGCCTGGTAATGATAGCCGGGCGAAATCATGATGCCGTCCACTCCCAGCCCGGTCAGCATCTCGCACATCTCTTCGATCTCTTCCATGCTGGTTTCACGGAACACCGTGGTGTTGGTATACATGGAATACCCGAGTTGTTTGCCGCGCTCGATCATTTCAACGGCCTTGTCAAAGACGCCCGGCTTGTCACACACAAAGTCGTGGGTGTCACGCATGCCATCCAGATGCACGTTAATGGATAGGCGTTTATGCGGTTTCCCTTTGGCGTAAAAGCGTTCCAGCAAAATCCCGTTGGTACACAGATAGATGTGACGCTTGCGGTCAATAATGCCCTCGATAAGTTCCGGCAGATCCGGATACACGGTCGGTTCTCCGCCACAAATCGACACCACCGGCGCGCCGGACTGATCCACCGCCTCAAAGCATTGCGCTAAAGAGAGTCGATCTTTGAGGTCGCCCTGGTGTCGTTCCGGCGTACAGCCCACACAGGCCAGATTGCAGGTGTATAAGGGCTCAAGCATGAGCACGACAGGATAACGAGACTGGCCGTTCAGCTTGTTCTTGAGCTGCCATTTGATCATGTCGGTCGTGATGTGTAATGGAAACCGCATATCCCCCCTTGTCCTCCTTATCCTTAGCCCGTCAGGCCGTTTGCCCTTCAGCCTCACCGGCTGACCGTCCGGTTAGGGGATAGTACCCATCCGTCTACAAGCTCGCAAGGGGGAGAGTCTGAACACAGAATTTGGCGCTTTACAAGTTTTCGGGCCTTGGTCACAATAGAACTATGGCAAAGAAGAAGACTGGTGGGCGGGGGAGTGGTGGTGGACAAGAGAACGCGACGCTCGGAGAGCTGAAAGAGGTGGCGACACGGCTGGGCATTCAGGTCCGAGAGGAAAAGTTGCTGCGCGAAGTTGGGTATCGCGTCCGGGGCGGCGGCTGTCGCGTGCGCGACCAGGACATCGTCTTCCTCGACCGAGACCGACCGGTGACTGAACGGGTTGACATTCTGCTCGATGAGCTCTCGCAACGCGAGGTTGACACGCAGGCGCTGTCGCCGTCGCTCCGTCACCTTCTGGCAGGAATAACAGGAGGGCCTCCAGCATGAGTGAGCGGCTTGACACCTTTCGGCTCTGGATCAAAGAGCAGGGCCTCAAGGCCACCGCTCAACGAGAGGACATCGCCCGCGTCTTTTTTGCGATCACGCGCCATATCAGTGTGGAAGAACTCTATAGTGAAGTCCGCCAGGTCAATCCGCGGGTGGGCTATGCGACCGTCTACCGGACCCTCAAATTACTCAAGGAGTGCGGACTTGCCGAGGAGCGTCATTTTGCCGATGGGCAGGCGCGCTTTGAGAACATTGAAGCCGAACGGCACCACGATCATCTGATCTGCGAACGCTGTGGGCGTATTATCGAATTCGTCCAGCCCCGGATTGAAGAACTCCAGGAAGAGCTTGCCCGGCGCTACGACTTTGTGGCAACCACGCACAAGATGGAAATCTACGGGATTTGCAAAGACTGCCGAGAAAGTCTTGACCCGCATCAGGGGCGTTTCTTTAACGGCTAGGCGTCGAGCCGAAAGAGGCGGGCGGTATTGCGCCACGTGGCCTGCGCCACCTCTTCAAGCGGCGCGGCTTTGAGCTGGGCAATCGTTGCCGCTACCTGGGAAACATACGCCGGTTCGTTCCGCCGGCCGCGGTATGGGACCGGAGCCAAATACGGGCAATCGGTCTCAATGAGCAGGCGATTCATGGGCACAATGGGCACGACCGCGCGCAATTCCTGCGCATTTTTGAAGGTCACAATCCCACTCAACGACAGAGACAAACCAAGCGCGAGCAGGGCCTCGGCTTCCGGTGCAGTGCCGGTAAAGCAGTGCATGACGCCTCGGACTTGGCCGCCGCCTTCCTGGCGGAGAATCTCAGCCGCTTCAGCGTAGGCCTCACGGACATGTATGGAGAGCGGCAGGTCGAGTTCGAGCGCGAGTTGGATAAAGGCTCGAAAATGCTTCCGCTGCGCTGCACGGGGAGCATACTCGTAGTAAAAATCCAAGCCGGTCTCACCTAACCCCACGACCTTGGGCTCCTGAGCCAGGCGGCGCAGGTGGGCATAGGTTTCCGGGGTAATCGTTTCGGCATTGTGCGGGTGCACCCCAACCGTGGCAAAGACGTCCGGTTGTTCCTGAGCCAGCGCTACGGCTTTTTCGTTATGCCAAAATTCGCCCGTCGCTCCAATCGTAATAAAACGTCCGATGCCGGCCTGGCGCGCACGGGTCAGAAGCGCAGTCCGGTCTTCGTCAAACTGCGTGTCGGTCAGATGACAGTGTGAGTCGACCAAACGCATAGTCGGCGTCCCCGCCCTTAGCCCGCGGCCTCTTGCTCCGGCACGTTTTCGTCGAGTTTGACAAATAATGGCGCGGGCTGCCGCAGCGCTTGGCCTGGGGCAAGCGTCCCCGGTTCCCACCTGCCGGCTGCGGCGCTGTTGTCATAGCGCAGCACGTGATGCTCGCCTCGGGCGTCTTTGACGACCTGCGTGTACTGGCGACCAAAGAGCTGACCATCATAGCCAAGGAATGCGTGGAGCTGCTGGCTGGTGTGGGGCAGTATGGGGGCCCACAGAATCTTCAACCAGTCAATGGCTTGCAGCGCTACATAGACTGACGTGGCGGCTTGCTGGGGGTCCGTCTTAATCGTAGTCCAGGGGGCGGCGTCGTGCAGATACTGGTTTGCCCGTTGGCTCAGGCGTCGGACTTCCTGCATGGCGGCCTTGAGCTTCACACTGTTGTATAAGTCCCCAACGCTGTGGAAACCGGCTCTGACTTCATCGAGCAGACCCTGCTCTTTTTCGCTCAACGGGCCGGGCGCGGGGATGACGCCCTGCCAGCGCTTATAGGCAAAGCCCAACACCCGGTTCACCAGATTGCCCCAATTCGCCACCAGTTCGTTGTTGACGCGTTCCACAAAATCGTCCCAGGTAAAGTCCACATCGTTTGCTTCCGGCGCGATGGCGGTGAGCGCGTAACGCCACGCATCCGCCTGGTAACGTTCGAGCACATTCAGGATGCTGATAATACGCCCCTGGCTTTTGCTGAACTTCCGACCGTACATATTCAGGTATTCGTTGGCCGGCACATCATAGGGCAGATTCAGGCTTTGGTAGGCAATCAGCATGGCCGGCCACATCATGGCATGAAAGGGGATATTGTCCTTACCGATAAAATTATAGATACGGGCCTGGGAGTTGGTAGTGGCATCCCACCACTGACGCCATTGTTCCGCCTCGTTATTGAGTTGGGCCCACTCTTTTGCCGCACTCAGATAGCCGATGACGGCGTCATACCAGACATAGATACATTTCCCTGCGGTGTTCGGCAGCGGAATTGATACGCCCCACTCCATGTCACGGGTAATCGGACGGCCGCGCAGCTCTGTCTGTTCCACCTGGGTGCGCGCAAAATGGATGACATTCGGTCGCCAGTGCGTTTTGCCGTCTTGCAGCCAGGACCGCAGCGGTTCCTGGAGTTTCGACAAGTCCAGGAAATAGTGCTCGGTCTCCCGGACTTCGAGGGCGGTGTTCCCGGTAATCCGTGAGCGAGGGTTCTTGAGCTCAACCGCTTCGTAGGTACGCCCGCACTGATCGCACTGGTCCCCGCGCGCCTCGTCATAGTCACAAAACGGGCAGTTGCCCTCAACATAGCGGTCGGGCAGAAAACGGTTGGCTGTGGCGTCATACAATTGCTGCTGGCTGTCCTGGTAAATATAGCCGCCCTCAAGATGAGTGCGAAAAATATCCTGCGTTACATCCCAGTGGTTTTGGGTCTCCGTGTGGGTGAAGAGGTCGAACGTCAGACCGAGTTTGAGGTAGCTGTCAATAAACGTGGCATGAAACCGCTCAACAATTTCAGCCGGGCTGACCCCCTCAGCCTCGGCCCGGACGGTAATGGGGGTGCCGTGCGCGTCGGAGCCACTCACCATCAGGACATGGTTGCCACGCATCCGCTGGAAGCGGGCAAAAATATCGGGCGGAAGATAGGCGCCGGCAATATGGCCGATATGTTGCTCGCCATTTGCGTACGGCCAGGCAACGCCAACAAGTATATGTCGTGGTTGGTCCATGTCTGTTTCCTCGAATCTCTCTTTCCTAACGGGCGGGCGCAGCCTCAGCAAGCTCCAGCAGCATATCTTCTACGGTGAGTCGGGGATGGGCGTTCCGACCCAGGGCCTGTATCGTCTCGTAGACGAGGGTAAGATCGCGCAAGGCCCGGGCGATACCCACGTTCGCAGTCGCCTGGGCCAGGGCGGGCAGGCAGTCCTGATAGCGCACGACCGCGCTATTGCCAAGCAGGAGGTAGCGCAGCGCCTCTTCATACCAGGCCAGAACGAGTTCCAAGCGGGCGCCCTGCTCCAGCGCTGCTGGCGTCTCGGTTTTCTTCTTAGTCTTGGAGCTACGGTCGGCTACCAGCCACTCAGCCAGTTGGGACAAGGTTGAAAAAGAAGCCCCCTGTACCGTGGAGAGGCGCTCGACAACCCGCTGGCGCTCCTCCACCAGTGTGGCTGGATCAAGGCTGAGGGCGCGGCCAATACTCCCCCGGCTATAGCGGGCGAGAAGGCCCGCGGTGTCGGCCTCCAGACCAGCTTCCTGCCGCAGGATGCGTTCCACGTCCTGAACTGGGAGGGGCGCAAAGCGCACGTGTTGGCAGCGCGACAGCAGGGGGAGGGAGAGCGTGGCCCCGCTCGCCGCAATCAGCACGATAATCGCGTCGCCCGGCGGTTCCTCAAGAACCTTCAGCAGGGCGCTCTGCGCCTGATCCGTCAGGTTATGCGCCTCATTGAGGATGCAGACTTTCTGACCACCCCGAACAGGGCGGAGCGCCAGAAACCGCTGCATCGCTCGAATCTGATCGATGCCCATGCTCTGTTTTCCGGGCAGGGGCGCGCTCAAATAATAGTCAGGATGAGCGCCCGCTTGCAGAGACACACAGGCCGGACAGGCGGCACACCCATGCTGGGGGGCCTCCTGGCAGAGTAAGGCGTGCGCCAGGGCAATGGCGGTACATCGCTTGCCGATGCCGTCCGGCCCGGTAAAGAGATACGCATGGGCCACGCGATCATTGGCCAGCGCCTTGCGCAATGTCGCCAGCGCTGAGGCGTGGCCGTGTATCTGCTCCAGCAGCATGGTTTTCCCTCCCGGCGGTCTTTAGAGCAGGGCCGGCCCGCGTTTGCGGACACCAGCAAGAACAGCGGCGTGCACCGCCTCGACAGGCTGGGCCGCATCAATCAGGCAGACCCGCGCGGGCTCGGCGCGGGCAATGGCTAGGAACCCCTCGCGGACCCGCTCGTGAAAAGCCACTGACGCGGCCTCAAAGTGGTCAACCGCCGCGGCTCCCCGTCGCTCGTGGGCGCGCTGCATCCCAACGGCAACTGGCAGGTCCAACACGAAGGTGAGTTGAGGTCGGCAGGCCCCGCACACAAAGGCGTTCAGCCGGGCAATCTCCGCCAGATCAACGCCGCGTCCATAGCCTTGATACGCGGTGGTCGAGTCCGCATACCGGTCGCATAACACAATACGCCCGGCGTGCAGACCGGGCAGGATGACCTCATGAATATGCTGCGCCCGGTCGGCGAGCATGAGCAATAATTCAGCCGGGGAAACGAGCCTGTCAGTCGGCGGCCCGGTGTGTGGGCGCAACAGGAGCTGCCGCAGGGTCTGACCGACTGGCGTACCGCCGGGCTCCCGCGTCTCAACCACGTCGTGTCCACGCCCGCGCAACGCAGCGGCCAGGAGAGAGACCTGGGTGGTCTTGCCGCCGCCTTCACTCCCTTCAAAGGTGATAAAAAATCCGCTCATGAAACATACCCTGCGGGCGTGTGGAACATAGCGAAAAAGTTAGCCGACTTCCAATCCGACCGAGCGCATTAATGCCAAAGCATTGCTCTTTTGGACGACACCGGTCCGCATGCGGTAGTCGAAGCGCAGCTCCCCTTCCTCGAATTGATCTTCAAAACAGACATTGGCCACACGCGGAGACAGGCTGTCGGCGATCCGGGCCAGGGCGAGGTCATGGGTTGTAACCAAACCAATGGCGCCCCGTTCAAGCAGACTCCGCACCACGGCTGCGGCGCCAATCTGGCGGTCGTGGGAATTTGTCCCGTGAAAAATCTCGTCCAAAAGAAACAGCACGGGTACTGGACCCGCCGCGCCATCCATCAGCTGGCGGACGCGCATCACCTCCGCATAGAAACGGGATGTCCCGGCGTGCAGAGAGTCCTGGACGCGCAGGCTTGCGCCAAGCGTCAGCGGGGAGAGGCGGAGGGACCGCGCCCGGACTGGGGCGCCGGCCAGGGCCAGGACGGCGTTGACCCCAACGGTCCTGAGCAGCGTGCTCTTGCCCGACATATTGGAACCACTGACGATCAAGGCCTGAGGATGCTGATGCAGCGCCACATCATTGCGCACACAGTGTCGTTCGGGCAACAGTGGGTGGCCGAGACCCGTTCCTTCAAAACAGGCGCTCCGCTGGCCGTCCTTTTTCTGGGGTACGAGTTCCGGGAAGGGGTCGGTCGGATGTTCATACGCATAGCCGGCCAGCGTATTCAGGGCCTCGAATTGGCCGATCGCATGCAGCCAGTGGGTAATGGCCCGGCCCGAGACAGCCCGCCAGCGTTCGATGGCGCAGGCAAGCTGAGTCGTCCACAGCAGCAAGGCCGCCAGCGGAATAAAAATCTGATTCTTGCGAGATTCGAGCAAATTCATCAAACGGTTGAGGCGGGCAATCTGGCGCGAGGGCGGTGAGCCGTTAGTTGCAATTAATGCCTGGAGACGGGCCAGCCACGGACACGCAAACGCCTCTTGTTCAAGACAGGTCAGGACTGCGGACAGCAGGCTGAGTTCGCGTCCTATCCGCTCGATATTGGCAATGGCGCGTCCGACCCGCTGCCGGACGCTGGCGGCAAAGAGACCGTGGGCCACACTCGCCGCCACAAACGGGAGCGGCCCAATTGAGGTCAGCCCCCAGGCGGCCAGGGTCCCCAGCGACAGCAACGAGAGGACGCCGGCCACAACAGGCATCCACCAGCCGGAGAGATGGGGCGGCGATTGTCCCCAGTCTTGCAGAATATGGGGCGAGACACCCGCGGCAATATCGTCGCCACGGACAGCCAGCTCTTCGCGCAGGTCGAGGCGCAGACAGAGCTCGTCAATGGCGGCCTGACGAGCGCGAATCTCCTCGGGCGGCGCGGGTGTTGTCAGCCAGGCCGCCAGGGTCCGGCGTCCACTCGCGGTCCGCGCGGCGCACAGTAAGGCAAACACCGACCCCGGACCAAACAGGTCGAGATCAACTGCATAGGGATGACCAGCCTGCTGACTCTCTTGCAAAAATTCTCCCCCAGGCTCTCCTCGCTCGACCCAACGATCTTCAAGCCGGGCTAATCCCTGGGTGTAAAACGCGACACTCCGCCCTGCCCGCAGCCGCCGGTGTTTCACCCGCTCATGGTAAAGTACGAGTCCGGCAAAGCCGGCCACAAAAGGCAGCAACCAGCCCCACGATAAGGTTCCGGGCCGCAGGACAAACCACGCGACCCCACAGCCGGCAAGAAAGAGGATCAGACGCGCGTGGCCTATCACTCGGTCTCGCTGCGTCCAGTGGCGGAATTGTCTTTCGCGTTGACTCAGCCGCTCAGTATACGTGGCATGCGGGTCTGTGGGACGCGGGCGGTCAGCAGTATTCCGCGACAGGTCGGCTGACATCATGCGGGAGTCCTTTTCACGTTCTCCAAAGGCAGGGGCGGGTCAGCGCAGGCTGAGATACCAGGCGATCAGGGCTTCCCCGATGAAGAGATAACACCCGGCGCCAAACGCTAAGAACGGACCGAACGGTAAGACGAGTTTGGAGTCGGTCCGACGGCGTAGCATGACGGCAAGCCCGATCACCGATCCGGTGCAAGAAGCAAGCAGCAGGGTAAAAGGGATGGCGCGCCAGCCCAGAAACGCGCCTATCATGGCCAACAGTTTGATATCCCCCCCGCCCATGCCCTCACGTCCGGTCACGGCCCAATAGCCGAAGGCCACTATCAGCAGGACGCCGGCGCCAAGTCCGGCCCCTATGAGCGACTCCCAGAACGTCAGGTGTGGAGAGACCGCGGAGAAGAGCAGACCGAGGAGGGTCCCCGGCAGACTAATGACATCGGGAATAATTTTGTAATCCACATCAATAAAGGTGATGACGACCAAGGCCGCGGCAAAGACGAAATACCCCAGGGTTGCCAGGGTGACGCCAAATTGAATCACCAGCAGACCGGCAAGCGCGGCGGTCAGCAGTTCGACCCAAAAGTACCGGACAGAAAACCGGGCACCGCATATCCGACATCGGCCGCGCCGAACAAGATAGGTGAACAGCGGAATAGTATCGTACCAGGCAAGTGGGGTTGAGCAGTTCCGGCAGTGGGAGCCTGGAGAGATCACCGACTCCTCAAGCGGCAGGCGGTAGATACACACATTCAGGAAACTCCCGATACAGGCGCCGAAGATACACGCAAGCAGGCAGACAAACAGCGGGGGGAGGTCAATAGGTAGCAACCGCGGTAGTCTAATCGATCCGGACCCGACCGGCAAGATTGATCACAATGCGCTTTGAGAACCGTCCGTCAGGAGACGCAAGCGTGAGGGTCATCCCGCCATCGACATGGCCCCGGGGGACAAAAATCACATCGCCGCGCGAATTTGCGGCCGAGACGATCACACTCGTTGGCAAGAGGATACTGCCCGGTCCATCGCCATCGCGGTCATGACTGTGGAGGCGATGGTCCTGCCAGCGTCCGTTCTCTCTTTTTTCAACGAGATAGGTGTCGGAGCCAGGCTGAAACGTCACGCGTAAGCGGCGGTTGTGCGCAACCGCTTGCATCCGAACGAGTTGGAGATCGGTGGCCACCTGTCGGACCCCACTATTGACCGCGACGCGCTGGAGGAGTGGCGCGAGTTGAAGCGAGGCTATTCCAGTCAGAATGCCCAGCAGCGTCATGACCAGCAGGAGTTCAAGCAGGGAGAAGCCTTGAGGGTCCTGGCTAGGCATCAAACCGCTCCGTCCAGGACACTGTTCGGTGCAAGAGCATCAGCGCCCGCGCAACGGCTCCACAGCTGTAATTCACGGCCAGCGGAGTGCAGGCGCTGCGACGTTGCACCCGATCAAAATCCAGCTTCTGGCCTGGGCTGGCCTGGTCTTGGACCAGCACAGCCCCCAGGATCTGGCCACACACATTCGGCCCCACAGCGCGCAGAGCGCCCTCACCCAGAATCACGACTATGCCCTGCCACTGAAACGTCACATTGTTGAGCAGCACGACGCGCGGAATAAGCAGAACACCGGCTCCGGTCACCTGGGCATTATTGCCCATCCGCAGGGCACTGGGGTCGGCTTGGACCTGCGTCACCCGCGGCTGGGCTGCCGTTCCATAGGCGTATGAGCCATCCTCAAGGTGCTGCGTAATCTCCAGGACCTGCTCCGGCTCCAGCCTGGCGGTTTGTTGCTGTATCTCCGCCAGCGCGCTCTGGAGTTGGCCCCGCTCTGCGTCGGATAACAGAGAGGCGAAGGGCATACTGGCAGAATTCGGGGTAAACGGTCCTCGATCATTCGGGGTTGTGGGAAGGTGGACATGGGCGGGCTGGGCCGTTGCCCGCAGAGCGGCAGCAGACAGGTCGAGGCGCAGGAAACACGTCGGTTCCTCGGGCCGACAAGGGAGGGGATCAAAACGCGGCGGCAGCGTCGGCCCGCGCACCCAGGCAAGGCCAGGGGTACACACCCCAAAGGTCGTACTATTCCCATCGGCCCGACAGAAAAGATTGGCCCGGGTGACGATCCGTTGTTTCAGGGAATGCTGCGCGTCGATGAGAGCGGTCTGCGCCTGGATTTGACTGACCGCAAATGGGGCAATATCGGGACAGCGGGCAGACAGGCCGCCGGCGAGCGCATGATTTCTGCCGTCTATGCTGAAGTCTGGAATACGATGCCCCGACCCGGCCGGACTGGTTGCCGGGTCAGTAAAATCCGGCTGGAGCCCCGCGCCGAGACCGGTCACCGCGCCCTGGGGCGTAAACGGGGGAAGAGCGACCACTTCTTCGACCACTCGACGGGACGCCTCAGCCCCAATCCCGGTTGCGGTAATCCGATAGCGCCGGGTATCAAGCTCCTCAATGCGGACCGTGTACGTTCCCTCACCAAGCGCTTGCGGTCCGAGCGTTATGGGGAAGGTCTCTCCCGGCAGATTGGCTTCGAGCCAGTTCTTGCCCACTTCGGCGCCGGCCTGAGCGAGCCAGAACGCCTGGACACCGCTCCTGAGATTGTGTGAGATAAACAGGTCAATCCGGCTGAGTATGGTTCTGCTCCCCCCAATGGCAGCCAGCAGTATCATCAGAATGAGAGTGGTCAGCAACACCACGCCGCGCTCTGAACGAAGGCCAACACGCCGGGAGAGTATGTGCATGGGATTTGGTCGAGAGCCGGTTGACCTCAGTTCGGTGGATTCGACAGAAAGATGGCCGAGCCCAGTCTGGCCGTAACAGGCTCATCGACCTGGGGGTCAGGATGTGGCCGAGCGGTGCGAATAACCAGATCGATCAAAAAGACGGCGGCCCGCTCAGCGGGGTCGAGCGGTGGCAAGAGCTGGGCGCCGTCCCGGTCAAAATAGGACAGCAGAAAACCGTCCGCAGGAATATTGCCAATAAAGGGCTGGGCTCCGCCACGCCCGGTCGCGCGGCGGAGCATCTGCGCCTGGGCATCGTATGTATATCTGACCCGTTCGCTCGGATCATCCGGGCAGCCGTCCGGCGGCATTCCAGAACGATTTCCGCGAAAGTCATACTGTAAAGAAATCGCCTGGGCCTCAGCCAGCAGGAGACGTTCAAATCCGTCACACGCCCCGTCCCGGACTGGTCGCGCGCCGGCCATACGCAGTTCTCTGACCAGAAAATCAAGGGCCAATCGACTGCTCTCACGCACGCTCAACCGCGCTGTTTCCGCACTCAGGGTCTGAAGATTGAAACGGTAAAATCCATACAAGGCGAGCAGGAAAAAACTCGCCACGCCCAGGGCAACAAGGGTTTCGAGCAGGGTCCAGCCGGCTTGTCGCCAGGGAGAACCGCGCCGAAGAACGAACGGCAGTCCGTTCTTTTGATATCTGCGCGGTGTGAAGTGACTGCGGGTTTGCATCTCTCTCGGTCCCTACCGATTCACAACCGTCACCAGGTCCACAGAGCGAGGGCCCTCGGCAAACCACGAGACCGTGACGTCAATGCGCGTGACTCCAGTCTCGGGTGAGTCAGGCGTCACCTGCCAGCTTCGGGTGTATTCTGGTCGTGGTGAGTCTTCACCATCCCGGAGCGGTTCAAAGGCCGCTCGAAATTCTTCCAACTTTTCTTGGGCTAAAACCGTCGCCTGGGTCACATGCGCACTGACAGACCCAGCCCGAATGACCGTGGTGACTCCAGCCGCCAACCCGAGCGAGGCAATCGCGAACACCGCCATAGCCACCAGGACTTCAATCAGCGAATAGCCACGACTCATAACAGTCGTTTTCTTCTTTATGCAGGCATTTTGCACTCTCTACTACTATATCGATCTCTCTGTTTCACAAGAGGTCGTTCGGTTCATGTTGGGATTTGCGTCCTTTGGCTCGCCTCATTCGTCTGTATAGATAGACTCTAGGATGAAGGAGGTTTTCAATGAATGGTCAATCTGCGGTAGAATTTGCGACTCCAACCCGAGTCCACATCGGTTTGTCAGTCCGTGACACGGAACGCTCCGCTACCTTCTATCAACACCTGTTTGCCCAGGAGCCGACCAAGGTGCGCCCAGGCTATGCGAAATTCGAGGTCGCCGACCCGCCCGTGAATCTTACATTGAACGCAGATGCAGAACGACAGACCCGCCCCGGTCCGAGCGCCCACTTCGGGGTTCAGGTCAAATCGACCGAGACCGTGGCTCGGATTGCCGCCCGGTTGCGAGCTGCTGGCCTCAGTCCACACCTGGAAGATGCCGTCTCGTGTTGTTACGCTGTGCAGGACAAAGCCTGGGTGACCGACCCGGACGGGAACGCCTGGGAGGTTTTTGTGGTCCTGGACGCCGATGCGCCGGATTACACAAGAAAGAAGCGGACTGCCGGCGACGCTCCACACCAGGAGGCCACTCAAAGCTCCTGTTGTGCGACCGAATGCTGTTTGGAATAGGAGGAGGTATGGGCGTCTCGACCGAGCAAGCCTGGCAGGCCATGAGCCGGCAACTGCGCGCATTTTTTCGCCGCCGTGTCACGGATGACCAATTGGCGGAAGACCTGCTCCAAGAGACGTTTGCGCGGGTCCACAACGGACTCGCCTCCCTCCAGGAACAGGAACGGCTGGCAGCCTGGGTCTATCGTATTGCCCAGAACACGCTGAGGGATTATTTCCGCAAGGGCTTCGTCTCGAAAGAGGTCCTCGCCCCCGACGGTGTCGTGGCGGACGCCATCCCTGAAGAGCACCCTGCGGAAGAGAACTATAATGAGGAGATTGCGACCGGCCTGAGGTGCGTCGTCCAACAGTTGCCGCCACGGTATCGTGAGGCAATAGAGCTGGCAGAGCTCCAAGAGCTGACACAAAGCGAGGTCGGCGCACGCTTGGGCTTGTCCCTGTCCGGGGCCAAGTCTCGTGTCCAACGGGGTCGGGACAAGCTGAAAGATCTGTTACTGGAGTGCTGCCATTTTGAGCTTGACCGGCACGGCAATGTGGTCGATTATCAGCCGCGGCAGACGTGTTCCGGCTGCTGCGGAGATTCCCCTACGGAGGCGGACGCTCCGCGCCCTTCATAGAGCGCCCGCCCTCCTCCCCCGCCGACCCTTGCCGGCGCTCCATACGCGCGCCGCTGTGCATTGCATCCTTTTCCAAGACCACATAGTTTTCAGACAGAGAGGGATGCAGCTATGCCGCATGAAACATTGTTGAAATTCAATTACCCGAACACCCTGCTGCGTGAGTATACGCACTGGGCGGTCTTACTACGCCCACAGCAAGTGACGGTCGGTTCGCTGGTGCTGGTGTGTCGCGCGGAAGTTACGAGTATGGCGGAGGTCTCAGCCGAGGCATTTGCCGAGTTGCCGACCGTCACGGCTGACCTGGAAGGGACGCTCAAACGGGTCTTCGCCTTTGACAAAATTAACTATCTGTTACTCATGATGGTGGATAAGCACGTCCATTTTCATGTGATTCCACGCTACGCCACGCCCCGGACAATAGGCGGCGCTGCATTTCCCGACCGGTCCTGGCCCAAGCCGCCCGATGTCACCCAAGCGTTGGAGCTGACCGAGCAACAGTTGACGGAATTATTCCAACTGCTCCAGACGGCGTGGCCGGCCTGACACGCCTGACGCGGTCAGCCCTGCGGCGCCGAGGCTCACCCTTCTCCTGGAAAAATACCGGGGTCATGCCCCCGATATGCGGGGAAAAGTCTGCCGTGTAAAAATATCGAAAGAAAGGGCGATAGGGGGGTTGCAAAATCTGCACTAACAGCTAGTAAGCTGTAGCTATGATGCATGCTGCTGTAGATGTGATGTTGGTGGATGTGGAAGGTGGCGAGCAGCAGCCCCGCTATTCGTCATACAACCCATTCAAAGCGCTCCTCCGTAACGTTTTATCCGATGCCTTTGTGGTACGCGATTTAGTGCGGAAGGGTAACAGTTTGTTTCTCTCTCAGTTTGAGTTGGACCGGATGTGGTTTTTCTCGGAGGATGAGAGCCCGTTCAGCTTCTTGTGGATCTGTCAGCACCTGGCTCTCGACCCGCGGAAAATCCAAGCCTTGTATTTCTCTGCTGAGCCGGCGCGGATCCCACGTTGGTGGGCGGCGTAAGAGCGCGCGTCCTTTTTCCCGGCTCTTGCCGCAGGCCGAGTTTATTGCTCAGCCTTCGCCTTGCGTAAGGCCTCAGTCAAGAGCGGGACGACTTCGGCATAGTCGCCGACAATACCGAGATCCGCGGTTTTGAATATCGGCGCTTTGGCTTTGATGTTGATGGCCACAATGGTGCCGGCCTTGCGCAGACCGACCATATGCTCGAACGCGCCTCGAATACCAATGGCAAAATACAGCTTTGGCGCGACCGCTCGGCCGGTGATGCCAACCTGATGTTGCCGGGGGAGCCAGCCCAGGTCCGAAATATCCCGCGTCGAAGCCAGCGGAGCCCCGTCTAACACAGCGGCCAGTTGTTCTATCACGTGCAGATTCTCCGGCCCGCCAATGCCTTTCCCAACGCCAATAGCGATATCCGCGGCATCCAGGGCCGCGGCTTTGGCCGCGTCGGCCCCCGTGTGTGACACGAGTTGCACCCGACTGTGGATATCAGCATCAAGCGTCAGTCTTTCAACCCGTACCTGACGGCTGGGGTCGGGCTGAGACTGAGACAACATGCCGGGGCGGACCGTCGCCATTGCGGGCGTCGTTTTCGACAGAATCGGCGCAACGATATTACCGCCAAAGGCGGGCTTGAGTTGCAGCAAGCGCCCCTGATTATCAACTTCCAAATCCACACAATCGCCGGTGAGACCCAGCCCAAGCCGCGCCGCAACCCGCGGGGCCAGGTCGCGGCCCATCGCGGTTGAACCCAACAGCAGCACCTGTGGCTTGTGGGCTTGAATTGCCCGGCTTAACAGCGCGGCATACAGGTCCGTGTCATAGGAGGCAAGACGGGCATCATCGGCCCGGTAGACCACGTCAGCGCCATACTCGGCCAAAGGTGCGATGTGGGCGTCGAGCCCGCCGCCGATCAAGAGCGCGCCCACTTCGCCCCCGTACTGCGCCGACAGCTCAACGGCTTTGCCTAAAAGCTCAAGGCTGACCGGCCGGAGCGTACCACCCAAGGTTTCAGCCACAACCCAGACCGCCTTCCCCGGCTCGGGGGCACCTCTTCGTTTCCCTGTTTCACCCGCCGCGCTGTCATCCGCCCATGTCCCAAACAGCCCGCGGGCTAAGAGTGCCTGGACCAGGCTATCAATCTGTTCAGACATCTCCCCTTCAAGCACACGATTTTCACGGCTGTCTTCAACCGTTTGGACAGACTCCACCCAGGTCGGCGATCCTGCGGCGCCAAATTGCGAAAGGTCTGATGAGAGATCGCCTGCCGTCACCGTCTCCACCGGCTTCTCCTGGGCTGCCTGCCGCTCAGCCTTTCTGGGGAAGCGTTCCGGGGCCAAGTCTTCGGTGACGGAAACCAACGCCGGCAGGGGGCAGTCAAGGGTGTCAAAACCGCTGTCGGTCTCCCGTTCAACCCGGATAGTCTTGCCGTCGGCGTTGAGCGTTAATGCGGCCACACCTGTCACCTGCGGAATATCAAGCAGCTCGGCAATCTCCGGTCCAACCTGACCGGTTTCCGCGTCCGTACTGTGCCGACCACACAGGATGAGGTCATAGCCTTCCCGCTCGCACGCCAGGGCTAAAGCGCGAGCGGTCGCCAGCGTATCTGCCCCGGCAAAGACCCGGTCCGTCAGGTGCACGGCCCGGTCCGCTCCCAGGGCTAAACAATGCCGGAGGGCCTCCTCTGCTTGTGGCGGCCCCATAGTGAGCGCGACCACTTCGCCGCCGTGTTCGTCACGCAGCTCAAGCGCTTTCAATAATCCACGCACGTCAAACGAACTGACCTCAGACGGTACGCCCTCACGCTGGAGGGTTTTTGTTTCCGGGTCGAGCTGCATGGCTGAAACCACGGGAACTTGCTTCACCAACACAATACTCTTCATAGACACGCCCACTCCCTGGCTCAAAGCGGTGCGCAGCAACCTATCTTGCTTGTCCGCACAGCGTCAACCAAGCAGGCGCAACGGGGTCCGAATCGTAGCTTCTATATCGATGAGTTTGTTACCCAGGTAAGAGGGTACGCGCCCGTTTCGGACAGTCGTAATTGAAGGATTGAGGGCGGATTTCGAGAACGGGGTTGAACACTTGCGTCTCAACGCCTATTACCGCTCGGCTTGGCGTTGAATTGTTCGACGATGGATCGGGTGACGGCCTCGCTTTCCCTCGGCACGGTCAATTCCATATATGATCTTCTGGGCGAGAAAACGAAAATCACGGTAACAATCTCCGACCGCTTTCATGCGCGCACCGAAAGCGCCATCCGCTGGTTTCAGCAGGAACATGGGCTTGTTCGCTTCCTGTGCCAGGGGCATGAGCGAGCGATAGTCTTTCAGCTGCGCGAGTAGATGCTCGTCACTTTCAAGCGGCGGCGCGGGATCATTCTGCTTCAGAACGGCCCGCCGATATTCCGCTGGTATCTTTTTAATCCATCTTTGAAATGCCTGCACCGGACGGTCCAACCTGACAGAGTGGCGCATGACGATATAGCCGAGTGGCTGCATAGCACCGGAGGGTAAATCGATGTCCAGGTCTTCTGGCTTTTCCTCAATGCGTTTTTCCCACGCCTTCCTCCAATCCCTCAATGTTGGCCCGACGTTTCCCAAACCGTGCAGCGAGAACAAATCGGGCGCAAGCGGAATGACCACATAGTCGCAGGCTATTAACGCCGCCCGGTTAATCGCTCCGAGATTCGGCCCGACATCTATCAGTGCCAAGTCGGCTTTGAACGTCTCGTTTGCGCCGTTTACTAAACGTGCGAAGACGGTCGTCACGCGAAAGGCTCTTTCTTCCCCGTCCAGACATTTCGACCACCGCTCCGATAGCTCTCCCTCACGATTAGAAAGGGCGAGGTTGCCGACCAACAGGCCGATCCGTTCTCCGATTTTTTCGATATGCGGGTGTGCGGCGATGTCTCCTGTTCCCCTGAAAAGTGGAGCCATATCACCGTCTACGGTCTTCCTGTTGGCTTCCTCCCACAATTGCTCAAGCCTGCCTTCGTTCAGAAACATCCCACTCAGATTAGCCTGCGGGTCAAAGTCGGCGACGACGACGCGATAGTTCAGTTCACTGAACATCCAGGCGAGGTGGTAGACCAGGGAAGTTTTTCCCACACCGCCTTTATTATTGAAAAACGCGACCGTTTTCATGCTTTCTTCCGTATTCTCACAAAAACGAGCGTCTCCTGAATATCGAACTCGGGAAGAGGGTTGCCGTTCGCGACCAATGCCCGCCGCGCTGTTGGGATGCCGAGGCCGAAACGCTGCATGAATCCCATATTTTTCATTGCCTCGGCAATGGTCGGATTGCGGTAGGCGGTGACATCCGGCTTCCCGAAGTTCTCTTTTGTTACCACCCCATACACCGAGCCAGGGTTACTGATTTCTATGTTGTCCGCGAACCACGTGACCCGCACGGGGGTAGTCGAATTTTCGTAGTTCCTGTGAATGACCGCATTGCGGGTGAGTTCGCGTAGCGCCTCAAAGGGATAGTCCGGCTCCTCAACATGCCTCTCCCCTTGGGTATGCAGGGCGGTTGCTATGTTCAGTTTCAGTAGACGGTCCACTTCGCGCAGTTGATCTGACAGGGGACCGGAGAGCTCAGCCTGGTCAAGAATATCGTCCGTAACCTCGTTTCCGGCATGCCGAACAAACTGAATATACGCGCCCGGAAACCAATAGCGTAGGTCTTTTCCCAGCATGAGTATTGCCGTCACCGTCGGCATACCGTCCCGCGTCGTCAGACGTAACGCCCGCATTTGTTCTTCCAAGCTGCGGTTATTTTCTTCCAGTACCTCCGGCGAGACGGCAGCGGGGAGATATTCGTTTTCAAACCGCCATCTGTCCAAATCGTCTTCTACGGACGAACCGTGCACGCCTTGGGCATCATAGGGCAGATTGCCCCAGCGTCTTTTCTCGGTCAGGCGGCGTTCTTCCTCAGCGGTGGCTTGGGCACGTCTTGGCCCGACGCGAATCCAACATCGGCCATCGACTTTGACCGGCGGGTTATCCGAAGGCTCTACTTGTATCACAGCGACGGCGCAGTCGTTCAGCCTTCGTTTTCCAACCTCCATACTCGGAAACGGAAGTATCTTGCCGTCAGTTTTCAACCCGCCGAGTGTCTGTAACAATCCGTCGTCAATCGTTAAGTCAGCACAACTGCCATCGTCCGTTATGCCGATAAAGATGAAGCCGGGCTTCTGGTGAGCGGGTAGATCGTTGGCAAAGGCGCATATTGCTTTTCGGAATTTGTCCAGATCATTGGTCGATTCGGTAAATTCCACACGGTCGCTTTCGCCGTTATTGAGGACGCAGGTCAGTTCATCATCAGTAAGCATATCCTGACTCTGATTCTGGATGTTAGTCCGAAGGCATCCAAAGACTTACTGTTCATTGCCCTGTATAGCGCCACCTTTTTTCTTGCCTTCGGAAGGCGAAACAAAGCCCAGCTTACGCCCCCCGTCCAGGTGTATATTCGTCCGCCGACAGGCTGTAGTAGGTAAGGATCTTGCGCTCCTTAAACCACCAGCGGCCGGCGTCTTTGATGAATTTGTCATCATAGCGGCCAAAGACAATCATGGGCTTATTCGTCGCCTTTGTGATGGCGTCGGCATCCAGATAGCAGGTTGAGGTGGCTTCGTTGCCCGATACTTCAATCACCGGCGATTCGATTTTGTGGCGCAGAAAACGCACGCCGTTCCGCAGCGTATTGTCGTAGTTGGCATACCAGCCTTTCACCGCGTCGCGGCCCTCATAGCGTTTGTCGCTCTCGTACGCCGGCAACAGCACCGCGTCTGGGTGAAACAGGTCGGCGATCTCGTCTACCGTGCCACGGTCTACCACATGGCAGTATTTGTGGAGCACTTGCTGAATGGCAATAATATCGTCTGCGTGTGACATACTCGGTCCTCCTGAGTGGTTGAGCGTTTATTCTCCCCGTCCACGTATCCGCAGTAATTCATTAATCGTCAGGTCGATGTTTTCATCTCGCAACAGCGGCGCAGCCACGCGCTTCCGCCGGACTGCCTCAAGGCTGATGTCCGCGGTGACAAAATCTTCCTCGTAATAGCCTCCCTTGGCAATACACTGCCCAAAAGGATCAATCACCTCTGAGCCGCCCCAGAATCCCACCCCGTCTTCAAAGCCAACGCGATTGGCATAGATCACAAACACCCCGAAGGTTTCGGCATAGGCGCGATTCATCGCCTCCCAATAGCGCGCGTTCTCGTCTTGTTGTCTCTGGTCAGCAATACCGCGCAACGGACTGGACGACGGACAGATAAGCGTCAGGGCTTGATCAAGGGCCGCAATATACACCGTAGACGGATGCCACATATCTTCGCACACCAGGGTTGCCACGCGACCATACGGGGTGTCAAAGGCGCGCACCCTATCCCCTCGCGCGAAATAGCGCTGCTCGTCAAACATGCCATAGGTTGGCAGATAGACCTTGCGATGAATGTGTTGGATGTCGCCCTGACTGAGATACACGGCTGAGTTGTAAAAGCAAAAGTCGGCGCTCTCTTCGACCAGCCCAGCCACGCAGGACACAGATTTGCTCAGCGCCTTCAGTCGGGTGAACTCAGGCGCGTCTTGACGCAGGGCGACCGTCGCAACCATGTCCCGCAGGTGATAGCCGGTCAAACTCAACTCGGGAAAGATGAGTAACTCAACATTTTCATTTTTGGCGCGGGCAATGGCCTGTTCGTAGAGGGCCAGGTTTGCGGCAACATCTCCCAGGCGCGGGCTGAGCTGGGCAATGCCGATTTTGAAGTGCGTGTTCACAGTGCTGCGGTGGTTACGAGGCGCTGCCTTTTCCAAACAGGCTGTTCAGCCATCTGACAAAGGCGCGCCAAAGATTCACCAGCGTCCCGTGTTTGACCTCTTCATCCGGCGCGGCTTGGATCTCGGCTTCCAGGGCCGTGAAGAACTGACCGATCAGCATCTTGGCCGCACCGTCCACCATGCGTTGTCCAACGCTGGCCAGCAGCCCGCCGATCTGGACATCGCCGCGGTAGGTCAAGATGGTCTGGCCGTTTTGCTCGACTAAATCAATCGTGCCCGACCCCTTGAGAAAACCCTGCCTGCCCTTCCCATCAAGGTTGAGCTTGTAATGGGCTGGCGGCTGGATCTCCTCCATCCTGACCGTGCCGTTGTAGACCCCTTTGACCGCGGCCACGCCAACCTTGATCTCCCCGCGGTATTCATTCTCACCGCTCTCTTGCAGACTCTCACAGCCGGGCATGCACTTGGCGAGCTGGTCCGGGTCGGTCAGGAATCTCCAGACCTTCTGTTGGGGGGCTGGAATGGTTCGCGTGCCTTTGAGTTTCATAGTTGGTGTCCTGTGCGCGCAGCCCCACTCCTGACAGATTATGTTCTGAGCGGTCGGAAGAAGGCGCGGATATCATTGACCAGGAGTTCAGGTTCTTCCATCGGCGCGAAATGCCCACCCGATGCCATGGGCGTCCAGCGTTGTAAATTATAGTAGCCCTCGGCCCACTTGCGGGGCATGAGAACAACCTCTTCTGAAAAAACGGCAACGCCGGTCGGCGCCTGGACGACCGGCGTCTGCTCATGCGACGGCTTCCAGGGGTTATGCGTTGCTTCATAATAGTAGCGTGCGGACGTGCCAAAACTCTGGGTGGCCCAGTAGACCGTCATCGTGGTGCACAGATCGTCTTTGCTAAAGCGTTTTTCGACCTCTCCGTTGCAGTCACTCCAGGTACGGCGCTTTTCCAGAATCCAGGCGCACAGCCCGACGGGAGAGTCATTGAGGGCAAAGGCCAAGGTCTGCGGCTTGGTCGTCTGCAAGGCGGAATAGCCGCTCTCAGCGGCAAAAAAGTTCAGGTTCTTTTCGTACCAGCCCTCCTCCTCCGGGCCGTACTCGGACGCCTCGGGCATGGAGCCGACAAAAATATCCAGCGGAGCCATGAGGTTGATATGACAGCCGAGCAGGTACTCGGCGTACTTATGCCCAAGCTGGGCGGTAATGAGCGCGCCCCAGTCTCCGCCCTGGGCGGCGAATTTTTCATAGCCCAGGATATCCCGCATGAGTCCCACCCACAGGTCGGCCGTGCGCCAGAAATTAATGCCCGGAGTGGTCAGGGGAGTGGAAAAGCCATACCCCGGCAAGGACGGCACAACGACATCGAAGGCATCGTTCGGGTCGCCACCGAACGCGGCCGGGTCGGTCAACGGCCGAATGACTTTATGAAAATCCCAGAAGGTCCACGGCCAGCCGTGGCTCAGAATCAGCGGTGTCGGATTCGGGCCTTTTCCTGGCTCGTGGATAAAATGGATCGGCACCCCGTCAATCGTCGTCTTATAGTGGGAGAAGGCGTTCATATCGCGCTCAACCGCGCGCCAGTCGTAGTCGGTGCGCCAGTATTCGACCACTTCTTGGAGGTAGGCTTGATTCGTCCCATACGCCCACTGCTCGTTGGCAAACTCCCCCGGCCAGCGCGCCTTTGCCAGCCGCTCCCGCAAGTCTGTCAACACCTCATCTGGGACAGAGACCGTAAACGCTTCTTTGTTGCTCATGACGCCCTCCTTCTTTGGCATCCAGTGCGTTCAGCACCCAGCAGGACAGATACTGCCCTTCCCCGCCGCTGGCAAGAGGGGCGGCCCCCTTCTGAAACGCTCAGTCCACCTCAACTGCCGTCGGTGCCACCTCGGGCTGCCTCTCGAACTGGGCCACAATCCGTTCCAACTCTGCCCCAGAGATGGTCTCTTTCTCCAAGAGCACCTGGGCGGCCTGACGCAGAATGGGGCGCTTGGCCTTCAATATCCTGGTGATACGCGCGTGCTGTTCGTCGATAATACGGCGCACCTCATTATCGATCTCCCGAGCGGTCTCCTCGCTGTAGTCACCCGGCCCGTGCGGTTGGCCGTTTTGCAGGAACATGGGCTGGCGCTCCTGGTCAAAGCTTTGCTGACCGAGCGTGTCGCTCATCCCGTAGGATTTGACCATGCTCTTGGCCGTATCGGTTGCTTTGAGCAGATCGTCTCGGGCCCCAGTCGAGATCTCCTGGTAAATCAACTCTTCAGCCACCCGACCGCCGAGGAGCACTGCGATTTTGTTTTCCAACTCGGATTTGGTCAGCAGAAACCGATCTTCGCTCGGCAGTTGGAGGGTATAGCCCAAGGCCGCAACGCCGCGCGGAATAATCGAGATCTTCTGGACTTCATCCGACCCCGGCAACGACATGCCCGCCAACGCATGCCCAATCTCGTGATGGGCGACGCGCGCTTTTTCTTTTTGGCCTAAGACGCGGTTTTTCTTTTCCAGCCCGGCAATCACCCGCTCAACCGCCTCCTGGAGCTCAGACAGGCCCACCGTGTCTTTGCCGCGCCGGACCGCCAGCAGCGCCGACTCGTTGACGATATTGGCCAAATCCGCGCCGGCAAAGCCCGGCGTCATGGCGGCAACCACTTCCAGGTCGGTTTCAGCCTCAAGAGGAACAGTACGGGCGTGTACCTGAAGAATAGCCAGCCGACCGGTTTTGTCCGGCCGGTCTACCACCACATTGCGGTCAAAGCGTCCGGCCCGCAGCAGGGCCTGGTCCAGAATCTCAGGGCGGTTGGTGGCTGCCATGAGAATGACCCCAGCCCGCTGATCAAACCCGTCCATTTCCACCAATAACTGGTTCAGGGTCTGTTCCCGCTCATCGTGCGAGACAGGGCCCATGCCGCGCGCTTTGCCCAGGGCGTCCAGCTCATCCATAAAAATAATGCAGGGGGCTTTTTCCTTGGCCTGCGTAAACAGGTCGCGGACTCGGGCCGCGCCCACACCGACGAACATCTCCACAAACTCTGAGCCGCTAATCGAAAAAAACGGTGCCTGGGCTTCTCCCGCCACTGCTTTGGCCAGAAGCGTTTTCCCCGTCCCCGGCGGTCCAACCAGCAAAATGCCCTTCGGGATTTTCCCCCCCAGCCGGCGGAATTTTTCCGGTGTCTTGAGAAACTCAATGACTTCCTGGAGTTCCGTCTTGGCTTCTTCGACTCCCGCGACATCGGTGAAGCGGACTTTGACATCCTGCTCCATATAGATTTTGGCCTTACTCTTGCCGATCGACATAAAGCCGCCCCCGAAGCCCCCACGCTGGGCCATCCGCCGCATCAGAATCAGCCAGACGCCAAAGAATAACAGGACAGGCAGCATCCAGGACAGCAGGTCGCTGATAAACGTGCTCTCGATCTCCCCGGCAAAGCGGATCTCGTGGGAGGCCAATTGCTCGGCCAGGTCGGAGGCCACCCGGATCGTCACAAACTGGCTGGGCTGTCCTTCGACGGGGTCTTTGAGCGTCCCCTGAATATAGCGCTCCGAGATACGGATCTCCGCGATGCGGCCGTCATTCAAGTAGTCCTGAAACTGGCTATAGGGGATCTGTTCGATGCGGGTCGCCTGCATCCAGGCACTATGCAGGATGACGACCCCCCACAGGGCAATGAAAAGATACCAGATGTTAAACTTTGTCTTTTTATCCATGACCGATTCATTATAGCGTGCCAGAACCGGCTGCCTAGTCAACGCCGTCCCTCTTCCGATAGAGCCCGGCGCTCTACGTCAGGATGCGACAGTTGCCTTGCACTTTCATCTGAGCCAGGCAATAGTCAGTGCCCATGCGTCACGCTCCCACGAGTCGTTTCATCCGCGTGAACGGCCTTTCCCTGCATTATCTGGAATGGGGCGAGGCAACACATCCCGCGCTCATCCTCCTGCACGGCGGCTCGGCCCATGCCCATTGGTGGGACCATATTGCCCCGACGCTGGCGCGGACGTACCGGGTGCTTGCCCTTGATCTCCGCGGGCATGGAGAGAGTGGGTGGACGCGCCCGCCCGCCTACGAGATCGCCGATTACGTCGCAGACCTTGAGGGCATTGTCGCCGTTCTTGCACTCGACGCGCCCGTTCTTATGGGTCACTCGCTTGGAGGCTTTGTGGCGCTGCATTACGCCACGACAGCCGCAACGAGCGGCGGCGCATTCGTTATCGTTGATATCGGTTCCCGGCTACGCCCGAGTCGAACGATGCGTTTGCTGCGTTCCCTGCCACCGCCGACGTACTCCACTGAGGCCGATGTCTACGCCCGATTTCGCCTGCTGCCGGCAGAGACGTGGGCAACGCCCGAGCGGCTGAGACATATTGCCCGACACAGTGTGAGACCTGACCATACAGGTCGTTTTCACCTCACGAGCGACGTGCTGCCATGACCCGCCAACCGTGCGACCTGGAGCCGCAGCTCGCGCGTATTGCTGGCCCCATCTTGTTCATCCGAGGCCAATACAGCCGGGCGCTTTCGGCTGAGCGATTATCCCACCTGGTCCATGCCTGTCCGCGGGCCACAGGGATTGAAATTCCCCAGGCCGGGCACCACGTTTTCCTCGATCAGCCCGCAGCCTTTCTTGACACCGTGACGACTTTCCTGCACGAGACAAGCAGGGCTCCCGTCTGATTCACGGAGAAAGACGGAGGGTACAGCGGGGATGCTATCCGGGCGCTGGCATCATAGGAGGTAGAGTCTATGTTCTGGTTTGGGTTTATTGTGGGCGCGGTCTCAGCGACCGTGTTTATTCTGTACGGCAACGGTGAACTGCTGGTGAAACTCCGCGATCAGATAAAAAACGCCTCTGATCGGTTTTGGGAGTCGCAGAAAAAATAAGCGCCTTTTCTTGTGGCCTCCTTTTTGTTCCGCTCACTTTGTTCGCCTCTTGGCCTTGTGCTAGAGTTCGGGCAAGCGAGAAGCAGCCGCAGGAAGCATATCATAAGGAGGGCAGGCGTATGGCAAAGCCGCTGGATGGAATTCGTGTCCTTGACTGGACTATATGGCAGCAGGGGCCGGTCGCGACCATGATGCTCGGCGACCTCGGAGCTGAGGTCATCAAGCTCGAAGAGCGCGTGGGGGGCGACCCTGGGCGGGGCGTGATGCAAATTGCCGGAGCCAAAACCGGCGCGCGCAACTATTATTTTGAAGCCAATAACCGGCATAAAAAGAGCCTCACGCTCGATCTCAAGAAACCCGAGGCCAAAGAAATCGTCTATAAACTGGTCGAAAAGTCAGACGTCTTTGTCCAGAACTATCGCAAGGGCGTGGCGGCCAAGCTCGGTCTCGATTATGCCACCCTCTCGCAATACAACCCCAAGCTGATCTATGCCAGCGCGAGCGGCTATGGCCCGAACGGGCCGGACGCGGGTGAACCCTCCTTCGACTATATGGGCCTGGCCCGGTCCGGGATCATGACCGCGGCGGGTGAGCCGGACATGGAGCCCATGAATATTACCGGCGGTATCGCCGACCAAATGGGCGCGATCATGCTGGCCCACGGGATTACCGTGGCCCTGTTGGCCCGCGAACGCCTGGGCGTCGGCCAGGAGGTCGATACCTCACACTTGGGCAGCATGATGGCCCTCCAGGGGCTCAATCTGGCCTGTCGTCTGACTCTGGGTAAAGAGTTCAAGCGTTTTTATCGCACCAAAGCGGTGAACCCGCTCTGGAATCACTATAAGTGCCAGGACGATAAGTGGCTCTGTCTGGCCATGCCGCAAGCCGACCGCTACTGGCCGGATTTCTGCAAGACGCTCGGCATTCCAGAGCTGGAGAAGGACCCGCGCTTTGAGAACATGAAGGTACGCGGGCGCAACGCCGAGGAGATCATCGCTATTGTCGATACAATCTTCGCCTCAAAGCCACGCGTCGAATGGATGCAAATCCTGAAGGACGGCGGTGATTTTATTTATACCCTGGTGAATAACATCACCGACCTGCCCGACGACCCGCAAATGCAGGCCAACGACTATGTGGTGGATTATGAGCACCCCACCTGGGGCGAAACGCAGATCGTCGGCTCACCCCTGATCCTGAGCGAGACACCGGCCGACCCGAAGGCCCCGGCTCCAGAGTTTGGCGAGCATACCGAACAGGTCCTGGTCGATATGCTGGGCTATTCCTGGGAGGACGTAGGGAAGCTGCGAGAGTCTGAGGTCCTGTAGGGGCTTCCGGGAGGCAGCCTGTGTGGCTGTCCGTGTGGCTACAAGGGGTAAACAACCCGATGCCGCAGCTCTTCTCCCCGCACATAACGCTGGAGATTCTCCAGCCACAGCGCGCCGACCCGCGGCAGATAGAGGGGCGAGGTTGAGGCCGTATGCGGGGTGATAAACACATTCGGCATATCCCATAAGTCATCGTCCGCGGGCCACGGTTCGGTGGGCAGGACATCGAGGCAGGCGTGGCGCAGGCTTCCCGCCCGTAGTGCCTCTTTGAGCGCAGCAATATCGACGATGACTCCCCGGGCGATATTGATCAGCGTGGCAGAGGGTTTCATCGCAGCCAGTTCATCCGCGCCGATAAGCCCCTGCGTCTGGGAGGTGGCCGGAATGGCCAGAATGACAAAATCGGCTTCGGGAAGAAACCGGTGGAGGTCGGCCAGCGTACCTTGCCGCTCCACCCCGACCACCGGTTGAGTTGATTGACGAATACCGAGAATCCGCAGCCCAAAGCCGGTCAGCATGGCAACAATACGCCGGCCAATGGCGCCCAGACCGACGACCAGAGCGGTTTTGTCGCTCAGGCTCTCAAGCCCGAGTTCCTGCCAGCGGCGCTGGCGTTGACGGGCGGACAATTCCCCAAACCGTTTTGCCGACCACAGCACAAAGCCCACGGCAAACTCAGCCACCTCAGGCGCGTTTGTGCCAGGACTATGGGAAACGAGCGCGCCCTTGGCCCGCATGGCGTCATAAAAACGGCCGTCCGTGCCGGCGTCTTCGGTATGCGCCCAGCGTGGCTGCGGGAGCTGTATCATGCTGTCAATGAACGTTTTGCGATACGCGTCGCCGGCCAACACGATGAGGTCGCAGTCAGCCGGCGAGGCAGACCAGGAGCCGTCCGGCTCAATCAAAGCCCAACCCAGCTCCGGCACGAGAGCCTGAGCCTGTTCTCCAAAACGGACAAAAAATTCCCGGCCGGCCGCAACTTTCATCAGAACCTCCCTTTCCAGCGGTCTTACCACGGCAGAGAAGCGAAGGGCACGCCCTCGCTGAAACTATTTGCCCAGGAGATCCTGCCGGCGTTTCGGGGGAAGTAATGAATATCCACAACATCACAGCAACCGGCCTCCCCCGGCTCGCAACGCTCTTCATTCCTGCCAGTCCAATTCCTGCTCGATACAGTCCAGGGCTTGCTGCGGCGTGGAGACCGCGGTGTAGAGACCGCGAAATTTCTGGTTGATGAGCGCTTCGGCAAAGCCGCACTCGAATTGCTGCAACAGGCCGTCAAAATAGCCGTTGGTGTTCACCAGAACAATCGGCTTGGAGTGAAAGCCGAGCTGTTTCAGGGAGATCACTTCAAGCACTTCCTCTAAGGTCCCAAACCCGCCCGGCAGGGCGATAAATGCGTCCCCACGTTCATCCAGGCCCTGCTTCCGGCTGCGCATATCATCGGCGGTGTGCATTTCATGCCCGTCCTGTCCGTAGCCGTCTTCGAGGAAGCGCGTCAGGATAACACCAACCACCCGCCCGCCGGCGGCCAGCGTAGACTGGGATACGGCTGCCATCAGGCCGGTATTGCCGCCGCCATAGATTAAGGTGTAGTTACGCTGCGCCAGCAGTTGGCCCAGTTCAGCCGCTCCGTCCAGATATACCTGCGGACAGCGTTTGCTTGACGCGCAGTAGACGGTGATGGCACGCGGATGCGCAGGGGAGTGGGAAGCGGACATTGTTGTGTGACGGAGCTGTTATGCAGTGGGCTCGGGAAGGAGGTCTGAGGCGTCTGGAGAGTCAGCCCCCTCCCCGCTTCTCCCTCACGAGAGATTGTTCACCACACCGTCCATGCCCCTCCACTCGACAATCGGCGTGAGGCGGCGTTTGGTGATCAGGCCCTGGGCAACCAGGGTCGAAAAGGTGGTGAAGGTCTTGGCATGATCCTGGATATCCAGCACCAGCACCATCTTCGCCTCTTCGTTCGAGGCCCAGGGGCCGGCTTTCAGCGTGACTCCCTCGGGAAAGCCGGTCTCTCCGCTTAATACCCCCTTGAACATATTATGGACTTCTTTGGTCCGGGCCGGTTCCCAATAGATCTCGTCCAAATAGAGCGGCATACGATTTCCCTCCTTCTGGGATAGATTTGCTCGGGCATAGCAAAAAAACCGCCTCCAGCCTAGCCCGCTGCGTAAACCTGCCCTCCAGAGACAGGCCGCTGCCAGGCGCGTTTCCGCATTTCAACTCCGCCGGGCGGCGCTCCTGCCTTTGGCATTCCGGGTGCGGTGTGCTAGCGTCTGCGCCAAGGCGTCAGGCCGAGAGCGTTGACAATACGGGAAGGAGGCACCAATGGCATTGCCGCTGCAAGGGGTTCGCGTGCTGGATATCGCCAGCATGTTGGCCGGTCCGTACGGCGCGACCATGTTGGGCGATATGGGTGCGGACGTGATTAAAATCGAGCCGCCCTATGGGGACGAGTCTCGCGCCATTGGTCCCAAGGTCGAAAATGACAGCGGCTTTTACGTCGGGATTAACCGCAATAAACGCGGCATGGCGCTTGACCTGACCCAGCCGGAAGGCAAAGCCCTGTATTTTCGGCTGGTCCGAACGGCCGACATTATTGTCGACAACCTTCGCCCGCAAGCCAAAGCCAAGCTGGGGGTGACATACGAGGAAACGTGCAAGTACAACGACACAATCATTTGTATCTCGGTCAGCGCCTTTGGCCAGGACGGACCGTATGCCGGCCGGCCGGGCATTGACCCTCTGGCTCAGGCGCTGACCGGCTTTATGAGCGTTACCGGAGAGCGGGACGGCATGCCCCTGAAGGCCGGACCGGCCATCGCCGACGCCACCTGCGCCAATCTGGTCGCCTTTGCCGCTATGGTCGGCCTGTGGACCCGTGAGCAGCAGGGCATTGGTCAGCAGATTGAGCTGTGTCTGATGGACGGGCTGCTCCACGTCCAGCCGTCCCAGGTCGGCCAATTCTTTCTCAGTCAGTACATCCAGCCGCGCGTCGGGAATGCCAGCCCGTTTTATGCGCCCTACGGAACCTTCAGGTGTCAGGATGGACGGGACATTCAGATTGCCTCTTTCAATAACAAGTTCTTCCATAATATCTGCCGCGCGATCGCACGTGAGGACCTGATTGCAGACCCGAGGTTTGAGACCGGAGAGCTTCGCCTGCAACACGAAGCAGAACTCAATGCGGTGTTGCAGGCCGAATTTGCCAAAAGAGACGGAGATGACATGATGCGGCGCTTGAGTGCGGCGGACGTAATGGCCGCGCCGGTGAACACCTTGCGCGAAACCTTTGCCGACCCCCAAGTCCGGCATAACAATATGGCGGTCGAGGTGGACCATGCGCGGGTCGGCCCCCTCAAGGTTGGCGGCATTCCGGCCAAGCTCAAGAAAACACCGGGCGCTGTGCGCCTCGCCCCCCCGACCCTGGGTCAGCATACCGGGGAAATATTGCAGGAGATGGGCGTGAGTGGCGCTGAGGTGGAACACCTGAAACACAAGGGCGTGATCAAATAGATTCAGAAGGGAGGGCGCATGCCCCGAGGAGCCGATGGCATCGTTCTGGCCCTGAAAGAGGCCGGTGTCTCGACCATTTTTGGTATCCCCAGCATCCATAATATCGGCCTGTACGAGTCCTTACGCCACGAGTCCTCGATACGGCATATTGGCTGTCGGCACGAAGCTGGCGCTACCCATATGGCGGACGGTTATGCCCGGGCGAGCCGCGGACTGGGCGTTATTGTTTCGTCAACCGGTCCGGGCGCCGGCTTTACGGTTTCGGCCCTGCAAGAAGCCTGGGGCAGTTGCTCGCCGGTCCTGATGATTACGACCAATATCGACGCCGCCAAGATCGGCAAAGGTTTGGGTGTCCTGCACGAACTGGAAGAACAGACATCTCTCTTTCAGACCATTACCAAAGAGGTGATTATTCCCCGGACGGGCGAGGGTTTGTATGCAGCCGCCAAGCGCGCCATCGCCCTGGCGCAGGCCGGCCGGCCCGGCCCGGTCTGTTTGGAAGTTCCCACCGATCTGATGGCCGGAGACGCGCCGGCGGAGACTCCGACACCACCGAACGGCGCGCCAGCCCCGCCGCGGTTGCCCCCCCGGCTTGACGAGGCCGTCGCCATGCTGCGCACTGCAAAACAGCCCCTCATTCTGGCCGGGACAGACGCGGCCCGGGCGAATATTGCCGGAGATATTCAAGCCCTGGCCGAGGCTCTGTGCGCCCCCGTCATCACCAACACGCCGGGCAAGGGCGTAGTCCCGGAAGATCACGCCCTTGCCTTCGGCAATGCCGCGCGCAAACTGGTGGTCAAAGACATTGTGCCCGGCTGTGATGCGGCAGTTGTGATTGGTTCCCGGCTGCGCGAGGTCGATGCCAAACGCCGCGGCCTGGCCTTGCCCGAACAGTTGATTCATGTCGATTGGGACGAGCGCTGGATCAGCAAAAATTATTTGGCCGCGCTGCCGCTGGTCGGAGATATTGGAGCCATTGCCCGAGCGCTGCGCACTCAACTCGAAGGAGAGCCCTACACCGGTCCGCGCCAGGAACGGACCGCGGCGTGGCGGCGGCAGGCGGATGCGGAGATCGAGCGCCTCGGCCGGGAGCGTCTGGAAATTCAGTCGCTCCAGGCGATTCGGACCGTGCTGCCCCGAGACAGCGCCCTCGTGGTCGATAACACCCAGCTTGGCTATTGGGCCGAGTATTTTTATCCGTCCTATCAGGCGAATGGGATCATCGGGGCCAAAGGCTCCGGCCTGCTCGGCTTCAGTTTTCCAGCGGCCATAGGCGTCAAGATAGCGCGGCCTGATACCCCGGTGGTCGGCCTGATCGGCGACGGCGGTTTTCTCTACACGGCCCAGGAATTGGCCACATGCGTGCGCCACAATGTTGGCTTTCCCCTCATTGTGGCCAACGATGATGCGTTTGGGGTAATTGGCTATTTGCAGCGGACCGCGTATCAAGAGGCGTATCAAGCCCAACTGACAAATCCTGACTTCCTGGCCTTCGCCGCAGCCTTTGGCGTCCCGGCAACGCGCGTCCAGTCTCCGCCAGAACTCCAATCGGTCCTGGACCGGACACTTGCCTCTGGAGAGATGCACCTCATTGAATATCAGCTGACCATTCAGGAACCCCCGTTCGGGAAGTACTGAAGAGAGACAGAGCGGAGAGAGCTAGAAGGGGAAGGAGTATATATGGCACACCGTCGCACCACCATTTGGGGTTGGGGATTTGAAGACGAACAGCCCACCCCGGAACAGAAAAAGAATATCGCCAAAGGCATTGCCGAGAGTGTTGGGGCCAGCGATTTCAGCCTCGACCCGGAGCCGCGCGTTGCAGACATCCAGCTCCGCGCGCCGCGTCTCTCGCCGCCCGCGCCTCTCGCCAATATCTGCTCAACCGAGACCTATGACCGCGCGGCCCATTCCTATGGCAAAGCCCTGCCCGATATTGTGCGGGCCTTCCGGTTGGATTTTCCGAACCCGCCCGATGTGGTGGCCTTTCCCAAGACCGAGGACGATGTGGTAGCCGTTCTGGACTGGTGCAACGAGGTGGGGGCGGCGGCTATTCCGTTTGGCGGAGGATCAAGCGTCACCAGTGGCGTCGAGCCTCCGCCGGGGGGCGCCTACCCTGGGAGCGTGTCCATCGATCTGCGCTGCCTCGACAAAGTGCTGGAGATTGACGAAACCTCGCGCGCGGCCCGTATTCAGGCCGGTGTGTACGGCCCGGCCCTGGAGGCCCAACTCAAACCGCACGGCTATACTCTGCGGCATTACCCCCAGTCGTTCGAGTTCTCGACTCTGGGCGGCTGGATCGCCACCCGTTCAGGCGGACATTTTGCCACCCTGTACACCCATATTGACGACTTGGTCGAATCCACCCGAGTCGTCACCCCGAGCGGCATTGTCGCCTCGCGCCGTCTGCCTGGATCGGGCGCTGGCCCAAGCCCGGACCGTCTGTTTATCGGCTCGGAGGGCATTCTGGGCATCATTACCGAAGCCTGGGTACGTTTGCAGCATCGGCCAGTGTATCGGGCCTCAACCGCGGTGCATTTTGAAAAATTTGAGAATGGGGTAGAGGCGATTCGTTTGCTCAGCCAGTCGGGTCTGTATCCCACCAATTGCCGCATTCTCGATCCGACCGAGGTCAAACGGAATAATGTCGGCAATGGCACGGGCGGCAGCCTGCTCATGCTCGGCTTTGAATCCGCGGACCATCCGCTTGAACCCTGGATCAACCGCGCGCTTGAATGCTGCGCCGACCTCGGCGGCACAACACCCAACGGGGTCGTCATGAAAGGCGGTGGAGAAACTACCGGGCGGGGAGGCTCGGTTGGCGACTGGCGTAACGCCTTTATTCGGATGCCCTACGCCTTTTCGACTATGGCGGCTATGGGCGCGATATTCGACACCACCGAGAGCTCGATTCCGTGGAATCGGTTTCACGCATTCCACGCCGGGGTGATGCGGGATGTCCAAAGCGCGCTGGACGAGGTGTGTGGTGGCGGCGTGCTGTCGTGCCGCTTTACCCATGTCTATCCTGACGGTCCCGCGCCGTATTTCACCTTTACTGGCATGGGCAAAAAGGGCAGCGAGCTGGAGCAGTGGCACGAGATCAAAACCGCGGCGTCGGAGGCGGTCGTACGCTACGGTGGCACGGTGACGCATCACCACTCCGTCGGTCGGACCCATCGCCCACAGTATGAGAAGCAACGCCCGGAGCTGTTCGCCAGCGCCCTTCAGGCTGCGAAAGCCGCCCTTGACCCGCAGGGTCTATTGAATCCGGGGGTGTTGATCGATCCGCGTCACTGATTCCAACGGCGCAGCACACGAGGAGGAGAAGTAGATCACTATGACGACGGCAATGAAGAACATCCGTGAAGCCATCATGGAGGGCCAGGCCAAAACCGAAGACTTTGAGGGTCTTCCGCTCCCGGAGTGGATGCTGGCGGTTACGACCCATAAAGACGACGTGAACATGTTCCAGGGGCTTGAGTCCTGGGAAAAAGACCCCAGAAAGAGCCTCCACCTTGACCAGGTGCCAGTCCCGGAGGTCGGCCCGAATGAAGCCCTGGTCGCAATCATGGCCTCCAGCATCAATTTCAATACGGTCTGGAGCGCCATCTTTGAGCCCCTGCCGACGTTTTTATTTTTGGAGCGAAACGCCAAGAAAAGCCCGTGGGACAGCCGGCATAACCTGCCGTATCATATCCTGGGCAGCGACGCGTCCGGCGTGGTTTTGAAGGTCGGGCCTGGGGTGAACCTGTTCAAGCCGGGCGACGAAGTCACCGTTCACTGCAACTACGTGGACATGCAGGCCCCGGACGGCCACGACGATTCCATGCTCGACCCGGACCAGCGCATCTGGGGTTTTGAAACCAATTTTGGCGCTCTGGCTGAAATTGCCGTTGTCCGGGCCAATCAGCTCATGCCCAAGCCGCCGCATCTCACTTGGGAAGAGTCGGCGTCCATGCCGCTGGTCAACTCAACCTCGTATCGCATGTTGGTCAGCGAAAACGGCACCCATATCAAACAGGGCGATATCGTCCTGATCTGGGGCGCGGTTGGCGGGCTGGGCGGCTTTGCGTTGCAGTACGTGTTGAACGCCGGTGCCTTCCCTATCTGCGTGGTGTCATCCCCGGACAAGGTCAAGTTGTGCGAAACCATTGGCGCGCGCTGGGTGATTGATCGCAATGCGGAGGGCTACCAGTTCTGGAATGAAGACGGGTCGCAAAACCCGGGGGAACTGCGTCGCTTTGGCAAGCAGATTCGGGACATGACGGGTGGCGAAGACCCGGATGTGGTATATGAGCATCCAGGCCATGAGACCTTTGCGGCGAGCGTCTTTATTGCCCGCCCTGGGGGGCAGATCGTCACCTGCGCTTCCACCAGCGGCTATAATCATGAATACGACAATCGCTATTTATGGATGAACAAGAAGCGCATTATTGGCTCGCATTTTGCCAACTACAGAGAAGCCTGGGAAGCGAATCGGTTGGTCTGCAAACGCGCCATTCATCCCCTCCTGTCAGAGACCTATCCCCTGGCCGAGACCGGTGAGGCGGCCTATCGGGTGCACCACAATACGCAAATCGGAAAAATTGGCGTGCTCTGCCTCGCCCCGGAGGAAGGGCTGGGCGTCACAGACGAGGAAGGCCGCGCGCGGCATATTGGGCAGATTAATTTGTACCGAAATGCCGTCAAAGGCGATTTTCGCCTGGTGAAGACCGAGCCGTAATGAGTCGTAAGGGCAACCCCCTGTGGTTGCCCGGTCCTGCTGCCCCATGCCTGGTATCACTATTCGTTTCGCCACTGCGTCCGACGTGCCGCTCATCCTTGGGTTCATTAAGGAATTGGCGCGATTCGAGAACGAGCCGGACGCGGTCAAGACCACACCAGAAGACCTGCTGCGCGACGGCTTTGGCGAACAGCCTCGATTCGAGACGCTGATTGCCGAGCGGAATGACAAGCCGGTCGGTTTTGCCCTGTTCTTTATGACCTATTCCACCTGGGAGGGACGGCCAAGCCTGTATCTCGAAGACCTGTTTGTCATCGAATCGGCGCGCAAATATGGAGTCGGGCGGGCGCTCATGGTCGAACTGGCCGCTCTTTCAGTGGAACGCGGCTATCAGCGCCTGGAGCTTCAGGTTTTGGACTGGAACCCCGCCCGCGAGTTCTACCATCGTCTGGGCATGGGCCATATGCGGGAATGGCTGCCCTACCGGCTCAGCGGTCAAGCACTGCGCGCCCTGGCGGCAGAGGCAAAGCCCTCATAGAGCCCTCCTCGCCCCCAGACGCGTGTAACCCAAATGGCTGCGACAGGTGTCTCATACAGATAGAGGAAGACTGCACCTATGCTCGTTGGAGTTGGAATAGCTGAGATGAGGGGACTGCCGTGGGAACGGGAGGAGTGTTTCAGCACCTTTGTTGCTCTTCAGCGTGACCGCGCGAGGCGGCTGGCCTGGCGCTTGGTCGGCGGCGACGAAGCCGCGGCCGAAGATGTTACCCAAGAGGCTTTCGTCAGGGCATATCAGGCGCTTGACCGCTTTCGGGGTGAGGCCAGTCTCGAAACGTGGTTCTATCGCATCCTTGTTCGTCAGGCGCATAACTATCGCCGCTGGCGGGCGGTACGGCCCCTCTGGCCGCGTGAAAGTGAAGAAGAATGCCCTGATCCAACAGCGGGCGTGCAAGGTGATCCTGGGCTGCGGCGGCGCATTGCCCACGCCCTGGACCAACTCTCACGTCGGCAACGCGAAGCCTTCGTATTTGTCTATCTTGAGGGCTTTACGGTGCAGGAGTGCGCCGATTTTTTGGGAAAACCGAGCGGCACTATAAAAAGCCATCTCCATCGCGCCTTGGTCAAACTGCGTGTGGAACTGGCCGACCTGAATGACGGAACGGGCGATGCACCACAGACAGGAGGCGCGTAGCCATGCCCTTTTCAGACGAACGCCACAACCTCACGCCTGCCGATCGGCGCTTTATTCAGCGTGTGGCCAAGGACTATACACCCCAGCCATTCTCGGCGGCGCAGCAGGCGACATTTGACCGAAGGCTTGCAGAACGGTTGGCGGATGCGCCCCGGCGGCCTTTCCTGCGGCCAGCCGGCCTGCTTGCGGCGACGTGCGCGGCTTTGCTGCTGTGGTTTGCGCTCCCTTCACAACAGGTTTCCAGCCCGGACTTCACAGCGCGTCCTGTACCGTCTCTCGCACGGGACGCCGCCGTGACCGATACGGCGGATACGCAAGCCCTGTCCTCTCCCGCCACCCTGTTGGCGTATGCCTATTACCAATCGGAAACGCAGGATGACTTGCTTCCTGATGAATACCTCGCCCTGGCCGAGGCTTTTGAGCTACTGTGAGTGAGATGGCTATGCGCAAGACCTGGGCCGTTGCTATTGTGACTGTCTTCGCTTTGTGTGAATTGAGCGGCTGGACGGCTGGTCTCTGGGCGCAGCCCCCAGGACCGTCCGCGCGTCATGCTCCGCCCAGTTCGCGGCTTGAGCGCCTTGTCGAGGAGTTGGGGCTTGATGCGCGCACACTGGCACGAGTAGACGCGCTCATTGATACCTCGCGCGCCAAGAAGCGGACGCTACGGCGTCAATTGCGTGAAGCGCACGAGCAGATACGCAGCATGTTAGAGGAAGAAGCGCCCAGGGAAACGGCCCTGTTGGAACAAGTCGATCGTATTGGTCGCCTGCGGACGGAACTCCGCAAAGAGCAATTAAAGACCATGCTCCGCGTCCGCGCTCTGCTGAGCCCGGAGCAACGCGCCAGGTTGCTTGAACGGCTCAACAAAAGCCCCGGTCGTGGCCGACGTGGGTTTGGTCGGCATGGGGACTTTCAATCCTCTCCCCCACCAGACGAATCCAGGTAGCCCGGAATTTATCCACGCGTGTTTCATCAGACAGACGCACCTGCCAAGGAGGTCGATATATGACAAAAAGAAAATGGAGCATCATCGGTGTCAGCGTAGTTGTCGCAGGACTCCTGCTCGCCTCACTCGTGTCCGCCCGCCCCGGCCACGGGCGTTTTGGTCGGGGTGGGCCTGGCTTCTTCCCCCCACGCGTGTTGCAGAATCTGGACCTGACCGACACCCAGCAGGCCACTATCGAGGCGATCAAGAAGAAGCATCGGACAAGTCTGACCGGCTTCAAGAATGAGCTGCGGGAGACCCGTCAAGCGATCATGGACCGCCTCCTGGGAGAGTCAAACGTTGAAGCCGCTGACTTCACTGCCCTGCAAGCCAAATTGAATCAGCTTCGGTCGGCTCTGTTTGAAGAATCCCTGGCAGTGGGCTTAGCCATCCGGGCCGAACTGACTCCGGCCCAACGCGCGCAAGCGGCGACCCTGATTGCGGAATTTCGGGCGCGTCGCGCCGAGAAACGCGCCGAGTGGCGCGCGAAGAAAAACAAGGAACGCTAAGCGACCGGAGCGACCGAGAGAAACGGGGCGCTCTGGGGGCCCCGTTTTGCACTGAATCCAGAGGGGCTACTGCGCCACCAGCCCACCATCGACCGCCATAGGGTGGCCCGTTACAAACGAAGCCGCATCGGAACACAGCCATACCACTGCCTGTGCAATCTCCTGGGGCTGGCCGAGCCGACCGACCGGCTCAATAGCAGCGACCGACTCCGCCAGCTGTGGATTATGGCTGAAGGCCCGCTTGACCATAGGGGTATCAATCACACCGGGACAGACAGCGTTCACCCGAATCCCGGCCTTGGCATATTCCAGGGCCGCTGTTTTGGTCAGTCCCACGACCCCGTGCTTGGCCGCAACATAGGGAGCGATGCCCTGAAAGCCGACCAGCCCGGCGACAGAGGCCGTGTTGACAATGGCTCCGCCGCCCTGTTTGAGCATCTGCGGGATTTCATACTTGAGACACAGCCAGACGCCTTTCAGGTCGATAGCCACGACCCGCTCCCAGTTGGCTTCGCTGCATTCAGGGGTGGGAGCCTGCTCACCCTCAATGCCCGCGTTATTGAACGCGCAGTCAATGCGTCCGTAGGTTTCAACGGCCGTGTTGACTAATGCCTCAACCTCGCCGGCTTGAGCCACATCGACTTTCACAAAGGTGGCCTGTCCGCCGCCGGCCATGATCTGCTGTACGGTTTCCTCACCGCCCTCAGCCACAATGTCCGAGACAACAACCTGGGCGCCTTCCCGCGCAAAAGCGAGCGCCGTTTGCCGTCCAATACCCGAACCTGCGCCAGTGATAAGCGCAACTTTTCCTTCAGTCAGTCCTGCCATACGTCTCCTCCTGTTCCGGCTGGTTTCTTGAAAGGGTATAGGTTTCCTGAAAAAGTATATCAGAAAAGGGTGTATCAGATGAGCGGTCCTGGCGAGAAACGACACGGCAGATGCTTAATCCCGTGAATAAAATTATGCGTCAGCCGCTCGGGCTCTCCAGTGATTTCAAGGTCTGGAAAGCGCTGAAAGAGTTCCCGGAACATGACTTCCATCTCCCGCCGGGCCAGGTTGACCCCCAAGCAGAAGTGGGCGCCCGCGCCAAATCCGAGATGCTCATTCGGGCTCCGAGTGATGTTGAAGCCATACGGGTCTTCGAAGACCGCTTCATCCCGATTCGCTGAGGCGTACAAAAGGAGGACCTTCTCGCCCTGACGCAACGGCTGCCCCCCAATCTCGGTGTCACAGGTGGTCGTGCGCCGCATATAGATGACCGGGCTGGCCCAGCGCACGATCTCTTCGATCGCGGTCTTGGCATAGGCGTCAAAGTCCGACTGCCACAGCGCGCGTTGATCTGGAAAGTCACTCAGGAGCTTGATGCCGTGGCTGATCGCATTGCGCGTGGTCTCATTGCCGGCGGCAACCAGGAGAACAAAAAAAGAGCGCAAATCCTGGTCAGTCAGACGGTCGCCATCCAGCTCGGCATGCACGAGGGCTGAGGTCAGATCGTCGGAGGGATGCTGAAGACGCTGCTGGCGCATATCGGCCATGAGCTGACTCAGGCTCTGACCGGCTTGTATCACCGCCGTGAATCGTTCGGCCAGGTCTTCTGTTCCGTACTCGGGGTCTATCCCCCCCAGGATGATATTGGTTTGCTCGAAGACAAAGGCGTGTTGACTGTCTGGAATACCCAGCATGTCGCAGATGAGTTGAATCGGAAACGGCGCGGCAATGGCATCGACAAAGTCACACTCGCCCCGTTCAATAACGGTATTAAGCACCCGCCGCGCAGCCCGCTGTACGTCGTCTTCAACTTGCCGTAAGTGACGTGGGGTAAAGGCTTGTGACACGAGGCTGCGGAGGCGTTTATGCCGCGGATCGTCCATCACAATCATGGAGCCGAAAAATTCCCGCGCTTCGGGCGGAATATCGGGGATGGTAATGCCTTCGGCTGAGGAAAAGAGCTGAGGATGCAGACTGGCGTGGAGCACATCGGCATGCCGACTCAAGACCCAATAGCCTGCCCCCTGTATCGGAACGCTGGTCTCGCCTTCCTCAAAGAAAGCAACGGGTCGCTCTTTACGCAGCAGCGCAAAAGCGCCTTCTCGTTCTTCCAGGCTTTTACGCCAGAAGTCCCAGTTCGACAGGTCAATAGCGTCAATAGCGTCAGGGTAGCGCAGTTGCATGCCTCTCCTTCGTCCTGAGCCTAGTCGTTAATGCACGTCCAGCCCTCACAGATTGGGGTGACTTCATCATTCACCAGGGCCTTAATATCAGAGGCCGCTTTTTTTGAGGTTGCCGTCCGGGTGCACATATCTGTTGTCACGGTCTCGCCGGCTCCATCGAAGGCATAGACCAGATATTCTTCCCCTTCTCGGAACAACACCCCGCACAGCTCGGTTGTGGCGGCCGTTTCGAGGACCAGTTGAGATTTGTCCGTGCCCTTAATCGCCGTGCTGACATCCATTGTGACGCGGAGCGTCTCAAACTCGTACAGGTGCTCGGCGCCCAGCATGGACTTCCACGCCCCGTACAGCCATCCATCAGCCTCAATATGCTCAACATTCGCGGCAGTACCCACAAACACGACGTCGACGGCTTCCGCTCCTCGGCTCGGCGACGGCGGGGTGAGACAAGTACAGGCCTGCGCCGGAACAGGCAGCAGTCCGAACACAGCTCCCAACACAGCAATACAGCCAACAATAAGCCCTCGGAAACGATTCATCCCGCTTCTCCTCTTTCGCACTATTTTGGGAACGTTATCTTCCTTTCCGTCTTGTATCAATCTCCACCCGCCCAAGTGCCAGGTCCGGTCAGATGCGGAGGCAGCACCGCTCTCTGGGCATCTGCTGGCGTGGTCAGTCTCCGGGCAAGCGTATTTTGCGGCACAACACGTTTGCTATAAATATCCACCTCCCACGCTGCTTCATGAACCCCCTGACTGTCCGCATACGTCAAACGCACCCAACGCCCGCCCGGAGCTTCAAAAACGTTCAAATATTGGCTCAGCGTCTCAACCAGGCGGTCGGTTTGAGACTGTAGGCCGGCCTCCCACGTCCTCCGAGACCAGGCATTGCCAGCTTGTCCCGACTCCCGCGCCTTGTGAGCGATGTTTGAGCTGACGCTGAAATATCCTTCATCAGGCGCATAGCTTTTGACCAGACGAATCGCTTGTTCTTCCTTGGCGCTCATAGGCTGCTCGCTACACGCAGTCCCAAAGAAACTCAGCAGCAAAAACACGAGCGGCACTACTCCTGTCCGAGACCCGGGAAGACGTTGAGAAAGACGCTCTTTTTGTTGCTGAGAATGCTGTTTTCGGCGGGACGGAGAAGAAAGAAGATCGGCAAAAATATCGTCAGCGATCTGTCTGACATCACGTTCCTTTTTCTCGGTCGGGCTCCCCGTTTTCTGATACAGACGATCTACAGACACTTTCGTCAGCGGCATAGCAACCCTCCTTGAGTTTTATGAGTAAAATTGTTTCATACTGAAATAATTTGAACATGTCAACATATTATGCTAAACAGACTCGACCGGAAGAGAGATATTCCGCTCATGCGGAAACAGGGAGGAGAGCAATGGCAAAGGCCACTCAGGCAGACGCGTGGAACGATTTCCCGGCTGAGGCAACCGCGCTGTTCCTGCCGATTCACTATAAGATCGGGATGGCTCTCGAAGATGCGTTGCGTTGCGGCCAGTTGTCACGCAAGCAGGTCGCCCTCCTGTGGCTGATGCGGACAGAGCGGGAGGCCGATGGGCATATGCGCCGGAAAGACCTTGAGCGCCTCCTTGCCTCCTGGTTTGAAACCAGCAGCCCCACGATTACGCGCGCCCTGCGCGACATGGCAAACGCACCGCTTAAACTCGTCCGTCTCGTTGAGGACCCAGACTCAGGCCGAGAAAAACAAGTCATCCTGACCCCAAAGGGAGAACGCTTCCTGCATACCATGGAAGAAGAAGGGAAGAAGTTTCTCCAGCCCTTTCTGGCGCAGATGCCGCCCGCAGAATCGAGGGAACTCCTTCGCCTCTTACGCAAGGGTGTCAGCCTCTTTGAGAAGGAGGCAAAACGCTGAGGTCTGCGGCAATTTTATCTCGTCAAACATAGCGTAGCGGAGGCGAGACTGTTAGGGTGAACGCCTCAAGGTGTAGCGCAATTCCGTGGTGTCAGGAGGGAACGCATGGGACGCACGTATAAGGTGATCGATTCGGATGGTCATGTCCTCGAACCGCGCAATTTCTGGCGGGAATATATCGACCCGGCCTATCGCGACCGAGCGCCTGAGTTGATCGTTGATAAAGCGGGGAAAGAGCGCTTTCAGGTAGAAGGGAGATTACTTGGTCCGCCCGCCGGGCTTGGATTGATCGGGGCGATTGGGGTGCGCGAAAAGGTTGACGGGAAGTGGGTTCATGCCCCGAAAGTGTCCATCAATATGGAATACGCCCAGGGGCGCGCCGGCGGCTTTGATCCGCACGCCCGGATTCCGGACATGGACCTGGACGGCATTGACGCCGCCTTTCTGTATCCCAGCCTGGGCCTCTTTGCCGGCGCGATTGTGGACCCCCAACTCGCCGCCGCGGCCAGCCGGGCCTATAACCGCTGGCTGGCCGATTACTGCGCGCCCTACCCGGACCGGCTGTTCGGCGTGGCCATGCTGCCCATGCAGTCGATTGAGCTGGCCGTGGAAGAGCTGCGTTATGCGCGCAACGCCCTCGGCATGCGGGCCGGTTTTCTGCGTCCCAATCCGTATAACGACAAAATGCTCGGCCACCGGGATTACGACGTGTTTTGGGCCGAAGCCCAAGAGCTCGACTTTTCGGTTGGCATCCACGAAGGAACCGGTGGCATGCCGGCCGTTGGGGTGGAGCGTTTTCGGAGTTTTGGGGCCAAACACATGGTGTCGCACACCATGGAGATGATGCTGGCCGCGCTGTCGATCATCTGGGATGGCGTATGCGAGCGCTTCCCTCAAGTGCGGGTTGGTTTTCTGGAGTCAGGCGGGGGCTGGATGGCCCCCTGGCTGGACCGTATGGATCGCCATTTTGAAGATAAGGGACTGTTCAACGATTCTTCGCTGACCATGCCGCCCAGCGAGTATTTCAAGCGTCAGTGCTGGATTTCGTATGAACCGGTGGAGGGCAACCTGACGCATCTGGTGGACTATATCGGTCCGCACAAAGTCCTGTGGGCGACCGACTATCCCCATCCAGACGGTTTCTTCCCAGGGGCACCGGAGCAGATTGCCGAAAAACTGCCGGAAGACCACCGGCACGCGGTGCTGGCCGGGGGCGCTATGCAGTTTTACAATCTGGGCTAGACCCGCACGAAGAGCCGGCTGCGATGGAGCCGTCCTCATGAACCTGCTGTAAATTCACAATTTATAGGATGTGGACGCCGCCTCGGCGTCACTACCCAGCGGTCCGTAGTGTATCTGCCAAGGCTTGGGGGATTTCGAGTGGGAAAAATCGGTCTGCTGCATAACCATAATCTTCCCCACTCTCGTCAACAACACGAATATATCCGTGAGAGGCAGCTTCCTCATCTGGAATAACTCGGTACAATTTCCCCACCTCCAACGACGCTTTGTAGTCCTCGTTACTGATACAGACCGCGAAGGAGGAGGCTTTTGTGTGTTTCTTTTTCATAGCCAGTGAGGCGGACTGCTCGTCTCGCGTTTACGCCGGACCGCTGCGCAGAATCTGCTTGCGTTCCAACTCCTGCACCTGCTCTGGCGTATAGCCGAGCCATTGGGTCAGGATTTCTCCATTATGCTCGCCCAGCGTCGGGGCTTGCAGCTCAAGGGTCTGGGGAAATTCCGAAAACCGGAGCGCAAAGCCTGGGACATCCATATCGCCGAGGAAGCGGTCATGGACCGTGCGGACCGTTCCGCGCTGGCGCAGATGCGGATGCTGGAGGGCCTCGGGTACAGATAAAATTGGGGCGATCGGCACATGGCGCTCTTTCAGTGTCGCAATGGCCGCGTCATCACTCGGCTGAGAGCGAAGCCAGGCTTCAATGGTCTCCACCAGTTCGTCCAGATGATTCATACGCGCCTCGTTGTCGGTAAAGCGCGGGTCGCGCGTCAACTCCGGCTGCCCCATTGCCTCGCATAGTTTAGACCAGTGCTGCTCCAGGGGCGCGATAAGAATCATATAGCGCTCACGTCCCTTGAACACGCCGGCGGGGGCCGCGTACCACGAATGCGCTCCCGAGCGGGTCGGGTTTATTTTTCCTTTGCTCAGGCTGTACATCTGAAAGCTGGCCTCATGGTAATGCGCATAGGTATCGAGCAGTGCCAGGTCCAGGTGCTGTCCACGCCCGGTCCGCTCGCGGTATAACAACGCGGCGCAGACCGCGCCCATAGCGTGCGCTCCGGTGGAGACGTCGCCCAAGGCCACCATCGGGAATATGGGCGGGCCGTCCGGCTCGCCCCCCATTGAGGTAATGCCGGCGTAGGCCGCGCCCACCCAATCGAAACCGGGTTCATGGGCGAGCGGGCCGGTCTGTCCAAAGGCGGAAATTGAGCACATCACCAGCCGGGGATTGATCTGACTCACCACGTCGTAGCCGAGGCCCAGACGGCCAATGACGCCGGGGGCATAGTTCTCGACCAGCACATCGACTTTCCCAACCAACTCTTTAAGGATGGCCAGCCCCTCCGGTGTTTTGGCGTCAAGGCATACGTCCTTCTTGCCGCGGTTGTGTTGGACAAAATAGCCGCTCCGGCCCTCAACCAGGACCGGGCCCATGCGCGCGCCGTCGCCCGCTGGCGCCAGTTCCACCTTGATCACCTCGGCCCCCATTTCCGCCAGCATCAGCGTACAGGTCGGTCCGGCCACGATCTGGGTGAAATCCAATACCTTGTACCCGTCCAGCACATGCTTCGGCTGATTCATTCTGCCCTCCCTTATTTTGCTACTGCCCCCATAACAGCCCAGGGCAGAGAGGCAAGAGGGCGAAGCGGGGCCATATTCCGTATTCTTGCTCCCGTGAGAGCGCGGAGTGTATAGAACATTCAGGCAACCGATAAGGAGCAGAGATATGAACCCCGTCACTGCTGCACTCGAACTACAACCCATAATCCAAAAATATCTTGGCAAAGGAGAGCAGGAAGCCAGACTGGTGAACGAAGTGTTCGCCGCGGTCGGCCAGGCTGGGCTCTTTAGACTCTTCGCCCCGCACGAAGTCGGTGGCCTGGAAGCCTCTCCGGCTGTCGCGCTCGCCGCTATTGAGGCGGTCAGTGCCGCCGACCCGGCCGTTGGCTGGTGTATTGGAAATTCTCAGCCCGCCTGTTTGGCTGTCGGCTGGTTGGCTGAGGACGAACGGGCGAAACTCTTTGCCGAGCCAAACCGCAACTTCGGCTTCTCAGCAGCACCGGCCGGTCGGGCCGTTCCAGAAAACGACGGCTATCGCCTCAGTGGCGAGTGGCCGGTTGTAACGGGTTGTGAGGATGCTCCCTGGTGCGCCCTCGCGGGTCTGGTCATGGATGGAGATGGGCCGCGCCAGGTAAATGGCGTACCCGATGGACGGCTTTTTCTGATTCCAACGGCGGACATCGTCATCTCGCCCACCTGGCGGGGATCTGCGGCCATGCGTGGAACGGGCAGTCATGCGGTGAGTGTGGATAAGGTCTTCGTCCCTGAAGGCTTCGCCCATACTCCGGCTAAGCCACGCGTGATTGACCGCCCCTTGTATCGCCTCCCACTCCCGTTGTTGTTTGCGCCCGCCGGTGCTGCCGTCGCCCTGGGTGCCTTGGACACCGCTGTGACGAGTGCCAGAGAAGCGCTGGGTGCAAAGGTCTCCTCCTTTAGCGGGCAGACGATCCGTGACCAAACGCCGATTCAGGAGCTGATTGCTCACAGCAGCGCCGCATTACGGGCGGCCCGGGCAGGGCTTCTTGCTGCGACAAACGCCGTCTGGGACCCGGCGAGTACCGGTGCCGAGGTCCCGCTGCCGCTCCGGGCGGAACTGTACGCCTCCACTTTCTATGTCCTGGACACGGCGCGGGATACCGTCAGCCAGCTATATGCCCGGGGCACGCGCGCAGGGTTTATGCAGGGCAACCCACTGGAACGGGCGCTCAGGAATCTGCACGCTATCGCCTTTGGCTATGAATCCTCGCGTGGCATTCAGCATTCCGCCGGACGGGTCTTACTCGGCGGCGAGCCACTCGACCCACTGTTCTGAACGGAGACGCCGGGTGTCCGACTCCGTGTTTTAAGGAGGCATAAGGCTTTGCCCAAGCGGTCCCACGACTATCTCGACGTTGCTGATATGGACAGGCTGAAGAAGATGCTGGCCCAGGGACGTGGCGCTGTCGAATGTTATCAAGGCACATTGAGCCGACTTTGTGGCTAAGCCGCGCCACTCGAAACCAGCACCAGGATGGGATATATCTAGGCGGGGAATAACGACTGTCAGGAGGGGACACTATGGGGAACATGCACCCACATCCGCAAAAACCAAACGGGAACGGAGCGGTCGAACAATACGACGCAATCATTATCGGCGCTGGGGTGGTGGGATTATATCAACTGTACCGGCTGCGGAAGATGGGGCTTTCGGTCCGCGTCTTTGAGGACGCAGACGGCGTGGGCGGCACCTGGTATTGGAACCGCTACCCTGGCTGTCGCTTCGATTCCGAGAGCGAAACCTACGGCTACTCCTTCTCCGAGGAACTGTCGCAAGAATGGGACTGGAAAGAGCATTTTTCCGGCCAACCGGAAAACGAGCGCTACCTCAATTTTGTGGCCGATAAATTCGAGCTGCGCAAAGACATCCAGCTCAATTCTCGGGTCAGCTCAGCAGTCTACGATGAGAGTGCGCATCAATGGGAGGTCCGGGTCGAGGGTGGCCAGCGCGCCCGGGCGCAGTTTCTCATCGGCGCGGTCGGCATCCTGTCTGCGAAGTATACGCCCCCCTTTGAAGGCATGGACAGCTTCGCGGGCCTGTCGTTTCACACCTCGAACTGGCCAAAGGAAAAGGTGGATTTTACCGGCAAGCGAGTCGGCTGCATCGGTACGGGCGCTACGGCTGTCCAGCTCATTCCGCTCGTGGCCCAGGAAGCCGGCCAGCTGACCGTCTTTCAGCGCACCCCGAACTACTGCGCGCCGCTGCGGAATGCGGAAGTCGCCCCGGAGGTGCAGAGCCAGTGGAAGGCCACCTACCCGGAAATCCACAAGCGGTGTCGCGAAAGCCCGACCGGCTTCAAGTACGACTTCGACTCACGGTCTGCGCTGGAGGTCTCAGAGGAAGAACGGCTGGCACTATACGAGGAGTTGTGGGCACTGCCCGGGTTCAAGAAATGGCTGGGTAATTTCCATGACATCATGACGAATATGGAGGCCAACGAGACCTTTGCCGAGTTCGTCCGCAATAAAATACGCGAGCGGGTCAACGATCCGGTTGTCGCGGAAATGCTGGTCCCCAAGGATCATCCCTTCGGCGCCAAGCGCATCCCCTTGGAGACTCACTATTACGAAGCCTACAATCGGGACAATGTCTTGCTGGTTGATATCCGCAAGGCACCGATCGCGTGCATCACCCCGAAGGGCGTAAAGACTCAGGACGCCGAGTACGAATTCGATGTTATCATCTATGCGACTGGTTTTGACGCCGTGTCCGGGCCGTTGACCCGGATCGATATTCGCGGCGAAGGTGGCCAGACCTTCAAGGACAAATGGGCTGCCGGGCCGCGCAGCTATCTTGGTCTGCAGAGTGCCGGCTTTCCGAATTTCTTTATCGGCACGAACTCTGCGCTGTGCAACTACACCGTGTGTGCCGAGCTGATTGTGGAATGGATTGCGGATTGTATCGGCCATCTGCGTGAGAAGAACCTGGCCTCCATTCAGCCTACCCTGGAGGCGGAGGAAGCCTGGGTGGATCACGCCAACGAGCTGGCCGCGGGTACGATCCTGACCGCTGCGGACTCCTGGTTTGTGGGAGCGAACATTCCTGGCAAGAAACGCGCTGTCCTCCTCTACGCGAACAGTGCCCGAGAATATCGGAAGAAATGTCATGCGGTCGCGGCCAACGGCTATGAGGGGTTTGTGCTGCGCTAGACCAGACGGGAACGGCAGGCCAGCCCCTCCTGCCCTACCGTTCCCGTCCTGCAACCGGAGGAGCTGGATGACACACGACCGGGCCAAACATCACCGCCGTTTTTGTGCGCAGGGCGAGGGAGGGGGGCACTTCTCCGGCAGAGGGCAAGAGCGATGTGAAACTGAACCAGTACCAAGAAGTCCGATGCAGTGACGGCACGCGGGAGTATACATCACAGTCAATTCATATCTCATAAGGGAGGAATACAATGACACACACGGGACAACACCCAGCCAAGCCAAACGGGAACGGAGCGGTCGAACAATACGACGCTATCGTCATCGGTGCCGGGGTGTCGGGATTGTATCAATTGTACAAACTCAGAGAGATGGGGCTTTCAGTCCGGGTCTTTGAGGATGCTGGCGGCGTGGGTGGCACCTGGTATTGGAACCGCTACCCTGGCTGTCGCTTCGATTCCGAGAGTGAAACCTATGGCTATTCGTGGTCGGAGGAACTGCTCCAAGAATGGGACTGGAAAGAGCACTTTTCCGGTCAGCCCGAGAACGAGCGCTACCTCAACTTTGTGGCCGACAAGTTTGACTTGCGCAAAGACATCCAACTCGACTCTCGCGTCAGCTCGGCGGTCTACGACGAGGACGCGCACTGCTGGGAGGTCCAGGTTGAGGGGGGACAGCGGGCGCGGGCGCAGTTTCTCATCGGTGCGGTCGGTGTTCTCTCCGCGAAGTATACGCCCCCCTTTGAAGGCATCGACAGCTTCGCGGGTCTGTCGTTTCACACCTCAAGTTGGCCAAAGGAAAAGGTGGACTTTAGCGGTAAACGGGTGGGCTGCATCGGCACGGGGGCGACCGCGGTCCAACTCATCCCCATCGTAGCCCAGGAAGCCAGCCAGCTGACCGTCTTTCAGCGGACCCCCAACTACTGCGCGCCCTTGCGTAATTCGGAGGTCAATCCAGAGACCCAGGCGGTCTGGAAGGCCAATTATCCGAAAATCCATAAAAAGTGTCGCGAAACCTCGGCCGGCTTTGAACATGAATTCGACCCGCGTTCGGCCCTGGAGGTCTCAGAGGAAGAGCGGCTGGCGCTGTACGAGGAGTTGTGGGCACTGCCCGGGTTCACTAAATGGCTTGGCAATTTCCACGACATTATGACCAATCAGGAAGCCAATGAGACGTTCGCCGAGTTCGTTCGCAACAAGATACGCGAGCGGGTGCATGACCCCGAGGTCGCAGAACTGCTGGCTCCCAAAGACCACCCGTTCGGGGCGAAGCGCATCCCTTTGGAAACCTACTATTACGAGGCGTATAACCGGGACAATGTGAAGCTGGTCGATGTCCGTAAGGCCCCGATCGAACGCATCACGCCCAAGGGTGTTCGGACCCAAGAGGCCGAGTACGAATTCGACGTTATCATCTATGCGACCGGTTTTGACGCGGTGTCCGGGCCGTTGACCCGGATCGATATTCGCGGCGAAGGCGGCCAGACCTTCAAGGATAAATGGGCCAATGGACCGCGGACCCATCTCGGCATTCAGACTGCCGGCTTCCCGAATTTCTTCATTGCGGCGAGCACGGCCTTCTGCAACTACACCGTTTGCGCCGAAATGATCGTGGAATGGATTGCGGACTGTATCGGCTATCTGCGCGAGAAGAACCTGTCGAGTATTGCGCCCACCCTCCAGGCCGAAGACGCCTGGGTCAAGCACTCCAACGAGCTGGCTTCGTATACACTCCTGACCGATACGAAGTCCTGGTTTATGGGGAGGAATATCCCCGGCAAGGCCCCCGCCCTGCTCCTGTATGCCAATACCGTCCCGGAATATCGGAAGGAATGTCAGGAGGCTGCTGCCAACGGCTATCAGGATTTTGTGCTGCAATAAGACAGAAACCCTCTCACTCAGGCAAGAGACACAAGCCGCCCCTCTCCCTTCCAGCGTGTGATGCCCATTGTTTCGCAGGCCCCCAGGCGGTCCGTCCGTCCCCTCACCCGGCCCTTCGACAGGCTCAGGGCCACCCTCTCCCTCCAGGGGAGAGGGAAAGACAAGAGTCCCGGTCCCGTTGGGAGCGGGGTGAGGGCCGAACCGTCTGAGGGCCGCTGAGCCATGTAATCTGCATCACACGTTTCCAGGGAGGGGGGCGGAGATTACCAGCACAATACGGACGACCGGCAGAGGAAAGGAGCAGAGCGATGAGTCCAATTGGGGAGAAGGTTACGGATTACACGGGGAAGGTCACGTCAGCAACGATAACAGCAGAAGGCTCCGTCATGAATGCCGAGGGAGACGCCGGGCCGTTCGGCACGTATATGTATACGGCAACGTTCGGCTCGGCGGTGGATGTGGCCGGGGAGACGGGTCCACTGACGGGCCGGGTCCAGGATTTTCGCCCGGATGGCAGCGTGGTGCCCCAAGGCGTCACGGGGGTGTGGCGCAAGAGTGGGCACCATCAGTGGGAAGTGAAGGCGATTAACATGGCCACAGACGGGAATTGTTTTTTCTTCGTCGAAGTGTGGGATTTGGCGACGCGGTCAATCACCGGCACGGTCTACGCCTTGGACTAAGCTGCCTCCCTTCCGAGGCTCGAGTCTCGGAGGCGAGGATGGCCAGAATGGCCGTTGACAGGGCATTTTCAGCCGGGTATCTCACGGCCATCGTCACGCCTATGCCCGCCGCCGGGTTGTCCCCCGGTTCCATATCACGAAAGCAAGTCCTCCAGACCAATAGAGCACCATTATGAGTCAAGAAGGAAAACCATTTCTGTTGCAGATGTCCGCAGATCAGATGCTGGCCCGAGCACGAGAGAGCACTGGTATCGAGATTACCGATGACGCCGCCGTGGAACCGTTTCGAGTCTTACACGCCGCGTATAACACCGATGCCTGCCTGCATGAACAGGGCGCTGCCGTCATTGAAAAGAAATTGCTCCGCCTGCTCTGTAACCGCTTGCGGATGCAACGGGATTTTGCCCGGCATCCAGAAATTGCGGAGATTCAGATTCAAAATCCAACCTTTGTCTATGGCCAGCTGAGAAGCGGAACCACAAAGGTCCAGAAGCTCTTGGCGGCCTCCGGGGATTTTCACTATCTCCCCTTCTGGCAGACGTATAATCCGGCGCTGCTCACCGGGTCACGGACGGAATCCCCACAGCCCCGAATTGAGGAAGCGGACGCCTTTATCCGCTGGTTCGATGGCATGTCACCGGATGCCAAGCTGGGGCACCGTTTTCAAACCGTTGAACCGGAGGAGGAAAGTCTCGTACTCGAACACAGTCTGGTCAGCGGCGTCTTTATCGCGTTCAATACGATGAGCAATTATATGCAATGGTTGGCCACCCAGAACCCGACCATCACCTTGGAATACCTGCGCGATATGCTGAAATACCTGCAATGGCAATCGGGTGAAAATAAACCCTGGGTCTTAAAAAGCCCGCTGTGGTGTGGCCTGGAGCCGTTTGTTGTGAAGGTCTTTCCAGATGCCCACCTGCTCATGACCCATCGTACGCCGCACAAGACCATTCCGAGCCTGTTCCGCTTACTGGATACCTTTCACGCCCCGTTTTCCGACAAGCCCCCGGAGTATGAAACGCTCAGAATGGGGCTCGCGATGGGAATGGAGGAACATCTGAAGGTCCGGCAAAACCGACCAGACATTAAAATTCTGGACATTCCCTATAATGAAGTTATCGGGCCGAGTGAGGACGTCGCCACCAAGGTGTATGAATTCTGTGGTATGCCCTTGCGCGAGGAGGCTTTACAAAACATACGCAACTGGGAGGCCGCAAATCCCATCCACAAATTAGGCGCGTTCACCTATGACCCGGCGGACTATCAGTTGACGCCCGACCTGATTAACCAGGACTTCGCCTCCTATCTGGAGTTTCTCAACAGCACGTTTCCTGCAATCTTGAACACTCGGTAAACAATTCGTGTGACCAGGCAATACCGGGCTTGCCAAGACAAACCCGGTGTGACACGATCGGACATCTTTAACTGGAGGGCATACTATGAACCAGGTCAAGGTCCCCGAGAACAATATGGTGGGAGTTACGGAGAGCGTTTCGTCGGCCTATGTGCCTCCCTTCCAACTCACAGCAGGGCAACCAGCGCCCATCGCGGCGAACGGCGGTTTATCCTATATGTCGTTTGATCGGGATGGAGACGCAGGAACTGCTGCGGCAATGGAGGCAGCGCTCCGCCAGGTTGCCGAGGGTGAAGGGCAAGCGGTCATCGACATGATCGACAACGCCCCTCCCGGCCCGATTGAGACCAGGTGGGGCCTCGGCTTTCGCAGCTATGCAGAGTGCCTGGAGTATATTCGGGCGAACAACATCGAAGCCCCTGAAGGCGGTGTCGCACTTCCGCTACGCTACACGGTCTACGAACAGCCGTCCTACTCCATCGTCTCGTCCAACGCCATCTGGCGGGACCCGGCGCACGCGGCCGAGGCAAAAATGTTTCGCAAGGAAGAGCAGGAAATCGGGCGGCGCGGTCTCTATTTCCCGCAGATACTGCGCGACGCGCGACGGATGGAAGAGTACTACCCCGGTCTCTCGCCCACGAGTTCCGCGTGCATGGACAAGCTCGGCGTCTCGCTCGCCCACTGTGAATCGAAGTGCCAGAATTTCTACGACGCGGCCGAGGTGGAGCGCGTGTTCTACCCGGAGATAGAAAAACTCCTGCTCGACTTCTTTCCCGGTGCGACCGATGCGCTGGTGTACAACCACGACGTGTTTGACAAGGATTACCAGGGCGCTGTCAAGGAAGATCAGGACAACAAGAACCCAGGGGTCAACACCTTCTACGCCAACATCGTGCACAACGACCTGAACGACAACAGCGGCCGCGTGCGCTGCCGCGAGCTGCTGACCAAGAACCTGCGCAACTTCGGGCGCACGCAGCATTATACCGAGGCCGAGGCCGACGCCAAGATGTCGCGGCGGTTCATGTCGATCAACCTCGCCAAGCCGATGGAGACTGTACGCCAGAACCCCTTCGTACTCTGCGCCTGGCCCTCGTTCGCCGACCAGCCGTACATCACCAACTACCGTATCTACGACGACCGCGTTGGCGAGACCACCCGCTTCACCTACCGTCCCAACCACGAGTGGTACTGGCTTCCCCAGCAGACGTCGACCGAGGTATCGATGCTGAAGTGCTACGACTCGGTCACCGACGGCTCCGTCTCGCGCTGGTCGTTCCACTCCGCCTGCATCGACCCAACCGCGCCCGAGGACGCGCCCTGCCGCAAGAACGTGGTAGTTCGATCCTTTATCTTCTTCTAAGAAGACAAGCAGACGCAGCTCCCGCTGCGTCTGCCCAAACTGAAGACACCACAGACGGCCCGCTTCATAACTGATGCCTGACAAGGGACCAGTAATCTGACAACACCGACATAATGCACGGGCGGTGATTAGTTCCGTGGGGCCAGGATGGCCTGAAATTCCTCCTCTGTTGGCTGGGTCTCAAACTTCGGAATCGCGGGATTCATCGCATCCCACGTTTGGGCGCTGGCCGTCCAAATGTCGGCGGCAGGCCGAACCCAACTAGGGTCATCCAAGCTACTGAGGCTGAAGCGGCGATACAGATGATTCTTGTCCTGAAAAATTGCCGCCGGCAAGCAGATGGCTTATAGTCGTGTCATAATTTCTTATGAGAATACATTTTTGAGGCGTGCAATGATAACCACAGCACAGATTCATTATGCAATTCCGAACTCGGATGGCAGCCAGCGCTACACGTATGACAACAGTTTTACACAACTGCCGGCCGGGGTGACGCGGCGCAAGAATGGTGCATCACAACCGTGTACCGTTGAGGTGTACGATGGCCGGACGTTGTCAAAGCCCCCATCGTTGATGAGAAATGGCTATTGCCTGGCCGGGGATTTCGACACCGCACTCGATTTACAGAACGATGGCTTGGACTCTGAGAAGATCGTGGATACGTATTACCCTGAAATGAGTCGCCTCGTCACTGAAGCGCTTGGCGGCGCCGATGCGGTGAAACGCGCGATTGTTTTCGACCACACGATTCGCTCAAGGGTCCGAAAAGCCAAAGGAGAAAAAGAGACCAACGGCGAGAATGTCGGCGGCTATGCGAGCACGGCGCATAACGACAACACGAGTGCTTCGGCAAAAAATCGGGTGCGCTTATTGTCTCAAGCGAAGGCGGCGGGCGGGAGTTTGACCTTGCCCAAAGCGCCATTAACGGAGCGCGAGGCGGAAAAAATCTCGTCTGGACGGTTTGGCATATTCAATGTCTGGCGGCATTTCCGCAAAGACTACCCCGTCCTGGATTACCCACTGGCGGTACTCGATGCCCAATCTGCCCGTCCGGCGGACTTCCTCAGCAGTCTCTATATTTATCCCGGTCGAGTAGGGGAAGTTGTCTCTGTTGTCAGAAATCCCGAGCATCGCTGGGTCTATTACAGCGAAATGCGTCATAACGAGGCTTTAATTTTTAAGGTGTTCGACTCTTCATCCGAACTCGGGGCTTGCCCCGTCGAACAATGTCCGCCAAATACCGCGCATACCTCTTTTCGCCTGGCCGACTCAGATGCTTCCACACCCGCGCGCGAATCGATTGAGTGTCGGGTTTTAGTGGAGTTTGTCGTATCCAGCTAAGGTCAGTAAGACGTCAATGAAGATGGAAGGAGCATACACTATGGCAGCAGTTGCATCCCCAATGACCGCCCGCCAGTTCGATGATCAGAACATTCGGTGGCGTGAGCTCGAGGGCTTCAAACACATGATGGTTTCGATCTTCTTTGTCGATGAAGTCCGCAACCGCGTCGAATTGTTGATCAAATTTGACCCGAATGAAAAGGTGTTGTTACATCGGCATCTCGCCGACACCAATACCTTTGTCGTTGAGGGGGAGCATGTGATTTATGAACCCGACGGGAGTGTCAGAGAAGTGCGCCCGGTGGGCCAGTATACCTTCGGCACGGGGCGGGATGCCCATGATGAAGGCGGCGGTCCCAACGGCTGCGTTTTGTACTACAGCGTGCGCGGCGAGAGCGACGCCTTGTTCGATATGCTCGACGCCGATTTGAACGTGACAGCGACATTACACACCGCGGACTTCAAAGCGCTGTTGGACGCCCAACAGCAGGCCGCCTGATACCATGTCGATGTGCAAGGACACCGAGTGATCCCTTCGCAGACGATATGAATATCTGGGCGGAGAAGGAGGGCGGCGATGTCAGCAAAAATCGAATTCGGGATGTTTGACTGGGTTGATCGCGGCCCAAATTCGGTAGGTGATCTTTACGAGTCGCGTCTCAAACTGATCGAATCGGCGGACAAGGCCGGCTTCTACGGCTATCACCTGGCGGAACACCATTCGACCCCGCTCGGTATGGCGCCCTCTCCATCGGTGTTCTTCGCAGCGCTCGCGCAGAGGACCAAGCATATCCGCTTCAGCCCCATGGCGTATTTGTTACCGCTGTATCACCCGCTACGCCTCATAGAGGAAGTCTGTATGCTGGACCATCTTTCAAATGGGCGCATGGAACTCGGCGTCAGCCGCGGCGTGTCGCCATACGAAATCGCTACCTACAGTGTCGCCCCGGAAAAGACCCGGGAAATCTTCACCGAAGTCCTTGAGATATTTCGGAAGGGGATGAGCGCCGATGTCCTGCATTACGCCGGGAAACATTTCGAATTTCGCGATGTGCCCATGACGATCAAACCGTTCCAGGCTCCGTATCCGCCGCTGTGGTATCCATCGTTCAGTGAATCCGGGGCCGAATTTGCCGCGCGTGAAGGAATGCACTTCATGAGCCTCGGCCCCCCGTCGCTCATCACGAAACTCATGGCTCGCTATCGAGAATGCGCCGCTGACAGCGGCAACGGCGGCGCCGACACGCTGAAGCTGGGCGCAATGCGTCAAATCTATGTGGCGGAAACTGACGAACAAGCGCAGGCGGTGGCGAAGCCGGCGTACGAGGACTGGTACCGCTCCATCACGCAGCTGTGGCATCAGAACAATGATCACGCCTACGACGATTTTTTCGCGTGGAAATCCTGCCTCGCGGGAGAAACCATACTGATCGGATCGATCGACACAGTCCGCGCTCAAATCCAGCGCCTGGTCGCGGAGAGTGGAATCAATTATTTTGTCGGTTCGTTCGCATGGGGCTCATTGAGTCCGGCGGAAAGCCAGAGATCGCTTGATCTGTTTACCTCAAAAATCGCGCCGCACATACACTAGAGCAAATTACGATTCTGTGTAGCCACCTGTCATTCCTGCGGAAGCAGGAATCCCGGCCCCCAGCCCCTCCGCCCGCTGGATGCCGGATCACGTCCGGCATGACAGGAGCCCTCGGCACGGCTACAGACTAGCGTAAAACGCTCTAGCCGACGCGGCTTCGACGCACAACGCGGCGGATGAAAGCCCGTGCGTAGCATGAACGGGATGCAACACTTCGAGCGACTCACCACGCGCAGGCAAAGTCGGGAAATAGGGACCAGAAATAAACCTGACCCCTTTTCTGGCTTTAAGTGCGCGCCCTCTGATCCGAATCCACAACCGTTGCCTGAACCATTACTTCGTCTACCAGAAAGGGTTGGACAATAGGAGGCGCTGTGTCTCTTCTCATTTGCCGGTAAGCCTTAAAAATTTCTTCGCTTTCCCAGGCGCTCACGACAACGAGCTGATTTTCTCTATCAATGGCTTCAAATGCCGAGACAACGATATTTCCGGGATATGCCACAGATGACGGAAGACCCGGTTCCATTCCCCAAAACTCGTTGACCTCATCTCTAAATTCGGCGTTGTCAAATTGCCAGATGTGAAAATTGCAGACGCTGCCCGGGGGCGCGCCATACAGGGGTGCCTGGGTGCTATTTTTTGTCGGACTAGAGTCTAGCTCGCGTAAACGCAAAATATGCTGGGGTTCCATCATCGGCAGGAACCAATCGGGAGAAATATCGATTCTGTGCTGCGAATAGGCGTCCCAGGCTTCTTCGCTTTCCCAGCGACTGAACATATAGGTTGTGTGCTCGTTATGAAGGTCATCATAGGGACTCACGAACAGGTTCCCATCCGCTCCACGCGCCACAGGTAGTCCGTCGGGCGTATTTGCATACTCGTGAAACTGACTTCGCTGCTCTGCGCTCTCGAAATTGAGTGTATGAACGACAGCGATTTCACCGCCAGGATTGGTTATTAACATGTTACTACCCCTATCTAAGAAGTCTTCGGCATTACTTTAGTTTGTTCTTTCAGTGGTTCAGATATATCGGTGATTAGAAGCAACCCGGCGTCACACCCCTAACCAATACAGTCCAATAAGGATGACACAGACCGAGATGGCCCACACTTCAAACACCATTCGCAGTGGCCACGGCGCCGTTCTGAGTTCCATGAAATCAAGAAAGACGAAACGGATTTTGACAAAGGTGATAATCAAAATGGCGACGGTCGCGTAGTGAATTTTCTCCCCAAAACCGAATCCATGCCCAAACTGCCACGACAATCCCGTCGCCACTATCAAGCCAGCCCAAATAACGGTCACTCTGGATTGAAGCGAAACTGCCATGAGTCACCGCATCAGATACAGCAGCGCGAAAAGCGCGATCCACAAGATGTCTACGAGGTGCCAAAAACACGCCCCGCTTTCGAGCACGCCCACGCCTTGAGCATCACATTCCGCAGCGCGCACAAACTGCCAGAGGAAAATCAGAACACCAATCCCAATCACCATGTGCAGCAGGTGAATGCCAGTCATCAGGTAGTAGTACATAAAGAAATTATTCGTTTCTATCGTCAAATCGGCGGCAATTTTTTCACCCCATTCAAAATATTTGACGACGACGAAACCAATACCGCAAAGGATTGCCAGCCCGAAACAGCCGCGGGCCCGCGAAAGCTGGCCTGTCCGAGCACTGTGAACGGCGAGTGCGACGAGCCAAGAACTCGTCAACAGGAGCACGGTGTTGAATAGCCCGAGGGTTTGGTTAAGCAGTTGCTGCTGTTCGACGAATAATGCGACTTCTTGCGCTCGATCATAGACAAATACCGAGAACAGCAGAGAAAAGATCAGGATGTCGCCGATGATGAACATCCAAACGCCGGTTTCGCCAGGCAGGCGCGGCTTGACCGAGTCCGGCAGCGCGGAAGCTGAAGACATTGGTGATTCGTCTTTCTAGGCGGCCACCGCCGGCTCAGACTGCGCCTGCCGTTTTATCACGCCCAGCAGGATGTAGAACATCGCGATATACCAGGTAAAAAAGACTGCAAAGGGTACCCACCAGACAAACAAGCCATCCCACGCGAAAGGCCCCGTCTTGAAAAAGGTTAAAAGCCCGCCAGGAACAAACAGCACCGCCACCCAGAGATTGTAGTAACCGACCCAACGCGGGAATACCGGCTCGGCCTGCTTATCACTCAAGATACACAGGCCGAGGGCAATGTTCTGGATTATGAACGGCGCGAAGGTCATTAGCAGCGTGATCCAACCAAGATCGTTCAGCATCCGGGTCAACTCAGGATCGTGATCAGGCCGATATGCCGCCCCCGTCCAAAACACGGACGCAAACACAAACACCAGCGTGGTGACACAGCCAGCGCCAAGTTGCGCGAACGTAAATACGGGGGTGAGATCGCCTTCGATACGTTTCATCTGCATGGCCAGCGCCGCAGCGAACGAACAAATAAACCCGGCACTACTCATAATCAGCAAAATCCCGAAGCGCATGGACAGGGCGTTTTCGCTATAGATCGCAGCAACTGCTTCGGCGCTGAGGTCCGGCGAAATCGGCGGAATGAAATTCGCGAACAAAAACCCGGCCAGACAGATCGCGGTAAACCCCAGCGCGGACCAGGCACAAATCAATTGGTTTCGAATATTCATCTTCCCTCCCCCTGAATCTGAGTTGGCGTTCGAGTTTCAGGTTATTGCGCGCTTATGCCAAGACAGGCGGGACAAGCCCGCATATCGCTTGTCGTCAAGCATCACAATAAATGAGGTTTTCATTGACGGAAAGTGGGGCCAGACCCGACCTATCCACCCAAGCCATATGGAAAGATCATAAAGCGTTAGCTCCCCGTAGATTTTCCCGACTTTGCGCATGGTCAGTTTGTCTTTTCCTAAGTCGCCGGCCTTATACATCTTGGTAAAAATATCCAATAAGCCCTGTTGGAATATGCGGACCTGGATTTTTAGTGCTTGTCCCCAAATATTTGGTGCCGGCGGCTGGCGCACTCCGCAACGGGGTGACGGCACGATATTTTCCCGCTATTCTTCTACCCATCGCGTCCGGTAAACGAACGATCAAGGACGCCGCGGCGCGTATAGTCCGGCGGGAGGAGAATCGCCATGCCAGAGACCGGTTCGCGCACGGTCGATCGGAAACTGATCGACGCGAATTTCTTCAGCGACCAGGAGGCCGTCTACGAGCTGACCACAATCCACAGAGGGAACCCCAGATGCAAATAGGATATTTTACTGAACGGCCGTATCGCTGGCTGCCGGAAGAACTCATTTTGAAGAATCGGGCGTTTTTCGCCCTCTCGAACGAGCATTTCGACCGTGAAAAGGCGGCTGACGACTACAATTACTACCTCGACGAATATTGCTACGCCGAGGACCTGGGCTTCGACGCTCTGGCCCTGAATGAGCATCATGGCAACCCGATCTGCATGGGATCGGTCATGAATGTAGAAGCCTCTATCCTGGCTCGGATTACCAGCAAAGCCAAAATTGTTCTGGTCGGGAACCCCTTGCCGGTCATCAAACATCCGCTGCGGATGGCCGAAGAGCTGGCTGAGATTGATCTCATCTCGCGCGGTCGCCTGGTCACTGGCTGGGTGCGCGGCGCGGGCAGCGAGCAGTTTTTCAATAATGCCAATCCGGCCTATAACCGCGAGCTGTTCAACGAAGCCCACGACTTTATCGTACAGGCCTGGACCAAACCCGGTCCGTGGCGCTACGAGGGCAAACATTTTCATTATCGACACGTCAATCCGTGGGCGCTGCCCTACCAAAAACCCTATCCGCCGATGTGGATTCCCGGGACGCTGAGCCCTGAGACCGTCGAATGGTGCGCGGCGCATCGGTATCCGTATATCGGGCTTGGCACCCCGCTGCCGGCCACGTGCGAGCTGTGGGACTTCTACGCGGACGAAGCGGCCAGACATGGCTATCAAGCCGGGCCGGAGAATTTCGGCTATATGGTGGCGACGGCCCTGGGAGAGACGGAGGAGGAAGCCCAGCAGGCCGCGGCAGGATTCGTCTATGGGGGCGGGCAGAATGCCTTCTCGGCCGCGGAATTCATGATGCCGCCGGGCTACAACTCGAAAGCGGCCATTCGCAACTTGGCAAAAACCCAGAGTAGCGTGTGGCTCGGGATCAGCGGCGAGAAGCTGAGAGAGCAGAAGCAGGGCGCGGCCGGCGACGAGATCGATTATGCTGCCATCCAGGGCAAGCTGCGGGCGGCGCTGGAGCGCGGGCAGCAGAATATGCAGGTGATTGTCGGCACGCCCACGACCGTGATCCCCAAAATCAAGGCGATCATGAGCGTCCTGCGGGTCGGGATCTTCATCATCCTGCACCTGCAGGGACCGCACAATGATGACGAGCGGCGCACCAGCATGCGCTTATTCGCGGAAGAGGTGATGCCGGCGCTGAAGGACCACGCGCAGGCGATCGATCTGGCGGACCCGTTTGAGCGTTCGCCCGGCTCAGTTCCCTTGGGAGCCGGGACCAGGCGTGCGCCCGTCGCCGATCGCGGCCCACTGCCTGGGCTGGGGTTCCACTAGCCTACCGGCGGTGTTCCTGGCCGAGACGGAGCGCGTCAACAGACATGATATGCTCTCCTGACCGAATAGTGACAATTCGAGTCAATGCAAAGAGAAAGCGAGGTAACGAGATCTATGCACCCCTCTAACATGAAAATCGGTGCCCTGGCCCCCATCTGGATCGGTTCCCTTGCGGGACAAACGCCGACGATCCAGCAGTCCCTGGCGTTTGCCCGCCATGCGGAAGCCGTCGGCCTCGACAGCATCTGGCTGACCGACCATCTGTACTGGGAAGCCTATACCGACTTCCGCGCGATCGGGGTCGAGTTGCCAGCGGAATGGGCAGGAGTCAAAGGCGGGCAGTGGGAGTGCTGGACCTTTGCCGCGGCCCTCGCGACGCAAACGTCCACCATTCACATCGGGACCCTGGTCTCCAATACGACCTTCCGCAATCCGGCCTTACTCGCCCGGACGGCGGATAATGTCATCGCCCTGAGCAACGGACGGCTCATCCTCGGCTTGGGCGCCGGCGATTTCACATCCGAGCATCGCGCCTATGGCTTTGACTTTGAACGGAACGTCAGCCGCTTCGAGGAAGCGCTCCAGATCGTCCTCCCCCTCCTCAAAGGCGAGCGTTTCTCCTACACCGGGGAACTGCACCGGGTAGAGGATGCGGCCCTCCTGCCGCGCTCCGAGGCCGGGGCGCCGCCGATTTTGATCGGCACCTTACAGGGCAAGCCGCGCATGTCCCGCCTCACCGCGCAATATGCCGATATGTGGAACTGCATGATCGCCTTTAACGACTGCGCGATCGAGACGTTTCTCGGGGCGTGGGAACCGATCCGGGTGGCCTGCGAACGCCACGGGCGCGATCCCAAGACGCTCTCGCGGGGTGCCACGGTGGCAGTCAATTTCACCAATGGACCGTACGAGATCATTCCCACCTCCGTGCCCTTCTCCGGGTCGATTGCGCAAATCGCCGACCGGTTTGCCGAGTACGCCGCGCACGAGGCCGAGCACGTGTCCGTGATTCCACACCCGTGGAACGAAGAGGGGCTCGATAAACTCGCCGAAGTCGTGGCGTATCTCCGCAGATAGTTGGGTCGGTGGGGGCGGTGGGGGACAGTCCCGTTGCCCTCCCCCGCGAGCGGTCTCAACGCAACTGCAAGAAATGCTCGCCTCGGTACAAATCGCCGGCCTTTAGCGAGCCGACATCAAAGGCGCGCAGATCCATGAAGTAATCGGGTTTGGCGTCCGGGAAGGGCCGATAGCGGAGATCGTCACCGAAGAAACGCAGCACGACGGTATGGCGGGTCGGGCAGGCGGCATCGACCGGCGCTCCGCCGTGCAACGCCCCCGAATGAAGCACAACGGCGTCACCGGGTGCCAGATCCCAAGAGAGCACGTCCCACGCATTGGGCTCCGTGGCCCGTTCGGCTTCGATGTCCGGCAAACGAGGAAAATGCTCGGCTCCCCATAAGGGCCGTGTCGGGTCCTTGGAGTCCATAAACGCCGCACCATCGTACATGGGGCCGACATGGGAGCCCTTGATTACTTCCAAGGCGTTCCGAGCCGGTAGGGCCTCGAAACTGATCCAGATATTCGCCAGATGGGACCCTTCGGCCGGGAAATAGGGGGTGTCTTGGTGCCACAGGGTCCGGCCCGCTTTTCCACCGTCTTTGACAAAAATCTCCTCACCAAAATACCAGACATGCTCCGACCCCCAGAGATCAGCCAGGAACTCCGCGAAACCCAGTTTCTCCAGCATCGGTCGGTAGACTTCGAGTGATTTGGCGGTGCCGAGATCGTTGTAGTGCGAATCGCTCGTGCCTTCGTAGAGCTCGAAAGCCGTCGGGCCTGGGTTCGCGAGGTTGAAGTCAAAACAACGCCGACACTCGGCGAGCTCGGCCGCGCTCAAAAGCCCCTCGGCTTTGAGCACGCCATCGCTTGAGAAAGCTTGTCGCATCGCTTCGGTAACACGGATCATTTTTCGCCTCCTTCGCCGGCGCTCCCATTCACACCAGATAGTAGACCGGAGCGGGTTGTTTGTGGGTTGTTCATACCTCCCTGCTCACATCCCCTGGCAGATTGGGGAGTCGGTGACGAAAACCGGCGGGCACGAATATCTGAGCTTTCCCCTGCGTCCATCGGACGAAATCGCTATAACCTGGCAGAACCTTAAAAGTCCATCGGCAGCCGTAAATGGTCACGATAGATCCGGTCGCGGTGCTCCAATAATTGGGGAGACAACGCCTCAGCCACCACGGGGTCGGTGTTCACAAACGAGGCCCGGAAGGCTGCGTCCATCGGACACAGATCGAGCGGCAGGGGCTCGACAAGTACAGCAAATGTGGACCAATAAATGTCCAAGGCGGACAGTGTGTCCCCGATCAGATATTGGCGGCCTTGAGCCTGCTGCTCGGCTAAGCGCGCACTCAAGGTTCGCAGGATCCGGGCGACGCGCTGAGGGGCGGCTTCGGCAGTGGCCGGGCTATACCCGTACTTGCCGCCCAAGTAGGACGCAGTCGCTTTGCCTTGCTCGCCCACTTCAGGGTTGGACAAGATGCCGTGGACGATCATGATACGGCGGAACCAGCCAAAGCCAGTCTCACCACACAACTCGTTACACAGTCCGAACATGAGAATGCGATCGGTCTCATCCTCCTGCACGAGCGATGGCTGCGGGGCAAGTCGCTCAACCAGATAGAGTTGTTCATTCCAGGTGGTGCGCGGCCGTTCCTCATTCCAGACGGCTACGGGCGCGCTGCTCTGACGGGTCCAGTCCTGCAAGGCGGCATCGTGCCCGGGCGCTTTGCCGACTAACGTAAACGGCAGGTTCTTAACATGACACATCCCTTTGAGCCCCTCAGCCCAAGGGTTGGGGCGGCCCGGAGGGGCCACAATCCGTAATCCGTCCAGGGTTTTGGCCGGCTCAATGTCGATGTAGTCTGCCATGCGATCTTCCTCCTTGGAGCAACTCCACGACCTGCTTGACGACCTCAGAGAACTTCACTTCTGACTCTCCATCGCCCTCATCCACTCATTCAAGAACGCCCCCCAGTTTCCAAATGCAGCTAGAGAAGAGGGAAGTTAAGTAAAGCATAAACCCAGCGTACGTGATATCAGGGTCAATAAGCCTCCTGACAAATAGGGTCTAACGAGTTGGGTAACCAAAAACTCAACCTTCGGAGTTTCCAGACAGTCGTGCTAATTGGGGTATACCCTAAGTGACGCCGAGGAAAAGAAAGACAAAGTGACCATTGGTAACTCGGCGAATAATATGAGTTTTTTCCGTGTTGCCCCTCGCGACACAGTGAGTGGGTTGCCCCCGTCTCCAGGGGACCCTATCTCCTGCGGACTGCGATCGGGAGATACCGTAATGCCCTTAGCTCTGACAGCCATACCGTGTCAGAAACTCATCCGTGACAGCGTCTGCGACGGCCTTTCGGTTGCGTAAGGGGCCTGTTTTCACTCCATAGATTCTCGCGAGCGCCTCGGGGGCGCGTCGGGCCACAGCAGTTGCAGCGTCTTGGAGTTAATGCCGTCCGCGCCCACCACCACATCCCCTGCGGCCGTGCTGCCGTCGGTAAAGGTCGTAGTGGCTGAGGACGGGTCCTGCCGCAACGCCGCTAAACGTTTCCCCATGTGGACCTCAATCGGGCACGTCGCCCCAGTCTTTGGCCCCACCTCGAACACTCTCTTGTAGAGGCACATCAACAGATCGAGCCGATGCATATGATGGAACCCGGCACCGTCGCCCGTCGCGGTGTTGTGATCGATGGGCTTCGTCGAAACACTGCCATCCGCTGGGATCCCGCGGGTGCTTTCGAGGATCGCCGCCCGCCCGCCATCGACTGCTCCGTGTGGCCCCTTCGGATCGCCTCCATCGAGATCGACCCCAAGCCATTTACACAAGCGTGCCCCGTTGGGCGGAATATTGAGCCCCGCCCCAGCGGTACTTGGCTCTCGGGTTTGCTCGTACACGTCAATGGATGCAAATTGCCCGGATTCACGCAAGGCCAATGCGGCAAATAATCCGCCCATTCCTGCGCCAACGATGACTGCATGCATGTTCGTACCCTCCTCGGGGTTGTCGTGATCTATCGCGCCAACAACGTGCAGGAGCGGCTCGGCGCTCAACACGAGCTAATGATACCGTACTGTACGGCATCATCGATGGTGGACTTTGACAAGTGTTTTGGACGACAGCCCTCTTTGGTTCGCATCTACCGAGGAAGAGAGCTCGGCCTACGCTGTGCTCATCCGCCCGACAGGATATAACTACCAGTATCGCAGTGTCGTTTGACAGCGGCTGCCGCTTCCGGTACGGGGGTTGGCAGCAACGCTGACACTGGAGATACGGAATGAAGCTTTTTGACACGAGCAGTCTCGCCTGGATTCATTTCACGGGGGACGATAGGTTCGACTATCCCATTGACTACTGGGCCTCCGTTCTCACGATGCGACCGGACGGTCACATCGACATCCTGTTTCGTTGGGAGCCCAATTCCTATTGCCATTTTCATCGGCATCTTGTCGACACAACGACGACCGTGCTGCAAGGGGAACACCACGTCATCGAGATCGAGCAGGGCAAGGAGATCGAGCACAAGGTCCGTCTCGCCGGTGATTACGCACACAAACCGGCTGGGGACGTTCATATGGAGTACGCGGGCCCAACGGGATCGCTCCTGCTCTTCAACCTGTACGCCCCTGATGGCCGGCTCTTCGACATCCTCGACTCGGACGGGAACGTGATCGCTCCCATTTCGACCGAGGACCTTATGCAACAACAGCGCCTCGCGAGCTAGAGCAATTCACGATTCCGTATAGCTCGCCGTTCCCTTCCGTAGGGTGCATCCCATGCACCAACCCCCTGGTGCGCAGGGCGCACCCTACGAGCGTGTCCAGGCTAAAAGGGTGCCCAAGTAGGAACATCCGTTCCATAACACTGGGCCTCCTACACCAACCCTACACCAACCCTACACCAACCCTACAGCGAATCCGCAAACCCTTTAATGTCGCGGACGGTGGCAGCGTATACGTTCGGGATCGCTTTGGGGAAAAGGACATCGGCGGCGTGGCACGTCCCGTTGACGGTCCGACTGTAGACCGGCACCCCCGCTGCCATGAGCCGCTGATAATGGACGAGCCCCTCGTCCCGCAGGGGGTCTAATTCGTTGACCGAGATGACATGCGGGGGTAACCCCTGCAGGTCTTCCCCGGTGGCCCAGTATGGCCAGCACAGCGGATTTTTCGCGTTTTTGCCCTCAGGGTCATAGACGTTTGCCAGCACCTCCATCTGGTGGCAGTTAATCAAATAGTTGTCGTTCTCGTAGAGAGAGCGAAGCTCCTGGCTCGGCTGTGCCCACCCGCCATAAATGTACGGACACAAGGCGTAGACGCCGGCAACTTGTTCAAGGCGTCCGTCCTGCTTGGCCTGCAAACACGTGGCCAGAGCGAGATTCCCTCCGCCAGACTCGCCGGACACAATGATCTTCGAGATCCCCAGGCTCGCTTTATTGTCAAACGTCCATTGCAGTCCGCTCGTGCAGTCGTTGAGACCGGCCGGAAACGGATGGTTGCCAAGCTTGCCCGCGCCGTTACGGAATTCCACACCAACGGCGATCATACCGGCGGCAGCCAGTTCATCGCGCCAGCGTCGATAGGATGGATCATCGGCTGTCAGGATCACCATGCCGCCGCCGTGCATATGATACACACAGGGCAGCGGGCCGGACACATTCTGGGGCGTATGGATGTACAGATTGATGTCGTTCCCGTCCACGCCTTTGATGACCTCGGTCCGCCGCTCAACATTCGGAATCGCTGGCAGGTCAGCGCACAGGGCGGCAAACACCGTTGCCATGCCGGCCTCGCTTGCCGCACAGAAGTCGATCTGCTCCGGCAAGGGCGAGTCCGCGTTGACCGGTACAGGCGGCAGGGCCACGTCAAGATTAAAGGGAGCGCAGGCGGCGACCAGGCGGGGATCGGTGCGCGGGTCGGTCTTCAAGACCTGGTCTGGATTGCCGAGACGACCTGGTAAGAGAGGCTGGTCGTTCTGGTGTGCTATCGCTGTTGTCATGGTATTCCTCCTTCTTTTTGCTCTGCCCAATACCTTGCCAGAACCCCACAGGGTTTGTAAGGCTTCAGTCCACATTCTTCGGGAAGCACCCCCTTGCTCAGGCGTCGTACAGCTGGGCATTGCGCTGTGCCGCAGCTTTCAGTTCGGCGTCGTTGTAGTCGAAGCGGGGCTTGCCAGCAGGGACACACAGCCCGCGCTGGACGGCCTCGCGGGCTTCGATGCGCGCGAGCCAGGCGGTCAAGTGCGTGAGGGCCGAGATATCGACGTTGGCCCAACGATACGCGCGCGCCCAAGGAAAGGTGGCAATATCAACCATCGAATAATCGCCGCAGAGATACGTATTGTCGCGGAGCGCGTCATTCAAGATGTCAAGCAGGCGTTTCGATTCTTCGACGTACCGCTCGATCGCATATTCGTCGACAATACCCTGTGGGGCGGCGATGCGCTGAAAAAACATCGCCTGTCCGAGCATCGGGCCGACCGCGCTCATCTGGAACATGAGCCACTGCATGGCCCGGTGGCGAAGCTGGGGCTCTGTCGGCCAGAGCTTGCCGCTCCGCTCTGCGAGGTAGAGCAAAATCGCTCCCGATTCTGCGAGTACGAATTCCTCATTGTCATGGTCGACTATGACTGGAATGCGCCCATTCGGATTCAGGGTGAGAAACTCCGTCGTCTTCTGCTCATTTTTGTCGAAATGGAGATACACCGTGTCGTAATCAATGCCAAGCTCTTCAAGGGCGATGGAGATTTTCCACCCGTTCGCAGTCGGGGCGGTATACAAGGTGATTTCGCTCATAGGTCTGGTCCTCACGGTTTATCGAGAAGGGCGCTACCGTTCTTGGGCTTGACGGGCCAGGCGCGCGTACCCGTCACGGGTCTGCGGCAGGCGGCGGTCTAAAATTCGCGCAGCGATGACGGTGCGCAGAATCTGGGCCGTACCGCCCCCAATAGTGAACATGCGAGCGTCACGCACCATGCGTTCAGCCGGCGTATTGCGCGAATAGCCTTTGGCCCCAAACACCTGTAAGGCGTCATTTGTGACCTTAATTGCCATTTCCGAGGCGAACAGCTTTGCTTGCGCCGCCGCATTCGGATCCGGGAACGGACTCTTGTGGGAACCGCGCGAACGGGCCGCGCTGTAGAGCATGAGCCGCGCCGCTTCGATCTGCGTCGCCATATCGGCCAGCATCCACTGCAGGCCCTGAAACTCGGCAATCGGCCGACCAAACTGTTCTCGGTCCAAAGCGTATTGTTTTGCCCCTTCATAGGCTCCGGTTGCCAGCCCTAAAGCAACAGTGCCCGCGCCCACCCGTTGGGTGTTGTAAGCGTTCATCAATTCAGCAAAGCCGCGCCTGAATCCGTCGGGCGGTGTTAATACCCGGTCGGCAGGCAGTTCGAGATCTTCAAAATACACTTCGGCTTCAGGAATACCGCGTAAGCCCATCGTGGGTTCGCGTCGACCGATGCGCAACCCAGGCTCCTGGTCGCGAACAGCAATAAATCCACCGATACCTTGCTCTGTCCCTTGTCCGTCAAACACACGGGCAAAGATCAGATGGAGTTTCGAAACACCACCCCCGGTAATCCAATGCTTCATACCGTTCAGCACATACGTATCGCCGCGTTTATCAGCCCGCGTGGTCATCTCTGATGCAGCACTGCCGGCGTGCGGTTCTGTAATACAGATGGCGGGCTTATCCCCCGCCAGGACAAGCGCAGCCGCACGCTCTTTTTGCGCCGGCGTGCCGTAGTGCATGATGGCTGAAAGAGCCCCCATATTCGCTTCGACCACAATACGTCCGGTCACTCCGCAAACTTTTGCCATCTCTTCGATGACGAGCGCCACGTCGAGATAGCTCAGTCCAGCCCCCCCAAACTCCGGCGGGATGGTCAGGCCAAAGAATCCAGCCTCAGTCAACGCACGGACATTATCCCAGGGGTATTGTTCGCTTCGATCTACCTCCGCAGCGCGCGGCGCGATCACGTCCCGGGCCAATTCGCGCGCCCGCGCCTGTAACGCAATCTGCGCCTCAGTCAGCATGTAGTGCATGGCCGAAACCCTCCCTAAGAGTGCAAGCGAGCAGCGCTTTGCCGCGCGTGTTCCGCACGCGAGTCGTCGCCGCACGCCTGTAACACTGTTGCGTACTTTTGCCAGCTCCCAAGACTGTTCGGTTTCAACAACGCCCGCTGCGCCAGCAGCGCCCGCGCCTGCTCATGGCGTTCGGCGCGCATGGCCGCCTCGATGAGAATCTGCGTAAAGATATCTCGCTGCGTATGAGACCCCCCGATCCCAAACCAGCGATCGCGCAGCGGCCACAAGACATCGACCGCCCGAGCATACGCCTCGTTTTCAAACGCCAGCACGCCTTCACACATCGGCACCACCACATCCGCCATCAGCGAAGCGGAATAATTGTCTGGTGTATGTGCAAATGATTCGAGTGCATTGATATACGCCTGCGCGGTCTCCTTGTCGTCCGCAGAGGCCAGCGCCATCAAGCTATGCAGATCGGTAAAAGCCAGCACATGATCATCGACCCGCTTCCGAGCATACGCCGCCAGGGGCTCCCAGCGCTCACCAACATCAACCCCCAGCAATTCCAGGCGCTTGAGCAGCGAAGCGCCGTTTTGAACATCCAGGAAGAATTCCGTGTTAGAGGTCAGGATCCTGTTGTCATAGACGTCTAACGTAAAATCATAGTCACCCTTCTCAAGCGTGAATAAGGCCAAGTGCCACCAGTTATGGCCCTGAAATGGGTTGCGATCAGCCCACTGCTCGACCGGCCGATCAATCAGGGCAATCCCTTCGTCCAGACGCCCCTGCATCTCCATCACATGCGCGACTGAGTGGATCGCCCACAGGTCATCCGGGTTCAGGTCAATTGACTGGCGACCAAAGGCTTCTGCTTGCGTATAATCGCCGCATTCTTCAAGCGCAAAGGCCAGCATGCCGAGGACGAAGCTGTAACCAGGGATCGACGCATCCCACAGGTCGAACACGCCGGCGACAGTATTGCGAATGACATAACTCCGGCCAGTCCAGAAAGTCGAATGGTGGTGCATTTTCAGCGCCAGCAAGTCGTGAGGATAGTCGGCCAGTATGGCCTCCCAAGCCGCGCAGGCCCGTTCGAGATTGCCCGTTGCCAACCCTTCCAGGGCGTCACAGTGCAGACGTTCGCGGCCGGCGTCAGCCGCCAGATGTTCGCGGGCGTGTGACGCGCTGGCCAGCATTTTCGGGCGGACCGCGACCGTTTCGAGCATGGACATGATATACCCTCGGACCACGTGCGCCATTGGAAAATCCGGGTCAAGTTCGAGGACGCGCTTCAGATTTTTTGGCGCAGCGAGACGATAATTCCAGAGGTCGGTCAGCACCTTGTCATACTCGGTCAGAGCCTCAGCATTCGTCACCGTGATCTCAAGACCGCGGACGTCGGTTGGCATGATATTGCTCCTTTGTTTTAAAAGGTCATCCCATAGACCGGGCAGCAAGAACGGGTCATAACCGGGATTTCCCTCGTCACATTACCCATACTCTCAGTGGACAGCTATCCGTCCCGAACGCGATTCTAGGCGAGCCCCTAACCGCAGTCAAACAGACAGCTCAACCGCTCGTGACACCAATGCTTTTCCGGCCCTGTCCGTGCAACGCCCGTCTTCTGAGAAAAGACAAAACGGGCATCGAATGGAACGCCTGGTCGCTGGAGCTTGCTTGCGCGTTGACATGGAATGGGAAACTTCCTAAAGGTTGCACGCAACAACGTCCCATCAAGATTTTTTATTTCCACGGGATATGTTACCTCATAACGCTTGAACGAAGAGCTGAGTTTTAAGAAGGAGGACTGACAGCATGAGTCAAACCACAACCCAAACTGAATCGAGCCGTGTTCCGACTGCCGACGAGCTGGGCTTTGATCCCGGCGCTCTGCGTGAGAAATATGCCGCCGAGCGCGTGAAACGTCTGCGCACAGACGCGAACAATCAATACCAGGAAATTACCGGCCAGTTCGCGCATTACAACGACGACCACTATGTCGAGCCGGGCTTCACCCGCCCTGCGCTGCACGAAGACATCGATGTCCTGATCGTCGGCGGCGGCTTTGGGGGCATGCTGGCCGCGGTGCGGCTGCAAGAGGCCGGGATTACCAATTTTCGCATCATCGAGAAAGCCGGAGATTTTGGCGGCACCTGGTACTGGAACCGCTATCCGGGCGCGCAGTGTGACATTGAAGGCTATCTCTACCTGCCCCTGCTCGAAGAGCTCAATTATATCCCGAAGGAACGCTACTCTTTCGCGCCGGAGATATATGCCCACGCGCAACGGATTGGCAAGCACTACAATTTGTACGAGCGCACCTGTTTCCAGACGAAAGTCAAAGAGGCCCGTTGGGATGAGGAAGCCGGACGTTGGAGTGTCACCACTGACCGTGACGATGCGTTCAAGACACGCTTTGTGATCATGTCGAGTGGGCCGCTGAACAAGCCCAAGTTGCCCGGGATTCCTGGAATCGAAAATTTCAAAGGCCATACCTTCCATACCAGTCGGTGGGACTATGGCTACACTGGTGGTGATACCACCGGCGGTTTACATAAACTCCACGACAAGCGGGTCGGGATTATTGGCACCGGGGCGACCGCGATTCAGTGCATCCCCCATCTGGGCGAGCATGCAAAGCAGCTCTACGTCTTTCAGCGTACGCCGTCCTCGGTGGACGAACGCAATAACACCCCCACCAACCCGGAATGGGCGAAGACGCTCAAGCCCGGCTGGCAGGTATATCGGAACCGCAACTTCACCGCTCTCCTGGACGGGGTGCAGTTGGAGGACGATCAGGTCCGCGACAAGTGGACCAGCCCGCTCAAGAAGCTCAGCGACCTGCTCTCCAGCCAGGATGACGCTGCTCTCTCCGGCCAGGACAAGGCGCTCTTGGCGGAGATTGCCGACTTTCAGAAGATGAATGAGATTCGCGATCGCGTGTCCACAACTGTACGCGATCGGCACACTGCCGAGGCGCTCAAGCCGTGGTTCGGCCAGTGGTGTAAACGCCCAACCTTCAACGATGAGTATTTGCCGACCTTTAACCGACCGAGCGTCAAGCTTGTAGACACCAGCGGGAAAGGGGTCGATCGCGTGACCGAGCACGGCGTCGTCGTGGATGGGGTTGAGTACGAAGTAGACTGTCTGATCTTTGCCACGGGCTTTGAGGTGGGAACCGCGTACACCCGGCGGGCCGAGTTTGGCATGTATGGCCGGGATGGGGTATCGCTCGCCGATGCCTGGGCAGATGGGATGCGGACCTTCCACGGTTTCCTGAGCTGTGGGTTTCCAAACTGTTTCCACATGGGGCTGACGCAGACCGGCCTTACCGCAAACTTTACCTATATGCTCGATAATCAGGCCCAGCATGTTGCCCAGCTCATCACCTTGGTGAATCGCCGCAACGCAAAATCAATCGAGCCGACCCCCGAGGCGGAGGCAAAGTGGGTGGAAATCGTAACCGGACCGAACATGATGACGAACTACCAAAACGCCTGTACGCCGGGGTACTACAACGGCGAGGGGACCAACGAGGGGCAGGGCTTTCTCCAGACCGTATACCCCAAGGGCGCGCTGGCCTTTTACGACATGCTCGCCGAGTGGCGTGAAAAGGGAGACTGTGAAGGTCTTATTGTGAAATAGATGGGGAATACGATGCAGCCTATCCTTTTGTATGGCGTGCCGTTTTCACAACCGGTACGGGCGGTTATGTGGCTGATGCTGTATAAGCGGACGCCGTTTGAAATGGTCCTGATCAACCCAGGCTCAAAAGGGGAAACCGGGAGCCGCAATCCGGCCTATCTGGCCAAAAATCCCGGCGGGACAATTCCGACGATCGAGGAGCCGGACACCGGCTTTGTGCTCAGCGAGGCGCATGCCATCATGTGTTATTTGAGCAATACGCACGGCTGGGAAGACGTCTACCCGCCGGATCATCGGCTGCGCGCCAAGATAGACTGGTATTTGCATTACCACCACCGCAATGTCCGGGATGCCTCCGTCGGCCTAGTCGCGCCAAAGATCCGCAAGGATCTGAATATTCCTGCCACCATTCAACAGGCCGCACACGCGACACTGACGAAGGCACTCCAGGCCTTAGAGTCGGGTTGGCTCGCGGAATCCCGCTATTTGACGGGCGCACAACCCACGCTGGCCGACTTTGCCGCATACGTGGAGATCGGACAACTGCAACCGGGTTTTACCAACGTCTTCGACTTTGCGCCCTTTCCCAACGTGCGCCGTTGGTTGGACGAGATGAAACACGTTGACGGACACGACGCCGTGCACGTCGTTCTGGCGGAGCTGGGCGATATCAGCGGCGAGCCGCCGACGATGGAGGCGATCAGGAACGCGAATAAAAAAGCGCTCAGCGTCTTAAAGGAAAAACTGAGGGAATTCACGCCATGATGGAAGCTCAGGGATACTGTGCGGACGCATTCGCGGCCGTTCATGAGGCGTTTCAGGAGAACTTTGCGACGGGCGAGGAGCTTGGCGCCAGTGCGTGTGTCGTCCACGCTGGAGAAGTGGTTGTTGATCTGTGGGGTGGCGCTTCGGCCCCGAGTGGCGACCCCTGGCAGCAGGACACTATTGTCAACGTATACTCCACCACCAAAACTATGGCCGCGGTCTGCATGTTAATGCTCGCGGACCGCGGTCTGATTGCGTTCGACGCTCCGGTTGCCCGCTATTGGCCGGAGTTCGCTCAGAACGGCAAGGCCGGCGTGCTGGTTCGCCATGTCATGAGCCACTCGGCAGGGCTGGCCGGTTTCGACTCACGCGTCGAGATCGATGAACTCTACAACTGGGATGACATCTGCGGCCGGTTGGCCCGCCAGGCGCCGTGGTGGGAGCCTGGGACTACCTCGGGATACCATGCCATCACACAGGGTTATCTCCAGGGAGAAATCCTGCGTCGGGTCGACGGCCGCAGCCTCGGCACATTCTTCCGTGAAGAGGTCGCGACCCCGCTTAACGTCGATTTTCATATTGGGCTGGATGCCATACATGATGAGCGCGTTGGCGAGATGGTTCCGCCTTCGGCGACCATGGATCAGATTCCTGGCGATCCGGATTCGATTGCCACACGGACGTTTCGGTCTGCCGCATTAACGGGCCGCGAGCCGCGGACACGCGCTTGGCGGGCGGCGGAGATTCCAGCCGCGGGCGGGATCGGCAACGCGCGGGCCGTCGCCCGGGTGCATGGGGCGCTGGCTGCGGGCGGCGCGCTTGACGGCGTGCGGCTGATGGCCCCTGAAACGGTAGCGCTGGCACAGCAGCAGCAGACCAACGGCAAGGACCTCGTCCTTGGCGTGTGGATGCTTTTCGGCCTGGGCTTTGGTTTGATGAACCCGCGGATTCCATTCACGCCGAGCCCCGGCGCTTTCTACTGGGGCGGCTGGGGCGGGTCAATCGCCGTGGTCGATCCCGATACCCGCACTTCGATCGCCTATGTGATGAACAAAATGGGCGAAAGCACGCTGGGCGATCAGCGCTCGGCAAGAATTATCGCAGCGACTTATGCCTCGCTGGAACGCTGACAGGCGTTCCGGCACGGGTACGAAGCCCCTGCCCAGCCGGGGAAAACACTGACAGCGTTGGAGGGACGGGGGTATGAAATGCCACCGGCGGAGGCTGTTGGATCATTTCATTGAGGATGAATGACTCTTGCCCGAAGAGCTTTGCCATAACCCGGAGGATATGATGGCGACGATCGATCTCTACGAAGCGATGCGAACCTTACGCGCCGTACGGCGGCTCCGCCCGGACCCTATTCCAGAAGACGTACTCTACCGGGTCCTCGAAGCCGCAACCTGGGCGCCGTCTGGCGGCAACCGCCAAGCCTGGCGCATCATTGTGGTCAAAGACCCTGCCCGCAAACAACGTCTCGGTGAGTTATATAAGCAGGTCACACTGCCCTATACCAAATCGTATATGGAGCGGTTGGCCGACGCCTCTGAGGAGGAACGGAGCCGAGCCGAGCGAACGATCCGCGCCAGCAACTACCTGGCGGAACATTTTGGCGAGTCTCCGGTGCTGTTGGTCGTGTGTTTTAACCCGGAAGGACTTGCAGTCACCGACGCGAAACTTGACAGACTGTCCGTTGTTGGCGGCGGCTCGATCTACCCCGCAGTAGAAAATCTCCTCCTTGCCTGCCGAGCCGAGGGTCTGGGGTGTGTGCTTACGACGCTTCTGTGTATGGAAGAACCGGAAGTTCGTAAACTCTTGGGGATTCCCGATCCGTGGGGGACAGCGGCGGTCGTGCCGATTGGCTATCCCGTCTTGCGCGGGCACGGGCCGATCTCGCGGCGGTCGGTAGAAGAGTTGGCGTTTGCAGACGCCTGGGGGACACCGTTTTCTCGGGAGTAGCCGGTAACAAAATAATACCGTAGGGGCAGGCCCCCGTACCTGCCCTGGTAGAAAACGCCCAATGGCATACGACCCGGCCAAACATCACCGCGGCTCCATCCGTTTACACGGCTACGATTATTCGCAACCAGGAGTGTATTTTGTCACCATTTGCACACAAAACAGCGAATGTCTGTTTGGCTACATTGCGGGTGGTGAAATGGTATTGAGCGAGGCAGGTCGAATGGTACAGAGCGTATGGGATGAATTGCCTATGAGTTACTCCGGCATCGAAACAGACGCATTCATCATCATGCCCAACCATATGCACGGGATCATCACCATCCAACCCTCCGACGTGGGCCCGTCGTCGTCCCCCGTAGGGGCAGGCCCCCGTGCCTGCCCTGATGACGCGCCACAATCGCCCGATGTAGGGGCAGGCCCCCGTGCCTGCCCGCCCCACCGTATGTCCCGAAAACAACCACCTCCCGCCGGACACGCCCCACCTCCCGCCGGGCAACCACAGGGGGTTGCCCCTACACAGGCAATGGCGTTGCCGAATGTGGTGCATCGGTTCAAAACGTTGACCACGAAACGATATACGGACGGCGTCAAACGCCACGGGTGGAAACCGTTTCCTGGCCGATTATGGCAACGTAACTATTGGGAACACGTTGTCCGCAACGAACGGGAACTGCACCGGATTCGTGAATATATCTGCACGAATCCGGCAAAATGGGAATTAGACCGTTTGTACCATCCACCATCGGGACCGGCTAATAAGGTCCGGGAGCACACGGTGGAATACGCCGTAGAGGAATGGATGGTATGAATCACCCTCCCCTCGTCGTGCGTCGCAATTCTCGTGTAGGGGCAACCCCCTGTGGTTGCCCTGGGCGGGGTGGTCGCCGGGCCGGTCGCACCGTATGCTGATATACCATTAGAGGCAGGGAGGGAGGAGTCATGCCGGACCAGCTGAATTTAGACCCTTTTGTACCTGATGTGTTGGAAGACCCCTACGCGGTCTACGCCGAGCTGCGACGTCGGGGCGTCTATCAACTGCCTGACACCCCCATGTTCATCGCAACCCGATTCCGCGACGTCGAGTATGTCCTGATGCATCCAGAGCTGTTTTCGGTCCACGGCCTCACGGAAGGACTCACCCGCGATACCCCGGAGATTCGGGAGATCGAGGCTCAGGGCTGGCCGGACGTCAATGTCCTCAGTAAGGCCGACCCCCCCGAGCACACGGGCTATCGAAGCGTGGTCAACCGGCCCTTCTCCGCCCAGAGCGTGAAAACGCTCGAACCCCGCTTACAGGCGATCGCCAGCCGTTTGATTGACGCCTGCCTGGAGAGCAACGAGATCGAGTTTGTCAGCCAGTTTGCCCGGCCCTTTCCGCTCTACGTCTTTGCCGAGCTAATGGGCTTGCCGGAGGAAGATATTCCCCAGGTAAAGCGGTGGTGTGATGCCCGGATTGAACGCATGAGCGGGACCATGATCAGCCACGAGCAGGAACTCGCCTGCGTGCGCCTGGCGGTGGAGTTTCAGCACTATCTGTTTCATCAGATCGAAGAGCGCCGGGCAGCGCCCCGCGACGACCTGATCTCTCATATGGTGACGGCCTCGGTGGAGAAATTCGGGGGGCGCTCGCTGACGACTGAAGAACTGATCAGCATGATCGATATTATCCTGCTGGGGGGCAACGACACCACGATCAATTTGCTGAGTAGCGGCTTGGCGCTGCTGCTCCAGCACCCGGAGCAACTGGCCCTGGTGACGGCAGACCCCGCGCTGATTCCCAACTTCGTTGAAGAAGCGCTGCGGATCGAATCTCCGGTCCAGTGTCTGTTCCGAACGGTCAAAGAGGACACTCAGATAGACGGCGTCCGGCTGCCCAAAGGCTCCCGGGTGGCGGTCATGTATGGCGCGGCCAACCGGGACGCCGAGCAGTTTCCAGACCCGGAGCAGTTTGACGTGCGGCGGCCGAACGCCAGAATGAGTGTGGCCTTTGGCGCGGGGGTACATTTCTGTCTGGGCGCTTCGTTGGCGCGCCTGGAAGGGAAAGTCGCCTTTGAGGCCCTCCTGAGCCGGCTGGGGACCCTGCGTCTGGCCGAGGGCAAGAACGACTTCCGCTACGCCGTTAACCCCGTTATCCGCGGTCTCAAAGAACTGCATATCGAGTGCGACCCATAGGGTAAAGCGATCGATGATGGGCAGGGGGCCTGACGTATGACAAGCGGAGCTGAGGAAGAGAGATCCGGTCAACGCAGAAACGATGAGGCATGTTCAGGTACGGGCACGAAGCGGAGGGCTCGTCCAGAGGCTTTGAGCAGACAATGTAGCATCCCACCGCCTGGTTTCAGGAGAATTCGCCGGCCCGCTGAGCACTGAGCGGTCGAATTTCGACTATGACAATCGACTCCTAGAAGAGCTCTCGAGCCCTGTATTTACGCTTGTTCTCTTGGCTGGAATGTGCCAAGAACGGAGCGTATGGCCGAGTACTTCCCAGATGAGCTGACGCTTGCGCCCTTTTTGAATGCCCTGGATGTGGGGGTGATTATCATTGACCAGACTGGGACAATGGTCTGGGCAAATGACAAGCTTTACCAACTCACCGATCTCACCCCAGCTCAGTTGGTCGGTCTCAAGACGAAGGAAATGGCGAAGCTGCCAGCCATTCAAGCAAGTGTAAACCCGGAGTGGGTCAAGGACTCATTCTGGGAAGCTGTCCGGGAGAATGGGCAGGTCACAGACACCACTCAGCCACGCTATGGCTATGCGCAACTGGGAAATGGAGTCCAACTCCTGTCCGCAGAGCACTATATCCGGAATGAAGCGGAAGGGCTGCGCTACATCGTCCTTACCGTCCAGGCCTCGGCTGACCTGCTCACTGCCAGAGAAAAAATTGGTGAACTCGAACAGCGCACCGCGCTGTATCAAGAACAGCTCAGCGCCCTCCACACTCGCGTGTTAGGTCAGGATATCGTCTACCAGAGCGAAAGCCTGAGCCGAGTCTTTGAACGGGCACTCCGCCTGGCTCGCCTAGAGGGGAATATCTTCTTGACGGGTGAAACCGGCGTGGGCAAGAGCCTGTTAGCCCAGTACATCCATACTATGAGTGCGCGCTCCAGCGGTCCCTTTATTCACGTCAACTGTGCCAGCCTGCCAGCCTCACTGATTGAAGCCGAATTGTTTGGCTATGCCGAAGGGGCCTTCACCGGGGCAAAACGAAAAGGCCGCCGTGGGGTCATTGAGATGGGTCAAGACGGGACTGTTTTTTTTGGATGAGATTGGCGACATGCCGGTCGAGATGCAGGCCAAGCTGCTGACCGTTTTAGAGGACAAAGAGATACGTCGCCCTGGAGCAGAACAGACAGTGAAAATAGACGTTCGCTTCCTCGCGGCGACAAACAGACAGCCCGAGACGTTGTTGCAGGAGCAGACCTTACGGAATGACTTGTACTACCGCTTAGCTATGAACCGGATTGACCTGCCGCCCTTGCGGGAACACCCGGAAGATATCCCGGCCTTGATAGGCGCGACTCTGGCCGAGTTTAACGAAAAGCATACAACAGCCCTGACCCTGCATCCTGAGCTCATAGAACACGTCCAGGCCCTTCCCTTCCCCGGTAATATTCGTGAGCTCAAGAACGTGGTGTGGCAGATCGCCTCGGAGAGCGGCCAGACCACAGGTAAGATCACGCTCCAGATGCTTCCCCCGGAACTCATGCCAACCATTCACAGTTCAAGGGCCATCCCCTCTCAGACAGCCCTTCCCCCACGAGTCGTAGAGACCGGGACTGAGGAAGCGCAACACTGGCAGACATTTTGTGAGGAGCACCAGGGCGATGTGTATGCCATGGCGGACGCGCTCGGCGTTCACCGCACCACGGTTATCCGCAAGCTCAAGAAATACGGTCTGCCTTACGCCCGCAAGCCTCGGGTGCAGCGAGCTTCGCCCAAAACGGTCGCCCCATCGTAAACCCTGATGGCGAACCAAAGATTCAAATCTGTAACCGCCTTAAGTCTCCCTATCCAGGCGAGTCGTGTTTATGCGCTTCCACATAGGTACGGAGTACCGCTTGTATCTTCCGCTGATAGCCTTTCCCGTGTTGTTTGAACCAGTGCAGTACATCGGCATCGACTCGGATACTAATTTGCTGTTTGCGTTTGAGCAAAACGAGGCGCGCTTTTGTCCAATCCGGGTCCGCTTCAGCTTCATCCGGGTCTTCACCAACAAATGGAAAGATTCTTTGTTGCAAGGGTCTTTTCAGTCCGCAGGGAAAACGCACCCTGTGCGCACGGTGTGCAGCGTGCAGGAGATTGCGGCGCACACCGTTACCGTTTCGTCCCGCTCATCTGCCTCTGTCCTTTCTAAACGCCTGATTCCCTGAGAATTATTTCCTCACTCATTCTCGCAGGAGCGTTGGCACCGACATTGCTGTTCTCTAGGTCCATTGCGCATCAACCAGATAGGAGAAGAGCGATGGCCCCAAAAGCCAATCACACTGACCCAGCACATGTTCGTCCTCGCACCAAAGTGTCTCTGCAAAAAACCTTGCGCGCCCTTGGAGGACGCGAGATCAGCGCGGATGAGCCTTTGCGCGCAGACGAGCGTTATGGACTGAGCATTGAGGGACGACGGTTTGTGTTTCGTGACCCTGCCACCTTCCACCGCTTTAAGGAGGAGTTACGCACCTGAGCGATAAAAAAACGGACAAGGGGATTTTGGTTCGTAAGGTGCAGTTCGAGTTTCCCGAGAACTTCAAACCCTACTGGAACCCCACCAAGCCCGTCCTCAGCCAGTTAGCCAACGGCGCCTCCATGCTGCTGCCCTATATGGAGCCGTTTATCATTGACTCCATTCGGAAGGCGACGAAACACATCTCTGATCCTGCTTTGCTAGAAGAAGCCAAAGCTTGGATGGGCCAGGAAGCCCAGCACTGTAAACAACACCGCCGGTTCAACGAGATGCTGATTGCCAAAGGCTATCCCCAACTTCGCGGGCGGGAAAAGCCGATGGAGCGAGAGTATCAAGAACTCGGCAAACGCTCTCTCAAATACCAGGTCGCGTATACGGCCGGCTTTGAAGTTATGGCCTTGTCGATTGCACATATGCTGATCGAACAGCGTAAACATTTTTTTGGTGAGGCCGATCGACCCGTAGCTTCCATGTGGCTGTGGCATTTGATCGAGGAAATCGAACACAAGAACCTTGCCTTTGATGTGTATCAACATCTGTATGGTGGACATTGGTATCGAGCCTACGGCATCCTGTGCGCTCTCATCCATATGATGGGCCTTATCCGGGGCACCTATATCGTGTTGCTCAAGGCTGATGGCCTATGGGGCAAGTGGAAGACCCGTTGGACAATCAAGAAGATTGCCTTCCGATTGTTTGTATCCTTCCTACCACGCACCATCCGTTACGCCATGCCGGGCCATCATCCGTCCCATGTCGCCAATCCGGAATGGATGAAGGAGTGGGTCGCGCTATTCGACAAAGGGGAAGTTGGGCTGACTAAGCTCGATACTACCAAGATGTCTTTGTCTCCAAAGGAGATGCTCCCTGCGCAATACACAAGCTGACAGAAATCATTACCCATCGAGACGGCTTATGTGTCGTCGAAAAACGGACAGGAGGTAATAATGCATGATCTCATCGTTCAAGGCGGAACGATTGCTGACGGAACCGGACAACCCAGTTTCACTGGAGATATCGCAGTTACGGATGGCAAGATTAGCGGGGTCGGTTCGGATTTGGGCCAAGCGAAACGGACATTAAAGGCGGACGGACTGATAGTAGCCCCTGGCTGGGTGGATGTGCATACCCATTATGATGGCCAGGTATCGTGGGACCCGTTGCTGACTCCATCGCTGTGGCATGGAGTGTCTACGATCGTTATGGGTAATTGCGGTGTGGGCTTTGCGCCGGTTGTACCTGAGCGGCGTGAAGAACTGATTGGCATGATGGAAAGCGTTGAAGATATTCCGCGCCAATCCTTGTCGGCTGGTATCGACTGGCAGTGGGAAACCTTCCCAGAATATCTAGACGCGCTCGACGCTATTCCCCGCACGATTGATGTTGGCACGCAGATACCGCATATCCCTTTGCGCCTATACGTCATGGGCGAGCGGGGAGCTGGCAAAGAATCAGCTGCCCCAGAAGATATCGAACAAATGGCGACCGTGGCTCGGGCTGCCATCGAAGCCGGTGCGTTAGGCTTCTCCACCTCTCGAACTATGGTCCATGCCACGCCAGAAGGCGTGCCCGTCCCTGGTACCTTCGCCAGCCCGGATGAGTTGTTAGGTATTGGTCGCGGGATTACCCAAACCGGACGTGGCCTTATGGAAGTCGTCTCAGACGCTGTACTTGGACAAAACATTGATAGCGAACTCGGTTGGATGCAGGAGCTGGCGGCAAGCGGCTGCCCGGTGACATTCTTACTCGCGCAGACAAACCCACACCCTCATGTCTGGCGCGATATCTTACAGCGCTGTGAAACAGCCACGAATAACGGAGCACGGATTATTCCGCAGGTCTTTGCCCGACCGGTCACTATTCTGTTCAGTTTTCAAGGTGAAAATCCGTTCCAATATTTGCCGAGTTATGCACCGCTTAAGGCTCTCCCGCATGCAGAAAAAATGCAGGCCCTACGCAACCCTGATGTGCGCAAACGCCTGCTGACCGAAGAAGACCCAAACACGGCTGGTATGTCTATCTTGTATCAACAGGAATCCACGTGGCGGATGACCTACCCCATGGGCCAGCCGCTCAACTACTTCTCTGATGGAGACACTAATGTCGCTGCCATAGCTGCCCGGCGTGGCTGTGATCCGCGTGAAGTTGTGTATGATCTGTTGTTAGAGGACGATGGACGCGCCTTCCTTATGTATGCCATTGCCGGCTATGCCGAGCAGAGTCGTGACCCGTTGTACGAAATGCTGACCCATCCCATGACCGTCATGGGTGGCAGTGACTCGGGTGCCCATATGCGCACGATCTGTGATGCCAGTGTCCAGACCTTTATGCTTATCGACTGGGTACGGAACCGCGCCGAAGACGATCCGTACCATCTCCCGATTGAGCTTGTGGTTAAGAAACAGAGCCGCGATACAGCCCGGCTGTTCGGTATGCATGATCGGGGCACCCTCGAACCCGGCATGAAAGCTGATTTGAACCTCATAGACCTGGATGCGCTCCACATTGAGAAGCCGGAAATGGTACACGATCTGCCTGCCGACATGCCCCGCCTGATGCAAACGGCCCGAGGCTATGTGGCCTCATTAGTCAGCGGAGAAGTCGTACAAGAAAACGGCGAAGCAACCGGGGCCCGTCCTGGAAAAGTCGTTAGAAGCGGCGAGTGTGCACAACAGCAGCGGGCAACTGCGTAATGGAGGAAACCTATGAGTACCTCAAAGAGTGGACTGATTGTCGATGCAGACGGGCATGTCTTAGAGCCTTTGGATACGTGGCAAAAATACATTGACCCCAAATACCGCGACCGGTCCGTGCGCATGGAGCGCGATGAGAATGGCTGGGAAGTATTGTTGTTCGATAACAAGCCGTGTGAACTCGCCCGTGGCACGCTTGGCGCGATCGGTGGCGTGGGCTCAGATGCCGAGGAACTCGAAGCCTTTTTCACCCCAGGCAAGCGAACGTATGCTGATGGTGCTCCGCTGGGCAGTTACGATCCAACCGCGCGTATCAGAGTGATGGATGAAGAGCAGATCGATGTTGCCCTGTTGTATCCGACTCTTGGGATATTCTGGGAAGGCTGGGTCACGGAAGCCAAGCTGGCCGCAGCATATACGCATGCCTACAACCGCTGGATTATCGACTTCTGCAGCGACCATCCCAAGCGACTGTTTCCAATTGCCCATATCTCCCTGCTCGACCCGGAAGGCGCAGTAGACGAAGTAAAATGGGCTAAGGAGCAAGGCTGTGTGGGCGTATATCTGTCGCCGGATATGCCTGCCCGAGGCGGCAAACATTTTGATGATCCGGCCTTTGTCCGTTTTTGGGAGACGGTGCAAGATTTAGACATGCCCGTTGGGTTTCATGTAGTCGTGCGTGATAACCCTTCGTTTCAAGAATGGCTCAAGCCAGATGCGTCAGCTGGATTATTTACCTTTGCCTTTCTGGCCATTGATGTGATGGCTGCCTTCACCCAAATGATGTCGTTGGGTATGTTTGAGAAATATCCACGTCTGAAATGTACCGTCCTTGAATCCGGAGCCAACTGGATCTCGGCCTGGCTTGACCGCCTCGATCACAAGTACCGCCCCATGGCCAGCCGGACCTCTCTGAAAATGCCACCGAGTGAGTATTTCTATCGTCAATGCCTGGTGTCGGCAGACCCTGATGAAACGCTGACCGCCAAGGTCATCGAACATATTGGGGCCGACTATTTTCTGTGGGCGTCTGACTATCCGCATATTGATGCTGATTTTGGAGTCGTCAAAGAACTCAAGGAACGCATTGCGCCGTTACCCGCGCCAGATCAGCGCAAAGTGCTGGGTGAGAATGCAATCCGTTTCTATGGATTGAACGTGTAAGCCAGATAGAGATGTTTGAATTCCTGACTGGCGAAGGAGGCGCGTTATGGCTGGCCGATTAGCCGGAAAAGTAGCAGTGGTGACTGGTGGCAGCTCAGGCATAGGCCGGGCTACCGCGCAGATTTTTGCTCGTGAGGGGGCCAAGGTTGTTGTGGCCGATATCGGGGTTGAGGGCGGCGCAGAAACCGTGCGTCTGATTAACGGCTCGGGTGGAGAAGCAATATTTGTCCAGACCGATGTTGCCCAGCCTGCTGACGCAGAGGCCATGGTCAAGAAAGCGCTTGAGATCTATGGACGGCTCGACTGTGCCTTCAATAACGCCGGCATCGAAGGTGTGGTCCAACCAACCGTGGACTATGACGAGGCAGATTGGGACCGAGTCATATCGATTAACCTGACCGGTGTGTGGCTGTGCATGAAGTATGAACTCCAGCAGATGCTCACACAGGGCAGCGGCGCGATTGTGAATACGGCGTCAATTGCGGGGCTGGTTGGTCTTCCTGGCTTTTCGGCGTATGTGGCAGCCAAACATGGAGTCAACGGATTGACCAAGACGGCCGCGCTGGAATATGCCAAGTCCGGCATTCGCGTCAACGCCGTGTGTCCGGGGGCGATTCGCACGCCGATGTTTGAACGCGGAGCGCGGGACAATCCGGGCATTGAGGAGCAAGTCGTGGCCGCTGAACCGATTGGACGCATGGCTGAACCCGCCGAAGTGGGTGAGGCTGTCGTCTGGTTGTGTTCTGATGCGGCATCCTTTGTGACCGGTCTACCGATGGCGGTTGATGGTGGCTGGATAGCGCAGTAGGGCGGGGTGATGCGAGTACGCGTCGGATGTCAATAAATTTAGGCAACACCGTGGTTTGCCGGCGAGGATATGAGCAAGGATATGCCGTTTAGTCGAACTCTCAATCATCCATGAAGATGGTCCAAGAGTGAAATCCTTTTGAACAGGAGGGCTTAGGTATGTCAACGCGCGAAAAGGTGTATGCGGTTCTGGTTATCGTGGGAGTTCTCCTCCCCATGTACTACAACGTCCAGTACATGGGTGCAGGTGGGAATCTTTTGGTTGATTTTTTCACCGTGCCAATGGAAAGCGCGGTGACAGCCTCGCTCCTGTTCGACCTGCTGGTCGCGTTTATCGCGTATAATGTTTGGTTATTCTCCGAGGGACGAACGCTTGGGACGCGGAATTTCGTTATCTGCCTCGCGGTCTCATGGCTGGTGGCATTTTCCGCCGGTTTACCGTTATTCCTGTTGCTCCGTGAGCGGCAGAGACAGTTTGCTGAGAGCGCTTAGACTCCTTAAGGAGGGCCTTTCGTATGGACTTCAATCCACTGTCTCCGGAAGTGACGGCGAATCCGTACCCGTATTACACTGAGCTGAGGAACAAAGCCCCAGTCATTTGGCTTGAGCCTTTTCAGTGTTGGGCTCTGAGCCGGTATGCTGATGTGGACTTTGCCTTGCGCAACCCGCAGATATTTTCGTCTTCGGTATTTACGGCTGAAGCCTTGGGCGATCTGAATCCAGTACCGGAGGTACCGTGGATTCTTGATATGAATCCTCCCGACCATACCCGACTGCGGAAGCTGGCCAATAAAGGCTTTGCACCTCGCCTCATCCGAACCCTTGAACCACGCGTGCAGGCAATTATCCAAGAGTTGATCGAACCGATACGCGGGCAGTCGGAGATCGATCTCGTCGCAACATTCTCCGGACCGCTCCCAACGATCGTCATCGCGGAGATGCTCGGTGTCGAGCCTGAACGGCGCGATGACTTTAAGGTCTGGTCGGATGACGTGGTCAGATCTACCGGTCGTCCAACTGACGAGGCTGAGCGGGATCAGATTCGCAGAAGCGAAGCCGAACTCCAGACCTATTTTGAGCAGATGATAGAACGGCGCCGAACTGAGCCTGGAGAGGACGTGATTACCGCTCTGGTGCAAGCCGAAGAAGAGCGCGATATGCTGTCTTCAAAAGAGATTCTCGCTTTGGCCGTCTTACTGCTGTTAGCTGGGAATGAAACGACGACCAACTTGATTGGAAACGCGGTTCTTACCTTCCTCAACCACCCCGATGAATTGGCCAAAGTTCGAGCCGACCCTGCCCTATTGCCTGCGCTCGTCGAAGAAGTGCTGCGCTATGACTCGCCCGTTCAGGTGATTTTCCGCCGGACGGCCCAGGAAGTGGAGTTGGAAGGCGGGAAGATTCCAGCCGAACAGAACGTCTTCTTGCTTTTGGGATCGGCCAATCGTGATGAGCGGCGGTTTCCTGAACCGGACCGTTTTGATATCGCCCGCAATCCCCAGGATCACATCGCCTTTGGCTATGGCATCCACTACTGCCTAGGCGCTCCGCTGGCCCGGCTTGAAGGTCGGAATGCCTTAGAAGCGCTGCTGTTTGACTGTCTGCCTTTCTCCTGTGCGACTGAACGGGGCGAGCAGATCGCGTCGCTCATCGTCCGAGGCCCACAGACTTTACCGCTCCGATTTGATACAGCAGGAGCGTAAAGTCTGGACAAAAGAAGGAGGAATACCATGGCAGTACAGGGAACGTGCGATCAAAAGTTTCAGGAAGTACGGCAGGAGTTCGAGCGTAATTTTGCGGAGCGGGATGAAGTTGGCGCCTCGGTGTGTGTGACCGTCGGCGGGCAAACGGTCGTCGATCTGTGGGGCGGGACGGCTGACACCGAGACCGGCGCGCCGTGGACCGATGAGACAGTCAGCATTGTCTTTTCCTCGACAAAAGGAGCGACGGCCATTTGCGCCCACGTCCTGGCCTCGCGCGGCGAACTCGACCTTGATGCGCCAGTCGCCAAGTATTGGCCCGAGTTTGCCCAGGCCGGCAAGGAAAACATCCAGGTTAAGATGCTGCTCAATCATCAGGCCGGTCTGCCCGCAGTGCGCGAAAATCTGCCGCAGGGTGCCTATGCGGATTGGGACCTGATGGTCGATGCTCTGGCTAAAGAAGAGCCGTTTTGGGAGCCTGGCACGCGGAACGGCTACCATGCCCTCACCTATGGCTGGCTGATAGGCGAGGTGGTCCGACGTGTCTCCGGTAAGTCGCTCGGCACCTTCTTTCGGGACGAGATCGCCCAGCCCCTTGGTCTGGACTTCTGGATCGGTTTACCCGAAGACAAAGAGTCACGGGTTGCCCCCATGATTGCCGCCGAGCCCGACCCGAACAGCGTGCTCTTTCAGGAAATGGCTACACCGGGCACACTGGCGGCATTGGCCATACTCAATCTGGGCGGCTATATGGGCGCCATTCCCGAGTATGACACCCAGGCTGCGCACGCCGCAGAAATCGGCGGAGCGGGCGGGATCACCAACGCCCGCGGGCTGGCCGGCATGTATGAACCCCTCGCCCTGGGCGGCAAAAAAGGCGACGTCGAGCTGGTCAACGCCGGTACCCTGGCCCGCATGGGCCGTGTATCGTCTGCAACCGGCAGAGACGCCGTGCTGGTCATGCCGACCCGGTTTGCTCTGGGTTTCATGAAAACCATGGACAACCGCAAGGAGCCGGCTGGTGTGCAGGACAGCGTCCTTTTCTCTGAGGAGGCGTTCGGTCATGTTGGCGCGGGTGGCTCGTTTGGTTTTGCCGACCCCAAAGCCGGCATGTCCTTCGGCTATACCATGAACCGGATGGGCTCAGGCGCATCGCTCAACGAGCGGGGACAGAGCCTGGTCGATGCCGTCTACCGGGCGCTGGGTTATCAATCGAGTGAATCGGGTGCTTGGAGGTAAGCGCAGCATTACAGGAGGATTGAATGCCACGCATCATCGAAGAACAAATTGATAAACTTAACTTCCAGGGAGCAGTAGACGCAGACGGCCACATCCTTGAAGCCGCAGACTTGTGGGAAACATATTGTGATCCCAAATATCGCTCAACGGCGATACGCTTAAAGGTGGACGATCAGGGCATGGATTACTTGGAAATTTGCGGGAAGCCTTCGCGAGTCAGCCGTGGCGGAGCATTCTCGAGTGTGGGGTCGATGGGCCAGGTGACGCGAGAAAAAGGCGAGGTTGATCGGCGTCAACATTATGGTGATGAGTTTTTACTCGGAGCAATGGACGCCAAGCAGCGGCTGCGACGCCTCGATTTAGAGGGACTCGAGGCCGCGATTATTTATCCCAGCCTCGATCTGGTGTGGGAAACGGAATGTGAAGATGCGGACTATGCCCAGGCTATGTGCCGGGCGTATAACCGCTGGATCGTGGACTGGTGCTCTGACAGTGGTGGCCGCTTGATTCCAGTTGCCCATCTTTCGCTGGGAGATCCACACGCCGCAGCACAAGAATTAGAACGGGCAGTCAAAGCCGGCTGTAAAGGCGGCTGGGTCGTCCAGTTTGTCATGACCCGAAAACCGCATGCCCATCCAGATCATGATGTCTTGTTCGCCAAAGCCCAGGAGCTTGACGTCCCATTAGGCGTCCATCCCTCCCTCGAACCCCAGTGGGCCCTGCCGGGTCGCTACGATCTGGAGTATGTCCGTAAGCAAAGCTTCTTTCTGAATGTCACAGCCTCGGACGCTGCCCGGCACGCGCTCGCAAGTTTTATGCAGTACGGGACGTTTGAAAAATTTCCAAAACTCAAACTTGTCATTCTCGAAGTCGGCGCAGGTTGGGCCAGTTATTGGCTCGACCGTATGGACGCCGTGTATGACAGCATCATTGGCCGGTCGTTGCCGATCAAAGAGCGCCCCAGTGAATATTTCAAACGCAACGTATGGATCTCCGCCGATCCGGACGAAAAAGCGTTGCCGGCCATGGTTGACCTGCTCGGAGCGGATCGTTTCTTCTGGGCATCCGATTTTCCGCATCCCGACCATACGGGGGACTATATTAAAGAGTTGGACAACCTCACGACAGAGATGCCGGAACAGGCACGGCTCCAGGTCTTGGGAGAAAATGTCCGGCGCGTCTACAATTTTCCGGCTGGGAGTTAGCGGAGAAAGGCAGAGGTCATGCCCACAAAAGAACCGTTTACTATCCAGATCTCGGACGAGGTCCTCACTGATCTGCGTAAGCGTTTGACTCATACCCGTTGGGCCAATGATTTTGCCAATGATGAATGGACGTATGGCACGAATGGCGCATATCTCAAAGAGTTAGTCACGTATTGGATTGAAGAGTACGACTGGCGCACCCACGAAGCCGAGATGAATGCGTTCACCAATTACAAGACGACGATCGAGGGTATTCCCATTCATTTTGTCCACGAACCGGGCAAAGGCCCGAAGCCTATTCCATTGATTCTGAGTCATGGCTGGCCATGGACCTTTTGGGACTTCCATAAAGTCATCCGACCGCTCAGCGACCCCGCCGCGTTTGGTGGTGATCCAGCCGATGCCTTTGACGTGATCGTGCCGTCCCTGCCCGGTTTTGGCTTTTCCACCCCGCTCACCACGACTGGTATCAATTACTGGCGGACGGCCGACTTATGGGTCAGGCTGATGCAAGACGTGCTGGGCTACGACAAGTTTGGTGCGCAAGGCGGAGACTGGGGGGCGCTGATTACCGCCCAGCTCGGCCATAAATACGCCAACAAGTTAATTGGAACCCATGTGAATGTCATGGCTCCGCTGGACATTTTTGGTGGAAGCATGCCGGCGGAGTCAGAATATGGGCCGGGCGAGGAAGGCTTATACGAAAAAAACACCCATTTTTTCACCGCGGAGAGTGGCTACTCTGCCCTACAGTCAACGAAGCCTCAAACGCTGGCGTTTGCGCTGAACGACTCTCCGGTCGGACTGTGTTCCTGGATTGTGGAAAAACGGCGGACGTGGAGTGATTGTAGTGGCGATGTCGAAAAACGCTTCACCAAAGACGAATTGCTAACAACGATGATGATCTACTGGATCACTCAAAGTTTTGGCACGTCCGCCCGCTACTATTACGAAGCAACCCACCATCCCTGGCAGCCCTCGCATAATCGAACACCCGTGGTCGAAAGCCCAATGGGGGTCGCCGTCTTCTCTGAAGACGTTATCGTCATGCCGAGGAAGTGGGCGGACAATTATTACAACCTGAAACACTGGACGCCGATGCCGTCGGGCGGACACTTTGCATCCATGGAAGAGCCGCAACTACTGATTGATGATGTCCGGGCATTCTTTCGTCCGCTACGGAGCTAATCGAGTACAACTATCTCTGACAGAACAAGGAGGTCATATATGGCAGGACTCTTAGACGGAAAGGTCGCTCTGATCACGGGTGCAAGCACCGGCATTGGCCGGGCGACGGCCCAGGTGTTTGCTCGCGAGGGAGCAAAAGTCGCGGTGGCTGATGTGAATGTCGAAGGCGCTGAGGAAACCGTGCGCCTGATCAAAGACGCTGGTGGCGACGCGATCTTTATCCAGACCGACGTTTCCCAAGCGGCTGATACGGAGGCGATGGTCAAGACCGTGGTTGAGACCTATGGTCGGCTGGACTGTGCCTTTAATAATGCCGGCATCGAAGGCGACTTCGTGCCAACCCCGGACTATCCTGAGGCGACCTGGGATAGAGTGATCGGCATTAATCTCAAAGGTGTATGGTTGAGTATGAAAGCAGAAATCCAGCAGATGCTCAGCCAGGGTGGCGGCGCGATTGTGAATACGGCCTCTGTGGCAGGTTTGCAAGGCATAGCGGCTGGGTCTGCCTATGTCGCGGCCAAACACGGAGTGGTCGGACTCACTAAAACCGCAGCGCTTGAGTATGCCAAGGCTGGCATTCGGGTGAATGCGGTCTGTCCAGGCGCTGTGGATACCCCAATGCTCAAACGCGCCTTTGAAAAAGTGCCCGAAATGGCCGAAGGCATTGGCGCCGCGGAACCCGTTGGTCGTCTGGCGCAACCGAGTGAGATCGGCGAAGCCGTGGCCTGGCTGTGTTCTGAAGCAGCCTCGTTTGTGACCGGCCATCCCATGGCGGTGGATGGCGGTTATGTGGCGCAGTAAAATAGCAATGGCAAAACAGGATAGTCTGGAGTGAAACAAAGGAGGATTGCAATGGCAACATTCGATACGATTATCAGAGGCGGAACCATTGTCGATGGGACGCGGGTCCCGCGCTACAAGGCCGACATTGGGATTACGGACGGCAAGATCGCCAAAATCGGACGGCTTGCGAGTCATGAGGCGACAAAGGTCATTGATGCGGGTGGCCTGATCGTTGCGCCGGGCTTTATTGATTTACACACGCATTACGATGCCCAGATTCACTGGGACCCCTACTGCTCCATCGGCGGCTGGCACGGTGTAACGTCTGTGACCATCGGCAACTGTGGCTTTGGTTTTGCCCCGGTCCATGGCAAGGATTTTGAGCGTGCCCTGCTGTCATTATCGCGTAACGAGGCCATTCCGCTCGAACCCATGAAAGTCTCGATGAAGCCGGATTGGGAGACCTTCCCGGAGTGGATGGATCATCTGGATCGATTGCCGTTGGGTATTAATCTCTCACAGTTGGTTCCCATCACCCCGCTGGTAGCTTATGCCATGGGGGGATTTGCCGAGGCCAAGAAGCGGCTACCCAATGAAAAGGAAGTCCAGACTGCGGTGCAATTATTTCATGAAGCCATGCGCGCCGGCGCCGTTGGCTGGGGGGCGCAACGCCTGTTTCCGGAAAGTAGCGCTTCGGTCCAGCGCGACTATGATGGCACGCCGATGATTTCGGACGTTCTGTCGGATGAGTTCTATCTGACGATGGCCGATGCGCTACGCGAATATGAGATTGGCTTTATTGAGTTGACTCAGTCGAGCGCGACCGCCAACGACGAAGGCATCGGCATGATGCGCGACATGAATTTCAACACCCACCTGGCCGAACAGAGCGGGCACTCGGTAATCTATAACGCCCTCGTCGCGCACGAACAGACGGTCGAACCGCTCCGCGCCCAGCTCAAATGGCTGGACGATATGGTTGAAAAAGGGATTCCGGTGTACGGTCAGGCGGCGACGGTTCGTGCTCCATTTACGATTAATTTTAAGGACTGGAATCTATTTGATGATAATGAGACCTGGCGTGATGCCACGCTGGGAACCATTGAAGAGAAGCGGATCAAGCTGGCCGATCCAGACCGGCGTAAAGCCATGCGGGCAGAATACGACGCCGGGACACCGACACGTGACTTTGTTTTTGGTGAGCTGCATAAATTCGTGGCGACCAAGATCAAAGACCCTGAGCTGCGAGAGAAATATCTGAATCTGTCTGTCGAAGAGATCGCCAAACGGGACAATAAGCATGTGATCGATGCGATCTTGGACATCAGTGTGGCGGACAACCTGGAGACAGAGTGGTTAGGGCCAGTCGTCAACGGGAATGCTCAGATTCACAAAGAGATGATGAACTCGCCGGTCGCCATTCCGGGTTTGTCCGATGGCGGTGCGCATATCAAATTCCTCACGCTGGGGGTGTATCCGACCGATATGCTGACCTGGCTGGTGCGAGATAGTCATGCGCTCTCTTTAGAAGAAGCCCACTTCCGCCTGAGTACCCTCCCAGCCTGGGCCGCCCAGTTCAAAGACCGCGGCACGCTCCGCGAGGGTTTGGCGGCAGATATCGTGGTCTATGATCTGCCGAACCTCAAGCTGCTACCCATCGAGGTGGCCTACGACCTACCGGCCGGCGAATGGCGCCGGATACAAAAGGCCGAAGGCTATCGCCATATTTTGGTGAATGGAGTTGAGACCTTCCAAGATGGGAAATGCATGGGGGCAACGCCGGGCGGCTTGCTGCGCCACGGGCGGGCTGTCTAGGGCCGCTTTTCAGGAGAGGTACTCTGGAGCGCGGGCGGAGCGTCCGCGCTCCGGTCTCCCTAGCAAAAGTTACTTCAACTAAACCACTACACCGCTCACCCGCCATCGACACATAGGAAGTCCGGCCTATAGTCGCGTCCGATACAGCGGCATGAGTCGGCAAGGAGCACACGAGCCGGTTGTCGTTTACGGCCCGGCTCGCCGTTTGACTCTGGTCGGTAATGGTCTTACGCTCGGCGTGACATTCCCAACCCGGACTCAAGAATAAGGAGGGTGAGATATGAGTCAGCAGCAGGCATACGCACAGCCGCCCGCTCCGCGTCCCTTTGAGCTGGACGTTGAGAAGTTACGAGACCTGGAACGCCATAATAAGCTGCCGGTCTTTACGACCTTTCAGGATCATGCCGACGGAGATTTCACCGTTATTGTCGCAGGCAAAGGGGTCTATCTCTGGGATGCTGAGGGCAATCAGTATCTCGACGGCTGCTCCGGCATTGGCAATGTGGGCTTGGGCTATGACCAGACCGAGATCGCCGACGCGGTCCACGCGCAAATGAAGACCCTCCCGTTTCATTTAGGCGGCTGGAATTTCTCCACCCCGCCCTCCATTGAGCTGGCAGCAAAATTAACCCAGCATGCACCAGACGGGCTGAACCGGGTGATTTTTGTCTCAGGCGGTTCAGAAGCCAACGAGACGGTCATCAAGGTCAGTCGCCTCTATTTCCGGCTGCGCGGTTTTGAGAAGAAAACCACGGCAATTGCGCTGGACCGCAGCTATCATGGGGCAACGTATGGGGCCGCCAGCCTGACGGGACTCCCCCATATGCACGAACACTTTGAGCCTATGCTGTCAAAGGTTCGGCATATTCCCACCCCGTACCGCTATCGTTGTGAGCAGTGTGGGACGCAGCCGGCCTGCACCCTCGCCTGTGCAGACATGCTGGAAAAGGTCATTCTCGAAGAAGGGCCGGAAACCGTTGCCTTCTTTATTGCCGAACCCGTGCTGGGAGGCGGGGGCGGCATCCCCCTTCCCCCGGAATACTTCCAGCGTATCCGGGCGATCTGTGACAAATATGATGTGCTCATGGTATCCGATGAGGTCATTACCGGTTTCGGACGGACGGGCAAGATGTTCGCCATTGAGCATGCGGGCGTCACCCCGGATATGATCAGTACGGCCAAGGGCATCAATAGCGGTTATCTGCCGCTCGGTGCCGTGCTCCTGCACGAGAAGATTTACGATACCTTTCTGCAGGCTCCCGAAGGCACCGATTTCTCCCACGGCTATACCAACTCCGGTCATCCGGTGTGCTGCGCGGCCGGGCTGAAGACGCTTGAGATTATGGAACGGGACCAGCTCGTCGACCATGCGGCCCGGATGGGGGCGCTCTTTCACGAGGGGCTGGCCGAATTGCACTCCTCGCCCATCGTCGGCGATGTGCGGGGTCTGGGCTTAACCGCGGGCCTGGAGTTCGTCCAGAATAAAGAGATGCGCGAGCCTTTTCCGCCCGAGACCAATGTCGCGGACTACGTCCGTCGGGCGGCCATGAAACGCGGACTCCTGGTGCGGGAACTCGGGCCTGATATTATTTTTATGGCACCGCCGCTGATTATTACCCAGCAGGAGGTCGGCCTGCTCCTGCAACGTCTGAAAGACACGCTAACCGAGACCGAAGCATGGCTCGCCGCCAAGGCGTAAAACGGTAACGGGCTGGGGGCTGCGCGGCCCCCAGTGACCTAGCGAACGATCAGTCCTTCGAAATCGCCCTGCGCGCGCCAGGCGGCGAGCATATCGTAAAAGGGCACCGCGCCGTCGGGATACTGCGTCTCGATAAAGCCCTGCCCTTCGTTTTTCCCCTCTCCGTTGTAGTAGCCGGGCGTACAGGTGTTCTGGTACTCGGTCATGAAGGTCGGTCCGGTCACCAGCTTCACCCACTCGTCCTCGGCTTCGGGGGTGGGCTCGATGGACTGCGCGTCGCGCGCGCCTACCTGGGTAATGAGATGGGCGATATGAACGGCCTGCCCGTTCAGCATATAGGTGAAGTTGGGCGCGAGGCCGGTCTGGGTGAGCCCCATGTGAAAGCAGTTCGGAAAGCCGGAGCTCAGAAAGCCGTGGTAGGTCTTCATGCCGTCCGCCCAGTAGTCGCTCAGCGACCGCCCGTCACGACCGTACACCTCGAACTCGGCGCGGCGCGTATACGCCGTCCCGACCTCAAAGCCGGTCGCGTAGATCAGACAATCCACTTCATACTCGACGCCATCCACGACCACCGCGGTCTCGGTGACACGCTCGACGCCCTTGCCCTTGGTGTCTACCAGCTTGACGTTGGGACGGTTGAAGGTCGGCAGATACTCGTCGTTGAAGGTCGGGCGCTTGCACCACTGTCCGTACCAGGGTTTGAGCGCTTCCGCGGTTTCCGAGTCGGTCACGGTCGAGGACACGCGCGCCCGAATCTCGTTCATCTTCTGATAGTCGGCGATCTCCGACATGAGCGCCATGCCTTCGTCGGAGAGGTCGGAATCCTCCTTGCCGGTGAGCAGTTCGGAGAGTTTCTTGAACAGGCTGGTCCACTTGTCACCGACGAGGTCTTCCTCAACCGGAAGACCGGCCAGGATGGAGCAGAAGTTGTTGTTGCGATAGTCCTGCCAGCCGGGCTTCAGCGTCCTGACCCATTCCGGGTCGGTCGGCTTGTTGCCGCGCTCGTCCACCGAGGACGGTGTGCGCTGGAACACGTAGAGCTGTTGGGCGTGCTCGCCCAGATGCGGCACGGACTGGATCGCGGTCGCCCCGGTGCCAATGATACCTACCCGTTTATCTTTGAGCTTGTGCAAGTCGCCGGTCGTATCACCACCGGTGTAGTCGTAGTCCCACCGGCTGGTGTGGAAGGTATGCCCTTTGAATTTTTCGATACCCGGAATCGCCGGCAGCTTGGGACGATTCAGGGGCCCGCTCGACATGATCACAAAGCGTGCCTGGAAGACATCGCCGCGATCAGTAGTAATCGTCCAGCGCCCGTCCTCGTCGTTCCAGCGCGCCTCCCTGACCTGGGTCTGGAAGCAGGCCCGCTCATAGAGATTGAAGTGTTTCCCGATCCGCTGGGCGTGCTCAAAGATCTCCGGCGCAAAGGAGTATTTTTCCTTGGGCATATAACCGGTCTCTTCGAGCAGCGGCAGATAGACATAGGACTCGATGTCACACTGCGCGCCGGGGTAGCGGTTCCAGTACCAGGTACCGCCAAAATCTCCAGCCTTCTCGATGATGCGAATATTGGAGAGCCCTTCCTTCTGCAGCCGCGCCGCCGCAAGCAGGCCACCAAAGCCGCCACCGATAATCACCGCGTCGAGCGCTTCGTGCAGCGCGGGGCGGGTGAAGCCCGGCTCGACATAGGGGTCTGTGTTGTAGTGTTCGTACTGGCCGGTGATTTCCCGATACTGGTTGTTTCCGTCTCCGCGGAGACGCTTGGTACGCTCCTCGGCGTACTTCTCACGCAGGTCAGCCGGATCGAAGCCTAGCTCTGCGGGAGTGGGAATTCCGTTCGGTTGGGATGACGCTACCGCTTCATTCATCTATCAGCCCTCCTTCTCGATGCGGATATCTGCGGGCAGGATATTGTCTCCACCCGCGCGAAGTTTTGCATATCGATAAAATTTTTACAACGCGCGCTTGGGGGAGATTCGACAAAGCGACAATTATCTTTTAGATTTGTCAGACGCTGCACAGCGCAATGAGTGAAACATAAGGACCACCACGGAGGACTGGAGACATGTCTGAAGCCCAGGAAAAACCCCTGATTGGCACCATGAACGGGCTCTTGAAGCCGAAAAAACCGCAGTCGTACTACGAGGCCATCAAACAGAAGTTTGCCGAGGAGCGTGACCTCAGGCTGGACTACCGACCGGAAGGGACGCAGCAGTATACGTCTGACCTTACCGGCTCTTTCGCCCGATACGAGACCGACCCCTACGGCGGAGAGATCGTCCCCCGCGAGCCCATCAACGATACGGTCGAGTGCTTATTCATCGGCGGCGGGTTTTCCGCACTGCTCACCTCAGCGCGGCTGCGGGAGTATGGTGTTGAGAGTATCCGCATCGTCGAGCGGGGAGCGGATGTGGGCGGCACCTGGTACTGGAACCGGTATCCTGGGGTCGCCTGCGACGTGATCTCGTATGACTACCTGCCGCTGCTCGACGAGATGGACTACGTACCCAAGAACCATTACGCCAAGGGCCCGGAAATCCTGGCCCACTGCCAGGCTATTGCGAGGAAATACAATCTGTACGAGCTGGCGGTTTTCCAGACGACCGTCACCTCCACCATATGGGACGAAGAAGAAGAGATGTGGCAGCTCACCACAGACCGGGGCGACCAGATGAAAGCCCGCTTCGTCATCTGCGCCAACGGCACGCTGTCCAAGCCCAAACTGTCCAGAATTAAAGGGATGGAGTCCTTCAAAGGCCATTCCTTTCATACCTCGCGCTGGGACTATGATTACACCCAGGAAGACTTATCCGGCCTGGAGGATAAGGTCGTCGGCATTATCGGCACAGGGGCAACCGCGGTGCAGGCTATTCCCGGTCTCGGCGCTTCATCGAAAGAGCTATATGTGTTCCAGCGTACACCGTCCTCAATTGACATCCGGGACGACTGGCCAACCGATCCCAACTGGGCGCGTAAATTGAAGCCGGGCTGGCAGGCCAAGCGGCGCGAACGCGCCATGCGCGGGCCGCGACTGACCGAGGAACAGCAGGCCGAACGAGCGGCCATGTCTCGCGAGGAGAAAATCCGGCGGCAGGAAAACGCCAACATCGACTATATGATGCGCATTCACAAGCGCATCGATGAGGTCGTAAAAGACGCAGCCACCGCGGATGCGCTCAAGCCCTGGTATATGTTCATGTGTAAGCGGCCCTGCTTTCACAACGACTATCTGCCGACCTTCAACCGGCCCAATGTACGCTTGGTCGATACCCACGGCAAAGGCATCACCGAAATCACCGCGAAGGGGCCGGTGTTTGACGGGACGCAGTACGAGCTCGATGTCCTGATTTATGCGACCGGCTTCGAGGTGCAGAAAACGGGCATTTACAATCAGATCAGAGGAGAAAACGGTCTCGACCTGAGCGACAAATACAGCAGCGGCATCCGCACCCTGCTGGGCATTCACTCGCAGGGCTATCCCAACCTGTTTATTATGGGTGGCTACCAGGCCTCGTTTCAGTTCAACCTGACGGACATGCTACAATCCCAGGGCGATCATATTGCGGCGTGTATCGCCTATGTCCGCCGGCATGACTATCAGTCCATCGACGTGACTCCCGAGGCCGAGGAGTGGTGGGTACAGGAAGTGATCCATCATCGCGGCAAAACCACCCGCAACCAGGACTGTACGCCGGGCTATTATAATTTCGAGGGCGAATTTCAGCGTCGTCAGGACGGCAATTATAACGGCGGCTTTCCCAAATATGTGACGCACCTTACAGAAGTGCGCGCTCAGATGGCAGAGAATTTTGTCTTTACGAAAAGATAGCTCCGGCTCAAAGGAGAAGGGCAGTATGACATACGAAACATTTACCCTCGAACGCTCCGGTCCGATTGTCACCGTCTCTTTCAATCGACCGGCAAAACTCAATCCCCTCAACGAGCAGGTGCTGCGTGAGTTCCTGGCCCTTACCTACGAGCTCCAGGAGGACGAGGACTCACGAGTTGTGATTCTGACCGGCAAAGGCCGTTCGTTCAGCGTTGGCGCAGATATGAACGCTCTGTCCAACAGCGCCAAACCGGAAACCCAGGCCACCCTCACCGATAGCGCCCGGCTGCGGATGGCGAAACTCGGCTGGCGGGTGATGGATGAGTGGGAACGCCTGGACCAGATCAGCATTGCCGCGGTTAATGGTTTTGCGGTGGGCGGTGGCGTGTCCCTGGCTATGGCGTGTGATTTTCGCATTGCCGCCAGTGGCGCTCGCCTGTGGTTGCCCGAGGTGCGGCTGGGCGTGCCGTATATGTGGGGCTCGATTACCCGCATGATTAACCTGATCGGCATGGCCAAAGCCAAAGAACTGGTGATGACCTGTGATGAGCTGACCGCAGAAGAAGCCGGTGAGGTCGGCCTGGTCAACCAGGTCGTGCCGTTGGAGGAGTTACACGACGCGGTCCACGCCTTTGCCCAGAAGCTGCTCAACAAGCCGCCTATGGCGCTGCGTCGAACAAAAGAATTTTTCAAAGCGCTGAGCACCAACAAGGCTGGCGATATTACCTATGCCGACGCCCATCTGGGGCTGGCCTGCACGCTGGGGGACGATATGCGCGAGGCCGTGGCCGCGTTCCGCGAGAAACGCGACCCGGTGTTTGCCAACCGGTAAGTGTACCGACTCCTGCGGCGATATCAGCAAGACTGGGCCTTCGACCGGATTCTTTTAGCTCACCTGCCGCGCTATTCCCTGGAACGTGTGATGCAAATTAAGTTGTTCAGCGGCCCGGGGCGCTGTTTCGCCCCGCTCCCAGCGGGAGCGGGCCTCTTGTCTTGCCCTCTCCCCTGGAGGGAGAGGGTGGCCCTGAGCCTGTCGAAGGGCCGGGTGAGGGGGCCGACGGGCCGCTTGGGGGGCCGGCGACACAATGGGCAGCACACGTCTGGAGGGAGAGGGCTGGGATGAGGGGAATTGCAAAGTGAGAGCCGCCCGTTCACTTACCAAGCGATAAAACAGGTGCTAGTCTGACCCAGGGGGACATTCCATGCAGCAGACTGCCATTGATCCGATCCAGTACGATACCCTTGTCCAAAACGAGCGGGTCCACAGATCGCTGTACACCGACCCGAATATTTTTACTGATGAGTTGGAAAAAATTTTCTACCACGGCTGGGTGTTTATGGGTCACGCCAGTGAAATCCCCCAGCCGGGGGACTTTATTACGCGCCAGGTCGGCACCCAGTCGGTCATCCTGGTACGCGGCACAGACCACACCGTCTCGGCCCTCCTCAACCGCTGCGCGCATCGTGGCACGACCGTCTGCCCGGCGGAACGCGGCCATGCCCGCACGTTTACCTGTCCCTATCATGGCTGGAGTTATGACCTGACTGGCGCCTTGCAGGGCGTCCCCTACCCGGCCGGATACGGGGAATCTTTTGATAAAAAAGAGTACGGGCTGACGCGCGTGCCGCGGCTGGAGAGCTATCGGGGGTTTGTGTTCGTCAGTTTGAGTCCGAGCGGTGTCTCACTCGCCGACCACCTTGGCGCGGCGGCGCAATTGATCGACCGGGCGTGCGCCCTCTCGCCGGAGGGCGAGATCGCACTTGGCGCCGGCTGGATCAAGCATCGCTATCCGTCCAACTGGAAAATGCTGCCCGAAAACGACACGGACGGCTATCATCTCGGCTTTGTGCATCGTTCCATATTGAAAGCGGTCGGCTCGCAGTATCGGCGTTTTGTGGGTGAGGAAAAAAGTATCAAATCCGTCCTGCGCGACTGGGGGCAGGGACACACGGAAATCGATTTTGTCCCCGCCTACCAGCAGCCGTTCGAGTGGTTCGGCGGCGTCTCGGAGGGTCTGGCCGCCTCCTATCTGGCCGCGATGGAGCGCAGCTATGGCAAAGAGGAAACCCAGCGCCGGGTTTTCGACGGCCCGCCGCACGCCTTTATTTTTCCCAATCTCTTTTTGGCCGAGATGAATATCGCCATCATGCAACCCGTCAGCGTTGACGAATGCGTCCAGTGGCACACGCCCCTGTTCCTCAAGGGTGTACCCGAATTCAACAAGCGCCTGTTGCGGCAGAGCGAAGCGGCAATGGGGCCGGGGTCGTTTCTGCTACCCGAAGATGTGACGATTGCGAGTCGCAACCAGCTCGGATTAGGGACGCGGAACGCCGAGTGGCTGGAACTGAGTCGCGGCCTGAACCGTGAATATATTGATAGCCAACAGCAGCGCGTCGGGCATATGACCGACGAGACCACAAACCGGGCGTTCTGGTTGCACTATCGCAGCGTGATGCAAAACGGCCAGGTCTAGCAGCTATGGTGTCCGACACCGAGTATCGAGCGGTTGAGGCATTCCTGTACAAAGAAGCGCGTTTCGCGGATGAAGCGCGCTATGCGGACTGGGAAGCCTTGTGGACGGACGATGCCGTGTACTGGGTCCCGGCGACAACCGACCCCGAGATTGATCCCAACACCCATATTTCGCACATCTACGACAACCGGCAGCGGATTGCCACGCGCGTAAAACTCCTGCAAAGCGGCCATCGCTACAGCCAGGAGCCGGCCTCGTCCATGCGCCGGCTGATTTCCAATATCGAAGTCGAGAAAAACGAAGATGATACGTTCGTTGTCGGCTCGAATTTTCTTCTGGTCGAGCTCTCGATTCAGGCCAAGCATGAGACCCATGTGTGGGCCGGACGCACGACGCATACCCTGCGGTGGGTTGACTCCGCGCTCAAGATGAGCCGCAAAAAAGTCGTCCTGGTCAACGCCGCCGAACCGCTGCCGAATATGTCGTTTTTGATATAGTAGCCCGAGCGGAACGACGTATGGCTGACCAAACAACTCGCGATAACATGCCGCCCATCCGGCTCAGAGACATCTGGCCGATTGATAATGTCAGAGACTACAAGGTCCACTTCGGTCGTTGGAATAGACACACCCAGCCTCTGGATGAGTGGGTGCGTAGCCCGTTGAATTGGGTTGGATGGCAGGAGTACCGGCCTAAGAAGAACGATTTTAGTCGGCCTTATATTTTCTCGCTTATGAATTTCTATCCCGATGGCCAACGGACTTGGTTATTCGGCGGGGTCTTCAAGATTCTGACAAGGTATGAGGACCGATACGAAGTGGAACTCACGGACCAAGGGAAACCGTTTATTGGCCGCCTGAAGCTGCGGTCGGATTATACGGGACGGACAGTACGAGTTAATTTTGAGCATCACTATGATGGGAGCTATCCTCTGGATGTAATGGAGATTCTGCGCGAACCTTATTCGGGTCGGGTGTTTCCAGGCTACGAGAAAATCAATCTTTAGATGGCCTGATCCAGTGGCTTCTATGCTAGGCGAAACTTCAGCGGCATCTCTTCATCAAACAACTTGATACCCCCACCAGTCCGATCAAGACTATTCGGCAGTCGAAAGGCTAGGCCTCAGCCCCCACCCCCGCCAGGGTATGACCCCGCAAACGCTGAAAGCCACTGTAGAGGCTCAAGATAACGCCGGGCAATCCCGGCGTCGTAATCTCTTGGGCAAAAGACGGCCGTTTCAGGAGGCTTTCATAGTGTACCTTGAGGCGTGGGTGACGCTTGATGGGGTAGCCGGCGCACACCAGCCGATGGAGAGAAATAAACCAGGCGATTTCGAGGACAGAGATACGTTGCCCGATCAGCCAGGTATTCGCCCGTAACCACTGCTCAAGCGTATCAAAAGCCGCGGCAAAGGCCTGGAGAGAGGCCCGAGCCTGGTCCGGTGGCACTCCGTCCTTGGCAAAGGCGCGCCACCAGGCAACTTCTTTATCGCGCCTGGCGTCTGGCGCACCGCTTTTTTCATAGGCTTCCAGCGCCTTGGGGGACTTTCTTGCCAGAACGTACGGCACCAAAAATCTCATGGTAATCGTCCGCAGGTCCATATGCAGCGAGTCTTCAAGCGCCAGGGATTCCCGGACTCGCGCGCGCTCGGATGTATTCTGAGGGAAAAACGATGGCATCGGTGAGGGCAGTTCATCAAGGTATTCCATGATGTCATTACTCTCGACATGGACAACACCATCATGGACCAACACCGGGACAACACCTCTGGGATTGATACCAAGAAACCACGGTGTGGTATGCGCCTGGCGGAGCAGATCGACTGGGTGGGATACCCACGCAATCCCCTTTTCCGCCAAGAAAATCCGAACTTTCTGCGAACACGCAGAACCCTGAAAGTGTAACAGGTGGAGGCCCTGCCAGCTCTTGACCTCTTGCGTGGTGACGGCTGCATCAGGAAGCTGCATCAGCCTGCTCCTCACCCCGCCTAACGCTGTGACTCGAACAGATACACCCGCCCGACATTGACCTCACCCATGATATGCTGGCCAGGGGTACTCATAGCGAACTCTGGAATGCCGTCCTGATTCAGGTCGCCCGGCGAGAGTACGGTGTAGCCGAATTTTGAGCCCTGGTGGCCCCACGGGTTATCGAGCGTCATGAGGTGCCGGCCGTCGCGCCCATTATAGACAAACACCTCGCCCTGAATATCGAACGCATCCACGGCCTGAAATGGCGCGCCAACTAAAATCTCAGGTACCTCGTCCGCGTTCACGTCCATGCTGGTGGCCAGCGCCCAGCCAAAGCCGGCGTGTTTGCGGGGGAAAGGGTCTTTGAGGGTATAGATTACGGAGCCGTCTTTCCCGCTGATAGCGTAGGCAACGCCCTGACCCTGATAGGCCCCAACATCATGGTAGGGCGCGCCGACCAGCAGGTCGGGCGTCCCGTCTTTGTTCAGATCCCCTGCGCTGACCACCCGCCAGCCAAAGGTTGAGCCTTCTTTTGGCTCTGGGTTGTCGATCGTGAGCAATAAGTGACCGTCCGCGCCGTTATAGATATACGCGCGCCCTTGGACACTCAGATTGCCGACGGTTGTGTAGGGAGCGCCCACCGCAATCTCCTGGACGCCATCCTGATTGAAATCCCCGGCTGGGTTGACAAACCATCCAAACGCAGAGCCACCCCGGTCGGTGGGCGGCGCAAGTGTGTAGACGAGGGAGCCGTCCTGACCGCTATAGACAAACGCCCTGCCCTCTCCGTCCTGGTTATAGGCGCCCACGACCAACTCGGGGATAGTATCGCCGGTGACATCCCCAATGCTGGCGACCGACCAGCCGAATCCCGCGCCGGGCTGGGACTGAGGCGGTTTGAGCGTAAACAAATACGCCCCGTTCGTACCGCTGAAGACATAGGCCTGGCCGCCTTTATTCTGGCCAAAGGCGCCGATCAACAAATCCGGTGTCCCGTCCTGGTCCACATCGCCAGCCGCGGCCACCGAGCAGGCAAACGCCGCGGCCTTTTGCGGAAACGGATGATCGAGGGTGTAGAACAGCTTGGCCGTCTGCCCGTCAAAGACAAAGGCTCGGCCTTGATGGTCTACGTTTTCCCCGCCCTTTTCGGCGCCGCCGAAGCCAACCTCTTTCCCGGTCATGCCCTTCCTGGAATAGGGTTGGTCATACGCGCCAACGAGATAATCCGGGATGCCGTCGCCCGTCACATCGTCCAGCATGGCCAGTGAGGTCGAAAAGCTGGAAAACTGCATCCGAATAGGATTATCCAGGATTTTAATATTCGGGCCGGCCCACGCAGCAGAACTCGCCAGCAGGAGAGCGATGAGAGCAAGACTCGCCATCAGGGGAAGATAGGGAAGATGTACTGAGAAACGCCAAGACCCGAACATGCTGAAACTCCTTACGTTCTTGAGAAGAGTAATACCCTCTCCCGCCAGCGGGAGAGGAAACCGGGCCTACACCCCCTGAGCCGCCTCCACAACGGGCGCGACGCTGTCTATGCAGGCCATAGCTTGGCCGGTCGCGATCGCTTGAGCAAAAGGCTGGGAGAAGAGCACGATCCGGCTTGCCCCGGCATCGCGATAGGCTTTCATCTCATCGGCCGAGAGCGTCCCGTCTTTGGGATCAATAAAGGCCGACATCTGCAACGCGTCCGGGTCACGCCCAAACTCTCTGGCCATAGCGCGGATCGATTCGACCTTGGTTTTATAGTCCTCAGGGTCAAACGCGAGCGGACACCAGCCATCATAGGACCGGGCGACCCGCTCCAGCGCCTTGGGCACGTGGCCGCCCAGGAAGATGGGTGGACCGGCCTTTTGGACGGGCTTGGGATCGCAGAACACAGGCGGGAACTGGACCATTTCGCCTTGATAGCTGGGCTCTTTCTCGGTCCAGCAAATGCGCAAGGCTTCGGTTGTTTCGCGCAAGCGCCGCCAGCGCAGCCGGAAGTTGGCACCCATGACTTCGGTTTCTTCGCGCAGCCAGCCGGCCCCGACGCCAATGATAGTCCGGCCGCCGGAATAGAGATCGAGGGTGGCGATCACCTTTGCGGTGATGAGCGGTTCTCGCTCCGGGAATAAACAAATGCCGGTGGCCAGCTTGAGCGTGGTGGTGGCAGCGGCGGCCATCGTCAGCGCAATAAACGGGTCGGCCCAGCGGTTATAGTGCTCGGGGAGGCTCCCGCCCCCAGGCACCTCGGTTTTGAATCCGACGGGAATCACGGGATGTTCGGGGACCCAGAGGGATTCGAAGCCCAAGCCTTCGACCCGTTGCGCGATTCCAGTTATATCCTGCGTCTCTACCGTTGCCGGCACCAGGATACCAATATCCATAGCTTGCCCTCCTTACGATTCATACGACCACGATGGGGGTGCTCGACTCTGGGGAAGGGAAGTGGGAGCCGGCAACCTGCCCACTCCCATCATCAGCAGACAAAGCGCTTTACGCACTGCGGACAATACGGCCTGGCCGCGCGCCCGTGTCTTTTCCGTTTTCTTGAACGACTTCCCCGCTCACATAGGTTTTCTCATAGCCTTGAGCGGTCTGCATCAGGCGTGGCATCCCGGCCGGCAGATCGTAGATCATCTCGGGATGACTGACGCTCAGATTGTTGTAATCGATCAGGTTCACATCCGCTTTGGCCCCTGGCTCAAGCGTGCCACGGTCTTGCATGCCAAAGAGACGCGCGCCATCGTGGGTGAGTTTCTTCACCACGAACTCAAGCGGCAAGCGCTTGGGATCGTCCTCGGCTTTGTCCCGCGCCCAGTGAGTCAAGGCATAGGTCGGGACACCGGCGTCAATAATCTGCCGTACGTGGGCGCCCGCATCGCTGCCGCCCATGACCGTAATGGGATCACAGATCAGCTCGTGGAGCGGGTCGGCGTTACCATCCGCATAGCCGGCCGCGGCATACATCAAAAAGGCCCGGCCGTTCTGTTCGAGCATCAGGTCATAGACAACCTCGCGCGGGCTGCGGCCTTCGCCGGCGGCAAGGGCGGCAATGCTCTTGTCGGCGCTCGGCTCATAGCTCAGCTCCTCACCCATGGGATAGGTCCGCTCCCAGACCCGCTCGTTCTGATACAGCAGGGACATGCCGGTGGTGTTGGGGTCCTGTTCCGTCACCAGCTTGTGGCGCAGCTCAGGCTGACGCAGCGCAGCCATCTTTTCGTCATGCGACAGTTTTTTCAGGGGTTGAAAACTCGGCAGATATTCAAATGGATTATCCCCCTGAAAGCTGAACAGCACACACACCGGACGGGCAAACACCATCGGCGTGATCGGGACGCCGCCTTCAACCGCGGCGGTGCATTTGGCCATCACCTCACGCCATTGGGCGGGATAGGTATTATTCTGGGCCAGGAGGAAAGTCAGCGGACAGCCCGTCGCCCGGGAGATCCGAATCATCATATCCACTTCTGGCAGCAGGTCCGGGTCTTCGCCGGCAATACCGCGCGGCACCATTTCGAGAATGCCACGGCCGGTTGAGCGCACAGCCTGGGCAATTCCGATCAACTCGTTTTCATGGGCGAACGTGCCCGGTACAGGTTCGCCATCATTGGCCGTATGCACCAGAGTTCGTGAACTCGAAAAGCCCAAGGCGCCGGCGAGAACGGCGTCTTTGACAATGGCACCCATTTTGGCAATGTCCTCTTCGGTCGCGGGTTCATTCTTTGCGCCGCGTTCACCCATGACAAAGGCCCGCACCGCGCCGTGCGTAATCATGCCGCCCGCGTCCAGGGTGCGGGGCATCTTATCCAGCACATCGAGGTATTCGGCAAAGCTCTGCCAGCCCCACGGCAGCCCGGCCGACAACGACGGAGCGGGAATGTCTTCCACACCCTCCATGAGACCAATCAGCCACTCGTGGCGGTCTGGCGTGGCCGGCGCAAAGCCCACCCCGCAGTTCCCCATGACCACGGTCGAAACACCGTGCCAGAGCGACGGGGTCATTTGTTCGTCCCAGGCCACCTGACCGTCATAATGGGTATGCGCATCGACCCAGGCCGGCGTGACCAACAGACCCTCGGCATTCACCGTCTGCTTAGCGCCTCCCAGGTCTTTACCGACGGCGGCAATGCGCCCATCGGCAATGGCCACGTCGCCGATAAAAGCCGGCTGCCCCGTTCCGTCAACAATTTTTCCACCACGAATGACTAGCTCATGCATGCAGAAACCTCCTTCGATTTGTCTGAGACTGATATTTGCCGGGAGCACCATATAGGGTTCACCGCCGGTATGGCAACCGGCTTGAGCGCAGTGTAGAGCCTGCGCGCTTCCCAGGTCATTACTCCTGAGGATTGATTTCGCATGGAGGATTGCTAGGCTGGAGGCCCTGGAGATGGTCTACTCTGATGGCAGAATTGCCCAATGCCGAATACGCAATCATCCCAATGGAGAAGTTGACTGACTACTGCCTCAACGCCGACCATCCTCGCGGCAAGGATAAAGCCCACGTTTTCGCAACGGTTCTTGGCTTGACTCGGAATGACGCGAAGCGGCTTGCCACTCTGGTACAACAGGCTGCACGACAAGGGGAGGTCACAAAAGAAGAGAGGGCTCCTTTTGGTTACTATCAAAAATCTGGATAGCGTAGCATTATTACAGCCCCTTCCAGCAGAAAGCCTCCATCTTGTTGATGAGCGCTATGATTTGTCTGGCGGCCTTGCCGCCGGAACAGTCGGTACTATCGTTGAAATCCATCCTCCCTCTTCTTCAGGGCCACTACACTATGTCGTTGAGTTTGCCGATGGGCAGGGATGTGGCTACGCGCTCGCCACTATCCCGGCTGAAGTATTCCTTATTTTGTACTATAGGCCGCAAGAACCCCTTGAAGTATATGCCTGACACGCTATGGAAGAGCGATTGAATTCGGGAGAAACCAGAAACCAAACCGCAAACCAACAGGAGGAGTAAGGATGAGTGAGAACACCTATAACGGGAGTTGTTTTTGTGGAGATGTGCAGTTGACCGTCAGCGGCGCCCCCGCGGCTATGGGCTACTGCCACTGTGAGTCGTGCCGCCACTGGTCGGCGGGGCCGGTCAACGCCTTTACCTTATGGCCGCCCGATGCAGTCCAGGTCACCCAAGGGGCGGACAAGCTCGGCAGTTATGCCAAGACCGATAACAGTCATCGCAAATGGTGCACGGCCTGTGGCGGCCACGTGTTTACCGAGCATCCCGGCATGGGCCTGACCGATGTCTATGCAGCCGTGATCCCGGACTTTCCTTTTCAGCCCGGCGTGCACGTCTTCTACGGAGAAACCGTACTGCGTATCCACGACGGCGTTGTCAAACAGAAAGATGTCCCGGCCGAGATGGGCGGCTCCGGTGAGGTGCTGCCGGAATAACCCACCCCCAGCAGCCTCCTCCTAAGAACGTGTGATGCACAAGAGGCCAGGGGCGGGCGCACGGGCAGTCATTCCGACTTTCTCCAGAATAACTGCCCCCGTAGTTGTAAGCGGCAGAGGCAAGCGACCGGTCGCTCGCCATTGCCCCCCCGGCCTCTTGAAGCACAATGAATCGTATGACCACTCTGGCATTCGACACCCTCAGGGCCGCCAAGCTGCTTCAACAAGCCGGCTTCGACGAGTCGCAAGCTGAAGCCGTGGTGACGACCGTGGGCGACGCCCTGACGGAAAATGTCGCCACCAAGGCCGACCTCACTCAGGTGGAGGCCGCTCTCAAAACCGACCTCACTCAGGTGGAAGCCGCTCTCAAAACCGAGATCACCGAAGTTAAAGCCGACCTCACCCAGGTAGAGACCGCACTCAAAGCCGAGATTACCGAAGTTAAAGCCGACCTCACCCAGGTAGAGACCGCACTCAAAGCCGAGATCACTCAGGTGGAGGCCGCATTGAGGGCCGATATCGCCGAGGTGAAGGCGGAATTGAAAACCGATATCGCCGAGGTCAGGGCCGACCTGGGCGATTTGGAAGCCCGCCTGTATCGTCAACTATGGGTGATGGCCGCCGGCATCGTCGGCCTGACGGTCGCGTTGGTAAAGCTGATTCCGTGAACGAGTCCGACTCTATCAGGGCGTCGAACTTTTGCAGAAGGTTTTCTCCAGACGAACTCCAGGCATTGTTCGCCTATGGGTCTCTTTGCCCTCTTCACCCTCCTCTGTAGCTGTCGAATCACTGCTCGCATTCAGGCGGCTGCCTTGGCCCTCACTCTGAGCGGCAGGCGGGTCAGGCCGACCAGGCGGTTATTATTCGTCCATTCGAGATCGCCGACAATCTCGAAGTCCGCATAGCGGGCCAGTAGTTCCTCGAACACCACCCGGATTTCCAGCCGCGCAAGGTTGGCCCCCAAACAGAAGTGGGTGCCGAGGCCAAAGCCAATATGAAAATTCGGGTTTCGACCGATATCGAACCGGAACGGGTCCATGAACTCGTCCTCGTCCCGGTTGGCTGACATCTCCCAGATGGTGACCTTCTGTCCTTGGCGTATAAGCTGCCCGCGCAGCTCGACATCTCGCGTCGTCGTCCGGCGCTTGTACACGGACGGCGAGGTCCAGCGCACGATTTCTTCGACCGCGCTCTTCATCAGCGCCGGGTCGGACCGCAGGCGTTGCAGTTCGTGCGGGTTTTCAATCAGCGCAACCAGGCCGCCGGCAACGGAGCTGCGCGTGGTCTCAGCCCCCGCGGGAAAGAGCAGGGCAAAGAAGGCGCGCAGTTCGCGGTTATCGAGTTGGGGGGAGCCGTCCTCTAACTGAGCATGAACAATCACGGACAGAATGTCATCCGCGGGCTCGCGGCGTTTCTGCTCCACGATCCTGTCCGCGTACGCGCCCAGACGTTTGATATGCTCCAGAGCCAGGGCTTCGCCCGTCCCTGCGCCGATGGCAAGGTCAACAATCTGCCCCAACTCTTCTCGATCCTCCTGCGGAATCCCGAGAATAATGCAAATAGCCTGAAGCGGCAGTTCGCGCGCCACGGTCGGTACGAAATCAAATGGCTCGCCAGGCGAGATGCCGTCAAGGATATGGCGGGTCCGTTCCCTGAGCTGGGCTTCCAGCCGGCCGATCATGCGCGGCAGGAAACCGGTATTAACCAAGTCGCGCAGGCGGCGATGCTTGGGGTCATCCGTCTGGTTCAGTTGATAGCCGGCCCCCTTGCCATCGAAAATCTGGGTCCCCCCCAGCTCGGAAGAAAATGTCTCGGCATCCTTAAAAACGTTCACTACGTCGTTGTAGCAACTCACCACCCAGAACCCCTCGCCGCCCGGCGTGTGCGCGGTCGGCGCATGCCACCAGACTGGGGCCTCACGCCGCAGGTAACAAAAAAATTCGTGTGGAAAGCCGTTGGCAAACGAACGGCCATACGACAGATCAACAGACTTCATACATCTCTCTCGTCAGTGGGCGTGTTTGTATATAGCTGCGGGTATCGAGCCGGCCGACTTCAAGGCGGGGCGCGTGGCCGATGGCCGTCCCCGTGAGCGCCCCGTTTACGGCGGTCTGGTTCTTCATCGACGCTCCCTCCCGTTTTTTCGCTCGTCCTTCTCCACTCGGACAGACGGACAGGCTACAGTGTTCAAGCGAGCCTCCTTGTTTCTGCACGGCTCAGACTTACGCTGGCACTGAACTATTGATAGTAACAGAAGACCAGGAAGACAAGCGGTATATAATAAAAATGGATAGGGTCTCAGTTTGTATTTTCCCCCTCTCCCCTCTGAGGGGGAGGGGGGGGCGCTGAACCGGCAGCGAGGGAGGGAAGTATGAAACTGAGACACTACCTAAAAATGAGAACCTTTCTTATATGCGCGGCTTTATCCTGCTTTGTTTTTTCAGCCTATGAGGGGTCGGCTACAGATTCCTCTCTCTCCGCTCTTTCTTCCGTGCCCTCTTTGCAAGAGCAGTTAAAGGACTACTGCCAAACGTACTTGGAGGCCTTAGCCACATTGTACGAAAAAAAATCCTCTTCCCACGCCACGGCGCGCGTGAGTGCACTAGACCGCGGCAGCCGCATGATGACTTTTATGACAAATATTTTTCAACCCTTCGATTCCAGATTCCACTCCAGTTATATCTGTCGTTTTCAAATCGATCTCCATGAAAAAAAGCGCGCCGGCTCCATGACTCTCCTTCTCATCGAAAACAAAGCTTTTGCTGAATACACGCAGTGGAAAGACATCCAGATTATAGATATAGGCGAGGTCTCCCACCCCCAGGATGAAACGTTGTATGTGGTCGTGAAGTACCTGGAAGTCGATGAGAAATACCTGCACTTATACGAAAACCGGAAAGAAAGCCCTTTTTATCCGTCTGGTTAACGATCTCACCCCAGGACGACATCATAGGCTTCGAGTTTGGGCGCGGCCATTTCCAGATCGAAGATGCGCGGGTCCCGGAACACGTCTCGGTCCACCGTAAACACGCCCTGCTCGGGCCGGTCATTGGAAGTCGGAATTGTCAATATGGGTTCTGAGGAACAAACCGAGGAAGATGACATCTACAAAATCCAGCAAGCGGCAAAAGGGTAATTTGGCAGACCTGAATTGATGTATGATTAGTCTGCGGGTGAGGGAAACGAATTATAGAAATCTTTTTTGAACTGTTCAAAAGCTTTCCTGCATTCGTCTTTGTTTGCATATTTTTCATTTGAATAAGCAATGACTTTCCCATCTTTTCTTATGACCCAAAAAGGTCCGTGGCCGCCTCCTAGTGGGGAGTTAAGCTCTAGTGCTCCGGTTAATGGGATATCGACAGTCAACTTGTGGTCAGATTCTTGGGGCATAATGGCTCCTTTTCTGCGGTAGATGCTCCATTACTTCGGTTATGGGGCATCTATCTACCGGACACTTTCCCCTCCTGTCAACAAAATAGCTGATGAACAGAAAAAATCTAATAAAATTAGGGTCTTATGTGTAGCCCTAGTAGGGCTTGAACCTACATTTGCCTCTTCGTAAAAGAGGTGCTCTATCCAATTGAGTTATAGGGCTGCATTCTGAAGGGGGTTCCTGTGAAAGCAGGAGCCCCTATCTACATATAGAAAGATTTCAGCCCTTTTATCCCCCTTAGCTCAGCTAAATTGGCGATATTTTTCCTTCCTCTTGACATTCTTCCTTGTGATTTTGTAGGGCCTGGGGTTGCGATCATTATCCGAAGGTCCGTGTGTCGGGCCTTCCGTTGAATACAAGAGCCCGATTCTGGTGAAGGGTAGCTCCCTGAGCTTGGGTGAATAGGCGGAACCATCCATACCTTCGGTGTAATGGTCGCAAAGGTCCGGCAATCCGTGCCGTGATCTGAGGAGGGCAATTGTATGGCTATGGAAAAGAATAAGTGGGTAGCAAGTGGTCTTCTTTTGGGAGGTTGGTTTGTTTGGGCACTTTTGGCGGAGAGTGTTGTATCTGAAGTGGAGCCCTTTGGTCTTCTCTTTATGATAATTGTGGGGGCTCAGGGAAATCAGTGGCGTGAGAAGAATTTGCTCACTCGTGGGTATGAATGCGAGGAGACAGTTCAGGCGCAAACTCCCGAAGCGGCGTTGGCCTTGTGGGTAAAGGAAGCGAGCGGAGAAAAATAGGGAGTTTGCTTATAGATTATATATAAGTATGGGGGGGAGGTTCCTTACTGCCTACATATATAATGGATATGGAGAGTATGAGAACATGCTTATCGTCGTGTGGCGCGTGGGTAAATAGGGATATAATTCCCGAAATTAAGGCTTTGTCTGGAGAGGAGGCTTTGGTCAGCGTACCTGAGGTCTAGCGTCAGTAGAGGTAGAGCTTACACAGGATGGATTTCTTTTCTGGTGGAACAATGCTTAACCGCCCTAAAGGAGGTGATTATGGACCTAATTTCTGAACTTGATTTCTGCGACGATATACAGATTCTAATTCGCCTCTCGACGACGCTGGCCAAAGCCTCCTATCACCAAGTACCCCGACACGGATTTTGATCGACAGACAGGAGCGTTGCTCGGACCAGAGCACCCCAAGGCTGCCGTCAGAAAAACGGGCGGCTCCGGTATTGAGTCGCTATAACGCTCTCACTCTCACCCCAGGACAACATCATAGGCTTCGGGTTTGGGCGCGGCCATTTCCGCGTCGAAATGGGCTTGGGACCAGGGCCAGCTTGCCGGCACGCCATGCTTGTCCAGATACCAGCTATTACAGCCCGTCGCCCAGATCGATTTCTTGGCGGCCTGCGCACGGGATCGCTCATAGTCGTCCGTAGCTGAGCGACTGGCGCTGATTTCCCGGCACTCGCCCGTTCGTATTTTCTCCATGAGGTGCAGGATATAGCCCAGTTGCAGTTCGGCAATGCGAATCAAGGAAAAGTTGCCGACCGGACCGTTGGGGCCGTTCAGCATAAAAAAGTTCGGAAACTCAGGAATGGAAATCGAGAGATAGGCAACCGGATGGTCCGCCCATACGTCGTCAAGATCAACACCGCCCCGGCCGCGCACCAGGGTCGGGCGGATAAAACGGTCGGCCCGAAAGCCGGTCGCCAATACAAGAACATCCAGCTCGTGCAGTTCTCCGTCCTGGGTCCGAACACCCTTGGGTTCGACGGCTTCAATGCCGGAGACCACGAGTTCGGCGTTCGGATGCTGAATGGACTCATAGAAATTGGGCGACAGAATGAGACGCTTACACGCCGCCCGATAATTTGGCCGGAGTTTCTCACGTAATGCCGGGTCTTTCACCGTTTCTTCAAGGTTGGTCAGGCAGACGGCTTCAATCTCCTTCATCTCGGGGGAGTCAGAATCAATGACCGCCTTACTGAAATTTTCAAAAAACTCCTTCTGCTCTTCGCGCAGCGCGTAGATTTTCTGGAGGTCGTTGGCAAACGCGGCGCGCTCGACAGCCGCGTAGGCGTCGTTCTCCATTTTGAAGACCCACTGCGCGGTGCGCTGGAATAATGTGTAGCGGGCCACCCGCTCGACCAGGGCGGTGGTAATCTGGATCGCGGTCGAGCCGGTGCCGATCACGCCAACCCGCGCGCCGTCGAGCGGGACTCTGTGGTCCCACTCGGCGCTGTGGAAATGCGCGCCCTCAAAGGTGTCAAGACCGGGGATGGCCGCCCGGTTGGGATGGTGCAGCACCCCGGTAGCGGCAATGATGATATCCGCCTGGTCTTCACGCCCTTTACTGGTCCGAATCTGCCAGCGGCCGTCAATGAATTCGCAGGCCGTAATCTCTTCCTCAAAGCGGACACGGTCTACAACTGCATACTTCTGAGCAACATTCTCGAAATAGGTCCGAATCTCAGGGCCCGGAGCAAACACCTGACTCCAGTCCGGGTTAGGCTCAAAGGAATAGGTATACGAATGCGCCGGCACGTCGCAGGCCAGGCCCGGATAGGTGTTCGCCCGCCAGGTACCGCCCAGGGCGTCTGACTTCTCATAGATGACACAGTTGTCATAGCCGGCCTCACGAAACTTAATGGCGGACAGGATGCCGGCCATACCCGCGCCAATGATGACGATGCGTGGGTATGGCGAGCCGTGTTTGAGCTCTTGGGGGTTCAGATTGGGTTCGGCCATATATCTTTCCTTCCTTATACAAAACGCGGGCTGGTATACACCGGCAGGCCGAAGGTCCGCCGCCCAAGCAGGGCTTTGCCTTCCATGCCGGCAAAAGGCTGATGGATGACCGCGGCCCGTACGTCGCGGTACATCTGTTCCATGGGATTTTTCTTGAACAGGGCCGCGCCACCGACCATGCGCATGGCTTTATCAACCACCTGCACGCAGGATTCCATCACAAACTGAAAACACGAGATCAGATTGACGAGGTCTTCCTGGGTGCGCACGTTGACGTCAGCGTGCGCAGCAACGGCCTGATGCAGCATGGCCCGCGCCGAACGCAGGCCGATTTCCATGTCCGCGGCCAGGAGTTGATTGCTCGGATAGTGGGTCATGGGCTGATCGAACGGCTGCTGGGTGCGTCCGGGCACCCACTGCATTGCATAATCGCGCGCCGCCTGGGCCAGGCCGATATAACACGCCGGACCGGAGGCCACCCACCACGAGGCGGTGATGTCGGAGATGGCGTCCCAGCTTTGGGCCGGTCGTAACACCGCGGCATCGTCGGGGACAAACACATTGTTCCAGACCACATCATTGCTCTGCGAAGAACGGATGCTCATCGTATCCCAGTTGGTCTGAACTTCGACGCCCTCAGCCGTGGTTGGAAAGAAGCACAGCAGGCATTGCGGGCCATTCTCCGGGTCTTCATAGCGCGCGGTCGTCAGCAGATAGTCGGCCCCCGCGGACATGGTGCCGAAGCCGCTTTTACCGTTCAGCCGGTAGCCGCCGTCCACCTTGGTCGCCTGACGGGTCGTATCGTTAATACCGGCAAAGCCGACCGAGCTATTCATTTTTGGATCACTGACCGGTCCTCCGAAAATCAGGCCGTCGGTCACTGTCGCCTTGAGCATGGGCTCGATCGCGGCCAGGTAGGGCCCCTGCCCGCGTTGCTTAAGCCGCCACAGGTCGGCCAGAATGGAGACCACGATGTGGTGCATATTGACGGCAATGGCCATGGGCAGGTCGCCGTAGGCCAGACGTTCCTGGGCCATGGCGATATCCAGCGGTGTCGCGCCGGCGCCGCCCAGCTCTTCCGGTACGATGAGCGCGGTATAGCCCGACGCCTTCATGGCTGCCACATTTTCATGCGGAAAGCTGCTGTCCGCATCGTGCTGAGCCACCCGTGATTTGAAATCATCGGCATGCGCAGCCGCCATATCAATAAGGCGTTGTCGACGTTCGATCGGATTCGTTGCCATGTTGGGGACCTCCTTCAGCCTTATCTGGCTTATCTGGAAATTTTAACTGGACAAATGTCAAGTTACTACAAACAAACTGGACAAATGTCAAGTTTAATCTCATAATAGGCCCGCTCCGCGAAAGAAGATAAACATTATGGCGGTGACGACACGTATCGGACGACCCCCTGGGGCAGATGGCGAGGCCACGCGGGAGACTATTCTGAAGGCCGCACTCGAAGCCTTTGCCGAGGCCGGCTTTGAAGCCATGTCCGTCCGCGCGGTAGCCCGGCGGCTGGGCGTCAGTCACAACCTGATCCACCATCATTTCGCGTCCAAGCGCCAGCTGTGGTATGACGCCATCGATTATGGGCTGGGCCGCCAGGCGAGTGAAATCCGCCAGTTTCTGGAGATTCCCGAGTCCAGTCCGCAGGCTGCGATTGCCGGATTTCGGGAAGCCGCCCGCCGCTTCATTCTGCTTGGGGCCCATCTGCCGGCCATCCCTCGGATTTTGCTGCACGAATTCGCCGAAGGGGGCGAACGGCTCGACTATATCTACGACCAACATATGCAGCCCCTGGTCGAAGGGGCGATTCGCTTCCTCGAGCGGCTGGGCGAGGCCAAGGCGGGCGAGATTGACGCCCGCAGCTTTGTCCTGCTGATTACCACCAGTACCCTCTCGCTCTTCAATCAGTCGGCGTATGCCGAGAAGATTGGCGGGCCCGACCCCTTCTCCGAAGAAGCGGTCGAACGGCATATCCAGACGGTCACGCGTATTATCCTGACTGGTGTGTTAGCGGAGCCCATGCTCGGCTATCAACGCTAGTGTCCTGACCGTGAGATTTCTGAGATCATATCCATATGCTTGGGAGGAAGTGAGCTATGGGCAAGCCTGCGATGGAGATCGAGTTGTCGGCGGTGGAACGCCGCGGGTGAGTGCGGCTGCCAGGGAATGAGAGCGAACCGCGAGGAGAAACGGTTTCCCCAAGTGAGAAAACGGAAAGGAGGCCATAATGGAAAGCAAGAGCGAAGAAAAACTGTCAGGCCCAGCAGCGCGACTCCTGCCCGAGCAATTCCAGGACCTTGCCCCATTCCTTGAATGGGCCTTGGCAACGGAGCCTGAGCGGAGTGCGAAGCGCCAGGCCAGCCCGATGGAAGAAATCAACGCGTTTTATCAAGCGATATTCCCGCGGATGAAGGACATTCTACCGTTTTTGGAGCGGTTTACACCTGAAAATGCCCCGGATGATGTGCAGCGCTTATTCCATCTCACCCTCTCCTTGGCTGAAATCGCCCCGGCGGTTGAAAATTACGGGCAGCCAAGTGTTGTTGATGGGTATGATGTCACCCGCTTTGTCGAAAATCACGAACAACTGAAATAAGGAAGGTCATCGCCAGAGGAGGGAAACTCATGGCATTGGGGAAAAACAAATGGCACGACCGTTATCCAGAGCTCGGGACTGGCCCCATCCCGGTCGAGCCGTATGTCTCACCAGAATATTTTGAGCAAGAACGCGACCGGATCTTTCGCAAAACGTGGCTCAATATCGGCCGGGTCGAGCAGATTCCTCAGCCTGGGGATTATTTTGTCAAAGACCTCACCGTCTGTAACACCTCGATTCTGGTTGTTCGTGGCAAGGATGGTGAGGTCCGCGCGTTCCATAACATGTGCTCGCACCGCGGCAATCAACTGGTGTGGGACACCAAGGGCAGGTGTCAGACTTTTTCATGCAAGTTCCACGGCTGGACGTACGCCCTGGACGGCTCACTCCGCCACATTACGGATGAACACAACTTCTTTGGTCTCAAGAAAGAAACACTCGGTATGACGCCGCTTGCGGTTGACACCTGGGAGGGCTTCATCTTTATCAATGTGGACCCTGACCCTCAGCAGGCCTTATCGGAGTACTTGGGGAAAGGGCTGCGCACAAGCATCACAGGCTATCCCTTTGAGGACTTATCGACCAACTGTTTTTCCTGGCACACGGACGTGCAGGCCAACTGGAAAGTCGCTAAAGACGCCTTCCAGGAGGTGTATCATATCTCCACCCTGCACCGGCGCATCATTGGGGATGTATATGCGAGCAAAGCCAATCCGTATGCGAATGCACTCGACTTTACCCTGTATCCTCCGCATGGCCGGGTCTCGCTGTCCGCAAATCCAGGCCGGAAACTCACCGGTGTTGAGTCCATAGTGCAGGGGTTTGGTTCGACGGTGCTGCAACAGAATAACAGTGCTTCGGAGGAGCTGCCCGCAGGTGTGAATCCTACCGGGTATCCGCACTGGTCCTTCGATGGCCTGGCTCTTTTCCCGAACTGCCTCATCTACGTGTCAAAGGGAACGTATCTGACACATATTTTTTGGCCCATAACGGAAAACCTGACACGCTGGGAAATTCGGACCTATTCACCCCAAGCGGAAACGCTCTCGGGCCGATTCAGCCAGGAATACGGGAAGGTTTCCTTCCGTGACACCTTGTTAGAAGATGCCAGTACGCTGGAGCGGACCCAAACGATGCTGAGGTCAGGCGCGAAGAAGGAAATCGTCCTGCAAGACGAAGAGCTGCTCATCCGCCAGCATTATAAAGTGACGGAAAGTTTTTTGAACGCGTAGGTAAGGGAGCCATCCGAATGTCCAAGCGTCAACTGCCGGAGGGGTTTCAGGATCTTGAGCCATATCTTGAATGGTCTTTGGCCACGGACCGTGAGCGCAGCATCAAACGCCAGACGAGTCCGATGACCAAGATTACCGCCTTCTATCAAGCCGTTGTGCCACGTATGGATGAAATCCTGGCCTATTTAGAGCAGTATCCGTTGGAGCAAGTCCCGGCCGACGCGCAAAGACTGTTCTATCTCACCCTCTCGTTAGCCAAGATTGCTCCTGCCGTTGAAATGTATGGTGAACCTGTGCCCGAGGGGCTGGATACGTTACGACTTGAGAACATTGATATCTATCCGACCCGAAGCTGAGCACGGGCGAAGAAAAGGAGGGCGAGGACATGACCCTGCAGACCAACGGAGCCACAGGCGGGAAATGGCACGCGCGGTATCCTGAGTTGGGAACTGGACCGGTCCCCATCGAACCCTACATCTCACTCGAATATTTCGAGAAAGAGCGTGAGCATATTTTTCGGAAAGTCTGGCTCAACGTGGGCCGAGTGGAACAAATTCCCGAGCCCGGCGACTATTTTGTGAAAGACTTGGCCGTGTGTCGGACCTCGGTCATCATTGTCCGCGGTCACGATGGCCAAGTGCACGCCTTTCACAATATGTGCTCGCACCGCGGCAATCCGGTCGTGTGGAACGCGAAGGGGACGTGCAAGATGTTCACCTGCCGCTACCACAGTTGGACGTATGGGCTGGATGGTACTTTGCGGCATATCCCGGACGAAAAGAATTTCTATGGCATCAAGAAGGACGCGCATGGACTGACGCCGGTTGCCGTTGATACCTGGGAAGGCTTTATTTTTATAAATGTCGATCCACGCCCAAAAGAGACGCTACGCGAATACCTCGGAGCAGCGGGGGAAAGTTTTGAGGGCTATCCGTTTGCGGAGATGGCAACCGGCTGCTCGACCTGGGAGGTCGATGTGAATGCCAATTGGAAGGTGTGTAAAGACGCCTTCCAAGAGGTCTACCATATCTTCAGTCTACATAACAAAAGTACGGGAGCGGCGTTTGCCAGCACGTCCAATCCGTATTTGAATGTGCATGAACTGGCGCTGTTTGGCCCGCACGCGCGCATATCGGTCCCGGCGAATCTCGACTGGAAACCCACCCCGGTTGAAGCCCTGGCAAGACGATATGGCATGCTGGCCCTGCAAAAACAGGGCAGCTCTTCACAGGGAATGCCCTCTGGTGTGAATCCAACCGCTTCCCCGGACTGGTCGTTCTCGGGATTGATCTATTTCCCCAATATGTGTCTCTTTGTTGCGGATGGCGGTATTATTATGCACACCATGTGGCCACTGTCGGAAAACCGCACCCACTGGGAAGCCCGGACCTATTTCCCGAAAGCAAAAACGCTGGCGCACCGATTCAGCCAGGAGTACAGCCGGGCCACGTTCGTCGACGGAGTACTGGTCGAGGATGGTGGGACGTTTGAGAAAACCCAGTCCATGCTGGCCTCAGGAGCAAAGAAACAAGTCATCTTGGGAGATGAAGAGCTCCTCATCCGTCACCATCACAAGGTGACAGAACAGTTCTTTAACGCGTAGCTTAGCCATCGCAGCAAAAAGGAGGTCCGCCTCCTGATGGATTCTTTCCTGGTGCCCCGGCTATGATTGCGGAGAAACTACCTGAGAAAATCAGGCGGCAGGTTCTGGCCGAAAGCGTCATTCAGTTCTATAAACTGGTTTGAGACTGCCGATGCCCCTCTCTGAGCGCCGTCCCTGCCTCCCTTAATGTTGTGCGCCGTTCTGTCCGGTAGCCCCCAGTGAGATCGGGTCCGGCTATCACATTTTTAATCGTTACCAGGAGGTGCGACGCTACGCGATAGACTGGCGTACCTTCGGCAGCACGAACGGCTGGCTGTTGAATCCCCCCGAGTTGTCTTGAGATACTGTGGGCATTTGTCAAGTTTAGTTCGTATTACTTCAGCCGGTTCACATCGTCCGGGTTGATCAGGTCCGGGACGGTCCAGCCGTCGATATCGTATTCCGCCATACACTGATCAACAAATGATTTGAGTTGGTCGGCGCGGCCCATGGCCACGGCTGCCGGCAGGTTTTCGAGTTTGATGTTTTCATAGTTGCCGGCGTAGTTGCGCTCGTACAGTTCATGCCGCCCGCCAAATTCGGTCCCGACGGCATCCCACAGAATCTTGAGCAGCTTGACGCGCTCCAGCGCATCGTAATCGTTGGAGCCGCGTAAATATTTCTCAAGATAGGGCCGCAGCTCCGGCGTTTTGAAGTCTTTCACATGCGAGTTGAGATAGATCAGGCCGCTTGAAATAGTTTGCTCGATAATCTCTTTGATACGGGGATAGGCGACCGGAGCCAGGACGCGGTAGGCCAGACCGTATTCCGTGTTGGGCTGGAGAGCGCCGTTGACCCATTGCTCGGGGGTCTTGGTCATGGCCTCGGTCAGGCCCCAGAACATATGCCGCCAGGCCAGCACCTCACCGACCTGCACCTGGGCGCTGCGCTGGTCCTGGATGCCAAGCGCGTCGAGCGCTTTCAGCAGGACTCCGGCCAGAAAGTCCAGCTTGACCGCAAACCGGGTGCAGCCGTGCAGGGTAAAACGCGGGATAAAACCTGAGCCGGGGAAAAAGGCGTTGGCCTTATCCAGGTCGCGGTAGACAAACAGATTCTCCCAGGGGATAAGGACCTTGTCCAACACCAGAATGGCATCGTTCTCATCCAGGCGGGAAGACAGCGGATAGTCGAACGGGCTGCCCAGGCTGGCGGCGTGCAATTCATACGACGGGCGACAGAGCAGCTTTACACCCGCACTCTGCATGGGAATCATGGCAAACAGCGCCATCTCGGGTTTGCCCAAAGGCGTCGGCCCGTAAAAGCCGATGAAATTGTGGTGCGTCAGGGCAGAGCCGGTCGCAACTACCTTGGCGCCGCTGACGATGACCCCCGCATCGGTTTCTTTTTCTACCCGCACATAGACATCTGTGACGTCGTCCGGGGATTTGGTCTTATCGACCGGTGGGTTCACCAGGGCATGATTGAGAAACAGGCAGCGCTCCTGGGTGTGACGATACCAGCGTAACGCATTGTCCTGATACGGCGCATAGAACTCGGCGTTGGCACCCAGGGTGCCGGTCAGGCTGGCCTTGTAGTCTGGCGAGCGCCCCATCCAGCCGTAGGAGATGCGCGCCCACTCGGCAATGGCGTCCCGACTGCCGATCAGATCCTCCGTACTCTTCGGGACCTTGTAGAACTTATGCGTGAACCCGCCGTTGCCCGTATCGGTCGGCGTGCTGAGCGTCGGCGCTTTCTGCGGGTCGTGCAGGGCATCATACATGCGCGCCAGCATACGGGCGGAATTCCGAAAAGCCGGGTGCCTGGTGACGTCGGTGACGCGCTCACCATAGATCCAGACCTCTCGGGCGTCCCGCAGGCTGTCAAGGAATTCCTGGCCGGTCAGGGGTCTGTGTCCGGGCTCGCTGTCGGTGTGCGCCCTCGGGTCGGCGGCCGGTGTCTGTTGGCTCATCGTCTGTCCTCCACGCTCACCTGCTGTGGTCTGCTTTTGTCTATAGGGCGCGTCGGATTTCGACAAGTTCGAGCGCACAGCTGCCCCAATCGCCTACGGTCGAAACTGCAACGCCCTGGGCACAAGACGCGTCGGCTGAGCCACCACCTGATAGGCGGTTTCCACCCACTCACAAATATAGCGTCGGGTGTCCCTGGGATCGATCATTTCTTCGATCTGGAATTTGTTTAACGGGCCGAGCGGCCCCCGGACGCTCTCGATCCGGGCGTTGAGTTCCGCACGGAAGGCGACGGGGTCGTCCGCTTCTGCCAACTGGCGTTTATAGGCCGCTTCGATACCGCCTTCGGGTGGAATCCCGCCGACATCCGCAGCCGGCCAGGTGACACGCATTGAGGGTTCCGAGCGCGGGGTGGCATAATTATTCCCGGCAACGCCAAAGCTGCGGCGCATCAGAACGGTAAAGATGGGAACCCGAACCTGGGCGAAGGCAATCATCCATTCCGCCCCTTTGCGAATCGTGCCCGTTTTCTCGTGCTCCAGGCCGACCGCGAAGCCGGGGTTATCGACCAGGTTCAAGAGCGGCAGATGAAACAGGTCGCACAAATCCAGGTGGCGCGTCAGCTTGTCGCAGCCGTCGGCGGTGAGCGCGCCACCGTTGGCATGCTGGCTGTCAGAAGCAATCACCCCCAGGGGATAGCCGTTGAATCTCACAAACCCGGTTATCTGGTCGGTCCCCCACAAGGGACCGATCTCAAAAAAAGAGTCCCGGTCGGCCATTAACCTGATGGCCTGCCGAATGTCAAATGTCGTAGTCCGTTTTCTGGCGATGAGGGTCGCCAGTTCCTCTTCACGCCGGTCAATCGGATCATTCGTGCTGGCCGCGTGTACGGGCGGAACCTCGTAGACGCTGGAGGGCAGATAGGACAGAAACGTCCGGGTCATCTCCAGGGCTTCTTCTTCGGATTCTGCCAGATTGTCTACCGCGCCATTCGTACAGTGAATATGCCAGCCGCCGAGTTCCTCCTTGGTGATCTCGTAGCCCATGGCATGCGAGACAACCGGCGGTCCGGCGACAAAGAGCTGGGCGATATCGCGCACCATGACCGAGAAGTGGCCCAGGACGGCCTTGGCCGCGCCAATGCCGACCACGCTGCCGAGCAACAGATTGACCACCGGTGTGGTCGCCAGCTGCTCGGCGTACATGCTGCTGCCCAGGTGCCCGGGTAGATATGATCCACCCCCACCTGCCACCCGCGGCCTGCCGGCTTTGATTGCGCCCGCGCTTTCCTGGGCGCTGCTCTCCCCCTCTTTTTTCTGGGCCGGGACCATAGCCGCGACACTGCCCCCACCGGACGAGCCGTCCAGCAGCCGTATCGAGGGCAGACGCATTTCCGTTGCCAGGCGGTCCAGATAGCCGCTCTTTGCAGCGATCGCCCCATCTGCGTGACCTCCCCGAGACGTGAAATCATCGGCGCATACCACAACCCTCCGCCGGTCTATTTTCCCCCAGCCACCAACACTGTTTGCAGGGGTAAACCCCACGATGGCCCCATCTTCATCATAGGACGCAAAGCCCGCGACACTGCCGACCTCACGAAAGGAGCCAGCGTCCAGCAGACGCTCGATACGCTCCCGGCAGGTCAGCTTGCCGCGAGAGCGTTGGCGCACCACGCCGGGGTCGTCGGAGCCGGGCTCCAAGCGCTGTTTGGCAAATTTTCGGAGGAGCGCGACCTCTTCCAGCACCGCCTTCCAGGGCGGTGTACTCTCTTTCGCCTGAGGAGTGACGGCGTGTGACGGAGACACGACCGCCACCACCTGTCCTGCGGCGACGCTATCCCCAGCCTGGAGCGGTTGCAGCGCCGCTATGACACCGGCACATCCTGCCGTGACCAGGGTTTCCATCTTCATAGCGCTCACGACCAGCAGCGTGTCACCAGGCGACACGCTGTCGCCCACACCCACACGGACCGCCACCACAGAACTCTCCAGGGGGCACTGCACGGCTTCCTGGCCCTCGGCCACCTCCAGGGCCGGCAGGCGTGCAGTCTGGGCGGCAACCGGTCCCGAAGCCGTCACGCCCAGCCTGGCAGCCTGCTGCTCCAGCAAGGCAAGCGCACTGCCTTCCGCCGCGGAGAAAGACGCGGCGCTCAACTCTGGGGTCTCTGCCAATAACGATGTTCTGGCATCGCCGGCCCGAACGGCCGGATGGGCGAGGATGGCGCGCAGTTGGTGTAAGTTGGTGTGCAGACCACTCAGATGGAACTCATCCAGCGCCTGCCGCGCGCGTGTCATTGCGGCTGCGTAAGAGCCGGCCGTACAAATGAGTTTCGCCAGCAAGGGGTCGAACTGCGGCGGTGGCGCATACCCCAGATAGCCACACGCATCCACCCGAACACCCGCGCCCGAGGGTTCCTTATAGGCCGTAATACTCCCCGTACTCGCAGCAACGACCCGGGCCTGTACGGCAAAACTACGCGGCCGGCCGACTGCCTGCTGGTCGCCCAGACCGAGCGCGGCAAGGGTTTCACCCGCAGCGATGCGAAACTGGGCCTCGACAAGATCAATACCGGTGACTTGTTCGGTGACTGTATGCTCAACCTGAATGCGCGGATTACATTCAATAAAAAAATACGCGCCGGTCTCGGGCGAGACCAGGAACTCGACTGTGCCGGCATTCACATACGAGGCGGCTTTCACAAGAGTGATCGCATCGCTGAGCAGCTGCTCTCGCAGGGTAGGGTCCAGCCCCGGAGCGGGGGCCACCTCAACGACCTTCTGGTGGCGCAATTGGACCGAACAGTCGCGTTCGTGCAGATGGACCACATTGCCAGATGAATCCGCCAGAATCTGGACTTCGATATGTCTTGGTCGAGCGATCAGCTTTTCGAGAAAGACGGCTCCGTCACCGAATGCGGACTGGGCTTCGCTGCAACAGCGCTCAAATGCCTCGGCCATCTGCTCGGCTCTCTCGACGACCCGCATACCGCGCCCTCCGCCCCCGGCTGCGGCCTTGAGCATCACGGGATACCCTAGCTCGCGGGCCAGCCTTTCTGCTTCCCGCGCTGACTCGATGGGTTTGGCGCTACCGGGCACAACGGGGATGTCCAGCGACTCGGCAAGCGCCCGCGCTCTGACTTTATCGCCGAATAAGGCCAGCGTCTCCGGCGACGGACCGATAAAGGTGATTCCCTCGGCGGCGCACAACGCAGCAAAAGCTGCGTTCTCGGACAAGAAACCATAGCCAGGGTGCAGACAGTCGCAGCCGCGTGCTGTGGCGGTCTGCACGAGCGCGTCTGCGTTCAAATATCCCGCAACAGCATCCGCCGCCGTGCCGATCTCATGACTTTCTGTCATACAGCGGGTATGCAGCGAAAGCGCATCAATGGCCGGATACACCCCGATCGATTCCAGGCCCAGGGCGGTTGCCGATCTGGCAATGCGAATGGCGATTTCGCCACGGTTAGCGATCAAGACACGTGTATGCACTATCAATCATCCCCCTCTCCGACTCCTTTTGTCTCCCATTCATTGCACGAGAACGTATCATAGGTGAAGGAGGGTAACGGCAACGTAGGCATCTGTCATCCGATTCTTACGGGGGAAGAGCAGCCGAACGGGACACTATCATCCGCTCCGAAGCGAGACGCACGGTCCTGAACTGGCTTGGTGTGCTGCGAGGGGAAAAGGGAAAAGTGGAGCCGATGAGAATTGAACTCACGACCTCTTGAATGCCATTCAAGCGCTCTCCCAACTGAGCTACGGCCCCACAATGGTAAACGAATGGAGGTTGGGTCAAGGCGTTAGTGCAGAAATATTGCCATGTTCTCCGACGGGCGTCAACTCGTAGACAGCCCCTATTGCGGGCCAATGGCAATGGCAAAGGGCTTCTTCCCGACCTCAACTGTGTCGACGACTTGTTGAGCAAGCGTACTGAAGACCTGGATGACCTCGCCCTCGTCCTTCCGGGAGCCGTACAGCGTCACATAGCCCCGCAGGCCGTTTGGCGTAATCGCGATGGCGTACGGTTCGTTATCCACCGCATTGAAGCGCGGATTAAAAGCCACATTAAAAGACGGGGTGCTGAGTTCCGGATTAATGTCCTCCTCCGTTATCACCGATACGGTTGCGTCAAGGAAGTTTGCGACAAAAGCATCCACCCTCAGTTCCCTTTTCACCAACTCCATTGCCGTTCCAGGTATGACGGCTACCCCGGCAGGCTGCACTCCGACTTGCAGATAAGGCTGTACCCCGTCTTCCTCATCGTTCGTATCCTTGACGGTGTTCGTTGCGGTATCAATCAAGGAAACTGTGTCGCCATTGTCATCACCCTTATCGGTATCAATCGCCCCGAAATTCGTCACATAGACGCGCGTCCCATCTACGGTGGCCGCCACCCCGAGCGGCCCCTCTCCCACCACGATCGGGTCAGGCAGTGGGGTAAGCGTCGTCAGGTTGACCACGGTTACGGTGTCATCGTCAAAGTTCGGCACATAGGCTCGTGGCCCATTCGGGGTGACGGCAACGGCAATGGACTGCGGGCTCCGGCCCACCGCAATGGTAGTTGTCTGTGCCCGTGTGGCGGTATCGATGACGGAAACAGTATTGTCCTTGATATTCGTCACATAGGCGGTGGCTCCATCCGGGGCAAAAGCAACCCCCTGCGGCTCACGACCAACCGGGATCGTCGCAACCACTGTCTTTGTGTCAGTGTTTATGACGGAAACATTACCGTCTCCAGCATTCGCGACATACGCCTCATTCCCGTCCGGGCTGATCGCGATGCCGCGTGGACGGTCGCCAACCCGGATATGCTGCACCCCGTCCGCCTCGGGGTCGGTGTCAATCAGGGTGTTCGTGCTCGTACTGACGACAGCCACGGCGTTATCATTCACCAGGGTCACATAGGCCTTGGCTCCAGCCCCCTCTTCACATCCACTTGTGTCGAGCAGACAGAAGTCCCTGTTATTCTCCTCGTCCCTGAAACAACTCAGGTCGCCCTCACCAAAGCCGAGAGCCTGACAGCTCAGTTCGCCAAGCGCCTCTCTATCACACTCCTCTCTAACATCTCGCCCACCGTTGCCACACAGGGGCCAGGGCAGAAAACACTGGCAGCTCTCGTTCCAGACAAACCCGGCGTCCACCGTCATTGTTTTATCCTCGCCCTTGGCCCTGATATCGACATCTTGAAGGGTCAATAACGAGCCGGTCACTGTTACGCTGCTCTCTTCGGTCAGCTTGAATTCGTCGATAAACTCGGCATCTCCCAGCCGGACCACGGTGACATCGTGATCGAAAATACGTGATTCAGCCGGGTCCGCTGTGTCCTGGATTTCGACGCCAATAGTCCGCACGCCACTGGGAATCCGATTAAAATTGATGAGGCCGCCAAAACCGGGGTTCGGTGGCACTTCGGGAACTTTGTCCTGAAAGTGCTGCTCGACATCAGGCCGGTCCGAGCAGCACGGAATTTCCTCCCCAACCTCGGTCGGGGTAGCGCCGTCTATCCGCAGCGAAACACGATCGATCTCGGCGTCAGGATTTTCTGAAAACGCCCAACCGGAAATCATCCCAATACCCCCGGCTGTAACCTGGGCATGAACAGTCTGGCCCGGTGGGTTTTCAAGGGCTGCGGTAAGCATAGTATCGGCGTCACGCGGGTCTGGTGTGGCCAGAGGGTCTGGAGGCGTATCGTTTTCATCAGTTGATAATATCCGCGAGCCGACAACGCCTAGTTGCTGGATATTGCGCTGCCAGGCTAACCAGAGTTCGCCTAATTTCTTCTCGTTACTATTTTTCTTACGAAAAGCGACATTTTGGAACATGATTTCCTGAGCGTCAGTGTCAATCTGGGGATTTGTAGCTCCGCGCAAACTCGGACGCTCAAGGAAGTTATAGCCACCCGGTCTGACAACGGTTACGGTGTGTTCAACACTCTTGCTCGCAACGCCCTCCGCGGCTACCTCAAGGCGAACCGTATGCTGTCCCTGATCCTGCTCTGCTCTCTCCTCCTCTCCTTCTCCGATGCCGCTGAGTTCACCGAAGTTAAATACCTGCCCAAAGCCGCTCTTGAGCGCGAGCGCGCCATGCTCTTCTTCAACGTCTCCTCGGTCAACACAACAGGGAATCTCACCGTAGTCCTGGCCGTCAATGGAGAGTTGAATGGTAACGGGCAGCGCAACCGGATTGTCGGGATCGTCGGAGACCGCGAACGCCCAGCCGGAAATGAGCCGAACACCGCTCACAAACTGGCCGGCGCCCGGACTCTCTAATACCACCTGAATCCCGGCGCGGGCTGTGCTTGCGAGCCCCGCAAAAAGCGCCAGAGAAAAAACAAGAGACACTATTCCGCATCGTTTATTCATATGTGTTCAGTCGCCTTTATTCGGTCGCCTCTTGGATCGTTTGCGCTCCTACCGCAACCACCCGGACCCCCGTGTCCTGGGCGCGCTCCAGCAGCGTCGGGCGCTCCAGCATGAGCGTCTTGCCAGCCTCAATGGCTAAAACGGCAGCCTTGACCTCGTGCATGACCGCGATGGTATCGGGTCCAACGGCTGGAACGTCAAAGCGCAAATCCTGTTGGGGCTTGCTGACTTTCACCACAATGCTGCCCTCCCCGCCCAAGGTGCCACCGCGCCGAATCGCGGCGTTTGTGCCCTCAACGCCTTCGACCGCCAGAATCGCGCCGCGCTTAACGACGACACTCTGGCCGATATCCCAGCGACCAATCTCTTTTGCCACCGCAACCCCGAGCCGGATATCCTGCCACTGCTGCGCATCCGGCTCAGCGCGAGTCAATACTCCTTCCTGGGGCACAAGAGATGAGAGGAAGCGGGTAGATTCGACAATCGTAATCCCCTCGTCTTCAAGTTCCTGCGCCACCCCGCGCAGGATCACATCATCCTTCAGATTGGGCAGTTTGCCGATGAACGCCAGCCCGCGCGCGTCGGGCTGTATCTGAGTCATGGCGCCCGTTTTATAGATGCCCCCGGCCATAACGGCCTGGGTCACCTCTGCCTCGTGGAAGGTGGTAATGATTTTCCCGAGTTCCCCGACCCGCACCCAGGTGACGTGGGACGCGTGGTCGTGAATGGCCTGAGGCGTTTCCCCCTGGTGAGCCACGGCAATGACCTCAACCCCCTCGGCGCGGGCCGCCACGCAGAAGAGAAGCGGGAATTGTCCATTGCCGGCAATGAGACCAAGACGCGTCATGGACTCGGACGCTCGCTAGAGGGGCACAACGCGATTAGCCAAGATCATCTTCGCCCTCTTGGCCGGCATTCCGTCGCGGACGACAAATGCCTCGTTGTGAGCTGGCTATGAACTCCGTCAAATGGACGACCTCAGGGGATGACACCTGTTCCTGACGGGTACGGTCGGCCGCCTCTTTCAGCGTCAACCCCTCGGCGAAAAGCGTCCGATAGGCTTTTTTGAGCGCGTTCAGTTGTTCCTCGCCGAACCCACGCCGTTTGAGTCCGATGAGATTCAGCCCAAACAAACGCGCCCGGTCGCCCTGGGCAACGCAGTACGGCGGCACATCGAGAGAGACCATCGCCCCCCCACCGAGGTAGGCCGACTCCCCAACCCGCGTAAACTGATGGATGGCAGCCAGCCCACCCACGCCAACATAATCTTCGAGTAGCACGTGGCCGGCCAGGGTCGCGCAGTTGGCCAGAATCACATTGTTTCCGATCTGACAGTCGTGGCCGACATGAGAGTACACCATGAAGAGATTATCATTCCCAATCCGCGTAACCAGCCCGCCACCGGTCGTCCCGGTATTTAACGTGGCGAATTCACGGATGGTATTGCGATCACCAATGGTGAGACGACTGTCCTCCCCCTGATATTTCTTATCCTGGGGGATCGCGCCAACGCTCGCGAATTGAAAAATCTGATTCTCGCAGCCAAGCGTCGTGCGCCCCTCAATCACGCTATGCGGTCCGATGCTGGAATCTCGGCCAATCCGAACCTGCCGGCCAATGACCGCATAGGGTCCGACCCGCACCCCATGATCCAGCTCTGCGCCGGGGGCGATCACTGCCGACGGATGGACCGCGGTCTCGGTACTCACGCCGGCGGCTCGCTTTCCGGGTCCACATCAACAACCGTGAATTCGAGTTCCGCCGCGACCTGCCCCTCAACCCGAGCGGCGCCCTGCATTTTCCAGAACGTGCCGCGGCGGCGCAGGATTTCCACTTCCATCAACAACTGATCGCCAGGGACGACCTGGCGTCGAAAGCGAACACGGTCGAGCCCGGTCAACATCGCGAGCCGGGGTGGCGACGAGACGGACAACTGGGGAGAAACAGCGGTCTCCACGGACGGGTCAACAGACGACCGCGCCAGAATGCCGCCGGCCTGCACGACGGCCTCACAGATGAGCACACCGGGCATAAGCGGGCGAGCGGGGAAGTGGCCGACAAAGAACGGCTCGTTGATCGTCACATTTTTGAGCGCGACAATACGTTGACCGGCGGAGAGTTCCACCACCCGGTCAACGAGGAGGAACGGATAACGATGGGGGAGAACAGAGGCGACAGTGGGATGGTCCATGGGCGGTGAACACGCAACCGTCTCATTAGTTTCTAAAAGAGATCTTGGTGCCTTTTTTATTATAGGCTTCAATGACCGACTCGGTCAGATCAATACTTTTTGAGCCGTACAGCACAACCGTGTTATTGCCTTCGAGAATCACTGAATAACTGCCCTGTTCGCCAAGATCGTTGACGACCTGGCGGAGTTCGACCAGGATGCGCGCGGTCAGTTCGCGGTCTCTGATCTTGAGTTCCTCTTGGGAGTCTTTATACAGGCGCTCAAAGTCGCGCAGCTCCTGGCGGTAGTCTCGCTGCAACGCAATCCGTTCGTCGTCGCGCAGCAAGAGGGCCTTTTTCTCGATCTCTTCCTTGAGCTTTTCAACCTTTTCCCGACGCTTTTCGAGCTTTCGTTCCATCCGGCCCACTTCCGCCTTAAAACTGTCTTTGGCCTTTTTTCCGGCGCTCGACGTATTCAGCGCGACCTGGAGGTCCACATAGCCGACCCTGATGTCAGCCCCTTCACCACTATAGGGGAAGAGGAGAAAACCAAGACTCACCGCGACACAAACGATGCTTTTCCAATACATATTGCTCTCCATTGTTAGCCTGCTTGTCCACCCGTCTCCCTGGGTCTGGAGACGGACAGACGGACCTGCGATTCATTCATCCGGCCTAGAAGCCGCCATACCGGCCTCGTCCGCCACCAATACCGCCACTCGCCCCCCCGAATGAAAAGTGGATATTGCTGGTGCGCTCATTTTTTTTCGCATTGAGCGCTTTGGCAAGATCAATCCTGATGGGTCCGAACGGCGACTTCCAGCGGATGCCGGCCCCAACCGAGTAGCGCAGATCCCCAATGTCAACGCCTTGTTCAGCCGTAAAGGCATTGCCGATATCGCTAAAGACCGCGCCCCTCAGATTCAGTTGTTTGACAATCGGAAAACGAAGCTCATTCTGGAACGTCAACTGTTGGCTGCCGCCGATCGGGCGGTGATACGTTTCCGCGCGTATCCCGTTGGGTGCCTCTTGATCATTAATTAAAACAGTAACGGGCTGGCGCGGCCCCAAACTCCGCTCGCCAAACCCCCGGATAGAGTGCAGTCCACCAGGGAAGTAGCGGTCAAACAGCGGGAGGTCATCCTCCAGGATTTTCTCAGCCTCTCCGCCGATAACGGGTTCGTCCGTAAAATCAATATCCCCCACCCCATACCCAAAGAAGGTATTCGACATCCAGGTCAACTGCCCGAAACGTGGGTTGCGATAGACCGGGAAGAAAAACTGGGCCTGAAATTCCGCCTTGCTATACGTTGAGTCTCCCCCAAGGCCGGCCTGACCAAAAAGGATTTGTTGATAGGAACCGGCGGTCGGGTCCATGGGGTGATTGAGGGTATTGCGCCGAATGGTTGGGGTAATTTTACTCGTGGTTTGGGTGCCCTTTTCGGCCCGAACCGCATCGGGCGCAATCGGTTCAAAATTGCTGATCTTGGATTTTTCCCACTGGTACTGCATACCAATAGATACATCTTCCAGGGGAAATCCCCACAGGGTTTTGAGCCCCAGCTCGTCAAGAGGGTAGAAGAGCCGGGCCCCGCCGCCCGTCCCGGCCCGGTCAAAATCCTCAAACGCAAAGCGCCAGTCGAAGACCTCCGTCCCCAGGGTCAGATGGGTATCCAGAAAATAGGGGTCCGTCCAACTGACGGTGGAGTTCCGGTACCGACTGCCCATATTGCCACTGATCACAAACTGATGGCCATAGCCAAAGAGATTCGTTTCCTGAATACGGGCAGAACCAATGAGACTCGTCGCCGTGTTAAATCCGGCCCCAACACTGAAGGCTCCGGTTTGGGCCTCTTTGACATCAACCAATACATTGAGCAGATCGCTCCGCGCCCCCCGGCGTGTGGCGATGTTCACATCCTGGAAAAACCCGAGTCGCTGCACCCGCGCGCGGCTATGCTCTATGCTGGTGGCGTTGAACTTGCTCTGCTCGGCAATACGCAATTCTCGCCGGATCACCTTGTCGCGCGTCTTGGTATTGCCTGCAATATCAATCCGGTCGACATAGACTTCCGGCCCCTTATCGACCCGGTAGGAGATATTGACAACGCTGTCGTCCTGCTCGACTTGGGTTTCCGGCTCGACGTTCACAAAAGCAAAACCGTGGTTGCTGAAATAGCCGGTTAAACGAAAGACATCCTCTCGCAGGTGGCTGGCCTTGAACACCTCGCCTTCCGCCATGGCAACCGCCCGCAGGGCCTGGTCTTCACTCCCGGGGAATTCGCCCACAATATGCACCTCGCCAATGGTGTATTGCTCTCCCTCATCGATCCGAATCGTCACATGCATCCCGTCATCGTGCCGTTCGATTTTCGGCTCATCGACTTTGACGTTGATATAGCCATTATCGTAGTAATAGGCGGTAATCCGCTCGGTGTCCGTCTTGAGCGCTTCTCGGTTAAGCGTCCCGATGCTCATGAAGCGAGACAAGAAATTCTTCTTGCGGGTCGCCATAATGGATTGCAGCCGGGCATCCTCAAACGTCTCATTGCCCTCAAAATTTACTTGGGCAATGCCGGTCGGCTTCTGCTCCTCGATCGTAAAGGTCACCGCGGTTTCTCCCGGACCGACCTGCTCGGCGCGATACGAGATATCGGTGTCTAAATAGCCTTTTTCTTCATAGGCTTTTTTGGCGTCTTCTATGCCACGCCTGATACGGACCGGGTTGAGGATGGTCCGCGGATGGATTTTGAGCGCCACCTCAAGCGCTTCTTTGTCGAGCTTCTTGTTCCCCTCGAAGCGCACCTCGCGGATGAGCGGCCGCTCGCTGACCCAATAGGTCAAGACGTTACGGCCATTTTCTCGCTCAAACCGGGCTTCCACATTATGGAAGAAGCCCATGTCATAAATGGACCGAATATCGGCATCGACCGTATCCCGATTCAACGCAGCGCCAGGCAGAGCGGAGGTCCGAATGCGGATCGCCTCTTCCTCAACACGGTCGTTGCCGCCAATCACAATCGTATCGACCATGTCGGCTGGCGCGTCGGGCTGAGCCGACTCGAATAGGTCGCCTTCCGGTTCATCCGCTTCGACCCCTGCGGCGTCATATTCGGCTTCGATTTCCTCTTCTTCGAGAAGCAAGGCCTCGGCTTCGGATTCATCCAGGTCAAAAACATCGTCAGGGAGGGCGTCGGGAATATGCTCTTCCGAGAGCTCGGCATCGTCAGCCTGGGCAGGGGACACAATCCCCAGGAGCCCAGAGCAGATGAACAGACATATGCCAGTAATGAAGAGAAATGTGCGAGCCATGCGTGTTGCGTCTGCCTTTGAGACCGCCCTCCCACCTACCAAAATCACCTCGTATTGTAAAGACAGCAATCCCTTGCCTGTCCTCCCTGAAAGAAGTCGGGGAAGTGACAAACACTATAGTTTTCGTACAAGAAGCGCCCTGACCACAGTCCCTGCGCCTCCCCCCTCACAAACACCGCCCTCCCAGAGCTCGGGTCAGGATATCCCGTCTCCTCGGCCTACCTCGGTGAGTGTACCATGTTTGAGGCGCAGGGTCCGGTCCATCGCCGCGGCAAGGTTTTCGCTATGCGTGACAACGACCATAGCCACACTCATGGCCTGGTTCAGCGCGAGCAGCAAGCGCAGCACTCCCTCGCCGGTCTCGGGGTCAAGATTGCCGGTCGGCTCATCTGCCAGCACCAGCCGGGGCTCCAGGACCAAGGCCCGCGCAACCGCTACCCGTTGCTGTTCTCCCCCGGACAATTCTCCCGGTCGGTGGCTCAGACGGGCAGACAGGCCAACCCGCTCCAATATCTCAGCGGCACGGGTTCGGGCTGCCTCCTGGCTGTGCCCGGCAATCAGTCCCGGCAGCATCACATTCTCCAGGGCGCTAAAATCCGGCAGGAGATGATGGAGTTGAAAGATAAATCCAATCTCTTGGTTGCGGAGGGCGGCCAGCTCTCCTTCGGGCAGGCCAAACAGGTCCTGGCCGTCAAGCGTGATATGTCCTGAGGTGGGGCGGTCGAGCGTGCCCAGAATATGCAGCAGCGTACTCTTCCCCACCCCGGACTCGCCAATGATGGCCGTCCGCTCAGCCGGCCGAAGAGCGAGGTCCAGGTTTTCAAGCACGCGCACCGCGTGCTCACCCTCTCCGTACTGTTTGCTGAGCTGCTTTGCCTGGAGGAGGAAATGTGTCATCTCTCAGGGGTTCCATCCCTTACTCGTAGCGAATGACCTCAACTGGGGCCAATCGCGCCGCCTGACGCGCAGGGTAAATGGTGGCGAGCAAACAGATAATCACAGACGCCACCCCAACAATGAAAAAGTTCTCCGCATACATTTTCACCGGCAGGGTCGAAACGTAGAAGACGTCTTTCGGGAGCTCAACGAACTCATAACGGTCCAGCAGCCAGCAGCCGACCCAACCCAGCAGCGTGCCCATAAGCGTCCCCACAACGCCGATGATGAGTCCTTTGTAAATAAAAATTCGACTAATGGCGCGGCCCGTTGCCCCCATGGATTTCAGCACAGCAATATCCTTGCGCTTTTCCATCACCACCATAATCAGCGTGGCAATAATATTGAACGCGGCCACCAGGACAATGAGCAGGAGCACGATAAAATACACAACTTTTTCGAGTTTCAGCGCAGCAAAAATATTGCTATTCACCTCGGTCCAGTCCCGGGTTGTATAGGGGAATCCCAGTATGCTTTCCAACTCGCGGGCGACCGTTTGGGCCTGATAGACATCGCGAATTTTTACCTCCACGCCAGTCACCTGTTCGCCCAGGGTAAAAAACTGTTGGGCATCGGCGAGCGACATATAAATCAGGGCGCTATCGTATTCAAACATACCCGAGTCAAACACACCGACAATCACAAAGCGCTTGACTCTGGGAACAACGCCAAGGGGACCGGGGGTAGCGCTCAGCGGAGAAATGATATTGATCGGGTCGCCGACAAAGACGCCCAGTTGACGCGCGAGTTCGTGCCCGACGAGCACGCCGGAGAGCTGCACCGTCTGGACGGTTTCCTCGGTTTGAAACGTCAGCTCCTGTTTTTGGCCGAGTTGGCCGACCTCGCCAAAAGACAGATGGGAACCGATATCGACCACCGCGCTGGCTAACGAGGGGTCCACTCCACGCACGAGCGAACCAGACACGCTCTGACCGGCGCTGACCATTACCTGACCGTAGACAAACGGCGCCACAGCCACCACATCAGGCCCCTGTCTCACGGCATCAACCACCTCCGCATATCCGTCCACAAAACCCTGTAAACTGGAAATTACGACGTGCGGATTAAAGCCCAGAATGCGGTCGCGTAAATCTTCTTCAAAGCCGGTCATCACCGCCAAGACGATATTCAGCGTCATCACGCCAATCATGACCCCAATCATGGAAATCATGGTGATTAACGAGATAAAGACCTCACGCCGTCTGGCTCGCAGATAACGCAGGCTCAGAAAAAGTTCGTATCGCACAAATTACGGCCAGGAGAGGGCGACAGCCGTGCCCCTGTTGCTTTGCTTCTCATCGCAGGTCTTACCCGACATAAAGGACTCCCCTGTTTTTCTTTCAGCAAATCATTGCCACCCGGTGGGGGCGCAACGCTTGCGTGCGGTTTTGTCGCTGGGGGGGAGTGGACGACGGGAGGCTCAGGCGACGTTTCTCGTCAGAAGGGAAATGACGCTACAGGGCCGAGCACCATTTTTTGCCCGGTGTTTCTGCCGGCAATAGTCCACGCAGCAATGACTCCAAAATATTGTCCTCTTGAATTCAAATACCCCAACTCAGCTTGGATATTATCAGAAATTTCTCTGACTTCTGGAAAACGACTCGGAGTAAAACCTGGGCCGCCAATATCCAGCCCGGATAAGCCCTGCGTGTGTCTGTAGTGGAAGCCGGTCAAGATTCGGTCAAAGAAAGTTCTATCCAGTCCGACCGAAACGAAAAAATCGTCGGGCACTTTGCTGCCCCGATGACGGTAGCCAATATCGCCAAACAAGCCAATACTGGTATACCCGAGGATTTTCCCGAACAGCAGCGATGTTTCGACGCCAGAAGCGCCGTCGCCGGGAGAGTTGCGCGCTCCCGTCGCAACGGTGTCGTAGCTGCCTTCAATGATGCCCCCGAGGCGCAGGGTGAGGGTTGGGACGTAGGGCGAGTCAGACCTGAATTCATCAAAGACCCTCCAGCGAACTCCCAGGGTAGTGTCGTTCAAACCGTCAAGGTCCTTAACTCGCGCAAAAGAACTGCGTGTATAGCCCAGGGTCAGGTCGAAGGCCACATCATCAAGCAGACCGTATTCGAGACCAACGGAAACGGTGTGTTGATGGATATCGTCGGGGAGGTCCGTTTTCTTCCTGCCCCGCCAATATTCGTCAAAGGTCTCAAATGTATACGACCCGTTCAGAAAAAAACGCCCCTCAGCAGGTAAATAGGCGGTCGTGCTGTTGGCCGGCACGCTCGCCAACAGCACGACCGCTGCCAGCAGAAATTGAAAGAACCCGAGTTTGGTTCTTGTCATGGATTCACCTGTATTCGGTAGCGAATACTGAGGTAGTACTCTAAAGCTTCGAGATGGTCTGAACTCATCTTGCCAGCGAGTTGGGAAAGATTGGCTAAGCCTTGGGCATTTTGGGGAAGTAAAGCCTGGAGTTCCTTGAGACGTTCTTCTTGCTGGGAGGCGGAAGTGGACAACTCATTGTCGAGTCTGGCCTGGCCTGTGAAAATTTGCTTTCCACGATGGTATTTGGCCGTATTGATCGCGCTCAGCGCTTTCGACGCCCGGTATGAATAACTTCCTGACCCCAGCGCGGCAAGCGGCCAGGCAAGTATTAAGCACAACGCAACCGTACCTAATGTTCTGCTCATCACTTCGCTCCTTTATTCATAATGCTTTGCGAGGCCAGTGTTCCCGCCACTAGCGCAATACTCGTCAATCGTCAACCGCGCCCGGCGGGAGGAGGCGACGGCATATGCGTGCCTAAGCGCCCAGGCCTCAGTCGTATCCCGCTATCATGGGACCGTGGGTAATTTTGCTTGTATCCAGCCCGTTAGAGCGTCCGTTCATATTGGACCTGGCGACTGTCACACAAGTAGTTATCCTTCTCCCTTTTCTCCTATGTTTTGCGCAGCTTGCGCACATCACCGACCCGAACGGTGAGGCCCCTTCGGTCGAAGTATTCCAACAGGGGAATGGCGGTTTTCCGACTAATTCCCAGCAGATCGCGAAATATGGCCGCGGTAATTTCTCCGTGAGCCGTCACGTGGTCAGTCAATGCCACCTGCGCGTGATCCAACACTTTTTCGCTGATGTAGAAATCCGGTGTAATTTTGATAATCGCTCCCCGTAACTCAAGCACGGCTAAGAAGTCGTTCAGCCGCTTGCGAGGAATTTGCAGTACTTCCTCCAGCCCCTTCGCGTCTGGCGGGGTGAATTGTCCGTCCTGTACGATACGTTCGAGGCGAGCGGCGATTGCTTGCTCCTCTTGGCTCAGCGATACAGTGTGAGACGGCAGACGCAGCAGGCTCTCGTGACGAGCGACAACCCCTTCCGCAAGAAGCCGCTCAGCCACAACCCGAAAAATCTTGGGGGTCAGGTTAAACGGCAGTTGACTCCGCACCGACTCCATTTCCATCCCCTGAGCCAGCGGGGTCTGGGCGTGGAAGGTGGCGAGCATCTTTTCGACGGCAGCGACCAGCCGCCGCCATTTTGTTGCACTGGAATACGCTTCGGGATGCTGCGCATCGGGAAAAGGCAGGATCGCTTCATCGTTTGCCAGCAGCGCAATAATTTCCTCTTCTTGCGCGTTCACCCCATGATAGATTTCGTCCAGCCGGACGGCAAACTGCGGACACACTTCCAGATAAGCATGACAGGCCTGACGGAGGTCTGTTGTTTGCAGTGCCTCCAAGCGTTCCGTGACCAGGGTTTCCGCTTTGCGGTGGCGTTGGGCAAAAGGATGCACCACCACCCCGCCGCCCAATGTTCCTTGCGCGGTTTGATTGCGCAGCACGAAGTGGTCCCCGCGCAGGGCAACCAGCGGCTCCTGGGTGACAATCTGACACAGGGCCGTCGATTTGGGCGACAGGACCTCATGTCCGCCAAGGAAGATGATTTTCCCAATGACTTCTGCTGTCCCCAGATGAATGCGCACCCGCTCGTGGTTCACAACCTCGCGGCCCGCGCTCGGCCGAATTTCGACACTGGCATCAAAACGGGTGGTCGTCATGCGGACTTGGGGATGACACACGACATGGCCGCGGGCCATATCCGCCTTATCCAGTCCGACCAGATTCAGCGCGACCCGTTGTCCCCAATGCGCTTCGGACATAGCCTCCCCGTGGACCTGGAGCGAACGCACCCGCGCTTCTTTCTGGGTTGGGAGGACGCGGACGGTCTCACCTGCGCGGACGGTTCCAGCCAGCGCGGTCCCCGTCACAACAACCCCGTGCCCTTTGAGCGTAAAGACCCGATCAACCGGCAACCGGAAGTATCCGGGCCGAGCGGGCCGGGTATAGGCTTCAAGCTGCTGCGCAATTTCTCGTTGCAAGCCGTCCAAGCCTTGGCCGGTAATAGAAGAGACTGGCAGGATGGGCGCGCCTTCAAAAACGGTATCAATCGTCAGAATCTCTATTTCTTCCCGGACCTCTTCAATCCGCTCGGGGCCGACCATATCGGCTTTGGTAATAACGAAGAGGCCCTGCTGCACGCCCAGCAGGTGGAGAAAATCAAAATGCTCCTCGGTTTGGGGCATCACCCCATCGTCCGCGGCAACGGTAAACAACACCAGGTCTATCCCTTGAGCGCCGGCCAGCATATTGCGGATAAAACGCTCGTGACCGGGCACATCAACGATCCCGGCCCGCTCACCGTTGGGCAAATCCAAATAGGCAAAGCCGAGATCGATGGAGATGCCCCGTTCCTTTTCCTCTTTGAGCCGGTCGGTGTCGTGCCCGGTCAGGGCCTTGAGTAATGACGTCTTGCCGTGGTCAATATGCCCGGCAGTGCCAATAATATGTGGCATAGCGTGTCCCTGAGTCGGAGCGCATTGTGTCAAAAAGGCGGGCGGAAGGAAATCCCTGAACGGCCTCGCTGCGCAAGCAGGAGTCCAGACTGCGGAGACAAGACGCCCAGACCTGTGCTATCAGGAATGTTTGACCCACTATGAAGCAATTCAAACTCCTGACCCAGCGCAGTCCCGAAGAAGTCAGGCAGACCGCTCGCACGACCCTCGCTTTTTACGAGCGGTTTGCGGAAGCGTTCTGGCGCGGGACGCAAGACCATGATGTCAGCCAGAACCGAGCCGCCCTGCTTGGCCATGTAGCGGGAGACGGTCCGTATTCCATCCTCGACTTTGGCTGCGGCCCAGGCCGTGACCTTGCGGCCTTTCGTGACCTGGGCCACGAGGCCGTTGGACTGGACGGCGCGGAACGCTTTGTTGAAATGGCCAGACACCAGACGGGCTGCGAGGTCTGGCATCAGGATTTTCTCGATCTGAGATTGCCACCGGAACGCTTTGACGGCATTTTTGCCAACGCCGCACTCTTTCATATTCCGAGCCAGGAGTTGCCGCGAGTCCTGGGGCAGCTCTGGGACACGCTCAAACCGAACGGTATCCTGTTCAGCTCCAATCCGCGCGGTCAGGACCAGGAGGGCTGGCAAGACCAGCGCTACGGCAGCTTCTACACGTTTGAGACGTGGCAACGGTTGCTCGCGGATGCAAATTTTCAAGAAGTCACGCATTACTATCGTCCACCCGGAAAACCGCGCCAGCAACAACCCTGGCTGGCAACCGTGTGGCGCAAGGCCAGCGCCTAGGCAAGTGTTCTGCCGCGCGGCGTGGAACTACTCTTGGCGTCTGTTCTCTGCTATGTGTCGCCTCGACACTCTTGCACGAAGGGAGCACGGATGCGGAACAGTGCGTACAGGACCATTGTATGGGGAGCCGTTCTCACCCTCAGCCTGACCGGCGCGGTGTGGGCCGAGGAGGACAAGCGGACGGTTGAGAGCTTTCTGGCCGAAAGTCGGAATGCCGTCATGGCCACGATTCGCGCCAATGGCACGCCCCAGCTGACTCCAGTCTGGTTTGTGTGGGACGGCGAGCAATTTATCATCTCCATTACCACCGAGCGCGCCAAATATAAAAACCTGGTCCGCGACGCCCGCATGAGCCTGTGTATCGATGATGTCACCGGATTCGGCTATGTCACGGCTGAGGGCAAAGTCGAAATCCGAGAGCAGGATATCTGGGAGGATACCCGGAAAATCCTGGTAAAATATCAGGGCGAGGAAGGCGGGGCGCAATATCTTGAACGCATGAAAACGGAGCCCCGAGTGCTGGTTGTCATGAAGCCCACCCGGATGGAGACTCTGGGGCTGGCAAAATAACCGTCGCCGGCCTCTGCTCTACGCCAGGGGTCGAATCGCGCCACATTTCCAGCACGCGGTAAACTGGCCTTCCAGCTCCTCCCCGCACTGTGGACAGTGCCAGTGTGGGGCGGGCGTCTGGCTGGCGCGAGCGCCGCGATCATAGGCTTGGGCAATCGTGCGGCCCTGGTCAAAGTCCATATCGTTCACCACCCATACGGAGGGATTGGTGTCAGCGGTGACTGGCAGGCTGCCGCGCAGCGGGAAGAGATGCTCGCCCTGGACAATGGCTTCGATACCGTCGGCTTCGATCAGACCTTTGACCAGATGCGCTTCAGTCGGGTCGTGGGCAGTGTAGATACGCTTCATGGCTGTTGACAGGGACTATTCAGGGGAAGAGGCCGAGTCAGGGGAAGAGGCCGAGTCAGGGGAAGAGGCCGAGTCAGGGGAAGATGCCGAGTTCTATGTACGAGACGGCAATTTTTTTAATCGCGCTGATAAATGCGGCCGTTCGCAAGTCGGGCACCTGGGTATCCGCTCTCCATTCTTCGTAAATCTGACGATAGGCCGTAATCATGGTTTCTTCCAGCCCCGAATTCACTAGATCGATTTCATCCGCGCCGCGCGCGACCTCCCGCCGCTCTCCCTCTGAGAGCCCCTTATCCGTCAGGCGTTCAACCGTGTGTAATATCTTGTCAAAGGCGGATTGATCAAATCGCTTTCCCATACGGCCCAGCTGGACGTGTGACAGGTTTTTGAGCCACTCAAAATACGACACCGTGACCCCGCCGGCATTCAAGTAGACATCGGGAATAATCAACACCCCCTTGGCGGCTAATATGTCTTCAGCCTGGGCGGTTATAGGCCCGTTTGCGGCCTCTGCAACGATCTTGGCCTGAATGCGCGGCGCATTGGTCGCAGTGATTTGGTTTTCGAGCGCGGCTGGGATCAGGATATCGCACGCCCGCTCTAAAACAGCGGGCGATTGCGGGACGTTCTCCGCCCCAGGGAAATCGAGGATGGATTGCGTCTGGGCGCGGTGGGCGCGGACCGCGTCAACATCTAATCCCCGGGCGTTCACAATCCCGCCTTCATATTCTGCGATGCCGACAATACGGCAGCCTGCCTCTTGGCAGAATTTCGCAGCATGATAGCCGACATTGCCGAGTCCCTGCACAATGACCGTCTTGTCTGCCAGACCGGGGCTCAGGCCGACCGGTTTCATATCCTCAGCGTTCTCACACGCTTCGCGCAGCCCAAAATACACCCCGCGGCCGGTTGCCTCGACCCGGCCCTGGACCCCGCCCTGGGAGATGGGTTTGCCAGTCACACAGGCCGCGGCATCAATTTGGCCCGGATGAAACGAGGCATAGGTATCAAAAATCCACGCCATCTCACGACCGCTAGTGCCATAGTCCGGGGCCGGGACATCAATACCGGGGCCAATGAAATTCTTCTTGATCAGTTCGGCCGTATAGCGCCGTGTGATGCGTTCCAATTCATCAACCGAATAGCGCTTTGGATCAATTTGGACGCCGCCCTTTGCTCCTCCGAAGGGGACGTCCACCAGGGCGCACTTATAGGTCATCAATGCCGCCAGCGCTTGAACTTCCTGTTCACTCACCACTGGCGCATATCGAATGCCGCCCTTACACGGCGCTTTGTGATGGCTGTGTTGCACCCGCCAGCCGGCAATCACTTCATACCCGTGCCGCGTCCTTATAGGGAATTGAACGGCGTACACACTGTTACACGTGCGAATCTGCGTGAGCAGCCCCTCTGGATAGGTCAGGAATCGGGCCGCCCGATCGAAACTCCGGTTCACGTTCTCAAAAAAACTGAGTGGTCCGTTTGTTCCATCTGCTTGTGACATATGACTTCCCTCTCGCGTCTGTCTCATTGGTTTGTTTCATTATATATGATCCAGTCAGTCAGATTGAGGCAGCGCTCAGGATTGTTCAAGAGCGCTGGAAAAAGACCGCGCGTACACAGCGACCGCTTGTTGCCGAGGGCGCATAACGGGCCGTCTCTGTTTCCCTTTTGTCGCCCGATAGGATAGGGATGTGGAGGCATGGGGAGGCACCATATTTCCTCTATCAGGACAAGTATCGGGAGTCTGTTCAGCATTGACCTCCGCTCACTGGCCGTTTTTCGGATTGCCCTGGGCCTGCTCCTGCTCGCCGACCTGTCCACGCGCGTCCAGGACCTGAGCGCGCATTATACGGATTGGGGCGTGCTGCCGCGCGAGGTCCTCGTTCCGCAGTTTGCGCCCATCTTTCCCTTTTCGCTGCATCTTGTCAGCGGTTCCTCTCTGGGCCAGGCGAGTATTTTTTTCATAGCCGGCGTCTTTGCTCTCGGGCTGCTGCTCGGCTTCCGCACCCCGATGGTGACGATTGCCTCGTGGCTGTTGCTGCTCTCGGTGCAGGCCCGAAATCCCAGAGTGCTCCATGGAAGCGACACTCTGCTGCGGCTGCTCCTGTTCTGGGGAATGTTTCTCCCGTTGGGGGCGCGCTATTCACTCGACAGCCTTATCAGACGGTCGGGGCCGGACGGGTCTCGGTTGCCGCTCCCCACCAGTGTGCGTTCGGTGGGAACGGCAGCCGTATTGCTCCAGGTCTGTCTGGTCTACTGGTGTACGGCAGCCCTGAAATCGCTAGACGTGTACTGGCATGAGGCCCAGCGCTGTGTACTATACGCTCAGTATCGATCAGATCGTCACCCCCTTCGGTTTGTGGCTGCTCGGGTTTCCTGACCTGCTCGCCGGGTTGAGTCGGGGCATCATTGCGCTGGAGTTCCTTGGCCCCTGCCTGGCCTTCATTCCCTGGGGGACCCCCTGGCTACGGCTTGTGGCGGTCGGCGCGTTTTTCGGCTTCCACCTCAGCTTGATACTGTGTGTGAGTATTGGCCTTTTTCCGTATATCAGCATGGCCAGTTGGCTCGTCTTCGTGCCCAGTCTGGTGTGGCAGCGTGGTCGGCCACACACAGCAACGCAGCCGCTTCGGGCCGCTGGCCGGTCTCAGGCCGTGGCCGCGTTTTTCCTGGTTTACATTGTGTTGTGGAACCTGAGTGGGTTCGGGGCCACGTCGCCCTATGTGCGTCATGTTTTTCCACCGGTCGCCACCCTGGTCGGCCACCTTCTGCGCCTTGACCAGCATTGGAATATGTTTTCTCCGTATCCGCTCAGGGAGGACGGTTGGTTTGTCATGCCGGGAACCTTGCAGGACGGCAGCGCGGTCGAGTTGTGGACGAGCCAGCGCGAAGTCAGTTGGGAGAAACCCGCAGATATCGCCGCTCAATATCCCAACGACCGGTGGTGGAAGTTCATGGAAAATCTCTATCGGGAAAGGAAGGGGAGAGAGGTTCTTCTTGACGCCTATGCCAGCTATGTATGTCGGGATTGGAACAGCCGTCACAGCGGCCAGGAACGGCTTGAGACTCTCCAGATTTTCTTCATGCAGGAAACAACCCCGCCCGACTATCAGGACATACAGCCCGAGAAGAAGCTGCTGGGGACATACTCGTGCGCGGAGCAATCACCACGGCCGTCTTAAGGGGAAGCCTCTGGACCGCGTCAGGAGAACGGCTGCGCCTGCTCTGGCCCCCTACCGAAACGCCGCCATCACCTCCTGCAAGGCGACCATCTGGTTGCCATTGGCTGACGAGGGCACCAGAATGGGCGTTTTGAGGCCGGTGGCATACCAGGCTTCGACGCCTTCTCTTACTTCGGCCACACTGCCGTACAGGGTGACTTGGCTCAGCCAGCGGTCGGACATCAGGGATGGAATCTTCTCGTCTTCCTTATTGGCGATGGCCTGCTGGATGGCCTGCATTTCCTCTTCATAGCCGGCTTCGATCCAATACTGCTGATAGTTGGGCAAGCGGACATAGGTGCTGAGGGTCCGGCGATGGACTTTCGCGGCCGCCTCTTTGTCGTCCGAAATAATGGTCGGGATCATATTCCCAACAAAAAACCCGTCAGCCTGCATTTTCTCCTGTGGCAGGAAGCTCAGCGACGTGGCCATATGCGACCGGGCCGCATTCGCCCAGACCGCGCCCTGAGAAATCTCAGCCGACAATTTCACCATCGCCTTGCGCAGGGTGGCCAGAACAATAGGCGGCAGCGCGTCTTTGCGGCCAACGCTGGCGTGCAGGTCGGAGACAAACTGACGCATATCAGCCAAGGGCTTGCCGGCCTGCACCTTGAGGCGGTTCAGCATCGGGCCATGACTCACACCCACGCCAAACCGGAAGCGTCCGCCCGAGACCTCATGAATAAAGGCTGCGGTTTGGGCAAAATCATACGGATGGCGGGTATACATATTGGCAATACTGGTGCCGAACGGAATCTCATTGGTGGCAAAGGCCAGTGACTCGCACAGGCCAATACAATCCCCGACACTCTGACAATAAATGCCGCTGAAGCCTTCTTTTTCAATTTGAGTTGCCACGTCCAGGGTTTGTTTTCTTCGCCCGGCAACGGCAACTAAAGCGATGGCCGGTTTCTGCGTCATAGAGCCTCCTTGGTGTATTGCTCGATACCCGTTCTCGTTGCAGGCAAGCAACAGGAGCGTGCCAAATCGTCGTGTCTCCTCTTCCGTTCGGTTACGTATCTGAGGTAGACAGCGACTGTCTAGGGAGGCTGAGAATCTCCGGTCCCTTGGCCTTCCACGCCTTCCCCTTGGCACGATAAAGGAATCAGTTTATTCTGGCCAAAACATAACACGGATAGAGACCGGAATGCAGACCACGACCATATCCAAACTCAAAGCGTCACTCAGTGCGTATTTGCGTCAAGTCAAAGCCGGTGAAGAAGTAGTCATCACTCAGTATGGCCGCCCTGTCGCACGTTTGCTCCCCCCGAGCCCAGTATCCCTCCCCGAGCACCTGCAAGACATGGAGAAAGCCGCTCTTGTGAGGTGTGGGAAACAGCCTTTACCGGACGATTTTTGGGCTCTCAAGCGCCCTTCCGACCCACAGGCAGCCGTCCGTTCGACGGTCGCGCGTGAGCGAGAAGAAGGCCGGTGATATTCTGGGATACGATCACATTGGCAGATGACCAAGATTTCTCTCCTGATCCAGACACTTACCCACATCGTCCCCCCGACCCAAAGGAACGTGACGCATGAGCACGGCTTAGCGCTTTTTTCGATAAGAACCGAGAGACGGTTTTTTTCTCTCGGCAACTCGAAGTACAGAATGAAGGAAGCTATTTCCATTGGATCACGAACCGTGCATTACGAGACCTGGAGGCACAGGGGCTTATAAGACGAGAGAGGAGAAGGATCAAAACAGGCGGATCGATTATGCTACTGTGGCATCGCTCCTTCCGATATTATCGTCGGAGCGCCTCCCGTCTTGTCACGCTTGTGGAAGAATATGCCGACCCGAATATCGGGGCTGCGCTTGGGCTCCACGGCGAAATCATGGTCCTTGAAGGATTCGCGCGATCTCAGTTTGTTATGAAGGGACGTAACGTTAATAGGTTTCGTGACAAAGAATGGGAGGAGTCTGGTCACGACCTGGATTTCATTTTCGAGAAGGATGGCGTGGCCTACGGTATCGAAGTTAAGAACACACTGGGTTATATGAACCATGACGAACTGACGATCAAAATCAGACTCTGCAAGTATTTAGGTATTCGTCCGGTATTTGTCGTTAGAATGTTTCCAGCCCATTGGATAGAGGAAGTCCGACAAGAAGGAGGGTTTGTCTTGATTCTCAAGCATCAACTCTACCCTTGGACACATAAGGACTTAGCAAAACGAGTAAAGGAACAACTCGATTTGCCCGTTGACGCCCCTCGTACGCTCTATGATTCTACTATGAAACGTTTTCTTACTTGGCACGAGAAAAACCTGTGAATTAAGAAATCGATTCACAACGAGATATATACAAGTCACCGTAATTTAAAGATAAATTTTGCACCCCTATTAATACGTAGTGTCTATTTCTATCTTGATACAAAAAAGGCCGGCAAAGCCGGCCTGTCTCAAAATCCAAGTCGAAGCGGAACGCGCTACACATCAACTCTGTCGTAATAGCGAATACTCGGCGGGCTGGCCAACTTTGAGCCGAGCTGTTCAAACGCGCCGGTCTCGGTCCGCCAGTTCAGATATTTCTGATAGTGCTCGCGTGAATCCCAGCGTTCATAGAACACGAGATTGGACGACTCGTCGAGATTGCCGTAGATATCAATGCCCTGACAGCCGTCGTAGGCCCGCGTATCCGGTAATGCCTCTTTCAGAAAGGCTTTGACCTCTTCCACACATTCAGGCTTGACTTGCACTTCCAGCAGAACAACTGTTGTACCCATTCTGGTCTCCTCCTTTGTGAATACGTCTCTACGTATTGAGTTGCACGGCCTCGCCGGGAGATCAACCCCTGGACCTGACAATATCTCTTGCGCTACAAGGGAAAGAAAAACAGGAGGTGAGTATGCCACAAGTGATCGGTGGAGAAATCGGCGATATCAAAGAGGATCAATGGTACTGCGGCGACTGTCAGGCTGCCGGCGCCGAGCATAAAGACACCCTGGCCAGGGTGCTCATGCACTGCGCCGCCCAGCACGATGCCTGGGAAACTGCTCAGGACACAGAGAAAAAAGTGGTCTCGATCAAGTCCCGCAAGGCAGACCGGTAACCGCCGGCGCTGACGCACAGACACACGCACTCATGTATCACACGAGCCCACCATCCCCCGGTGGGCTTTTTTTCTCCTTCCCTATCCCCCCTCCCTGGAGAGGTGGTCCTGAGCTTGTGGAAGGGCCGGGATGGGTTTCTGAGGAGCGAGCTAAAAGTAAAGAGAAGAGGACACGCATATGAGCTATTGGCAGACTGAACAGAGCGACGGGGTCGTGATCGCAAAATACCATAACCCGCCGATGAATTATTTCTGCGCGGAAGGCACCCAGGAATTGTGGCAACTGATTGAGGACTGGCGCGACCCTGCTATCCGGGCCGTCGTGTTGACCGGCGCGATGGAAGGCAAGTTCATTACCCATTACAGCGTGGAAGAACTGGTTGATTTAGCCAAAGACCGGGAGGCCATGCGCCAGGCCGGCACCTCGCTGACCGCCGCCTATCATGCCATGCTGAAGAATTTGAGCGCGCTGCCCAAGGCGATTATCGTTGCCATGAACGGAGACACCATGGGCGGGGGGTTTGAACTCAGCCTGTCGTGCGACCTGCGGATCGGCCAGAAGGGTGATTATCGGTATGGATTCCCGGAAGTCAAACTCGGCATTCTTCCCGGCGGCAGCGGCACCCAGCGCCTGTCGCGGCTGATCGGGGTCGGACGCGCGCTTGAGTTTGTGATTCGCTCTCGTGTCGTCCCGCCCGACGAGGCGCTCCATTTCGGTCTGGTCCACGAAGTGGCCGATGACGCGCTCGCCCGCGCCACGGCAATCGCCCGCGAGATTGCGAATTTCCCGCCGATTGCCGTGGCTCGCGCCAAGCACGCGGTCTACGCCGGCAACGATACCCACCTCGCCGCCGGGCTCGACATTGAAAGCTCGGCCTTTCTGGAGACCATGCTGTCCGACGACGGCCTGCTGGCCATGCAGACCTATATTGATCTCCCGTACGAGAAACGCCGCGACTGGCTGGATAACCCCACCAACCCCGGCTATACCGGCAAGTAAATTCTCTCTGCTCTCGGAAGCCCGACCTGGTTTCCGAGAGCTCTCCTCTTTTTCAGACAGACCATTGTCCTGGAAAGACGCCCCCTGGAGCGAGGAGAAGCGGTATGCACATCTCGGGAATGATGCACGTCAATGTCAACTGTCGTGATTATGAGCGTTCGCGTCAGTTTTACGAGTTGCTCGGGTTCAAGGTCCTGTGGGAAGTGCCAGAGCGGAACACCCCGGAAGTGGCGGCTGCGGTCGGTATGCCACCCTATCTTGTACGGGGCGCCTTGCTCCAGTTGGAGGGCTCACCCACCACACCGCTGATTGATCTCTTGGAATGGAAAGAGCCCCGAGACAACGCCCCGCCGTACCCGCATCTATACCACCTCGGTATCGCTCGGATTGCTCTGCTCAGCGCGAATCTTGATGCCGATGTCCAAACCCTGAAAGAGCACGGAGTCGAATTTATCTCCGAGCCCGTCCTGCTCGCTCCCCCTGACGCGCCGAGCGCGCGTTTTGTGTGTTTCAAAGACCCGGACGGGACTGTGCTGGAGCTGGTTGAGATGGAACAACCCTAGCGCGTTTCACGCTAAGCTCTAGCCTTGCAGGGGCCGCCCCTTTACCACGGCCGGCGAAACTCGCACTTGGGCAGCTTGGCCTGAAGCGCGTCTATGCCACCACGACTGGCCAGCGTGCTGCGCAGATTGAGCACCCGCAGCCCGCTCAGGCTTTGCAGATGGACCAGGCCGGCGTCGCTGATGCGCGTGTCGTATAGCCACAGCACGCGCAGCCCGGTCAGATGGGCCAGATGGGCCAGGCTGTCATTATTCACCCGCGAGGCCGAGAGTTGCAGGTATTGAATGGCGTGGGCGGGGATAGCCCGAAACGGCGAAAGATCGGTGGAGGCTTGCGGGTTGACGTTGAGCCGGAGTTCTTTGCCGACGGGAATGGAAAAACTCCCCTGCGCCCGACCAATCGGCTCCCAGAAGGCATAGTCATCCGCGCGATGCGCGCCATCTCGAATGAACAGCTCCCCCAGGGAGCGGTCGGGGGGGAAGTGAAGGTCTCGGGCTGGAAGGCTGAGGTACTCCTCAGCGCCGCCGTTGTTCATACCAGTCACGGCCAAGTTACTACCTTTTCCCGTCGAACTCAGGCATTCACATCAATGACCACGCGGCCACGGACCTGCCCGCGTAAGATCTGCGGAGCCAGTTCCAACACTTTGGACATGGGTTCCACCACGGTCATGGCGTCCAACTTTTCCAGCGGCAGGTCCTGGGCGAGGCGGTCCCAGGCCGTTTGCCGTTTGGGATTGGGACACATCACCGAGTCCACCCCGATCAGACTGACGTTCCGCAAAATGAACGGCAGGACCGAGGTCGGCAGATCGGCCCCGCCGGCCAGACCGCAGGCCGCCACCGCCCCGCCATAACACGTCCCCCGCAGCACCGAGGCCAAGGTCTGACCGCCCACGGAATCGACGCCACCCGCCCAGCGTTCGGCATCCAGGGGACGCCCCGAGGGCTCAGCGAGTGCGGCCCGTTCAACAATGGTCGAGGCGCCCAGGCCGGTGAGATAGTCACCGAGTTCCGGCCGCCCGGTTGACGCGGCCACTGTATAGCCCAGCTGGGAGAGCGCGGCGACGGCGACGCTGCCGACGCCGCCCGCGGCGCCGGTCACAATCACTTCTTTCTCTCCGGGCGTTACGCCCATGCGTTCCAGGTCCAGGATGCAGAGCATGGCGGTATAGCCGGCCGTACCCACGGCCATGGCTTGTTTGAGGCTGAAGGCGTCAGGCACGCGCGTCAGCCATTCGGATTTGACCCGTTGTTTCTGGGCATAGCCGCCGCCGTGGCTCATGCTGAGTTCCCAGCCGGTGATCAGGACCTTGTCTCCAGGCTGATAGGCGGACGAACTGGAGGACTCGACCGTCCCGGCCAGGTCGATCCCGCCTATCATGGGGTAGGTACGCGCAATGGGCGCGGTCCCGGTGACGGCCAAACCGTCTTTGTAATTCAGCGTGGAATAGGCAACCTTGACGGTGACATCCCCTTCCGGCAGATCGTCCAGAGCGATTTCTTTCAGCTCAGACGATATTTTTTTCTCAACCCTGTTGATGACAATCGCGTGTATGGCTTCGCCCATGCGTTTCAACTCCTCACGATAACCCTGTATGGATACAGGGAGGCAGGATATCCAGCCTGCGGAGAAAAGGCTACACCCCGCGCCCGGCAAGAAGCGCCAGGGCAGGCAACAGCCTAAAATGAGGAGTCAGGCTGCTTGAGAAACGCCAACTCCGCCGGCGTTGAAACCCGGCCCAGGACGCTATTGCGGTGGGGAAACCGACCGAAACGGTTAATCACTTCCTGATGTCTCACCGCATAGGAGGTGTCAAAATGGGCGCGTTGTGCGGCCAGCTGCTGAAAGAGCAGCACCGAGCGCTGCTGATGGGCGCGCTGCTCGCTATGCATAAACGGGACGTACACGAAATAGCGTTCGACCAGACGCAACTGCCGCTCCAACCCGGCGGCGATCATTTGCTCCGCTATCTGCTGTGCCAATGGGTCGGTCGCAAAGGCGCGTGGGTCGTTGCGGAACATATTGCGGGGAAACTGATCCAGGACGAGGATAAGCGCTAACCCGCCCCGCCCGGTCTTCGTCCAGTGGGCAAGCTGGCCCTGAGCGGCCCGCTCGTAGTCGGCCTGGAAACGCTGGACAATCTCCTGGTCGAAGTCCGTATTCTGAGCAAACCAGCGCTGCGAGCATTCTGCAAAATAGGACGGCTCATCCCGGATGGGACCAAACCAGAAGTGCAGGATTTCTTCGATGTCGGACATACTCGGACCGTCCTGACAGGGAGTGCAAACCAGGGCGGGCCGGAGCGGCCCACCCCGGTTCCGAGGGTTAAATCGCCCGGTAGGCGGCAAATGACTGGGTGGACGACCGCGCGGTGGGGTCAGTCACCACGTTGACCACTGCCGGCTTGCCCGAGGCAACCGCGCGTTCGAGGGCCGGCCGAATATCCTCCGGCCTTTCGACAAACTCGCCGTGCGCCCCGAATACCTTGGCCATCTCATCATAACGGCTGAAACCCAGGTCACGTCCGGCGGTCATCACACCCGCGCCGGCCCAGCCGCCATTATTGCTGATGACGATAATGGCCGGGATGTTCTTGCGGACCATGGTATCGATTTCCATGCCGTTCATGCCAAACGAACCGTCCCCGCTGAGGACGATGACCTGGGTGTCCGGTTTAGCCACTTTTGCCCCAAGTCCAAACGGCACGGCCACGCCCATGCAGCCGTTCGGGCCGGCGTTGACCCGATGGCCGGGAGCGTTGGTCGGCACCGATTGGCGCGCAAAATTGAGAATCTCATGGCCGTCAACAACAATAATGGCATCGCGGTCCATAAAGTCACGGACCTCTTTGCACAAGCGGAGGGGGTGCATGGGCGAGGTGTCCGCCTGCATGATGGCGCTCATCTTTTCCTGAGAGCGTTGGTCATAGCCGCGCAGCGTATCGATCCAGGCCAGTTCGTCCCGTCCGTGGAAAGAGTCGCTGGCCTCGTCGATCAGTTGGCGTAAGACCACCTTGGCGTCACCCACGATCCCGACATCAACCGCGCGGTTGCGGCCGATCTCTTCGTCCGCGATATCGACCTGAATCATCTTGACATCTTCCGCAAACCGCGGCGCCTGTCCAAAACCCAGAATGAAATTGAAGCGCGTACCGACAACCAGCACCACATCGGCCTCTTTCCAGGCCCGGTTGCGCGCGCCCAGAAAGCTCAGGGCATGATCCTCAGGAATGACGCCCCGCCCCTGTGGGGTGGTGTAAAAGGGGATGCCGGTCGTTTCCACAAACTCCTGGAGTTCCTGCATCGCGCCCGACCAGATGATGCCGGTGCCGGTAATCACTAGGGGCCGCTCAGCCGCCTTCAGCAACGCCACCGCCTCCTTGACCAAGGCCGGATCACCGCCCACCCGCGGGACCTGATGTGGCCGCTTGGGAAACGCGACCTCGTCTTCTTCAACCACCCGGTAGAGCACATCGCCCGGCAGATCGACATAGACCGGACCCGGCTGGCCGCTGGTGGCCACGCGAAAGGCTTTATTGATAATTTCCGGAATGCGACGCGCGTCTTTGACCCGCTCGGACATTTTGGTGATCGGCTTGAACATGCCGACCTGATCCATCTCCTGGAACGCGCCCATGCCGTCCTGGGAAATGGCGCTCGCTCCGCCCAGCGCCACGACCGGAACGGCGTCCAGATAGGCATTGCCCACACCGGTGATCAGATTCGTAACGCCAGGGCCGGAGGCGGCAAAACACACCCCCGGCTTGCCCAGCACCCGACTATAGGCATGGGCCGCCATGGAAGCCCCCTGCTCGTGGCGCACATCGACCGAGTTAAACCCAATCTCAATACATTTGGAGGCCACATCGACCATCGGTCCGCCAGTGATATAGAAAACAGTATCCACGCCCTCGTCTTTGAGCGATTTGACAACTAATGAATTACCATCAACTTTTGCCATAGACTCTACTCCCCTTTCTTCCGAGTTCTTCGGGGCTCGTCCCGTGTGACGGGGCATCTTATCCTTAGTGCGCCCGAAAATGCCAGAGGCGGTCAGGAGAATACTGGCGGTTTTGTCTCCGGTGGATGGATGCTATCGTAATGCCCTTGCCTGTAATCCATAAGGAGAGTGACCATGCAAGCCGCCGCGTTTGACACCCTCGCCACTGCCCATGCTTTGAAAAAAGCGGGGTTTGAAGACGCCCAAGCCACCGCGATCGTAGACGCCTTGCGCCAAGCTGTGACGGAAGGCCTCGCAACCAAAGCCGACATTGCCGAGGTCCGAGGCGACATGAACGAACTCCGGGTGGAACTTAAAGCCGACATTGCTACTCTCCGGGCAGAACTCAAAGCCGACCTGTACCGCGCCTTGTGGATGCAGGCCGCCGGCATCATCGGGCTGACCGTCGCGCTGGTGAAAATCCTGTGAGTGAGGAGGGTAATGGCGAGACAACCGAAGAATCCGTTTCACCCCGGCGAAATCCTCTTGGAGGAATTTCTTGCGCCCAAGGGAATAAGCCAAGCAGCGTTCGCCACTCAGCTCGACTGGACAAAGACCCGACTGAACGAACTCATTCGAGGGAAACGCGGCGTTACAGCCGCCGCGCTTGACCTCGCCGACGCCCTCGGCACGACCCCGAAGTTATGGCTGAACCTGCAAGCAACTTACGATCTCGATAAAGCCGCACGGGCCAGGAAAGCAGCTTAGGCGCTCTACCGAGGCAGGCCGCGCACTAAGGCGTCTCACATCAGGCTGTGGCCATGTCGTTCCGCACTCGTCATGCCGGAGGAGCAGTACCGGAAAAAATTCTTCAAAGCCATCCTTAGTGCGCCCGAAAATGCCAGAGGCGGTCAGGAGGGCCTCCGTCACACCCGCACCACAAGCCGTCCCTCAGCCCGAAATGCCTGTCCTGAGCCGAGCCGAAGGGCCACACTCATCGACTCCGTAGTATATGCCACACCCCTCCGGCCAAAGGGATCAAGCAGAATCAGACCGGCCTCTCCTCGTGTCTGGCGGGTGAGGCGAGCGAGAGCTGTGCGGGCGGCCTGTGCCGGGTCTTTGCCGCCGCGCAGCAATTCCACCGCGGTGCGGGCCAGGGTCGCCCGAATAATGTCCTCGCCATCGCCCGTTGCCGAGCACGCGCCCATTGCGCTGTCCGCATACGTCCCGGCTCCAATGACGGCGGAGTCACCCACGCGACCGGCGCGCTTGTCGAACACGCCGCCGGTTGAGGTTGCCGCCGCCAGCCGGCCCGACGAATCTAGGGCAACCGCCCCCACCGTACCGGGTTCGCTATTGCTTCGTTGCGCCTGTCCTGAGCTTAGTCGAAGGGCCTGCCAACGCTGGTGTTGGCGGGGGGTAATCAGTTCGTCAGCCGCGGCTTGCGGCAGTCCGTGCTCGCGGGCGAATCGTTCCGCCCCCCGGCCGACGAGAAACACGTGTCGCCCGTCTGTCATGACCTCCCGAGCAAGGCAGATGGCGTTCTTGATATGTTTGGCCGCCCCCACGGCGCCAGTCTGAAATGTCGAGCCATCCATGAGGGAGGCGTCAACTTCGACGGTCCCGTCTTCTGTCAGACACGAGCCAAGGCCGGCGTTGAAGAGAGGATGATCTTCGAGGGTCACGGTGGCTTGCACAACCGCATCGAGCGCGGTCCCGCCCTGAATAAGAATATCCCAGCCGGCCTCAAAAGCGGCCGTCAATCCTGATCGACGCTCGGCTTGCAGCGCTGATGGTGTCGCGGCTCCAGCGCCGCCGTGAATGAGCAGAGCGGGAGTCATGACGGAAAAGGACGGACGCCGCTGGCGCTTGCCTACAGGTCCAGCGTCTGCGCCACCACTTCACGGTGCGTCGGGGCGCTGCCGAAGGCGGCTTCGGACGCCAGGCCGCGCCGATAAAAGAGGTGCATATCGTGCTCCCAGGTAAACCCGATACCACCGTGGACCTGAATGGCCTCACTGGTCACCGTCTTGCACATATCGCTGCAATACGCCTTGGCCATAGGCACGGCCTGGGACGCTTCGTCCACATTCTCATCGACCGTCCAGGCGGCGTAATAGGTCAGTGAGCGCGCGTTTTCGACCTGGACCATCATATCCACACATTTGTGTTTGACAGCTTGAAAGCTGCCTATGGGTTTCCCGAACTGCACCCGCTCTTTGGCGTATTCAACCGCCATATCGAGCGCCTGCTGTCCGGTTCCGACCATCTCGGTGCATAGCCCGGCGGTGGCTTGATTGAGGACGCGCTTGAGAATCGGCCAGCCCTGGCCCACCTCGCCGATGACCTGCGAGCCGGCCAGCGCAACGTCCTGGAAAGCGACGTGACACTGGCGACGGGTCATGTCCACGGTTTTCAGTTGGGTGATCTCGACCCCCGGAGACTTGGCATCGACCAGAAAAAGCGTAATCCCATCTTCTGGAGCACCAGGGGAACCGGTACGCGCCGCGACCACCATCTGATCGGCTACATGCGCGTCCGGCACAAAGAGTTTTTCCCCGGACAGCACAAAGTCGCCGCCCCGCGCCGTTGCCGGCATCCCAATGCCGCCGGCGTCATAGCGGCCGCTCTTTTCGGCTTGGGCCAGAGTCATGACCCATTCACCCGCCGCGACCTTGGGAAGAATGGCGTCCTTTTGCTCGTCCGAGCCACCGGCCAGCACGGCCGCGCTGCCCAGGAGCACGGTCGCCAGGAACGGGCCGGGCATCAGAGACCTGCCCATCTCTTCCATCACCACAACCAGATCGAGAAAACTCCCGCCTATCCCCCCGTTCTCCTCGGGAATCAAAATACCCATCCAGCCCAGCTCCGCGGCTTTTTTCCAGAGTTCTGTCGCGTGGGCACTGTCATCTTCCATCATCTTGCGCACGAAGGTGGTCGGGCATTCCGCGTCCAGGAATTTTCGGGCCGAGTCGCGCAGCAGTTCTTGATCTTCACTAAAACCGAAATCCATGCTTCCCCCTTTAACCCTTTGGCAACCGCAGGACGCGCTCGCCGACGATGTTACGCATGATCTCCGACGTCCCGCCCGCAATCGTGTACAGGCGGGAGCCTAAGGCGCGCCGCGCCCAAAAACCGTTGTCGATGCCCTGAGTTTCACCCAAGGCGCACTGACTGTACGGACCCAGCAGTTCCATCGCAAAATGCGCCATGCGGATATAGAGTTCACTCCCGGCCAGCTTACTGATCGAGCCTTCCGGTCCCGGCGGGTTGCCGCGTAACTGTTGGGTCAGTTGCCGATAGCCGTTGAACTTCAGCGCCTGGGTTTCAACATGAAAGGCGGCCAGCTGCTGGCGCACCTCCGGGTCGTCGGCTGCCGGTTGACCATTGACTTCCAGGTCTTTGACGCACGCCTTCAGTTTGTCCAGCATGGGTTCCAGGTTGTACACCATGCCAAAGTTCGCGCGCTCGAACATGAGCGTCGTAATCGCCACCTGCCAGCCGTTGTTCCGTTCGCCAACCAGATGGGCTTTAGGCACCCGGACATCCTCGAAGAAGACCTCGTTGAATTCCGCATCGCCTGAGATTTGGACCAAGGGCCGGACCGTTACCCCAGGCGCGTGCATATCCACCAGCAGATAGGAGAGTCCCTTGTGTTTGGGCGCGTCGGGGTCGGTCCGCGCCACAAGAATGCAGTAGTCCGCTTTGTGGGCAAAGCTCGTCCAGACTTTCTGGCCGTTCACAACAAAGTCGTCGCCATCGTCAACCGCCCGCGTCTGGAGGGAGGCCAGGTCCGAGCCGGAGCCCGGCTCAGAATAGCCCTGACACCACAGTTCGTCGGCGCTGAGAATCTTGGGCACAAAACGCTCTTTCTGCTCCTCCGTTCCCCAGTGCATCAAGGTGGGGCCGACCAGCGAAATCCCCAGCGGATTGGCTAATCCGGGCGCGCGCGCCCGGGCCATCTCCTGCTGGTAGATGGTCTGCTCCATAATCGTAGCGCCCCGACCGCCGTACTCCTGGGGCCAATGAATGCCGACCCAGCCGGCGCCGTGCAGCTTCTTCTGCCAGTCGAATTTGATCTGAAAGCGGTCTTCCTGGTCGATAATCTCAAAGGTGTCCGCATCGTAGTTGTCCGCCGGATTGGCTTCGAGCCACGAGCGCAGCTCCTGCCGAAACATTTCTTCCTGTGGAGAATAGTCAAAGTCCACGTCGTACTCCTGTCGCGGGAAAATATCGCGCGCGAATTATAGTTTTTGGCCGGGAGAAAGGAAAGGGGTCGAGGGGGACTGTCTCAGTTCAGGATATAAGCCACAGAATTCACACCCCCCTATGGGCTACAAAGGTAAGAATTGCACTTGGTTATACAGGTCTTCGGCTTCTCCAGCTTTTGCAATAATCTCCAGGTCGTGGATACACCGGCCCACGGAAATCCGCAGTTGATACGCATAGATGACTCCACGAAAAAATATCCCGCCTTTCTGTCGGCGAGTTGCTTCGGCAAGAAAATCATCATCTTGTGTAAATAAGACTCGTTCAAGCGTATTTGCGCGATCTAGGAGTTGGGGATCATCCTGCTCACTGGCCCCATCCTCATAGGCCGTCATCACGTCAACGCCACGCAGCCGGAGTCCGACGGTAATCGCACGCGGGACATGGTGATCCATATAGAGGGCGATTGCCACTAAATGAGCCCTTTAGCTTTTAAGCGTCTCTCCAGTGGTGTCGGTCCCGCCGCCCGCTGCATGTGATCGACGTGCTGAAGCCTCCGCTCAAGGTCCTGATCGATTTCGTCCCGGTGGTCCCAATAATAGGCGAGGGCAGAGTGAATCTGGCCGAGGGTCAGGTAGGGATGCTGAAAGTGCAACTCTTCGGGGCTCCAGCCGTAGGCCCGTATCTCTACTATCAATTCGACAACCTTCGTGTTGGTTCCGGCAATACTGGCGACCGTGTCCTGGCGGAGCACAATGTGCTCGTAACGTGTTTCAACTGCATCCTGCATAAGCCCTGTCCTTTGGTGGATGTTTTCGGGAACAGTATCATGTTGTGGAAACCTTCTTCCAGACAACCAGCCGGGTGACTCGAAGGGCGAAAGACTGCGCCCGGCTTGACACCCGACCCGTGGGCTGACTAATTGAGCCCGACATCTTTCTCTAGCTGATCGGGGGTCCGGGTGCGTTATCGCCAAACATTTATCCCAACATTACGTGAAGATCCGACCGAGGCCGAAGTCATCAGCCATAAACTCTTACTGCGCGCCGGTATGATGCGCCAGGTGGCGCGCGGCGTGTACGACTTTCTGCCGCTCGGGCTGCGCGTCGTGCGTAAAGTCGAAAACATCGTGCGGGAGGAAATGAACCGTGCGGGGGCCCAAGAAATTCTCATGCCGGCCGTCTGCCCGGCGGAACTCTGGCAAGAAAGCGGTCGCTGGGATGTGTATGGCAGAGAGCTGCTGCGCATCAAAGACCGGCACGACCGGGATTTTTGCTTTGGCCCGACCCATGAGGAGGTCGTGACCGATATCGTCCGACGAGAGGTCCGGTCGTACCGAGACCTGCCGCTCAATCTGTATCAGATCCAGACCAAGTTTCGGGATGAAGTCCGGCCCCGTTTTGGCTTGATGCGTGGCCGCGAGTTTATCATGAAAGACGCCTATTCCTTTCATACCGATCTGGAGGACTGCCAGCGCGAATACCGCAATATGTACGATGCCTACCGGCGTATCTTTGATCGGTGCGGGCTCACCTATCGTCCGGTTGAGGCGGATACGGGCGCAATTGGGGGCAGTCTGTCGCATGAGTTCCAGGTGCTGGCGGATTCCGGCGAAGATGCCCTTGTCAGCTGCGACTCATGCGATTATGCCGCCAATGTGGAAAAAGCCGAACTTGTCCCGCCGGCGGCTCCCCTGGCCACACATGGAGCGGCGCTCACCCCAGTCGAGACACCGGACCAGCGGACCATTGAGGAAGTCTCGATCTTTCTGGGTGAGCCCCCGGAGCGATTTGTCAAAACCCTGCTCTACGAGACCGATACGGGCGCGGTGGTCGCCGCCCTGGTGCGGGGAGACCATGAACTCAGCGAGCCCAAGCTGAAAAACCTGCTCGGCTGCCAGTGGGTCGCGCTCGCCGCTGAAGAAACCGTCCACAAGGCGACTGGTGCCCCAACCGGCTTTGCTGGACCTCTCCAGATCGAGGCCAGGCTGATCAGCGACCAGACCCTGCGGGGGGCAACAGGTCTGGTGTGTGGCGCAAACGAGCGGGATACGCATCTGACCGGGCTTGATATCGCACGCGACCTGCCCTCCCTCCAGTTTGCCGACTTGCGTCGGGCGGCCGTGGGCGACACCTGTCCACGCTGCGAGCGAGGGAGGTTTACCGCGCATCGCGGTATTGAAGTCGGTCAGACGTTTTATCTTGGCACGAAGTATAGCCAGGCCATGAATGCAACCTATTTGGATGCCTCAGGCGCACAGCGTCCGATGGAAATGGGCTGCTATGGCATCGGCATTACCCGGACCGTTGCCGCGGCCATTGAACAGCATCATGATGATGCCGGCATTGTCTGGCCCAAGCCGCTCGCTCCCGCGGACCTCCATATCGTGCCGGTCAATTGGAATGACGCCACCACCCGGAAGGCGGCGGAAGACATCTATGCAGAACTCCAGCAAACGGGGACAGACGTCTTATTTGACGATCGGGAAGAGCGTCCGGGGGTGAAATTCAAGGATGCCGACCTCTTGGGCGTTCCGCTCCGGGCCACTATTGGTGGCAAGTCTTTAGCCCGCGGGGTGATTGAATTAAAGGTCCGCGCGGATGGAGCCATGACGGAAGTACCGGCAGACCGGGCGGTCGAGGCCATCCAAAACGCACTCAGCAATTCGGAGGCCACCTGAGTCCGAGAGGCACACACCAGGATGGCTCCTCGCTCCGTTAATCAGGCCAGCAACGCTCCGGCGCGACCTCGGAGTTCCAGAGCGGTGAGCCGGCCGCGCGCACGCCGCCGACTGATCTTTGCGCTCGATGTCGCTTCGCTGAAAGAAGTGGACCGCTACGTTGCCCTGCTGGCAGACGAGGTCGGCCTGTTCAAGGTCGGCAAGCAACTGTTCGTGCACGCCGGTCCCGAGGTTGTCCGTCGCATTCAAGCCAGGGGCGGGACGGTTTTTCTCGACCTCAAATTCCACGACATTCCCCAGACCGTGGCTTCCGCTTCAGTTGAAGCCGCCCGTCTCGGGGTAAAGATGTTGACCCTGCACGCCTCCGGCGGCACCGAGATGTTGCGGCAGGCCCACAGGGCGGTTCGCGGCGTGTGTCGCGCAGAGCGGCTCACCCGCCCTGCCCTCCTGGCAGTCACTGTGCTGACGAGTCTGGGCCGAGACGACCTCAAGCATATCGGGGTCAGCGCTGGTCCAGCCACGCAGGTCGTTCGGCTGGCCCAGCTGGCCCAGCAGGCGGGTATTGACGGTCTGGTGGCCTCTCCTCAAGAAATTACCGCGATCCGGCGCGCCTGTGGAGATAAACTGACCCTCATCATTCCAGGCGTTCGTCCGCAGGGCAGCGCGACCGACGATCAGAAACGGATTCTGACACCGCACCAGGCCATGCAGGCCGGGGCGAATTATCTGGTTGTTGGCAGACCCATTCGAGATGCCACCGACCCGCGCCAGGCCGCGCGCGCTATTGCCGCAGACATGACCCGGGGGCTGAGAGCGCGCCGTTCGACGGAGCAGACACAAGACAACGCTTGAGGTCATTCGTCTACTGGGACAATGAGGGCTTTGCCGGATGGAATCGATAGACAATGTCGTGTTCGCGTACGAGGACGAGCCTGTCGCGCGCGAGTTGCTCCAAAAAGACATCGTCCGTATGCAGACGCCGAATGCGCTCCTCAAGATCGGTATTCTCGCGCAACAGCGTCCGTACTTGTGTTTCCAATGCGCGTTGCTCTTCGGTCAGTTGGAAGAGATGCACCAGCCCGCGCTCGCTCCACACGGTTGAATACATGAGCAGGGCGTACAACCCCAGAACCAATGAGAACCACATCCAGCCACACCGCCGCGCCACCATCCATCCCATACGGACTATTCTACTGACTGCGAGAGGCTGGAGCAACTTCCAGGCCGGAACGGCGCCGGACACAGACACCAACGGGAGGATCGGGTGAAGATCAGAAAAATTATTGGTCGGGAAATTCTGGATAGTCGGGGGAATCCGACGGTTGAGGTTGAGGTCAGACTGGCGGACGGCGCGTTGGGACGCGCAGCAGCGCCCTCGGGGGCGTCAACCGGAGCCCATGAGGCGTGGGAGCTTCGGGACCGAGCCCGAAAACGCTATCGCGGGAAAGGCGTCCAAAAAGCGACGGCACAGGTGAACGAACACCTCGCCCGGCGCTTGAAAGGCAAGGACGCCAGCGACCAGCGCGCAATTGACCAGCTCCTCCTTGACCTGGACGGCACGGCAAACAAGAAGCGCCTGGGAGCCAATGCGCTCATCGCAACCTCGCTGGCCGTGGCAAAGGCAATGGCGGCCTCTGCCGGACAGCCGCTGTATCGCTTTCTGGGTGGTACGCGGGCGCGGACGCTTCCGGTTCCGCTCATCAACGTGCTCAACGGCGGAGCCCATGCGACCAATAATCTCGACATCCAGGAGTTTATGATCGTTCCGGCCGGCGCCCGCTCATTCCGCGAGGCCCTGCGCATTGGCGCAGAAGTGTTCGCCGTGCTCAAAGACATTCTTCAAAAAAAGGGGCTCACCACGGCCGTGGGAGACGAGGGGGGAGTGGCCCCCGATCTGCGCTCAAACGAAGAGGCGTTTGACATCCTGCTTGAGTCTGTGACGCACGCCGGCTACACCCCAGGTCGGCATGTCTGGCTGGCCCTTGACGTCGCAGCGACCGAACTGTACCGGGACGGCCAATACGTTTTTCATAAAGCGGGCGGAGCCGCTCGGCAGGCGGAAGACCTCATTCAACAGTATGCCAAATGGGCGGCGCACTATCCGCTGGTCTCTATCGAGGACGGACTGGCCGAAGACGACTGGCACGGATGGCGCTTACTCACCCAGGAACTCGGCGCAACACTCCAGCTCGTGGGCGATGATTTGTTTGTCACCAACCCGCAACGGCTCGCTCGCGGCATTGCGGATGGGGCGGCGAATGCCATTCTGGTCAAGGTCAATCAGATCGGCACCTTAAGCGAAACCCTGGAAACGGTCGCCTTAGGGAAAAAGCACGGGTATGCGGCGGTGATCTCGCATCGTTCGGGAGAAACGGAGGACACCACGATTGCTGATCTGTCTGTCGCGTTAAATGCGGGACAGATCAAAACCGGCAGTGTCTGCCGCGGCGAACGGACGGCCAAGTATAACCAACTGTTACGTATTGAAGAAGAACTCGGCCGACGCGCCGTGTACGCCGGTAAAAACGCCTTTGCAACACGCCGCTGACGGCCTGTTCTCGTGTATTTTTGTTGCAGCAGAGACAGCGATCTGATAGAAAAACACACAAATGCCCTTCCGCCTTTTTCTATGGACTAAGGGGTTCCCACACTCATAGCGAAGGAGGTCACTATGCCTGCGAAAAAGAAAGCGGCCAAGAAAACCGTAAAGAAAGCGGCCAAGAAAGCGCCAGCCAGGAAAACCGTGAAAAAAGCGGCTAAGAAAGCGCCGGCTAAGAAAACCGTGAAGAAAGCCGCCAAGAAAGCGCCAGCCAAGAAGAGAGCGGCCAGGAAGAGAGCGTAGCGTCGCTCAGCGCGGCGGCGAGACACGAGGCGGAGGATTTCCAGGAAAAGGCCCCAAAGCGGGCCTTTTCTTTTGTGCCCATGAAACAGCGACTTGCCGCGTACACGGCTGAGGTGCTCTTCCCGGAACGCGAGAAATTTACCGCTCCATTGCTCTTGCTGCCGGGTTTATGGACGGGAAGCTGGATATGGCAGGAAGTCGCGTGGGGATTTTCTCAACGTGGCTGGACATGCTGGGCGCTTGACCTGTACGAGCCGCACGCAGCCCACCGGCGAGGCAACATCTCTCTTGACGATCATCTCACGACCATTACCACCGCCACCGCTGCGTTCGACTGCCCGCCCATTGTGATCGGTTTTGATCTGGGTAGCCTCCTCACGCTGCTCGCCGCCGCCGCCGTACAACCGCGCGCCCTCGTCTGCATCTCTCCCCTGCTGCCCTGTCACTGGCAACCTGACCTGCGCCCGGCCCTCCCTCTTACTCGACTCGCAGCCCTGCCCGCGCTCCTGTGGAATCGCGCCCATCCCCCTCCGTCCCGTCGTCTGGCCCACGATTTTCTTTTCCATACGCTTCCGGCAGGGCTGCACGACCAGTTATACGCTCGGCTTGAGCCTGACTCCGGCAGAGTCGTCCGTACCCTCACCCGGGGCCAGACCGATTTTCCAGCCACCTCCCTGCCCTGTCCTGGCCTGGTTGTCTGGGGGCAGGCAGACCGCATGGTGCCTGCTCCGGTCGTGAGTTGGCTCGCTGATACTCTACACGCGACCGGCTTGTCCTACCCGGACCAAGGGCACTGGCTCCTGGCTGGTCCACAGGCGACGCCCCTTGTCGGGGATATCCATCGCTGGTTGATACGCTCGCTGGGAGAAGCGCTGCTATTACCCCCGGAAGAAGACGCATAGTCATAGCCGCTCAGCGTATGAGTTGAACCGGCCTGGATCGTCCTCTCCCATCCCTGATATATAAGAACACCTAGGTCAACAGCAGTCTCTCACCGACCGAGCCATATAAGAACAGAGTTCTCCCGCCGGACCGGAGACCCCTTCAAGGAATAAGTGAGCAATGAAAGACATGGCTCCAAAAAACCGAACGCTGCAATGCAACTCGACTGATATCAAACGCCTGTCCGGTCAAATCCTCTCAATCGAGAAATCCGTAGGAGAAGACGAACTGGAAGGCAGAGTCATCTGCGGCAATACGCTTAATGTGCTGCCACATTTGCCCACCGATTTTGTTGACCTGCTCATCCTGGACCCACCCTATAATCTTTCCAAGAACTACAACGGCAATCAGTTTAAGGAGAAGGGGAAACGAGCATATCAGAAATGGTTTCAAAGTGTCCTCGAAGCCGTAAAACCGACCCTGAAACCAAACGCAACCGTATATGTGTGTGCCGACTGGAAGACTTCCGTTCTGATGGCTCCCCTGCTTGAATCGCAACTGCAGATTCGCAATCGCATTACGTGGGAAAGAGAAAAAGGACGCGGGGCGAAGACAAACTGGAAAAATAACACGGAAGATATCTGGTTTTGCACCGCATCGGACTCGTACTATTTTAATGTTGACGCCGTCAAGCTCAAGCGCAAAGTTATTGCTCCCTATACTGTAGACGGAAAGCCAAAAGACTGGCAGCCAGAAGAGCAGGGTAACTATCGTCTGACTCACCCATCAAACATTTGGACGGACATTACTGTCCCGTTTTGGTCCATGCCTGAGAACACAGACCATCCGACTCAGAAGCCCGAGAAACTTATCGCTAAGCTTATTCTTGCCAGCTCAAGAGAGAACGATTTCATTCTCGATCCATTTCTGGGCAGTGGCACTACAGCGGTCGTTGCGCGAAAGTTAGGCCGACGTTTCTGCGGCATAGAACTTAATCGAGAATACTGCTGTTGGGCGTTGAAACGTCTCGAACGAGCCGCTGATGACCCGATTATTCAGGGATATACGGGAGGGGTCTTCTGGGAAAGAAACTCGCTGAGCGCTCAGCCAAAATCGGTCGAGTCTCGTATACAACAGAAAGAGCTTTTCGTATGAAGTCACAATTCTACTATGGCGGTGATTATTTGAAGGTTGCCGAGAAAATCAAGGAGTATATCAACACCGCACCAGATTTCCTTTCCCCGCAAACGGCTCGCAGTACCCGCGCTGTAGGCGATGCCCTTGAGTCTTTAATCTCAGATCAATTTGACTCCTTTCTTGGCGATTGGTGTGTTGAATACTCAAACGACTTTGCACGCCGCGCGATGGCGGACCTCGCATTCACCGACAGAGAGGGCTTCTATTCGGTCATTGATGTTAAGACACACCGAACAGATACGAAGTTCAACATGCCCAATCTCACCTCGGTCGAGCGACTGGCGAGATTCTACGAATCGGACGCAAATGTGTTTTCTCTAATCTTGGTCAAATATGACATTGAAGGCATGAAGGTTATTGCAACCGAAGTCACATTCACGCCCATCGAGTTTCTGGATTGGGACTGCTTAACGGTAGGCGCATTGGGTTGGGGCCAGATTCAAATTTCCAACTCGAATGTTATCAAGCTGCTTGAGGGCAACTCTCGAAAGAAATGGATGCTCCAGCTATGCGACGCCATGCTTGAATTTTACCCTAAAGAAATTCTCAAGATACAAGATCGAATCGGTAGATTCGACGCAGTGAAGACATACTGGGAGTCCCGAGAAGATATATGGCGCTGACAAGACCTTACAGCGGACGATAATTCTGCGGTGCTTCACAATCGCCGGTAAGCGTGGATGTTGGCTGTAGAACAAGAAAACGCTAACAACTAACCAACCGACCTATCCCGCCCCGGAGTTCAACGGCCATCTTTCGAGAGTTTGTCAATAGACACACTGCCTTCGTCCCACCGCCGCGGGACGTGCGATCACGGCAACCTATACGCCGCCGACCGTCTGCTGTAAGTTCCACACAGAAACTTTTTTCTTGCCGCCTGAAGCGTCACCCCCTCTTCCCTGAGCGACGGACAAGGATGCGCGGCCTGAACGTTACCGGGATATATGCTGCAACTCATCAATCTGTCCCTCGCCTTTGGCGGACAGGAACTGTTTCGCAATCTCAACTGGCATATTCGGCAAGGCGACCGGGTGGGTTTGGTTGGCCCTAACGGCGCCGGGAAGACAACCCTTTTTCGCCTCTTGACCGGACGCATTGAGCCCGATGCGGGCCGAGTCCAGCGCGGCCGGGACCTCAGCATGGGCTATCTGCCCCAGGAGGGGATCGACATTTCCGGCCGTGACCTCTTTGCTGAGACGCGCTCTGCTTTACCGGAGCTGACCGCGCTGCAGCAAGAGCTGGAAACGATTCAGGCCGCGCTCGACAGCGCTGATGGAACGCCCTCCGATACGCTGGCGCAAGAGGCACTGCTCTCACGCTACGGAGACCTCCAGCATCGTCTCGAAGAACTCGACGGGTTTCAGGCCGACGCCCAGGTCGCTAAAGTCCTGACCGGTCTGGGCTTTCACGAAGCGCAGTTTACAGCACGCACCGAGACGTTCAGTGGGGGCTGGCAAATGCGGATCGCGCTGGCCAAGCTCTTGCTCCAGCAGCCCGATGTCTTGCTGCTCGATGAGCCAACCAATCACCTCGATCTCGACTCGCTGCTGTGGCTGGAGTCGTATCTGCACAAGTATCGCGGCAGCATTGTCATTGTGTCGCACGACCGGGCCTTTCTGGATCGTATGGTCAATCGTGTTGTCGCCCTGCATCGCTCTGCCCTGACCGAATATACGGGCAACTACTCGACTTTTGAGCGCGTATTTGAGGAACGCCTGGAGTCGTATCGAAAAGCCTATGACACGCAGCAGGAAGAGATTGAGCGCCTCACCCGCTTTATCAATGCGTTTCGCTATAACGCCCGGAAAGCTCCGCAGGTCCAGAGTCGGGTCAAACAGCTTGAGAAGATGGAACAGCTCGACCCACCCCAAACCGTGCCCAAGGGTGTCCGCTTCCATTTTCCTCAGGCCCCTCGGAGCGGACGACGAGTGATTGAGTTGCAGGGGGTCAGCAAACGCTACGCCAGCCTGTCGGTGTTTGAGAATCTGAATTTGGTGATTGAGCGTGGAGATCGGGTGGCGGTGGTCGGCGTCAACGGGGCGGGCAAGTCCACCCTCAGCCGTATCCTGTCCGGGGTTGAAGAGCCCACCTCGGGCAGCCGGCAGCTCGGTCATCAGGTCATCCTTGATTACTACGCCCAGCAGCAGGCTGAACGCTTACAGACCAACAATACGGTGTACGAAGAGATCGTCCGGGAAGCGGCGACCGATGTCGTCCCCCAGCTCCGCACCCTGCTGGGGGCCTTCCTCTTTTCCGGGGATGCGATTGAAAAGCGCGTTGCCGTGCTCAGCGGCGGGGAAAAAAGCCGCCTGGCGTTGGCAAAAATGCTGCTGCAGGCCTCGAATCTGCTTATTCTGGATGAGCCGACCAACCATCTCGATATCCGCACCAAAGACATCGTGAAGGAAGCCCTGTTGCAGTATGGGGGAACTTTTGTCGTTGTGTCGCACGACCGCTATTTTCTCAACGGTCTGGTCACAAAAGTGCTCGAACTCCAAGATGGATACTGCACCACCTACCCCGGAACGTTTGAGGAGTTTCTGGACCGGAAAGAACGACAGACAGACTCGTCTCCACGCCAGGAACAGGCCCGCCCCCAGGGAACAGCACAGCCGGCCGCGGTTTCTCCGTCTACGGCAAGCGCGGCCGGCATTGAAGGGACGCTGGCGGCCATTCGTGACGCCAAGCGCGGCAAGCTCTCCTATCAACAGCAAAAAGCCGCCCGGGCCGAACGGCAAAAACGGGTCAAACGGTTGACCGCGCTGGAGCGGCACATCGCCACGCTGGAGGACCACAAAGAAAAACTCGAACGCCGCCTTGCGGATGAAAAGACATTTCAAGACCGAGAAAAAGCGCGCGAGGTGACCGGCCAGTATGAGCAGGTCAAACAGCAGCTCGACGAGCAGTATGCGGAGTGGGCTGTATTAGCCGAAGAACACGAAAGCGATTAGACCCGGAACGCCATGCTGGAAAAGGGAGAGACACTATGCGCATAGGATTGAGCCTGCCGCCGACCGGACATCATTTCGAGGTATATCAGCAGGTCGCGCGCCAGGCCGAGGAATGCGGCTTCGAGAGCCTGTGGGTCGGCGAGGCCTGGGGCACAGAGACGAGTACGCTGGTCACCGCCTTTCTGGCCACCACGCAACGCATTCATGTCGGTACGGGCATCATCTCGCTCTACCTCCGTCCGCCCACGCTCACCGCCATGCAGGCCGCCAGCATAGACCTGGTCGCGCCCGGCCGGGCGCGGTTGGGCCTCGGCGTGAGCACGCGCAATATCAACACCTTTCACGGCATTGCCTGGGACCGGCCCGTGGCCCGCACGCGCGAGTATGTGGACATTGTCCGCGGCGTGCTGGCCGGCGAGCGGGTCACGCGTACTGACGGATTTTACCGGCCCCAAGGCTTTCGTCTCAGCCTGCGCCTGTCGGGGGCCATGCCGATCTATCTGGCGGCCGTGAATCCGCGCATGCTCCAGTTAGCCGGGGAGATCGCGGACGGGGTGCTGCTGGCCTGGCTGCCGGCGCGGCAGATTCCCCATTCGCTGGCCGAGATTGCCAAAGGGGCGGAGCGTGCCGGCCGCAGTCTGAGCGATATCGATATCGGCTGCTATGTGCATACGCTGGTCAAACAGGACCGGGAACAGGCCCTACGGCAACTGCGTCACGTGTTGGTTAGCTACTGTCAGGCCAACACCTATATCCAGGGTTTCCGTCGTTTTGGCTATAGCGATATTCTGGACGAAGTGCATGCCCGCTGGCAGGCTGGCGACCGGAAGGGAGCGGAGGAAGCCATTCCGGATTCCATGGTTGAAGAGTTATTCGTCTTCGGTCCGCCCGAAGACTGCCGCGCCCAACTCGGTCACTTTATCGACGCCGGCGTGGAGCAGCCCATCGTCGCCTCTCCACCCACGAGCCAGATCACCGGGGAAGATATGCATATGCTGGTTGAGACGTTCGGGCAGTGAAGAGGAGGGTCCGTGAGAGTCATCTATGACGAAGAGACCGACTCCTTGGTCATTACGCTTCGAGATGATCGTATCAAGGAAAGTGACGAGGTTCGCCCTGGAGTCATTGCCGACTTTGGTTACGATGGAGGAATCGTCCGCTTTGAGATCATGCAGGCTTCAAGGGTCGTAGGCAATACAAAAGAAATGCAATTCGAGGTTAGTGAGTAAGCTCCCATTGTCCAGGAGGATTAAGGCGAGGAGAGGATACAGGCTGGGATAAGGAACAGCGTATAGCATTTCAAAAGGAACTGATTGCTCTCATAAACAAAGCGTAAGGCACGGTGCTTAATCAACGTGGTATAAAATATATGTTAGGCGAAATGGCACAGTTTCACACCGCTTATTCCCTTCTTCCGTAACGCAAACTCCCGCGCCTCGTTTTGCCGGAGAAGCGGTCTTGGGAATCTCCCAGGGCCGCTATTACTGGTGGTGTAGAGTCGAGTCCTTCTCCTGCCTACTCCACCGCCCCAATCGCAAAGTTCTGCACGCGCTCATCCCACACAATAAGCGCATCAAGGCCAGCACTCGGAAAGTTCGGGAGGCGATACACGCCCTCCGCCCCCCGGTAAAACTCCTGACCGAACGTCGTGACCTTGAACTCAGCGGGCGGGCCTACCGCCGCCCCATCTACCACCAGACGGGCCGTATGCACCCCATCGCCCAGCCGATTCCAATTAACTAAGGTCACAAATCCATTATTCGTATCCCCACATACTGAAAGCGTGTCAGGACGATCCGTTCCATAAACCACACCAACCCGTTGAGTTCCAATAAGTACCTCCACCCTCTGAGCACGACAGACCCATCCCGAAATCACACCAATCCCACTCTTAAAAGTCCCATGACCAGGATTCCCCAGCGCGCCTTTACTAGGGGGGGATGTGCTGCCATAGATGGCCCGAATCCCGGCGATATCATCCGCTTGGAGGCGGTCCACCCCGCCGCCACTGCTGTTCATGATAGCAGTGACACGCTGGCCGTGATCGTCCGGGTGATTGAGACCGAGGACATGGCCGAATTCATGGATCGCCACCCGGTGGAAATCGATCGCACCGGAGCGCCGTGGACCCGAGTAGGTGGTCCAGTCCTTGTTGGTATTAAAAAGTACGTCACCATCGAGGAATGCGCCTGTACTGCGGCGGAACCAATACTGCGTAACAGCCACCGAGTCGCCAAATGCCATGCCACAGTGCGTGTCTGCCCAGACGACAGTGTTGATGCCATCCACATCGGCACTGGTACACGACACGGCAGCCGGCTGACTCGGAGACTGAATGCGAAATGTAAACTGAGCCCCCGCCGCGTTCCACTGCGCTGCCGCGTCCTCCGCGGCATCATCCCAACACGGTCCCCACGCGGTGAGCGGTCTGTTCGGGGGACAACCGACGCGCAGGTTGAGCGTGGCACGTTTTTGTGACCAATGCGCCTTGGCCCCCTGTTCGGTGATTTGCACCCAGGCATGACTGAGGCTGGTCAGGAGCAGCAGAAACGTCAGGACGAAGAGTATTTGCTTACTGCGCATTGCGAACCTCCTCCTCAATCAATTGAAGAAAGGTCTCCAGCGACATGGCCGCGTCCTGTGTCATCTGATGTGTCTGACTGCCGAAGGGTTCGTCATGCACGATGCCGCCCTGGGTCTGGACCATCGGGAGCGCCGTGACCGGCTGCCCGCTGTGGGTGGCGATGGTCTCCATCTCCCGCTCCGGGTCAAATGTCACCCGATACACGCCTTGCCACAGGCCGACGAGCGGTACCGCATTGGTTTCATTGCCCGTCACGAACACGACCACGCGGTCGCCTAAGTGGAACTGCGGCGTCCCGGCAATCTGCATGACCAGGCCGTCCGGCGTGGGACCACCAAGGACATGCAGGGTCAGTTCGGTCTGGCCGGTGTCGCCTTTCGAGACTTCGAGGTCAGAGAAGGTGATGAGGGTGAAGGGCGCTGCTTTCTCGGCGTCCCACGCCGACTCAATGGCAGTGACGGTGCCGACGGCAATGGTGTCAGCCTCCTGCACAAGATCGGGAAATGTTTTTTCCAGGACCGTGGTCGCCCCGACGGGCAGACTGATAAGATAGGCCATCCCGAGGATGGCCGCACTGAGACGCAGAACCATAGACACACTCCTTTCCGAAAGCACGGCCCAGGCAGAGTAGAGCTGCCAGGCCGTGCTTCCTTCGCAGCAGTGAATGTGTGAAGTCCTGCGTATTCGCCTCAACACGGGTAGCTACTCCCGCGTCGGGATAATGGCTGTGGTATTCCGCAGGCGGCCCGACTCAGCGGGCTCACTGCCTGAAGGAAGCGTATAGGAGGGTAATGGAGTGACGAAAATTGTCAACCAAAGTGGGAAGGGTTCAAACGTGAAGACCTTAAATCAGGAAATTCTGAAAGAAGAAAAGGGCGCACCGAGAGCGGGGTGTCAGGTGGGGCGGGCTAACCTGGCCTACTCTTTTGAGCGGTGGCTGGCGGTGAGGGGCAAGGGCAAGAGCCGTGAGAGGGGACCAGAGAATAGATAAGGGCGATCACGCAGACCGCCCCGACCCATCACCCGACCAGCTTCGTCAAAATCCGCTCGTACTCTTTGTCGTTATCTGCCTGCACATTGACCTGATGCAGGTCCACTCCGCACTCGGCCTGAGCTTGCAGACGCTCAATGCCCGCTTCCACTGACCCCACGCAGCCGGTTGCGTCAACCAACTGAGCCGGCACGGCTTCGCCGGCGGCGCGTGAGCCAGCGGCCCAGGCTTTTTTGACGGTTTCGACCGTTTCTCCGTAGCCCAGCCGGGTAAGTTGGGCGGCGTAGAACGTCCCCATGCGGCCAATGTAAAAGGCCAGCATACCGGCTGAGGCGGCGCGAGCTTTGTCAACCTGTGAAGTCACCCTGATAATGCCGGGCGAACGGACAGCGACCGCGTCGGCCGGACGTCCGGCGGTCACGCTGGCCTGACGCAGATTGTCAATTTCGTTCTTGAGATGTTCGAGTGGAATCAGAATCGGTAGCCAGCCGTCGGCCAGCTCGGCGGTCATTTTCACACTCCTGGCATTCATCGTTGCCAGATAAATCGGAATATGGGCGCGAACGGGCTGGAAGCGCAACGTAAAGCCGCGTTGCAGCTCGAACAGCCTGCCTGAGTATTTGAGCGGCTCGCCCTTCATAATGGTGTTAATGATTTCCACATACTCCCGCATGCGCTGGAGTGGAGGATTGAACGCAACCCCATGAAAATGCTCAATTACCTGCGGGCCACTCGTCCCCAGGCCGAGCAGCATCCGCCCGCCAGAGACCTCATCCAGGGTGGCAAAGTGCTGGGCCAGCGCCGCGGGGGTGCGGGAGTAGGTATTCACAATCGCCGTGCCGAGGTTGATAGTCTTCGTCTTGTCGGCCAACAGGGTCAAAATGGTGAACGCATCCCGCCCCCAGGCTTCCGGCACCCAGGCCGAATGCACCCCGGCCGCCTCCGCGATTTGCACCTTTTCACACAGCGCCCGGTAGTCGAGCTTGCCCTGCCAATCGATGCCAATGGAAATTTTATAGGCCATATTCTTTATCCTTTCTTGGGCTCAGTTCAGTCGCGCGACTCTAGCATGTCCCCTTTTGACCGTCAGCTATTCGCCGTGTCTGTTCTGCCGGGACGACGCTTGACAACAAAACGCGCGCCCGTGCTCGCCGTATATGCGTGTGGCATTTATATGGGTGTGGGTCCGGGCTTCTGGTTGGCAAGCAGCGGCGCGGCTGATTGCCGACAGCAACTACAGCTGCACAGAAACGGCGTAATAGCCCATCTCAGTTGGAGCGGAAAAATATTCCGCCAGCCGGGATAAGACCCGCGGAAAAAATTCACCCTCCCGGTCCGCGGCCTGCATCTGTTCCCGGCTGGTCCAAAAACTCAACCCCCATCCGCTGCCGCGCGCGCGATTGGCCAGCCACAGCACGCCCTGAAAGCCAGGCTGCCGCCTGAGGACAGGCAGATATTCTTGCTCATAAACGGCCCGTGCCGGCTCAAGCTGCGCTTCGGGAACGGGCAGAGTAATCATCCGGGCGAAAAGCCCGCCAACATGCTGGCCGGCTCGTACCAGGACTTCGTATTGTTCAGGCTGCGGGTGTGCAGTCAGAAACGGCAATAGCATGGCGGCGACGGCCTTGCGGCTCTTCAGCTCGGATTGGGCCAGCGCAGCTTCGGAGTTCCATAAGGTGACGATGAAGCCCGTCTGCGCCTCCGGGTCGGATAACACCAGGGTTCCATGGAATCCGGGCTCCCGGACCAGCGGCGGCAGCACCGCGCTCCGGTACACGGACAGGAAGTCAGTCAGGAGGTCGGGCCGGCATTGGATGGGAATAACACGCGCGTACATGGGATGATGTTCCTTTTAGAGCGTTGCCCGGAGGTCGGTCAGGAAGCCCTGAATGACCTGAAAGCCCCGGTCCCAGAATGCGGGCTGATTGATGTCTATACGCATCTGCGCCAGGGCGCGCTCCGGCCGTTGTGAACCCCCGCTTTCCAAAAGGTGTAAATACCCAGGCACAAAGTCTTCTCCCTGGTCGAGATAGCGCTGATACAGGGCCAGGGTAAGCAGCTCGCCAAACGGATAGGAATAGCAGTAGAAGCGGCTGTGAATAAAATGCGGGATATACGACCAGCCCCAGCGATAGACGGGCAACAGTTCAACACTCTCGCCAAAGAGCTTGCCCTGTTCGGTCATCCATAGCTCGCCCAGGTCGTCGGCGCTGAGTGGCCCGTCCCGGCGTCTGGCGTGCGCCGCCATCTCAAAACGGGTGAGGGCGGTCTGTCGAAAGACTGTGCCGTACATTTCCTCCAAGACCTCGCACAGCAGGGCGCGGCGCGTCTCCGGCTGCTCGGCCCTGTCCAGCAGGTGCCGGGTCAGAACGATTTCCGCAAAGACCGAGGCCGTCTCCGCAAGCACCAGGGGAGCGTCGTAGTGCAGGAATTTCTGACGCCGCGCCAGCAGGTAATGAATGCCGTGACCCAGCTCGTGAGCCACAGTCGAGACGGCGCGTCCAGTGCCGGTATAGCTGCACAACACATACGGATGATGGGCGGGCGACAGAGCCGCACAAAAGGCGCCCCCGCGTTTCCCGGCCCGGACCTCGGCATCAATCCAACGCTTCTGGAAAAACTCCTCGGCCAGGGTCGCAAACTGTTCGTTAAAATTTCCAAAGGCGGTCAGGATCAAATCCCGCGCGTCCGCAAAGGGGATTTCCTCTGCCGCGGTTTCAATCGGCGCGTACAAATCTGTATTCTTGAGCCGTTCCACCCCGAGCAATTCCGCCTTCAGCCGAAAATATTCCTGCGCCAGGGGATAATGGCGTTCGACGGCCCGCATCATGGCCCCGACCGTTGGCGGGGCAATCTCGTTCGACAGGTGGGCAGGCAGCGTTACATCGTCATACTGACGCTGCTCGCACTCAATTTTATGATCGAGCAGCAGGTTGTTAAAAATCGAAGTCAGGACGAGCGCGTGCTGGGCATAGGTTTCCAGAAATATGGTCAGGGCCCGCTGGCGCAACTCGCTGTCCGGCTGGCGCAGTAGCGCCATAATCTCACCATCGGTGAGCAGTTGTTCTTTGCCGTCTCTGGTAAGCGGAAAGCGGAGCGAGCCGCTGAGTTCGTCGTAGAGCTGCGCAAATGCCTGTTTGCCCGACAGGTTTTTGTGGTTCAGGAGTTGTTCCTCTTTTTCACTCAAGGTATGCGGCCTAAAGCGTCGGACCGCTTCCAGATAGTGTTGATAGGCTTGCAACGCCGGGACGGTGAGGAGACGGGCGAGCTGCTCGTCCGGTAACGCAATGAGTTCCAAAGAGAAGAAGACTAACAGATTCTCAATACTGGTAACGGCTTCGCGCGTGCGCTGCACAAGCTGCTGGGCCGGCTGGTTCTGGGTGTCAGCCGCGAACAGGAGCGAGGCATAAAAGGCCGGGCGATGCTGGAGCTCGGCGATAGCTTCATATTCGGCCAACGCTTGGGCGAGTGCCGGTCCATCAATCTGCCCGTTTTCAATTCTGCCGCGGTACGCCTCCGCAAAGACTTCCGCACGACGGCGCGCTTCCGCCAGGTCGGCCTCAAGCCGAGGGTCGTCCGGGCTGGCATACAGCCCTCCCAGGTCCCAGCGTACACCTTCCGCTTTGAGTTTGGATTGCTGCATATCTTATCCTTTTTTTCGTTTTGCGCCTTTGAAACGTGGCGGCGCTTTACGTGTCTTCTTGTATGTCTCCTCCATACCTGTCAAGAATAGGGCAGACACAAGGAGGGATAATTCATGGTGACAAACGGTGTATCCCATATTGCGGTTGGCGTGCGTGACATGGACGCCTCGCTCCAGTTTTATCGCGATCTGCTCGGCTTTGAGGTAGTCCGGGATGAAGTGCAAAAAACACAGGGGACGGTCCTGCCGGCCTTGTATCAAGAGCCGCACGACCAGCGGCGGGTGGCGACCCTGTACTGGAAAAAGGGCCCACACGAGGCATTTCTGGTCTTATCCGAACATACGGATAAGCCGGTCAGCGGCGAGCCTATCAAACTCGATCAGATCGGCATCCATCACTACGCCTTTTGGGTGGAAAACCTCCCCCAGGTCTACGAGGAATTGAAGGCCAAGGGCGCCGACTTTGTCGTGCCGCCGACCGTTACCAAAACACAGGACGGCAACTTTAACAGTGCGTTCCTGCGCGACCCGGATGGCATTCTGGTTCAGCTTGACGAGTTGGTGGAAGACTAATGCGCGGATGATAGAGTGCGACCGCGGACACGCCAATGGGGTGCGGCAAGGCGTCAGGGGTAGCGGCTTGTGGGCCGCTGCTTCCCCAGATATTTCGCCTCCGACTCCAGCAGCCGCAGTTGTTCATACTGAGGTTCGTACGGCTGCTCCCGTGGATGCTCTGGCGCGGTCTGATGGTACGTTCTTTTTGTCCAGCCATACGTCGCGGAAGTACAGTACTCAAACAACTCCTTTTTGCTGTTTCTTTTTCGGATGACTCTTGAGGAAACATTTTTGAACCCGTGTGCAAGAAGAGACTCCTCATATAAGTCGGGTGTGGCGACAGGGACATCATAGAAAGTGCTGTTGCCTATAATGTAGTGCACTTCAGCACTGGGTTTCAGCATGGATTGAATTGAGCGGATGTGTTTGTCCATATCGTAAAAATACTTTTTCACGTAAAGCGCCAGCAGCTCGCTATTCTTTTCCCCGGCGCTTTTAATTTTTTCCACAATCGCCTCTAAGGAAGGCATCGCGCACTCATGGGCGGGCGACCAGGTGGTGAGGCGGCTGGTCGCAACCCCCCAGGTGCCTCCTATTGCCTGCCAGTCCAGTTCGCCCGCCTCTCGCGCCTCACCCAGGAAACCAAGCCAAAACATATAGGGACGAAGCTCCCGGATGTAGCTTATACGGTTGGGGTAGGGGGGAGAGGTCACAACAGCACCGAATGGCAACTCCTCGGGAAAGGGCGAGGAACTATCGTGCAAGTGAACGACCCCTTTTTCCGGCAAGGGCGTTATCGCACTGGCAATGAAGGCTTCTGCATAACTCTCGAAAGCCAGCAGAATTTCCTGTTTGGAGTGAGACACGGGGTCAGCATGAAAGGAAACTGAAACGTGATTAAACGCCGCTGCCGAATGTTCGATGGCAACCCTGGCGAACGCTATCCAGAGGAGGGCAAGAAAGCCGGCATTCTTCGGCTCGTCGATTATTTTGACGAGCGAAGAGCGAAGTTGAGCAAGTATGGTCAGCGTCTCTCTACTCCACCATCTCTCGATGTTCTTGAGTGGCGGAAACCACTCAGGCGCGGCCTGGCTGTCTGTGGCACTCAGAACAGCCTGCCGCAGAGCGTCTCGAAGGGCCGCTATATCGTCTCTGGACACATTCGCGAGCTTGATGTTACCGAACCAGACCAGAAAAGGATTAATATCGAACAGCGTACTTTTGTGGCCGCGTTCCGCGGCCACAACGCCAGTCGTAGCCGTTCCTGAGAACGGATCGAGAATGTTACGGGCGTCCGGCAAGGTATCGATGATCTCGCCGACAAGTTTGACCGAGTAAGCGGGGGTCAACCGCAACCATCCGTGCCGTCCCAGCGACCGATTATATTTGAAGGTATAGTCCGAGCGCTGAGATATCATTCCGGCTGGCTAACACCGGGCTAAGCGAACTGCAAGCCTCTTGGATGGAGCGGACAGATTGACCACGCTTCATTTCGTTTGCTACGAGGGACGCTCTTCCCTGTACGAAAGGTTTCTAGCATGACACAACCGTATGCGCTCACTATCGCCACAGCCGCCGAACGCCTGCGCACCCAGCAGCTCTCTCCCGTGACTCTGGTCCAGTCCTGTCTGGACCGACTGGACCAGCTTGAACCGCAGCTCCGGGCATGGGTGACGGTTGACCGGGAGGGCGCCTTAGCCACCGCCCGGCAGTACGAAACGGAAATCAAGAGCGGGCAATACCGGGGTCCGCTGCACGGCGTCCCGCTCGGCCTCAAAGACATTTTCTTTACCGCGGGGATGAAGACGACTATGGGGTCGCCTATCTATGCCGACTATGTCCCGGACTATGACGCCACAGCCGTTCGCCGCCTCAAGCAAGCTGGAGCGATCATTCTGGGCAAAGTCCAGACCACGGAGTTTGCCGCCCTGGCTCCGTCGCCAACCCGCAACCCCTGGCATCTTGAACACACGCCGGGCGGTTCCAGCAGCGGGTCCGCGGCTGCGGTAGCCGCGCAGATGTGCTTTGGCGCCCTGGGCTCTCAGACCTATGGCTCGACCATACGTCCGGCGGCCTACTGCGGCTGCGTCGGCCTCAAGCCAACCTTTGGCCGAATCAGCGCCTACGGCGTCTATCCCCTGGCCGGCAGCCTGGACCATGTGGGAATTTTTTCCCGTAGCGTGGCAGACACGGCCCTGCTGCTTCAGGCCCTGGCCGGCGAGGACGCCAACGACCCGATGAGTGCGGCGCAACCGATCCCGGACTACACCGCCGCTCTGGCCGACCCGCGGCCACCCCGTATCGGTCTGGTCCGGGATTTTTTTCTTGAAAAAGCCGAGGCGGAAACCCAACGGCATATTGAAGCAGTGGTAGAGCAACTGACTCAGGCCGGGGCGCAGATCACCGAAGTTTCGCTCCCGGAGAGCTTCAAAGGCGAGCCCGAAGCCCACTTCACGATGATGTTCGTTGAATCGGCCTATTCGCATAGCGAGGTCTACGACCGCTATAAAGAGCAGTACAGCCCGCAGATGAAGGATTTGATCGAGAAGGGCCGACAGGTCTCCGGCGTGGAGTATCTGGAGACCCAACGCCACCAACACGCGTTTCGGAATGAGATGGACGCGCTCTGCCGGACAGTAGACGCTCTGCTGACTCCAGCAACGCCGGCCCCTGCTCCCAAAGGCTTCACCACCACTGGTGATCCGACCTTTAATGGTCCGGCAACCTTTTCCGGCCTGCCGAGCCTGGCCCTGCCCTCAGGTCTGAGTCAAACCGGCCTGCCCTTAGGTCTTCAACTCATGGGAGCGGCCTTTGTCGAAGAGAAGCTGCTGGCGGTGGGCGAGTGGTGTGCGGACGTGCTGGCCTTCTCGGAGACACCGTCAGGCGCATAGTCATCGGGGCGGCTGGTCCGTCTCTCAACTGACCAACAGCGCGATCCCCCCGACAATGAAAATTGTCCCGGCCACGTCGGCCCCGGTGATGCGTTCACTATCGTGCAGCGCCAGATGGCTCAGGATGAGCGTGACGAGCGGCACGACTGAGGTGAAGGGAGCGGCAACGACCGCGGGCAGATATTCCAGCGCAAAAAAAAGCGAAAAGATGGCCAGGGTTGAGGCCAGGCCGGCTAGGCCAAAATAGACGCCCGCCCGCCGTGGCAAAGAAAACAATTGCCCGGCCTGGCCACTCGCAAAAAAGTAGGCCGTATACACTACCACACCGGCAATAATGCCGATGCACGCCCCAAACACCGGCTCGTTGCTCGACTGCAAACCAAGCTTGGCGAGAATGGGATTCATCCCATAACAAAAGGCGGCAAGAAACGGATAGAGGATATGGCTCGGCCTCATCTCCGCCCTGCCCCTCGGTTTTGTCCGGTCAGAATCACCACCCCGGCCACGACGCTCAGGATGCCGCTCAGAATCTTGAGGCTGATGTCCTCCTGCAAAAAGAGCAGCGCAAAAATCGTTGTAAAAAGCGGCGCGGTATTCACCAGGGGCGTACTCTTGGCCGCCCCAAGATGCGCAACTCCCAAGTAATTACACATCCGGCCCAAACATGGGCCAACGATGCCCGCGGCGATAAACCACAGCGCAGCCTGGGGTGTCACAACCTGTGTTACCGAGCGCGGATGAAGCGCAAAGACCAGGACCATCAACGGCAGGCTGGCGCCCAACCCACACAGCAGCCCGACCGAGACACTCGCGTACGGCAGCCCCTTGCGGATAAAGATGGGCGTTAGCCCCCACAGACAGGCCGCGGTGAGAGCAAAAATTTCACCGTAGAACACACCACCTCCACGCCTCAATTATCCTCACAAACGCAACAAGGAAATGCTTGCAGAAAATTTCACCCGCGAGTCTTCCCGCAGGGATAAGAACAGGAAATGGAGATGGGGACAACTCGGCCCAGTCCCTCTACCTCGTTCAGACTAAGGAGGGGTGTTTGGCTGTGGTTCAGTTGACACAGCGGACCAGACAGGCATACACGCAAGGGACGAACAGCCCATTCACAGCAAGAGGGCCTGAGAAGAACAAGCGCCAGAGCCCGGACAGACGGAAGGACACAGGAGAAACTGATGCCGACATTCAGACGCGTTGTTACTGGCCACCGAGCGGACGGCAAATCCATTATTGCGAGCGATGGAGACGTTACCGGCATCGAGGTCCCCGGCCTGCCTGGCGCTACGCTAACCACGCTGTGGGGCGCAGACGAGACGCTCTCCTATCCCGACGCTGGGAGCGAGCCGCGGCATCACGACTGGTTTCCGCCGGTCGGCGGGTTTCGCTTTGCCTCATTTGTTTTAGCTCCGGACAGCACCCCGCCCGTGGACGGCGACCCGGCAGAAGCCGCGGCCGAAGCCGAGCGCCTGTTCCCGGGCTTGTTGGCGACCATGCAGCCGGATGATCCCGGCATGCACCGCTCAGCCACAGTCGATACGCTGTATATCGTGTCCGGGCGCTGTGTGCTCGAACTCGACGATGGCTCAAAAACCGAGCTGGGCGCAGGGGATGTGATCGTTCAGAGCGGGACCATGCACCGTTGGCACAACCCTTGGGATGAGCCCTGCCACGTCATCGCCTTTCTGGCCGGCGCGCATATGAAGTAGGAGTATAGGCTGTTCATGGCTGGCACGGCCTTTCCCGTCCGCTATCGGCTGGTCGGTTTGCTGACCGCGGGTAGCATGATCAACTATCTCGATCGGGTCAATATCGCGGTTGCCGCGCCGGTCATGATGGAATCCCTGGGCTGGGACGAGGGCCGCTTCGGGGTGATCTTCTCGGCTTTTCTGGTCGGCTATGCCCTGCTCCAGTTTCCTGGGGGTGTCCTGGCCGATCGCTGGAATCCGCATAAACTGCTTATTCTGGTCTGTATCGGCTTTTCCGTTTTTACGGCCCTCACCCCCGTGGGACAGCTGGCGTTTGGCCTGATGTTGGCCATCCGCTTTGGGGTAGGCATGTTTGAATCCATCACCTTCCCAGCCTATGCCGCCCTGAATGCGCGCTGGATTCCCCGTCAGGAATACAGCCGGGCGCAAACCCTCAGCATCTCCGGCGCCTATCTCGGACAGGCCATAGCCTACCCGCTAACGACGTGGCTGCTGACCCTGTTTGCCTGGCCTATGGTCTTTTATTGCAATGCCCTGCTCGGCGGGGTGTGGCTGATTGCCTGGATGGCTTTTGCGACCCACACGCCGGCAGAGCATCCCGGAATCAGCCGGCGAGAGCTGCGGTATATCGAGTCCAATCTCGCCCCACGTCAGGCGCAAAAGTTTTCTCCCTGGGCGGTCGCCAAAGAGCGCCAGGTCGTGCTGCTGTCCGTGTCGTATTTGCTGTTGGTCTATGGCCTGTGGATGATCGTGTTGTGGCTGCCGACCTATATGGTCAAAGTCCGCGGCTTTACCCTGCAACAGATGGGCTGGGTGGGTATGATTCCAACCTTCGCCAGTTTCGCCGGGCTGGTCGGCGGCGGTACGCTTTCGGACCTGCTGTTACAGCGCGGCTTCAGTGTCCGTTTTGCCCGCGCGCAGGCCCCCTCGCTGTGTATTGCGCTCGGTGTTCCTTTTTTAGTTGCGGCGGTGCTGGTTTCCTCGGGCGGCGCGTCGGTGGCCTGTTTTGCGGCCTATCTGTTTCTGATGAATATTGCCGGCGGAGGCTATTGGGCCCTGCCGTTGGAACTGAACCCCCAGCTGGTCGGCGCGATATCCGGGGTGATGAACGGCTCGGGAAACTTTGCGGGAATTTTTGGGCCAATGACAGCCGGCTTTCTGGTTGCCGCCACAGGCAACTGGGCGCTGCCCTTTCTGGTGGCCGCAGGTCTGGCCGCGGTGTCATTTATGATTTTCTTCTTTCTGGTCGTACCGGAGCCGATTCGGATTGCAGAGTCAGACCTTGGCAGCCGCGCCACGCGCGTGACATGAGGGGCCGGCAGGAATAAGGGCGCGTCTGGCGGCCGTCGCTGCAACCAACAGAATCAGGGATATTCCAGTTGTCTTCACAGGAGCGATCTGCTAGTTTCCGCTACTGTTACTGGGACTCTCTCGTTTGGGCCGATTGTGAACAACGCAACCCCGGAGGCCGTGCACACGTCACCCGGGGTTTCTTTTTATTGTGTACAGAGGAGGTTTTATGGCTGGACCACGTCGAAGAGGCGGCGGGGGCGGCAAGCGGCGGCGGAAGGAGCGGAAGACCGAGCCCGCGGCTGAAAAGGATGTCATTGAAATGAATGGGACCGTCACCGAAGTGTTACCCAACGCCTTCTTCCGGGTTGAGCTTGAGAACGGCCACTCCATCCTCGCCCATGTTGCCGGCAAGATGCGCAAGTTTTTTATCAAAATCATTCAGGGTGACAGCGTCACGGTGCAGCTCTCCCCGTACGATCTCGAACGCGGCCGGATCACCTTCCGCCATCGCTAACGCGCCCTTCTAGCCGAAGTGTCGGAGCAGGTGACACAGGATGCGAAAGCCGTCCTGCATATGGGACAGTTCGGCAAATTCGTTCGGCGCATGGTAGGCTTCATTTCTGCCGAAACCGGTAATCTGCACGTCAAAGTCGTGCTCCTGCAGAAAGCGGACATAGGGCAGACTGCCCGTCAGGGCGAAGGGCTGAGCGTCGGGTCGTACGGCCGCAACCGCTTGGGCCAGGGCCGCATAGCCGGCTGAGGTCCGGTCACACGCCATTCCGCCGGACGGCGTTCCCAACATCTCAAACCGGGCCGTTCCGACCTGTCCGTTGCAGGCATAACGGCCCGGACCAAAGACCGGCAGTTGGCTGACATCCAGCCTTTCCATAAAGGCTGTCAGCCCTTTTTTCACCTCGTCGGGGTCATACCACGGCGTCAGACGAATATCGCCTTCAATACGGGCTGTAGACGGAATTTTCGTCAGCGTATCATTCTCAACCTGTACCCGCGTCGGTTTGAGTGACGACGGCGCTCGAAAACCGTACTCCCGCTCCTTTGGGTGAACGGGATAGTGGGTGTAAAACCACTGCTGGAGGGCGCGGGTCACTTCCGTGGCCAGTTCTGCGGCGTTAATCCCGTTTTGCGGCAGTCCCGAATGGCTGCCCCTGCCTTCAATAGCCAGTCGCCACAGGGCCATCCCGGCGGTTGCCGTTGTTGGTCCGAAGTCCGCGCTATCGATCCAATACAGCGGGCCGTTCTTGAGGCGATTGAGCCGGCCGTCCTTGACCAGCCGGCCGATCCCGACGCCGTGCGTGTTGGAGAGTTCTTCATCGGCAATAATGACCCCGACCACACTGTGGTCGAGTTCCACCTCAGATTCGGCGAGCTGGGCAAAGAGGTCGGTCAGAACGGCCACATGGCCCAGGCAGTCGGTGACACCCCGCCCGTACAAACGGTCTCCCTCGACCTGCAACGCAAAGGGCGGGCGCTGCCAGTCTTTTGGGTCGGCCGGCACCACATCGAGATGGGCGCCCACAAAAGCAACGGTCTGGTTGGCGCGTCCAGCAGAACGGCCCGGATAGCTCAGGATCAGATTGCCGCGGCCCTTCGCATAACTCACCCGTTCCACCTGCAAGCGGCCGCGGGCGGTATAGGCGGATAGTTCGTCGAGAACGATATCTCCGGCAAGGTCTTCCTGTGGGGGCGGCTGCGCCTGAGACGGGGAATTCTGTAAGCGCTCCCCATTGGCGACCAGGGCCCGCAGGAGCCGCAGAAAACGCTCCGTATTCAGCCGCCACTGACCGAGGTCCGGGGGCGGAACGGGTTGGTGAGCGGCGCGCTGCCGGCTCCAGCGGCTCCAGGGCCAGGCCATATTGGGAGGCTGCTCCTTATACGCCCTCGGCTTCAAAGACTTCTTTGGCGACCTGAAACGCGTTGACGGCGGTTGGCGCGCCGGCATAAAAGGCCATCTGGATTAAAATCTCAATAATTTCTTCCTTGGTCAGACCGGCGTTCAGGCCATTGGCGATATGGCTCTTGAGCTGGGGCAGCCGCTGCAGGGCCGTCAGGGCCGCAATCACGGCCACGCTGCGCATTTTGAGCTCAAGCCCCGGTCGGGTCCAGACCCGTCCGAAGACGACTTCGTTCAACATCTCGTCAAGGTCCGGGGCAAGTTCGGCGAGCGCGCTGGCCGACTGCCCAAAGCGGTCTCCGCTCAGCTTTTTTCGGATTTCGATTCCCTTTTCCAGATCACTTTGGTTCGCCATCGCATCCCTCCTTGCCGCAGATATGTGGCCTGGGGACTATACCGCAGGGCCAGCGGCCGGCACAAGAGCGGCCCCGGCCGGCTGCTCTTCTTGCCGCCCTTCCCCGCGCCTGCTCTTGCCTGCTCCCGGCCTTGTTCTTGACAGACCCACTCCGGGCATGCTCAACACAAACAGAGACTCAGCAGGGGCGTGGGTGGAGCACAGGAGGGAATACGTGAGATTTGGCCTTTTCTACCAGTTACCGTGCGCGGATACTCAGACACAGGCAGCGCGCTATCAAGATACCATTGAACAGATCGTTCACGCTGAGCAGCTGGGTTTCGATTGTGCCTGGCTGGCGGAGCTGCACTTTTACAAGCACTTCTCGATTATGTCGTCGCCCCTGATTGTGGCCACGGCTATTGCCCAACGGACCCAGCGCATTCGTCTGGGCATTGCCGTCAACCTGCTGCCGCTCTGGCACCCGGTCCGCAACGCCGAAGAGGGCGCGACGGTCGATCTGTTGAGTAACGGCCGCCTGGAGTTCGGCGTCGGACGCGGGACGATCCCGCTCCATTTTGCCGGCTTTGATCGCTCCCGGGACGACAGCCGGGAGCGCTTTGAAGAAAGCCTGGAGATCATCAAACGGGCCTGGACGAATGAGTCGTTTTCCTATGACGGCAGCTATTATACAATTCCAGAAACCAGTGTCGTACCCAGACCGCTGCAACAGCCCCATCCGCCCATCAGGATCGCCGCAAACAGCCCGGAGACCGCGGTGTTTGCCGGGAAAATCGGCCATCCGATCTTTGTGGCCTCGGTCACCAATCCCCTGCCCAAGATGTTTGAGCAAGTCGCGACCTATCGCCACGCCTGGGACGAACACACCCCCCATGACGGACAGGCCACCCATCCCATGTATCCACCCCAGGATGTCTCAACCATGTTTTTTATGCATCCGGGTGAAAGCCTGGAGCAGGTCCGCCAGACGCTAGAGCCGAGTATTCGACATTACTTCGGGAGCGTCCTGGGCATGATGACAAGCGGCACAACAAAACAAGAAGACATGCAGTCGTATCGCTATACCGCGGAGATCCGCAAAAACCTGGAGAGCATCACCTTTGAGCAAGTCGTCGACAGCATGGCCATTTTCGGCCCCGCCGACGCCTGTGTGGACCGGATTCGCCAGCTCCATCAAAAGCTCAACATGAACGAGCTGATCTGCTGGTTTAATCCGGGCGGCCTGGTGCCACATGAGCAGGTCAAGGCCGCCATGACCCGTTTTGCGCAGACCGTCATTCCTGAGGTCAAAGATCTCTAGGCCAAAAATCCGTTTTGTCTTGGGTCAGAAATACGCTAGATAAGAGCAATACTGCTTAACACCAGGTTTGAGAACACTATAGAGGAGGGTCGCTATGGGACGTATATTTTTTCGCGGGGTGAATCTGATTGACGGTGAGCATAAGCCACAACCCAACTCCACCGTGGTGGTGCAGGGACAGCGCATCAAGGCGGTTGGGAAAAATGGCAATGTGCCCAACCCCACAGCCAGGGATGTGGTGTATGATCTCGGTGGGAAATCCCTCATGCCGGGTATGGTCCAGTGCCACTATCATGTCGCCTACGCCAATGTCGGCGACATGAACGATATTGACATGAAATATCCGCCGACCTATTTGACGCTCATCGCGGCCAAGAATGCGGAGCTGCTGCTGAGTTGTGGCTACACGGGGGCGGCTGGCGCGGGCACGATGCACAACATCGATGTCACGCTGAAAAAGGCCATTAACTCAGGCATGATTCCGGGCCCGCGGTTTCTGGCCTGCGGCCGGGATGTGGTAACCACCGGCGATTCGGTCGATTGTCATCCCAGCTTCTGGAAGATGGGCATGGACGGCCTGGCCCGCGTGTGCGACGGACCGGACGATTTTCGCAAGGCCGTGCGTGAAGAAATCAAGCTGGGCGTGGATATCATTAAGCTCTACCCGACCGGCGGACATGGCCTGATGTGGGACGAGGACACCATGACCATGAGCCAGGACGAAATCGATGCGGCAACTACAGCCGCCCATGAACGGGGCCGGAAAATACGGGGCCACATCATTTCCAAGAAAGGCATCCTGGCCGCCCTCAAAGCCGGCATGGACGTCATTGACCACGGCGACCGGATGGACGACGAGTGCATTGAGGGCATGCTCGAACAAGAGACTTTTGTGGTGCCGAGCTTATACTTCCCGTGGAAGGTCGTCGAGGAAAAACGCCGCACGGGTTCGAGTGAGTGGGGCGGTGTTGACAGCATGGAGCGGAATCTGGAGCACTCGTATGAGGTCCTGCCCAAGGCCAACAAGGCCGGGGTGAAACTGGTCATCGGGGACGATTTCGGTATCGCCGCCATGCCCCACGGCGAGTACGCCTGCGAGTTGGAAGCCTATGTCAAAGGTGCCGGCATCCCGGCCAACGAAGTCCTGCGCTGGGCCACCAAGAACGGCGCAGAGTTGCTCGGTCGGGGCGATGAGCTGGGGACCATCGAGCCGGGCAAGATCGCCGACCTCCTCATCGTCAAAGGCAATCCGGCCAGAGACATCACCATCCTGCAGGACAAAAAGAACCTGCACGCCATCATGAAGGAGGGGGAGTTTTACCGGAACGAGTTGACCCCAAGCCGAGCCAGACTCCAGAAAGCCGCGTAGTCGCCAGCAGGCAATACACTTCCAGAGGGGCACGGCCTGCCGTGCCCCTTTTTGTTTGTGTCCAGGCTTTTCAAGTCGTCCGTCTTTCGCTACGAGAAGAGGAGGAGAGGAAGCGTATGAGCCGGATTGTTGACGCGGACAGCCATTTCATGGAGCCGCTCGATTTATGGGAGCGCTATATTGAACCGGAGTTTCGAGAGCGCTGCCTGCGCTTCACCCAGGACCCGCAGACCGGCACGCATGCCATGCTCGTCAACAAATCAAAACGGATTCGTGGGGTGGGTGAGTTCAGCATGGAAGACATGCTTGGCGTCGGCGTGGGCTACGGCCAGAAGGAGGCCGGCTCCGGGCTGGGTTCTTTTGACTTTTCCAGTGCGTTTAATAATACCCTCGAAGACATGGACCGGCGGATCGCCTATTTGGACAACGAGGGCTTTGAATGCCAGTTTATCTATCCGACGCTGGGGCTGATGTGGGAGGGCCAGGTGACCGACCCGGATTTGGCCGCCGCCCATTGTCGCGCCTATAACACCTGGACGCTGGAGGTGTGCGCCAATCACCGCAGCCGGCTGTATCCGGTCGGACATGTTTCTCTGCGCCACCCCGCGCACGCCGTGCGCGAGATCGAACGCCTGGCCAAGGCCGGCGTCCGCACGATCTTTGTGGGCGCCCTGCCGGTTGACGGCAAGAGTTTCGGCAGTCCGGATTTTGACCCGGTCTGGGACGCCGCCCAGCATCACGACCTGGCGGTCGGCATCCATCTGGTCGTACACCGTAACTACCTGGGTCACGACTGGTATACGGACCGCCGACCGGGCTTCATGTTCCTGAGTATGAATGGCATTCAGGACCCCCGCATGGCCCTCACCACTATGGTCTACGACGGGGTGTTTGAGCGCTTTCCCAGGCTCCGCGTCGCCACTATTGAATCCGCCAGCGGCTGGGTCGTGGAATGGCTCGACCGCCTCGATTACCGCTACAGCTATATGGGCCACTCGTGCCAGATGGAGCGGCCGGCCAGCGAGTATTTTGAGCGGAACATCTGGATTGCGGCCGACCCGGATGAGCGCCTGCTGCCCTATATGGTTGAGTTGCTCGGCGACCACAAGTTTTTTATTGGCTCGGACTATCCGCATGCGGAGGGCTTTACCGATCCGGTTGCCAAAGCGCGGAACGCCTTACACCGCCTGCCGGCGGCCTCGGTCAACAAAATATTGGGAGAAAACGCGGTCCAGTTTTTTGGGCTCTAAACCAAGTCAGGAGGGAACTATGAATCTCGAAGACATCGCCCAACGCGTCCAAACGCTCGAAGACGTCGAGGCTATAAAAAAGCTCAAGGCCCGCTACTGTGCCGGGGCGGACGAGCGTGATGAAGACAAGTTTGTCGGCTGCTTCACGGAAGATGCCGTCTGGGACGGCGGCAATTTCGGCCACTATGAGGGCAAGGCAGCCATTCGGGAATTTTTTGGCACTATTCCTCAGGTCCTGTCATTTGCCATCCACTACGTGATGAATCCCCGCATTGAGGTCAACGGGGACAAGGCGACCGGCTATTGGTATCTGCTGGAGCCCTGCACCATGCTCGAAGGCGGCGAACAAGCGGTCTGGGGGATAGCCAAATACGAAGAAGAATACGTCCGGGTGGACGGCGAGTGGAAAATACGCAACCTGATCCTCGCTCCAGAATGCTGGACCCCGTTTGAACAAGGCTGGGTCAATCAGCAGTTTCTCGAGCAGTAGTCAGAGGGGCGCGCCCCCGGCAGGCAGCGCCCATAACAGACCATGACAACCTACAGCTTAGGCGTCGACGTCGGCGGGACCTTCACCGATCTCGTGTGCGCGGACGAGGCCGGACAGACGCAGACCGAGAAAGTCCTGACAACTGGAGAGAACCAGGCCCTGGGCGTGCTCAACGGCATCGGCAAGCTGGCCCTCAAATACGGACTGGCCGAACAGGATTTTCTCAGCCGGATAGCGGTTGTTGTCCACGGCACAACGGTCGCCACCAACACCATGCTGGAATACACCGGCGCCACCACCGGGCTGATCACCACCGCCGGCTTTCGCGACACCATAGAGATCCGTCGCAACTATAAAGAGGCGGCTTTTGATATTCACCTCCCGGCCCCGTATCAGATCGTCCCGCGCCGCCGGCGTCTCGGCGTGACCGAGCGGATTGATTACGCCGGTCAGGTCGTCAAACCCCTGGCGGAAGCCGAGGTCCGCGCAGCCGTACAGCGCCTGGCGGACATGCAGGTCGAAGCCATAGCCGTGTGTTATCTGTTTGCGTTTTTGAATCCCGTTCACGAGCTTCGGACGCGTGCGCTTATTCGGGAGCGCCTGCCCGAGGTCCATATCTCACTGTCGTCAGAGGTTCTGCCCCAGGTCCGCGAATTCGAGCGCCTGAGCACAACCCTGGTCGATGCCTATGTCACCCCGCGTTTACAAAAGTATGTGGAGCGGCTGGACACGGAGTTTCGTCAGCGCGGATTTCAGGGCGACATCTTCATCATGCAGGGCAATGGCGGCATCGTGGGCCTGGAACAGGCCGGCGCCCACGGCGTCCAGGCCCTCCTGTCCGGGCCGGCCAGCGGCGTGGTGGCCGGCGCGTATCTGGGCCAGGCGTCCGGCTTTAAGGATGTCATCACCGTTGATATGGGGGGCACGAGCTTCGACGTCTGCCTGGTGCAGGACGGGCGACCCAAAACCGGCACCGATCAATGGATGAGTCGCTACCGGATTGCAGTGCCGTTTATTGATATTCACACCATCGGCGCTGGTGGCGGCAGTATCGCCTGGGTCGATGAGGGAGGCGCGCTGCGCGTTGGCCCACAGAGCGCGGGCGCCCATCCGGGTCCGGCGTGTTATGGCTTTGGCGGCCAGGAGGCCACGGTCACGGATGCGGACGTGGTACTGGGTTATATCAGCCCCGAGTCTTTCTTGGGCGGCGCAATGCGGCTGGACGCTGAGGCCGCCCGACAGGCAATCGAGACCAGGGTTGCTCAGCCGCTGGAGATGAGCCTGCTGGAAGCGGCCAGCGGTATTTTTCGCATTGTCAATAACGGTATGAGCAATAGCGTTCGGCGGGTTTCTCTGGCAAAAGGCTATGACCCACGTGACTTCGCGCTGACCGCGTTCGGCGGCGCCGGGGCCATTCATGCCGGGGCGCTGGTCGAAGACCTTGGCATTCAGACCATTCTGATTCCCAAAGGCACAGCGCCCGTCCTGTGCGCCCTGGGCGACCTCTTGTCCGACCTGCGGGTGAGTCGGGTCCGGAGTTTCTATGCGCGTGGGAGCGCCCTGGACCTGGAGGCCATGAACGCCCAGTTCCGGCATATGCGCGAGGAAGCCCTGGGGTTGTTCGGGAGTCAGCAGCGCCACCTGGGCCAGACTTTTGCCCAATTCTCGCTTGAGATGCGCTATATCGGCCAGACACACGAAGTGACGGTTCCCGTTGCCAGGCAGGCAGAACAGCTCAATACCACAGATATAGCCATGACTATCCAGGGCTTTCACAATCTGCATGAACAATTATACACCTTTCAGAAACCCGAGGACGAAGTCGAAATTCTCAATATCCACCTCGACCTCGTTGGACACAGAGCAAAACCGAGCTTGCAAACAGCCCCCCGGGGCAGTCGGGCGGCTCAGGTTGCATTGCAGGGCACTCGGCCGGTCTATGCGGCCTCGGCCCAAGACTATATTGAGACGGATATTTACAATGGAGAGCAACTCGCGCCGGGGCATTGCGTTGTCGGCCCGGCCATCATCGAAGAGGCCCGCACCTCCATCGTCCTTTTTGCCGGCCAGCGGGCAACCCTCGACGAGCATCTCACCTATGTGATTGAGGTCGAGTGATATGGCCTCCTCCCTCGACCCAGCCAAAGAAGTGAGCGCGGCCATAGGGGCGACCCTCGGACGGGCGCGGCCAGCGCTCCTGCGCCGCCTGGCCTCTTTAGCCTTAATCGATCGTCGGCATGTCAGCGTCGCACTCGCAACAGCAGACGGCCGCGTGGTGGGGATAGACCCAGCGGCGCGCCTGGGCATTGTCCGGGCGGTGGCCCGGACGGTCTGTGACGCCTTTTCCGACAACATCGCTGAGGGAGACGCCATCCTCACCAACGACCCGTTTTCGGGCGGGACGCATATTCAGGACCTGACGCTGCTGCGTCCCCTCTTTGTTGCCGGGCAACTCGTCGGCTGGGCCATTGTCCAGGCGCCTCTGCCCGACCTGGGAGGGATGGCTCTTGGCGGATATTATCCTTTTGCCCTCGAAATCTGGGCGGAGGGTATTCGGGTCACGCCAGTCAAGCTCTACCGCAAGGGTGCTCTGCAACGCGACGCGCTCACCATGCTGACCCTCAACAGCCGGCTGCCGCATCTGGTCGGAAAAGACGTGCAGCATATGGTCGATATTCTGGAGTTAGCCAATACGGCCCTGGCCGTCCTGGCCGCCCGCCAGACTCCAGCGGTCTACACCCAGGCCCTTGACCGTATCATCACCGCCACTGCCGCTCGAACTCAGGCGGCCCTGTCTGAGCTGCCGCCCGGCGAGTGGCGGGGGGAGAGTGGGCCCATACACTGCTGTCTGGAAGAAGCGGATTTGCGCGTCACAGTCCGTCTGACCGTTTCAGACCAGTCGGTCGCACTCGATTTCTCCGGCAGTTCCCCCGCAGCCAAAGGCTTTGTGAATACCACCGCAGCCACTACTCAGGCCGCGGCAGCGCTTCCTTTTTTCGCTCTCTGGCCCTCCCTGCCTGCCAATGAGGGTATATTCCAGCGCCTCCACATATCAATTCCTGACGACACTTTTTTACACGCCAAGCTACCGATGTCTGTGGGCTGGTCGCCCTACCAACCGAGCCAGGCTGTCGTTCAGGCCGTTACGGCCGCCCTCGGTCAGACGCACCAGGCCCTGCCGCCCGCAGAGCAGTTGGCCGCGCCGGTCGCCTCACCGCCATTGCCTTTTGCTGTCACCGGGTGTGGCCGGCCCGGCTGTCCGTTCCCGACGCAGCCAGACTGAAGGACTAGAATAAGGGAAGACCCCTCCCCCTGGCCCTCTCCCCTTGAGGAAGAGGGAAACGACGGAGCAAAGGAGAACACGCATGATCGACCGTATTACCGCCCTGGTAATCAAAGATTCTTTAGAGGCCATCTCTGAAGAAATGAGCAAAACGGTTGAGCGGACAGCCGTGCACCCGCTGTTTAACGAGGTGCACGACTACTCGACCGGGGTGTTCTTTTATGATGGCAGCGATGTGCGCCTGGTCGCCCGAGCCACGGCGATTCCCGTCCATATCTTCGCCTCCATCCTGTCGGTTGAAGCCCTGATGGAGTCGTTTCAGGACGACCTGCACGAGGGCGATATCGTCATGCTGAACGACCCGTATTACGGCGGCACGCATCACGCCGACTGGACCGTCATGAAACCCGTCTTCTTTGACGGCAAGCCGGTGCTGTTTCCCTCGGTCCGCGCTCACATGGCCGATTTTGGCGGGCCGGTGGCGGGCGGCTATAACCCCGAAGCCAAAGATATCTGGCAGGAAGCCCTGCGTATTCCGCCGATCAAACTCTTTGAGAAGGGCGTCCTGCGCCAGGATGTACTCGACTGGATCCTGGCCAACTCTCGCATTCCCAATGTGTTGCGGGGCGATCTGGCCGCCATGTTCGGGGCGTGCAATCTGGCCGAGCAGCGTGTCCATGCCTTGTTCGCCAAGTATGGGGGGGATGTGGTCAATGAAAGTATCGAATACACGCTCGACTATGCGGAAAAACGCTTTCGGGCCGAGGTCGCCAAGTGGCCGGACGGAGAATACCGGGGCAAGGCGACTTTGGACCACGACAGTCTGGGCAACTATGATGTCGAAGTGCAAACAACTGTCACCATCAAGGGCTCTGACCTGAGCGTTGACCTGAGCGGCTCAAGCCCGGAAACGCCCGGCTTTGTGAATAGTCCGTTTGGCAATACGGCCTCGTGGGTCTATACCGCCCTGTGTTCGGTGCTGCCCGAAGACATCCCGATCAACTCCGGCGTGTTTCGAGCTGTGACCATCACCGCGCCGGAAGGCACGGTCGTGAACCCGCTCCCGCCCGCCCCGTGCATGTTCAGCACAGTCGTCATTGGCGGAGATGTCGGCACGGCCACCATGCAGGCATTAGAGCAGGCCATTCCCGACAAAGTCGGCTCGGTGTCGCTCAACTACTGTCTATGCACCACCTACGGGCATGACTCGCGGTACGGCGAAATGTTTGTGACCATTGAGTACGGGAATACGCTCGTGGCGGCGGGCGGGACCCAGGGTCAGGATGGCTGGGGCGGCTGGCCGGCCCCCATGTGCGGACTGATTTACTCCACTGTTGAGATGAGTGAGATTCAATTCCCCTTTTTCTACCATCAGTATGAATACGTTGGGGATACGGCCGCCCCAGGCCAGTGGCGCGGGGTGCCCGGTTTTGCCATGAAGCGGGAAAGTGTCCGGGACACGTCCATGATCAACGTGGCGCTGACAGGCGTGCGCCACTCCTCGCCCGGCTTTGCCGGTGGAAAGAACGGGGCGAGCAGTCGCTATGTCCTGAACTGGGGCACGGAGCATGAGGAAGAAGTCCTGGAGTCAGCCGCGAATCGCCCCTCGCCGCCGGGCTCGATTATCGCCACCTTCAAGGGCGGCGGGGGCGGCTGGGGCAACCCCTTTGCCCGCGACCCGCAAAAAGTTCTCAATGACGTGCTGGATGAATTTATCACCCTGGACAGCGCCGAGCGTGACTACGGCGTCGTGATCCAGCCCGACAGCATGACCATCGATACCGACGAAACCCTGCGCCGCCGGGCACTCGCCGCAAAGTAAGAAAAAATAAACAGCGCAATAAAAGCAGGATACAGTAGACCTTCTTTCCGAGGCTCAGCAAATTCGTTATCTCAGAAAACAAGCGGGATTGACCCAGACCGCGCTCGCAAAAAAGGCAGGCATGGCCCGCCCGAACCTGACCCGTCTCGAAGCCGGTCGCTGTCGTCCTGCCTTAGAAACGCTTGAGCGGGTCGCCGCCGCTCTGGGCCAGCCGGTGAGCCGGCTTGTTTCCGCTCATGGAACTTCGCAGAAAGAAAGACAGAAGAAGGCGCCTCGGAGAACCAGAGCGGCATAGGGGGGAATCATGACCGACCTCAACGCCTGTCAAACGCGTCGAGAAGCGCTCAGGCAAAAATATCTCACAGATGATAGACCAGCAGCGCCGCCGCAATATACCGGCGGAGTTGACCATCTGGCGCTGATCAGCCTGGACCTTGAGAAGACGATTCAGTTCTATACTGAGGTCATCGGCATGCGACTGACCAGGATCGTAACGAATCGTGACGAGCCAACATCCACCCATATCTTTCTGGACATGGGTGGCGGGAACCAGCTCGCATTCTTTGATTTTCCGCAGAAAAACACCGAGCCAACCATCCGGGGCGTGGGCAGCATGCATCATGTTGCGCTCAAGGCCACGGCCGAGCAGTTCCAGGCATTATTAGCCAACCTGGATGAAAAGCGCCTGCCCTACTCTCTGCACGGTTCCCGCGAGAAAGGCTCGGTGTATATGCGCGACCCGGATAATATCCAGGTCGAAGTCACGACGGGGTATGGATGATACCCCCCAGACGTGTGCTGCCCATTGTGTCGCCGGCCCCCAGGCGGTCCGTCGGCCCCCTCACCCGGCCCTTCGACCGGCTCAGGACAGGCCTCCAGGGGAGAGGGAAAGACAAGGGAAAGACAAGAGGCCCGACAGAAGAATCTCCCACGCCTCTCCCATTGTGCAAGAGAACTGTGCTAGGACCAAAGAAATCCACGCTGGCGCTGTGCGCCATCCCCTTCACCGGGGAATAGGATAAGGAGGGATTGAGTATGCTCGGAGCTGTTGCGCACGTTGGTATTACGGTTCGGGATATGGATCGGGCCGTCGAGTTTTATCGGGATATGCTGGGGCTCAAGGTCATTGGTGATGTGACCATTCAGGGGGAAGAGGCCAGCACGGTCACTCAGGTGCCGCATACAAAGCTGCGCGCCGTCTACCTGCGTTACGAAGACGACCCCAAAGGTCCACCGATCGAACTCCTGCACTTTATTGAGCCCGGCGACACGGGCAAACCGTATCCAGGATTGGCCAACCCCGGCATTACAGAGGTTGCGTTTTGGGTCAAAGACATTGAAAAGACCTACCAGGACCTGAGCGCCAAGGGCGTTGAGTTTTATTCGCCGCCACAGATGTTCGATCTGGAGGGGGAAGGCTACGGGAAGGTCAAGGCCGTCTATTTTCGCGATCCGGACGGCACGACCTTGGAGTTAATGCAGGACTGCTCAGGTTGACCAGCTGGTCTTGGCAAAGCCGACTGGGGGGCGGCGTTGGCCGTCGCCCCTACACTTCTCCGCTCTCTATTCCCTCAAACCAGACGGCGCTCTCCAGATATTTCTGTGGCACCAGAATCGCCCCTTCCATAATACGCCGCGCCGTCCGCTTCGTTGTCACCCGCTCGGCGTACCACTCCCCGCCCCGGCGTGAGACCGTTGCCCCGACCGCCATGACGCCGGCGGGATGCCCGATTCGGATGTCGTGTGTGGCCGTCCGCCGGGCCACTGCGTGCACGACCGTGCCTTCAACCTGAGCGGCAAGAGCGGTACACATCGCGACCGTTCCCGGAAAGGTGCGATGCGTGTTCCGCATGGAAATCGCGCGGGCCACCAGGTCCAGACTTTCCGCCTCCAGCCTTTTCCCACTACTTGCGGTATACGCTGCTGCTGGGGCGACCAGCACGACCTTGGGCGTATGTTGAAACTTCTCGTGAGCCTCCTCAAGACTCGGGGTGAGGCCAAGCAGAATAGCCGATTTGCACCGAATCTCTTCTAAGGTCTGCTGCAAGGCCGGCGCTGCATCGAGTGTGGGCGCGAGCTGCGTGGCGTCGGCCCCCAGTTCGCCGGCGCGAACGAAGACGGTCGGAATCGTGGCGTCCACAACCGAGATCGTCACAATACGTGAGTCCGCCAGCTCGCACCGCTGGCGGGGCAGGCCGGTGGGCAACAACCCTCCGCCGAGCGAGCCGCCAGGGTCCGGGTATTCCAGGGTGATACACGCCCCTGGAGCAGGTACGCCATCAATACGATACGCGCCTTCAACCGCAGCCTGGCCGGCGCAGACCGGGACACGGGCGATATAGCGTTTCCCCGTATTCGTCGAGAACACCCGGACGGTGGTCACTGGCTCTAGCGCAGGAACAATACCCTCATCAATGGCAAACGGACCGACCGCCGCCGACATATTGCCGCAGGTCCCGCTCCAGTCGATGTGTGGCGTCCGCACGTCAACCTGGCCAAAGGTAAAGGTGACGTCGCTGTCCGACTGCGGACTGCGGCCCACAATCACGACTTTGCTGAGAGAAGAAATCCCACCGCCGAGGCCGTCTATCTGACGCCCGTGGACATCGGGGCTGCCCAGGGCCGCCAGGATGATGCGTTCACGCACCGGCAGCGAATAGGGAGCCAGTACATCTTCTCGGAAGCAGACCGCCCGGCTGGTCCCGCCCCGCATAAAAACCGCCGGTATTTTCGTTTGCATACGCTCCTACGCCGGCCGGAATGCCGGCATGACTTCTTTGGCAAAGCGACGGAAGGACGCCATATCGTAGTCGGGATACATCGACACAATGAAATACTGCACGCCAGCGTCCGCATACGCCTGGACCGCGGCTCTGATAGCGTCAGGCGACTGTTTGAGCTGCTCAGCATTGAGCGATGTCGACTTCTGTATCTCGGCGGGGTCGCGTCCGACCTCTTTGCAGATAGCGTCAAATTTTACCGCGATCTTTTTGGCCGCTGCGGCCCCTCCCTGACGCACAAAGAAATGCCAGATGTCGGCATGGCGAGCGACCAGCGGCTGGACGACCTTGGGTCCCATTCCACCAATCAAAATCGGCGGATAGGGTTTCTGGAGCGGCTTGGGCTCGAACGGGGCATCTTTGACCTGATAGTATTTGCCCGCATACGTTGTCTTTTCCTGGGTGAACAGCATTTTGATGAGTTCGACCGATTCGACGAGCCGGCGCGCCCGCCCGCCCGGCGTGTAAAACGGGATTCCAAACGCCTCGTGTTCCAGCTTAAACCAGCCGGCGCCCATCCCCAGAATCAGGCGTCCGCCACTCACATGATCGACCGTTGCCGCCATTTTGGCGAGCAATGCCGGATTACGATACGTGTTGCCAGTGACGAGCAGGCCGGTTTTCAACCGCTTCGTCTGAGCGGCAAGCGCGGCGAGCAAGGTCCAGCCTTCCAAACACGGGCCGGCTGGATCGGAAAAGATCGGCAGAAAGTGATCAAAACCAAAAGCGCTGTCATAGCCAAGTTCATCAGCTTCCAGCCAGACGTCTTGCACTTGACTGTAGGGTACATGCTGCGGCGGGGTTTGCACTCCGAACCGGAGCCGACCGCTCGCTTGTGCCGCGGCGGGGCGCGGCTGAGTAAAATTGCCGGCTAATGCGGCTGCGGTCACTACTGCGCTGGTACTCTTGAGAAAGGTCCGACGCGATATCTGCTCTTTCGCCATACGGTGTCCTCCACTTGGTATCACGACTGCGTTGAGCCGTCCGTCACAGTTTGGCCATCACCTCGTTGGCAAAGGCCTCCATCTGCGGGTACAGGTCGGTCTGAAATTTCCGGCGCGGCACCCAGCCTGGGGCAAACACGAACAGGCGGTGTACCCCGGCGTCTTCAAACTGTTTCACCGTATCCAGCGTCGGCTGAACGCCGGGCTCAAGCCCCACCGTAATTTCAAATTGAGAGAAATCCCGCCCGGCCTGCCGGGTCAATTCTCTGAGTTGGCTCACATACGGTTCGACGCTCTTGGGCGTATAGCGAATTCCGCACCAGCCGTCGGCCAATTCAGCCGCGCGCTTGAGGGCGGCCCTGCTCTCTCCTCCAAAAACGAGCGGCGGGCAAGGGTCCTGGACGGGCTTGGGATTAAATCCGACCGGCTTGAAATCGTGAAATTTCCCTGAAAACCGCGGAGTCTCTTCAGTCCACAAGGCTCGCATGACTTTGACTGCCTCGCGCGTCCGCGCGGCCCGGTCACGAAACGGCATGCCCACCGCCTCAAACTCTTCTTCGCACCAGCCCACGCCAATGCCAAAAATTACCCGGCCCTGCGACAAGACGTCCAGGCTCGCCACCGCTTTAGCCACCGCCAGCGTATTGCGGAGTGGGAGCACAAAGACGCCGGTTCCAAGCTTAATCGTTGTGGTATGCGCCGCCACAAAGGACAGGGCCACAAACGGGTCGTGCAAATTGACTCCCGGCCCACCGGGAAATTTGCCGTCCGCAGAACCCGGATAGCGGGCTTGCATGTCAACCGGCACAGCCAAATGTTCGGGAATCCAGACAGATTCATAGCCGAGGGTTTCTGCCTGTTGAGCCACTTGGGTCAAGGGCTCGGGGCGCACGGTTGACCCGCTGCCAACGCCGACTAATGCGAATTTCATGTATTCTTCCTTTCTCCTGGCGTCACGCCCGGTCTGACTTCAGCCGCCATGCGGCGTCCCGAAAATCCGATCACCCGCATCGCCAAGGCCGGGGACGATATAGCCAATGTCGTTGAGGCGGTCATCAACGGCTGCCGTATACACGTCAACGTCCGGGTGGGTGGCCGCCAGGCGCGTCAGCCCTTCCGGGACAGCGACCAGACAGATTGCCCGTATAGACCGGCAGCCGGCTTTTTTTAATATATCAACTGTCGCGCGGCAGGTGCCGCCGGTTCCCAACATCGGATCAATAATAAGCGCGGTCCGCTCACGCAGGCGGTCAACCAGCTTTTCAAAATAGGGTACGGGCTCCAAAGTTTTTTCATTCCGATACATCCCAACAAGACTCACTTCGATGTGGGGGATAATCTGAAGCACACCGGGCAAGAGGCCCAGGCCGGCCCGTAAAATTGGGACAGCCGTCAACAGGTCCACTCTCAGATGATCCACCTCGACCGCGCCGGCCCAGCCCTGGATCATTTTCCTCTCAGTCGCAACATCCCGCAGCGCTTCATATGCGAGCAGCGCCGCGATTTCTGCGCTCAGCTCACGAAAGAGCTTGGGCCCGGTTTCGGCCTGTCGCAGCAAACCTATTTTATGCCGAACCAAAGGGTGGCGTATCTCGTGCACCGGCATCATTCGCTCCTAGGACCGCTCAGCCATACAGAGTTTTTCAATGACAGACAGAATACGGCCGGTCCCGTTCTCGAAGGTCTCTCGCCGTATACTCTCATTGGGCTGGTGGGCCTGGTCAAGGTCGCCAGGCCCACAGATCAGAGACACGATCCCGCCGGAGGCAAACTGACAGCCGTCGGTCGCAAACGGCGCCCCGCCGCTGGTCTGTTGGCCGGCCACCTCAAACAATGCGCCTTCGAGGGGGGTTTCCCGAGGCGAAAACAGCTGCGGCACCACGAGCGGCTTCGAGAACTCGACACTGGCCTGATGTGAGGAGCCGCTGAAGTCAAGCAGGTCAAGGGCCCGGACCCGACGGGCAATCTCGTGCAGGCAATCAAGCGGGTCGGCTTTGGGCAGGGGCCGGTAGCTGACCTGAATCGTGCATTGCTCGGCAATCATATTGCCCGCCGTCCCGCCGCGCACCAGTCCGAAGTTCAGCGTCGGATAGGGTGAGTCCGGGAACAGCTCGGCAAATTCGGCAGACGGGGCGGCGCGCAGTTCGGCCTGATACTGGCCAATTGCGTTGATGACCTTGCCGGCAACCGCAATCGCGTTCACTCCGGTCTCGGGTGTACTGCTGTGGCCGCCCAGGCCGCGGACGCTAATCGAGAAAACCGCCACCCCCTTATGGGTATGAAAAACCTTGTAGGAGGTTGGCTCACCGATCCAGGCCAGGTGGGGCTGAGGGATATCACCCAACAGGTCGGACAGCTCGGGCACGAGGCGTGCCGCTCCCAGACAGCCCACTTCCTCATCTGCGGTAAACAAAAAGACGACTGGGCGTGTGAGCCGCTTGAGGTCAAGGGCCGCCGCGGCATCCACACACTGCGCCAAAAAAATTTTCATATCCGAGGCGCCGCGCCCGTAGACACGATCATCTTCCACGCCAAGGGCCAGCGGATCGCGCGTCCAGCCGGGCTGGTCGAGAAACGGGACCGTATCCACATGGCCGGAGAGAATCAGGCCGTCCGGCTCGGGCGGACCGGCAAACGCAATCAGATTGGCTTTGGGCACCCCGGCGACTTCGGTTTGCTGCAAGGCAACCTGAAAGCCATGCTCCTCCAAATGATTGCCGAGGTAGGCCATAGCTTCGACATTGCTCTTTTGACTCACGGTGTCATAGCCAACCAAACGGCCGGCAAGTTCTTGCAGATAGTCACTCATAGCGTTATGACCCCTTCCAGTTTGATACGGGAAACATAATACTAGAAAAATCGAGACGAGCCGTACAGCCCTGTGAATTGAGTAACAACAATCGGAACCGCCATGATCAAACTCAGCGTCAACGTCAATAAAATCGCCACTCTGCGCAACGCCCGGGGCGGCGATCAGCCGAATGTCGTCCGGGCCGCCCAAACCTGCATCGCCGCCGGCTGTCACGGCATCACCGCGCATCCACGCCCGGACGGTCGCCATATTCGCTATCAGGACGTGAGAGACCTCGCCGCCCTGCTCGTCGGCCATCCTGGCGTTGAATTCAATATCGAGGGCTATCCTTCGGCTGAGTTTCTGGACCTGGTCTGCCAGGTGCGACCAACCCAGTGCACCCTGGTCCCCGACCCGCCCGACGCGCTTACCTCAAACGCCGGCTGGAACCTCAGCGGCGATGTCGCTTGGCTCGGTCAGGTCTTGCGGCGTTTACACGACAACGGCATCAGAACCAGTCTTTTTCTTGAGCCGAATAGCGACCAGGTGAGACGCGCAAAAGAGCTCGGCGCAGACCGGATTGAACTCTATACGGAACGCTATGCCCGTCTGTTTGGCAGTGCCGAGCAAGCCCAGGTCTATGCCGCGTATCACACCGCAGCCCAAACGGTCCAAGAAGTTAGTCTGGGTCTGAATGCCGGACACGATCTCAACTTGGATAATCTGCCTTACTTTGCGGAACATTTACCCGGTTTGCTCGAAGTGTCCATCGGCCACGCCCTGATTTGCGACGCGCTCTACATGGGGCTGGTATCAAGCATACAAGCCTATCTGAACGCGCTCGGGTATAAGGCGTAGCCCTAGGTCGCCCTTCCCCTCAATCCCCAACAAGATTGACGCGGCTTGAGTCCAACAATACATTACCCACATGGCTACACAAACCATCAAATCGACATATTCGCTGGATGTCGAATCCGTAAAAACATTGGAGGCGTTGGCACAACGCTGGAAGGTGTCAAAGTCCGAAGTGTTGCGGCGCGCTATTCGGAGAGTAGCGATGGAGTGGGAGCCGGAGAGCGGTGTGGCGCTCAGCGCTCTTGACCAGTTGCAGGCTTCTCTGCGCAAGCGCAAGATCAATGTCACACAATGGGCGCGGACTCTCAATGCTGAGCGCCAAGCGGCTGCTCTGCGGCTATCTTCCAAGTCTCAATGATCCACTTGGACACGAGCTTTCTGATCCAAGCCCTGAAACTAGGATCACCTGAAGATCGCAAACTGCGAATCTGGATTAAAGAGGGCGAAACACTGATAATGAGTACAGTCGCCTGGGCAGAGTTCCTGTGCGGTCCACTTGACCGCTCCGAGATGGAATTGGCCGCTGAGATCATCGGACGGCACCGTGACTTCACACCGGAGCACGCTACGATTGCCGCCCGTTTGTTTAATGAGTCGGGCAGGCGGCGTGGCTCATTGATTGACTGCATGATTGCAGCAACGGCGCTCGTCGATGGCGCGCCCGTAGCGACTGCGAATATGGCGGACTTTCGCCGATTCGGGGACTCTGGCCTGACTATAGCATAAGGCGTTCTAAGGAAAAGCATAATGCAATCTGAGGCGTAACGCTCATGATTAATATATATGCCCGTCTTGCAAAAAAAGAGAACGCTGGAACCGAGGCATTAGTCGATCTCTTGGAACGGATTCTCAAAAAAGACCGAGAGGCAAAGATTCCAAGGTTTAGGGATTTCATTTCAGAAGTCCTGCTCAACAAACCGACGGCTGAAGAAGAGAAGACAAGCTTCCTGAAGACATTGGCGAACATTCCAGGATATTCGACTAATCAATGGTATAAACGGTCTGGACAGAATTTAGTCCAAGCCGAAAACAGTCCAAATATTGATTCGACGGGATGGTACTATTATTGCGGCGCTCACAGAGGCAGCTACGCGAAAATATGTCCAATACAGGAACTACTCGATGATGAAGGCCGGCTCTACAGGCTACAGGAATGGACACACCCAAGGTTAGCCGAGGCCATTCAACTCTGGAATGTACTTTTTGAAGGAAGGATTATGGGTATACGCTGACAGATTGACCGACCACAACGCACCCCAGAATGGGCAACGATTGACGCACCGATAAAGGAGGACTCGACATGCCAGAGCATAAGATTTTTTCGTTAGGGGATTTTCCGCTCGAATGTGGTCTGGTGTTACGCAAGGCCCAACTCGCCTATCAGGTCTACGGCGAACTCAACAGCCGCAAAGACAACGCCATCCTGCTGTGCTCGTGGTATTCCGGCGATCATACCGGCTATGAATTTTTGATCCGGGAAGGCAAGTGTTTCGACCCAAGTAAATATTATGTCATCGCCGTCAATATGTTCACCAACGGGCTGTCTTCTTCTCCCAGCACGACGCCCGTTCCCATGAATGGCCCGCATTTTCCGGCAACGACCATTCGCGACAATGTACGAGCCCAGCACGCCCTGGTTCAGAGCCTTGGCATTGAGTCGCTCGCCCTGGTCTCCGGCTACTCAATGGGCGCGCAGCAGTGCTTTCAGTGGGCGGTCAGTTATCCGGCTATGGTCGAACGGATTGCGCCGTGGTGCGGCGCGGCGCGGACCACTCCGCACACCCATGTCTTTATCGAAGGCTTTACTTCCGCGCTCCGAGCAGACGCGGCCTGGAACCACGGCCATTACGCCCAACCGCCGGCCACAGGCGTTCGCGCCATGGCCCGGGTGTATGCCGGCTGGGGCCTGTCGCAGGCCTGGTATCGTGAAGAGCTGTATAAGCAGCTCGGCCATCCGAGCGTCGAAGATTTCCTGGTCTATTTTTGGGAGAACTTTTTTCTCCAGTGTGACGCAAACAACCTCCTCGCCCAGGCAAAGACCTGGCAGGATCATAATGTCGGTGACTCGCCGGGATTTGATGGAGACTGGCGCAAAGCGCTGGCCACCGTTTCCGCCAAGGCCATGATTCTGCCGGGTCAGACCGATCTCTACTTTCCACCAGAAGACAGCCAGGCAGAGGCAGACTGCCTGCCGAACGCCGTGTATCGGCCAATCCCGTCCATCTGGGGACATCTGGCGGGAATTGGCATGCATCAGGAGGATAACGATTTTATTGACGCGGCGATTCAGGAGTGTCTGGCGTCGTAGGACGGACCTTACAGTCCACCGTCAAGAACACACGACAGGAAAGGCACTCCTGCTCCTGACCTCACAGCAGTTTCACCAACGCGGCGACCACGCCGATGGCGACGACCATCATCGAGCCGAGGCGGATCGTCAGCCGTAGTTCCAGCTCTTTCAGATCCTGCTTGGTAGCCAGTTTTTCATCGATCAAGGTCGCCTGCGAGCGCGCCAGCACCTCGGCCTGCGCTTCCGGCATCCCGGCTTGGGTCAGCTCTTTCACAAAGGCGTGGGTATCGAAGACAATGGTGCTCATGCGCGGTCCGTATGTTCCACACTCACAGCAGTTTCACCAACGCGGCGACCACGCCGATGGCGACGACCATCATCGAGCCGAGGCGGATCGTCAGCCGTAATTCCAACTCTTTCATATCGTGGCGAAGGCGCGCTTCGAGTTCCTTCAGGTCCTGCTTGGTAGCCAGTTTTTCATCGATCAAGGTCGCTTGCGAGCGCGCCAGCACCTCGGCCTGCGCCTCCGGCATCCCGGCCTGGGTCAATTCTTTCACAAAGGCGTGAGTGTCGAACGCGAGAGTCGCCATGTTTGTATCCGCACCCTGGTTTCAAGCATACTCACGCCTGCCGGTCAATCAAACAGCCGCAACCGCCCTGTTGTTGTGGCGGGTGGGTCTGATATGGAAATACCCGCACGCGAAGCCAGCATATTCGTGTACCCCCGACAATCCGTCAAGCGAGGCAAAGCGCAAGAAAGAAGAAAGAGGAGAATACGATGGAAGAAGCCGTTTATTGGAGTCGTGAGGGCAGTATTGCAACCATTACCCTGAACCGTCCGGCCCAGTTTAACGTGATGAACCATGAACTCTCAGCCGGCTTACGCACGGCCCTGATGGAGTGCTGGGATGATGACGAGGTGCGGGCGGTGGTTCTCACCGGGAATGGCAAGGCGTTTAGCGGGGGCGGCGATATCAAGTTCTTTGTCGAAGCCCTGGCCCAGCAGCGTATTATTCCAAGCCTGGAGAAAATGATGCCCGTCCTGCACGCGGCCATTGCCACGGTCCGTGAAATTCCCAAACCCGTCATTGCCGCGCTCAACGGCGTGGCCGCCGGCGGCGGGTTCGGTTTGGCGCTCGCTTGCGATTTCCGCATTGCCTCGCCTCAGGTCAATCTTGTCACCGCCTTTCTGGGTATTGGCGCAAGCCCGGACTCCAGCTCAACCTTTTTCCTGCCCCGTTACGTGGGACTGGCCAAGGCAACCGAAATGTTTTTGCGCAACAAGCCCGTTCCAGCTGAAGAAGCGCTGAACCTGGGACTGCTGACCGCGGTGGTCGAGCCCAACCAGGTGATGGCCGAGGCGAAAAAACTAGCCGAAGAATTGGCCCAGGGTCCGACTGCCGCGTTTGGACGGACCAAACTGCTGCTCAATCAAAGCCTTGGCAACTCCCTACACGAACAATTGCACAGCGAAGCCCGCTCAATCACCCTGTCGATGGGGACACCGGATTTCGCGGAGGGAATTACCGCCTTTGTCGAGAAACGCAAAGCCCGCTTCACAGGCAAGTAACTCCGCGCTCGGGGAGCAATATGCAGGCTATTACCATTGCAGCGCCGGGCGGCCCGGACGTTCTCAAGTTGGGCGCCGTCCCTGATCCAATACCCCGCCCGGAACAGATTCTTGTGCGGGTTCGTGCAACCGCACTCAACCGGGCGGATACGCTCCAGCGCCAGGGCCTATATCCACCACCGCCGGGTGAGTCCGATATTCTCGGGCTCGAACTCGCCGGAGAGGTGGAAGCCGTGGGCTCGGCAGTGACCACGGTTGCCGTTGGCGAGCGTGTCTTCGGTCTGGTTGGTGGGGGCGGCTACGCAGAAAAGGCGGTCATTGACGCTCGCATGGCTATGCCGATTCCCGAGGGTTGGAGCTTTGCCCAAGCCGCGGCCGTGCCGGAGGTGTATTTCACCGCTCAGGAAACGATATTTACCCTGGCCGGTCTGAAGCGGGGCGAAACCATCCTGATCCACGCCGGGGCGAGCGGAGTGGGGACGGCGGCTATTCAGATGGCCCGCGAGACCGGGGCAACCGCGCTGGTCACAGCCGGCTCGGCCGAAAAGATTCAGCGTTGTGTGGACCTCGGCGCAACTGCCGGCTGCAACTATAAAGAGCAGAACTTCGCCGAGTGGGTGCAACGCGCCACCAAGGGAAGAGGCGTTGATGTTATAGAAGATTTTATTGGCGCGGCGTATTGGGACAAGAACCTCACAAGTCTCACGCCGGGCGGACGCCTGGTCCTCGTCGGCGTGATGGGCGGAGTCAAAGTGGAAACGAATCTGGGCTTGATTCTGAGAAAACGCCTCCAGGTGTTTGGCTCCGTGCTGCGCACTCGAACCCTGGCCGATAAAATCGACATCACCCGCCGCTTTCAGGCGAGCTGGCTGCCGCCTTTAGCCGCCGGCAGGATCAGGCCCATTATTGATTGCCGCTTTCCCTTGGAGCGGGCCGGCGAGGCGCATCAGTACATGGAGGACAATAGGAATTTCGGCAAGATTATTCTGGAAGTCCCCTAAGCGCAGCCTCAGGCAGGGACGGCCTCAGCCGTCCCCTGTCCAGGTCTAGGCCCGCTTGAGTGTCAGCACGCTCCCCTCGCCATCGGCAGCAATATAGACCGTCCCATCTCCACCCACGGCCAAGCCGGAGAATGGGGTGAGCGGCCCCTGAATCAGACCGGCAATCCCCATGAGTATTTGTGGGGTCACGCCAGGCTGAGCGCCGACCGGCAGGCCGGAAGCAATCGTCTGTTGCTGTTTTGCACCAAGCGACACGGCGATGAGTTCTTTGCTGCCGGCGTCAACAATCAGGAGTTGATCGCCAAGCAGGCCGAGACCCTGGGGCGACGACAGGCCCTCGACCACGGCTGAGCTGCCACCATTCACATGTGACACCTGACCTTTGTCAGGCTCGCTGACATAGCACGACCCATCACCGGCCACGACCACGCCATTCGGGCGGCCAAGACCGCGGGCTAAGACGCTGACGTTGCCGTCTGCGGTCACTTTGAGCAGGCGTCCTTCGCCGCCCTCTGCGACCACAACCGCGCCGTCCTGGGTCGGCGCGAGGCTATAGAGTTCGTTGAGTTCGCTGACCAGGGTCTGCGGTTCGCGTGTGCTGAAATCATACAGGACAACTTCACCGGCTGAGGTCGTCACATACACGCTATTGGCCGGACCGGCGGCAATGCCGCGGATAAAGCCGGGATAGCCTTCTTGGGTGAACATCGTCGGACGGCTGACCTGTCCGTCCCGGCTGACGGATATCATACTCATGCCATCAGCCGCATAGACAGCGCCGTCGCCGGTCACGGTGATGCCGAACGGGCCGAGCAGACCCGCGGGCGCCAGGATGCGCTCAGTTCCGTCCGCCAGAATCTCGGCGACCCCACCGTCCACAAAGTGGGAAATAAAGAGCCGGTTGTCATCCGCAAAGGCGAGATTGTCGATCCCCGGTCGGACCTTTGCCACAACGGTCTTTTCTCCGCTCTGGATATCGACCCTTGTCACTTCCCCGCTGGCGGCCTGGGTTGTTGTCAGCAGGCCGTTCTGGTCAAACTTGACCGCAGTTGGAACAGCAAAGCCAGACATAAAGCGTTCAGGCGCTCCACCTTCGAGCGGGCAGCGCCAGATCTCACCCGCCGCGATTTGCGGGAAATACAGCTTGCCGTCAGGCCCAACCGAGAGCGCGTTGGGCAGCGGCAGGTTCTCGGCTATCACCCGTGGCTCTCGACCGTCTGGATACAGTTCAAACAGGCGGCCGCCGGGGCGGCATTCGTCCATGAACAAGCGGTCCTGGTAGGCGGTGATGCCGTTTGCCGCCGGCACATTATCCGCAATGACCCGGACCTCACCGCTGGGCGTGCGGGCGCTGACCCGCGCGCTCATCACCTCGGTCACATACATGACGTCGTGCGAGTCAAAGGCGATATCGTCTGGCGCAACGATCGGCCCACCAACCGGCGAGATCGTTGCGCACGCGCCGCTGCCAGTATCGACCGCGCTCACCTGACTGCCAAACGCCTGGACCACATAGAGTTGCCCGTCCGAACCCATGCGCATCCCGTTCGCCCCGAACAGCGCGCTGGGCGACGAGAGACGCGCCAACTGCCAGCCGGCTGCGGCCTGGGGCTGGGTGTTTTCTCCGTACCGATTCATATTCCCCTCCTTCGGTCGTGCTGTGTAGCTATTGTCCTTTGAATACGGGTTTTCGTCGCTCCCGCCAAGCTTGATGGGCTTCGTGACTATCTTCAGTCTGACCGAGCAGCATGAAGCGGTAGATGTCGGTCTGCGCCGCCTCTTTGAGCGAGGCGATATCGAGCCCTTTATTCAGCGACTCTTTGGCCAGCCGCACTGCCAGCGGCGGCAGGGCGGCCAGCCGCTGGGCATAGTCTTGCGCCAAGGGCCTGAGTTTCGGGAGCGACACGACTTTATTGACCAACCCGACCCGGTAGGCTTCCTGGGCGCTCATGCGTTCTCCAAGCAGCACCATTTCCATGGCTTTCCCACGCCCGACATAGCGCGCGAGTCGCACCGCTCCGCCATAGGCCGGCAGGATGCCGAGCGGAACCTGGGGCAGGCCGAGCTCGGCATTGTCCGAGGCAAGCAGAATATCGCAGCACAGCGTAATCAGACAGCCAATCCCGACGGCAAAACCGTTAATCGCGGCAACAACGGGTTTGGGATAGTCGGCGACCGCATTAAATACGGGGAAGCCTTTGGGCGAGACAGAGGCCAGGTGCGCGCCAACGGTGGTGACCTTGTGGGTCTTGGCATTACCCAAATCCGCGCCGGCAGAAAACGCCTTGTCCCCGCTGCCAGTCAGAATGGTGACCAGAACCTCCGGGTCGTCTTCCATCCTACCGAAGACGGCGATGATCTCTTCCGACATCTGGGTGGTCCACGCGTTGCGTTTCTCGGGGCGATTAATCGTGACAGTCGCTATCCCGTCCTGCTTTTCGTAGATCAGCGTTTCGTATGACATGGGCGGCCCTCCTGTGTCATGTGGCTCGGTTCCAACTGATTGCCAAACAAAACGGGGCGGCTCCCCAGCCACCCCGGCTATAGTACTGACCTGCTAACGGGAAGAGACAGACCTTATTCCTTGCCTATCCGTGCCATTTTGCTGGCGTAATCGCGCACCCGCGGCCAGTCATACTCCCGATAGAGCTGCATCTTTTCCGCTTCCATGGAGCCTTCGGCGTGCAGGGCCAGCACCGCGTTATAGCCCCCAAAGTCTGAGGTGGTGATGTCCTGAATCAGGTTAATCACCTGGAGGCGTTCCTTGCCCGAGGTGCCCTTCTTGCCCTTCATATATTTCTCGATCAACGGTCCGGTCTCTTCGCTCCGCAGGTCTTCCACCGCCGGCGCAGTCACCAGAATACCGCCGGCCAGGTCCTGGACGTGCGACAGGGCCTGGTGGAAATCGGCCGCAAAATGGTGCTTGGCGATATTCACGGTCGGGGGGTCGGGGATGACCATGTTGGAGTCGGTCGCGCGTGCCTTCAGACACGCCATATGGGTCAACGACCGGGTGGTCTCGGCATAACTGGCCAGCCAGAAGAGTTTTTCTTTGACATGGGCGGCTCTTTCAATGCCGTTGTATTCGGCCATCAGGCGCCCGGCGCCGGCCAAAAGGTCCAGAAAGGGCAGTTTATACGAAATCGCGGTCAGGCGATGATACTCAACAAACGACAGCGCCAAGGGACCGGCAAACTGCCATTCGCCTTGGAGGAAAATCCGTTCGTTGGGCACGAACACATCATCAAAGATAGTCAGCGTTTCGGTCATTTTTACGCCCGAGCTGACCGGATGATCGAAGCTATTGCGCTGGGTGTATGAACCGTAGCCGCTCATCAGCAGCTTGAGCCCCGGAGTATTCAGCGGAATCGCAAAGGAGACCGCGTAGTCCTTGTCTTCTTCACCCATAGCCCGCGTGGGCAGGACGATCATCTCATTGGCGTGGGTGGTATTTGAGGTATGGACCTTGGCCCCGCGCACCACAATGCCGTCCGGGCGTTCTTCGACAATGCGCAGATACAAGTCCGGGTCTTCCTGTTCCGAGGGACGCAACGCCCGGTCGCCTTTGGTATCGGTCTGAGCCAGGGCAAAGCTGACGTCTTCTTGACAGCAGTAGTCATAAAAGGCTTTGACCCGCTGGTGGTAGGAGGTGCCACACGCGGCATCTATTTGCTGAGAAGTCCGCAACAGGCCAAACAGCGCATCGCTGCCCACCACTTTGGCCAGCACGACCAGCGTCCCGCCCTCCCGGCAGGCGGTTTCAATCAGCTCACTCCGTTTGAGCAGTTGGTCGGCATTCTGCGGCGGCAGAAAATAGCGGCTCATCTCCTCGCCGGTTTCGGGGTTTTGGACAACCGCCAATTCCCGGTATTGCGGGTCGTGCATAAGGCGATAGTCCGTCGCTTCGTGATCGATGGCGGTTTGAACGAGCGGGTGCGCGGTCACGTCGGGGATACGCTGGCCACGAAAGTATACCAGCCGGTCGTCTTTCAAGCTGTGTTTGTATTGCTCAACCGTGCGTAGCGGCATAGGATACTCCTCGCTTTCAAAATTGCCCTTTTGTCATAATCGTGATGCAGCCAAAGCTCAAGGAGGCCATTCGGCTTTTTAACCGTCGGAACTATTTTGACAGCCACCAGGCGCTCGAAGAGGTCTGGCAGGAAGCCGACGCAGCAGACAGGGCCTTGTACGAAGCCCTGATCCGCCTGGCCACCGGCCTCCACCTGCGTTTCAACCGGGGTGGCTCACAGGGCGCGATTAACCTGTTGACCCAAGCCCTCATGCGGCTTGAAGACTTTCGCCCCACCTCACACGGGATTGATGTCGCCCGGCTGTACCAGGACATTGAGGCCCATGTCACAGACCTCAAGGCAGAGGAGAAACCCAAGGCTGGTTTCTTCGAGCGCTGGAAAGTTCCCCGGATTTACCTGGCCGATTGATCTCAGCGCCGGAGCTGTGCAATCGAATATGTCCCAGCCGTAGGTTCCAGCTCGACCTCGAACGATTCCATAACCCGCGCCACCATACCGTAGAAACCAATCGCCAGGGCCAGCTCGACCATTTGGCGCGGCCCCAAATCCTTCTCTAATGCAGAGAACGTCTCAGCGGAGGCTTTGACATCCTGCGTGACCTCATCAGTAAAACGGAGCACCCGCTTTTCCACTTCGTTAAAAGCGTCAGCGCCAGCCCCGTCCGCTCCGTGCCGAATGGCCTCTACCTGAGCGTCCGTGACCCCGGTCTCTTTGGCGAGCGGCACATGCTGGGTCCACTCATAGTTGGCCCCAGTCAGATGCGCCACCCGCAGAATAGCCAGCTCCCGCAGCTGGGCGTCCAGCTCTTGTTTCGTCAGGATGGACTGGCCAAAAGACAACAGCGGTATGGCGTTCGTCGGCGCATTCAGAAACATCTTCATTATGTTGAGCGGCGGGAGCTTCTCCGCGGCGACGCGAACCTTTTCCGGTAAGTCTTCAAGATTGGGATAGGGAATACGAGCCATGCTTCCTCCTTTCAAACAGGCACCGACCCTAGCGCGCCCAGCCAGCCGAAGTCAATGCGCGAGCCGGCTTCGATAGAACTCCTATCTCTGTTACACTCCGCTCTCCTGCAGAGAGTTATCATGAGTATGCACATCCCTGTCAGCCAGAGCACTCGGCCTAAACCCAAACCGCGCGACGACGCCCTCGGGTTTGGCCAGATTTTTACCGATCATATGTTTCTCCTGGATGGTGCGGCCGATACGGGCTGGTCCAACCCGCGTATCGTTCCGTACGGACCCCTGGCGCTGGAACCGGCTACCGTCGGACTCCACTATGCCCAGGCCATCTTTGAAGGTCTCAAGGCCTATCGTTCGCCGGACGATAAAATTCTACTCTTTCGACCAGACCGCAATATCGCCCGCTTTAATCGCTCTGCCGGCCGGCTGTGTATCCCGCCGATTGACCCGGCCCTCTTTCTCTCAGCGCTCAAGCAGTTGGTGAAACTGGACCAGGGCTGGGTGCCGCGTGCGCCCGGCACTTCGCTCTACATCCGCCCGGTTGCTTTTGCCTGCGATCCCGACCTGCGGGTGCGACCGTCTCACACCTACCAGTTCTTTATTATTCTTTCGCCGGTCGCCGCCTATTATGCCGAGGGCTCCAAGCCGCTCCGTATCCGAGTTGAAGACCGCTATGTGCGGGCCGTGCGCGGCGGAACCGGGGCCGCGAAAACCGCGGGGAATTATGCCGGCAGTTTATTCGCCGGTGAAGAAGCCCACAAAGACGGTTTTGCCCAAGTGTTGTGGCTCGATGGCGTCGAGCAGCAATACATCGAGGAAGTCGGCTCCATGAATATTGCCTTTGTGATTGGCGATGAACTCGTCACCCCACCAGTCACCGGGACTATTCTCGAAGGTGTGACCCGCGCCTCCGTACTCCAGCTCGCCCAGGACTTTGGGATGCAGGTGGCAGAGCGACCCATTACCATCACCGAAGTATTGACTGCGGCGCGCAATGGCCTGTTGCGTGAGGTGTTTGGGGCTGGAACCGCGGCCGTTATCTCGCCGGTCAGCGAGCTGTCGTATAAAGACGAGAGCATTGTCATCAATGCCGGCCAGGTCGGCCCGCTGTCCCAACGCCTGTTTGACGAGTTGTCCGCTATCCAGCGCGGCCTGACGCCGGACCGACACGGCTGGATGGTGGAGGTTGATTCGTAAGGTCCTGACCGTTGGTCAGAACATTTCTTAATCCAGGCCGTGCGCGGCCCGCTGGGTAACGGCGAAGTCTTCTTCGGGCGAGTAGACAAGAGTTTTACGACCGTAAACGGCAAAATAGAGTACCGCTGCGGCATACCATATCGCACAGCCCCAGACGCCGACCCGGTAGTCCGGGTTAAGGAATAAAAAGATCAGCGTAATCAGCGCAATGACAAAAGCGGTCCATGCGCCAGGCACGCCGACCGGGCTGCGATACGGGCGCTCAATATTTGGCAGATTTTTCCGCAACAGGATGAACGACAGCATTTGCAGCATGTACGAGATCACTGCTCCGAATACGGCCATATTGAGCAGCACCGCCCCCACCGGAACGTCGCCGAAGATGGCCTCGGAGTAATGAATAGTCAATGCCACAACGTAGCCGATAATCGCGCCAATAATGAGCGCGATATGGGGCGTTTGACGGGTGCCGTGGGTGAGCGACATCCAGTGGGGGAAATAGCCCGCTCGGGACAGAGAGTAGATGTTGCGCCCATAGGCAAAGATGATGGTGTGAAAGCTGGCGATCAAACCGGCCACAGCAATAAGGGCTAACAGCTTTGTGCCTATCCCCTGGCCAAAGATCGTCCGAAAGCCCAAGAACAGCGGTTCGTCAGACAACCCGACCTCTTTGGCTCCGGGTGCTATACCCGCATTCAGAAAGAGAATCGCGAAAGCGGTGAAGATGAGGGTCAGCAAGCCCAGCAGAATGCTTTTCGGCATGTCCCGTTTTGGGTCGTGAGACTCTTCTGCCGCCAAAGGCAGTTCCTCAATCGCCAGATAAAACCAGATCGCAAACGGCAAGGCCCACGCAATTCCCAACCAGCCTTTGGGCAGAACCCGGCTCGCCCCTCCTTCCGGTTCGATGTTCAGCAGCCACTCCCAGGAGAAATGGGACACAGCCCCGATACAGAAAATCAGTAAGATAGCCAAAGCAACGAGCGTCACGAAGACGGCAAACCGAAACGTGATTTCTACCCCCCAGATGTTCAGGCCAACAAAGAGCACATACGCCAGCAGCCACCACACCGGAGCAAAAGCCTCAGGCGTCTCAAAGATCGCGCCCAGATAACCGCCAATGCCGACCACAATCACCGCTGGGGTCAGCACATACTCGATGTTCTCCCCAAGCCCGGTGATAAAGCCCCCCCAAGGTCCTATGGCTGACCGACCAAACGAGTAAGCGCCACCGGTATGCGGCAAGGCAGGGGACATCTCGGCAATGGAGTAGCATAGGCCGATATACATGACGGTGATGATAACCGTCGCGGTAAATAAACCCCAAAAACCACCAGCCGCCAGGCCAAAGTTCCAGCCAAAGAAGTCGCCAGAGATCACAGCTCCGACACCCAGCGCCCAGAGCGACCAGACTCGGGCGTGGCGTCGCAATTGGCGCTGCTCAAAATATGCGGCGTCACGCTGCTGGTATGCGACCCCGGTGTTGGTATCTGCTCTTTTCTGCGTCATGGACTTATAGAATCAGCCCAGCCTTGATCGTGCGGCGTCCAGAGTCCCGACGTGACCCCCGAGCCGTTAAAACTCATTCGCCCGTTCATCCGTCTCACCATATTTGGCTGCGCCCCACCATTGCCAATCATGGCAGGCGGCTGGAATCAATACCACCGACCGGGAATGCTCAGTTTGAATGTCCCTCCTCTCTGGTATAATATTAAAATTCCTTGACCTGCCGCATATAGAGGCAGGAATTTGAACGGATTTGAAAGAGGTTCTTTCATGTGTACCGCGCTCCGCCTTTGCCTTGGTCTGTCTCTCCTTATCCCTTCCCTGGCTCACGCCGCCGTTCTTGGGATTCCGAGCAACGGTGACAAACTGTCGGGCATTGGGGTCATCTCGGGCTGGAAGTGTGAGGCCAACGGAGACCTGACGGTCCGCTTCGACAACGGCGACCCTATCCCCCTGGTGTACGGCAGTCAGCGGCCCGATGTTCTCAAAAGAGGTGCCTGTCCCGACGCAAATGTCGGCTTTGTCGCCATCTGGAATTGGGGGAATTTGGACGATGGTACCCACACCGCAGTGGCCTACGACAATGGCGTGGAGTTCGACAGAAACACGTTCACGGTAGCGACTACCGGGGAGGATTTTGTCACCGACGCGAACCTCCGACTCAGAGCCCCGAATTTCCCATCGCCGGGTGAGACCACGTGGTTTGAATGGAATCAGAGTACCCAACACCTGGAGATAGCCGAGAATATTCGTCCCCTTGGCTATGTATGCGACCTGATACCACCAATTGGGAACGTATCCTACGATGGGCCACTGCTCCAGCCACCACCCTTGCCGTGCGAAAAAGGCTCTCAGGATGATGGAGACGAGTATTTTATTCAATTTGAAAATCCTACTGCAGCAACCGAAGACCAAACCTGTACGGCAATAAGAGGGACGACACTGGGGGAGATACGGAAAGGAGAAATTTATGCTTCTACCCGTGCCCCTCCCCGCGGGCGGGTCAGAGTTAAGGGTGAGGTCTGTAAAAACGGGTACTACATTGGCTCCTGGACATTGGACAGTGTCTTTGGGGGCATCTTCTACGGCGCTGTCAATGTCTCACATCAGTGTCAGGGATACTGGCAGGACACTGCCGGCTGTGCAGGAGAGTTCCACATCTTCGATAGCGCGAATATCCCCTCCAGACAATAAGCCAAGGTCTTGCACGCCGCATACAGGCCGGATACAAGGCCCGGACAACGTAACACACAGGGAGAATGAGTATGGATGCAGACGCCAAAAAGACCGCCTTACGTATGATCCCCTACGGCCTGTATGTGCTGACCGCGGAAAAAGATGGCGAGGTCGCCGCGGCCACCGTGAACTGGGTGACGCAGACCGCCTTTGAACCGCCGCTGGTCGTGGTTGGCGTCAAGGCCGACGCCAGCGCGCACAACATCGTGAAAAAAGCCGGCTCTTTTGCCCTCAACATCCTGGGCAAGGGACAGCAAGGCCCGGCCTTCGCCTTTTTCAAACCGGTTGAAAAAGACGGCAACACCATCAACGGTGAGGCATACAGCGCCGGCAGTACTGGCGCGCCGGTGCTCGAAAGCGTCCCGGCCTATGTCGAGTGCTCGTTAGAGCAAACGGTCGAGAACGGCGACCATTCCATTTTTATTGGGAAAGTGGTGAATGCGGCTGTCCAGAAGCAGCCCGAAGGACGCGCGGACCTGGCGACGCTGCACATGGCCGACTTGGGAGACAAGGTCTTCTACGGCGGCTAAAAGAACCCTGCTACTGGCTGACAGCCCCTGGGTCGTCCTGACGGTCTGACCCAGGGGCTTTTTTGTACCCCATTCTATCTGGCCGACCCTTGGGTAGTGGTTCCGCTTGCATTTTCCCCCCACCCTAACCCTCCCCCTCAGAGGGGGAGGGGATGTTTGCTCCCTCTCCCCTGGAGGGAGAGGGCTGGGGTGAGGGGGCGCTGAGCCGACAACGGGAGCGGGAAAATTCAAACTGAGACACAACCGACCCTTGACCAACCTTGCGGCCCGTAGCGTAATTTGTTTAATTCGCCGATATTTCAGACACAGGAGGACAGCATGGCCGATTTTGTCAAAGTGGCCTCGACGGGTGATATCCCCGAAGGCGAAGGCCGGTGTTTTGAGGTCAACGATCAGCAAGTCGCCGTTTTCAATGTCGATGGGACGTTCTACGCCCTGGACAATGTGTGCCCGCACCAGGGGGGCCCATTAGGCGAAGGCGAGCTGGACGGCAATATGGTCACCTGCCCGTGGCACGCCTGGGATTTCGATGTCACGACCGGAGAAAACAGCGAAGACCCGGACGAAAAACAAGACACCTATGAGGTCAAAGTGGACGGCGACGCTGTCCTGGTCGCTGTATGAAGTAGCCCTATGCCCCTCTTTGAACGCATGCAGGCAGAAGACCATGAACAGGTGGTCTTCTGCACGGACCGCAACGCCGGTCTCACCGCCCTGATTGCCATTCACGATACCACCTTAGGCCCCGCCCTGGGTGGCATCCGTATGCGGGCCTATGCCAGTGAAGAGGACGCGGTGACCGATGTCCTGCGCCTTTCCCAGGCCATGACCTATAAAGCCTCCCTGGCCGGCCTGGAGTATGGCGGCGGCAAAGCGGTTATTGTCGTCAATGAGACACCCACGAGTAGAGAGGTCCTGTTTCGTGCGCTGGGACGCGCCATAGAGTCCTCAGCCGGGCGCTATATTCCAACCGAAGACATGGGTACGACGACCGCGGACATTGAATACGTCCGGGCTGAGAGCCGGTTCGGAGTCGGACGAGCGGAAGCGTTTGGCGGCGGCGGAGACCCCTCCCCCATGACCGCCTGGGGCATCTTCTGTGGCCTGCGGGCATGCCTTGAAGAAACCGATGGCAAGGCCGAATTCCAGGGATTGACCGTGGCCCTGCCCGGCCTGGGGAAAGTCGGCTACTCCCTGGCGCAATACCTCCACCAGGCCGGGGCGCGGCTGATAGTCGCGGATGTGGATGCGACCCGGACCGACAAGGCAGAGACCGAACTGAACGCCGCGGTTGTCTCTCCGACCGCTATTCTGACTCAGCCGTGCGACATCCTCGCCCCTTGTGCCGCCGGCGGTATTTTCAATCCTGAGACGATTCCTCAGCTTCAGTGTCGGATTATCGGCGGTGGGGCCAATAATCAGTTGCTCACCGAGGCGGATGGAGACGCGCTTCACGCGCGAGGCATTCTGTATGCGCCGGACTTTGCGATTAACGCCGGGGGGTTGATTAACGTCGCGGACGAGTTGGGTCCCGGCGGCTATCGACGCGAGCGGGCCAAGGCCAAAACCGAGCAGATTTACTCCACCCTGAAAACGCTTTTTGCCCAAGCCAAGCAACGAGACGTCCCACCCCATCGTCTGGCTGTTACGCTTGCTCAAGAACGTATCCGGGCTGTGCGTGGGTTGCGGCGACTGAATGCGGCGTCGTGAGGGAAACGAATAATGGACTGGATTGCTATTATTGGCGGTCTCGTTATTTTCGGTGGAGGAGCCGTTCTAGCCTTGCGCCTTGCGCACAGTTAAGCCGATTGCATCGAACGCTACACAGATCGCAGAACTCCGCTTTTTAAGATGACCTTGAATCTGCTAACGTACCTGCCATGAAAAGCGCACTGTCTGCCTGGCTTGAAAGTCAGGGCGTATCGCTCACCGATGATCGCAGCGTTGAACTGCCGAACTCCTTCACCAACCCGCAGGACGAGTACGCAGCCGTCTGCGAAAAGGCGGGGCTGATCGACCTGTCCTTTCGCACCCAGGTAAAACTCACGGGAGAAGACCGCAGCGATTTTCTGCAGGGCATGCTGTCCAACGATATCAAAGCCCTGCGGCCCGGCGATGGCTGTCCGGCAACACTGCTGACGGAGCAGGGACGAATTGTGGCGGATTTGCGCGTCTATGCCGAAGAGTCGGCAATCCTTCTCGACCTTGATGCCCGTATCAAGGAAAAGACGGTTGCCGCCCTTGACCGTTTTATCATTGCCGATGATGTGGAAATTGAAGACCTGAGCACCCACCAAGTGACCCTTGCGGTCCAAGGCCCGGCCGCGGCCCAGGTCCTGGCGGCAGCCGGTCTCTCTTCCTTGCCGGAGCAGGAGTTACAGCATCGGGACGAAACGCTTGCCGATGTCCGGGTCCGCGTGATTCGCTCTGACCAGACCGGCAAGGGCGGCTATGAGTTGCACGTTCCCGGCGACCGGGTGTCCGTCGTCTGGCAGGCCCTCACTCAACGCGACGGACTGCTTCCCGTCGGCCACACCGCGCTGAATATACTGCGGGTTGAGGCCGGCATTCCGTGGTATGGCCTCGATATGGACGAGGACAGAATCGTGCTGGAGGTTGGCCTCGACCGAGCCATTAGTTTTAATAAGGGCTGCTATCTGGGCCAGGAAGTCGTTGAGCGGGCCTCTGCGCGCGGGCGTATGAATCGTCAGCTCAGCGGGTTTCTGCTGCAAAACGAGGCGGCGGCCTTGCCGACACGAGGCGACCGACTTGTGAAGGACGACAAGGAAGTCGGCTGGCTGACCAGCGTCGCAACCTCCCCAACGCTGGGCCGACCGATTGCCTTGGGCTATGTCCGGCGTGAACATGGCGAGCCAGGCAGCCGGCTGCGGATTGACAGGCCGGACGCGGACATGATAGCCGAAGTGACCAAGTTGCCGTTTCTACAGTAGATATTACTTGTAGAGACATATCACGACAGGAGGGATCAATGGCACAACTGGGTAAACGCTATATGTGTGAAGAGTGTGGGACTGAGGTCCTGTGCAACAAGCCGGGCGACGGCGCACTCAACTGCTGCGATAAAGAAATGCCGCTCAAGGAAGCCAAGCCGCTTCCGTCGTCTGACTGATACCGGCCTGTTGCAAACTGTACACCTGACAGTGAGGAGCGAGGGAAACCTCGCTCTTTCCTTTTCTGGGGGCTATGTCTTCCGCACCCCATACTGCTGACCTGCTGCTGTACGGTGGACGTGTCCTCACCTTCGACTCGAACCGGCCTGAAGCGCAAGCAGTCGCTATCGCGGCAGGAAGAATCCTCGCGGTCGGCGCCGAGGAGGAACTGCGCTCCTTTGTCTCGCCGAAAACACAGACCTTAGCGTGCGCCGGGAGAACGGTCCTGCCCGGCTTCATCGACCCCCACCTGCACCTCTTTGCCTGGGCGAGCCGCTACTGCGGCGCAGACCTGAGCGCAGCCCGGTCGATTGCTGAAATCCGCTCTCAACTCCAGGCGCGTCTGATGACTCTCGGCTCGCAAGACTGGCTGCGCGGCTATGGCTATGACGAGTTTTTTCTCGACGAGAAACGCCATCCGAACCGACACGACCTCGATGCCATAGCGACCGACCGACCCGTGATCCTGCGCCATCGGACCGGTCATGCTGCCGTTCTGAATAGCGCGGCGCTCCGGCAAACCGGCATACACGCCCAGTTTACCCCTCCAGGCGGCGGTACCATTGCGCGCGATGCCAGGGGAGAGCCAACCGGCGTGGTCTATGAATTGGAATCGTTTCTGCGGACTGCCCTGCCTCCGCTCCCATCGCAGGCGTTTCAGGCCGGATTACGACAGGTCAACCACGCATTGCTCAGGCACGGCGTGTGTGCGTTTCACGACGCCAGCGCCGGCAACACGCTTGAGACTATTGAGCGCTTCTCCGCCTTGCGAGCCAACGGGATCATACGTCCCCGCGCAACAGTGATGGTGGGGATTGAGGCTTTCTCTCAGGCGAGCCAGACCGACCTCGCCGCCTGCCAGCAAGCCGGCCGGCAAGCGGCTCAGGTTCGGCCTGGCAGCGTCAAAATCATGCTGCACGAAAGCCGGGGCGGGCTGTATCCCCCGCTGGACGATCTGGCTGAAATGGTCTGGCTGGTTCATCGACACGGGTTTCAGGTCGCCATCCATGCGGTTGAAGAAGCCCCCGTCTGCGCGGCCCTCGCCGCGATTCAGCAGGCCCAGGAACGGCTGCCTCGCCGCGATCATCGGCATCGGATTGAACACTGCGCGCTCTGCCCTCCGCCGTTGCTCAACACTCTGGCCGAGACGGGCTGTGCGGTGGTGATGCAGCCGGGCTTTGTGCATTTTTATGGCGACAAATATGCGGCAGAAGTTGATCCGGCGATACACGCTTGGCTGTATCGGGCAAAAAGCTTCCGGGATCATGGCATTCCTGTTGTCGGCAGTTCAGATTGTCCGATCGCTCCACAGGCCCCACTGGTAGCAATGCAGGCGGCCGTCACGCGCCAGTCCCACACCGGCAGGACTCTCAATCCCGCCGAACGCTTGTCCTGTCTTGAGGCGATTGGTCTGTTCACCCACGCAGCAGCCTGGGTTGGATTTGAGGAAAACCAGGTCGGCAGCATCATCCCTGGCCGGCGCGCAGATATGATTATCCTTGATAGCGACGTGACGCGGCTCCCGTCTGAAGCGATAAGCCGGGCGCGCGTCCAGACCACGATCATTGACGGCCGGATTGTCTATTCGGCATAAAGGGCGTGTATGTCTTCTCCCGCAGTCCTGTACGAAAAAGACGCCGGCATCGCCGTTGTCAGCCTCAACCGGCCGGCCATGCTCAACGCCTATAACGTAGCGATGCGGGACGATCTGTACGCCATTCTTCAGGCCGTCCGGGACGACCCCGAGGTCCGGGTCATGATCCTGCGTGGCGAAGGCCCGGCCTTTTGTACCGGCGGAGACGTTTCAGAGTTCGGTTCGGCCCCCTCTCCGGTGCGGGCGCGTGAAGTCCGTTGGCAACGGGATAACTGGGGGCTGCTGTTGCACCTGCCCCAACCCACCATTGCGGCGGTCCACGGCTATACCGTCGGCGGTGGAATGGAAATGGCGCTGCTGTGTGACTTATGCCTTGCCGCGGACGATACAGTCTTCTTTTTGCCTGAAACCGGCCTGGGCATGATCCCTGGAGTCGCCGGGACGCAGACCGCCCCCAGGGCAATCGGCCTGGGGCGCGCCCTGGACATGGTCCTTACCGGCAAGCGGCTCAGGGCAGACCAGGCCCTTCAAATTGGCCTGGTAAATCAGGTGGTTCCCCTGGCGACCCTCTTGACGGAGGCTAAATCTCTGGCATACACACTGTCCCGTTATCATCCAACAGTCGTCGCCCTGGCAAAACGGGCCGTCCGACATGGGGCTGACCTGAGTTTGTCCGATGGCTTACGACTGGAACAAAATCTATTTGCACTGGTAAAGGAGCAGGCATGAATACGTCACAGTTCATCGGCATTCCAGGTATGACGTTTCCAGACCAGGAAATCCTGGCCTTTGAAGGCACGCGGTTGACCTATGGAGCGCTCGTGGACCGGGTCAAACGGCTGGCCAGCAGTTTGCGCGATCACGGTATTCAGGCTGGTGATCGCGTGGCGATCTTGCAGACAAACTGCAACCAATACGTCGAAGCCTATTATGCTACGGCGACGCTGGGCGCGACCTTCGTACCGCTGAACTATCGGGCCAAGCCGCCGGAACTGGAATATATGATTACCGCGGCGGAGACCAAGCTGCTGTTTGTGGGCGATCGCTATATCGACCTGGTCAATAGCCTCAAGCCCAATCTCGGCTGCGTGGAACAATATGTCACGCTCGAAACGCGGCGTGACGGTCTGCTGCACTACGACGACTTTATTGAGCAGGGCTCGCCCGACATCGAAGAGGTCGAGGTGGATGAGGGCGACCTGTCCATCCTGATGTACACCAGCGGCACGACGTCTCTGCCCAAAGGCGTGATGCTGACCTATGGCGGATTCACCAATTATGTTATCGGCACCGTCGAGATGGCGGACGGGACCCCGCGCGGCACCTCGCTGCTGTGCGCGCCGCTCTACCATATTGCCGGCACGATGAATATCATGACCGCGCTGTGGAACGGTCGGAAGATCGCTATCCTGCGTCAGTTCGATATCAAAGAGTGGTTGGAGGCCGTGCAGAACGAGCAAGTGACGCACGCCTTTGTCGTCCCCACGATGCTGAAACAACTCATCGATCATCCCGAGTTCTCAAACCATGATCTGTCGAGCTTACAGAACGTCTCCTATGGCGGCGCGCCCATGGCTTTCCCCGTCATTCGCAAGGCCATTGATATGTTCCCGGATTCGACCGGCTTCGTGAACGCCTTTGGCCAGACCGAAACCAACTCGACCCTGACCGTTCTTGGGCCGGACGACCATAAGCTGAACGGCACCCCGGAAGAAGTCGAGCGCAACCTGAAGCGTTTGACCTCGGTCGGCAAACCGCTGCCGGATGTGGAAGTCCAGGTCCTTGACGACGACAATGCAGAGCTGCCGGCCAACGAGATCGGTGAGGTTGTCATTCGCACCCCCCGCGTGATGAAGGGCTATGCCAATCAGGAAAGCGCCACCGCCGCCCTGTTGGATGAGAACGGCTGGCTGCATACCCGCGACATGGGCTATATCGACGCAGACGGCTATGTCTACCTGGTTGGCCGCAAGGACGACATCATCATTCGTGGCGGTGAGAATATTGCGCCGGCTGAAATCGAAGCGGTCCTGCACGCCCATCCGGCAGTCGACGAAGCGGCAATTATCGGGGTGCCGGACGTCGATTGGGGCCAGAAGATCGTGGCTTTTGTCGCGCTCAAGCCAGATCAGACGGCCACCGCGGACGAAGTTAGTGATTTTTGCAAGGAACGGCTGGCCAGCTTTAAGAAGCCCGAGGAGATCAATTTCCTGGCCGAGCTGCCCAAGAATCCTTTAGGCAAGGTCCTCAAGAAAGAGCTCAAAGCGCAGTACGAATAATGAGCCGGGGCGTCCTTTTGGACGCTCTTTTTGCTGATACCCTTTTGCTAAGGTAGCGACGTGTCCGATCTTGTGTACGAGATTCAGGGGAAAGTAGCCTGGCTGCGCCTGTCGTGTCCGGCCCAGGGCAACCGGCTCACGCCCCGGCTGGATCAGGAAATAGCAGCCGCCTGCCAGGCCATTGAAGAGGACGAGGCGGTCGAGATCGGTGTCCTGACCGGCGCGGCCCACAGCTTTTGTGAGGGCCTGACGCAAGCGGCCAACACCGCGCAGAAAATTCGTGAGCAGTTCGGCTCCATTCAGTGTGTCGAAGCGCTTGCGGCCATAACAAAACCGACCCTCGCGGTCCTCAACGGCAACGCGTTCGGACTCGGGCTGGAGTTGGCCCTGGCCTGCGACCTCCGTCTGGCCGTTGCAACGGCCCGCTTCAGCCTCCCCCAAATCAGCGAGCAGATGATTCCTTTTGGTGGGGGGACGCAACGCCTGCCGCGGGTGGTCGGGCAGGCAAAGGCATTGGAGATCATCCTCACCGGCAAACAGCTTGACGCCGCTGAGGCATATCGCATCGGACTGGTCAGCGAAGTGATTGCCACGAACGACTTTCTGACCCGTGTTGACGAGGTCCTGTCCGGTCTGTTAGGCAAAGGCCCTATCGCTTTGCGACTGGGTAAAGAGGCGGTACATAAAGCAATGGACCTGACGCTCGATCAGGGAGTGCGGTTGGAAGAAGACCTGTATGCCCTTCTCCAGACGACCCAAGACCGGGCCGAGGGCGTGGAGTCTTTCCTGACCAGGCGGAAACCCCGATTTACCGGACGCTAAGAGAAAACAGGAGGAAGCAGTATGGCAAATCAACTCGGGAAAATGTATCTGTGTGGGAGCTGCGGCGCGCAGGTCATCGTGACTAAGGGTGGAGATGGCTCACTCAAGTGCTGCGGCGCCGAGATGCAGAAAAAATAGCCTCTCGTACCCAGCTCTCACACAGAGCACGGTATCGCACTATCGATACAGGGCGCCGTTTGCAGGGTGCCCTTTTTTTATCACGACATCCCAAAAGTGACCTTGCAAGACAGCGAGGCGCTCAGATAGCATGGCCTGCACTGCTCAGGCCCATGACAAACAACCGCTCGAATGAATCCCGAGTGCAGCCTGGAGGTTGACAACCATGCCGGAAGGCCCAGCCCCCATTTCCGCCGATGAAATACAGTCCCGCATTACAGCGGCCCTGCCCGACGCGCAGGTTCATATTCGCGATTACACCGGTGGCGGAGACCACTACGAGGCTGTGGTTGTTTCCGCGGCATTCGACGGCAAGAACGCCGTCGCCCGGCACCGACTGGTGTATAGCGCCCTCCAGGAGGCTATGGTTGAACGCATTCACGCCTTAGCTCTCAAAACCATGACCCCGCAGGAATTTGAGGCCGATGCCCGGCAATCCGGCTTGGTGAATATCGAAACGCATAAATCATAAACCACGAACATACGAGGAGGAGAATATGGCAGACAGCGTACAGGCGTATATTGACGAGACCGTGAAGAACAACAAAGTCCTCATCTATATGAAGGGCAATCGCACCTTCCCGATGTGCGGCTTCTCAGCCGCAACGATTCAGATTTTCGACTCTTTGGGTATGCCGTACGAGACCGTCGACGTGTTGCAGGACCCTGCCGTGCGCGACGGTATCAAGCACTACTCAAACTGGCCGACCATCCCTCAGGTCTATGTGAACGGCGAATTTATCGGCGGCTGCGACATCATCCAGGAAATGCACAGCCGCGGCGAGCTTGAGCCCGTCGTGCGGGCCGCCCTCGAAGGTTAAGCCAAAAACCTCTCCTGGCGGTATATGCCGCCAGAGGGAGAAGAACACAATGCGCTACAAAATTATTCTGCACCAGTCTGAGGAAGGCTATAGCGTTTCCTGCCCTGGTCTACCAGGTTGCTGGTCGCAAGGCGCAACCGAAGCGGAGGCTCTGGAAAGCATCCAAGCTGCTATCCGAGAATATCTCACCGCTGTTGAAGAGTTACTTCAGAACACGCCCAACACCGAAGTACGAGAAGTAGACATTGCCGTGTAACGATGCCAAAGCTGCCTGGGGTCAACCATCAGCAGGCCATCCGTACGTTGGAGAAGTCTGGTTTTCGTATTATCCGTCAAGGGAAACACGTCGTGATGTCAGACGGCGTCCGCATTCTCACTATCCCGAGCCATAACGCTGGTCAATCAGTCAGAGACAGAGCCAGGCGATGCAATCCTTTGAAATCGTTGGCGAGATTACAGACATTGAAACCATAGCTGTTGGTCAATCAGTCAGAGACAGAGCCAGGCTGCGCAAGCAATACGGTCCCGGCCGTTGGCGCAAACTCAAGGGAATCGCTATGATCCGTCTCAAGACTGGCCGTCTCCGGAAAGCGGAGGTGCATTGGTACGAAGCGCACGGCGTCGGGAGAAAAGAAATGAAGCGTAAACATTATTTGGGAGGAGCAGATGAAAACGCGTAAGCCTTCTCATTCTCAGTTCGTTGTCTGTGTGGAGAACTCCGAGTATCCGGCCTCACTCGAACTCCACAAGCTCTACCGAGTCATGCCCGATGAGGAGGCGGCTCTGGACGGCGACATCCGGGTCATTGATGAGAGCGGGGAAGATTATCTATACCCGGTGGAATACTTCGTTGTCATCAAAGTACCACGGCAATCAGCCCTAGCCTTGGCCAAGTCGTTTGACCGGGGAGTTCGGCATGCCGCCTGACGAATTTGCTCTACAAGGAGCGGAATAAAGGCACGTTCAAGGGTTGCTCATTCCGCAGATAAGAGAGACCGCACCATGCTGCTGTCAGACATTTCAGGGACAAAAGTCACAATCCCCTACGCCCCACCCGACATTGGACCGAACTCGGATTTTCAAACCAAGATTTTTCGGAAGAATAGAGAGGACGTTTTAAGTGAATTGCGTTGTCTGTCCGGTATTCCCGAGATTGTAAGGACTTTGAATCCAGATGCCGTGTATAAAATTGTCTTCTCTCCAGAAGGAGGGAGACTCCCTAGGGATCCCGCCGGCAATCTGAAAGGTGTCTTCTATAAAGATGGGAAGATTATACAGCATGCCAAATTACGGGCTGTTGGACCATCTCTTGTCAAGTGCGCTACAGCAGTAGGCTCTCAAATCCTGCTTATTCACATAGCTATGCAACTAAATTTCATAGAGAAAGAGATACATAAAATAATCGAAGGTCAGCATGACGATAGAATATCCGAGATTTATTCGGGGAGAAGTCAGTACAAGCAAGCCATGCTGGTACAAGATCATGAGCGGCAGTCGAGGCTGATCGAGAACGCCATACAAACGTTGAATACAGGTATTGAAAAAACAAGTCGGTCGTTGAAAAGGCAAATAGCGGAAATGCCCGACCCCGAACCTCGTTTTGGAGACGATTGGCCCCTTACCAAAAAAAGAACGGAAAAGGCCATGGAGCAGATGATACCTGTCGAAGAGTCATTTCTGGCTTGCATCATCGGGATTCAAACACTGGCAGAGTGTTTCGCGGCGATAAATGAGCCACAGACGATAGTAGTGCTGAAGGACAACATAGCCAAGCTCAGCGACAGTGGAATTGCATCAGCGGCTGAAAGAGCACGTTTAGTGCCCTCCCGAGGAGGGCATTTTCCTGAAAAACTATTGTTGTCCTACTTGGATAGCGAACGCTCGCTTATTGACAACATAGAAAGATGCCAGCTTTTTGTAGACAACAAAATCGACTCGATAGAGATAGAGGTCAAACCCATTGAACTGTTAGAAGGAAGGAAATAATGGTCCCCTGTCCAGGCACGTTGCAGGAGTGCGGTCGTCCTCTGAAGTCGGGAGAAGATTTGTGCCCTTCTTGTCGATCACAAAAAAGACGTACGAGAGCTAGGAGAGTACTAAGAGTACTAATGGGACCGCTGGGATGGGTATCAGTGGTAACAGAGACATTGATAGAAAAACGAATTAAACGTGCTGAAAAATCGATCAGAAACCATAAGTGATATTATCATGAAACCCCTAACACGTATCACCCTTGACCCAGCGGTCATGGGCGGGAAACCCTGCATTCGGGGTTTACGTGTGACTGTCGGGACTGTAGTGGGCTTGCTTGCCTCTGGGCATTCGACCGCACATATCCTGGAGCTATACCCATACTTGGAGGAAGATGACATCCGTGAGGCATTAGCCTATGCCGCCTGGCGGACTGAGGAGTTTGAATCCCCGATTAGCCATTCATAAACTTCATGTTTGACATCGATAAGCTGTCTTTCTCTATTGGGCACCGCATAGTAGGCAGATGTGAATGACAAAAGGAGAGACAACGCTCCCCGTTACCGTTCACGCCACGACTCGACAACAGATTGGCCTCAGACTGCGGACAGGGAGATATCGGCCATGAAAAAACCAAAGCTGGCGTACTTCGAGCAAGAAGATATCTTACATTTTGTTGTTTCCGAAGAGGACGAAGCGGGCAGCATTGAGCTGAGTCCCAACATTACGGCAGAGCTAAATGAGAGCGGCGAATTGATTGGGATTGAAATTTTGAACGCCAGTACGTTTGTCCAAGAAACGCTCATGGAGGGCGTGCAGGCAAAGGTCCTCCAACTTATTCCTGCCGGCAAATAACCAAAGTCCTTACTATCTGCCGACCTGTGATGGCAACTGCATACCAGTTCCCCCGACTCTTTCTTTACTCCTCCGCCCTCATGCTCTTGCTGACGGCCTCACCGGCTGCGGCCCTGGTTGAGTGGAGCACGACGGAGCTGCATTTTCAGTACGGCCATCTCGAAAACCCATTCTCGGACGCCAACCAGGACACCTTCATCCTGACCTTGCAGAACGCCCTCGGCTGGAAATATGGTGAGAGCTTTTTCTTTGCCGACTTTATCGAAGACGTCGAGCACGACGGCTTCAACCACACCGACATCTATGGGGAATGGTATCTGTATCTGAGCCTGAGCAAGATCACCAAAAAGAGTTTCAAGATCGGACCGATCAAGGATTTTTCACTGATTGGCGGGGTCAACGGCAGCGTAGACGCCAAGGTCATCAAGTTCCTGCCCGGCCTGCGCGCCTCTTGGGATTTGCCCGGCTTTGCCTTTCTGAATACCGACCTGACCGCTTATATCGATGCGACGCGAGGCGTCTCGAATGGCGGCGCGCCCAAAGAAACGGACAGCTTCATGTTCGATATTAACTGGGCCTATCCCTTCAATATCGGTAAGCTGTCTTTCTCCATCGAAGGCCATGCCGAGTATATCCATTGCCGGACCAATGAGTTCGGCGGTCGTGTCAGAAGCTGGTTTTTTGCCCAGCCGCAGCTCCGCTTGGATTTGGGCAAGCTGCTAAGGGAAGAGGCCAATCGCCTTTTTATCGGTATGGAGTACCAGTACTGGCACCATAAGCTCGGCACAAAGAACGACGAGAGCGTGCCACAGTTTCTGCTGGTCTGGCGCTTTTAAGCATGGTAGAGATGTGAACAAGAAAAAGGGAAGGACAATGACGACACCCGGTGACCAAGCTACCGACGAGCAGGAGACAATGATCGACGTAAAAAAGGCGGTGGAAGTCGCCTACGATTTTATTCTCCACTTGCCTAAAGTTGGAGATATGAACCCGATCACCCTGGAGGAAGTCGAACTTACGGACGATGATCGCTATTGGCTTATAACGCTGGGGCTGTACCGCTCAGTGTTGTCCACCACCACCCGCCCTGTAGAAACATTCGGGGGTAGCCTGCGGGCAAAACGGGAAAGGGAATATAAGGTCGTAAAGATTCACGCTGACAGCGGCAAAGTCCAGTCAATGAAGATCAGAGACGTATGAGTGAGATAGACCAGCTTATCCAGCGTTACAAACAAGCGGGAATACTCGTCGATACAAATATTCTACTTCTCTACTTCATAGGCGCATACGATCAAGATTTAATTCCAAAATTCAAACGAACTCGACAATTCGCCGTCGAGGATCACGCAATACTGATTCGCCTTCTGGGCCTTTTCGATAAAATCGTGACAACTCCGAACATCCTTACGGAAATCAGTAATCTTTCAGGCCAACTTGGTGAACCTAAAAAGAGCGAATATTTCAAGAAGTTCTCTTCCGGTATATCTCTGCTTGAAGAGGAGTATGTGGCAAGTAAAGATGTAGCCGACATGCGGGAATTCGTACGATTCGGCCTCACCGACACTGGCATAGTACATTTGACCAGAGGAAAGTATCTCGTCCTCACCGACGATTTTCGACTTTCGCAATACTTACAAAGCGCCGAGGTTGACGTGATTAATTTTAACAATATTCGGCCTGCTTACTGGTAATATCCCTTGGCGACTTACGGCGTCACCGCTACACCCCAGGGGATTTCCCCGACCGCAATCGTTTTGAGCAGCGTATCAGTCGCGGTATCGATCACGGCCACACCGTTGGACCGGCCCATTGTAGCGTAGAGTTTTTTGCCGTCCGGGGTCAGGGCCGACCACCAGCAGCGCTTGCCGCCCAGGGGGATGGTCTTGGTCACTGTGTTGGTAGCCGGGTCAATCACGCGCACATCGTTGGCCCGACCGTGGACGACATAGACCTTCGAGCCATCGGGCAGCACCGAGATGCCGACCGGGCGTTCGCCCATGCTGATCGTCTCGGTCACGGCCAGTTGTTCGGTATCAATGACCGAGACGGTATGCGTCCGCTCACTGCTCACATAGGCGGTTTTCCCGTCCGGCAGAAAGGCCACGCCGCGCGGATTCTCGCCCACTGGAATCGAACTGAGGACTTTATAGGTCCGGGTGTCAATAACGGTCACGTCGTGCGAGGTCTCGTTCGGCACAAAGGCCAGCTTGCCGTCGGGTGAGATCACCACGGTTTCCGGCTCTATGCCGGCCTGCACGGTGGCAACGATCTCCTTGCTTGACACATCGACGACGCGCATTACGCCTTCGTTTTCATTCACGACGAAGAGCAGCTTTTCGTCGTTGCTGAGGTCGATTCCCTCGGGGTCGATACCGACTGGAAAGGTCTCCACAACGGCATTGGTTGTCGCGTCAATGACCGAAATATCGTTAGAGTTGCCGTTGGCGACATACACCCGCGTCCCATCGGCCGAGACCAGCACTCCGCGCGGGCGCTCGCCGACCGGCACTTTGGCCACGACCCCGTCCGTTTGCGTATCAATGACCCACACATCGTTCGACTCCTCGTGCGTGACGTAGGCGAACGGCTGAGCAAAGGCCGGCACGGAGAAGACCCCAAGGCAGACGACCAGATAGGCACAGACACCAATGAGACAGTGACGGGATTGCATAATGACTCTCCTTACTGATGAGCCGGCATGGCTGCGGTGTCGGACGGCACCACGTTTTGGGTGGCTCCATCGGCAGCCGGCGCGGCGCTCGATTCACACTTTGAGGCAGCTCGGACATAGGCCAGAATCTGCCAGAGCATATCGTCAGGCAGTTGTCCGGCAAAACCGACCATCTCCGTCTTGGGGACACCTTCGCTGACGACCTTGAACATTTCCGCGTCCGTGCCCGAACCGTTGACCCAATCGCAGTCAAATAAATTAGGGCATTTGCCGTCCCGGTCGGCGTCCGCCTTCACGTGGCAGTAGCCGGAACACACGGCCTGGAAGAGCATTTCGCCTTCAGCAATCGCCGCGGCATCACCGGCAAAAGGGTTCTTCATCGCCTCATCAGCCCATCCATTCGTCGGGATAGACATCAGCAGGCCGACCAACAGCACACCATACACCCGTCTCATATACCTCCTCACTTCCGTGCGGCAAAGCGTAAACCTGCCCTTCACATCTCCAAGGCTGGGCGCGTTTACTCTTTTTCTCGGGAGAGTCGAAACATCTCCATGACGTCATAGGTTTTCTCAAAGGGGGGATACAACGGCACGCCATACCGCTGCGCTATGGTCTTGAGCTCGCCGCTCTTTCTCAGCCGGGTCAGGGCCGCATCTATGGCCGTGCGGAGCGCTTCGTCCTCTTTGCGCGTCGCAACATGCTCATTCCAGCGCGCCACTGAGAGCGGCTCAGCCGTGGCAAACGTCAGCTTCGTCCCAGGCTTCTGCTTCACATACCAGCCGGCGGTCGGCCCCCAGACAAAGGCCAACTCTGCGTCTCCCGTTGTTACCGCGGCCAGGGACTCCTCGGCTGAGAAAAAGGTCTGCATCGAAATCTTGAGAGACTCCAGAATAAAGCTGGCAATCGTTTGGGCCTGGACCGCAACGACCTGGCGCTCAATGTCGTGCAAGGACGCCGGCGTCTGCCCCTCACGCCCCAGCAGCTCGAAAGCGGCCCCGTAGTAGGCGTTGCCGACCGTTACGTTGCTGGCCTCGCGCACGGCATCTCGGCCGGGCACGCTCAAAATAGCGTCACATTCGTTTCGTGAGAGGCGTCGAAGCGGGAAATCACTCTCATCAACCTCGGTTATCCGCTCGTCATTTTTGACCCAGACGGGAACAAGCGTCCGTCCCAGCGTCTCGGCAAGGGCCCGTGCCACCTCAACGTCAAATCCGCGTTCGTCGGGCTGAGAAGAGAAAGGCAGGTTTTTCCCCAGAAAGCAGACCCGGAGTTGTCCTCCTGCCTCCGCAGAGTGCGGCCCGGACAAGGCCAGGCACAAGAGGCAACCGAGCGCCGAAACAACAGCCCTCCGCGGGTTTCTCCACCCAGCCGCTCCAGTGGAGACCCAAGAACTCACGCTCACCCAATACAGCAATCTCACGCCTGCCTGCTCCGCGGGTTTATTCTGGTAAGGCAAACACGAGCAACGCGCTGCCCTTGCTCGTCAGCGGTGGCTCGCCAACCAGGGTGACGGCCAAACCGCCGCCGCCGCTGGGGATGGCCACATATTGCCGCCCCCCGGCCTTATAGGTGATGGGCTGAGCGCGCATGGCTGAGCCAGTCTGAAATTGCCATAACGGCTCGCCGGTCGCAGCATCAAAGGCCAGGGCCAGGCCCTCAAGGTTACCGGAAAACACCAGACCCCCGGCGGTCGCCAGGGCGCCGCCCATCATGGGATATTCGTCCTGATAGCGCCATTTGATCTCGCCGGTGGACGGGTCTATGGCCGACAGATGACCATAGGATGAGCCATCATCACCCTGGGTTTTTCCCGGTCCGCCACCCCAGAAGGGGATGCCTTTGATAAAGATGGAGGTTGACTTCTTCATCTGCCAGCAGCTTTCTACCACCGGCACATACATCAGCTTGGTCAGCGGGCTATAGGCCGCGGTATAGGAGCCGTTTTTGCCACCAACGGACCCTGGACAGATAAATTCCTTGCCTTCTGCGGTGGGAACGAACTGCGGGTCAACAATCGGCCGGCCAGCCTCGTCCAGACCTTTTGACCAATTCAGATTGTCGACATATTGGGTGCCGTGCAGGTATTTGCCCGAGGCGCGGTCCAGAACATAGACGTAGCCGTTCCGGTTTGGCTGGGCCAGGGCTTTGACCATCTGGCCGCTGCGTTCGACATTGACCAGAAACAGATCGGTATTGCCGTCATAATCCCAGATATCGTGGGGCGTGAACTGGAAATACCATTTGATCTCGCCGGTATCCGGGTCAAGGGCGAGCACGGAATCCGCATAGAGGTTATCGCCTTTGCGGACATCGCCGTTCCAGTCCGGGGCGGTGTTGCCCGTCGCCCAATACAGCAAATCCTCATCAGGGTCGTATGACCCCGTTACCCAGGTTGGGGCGCCCCCATGTTTCCAGGAGTCGCCGGCCCAGGTCTCAGACCCCGGCTCACCCGCTTCAGGGATGGTGTAGCGACGCCATTTCCGTTCGCCGGTATTGATATCATAGGAATCAATATAGCCGCGGATACCATATTCGCCCCCGGCAATACCGACGATCAGATTATCCCGGACGACCAGCGGAGCGACGGTCGCGCTGAATCCGTCGTTATAGCGGTCCATCTCAGTGTTCCAGACAACGGCCCCGGTTCTCCGGTTCAGGGCAACCACATGGGCGTCGAGCGTGGCCATAAAAATCAGATCGCCGGCAATGGCCGCCCCTTTATTTGATGGCCCGCAGCACACCCGCATGTCGTCCGGCAGCTCGTGTTCATAGCGCCACAGCAACGCGCCCGTGACCGCATCCAGGGCAAAAAGGTGGTTGTAGGCGGCAGTCAGATAGATGATACCGTCGGCAACAATAGGCGAGGCCTGCATTTGGGCCGGGATACCGGTCTGGAACATCCAGGCCGCCTTCAGGTTCTTGACATTATCCCGGTTAATGTCGGTGAGTGGGCTGAACCGCCACCCAGCGTAATTGCCGCCGTACATCAGCCAATAGGTTGGGTCGTCCGTACCCTTGAGCAGATGGTCCTGCGTAATGGCGTGAAAAGTATATCCGTCGAGGCCGCCGTTCGTGGCCGGGCTGGCCGCGGCGGGTGTGGCGGAGGTGGCCGCGGGTTGCGCCGCTCGTTTATTTTTGACGGGTTCGGGCTGGGTATCCGCGCGCCCGCCGACCGCCTGAGCGTAGTGAGGGACGCCCAGCAGCGTCAGACAATACATCCCTACGAGAATTCCCTGCAACCAATATGGGTGCATATACTTCCCTCCTTTACGTGTGAAATGCCACGTAAAACCTCAGTATAGCGCGTCGAAAAGTACTTGCTTTTCCGTATCCGGTCAAGGAAGGCAGCAAGAAGAAACAGGAGCAAGATGGTCCTGTTTTGATCTGGAACATCATAGTGCTGGCCGAAAAGAGACAGATGAGATATGGAGAAGACCCTCGCGCCGCGGAGGGAGCGCGCGCCGCGAGAGAGGACTCTATGCGGTTTCCTCCAGGTTCGCTGTCTGTTTTTCGGATCACTCTGCTTGTGGTGGCACTCCTCGCCGGGCTGTCAGCAGTACGCTATCGACCCGATGTGAGCGGTCGGGTGTGGCAGGCCGGCAAAGCAGCGTGGTGGGATTACCAGCTACTCGACTTGGGGCTGACGGGCTGGGGCGAGGCCCCCAAACAGCCGATTGCCTTCAGCCATGCGCTCCACGCCGGTGACTATGGTTTGGACTGCCTCTACTGCCACAGTGCGGCGCGCGTCTCGCCAGTGGCCCACGTCCCGCCGGTCCAGACGTGTATGGGCTGCCACGCCAGGCCCACACCGAATGCGGAGATCAAAAAAATCCAGACCTATTGGAAAAACCAGGAGCCGATTCCGTGGATTCGCGTGCACGCCCTGCCCGCTTTCACCCGCTTTAATCACAAGCGCCACATCCGGGCTGGGGTCGCCTGCCAGTCCTGTCACGGCGAGGTCCAGCGCATGCAACGTGTGGAACAGGTGTCTTCGCTCAAGATGGGCTGGTGCGTGACCTGCCACGATGCCCACCAGGCCAGCAAGGACTGCCTCGTGTGTCACTATTGAGGCGGAAGAACCGATTATGGCAAGCGGACTCGATAGAAGAAATTTTTTGAAACTGCTGGGGGCGAGCGCAGCCGCGCCGGTCGTCAGCTGTGCCTCAAAGCCGGTGGAAACCATTATTCCTTATGTGGTTCAGCCCGAGGAGATCACGCCAGGGGTGGCCACCTACTACGCCACTGTGTGTCAGGAGTGCCCGGCTGGCTGTGGCGTGGTGGTGCGGACCAGAGAGGGGCGGGCCGTCAAAGTCGAGGGCAATCCGTCCCACCCGATCAATCACGGCGCTTTGTGCGCGCGCGGCCAGGCATCTTTGCAAGGACTGTACAATCCGGACCGTATCCGCCAGCCGTTGTATCGCAACGAGGCCGGCGAGCTGACGCCGCTGGCGTGGCCGGAGGCGGAGGCCATGCTGGCCGAACGCCTGCAAAAAATCCGGGCAGAGGGCCAGGCCGACCAGATCACGTTTCTCGCCGGCCAGCTTCCAGACAGCGTATATCGGTTGGCCACGCAGTGGCTTGAGGCCCTCGGTTCACGCCGCCTGATGACCTATGAACCGTTCGGTTTCGAGGCGCTGAGACAGGCCAACCAGGTCTGTTTTCAGCAGGCTTCGATGCCCGCCTATGATCTGGCCAAGGCCGGCTTTCTTCTCAGCCTGGGGGCGGATTTTCTGGAGACGTGGCGTTCCCCGATGCACTATGCCAGGGCATTCAGCCAGATGCGGGGCGCAATGTCGTCGGGGACATTCGTCCAGGTCGAGTCCCGCATGTCGCTCACCGGGGCGAATGCGGACGAATGGATTGCGATAAAACCGGGGCGAGAAGCCTTTTTTGCTCTGGGTCTGGCGCACCTGATTCTCCCCAACAGTGCTGTTCCCGCTGAAGAAAAGGCGCGGCTCAGCCAACTGCTTGAGCCCTATTCGCCGGAACGGGTTGCCCCGGTGGCAGACGCGCCGGTCGAGACGATCACACGACTGGCCCGGGCCTTCGTCAGCCACGGGCCGAGCCTGGCCATCGGGGGGGGAATCACCGCAAGTTCCCGGCAGGAGACGGCCAGCCTGATTGCGGTCAATCTGCTGAATTATATTGCTGGCAATATCGGCCAGACGGTCCATTTCCATGCGCCCCAGGCGCGGCCCCAAGTCAGCTCGTATGCGGCCCTATTGTCTCTGATTGACGAGATGCAGCGCGGAGACATACCGCTCCTCCTGCTTGCCAACACCAATCCGGCCTTTAGCCTGCCACCGTCTGCGGGCTTTGCCGAGGCCCTCGCTCGTGTGCCGTTCGTGGTCAGCTTCTCGTCTTTTCCTGATGAAACAACCGAACAGGCGGACTTGGTCTTACCCGATCATACCCCCCTGGAGAGCTGGGGAGACTCCCAGCCCGAAGCCGGCGTGTATGGTCTGATGCAGCCCGTCGTGCAACCCGTGTTTGAGACCCAAGCGCTGAGCGAAACCCTGGTGTCGGTCGCCACGCAGGTTGACGCAGCACTGGCGGAATCACTACCGTGGAAAAGTTTTTTCGAGTATGTGCAGGCGTCCTGGAGAGAGCGGCACGGCGAGCGTCGTGAGCCGGACGACTTTGACACCTTCTGGCGTCAGGCGCTTCAGCAGGGCGGCGCCTGGCAGGCCCCAGAGCCGCTCCCGGTTCAGCTCTCCTCGGCCGTGTTTGAGACCCGCTTTTCCGAGCCGACTTTTGACCGCACGGACGAAGACGCGCTGACATTCATTGCCTACCCCTCGTCACGCTATTACGACGGCCGCGGCGCCAATAAGCCCTGGCTGCAAGAACTGCCCGATCCCCTTACGCAGGCGGTCTGGGATTCCTGGCTTGAGATACACCCTGAAACGGCCGAACGGCTGGGGGTCGCGGAGGGCGACCTGCTGACGATTACCTCTCCGCAGGGGAGTATTGAGGCGAGCGCTTATTTCTACGCCGGTCTGCGGCGTGATGCGGTGGCTATGCCGATCGGCCTGGGCCATAGCGCGTATGGTCGCTACGCCCAGGGACGCGGCACCAACCCGGTCCATCTGCTTTCCGCCCAACCCGAAACCGCCTCGGGCGGCTTCCCGTGGTTGTCGACCACAGTCCGACTCGCTCGAACCGGCAAACGGGCGCCGCTGGTCACAACGGACGGCAGTCGCCAACAGCTCGGCCGAGGCATTGCTCAGGCGGTGACAGCCTCTACAGCTTCCTCTTTCATTTCAACAGACGCGCGAGCGGACAACGACGCCCATCACCCCACAGACCACGCGGAGCATCCCGCGCGCGATATGTACCCGGAGGTGGAGTATGCCGAGTACCGCTGGGGCATGAGTATCGACCTGTCGGCCTGTATCGGCTGCGGAGCCTGCGTCACGGCCTGTTATGCGGAAAATAATATTCCGCTGGTGGGCGAGGACATGGTGGCCCAAGGCCGGGAAATGTCCTGGCTGCGGATTGAGCGCTATTTCGAGGAATCGCAGGACGGAGCAGACGCTCCCGAAGTCCGCTTTGCTCCGATGCTGTGTCAGCACTGCGGCAATGCGCCCTGCGAGCCAGTCTGTCCGGTGTATGCCACCTATCACAATCCAGAGGGCCTCAACGCTCAGATCTACAACCGTTGTGTCGGCACCCGATATTGCGCCAACAACTGTTCCTATAAGGTACGGCGTTTTAACTGGAGCGAGGCGGACTGGCCGGAACCGCTCAATCTCCAGCTCAACCCGGATGTCACCATACGTGAGCCTGGCGTTATGGAGAAATGTACCTTTTGTGTCCAGCGCATTCAGGCGGGCAAAGACCGCGCCAAAGACGAAGACCGTCCGGTGCGCGACGGCGAGGTCACGCCGGCCTGTGCCCAGACCTGCCCGACCCAGGCCCTGACGTTTGGCAATCTGCAAGACCCCGCCAGCCGCGTTTCCCAGCGCTCGCGCGACCCGCGCGGGTATAAAGTCTTCGAGTCGTTGAACACCAAACCCGCGATTACCTATCTCAAAAAAGTACGCCGCAGGCCGCCGCGGCGCTGACTCCGACTCCATGCAGACCAGCCTCAGCTATCTTCAGGTCAATCGTGACCTGCTCAACAACCTGCTCAGCTCGCCCACGCGCGTCTGGTACGCCCTGCTCGGCTGTGACCTGGTGCTGCTGGCTTTTGGCCTGTATTGCTGGCTCTATCAGCTCCAGGCGGGACTGGGCGTAACCGGGCTGACGCATCCGGTCGGCTGGGGTGTGTATATCACCAACTTCGTGTTCTGGGTCGGGATTGCCCACTCGGGCACGCTGATTTCAGCGGTCCTCTTTTTATTTCGGGCACGCTGGCGGACGCCCATTGCCCGCAGCGCCGAAGCCATGACGATTTTTGCCGTGATGACCGCCGGCCTGTTTCCCATTATCCATCTTGGTCGGGCGTGGAATTTCTATTGGCTGCTCCCCTACCCCAATCAGCGTCAGCTCTGGGTCAATTTTCAGTCACCCCTGGTCTGGGATGCGTTTGCCATCACCACCTATTTCACTGTGAGTTTTCTGTTCTGGTATATCGGCCTGATCCCCGACTTGGGGGCGGCCCGCGACCGCGCCGCCGGGCTGCGCCGCAAACTCTACAGCTTCTTCTCGCTCGGCTGGCAGGGCACGGACCGGCAGTGGCATCACTATCTGAGCGCCTATGGGTTTTTTGCCGCCCTGGCCACCCCGCTTGTGGTGTCCGTGCATAGCGTGGTGTCCTGGGATTTCGCCATGTCCATCGTGCCTGGCTGGCATAGCACCATCTTTGCCCCCTATTTTGTCGCCGGCGCCATCTTCTCCGGCCTGGCTATGGTCCTGACCCTGCTCATCCCGCTCCGCAGGATTTTCGGCCTCGACGCCTATATCACCGACTATCACTTCGACAATCTGGGCAAGATGATCGTGCTTACCTCGCTGATTCTGAGCTATTCCTACGCCAGCGAATTCTTTATTGCCTGGTATAGCGCCAATCCGTACGAGCGGAGCGTCTTCTGGTATCGCGCGGTCGGTGACTATGCCCCGCTGTTCTGGCTGATGGTCACCTGTAATTGCGCCGTCCCGCTGCTGTTGTGCTGGAAGTCGATCCGCACCAATACGCTGTGGCTGTTCGGTATTGCCCTGCTGGTCAATGTCGGGATGTGGCTGGAGCGCTTTGTCATCATCGTGAGTTCCTTGTCGCATGAGTTTGATCCCGCGGCCTGGGGTCTGTACCAGCCTTCGTGGGTTGAAGTGGGGATGACGGTCGGCAGTTTTGCCTGGTTCTTTTTATTCTTCCTGCTCTTCGTGAAGTTTCTCCCGCTCGTGTCCCTGGCCGAAGTCAAAGAGCACCTGCCGTCTGCGGACAGCGGTTCGTCAGCCGTTGAAGCAGACGCATCCGAGCGGCCCCGCTTACCCGTCGGCGAAGCGGCTCGCGCCGGCCGCGGAGCCGGCATAGTTGGCATCTTTACGAATCTGGACACGCTCGTCGTTGCCGTCGGCTCTCTCCGGCGAGAGGGCTATACAAACCTCAGCGTCGTCTCCCCGTTTCCCAGCCAGGCGCTTGAAGAGGCCCTCGGCGCCCGCCCAAGTCCGATTCGCTATTTTACGTTGGTTGGCGGTCTGCTGGGCTGCGCTATCGGCTTTGCCTTACCCACCTATACGGCCTTGGACTGGCCGCTCCAAACGAGCGCCAAGCCCATTGTGGCCTTACCTGCCTTTGCCATTATCGCCTTTGAGCTGACCATTCTCTTTGGGGCGATTGCCACCCTGATTGGACTGCTCATTCATGCCCGGTTGCCGGCGCGTTCGGTGGCGGTCACGCATGACCCGCGTTTTTCAGAGGATCGCTTTGGGCTGCTCGTCCCCTGTACCGCCGAGCAGACCGGCAATCTCAGGCGGCTGATGACGGCTGGTGGCGCACAGGAGGTCTATGGCCAAGGTGTGTAGGCATCGCGCCAGCCCGGGCATCCGTGGCCGGGTCTGGCATTTCGTCGGTCTCTCTCTGGGTCTAGGGCTTTTGTGCGTTGCCGTTGTCCATGCCCTGCCGTGGAGTGACGACATGTATTGGCCGCCCGAACGTGAGGCCGGGACAGCCACCCACCCGCCTGTGGCCAATAGCGTTCCCACAACGGGCATTGAGCCGCCCATGTCGGCGCGCATTACCGAGCGCATCAAGGCCGGCCTGCGTGTCCGCAATCCGGTTGCATTCACACCGCAGTCCATCCAGAACGGGCAGGAGTTGTTTCGGATTTACTGTGCGCTCTGTCACGGCGAGCAGGGCAGAGGCGACGGCCAGATGGTTGGCAAGGTCGTTCCCTCTTCCGACCTTCATACGGAGCGAATCAGAAACCAGAAGGACGGGTATCTGTATGCCACCATCCGCAGCGGTGGACTGGTGATGCCGGCCTATCAGCACGCGATTTCAACCACAGAGCGGTGGGACCTGGTGAATTACGTCCGCCACCTCCAACAGCAGGGTCAGTCGCAATGAGCGCTCAGACCCCCATAGCGGCACCCCGGAGCGCGTCTCCAGATACGCGCTCCGGCCTCTTCACCCTGGGTCTGTGGGTCCTGGCCGGGCTGGGTCTGACCACTTTTCTTATCGGCGTTGCCGGGGAGAACGCCCAACGGGCCTGGCAGGCATATCTGGTCAACTGGCTTTTCTGGTCGGGGCTGGCGCTCAGCGGACTGACGTTTTCAGCCATTCTTCGGGTCACAAAAGCGGACTGGGCCGGCCCGTTGCAGCCGCTGGCCGAGGCGCCGGCCGCTTTTCTGCCGATTTCCTTTTTTCTTCTTCTGTGTCTCTTTCCAGGCAGCGACTACCTCTTCTCGTGGATAGAGAATCCGATACCGGCTAAACAAGCCTGGCTGAACCAGCCCTTCCTGGTACTCCGCTCCCTCTGTGGGGTCGTGTTACTCTATGGCTGCGGGTTTGCGCTGCTGCGGGCTTCACTCCGAGCAAGTCGCCCGCGCCCACGGGTGCCGGTCCCGTCTGTTTCCCAACGGAACAGCCCGCATATAGCCGGGCGGCAGCTCGCGACCCTCTCGGCCGTTTTTATCCTGCTCTACGCGCTGGTATTCAGCCTGTTGGCCTTTGATCTGGTGATGTCGCTTGAACCCCACTGGATCAGCACCTTATTCGGCGCCTATTTTTGTATCGGGAATCTGTATGCGGGACTCGGCCTGCTCGCCATTCTCGCCGCGCTGACGCGTGCATCCACTGCTGAACGCAGCCATGATCTCGGCAAGCTCATCTTTGCCTTTTGTGTCTTATGGACGTATCTGTTCTGGTGTCAGTATCTACCGATCTGGTATGGCAATCTGCCGGAGGAGACCGGTTTTCTTATCGTCCGCTTATTTGACGAGCCGTGGGCGGCTGTCAGTTTTGTTGTCTTGCTCCTCAACTTTCTCCTGCCTTTCCCCATCCTGCTGCTGCAAGGGGTCAAGCGCGCCCCGACCGCTCTGGCCTGTATCAGCGCCCTCATCCTGGTCGGCATGTGGCTTGAGCGCTACGTCCTGGTTGTCCCCTCTATCTGGCAGGAACACTGGCTCCCTCTTGGGTGGATTGAATTGGGGGTGCTGCTGGGTTTCTTCGCCCTGTTCACATTAGCCCTTCGGGCCTGGATGAGAATTGTCCCGCTCTCCTGAGTTAGGGCAATTCGTGAATTCCCACCACTCACCACTCACCACTCACCACTCACCACTCACCACTCACCACTCACCACTCACCACTCACCACTAACCACTCACCACTAACCACTCACCACTAACCACTTTCTACTGACCCCAGACAGAGCAGTAACAGGTATAGGCAACGCGGCGGCCTCAGAGCCACGGGCAGCAACTCTCAGCCCCTCCCCTTGTCCGCGACACTCCCATAGGGTTGTACATTTCCGCATTTCGCGTCATACTGCCAGCCCTCTTGTATCGGTTTGTCATTAAGGACTCAGCATATTTCAATCCGGCCATCACGGCCATGGGGACGCCACATCGCCTGAGGCTGGTGTGGACCGACCTGAGAGGAGGTCATCATCGGAAACAAGGTCTTTGTTGGAAACCTGAACTTTGACACCACACGGGGCGAGCTGGAAGCTCTCTTTTCCGAAGTGGGCGAACTTGTCGAGGTTTTTCTCCCGTCTGATAGGGATACCGGCCGGCCACGGGGATTCGCCTTTGTCGAATTCACCGACCCCGCCTCTATTCCGGCCGCGGTAGAGCGCTTCGACGGGTACGAACTCGACGGCAGAAATCTCCGGGTTAACCAGGCGGAGGACCGTCCTCCCCGCCGGCCCTCACATCCTTCAGGTGGCGGTGGCGAGCGTTCTTTTGAACGACCGTGGGGAGGGCCGAGGGGCGGCGCAAAGCCCAAGGGCAGTCGCCGCAATCTTCGGCGCGGAAAACGCAGTTTATAGCCCTCGCCTTCTCAGTTGCAAAGTGACGGCGGGCAGACAGCCCGCCGTTTCTGCGCCTGCCCCGCCTGCCCTTCTCCACCCGCAATACGCCACTAGCCCCGCACTCCTGGGCCGACCCCGCCGGCCAGGCTGGAAACAGAGTGAACGGGTCCAGCATCTTATGTCTCGTGGAGGACCCGTTCACTCTTTACCTCGTATCCAATACCTGACATTGTGGCCGGCATAATCTACGTGTGCCACAGCGCAACAGGAGGGATGTATGCTTCAAGTGTTCTCGATGCCAGTGGGTTTTCTCGAATTCGACAGCCGGCTCTTCTTTCCGCAGGACGAGCAGGGCGAGCAGATCACGATCCCGGTGCCGAGCTATTTGCTCACCCACCCCAAAGGGAATGTAGTCTTTGATACCGGCGTACACTGTTCCTGCATAGACGACGCCAAGGGTCGTCTGGGCGATATTGCCGATACGTTTGTCCCCCGAGCCCAGCCGGGCGAGGAGATTGTCAGCCAGTTGGCGAAGTTCAAGCTCACCCCGGAGGATATTACCTATGTGGTCAACTCGCACTTCCACTTCGACCACGCGGGTGGGAATGAGTTTTTTCCGCACTCGACCTTTCTCGTCCAGAAAAACGAGCTTGCGGCCTCAAAAGACCCAGTCCTCAGAGAAAAGGCTTTTTTTGACCCCCAGGACTACGATCACCAGCTCAACTACCAAGCCGTAGACGGCGAGCTGGATATCTTTGACGACGGCACGCTGGTGCTTTTTCCAACCCACGGCCATACCCCAGGCCACCAGTCCCTGCGCATTCGGATCACCAAAGGCACGGACATCGTAGTGACCGGGGACGCCTGTTACACCCAGCGCAATATGGACGAGAACATGCTGCCGTCGATCGCCTATGACACAGATGAGATGTATCGCTCGCTCGGCACGCTGCGCGACCTGAGGGACAAACACGGCGCGACGATTATCTACGGCCACGACCTGGCCCAGTGGCAGCAGATCAAACACGCCCCGGAGCCGCTGGCATAAGTCCTGACCTCACTCCACGCTGTCCAAACGCTTCGACAAGCCGAGTTCAGTGAGGCCCAGGCGGCAGCCCGTCCTTGAAAAGGCGGATATGAAAGATGTCGAGTTGCGCCTGACCAAGGAAATAACCGATAACACGCAGACCCTCCCCAACAAGTTCGACGCGCTCAACGCGCGTTTATTGAACGGAGCGATGGTCATTATCGCCGCATTGATCGCTACTACGGCTGGCGCGGTGTTCACCCTGTTTCAATTGCTGAAATAGATGATTCTAACTCCGACTCCTGAGATTTCTTAACCATCTCCTGTAGATCAATCAGGTGCTTCTCTGCAAATTTAATTTCAACCGGCTCTCCACATAGCTTCATCCGAATCATGGGAGAGCCGTCGCCACCTTCCGCCTCTACTTTAAGCTGCATCACTTGCTGAATAATGTCTTCTTCGACTTCTTTCGGGCCGAACTGGAACATTGCGCTATGCTCGGCGCAAAGGCAGAGGACATTACCTACTCGGTCACGCCATTGAGCAGTTATGCGAGACACAAGATACAGACCTTCGAAGTAAGGCTCTCCGCTTCGCTGCGTAAAGGTCTTCTCACAAATCTGACACCGACCGCCGTACCATTCGGCAAGGCTTATCTGAACTTGGTCGTTTTTACCTTTCCATTTCTTGCGAAGAGTGAAGGAGAACTGTTCTTCACTCTTACCTTCATTCTCGATTGCGATGGCGATGTCTTCTTGAGTTTTCTCTCGGCGGCGTGAGGGATTTGGGGCCAAACCTCCATTTCCTCTACTTCCTCCACCGTTACTAGATATACCCCTACCGGGTGCTGAGAAAGCTTCAGATAGGGCTTTGTCGTAAGGAAGGCTCTCTTGCTGCATACGTTGAGCACGCTTACGCTCAACATTCTTACGATTAGCGTAGTCCTTTAGCTCTTTGAGTGCTTTTTTCTGTTCTTCCTCAGATAAGGCGGAAAGGCAATCGACCAATTCAACCGGAACGCCAAGGGAAGAAGCTCTTTCCTTACGCTTTTTGTATTCCTCGCTTGCCTTCTTCGCTTTCTCTCCAAAACCAACTTCATCCAACCAGCCATTACGGTTATCATACTCGAAGTCCCGGTGAAGCTGTTCTTTTGTCAGATCACATGGCTTGTGGAGACGGCCTTTTTTGTCTGGTATCCATTCGGTGTCAGTCAGTACTAAGATTAGAGAGGATTTGAGTCTCCGTATTTCGTACCGTTGATTAGGGCGGTAGACCGCTCCAAATACTTTGGGGTCGGATTTGCTGACAGCGTTCCAGATAAGTAAATTAATCTCACGCCTCCTAATTTTAAGGAGGTCCTTTAGGTTAGAGATATAGTAGTCACGATCTATTTTTGTTGATGTTTCCCGTGCGCTCCACATTCCCTCCCTTATCTTTGGGTATTGCCGGCAGGAGCGAACTATAATGGAAATCTTGTCAACAACGCCACACGCAAGGGCAAAGTCGCAAAATCCTTCGCCAGCGATCTCTCGATAACCATTCCACAGCTTGAATTTTCTCGTGATGTCGGAAGCATTTTGCGAGTAGATAACACTCAGACCGGATTTTCTGAGAGGCGAGTCAAGAAAACACTCGCTTGGTCGCCGCCGCTCTTTTTTTCCAGCGACGTAGAAAATAGCGTAGCTCTCAAACCTGCTCGCATTCTTTTCTTTCTTCCACCATTTAATAAAAGTCTTTATGTGCTGTAAGTGTTGCTGAGTTGACACTGGCTCCGCTTCATCGCTGTAGGAAGTCTCTAACAATGAATCTATTCGTTCTTCATCGCCTATTTCAGAAACACCCAGGGCGACAAGGCTTTCATATATTTTCTGCTCCGCTTGCTGGTTCTTACCTTTCAAGATGGCAGGCTTAATATGAGGAAGGTTTCCGTAGCCCCGCTTCGGAAAGTACGCCTCAGAACCTTTGACGTGATTCTGTCCGCCACCTTCGAGCACTCGTATGATACGATAGTGCTTCAAAGTCCATTCCGAACACTCAGCCCTTCTGATTGCTTCAGCAAGAAGAAGATACAGCTTTTGCAGCCAAGCGTCTTCACGTGCGGCCAGCCAGGCGGCGGCGGCGTCATTCAGGGAGTAGGTCCTCCAACCATACTTGTCCCGCAACGTTTCCTGGAGTTCCTCCCAGCCCCACTGCTCAATACCTAGACAACGAAGGAAGGCATCGGCGCGGGAGTTCTGCTGAACGCCTTTCGCCCAACAGACTCCAGAGCGACCAATGAAAAACGTCAACTCCTCCTTTGTGATGATTTCGCGGATTGGCGCCGGACCTTGGAGTACATTGGCTGCCGACGCGTACTGATTGTCGTCGGTCGGAACTAATTCCTGGTCGTTAAAGGTCTCGACTATGGTATCAAAGAGAGGTGTGTAGAAATCCCTTAGCTTATCGTTTCTGTTTGGAAGGGCTGACAAAAATTGGGTTGTAAGAAGTTCCCTTTCTCGGAGTTGTAGAAGTACCTCCTTCATCAACTCACACGTTTCCTTTATGAGATGCAGGTTGAAAGGATCATCTTCTGAAATCGTTTCCCGTGATGGGTTTGTTCGGTAGGGGCCATTGAGTATGAACTGTAAGTGAGTCTCCTGTTTTGTAGCAAAGAGGACATAGAGGAAATCTTCTGCTGACGTAATTTGCTCTTTGTCGTCCATACCAAAGGCGATTTCTAGCGCTTTATATTCCTGATTCTTCCACCGTGGGACTCGCGAGAACACAAGGTACTTCCTCAAACGCTCTCCGTCGGTAATTGTGGTCCGGCGGGTATTATCTTTTATGGCGTCGTCGCGTAAATAATGTCCCGAGCAGCCACCTATCTCCCAGCGAATCTCCCTAATGTTTTGGGTGAATAGCAATGTGTTCATGTTCAACGTTGTCAAGCGGGTCGATATCTTACGATATGCCTCTTCTTGCGGTATCAAGTCTTCTACATAGTCCGGCTGTTCGGACGCATGGTTAAACGGAAGAATGATACGAGTGCGGGAGTGCGAAAACCCGTCTGGATAGGAATACTCTTTAACACGGTACAAACCGTATATCTGAAAGTGCTCATCGCCTGAAATGATGATCGGCATCGCTGTAAAAGCGAAGACGGACTTGAAACCAACGCCGAAACGTCCTGTCTTGACGAGATCGTCACGGCTCGTACTTTTGCCGAAGTAAGTGATTGCCCTGACATTCTCCTCGATGAACGGCTTTCCATCGTGTTCGATCAGAAGCTCATTTTCCGAGAGTTTGAAGAATACTTCCGTTGCTCCATAGTCATCCGCATTTTGTAGAATCTCGTATACAAAGTGGGTAGAATCGGAATACATGGAAATTTGTGTCTTGCGAGACGAGGTATCCTGTCCCAATTGGCGTTCATTATGCTCTGTTATCGCGTTGTAATCGCTGGGCATTTACTCGACTCCTTTGACTTCCAAAACTCCATACGCCATCGGCTCGGTGATGATATCGGCGTTTATTCATCAATAACGCTAACTGAAATATCCATCTGAAGAATATCGGCAATCTGTTGAATACAAGTTGCCTTTCCCTCCGTGCTGGAGTGCGTTGCAATGAAGTAGCCGTCCAATTCCCGAACCGCCCTAGCCGATTCATATTTTCGAGCCGATACCAGTGGGCAGCCAGCCAGCCTGAGCGGCAATTCAGAAACTCGTTCTAAGCCAATACGTTGGATGACCTGAACAAATGTGTCTGTTGCCTTATTTTCGCAGACGACCGTTCCATCGGGAAATTCGACTCGCAGTCTCTTGGGAGGCGCTTTTTTCCCCCTAGCTGTTTTTTGACTTCGTATGTCCCGCAATCGATGGTTTATGTCCTTTGCTAAGGATGAGAGTTCTTTTACCAGGAAAGTTAGTTGGCTCTCCACTTCATTCAAGGCGTCAAGGGAGCTTTCAAGAGCCGCCCTTTTTGATTTTATATCCTCAGATACGGGTATCTGTAGCCTTTCGACAAGAGCCGCCCTTTTTGATTTTATATCCTCAGATACGGGTATCTGTAGCCTTTCGAGTTGATCGGCGATTTCTACAATTTCTTGGTACTCCACCCCGAGCCTTAAGGACAGAAAGCGCTCGTCAACCCAAGCTCTTATCTCCTCAATCATCTCGGAAGGATCGGTATTAGCCATCTCTACATCTCCTTTATAGTCAAAACTCCATACGCCACCGGCTCAGCAAGAATATCCGCTCTCTCCATAGCCTTATCCAATTCTTGAATGCGCCGTTCGTAATCCGCCTCTGCCGTCTCGATTTGGGACCGCCGCATTCGTTGAATGTTCTCATTGCCGGCCTGTTCGAGTTGGTCTTGGAGCAGTGCCAGCCGTGCCCGGTGGCTGGTTGACAGGCTTTCTTTCCGATACACCACGAGTTCTTGGGTGTGTTGTTGATGCCGGGCGCGGGCTTCGGACCACAGTTTATAGTGTTGCACGTCTAGTGCGTCCGGCGTCGGAGTAGCGATGTCCCCCGGACCATCAGGCGGGGCGTCCAGTGCTTTCTCAAGCAGACGACCAAGGTGGGGCGTTAATTCCTTGGCCGAGGCAATCGGCTTGAGGACCAAATCCTCCCGAATACCGTGAAATCGCCACTGGTAGATAACAAATTCGTAGCGGCCTTCGGACACCTCGCTGGTTTGCACCTTCAAGGTGGTGGCCGCCGGTGGCTTTTCTTCGAGCGACATGGCCGCCTGCTTGACCAGCGGGTGAAGCGGCATGATGAAAGCGGCTGTTGGATTCTGGCTTGCGCAGGCCGACTCGAAGGTGATGGACAGAAGCGGGTTGCTCTCCTTCAGCCAGGTTTCCCACTCCCTATAGACAGGCGTGTTCTGTTTGGGGAGTTGCTGAAAGTCGTGCAACAGGCTGTTTCGTGCATCCTGCGACAGACGCAAGGTCTTCAAGGATTTCTCGCCAAGAATGAACTCCTGCCCCTTCCCGCAGGTGTTTTGCAGATAAAGTGTCACCAATCTACGGAGTGATGCCGGAGACAGCCAAAAGCTGGTCGCCTCTTCAATCTCCTTCTTCATCTGGTCTTTGGGCAGACGAATGCCAAACAACTCCATTTGCCGCTGTTCGAGTTTGTCCTGTTCCTGTACCAGGCGAATCTTGTTGTCCGCCAACTGTTGCAGCTTGGCTCTCCGGTCTTCTTCGCTGAGAGTATAGTTTTCCGCAATGTTTTTGATCTCGCTGGCAATGTCTCCAAGTATCTCTTCACTCCCGCCCAAGGCATTCTCGAACACGCCGATACGAACAAGGCAACGCTCATAAATGTCGGCATCAACGGTTCCGGGGGTAATCAGGTTGACAATAGCAACGCTCTCACTCTGCTGACCATTGCGGTCAATACGACCTATGCGTTGCTCAACGCGCATGGGATTCCACGGCAGGTCATAGTTCACAATGCAGTCGCAGAACTGGTAATCCAGCCCTTCGCAGCCGACTTCCGAGAACAGCAGCACGTCAAGACAGTCGCTCTCCTCTCGCCGCTGCTCGAAACGACTCCGCAATAAAACGCGCTCCTCATCCGGGGTTCCGCCGTGAATCATGCCGACGCGCACGCCGTCTGCTCTGAGCCGTGCGTCAAGATACGAAAGCGTATGTCGAAAGCTGCTGAACAGCATGATTTTGTTGTTGGGTAGGCTTTGCTTGTCCTGAATAATTTTGCGCAGCGCTTCCAGTTTCGGATCGTGGGGATCAAGGGACTGGGCTTTCCCTATAATCGTCTCAATTTGCGATTTGATGGAGTCGATGACACCACCTGGCGGGACCGTCTCCGTATCATCGGCTTCGACCCATGCTAACTCGTCGATATGGCGATTCAGAATATCCTCAAGAAAGGGAGACAGTCCGTACAGGCAACTCGCGGCCTGGCGTCGAATCGTTGTCATCAGAAACTTCACGTAGAGATCGCCGTAAAGCCGACTGAATATCTCGGCCTGGACTCGGAGCACCTTGTCATGAAGCTGCTGTTGGTCAGGGGTGAACTCAACTGTGACGGTTTCCGGCTTCCGAATGGTAAAGGCGTCGATATCGCGCCGGCGCGTGCGGTTGATAATCCCCGAGAACGTATGCAGGTTTTCGAGATCGGTGATGAACTGGATTCTTTCTTCGGCAGCAACGCTCCCCGTAGCAAGGTGGTCTCTGATTCGCTTGAATTCGGGATTGTGTTGGAGAATCGCTTGCCCCCAAGCGGTTGCGGCTGCCTGGTCGAGAGCTTGGGCCGCTTGAACCGTCCAATCCTGCCCTTGAGTCCGGGCGTGGTCCACCGATTGATTGATAAACGGGTTGGGCTCCGCCATGTGTTTGAAACCCTCCTGATCCAGAATGAGGTCGGGGCGAAGCGTATTCAGCAATACGAACAGGTCATGGCTGCCAAGCTGGATAGGCGTTGCGGTCAGAAAGACGGCGGCTTCCGCGTGCTCGCAGAAAAACCGGACCGCCTGGTGAGTGTAGGTGTTCTGATTACGGATATGGTGGGCTTCGTCCACGATGACGAGATCAAAGCGCGGAGGCGGGTCCAGGTCCAAAAGCCCCTTTCCCTGCTTTTTCTTGCCTTTACCCTCCGGACCGTGCAGAAGGGTTTCATCAAACAGTGAATACGGGAGAATCGTTTTCCGGTGCTGGTCAGGCCATTCTCCGTCAAGGTGCATTTCATTGAGGCAGTAGTGCAGGGTCCTTCCGTCCAGATGGGTGAACCGTTCGTCAAAGCGTTTCATCTCCAGTTCCCACTTGCGCTCGGTCACCAATGGACGGGGGCATATAATAAGAATGGATTTGATGTCCCGCCGCGCCTGTAATTCCCGTAGAATCAGGCCGGCCTCAATTGTTTTGCCGACGCCTACACCGTCGGCTATCAGCAGGCGTGGACGGTCCGAGCGGATGAATCTCAGCACCGGGCGGAACTGGTAGGGAATAAAATCAACGCGCGCCGCGTTGAGTGAATACAGGGTCGAGAGGCTTGGATGTCGTATTTGCTGGGCGGTCAGAGAGGCGTGAAATTGCTCACAGGGAAGAAGCTGAGTTTCGTCACCACTATGGTCTTCGGCCTGCAACTGAGAGGCGTAATAGGTCTGAATGTTTCCGGCCACAAAAACCTTGAAGCGGTTTTCGGGTTCACCTGGAACTATTTCAACAACCGCGCCCCTTACGGACGGATCGGACCTCAAGACGACGACCTGACCGGGTGAGAATTCACTCATGCGCTTCTCCTCTTCTTGTTTCTCTTGTCCCTGTTGGAGCAATCAACCGCTAGGACCAGGTTTTCCAGACCTCGGGGCAATGCCCGACTGTTGCTTCCTTGCCATTGCGGACAACGGGCGTTCGTATCAGGAGGGCGTCTTCGAGGAGCAGGGTTTCGATCCGGGCGGCGTTCAGCGAGGCATGCGTCAGTCCTTTTTCAATAAAACGCCGGCCGGTCGTATCGATGATGTCCTTCAGCGGGACCCGCGCCGCTACCGAGCGTAATTCGCCCTTTGACATTTCCTTTTGGCTGAGATCAATAAAATGAACAGGAATCCGGCGCTCTTTGAAGAAGCGCTGAGCCTTGCGGGTCTCAGGACATTTTTTCAGGCCAAAAATCTGAATATTCATTGGGCGCTCCTTGTGCTGTGCTCACGGCAGCTAGAGGCCGGAGCCGGCTCATCCTTCTTGACACCATCCTCAGATCACCCATAGGCTATACGCCTTCTCAGCCGGGAATTGGAGGGGGATTTGTACCACAGGATTGTCGTTCTTCTTTTCTTCGCCCTGTCCTTGCCGGGCGCGTCTTTGAGCTTGCGCAACCAGGCATTCGCCCAGAGTACGGGCCGGCCGGCGTCTTCGGAGACAGCCAGCCAGACTCAGCCCACGGGCGCGACCGCTCAAACCAGCCCGACCGTGCTTGAGCCCGTCATCGTGACCACGACCCGGAGCGCCACCTCCCTGGCCGAGGTGCCGGCGGCGGTGAGCGTCATCGACCAATCAGATATTCAACTCGGGCTGCCGACGGTCGGCTTTGAGGAGCCGCTCAACCGCGTCCCCGGCGTCTTTACCCAGAATAGCGCGAATTTTGCCCAAGATTTCCGTCTCTCAATTCGTGGCTTTGGTACGCGAACCGCTTTTGGGGTGCGTGAGGTCAAAGTGCTGGTTGACGGCATCCCGGAAACCTCCCCGGATGGGCAAACCCAACTCGATAATATCGATCTTGGGGCGGCCCGGCGGATTGAGGTTTTGCGTGGCCCCTCGTCTTCGTTGTATGGCAATGCGTCCGGGGGCGTCATCAACATCCTTACCGAGGACGGCCCGACCACACCGTTTCTTGAGACGCGCCTGATGGGGGGATCGTTTGGCCTCCAGAAATATCAGGCAAAAACAGGCGGCCAGGCCGGCAAGCTGAATTATATGCTGAATGCCTCGTATTTGTCTCTGGGCGGTTTTCGCAATCACAGTCGGGCTCAAAATGTCTTGTTGACCGGCAAGCTGAAATACACGCTCAGTCCCACCTCCCACCTCACCACTTTGATGAGCTTTATGGACGCGCCCTTCGCCAACGATCCGGGCGGCATCACGCGGGCCCAGGTCGATGCGGACCGCGAGCAGGCCCGAGACCGTAATGTCTTGCTCGATTCGGGCGAGCGGGTGACTCATGGCAGGCTCGGCTTTGTGTATCGCAACCAGTTTCTGCCAGGGCACGAACTCACAGTGACGCAGTACTCTGTATTCCGTCAGTTCGAGACCAAGCTGCCCATTATCCCACGTTTCGGTTCCGGTGTGGTCAAATTCGACCGTTTTGGGGTCGGTGGCAGCGTCAAGTACGCGCATGACGGCCGGTTCTTCGGGTTTCGGAATCGTTTTATGCTCGGCGTTGATGTCGAGTTACAGGCCGATAATCGCCGCCGGTTTGATAATAACGAAGGGGATGTCGGTCAGCGCCGCTTCCACCAGGACGAAGATGTGCGCAGCGTCGGACCGTTTGTGCACGACGTCTTCTATCTGCGCGACAATCTCCAGCTCAGTGTGGGGCTGCGCTACGACAATGTTCGTTTTTCGGTCAGTGACCAGTTTCTCGGGGACGGCGACCAGTCCGGTGTGCGGACCTTCGATCATATCAGCCCTATGGGGGGCATTCTCTACAGCCCGCTTGAAAATCTGCACATGTACGCCAACGTTTCAACCGCCTTCCAGGTCCCGACCACGACCGAGCTGGCCCGGCCCGACGAGGGGGGCGGTTTCAATGCCGACCTGAATCCGCAGCAGGCTCTGAATTACGAAATCGGCGCGCGCGGTAATATCTGGAGCCGCTTCACCTATAATTTTGCCCTGTTCTGGATTGTCATTGATGACGAACTGGTGGCGTTTGAGAGCGAATCGGGCCGAAACTTCTTTCGCAACGCGGGCCGTTCAGAGCGGAAGGGGGCTGAACTCGCATTTCATATCACCCTGCTGGAGGGCCTCCGCTGGACCCTGGCCTATACCTTTCTGGACGCCGAATTTGACCGTTTCATTACCCCGAACGGGCGTTTTGACAATAATGATGAGCCCGGCATTCCCCCGCATCAGCTCTTCACCGAACTCTTCTACGCGCATCCCTCGGGCTTCTACGGCGCGCTCAGCATTCAGCACGTGGCTGACTTCTATGTGAACAACGCCAACTCAGCAGAGAACGACGCCTACACCGTACTGAATCTGCGCATGGGCTATGCAACGACCGTAGGCAACAGCCGCATCGCGCCCTTTGTCGGTATCCAGAACATCGCCGACGACGGCTATAACGGCCTCACCCGCCTGAATGCGCTGGGCGGACGTTTCTTTGAGCCGTCCGCCGGCATCAACGCCTACGGCGGAGTGACCGTAAGCTACGATTTCCTGTAGGCCAGGCTGTTCAGCAACGCCGGAAGACGTTCAGCCCTCTCCTCTCCCGGTGCCTCTGTTAGTCGCTATCTTTGTGTTCCATCGCAGAATTGGGTACTGGTTCAGTTTCACATCGCTCTTGACCTCTGCCGGAGGAGTGCCCCTCCCTGACCCTCCCCCTCAGAGACGTGTAATGCGCATGGTGTCGCAGACCCCCCCGGGCGGTCCGTGCGCCCCCTCACCCGGCCCTTCGACAGGCTCAGGGCCACCCTCTCCCCTGGAGGGAGAGGGCTGGGGTGAGGGGGAATAAGCAAATTGAACTACTACCCGGAATTGATATACTGATCGATTGATACACTGATCGAAAGCTTACGGGAGTTGTGACATGGATATTATCGTCTCCCTGGTTTTCCTGGCGTTTGCCGGTGTCCTGGCCTATTGCGCCCTTGATGCCTCACGCCGAACCAAGTAGTTGCTTTGCCCCCAGGTCTTCAAACCAGGGCATTACCAGCGTCTCGTTGATCGAGTACGGATAGGCGTGGCCCCAATCCGGCAGCTCCGTATAGGTCACGTTGTAGCCCAGCTTTGTCAGCCCGGTATGCGTCTGTCGGGTGACATCAACGCTAAAGATCGGGTCCTGTTCGCCATGCACGATGAAGATGGGCAGGTCTTTGCCCTGGCCGCGCTTCAGCAGATGATTGATCGCGGGATGAATCCGCCCGGCCACCGGGGCAATGCCGGCAAAAATGTCCGCATACGCCAGCCCCAGGACATAGGTAAAAATCCCCCCGTCAGAGAACCCGGTGAGATATACGCGGCGGCGGTCCACCGCATAGCTGGCCCAAACCTCCTCCAGCATCGTGCGGATGGAGCGACGGTCCAGAACCGGATTCGGAGGAATGCCGGGCAAACGAATAGCCGACCAGGTTTCCCGCACCGACTTCGGGGCGAGCAGCATATAGCCCTTGCTCTTGGCGGCCCGGAGCCACGTCAGCAGATAGTCGTCCTCCCGGCTGTAGCCGCTGTGGAGGCAGACAATGAGCGGCCATTCCGTGTGCGGCGTATAGTTCTCGGGGACGTATAAAGAATAAGCTGAGCGTTGATCTTCCCGTTCTTTGCGGACGATACCGACCGGGACGTCCAGGGCGGGCTGCTGTATTTCCAAAGCGGGAAGAGAGGCCAGGACCTCTGGAAAAACCCAGTGTTGTTGGAGGATGGGCAACCCGGCCCGCAGTTCATACAAGAGATATTTTCCCCGGCAGAACTCATATCGCCCCTTCAGGAAATCCATAGCAAATTCCTGGCCGATAAAACGCAACAGAAACGCATAGGCCTCAGCGCAGTGCTGCACCGCCTTGCTGAATGTGGCGTGGAACTCGTGCAGCGACTCCGGCGGAGAAAAGAGTGCCAGGTCTGCCTGGAGGGCCTCGACCGTCTGCCCGAGTCTGTCTTTCAACTGGGCGTTCTGTTCGGCCAGCCGATGTATATGGAGCCCTTCGAGGTGAGTTTCGATGCCACGCAGGAAGTCCAGGAGTCGTTGCTCAGCCCGCCGCAGGCCATCCGTGTATTGACCGCTCCCTGTTTCCATGGCTCCCCTCCCTTTTGGACATGGCTGACTGCGATCAAGAACAAGCCTGACAGGACAGCCCTGGTCCACTTCTTCTTGACAGCGCAGAAAGAGTCATGTTTCTCTGCGGCAATCGTCAATCACCAGACGGTCATATCAGGCTTTCCATGGAAAACACACAAGCGATTCCCGCCAGAGCAACATCCGCCTCAAACGCAGACGACAGCCAGCTCTCCCGCCTGCTCAAGACCCTGGGGCCGGGCCTGCTCTTTGCCAGCACCGCCATTGGCGTCTCACATCTGGTGCAGTCAACCCGCGCCGGGGCCAGCTATGGCTATGCGCTGCTGGGGGCCGTGATTATCGCCAACCTCCTGAAATATCCGTCCTTTGAGTACGGCTCGCGCTATGCGAACGCGACTGGCGAAAGCCTGATCGATGGCTATAAGCGTTTCGGGAACTGGGCCTTATACCTCTATTTGTTTATTACGGTCAGCCCGATGTCCATTATTATCGCCGCAATCTGTTTTACCACCGCCGGACTGCTGAACAATCTGCTCGCCCTCGACCTGCCCGTTATTCACACCGCCCTGTTCCTGATCGTCGGCTGCGTCAGTATTTTGCTGGTCGGGAAATACAGCGCCCTGGACAGTCTCATTAAGGTCATTTGTACGGTGCTGTTCCTCTCCACCCTGACCGCTTTTGTACTGACCCTCTTGCGCGGTCCGACCGCGCCGGTGGCCTTCTACTCGTCCGAGATCTGGACCGCCTCGGGCTTTGCCTTTCTGATTGCCCTCATGGGCTGGATGCCGGCCCCCTTGGATTTATCCGCCCTCAACAGCCTCTGGACGCTTGAACGCTTCAAGCAGACCGGCTACCGGCCGACCCTGCGCGAGACGCTGCTCGACTTTAATGTCGCGTATGTGATGACGGCGTTTCTGGCCGTCTGTTTCATGACGCTGGGGGCCTTCATCATGTACGGTTCCGGTCAGGCATTCTCAAATCAGAGTGGGACGCAGTTTACGCATGAGGTGATTCGGCTCTACACCGCCACCCTCGGGGACTGGAGCTATATCATCATCGCCTCTTCGGCCTTTTCCGTCATGTTTGGCACCGCCCTGGTCATCTTTGACGGCTATGCCAGGGCCATGGACCGCACCTGGGCATTATTATTCTCTCGGAGCCAGGCCGGACCGGGCAGCCGCACGGTGTATAACGCCTGGCTCATCATCGGCGCGGTTGGCGGCTATCTGATTATTGCGCTGTTTCTTACCAGCTTTACCGCGCTCATCGACCTGGCCACGATTATTTCATTTCTGGTCGCGCCGATTATCGCCCTGGCCAACCATCGGCTCGTCCTCAGCCCCCACATGCCACAAGCGGCGCATCCCCCGCGCTGGCTGCGGCTGCTGAGCTGGGCCGGCATCGTCTTTCTGACGGTCTTTACCCTGGTGTATCTCGGGCTGCGGCTGATGTCGTGACAAGTGGTGACAGAGAGCAAAGGCAGCGCGGCGGTTTGTTGAGGAGAAATCGCCGCGATTGTCATGTGGAATAAAAAAAGCCCCCGCTGGGAGGGCTTCGGTCGCTTAGAAGCGTTGCCTGCGAAGAAGCTACTTCTTTGGTATGAAGAGCTGACGACAGACCTTGGTGAGTTACACTATTGGGGAATATACACGGGAGACGATACATGAGCAAGCGCATTCTGGGACTGGATTTAGGATCAAACTCCATAGGCTGGGCGCTCCTAAAAGCAACTGATACTGGGAAACCAAGCGGGTTTATTGACCTCGGTTCGCGGATATTCAACAAAGCCGTCGAAGACAAGACGCCGACGCCTAAGAATCAGAAGCGCCGCAACAGCCGATTAGCAAGGCGCGTGGTGCAGCGACGCGCCAGACGCCGTCAGCGGATGCTGAACTACCTGGTCAGTCTGAATCTGCTGCCAGCCAGTCTCAAAGACCAGCCGAAACCGGAGAGTGTTCTGAATGAGCTTGGAGACCCGTACTCCCTCCGCGCCAAAGCACTGGATTCCCCCTTGGATACACACGAGCTCGGACGGGTATTTCTCCACTTGGTGCAACGACGTGGGTTTCTCAGCAACCGTAAAACCCTGCTCCAGGATATGCTGGACGACCCGGACGTGCAGGAGGCGCTTACCGAGTTGGGCGAGGACACTACTGGTGAGGATGCCGAAGAGAACGCGTCCAAACAAGACATCAGTCAATTGCGAAAAACCATTGAGGACTCCGGTTGTCGCACTCTGGGTGAATACTTGGCTTCACGAGACCTCCATCAGAGCAAGCGTAACCGTCAGCGGGACGGGGGACATCTGCGGACCGACCGCCAGATGTACCAGGAGGAGTTGAACGCCATTTGGAAAGTTCAGAAAAAACATCACCCGGCGTTGACAGACGAGGTAAAGGAACAAATAGAGCAGATTATTTTTCATCAACGCCCGCTCAAGCTCCGGGCTGACCGGGTGGGCAGATGTTCCTTGGAACCACGATACACACGAGCGGGTATTGCCCGTTTGGAATATCAGAAGTTCCGTTATCTCCAGGATATCAACAATCTCCAATTTTTCGATCCGCATACAGAAACCTGGAGCCCGCTCAGTGACGAGAACCGCGCTATACTGGCCACGCTGTTTGAGGGTACGCCAACGCTCACTTTTGCCAGACTGCGTAAAGCTCTTGGACTGGCTCGGACGACTGAGTTCAACCTGGAAAGATCCGAAGTCAAAAAGCTCAAAGGCAATACGACCGCCTGTGCTATTCGCGAGGTATTGCCCGAATGGGACGAATTCTCCCAGGACAAACACTATGCTCTGGTGGAAGACCTGCTGACCATCCAGAAAAAAGCCGTATTGAAAAAGCGACTAATAGGTCACTGGAAGTTTGATTCCACAACTGCGGTAAAACTTTGTATGGTGAAGTTCGAGCCGGGCCACGGCAATTTCTCGACCAAAGCCATCCGCAAGCTGTTGCCCTATCTGGAACGGGGAATGATCCTCTCTGACGCCCGTGTTGAAGCAGGCTATGGTTACGAGCAGGAAGCCGTAACGGCGAAAGACCGTCTGGGCTCGCCGCCGACAATACCCAATCCCATCGTACAAAAAGGGCTGCATGAACTGCGTCGGGTGGTGAATGCCATTATTGCCGAGTACGGCAAGCCGGACGCGATCCGCATTGAAATGGCTCGCGACCTGGAGATGAAGAATACCAAACGGCATGCCGCTTTTCTCAAACAGCAAAAGGCAAACACCAAGGCCAATGATGAAGCCGCTCAGAAGTACGCGGAAATGCACCGGAAAAACTCGCATCTCCCATTGTCCGAATATCCGAGCCGAAACGACAAGCTGAAATATCGTCTGTGGAAAGACCAGAAAGAGAAGTGCGCCTACAGCGGAAAGCCGATCATTTTATCCGAACTGTTTGGGCCAGCGGTTGAGATTGACCATATCTTGCCTTACAGCCAATCGCTGGACGACTCCTATATGAACAAGGTCGTTTGCTATACGGCAGAGAATCGTGCCAAACGCAATCGCACGCCCATTGATGCCTTCGGCGACAATGAAGACAAGTGGAACCAGATTACTCAGGCCATCCGCCGTTGGGGAAAGCCGCTCAAATCCAAGCGGGAGCGATTTTACAAAAGAGAAGCGGACCTTCTTGAGAGAGACTTTATCGGCAGTCAGCTTACCGACACCCGCTATATCAGTCGGGAAGCAGGGAACTACCTGAAAACGCTAGGCGTGGCCGTTACGTTTCCCAAGGCGGCATTTACCGGCTGGCTCCGCCACCAATGGAATCTGAATAGCCTGCTGGGCGAGACTGATGAGAAGGAACGTACCGATCATCGCCACCACGCCATTGATGCTGCGGTCATCGCCTGCATTGACCACAGCTTTCATCAGCGTTTGTCAAATCAAGCCAAAAAGCTTGAACGTTCTCACTCGGAACTCAAGCTGCGCGCTATACAGATAGACCTCCCGTGGAGCAACTTTCGACTTGATATACATGAGAAACTGTCGTCAATGATCGTCTCCCACGTCCCGCAACGGAAGATCAGCGGCGCATTACACGAAGAAACGGGAGTTGGGTTTATTGAGGGCCAAGGAACGGTCTATCGCAAAGCCCTGAATACGGATTTCAAAATCAAATGGGTTGACGACATCGTTGACGCTACTGTTCGGGAACAGGTCCAAAAACACTTGGCAAACAATAGTAATGATCCGAAACAGGCTTTCGCAGAGGGCAAGAGTGTTGTTCACAAGAATGGCCAAACCCCTATCAAAAGGGTACGGCTTAGGCAGTCAAAAGTTCCCAGCTTGGACACACTGAAAAAAACCAAGTTCGGGGTACGCGACCATCAGGGAAAAGTGTTCAGGTGGATGGCGTATGGCAATATCCACCATGTTGAAATTATCCGCCATCGAAAAACCGGAAAGTATGGCGGGAGTTTTGTCACAGCGATGGAAGCCGCCCACCGCGCCAGAGGGATCAACGGTCCGAAGCGCCCGGTTATTCAGGCCGACCACGGCGAGGAGTATGAATTCGTGCTGGCCTTACATATCAACGATTTGGTCAGCATTGAAGAGAATGGGAAGAGGGAAGTCTACCGAGTTCAAAAACTGAGACAAGACAGCAGTCAGTTGGAACTCAGACGCCACACCGCAGCAACACTGGAGAACAAGGAAGAAGGGTTGAGGAAAGCAATATCGACACTGATGAAAGACTACGCGCTACAGAAACACCGAGTGAATGCGATTGGGAAGTTTCGAGATGATAAAACGGATCATCGACATCAGTGAGCCAGCCTATCTGCATACTGAGAAAAAGCAGTTGCTGGTAGACAGGGAAGGGGAAACCATACAGAGCCACAGATCGACAAATCAACCAAGCAACTCTTGCTTGGACAATTGAGCAAGACAGTGGATTGGAAGGGAGACAGAATGCCGCTCATGGTTGCGTCACACCATCTGGCGGCCAACCTCAGACAGGCGCTTGGAGAAAGCGGAGCCACATTGCACTATCCCAAGCGCATAGCGGATGCCTGACGATGGTGACTTTCGGCGGGTTGAATACGATGTGGCTTCTTGTCCTGTTTGACCTGCCCACCGACACTAAGCAGGCCAGACAGCAGTATGCGCGGTTTCGCAAACGCCTGCTGGAAGACGGTTTCAGCATGATGCAGTACTCCGTTTATATGCGTCACAGTGCCAGCGAGGAAAACGCCGAAGTGGTATAGAGCGGGTCAAGGCTTTTTTACCACCGGAAGGCGAGGTTCGTATTATCAAGATTACCGACAAACAGTTTGGCAGAATCCAGGTTTTCTATGGGAAAAAGCGCAAGCCTCCTGAGCCCGCGCCCCTCCAGATTGAGCTTTTGTAATCAATCTGGAGGGCGAAATCGCCAGGATTCCAGCGGGTTGCAGCGGGGCCAGTGTAACTCACCAAGGTCTGTCCGCAATCCACAACAAGGACGGGAACAAGCAGAAGGGTGATCTAGTGTAACTCACCAAGGTCTGTCCGCAATCCACAACCTGCGGGCGGGTATGGTGAGTACATTCAACAGTGTAACTCACCAAGGTCTGTCCGCAATCCACAACTTGCGGCCTGCGTGTAAATGTCACGGATCAAGTGTAACTCACCAAGGTCTGTCCGCAATCCACAACCGGTCCAGCGCTCCACGTTCTCGAATGGAGGAGTGTAACTCACCAAGGTCTGTCCGCAATCCACAACCGCCGGCTCATGGGTTGCGCATCTGCCGTTAGTGTAACTCACCAAGGTCTGTCCGCAATCCACAACACTTCGTCGAGCGTTCTGCTGAAGGTTCTCAGTGTAACTCACCAAGGTCTGTCCGCAATCCACAACCATCTTGGCTTTATGGTTCCCTTCTTCTTTAGTGTAACTCACCAAGGTCTGTCCGCAATCCACAACCCTAGGGAGGGGTTGCCTTGGAAGCCAATAAGTGTAACTCACCAAGGTCTGTCCGCAATCCACAACTCAAGGGGGTTTATTACCGTGCGCGCGTTTAGTGTAACTCACCAAGGTCTGTCCGCAATCCACAACTTTGGCGACTTGCTGTTGAATCTTGGCCGCAGTGTAACTCACCAAGGTCTGTCCGCAATCCACAACTCACCTTGAGAAATGCCAAGCGCTCGATGAAGTGTAACTCACCAAGGTCTGTCCGCAATCCACAACATCGCCGGTACCTGACCCACCGTTGCACAGAGTGTAACTCACCAAGGTCTGTCCGCAATCCACAACCACTTGCGCCGGGGCGGTCACGACTGTGGTAGTGTAACTCACCAAGGTCTGTCCGCAATCCACAACTACTACAGAATTACCATTTACAGACAGCAATACGTTCATTATGGCCATTAAAAGAAAAGGGGCCCACCTTGTACATAGCGTGGTAGTGTCTCAGTTTCACATCTCCCTCCCCCGCTGCCGGCTCAGCACCCCCCTCCCTGACCCTCCCCCTCAGCGGAGAGAGGGAATATCTGCTCCCTCTCCCCTGAAGGCCTGTCCTGAGCCTGTCGAAGGGGAGAGGGTTGGGGTGAGGGGGAAAAGGCAAACTGAAACACTATCCACAGCGCTGCCCTTTTCAGCTACGATCCTATAATTCGTCAGCGTGGGAGGAAGGCATGAACGAAGTGGCACACCAAGCGCGACTGGACGACGGCCCCGGCTACCGGGTCGGCCAGCACAATACCCGGATATGGGGGCTGGATATCGACAAGACGGTCTTCCCGGTTTCCGCTTTCACCATTGTTGTCTTTGTCCTCGGCGCGCTGCTGTTCCCGGAGGGGGCGACCCAAGTCTTTGAGACTACCCGGACCTGGCTCACCACCCAGTTCGACTGGTTGTTCCTGATCACCGCCAACTTCATCCTGCTGTTCTGCCTGGGTGTGGCGCTCTCCCCGCTCGGCAAAGTGCGGATCGGCGGACGGGAGGCGCTACCCGAGTACTCCTCCCTCAGCTGGTTCTCCATGCTCTTTGCGGCCGGCATAGGCATAGGGCTGATGTTCTTCGGCGTGCTGGAGCCGGTCCAGCACTTTCTGCATCCCCCACTCGGTATTGAGGCCGCCGATACTGAGGCGGCCCGCGTTATGGGCATAGCCGCGGCGACTTTTCACTGGGGTCTGCACGGTTGGGCAATCTACGCGCTGATGGGTCTCGCCCTGGCGTTCTTCAGCTATAACCGGGGCCTGCCGCTCACCGTTCGCTCTGCCTTCTACCCCCTGCTCGGAGACCGCATCTGGGGCTGGCCCGGCCACCTCATTGATACGCTGACCGTCTTTGTGACCATGTTCGGTCTTGCCACCTCGCTCGGCTTGGGGGCCAATCAGGTAACGGGTGGCCTCAATTACCTGTTCGGGATTCCAGCCACCGACCTCACCAGGATGGTGCTCATTGTACTGATTACCGCGGTCGCGACGGTCTCGGTGCTGACCGGGATCAATGTCGGTATCAAGCGGCTCAGCGAGATGAACGCACTGCTGGCGATGTTGCTGCTGGGGTGCATTATCTGGATCGGACCGACAGTCGAAATCGGGGCTGGCTTTTTCAGCGGGCTGGGGACCTACCTGATCGAAATTGCGCCGCTCAGCAACTGGGTGGGCCGGCAGGACACGGCCTTCCTGCACGACTGGACCGCCTTCTACCTGGCCTGGTGGCTGGCCTGGGCCCCGTTCGTCGGTATTTTCATCGCCCGCATTTCCAAGGGCCGCACAGTCCGCGAGTTCCTGCTCTGCACCCTCCTCCTGCCGTCACTGTTCATTTTATTGTGGATGAGTGCTTTTGGCGGGACCGCCGTTCACCAATACCTCGCTGACGGCTACACCGGCGTGACTGAGGTGACCATGCGGACACCCGAGCTGGCACTGTTCAGAATGCTCGAACCACTGCCGCTGACAGGTCTGCTGTCTGCCGTGAGTATCGTCCTGATAGTCATCTTTTTCGTCACCTCGTCAGACTCCGGCTCGCTGGTCGTCGATACCATCGCCGCGGGCGGCAAGCTCAACACCCCGGTGGTGCAGCGCGTGTTCTGGTGCGTGCTTGAAGGGCTGATCGCCATTGCGCTCCTCTTGGGCGGCGGTCTGAATTCCTTGCAGGCCGCTGCCCTCGTCTCGGGTTTGCCGTTCGCCCTTGTCCTCCTCGGGATGACCCTCACGACCTGGCTGGAACTGCGCCGTGAGGCGCTTTGAGCGGGGGGGGAATCCGTGTTGAAAAAGACTTTGCTGTGGCAAGGGCTCTCGGTGGCCGCGGCACTGCTGCTGACTGCCGCCACAGCGCCAGCTTTTGCCGCCGACGCTGAACAGCCGGACGCCGAGGCCAGCCAAGAGCCGCAGAAACTGGAGGCCCTGGAAGAGATGATCGTGACCACCGGCTCGCGTCTCCAGCAGGCGGCCGACCAAGTTGAGCTCGGCCCGGTCGTCAGCGTTGACGCCGAAGAACTGTTGCACCAGGGGACCGTCCGGGTGGAAGAGTTGGCGCGCTCCCTGCCCTCGGTATTCACCGGTGGTCAGGATGCCTCCAACGCCAACGGTGCCAGCGGGATCGCCACCCTGAATTTGCGCCACCTGGGCTCGTCGCGCACCCTGGTGCTGATTAACGGCCGCCGGATGCCGGCCGGCTCGCCTTGGGGAGGGACCGGCAATGAGGATATCAACCAGATTCCGGGCGCGCTGCTCAAGCGCGTCGATGTCCTGACCGGCGGCTCCTCGGCCACCTACGGGTCCGATGCGGTTGCCGGTGTAATCAACTTTGTCCTGCTTGACGATTTTGAGGGGATCAAGCTGGATTATCAGTTCAGTCAGCATCAGCACGATAATGACAATCGCGCCCTGAAAAAATTGATTTCCAGTCAGGGCTATAGCGTTGCCGACGACTCCACTGCGGACGGCGCATTGTCCAACGTCTCGCTCATCCTGGGGAAAAACCTGGGCAATCGCGGCAATATCACCGCCTACGCGACCTGGCGTGACGGCGGAGAGGTTTTCCTGGGCGACCGGGACCACTCCAGTTGCGATTTGAGCCCCAATCTTGAGCGGTGCATTGGCTCGGGCACCATACCCCAGGGCCTGTTTGCCGACTTCGGCACCCGCAAGGTCCGGCCCGGATACGATCCGGGACCACCCTTCTTCTATCAGGTCGAGGGAGACAAGTTCACGAACTGGGACGGTCGCCTCTACAACTATGCGCCCCCGAATCACTTTCAACGGCCCGATACGCGCTGGACCGCCGGCGCTCTGGCTCACTACGACCTGCACGAATACGTCGAGGCCTATACCGAACTGATGTTCATGGACGACCGCACCACCGCCCAGATCGCCCCCTCGGGCTCGTTCTTCAGACAACGCTATCTGCACTGCGGCAATGCCTTTCTGTCCGAGCAGCAGTTTCAGGCCCTGTGTGGCCAGTACGGCTTGACGCGAGAGGACATCCAGAATGTGTATATCGGTCGGCGCAGCGTCGAGAGCGGCAATCGCAAGGATTACCTGCACCACACCTCGTATCGCGGCGTGTTCGGGCTGCGAGGCGAGATTACCGATACCTGGCGCTACAATCTGTCTTACCAATACGCCGAGGTGCGCGCGCTGAGCAAATTCGTGAACGGCCTGTCGGCCAGCCGGGTCAACCGGTCCCTTGATGCGGTATACGACCCCGTGAGCGGAGACATCGCGTGTCGGTCCGCGCTGACTGGCGCTGACCCGGACTGTGTGGCCTGGAACATTTTCGAGGACGGCGCGGTCACCAAAGAGATGACCGATTATCTTACCCAAACGCGAACGACCCGCGGCAGCACCAACCAGCATGTGATGTCCGGCCATATCGCGGCCAATCTCGGCCGCTACGGCCTGGTGTCGCCGTTCGCCCTCACCGGCCTCGATATCGCGCTGGGCAGTGAATGGCGCGAGGAAAATCTGAGCTACCAGCCCGACCGGGTGACCCAGAGCGGAGACGGGACCGGCGTGGGCGGCGCGCCGCAGCCCCTCAAGGGTGGGTTTGACGTGCCAGCGGTTTTCTTTGAAGTCGGCATTCCGCTCATCGAAGACGTTCCGTTCGTGCGCCAACTGCTCGTGAATGGGGGCTATCGCTCTTCCTGGTACGGCGTCCAGACCGACACCTACGGCGTCCGGGCCGGCTGGGCCATCAACCACGACATCAGCCTGCGCGGCAGCTATCAGCGGGCGGTGCGCGCCCCGAGTATCCGGGAACAGTTCCTGCCGCAGCGCTTGGGCTTGATCTATATGACGTCCGATCCGTGCGCCGGCGGGGTTGTTGACGGTAAAACCGCGGCCGGCCGGACCTTTGAAGAGTGCGCCCGCAGCGGCGTGACCGCCGAGCAGTTCGGCAATATTCCCGCCTCGCCAGCCGGTCAGTACAACTTTCTGATAGGCGGCAATCCTGACCTGCTTCCTGAAGATGCGGATACCTACTCGTTTGGCCTGACCGTTACGCCCCGCTTTCTTGAGGGCCTGACCGTTGCCGTGGATTACTACGACATCGAGCTCAAGGGCGGCGTCGGCGCCCTGTCGCCCGAGCTTGTCCTGAACCGCTGCCTGGACGGCAAAACCTCTCAGTGCGACAAGGTCAATCGCGGGCCGGGCGGCGACCTGTGGCTGTCTTCCAACACCATCGAGACCACCGGCCATGTTGAGGCTGTGCTGGAAAACCTGGCCATCGCCAATGTCCGCGGCTACGACTTCAGCGTGGACTATAGGCTCAATCTTGGTCGCTACGGCTCCGTCAGCTTTACGGACCGGCTTTCCTTTCTCGATACATATACGCTGAAGGCCACGGATGATATTCCGAAGGTCGCCTGCGCGGGCAGCTGGGGCTATTCATGCGGCACCCCAACCCCGAGAATCCGCAATATCATGCGGACCACCTGGCTGAGCCCCTGGGGGGCGCAACCCAGCCTGATGTGGCGCTACATCAGTACCAGCACGGAGACCGACCCGGATCGTCCCATCCCGGTGAATGCCCGCCACTATTTCGATCTGTCGGTGATCTGGGAGGTCAACCAGTACGCCAGCCTGCGGATCGGCATCCGCAACCTGTTTGACAAGGAACCGCCGCTCGTCGGTGAGGCCGGCAGAGGGGGCAACACCTTCCCCGGCCTGTACGACGCCCTGGGCCGGTACTGGTTCGTGGGGATGAGCGTCGGCCTCTCCTGACCCGGCGTCTCGGGCGGCAACAAAGGAGTGCTCATGTCAAAAAGAACCTTGCTGCGGAGCGGAGTTGCGCTGGCCCTGTTGCTGGCTGCCGCCACTGCGCCGGCCCTGGCCGCAGAGGCCGAGCAACCGAGCGCCGAGCAGTCGGGCGCTGCAACCCGCCAAGAGCCGTCAGAATTGGAAGCGCTGGTCGTGACCGGCTCACGTATCCAAAGGGCCAATCTGGTCAGTTCCAGCCCGGTCATCCAGGTGGACGCGGAAGACCTGTCGTTCCAGGGCAGCGTCCGGGTCGAGGACATGCTGCGCACCCTGCCGCAGGTCTACTCCGCCCAGAACGCCAGCCAATCGTACGGCGCCACCGGCACCGCGACTCTGAATCTGCGCAACCTGGGCGCACAGCGCACCCTGATGCTGGTCAACGGCCGGCGTTTGCCGGCCGGCTCGCCTCTGCAAGGCGGGGTCGGGGCTGATATCAACCAGATTCCGGGCGCGCTGCTCAGGAGCGTTGAGGTGCTGACCGGCGGCTCCTCGGCCACCTACGGGTCTGATGCGGTGGCTGGCGTCGTCAATTTTCTGATGGTTGACGACTTCGAGGGCATCAAGCTGGATTATCAGTTCAGCCAGTATCAGCACGACAACGGCAGCGACCGGTGGCAGCGGATTGTCCGGGATGCCGGTTATGAGGTTGCCGATGGCTCGGTATGGGACGGCGATATCTCGAATGTCTCGCTGGTTCTGGGGAAAAACCTGGACCGGGGCAACATCACGCTCTACGGGACCTACCGCGATATTGACCCGGTGCTCCAGGCCGACCGCGATTACAGCTCGTGCGCCTTGAATGGTGACGCCAGCGCGTGTTCCGGCTCGGCCACCCAGCCCCAGGGCACCTTTTCCGACTTTGGCGTGCTGCGCAGTCAGGGCTTGGAGAGCTTTGACTACAAGGTGGAGGGCGACCGCTTCGTGCCCCGCCGGGGCACCCTGTTCAACTACGGTCCGTCGAACTATTTTCAGCGCCCCAACCGGCGCTGGACCGCCGGCCTGTTTGCCCACTACGACCTGCACGACCAAATTGAGGCCTACACCGAGTTCATGTTCATGGACAATCGATCGGTGGCCCAGATCGCCCCCTCGGGCGCGTTCTTTGTGACCGATACGCTGGGCTGCGGCAATCCATTCCTGTCCCAGCAACAGTTTGAAGCCCTGTGTGGCGCGTATGGGTTGACGAGAGATGACAGCCAGCAGGTCTTTATCGGCCGCCGGAATGTGGAGGGCGGGAACCGGCAGGACGACCTGCACCACACCTCCTACCGTGGCGTGTTCGGTCTGCGCGGGGCCCTGACTGATAGTTGGCGCTATGATCTGTACTATCAATACGCCGAGGTTCGCATGGAGCGCACCTACCTGAACGACCTGTCCATTACCCGCATCGGGCGCGCGCTGGACGCGGTGCGCGACCCCGCAACAGGTCGGATCGTTTGTCGGTCCGTGCTGGATGGCTCCGACCCGAGTTGTGTCCCCTGGAATATCTTTCGGGAGGGCGCAGTGACCCAGGAGATGATCGACTACCTGACCCTGCCCCTGTCCGCCCGCGGAGCGACCGACCAGACGGTTCTGTCCGGCTATATCGCCGGTCATCTCGGCGATTATGGCCTCCGGTCTCCATTCGCCACTGCCGGTGTGGATGTGGTCCTGGGCGGCGAATACCGCGACGACAATCTCAAATTCAAACCCGACCAGGCCTACCGCAGCGGCGACGGAGCCGGCCAGGGCGGCGCCAGTCAGCCTGTCAGCGGGGGGTCCGATGTCGCGGAGTTTTTCATTGAAGCCGGTATCCCGCTGATTGACGGCGCACGCTTTGCGGAAGAGCTGGGGTTGGATGGGGGCTATCGCTATTCCGATTACGATTACGGCGAGCAGACCAGCACCTTTGGTGTCCGCGCAGGCTGGGCACTCAATGCCGATATCCGGCTGCGGGCCAGTTTCCAGCGGGCGATTCGCGGACCGAATGTGCGGGAACGCTTCCTGCCGCAGGGCTTCAATCTGTTCGAGATGAACGCCGACCCGTGCGCCGGTCCTGTCACCAACGGCAGGACGGCTGAAGGCCGCAGCCTTGAGGAATGCGCCCGCAGCGGCGTGACGGCAAGCCAGTTCGGTAATATCGAAAATTCGCCGGCGGCCCAGTACAATTTTCTGCAAGGAGGCAACCCGAACCTGACGCCAGAGGAATCGGATACCTACTCTTTCGGCCTGGTGTGGACGCCCGGCCTTCTCCCAGGTTTCAACTTCAGCCTGGACTATTATTCAATCGAGATCAGCAGAGGCATCAGTACCTTGACGCCGGAGTTCATCCTCAACGAATGTCTGGACGGCAACGACTCGCAGTGCGCTCAGGTCAAACGCGGGCGGAGCGGCGACCTGTGGCTGGGGTCCGACATCGACCACAGCGGCCATATTGTGTCTCTGCTCGACAATCTGGCGGTTGAGGAAGTGCAGGGCTATGACATCACCGTCGGCTATGACCTCCCGCTGAGTGTCATAGGAATGGGCCGCTGGGGGCGGCTGCGCTTCAGCGACATCCTGTCGATCACCTCCACCTGGGACCAGCAGGAGTTGCAAGGGGCGCGCAAGGTAGACTGTGCCGGCAACTGGGGGGCCACCTGCGGTTTTCCGACCCCGGATATTCGGAACAATCTGCGCGCCACTTGGGTGACACCGTGGGGGGTACGGCCCAGTCTCATGTGGCGCTACATCAGCGGCGTCGAAGATCTCAACTCCACCCAGGTCGATCTTGGGGCGCGGCACTACTTCGACCTGGCCGCGATCTGGAATTACAAGGAATACACCAGCCTGCGCGTTGGCGTGAACAATCTGTTCGACACGGCCCCGCCACTTGCGGGCAATGCCGCGGGGCCGTCCATCGCCGGCAACGGCAACACTTTCCCCGGCCTGTACGACGCCCTGGGCCGGTACTGGTTCGTGGGAGTGAGCGTCGGATTCTCCTGAGCGGCTAGCTTTTGGGGCCAGTCAGGATATGGCCCATGCCGTCAAAGAACTGCTTGACCCAGTGACTGCCCTTCTGCGCGGACACGGCTTCCAGCTCACCCTTGTCCAGCCACATACCCTGACACTGCCCGCACTCGTCAATCTCGACTTCTTCAATGAGCCGGGTGGTCAGCCGCACCCCGCATTTGGGGCAACGATTCAGAGCCAACTCACGCACCGTGTCTTCGTGCTCGGCCTCGCGTTGCTCTTTCATCTTGTTAATCAACTCGCGGTCGCGTTTCGCAAAATAGCGGCTTTCCTCGGCCTGCTCTTTTTGGTGCAGCTTGGTTCCCAGACGGTCTTTGTCTTCCATAGGGTCTCCTCCTCGCGGTTGTGAGCGCTTCCTCCGGTGGTGTCGGTATTCCGTGCCCGGCGCAACCCAACAGCCCTCAGGCCGTATCCACCACGACTTGCAGCATATCGGTCTCGGTCACAATGCCGACCAGCCGGCTGTCCTTCAACACGGGCAGGCAGCCAATTTTGTGCTCCATCATCAGCCGGGCGGCGTCCCGGACCGTTGCGTCCGGGCCGATGGAAATCGGATCGACCATGACCTCCTTGACCGCGACGCTCTCCAGAAAAGCGCGCTGGGCTTTTTCTCCGTATTGCATGACCGTGCCGAGCGAGGCCCGGTACAGATCGCGCTGACTGACAACCCCGACCAGTTCGTCGTCCTCGACGACCGGAAAATGCCGGATGCGGCCCAGGTTCATAATGTCTTTTGCCAGGAGCAGCGTGTCGTTCCGTCCCAGCGTGGTCACCTCGGCGCTCATAATGTCCTGTACAGTCTTTGCCATAGTCTCTCCCTCCTGTCAGCTCACCTCCTGTCAGCGGTCCATCTTGATCACTCAGTGTAACCCACCCAGGGCTGTCCGTAAATCACAAGTTGGGGGTTGGGGACTGGAGCCGCAGCCCTCACCCTGAACCCCGAATCCCCCAGCTTCCCTTGCCAACATGGGGCACAGGGGCATATATCAGGCACCAGACCCGTCCTGAGCCTGGCCCAAGGGAAGGAACACTCGTGGAACCACGCACCTCTCACATTATTGATGAAGTTGAAGCGGCCAACCGGATTGAAAACGGCATGACGGTCGCCATCGGCTCCCCAACTCCGATGGCCCTTGTGCGTCAGATCATTCGGCGCGGCCTGAAGGACCTGACGGTTGTCGATGTCGGCCTGTCGCTGGATATGCTCATTGCCGCCGGTTGCGTCAGAAAAGTCGTCAGTTATTACGCCGGCGGCGGTTTTGGGGTGCCGGTCGCCCCAGCCTTTCGGCGCGCCGCAGAGCGCGGTGAGATCGAGGTCTGGGAATGTGAAGAAGGCATTTTGACCTTGGGCCTCCAGGCGGCAGCCCAGGGCCTGCCCTTCCTGCCGTGGCGCGGTGGCGTCGGGACTTCCCTGCCCGAGGTCAACCCGGACCTCAAGGTCTTCAGCGACCCGATTCAGGGCGAGACCTTGCTGGCCGTCCCGCCGATCAAGCCCGACGTGACCCTCCTGCATGCGGCCGTTTCCGACGAGTATGGCAATGTCCAGCACGTCGGCGGGCCGGGCTGGATAGACCTGTTCATGCAGCGCGCCGCGGACCATACTATTGTCCAGGTGGAAAAAGTCGTGGCGAACGAGGCAATCCGTAAGGACCCGTGGGCGACAACGATTGCCGGCGCCGATGCCATTGTGCGCGTCCCTTACGGCGCTCATCCGTTCTATAGCCGGGGTTATTACATTCAGGACAACGCCCATCTCAAAGGCTATCTGGACGCCTCAACCGCCGCGGCCAAGGGCGACCCCGAAACCCTGCAAGCGTATTTCGCCCGCTATTGCCGAGAACCGGCAACCCATGCCGACTATCTGGAACAAATCGGCATCCGGCGGCTGCTGGAACTGCACGAGTACTAAGACATCCCCCCGAGGAAAAACTATGTCAAGCAATGTTGCTGCCCAGGACCTTTCTCCGCAAGAGATCATGGCTGTTTTTCTTGCCCGCGACCTGAAGGACCGGGAACATGTGATGGTCGGAGTGGCCATGCCCATTGTTGAAGCCGCGGTGCGCCTGGCCCATCTGCTGCACGGTCCCAATATGGAGCTGATCTTCTTTGGCACCCGTATGAATGTGGCCGACCGGTACACCCTTCCCCTGCCGGCCTTTGCCTGGGATAACCGGGTGGTCCGCTGGGCCGAGTCGTTCAGCGACACGGGCCATCGTTTCGAGGACGTCAAGCACTGGCATAAGCGCGTGTTTTTTATTGGTGGGGTCCAGGTTGACCCACACGGCAATACCAACCTGATCGGCGTGGGACCGGACTATGCCACCCTCCGCTTTCGCGGCCCCGGTTCGGTCGGGACGCCAACACTCAGCACCCACGTTGGCCGCTATTATATTGTCCTCAATTCACACTCGCCGCGGATTCTGGTTGAGCGCTGCGATTATATGAGTACCTATGGCTGGGGCGGGGGCGGGGCGGATGCCCGTAAAAAGCTGGGGCTGCCCGGCGGGGGCCCCAAGTATTGTGTCACCCCGCTGTGCGTCATGGATTTTGACGAAGAGGACAAGCATATGCGTCTGCATTCGGTCCACCCAGGGGTGACGCCAGAAGAGGTGCAGGCCCAAACCGGCTTTGCCCTCACAATGCCGGACCAACTCCCCACCACACCCACGCCCACCCCGGAAGAGCTGCACGCGCTGCGCACCCGGGTCGATCCCGAGGGCCGCCTGAGAAGGATGTAAAAGAGGTAGGGGCAACCCCCTGTGGTTGCCCTTTCCCAGAGAGGGTCAGGGTGAGGGTTCCTTGCCCATAAGAGAGCGTCACCCGACAGCCCCATAGGGAAGCCATCCGCTATTTTGCATCACAGGTTTCAAACAGGCCGGGCATCTCTTCTTCGGCAACAACGAGCGCCGATGTCGGTCGCAACGCGATACCGCTGGCCTGTCCGCCGGTTGCGCTGCCGTCCGTATTGATATGCTCCAGGCGAGCCGTGCAGGTTCCGTCGCCTTGGGTGTCGTATCCGACGACACGAAAAGGCACCAGGACCAGGGTCCCGGTCGGTTCCGGCTCGACCGGCTCCCGCACCGTCTCTGTCATCCCCGGCCCAATCACCTGGACGCGGTAATTCTCTTCTTTTGAAACATCCCGTACTGGTCGCATCTCTGTCTCCTTCACGCCGTCCGAGGGTACAGTGTGATCGTCCTCGCCGGCAGGCGTGTACATAGCAAACCACGCCCGGCCTGACAGCCTCCCCTGAGTGAGCCTTTCCGGTCTCGATGTCACACGCTTTTCACCTATGTGGCCCTTTACTCTTTTCTCAGAAGCGTTTATCTTCCCCGCGTACCGCTTCGGGTGTGGCCCCGTGTGCCGACACCCAGCGGAGGGCAGTCATTCAGTATTCCCAGAGACGAGGAGGGTAATAGAAACATGGACATCACCTCTGATGCGGTGTCTCTCTACGCAATGATTCTCGGCGCGGTCGGGCTGATTGTGGCGTTTGTTATTTTCAAATCCGTTTCCAGTCAGCCTGACGGCAATGAACGCATGCAGGAGATTGCCAGCTCTATCTATGAAGGGGCAATGGCTTTTCTGAAGCGTGAATATCGAATCTTGAGCATTTTCGTGCTGGTTGTCTTTGGCCTGCTCGCCTGGAAGGTCGCGCTTGAGACCGGCATCGCCTTTCTCGCCGGCGCGATTTGTTCCGTGCTGGCCGGCTATCTCGGCATGCAGTCGGCCACTAAGGCGAATGTCCGCACCTCTCAGGCCGCCATGGCAGAGGGCGAAGGGGCCGCGCTGCTGGTCGCGTTCAACGGCGGCGCGGTCATGGGTCTGTCGGTCGCCAGCCTCGGTCTGCTCGGGGTCGGCGCCTTTCTCGGCCTGTACTCTGACCCGGCAACCTCAAAATACATCAGCGGCTTTGCTATGGGCGCCAGTTCCATCGCCCTGTTTGCTCGGGTCGGGGGCGGTATTTATACCAAGGCGGCAGATGTCGGCAGCGACCTGGTCGGCAAGGTTGAGGCCGGCATCCCCGAAGATGACCCTCGCAATCCCGGTGTGATTGCCGATAACGTGGGGGATAATGTCGGTGATGTGGCCGGCATGGGCGCGGACATTTTCGAATCCTATGTGGGTTCCATCATTGCGACCATCGCCATCGGCGCCACCGTGTACGGCACGGCGTTTACCAACCTCGGCCGGTCAGGCGTCGAGGCGGACGTCGTCCGCAACGGGTTGATGGCGTTGCCGCTAAGCATGGCCGTGGTCGGCTTACTGGCTTCGTTTCTGGGCATCTTCTCCATGAAAGCCCTCAAAAACGCCGGTCCACAAAACGCGCTGCGCTACGCCGGCTTCATCGCTGCGGGCGCGTTCATCGTCGCGGCCTTGGTTCTCGTAAGCGTGTTTCCCGTGGCGACTGGTATTTTCTGGGCCGTTACCGCTGGCTGCGTCGTCGGGGTCGGGATTGGGCTCATCACCGAATATTACACCTCAGCCGCCCCGGTCACACGCGTGGCAGAAGCCAGTAAGACGGGCTATGCCACCAACATCATTCACGGCATGGCGGTCGGCCTGGAGAGCTGTGCCCTGCCCGTGCTGGCCATTTGCCTGGCCATTTTTATTGCCAACCACTTTGCCGGCCTGTACGGCATCGGGATTGCCGGCGTCGGCATGCTGGCTACGGTTGGAGTGACTATGACCGTGGATGCCTACGGCCCGGTGGCCGATAATGCCGGCGGTATTTCCGAGATGGCCGAACTTGGCCCGGACGTGCGTAAGATCACCGACGGCCTGGACGCCTTGGGCAATACCACGGCAGCAATGGGGAAAGGCTTTGCCATCGGCTCTGCCGCCCTGACCGCCCTGGCCCTGTTTTCCGCGTTCACCCAAGCCGTTGACCAGAATCGACTGGCCGCGGGAATGGAACCCTTGCTCATCGTGGTGACTGATCCGATCGTGGTCATTGGCCTGCTCCTGGGCGGCATTCTGCCGTTCTTTATCGGAGCCCTGACGATGACCGCGGTGGGCCGGGCCGCCGGTCAGATGGTAGATGAAATCCGGCGGCAGTTCCGCGAAATCCCCGGTCTGCTCGAAGGCAAGCCAGGCGCGAAGCCGGATGCGGCCCGCTGTGTGGACATTTCAACCGCGGCGGCGCTCAAGGAAATGATCCTGCCCGGTCTGACCGCGGTAGTCGCGCCGGTCGTGGTCGGTCTGGTCCTTGGCGCGGCAGCCCTGGGTGGCATGCTGGCCGGGGCAACCGTTACTGGCGTGTTGCTGGCTCTGCTCATGGCCAACGCCGGTGGAGCCTGGGACAACGCCAAGAAGGCAATTGAAAAGGGCGAGATCGAGGGCGAGAGCAAAGGCTCGGAAGCCCACAAAGCCGCGGTGGTCGGCGATACAGTCGGCGACCCGTTCAAAGACACCTCCGGCCCGTCGCTGAACATTCTGATCAAGCTGATGTCGGTCGTGGCCCTGGTGATTGCGCCGCTGCTGGTGTAATCACCGTTTTTGCTGTGACGCATGAAGGGCGGGTCTTGTACCCGCCCTTTTTTGTTAATACTCTCGGCAGAGGAGGGATACACGGTGGCAGAAGATAATCAGAACGAAGCTCTCCTCCAGATATTCGAGCGCTGGGAGCAGTTTAGCGACTATAATGAATGGCGGCAGCAACATAGGCGTGCTGGATTTGTCCTACACGTAAGTCTCAAGCCTGAATCGGACTATGCTCGGTATCATAGGGCCGACTGCCGCCATCTTGATTTTCGTCAGTCTCAACGCAAAAACAGGGGGCCGTTCAGGTTTACGAAAGTCTGTTCAGAGTCCCGACAAAGGTTAGAGGAGTGGCGCAGACGGAATCGGCCAAATGCCAGGAGTAGGGACTGTAGTCATTGCATACTATAGACGGACACAGGTTTCGCAGGTTGGGTGAGCGAAGCGTAACCTGGCATTTCTCTAGGTCTCAATACTGTGGTGCAGAACAAAGTCTCGACCCGCGGACACGGCTTGGAGCAATTCGTTCAGCTTTTCCAGGGTTGGTGTCGATGTCCCCCGTTCATATCGAGCATACGCATTACGCGACTTCGCTCCTAGGCGCTCAGCCGCCTCACCCAACGAGAGCCCGCTCCGTTCGCGCTGGCGTCGCAACAACAGGCCGACCAAGCCTCGCGTATCCGGAGCGCTTACTTCAAAATCCTCCTGTTTCCCCGGATGTATTTTTACTGAGAAGTCGGGACGATTTGCCAAGCTCTCCAGTAAATCCGCAACCATGCGAAGAGCCTCTTTTCTCGTGCGGCCCTGCGTCATGGCATCAAGAATGGGCACCTCGGCCAACCAGAACCTTCCATCTTTGTACACCTTGCCGGAAAATCGCATATCAACTTTTCCTTGTGGCTCGTTTGATGATCGTTCGTGCCAGTTTTTCGTGAATCTCGGTATGACGCGGTATAGCCTCTTCACGCTTCCCGTCAGTCCAAACGTCATGTCGCCCGCCGTGCCGTAGAAATGTCCAGCCGGATTGCCGGAGGATTTTTTCCAGTTCACGCCTCTTCACCCCAACGACTGTACACCTATACGTGTACACATTGCAAAAGCGAGTTATGTCCCCCCCTACAGCCCTGAACAGGCCAGAATTACATCGCGTCTTTATGAATCAGCCCCTTCAGATCATCCTCCCAGGGCGGCAGTTCCAGGTCTGCCGGAACCTCGGCGAGATGGAGCCGGTGATTGCCCTTGGGTCCGCGGCCTTCGCTGGTATCAATGAGGCGGAGTTGGTCTGCCAAACCGCCATGCTGAAGGCGCTCCCACTCTTCTTCCCAGAGCAAAATGAAATAAACGCGCTTCGGGGTTGCGGGCGGGAAATAGAAGGGGATGCGCCGGTCGGCATAATACAGGGCTCCGCTGTCAAAGCTCCGAAAAAAGAAGAGCGGCTGTTCCCCCACCCGCTCGACAACGCGGCCCATAAAAGGCTGAAAGGTCCGCGCGGCGGCAAGCGTGGGCTGAATCACGTGGTTGATGAGCAGGAAGATACTTGTCGTGAACACCACCAGTCCGCCAAACACGCGCTCCCAGGCCTGACGCCGCAATCCCCAGACTAACAAGGCCAGCGCGCCGCCGACACCCAAAAACCAGCCGGTAAACGCGCCGGGATGATCGGCAACAATACCGGTGAACAAGGGCAGATTGCTCTGGTCTTTCGGGTGCAGAAACGGCCGAATCAGACCCAGCGGATCAAACCCGCCGGCCTGGGCAATCACACCGATAATGGCCAGACCGACAACCCCACAGCAGAGCGCGCCGGCAGCCTTCAGCAGCGCGAGAAAACCGGGGGGCAGGTCGATCTCTCCTCGACGGATTTCTTGCCACCAGGCCCCGAGCAGCAGGGCAATAGCCGGGTAAACGGGCAGGATATACACCGTGCGCTTACTGCTTGAAGCCGAGTAGAACAGAAAAATCGTTGCAATCCAGACAATCAGGTAGGTAAAGTTCTTCTCTGCCCAGCGCTGGCGGCACTGGTATAAAAAATAGAGCAGCGGCGGAAAGAAAAAGCTCCACGGAGCCATGCCCAGAAAAAGGTTGGGAATAAAATAATAGAAAGGATGAACATGCCCGGCGCCGGCCGACCCGCTCGACACAAAGCGCCACACATTTTCCTTCATAATCTGCTTCTCAAAAAACTCCTCACCACCTTGCCACAGCGCCAGTGCGTACCACGACCCGGCGATGACGCAGAACAGGAGTCCACCAGTAACGAGATGCAGGTGGCGGATAAAGAGCAGGTCGCGTTTGACGCACAGGAATACGCCGATAACCAGACCCGGCAGCAGCGCGCCAATCGGTCCTTTGGCCAGGGTTGCCAGACCGAGGAGACAGAAGAAACCGAGCGCCTCGCCCCAGCCCACCCGTTGCTTGCGATATACAGACCAGAAAGAGAAAAAGGCGGCGACCATAAAAAAGGTCAGCGTCATATCCACCCGAGCCGTTGTCGCCGCCCGGACCCACTCAAAGCTGGTGGCCAGGGTCAGACCGGCAATCAACCCGGCCTCAACGCCCCACAGGACGGCGCCGACCCGATAGGTCAGGAGCACCCCGATGAGGGCCAGTAACGCGGAAGGCAAGCGAATCGAGAACTCGCTCAACTGACCCAAGGCGAGTGCAACTGACGTTCCAAGCCAATGAAAAAGGGGTGGTTTGGACGGAATGATCTGGCCGTTACGCAAGGGCAGAATCCAGTCCCCGTTGTGATATATCTCCCAGATAACGGTCGCCTCACGCGGTTGCCCCTTGGTGTAAAAAGGGATGTCACCCAAGCCCCAGATGAATATCAGGACACAGAAGAGGCTGAGAAACACGCCAGAGAAGAGAACGCGGGGTTGCACGAGCTGCTCCTCAATAGTCCGAACGACACGCGCGAAGCGGCTGTTCACGATGCAGCGTTCTCGTTCATGGATTCGTCCACGGGTTCATCGGATGTTTCAGGTGCGCGCCCTTCGGACTCGGCCGGGGCAGGGAGGACCGCTGCCCCGGCCCCCTCATTTTGCTCGGGCCGGGGGAGAAGCGCGGCAAGCACCAGGCGATGTTTCTTGTCCGGCCCTTTGCCCTCACTCGTGACCAGACGCTCAAGGTGGGGCTGTCTTTCTGCAAGCTCCGGCCAATCCGTCTCACGGACGAGTACGTACAGCACGGCGTCAGTCTGCGGCGCGCCTCCCGGTCCGGCTCCCGGATACCATGCGTCAACGTCCCCAACATCTGATGGCTGTGGGAGGGCGTCCTGACTCATTTCAGGAATATGACGGTCCGCGTAGAAAATAGCCCCATAGTCAGAGGCCGGATGGTAAAAATACAGCGGCGCGTCCTGCACCATGGAACGCACGCCCAGCATAAAGGATTTATACGTTCGCTCTCGGGCCAGGAGAGGATGAAACAGGGCATTCGCAAAGTAGAGCGAGGCGGATATCGAAACCGTCAGCGCGGCAAAGACCGCTACCCAGCGGTCCCGGCTCAACCCCCAGATATACCAGATGGTTGCTCCGGCGAGCAGCGTCATCCAAATACCGACGAGCGGAAACTGACCTTGTAAACTCTGCGCGATAATAGGCAGATTCGCCCGATCCCGAGGGTGCAGGAAAGGGGCAACCAGATGATCCAGATTAAAACCGACGCCGTGGGTGACCAGCACAATGAGTATGAGCGCCCCAGCGCCGCCCAGGACAAGCGCGCAGCCGCGGACGACACGGGTGATCGCCGGCGATGATAACGCGCGTGACCCTTCTATCAATTCTTGCCACCACCGCCCGAGCAATAAGGCCAGAGCCGGATAGAGCGGCAGAATATAATTACTGCGTTTCCCGGACGCCAGAGTAAAAAAGAGAAACTCAACCCCCACCCAGAGCAGCAGGTAGAGATGTTTCTTCTCCTGCCGGAGGTCGCCGGCCCGATAGAGCGTAAATCCAAGCGCAGGAAAGAACAGGCTCCAGGGCAGCATCCCGACAAAGAGCGTTGGCACATAATATACGAGGGTGTGCTCTCGACTCGGGCCGCCTTTCTCGCTGGCAAAAAATCGAAACACATTCTCATCCAGAATCTGGCGTTGGAAAAACTCTCCGCCGCCTTGAAAGAGGGCCAGGACGTACCACGACGCCGCAATACAGCCCGCTATCAGCAGCCCCTGGCCGAGATGCAGGCGGCGAAGAAGCGCGATTTCTCTGGTCCACCACAAAAAGCTGCCCACAACCAGGATGGGCAGCAGCAGCCCCAACGGCCCTTTGGCCAGGACGGCAAAACCGATGCTGGCGTAAAAGAGAATGAGCGTGCGCGGTTGTGTCGCCCGTTCCTGGAAGGCGCGAAAAAAGAAAAACTGCGCAGTCGTGAGGAAAAACAGCAGGACCATATCGCTGCGCGCATTGATTGACCAACGCGCCCATTCCGGGCAGGTGGCCAGGATCAGAGCGGCCAGCAGCCCCACCCGCCAGTTCCAGAGCGCCCGCCCAAAGAAAAACGTACCCAGGACGGTTGCCGTAGCAAACAGGGCGGATGGGAAGCGGACTGCCCACTCGCTGACCTGGCCGGTCATCAAGGAGACCACGGCGCCGACCCAGTGAAACAGCGGCGGCTTGAGCGGCTGTTCGACCCCGTTCCGCAGAGGGAGAATCCACCCCCCGCCGTTCACCATTTCCCAGACGATCAGGGCTTCTTTTGATTCTTCGTAATTGTAAAAGGGGATGCGGCCGAGATCGAAAAAATAGAGCAGAAAACAGAGAAAGAGGAGCCCGGCAACAGTCTGGCGCGTGCGCTGCGGTTCGTTCATGCACTACCTCAGATACCGAAGCCACTATCTGTCGGATGGTGGGCTGTCAAATCCCTCGGGACGCCGCTTTTGCGCAAACAGCAGGGCCAGGAATGACGGGGAACAGACCGGCAGCCGGTGCGGGGTTGTACGGAAAACCGGCGCTATGAAGCGGCTCCGCTCCGTCTCAGCACCCGGTAATGGGTGAGGAGCTGCCCGACGCGTTCCTGCTCAGATGTGTGGCGTCTCAACTCAAGGAAGAGTTTTACCAGTTCGTCTTCCCCGGCTTCGTCGGCCGGCTGTAAGACCTTGAGCAGTTCTTCTACTAATTTGGGGAATTTTTCGCTGGGAATGTAGTAGTGCGCCCAGCCAAACTCACAGTGGCGATGAAGGATCTTTGCAATCATTTTTTCTAAGTTTTCCTGGCCCGTCATGACTGCCCTGCCTCCTCCGTGAAAAGCGCCGTCACCTTAATGGCTCTCCCTGTCAGAGTCAAGACGAATCCCCTTTCCCCAGCGCCGGGTTTCTGTCACAAGAGGTCCACAGTGTCGCATACGCCAAAACCCCAACCCGACCGAGCAAAGCGGAGGAAGGACCCGCCGATTGCCCACCAGGCAACCATCCGGGCATTTCAACGCCGTCTGATTGCCTGGTATCAGCGGCATGGACGCGATCTGCCCTGGCGGCGGACGCGCGACCCCTATGAGATTTTGGTGTCTGAGGTCATGCTGCAGCAAACCCAAGTCCAACGCGCCTTGCTGTATTACGAGAAATTCTTGCAGCAATACCCCACCGCAGAGGACCTGGCGAAAGCGCGCGAACCCCAAGTCCGTGAAGCCTGGGACGGCCTGGGCTACTATGCGCGGGCCCGGAATCTGCAAAAGGCGACCCAACAGATTGTCACCCAACACCAGGGCAAATTCCCGCGCGACCCGGAAGAGCTGACGAAACTGCCCGGCATCGGCCCGTATACCGCGGGAGCAGTCTCAAGCTTCGCTTTTCATAAAGACGCCGCCATTCTGGATACCAACGCGGCCCGGGTTCTGCGGCGGTTTTTTGGCCTTACCCCCCAGCAGCGTACGCCCCGCTTTCTCTGGACGGTGGCCCGGCAGGTTACCCCCAAGGGGCAGGCCCATGTCTTTAATCAAGCCATTATGGATGTGGGCGCGACCATTTGTGTGGCGCGCGCGCCGCGCTGTCCCCAGTGCCCGCTCCGCCCAGTGTGTCGGCGGGGAAAAACAACCACCCCTGCGGGTTCGGTTTGACGCTCTTGCGGTTCTCGCCTATAGTGACCCCCCGATGGCCCAGCGGCCTTGTTGCTGCGGGTCCTGAGGTCTCCCAAGCGTGTCAGTTGTTGCTATTATCCCCGCCCGCTACGGATCAACTCGATTCCCAGGAAAACCCCTCGCTCTCCTTCGCCACACACCAATGATCCAGCACGTGTACGAGCGGACCCGTCTCGTGCCCGGTCTGGACCGGATTCTGGTTGCCACCGACGACGAGCGTATTGCCCGCACCGTGCAAGATTTCGGTGGAGAGGTGGTCATGACGAGTTCCGCCCACCCGACCGGGACCGACCGGCTGGCGGAGGCGGCCCGGCCACTCGCCGCCGACATTATTGTGAACGTGCAAGGCGACCTGCCCTTCTTCCCGCCGCGGATGGTTGAGGAGGCGGTTGGGCGTCTTCAGGAGTCTCCCGAGGCGGCCATGACCACGGTCAAAACACCGATCTACGCGGCTGAAGAGTGGCGGAATCCGAACGTGGTGAAAGTCGTCACCGACCGGAGCGACTATGCGCTGTATTTCTCCCGCAGCCCTGTTCCAGGCTATCGTGATGGCGTACCTGTGGCCGGCAGCCAGGAGAAGATTTTGGCCTACCGGCATATCGGTCTATACGTCTATCGGAAGGATTTCCTGCTGACCTTTACGGCTTTACCACCGACTCCGCTGGAAGAGGCCGAAAAACTTGAGCAGCTGCGTGCCCTCGAATGGGGCTATAAAATCTGTGTCACTCAAACAGAACGACCGACTATAGAAGTCGATACCCCAGAGGACCTCATCCGGGCAGAGGAGGCGTTGCGATGAATAATGTCGGGAAGGATGGACGAAAAACAAAGTTCATTTTCGTCACGGGTGGGGTGGTGTCCTCGCTGGGCAAGGGGCTCGCCGCGGCGTCTATTGGCGGCCTGTTGGAAAGCCGTGGCCTGACCGTCACCCTGCTCAAAATGGACCCGTATATCAACGTCGATCCAGGCACGATGAACCCCTTCCAGCACGGGGAGGTTTTTGTCACTGACGACGGGGCCGAGACCGACCTCGATCTCGGTCACTATGAACGCTATGTCTCGACCCGGATGACGCGCAAGAACAGTTTCACCACCGGCCAGGTGTATGATGCGGTGATTGCCCGCGAACGCCGGGGCGACTACTTGGGCGGCACAGTCCAGGTTATTCCGCATATTACCGATGAGATCAAGCGGCGTATCCTGACTGCCGCGGATGGTTTTGATGTCGCCATCTGCGAGGTTGGTGGAACGGTCGGCGACATCGAAAGCCTGCCTTTTCTTGAGGCGATTCGTCAGTTTCGCTGGGACTGGGGCAAGGAGCACGTCTTATATATTCACCTGACGCTCGTCCCTTTCATCTCGGCCGCCGGCGAACTCAAGACCAAGCCGACCCAACACAGCGTCAAAGAGCTGACCAGCTTGGGCATCCAGCCCGACCTGCTGCTGTGCCGCACGGACCGCTATCTTGAACCGAATGTCAAAGCCAAAATTGCCCTGTTCTGCAATGTGGATGACAATGCGGTTATTACGGCCAAAGATGTGGAATGTGTCTACGAAGTGCCCCTGGTCTTTCACCAGGAGGGCCTGGACGAGCGGATCGTGGAGAAGCTCAATATGTGGACGGGTTCACCCAATCTGAGCCGCTGGGAAACCATCGTTCAGACATTTCGCAACCCCGGCGACCACATCAGCATTGCGATGGTTGGGAAATATGTGGAACTCATAGACTCGTATAAGAGTATCAACGAGGCCCTCGCCCACGGGGGATTTGCCAACAAATGTCGCGTCGACATTGTCCATATAGACTCAGAGCAACTCGAAAACGATATCTTCCCCGCCTCTCTGCAACGGGCCGAGGGTATTCTTGTGCCGATGGGCTTTGGGCGGCGAGGGGCGGAAGGGAAAATTGCCGCGATTCGGTACGCCAGGGAGAACCACATTCCCTTTCTAGGTATTTGTTTTGGGATGCAGATGGCGGTAGTCGAATTCGCCCGGCATGTGTGCGGCCTTGAGGGGGCAAATTCGACCGAAGTCGATGAGAAGACGCCCGCTCCCGTTATTGCCCTCATGGATGAGCAACGCGAGACCGTGGACAAAGGGGGCACCATGCGACTCGGCGCCTACCCCTGTGTTCTGGCCGACCAGAGTCTGGCCCTGGGCCTGTATACGCAAAAAGAAATAGCCGAACGCCATCGCCATCGGTATGAGTTCAACAACGCCTACCGTGAACTCTTCGCTTCCAAGGGCATGGTTTTTAGCGGTCTCTCTCCTGACGGCGCTTTGGTCGAGACAGTCGAGTTGCGTGATCATCCCTGGTTTATCGGGGTGCAGTTTCATCCAGAGTTCACCTCCCGCCCGTTCGAATGCCACCCCTTGTTCAGCGGCTTTATCCAGGCTGGGATACAGCGACGCCTTGCCTCCCTCCAGGCACCGCTCCTCCAGGCTGAGGGAGCCCGGCATTGAGCGGTAGAGAATCTTCTCCGCCAGAGGTGCGCGTTGGTTCGCTCACATTTGGCGGCGGTAGGCCCTTTGTGCTGATCGCCGGCCCATGCGTGATTGAGGACCGGGACTCGGCGCTGCGGCATGCGGAAGCGCTTCGCTCATTAACGGCGCGCCGGCACATCCCGTTTGTGTATAAATCCTCATACGACAAGGCAAATCGCTCCTCCCAGGCCTCTTTCCGCGGGCTGGGCATGGAGGAAGGGCTGAGTATTCTGGCAGAGGTCAAACGCGAGGTAGACGTGCCGCTCCTGACCGATGTGCATACGCCCCAGGAGGTTGCGGCTGCGGCAGAGGCCGTTGATATTCTTCAGATTCCCGCTTTTTTATGCCGTCAGACCGATTTGCTCCTGGCAGCGGGGCACAGCCGGCGAGCCGTGAATATCAAGAAAGGCCAGTTTCTCGCGCCGTCCGACATGGAATATGTCGCCCAAAAAGTCGCCTCGACCGGCAACCGGCGTATTCTACTGACGGAACGGGGCGCCTCCTTTGGCTACCATAATCTTGTGTCTGACATGCGCTCGCTGCCCATCCTCGCCGGCTGCGGCTATCCGGTGGTGTATGATGCCACCCATAGCGTCCAACTACCGGGGGGACAGGGCGGCATGTCGGGAGGTCAGCGAGAGTTTATCCCACCGTTGGCCCGGGCGGCTGTGGCGGTCGGGATTGACGGGCTGTTTATGGAGGTCCACGAGGAACCGGAGCGGGCCTTGAGTGATAGCGCCACAGTCTTTCCGCTGGCCCGGCTTGAGCCCCTTTTGCATACGCTGGTTGACCTCGACCGTCTGATAAAGAATGGGCCGGCAGCCCAGTAACGACAGGCTTGGTCACGCCGCCCTTCAGCCGGCTCTTCTTTGATTCGTTCAGGAGAGGTGATAAACTGTCCATAGTCGCCGGAGTACGTTCATGAGTCGTCATCAAATCCGCTTTATGCTGGGCATTACAGTCCTTGGGCTCATCCTTGCCCTGGGCTATCTCAGCTCTCAGGTGGGAAAAGACCCGGCGACCGCGCGCCTCATCGACGAACTCTCGACCCCGGACGCGACCGCAGAGACAATGGTCCAGCGCATGACGGAGTTCCGCCGGGTGAAGATGCAGGACGGCAAAAAAGTATGGGAAATTGTGGCCCGGCAGGCGCACTATTTTGCGGACACCAACGCCGTCGTCATCGATACTCCTGAAATTTCGCTCTATTTCAGCGATGGCGAAGTGGTCGCGTTACGCTGTCAGGAAGGCACAGTCCACCTGAATGGGGAATCAGACTTACTCCACATCGACCTGCGGGGCAACCTTGAGATGCAGATGGGAGCAATTTCCCTGAAGACCGACCAGGCAACCTACGACCACCAGAAGAACACCATATCCTCAGACGGGGTCATGCACGTTGTCGGTCAAGGATTTACGCTTGAAGGCAAAGGCTATACTGTCGCCGTTGATACCAAGCAACTGACCCTGAAGGCAGAGGTCTATACGACGGTTACACGGGAGTCTGGATGATGCGTTCAACATCGGTGGGGACTGGCTGGGTGGTCTTTGTCACAATCCTTGTTATCCCATTTTTCTTGTCTCCGTTGACGCTCGCAGCCGAAGACGCCCAACCTGGCCCGACCGACCAAACAGTCCAGGATTCGGCCGCGACCTTTGCGGATTCCCTGTCCCTCACCTCTCGAAAAGACCCCATTCATATTCGCTCGCATGACCTTGAGTTCTTCTACGAAGAGAAGCGTATCCAGTATCGCGGGAATGTGGTGGTGACCCAGGGGGATATGACCTTAAAGAGCGACAGGCTGACGGTGCTGTATGAAGACCCCGCGCCGGCAGCCGCGAATACCGCAGATCAGCAGCGGATCAAACGCATTGTTGCCGATGGGAATGTCGAAATTACTTCTGGCGGACGGCGCGCCACGAGCCGCAAGGCGATTTTTAATCAGCAAAAGCGCACAGTCACGCTCAGGGGGAATGCGGTTCTTCAGGAGGGTCCCAACCGAGTCAAGGGAGATATCGTGACCATCTTTCTTGACGAGAATCGCAGTATTGTGAAGGGTGGGAAGGGAAAGCGGCAGGCCCAGATGGTCCTTATCCCCGACTAAGAGGCCAGGGGAAAGAACACGCAAGGAAAGAATAGCGGAGTGAGTGATACGCCAGTCCTCCAAGCCGAAGGCTTGTGGAAAACCTATGGGAAACGCGCTGTTCTGCGTGATGTCAGCGTTCGCGTCAGCGGCGGCGAAGTGGTGGGTTTACTCGGTCCCAACGGTGCCGGAAAGACGACGACCTTTTCGATCATCGTCGGCATTATTCGACCCGATAAGGGCGAAGTCTACTATAATGATGACGAGATTACGACCTTGCCCATGCATAAGCGGGCGCGCCGGGGGGTGACCTATCTGCCTCAAGAACCGTCAGTGTTCCGAAAGTTGACCGTGGCGGAAAATGTGATGGCTATTCTGGAGACCACCTCGCTGAACAAAGCGCAGCGCGAAGAGCGCCTGGCTGAGCTGCTGGCAGAGTTACGGATTAGCCATCTGGCAGCCAATCGGGCGGATTCGCTCTCTGGAGGAGAACGACGCCGGGTCGAAATTTCGCGGGCGTTGGTCATGTCGCCGGCATTTATGCTCCTGGATGAACCCTTTGCCGGAATCGACCCGCTTTCGGTTGTTGATATCCAGGAGATTATCGTGCAATTACGCGAACGCGGGATCGGCATTCTTGTCACCGACCACAATGTTCGAGAGACGCTGAGCATTTGTGACCGGGCCTATATTCTGAGCGATGGCAGTGTATTTGAGGAAGGAACGCCCCAGGAAATTACGGCGAGCAGCCGAGCCCGAGAGGTCTACCTGGGAGAGCGCTTCCGCCTCTAGTGACTGGGAACAAGGGTAGAGTTGTATGGGGTTAGACCTCAGACTGACTCAGAAATTAACCCAAAAACTGGTGATGACGCCCCAATTGCGTCAAGCCATCAAAATTCTGCAACTGCCCCGCGGAGAGCTTGATACTCTTATTGATGAAGAGTTGGCGGAGAATCCGGTCATTGAGCGCGTCACCGAGGACGAGGCGATTTTTGACGACGGCCGCGGCAATGGCGAAGAGCCAACTCAGACCGCCACACAAGAGGCGCACACAGAAAAGGACCAGATTGACTGGCAGACGTATCTCAGCACCTATAATAACAATAACGACATGCCTGCTCCTCCCCCAACTGGAGACGAAGACGCGGAGAGTGAGCGTCAAAATGCCCCAGAGGATCGTCTGCCCCGCACAGAGTCGCTGACCGAACATCTCACCTGGCAGTTACGTTTCCGCAGCCTGACCAAAACAGAAGAACATCTCGCCTCTCTGATCGTCGGGAATCTGGACGTTGACGGCTATCTGGAGGCCAGTGCCGAGGAACTCGCCGAGAGTGCCGGCGGTAGTCCCGAGGAGGTTGCGCGAGTCTTACGGATTGTGCAGTCGTGCGACCCGATTGGAGTCGGCGCCCGCGACCTCCAGGAATGCCTGCTGTTACAGCTGCGTGCGGCTCAGCACGAGGGCGAAGCGATTGACGAGTCCCTGCTCCGTTTAACAACGCTGATTGTCCAGCGCCATCTCCAGAGCCTTGAAGGACGGCGCTATGATCGGTTGGCAAAAGCGCTCAATGTTCCTACGGAAGAAGTCCAGCGGGCGATCAAACTCATTACTGCTCTTGAACCCAAGCCCGGACGCAATTACGGGGCCGGGGACATCCGCTATGTCACGCCGGACGTGTATGTCCATAAGATCGGAGACGAGTATCGGGTGACGCTCAACGAAGAGGGTCTGCCGCGTCTCAAGGTGAGCAATGCGTATCGCCATTTACTCACCCAAGACGGCGAGGCAAAAGAGTATGTCCAGGATAAACTGCGTGCCGCAGCCTGGCTGATTAAGAGCATTCACCAACGCCAGCGGACCCTGCTCCTGGTTGCTGAGAGTCTGGTCAAATTCCAGCAGGATTTTCTGAACTATGGTGTTTCCCATATGCGCCCCCTGGTGTTACGCGATGTGGCGGATGACATTGGCGCGCATGAGTCCACGGTCAGCCGGGCCATTGCCGGCAAGTATATCGCCACGCTACGCGGCTTGTATCCACTCAAAAAATTTTTCACAACAGGGCTGAAGAGCCACTATGGACAAGACGTTTCGGCAGAAAGCGTCAAGGCCCAAATTCGCGCCCTGATTGATCGGGAAGACCCGTACAAACCCCTGAGTGATGAAGAAATTGCAAAAACACTGTCCCGCAGTCATATCAGGATTGCCCGCCGGACCGTCGCCAAATACAGAGAGGGCCTCAATATTCTTTCCTCTGCAAAGCGGAAATACGCCCGCTAGGCGGCAGTCCTGTTCGGAATGAAGGAATACTCCCATGCGTGTCGTTGATATCCTCAACCAGGAATCCATTCTCCCCCAGCTCCAGGGCCGCACCAAGACCGCTGTCCTCCGGGAGCTCGCCCAACACCTCGCCCAGCATACACCAGGTGTCGACGCCGAGCAGTTGGTCGCCGTGCTCCTGGACCGTGAACGTCTCGGCACAACGGCCATTGGTGAAGGCATTGCCATACCCCACGGGAAGTTATCCGGCCTCAAGAACGTAGTCGCCGTTTTTGGCCTGAGTCCACACGGGGTGGACTGTAGCTCCCTTGATGGCGGGCTGACGCGGCTATTCTTTTTGCTTGTTGCGCCAGAAGATTCTGCCGGCGTCCACCTCAAGGCCCTGGCTCGGGTCTCTCGACTCCTGAAAGACAAGACGTTTCGAGAACGCTTGCTCCAAGGCGGTAGCCAGGCGGATTTACACCGGCTGATCTGTGAGGAAGATAACAACCTTTAGGGGGGAGGCCACACCCGACACGTACAGCTATGCAAGTCGTTGTCGTTACGGGCTTATCAGGCTCAGGGAAAAGTACCGCAATCCGCGTCCTGGAGGATCGTGGCTTCTACTGCATCGATAATCTGCCAGTTGCCCTCATCCCCCGATTTCTTGAGCTCAGCGAAAATAATCAGGAACATATCGGCCGGGTCGCCCTAGGCATTGATCTGCGCGAGCGGATTTTTCTGCACGAATACCCGACGGTCCTTGAAGGGCTGCGCCAGAAGGGCCACCAGATCAAGGTCCTGTATTTTGAAGCCAGCGCCGATGTCCTCGTGCGGCGCTTTAGCGAAACCCGCCGTCCCCACCCGGCTGCCGGAGACGGCGGAGTCCTTCAGGGGATTCAGACCGAAGAGGAACAGCTCGCCGCACTGCGCGCCTCGGCCGACCTGGTTATGGATACGTCCGCGCATAGCGTACACGAACTCCGGGAGGCTCTCCTGCAGCATATTGAACGCGACCCCCACTCCCAACGGCCTTTACTCATTACCGTCGAGTCGTTCGGCTATAAATACGGAATCCCCATCGATGCTGATATGATGCTGGACGTCCGTTTTCTTCCCAATCCTTTTTTTGTCGATGCGCTTCGGCACAAGACCGGCACGGAGCGCGCCGTCGTAGACTTTGTCCTCGGCCAGGAGGAAACCACGCTCTTTTTGAGCCAGCTATCGCCCTTACTCCAATCGACGCTGCCCCTGTATGCCAGAGAGGGAAAAAGCTATCTCACTCTGGCCATTGGGTGTACCGGCGGCCAGCATCGCTCGGTCGTCATCGCCGAAGAAGTGGGCCGCCAGCTCCAGGCCTGGGACTATAGCGTTCGTATTCAGCACCGCGACAGGCAGCGGGAAAGAGCAGCGGGATGACCCTCCCCCTCCACGCCCGGCTCACCCTCCTCAACGCAATGGGCTTGCACGCCCGCGCGGCAGCGTCCTTCGTCAAGGCCCTCAAAGACCTCAAGGTTGAGGTCAGCGTCAGTTGGGAGGGACAGACGGCAAACGGGCGCAGCGTCCTCGACCTGCTGACCCTCGGCGCTCCACAGGGCAGCGTCCTTGAGCTACAGATTCAGGGCGACGATGCAGAGGAGGCGCTCTCGGCGCTCACCCGTCTCATCGCCCATCGTTTTGACGAAGAATAAACGATCTCTTCCAGCCAGCCACTTTAGTAGTGGTTCCATTTGTATTCCCCCCGCACCCCAGCCCCCTTCGACTCCGCTTGCGCTACGCTCAGGGTGACCGGACGGGCCGTTCGTGCTGAGCCTGTCCTGAGTTGCACCGAAGGCCCCTCCTAACCACTCTCCCCTCTCCACTAATCACTAACCCCTCTCCACTCCCGCAGCTTTCTACCCCTTGACGCTCAGAAGGGGATTCTATTATATGCGCCCAGCCGTTCAGGGTACGGCTAGCATCACGCCAAGGAGAAAAACTATGACCGGGAAAGAGTATTTATTCACGTCCGAATCAGTGTCAGAAGGTCACCCGGACAAAATGTGTGATCAGATCTCAGACGGCATCCTGGACGCCTTGATCGAACAAGACCCGGACAGCCGTGTGGCGTGCGAAACGATGGTCAAAACCGGCATGGTCGTCGTTGCGGGTGAAATCACGACCAAAGCCCAGATTAGTTATATGGAAGTCGTTCGGCAGGTGGTGCGCGAGATTGGATTTACCGACTCTTCCCTGGGCTTTGATGCCAATACGTGCGCTGTCCTGACGGCGCTCGATCGACAGTCACCGGATATTTCGCAAGGGGTGACCGCCGGGGAGGGCCTCTACAAAGAACAGGGAGCGGGCGATCAAGGCATGATGTTCGGCTTTGCCTGCGATGAAACCAAAGACTATATGCCTTTTCCTATTTATACCGCCCACCGCTTGGTCCAGGAAATGGCCAAAATACGGAAAAGAGGCGAGCTGCCTTTCCTGCGACCGGATAGCAAGTCGCAGGTAACGGTGGAATATCAAGATGGCAAACCGGTACGCGCCGATACGGTCCTGATCTCAACCCAACACGATCCCGACGCGAAGTACGACACGATCAAAGAGGCCATTGTTGAAGAAGTCGTGAAACGCGTCATTCCACCGGAGTTTTTGGATCAGAAGACGACGTTTCTGGTGAATCCGACCGGGCGTTTCGTCAACGGTGGTCCGTACGCAGACTGCGGACTCACCGGACGGAAAATTATTGTCGACACCTATGGCGGCTATGGTCGGCATGGCGGCGGCGCGTTTTCGGGCAAAGACCCCAGTAAGGTAGACCGCTCAGCCGCGTATATGGCGCGCTATATTGCCAAGAATCTTGTGGCCGCGGATTTAGCCACACGCTGCGAGGTCCAACTCGCCTATGCGATCGGCGTGGCAGAGCCGGTCGGCGTCTATGTCGATACCTTCGGCACGGGTGTCTTGTCGGAGGAAGGTCTGGCCGCAATCGTGCGTCAGGAGTTCGATCTTCGACCCGCTGCCATTATCCAAACGCTCGATTTGAAACGTCCCATCTATCAGGCAACCGCGGCCTACGGCCATTTCGGGCGTCCGGCCGAGGACGGCCTGTTTCCCTGGGAGCGGATTGATCGTGTAGATGCTCTCAAGCGCGCGTCTACAACCGCGTAGCACGCAACCCGAAGCAGAAACAGAAAGAGGAATCATGCGTACAAGCCGAGGCGACGTCAAAGACCCCAAACTGGCCAGGGAAGGCAAAAAGCGTTACGAGTGGGCCGACCAGCACATGCCGGCCCTGCGTCAGGTACGAGAAGTTTTTTCACGCGAGAAACCCCTGAAAGGCGTGCGTCTGGCAGCCTGTCTGCACGTCACCTCCGAAACCGCCAACCTGATGCGCACCCTCAAGGCTGGTGGTGCCGACGTCACCCTGTGCGCCTCCAACCCGCTGTCCACCCAGGACGATATTGCCGCCGGCCTGGTCAAACACGAGGGCATTCCGACGTTTGCGATTCGCGGCGAGAATAACAAGAGCTATTATGCCCACCTGCACCAAGCCCTGGCTCATCAGCCCAGCGTGACCCTCGACGACGGCGCCGACCTGGTCTCGCTGCTGCATACTGACAAGAATTACGCCGACCGCGCCGAGCATATGTGCGCCAGCATGGAAGAGACCACGACCGGCGTCATCCGGCTGCGCGCCATGGAAAAGGACGGCGTCCTGAAGTTCCCGGTCATTGCCGTGAACGACGCCACCACCAAGCATCTGTTCGACAACCGCTACGGAACCGGACAGTCTACCCTGGATGGGGTTCTGCGGGCGACCAATATCCTGCTGGCCGGCACGACGGTTGTGGTCGCCGGCTACGGCTGGTGCGGCAAGGGCGTCGCCATGCGCGCCCGGGGGCTGGGAGCCCAGGTCATCGTGGCCGAAATCGACCCGATTCGCGGCCTCGAAGCCGCCATGGATGGCTTCCGGGTCATGCCCATGCGGGAGGCGACCCGCGAGGGGGAGCTGTTCGTGTCCGTGACCGGCGACACCAGCGTGCTGCGCAAAGAGCATTTTGCACGCATGAAAGACGGCGCTATCCTGTGCAACTCGGGTCATTTTGACGTTGAGATCGATATTAAGGCGCTCAAGAAAATGGCCAAACGGGTGGAACGCAATGTGCGCACAAACGTGGACGGCTATCATCTGGAGGATGGACGCTGCATTTATGTCATTGGCGAGGGTCGGCTGGTCAATCTTGCCGCGGCCGAAGGACACCCGCCAGCGGTAATGGATATGAGTTTTGCCACGCAGGCCTTAACCGTGCGCTGGGCGGTGGAACATCAGGACCAGCTGACGCCCCACGTGCACCCTGTCGCCAAAGAGATTGAAGATCAGGTCGCCAGCCTCAAACTCGCGAGTATGGACATCCAGCTCGACCGGCTGACCCGGGAGCAGAAGCGCTATCTTGCATCGTGGGAATTTGGGACATAAGTTCTACCTATGAGCGGTGGGGTGTTTCGGTGGATGCTGGGGATGGTGCTTCTTGCGAGCGTAGCCCCCTTCGCCTTTGCCCTCTCCCCGCCCCGTCCCGCTCTCGAAGAAATACGGCATACCTCAGTTCCGGATTACACCCGGGTGATTATCACCCTCTCGGCTCGTGCAGATTACAAGCACTTCCGGGTTGCGGCCAATCAGGCCCATGACAGACCGGACCGCATTGTCATTGATTTTTCCCCAACCCGGCTTGACCCCAACCTGCGCGAGCCGATTCCCGTGGATGACGGCCTGCTCAAACGCATCCGAACCGGCCAGTTTTCGCCAACCACAGCCCGGGTCGTGATTGATTTGGAACAGATTGAGAGCTATACCGCTTTTCCGCTCTACTCTCCATATCGACTCATTATTGATGTCAAAGGCAAGAGCAGGAAAACTGAGGTAGACCAACCAGCCGAGCAAGCCCCAGCGCCTCAGCCCTATCGGATTATGATTGATCCCGGGCACGGCGGGCGTGATCCTGGCGCGGTCGGCGTTGGCGGGCTCAAGGAGAAAACCGTCGTTCTGGCCATCAGCAAAAGACTCGGTAAAAAGCTGGAATCTCGCCTCAAGCTGGAGACCCGTCGCCCGGTAAAAGTGCTCTATACGCGAGCGAGCGACGTCTTTATTCCCCTGCCGGACCGCACGGCCCTGGCCAATGCCGAGGGGGCCGACCTGTTTATTTCGATCCATGCCAATGCGAGTGAAAATCCTCACCTCCAAGGAGTGGAGACCTATTATCTGAACAATACCAATGATCGGGCCACTATTCGGTTGGCAAGCCTTGAAAATGGCCCGCTGTACGGAAGGAAAAATGGCCGGGAATTATCCTTTAACGCTGAGACTGCTGATATTGTGAGTGATCTTATCCAAAACCATAAAGTGGAAGAGTCGAGAGTCTTTGCCCAGGTCATTCAGTCCTCTATGATGGCTCAGGTTGCCAAACGTCATACGCAGGCGCGCAACCTTGGGGTCAAAAAAGGACCGTTCTATGTGCTTGTTGGAGCGGAGATGCCGTGTGTCTTGGCCGAGGTGTCATTTCTGACGCACCGCGTCCAGGGTAAGCTGTTACGTTCCTCAGCCTATCAGGAAGCCATAGCCGAAGGACTTTTTCAGGGGATGGCCCGATTTATCAAAGAAGAGTTGCCACGCATGGATAGTCTCTAAGTCCATGTCAGCAGGAAAGACAGCGTATAATGGACGCCGACCGGCAATACTCGCCCCCCAGTCTCATTAAACTGCCGCCCCTCCCTTCGTCAGACCCGGATGTGGAACTTGATCCCGCTTGGAACCTCGGTCGGATTGCCAGCGCCTATCGCACTCAGGTCCATGAATTGCTGGTACGACACCAGGCGAAGAGTCAGAGTGGACGCTCCGTTGTCGAGGTCCACACCGCGCTGATCGATCAGCTCGTGCGCTACGTCTTTAGCGCCGCGACCCGCCTCTACACGCGACGCTATACCAGCCTCAGCCAACGCTGCAGCCTGTTTGCCCTGGGCGGCTATGGCCGCGGGGAATTAAATCCGCATTCCGACATTGATTTACTCTTCCTCTACCACTGGAAAATCACCCCCTATGCCGAGACGGTGTGGGAAACGCTGTATTACAGTCTGATGGACGCCGGCTGGACGGTCGGCCATGCGGTCCGCAATATTCGGGAGTGCCTCCGGCACGCGGGTCGGGATTTTGAAATTAAAACGTCCCTGCTGGATAGTCGCTATCTGTGTGGTGAAGAGTCCTTGGCCCAGGAGTTTCAGACCGCGGTGCAGCACGACTTGGTGGAGAAACGAACTGAACAGTTTTTTCAGGCAAAGGCCGAAGAGAGTCGCGTCCGCCACCAGCGCCACGGCGATTCGCTCTATCTCCTCGAACCAGACCTGAAAGAGGGCTGTGGCGGGTTGCGCGATCTGCATACGGCCTGGTGGTTGGCCAAAGTCAAATTCAAGCTCACCAACTGGCGCGAACTCATCGTCAAAGGCGTTGTCTCAGAACCCACTCTGGCCGCGGTAGAAGCGGCCCAGGATTTCTTGTGGCGGGTGCGGAACGGACTCCATCTGCTTGAGCGGACCGAGCAGGACACGCTGACCTTTGAATACCAGGATCAGCTCGCCCCGGCGTGCGGCTTTGCGGACGCCACCCAGTTCATGCGGACCTACTACCAACACGTCACGACCATTCATGATTTTACCCGCTTCATGTTTGAGCGCTGCGCAGCGCCGTCTCGCCTCTTCAACTTCCTGGGCCGCCCGCGGGGTCGGCATATCCGTGAAGGCCTCCGTATTGTTGACCAGACCCTGCATGTGACGAAGCCTGAAATGCTCACGCAGGAGCCGCTCAATCTCGTGACCCTCTTCCATGATGCCCAGCGTCACGGCGTCGTGTGTACCCGTGAAACCAGGCAGGCGATTCGTCAGGCACTGACCAGCCTGCCGCCAGACACGGCCAGCCGCCCCGCCGTGCGGGAGGCCTTTCTTGCCATCCTCTCCTGGAAGCAGCGGGTTGCCCCAACCCTGCGCGCGATGCACGAAGTCGGCCTGCTCGAATGGCTGTTACCCGAGTTTGGTCATTTACGCTGGCGAACGCAGCGCGACCTGTATCATATCTATGCCATCGACGAGCATACCTTGCATGGCGTGGCAGAACTCGAACGCTTGCGCGACGGCGAATATAAAGAAAGTCTGCCGCTCCTGACCCAGGTCATGCGTGAGATTGACCGGGTGGACCTCTTATTCCTGTCGATGCTCTTCCACGATGTGGGCAAGGGATTTGGCGTCGAGCACTCCGCCCGGAGCGCCGAGATGGTGGATGCAGCGGCCAGTCGCTGGCAACTGCCTCCAGACGAGGCGCACGAGTGGCAGGTCCTCGTCCGCCAGCATCTCTTTATGTCCCACATCGCCCAACGGCGCGATCTTTCGGACGACGCGCAAATTGCGGATTTCGCCCGGACGGTAGAGAATCCCGGGTGCTTAAAGCGGCTCTATCTGCTGACGTTTGCCGATATGAAGGCGGTTGGCCCCAAGGTCTGGAATAGCTGGAAGGGGGGGCTCCTCAACGAACTCTATCTGCGCACCCTGGAGCGCCTGGAAACGGGAGCGCAGATAGAGGACGATCAGGGCGCGCGCCTCCAGCGCCGGAAAGAGCGCATTCGACAGCGTCTGGGCGCCCAGGCAGCCGCCGCCCAGCTCTCCCAATTCCTGACCGCAATGCCGGACAGCTATTTCCTGACGACCCCGGAGGATGCGGTCCCAGAGCATTTCCAACTCATGAGCCGCTTTGTCCAGGCAGAGGCGGACACCCCCTACCGCGCCAGCCTGCACCACTTTCCAGAGCAGGAGTATAGTGAATTCACCCTGGTTACGCGTGATCGCCCAGGGCTCTTTTCCATGCTCGCCGGTGTCCTCGCCGCCAGCGGACTCAGCATTTCCGGCGCGCGCGCCTTCACCAGCGGAGTCAGAGGCGCCAGCCAGCGCGGTATCGCTCTGGATGTCTTTCGGCTGTCGCACCTGGACCGTCAGGACCTGCTGCTCTCAGAAGATACCTGGGCCCGATTTTATACCCGGCTGAACGCCGTCTTACGCGGTGAGCGAACAGTTGAAGACCTGCTTCAGGCGGCGCGGCCACCGGCGTTTCTTCTACGCGCCCGCCCGCGCCTGCGGACCGAGATCACAATTGATAACACCACGTCACCAACCTACACCCTGGTCGATGTCACGGCTCTGGACCGCATAGGGCTCTTATTCGAGGTGACTCACACCTTGTTCCAACTCGGCCTGGTGATCCACCTGGCGAAAATCACCACCAATGTCGATCAGGTCCTTGACGTCTTCTACGTGACGGATGTGACCGGCGCGAAGGTTGGGAATCCCGATCAGGTTATGGCAGAACTGCAAGGGCGTCTGCGTAGCCATGAGGAAGCCGCATGACGCAGCCCGCCACTTCTCACCAGCCCCCCTTCTCTCACCAGAACAGTGCCCAGAGCGACGCTCTGCTTGACACCTTTCTGGGTCATCTCACTGTAGAAAAGGGCTTAGCCCCGCGCACGGTAGAGGTCTACAGTCGGGACCTCCACCGGTTCTGCGCCTATTTATCAACCCAGGCTATCTCGGATGTCAGACAAGCCGGTTCGCGTCATATCGTGGGTTTTCTCAGCGTCCTGCACGAACAGGGCATATCAACCCGGACCCAATCCCGCGTCTTAACCGCGCTGCGCGGCTTGTACCGTTTTCTGCAACGAGAAAACGAACTGACCGGGAAAAATCCAACCGCCCTGCTCCATCTGCCCAAGTTTGGCCGTGCCCTGCCCCACGTCCCGTCCCAGGAACAGGTAGACGCACTCATCACGCTGCCAGACGCGGCGACCCCACTCGGCATGCGGAACCAGACCATGCTCGAAGTCTTATACGCGACCGGCCTGCGCGTCTCCGAACTGGTGCAGCTGACAGTCTCTCAGGTCAATCGGGAAGCGGGGTTCGTCCGGGTGCGGGGCAAGGGCAATCGGGAACGCCTCGTCCCCCTCGGGACTCGGGCGCTCGCGCAGCTCCAACGCTATCTCGACACCGTCCGACCGGGCCTGCTGAAGCAGCGCAGCAGCGACTATATTTTCCTGACTCGCTTCGGGAAGCCGATGACCCGTCAGATGTTCTGGGTCATCGTCAAAAAATATGCCCAAGAGTATTCTGCGCCGAATGGCTCTCCCTCCCCCGATACGTCGGCACTAGCCGATATGGTGCGCGAGACAGCCAAGGCCAACTCACTCTACCCGCACGCCTTTCGGCATGCCTTTGCGACGCATCTGCTGGAGGGTGGAGCCGACCTGCGAGCGGTCCAGTCCATGCTGGGCCACGCCGATATTGCCACAACGCAAATCTATACGCACCTGGCGAGCGCGCGCTTACGCGAGGTGCACCGCAAGTATCATCCGCGCGGCTGAGAACTCGGGCTCAGCCCCTGAACAGGCGAGAAAAAAGGGGCACCTCTTCTTCAGAGCGCTTTTACATCACGACCACGCTCCGGGCAACTTCGCCTTTCTCCAGCGCGGTCATGGCAGCATTTACTTCATCCAGAGAGTAGGTCCGCGTCACCAGTTCATCGAGTTTGAGCTTATTGTTCATATACAGCTCAATCAAGCGCGGCATATCGACGTGCGGACGGGAGGAACCGTAGACCGAGCCCTGAATCTTTTTCTCGTTGAGCAGACTGAACGCGGGGATCGTCACCGTCTCTTCCCGCGCCGGCGCGCCAACAACAATCGTACTGCCCCCCTGTCGGGTGCAGGCATAGGCCTGTTCAATGGTTTTGCCCAAACCAATCACCTCAAAAGCGTAATCCGAGCCACGCCCGTCGGTCAGACTACGCACGGTCTTGGTCAGGTCGTCTCGGGCCGGATTCACGCTGTGGGTCGCGCCGAACTCTTTGGCGTATTCGAGCTTATTATCCATCAGGTCAACCGCGATAATAATACTTGCTCCGGCCAGCGCGCAGCCCTGAATCACATTCAACCCCACCCCTCCGCAGCCAATGACCACGGCGCTTGTGCCGGGCCTGACCGCGGCGGTATTGATGGCGGCCCCGACCCCGGTCATGACGCCACAGCCGACCAGGCAGGCTTTGTCGAGCGGCACCTCGTGCGGGATTTTGACACAGGCGATTTCGGGCACTACCGCGTATTCCGCATAGCTCGATAAGCCGGCGGCATGATGGATCTGCTGTCCGTTTCTACTCAGCCGACAGGTGCCGTCCAGGAGCGTGCCCTTACCCATAATCGTTCGCATATTCACGCAGAGAACCGGGCTGCCCTGGGCGCAGTAGTAGCAATGTCCGCAGTAGGGAGCGAAAGACAGGACCACATGGTCGCCGGGCTGCACCATAGTCACGTCCGGCCCGACTTCTTCAACAATACCAGCGCCTTCATGCCCGGGCACAACGGGCAACGGGGAGCGAATCACACCATGAATAATGGAATAATCGCTATGGCATACGCCATTGGCGGCAATCTTGACGCGCACTTCTTTTGATTTGGGATAGTCGAGATCAACCTCTTCGACCTGGAGTGGGGTGCTGAGTTCGTACAGGACTGCGGCCTTCATACTACCTCCTTTATGCGCTGGGTCCGGCTTCATCTCGAAGCGCAGCGCTTTCCAGAATTTGATGGGACGCGGTATGGGGATCAAGCGTGCCGGCGCCAACCGCATCGAAATAGCGCGACAGCTCGGGATCGGTCCGGGCGCCGACGGTCAGGCGTTTACGGACTTCATATTCGACCCGGGTAATGAGTTCCTCGCGGCGGCGCTCTGCGCGGCGGCGCGCCAACTCTCCAGACGCCAGCGACGACTGATGATGCTCCCGTATGGATTGCAACAGCTCCGGCAGGCCCGTGCCGTTAATCGCCTGGGTCGCCAGCACGGGGATGCGCCAGGGCGACTGCTCCGACTCAGCTGCCGGACGATTACTGTATTTCAGCTCCAGCATCAGGCTGAGTTCGGTCATCATCCGCTGCGCCCCGTCTCGGTCGGCCTTATTGACGACGAAGATATCCGCAATCTCCATCAGCCCGGCTTTCATAACCTGCACGCCGTCACCGGCTTCCGGCACGAGCGTCACCAGCACGGTATCGGTCGTGCCCATGACGTCCAACTCCGTCTGCCCGACGCCGACTGTCTCAACGAGAATATAATCCAGGCTTGCCGCGTCCATCAGCTTGATGACGTCTTTGGTCGCCCGGGACAGCCCGCCGTGACTGCCGCGCGTCGCCATACTCCGAATGAAGACGCCGCGGTCAAGATAATGCTGCGTCATCCGAATCCGGTCGCCCAGCAGCGCACCACCGGTAAAGGGACTCGACGGGTCGATGGCGACAATCCCGACCGTTTTTCCGGCCTGCCGCATCAGCGTCGTCAGCCCGTCTACCAGGCTCGACTTGCCAGCGCCCGGAGGGCCGGTAATGCCGATCGTGCCGGCGTGGCCTTGTCTGGGGCCAATAGCCTCCAGAATACGGCCCAGCCTCTCATCTTCCCGTTCCACCAGCGTCATCAGACGAGCCAGCGCTCGATTATCTCCAGACGACATTTTTTCGAGCAGTTGATCCAGTGTGTGTGTTGGCATGGGTGCGCTTTTTTCTCCTTGAGCGGTCTATATACCGGAAGCTGCTGGTAAAGTCAGTGGAGCTTGGTATGCTATGGAAGGAATAGGAAAAAGCACGCAGACTGTCGTGCAGCGCGGAGGAGAGCATGGAATGGGACACCCTCTATATTGAAAAAAAGGAGGCGGTGGCTTTTCTGACCCTGGATCGTTCGGCGTCCTTGAATGCGGTCAACGATCAACTCACGGCTGACCTCGAAGCGGCGTGTCAAACGCTCGACGCAGATATTGATCTTCAGGTGGTCGTGCTGAAGGGCGAAGGCCGCGCCTTTTGTTCCGGCATGGACCTCAAGGCGGCTGCCCTGCGCCCCTCCACCAACGCGGCCATTGATGCGGCCTGGGCTCCCTGGCAACGCGCCCTGGATACCCTGGAACACCTCAACGCCCTCACCATTGCGTCCATTCACGGCGCCTGCCTTGGAGCCGGCTGCGAGTTGGTCCTGGCCTGTGACTTTCGGATTGCGGCCAACACCGCCTTCTTCTCTTTACCCCAGGTGCTCTACGGCTCGCCGCCCGACACCAGCCAGAGCTATAAACTCGCCCAACTCATCGGTCTCGCCAAAGCCAAGGAAATCCTTATTCTGGGGGAACGCTTTGATGCCTCCCAGGCCGAGCGCTGGGGACTGCTGACCAAAGTCGTTGAAGCCGAAAATCTCAAAGAGGAAACCGGGCAACTCGTCGCCCGTTGCCAAAAAGTCGGCGGCCGGGCCGCGACCGTCGCCAAGCATCTGCTGCATCAGTCCTGGACGCTGGGCCAGGAGACCTGGTCGTCGGAAATATCCCGCGCCCGGGCGACCGCGCTTGAGGAAAAAGACTTTGCCGAGGCCATGCGCATCTATCGCGAGCAGCGCAAGCCGCAGGTGTAGGAGGGATTGGGAACTGGGAGTTGGGAGTTCGCTTCCCAGTCCCCAGTCTCTATCAGCTAACCGGAGACGCCGGCGGGAGCCCGGGGGAGGACGAGATTTATCAACACGAAAAGACCGGCTCGCCAAGCGCAAGGCGCTGTTACAGGAATCCCCGAGGCTGTTCAACGCCCGGAAGGAGTGACTCGGAGCGCTGAAGCTAAAAAAACTTCCTGCTTCACTTCGTTTGGGACAACCGTTTTTTCACCCACCCCTTCATTTCCTTCTCCAGGCGCTCGGCAATCCAGGTCTTAATGACAGATTGTCGCGTCACGCCTAAACGGCTCGCCTGTCGGTCCAGTGAGTCAATCATCCAGTTCGGGAAATCAACATTCACCCGTCGCTGCTCGTGTCCCGGTCTGCGCGCTTTCGTCAGGTCAAGGTGGGGAGTGATATCTTCCCCCTTGTCGAACAGCCGATCTAATTCTTTAGCCTTCATAATACAATTGCTCTTCTTTCTCTCTCGCCCGTCGGACAGAGATCAGCCGAATACGCTGCTGTCCCCGATACGTAAAAAAAGCGGACCATAGTTTTCCTTCGGTCAGGGCAATCAAAGCGAGACGCGGTTCATCCTCACTTCGCGCTTCGATTTCCAACCGATTTTCATCTTCCCAGAGTCTCTGGGCTTCGACGAAATCAATCCCGTGCTTTTCTTTATTCCTCTTGCTTTTCCTGGGATCAAATTCAAACCGCATAGGAAGTATAAAAATTATACCTCTTCTGCTCTCGCCTTCAACCAATATCGTGTGAGCGGTCAGGAGAGAAATTTTTAGTACCTGTCGTTTGTGTTCCTGTAGAGCCTGGATCATCTGGCTGGGGTATATCCGGCATCCCATCTCCTCACACGAGCCGGTTATTCAGGAACGGCGACAGACGCATACGGCCCACATCGTCTACTCGCCACTCAGCGCCTGGCTCAATGCCGCGCGGTACGGATGGGTGTCCATGTAAATCCGCAACACCTTGAACTTGCCGTGCTCAAACGTCCAGAAGTTCAGATTGTCCATCACCAGCGGCTGGCCGTCCGTGGTCTTGCCTTCGAGGTGGAGCGGGGCGATCAGTTTATTGCCTTCGATAATGATATCCGTGGCCACGGCGGTATAATCGACGAGGCTGGTCGTCAGTTTTTCGTAGAACGTGCGCAGGGCCGCTTTGCCCTGAATCCCGGCTGCGCCAGTGACCGGGTTAATGAGTTGGGCATCGTCGGCAAACAGTGCGAGAATGCCATCCACATCGCCGTTCGTCACGCGCTCAAAATACGTATGAGCGACGCTCTCCATCTGCTGTTCAGTCTGCCCGCGCGCCATGATTCCCTCCGTTCAGATAGGCTTTCAAACACTGTGCCGTATAGGACTGCTGGGCCTTTTTCATCAGCTGCTGCGGTGTGCCGCTGGCCACAATGTTTCCGCCGCCGGCCCCGCCTTCGGGGCCGAGGTCAATGATGTAATCGGCCTCTTTGATAATGTCGAGATTATGTTCAATCGTCACCACCGTATTGCCCTTATCAATCAGCCGATGGAGCGTGTGGATCAGCTTTTCGATATCGGCGAAATGGAGACCTGTGGTTGGCTCGTCCAGGACGTAGAGCGTTTTTCCGCGCGAGCGTTTTGCCAACTCGTAGGCCAGTTTGATGCGCTGGGCTTCACCCCCGGACAGCGTATTGCTGGCCTGCCCGAGCCGGATATAGCCCATGCCAATATCGTTCAGCAGCTTGAGCGGTTGCGCGATCTTGGGTACGCCAATGAAAAACGTCGCCGCCTCTTCAATCGTCATTTCAAGCACATCGGCAATATTCTTGCCGTTATAGGCGATTTCCAGGGTCTCCTCATTATAGCGCCGGCCGCCGCACCCATCGCAGGTAACGTAGACATCGGGCAGAAAGCTCATCTCCATTTTAATGCGGCCCTGACCGGCACAGGTCTCGCACCGCCCGCCTTTCACATTGAAAGAGAACCGACCGGGTTTATAGCCGCGCAGCCGCGCATCGGGCAACAGAGAAAAGAGCTTGCGCGCCTCGTCCCAAAAGCCAACATAGGACGCCGGGACCGAACGCGGAGTTTTCCCGATAGGCGATTGATCGACCTCGACCACACGCTCAATCCCCTCCGTATTGTCAATGCTGTCATGCCGCCCGACCCGACCGGCATACAAGCCCAGTTTGCGCCGCAGCCCGTTGACCAGGACTTCCTGGACTAAAGAACTCTTCCCCGAGCCGGACACCCCGGACACCCCGACCCAGGTGCCGAGCGGAATATCAATGTCGATATTCTTCAGGTTGTTCTCTCGCACGCCCCGCAGGCGCAGCCACGGCCGCTCCGTGAGAGACCGGACCGGACCGAGCCGCGGGTGGGCCGAGGAGAGGAACCGACCGGTGAGGGAGTCCGTGTTTTGCCGCAACTGCTGCGGCGAGCCGATGGCCACCACTTGACCGCCGTGCACCCCGGCGCCTGGCCCGAGGTCGATCACCACATCCGCATTCTCGATAGTCTGCTCGTCGTGTTCGACGACCAGCACGGTGTTGCCGCGTTCTTGCAGGTTCCGCAGGGTATCAATCAGGCGGGCATTATCGCGCGGGTGCAGGCCTATGGTCGGTTCGTCCAGGATATAACACACCCCACACAGATTGGAGCCGAGCTGGGCGGCCAGACGAATCCGCTGCGCCTCTCCGCCGGACAAGGTATCCGCGCGGCGGTCTAAGGCCAGATACGACAGGCCGACCTGATTCAGAAAGCTGAGTCTGGGTACGATTTCCTTGAGAATCGGCTGCCCGACGAGCGTGTCACGCGCGGACAGAGACAGGTCCTGCAAACGGCTGAGACAGTCTGCTGCCGACAGGCGCATCAGAGTCGGCAGCGACTGACCGCACACCTGTACGGCCCGCGCGCGTGGATTCAGACGCGCGCCCTGACATTCGGGACAGGCGGACTCGCCCAGGAACTGCGACAGCGCATAGGACGAACCCGTATCCTCGCCGTAGTCAAGCGTTTCATTCAGGATATCGAACGCCCCCCGCAGTCCCTGCCCGTCCCCGGAAAGGACCAGCTGGCGCTGCTCCGCGCTCAGTTCGCCAAATGGCCGGTCAACCGGGACACCCAGCTTCTTGAGTCCCCGCAGGAGCTTGTTCCTGGCCCGTTTCAGCTCAGCCCGAGCAAGCGGCAGGAGGGCGTCCTGTTTGAGCGACTTGCTCTCGTCCGGGACGACCAGTTCGGGATCGAATTCCCACAAAAAACCAGCGCCGGCGCAGTCCGGGCAGGCCCCCTGGCGGCTGTTGAAGGAAAACAGGCGAGGCTCAGGTTCTTCAAACCCGAGGCCGCAGGCGACACAGAAGAGATGCTCGCTATAGGTCCGCTCGTCTTCGCCGCACACATGCACCGCACCACTCCCGACCCGCAGGGCCGACTGGAGCAGAGCCTCGGTGTCACGCCGATTGCCGTTTGCGCCATGCAGCCGCGTTTGGCCAATCACAATATCGATGTCGTGCTCTTTATAGCGCTGCAAACTCAGACCCGGCTCAAGAGTCGTCGGGCGGCCGTCGATGCGCGCCTGCTTGAAGCCCAGCTTGCGCGCCCCGGCTAAAATATCTTTGTGAAAGCCCTTCCGCCCCCGCACTACCGGAGCGAAAAAGGTTGTTTCCTGACCGTGAAAATCGGCCTGAATACGCTCCAGGATCTGACTGCGGCTCTGAGCCGCCAGCGGCGATCCACACTGGGTACAATGCTGGACACCGATCTTGGCGTACAGCAGCCGCAAGTAGTGCGACAGCTCGGTCACAGTTGCCACGGTCGAATTCCGCCCGCCCCGACTCATCCGCTGCTCAATGGCCACCGTGGGCGGAATGCCGGTCAGCAGGTCAACATTGGGCCGGGCGAGAACCTTAATGAATTGCCGCGAGTACGCAGACAGGCTGTCAATATAGCGTCGCTGGCCTTCGGCATAGACCAGGTCAAACACCAGCGTTGACTTGCCGGAGCCGGACAGACCCGTCACCACCACCATCTGGTCGCGCGGAATATCAACCGAAATGTCTTGCAGGTTGTGTTCCTTGGCACCAATAATGGCAATGGACTTGCCGCTCCCAACCTCGGCGACCAGCGGCCGAGCCGGGGGCTCCGCCTTGCGCCGCTTGGGCCGCGGGCGGTGCCCTGCCGCCCCCAGGACTTCCTTCAGATAGCGTCCGGTATGCGAGGCCCGCACCGCGGCCACCTCCTCCGGCGTTCCTGTGGCCACAACCGTTCCGCCTCCGTCTCCCCCTTCGGGCCCGAGGTCGATCAGATAGTCGGCGGACTTAATGACCTCAAGATTGTGCTCAATAATCAGGACCGAATGGCCCCCCTCGACCAGTTGGGCGAACGCGTTGAGCAGTTTCTGTATATCGGCAAAATGCAGCCCGGTCGTGGGCTCATCAAAGATGAACAGCGTACCGTGGACGGCCGAGTCTTTGGAACGCTCCTTCGCAATATGCGTTGCCAGCTTCAGCCGCTGCGCCTCACCCCCGGACAGCGTGGTCAGCGCCTGGCCCAGACGCATATACTCCAGCCCGACCGCGGCCAGCGGACCCAGACGACGCTTCAGCTCCTTTTGCTCGCCAAAAAATGCTATCGCTTCGGCAACGGTAAAATTCAGAATGTCGGTCAGACTCTTGCCCTTATAGCGGACCTCCAGCACCTCGTCCCGGAAACGTTTGCCCTGACACTCAGGGCAGGGAACATACACGTCCGAGAGAAACTGCATCTCAACTTTTTCAAAGCCCTCACCTTTACACGACTCGCAGCGACCGCCCTCAACATTGAACGAGAAGGTACTCGGGCTGTAGCCACGGACCCGCGCCAGTTCGGTTTGCGACAAGAGACGCCGCACCGTGTCAAACGCCTTGGTGTAGGTGAGCAGGTTGGCTCGCCGAGTTGTCCCGATGGCCGACTGGTCAACAAAAATAATGTCGGCCAGCTGGGCGCCGCCCAGGATGGCGCGACACGCGCCCGGGATGCCGACCGGCTCACCCCGCTGCTTTTTGAGTCCGCGATACAGCACGTCTTCCACCAGCGTTGATTTGCCGGAGCCGGACACGCCAGTCAGACACACCAGCCGGCCGAGCGGAATGCTGACATCGATATCCTGAAGATTATGCGCCCGCGCCCCACGGACGGTCAGCCTGTGTTTTTTCCTGACGGGCCGGCGTTTGTGCGGGAGCGGAATGGTCAGCCGGCCGGACAGGTATTGACCGGTCAACGACTGCTTGTCCTTGAGCAACTTGGGATACGGCCCGTTGAACACGATCTCGCCGCCTTTTTCACCCGCCAGGGGTCCCAGGTCAATGATATTGTCGGTCTCGCGAATGATCTCCGGATCATGCTCGACCACAACGACCGTATTCCCGTTGTCGCGCAGGTCTTGCAGGATACGGACCAGACGCTGACTATCGCGCGGATGTAATCCGATGGACGGTTCGTCCAGAATATAGAGGGTGTTGACCAGCGCGGAACCTATCGCCGTGGTGAGGTCCACGCGCTCCAGTTCGCCGCCGGACAGGGTGCGGGATTGCCGGTCCAGGGTCAGGTATTCCACCCCGACCTCGACCAGATAGCGGAGGCGTTTCCGAATCTCATCCAGCATGAGACGGGCGACCTGCTCCTGATAGGCGGTCAGCGTGAGGGCGGCAAAGAACGCCGCGCACGACCCGATGCTCATCAGATTGATATCGGCCAGGGTTTTGCCCCCCACCCGATACAGCCGGCTCTCCGGTTTGAGGCGCGCTCCCCGACAGTCTTCACACGAGAAATAGCCCCGATAGCGGGCCAGAAAGACGCGCACATGCATTTTATACGTTTTGGTTTCCAGCCACTTGAACCAGCCCCGGACGCCGTAGTAGTCATCCTCGCCGTCCATGATGGCCTGCTGCTGCTCCCGGCTGAGCGCCTGCCAGGCCACGTCGGTCGGAATGTCATGCTGCTCGCAAAAGGAGAACAGCTCACGCCGCTCCCACTGCGCCGCTTTGATCCGCCAGGGCTTGATGGCCCCGTGTTTCAGCGTCAGGGTCGGGTCGGGGACTATCAGCTCCGGGTCAATATCAATCGTGCGACCAAACCCGCGGCAGGTCTCGCACGCCCCGAGCGGGCTGTTGAACGAGAACATATTCGGCACGGGCTCTTGATAGGCAATGCCGCACGCCGCGCACTCAAGCTGGTCCGAGAACGGCGCCGCGGCGTTGTCTTCGTCGGGAAAAATCAGCGTCAGGCGGCCCTTGCCATACTGAAAGGCTTGTTCAAATGAATCGTGGATACGCTTTTTGGAACGGGTTTTCAGGGTCAGACGATCAACCAGGACGGTGCAGGTTTCCTGCGCAGCCTCGGGCCGGTCTGCCAGCTCCTGAATATCAACCGGCTTGCCCGCCACAACGAGCCGATGAAAGCCGGACTGCAACAGGCCGTTGCGGACTTCTTCCCAGGGCAGGCTGGCCGGCGTTGACACGCTGAATGTGACCAGAAAGCGACAGCCGGCCGGCTTCTCTTTGTGCAGCTTTTTATACACCGACTCAGCCGAGTCGCGCTCCACCGGCTGACCGCATTGCCGACAGTACAGGCTGCCTATTTTGGCAAACAGGAGCTTGAGATGGTCGTGCAGTTCGGTCATGGTCCCGACGGTTGAGCGCGAGGTCCGCACCGGTCGGTTCTGGTCAATGGCAATGGCCGGCAGAATGCCGTCAATGCGCTCGACCTGGGGCTTGTCCATACGGTCGAGAAACTGCCGCGCATAGGCCGAGAAGCTCTCGACGTAGCGACGCTGCCCTTCGGCATACAAGATATCGAAAGCCAGGCTCGACTTGCCCGACCCACTGACCCCGGTCACCACCGTCAGCTGGTGTAAGGGAATCTGAACATCGATATTTTTGAGATTGTTCTGGCGCGCGCCAGTCACACGAATCGAGCCGCCACCCGTCCCGTTGGTTTCCAATCCTGCCCTCCACGTATAGCGATCGGCGGCCAGCAGCCACGCCGAGAGGTAGGGTCCACCCCTTCGGCAAGCTCAGGACAGACTCCGCCGCTGGACCGTTGTTTCTTTCATACGCAGCTCAGCCAGTTCCGTCTAGTCGGGCGCGAGGTCCCCTTCTTTTATTGCAAGGGTGTTGACCGGGAGCGCGGGCATCCTGCCCGCAGAAAAATCCGCCGCCCCCCGGCTCGCATTGGGGTAGAGAGCAATTTTGATACGGCTAGGGGCGAGAACGTGTAACGAAGCTGGACGTAGATTCTTTCGGAGAGAATCGGATAAGCCAAAAGAAACAATGGAAATTCAACGACCTCAATCACCACCCACGGTTGCCAATACAGCCATGACATTGCCAGAGAATCCGTAGCGAAATTTGAAGTAACGAGTCATCATTTTGTCTTTTAAGGATGGCGGATCATTATGTGGAAACACCTCCCAAGTTCTTTTTTCTACCAATACCTTCAGACCGGCCTCATGCAAACTGTCATATAACAAATCTCTGGAGATTGGGGCCTCATCAGGGTCTTCTACTGCTCGTGAATACCTATTACGTACAGCCAATGAAAGTTCGTTCCAATTGGCAATTGCTTCGGGAAGAAGTGACGCATCTACCTCTATTGGTTCAGCGATAAGAATATGACCCGTTGGGGAGGACAAAAGTCTAGCGAGTCGTTTCACAACGCTGGGAATAGTGTCAGGAGGTACATGGTGAAGAAAACCAACGCAGGTAATAAAATCGTACGGCTGTGCAGTCTTTGTTATGAACTGTAGAGCGTCATCTTCAATCAATTCAGCCTTCAAATTTTTCTCAGCCAGATTGTCTGCGGCCGCATTAAGCATAGTGCGACTGTGATCAACACCCGTTAATTCCCGGAAGAAACTCCCAAACCGCAATAGCATATGACCCGTTCCGCAGCCTATGTCCAGCATACGATTACCGGCTCGAACTATGCGGTCGATTTTTCTGAACAGCAACTCATCAAGAATCGCTCTGGGCGTGACGACGATCTGGTGATACTCGGCTCCAATCGCATCATGATACCGTTTGTCCTTATCCCTATGTTGCTGCCAGTCCATTATATTCCACTTTCATCAATGAGAGCTGCTGAAATCCTGACAGGACACATATAAGGTAAGGTCGCCTGCAACGTATAGCTGAAGGACATGCGACACGCTACTCTGATCGCGTTCTGAATCTCTCAGTCCCTATTGTCTTTTGAGCGATATTCGACAACCCCAACGCATCCTCTTTGTCACCGAGCCGGGCATGGGTCATGTCCATCCGGTGCTGCCGGTGATGCACAACCTCCAGGCCAGGGGGCACATCGTTGCCCTGGCCACCAGCCAGCTCTATCAGGAGCGCATTGAGCGCGAGGGCCTGTCATTCTATCCCCTCGGCCCCCACTACTCCGAAGAACGCTTAGAGGAATTTTTCCCGCTCATTCGTTATCTGCGCATTCATTATCTCCGCGTGAGCTACGACTTTTTACGCATCTTCATGGCCTCCATACCCGCGCGTATCCCGGAACTCCGGCAGATTACCCAGGTCTTCCGGCCCAGCGTTGTTGTGGCCGGGCCGTTGACCTTTGCCGCCCAGCTTTTTTGCGAGCAGCAGGCACTACCGTGGGCCGTACTGAGCCCCATGACCCACTTCATGTCCCCGAGTCTGCACGCCCCACCGGCCGGCTTTCCACGAGTGGAAACCGTGCCGGCGGCCCTGCGTCTGCCCTATCGGCTCGGACTCACGGGCGCGCTGTGCACAGCCACGGCGCTGATGGCTCCGTGGCGCTGTGCCCTGAATCGCTATCGCCGGCAGCTTGGACTCCCGCCTCACGCCGACCCACTCTCCCCCCAGGTCGTCGCCCCATACTTACTCATCCATACCTGTAGTCGGGAATATGATTACAATCGGTCCGACCTCCCGCCCCAGGTGCATTATGTTGGTCCCTCAGTCTGGGACCGACCCAGTGACTGGCAGGTGCCGAGTTGGCTGGCAAACATACCGCCGAACACGCCGCTTGTGTATGTCACTCTTGGAACTGTTTTTAATACGCGCCTGAGCGTCTTCCGAAAAATTATTCGCGCCCTCGGTCAGCTCGACGTCTTCGGGCTGGTTGTCACCGGCCCCGGTTGCCCGCCCGATATTTTCTCGGCTGTTCCGTCCAATGTGCGTATTGAGGCGTATATTCCACAAACGGCGCTGCAAGCAGAGCCGAGAACCCGCCCGGCGCTGATCGTTTCACACGGTGGGGTGAATACTGTGCTGACGGCGCTGTCCGACGGGATTCCGCTGCTGTGCATTCCCCTCGGCGCAGACCAGCCCGATAATGCCCAGCGCTGTGTCGATGCCGGAGCCGGTTTACGGCTGGACAGACGCCTGCTGACGACCGCCCGGCTGAAACGCGCCATCCATACCATGCTCACTCAGGATTCTTTCAGCCGCCGGGCAGAGCGGATGCAGCACACCCTGCGCCAACACAACGGCCCCGAGGAAGCCGCGACGCTCATTCTTCGCTTGGCTGAGACACGCGCTCCGGTCTGTCAGCCTCCGCCCTCATAGCATGAAATACGGTTCTCTTTCCCTCTCCTAAGCGGTATAAAGACAAAACGAATGATGAGAAAAATATTCAGCAATCCCGCCAAGCCTGAGAAAGGACGAAGAGCGTATGACTCGTATCCATATCGAATCGGACCACAAGCCCGCTGTCGCTACGCTCGTAGAAAATTCGCTGGCCATGCAGCAAAAAGCGGTACGGGCAGGGCTCAAACGCACGAAGCTACGCCTGAAAGCCTTTGAAAAAGAGTGCGGTCAGTCCAGTCAGCAGTTCTACCAGTCCTATCAGGCCGGAAAAATGGGCGACACCGAAGCCTGCATGGAGTGGGCCGGAGAGTGGGAAACCTATCTGGAATTAACGCAAGCGCTCGCACTCCTGAGGGAGACTGAAGTGTGCTGATTGAAGAGTATTTTGTCCATCTGGAGCGAACATTCGCTTCCTGCCTGTATATGACGCAAACCACCCTGACAAAGGAAAGGCGCGCTCTTCATATTGGTTTCATAAAGGGGACGGCAACATTTACCCAGGAAATTCGGCTCTTCCTCATGGAATTTGTCCGTACAGAACCACGCCTGGTGAAAACCAAGTACCGGTATCATTGTCAAAATGCCCAGGGAAATCTCCTATTCCGCTATGATAACGCACCTCACCATAGGACCAGCACCTTTCCTCACCATAAGCATGTTCGCACGGCGGTGCAGGGAGAACGGATCGTTGCCGGCGAGCCTCCCACGATAGAGGCTGTTCTCTCTGAGATAACAGAATTCATAGAACAATCTCCTTCCAGATGAGGGACTAGAAAACGGAGAAGAAGGAGCGCCCATGACCACACTACTCGGTATTTCAGGCAGCCTGACGGCCGGCGGCAGTACGCGAACTGTTGTTGATGCGGCGCTGGCAGCCGCGCAAGAACACACCCCGGCCATCACGACTGACGTAATCGATCTGCGCGATGTAACCATCTCTTTTTGTGATGGGCGGCCACCCGAAGACTACCCGGACGATACTCCCCGCGCGCTTGAACGCATCAGCGCGGCCGACGCCTATATCATCGGCACGCCTATCTACCGGGGCTCCTACACCGGCGCTCTCAAGAACCTGCTCGACCACATTCCGGTCGAAGCCTTTATGGGCAAGGTCGCCGGTCTGGTTGGGAACGCTTATACGGACCATCACTACCTCAGCATCGACCAGGAACTGAGACCAGTATTGGCCTGGTTCAATATGCACATCGTCCCTGGCAGCGTGTACGTGCGAGCCGATCAGATGCAGGGCGGAGAGATTACCGATGCGCGCGTGCGGGATCACCTGCGCCAGCTTGGAGAGGCCGTCATCAGACTCTGCCACAGCCTGAAAGACAGTCCCCAGGGCCCGCCGCCCTTGGTCTTATGGCCCCGCTCGAAATCATGACCAAAGACACCCCTCACCCCAGCCCTCTCCCTCGGGAGGAGAGGGAGTAAAGTCCCGCCCGCTTTTCCTTGACGCTCGGAGTTCGACGGCATACCTTAGCGCCCGATACAGGAGGAAGACTGGATGCGGTTTGTCATCTTCGGGGCGGGCGCGGTCGGCAGTACGGTCGGCGCCCATCTCTCAAAAGCCGGAACGGCTGTTCTGCTTATTGGAGACCCACCCCATATTGAGAAAATCCAGGCGGACGGCCTGAAAATGTCCGGCAAATATGGCGCGTTTGTGACCACGCCAGCGGCCTGTTCCGCGGTGAACGATTGGCAGTTCCAGCCGGACGACATTGTTTTCCTATGTGTCAAAACCTATGACACTCCGGTTGCCCTTGAGCAACTGCGCGCCAAGGTCCCGCCCGCAACTCCCATTTTCTGTCTCCAGAACACCATGACCAATGAAGAGTTGGTGGCCGAGCATTTCAGCCAGGTCTATGGCGCGGCTCTGCATCTGGGGGCCCGTTTTGTCTTTCCCGGCGAGGTTGGTCATCTGGGTGGCAATGCGCTGGTGATTGGCCGCTATCCCGGCGGTCTTGACGAGACCGCGGAACAAGTCGTGGCCGTCCTGCAAGCCGCCAATATGGGCGGAACGCTGACAGACGATATTCTGGCCTGCAAGTGGGCGAAATTCTGCATCAATCTGATGAACGCGCCGGCCGCGATTCTCGACCGCTCCGGGCCAGAACTGCTGAACGACCCGGACTCGCGCCGCTTGTGCGGCGACATGCTGGCGGAAGCCCAGCACGTCCTGGCTCGGGCCGAGATCACACTCAAAACCCTGCCCGGCGACCAGCCCTTGCCGGATATGGTGACCGCATTGCGCCGGACCAACTTTACCCCACAGCCCTTGCCCAACCGCTCGACTCATGTTTTCCCATCCATGTGGCAGGACGTGTTCTGCCGGCGGGGCAGAACGGAGGCGCGTTATCTTAACGGGCGGGTCCACGCGATGGGCCAACAGTTCGGGATTGCCACGCCGATCAACGCCCTCCTTACTCAGGTGGCAGACGCTATGGCGGAGCGCCGGGAACTGCCGGGGACGTATACGCTGTCTGATTTGCGCACTATGCTGTAACCTGCCAGTCACGCCTCAGGACATCGCCATGTCACACCCGCCCTTTCACCTCGCCCTCCCGGTTCGTGACCTGGAGGCTGCCCGGACATTTTATGTTGACCTGCTGGGCTGTTCGGCTGGCCGCGAGAGTGCGACCTGGATTGATTTCAATTTTTTCGGACACCAGGTCACGACGCATCTTTCTCTGGAAGAACCCCAAGCCGCGGCCACCAATCCGGTTGACGGCCAGCAGGTTCCGGTGCGGCATTTTGGTGTGATTCTCGACTGGGACGCCTGGCAGGCCTTGGCTGAACGGCTGACACAGGCGGGCGTCTCATTCCTGATCGAACCCTGCATTCGTTTTCGCGGCCAGGTGGGCGAACAGGCCACCCTGTTTCTCGTGGACCCCAGCCAGAACGGGCTGGAGTTCAAAGCGTTTCGAGACCGGGGGCAGCTCTTTGCCCGATAGAAATTCAGTGAAAAACAGGAGGATACTATGAAAGCGCTGGCATTTTTAGGCATAGACAAGGTCGGCATTATCGACAAACCGATCCCCGACCCTGGCCCGAATGATGCGGTGATTAAAACAACGGCTTCGCTGATCTGCACTTCGGATGTGCATACCGTGCGCGGTGTCATCCAGATTCCCGAGGGCCGGGTGCTCGGCCATGAGAGCGTGGGTATCGTGCATCAGGCCGGCGCGCATGTCACGACCTGCAAAGAGGGGGACCGGGTGGTGGTAAACGCCATCACGCCGTGCGGCAAGTGTGACCCTTGCCAGCGGGGCATTACGTCGCAGTGCGGCGGCATGCTGGGCGGCTATAAATTCACCACCCAGCGCGACGGCAATATGGCAGAGTATTTTTTTGTCAATGACGCCGACTACAACGTCGTTGCCATCCCGGATGATCTGACGGACGAGCAGGCGCTCTACACCACGGATATGATGTCCACTGGCCTGGTGGGAGCCGAGAACGCGGAAATCCCGCCGGGCGGGACGGTGGCGGTCTTCGCCCAAGGTCCGGTTGGGCTGTGCGCCACGGCCAGCGCGCGGCTGCTGGGCGCCGGGTTGGTCATCGCCGTTGACTCCAAGCCGGACCGTAAGGAACTCGCCAAAAAGATGGGCGCCGATGTGGTTGTTGATCCAACTGAGGGGGACGCGGTCGAACAGATCATGCAGTTCACGGGCGGCCTCGGCGTCGATTCCGCCATTGAGGCGCTGGGCTCTCCAGTGACCTTTGAAAACTGCGTGAAAGCGACCAAGCCGGGCGGGGTAATCTCGAATATCGGCTATCACGGTGAAGCCGGCGATGCGCTGAGCATTCCGCTGCCGGATTTCGGTCTGGGCATGGGCGACAAGAAAATTCACACGGCGTTATGTCCGGGCGGGCGGGAGCAGGTTTCACGCCTGCTGCGGCTGCTTCAGAACGGGCGGATTGACCCCACGCCGCTGACCACCCATCGGTTCGCATTCGCCGAAGTGGAGCACGCCTTCCATATGATGACGACTAAGGCGGACAATATCGTCAAGCCGCTCATTACGTTTTAGTGACGAGTGGAAAGAGGGGTGAGTGGAAAGAGGGGCGAGTGAAGAGTGAAGAGTGAAGAGTGAGGAGCGGGGAACCCATCCCACCCCTGCTCCCAGCGGGAGCGGGGCGCTTGTCTTTCCCTCTCCCCTGGAGGCCTGTCCTGAGCCTGTCGAAGGGCCGGGTGAGGGGGCGGACGGACCGCCTGGGAGGCCGGCGACACAATGGGCAGCACACGTCCAAGGAGGGGATTGCATAGGGGAAAGGGCCACCACGGGGGATTGCCTGGGGGAAAGGGCCACCACGGGGGATTGCCTGGGGGAAAGGGCCACCACAGGGGGTGGCCCCTACAGATTTTATCCCCTCTCCCCTGGAGGGAGAGGGCTAGGGAGAGGGGGTTATCTTCTCTTGGGCGATATATGGACCAGTCCACCTGCCTTGTCCTGCTGTGCCTCTCTCTGTGTTTCTCTTTCGGCCCGCCCGCCTTTGCTCAGCAGAATCTCCAAACCGGAATCCAATTCTTTGAGGCCGGCGAGTTGGTCAAAGCGCGTCAGTTTTTTGAGGCCCTGCACCAGCAGCAGCCGACCAATACAAGCGCGCCCTTTTATTTGGGGCGGATTGCCTTTGCAGAGGAAAACTATGAGCAGGCCATCCCCTGGCTCAAGAGGGCTGCGGACGGAGAGGAATGCAATGTGGACTACCATCTCTGGCTGGGCCGCGCCTATGGGCATCGCGCCCAGCAGGTCAGCCTGTTCCGCAAACCCGCCCTTGCCAGGCGCGTCCGCATCCACTTTGAAAAAGCGGTTGGCTGCAACCCCAATCACGTTGCCGCTCGCTGGGACCTGATGGAATACTATCTGAAGGCTCCGCGTTTTCTGGGCGGCAGCCGAAAAAAAGCTGTCGAGCAGGCCGAGATTATTACCCGGCTTGACCCCACGGAGGGCCAAAAAGCGCGGCAGTTCATCGCCGAGGCAGACCAGTGACCACTCAGCAGCCAGCCGCCCTTTGTTTACCCACTCCAGCAGAAAGCCACGCCTGAATGCGCCTCTCCTGGAATGAAATCCGCGCCCGCGCCGCCACCTTTACCAACGAGTGGCGGGACGCAGCCTATGAAAAAGGCGAGACGCAGAGCTTCTACAACGACTTCTTTAATATCTTCGGCGTCAAGCGGCGTACTGTCGCTCGCTACGAAGAGCGCGTCAAACGCCTCGATAACTCCTCCGGCTATATCGACCTGTTCTGGCCGGGCGTGCTGTTAGTCGAACACAAGAGCGCCGGGCGCAATCTGGAAAAAGCCTACGGACAAGCCGGCGACTACTTCGACGCCCTGCCCGAGCAGGAGCGCCCGCGCTACATCCTGGTCAGCGACTTTCAGACCTTTGAGTTGCACGACCTGGACGAGCGGGAACGCACGTTTTTCGCCCTGGCCGACCTGCCCCACAATGTCGAGAAGTTCGGCTTTATCCTGGGCGTGCAAAAGCGCGCCTTCAAGGATCAGGACCCGGTCAACATTCAGGCCTCCGAGCTCATGGGCCGCCTGCACGACGCGCTCGAACAGTCCGGCTACACTGGCCACGACCTCGAACGATTTCTGGTGCGTACCGTGTTCTGCCTGTTTGCCGACGATACCGGCATCTTCGAGCCGCGCGACATTTTTCTTGATTTCCTGGAAACGCGCACCCGCGAGGACGGCTCAGACCTGGGCCTATGGCTCTCGCGGCTCTTTCAGGCGCTCGACACGCCGGAGGACACGCGCCAAAAGGCGCTGGACGAAGACCTGGCTCGCTTTCCGTATGTGAACGGCGACCTGTTCCGGGGTCCGCTGCGCATCCCTGACTTTGATGCTCCCATGCGACAGGCATTGCTCGACGCCTGCCGGTTCGACTGGACCGCCATCTCTCCGGCGATTTTCGGCGCGCTGTTCCAATCGGTCATGCAGCCCGCGCAACGCCGCTCTCAGGGCGCGCACTACACCACCGAGCAGAACATCCTGAAGGTGATTGAGCCGCTGTTTCTTGATGACCTGCGGGCGGAGTTCGCTCGGTTGAAAGCCCGCAAGGACACGCATCGACGGCTGGAACTGCACCGCTTTCAGCAGCGTTTGGGGACGTTGCGTTTTCTTGACCCGGCCTGCGGCTGCGGCAATTTTCTTATCATTGCCTACCGCGAGTTGCGCGCCCTGGAGATTGAGGTCTTGAAGGAACTGCGCGCCTATCGTGATGACGCGGAAACTGGGGAGCTAAACGTTGCAACCTTCTTGTCGGTCGTGAACGTAGACCAATTCTACGGTATTGAAATCGGTGAGTTCCCGACCCATATCGCTGAGACCGCGCTGTGGATGATGGACCACATCATGAACAACCGGCTCAGCCTGGAGTTCGGCCAAACCTTCGTGCGCATTCCGCTCACACAATCGCCCCACATTTTGCACGCCGACGCCCTGGAAGCCGACTGGGCGGCCCTGCTGCCGCCGGAGGAATGTTCGTATGTGTTCGGCAATCCGCCGTTTGTTGGCGCGAAATTCCAGACCGCACAACAGCGCGTCCAGGTACGCGGCATTGCCGGTTTGGGCGGCAGTGGCGGAACCCTGGATTACGTCACTGCCTGGTTACTCAAGGCGGGCGCGTATATCACCGGGCAGACCCGCATCGGCTTTGTGGCGACCAACTCAACGACACAGGGCGAACAGGTCGGCCAGTTGTGGCCCCTGCTGTTCGACCGCTTCCGGTTGGAGCTTGCCTTTGCCCACCGTACCTTCGCCTGGGGTTCGGACGCACGCGGCAAGGCGCATGTGCATGTCGTCATTCTCGGGCTGGACCGGCGGAGGAATGCCCGAGCCGAGAAGCGGCTGTTTTCCTATCCCGATCTGAACGGCGACCCAGAGGAGACTCACCACCCGATACTGTCGCCCTATCTGTTCGACGCTGGCAGCCTGGCCGATTCACATCTCACAGTGCGCGAGGAGAGCCAGCCCATTAACGGGCTGGGAAAGTTGATTATCGGTTCAAAGCCCATTGACGGCGGCCATTATATTTTCAACGCCGAGGAACGCGCGGCCTTCCTGAACGCCGAGCCGGACGCTGCACCCTTCCTGCGCCCCTTTGTCGGCGCTCGCGAATATCTACAAGGTGGAAAGCGCTGGATTCTCGCTCTGCACGACGCACCGCCGGCAACGCTGGCACAGCTACCACACGTCAAAGAGCGTATCGCCACGGTCCGCGCCTACCGTCAGGCCAGCAAGAGCAAACCTACGCAAAAGCTGGCTGAAACGCCGACGCTCTATCATGTGAACGTTCTTCCCACCGCCCCATTTCTGGTTATTCCCGAAGTGAGTTCGGAACGGCGGGAGTATGCGCCCATCGGCTGGCTGGAACCGCCCGTTATCCCAAGTAACAAACTCCGCCTACTTCTTAATGCCACTCTTCGGGATTTCGCTTTGCTCACCTCCGCCATACATATGGCGTGGACGCGCACAGTGACCGGGCGCATGAAGAGCGATTACATGTATTCTATTGGCGTCGTCTACAACACCTTCCCCACACCGCCCCCAGGCGCAGACCTATCAAAGCTGGAACCACTGGCCCAAGCCGTCCTTAACGCCCGCGCCACCCATCCCGGCGCAACCCTAGCTGATTTGTACGACCCCGACCTGATGCCGCCCAACCTGCGCAAGGCCCACACCATCCTTGACCGGGCCGTAGACCGGCTGTACCGGCCTGGCGGCTTCGCCTCGGAACGGGAGCGGGTGGAACATCTGTTCGGGTTGTATGAGAAGATAGTTGCGCCGTTGGCGGTGAAGCCGAAGCCGAAAAGGAAACGCCAGCGGAGAGCCGCGTCCCACCCCCGCAGGTCGGATTAGCACAACGTAATACCCCCTCTCCCCTGGAGGCCTGTCCTGAGCCTGTCGAAGGGGAGAGGGTTAGGGAGAGGGGGTAGAAAACCTGCCTTCTCCCGCACCCCTGAGCCTAAAACTCCCAAGACTGTTCGTCAGCGGTTCCTGCTGAAGGGAGTATCACAACCCCCTTCATTTGGGAGTCATCTCCAACACAGCGAGGATACGGATGGCCCTGCCCCCTGGTGCAGTCTCCCTTCATTTGGGAGTCATCTCCAACGCAACGTCCCTTGTACAATCGATACAGAAAGGTGCAGTCTCCCTTCATTTGGGAGTCATCTCCAACCAGATTCTCAACTTCGAGCAGAGCGCTCTGGGGTGCAGTCTCCCTTCATTTGGGAGTCATCTCTAACACTGCCAATGCTGACGCATTCGTGGGTTCAGGTGCAGTCTCCCTTCATTTGGGAGTCATCTCTAACTGGGCAATAAACGAAGGTCACACACGATTCAAGGTGCAGTCTCCCTTCATTTGGGAGTCATCTCTAACCGCAAGTTTTGGGGGCGCTACTGATGCAGGGGTGCAGTCTCCCTTCATTTGGGAGTCATCTCTAACGGAACGTGGCTTGCCGAGAAAACACCCCCGGGTGCAGTCTCCCTTCATTTGGGAGTCATCTCCAACAATTGATTGCGGCTTACCGCAGAGAGGCCGGTGCAGTCTCCCTTCATTTGGGAGTCATCTCCAACGGACCAGGATCAGAAGATCAAGGCCCTGCAGGTGCAGTCTCCCTTCATTTGGGAGTCATCTCCAACACGCGCACATGGGTGTACGACATGACGACGGGTGCAGTCTCCCTTCATTTGGGAGTCATCTCCAACACGAGATATACGACTGCCGGGCGCTCCATGGGTGCAGTCTCCCTTCATTTGGGAGTCATCTCCAACTCTGTGAGCTCAACTGAACCAAAGATGTACGGTGCAGTCTCCCTTCATTTGGGAGTCATCTCCAACGCCTGTAACATAAGTACTTGTCATAACGCAACAAATCACCTTTTTCGCCCTGAAAAACGACCCTTACGCCTACGATTTCCTCTCCGTTTCGGGCGGTTTTTTTCTCCTCCCTTCGAACTTCGGGGGGATGGCAGAGCCTCTTTTTTATCGATAGAGCACACGTCATCATCCGACGACAGCGGCTTGCCGCCGAACAAGGTAGCCGCCATCGCCACGAACGCCTCGCCGTGCAGACTTTCCCGGATTCTCTTCCTTTCCAGATGAACGGCCTGGCGTGGCTTGATTGTGGCGGACGAGAGCTGGTGATCCTGCATCGTCCACGTCAGGTCAAGTCCTTCCCGCGCCAACATTTCCTTGATCGACTGGGAAACGGCGTTCTTCAGTTTGCGGTCGTACGCCATGAGGCGGCGCGTCTGATTGACGGCTTCGGTCAGGTTGAGGGGTTTGGTTTTGTCTTGCATCATATTGAAGTGCATCAAGTCGTCGCGAATTGCGACACTGTTTTTTTCTTGACCGGTGTCAAAAAAATGCTCGCCGAACAGCCCCTTCAGTTGGTTAAAAATCGCCCATCCGTCCGATGATTCCGCCTGCCCTTGGAGGTCACGGATCGCCTTAACGATTCGGCCATTTTTCAATCCGGCGCGGCCCTTCTTGGACTCGAAGACGGCTCGCGGAGTCTTTTGCTCACGCTTGATCAACGCGAGGGTGACGAAATACAGGTCGCGCTCCCATAACCCGGCATAGTCAACCAAACGCCCGAGAACCCCCATTAACAGGCGGTGCAGACGCGCATGATTGTTGAGGCGGACATGGGCGGCGAGATGCCGATGCTTCACTACGGCGGCCAGCGCCCTGCAATAGGCGAGCTCGTCCTCGCCGGAAAACGGCTTCCGCTTTTTCGCCCATTTTTCGTGAAGCTCCTCACGTTGTTTCTGCTGCTCGGCAATGGACGCATCTGCTTTTTCCAGTTCGTCCACATTGGCGTCCGTGATGCCATGTTTCTCGAATATCCGCATTAACGGTCCGCGACCACCGAAGCGCAGTATCTCCCGCAGGCCACGATACGGCACGTATTGCCCCGCATTCTGGCCCGGCTGTTCGGGACAGACTCGACGGAACGCTTCTGTGGGGGCAAACAGGCTCTTGAGCGCTTCGGCCCCGGTCATGCCTTCGCCGCCTTCGAACTTGGCGTCGTGCATGTCGAGATAGAGGCGGAACACGCGCTGAACTGCATCGGCTTCGGGCGAAGGCTTCCCTTCACGGATGGACCCCTTGCGGAGAAGGATGGACCCCTTGCGGAGTTGGTGCTGCAAACGCCCGACTGCATCAACCGGCACGAGATGGATAAGAAGGTAGAGAACGGCTTCCCAATCGTTCACATCCTCCCCAGCATGTTTCGGCAACCGCGCAGTGACGCGGCGCTGTTGCTCCGGGAGAGCGTCGCTCAGCTCGTCCAGTACCCAGGTCAACCCGGCATCCTTCAGAAAAACCTCGAAAGCCTGCCCCACCACGTCGCAGCGCAGGTTGTCCAGATATTTCGCCTGGGCTCGCGCGTTCTCCGCGTCGCTGTCGTAGCCGCGCTGGACGCGCATCTCGGTCGCCGTGGCCGCGGACAAGCGGTCGAAGAAATCGGCAATGCCTTCTTTCTTGCCCAGATGAATCAGGCCGGCCGCCCTGGCAACGGCTAACTCGTCCTTATTGATCGATTGCGCGACGTTGGTCGCGCGGTCCACTGCGCGGTCAATCCATTGATTCAGCGTCTCCGCCGATTGTCTTTCCAGCCATGCGGGCAAAGCGCGTTCGTACAACGTCTTCGTGACGATGTACTGACACAGCCGGCCCGGCTTTTTTTCGAGTTCGCTCCGATTGCCGGGCGGCGGCAGTCCGAGAATGTCAGGTTTGCGGTTCCAGGCTTTCTTTGCCCGGTCCAGGACGCGGCGAAACCGCGGCAGCGGCGTTTGCGACGGTTCCGCGCCAACAACAGCCGCGGTGAGCGCGTCGAGTCGCGCCTGTTCGTAGTAACGCTCGACGTGTGCACCACGCAGGGCGGCGATGAGTCGGGCCGGGCGGTTTTCGAGATCGTCTTTCCAGAGTTTGCGTATAGCATCAACCGCGGCTGGGTCCGCATTCCGGATATCGCTCTTCAACGCCGCGGCAAAGCGGTCTCGTCCCTTGAAATGGAACGACGAATTCCGCAACGCGGCCCAACCGCTCAGAGAGAGGCGCAGTATCGACTTTGAGAAGGCGTCGCCCTCGTCCTTGAACAGGCAGGCTCGGTTGCCGAACAGCAGGGCCAGTTTTTTGCCGTAGTTGTCCGCGTTGAACTCGTTGCCGGTCACTTTTTTGATGTTGGATAATATATCCCTCTGAATCCGTCCGTTGGGGTCGGCCCAATCCCTCAACGTCTGCGTGGCAAGCGCGATGGTGTGGCGCCACACGCGCACGAAGGCTTCGTTACGCTTGATTTCCGCCTGCCCGTCGGAAGTCCAATAGCGACTGTGCGTGACGTCCGCGGGCCAGTGGTCGATGACGGTCTGGGGCTGGGCCGCGCCAGACGACGGGGCGGGCGTGTAGTGAATCACCTTGCCCAGACGGACGAGGGCAGTGAGGTCGCGGTTGTCCGATTTGCTTTTGACCAGACGGAACAGGGCGGACATGTCTTTGGGCAGGATGTGTGTGACGGATTGCTTTTTGTGGTTCTTGAGGAGGCGGGTGTAGGTGTTCTTGACGGCCATATGCAGCGCAAACAGGCCGGGGAACTTCCTGCGGGCTTCCGATATGGAAAGAGGCTTCCCATCCTCGCCTCTGAACAGCCGGCCGTACCGCTCGAACAGAAACGGCGCAGCCGTCCGCATGGACACCCGCTCCGGCCCTTTGACCTCCCTGGCCTTGCGGGCGATCTCCGCCGCTACGTCGCCCGCGGCTGCGTAGTCGCGCTCGTCAGCGGGCGTCCATTTCGAGGCCGCGGCATGGGGCGGGTGGAGGACGTTGTCGCGAATGCTGGCCGCCCGGGCCTGTATCCGGCCTCGACGTTTGTCGGGTCTGTCCGGCTGTTTCCGATATTCCCGTTTGTGCAGGTGCGCATAGATTTTCTCGGCAACCTCGGCGACGGCGGCCTCCGACGGTTCCACATCGCCGACGAATCGTTTGTACCAGCGGCCTCTTAGGCGGCCTCTTGGATTGACGTCCTTATCAGCGGTTTCTCCGCCATACGGGTGAATCTTCGACCACCATATATCTTCAAGTGGGTGTTCGCCCCTCTTCTCTTTCGGGTCAATCAGCTTCTTCTCGACGAGGAGTTGTAGTGCGGCCTTGCCGAGCTGTTGGCGGAAGTCCCGCTGTTTGGGCGTTGGTTTCTTGTTGCCGTAGGGCTTGGCCGCAATTTTATCGATCGCGGAAATCCACTGTGCGATGACGAGTTCCGCGCGCTCTTGGGCGAAGGCGACGACGTCGACGGCCTTCTTCAGGTCGGGATTCAGGCGGAGGGTGCGACGGAGCGCCTCCCCGCCGTGCTCCGTCGAACTGCGGCCATAGGGTTTGATTATCCGCATGTCGGCGCTCCCATCGACCCTCGCAATGACTCTTTAATGCCTTTCTGGAGGTTGACTATCAATACTATGGAACGTGAGGCTGAATCCGTATGTGGGTCTTGAGCTCTCATGTTAGCGCATGGGCTGAATAACTCGTAGTAGACATTCGGGTTCGAGTCAGTCAAATCAGCATAGTAAATTTTGCGACATTTTGAGGCGTCCCCCAGGACGTGTACTCAGAGTCACTTAGCGGTCCGAGCGATGAGTTCCCGCAAGGCTTCGTGCTGAACCTCTAAGGCCCGCATGGTCTCTTCGTGCTGGGTCTGCATCGCCTGCATGGTTTCTTCGTGCTGGCCCTTCCGCTCGTCCGAGGCTTGGCCCATGCGGCGCAGGCCCACACCATCCTTGACCGGGCCGTAGACCGGCTGTACCGGCCCGGCGGATTCGCCTCGGAACGGGAGCGGGTGGAACATCTGTTCGGGTTGTATGAGAAGATGACTGCGCCGTTGGCGGTGAAGCCGAAGCCGAAACGCCGGGGGCGTAGAGCCGCTTCCCACAGGTCAGGTTAGCCGCAGGTGTAATCCAATCCGACAGTGGCATCTTTTGGCTGGTTGATTGTTCAGAAACCACGCTTAACCGCGCTTGGGAGGAGCGCTGCGGAAAATGTGTTAGAGTTGACTGAACTGTTAGGGCTTTTCCTCCTCGAGAATAACACACGGGTCTCTGGTGAAAATATCAGGCCAACGCTGTTCACATGTTTCGTTTACCGGTTTCTCATTAGTGGTGAGAAGATATGGGCACCGTACTTTGTGACCGAGCGGAAGATCCAAGCCCAGCCAGTAACCCGCATACTCATCCCCCCTTTCCATCAGATAATAAACGCCTGCTCCTGTCGGTGAGTTGCTGTTTGTTATATACGCTAACGACAAATTGTTTTCGTGGCGGAATCCGGTTAGTAACCATTCTCTGTTGATTAACGTTCCATCCTTCTGATGTACTTTGGCACCGGAATGTCCGTCTACGGTAACCTTGTCTTCATAGAATTTAAGAACGATGTTTTCTGAGAAACAAACAGTTTTACCCTTGTCATCAAGAGTGTAAAAATATCCAGTCATTCTTTTCTCTTCGGGCGTTGATTTGTTACCGAATTCACCCGAGATTTTTGCGTCATCCAGCCCACAGGCAAACCCGGTCCCGCGCAGGTACATCACAATAAACAGTCCGGCTATTAGGAAACGGCTGATAATCAGAACGGCTGGATGTAATTTCAATATCCTCTTAAGCGTATCTCCATTGAGAGGGGCCATAAGTTTTTCTCCTATTATGTTAGCCAGTAACAGACCTGGCGGATTCAACTCCTAAAACGCTTATGGCAGGAACCGATCATTCGGTCGGCCTCATCCCCAATACCGTTGGTCAACGACTCGTTGCGAGCGGAGCGCAGCCGTAAACTCATCAAGATCATCGGGTGTCCACGTCACGTATCGGCGCAGACGGGCACGCCGCGCCTCCAATCCTACCGCATCTCTCAGAAGGGCCAAGACGGTGCGGTTCAAACTCTCACCCCGCTCCTCACTAATGGCGCGAAGCCAACGTGAAAGTTCGGCATCGACATTCCGAAGCGTGATCTGTGTGGCAGGCATCCTGTCACCCCAATACCTTTATGGCAGTATGAGGTCAATATAGAGGCGAGACCGGGTGGAATGTCCGTCTGGGTTGTATAAGAAAATGACTGCGCTGTTAGCGACTAAGCAGAAGCCGAAAGGGAAACGGCACCGTCAGAAGATGTATGACTGGGTTACTCCACTAATTTCTAACAGCCACTTCCAGTGTCTATCGCTTCAAGATAAGCCCGGCTTTCATGACTAGGGTAGTGATATCGTCCCTCACTACAGAGAGACCTGTAAGATCGATTAGGCGATGTTTTAATGGACCGAATTCGGACGGGATTACGTCGTATTTTTTTATAATTCCTCTCATAGAATTTACAGGAAGCTTCAAACTCTGTTCCACTTGCCATGATGTTTCCTTTCTTTGCTCTGGGAAGGGGCCGCTCGTATCGTAAGACATCTAATTGACATATTTCGTAAAGACGATAATCAGAGGGTAGGTCCATGTCAAGGAATAAGGAGAAAGACAATGACCGATAAGGCGACCATCGCCGCAAATGTCGCCCGGCTGCGGCTGGACCGACGCTTGACCCAGGAGAACCTCGCCACAAAGGCTGGGCTCTCACGCGTGGCGCTCGGAAAAATTGAGCGAGGAACGGTCGTCCCACGAGCACGGACCCTCAACGCTTTAGCAAAAGCGCTGGCCGTTCCAGTCGGAGAGCTTGTCACTCCTGTCCGGTCTCTTGAAAGCGTACGATTCCGCGCGCGGGCGCAGGTCCATGCGCGTGAGCAGATTCTGGCGGAAGTCTCGAAATGGCTGGATGCCTACGCTGAACTTGAGGCTGACCTGAATGAGCGTCTTCCGTTCCGGTTCGAGGAGAGAGGGGCTACGAGCCGCTACCGCAGCCATGAGAAGGCCGCGCAGGCCGCACGCCGGTCAGTCGGTTTGAGTACAGAGGCGCCAGTACGCGATATCTGCGGACTGCTCGAGGAGAACGGGGTGAAGCTCCTGCTCCTGGAGACGAATCGGGATTCGTTCTTCGGGCTGAGTGTCGGTGCGCGTGACGGTGGCCCAGCGGTGGTCGTCAATACCTGGGACCGGATTTCTGTTGAGCGCTGGATTTTTACCGCAGCGCACGAGTTGGGCCATTTGCTTCTTCACCCCTCAGAGTATCAGCGAGGTGCCACCGACCTCCCCTTACAGACGGAGCGCGAAGCCGACGCCTTCGCCAGCGAATTTCTGATGCCTGAAGCCGCTTTCCAGAGAGAGTGGGAGGCAACGCACGGTCACTCGCTCCTGATCCGCGTCCTCAAGGTCAAGCGCCTTTTCCGCGTGAGCTACAAGACCGTGCTCTACCGGCTGGTCGAGTCAGGCCGCGAGACCTCGGACATCTGGCGCGCGTTCCAGGGTCAGCATCGGAACTACTTCGGCAAGACGCTGCGTAAAACCGACGAACCCGAAGCGCTTGAGAAGAGCGAGTTCGCGTGGAACTGGAACCGTTCAGGAGAACCTGCCTGCCTCTCCCGGCACGACTTCATTGAGGGTCGCCTGTCACGACTCGTGCGACGAGCGCTCGAAGAGGAACGCATTTCACTCGGGCGGGCCGCTGAGATATTGGGTCTCACTCGGGACGAGATGAGGCAGAAGGCGCGTGAGTGGACGGGGTAGATGCCAGCTACGCCGCCTGTCCTGCTTGCCGACGCGGATGTGCTCATCGACTACCGCGAGTCCGCATTAGCGATCCTCAGCCTTGTGGTTCAGCACCTGGGGCAAGTGGCTGTTGTACCGTCCGTGCTTGAGGAAGTTCGGGGCGTCACGGCAGCGCAGTGCGCGCGTCTTGGCATTGAAGTCATCGAAGTTTCAACGGATCGGATGCTCCAAGCCACGCAGGTCGAGTCGAGTGTCTCGTTCAATGATCGCCTCTGCCTGGTTGTTTGTCGCGAAGAGGGGTGGACGTGTGTGACAAACGATGGCGCACTGCGACGACTCTGCAAACGCCACGGCGTCGAGACACGTTTCGGCCTTGGCCTCATGGTGGACTTGGTTGCCGCCGGCACCCTCTCGCGGCGGCGGGCCGTGGCGGTCGCACGGCGAATGCAGGTCTCAAACCCGCTCCACATCAATGATCGGGTGATGACTCGCTTCTTGGAAGCGCTGGGTAATCAGGTTCGGTAATTGAGAAGGGCGACAGGCGAGAACTTACTCCCCCTCCCCGGCCAGGCTGCGGCCCTGAAAGCGGCGGATAAGCGCGCGGGCAATTTGGCCGGAGTGCTGCATGGCAGCCAGCCCTTCGACAATGACCTGTTCAATCTCTTCGGCGCAGACCGTATCGTGAGACGCGGGCTTTTCTTCGGGCGGGCCAATGACCAGTTGGGCGGGAATGCGCGCTTTTGATCGCCTGAATTTGTCGGCAATGGCGCGCAGCTGCGTCAGATCGTCTACCTCGGCTCTAATGCTCACCCGACACGGTGTGTCCTCGTTCTCAATGCCCACCCTGACAATTTTCAAGTCCACGCTTTCCGCCATATCAGCCATCCCTTACGAAGACTCGGCCTCAGTCGGTTTTTCATACACCCGAATCGGGATAATGCGCAGACAGGCAGGACAGGGAACGTCCTTGATTACCGGGAAGGACAGATAGGTCGCAGCAATCTGTTTGAGTTGGATTTGCAGTTCTTTTTCACAACACGCTTGGAGTGCATCGGCCATGCCTGTTGCACTAGCCAACCGGCCTGAGTAAGTCAAGGACTCGACATTTCGGACGCTGTTTAGGGTTTCTTTTTGATGGTCGCCCCGGAACGCTTGCGCATCACGTCCGAGACCCGCTGGGTCTCACTCGTGTCGCCCATTGTCAGCGCCTGTCTGAACTGGGCGGACAGCATCCGCATGAGTGCGGCCTCCTGCGGGTCGAGCCCGTCGGCCAACTGCGACAGGGTGTCCATTGCCGTCCCAATTCTTGAGGTCGCCTTGGGCACGTCGCCGTCGGCGCGGGCAGCAACCGCCTCCTGGAGTAGCTTTTGGACCGCGAGTAGGCCGGGCTTCGCTTGCCGGCCCAGCACGATTTCCAGTTCCGGCAGTCGGGTCAGCAGGGCGTTTAAGGACTCTGGATACGAATGCTCGTGTGCCATATAGTACCAAGCGTCTTGAATTGTTGGGCTAAAGTCAAGTGAGCGCGAAACGGACGATATAATAGTATGCCAATGAATGGAAATTTTTCAGCCTATGCGGCCCGCCGGCAGGCGTTTCTGAAACAGATGGGTGATGGGGTTGCCATTTTTCCGGCCGCCCCGACTGCAATTCGCTCCCAGGATGTCGAGTATCGCTATCGCCAGGACAACGACCTGTATTACCTCACCGGTTTTCCAGAACCGGAATCCCTGTGCCTGCTCTCGCCCAATCACGACACGGAGCAATTCATCCTGTTTGTCCGCCCGCGTGACAAGGAAAAAGAGACCTGGACAGGAAAACGGTTTGGCGTTGAGGGCGCACAGGAACACTTTGGCGTGGATGCCGCCTATACGATCGAGCAGCTCGACGAGGTGCTGCCCGAGCACCTGCTCACCGCGGAGAAGGTCTACTACGGACTTGGCCGCAACGAACGCCTCAACGCAAAGATTCTGGACTTTGTGAATCAGGGCCGGCTGCAACGCCCGCGCATGGGGCGCAGCCCGGTCTCGCTTGTTGATCCCGGCGACTTGCTGCATGAAATGCGGCTGTTCAAAACCCCGGAGGAAATCGACCTGATGCGCCGTGCGGTCAGGGCGTCTGCCGCGGCCCACCAGGCGGCCCTGCGCGAGACGCGACCGGGCATGTACGAATACGAAATCGAAGCCCTGCTTGAGTATCACTTCCGGCGCAACGGCGCGGACGGACCGGCTTACCCGTCCATTGTTGCCTCAGGCGCAAACGCCACGATTCTGCATTACATCTCCAACGATCAACCCATGCAGGACGGAGACCTGCTGCTGATCGACGCCGGTTCGGAGTACGCCTGCTATTGCTCGGATGTAACGCGCACATTTCCGGTTGGCCGCGCGTTTTCGGCTCCGCAGCAAGACATCTACAACCTGGTGCTGACCGCCCAAAAACGCGCGATTGAAATGATTCGACCCGCTGTGGGCTTTGACGACGTACATCAACACGCCACGAAAATATTGATTGACGGGCTGCGCGACCTCGGCCTGCTGTCCGGCAGTACGGAGAGCATTCTTGAGCAAGGCGACTATCGCCGGTTTTATATGCACCGCACGAGCCACTGGCTGGGCATGGATGTGCACGATGTGGGCAAATACCGAGTTGGTGAAGCGTCCCGGACGCTCGAACCCGGCATGGTCCTGACGGTTGAACCCGGCCTGTATATTGCCGCAGACGCCGACGTGCCGGCAGCCTACCAGGGCATTGGAGTGCGCATCGAGGACGACGTGCTCGTGACCACCGACGGCCACGACGTGCTGACCAGTGCGATTCCGAAAGAACTCGACGCTATCGAAGCCGCCCGGCGGGCGGCATAAGAGCAGCCTCGTCAGCATCGTTGTGAAGGCGGCCTCGCGCCAGCTGTGAGCTGTTGCGGCTCGATATTCCTGCCTCATATCCGGTTCGCGCCCACCTGCTTGTTTGTTGACCTGAACTGGGTATGGCCATACAGTACTGACATGGCTCCGCCTACAATCAAATCGGCTTACTCCCTCGACGTAGAAACCGCACGGCAATTAGAAAGCTTGGCAAAGCACCGAAACATATCCAGGGCGGCGGCGCGGCGGCGGGCTATCCGTCTCACGACACGAAGGCGCCGGAACACATTTAAGGCGGCGACGCACCGCCGGGCTATCCGTCTCACGACACGAAGGCATCGGAACACATTTAAGGTTGCGGCGCGCCGGCGTACCAGCCGTACTACGGTACGTCCTGCGCTTCCTCCTTATACTGAGAGCCTTGATGCCCTGGACCGTCTCCAGCGTCTGCTCAGCTTGGACCGGCAGACCGCGACAGAGTGGGAGAACGAGGTGGAACGTGAACGACACGCGGCGTCATGATTCATCTGGATACAAGCTTTCTAATCCGCGCGCTTGTTCGCGACTCGCCTGAAGACACCAGGCTTCAGCAATGGATAAAGGCGGACGGGCCTCCAGGTATGAGTGTCATCGCCTGGGCGGAATTCCTGTGCGGGCCAGTCGATGAAACCGCCTTGTCCCTCGCGGCTTTGATCGTGAAACAGCGCCTCGAATTCACTGAGGATATGGCTGCGCTCTCGGCTCGGTTGTTCAACGGCTCGGGCCGGCGTCGTGGCACAATGGTGGATTGCATGATCGCGGCTACCGCAATCGCAGCAGGCGCAGCCCTCGTTACTTGCAATTCCAGCGATTTTGAACGATTCGAAGAGTTCGGGTTGACGCTGGTATAGTTTATGCCTCTGGCTCCGCCCGTCCTCAGCCAGCCGGGCGCTGGGCGTGGGCGCTCAGGTAGTCGAGAATGGCGCGGCGCTCGGTTTCAGATAAAGGTGGCCGGCCGAGGCGTACAAACTCCGTGTCCATACGCGCCAGCATGAACTGCCACATCTCGGGGGTGAGCAGGCCGGGCTGATACAAACGGTGACAGCCGGAGCAGCGCTGCCGGTAGAGCTGCGCGCCCGCTGAGTCGGGCTCGGGCAAGGCTGTTTCACACGCTGTTATACTGGCCCACAACAGCCCCAGGATTACGCCTCGCAGCCACCACGCCATTCTGGTCTCACACCCGAAACGGCTCGCGGCAGATCGCCACCTGGCCAGGAATATCCTCAATCAGGACCTCAATCGTCTCAATGCTGTTCCCGCCGGCTTCAGACAGACGGGCGCGCAGGCGCGCAATCAGATACTGGGCAATCTCTTCCGATGAGGAGTGCACGATGGGCAACAGGCGGACATCCTGCCGGGGGAAGCTGAACTGCGCGCCGTCTTCACACGCGACCCGAACGCGCTCGCTGTCCGCGGCAATATGCAGGCAGTCGCTGTGTTCGGGCAGCAGGGTGGTAAAATGCAGTTGCTGACATTCTTCTTCGGCAATTTTTTTCAGCACCAGAAAATCCACGACATAGCCGTCCGGCCCAACCGGTCCGCTCACCTTCACTTCGGCCCGATAGGTGTGGCCGTGCAACGGTTCTCGGAAGCCTTTGAAGGCAATGAAATGCGCCGCGGTAAAACAGAGATGTTCCTTGCCGATTGATACCGAGAAAATACTCATCCGTCTGTCCTCTTAGCTGTCGAAGCCCTCAAGAAAGTCTCCCAGCCCACTCCGGCGCAGGGCCGCCTCAGAGCTGCCGAACGCCTGCGTATACTGTTCCGGTGTCAGGCCGGTCGTCTGGAGAAAACACGTGGCCTCTTCGGCCAGTACGGGCTGGATATGCTGATACAGCGTTTCTGCCAGCTCGCGGTGATCTCCCACACTCGCCAGGAAATCCCGCACGTTGATGCCATGCGCTCCCCCCAGCAGACACGACAGAAAATACGCGATCTGATCCGCATTCGGTTTGCGCCGCCAGGTCTCGACCGTACTCAGAATGGTGTTGATACCCGTCTGCTGGCGAATGGAGACGACCGCCGGCGTACCGGTTCCCCGCGGTCCGGGCGCGAGAAAAATCAAGGCATAACCGGCTTCAGCCAGTCGAACCGGATGAGGGATGTAATGGGGGGAGGTATAGCCCGTTATCGAGAAAAGCTGACGCCGATAGGCCAGCAGGTCATGCGCCTGCTCGGCCGCCAGCCGCCACAGCCATTCAGCCACCCCAAGGTCGTATTTTCGGGCCCGCTCGACCAGGGCCTGCATCGCTTCCGGCCGATACCCTTCTCGTTTGACCAGACGGCCACAGTCTTCCAGCGAGACGCTCAGCCCCAGGGTTTCGACTCGCCCATCGGGCTCGGTTTGCGGCGCAACGATGGCGCCTTCCAGCGCGGGCCGCTCAAGCTCCAGGTCGGTGGCAAAACGGTCGCCGTATTTGGAGAGTTTGGCAAAGCCGCGCGTGCAGTCCGCCAGGGCTATAATGCCGGCCGTCCGCAGCTGAAACCTGCCGGAAAACGACAGACCCCGCCCGCTCATCAACGAGCCATGACCGATGATGGTGACTTCCATACGTCTCCTACCCTAGCGGGCCTCGGCAGGTCGGAAAAGTCGGGCTGCGGGAGAGGCGTTTGCCTCATCTTCTTCAGGGGGAGAAAACTCATGCAGGGTGATGTCCGCGGCTTCGACCTGACGAATCGCGGTCCAGTCATGGTCAGGCAGGACGAGGAGTTCCGGGACGAGGTCTTTGAATTTCTTGAGGCGCCAGATTTTTTCCCACCACAGCTCGCGCTGAGCGGCCAGACCGGGCATCCAGGCATAGCGCGCCTGACTATGCGTCCAGGCCAGATTGCCACACAGGAGAACGGGGCGAGCGGGCAGGCGGACAAGGACGGCAAGCCCACCCGCGGTCGCGCCGGCAACGTCAATCAGCTCGATGCTGCCATCGCCAAAGAGGTCGTGACTCCGGGCAAAGGGACCAAGTGGCGTATCGGGGGAAAAATCAACGAATTGCCAGCTCGTAATCTGGTCGAATTCATCCGCTATATACAGGCTAAGAGGAGCGCCGCTCAGCGCGGCGACATGCTCCTCGCGTGTCACCACAGCAGCCGCTTGAGACAGGCTCTCCAGCTCCCCGGCGTGGTCGAGCCGCAGGTCGGGCAGAATCACGAATTTCACCGCTTCCGCTGCGAGATGAGCGGTCTGGAGCTGGGAGAGGATATCCTGGCCGGGCTGCATGTCTGCCTGTCCGAAGATTGAGCGAATTGGTCCTAAGTAGCGCGGCGCATCTTCCGCCAGCCCTCGATTCAACCCGGTTCCAACCAGGACCAGACCCTGCTTGGGATGCTCGATACCAAACACCAGGATATCCAGGCTATGCTGCTGGGGGAGGCTGCCGTCCTGGTAGACGACCCGGCTGGATACCACTATCGAGCCAGTCTGAAAGACATGCAGTTTCATCCCACTCACGCCTCGGTACTGTTCCGGCCAATTGTGCAGGACCGGCTCAATATAAGGCAGCCGGAGCGGCTCTTCACAAGCCACACCCAGCATCAATGCACAAGCGACGAGCAAACGGATGACAGAGGTGGAAGACAGACAAGGCATCATCGTGAGGCCAGCAGTGTATCAAATCGGGATATGCATTAGCACTAGCAGTTCGCACGTACAGTTGCACCTGCGTAAAAGTAAGAGAAGCCGCTGCTCGGTAGTGTCTCACTTGCACCCCGTTCTTCTGTCTGCGGAGCGCTCCTCCCTGGTTCTCCCCCTCTCGACGTATGATCCACATTGTGTCGCCGGCCCCCGGGCGGTCCGTCCGCCCCCTCACCCGGCCCTTCGACAGGCTCAGGGCCACCCTCTCCCTCCAGGGGAGAGGGAAAGATAAGAGCCCCTCTCCCGCTGGGAGAGGGGTTGGGGTGAGGGCGAAAAGCGCCCTGGGCCGCTGAACAACTTAATTTGCATCACACGTCTCTTGGGGGGAGGGGATATTTGCCCCCTCTCCCCTGGAGGGAGAGGGCTGGGGTGAGGGGGAATAAGCAAACTGAGACCCTACCCGCCGCTCACACACGGGGATGCTTCGCCTCCCCTTGCGAGTTGACCTGAGAAAGGCTGTCAACTATGGTGTGAGCGCCTTTTTCCAGGAACACAGGCTAGAGGACTCTCGCATGGACTGGCCCCCAGGCACTGAGGAGCGGAGCTCGCTCGCTGAGGTCGAAGCGAGACTGCGCAGGCTTCAGGCGCGTTTTAATCTCTATACCGCCCAGCACCGGTTCTATGGTGTCGGGACGGTGTTCGCCCTCGGCTGCGCGCTTTTTATCTTTTTGGCCTTCTCACTCTCTTCGTTCTGGTTCATCCTGGCCGCCTGGCCGCTCCTCGCCCTGGCCGGCTGGGTCTGTTTTCGGTTTCTCCGCCAGGGGGTAGCGGACTGGACCAATCTGCCTAGCGCCGCCAGTCGGATTGACCTCCAGGTCGGGCTCAAACAACGCCTGTCAACGCTGACCGCCCAGATGCTGGCGAACCCCTCCAATGGACCTCCGGCTTCCCGCTTATGGACCTATCTCCTCCACGATAATATGGACCGGCTGGCTGTGTGGGAGGTCAAAAAGGTCGCGCCCCGACGCATACCCTGGAGCGTCCTGCCTTTTCTCGCCGCGCTGGCACTCGCGTTCCTGGTCGCTTCCGTCCCGTTACTGTCCCCCGCGTCCGAACCCGAACCTTTCTCGCTGACCAATCTTGAGCTTATTTCCTCCGAGTTGCCCGAACGCACGGGACAGTTGGTAGACAAACGCCTCTCCATACCGCCGGAAAGTCTCACCTCTGGTACGCTGGACCCGCTGCCTGTTGGTGAGACGCTGGCTGAGCTGGCGGACAGCCAGGCGAGTTTGCAGGATCACGCAGCAAAAGAAGGGCTGGGCCAGGAACTGCTGGACCTGGCGTCTCTGCCTGAAGACCTCCAACAAGCCCTGCTGACGGCGCTGCAAGGACTCCAAGAGTCTCAGGAGTCCCGTGACGAACGGGCGGCCGCCGAGGGGCTCCTCAACGACGAACAGCGGCTCGCGCAGAATGGACAGTCTGCGCAGCAGGCAGGAGACGCCACTCAACAGGCGCTTGGTGAGAACCAAATCGGGCAGGACGCTGAGCAGACTGCGCCGGGTAGTCATCAAGCGCCAGAACAGGGCAGCGGCCTCCAGAAGCTCAAACAAGCACGTCTTGACCGACGGAAAGCTGTGGGGGCGATGCAGTCCGCCAACCCCCAGCTCCCCCGGCGGGGAGGCCAGGCCGGTCGGGGGGGTATGGGCGCAGGGAGCGGCACAGACCCACGCCTGTACGGCAACGAGGCCAATCTGGGCAGCGCCCCGCAGACCTTCAGCCTGTCGCTCGATGCCAGCTTTGAGAAGAGCCAGACCGGCTATGAGATTGTCAAAGACGAGGGCGGCGGGGTGATTCTCAAGTCCACCAGCCAACTCAGCGCAAACCAGGCATTGGACGACGCCATCCGCAATGCCCAGATTCCACCGGACTATGAAGACATTGTGAAACAGCTGTTTTCGCGGGAGGCCGTGCAGTGAGTGAAATACCGGCAACTGATCTTGTTCTTGAATTTCAGGACACCTTTCGGCGGATTCAGTCCGAATTGGCCAAGGTCATCATCGGCCACGAGGAGCTCATTCGCGATATTCTGATCGCCTTTTTTGCCGGCGGCCATGTGCTGATTGAGGGCGTGCCGGGAACGGGCAAAACGCTTTTGGTGCGTTCGCTCGCCCACGTCCTGAATCTCAGTTTTAATCGGATTCAGTTTACCGTAGACCTGATGCCGGCCGACGTCACCGGCACCCGTATGGTCGTGGATCAAGACGAAGGGCGGCGCGATTTTGTCTTTGTTGAAGGGCCGATTTTTTCTCACGTGCTGCTGGCGGATGAGATCAACCGCTCAACCCCCAAAACTCAGGCGGCGCTGCTCGAAGCCATGGCCGAACTCCAGGTCACGGTTGCCGGCACCACCTATCAGCTGCACCCACCCTTTTTCGTGCTGGCAACGCTCAACCCTATCGAAATGGAGGGCACCTATCCGCTGCCCGAAGCCCAACTCGACCGCTTCTTTTTCAAGGTGCGCCTGACCTACCCCACCCACCACGAGGTCCGCCGCATTATCAGCTCGACTACCACGACTGCTGAGGCGGATATTCAGCCCGTCTTTGCCGCAGCAGAAGCCGCCGAAAAGATCATGGCGTTTCGGCATCTGGTCCGGGATGTCATGGTCGCGCCCACTATCGAGGAGTATATCGCGGCCTTGATTCATGCCACGCTGCCGGCGGACGCGCTGTATGTGAATCAGACAGATACGGCCGCGGTGACGTTGCCCAAAGAGGATGTGGTCAGCCGCTATGTCAATTTCGGCTCCAGCCCGCGCGGCGGCCAGACCCTGATGCTGGGGGCGAAAGTCGCGGCGCTGCTCGATGGACGGGCCAACGTCAGTTACGACGATGTTGACCAGGTCATGCTGCCGGCCCTCAATCACCGGCTGGTGCTCAATTTTGCAGCCGAAGCCGAGAATATCGACCCCGCCTCGATCATCGAGCGCATTCTTGAGTCCGCTAAAAAAATTCGACGCTAGGAAGAGGACTGCGCGTGAGTCTGACCGATCCCGCCTTTTTCAAGCAGCTTGACCGTCTGCGCATTCGTGTCCGCGCGGCGCGCGGCCACCGTCCTGGGGAGACGCCGATTCCGCGCACGAGCCAGGCCTGGGGGGTGGAATTCGAGTCGTATAAAGACTACTCGCCCGGCGATGATTTTCGCTATTTGGACTGGAATGCCGCCGGGCGACTCGACCAACTGCTGGTCAAAACGTTTACCGCGGAACGGGAAATTCCGTTTCATCTCATTCTCGACACCAGCGCATCGATGGGCGCTCCTGCCGGAGACGGGAAATTCCCCCATGCCGTGGACCTGGTCACGGCGCTGAGTTATATCGTGCTGTCCAGTAATAATACGCTCCGGCTCGCCGCCCTGTCTTCGCCGCCTCGCCCCTTTCTGGCAACGCCGTTTTTACGTCATCGCAACCGTTTTCTGCAGGTCTCCCCTTTTTTGGAGGCGCTGCTACCAACCGGGAAAACCTACCTCAGGGAGTCTGTCCAGGCCTATATTCGGCAGGCCAAGGAGCCGGGCGTGGTCATCCTGGTTTCGGACTTTCTGACCCGACCCGCGCAGTATGAAGCCGTCCTGCTCTTTCTGATCGCGCGCGGCTATGAGGTCAAAGCCCTTCAGGTGCTGGGCGAGAGCGAGCTGCGCCCGGAACGGCTCTTTCGCCGCGGCAAGCTGTACGATGTCGAAGAGCAAACCGAACGCTGGGTCACCCTCAGCCGGGCCAATCTTGAGAAATATCACCGCGCCCTGTCGGTCCATTGTGACGCGCTCCAACAGTTCTGCCATAAACATCGGGTGCTCTATACTCGTCTCTCCAGCGCGCAGCCCATCACCGAGACCGTCACGGAAACACTCGCTCAGGTGGGACTCGTCACCCTCCACTGAGTATCTTCTACGGCGTATGGGCATCCTCAATCCAGCGGCCTTACCGTTCCTTTCCCTGCTCGGCGCGCTGGTTCTGATCTATCTGCGCCAGCGGACCCGCACCCGCATTGAAGTCCCCAGCCTCTTGTTCTGGACAGACGTTCCCGAAGATCGGGTGCGGTCCAGACGCTTCCGGCCCGACCTCCTCTTTTTCCTTCAGGTCCTGCTCCTGCTGTTGCTGATTGGCGGGTTGCTGCATCCGTACTGGTCGCGCGCAGTGACCGAAACGCGCGGCGACCGACAGATTCTCGTCTTCGATCTGTCGGCGAGTATGCAGGCGCGCGAAAACGGCGTGCGTCGGTTTGATCTGGCCCTGGATCAGGCCAAAGAGGTGCTCCACGCGTTAGCGCCGCGTGACGAAGTCATGCTCATCGGCATTGCGGCGCGGCCCAAAGTCGTCAGTGGTTTTACGACCGACCACCGTTTGGTATTGCACCGCCTCGAGAGCCTCCGGCCACAGGATACGGGCACCCAGTTGGAGTTGGGCGTTGAACTCGCCCTGGTCCAGCGTGACCGCGCCGGACGACAGGCCCAGGTCCATGTTTTTACCGATGTGCCGTCCAACCGGCTGAGTCTGTCGGAGCGGCAGCAACAGGCGTTGACCTATCACCGTGTTGGCGAGACAGACGACAATATGGCTCTGGCCTCGGTTCATGTCTACCAGAATCCCTTCCAGGATTACTCTCAGGCCCAGGCCTATATCCTTGTTCGCAATTATGCCAGCCGCACAAAAACGGCGATATTACACGTTGCGCTCAACGGCCAAGCGGTCTTCCAAGAAGCCTTCAGCCTGTCGGCCAACAATACCCGCTCGTTCTCTTTACGCGGTTTTACCGGGCCGGGGCAGCTGGCCGTTCATCTGGAGTCCGAGGATGCCTTAGCCGTCGACAATCACGCCCTCAACTGGGTGGCTGCGCGCCGCTCAACGCAATTAGTCCTGGTCTCTCCGGTTGCCCACCTGCACCAGGAGGTCCGGCAGCTCAGTCAGGCCTTGCCCGGTGTGACGCTGCTCAGCACCAGGCCCGAAGACTTCTCGGCTGCTCAAGTGAGCGCACAAGATGTGGTCCTGTTCCATCAATTTGTGCCCGACGAGGCAGTTCCCGCCAACAGCCTCTACATCTTTCCGCCTGTTGAAAACGCGCTCTTTCCCGTGCTGACTGAGGCTGCGGACCTGACCATTCTGGACTGGAACGACGAACACGAAATCTTGCATAACCTGCAATATGTTGAAGCCCTGCCGTTCAAGCAGGCCCGTATTCTGGCCCTCCCCTCCTGGGCCCAGGTGCTCATTTCCTCAAAGACCAGCCACGGCGAGATTCCGCTTGCTCTGACGGGTGAGAGGGACGGCCGGCGTCTCGTCTGTTTAGCCTTCGATCTCGAGGCGGGAAATCTCACCGACTCGGACAATCTGACCCTGCTCGTCCTCTTTCTCAATGCCCTGCGCTGGCTGCGCCCACCCAATCCGTTCGATCCCCAGCTGCTGCCCGTCGGCGAGGTGTTCTTTCTTCCCACGGACGTTCCCCTTGACGGCGCGCTCCTGTCCGCGCCTCAGACCGAAGCTCAGGTCCTTGAAACCGACACCGTGTCGCTCGACCGAGTGGGCGTCTATCGGGTTGAGACGGCAAGCTATCGGACAGAGCTGTACGCCAATCTTTTTGACGAAGCCGAATCCGACATTGGCCGCCAGACCGGGGACGATACGGGCGCGGGGCATGTGTCGCCGGGAGTCCGAACCTCACCCGAAGCCGTACAGCGTGAAATTCCGGTCGAATTTGGCCAGAGCCTGTACTGGCTGGCCGCTCTGCTGCTTTTTGCCGAGTGGTTCTACGCCTTATGGCGCTCTCCACTGGAGGGTGTGTCATGACGGCTGAAATTTTTGGCCAGGCATATACGATTCTATCGCCTCAGTTGTTGTGGCTGCTGCTGCTGTTGCCCCTGCTGTGGCTGCCGTTACGCGGCCGCTCTTGGCGAGGCGCGCTCCTGGGCGCAACGCTGCTGCGGACGGTGGCCGCGCTTCTGATTATTCTGGCCCTGGCCGGTCTCAGCCATCAGACCATTCTCTCCGACCAGCGCTTAGCCGTTGTGGCCGCGGTTGATACCTCAGACAGTATTGCCGCAACAGCCCGCACCTGGATGCAGACCTATCTGGGACAGCTCAAAGCGGCGCTTTCCGCGCAAGATGAACTTGCCATCCTCTCCTTTGCAACCGATACCCAGCTCGTTCTCGCCCCCGGTCCGGCGACCCAGGCGGTCCTGCCCGAGTCGCTACCGTCGCCTGACCGCGCAACAAGCACCAATATCGCGCAAGCGCTCGAACGTTCCTTTGCCCTGTATCCCGAGGCCGCGGAAAAACGCCTGCTGCTCCTGACCGATGGGAATGAGACAACGGGCCTGGCCCGCCAGACCGTAGCCACAGCCCGTCAAATGGGCATCGCCATTTATCCAGTCATTCCCCCCGGCGGACAACAGGCCGAAGTCTCCCTGGAAAAGTTTGTGGTTCCGCCGCTGGCTCGTGAGGGCAGCGTCTTTGATATGCGCCTCGTTGTGCGCAACGGCCATGCCCAGCCGGTTCCGGGCAGAGCGGACATCTATGCCGACGATCAGCTCCTGACCCGTCAAACGGTGAGTCTGGAGCCCGGCCTGTCGGTTTTGGAGATTCCCGCTCAAATCCTTCAGCGCGGAAACTATTTGCTGCGCGCCGAGATGCAGACGGACGCCGATACCATCGCCGGGAATAATAGCCAGAGTACAAATCTGGCGGTTGCCGGGAAAACGCGCGCCCTGGTCATTACCGACAACCCAAAGACCCACCTGGCGCGGGCCTTGCATCTCAAGGAAGTGGATATCGAGTTCCGGCGTCCCGAGGGTCTGCCAACCAGTCTGCCCCAGCTGCTCGACTATAATAGCGTAGTCTTTGACGACATCGGCCGTAAAGACGTAACCGCGCGGCAGATGACCGCCATTGAGCGCTATGTGCGCGACTTTGGGGGGGGCTTTCTCATGGCGGGCGGAGCGCGGACGTTTGGGACGCTCGACTATCAAAACTCCGCCATCGAACGTCTCTTGCCGGTCTCCTTTCACGAACAGCGTCCGCAAAAAAAGAAGCGGATTCCAATCGCCCTCTTTCTGTTGATCGACCGCTCGAACAGCATGGGCTATAATAGCCGTGTGCGCGGTCTGCACGACGGCCAGAAGATGGAATATGCCCAGAAGGCGGCAGTCGCCGTCTTGGGTCAACTCAAAAATACCGATCTGGCGGGTGCCATTGCCTTTGACTCAGAAGCCTATTCCCTGTCCGCCTTAGGCCGGCTGTCCAAGAATCGCTCGACGCTGCGGAGTCGCATCAGGCGCCTCCGGTATGGCGGCGGGACGGATTTCTATCACGCCCTGGAAGCCGCGGCCGATCAGCTGAGTCGGAGTCGGCGGTCCATTCGGCATATTATTTTGCTGACGGATGGCGATACCAACCGCAGCCCGACCGATCATTATCCCTTGATTAAAACCATTGCCCAGCGCCAGATCTCGATTACGACCATTCGGATTGGGAGCGATACCGTCAACCTGCAACTCCTGTCGTATATGTCTGAAAAAACAGGCGGGCGTTTCTACCATGTTGAAGACGCCACCATGCTGCCCCAACTCCTAGTGCGGGACACCCGTCAGACCCTGCGTCAACAAGGTCAGGAAGACGAGGGTCCCAAGGATATCGTCCCCCAGGTCGACGTTCGGGGCCAGATTTTACGCGGCCTGTCCGACTTCCCGGCCCTGGACGAATATATGCTGACCAAGCCCAAGAAGCGGGCGAACGTCCAGCTCTATACCGACGTCCACGGCGAACGAGACCCGCTCCTGGCCACCTGGCAGTACGGTCTGGGCAAAGTCGTCGTTGTTCCCTTTGACCCGAGCGGCGCCGGCTCGGGGGATTGGATCCGCTGGGAACGCTTCGGAAAATTCTGGTCTCAGGCGGTTCGGTGGGCCATGCGGAATGAAACCCCGCTGGATTATCGATTGAGCGCGACCAGGCGCGGCGAGCGAACGATCCTCCGCGTTGAATCCTTTGACAATACGCAGGACAGCATCCTCCAGGCCCGGCTGGCCAGCGGAACCCGCAGCGAGACCCTGACCCTCATGCCCGTTGCCCCGCGTATCTCCGAAGCCGTCCTGCCCGCCCGCTATACGGGCAACGTGCCCATCACCATTGTCAAGCGGAAAGGCAATACGATCCTGAACCAGCGGAGTCAGACGGTTCTGGTCGGACAGGAAGTAGACGGCGCGTTGAAGGAATATCGCCAACAACAACCCAATCGGCCCTTGCTGCACGCCCTGGCCGAAGGAACGGGCGGCAGCCTCAACCCGACATTCGACACCCTCACCTCCCACATCCGGGGTGGCCAGAAAGTTCTCCTCCATCCGCTCGAAAATATCCTCATTGGCATCGCCCTTTTCTTGCTCCTGGCCGACATCGCCCTGCGGGTCTTGTTCGGGCCGCTGCCGGAGACCACACCGCTCTGATTTTTCTCTTATACTGAAAACGTCCGGGAGAAAGAACGCGCAGGCGGTGTGGTAGTTGCCGGGGAGCTTTCCAGTTATGTATAACCGTCGTAAGACAACAGCCTGACGAAAGTCGCCTATGCCGATTGCCAGAAATAATATGACGACGACCCCCGCGGTTCCGGGTCGCACGATTCAGGAAGCGCTCGGTATTGTCAGCGCCGAGTGTGTTTTGGGTATCAACGTCTTTCGAGATATGCTGGGTGGCCTGCGGGACTTTTTTGGAGGTCGGAGCGGCACCCACCAGAAAGCGCTCCGGGAAGCCAAGGAGACCTGTCTGGAAGAACTCGCCCAGCAGGCTGAGCAGCTTGGCGCCGATGCGGTTGTCGGTGTCGATATGGACTACAGCGAAATCAGCGGTGGGGGCAAAGGCATGTTGCTGCTGGTTGCGACCGGAACCGCGGTGCGGCTGAAATAGCGACAGGGAGATGCGCTGCCGAAGCCCGAGAGAGAACCGGACAGGAAAAAATTACAAAGTGAGCCACTACTCGAATTTCCACACTGTGCAAGCGCGGGGAGCGTCTATTCGTGTTGTCTTATGCGCGAGCCTGATCGCGCTCGGCGCGTCCTGCTCCTGGCTGCCGTTCAGCAAGGGCTGCTGTGAGGATGACCGTAATCTGGGTATCACCTACCTCCAGGAGCCGGAACAATTTCCCACTGCGCCGCCAGTCTATGGCCGCGCCCGTGACACCGAACCTGGGGCGGGAGAAACCATTACCAAGCCAGGCCTGCTCTCGAAGTACAATCCGTTCAAGGGCTTGCTGGGCGATGACGAAGACGAACAGGTCGCCTCAAGCGATGACGACGAGGGATTTTTGGGGAATCTGTTCCCGTTCTGACCCCGGATTGCCTTAGTGCAGCGGCTTCTCGCCAACGAGCACCAGGACGCCGGAATACTGGTGGACGATGGCCCCTTCGACTCGGCTCAGGGCAGGCTGGCGCTGCACCGGGGCAATCTCGCAGCCGGTAAAAAACCCGATAACCGGTACATCAGACAGGTATTGGTTGATATAAGAAGAGTCGATATCGGGAATCCCGTAGAGTCCGCTGCCGCGTCCGACACAATTAAAATAGAGACCAAACGCCGGGCGGCTGTCCTGCCAGTTCCGGTCCTGCGCTTCCAGCTCACGTTTCAGGTCGGTCCGCGCGCCGTTCCCGTCGCGTAAGGTAAAAACCAGTTTCTGGCCTTCGGCTATCTGGTCCGCTATCGCAATAATACCGCGCTCCGGATCAAAGCCCACGAGGTTCCGCACCACGTATTCGCCAGGAGCGATATGCTGGCGTTCGGCGTCAACCGGCAGGCCGACGAAGATAGAGGCCGCGGCGCGCCGCAGGTCCTGGCGGAGTTGGGGGCTCACGCATTCGGCAAAGACCTCAAACGCTGGCCGGCCGTCAAGCTCAAGGATGAGATTGTTGTGGGCCTGCGTGACCCGATATACGGGACTCACCGGCTGGCAGGCCTGGGTGATACCAATGGTATAGGTGAACTGACCGCTCAGCAGCGCCCCGCTGACGGCATCGCTGCTGACCGTGTCTCCACATAGCTGGAAGGTCTCACCCACACTCCCGTCCTCAGACGCCCCGCCGCCAACAAAAGGCACATCCGAGAGCCGGCCTTCGGCGATCCCGTCAAAAAACGCCTGCGAGTCAAAATTATACGTGTCGGGGAAGACAAGGGCGAGATTTTCGGGACCGAGGTGAGGAGTGAGGCTGGACACGACCTCCTGGCCAACCGCACGCGCCCGGCCGCGCAGTTGGGGAACAAAAAAGCGCTGGGCGGACAGCGTATCCGACCGCACGGCCAGCACCGCAATACCTGGCGCGCGTTCCACTTCTCCAGCCGTGGTCAGCACACCACCGGCACTACAACCGACGACCTGACTGGCTTGCGCCTCTTCGCGAACCGTGCGCAGGACGCGCCCGTACCCGGCCCCGTGGTGGGCGGTGGCAAAAACCAGCGCAAAGTCGGCGCGGTCGCCGCCCGCCTGGCGCAAGGCCGCTTGAGCCGCTTCCCGCGTGGCCTGTTCGGTGTCGTGTTGTTTTGAGAGACCAACTCCAGCAGTGAGCATACGCGCTCCTCACAACCGGCCTAGTCCGGTTTCTTGAGGCCGAGCCGTTCGTAATATTTCTCCGGGACTTTGTCCGGGTCTTTATAAATAATAAAAGAACAGTGCTCTTTTCCGAGCACCGCGGCCGGCTCAACCACCACAAAAGGTTTGCCGTTTTTTTCGATGTCAACCAACTCCACCAGCGGATCATGGGCGCAGTACACGGGAAAGTCGGCGCGGTTATAGGTCATCCGCTGCGGTTTTTCCACGGTATGAAAGGCGTCGGGTCCGTCGTATTTGCCTTCGAGAACCATGCGTCCGCCACTGCCGCAGGGCCGCATCTGAATAACGACTTTTTCCTCATCCTCTTCAATGTGCATGGGTTGCAGATGGCCGCGCAGGCCGGCCACAAACATCTTGATCTTCCGGGGCAGCTCTTGGGGGTCCTGTGGCATTTTTTCCTGAGTCGGCAGCCACCAGGCCTTCACGCCGACCGTCATGATCTCTTCCAGCACCTCATCGCCAAAGCGTTTTCCTACCTCGCTCAGCGTCGCGGTCGTCCAGTTCCGGTACAGGTCGTGCATCCCGAGGAACTCATTATACATGCGGTTCGCGATTTTCTTGGCCTGCTCGGCATCCCCGGCGTCAATGGCTTCCGTTAAACGGTCCACGGTGCGTTTACCCATTTCACGGATTTCTTCTTCGGAAAAAAAACGCTCATTCATATGGTTCCCTCCTGTCCGGGGTTATATCCCAACCAGCCACTCCATTGCAAAGGACCCCTTCTCATTCCCTCTCCCACAGCAGGGCATAGGCGGTGTCCCAATTCGGTTTCGCCTGGGGCCGAAAGCCAAAGCAGACCCGACAGCGCCCGGGCCGAAGCCGTGACTCGTCATAGGCTACATGCTCGGTGGCCTGTGCGCCCGCGGGAAGCCTGGTCGCTATCGTGTCTGTGTGCAATTCTGGCAGGGCCAGCGCGCCCGGTGGGCTGGCTGGGAGGAGTGGGCTGACGATTGGCTGCTGACGTGGCCCTGGCAGAAGCGATGCTCTCCGCCGTTCCGCTTCCCGCCAGGGCAGTAATCAGATGTCCCCATCAGGCGTCTTAGCAGCCAGGGGGGTCACACGTACTGGTAGAGGCAGCGCGATAACTATAGCCATACATATTTTCTTCTGTGAGCTCCGTAATCTTTACCTCGACTGGAATGCCCTCCAGGAAGCGGGGAATGAGGGGGCGGTTCTCCCTGTGCGGTAACAGGAGGCCAACAGTAAACCCCTTGGTCCCAATGTCAAACCTATGCACCCCGGGAATACTCAGGATTTCGTCCATGTGTCGTGCCTGGATGCGTTTCATTTCAATGGTGGACACGGGCCGGTCGGAAGACCGCTTCTCTTCATCCGTCGGCCCGACAATCCCCTGCGTGCCGATGAACCAGAGCAGCCCCGGTACGCCTGCTACTGCCGCGAGTTGCCAGACTCGTTTGCTTTGCATACATCCCCCTTCGGAGTTGCTTAACACCCATTTATTTGTACACTTGCGTATCACTGCGCATGAGGGACGCCGGGGACACATCCCTACCTACTGACCATTGTCGGTTGCCGGTCTGCGACGATCGCTGGACGTCCCCCAGAAGTGGCTGATTGGTTTTTCGGCGTATCTAAGCGCCCTAAGTATGTGGTCAGCCGGGGTATATGCTGTGCCGATTTGGTCCGCCCCGTAGTTTTTAGCAAACTGTACCCCTGCGCTATAGTGATGGCCTTCGCCTTTGTAGGCCACCAGTGCCCCGGAATCGCCTGGCTGGGTTCGATAATTCCCCATGACATTTATCCCACAGTATCGGTATATCGGCCTCGGACTACCCCAAGATGAGAAGACGTTTAAGAGCGCGCTGTTCGGCTCGCCTGAATCGACCGCCCTAACGCAAATCCAACCATTCACGTAACGAGTTTTCCAGCTTTTCAGCATCTCCTTGCAGCAGAAAACCGATACTCTTGAGCACCAGCCTTTGATCTATGGTAGAGATACCGCGCTTAGCGACTGTCTTGACGTTCAAACCCGCCCTTTTCCATTCAGCGAGCGCAAATTCACCTGCACGCAACGCGGCTGTTCGGCTTGTAAGCGGAACAATGAAGATATCTTGAGACCTATGGGGAGCACTGACGACGACGGCGGGGCGGACCTTTGTGTTTGTCAGATCAGAGAATGGGTAACGAACAAGCACGACTTCATTCTTCGAGTAGTTCGGCATAGATATCGTCCTCTGCGTTTCCCCACACCTCTCTTAATGAAAACTCACTTGCTGCTAACCAGAAACTCGCATCATCTTCAGGCAGCAGTGTCACTAAGGCGCGCGTCCCTTCGGGAAGCTGAACGGACTCTAAAGGGACTATTTTCCCTTCACGAATGACGGCTAAGATCGTATTCATCATGCTCAGTTACCTCACAGAACTCGCTGAGAAGCGAGTCTCTTTTCTGACAGGGCGACCGCCCTGCATTGCCCCGGTCTGTGAACGCGAAAGCGCGACATTGATACGGTTCTCTGGCTTACTGAGGTCCTCGCTCAAGAATTCGTCTTTGACAGGTGGCATATCACTCCTCTCCCCTATGGTGTCCGGGATATACCAACCCGCTACTCCATTGCAAAGGGCTGAGCGCCTGGATACCGTACCTGTCCTGAGCATGGTTGAAGGGGCTGACAAGGGGCTGAAAGGACTGGACTGATTGTGGCTCGCGGAGGCGGGGGGCAAAACCGGGCATTTGCGCGCACGGCCAACGTGAAGCTGTCGCCCATTAAGGCGATGGAACTGGCAGCCAGCCGGGTGCCGGATGTGGTTTCTCTGGCCCAGGGTATCCCCAGCTTTGATACGCCCGAACCGATTAAATCCTTTGTCCAGCAAAAAATCGCCGAAGGAGAGTGCGCCACCTACTCGCTGACCCCAGGCTTGCCCCAGCTGCGTGAATACATTGCCGAGTCGTTGCTGCGAGAGGCCATGCACTACGACCCGGACCAGGAGATCATTGTTTCCAGCGGCTCGATTGAGGCCATTGCCGCAACGCTGCTGGCCCTCACTCAGCCGGGAGATGAGATCATTCTTCCCTCACCCAGCTATGCTTCCTACCAGGAGGTCGTCCGCATCGCCGGCTGTACCCCGCGCTTCGCCCCGCTCCGCGAGGAGCAGAATTTTGCCTTTAACGAAGAGGCGTTCGAGGCCTGTCTGTCTCCACGCACGCGAGCGATTTTGTACTGCAACCCGAACAATCCGACCGGGACGGTCTTCTCAGAAGCGGAAACACGCGCTCTGGTTGCGCTGGCCGAGCGGCATAATCTCTTTCTGATTATTGATGAGGCCTATAAGGATTTTGTTTATACGCCGGAAGCGTATTTCAGTCCGGCTCAGGTCGCCGAGGTCCGACAGCGCATTGTGCGGATCTTCACCTTCTCCAAAGCCTATGGGATGACGGGCTGGCGGGTCGGCTATCTCCATTCCGACGCGCGGAATGTCCAGGAAATCCTCAAAGTGCACGACGCCCTGGTGACCTGCGCGCCGGTTGTGTCGCAATATGCCGCCCTGGCGGCGCTCGAATACGGACACGAACATATTACGACCTTTCGGCAGGCGTTTAAGCAGCGCCGCGACCTGACGCTTACCTATCTCGATCAGCTCTCGCACGTGTTTGACTATCAAAAACCCGAAGGGGCCTATTTTGTCTTTCCGCGGGTGAAAGATGTGGTTGCCCATGCCCATGATTCACACGCCTTGGCCTACGATATTCTGGAAAAAGCAAAAGTGGCGGTTGTCCCCGGCATTGCCTTTGGGCCCAGCGGCGAGGCCCATATCCGGCTGAACTTTGGACGCGAGTCAGACGATATTACCACCGCCTTCGAGCGTCTCAGCGAGTACTTCAGTCCGGCAGCCGCGCGGCGGATACAGCCCGCGCAGCGCCCCGCAAGCCGACCAGCGGCCTCAGTACCAGGGCATAGCTCGTCTCTCCCCGCCCCAGGTCTCGCGCGTGACCTGTTTTCCCACCGGCGTCTGCGCGGCTTCGCCGTCCGGCTATTGCGCGCGCTCGCCCGGCTGCGGCTGTGGCGGAAAAATCCCCAGGTGATTGCCATCGCCGGCAGCCACGGCAAGACCATTATTAAACGTATTGTGACCGAGCTCTTGGCCCGGCGGTACCGGGTCCAGCCCAATCCCCGTTCCTACAATACCGATATTGGCCTGCCCCTTGCCATCCTCAATATTGAATTGGCTTCAGTCCGCTTGCGAGACCTCGCGCGCGGTTTTGCCCAGGCGGTCTGGACCACACTCCTCAAGACTGAGGCGCCCGACATCCTCGTGCTCGAATTCGGCGTCCGTCATCGGGGCGATATGCAGCAGCTAATCCGCACGGTGATCCCCGACATTGCCATCCTGACCACCCTGACGCCGAGCTATAGCACCGATGTCGAGGAGTTACACACGCTCCAGGATGAAATGCAGATATTATGTCGCGCGGCCGGAGCCAGTTGTCGGTTTGTGATCGATGGGGATGACCCACTGCTCCAGGATGTCATCGCGGCCTTACCCAGGCCGCCGCTGCTCCTGCGCCGCTCTGCGTGGAGCGCAGAGGAGAGCCGCCTCCAGCTCCAGAGTCCTGAACGGCGCTATGCGGTGACGCGGGAAATCATTGGTGAGAATGAGCGTTTTTCGGTCCAGGCGGCTGTGGCCGTAGCCGAGCGCTGGACCGACCTGTCCCCCGCCGAGATTCAGCGTTTTCTCAGTGAGAACACCACCCTGCGCTAAAACCGGCCCTGTTCCTACTTGCAATACAGGGCCAACTCGTATTATGCTTTATCCCTGTATGGACGACCCTCCATCTGATGACCCGTGGCCTGAGACTCAACTGCGGCTTCCTCCAGCCAGCCGGGAGGTGTGAAGCGCACGCATGGAGAGTCCTGCCCTCGGTCTGCTCATCACACTCCTGCTGGTCCTGGCCAACGCCTTTTTTGTCGCGGCAGAGTTTGCAATCGTCAAGGTTCGCGCGTCCCAGATCGAACTCCTGGTTCAGGCCGGCAGCCGCATGGCCAAGATGGGCCAGCATCTCATCTCCCACCTGGATGCCTCCCTGTCGGCGACCCAGCTCGGCATTACGCTGACTTCTCTGGGGCTGGGCTGGGTCGGAGAGCCGGTTGTCGCCAAACTCATTATTGAGCTCATGCACCTCGTGAGTGTGGAAGCCGACCCGGAGCTGGCGCATAGTATCGCCCTGCCGGTTGCCTTTATCCTGCTCACTTTTCTTCACATTGTCTTCGGTGAACTGACGCCAAAGTCGCTCGCCATTCAGCACTCTCAGTCAACAACGCTCGCCGTCGCCTTTCCGCTGTGGTTTTTTTATCTCACCTTTTCTCCGGCGATTGTTGCCCTCAACTGGACCTCCAACCAGGTGATGCGGCTCTTTGGCATTCGGCCGGCGAGCGAAGCGGAGCACTATCACTCAGGCGAAGAGCTGCGCTTCCTGCTTGAGCAGGGCCGCGAGGGCGGCACGATCGAGGAAGAGGAGCACGAGCTGATTGAGAACGTCTTTGAGTTTGGAGAGACCAGCGTGCGGGAAATCATGGTTCCCCGAACCAATATCGCCGCCATTGAGGTCACCTCCTCCCGAAGTGACCTGGTCAACCTCCTGGTTGAAGGCGGCTATAGTCGGATACCGGTGTATGAGGAGTCACTCGACAATATTATTGGCGTCGTACATGCCAAGGACCTCATTACCCTCATGGAACATCGGGACCTGATCATTCTGCGCGATCTCCTCCGGCCGGCGTTCTTTGTCCCGGAGACGAAACCGATCGACGACCTGCTGCGGGAGTTTCAACGCCGCAAGGTGCATATTGCTATGGTGGTGGACGAGTTTGGCAGTACGGCCGGCCTCGTCACCATGGAAGACATTCTTGAGGAGTTGGTTGGAGAAATTCAGGACGAGCACGACGGTGAGAGCCACGATATTGAAAAAGTCTCTCATCAGACCTATATCGTCAACGCGGCCCTTTCTATTTCCGATGTCAACGCTCACATTCACGAGTTTGAGCTGCCCGAGGGGAATGACTACACCAGCGTGGGTGGCTTTATCAATAAATGGCTCGGACGTATTCCTGAGGTCAATGAAATGTTCGAGTACGACGCGCTGCGCATGACCGTCCTTAAAACCGACAATCACCACGTCACCCAGGTGAAAATAGAAAAATTGTCAGACCTCACGCCCGCGCCGGCCCCCTCCCTGATAAAAGAGGAAGCATGACACCCGCGGTGACCTTGTATTCGCGTCCCGGCTGCTGTTTGTGCGACGACATGAAAGCGATTGTGGCTGAGGTCCAGACCGACACGCCTTTCACTCTGACAGAAATCGATATTTCAGCTCAGCCGGAACTCGAAGCCCGTTTTGGCCAGGACATTCCCGTGCTGTTGGTCAATGGCCGCAAGGCGTTCAAATATCGGCTCACCGCCGGAGCGTTGCGCCGGCGTCTGCGCCGCTCTGGAGCGGAGGCGAGAGCGCTGCCATGACGCCGGCCGCGCCGGACAGCTACCACTCAGCCCAGCGATCGTCTTCTTCGACCACCACGCTTTGCAGGCCGGCCCGGGCCGCGGCGCGGGCCTGGCGTTCGGCCTGGGTCCGTTCGGCGAACGGTCCGAGACGGACCTGATAGTATCGAAACCGTCCGCCTGATAACGGGCTGATATACACTGACGAGAAGCGCTGGGTTAAGGCCTGCTTCAGAGCAGAGGCTTTGTCCGCATCAGTGTAAGAGCCGACCTGGACGGCGTACAGGACGGCGAGTCTGGGGGTCGGAGCAGACAGCACCTCGATTCGCACCAGAGCGGTCCCTGGGCCATACACACCGATTCTTTTTGCCGCGGCAAAAGACAGGTCAATAATACGGCCGTCCACGAAGGGGCCGCGGTCATTGATGCGGACTGCAACAGCCTGCCCACTCGTCCTGTTCGTCACCTTCACCCGGGTTCCCAGCGGCAGACTGCGATGGGCCGCGGTCAGGGCGTACTGATTATAGGTTTCACCGTTTGCCGTGCGCTTGCCATGAAATCCTGGTCCATACCATGAGGCGAGGCCGGTCTGCGCAAATCGAGCAGGACGAACCACGGGCTGGGGTTCAAATGACGCCACGGCTCCCTGATTGGATGGCGAGGAGGCGGACGTGTTCTTCGGAGCGAACGGTGATTCAGGCGCGGCCTGGAAGGGAGTAATGACAGGAGCCACTGGAGCCGCGGGGACAAATCGAACGGGCTGCACCGGCTGCGTTGCCGGACTGCATCCCGTCAGAACGCCCATCAGCATCCACACCTGCCACCTCCACCTCTGCATAGGCTCTGATTATACACGCCGGCGAGGAGAGCAAGCAACGAAGCGGGTTGTCTCACCCCACCCTCGTCAGTTTGCATTTTCCCCCTCACCCCAGCCCTCCCCCTCCAGGGGAGAGGGGGCGAACATTCCCTCCCCCCTCTGAGGGGGAGGGTCAGGGAGGGGGGCGCTGAGCCGGCAGCGGGGGAGGGAGAGGTGAAACTGAGACACGACCCCACCCCCCGGTTGCTTGTCCCTAGAGTGTTTCCCGTGTATCATACGGAGTCATGGCGGGCTTCAATACGCCTTTTCGCCAACTCAAAAAAACGCTTAAACCGTCCATCGCCGAGCGGGCTGCAACCACCGCGGCTCTCCCCAGGAGTACGCCCAAGCCAGGTGAGAAGACTGAGGAAAGTCCCGCGGACCTGTTCCAGCGGGCCATGCAGGATGTCGCCCAGCTCAAGTCGGACGCACGGGTCAGCAACCCCCCGCCGGCCCTCTCCAGCCGGTCTCCGCAAGACAGTGAGAACGAGGCCATCGCCGAGTTATACGACCTGGTCGCCGGGCGGAGCGATTTCGATGTCACGGATACCGACGAGTATGTCGAGGGTTGTGTCGTTGGCCTGGATACGGGTTTGGTCCGCAAGCTGAGACAGGGCAAATTTGCGCGCCAGGCGGCCTTAGACCTGCATGGGATGAAGGCGGATGAGGCCAGGCCCGAACTGGAGCGGTTTCTCAACCAGGCCACCCAGGCCGGCCTCCGCTGCGCGCTCGTCATTCATGGACGCGGCAGAAACTCCCCTGGACAATTCCCGATCCTCAAGGACAAGATGAAACAGTGGCTTACCCGAGGCCGGCTGGCGAAAATGGTGTTGGCCTTTTCCACCGCCCGTCCCCACGATGGCGGACCGGGCGCCATGTATATCCTCCTGAGACGAAAACGCGGCCAGAAAAAGCCCGTCCTGCTGTTAGAGGGAGCCAAGCGTGAGTGAAAGCCGCCCAATGGGCCAACCCGGTCAGTCCGACTCTTCAAGCGCCGCTCGGGTGACGCAACCCATCCAGCTCGCCTACATTGGGCCGGACGGGCAGATTTTTGTGCGCCGCTTCCCATCAGACACAAGCCACCAACTCACATGGAGTTGGCAAGACCAGCAAGCTCACTACCCTCCGCAGGACCCTCAGGCCCCGGAAGCGCAGCCTCCCCCACCCTCCATGACCTATTCCTGGCCAACCTGGTCGCCGGACAGTGCGCAGCTCGCCTGTTTTGCCCGACAGGGTGAGGACGGGCCGGCAAGTGTGTATACGGTTGCCGGCGATGGCGTGGAGTCCTGGGAACGGGCCAGCCTGGGGCAAGCCGCCCCTATTTATGGCAGCTGGTCGCCACAGGCGGATATGTTTACCGTCCTGGTGCAGCGCGGCGAGCGTCAGCTTGCATTAGAAGCGATTGCCATGACCCAGCCTGGCCAGACGCGCACCCTGCTCACCGGCGCGCCGCTCTTTTGGTCATGGGCTCCGCACGGACAGCTTGTGGCAGCGCACGTAGGCGACAACGAAACCGGGCGGGTTGTCCTGATTGAGGCCGCAACAGGGGCCGTTGTACAAGAGATCAGCGCTCGTCCGGGGACGTTCCGCGTTCCAGTCTGGTCCCCGGACGGCGAGTTACTGACCTATGTGGAGCGCGGGGCCGATGGCAGTCAGACCTTACGCCTGTTCGATATTCAGAGTGGAGAGAGCGCTCCGGTCAGCCGGGCCAGCGGCATGACGACTGCGCTGTGGTCCCCGGACGGGCAGGCGCTTGTCTTTGGCAGTACCCAACGCCAGGGCTCACTGCTCTCTCCTTCGCTGCATCTGCTCGACCTGTCCAGCGGCCAGAGTACGACCCTGCTTGAAACGCCAGTCGCCGGATTCTTGTGGGTTCCACAGGGGAGCAGCTTGGTCTATCTGAGTGTAGACGTACAACACAGCCAACTCAGGTGGCATCAGTATGACCGAACGACGGGAGAAAGCCTGGAATTGGTCCGGTTCTTGCCGAGCAGGGAGCAAACGCTTCAGTTTTCATTTTTTGACCAGTACGTCGGCTCTCACCCCCTGCTCGCTCCAGATGGGACTCTCCTGACATTTACCGGCCATCTTCCCGACGCGGCTACGCTCCCTTCCACGACTGCGCCCACAGTCTATACTCTGCCACTCACGCCGCCCTTTACCCCACAGGCCATCGCCGCAGGCTCCTTTGCCTGCTGGAATATGGAAACCAGAACAGCCGGCTGAGCGCCTGTGACCGTTGCGCACAACCTCTCGCCTTGTACAATACCGTCATGCGGAGCCATTGGGCAGGGCTGTTGCTTGCCGGCGTACAGGCCGTTTGTCTGGGCTGGACGGCGGCCCACGCCGACACCGGTTTTTATGTAAGAGGCGCGCTCGGCGTCAACGTTGCGCACAGCCTCGGACTGCGCGCCGGTGACAATGACAGAGCCAGCCGCTGTGACGAATTCGTCAACCCGCAATACTGGGCACTTGAAGGCTGCACGGCTACGAACCGGGGCAGCGGCGCGGTCGATGATTGGCAGAGCAGATTCGACAACGCCTTGGGCATTATTGCCGGCGTTGCGGTTGGCCGGAGATTCGGGCGGCATATACGCCTGGAGGTGGAGTATTTCTATCGTGCCTCAGACCAGGATCAGACCGCGCCCATACTTGCGCCGTCTGGCGCGGCCTACACCGAGGTGTTCGGCGCGGAACTGCCCCGCGCCGAGGAGCGCATTTGGAGCGTGACAGGTCATCATCTCTTCGCCAACGCCTATCTCGACTTTCCAAACGCAAGCCGCTTCACGCCCTACATCGGCCTTGGCGCCGGCGCGGGATTTACCGGCATGGACTACGGCGCGCTGTGGAGCAGGCATATTGACCCGGCGACTATTGAAACGGCCCGCGGCCTGCCCAACGAGGCCGAAGTCCGCCAGAATCTCGCCGGAACGGTATCCACGACGCGCGATACGCTGAAGGATGTGCTGTTCGGCTACCAGGCGCTGGCCGGCCTGGATTACGCGCTCACACCGGCCCTGTCCCTGGGCATACTGGCGCGCTGGACTGACTTCGACAGCTTTCACGATGGCGGCAGCTATAGACGGTTGCGCAGCCATGCGTCCAACCTGCGGCTCGACGGCAGCGAGCCGGTCGCCTACCAAGTGCAAACAGATGACCTCGGATTCTTCGCCGTCAGCCTGAACCTGACGTTCAGGCTGTAGGGCGCATTGAACAATTTTAGCCCTTTTTGAAATGATATTTGTAGGGGAGGGAATGTCTGCTCCCTCTCCCCTGGAGGCCTGTCCTGAGCCTGTCGAAGGGGAGAGGGCTGGGGTGAGGGGAAATGCAGAGTGAGACACTACCTGCTTTGAGAGTTTTCGATTACCAACCGTAAACGCGGTAAACGGATTTTCTCCCTCGTCAGCTTGCTGTCCTCCAACCGTGGGAAGTCCATATACGGGTAGGCGCAACCCGGTGGTTCTGGTACTACTCTGGGAGAATTGTATGAGGAACATCGTTATCAGAGATTTTTCTCCGTTCACTTGCTCTGACCACAACAGACCTGATTCCCAGCTCTCTGAGTGGAAATAATGCCGGCAGACCCCTCTCGTGTTGACTTGCTGCTCCAGTATGCGTTGCTGATTGCTGGGGATCAGGATGAGTTCTCTGATCGCCAGCTTGGGCCAATTCACTTGATTAAGTATGTGTATTTGGCCGACCTTTTCTATGCAAGACGAAATAACGGCATTACCTTTACCGGGACAGAATGGCAATTTTACAAATTCGGTCCCTGGTCTCAGTCGGTCCACGAGCGTATTGAGTCGGCGCTGAGCGCTATCGACGCAGAGAAACGATCTTTTGATAGCGACTATGGGGACAGGCAGGATTGGGTTCGTTGGTCTCTGAGTAATGAGAGGCTGTTAGAAGAGATAGGAAATCAACTCCCATTTGCGATAACTTCGGGGCTAAAAGCAGATGTGCGGCAGTTCGGGAAAGACACACACAGCCTGCTACATTACGTTTATAGGACGGAACCCATGCTATCTGCTGCCCCCAATGAGTTTTTGGACTTTACAGTTGTTACCCAGGATATCTCAATGAACGAGCCTGTTCCGACACCGCTGAGAATGGACAGCTTGTCGAACAAGAAAAAGAAGCAATTCAAAGAGCGAATGCGGGAATTACGAGCGCGACATAAAAACAGAGAGCGCAAAGAGCGCAAGCTGATTAACCCCGTCAAAGATGCCCGGTATGATGATGTTTATACCGAGGGCATGAACTGGCTCGATAGCCTCGCCGGCGAGCCATTACAGGAAGGTGAACGTATCGTCCAGTTTTCGGACGATGTGTGGAAATCCGCTACCAGGAAAGGCGAGGATGTACCCTGAGGACTGTGTACAGTCAATTATTCAGCCAGACGATTGGTGGATAAGCAATGCCGACAGGGTTTTGTGCCGAGGCGCATTGATCTTCGCGTTCGTTCCTCATGTCGATCAGGCGCCATATACGTTTGAGCCTTCAGCCCGGACGGAAGCTACCCAACACGGCAGCGCGACAATTCGAGTAGCGCCCCTTCGGGTCAATCAGCCACTCAAGAAGGCGGCATTGCCCGTGGCGGCAATGCCATTGCATGCGGGCGAAGTCTGGGCCGCTTACCGCGCCAAGAGGAGGCCGTGCCTGATAGTCGGTTCTGGTGGTCGGCTTGTTGACCAGGTGTTCACAAGGGGTATGGCGGGACATTCAACAGCGCCAACGGTTTTAGGCGCGCCGTACTATGGCGCAACCAGAGATGGCAGCCGTGGAGGATATAATCCTGAGTTCGTGGAGCGAACTCGACATTGTGAATATCCGCAGTTCCTGTGGGACCGGTTGCCGATAGCCGGGCCTGAGGAGTCAATTCTTCGGCTGGACCATTTACAGCCAATGGGCGCACATCATAAGGCTTATCGATTGTCCGAATACAAACTCAGCGATGACGCTCTTGAGGTTGTTGACGAATTATTCCGTTTGTTGATCTGGGGTCAGATTCCTGAGGACAGTCTGATAGCAATGTATCGGGAGGAAATCCGGTCTACATTTGGTATTTAGCGCGCCTCTACATCGGGGCGAGCGTTGCATCTGTCCCGCCGCCTCTGCCGTATTACGCCGCGCTCATCCGGCCTGCGACTTCGGCTTCACCCCACACCCGCCCAATCATCTCCTGAATTTTCTTCTCAAATCGCTCAATCAGTTTACGATTAGCGTTGAGGACAATGCGAAATGAACAGTGTTTTCATCTATTATGAGACCATCACTTTCATGGAACCGTCCAGGCCGGGGGCTGAGCTTACGCCGGCGCGTGACTCTGCGGAACTGGAGTTGTCGCGGCGACTGACGGCGTGATTGTGTAATGTGACAGCCGATGAGAGGCAATAAGATGGACAACCCCCCGGGATGGAATAAGCAGCGCGTTCAGGAGGTGATCGACTCCCTCGAAACCCGAACGGAAGGGGAGACTAGCGTCGAGGACGAGACCGCCTTTGAGCAGGGCTACACCGCGATACAGGTTCCTCGCAAACGAGTGTCTGTCATGCGCCAACTCATCACTCTGATGGAGGAGAAGGGCGAGGCTGTTGACTGACAGGGCGGATTAGCGTGGCATGCTTTGATATCCTTACTAATCCCAGGAGAATTGCATGAAAAATATTGTCATCTGCTGTGATGGAACGGGGAACGAGTACGGCCGCAGCAATACCAATGTGGTGGAAACCTATATGCTGGCAACCAAAGATGACCGCCAGGTCGTGTATTACGACCCTGGTGTGGGAACCGGCGGCTGGGAGTACCACGAAGAAGACGGCAGCCTGCGTTCCCTCAGTGACCAAGCCACCGGCTACGGGCTGCAAAAGAATGTCGAGGATGCCTACCGTTACCTGATGGGCTGTTACGAAGGCGGGGACCGGGTGTATCTGTTCGGGTTCAGCCGTGGCGCGTTCACCGTGCGTTCGCTGGCCGGGATGCTCTATAAATGCGGCCTGCTCAGGGCGGATGCCAACAATCTGGTCGAGTACGCCTCCAAAGTCTACAACACGCCGGACAATGACGACCTGGCACGGGGCTTTCGGGATGCCTTCGGGCGCGCCTGCCGGGTCCATGTAATCGGCGTCTGGGACACCGTCGCCTCGTTAGCCCTGACCGCGGGCAAACGCTTTCACGATGCCCGACTGAATCCTGAAGTCAGATGTGGATTTCACGCCCTGGCCATTGACGAGAAGCGAAAAGACTTCCTGCCTTACCTCTGGGACGAGGACAACGTTCGGGAGGGGCAGAGCATTGAGCAGGTCTGGTTCGCCGGTGTCCATTCCGATGTGGGCGGTTCGTACGCCGAACGGGGGTTGTCGAATATCGCTCTTCAGTGGATGCTGGACAAGGCCATGCGGCAGGGACTGCGGGTCGATCACATCCGGCTTAAGGAATACCAGCCCGACCCGCACGGTAAGCTGCATCAGTCGTTTACGGGTTTCTGGGGGTTTCGCGGTCAGCGGACCCGCAAGATTCCAGAGGGTGCCAAGATTCATGCCAGCGTGTGCGAGCGCATGGACGATCCGGCCAACCGATACCAGCCCCGTAATCTGCCGACCGCATACCAGATGGTGAAGTAGAACCGTTCGGAAGATAACCGCTACTCGAACAACGACTTGGGAAGCCATGATTGCCGAATGATTGACATCAGCGTTCCCAGCCGCAGTTCCTTGTGGTCAGGGACCAGGACGGTGATGGTGCTGCCAGACTCGACCTTTTGCATGATGATATGGCTACCCTTGCGCCGGACCTCGGTAAATTCGTGTTTCGCAAGTATTTCGCAGACTTCCCGCCCTGATAACACTCGGAGTCTAGCCACCTGTAACCTCTACCTGCGTTACGTACACCTCCTCATGCAGCCGATGCTGAATTTCGGTCGCCGAAGCCGTCTCGAAAAACAACTCCAATGCCTCTTTCAGATTTTCCCGAGCTTCAGTCACGGTTGCGCCCTGACTCGCGATATCCAACTCGGGACAAAGGGCGACATAGCTATCGTCTTCACGTTCGATAATTGCAGTCAACTGTCTGGCCATTATTGACTCCTGTCTTCTGATTTCATGTGAGAGCCGCGTAGGTTGGGTGAGCCGCAGGCGTAACCCAACAGCCCCGGCAGGACCGTAAGACTTACGTCTGCCCTACCCCCCCTCGTTCGGAATGCGGAACGATCTGCCCAAGGGTTCAAAGCCTTCCACGTCTTGAGCGCTGAGCTTTCGGCGGACTTGCTCGAACCGGCGGAGTGTCTCGGGAGAATACAGGTGTTCTCCACAACGCAGACAGATTTCCGCAGAGACGATCACCGCAGCGAAATTAACACCTCCACGGAGGAGCTTTTCGGTCTGCTTCGCAACGACTTCTCCATTGCACACCGGACACGTATTGAATGGAATCATCTCTGCCTCCTTGTCCACCAGTTGATCCACCGCGCTGGGTCGGGCCTGTACGTCGTGATCAGTGCGGCTGATTCAGTTTCCCGTTGGACGGAATGTCGGCCCTTGTGCTTGTTTTCATGACCCTTATATAGTGATTGTCGCCAGAGAGATATAAGGAAGCACCTGTGAGTAGTCCTGCACAGACAGACGTCAGCCAGCCATTCCGTCCGCGCGCCAGGATGCTTCAACTGCTTGGAGACGAACTGATCGGCAGCGCGCGCCTAGCGGTCTTTGAACTGGTCAAAAACGCCTATGATGCGGACGCGAATGAAGTTACTGTTCGTTTGAAGCTCGCCTCCGGTCAAGAACAGACGATAGCCATCGTTGACGACGGTGAAGGTATGACGCTTGATGTATTAAAGTCTGTCTGGCTTGTGCCAGGAAACAACCATCGTCAGAAACAAAGACAAGCGCAGATAAGGACATACAGGCACAACAGGCTTCCGCTGGGTGAGAAAGGGCTGGGACGCTTTGCCGTTCACAAACTCGGAAACCGGATCAGCATGGTCACTCGGTCACAGGGCTCGGATGAATGCGTGGTAGAAATAGACTGGAATGAATTGATTAAAGCAGACTTCCTGGATGAAGCTCCAGTAAAAATAAAAGTACGCCCGCCCCGAGTGTTCGCTGGCAAAAAAACAGGAACTCGAATTGAAGTCCGGGAATTGCGCGGCACTGACTGGAACCGAGGGGAAGTCCGGCGACTCCATAACCAGATTACGTCCATCTGTTCTCCGTTTCAGGAATCAAGTAGTTTCCGGGCAATTCTGGAAGTTCCCGGTCACGAGCCTTGGACTGCTGAACTGCCGGATGTATCCGAAATCCTGAAACGCGCCATATGGAAATTCTCTTTCAAACTGGACAAGGGAAAGTTTGACTGGCGGTACGAATTTCGGCAGGTGCCAGGATTCAAACTTGATCCCAGGACGGTTGAGAAATCTGGCGACCAGTTGAAACTGCCATCTCGTTATGGAGATGACCGAATGGAAAAGAAGGTCGTGGCTGATGAATCCACGACACAGGCTATCGGCCCCGTCAGCGGAGAGTTCTACGTTTATGATCGTGACAAGGAAACTCTCCAAAGAACCACAAATGTTCAATTGCTGACTGGATACCTTGACGAGACAGGCGGGGTCAGGGTCTATCGAGATGGAATCAGAGTATACAACTATGGAGAACAGGGGGACGATTGGCTCGGACTTGATCTCCGCCGAGTAAATATCCCTACACGCCGAATCAGCCGCAACATTATTCTGGGAGCGGTCCATCTTTCATTGGAACAGTCGTCGGGGCTTGTCGAGAAGACCAACAGGGAGGGCTTTGTCGATAATACAGCATGTCACCGGTTACGCCGCATCGTTCTCGGCGCTCTTGCAGCTCTGGAAGGGGAACGCCAACGTGATAAGGACCGGATGAGAGATGTTGTGAGAAAGCCTGATGACCTGACAGCGGCCAGGATAACAAAGCCGATTGCAGAACTGAGGAAGGAACTCGACCGCCAGGGGGTCAGAGAGCTTTTAGAACCCTATGTCGCAAAAATCGAGCAGGATTATCAGAATATGCAGGAGACTCTGCTCTCCGCCGGCATGTCAGGATTGAATCTGGCGGTTGTGTTTCATGAGGTAGAACGAGGAGTAAGAGCACTTCATCAGGTCATCACCGAAGGGACAGAAATAGAGGAAGCGGCCCGGCAAGCACACGACCTTATGCATCTCCTTGATGGTTTCGCAGCGCTGCTCCGGCGTGACAGTAAGAAACTGCACGACGGCAAAAAACTTGTAAAAGCGGTGCGGCGGTTTAATGTTCCTCGACTTCGCCATCACCAGATTCAATTCACTTGTCCTTTGCTTGAAGAAGATAGCGATGACTTCCAGTCCCGCTTCGTATTCAATCTGGTATTGGGCGCATTGAATAACCTCATAGATAATTCTCTCTACTGGCTCAGGGTCCGGTGGCCCGAAACATCCTCTGGGAATCAGCCGCCCGAGCGGAAACTGTACATCGGCATGTCACAGGATTTCGAGGCCGGGCCGGCCATCGTAGTTGCAGATAACGGAACAGGATTTCAAGATGATGAACCGCAGGACCTTGTACGCCCATTCTTCACCCGAAAGCCAGAAGGCATGGGTCTGGGATTATATTATGCAAATCTGGCGATGGAGTTGAACGGTGGACAACTCGTATTCCCTCAACCGGGAGAGGTGGAGTTACCCGACGGATTTGACGGTGCCGTCCTTGCTCTGCTCTTCAAGAAGATAAAATGATGCTACCCGCACCACGAATCATAGCTATTGACGACAATCCTCAAGATTTGGCCGGAATAACGAAAGGGCTCAATCAGTACGGGGCGGCTTGTCTTCCAATTCATTTCACTGGCGAACCCGATAACATCAGGTCATACCCTCATGTCAGGGTCATTTTTGCTGATCTGCATTTGATTGGGGGCGGAGCGGGAAACGACCATACACAGCATTTCAGCCTCATAGCGAGCTTGATAGGGGAAACAATCAAACCCTCAGGACCATATATCCTGATCCTCTGGACCAGATATGCTGAGGAAGTGGCTCGTCTGCAACAGTTTCTTGAGGAACGCCTGCAAGATGTACCAAAGCCGCTTGCCGTTGAAGCTATAGACAAAACGCCATATCTCAATAATGGAGACCTCAAGGACCCGGACAAACTTGTTGAGGGGATAGAAAAATTTTTCCACCAGCAGCCACAGATTGCTGCGATTCTCAACTGGGAAAAACGAGTATCAGACGCAACAGCCGATACGGTTTCGTCAATCTTCAGCTTGGCGACAACGGCGGAATCCCAGGAACGAGGAAAGGATGTCGGCAGACTGCTTACGCGACTGGCAGTTGAGGCAGTTGGCAAGGATCACGTGGAGCAGGATCGTTTTCGGGCAGTGAATGAAGCGCTGTTACCCATACTTGCGGACCATATTGCGGCGATGCGTTCGCCAGATAGCGATAACGAGATATGGCAGGAAGCATTCGACAGTTCCGATGCTGAAAATGCCCTCTCTTTGGAAGAAGCAGCGAGGCTCAACAGCCAAGTTCACATTGCTTCGGCAGGAGAAAACCAGGGAGCCGAACGTGGTGCTGTTATCGAGCTGCCAGATGAGCTTTCCAGCGAATTTGAACAGACGTTCGGTCTCACGCAGGAAGTTGCAGCCAAAAAGCAGTTCCGCTGCAAGGACTTCTCACCAGATAAAAACGAATTCTGCTGGGTCCTCGTACAGTGTCAAGCTGTATGTGACTACGCTCAGACCCAGCCGGGACCGTTGCCATATTACCTTGGACTGGAATTGCCTGAAAGAAACGCCAGGAGTGGAACACCACCCGCAGCACTCTGGACCAGTCCACCCTTTTATCACAACGGCGCGGTCCGCTATCTGCACGTGAATTCTCGCTTTCAATTATCACTGCCATATTCAGAAGCGAGAGAGGCGCGAACACGATATCGCCTAAGAGAACAACTCATCGGTGATCTCATATTTCATATTCACAGTTACGGTGCCCGTCCCGGAATACTCTCGTTCCGTCAGATCAGATAAGGAACATCCTCTGACAATCAGAGGGTCAAGATAAAGAGACACATACCCACGGTTTCAGTCACGAGGCCGCGGTCAGGCTTCTGACGACCGCTTCCATAACCGGAGGGCAAACTCCATTTCCGGTCAGCCGAATGCGGTCACGGCGCGTCCCTTCCGGCAGGATGAGTTCCTCATAACATCCCACCTCATGAAAGCTCATAGCCCGCTTGAGTTCAGGCACTTGCAGCATCCGCATGGATGCCATTGAGCCGTCGTGCGTGACCAGCGCGAATCGGTCCAGCGTCGTGATCGTTCGCAAGGGACGGCTGAGCCGCTGCCATCCACCACTCCCATCATTGCCGTAGTAGACCAGGAGAAAACTGGCGGTTTCACCCATCGTGTCAAAGCCGCGGCGGGCACGTGCAAGCGTGGCCGCCGCCCGCCTTTCATGGAACAGTGGTGACACCTTCCAGACACCGGCACGGTCAAGTATCGACTCGGCCGATTTGCGCCGTCCGGGACGGCTGAGAATCGCTGATGCCGGGTGCTCCTTGCGATCTCCCACCAGGAATAAACGCCGCCGTGTCTGTGCGACACCGAAGTCAGCAGCATCCAGAACATGTTCCTGAAGGTGATAGCCAAGGGCTTGCAGAGACCGTTTCAACTCCCCGTAACGTGACCAGGGCCGCATGTGAATCACGTTTTCCAGCACGAGCCACCTGGGCCGGAACACGCGGGCATAATCGACCACCAGTAAGGCCGTCGCCCGGCTTTCCTCGTTCCTCTGCGCTCCCCCTTTGGCACAGGTATGGTTCGTGCATTCCGGGGACGCCAATAGTAGATCGATCGTGCCAATCTGCTTTTTTATGGAGTCGAGGTGCAGGTCTTCCAAACGACTTGTTATGACCCTGGCATCAGGGAAATTGGCCGCGAATGTCGTCGTGGCGAGGGGCCACATATCAATGCCGGCGGCTATTTCCACACCCGCAGCACGCGCGCCCGCGCTGCTGCCACCGGCTCCGCAGAACATGTCGAGTGCTCGTATCACTCCGGTGTCCCTGCTCTGGTTTTCATGGAAACGCCTGAATTACCCGCCTTCTGACTTATAGTCAGCAGTGGTTTCAGCAACCCTGGAGAGTAACGTATCGTGCTGGTCAGCGCCAGCCGGGTATAGATGCCTGCGAAGCCGGTCTTCAATGGTATTGGTGTTGCGTGTCTCGCATTCCCAGATAACAGCAACTCTCCAGCCCAGGTTTTGCAACGCGACTCGGTCACGGCGGTCGCGGGTCACATTCTGTTTGAACTTCTTTGTCCAGAACTCGACCCGGCTCTTGGGGGAGTATGCAAATCGACATCCGCTATGCCGGTGCCAGAAACAGCCGTGGACGAATACTGCCAGGCGATGTCTCGGAAAGGTCAGGTCGGGAGTACCAGGAAGGTCCTTACGGTACAGACGAAAGCGAAATCCCATCCTGTGAGCGATACGACGAACAACACGTTCAGGTCCCGTATCACGCGATCTGATCCGGGACATATTCTCGCTCCGTTGCTTTTTACTTACGATATCTACCATAGAATGCAGATTGATCGGACTACGCTGTTGAAAATTTCAACTTAACTCTCGCCCCACACCCGCCCCACCGCCGCCCGAATCTTCCCCTCCATCCGCTCCACCAACTCCCGGTTGGCGGCAACAAGGGCCTGCTCGGCTTCGATTTCGGCGGCAATGGCTTGCTGCGTGGCTAGGGGCGGTACTGGTATCTTGACCTGTCCGAGGGCGTTGCCGTTAAATTGTGGTTGCCCTCCGCCCGTTGCAAGAGTCTTGGCCTGATGCCAGTAAGCGTCACTTTGAGTAAACGCCCAATAATAACCGGGGTGGATGCGTCCCGGTGGAAAACGAAGGCGAATCAAGTATGAGGCAAAGACTGCTGGATATTCTTCGTCAAACAGCATTGTCTTGCCGTAGGTTGCCCCTGTTCTGGCAACTAGTATGTCTCCCTTCGTAAGTAATAATTCTCTTGACTTGTCTGTCAGTGTGATGAATTTCGCTCCATCCGGGCGAAGCGCTCCATCATCCGCGATGTCGGTAATGCGAATAAACCTAGCGTTCCCAGCGTCCTCGGCGCTTGCAGTAAAGCCATATTGTGGCTTTGTAATGCCTCCCAACTCCACCACCGGCCAAGCCGGATCAACCGCAATACGTGGCCGATAGTTCTCCACCACCGCCCGCGCCCCGTCTATCACCTTCTGGTAGCCCTCAATCTCCGCCACGATTTCTTGCTGTACCTCCAGCGGTGGTAGGGGGATGCGGATTTTGCGTATGATTTTCTGTGAAATATTCGGCTGCGCTCCACCACCAGCTAAACGAATCAATAACTGCTTGCTAGCCTTGAGAAACAAATAGAGAAAGTCAGGAAGCAGACGATTATCTGGAGTGATTCCGCAAATCGCCTGCTTCGTGCAGGCATCGAAGCGAAGTATTCCAACCTCTCCAGCCGTTGCTCCATACATTGCGACGAGTACAGTGTTTGAGCGGAAAATCTTAGCGGAAGAATTTTTCGATCCTTCTTCGGTGATGAAGAGTTCAGAACGAAAAATCTCACCTTGCGATACTTCACCACTCCTTAACCAGGGGATTTTACCTGCTTCGTAATAGTTCGCTTTCCCCCTGGCTGGCGTTCCACCTGACGACGTCTCGCATACCTCTCCTAACTCCACCAGTGGCCACTTTTGACTTCTACTAGTTTTGCTCTCCCGATACCGCTCCCCACTCAGGTTGTACTCCCCATCCGCGGCAAGCTTCTCTTTCTCGACCACCAGCCCCAGCGCTGGCTGGTAGTCCGCCACCGCTTCCCCGGCCCGCAAGCGGCGCAGATATTCGGCAATCTCAGCCCGCGCCTGCGGCAAGTCGTTTTTCTCAATCGCCCGCCGTTGCGCCCCCAGGTCGTAGCCGTCGTTGTCGATTTTGAAGAAGGCAACGCGGTCGGTCTTCTTTGCCAGGGATTTGTCCAGCATCAGAATCGAAGTCTTCACGCCGGAGTAGGGCTGGAACACACCAGCCGGCAGCGACACCACGGCAACCAGCAACTCCCCAACCAGCAGCTTGCGCAGTTGCTTGTGCGCCTTCTGGCTCTGGAAGATGATGCCCTCGGGCACGATGATGCCGGCGCGGCCGCCGGGCGTCAGGTGCTCGGCCATGTAATCCACAAACAACACTTCTGAGCGTTTGGACTGGACCGAGAAACGGTTATGGGGCCGGATGCCGCCCTTGGGTGACATGAACGGCGGATTGGCCAGAATCACATCGGCGTAGTCGTTCCACTTGTCCTGGCTGGTCAGGGTGTCGTACTCGAAGATATGCGGGGCGGCAAAACCGTGCAGATACATATTGACCAGGGACAGGCGCACCATGTCAGGCGAGATGTCGTAGCCCTTAAAATTGGTAGCGAGTTTTCCTTTTTCGTCGGGCGTGAGCGTACTGTTCCCCTCGGCGTCAGTATTTGCCTTCAGGATGTGTTTGTACGAAGAGATCAGAAAGCCGGCGGTCCCACAGGCCGGGTCAAGGATGGTGTCGTTCTTTTTCGGATCAATAACCGCAACAATGAAGTCAATGATGTGGCGCGGGGTGCGGAACTGCCCGGCGTCGCCCTGCGAGCCAAGCACGGACAGCAGATACTCAAAGGCATCGCCCAAACGTTCGGAGTGATCGTAGGTAAACTCGTCAATCACCTTGAGAAAGGCGCGCAGCGTCTCGGGGTCGCGGTAGGGCAGAAAGGCGTTGTTGAAAATAGTGCGGAAAAGCTGGGGGATACCGGGGTTTTCCGGCATTCGGGTAATGGCCTCGGCGTACAGGTTCAGCGTCTCGTGGCCGCCCAGGCCAGAGCGCATCAGCTTGGCCCAACCGTAACGGGCAAACTCGCCGGCAAAGAACGCGCGCGTGCCGCCGAACTCCTCACTCTCAGCGTCAATGTCATCCATGAACTTGTAGATGAGCGCAATGGTAATCTGTTCAACCTGACTCTTGGGGTCAGGCACCTTGCCGACGAGGAGGTCGCGGGCAGTGTCGATGCGGCGTTTGGTGGTGGCGTCAAGCATGACTATTCCCGGCAGTGAGCGCCGTTAAATACCTCGTCACAGTAAACGCGTAAATTCAGACACACTCAGGTCTACCTGTCTGATAATGGCGCGTAAGGTCCCTCGGTCCAGCTCTTTATGGTCAGGAACAACGACCTGAGAGAAAGGGTCGTTACGGCGCACGATCATGTGGCTGCCGTGTTGTCGCTTCAGGTCATACCCGATTTTGCCGAGCGCTTTGACGCAATCCCGACCGGAAACCCTTGGCAAACCGCTCATACGGCTACGACCAATGCGTCGAAATGTTCTTCCGGGATCGGCAATCCATCTTCTTGGAGTGCACTGATGTAGCCCTCAATCGCCTCTTTGATATTGGCAATCGCCTCCTGCTTTGTCGCCCCTTGGCTGACGCAGCCGGACAGGCTGGGGCATTCGGCGACCCAATAACCGTCTTCGCCGGGGTAAATCACAACTTGCCTCATAGTTTCACCTTTCAAAATACATTCTATTAGGGTGTAAGCTGCGCTAACTGCCTCCGCAAGCGTGAAGACAGCATACGAGAGAAATCCGCAAATACTTCCAATCTCTTGAGCATATCTTCTTTTATCCTCTCCGAATCATCCGAGTTCTCCGAGTCCAGAAGGTCCGGGGCGTCCGTAATAGACTGAACGGCTGTTCCTCACCGGGTGAATTCCTCCCCGATCTTCCACACCGCCTTTTCACGGAAAGCGGGAATAGTCTGGCGGCGGGCGGCGTTGGTAACCGCGGGCGCGGAAAGTCCATTTCGCTTGATATAATCCGACAGCCTGACGATGGTCTCTCCTTTCAAATAGCTCAGCCTCTTGTGCAATGACTCCATGAGAGCCAGCGCCAGAGCGCCTTCCATCGTCCTGGTTTTTTTACCGTCCTCATACTCCCGGAACGCCCGATAATAGCGCTCCTTCTCCGAGTTGCGAATGATAAGGCGTGGGAGGCCGAGTTGCAGGAATTGGAAATTGATAATGAGCCGTCCCAGACGGCCATTGCCGTCGCAAAAGGGATGGATGGTCTCGAAATCCAGGTGAAAGCGGGCAATTTTGTCCAGGAAGTAGGAATCGAGGTCACTGGAATACTCAACAAGAATATCCTCTATCAGGCGCTCCACCCGCTCGGGCGCTGGCGCGATATGCGTACCCACCCGCACATACTCCCCCTGCTGGCGAAAGCGGCCGGCGATGGCGTCATCAATGCCGCCGATAAGCATCTGATGCAAAAGCAGTATCAGGTCTTTGCTCAGTTCGCTGTCTTTCGCCCGCATACGCTTGTATTCCGTGACACGGGCCAGGTTTTTCGCCTCAAAGACTTCCCGCACAGATACATTCCGAGACAGCACTTGCTCCAACAGGATTCTCTCTGTCTCCCCGAGGGTAAGGGTTGAGTTCTCGATCGCGTTCGAATTGTACACGCTCTCGGCTACCTCCACTTCATCAATCATCGACAGGAGCGATTCCTTGCCACGGCTCAAAGTGTCGTACTCTCGCTTCAAAGCCTGGAGACGGTCTCTTATTGGTCGTGTGGTTGCCATGTCGTTATTATATTATATTCACTCTATATTGATAAAAATTAGTGAATACCAGGCTAAAATTAATCCTATTCACTATTTTCCTCATCCCATCAATCCCAAAAATCCCACCCAATCACAGTTCAGAACTGATTGAGGGAGACGTAATCCTTCACGTATTCGGGAATAAGCGCGCGATATTTCTCCGGCACGGCCCGATAGTCGCGGCTGGAAAAGACCGGAGAGGTGGCCAGGCTGGAGAACTGCCGCTTGTCGATGATGTCACGGGTGTAGCCGTCGGCAGCGTATGCCTTGAAGTAGGTCTTGATGGCGGCGATGGAGTCCGCCCGTGTGGGGGTATGATCGGCGACAAACTTGGCAAATTCTTCTTCCAGCAACTCATCCTTGGATTTGAAACGTGGGATGATGCCAAAGACTTTTTCCAGAATTTCACGCAGGGTCAGGCGGCGGTCCGCGGCCGCGGCTTTGCGCAGCTTGTCCAGGCTGTAGAACTCCTCGGGTTTGTCGAACACTTCGCGGTTTACATAGTCGATCACGTTCTCCCACTGGCCGGCTTCGACGGCCTGCACAATGGTCTCGTCCTGTCGCACCGTGTCCGCGAACCGGTCGAAAAACATCCGGTCTATCTTCATCCCCTCCAGGCCGATGGTCTCTTCTACGATTCCTTCGAGGAGGTCGCGGCCCAGATGCTCGTAGGTTTCGTGGGGTTGCGGGCTGTCGCCGTTCCCCTTGGCCCGAGGCCGTGGCAGCTCCAGCACCTCGTCATAGTCGAACTCGTCCTCGAAGTATTCGCAGTTACCGAAGAAGTCGAACAGCTTGAAGGCTGTTTTCCGCGGATGGGCGACATCATCCTTCAGGTCTTTGTCAAACAGTTGGTCCAGGAAATGATGTCTGCGCGTGCCGCGGCCCTTGATCTGGACAAAATCGGTGGGCGAGAAAATGGGCCGAAACATGCCCAGGTTCAGAATATCGGTACAGTCGTAACCGGTCGTCATCATGCCGACCGTGACGCAGATGCGGGCCTTGCTGGTCTTGTAGGCGGGCAGGAAGTTGCCCGAACCGAGCAGGTTGTTGTTGGCAAAGTTGATGGTGAACTGTTGGGCGTCCGGTATGTGCGAAGTCACCTGCACGGCAAAATCCGACTGGTATTTGCCGGGAAACAGACGCTCGGCCATCTGATTCAGAATCTGGACCAGCTTGGCCGCGTGGTTCTGGCTGACGACAAAGAGAATGGCTTTTCCGATCTCGCCGCTGATTGGGTCGCGGAGCGCATTCTCAAGAAAGGTCTTACAGAAAAGTTGGTTGGTGGCTTCGGCAAAAAAGCGTTTCTCAAACTCGCGCTGCTTGTAGGCTTCCTGCTGACCCTCGCCGCGGCCATCGGTGAACGACACCACAAAGCCCTTTTCTGAGAGGAGTTGGGTGGTGATCTCTGTCCGCGCATCGACCACGGTGGGGTTAATCAGAAAGCCGTCCTTCACACCGTCGAGCAGTGAGTAGCGAAAGGTCGGCTGTCCGCTCTTGCAGCCAAAGGTGCGGTAGGTATCCAGCAGCAGCCGACGCTCGGCCTCGCGCGGGTCGGAGGTGGCGGCCCTGCCGGTGCCCTTGAGATAGTCGCGCGGCGTGGCGGTCAGACCGAGCTTGTAGCCGACGAAATAGTCGAATACCGCCCGGGCATTGCCGCCTATCGAACGATGGGCTTCATCGGAGATTACCAGGTCAAAGTCCGTAGGCGAGAACAAACGCTGATATTTATTGTTGAACAGCAGGGACTGGACGGTGCTGACCACAATCTCGGCCTGCCGCCAGTTGTCACGCTTTTCCTTGTAAACGACCGTCTGAAAGTCCGCGGCCAGCAGCCCGACAAGCGCCTTGCGGGCCTGTTCCTCCAGTTCCAGCCGATCAACCAGGAACAGTATCCGGCTGGCATTGCCGGAACGCAGAAACAGCTTGATAACCGCTGCCGCGGTGAGGGTTTTCCCTGTGCCGGTGGCCATCTCGAACAGAAAGCGGTCGTCGCCGTCTTTGACGGCGCGTTGCAGGGCATGAATGGCCTTGAGTTGATAGGCGCGGAGAAAGCGCAATTTATTGGCCTGAATGAAACCGGGGCGCTCGTCTTCGTTCTTCCAGGCCGCCTCGGATGTGTAGCCGGGACGCTGGGTCAGGAGGATGTAGTCGTCGCCAACCGGCTCATCAATCAAGCGCTGCGGGTTGGGCCTGACCCTTTGGTAGCCGGCGACCGAATCGGGCGACGGAAAGGTGGTAATAATATGGGGGTTGCCGCGCTCCAGGTCCCAGAAATAGTGCAGGTTGCCGTTGGAGAGCATAACAAAGCGGCAGTTCAGCGAGCGGGCGTACTTGCGGGCCTGCTCTTTGCCGACCAGGGGATTCTTGTCCTCGGCCTTGGCTTCCAGCACGATGAGCGGGAAGCCCTTGGCGTCGAGCAGCAGAAAGTCGATAAAGCCTTTTTTGATGTTCTCGAAATTCTCACCCAAACCGTCGAGGTCGGACGCCTTGATCGTAACGCTGGGTTCAAGGCGAACAGTGGCGGGCTGGTTGCCAGCGGCAAAGAAGCGCCAGCCGGCTGCGACGAGCAGCGTATTGATCTTGATACGGGCCGTGGCTTCGTTCATTCCGTAGCCACCCCATATCATATTCTGTTGTGCTGTGCTTTTCTTTCATAGTATAAATCATCCAATCCCATCAATCACAGTCAATCATGGTCCAGATTCTTCCCTCGATTCTCTCCGCCGATTTTCGGTGTCTCGGACAACAAATTGCCGAGGTCGAGCAGGCCGGAGCAGACCGCATCCACGTCGATGTGATGGACGGTCGTTTTGTTCCCAACATCACCATTGGTCCGCTGATTGTCGAGGCCGCCCGCAAGAGCACCAGCCTGCCGCTTGATGTGCACCTGATGATTGTTGAGCCCGAACGCTATCTGGCCGATTTTGCCAGCGCCGGCGCGGATATTATACTGGTGCATCAGGAAGCCTGCCCGCATCTGCACCGGACCATTGAGCAGATCAAACAGCTCGACAAGCAAGCCGGGGTCGTCCTCAACCCCAGCACCTCAATTGCCAGCCTCGAAGAAGTGATTGACCTGCTCGATCAGGTTCTCATCATGAGCGTGAATCCCGGTTTTGGCGGGCAGCGCTTTATTGCTTCGAGCACCCACAAAGTCCGTCGCCTTCAGCGGTTGTTGCAGGAACGTGAGGCCCAGGCGGCGATAGAAATTGACGGGGGCATTGATCCGACCACGGCTCCGGCGGTTGTGGCCGCGGGAGCCTCTCTGCTTGTAGCCGGTTCCGCGGTCTTTGGCGCGCCGGGCGGCCCAGGCGCGGGCGTGCGGCGGCTCCGCGCCAGCCTCTCACAGCAGACCTCAAGCGTTTCACGATAGGTTGTCGCCATGTCGTTACGCTCTCATCGTGCCGGACGTGGTCCGGCATCCAGTGGCCGGGGGCCGGGATTATGACTACCCGGCGGCCGGGCAACCACAGGGGGTTGCCCCTACAATACGCATTCCCTCTCCCCTGGAACGTGTGATGCCTATTGTGGCGTAAGCCTCCCGGAACCGGTCCGGCGGCCCCCGCCTCGGGCCGCTCGCCCTCCCGCTTCCTGGGAGAGCGGCCAAGATGGCCGCTTGCGGGCTGGAAGCCCGCACTCCTGGGCCCCCGGTCGCAGACAGGCCCGGCGCAGGGGAGCGGGGGCCGCCGAGGAATGTAATCTGCATCACACGTCCCTGGAGGGAGAGGAGAGGGCTAGGGAGAAGGGGCCGGTCGGCTGCCCGTAGGAGCCGCCACACAAGCGGCGTTGTCTATTTTTTCCGCTTGCGCTGCTGTAACAGATCGCCCAGGCTGAGCCCAAACCCCTGCCCTTGCTGGCTTGAGGCCAAATATGCCTGGGTTTCCGCCTGCTCTTCATGCGCACTGACCTTGGCGCGGGACAGGCGGATGCGCTTGCCCGCTTCTTCGACTGCCAGGACGGCAACCTTTACCGCAGTGCCGGGAGGAAACTCTTTGCGGTGATCGGCGCCACGGGGCGTCCCCATCTCCGCGTTGGGAATCAGGCCGGTCTGCCCAGGGCCGAGCCGGACAAATAGCCCGAACGACTCGACTCGCTCAACTGTGCCGGTCAGGATCGTTCCGGCCGTCAGGCCCAATTCCTCAGCGCGGTCGCCTGGAGCGAGTCCGTCTGGAGCCAGGGCCAGGGCAATCCGGCGCTCCTCAGGGTCAAGCGAGAGGATGAGAACGGTTATTTCCTGGTTGGTCGTGGTCGCCTCTTTGATCAGGCCCTGTTGGCTGCGGGGGATTTCGCTCACATGCAGCAGCCCGTCAACGCCTGGGAGCAATTCGACAAAGACGCCGAAGTCCGTCATCCGAATCAGACGGCCGGTCACCACCTGCCGTTCGCGCAGCTGCGCGCTGACAGTACTCCAGGGATCGTCTTCCAGGGCTTTCAGACTCAGCCCGACCTTGCCGCTTTCCGCGTCCATGCTGAGCACTTTGACGCTGACCGCTTCGCCCACGCTCAGGTGGTCGGCCGGCCGGCCCAGCCGGGAGTGGCTAATCTCGGAGATATGCACCAGGCCCTGCACGCCTCCAAGGTCAATGAACGCGCCGAAATTGGTCAGAGAGGCCACTGTTCCCGGCAGAACCGCGCCGGGAAACAGCTTCTGCCAGGTCTCTTCCGCGGCGCGCTCAGCCTGCTCTTCAAGGAGCCGGCGACGGGAGAGAACGATATTCCGCTCGCTGTACTGCGTGACATAAAACTCAAATGTCTGATTGAGAAAGTCCTGCGAAAAATCGGGCCGGTGAAGACTCATCTGAGAGAAGGGACAAAAGGCCCGCATCCCGGCGACCGTCACTTCGTACCCCCCCTTGGTCTCCCGCGTGACAGTGCCTTCCACCGGCAAGGTATTCTCCACGGCCAGGGCGAGCCGCTGTCGAGCTTGCGCGCCCTTGAGCAGTTTGCGCGACAGTCGGAGTTCACCCTCGGTTGAGAGCACGGTGGCCTCCACCTCGTCTCCGATTGCAATATCAAACTCACCTTGCTCATTTTCGAGCTCGGCCCGGTCAATAATCCCCTCCCCCTTATCCCGAACATCAATGAAGACACTATCCGCACTGATGAGGATAACTCGGCCCTTCACCACCTGACCGCTGCTCAGCGCCGGTCCGGTCTGCTCCTGTTCGAGCAGGGCGGCAAAGCTCTCTTCAGTCACGGCCTCTTCAGGAGGCGATTGTTCCGACTGGTCCCTCATGCGCATCTCCCTGTTCTCTTTCAAACAGACGGCTGTAACACGCCCGAATGGCTTCCCGCTGCTGGTGGTACTCGGCCAGGACCCGCGCGCCGGCATCAGCGCCCTCGTAGCCCATCCGCCGGGCCAGGGACGTCAGCTGCTCGGCATTCCGCTCCAGCGCCTCAACCGGCTGATCGCGTTCAATCCGGAGCCGGTTCTCCAGCCGGCGCAAGAACTGGTAGCCGCGTTTGAGCACCTGGCTCTCTTCACGAGAGAGCGCCTGGCAGGCTCTCAGGGCGTCCAGGGCAGAAAGAGTGTCCCTCTGTCGCAGTGCAGGAAGGCGATGACCATAGCGCAGTTGCAACATCTGTACAAGAAACTCAACATCGACCAGACCACCCCGGCCCGTTTTGATATTAAACCGCTCATTCGTCTCTGCGGCCAGTTCGAGTTCCATCCGACCGCGCAAGCGTTGGATCTCAGCCACATCGGCCGCCCGAATGGGTTCGCTATAGACAGAGTCCTCAAACAGGGCATTGACCCGTGCGGCCAGAGCGCTGTCTCCGGCTACGGCGCGCGCCTTAATGAGCGCTTGCCGTTCCCACAGCTGCGCCTGTGTCTGATGATAGCGGGTAAAGGCGGCCATCGAAGACACCAGGGAACCCGCGCGGCCAGAGGGGCGCAAACGGGTATCGATTTTATACGCCGCGCCCTCGCGCGTTTGGACCTGGAGCACCGAAATCAGGCGCTGGACCAGCTTGGCAAAGACCTCTTGCGCGGCGAGGTCTGCCCCGTCCTGCCCAGCCGCTGATGACGAATGGGGTTCGTACAGGAAGATGAGGTCCAGGTCTGAATTATAGTTTAATTCGCGCGCGCCCAATTTGCCCATGCCCACAATCACAATGCGGCCCGGCAGGTCCGTCCGCCCTGATTTTTCCAGCAGCGCCGCGCGGGCGGTTTCATACGCCCCGTGGAGACAGGCTTCTGCCAGGTATGACAGCTGGACGCTCACTGACGGGAAATCGAGCTGTCCGTTCGTGTCGTTAATGCCGATGCGCAGAAACTCCTCATTCCGATATTCACGCAGAATATCGAGTCGGTCCTCAAGCTCCGGAGCCCCCGTAATGCGAGCTATCAGCTCATCCCGCATCAACTCTTGAGACTTGTGCAGGTGGACCAGGTCAGCCCGGACCAGGCTGTCGAGCAATTCCGGCCGGCGTAAAAAAATACGGGACAGGTAGGAGCTGGTGCCGAACAGACCGATGAGCGTTCGGAGGGTGTGGGGATTCTCACGTAAAAGGGATAAAAAGCTTGATCGCGCGCCAATCGACGCGATCAAATCCGCCATAGAGGCTAAGGCCCGGTCAGGGTCCGCCGACCGACAGACTTCATGGAAGAGGGTCGGGGCAAGCGCGTACAATAGCTCGCGCCGTCTCGGCGAGGCTGGAGCATACGCCGGCCCATCGTGCAGCAGACGCAGGCGCTCATACGTGTGGGGCAATGCACGAAATCCGAGCTGTTCCAGGCGGCGCTGGGTCCGCTCGGGATCGTGCAATTCGTCGAACAGGGCTTCAATGGCGGCCTGCTCCTCGGTTCCGTCGGCCTCGGAGTTGCCTTCGGGAACATGAAAAAGAGAGCGAAAAATCGTGTGGACCGCCTGGGTATGGTCCTGGAGGGTCGTCAGGAAAACGGCAAGCGCATCCTGTGCGGCCGCGGGCCGGTCCGCAACCCGCAGCCGATGGGCCAGGACCCGCAGCTCGTCTTCAGAGCCGGGCAGGGTATGCGTCTGGCGGTCGTGCGCCATTTGTATCTTGTGCTCGACCTGACGCAGGAAGCGGTAGGCCGCGGCCAGCGCGTCTCGGTCGGCGGCAACGAGATAGGCCCCCTCCACCAAACGGTCGAGGACGGCCAGGGTGTTCCGTCCCAGGACGCGCGGGTCTTTTCCGGCATGAATGAGTTGCAGGACTTGGGTCACAAATTCGATTTCTCGTATACCGCCCCGCCCGAGCTTGACGTTCAGCCGCTCGCGGTCGGTCCGATGCAGCGAGCGCTCAATCCGCCTCTTCAGCGCTTTTGTATCCTCGACCGTGGTGAAGTCGAGGTAACGACGTAAGATAAACGGCGCCACCTCGCGTAAAAAGCGCTCACCCAGGGCCTGCTCCCCGGCAATGGGCCGCGCTTTGAGCAGCGCCAGACGTTCCCAGGTCTGGCCCCAGGACTCATAGTACAACAGCGTATTTGCGAGCGAATTGACAATCTGACCATTCGTTCCATCCGGGCGCAAACGGAGGTCAACCCGGAAGACAAAGCCGCCGGCGCCGGCGGCGCTGAGCGCCTGGGTGAGATGCTGGGCGAGTTCGGTAAAATAGGTCCGGGTGTCAACCTGGCCCTTTCTTCCGCCAGTTGTGGGGCCAGCATCACATTCGTACAGATAGATAAGGTCAATGTCCGAACTGAAATTCAGCTCTTCTCCCCCGAGCTTGCCCATGCCAAACACCACGAAGGCTATCGGGCGTTTTTCTCCGGCCTCTTCAACCCAGGCCGCGCCGTAGTCCCGTTCCATTCTGGCCCGAGTATATTCGTACGCAATCTGGACTGCGGCATCAGCCAGGGCGCTCAAATCGCGGGTCGTCTCTTCAAGGGAGGCCCGGGCGAGCAGGTCTCGTGTTCCAATCCGCAGATATTCACGATTGCGGTAGGCGCGCAGCCCGCGGAGAAAATCGTCTTCGGTCAGCGCGTGCGGGAGGGCTGGACGGCACGCCTGAAGGTGGGTGGCGGTCGATTTTTCCGTAGCGCCGCGATCGGTCAAAAAGACGGCTTCCCAGTCCTGTTCCTGCTGGACCAGGACAGTCGAGAGATGCTGACTGGCCCCCAAAAGAAACAGCAGGTCACGGGACAGCTCGGCAGACTGGAGCACGGCGCCCGTCCCACAGCCCTGCTCCAGCAGGCGACTCAGATTGACCGCGGCTACAGACGGGTCTGGAGCGTGCGCAACGCCGGCGACGATATGGCGCCAGCAGGACGTGAGCTGTTCACGCCAAGGCAGCAGCGGGCGAAGAATATCGGAGGACACCTCCCCGGACGTGAATGCTGAACTGGCGTCAGACAGAGCAGGCACGGTATATAGGGAGGGGCAGGCTGTCCCTCCCCCTCCCTCTCTCCGTAAGCAAATGAGCCGCTACGCAGCTTTGGGGACGCTCAGGGTCTCACAGGCATCCAGCAGCCATTTTATGCTCGACATTTCGTCGTCAATAATGGTCCGCAGGAGTTCTTTGGTCTGCTGATCGTCCTGAATCTGATCAATGGAATCGGTCAGCGGCTTCAGAATGGCCTCGGGGTCTTTGAGCAACTCGGCAAGGGATTGGAGCTTTTCCACATCGCCTTTCTCTTTTGACGAGTAGAAAGGCATCTCTTTGTCCCGCCGCTCGGCCGGTACTGTGCACTGTGGGTCGCCGCCCAGCTCGCGCAGCCGGGCTTCCAGGAGGTGGGCGTGAAAAGCCTCACGCTGCTGTACGGTCCGCAAGCCGCCCCGCACACACGCCTCGTCACTGGCCTCAATCCAGCCGTTGAGGTATTCCGCGGCAAAGTCTTCTCCACACCGGAACTCGTCCAGTAAGGCGAGGATCATGTCTTTCTCGGTGGCGTGACTCTCCCCGTTATAGGTATAGATCGCTGCCCCACCGTTGGATAGTTCCTCCATCTGTTCCTCGAACAGCGCATCCGAGATAACACCCTTGCGATACGCCTTGAGGAGCTGGCGAACTTCAAAGTCTGCATTTGGCATGGTTTTCTCCTTTCAGCCTTTTTCTCACAGATACACGACACATAGCAGACATGCCGGGGGCTGTGTCAACTTCGTCTGTTCAGAGTTTAGGCAGTCTGGTTTGCAACTGCTGCTCTTCTGAGCACCCTTTTCTGCCAAGAGCAAGAAACGCCCTTGATCTTTCTCAGCTTTCTCCCTGGACGGAATTGGCATCAGCTTTGCTTCAACTTTGCTTTTGCTATAGATACTTGCTGACAAGTGTACCGAGCGTGTTCCAACAGAATCCAAGGAACATATTTCTATCAAGGGGGTAGTGCATGAAAAAATTTATCAGCGTTGCGGCTCTCGCAGTCGCGTTGGGGGTTGGGGGAAACGTGGGCGCCTCGGGTGAGGAGGAGCCGGCCGCGCCTGTCACTCCTGACGTACAGGGCATGCTGCAGAAAATGCAGCAGCGGATTGACGAGTTGGAAGGTGAGGTGAGCCGCCTCAAGGAAGGCCCCGGAGAGAACGACGAGGCCGGGGCCGGCGTCATGGACCTGACCAACCGCGTCGAATCGCTGGAAGGCGGTCTGCTGGGTCTGAACGGTTTTCAGTTTGGCGGCTTGATATACGGGTCATACAACTACAACTTCAACAGCCCGGACTCGCGCAGCAATGATCTGCGCATTTTCGATACCGAACACAACAACTTCTCCATGGATATGTTGCAACTCGAAGTGTCCAAGGAAACCGAGAGCGGCGTCGGCTTCCATGCCGTGCTGGACTACGGCGAGACCGCCAGCCTGATTCAGTCTGACTGGGGCGGTGGTCTGGCGGACAACTTTGAGGTCCAGCAGGCCTATATGACCTACACCTTTGGGATCGGCAATGGCGTTGAGATGAAGTTCGGGAAGTTCGCCACCCTGCTGGGCGGCGAGGTGATCGAATCGCCCTATAATCCCAATGTGTCGCGCTCCTTCATGTTCGGCTACGCCATTCCGTTCACCCACACCGGCGTGCTGTTCTCCACGGCTCTGAACGATAACGTCAGCCTGACGGCCGGCGTCGTGAACGGCTGGGACACGGTGAAAGACAACAATAACGGCAAAACCTTTCTGGGGAGTTTAGGACTGGAGTTTGGCGACCTGGCCTGGACGTTTAATGGTGTCTTTGGTGCGGAAGATGACGAAAGCGGCAGCTCCAAGACAGGCGTATTTGATACCGTCCTGACCTATTCGCCCATGGAAAACGTGGACCTGCTGGCCAACTTCGACTACGGCACGGCCTCGGAACAGGTAGGCGGGGACGACGCCAACTGGACTGGGCTGGCGGGCATCATGACCCTGGGCGGCGGCCTGCTGGACGAGAGCCTGGCGGACTGGTCCTTTGCGCTGCGTGGCGAGTGGTTCTCCGACCCGGACGATTATCGGACCGGCACCGGTTCCGGTGGTCAGGACCTCCGCGAGGTCACCGGCACCTTCAAATGGCAGATGACGGAGAACTTGCAGGCTCGCTTGGAGTTCCGCCACGACTGGTCCAACAAGAAGGTGTTCAGCGACGGTGATGGCTATTCGGACGACCAGGATTCGATGATTGTGGAGTTCGCCTACCTCATGTAGCCGAATCTCTCATAAGGAGGCTCCGATGAAGAAGATAGAAGCGATCATCAAGCCGTTCAAGCTCGATGAGGTCAAGGAAGCCCTCTCCAAAACAGGCATCCAGGGTTTGACCATCACCGAGGTCAAGGGCTTTGGTCGACAAAAGGGGCATACGGAACTCTATCGCGGCGCGGAGTATGTGGTGGACTTCCTGCCCAAGGTCAAGATTGAAATTTTGATCGATGACGCCAAGGCTGCCGAAGTGGCGGATACCATCGTCACCGCGGCCCGAACGGGGCGAATTGGCGATGGCAAGATCTTCATCCTGCCTATGGATGATGTCGTGCGTATCCGAACCGGGGAGCGGGGAGCAGACGCGCTCTAGTCAGCATGGCAACGTGGCCTGCGGCTCCTCGCAGATGTTCTCCCCTGGCTCAACCCTGGGCATGGCCAGCCAGCGCTCAATGCGGACGGAACCCGTTCCGCGTCTCAGCGCCGAGAAAGCCTGACCGGAACAGCAGGGCGGGAGGCCCCCCGCCCTGCCCCCGCCCCTCGTCCGCCCGTGAGGATATGGACTGCAGCCGACTTCTCCACTCGGTCCCATTGAGAGCCTGGCTATGACACAGCTGATTCGGCCCAACGCTTTGACGCAGCCACGCCCGTTTTAGACTGCGGTGAGCATCTTGATGAATACGCTCCAGGGACATCTCGAAGAACGACTCGAAGCGCTATTCACCATTGGGGCTGAAATCTCATCAACCTTGCAACTGGAAGAGGTGCTGCAACGTATCGTTGCCCACGTCCGGCGTCTCATGGCGGCGCGCGTCTCCTCCATCCTCCTGCTCGACCCCGAAGAGGGCACCCTCCGCCCGGCCGCCACCGAGGGCGCGAGCCAAGCCTATCTCGCTCAGCCAGCGCGCGAGGTGGCCACCAGTCTGACCGGGGAAGTGATTAAAACCGGCCGACCGCTGTATACGCCTGACGTCCGTACGGAAACCCGCTACCGCGTGGCAGACCTGGCCCGCCGGGAAGGACTCTGCTCCCTCCTGTCCGTACCACTCCGGGCCAGAACCGCCATTATCGGCGTCCTGAATGTCTATACGACAGAACCACGCTGCTTTGAGGACAGTGATGTGCGGCTCCTGACCCTGCTGGCCAGTCAATCCGCGATTGCCATAGAAAATGCGACCCTTTATCGGGAAGAAATGCAGGCCAGAGAGCAGCTCCGCCAGTCTGAGAAATTGGCCGCTCTGGGCCAGTTGTCCGCAGGACTGGCCCATGAGCTGCGCAACCCGCTGAATACCGTGCTCATGCTGATCTACGCGATGGCGCAGGACCAGGGCTATCCGCGGCAACGGACCACGACCAACGGCTTTTCTGATGATCTCCGTATTGTCCAGGGCGAGTTGCAGCGCATCAAACTCTTACTGGACCAGTTTCTGGAATTCGCCCGTCCACGTCCACCCCATTTTCAGCGCGAACGCCTCCAGGAAATCATGGAAGAAACCCTGCTTTTAATCGGCCCGGAGGCGCGCGGGCGTGAGATCGTTATCCGCAGGGATTGGGCCAACACCCTCCCCCTGGCCTGGGTTGACGGCGTCCAGATCAAGCAGGTGTTTCTGAACCTCTTGCTCAACGCGATTCAGGCCATGCCCCACGGGGGGACCCTGACCGTGCATATCAGCGTTGGGGGCGGAAGCCTGCGGGTCACTATTGCCGACCAGGGGGACGGGGTCTCGCCCGAGGTGCGGGCCCAGCTCTTTGACCCGTTTTTTACGACCAAAGAAGAGGGCACCGGGCTGGGGCTGTCCATATCGCAACGCATTATTGAAGGCCATAACGGCCGCCTGCGCCTTTTCTCTCAACCAGGAGTCGGCACAACGGTGTGTATCCGACTCCCCCTCTAGTCATGGAAAAAATCCTTATTGTCGATGATGAGCGGAACGTTCACTATTCCTTTCGGCGCGTCCTGGGTCGGGACTACGAGCTGCTGTCGGCCTTCTCCGGGAACGAAGCCTTGGAAAAAATAGACGATCCGGCCTTACGCCTCATCCTCATGGATGTCCGTATGCCCAACCGCGACGGTCTCTCTACCCTCGAAGAGATTAAGCGGCGTCGGCCCAGCCTGCCCGTCATCATGATGACGGCTTTTGTTTCAGCCGAAACGGCCATCCGGTCCACCACGCTGGACGCGGATGACTATCTGGTCAAGCCATTTGATATCGAAATCCTCAAGCGGCTCATTGGCCGTACGCTCGCAAAACACACCTCCGCCCAGGAGCCGGCCTCTTCCCCGGACAAAGCGCGGCCGGAACCCCTCTCGCCCGGGGCCGTGCCCATGTTGGGGAACAGTCAGGCCATGCAGGAAGTGTATAAAATTATCGGCAAAAGCGCGGCGCGGGATATTACGATTTTGATTACGGGAGAGAGCGGGACGGGCAAAGAGCTGGTTGCCCACGCCCTGCACACCTACTCGCAACGCAGCAACGGCCCCTTCCTGGCCATCAATTGCGCGGCTATCCCGGACTCCCTGCTGGAAAGCGAACTCTTTGGTCATGAGCGCGGCGCCTTTTCCGGGGCAGTCGAGTCACGCCCCGGAAAATTCGAGCTCGCCCACGGCGGCACGCTCTTCCTGGATGAAATTGGAGACATGCCCCCCCTCCTCCAGGCCAAGCTCCTCCGCGTGCTGCAAGAACGCGAAATCTACCGGCTGGGCGGACGGCGCTCACGGCAGATCAATGTACGGATCATTGCGGCGACCAACCAGGCCCTTGAAACGCTGCTTCAAGATGGACGGTTTCGTGAAGATTTATACTATCGACTTAATGTCGTGCGGATTAATATACCACCCTTGCGGGAACGCGGCGAAGACATCCTCCTCATAGCCAAGCACCTGCTGCAGCTCCACACTCAAGATAACAAAAACGGCCCGCAAGAGTTCTCTCCGGCTGCGGGTAAGAAACTCCTCGCCTACGCCTGGCCGGGGAATGTCCGTGAGCTTGAGAACGTTATTGCACAAACGGCGCTATACTCACGTGGCCCGGTTATTACCGAGGAAGACCTCACCCTGCCCGCCAGCAGCGCTCCGGCAGCCTCCGCATCCCCACCACCCAACGTCGAAGCCGCCTTGAATACAACCCTGGAAGAGCTGTTTGCCCAGCACGCGGGCAATGTCCTGGCGCGCTCCGAGCAGCTTGTTGTCGGTAAGGCGCTGGCACTCTCCCGCTATAATCAGGTCCAGGCCGCCCGGCTGCTGGGCGTGAGTCGCAATGTCCTGCGTGAGCGGATGAAGCGCTATGATTTATTGTAAAATTGCGAGGCGTTATTGGGTCGAATGGCAGACGGGGCAACCACGGGGGGCAACCACAGGGGGCAACCACGGGGGGCAACCACAGGGGGTTGCCCCTACATCTGGGCGGGCTGGTGTGGTACGACCTGAGCCTCGTCCGACTGTAACACGTCGCGCAAGCGCTGCCACAATTCCCCCGCATCCTCGGCCTGCACCAGGCTCTGTCGTACCTCTTGTGCACTCATCGTGCGGGCCAATGCCGCCAGAATCTGCAACTGCGCGCCCTCGTCCTGAACGGGTGTGAGCAGCAGAAAGACCAACTGCACGGGCAGCCCGTCCGGGGCGTCCCAATCAACCCCAGCCGGCGAACGTCCGCAGGTAAGCACGGGTTTCGAGAGCGCTGCCAGACGGGCATGCGGGATGGCAATCCCACTCCCGACGCCCGTCCCCATCAACTCTTCCCGAGCCTGGACCGCCGCGAATACCGTTTCCTGGTCCAGGGCCGGCTGGTGTTCCGCTATTTCCTGACAGAGTTCCTGGAGCACCGCCTGACGCGTCATACCGGTCAAGTGCGGAATCAGGGCCCGACGCACGAACAGCTCGGCGATGTGCATGGCCGGCCGGCGTCGAATGGACCACATCAGCCAGGGTCCGACAATAAGAGAAGAGATAATCGCCGAGAGGACGATGGAAACAAAGACGGGAATGGTAATGATCTGGTGCTCTACCGCCATCGCGGCAACCACAATGCCGGTCACGCCGCTGGGCGTGAAGGCAATGCCGATGGAAACCCGGTCCACAGAAGAGAGCCCCGCCTGTTGCGCTCCCAGCCATGCGCCAAAATACTTCCCAGCGATTGATACCACGGTCACAAAAAGGACGAGAAAAACATCAAACTGCGCAAAGAAGTCTATTTGGATGGCGATCGTCGCAAAATAGAGCGGTACGAAAATCGCGTGGACCATCTGGGTGAGGATCTGCCGCACCCGTTCAGAAAGCGCCCCGGCATCTCCAGCCATGATGCCGGCCAGAAAAAACCCGAGCAGGCCGGTCAGCCCGACCCACTGCGTGACCGCCCCACACAGCAGCCCGAGGCAACACACGAAAGTCAGAACAACGCCAGGCTGGTGCGGCATACGTGCGACCAGGCCGGTCAGCGAACGGTCAACCAGGCGTAATCCCAGTGAGAGACAAAAGGCGGTAAAGCCGACTGCGGTCGTCAGCAAAAGAAGGACCGAACCGATACTCAGCGTGGCAGCCGCGGCAGTGGCAAAGACGAGGCTGAGAATCACCCAGGCCAGAATATCATTCACCGCATAGCCGCACAGGGTCAGGAGACCCAGATCACTCTTGACCAAATCCAGGTCGTACAGCACGCGGGCAATAATGACCATGGCACTGATAGCCATAGTCGTGCCTAAAAACAGGGCGAAGGTCAGCCGCTGGTCGGGGGTGGCGAGATAGGCATCGGGCAGCAGCAGCGATAAGAGAAACCCAACGGCCAGAGGAACGACAACGCCAATAATACCGATGCGGAGTGCCGGGCCGCGCTGCTGCCAGGCCGCCGACACATCGACCTCAAGGCCCGTTTCAAGCAGGAGCAGGAGCACCCCAAACCAGGAAACCGTTTCCAACATGGTGTATTGGATTGGGTCTGGCGGGAACAAGGTGGAATACAGTTCGGGCGAGAGACGTCCGAGCAGCGTTGGACCCAGAAGAAGACCAACCAGGATTTCCCCGACAACAGGCGGATGGCCCCAATGCCGAAAGACCTCACCGAACCCACGGGCCATCACCAGCAACAGCAGGATCTGAAGCAGGAAAATCAGAAAATGGTGCTCACTCAGATAATGTCCGTGCGGAAGCATACGCGTATAACCAGTGGCGGGCTTGTGTTTGCGTATGTCTTCTTTATCCGGTGGGACCACACAAAGTCAAAAGCGGACCCGGAAGCCCACACCGCCGCCGAGGGAGGGCTACGGGTGGCGTCTGTTGTCTCAGCAACAGGTAGCGCTACAGGCATGCTGCAAAGATGGGCGCCTCACACCGACCAGACTGCTGTTTCGCCCCGCTCCCAACGGGAGCGGGCCTCTTGTCTTTCCTTTGTCTTTCCCTTGTCTTTCCCTCTCCCCTGGAGGGAGAGGGTGGCCCTGAGCCTGTCGAAGGGCCGGGTGAGGGGGCCGGCGACACACTGGGCAGCACCCGTTGAGAGAGGGAGGGCCAGGGAGGGGGCACTCCTCCGGCAGAGGTCAAGAGCGATTTGAAACTGAACCAGTACCAGCCCTCCTCGCTACTTACTTTTCTTCCCGCTTCTCTGTATTCTGTCTTTCTTGTGTTTGGCTCCAACATTGCTTAGCCTGTTATACTGAAATACCAAGCAAAGCCTACAGACGAGGAGGAGAGAATGATACACAGCCGAGGCAGTTCTACAGGATGTACCAGGACACCTTATCAGCAGCTATCTGCTTGTATCCAACACACAAGCCTCTTGCTGCTCATCCTGGGGCTCCTGACTGTATTTCCGACTCCGCTTCGGGCGGACGTCCCGATCAGCCAGATTTCTCCAAAACTGTCAGTTTTCGCCAGCCTGCGCACACGGGGCGAATTCTGGGACTGGTTTGAGGGCACCTCGGGCGATTCTTCGTATGCCTATGCGGCCACCGTGGCCAAGCTGGGAATGAAATGGCAGCAAGACCTGTTCGACCTGCATCTTGAAGCCCAAAACACGGCTTTGATGGGCCTGCCCGATGACGCCAGCGCGCCCGCTCCGCAGGGTTCCTTCGGCCTGGGGCCTGTCTATCTGTCTCATAATCGCCGCCAGAACGACGCCAGCGTGTTTCTCAAACAGGCCCACCTGACCCTCAAACAGCTCGGTATCCCCGGCCTTCGCCTGAGGGGCGGGCGGCACTCGATCGCCGAAGGCGCGGAGGTGCTGAGCAAGGACCCGACTAGCGACTGGGTCAAGCGCATGCGTGTCTCCCAACGCCTGCTCGGCCCTTTCGGCTGGTCCCATGTCGGCCGTTCGTATGACGGCTTCACCCTGAGCTGGACCAAGGACGCCTATAATTTTACGCTGCACGGCTCCCATCCGACCCAGGCCGGTTTTGACCTGGCCGGCAACAAGACCATTGACGATATCGACATCCTGTACGCCGGCTTCAACCTGACCCGGCCCGAGTTCGCCAAAATGACCGACGCGCGGCTGTTCTATATCTACTACGCCGACGGGCGGAACCTGCGGCCTACCGATAACCGGCCGGCCGCAGAACGCAGTCGCCGACACCTGGCCATCAACACCGGCGGCGGCCACCTGATTCAGGTCGTGCCGACCGGGGCCGGCCCGATTGACCTGATGGGCTGGGGCGTGGTGCAGGGCGGCGACTGGGGCAACCAGGATCATCACGGCTGGGCGTTTGCCGCCGAGGCCGGCTGGCAACCCAGCGGGCTGCCGGGGAAACCCTGGTTCCGTATCGGCTATAACCGCAGCTCGGGCGACGACGACCCCAACGACGGCGACCATGACACCTTTTTTCAGATGCTGCCGACGGCCCGGGTGTATTCGTTTTCCACTTTCTACAACCTGATGAACAACGAAGACATCTTCTTCCAACTCATTCTCCGTCCGCTCAAAGGGTTGGTCTGGCGCACGGACTTTCACTATATTCGCGTCAGCGAGAAGAACGACCTGTGGTATCAGGGCGCTGGCGCGACCCTGAGCGACCGGCAGGCCGGCTTTGGCTTTGTTGGCCGCCCGACTTTTGGCAAGCGCGATCTGTTTCAGATTATCGAGACCAGCCTCAGCTACAACCTGAACAAACATATCAACATCAACGTCTTTTTTGCCCACGTCTTCGGCGACAGCATCGTGGATCAGATCTATCCCGACGACAGCGCCAATTTCGGCTATATCGAGACGACGTTGAAGTTCTAGTTTTTCTCAGACATACGGGTTCTCACAAGGAAAGGAGGGGCAGCTCAGGCTGCCCCTTTTTTTGTCTTCCTTTTCCTCCTCAACCTGTAAAAATCGAGGTGTCTGTCCTTTTTCTTTATGGTTACAGAGTATGTTCTTCTGCGAGGTCCGAGCAATCCTCTATTCTGGGTGAACCTCCTGTCCCATCAGCCAGATGTTGCTCAGCCAACAATTCATTGCTTCTCTGCCTATATTGTTGGCTGATCCGTTCCCTCTCGCCGGGTGCTCCCCCCCTCTTCCGAATGTCCAACTCTCCAGGGCTGCTGGTATTTTTCGCGTTCTTTCCCAAGCGGTCTCTATTGGCATGCATATTGCGCTTTCTGCTTCGTAGAAGGGTTAAGCACACATAAGGGAGGGTCCCTCAATGCAAAGCAAGAGTTTACACGATCCCTATGATCCGCATCCGTCTCTCGATCACTCCCACAGTCGTGGAGAGCCGACACCGCTAGAGACCCATTCTACACTCCAGACCCCGGAAAAAATTATCGATCGAGTGGTGGAGAATACGGTTGTCCGCGCCATATTCGGGGGTAATGATGTGAACCGCAGGCGCTTCATGCAACTCGTTGGTGCAAGTAGCGCCGCGGCCCTCATCGAGTCACTCTTTCCTCTCAAAATGGCGAAGGCCTTGGCTCAGGAGCAGGTTGGCAATATTGAAAAGAAAGACCTGACGATTGGCTTCATCCCAATTACCTGTGCAACGCCTATTATTATGGCGGAACCCATGGGATTCTACAAAAAACACGGGCTGAATGCGAAGGTCCGCCGCGCATCGGGCTGGGCCATGGTTCGGGACTGGTCAATCAATAAGGACGTCGACGCAGCCCACATGCTGAGCCCGATGCCCTTGTCCATCACGTTAGGAGCCGGGTCGAAACAGGTACCGTATTTCATGCCGGCCGTTGAAAATATTAATGGCCAGGCCATCACTCTGCATACGAAGCATGCCGGCGTACAGTCCGCAAAAGATATGAAGGGCTTTCGCTTTTGTGTACCCTTTCGCTACTCCATGCACAACTATTTGCTCCGCTATTATTTAGCGGAAGGCGGAGTTCACCCAGACAAAGATGTGCAGATCCGCGTTGTTCCGCCGCCGGAAATGGTGGCTAACCTCAAAGCTGACAACGTAGACGGCTACCTGGCCCCCGACCCGTTTAACCAACGGGCGGTGTACGAAAATGTCGGATTTATTTACCTGCTGTCAAAAGAAATTTGGGACCGTCACCCCTGCTGTGCTTTCGCTATTTCTCAGGAATTCGCCGCAACATACCCCAATACATTCCTGGCCCTGTTCAGGTCTATTGTTGATGCGACCCATTACGCCTCAAAGCCCGAAAACCGCAAAGATATCGCAAAAGCCATTGCGCCGAAAAACTATCTCAACCAGCCTACCATTGTGCTCGAACAGGTCCTCACCGGAAAATTTGCTGACGGCCTTGGCAATATTAAGACCGTGCCAGACCGGATCGATTTCGACCCATTCCCCTGGCACTCAATGGCAGTCTGGATACTGACCCAGATGAAGCGCTGGAAGCATGTCGACCGCGATTTCGATTACAAGAAGGTTGCAGAAGAAGTGTATCTCGCCTCAGAATGCGACAAAATCTCTCGGGAACTCGGCTACGACGTTCACCAACAGACCTATAGCTCCCACGTTCTCATGGGAAAAACTTTTGATCCCAACCAGCCAGAGGAATATCTCAAAAGCTTTCACATAAATAATCTGACATAAACACAGCAGAGAGAGGGCGGCCGATTCCGGCCCCTCAGCGTACGCCAAAAGGAAACAAGCATCACAAAAATGGAGGATGGAATATGACACGGAGCGACGCAACAGATCTCCTACTCGTGGCCAAGAAAGACAAAGGGCTCTCTTTTCGCGATATCGCAACAATTCTGGGAAGAGACAAAGTATGGGTCGCTGCGGCCTTTATGGGCCAAGCCACATTATCTGTGGAAGAGGCTGAGCGGCTGAGCGAGCTCTTAGGCGTGGCACCGGATGTGACCCTGCCCCTGCAAGAGCCTCCCTTAAAAGGGGCCTTGGACAGCACGGTTCCGGTTGATCCCCTGATCTATCGCTTTCACGAAATCACTCAGGTTTACGGGACAGCCATGAAAGCGGTGATCCATGAAATGTTCGGCGATGGCATTATGAGCGCCATCGACTTTGAAATTGATATTCAGAAAAAAGCAGACCCCAAAGGAGATCGAGTGATTGTGACCTATAGTGGGAAATTTCTCCCGTACCGGAAATGGTGATCCTCATGAACGCACGTGCCTTGTTCGTACGAGATGCTGCGACCGCCGTATTGACGCAACAGGCGCAGGGTAAGGGAGAAGGAAAGGCTCCCTCACAAGACCCCCTGCTGCGACAGTCCATAAGGAAAAAAATATACACGCGGGGGCAGCCGTGGCTTCTGTCTGCCACGCTTCTGCTCTTTTTTCTGGTGGCCTGGCATCTGGCGACGGTTCGGCCAGCCTTTGACCCAACCGGCCGGACAGAAGACGAATTACTGACCATGGAGTTTAATGGAGATATTATCAGAACGGAGAGTGGCATCTACATCCATAATCCCGACAAAATCCAGGGCATTCCAGGGCCCCTCGCCCTGGTAAAGAAATCCGTCGAAGAACTCTCGGACCCTTTCCATAGGAAAGGAACAAACGACCATGGGGTTGGATATCTCGTATTCTATACCGTGACGCGTTTTGCAGTCGGATTTATATCCGCCTCGGTGCTTGCGGTGTGTATCGGCATACTTATCGGCATGTCACGACCACTCTATCAAGCCCTGAACCCCTTTATTCAGCTCTTGAAGCCCATCTCGCCTCTGGCCTGGATGCCTCTCTTATTATACAGCGTGCAAGACCCTACCTGGACAGCCATTCTTGTCGTCTTTATGGCCTCGTTGTGGCCAACTATTGCGAATACCGCATTTGGGGTGAGTTCGATCCGCAAAGAATACATCCAAGTTGCTCGCTTGCTACAGCTGTCCTGGTTCCGTCGTCTTATCATGGTTATCTTACCCGCTGCAGCACCGACTATTATCGCAGGTCTGCGCATCTCTTTTGGGAGTGCTTTGGTGGCAGTAGTGCCTGCGGAGATGTTGTTGGGCGAACTCGGTCTTGGCTATTTAACTTGGATTGAATGGAACAATCTCGACATCTCTGGCGTGATGTTTGCCATTCTCGTTGTTGGATCGGTGGGCATTGTACTCGACTCCGGCTTTAATCGGCTCGCCCGCCTCGTGACCTATACTGAGTAACCTGTCCAGTCCAGAGTGCATACTGCTACAGAAAGAGTGGAATGTCTTTCCTTGAAATTGACCATGTCAGCAAGCATTTCCCCCTGCGCGAAGGGACAACTGACCTTGCCCAGATGACAGAGACCTTCTGCGTTTTTCAAGATATCTCGCTCTCTGTTGAAAAGGGGGAATTCGTTACCCTGGTTGGTCACTCGGGGTGTGGCAAGAGCACCCTGCTTAATATTCTTGCCGGCTTTGAGACTGCCTCCGAAGGGGGTATGGTCCTGGACGGTCGGGAAGTCGTTGAGCCCGGCTTAGATAGAATGGTCGTCTTTCAAAGTTTTGCTTTGATGCCCTGGCTCTCTGCCTTCGACAATGTCCGCATTGCGGTGAAAGCCGCCTACCCGGAGTGGGACAAGTCACAGACGGATGCTCATACACAAAAATATCTCGCCATGATGAATTTACAGCAGGCGGCCAATAAGAAGCCCACCTTTTTATCGGGAGGCATGCGTCAGCGTGTCGGGCTTGCACGTGCTTTTGCCGTCCAACCGAAAGTGCTGCTGCTGGATGAGCCCTTTGCACAAATCGATGCTCTCACTCGGGGCGTGATTCAGGACGAGCTGATGAGGACGTGGGAGGCGACTGGTACAACTGTTTTCATGGTAACCCACGACGTGGATGAAGCGATTTTGCTATCGGATCGCATCGCCCTCATGAGCGCCGGCCCGGAAGCCTCTCTCGCTGAGTGTGTCGAGATCGATATTCCTCGACCCCGACGACGGGAGACTATTATTGACCTGCCACGGTATATACAACTCCGGAATGAGATCCTCCGCTTCCTCATGCACGCCTCTCAAGTCGAACAAGATTGAGAGTAAATGTAAGCGCTCTCTTTGACTTTCGCCCCTCCCCTGTCACTCATCCACCAAGCGTATGGTATGGTATAGGGGCTATCCCGAGGAGAGTATGCGTATCCGACGAATTGGCGTGTTAACCGGAGGAGGAGACGCCCCGGGCTTGAACCCCGCGCTCAAGGCGATTGTGTATCGTGCGACAGCCCATGACGTGGAGGTGATGGGACTCCTTGATGGTTGGCACGGTTTACTCGACACGGGGATCGACGAGGCCGTCCGGCTGGAGGATTACCAGGTCCGACGCTGGGACCGTGATGGCGGCACCAATCTGGGTTCGTCTCGCACCAACCCGTTTCACGTGACCCTGCCGGGCGAGGCGAGGGCACGAGACCGCTCGGACGAAGTCCTGGCTAATATCGCCCGGCTTGGTCTTGATGCCATTATCGCCCTGGGCGGAGAAGATACCCTGGGCGTGGCGCACCGGCTGAGTGAAAAGGGCTGCCCGGTGGTGGGCATTCCGAAAACGATTGATAAAGACCTCAGCCACACCGACTACACCCTGGGGTTTGATACCGCGCTACGCAACTGCACCTCTGTCATTGAGCAGGCGCGCACCCCGGCCGGCTCGCACCACTGGGTGCAGGTGGTCGAAGTCATGGGCCGGCATGCCGGCCATCTGGCCCTGTGGAGCGCGGTTGCCGGAGGCGCGACCCTGGTCCTTATCCCCGAGTATCCCTTTGCCTACGAGCGGGTCTATGAACTCCTGACCCGACGGCTGGCGCGTGGCAAGCAGGATCGGCGTTACCCCCGCTACGCGGTGATTGTGGCGGCCGAAGGCGCCCACGCAGACGAGGAAGGAGTCGTGACCCTGGACGCCAGCCGGGACGCCTTCGGGCATGAACGCCTGGGCGGCATCGGAAGTCGACTCGCCCAGCGCATTCGCCGCGCCACACCTTTTGATTCACGCGAGCTGGTGATCGGCCATAGCCAGCGCGGCGGCAGTCCGTCTGCGCTGGACCGGATTATGGGGCGCATGTTCGGCTCAGCCGCGGTCGAAGCCGCGCGGCGCGGCGACTGGGGACAGATGGTCAGTGCGCAGGGCATTGGCCCGACCTGCCAGCTCCGCATGATCCCCCTCGGTCAAGCCGTCAGCGGGCTCAATACCGTGGACCTGGAGCGCTTGTATGACACCGACCGCTATACTGCAAAGGTGTAGGGGAAGAGATGAGTAGAGGCGAGTGGTGAGTGACGAGTCTGATTTTCGTCTTTCGACCTCCTGCTCGTCGCTTGTCAGGCGGCCTGCACATACGCTAATGGGCAATCGGAGGAGGAGAACGGGCTATGCCTGAGTCTACCTATGCGGAGACCCCTTTTCAGAGAGATGCAGTTCGGGGCGATGCGCTGGCACACTATCCCGTGGCCTCAGCCCGCTTCGATGAAATGTGTTCCGCTCCGGGCACGGTCCGGCCCCACTGGCAATACGCCCTGCGCGCTTTCGAGGCGCTGGGCGCGGAAGAGCTGGGTCGTCGTCAGGACGAAGTCCAACAGGTTCTGCGCGAAAATGGCGTAACCTACAACGTCTATACGGACTCCCAGGGACACCCGCGACCCTGGGCGCTCGACGTCATACCCGCCTTCCTCACCAGCCAGGAGTGGCGGACTATTGAACAGGGGCTCGTCCAGCGGGCAGAACTGCTCAATCTCATCGGAGCGGACCTGTATGGTCCACAACACCTCATTCACGACGGCCTGCTCCCGCCCGAGTTGATCTATACCCATCCCGGCTTTCTGCGCCCCTGTCACGGGGCGCTGCCCACGCCGATGCCGTATCTGTGCCTATACGCGGCTGACCTCGCCAGGGCTCCCAATGGCGCTATCAGCGTGCTGGATGACCGGACGCAGGCACCGTCTGGAGCTGGCTACGCCCTGGAAAATCGGCTGGTGTTGGCGCGGATTCTGCCCAGCCTGTATCGAGACGCTCAGGTCCACCGCTTGTCCCTCTTTTTCCGCACCCTGCGATCGACCTTGGCCGCCCTGACCCCGACCCCCCGGACGCGGACGGCGCTCCTCACCCCAGGACCGCAGAACGAAACCTATTTTGAACACGCCTATTTGGCCAGCTATCTGGATTATACCCTCGCCCAGGGAGATGACTTAACGGTTCGGGATGGCCAGCTGTGGGTGAAGACGGTAGACGGGCTGCAACCGGTCGGCGCGGTCGTCCGGCGGGTGGATGACACTTTTTGTGATCCTTTGGAACTCCAGCGGGAATCGCTCTTGGCCCCCCCCGGCCTGCTCCAGGCAGTCAGAAACGGCACGGTCATAGTTGCCAATCCGCTGGGCAGCGGCGTGCTCGAAAACCCCGGACTGATGGCCTACCTGCCCCGGGTCGCCAAAGTATTGCTGGGTCAGGACCTGCGCCTGGCCTCGGTTCCGACCTGGTGGTGCGGCGACGAGCAGGCGCTGGCCTATGTCGTGGACCATATCGAACAACTGGTCATCAAACCCGTCTTCCCCCTCCCCGGTACGGCAACCGTCTCTGGCCCACAGTTGAGCGCCCAAGAACGCGACCGCCTTATTCAGAACATCAGGGCCCGCCCCCATTGTTTTGTCGGCCAGGAACAGCCGGTCTTGTCCACCACGCCGGTATTTATCGGAGACCGCCTGGAGCCACGCCCCATGATGTTGCGCAGCTTCCTGGTCTCCCGAGACGATGGCTATGTGGCCATGCCGGGCGGGCTGACGCGGGTCGCGCCGGACACGGACGGGTGGCGCGTCTCCGGTCAGGCCGGCGGTCTGAGCAAGGATACCTGGATTCTCGCCTCAGAGCCTGAAAGTCAGTTCAGCCTCATCCCGGCACCTGAGCGCGCCGTATCGATTACGCGCGGCGGGGGAGAAGTACCCAGCCGGATGGCGGATAATCTGTTCTGGCTCGGGCGCTATGTCGAACGCACTGCCGGGGGGGCGCGCGTCTTCCGCGAGGTCCTCCAGCGGGTATTGGATACCGAGACCGCCCGGTATGATACCTCCTTATCGGCCTTTCTTTCCGCCCATACCCATAGCGCCGCGACCTATCTCCGTTTTATCGGATACGGGGAGCGCCGGCGGCTGGCCGTTGCCGAGCAGGAATTGTTCGCGACGATTCTGGACGCTGCGCGACCGGGGAGTCTGCGTTTCCATCTGAACGCCTTAGTCCGCGCCGGACAGGCCGCGCGCGACCGGCTGTCGGATGATGCCTGGCGGGCAATCAACCGGCTTGAGCGCGAGTTGCCACAGGTCAAGTCTTTGAGTGAGATGCTCGAAAGCCTGGAAGGCCTGATTATCGGACTGGCCTCGGTAAACGGTTTGAATACCGAAAGCATGGCGCGCGGCCACGGATTCCGGTTTATGGAAATCGGGCGGCGGCTGGAACGGGCGCTGTATACGCTCGGCCTCTTGCGGACGGGCTGTGAGCTGCCGCGCGAGACGGAAAAAGTCGTCTGGGAAATGGTGCTGGCCATGACCGACAGCCTGATGACGTATCGGCGTCGCTACGCCTCAGCCGTCCAGGCCGGGGCCGTGTTGGACCTGCTGCTGCTCGACGAGAGCAATCCGCGCTCGGTCGGCTACCAGCTCGTACAAATACGGGACCAAGTGGCGAGTCTGCCGCGCAAGAAGCCCCTGCCACACCGGAGCGCCGAAGAACGTATCATTTTGGAGACGCTCACAACCTTACGGGTGACAGACCTGGAACGCTACTCAACATCCAGCTGGGACGCAGACATGGATGAGACGCTGGGCCAACTGTTTGCCGGCCTGAGCACGCGCCTGCTCGCGCTGTCGGAGACCTTGAGCCGAGACTATTTCAGCCCTATTGAAGTACAACAACAGCTGACCGCAGCGCGCTCGACTTCCAGATGATACGCTATCGCGTCACCCACGTCACCGAATATCGCTATAACACGTCGGTTTCACAGTGCCAGAATGAAGCCCACCTGCTCCCGCGTTCTACCCCGCGGCAACGCTGCGAGCATGGCCAGCTCCGCATTCAGCCGTCGCCGACAGCGTATCAGGATCGGGAAGATTTTTTCGGCAATCACGTGACCTATTTTGCCATTCAGGAATCCCATGTCAGTTTATCGGTGACCGCCCGGAGTACGGTTCTGATCGCCCCAGCCACTCCACTGCTGCTCCGGGACGCTCCCGCTTGGGAAGAGGTTCGCCGCACCGTTTCCAAGGACACGAGTCAGGCCGGCATCGAGGCGCGACAATTTCGGCTCGACTCACCCCTGGTCCACAGCAGTGCTGCATTGGCCGCGTATGCGGCCACGTCTTTTGCGCCGAACCGCCCGCTGTTGGAGGCCGTTGCCGACCTTGTGCAGCGCATCTATCAGGAGTTTACCTACGAACCCGAGGCGACAACGGTCTCGACACCCCTCAATGAAGTGTTGGATCACCGCCAGGGCGTGTGTCAGGATTTTGCGCATGTGGCTATCGGCTGTCTCCGCACGCACGGCATAGCCGCACGCTACGTCAGCGGCTATCTCGAAACCGCCACCCCAGACGACCAGCCGCAGCTCACGGGGGCCGCGGCTTCTCACGCCTGGGTGTCGGTGTATTGCCCTGGGCAGGGCTGGGTGGATTTCGATCCCACCAACAACAGCATTCCCACCGACCAGCATATTACCGTCGCTTGGGGCCGGGACTACAGCGACGTGACCCCGTTGAAAGGTGTCGTTGTCGGCGGCGGCAGCCCTGTCCTTGACGTAGCCGTGACCGCGGAGCGCGTGCCGTAGGTATTGTTTCGCCTGTCGGGGCAACCCCCCGTGGTTGCCCATCCGCCAATACCGTAGCCGCACGGATTATTCAGGCCAGGGATTCCAAACGGTTCAACCAATCGTTGAAACGAGGGCATTCGTTGCGCAGGCTGTCCAGCCCAGTTTCGCCAGCCACCAACAGGCCATGAAGAACCTTGCTGTATGTCGGGATCAACCTCGTGATCCGTTTGCTGGGCGCTGTAGTAGCACTATCGTTGATATCCTCCGGGGTCTCGAATTGCCGGCGAATTTGACCGAGTCTGGTCAGGCATTCTTCATCAACCCCCGGCACCGGCCTAAAACTCTCGACCTTCGAGAAAAGGAGTCCTTCAAACTCATACTGCTGGATGTAAGGAAAAATCCTTCTTTGGTCTAAGCTGCTTCGATCAATTTTTCTAACAACCTCGTCAGATATGTCCTTTTTTAACTCCTCAATGGTTTTTTCTCTCTTGTCTTCAAACCCATAGAAATCCACCAGAGATGTCACGAAGTCGTGGTTCCAAAACAGCCTTGCCATATCCGACGCCACCCGCTGTACGGTTATCCTGCCACCGAGCAGAAACGGCTGCACGAAAATACCTTTTTCTGCCAGGTAATCGACAAGCAGAGTCTTGACGAAGGCTTCTTCTGTGCTCCCCTCCACGGAAATGGCCACACGGGTCACGGGCGTCCCCCGAGAAGGTTTTTCTCCCAGAGTTGCCCCGGAGTGAAGTCCTCTTCAATCCATATTCTGAATTCATCCGGGTCAAGTTTTCGCAATTCGCTCTTGCCGTCCTTGAGGTCCAGGACGATAATTTCATCGAGATCAAACACGTCCACGAGCAATGGCGATTGCGTCGCCACAATGACCTGCTTTTCCTTGGCGAGCGTTTTGACCATATGCGCGACCAACTCGATGGCCGTCGGATGCAGCCCAAGTTCGGGCTCATCCAGCAGAATCACATCCGGGAGCATTTCGGAGGGAAGATTGAGCAATGTCACCAAGGCGAAAAATCGGAGCGAACCGTCCGATGTGAGATGAGCGCCAAAGGTTTTATCGATCCACTTCGCCTTCCACCTGAGCGAGACCTTGCTCTTGTTTTTTTCTATTGCAAAGCGGTCAAAAACAGGCAGTATGCGGCTGATGTAGTGGCAGATAAGCTCAAACCTTCCGAGGTCTTCCTGTTCCAGACGGTACAGAATGGACGCCAGATTACCGCCATCACTGCGCAGAGAATTGTTATCCTCTGCGTCCCACAGCTTCTTGAGGTTGGATTCATCAGAGGTGTCGTGAAACTGGTATGTTTTGCAATTCCGAAGCAGTTTCACGATAGACGAAGCAGTATCCGAATTGATGCCGAGGTCTTTCCCTGACTGAGCGGCTTCGACGATCCGCGCTTCCCCATATCCGCTGTCGTCAAGGTATTGCCAGCCGGCTTGTATGGGGCGGTCGTTGCTGCTGAACCTGCACGCTTCTTCCGTAAAGATGAACCGGTCGGGATGTGCATGGGCAAGGGCGAAGCGATACTCGTTCTGACCGGCCTCTGTTGTTAAGCCCACCGTGGCTTCCATGCGGGGCGTTTGCCTGCTACCGCCAAACAACTGATCGTCAGCCCCGCCGTATCGTCCGACAAACTCACCGAGCTTCCGCGAGCGTGCCATCCAACTCAGCATCTCGAAAAAACGGATGAAGTTCGACTTGCCCGAACCGTTAGCCCCGATCATCACGGTCACGTCGGGAAGTCCGGCAATCTTGACATCCGCCAGAGAACGGAAACCTTTGATATGAACGTAATCGATCTTTGCTCGGAGTCCGGGCATTATATCTGCTCCGTTTGTTGTTATTACGCCTGCATTTTGCTTGGATAAGGATACCAAAGATGCAAGCGCGCCAACAGACAGCGCAGATAGGCCCCTCAGTCGGGGCAGGTCCACAAAAAGAGGGAAGGCGAATGCAAAGAGTGATGATCTTCGTTGACCAGTCTAACTTCTACCACGCCGCGCAATCACAAGGACGGTTTGCAGACCTCATTAAATTGAAAGAGTATTTGGCAAACCCTAACCAAGGCAGGCTACTGATCGAAATGGTCGTGTATTTCGGCTTCCCCCCCGTCGTGAGAGACATGCCGCCGAATTGGCGAAACGTCACGGATGCCATGCACAAGACAAAAGACGTCTTAGAGCACAACGGGATTATGACCGTAGTGCATCATGGAAAGTGGACGGATAATGACGAGGATGGGAACCCCCGTTTTTCGGCCAACGTGGATGTGTTGATGGCTATGGATGCCTTGGAGTTCGCAATCGATGTCAATCCAGACGTGGTTGTATTGGTCACCGGCGATCAGGATTTTGCCTATCTTGCGGAGAAATTGCGCAGGAAGGGTATCCGTGTAGAAGCGGCAAACGTGGAGAAGCAGATGGCCGCTAATCTCAAGAAATCGGTCAATGCCTTCATAGACCTGAATGACTTTCTCAACGGCCTACCTGAAGCGCGGGGGCTGTCGGATTACGCCTCCGGCTAATCCGGCCCACGGCATTACCCCCCTGGGAGCGCGGGCATCTTGCCCGCAGCCTGCCCACGACCACGCCGCCGTGTCAGCCGCCGTCATTCCTGCGTGCGCAGGAATGACGGCGGCCTAATTGGTTCTTGTTTCATTCTTGTGGGTTTGGCCTCGGTCTTGCCCCTCATCCCATCAGGCCGTCACTCGTCAGCGGCGCATCATGCTTCAGGTCAAGGACGCCAGCGTGTGGGCGACGGGCATGCAGGTTTAGACGACCGTATGAATCTACCTTCCGCCACACTGCGCCAGCAACGCAGCTCGGTGCTCGGACTGGTCACGGCTTTTGTCGTTGTCCTGTTGCTCGCAGGAGCCGCGTCTGAGCCATCTTTCGCTGCCGATGCTGCCTGTTTCGACACGCTACGCAAGACGCTCCACAAAAGAGCGAGGTAACGGCGGCAAGGGTGAGCGTCAAGCCGGTCGTTCCCAGGGCGTTGGCCAACCGCGATGTTGACCAGGCCATCGATCACTATCTGGACGAGGGCGGAGAGCGGGTCGGATTGGGCTTTATTGAAGCGCTGGAAAAGCTCATGCCCTCTCTGAGCCGCGGATGTTGGGCGGGCGCTCGCTTTTATCGTCTCAGCGCGGTAATCAGCTGCGCGACACCACCGGATAAACTTGTCTTGACGACCTGCTCAAATTCCGCGGCTCGGACCATCTGCAACAGTTCCGCTTCTTCCGGCAGGTAGACCACCGAGCGCGGCAAATAGAGATACGCCTTTCGGTCTGAGATGAGACCGCCCAGCAGAGGCACGATACGCTGAAAATAGAAACCGTGGCCCCATTTCAGGAGCGTGTGGCGCGGCGTATCCACCTCAAGCAAAGCCAGTCGTCCGCCGGGCTGGAGGACGCGCGCCGCTTCCTGGAGGGCGCGTGGTATGGAGACGAAATTCCGTAGGGCAAAGCCGGACAAGACAACCGAGACAGCCGCGGTCGGCAGGGGCAAGGCATTCGCATCGGCCTGAATGAAGGCCGCGCTCATCCGACGCCGGGTTGCGCCGATGAGCATATTGCGGGCAAAGTCAATTCCGATTACGCGAGCGCCGGTTGTCGCGGCGAGTTCGCTTAAATCCCCTGTTCCGCACGCCAAGTCAAGCACCCTGTCAGCGGCACAGACGTCAACGCGCCGGATGGTCTGTCGCCGCCAGTATTGATCGAGCCGCAACGACAGCCACCGATTCAGCCTGTCATACTGCGGGGCGATCAAATCAAACATCGCCCGCACTGAGGCCGCTTTTTCTGCATCGGGCGGCAGGACATCCGACATGGGAGGCAAAGAATCAGCCGCAGCCGGGGCAAGCAAGGGCCGGAGGTATAGAGGGACGCTCCTGACAGCTGAGCACGGACGCCTAGGACGGAATGACTGGCAACACAATATGCGACCGGAACTCTTTGTTGTGCAAAACCGTCTGCTGCGCGGTCTGGAAGTGCGTCCCGGTCGCCTGATCGCCTCCGGTGTTCAGGTTGCGGTCGAAGCGTGGGAAGTTACTCGACGCCACCTCCACGCGGAGACGATGCCCCGGCAGAAACACGTGGCTGGTTGCCCATAAGTCGATGCGAAACTCATACGGCTCGGCTGGCGACATCAGGCTCGGCTGACTCAGGGAGTCACGATAGCGCGCGCGGATAATGCCATCGGCAATATTCTGGGCGTACCCGTCGGGCCGGACATCGACCAGCTTGGCGGTAAAATCGGTATCGGTGGCAGACGACGCGGCGTAGAGCACAACCGTGAGGGGTCCGGTGACCTCAAGCGGCGTTTCCAGCGGCTCTCCGGTATAGACCAGCACGTCTGGCCGGCTTTCCACCTCGCGCTGGTCCGTGACCCCGACCGGGATAATCAGCGTGTTGCCGCCACAGGTCGGAACCGGATTGGCAGGGTCGTATTCATACTGATCGTTGGGTTCGTCCTGCGGGGGCTCAAGGCTGAGCCCGCCGTCGCCGTCGAGACTATTCGCCCGGCCCTGGCTGTGAAAATAGTAGGGCGTGTAGCGGGTCCGCGCGAGCGGCCATTCATACTCGTCCCGCCAGCGATTGGCGCCCATCACAAACAGTCGGATGGGTGGCTCCGCGGCGATCCCTGAGTCTATCCCCTTGAGCCAATAGTCAAACCAGCGCAGCTGGGTCTCGTGCAGCTCAATGACGGCGTTCGGACCAAAATCAATGTCTCCGGTCCCACCAGAAACTGGCGTGGTATACGGAAAAAGATGGGCCCACGGTCCGAGCAGCAGTTTCTGACCGCCGCGTGCCGCTGGTGTCATGGCCCGGGACTGCAAGCCACAGAAGTGCACCAGGGCATCGCGCAGGAAAATATCGTACCACGAACTCACATGGTACATGGGGATGTTGATATTGCGGTGCTGACGCTCGATATTGATCGGCCACCAATAGGGCCCGTCGTCGGGGTGGGTCAGGTAATCGCGCAGATACGGCGCCACCTCGGCGAGCAGGTCGGCCCAATACATGAGCGGGAGGCGCAGATAGGCGTCCGGTGAAAGCGGATTCCCAAAATTGATGGAGCGCAGCAGGTCGGGCCGTATCTTCGGCCAGAGCTGCTCCTTTATGCCTTTCCGATCAATGGTGTTGCGAGCCAGGAAGATTGCGTAGGGCACCTGCCAGCCCAGGGAGAAGGCCCCGCCGGTGTGGTAGACCCAGCCTTGATGGTAGTCGGCACCGGCGGATACGGGAAAAGCGCACTGGAGATGCGGCGGTCGGGTCGGCGCGAGCTGATACTGGGTGGCGCCGAGATACGACTGGCCCTGAGTCCCGACCATGCCGTTCGAGTACGGCAGCGCCGCGGCCCACTCGACCGTATCGTAGCCGTCCTGGGCTTCATCAATCAGCGGATAATATTCTCCCTCTGACGCAAACCGCCCCCGCCCATCCTGAACGATGACCACATACCCCCGCGACGGGAAATACTCATGGTCGCCAAAAACCTCGGCCAATTGTTTGCCATACGGGAGACGTAACACAATAACGGGGAAGCGCCCCTCGGCATCCGGCCGATAGACATCGGCGTAGAGCGTTGTCCCGTCTCGCATGACTGCCGGGACATCTTTTTCCGTGATGATGCGATACTCCTGGCGGCTTTCGCGTGGCATGATTCCCCCTCCTTTGAGCCTTCTTATAGAGAGGCAGACTGAGAAACGCAATCAAAGCGACGCGGTGGAAAAAATCCGTGAGGAGTATATGGTTCGGCCTCACACAGAACCGATAAGGGACACAACGCTATGCAGTATTGGCTGGTGAAATCCGAACCGTATAAATATGCCTGGAGCGATCTGCAAAAAGACGGCTGGACGTATTGGGACGGCGTACGCAACTATCAAGCGCGCAATAACCTGCGGGCCATGCGGGTGGGCGATCAGGTCCTGTACTATCACAGCAACAAGGGGATGGAGATTGTCGGGATTGCCCGCGTCATCAAAGAAGCCTACCAGGACCCCACAACGGAGGATGCGCGCTGGAGCGTGGTTGATATCGAGCCGGTCGAAACCCTGCTCAACCCGATAACGCTCAGCCAGATCAAGCAAGACGAGCGGCTACAGGAGATGGCGCTGGTCAAGCAGAGCCGTCTGTCAGTCATGCCGGTGACCAGAAAAGAGTTCGCCCTGATCGTCAAAAAAGGGCGGGCCGCATAACCCCGGCCCGCCCCGTTCGCTTACCGTTACTGGTCCAGTTCAGGGGAGAGCGTGTCTATGAGGTCTCGAATTGCGGTGTTGTCCGCTTCATTGGGACTGGAAAGACCCTGAGCAATACTTTCTTCGAGGCTCTCACGCTCCGCCTTCCGTTGCGCCAGGTGTGTCGCTTGCTCTTGTACGCCCAATGTGGATCGACTTGTTCGTATTCCGGTCATTGGATAAGGGGTAGATATGTCAGATGCATTCGTACTGCACTCCCCATTACGTACACGAATCTGGAAATAGAGTCCCTCAACGCTGTTGCTTCCTGTCTTATCAAAGATAAAGAACTGACAGATAAGGAAGTCGCTAGGGTCAAGCAATGAAAATTCATACGGCAGAGAATTGCCTGGGTTGATATCCTGGATGCGTCCAGCAATAACCGGGTCGCCGTATTCATCAGTTCCAACAATGAGAGGAGTCCCGGTGCTGGTATCAACTCGGCTTAACCGATAGGTATCAGTAAATGTATTGATGATGGTATACGTGAACTGCCATGTCCCAAGCAAGTCGTTGAGGCTACTCCCGCCCGCCCTTGCTTCACACACATCGTAGTAGGCCGGCAAGCCGTACCGCGCCCCGACATCGTTGACACAGACGCCTTCGTTACATTGTCCCGGATCACAATCCCCATCCCCAATCCCACAGTAATTCGACACACAATAGTCAGGGTCGGGACGAGAGCCGCCCGCTTCACACACATCGTAGTGGGCAGGCAAGCCGTACCGCGTGCCCACATCATTGCTACAAACGAGGCCGAGGGCACACTGCCCGGGGTCACAGTCGCCCTCGCCAACCCCACAGGAGCGGTCCACACAATAATCAGGGTCGGGACGACTTCCCCCGGCTTCACACACATCGTAATGAGCCGGCAAGCCGTACCGCGCCCCGACATCGTTGACACAGACGCCTTCGTTACACTGTCCGGGGTCGCAGTCGCCGTCCCCAATTCCACAGTAATTCGACACACAATAGTCAGGGTCGGGACGACTTCCCCCGGCTTCGCACACATCGTAATGAGCGGGTAAGCCATACTGTGCGCCGACATCGTTGACGCAGACGAGCCCGGCCTGGCATTCGCTGTTAGAGTCGCAATCGCCCTTCCCGGCTGGACAGGGGCCAAAATCCCGACAGTAGTTCGGGTCAGGTTGTCCACCGCCTCCACCGCCACTATAGATGGCCCGAATCCCCGCGATATCATCAGCCTGGAGTCGGTCGGTATCGTCTGCCCTGGAATTCATGATGGCATTCACGAACTGACCGTGGTCGTCCGGGTGGTCAAGGCCCAGAACATGCCCGAATTCATGGAGGGCAACCCGGTGGAAATCAATCGCGTAAGAGCGCTGTGGACCCGAGTAGGTGGTCCAGCCCTTGTTGCTATTAAAATGTACGTCACTATCGATGAGTTCACCGGTAGTGCGGAACCAATTCTGCGTAACAGCCAGTGTGGCATCGCCAAAGGCCATTCCGCACTGCGTGTCTGCCCAGACGACGGTGTTGATGCTATCTGGAGTGTCACACGACGGGTCAACCGGCTGACTGGGCGACTGGATGCGAAACGTGAAATTGGCTCCCACTGCATTCCACTGCTGTGCCGCGTCTCGCGCGGCGTCATTCCAACACGGGCCATACTCTGTAAGCGGATTGGTTGGGGGACAGCCGACGCGCAGGTTGAGCGTGGCCTGAGAGGTAGGCCAGAAAATGGGCGCTCCAGTATCGGGAGTGATTCGGACAAACGCGAGGCTGTCATGCAGCCACCACGCCACGACGAACAGAAGAGGCAGCAGGGCCGTGGCAAGCAGGCGACCATACAGTCGGGTCGGGCGCGTCTTATTGCCCATCCCGTACCTCCTGTTCGATCAATTGGAGAAAGGTAGCGAGCGGCATGGCCGCGTCCTGGGTCATTTTTTGTGTGTGGGTGAGGGGTGCGTCATGGACGATACCGCCCTGGGTCTGGACCATCGGGAGCGCCGCGACCGGCTGCCCGGCATGATTGGCGATGGTCTCGATCTTCCGCTTTGGGTCAAATGTCACCCGGTAGACCCCTTGCCACAGGCCGACGAGCGGCAGGGCTTGGGTCTCGTTGCCAGTCACGAACACCACGGCGCGCTCCCCCAAGTGGAACTGTGGCGTCCCGGCAATCTGCATGACCAGCCCATCAGGTGTCGGCCCACCGAGAAACCGCAACGTCAGTTCGGTCTGGCTGGTGTCTCCTTTTGAGACTTCTAAATCAGAGAAGGTCACGAGGGTGAACGGTGTTTCTTTCTCCGCGTCCCACTCCGACTCAATGGCCGTGACCGTGCCGAGCGCAATCACTTCAGCGTCCTGCACCAACGCAGGAAATGTTTTTTCCAGAACGGTGGTCGCCCCGGCAAGACGAGTCAGCAACAGGACGCTCCCTGCCATCAGTACACCCACCAGGCTGACCCATTGCCAATGGAATCTGAGAACATACAGGTCCTTGGTCCAGTCAGACATACCTGCCCCTCCTTAGCTGTTGTATTGAGCCGCTGCCCCGACACGGGTCCCCATGCAACGTGTTCACCGCGTATAATAGCAGATGATGCGCGTGGCGTTAGGGAATGCCGTGATCCAGCAAATTGCCCCCTTCGACTACAGGAAACTCGCCGTTTACGCTTGACTCGTCGAAAAAGAGTGCTAGGGAAGAATAAGATGTCTGTGGGAGTCGGTGGTCAGGGACTCATTCACCAAACGTGTGACTGGAGGGGCCACTGTGCAATACCTGGAGCAACAGCCACGCTCCTTCCCCACTAGCGGACCCTCTGGATTTGCTGCCGTTGTCCGCCAGGCCCCACCCGAACTTGCCGCCCTCCCCTTCAGCCGCCCGTATAGAGAGAAGCGGACAGTGACGCTGGATTGCTCATGCCCTCACACAGGGGAGGTCCAATCCGCCGCCGCACTCGCCGCCAAGGAAAAACAGGTATGGAACCTTCCAAGAGTAAAGAACGATCCCCACCTTATATCCGCTCATGGGTTGATCAGAAAACCGTCCACGCTGTACATGACTAACTCTCCAGGGGAGAGTTGAGAAAGGATACCGTTATGCCGACCTATATCTTGCTCAGTACCCTCACCCCCGAGGGCAGCAAAACCCTCCACCAGCATCCGAATCGTCTGGAAGAAGTCAACAAAGAGATTACCGAGTTTGGTTGTAAGGTAACGGGCCAGTTTGCGACGCTCGGCATGTATGATTTTATCAGTATTATTGAGGCGCCCGACAACGAAACCGTCGCCCATCTGTCGGTTGATTTGAGTTCACGCGGAACAGTCCATATTACGACCTTACCAGCGATTCCGACCACTCAGCTTCACGAAAAACTCATGGGACCGAAACAGATGGGTAGATAGCGGCAGGGACCCATTCGGGGCCTCGATTTCTCTCCCTTTCAAAAAAACTTGACACACAATAATCAAGGGGAGTAAAGGGGGAGTATCGGGTCTCTGGTGGACCCCTCGGAAGACGGCGCGCCCGTCAAAAAATCCTCCACGGGAGAGACAGGAGGTGCGAATGGAAAGTCCGCCGAAAAATAACCGCCCACCAAAGGTGGGCAGCGCCCGCGCGAGGCAGCGGCTCTTGGGCTTCCCCTCTTGATGCTCAGACCCGGCCTGACTGTCGTGCTCGAAAGTACGGAGCCGACAACAGTCGGTGAACAAGAGAAGGCTAACGGAAAAACGGATTGAGGACAGTCCGGAGCAGACAGGATGAAGAACAGGCCTGCTGTACGAGCCAAATCGGGCATATAGACACTGACAGTTCATTCTCAGCGCATAACGCGCGCAAAAGAGGGCGGCCCTTCCGGAAAGGTCGCCCTCTTTTGGTTCTATAGGCCGTCAACATCACGAGAGGAGAGTGGAGGCGCACCATGCGGGTACAGCAGATTGACCTGAGCTATACAGACGAAGCCGGCGACACACTCGGGGGAGCAATACTCCACATACAATCAAAAACTCTCCCTGGCCAGGAGATTTACACCCAGGTGCCGCTGGAAGCAAAAGAGGTCAGGGCGCTCGAACAGCTGCTACGACAAGCGCTGAGGCGCTTGACCCAAGACGCCCTGAAATTGATTTAGTCCGTTTCGGCTGAAGCCAGGAGGAGCGCGCCACTATCCAAATCGTGTCGAATCGCTTGCAGACAGGTCTCAAAATCTCCCTCTACTAATCGCCCGCCACTATCGAGCATGCCGCACTGCATCATGAGATTGATCGAGGTGCCGAAGTCGTCAACCAGCAGAAAGCCATCCCGATCGACCTTTCGTCCGTCCGGCAGGGGAGTAAAAACACACCGCCCCTGAAGGAGTTCCTGCTCCGGGAGCAACCGTTCAATATAACCATAGGTTGGCTTGCCAAGGGCGTTGCCATACCCCAGCTCGTATGCCGTCCCGTCGTCGATTAACGCGCCCCGAAAGGCATTACAGTTCGCAATAACAATGTCACAGGCTTTGATCTGACCGATATCGCCCCGATAGATTCTCGTGGCTGTTCGCAGCGAGCTGTCACTCAAGTCGATATTGTTATCCATGGGGTGAAGGCCAATGAAACCATATTGGACGCACAGGCTGCGCTGCGTCTGCGCGTACTCAATAACGTCGGGTCGAAAGACCTCAGGTCCGGCAAGATAGAGTTTGGGCTGGGTGTTTGGCATGGGGAGCAGACCTCCAATCTCTCCTGGGGCACAGAACGGCTGCACCCCTTCTTCGTAATCATGCTGTTCAAGTGCCTGCCGGCTCTCTTTCCAGACGGGCCCCCAACTGCTGCCACAGCTTGTCGGGGGTCAGGGGCAATTCGGTAATCTCAAGACCAAGATGACGGACAGCATCGGCCACCGCGTTGGCAATGGCAATCGGCGCGGTCTGGGCGGTGCTCTCCCCGACCCCCTTTGCCCCGGTTAACGCCTGGGGAGTGGGCAGCACAATATGGTCCATCACAATACTGCCCGGCATTTCGTTCAGCGTCGGACACAGATAGTCCATCAGCGTTCCGGTCAGGAAATCACCCGTCTCGGTGTAGCGCAGTTCCTCGTACAGTGCGCCGGCCAGGCCATGCAAAAGACCACCGGCAAACTGCCCGCGGGCGATCTGTGGGTGCAGGATATTTCCGGCGTCATGCACGGTGACGTAGGTGGTCACCCGGATATCGAGCGTCTCCTTATCGATCTCAACCACAGCCACATCCGCAGTAAACGCATAGACCGCGGAAGAGTTCACCTGATCGCGCTCGTTCGGATAGTCGAGTGCGCTGGCCACAAACGTGCCCGCAACCTGAGTAGCCGTCTCCAAATGCGGCGGCAGCGTTCCGGTTGACCAGTGCAGACGCGCCGCAATGTCCTTTAAGGACAGGCCAATCTGCGCGTCATCGAGCGACACAATCCGGCCCGCCCGGAGGCGGAGACGGCTCGCGTCGCTGTCCAGAAAGTAGGCGGCCGCTTGGAGAAGATTCTCTTGCAACCGTCTGGCAGCGGCGACAATGGAGCTGGCCCCGACCGCGCCAAAACGACTGGAATAACTGCCCGAGGACACCGACCACGGTCTGGAGCCGGTGTCCATCCCGGCGATGACCGTCACGTCCGCCGGCGCAATACCCAGGGCCTGGGCTACAATAAACGCGGCGGTCGTTTCCTGCCCCTGCCCGTGAGCCGCGGTCTCCAACTCAACGATGATGCCACCGGTTGCGTCCAAATAGATGCGGGTCGTCTGCGCCGAGCCGACCCGGACGAGGTTGGGACGGCGCTGCGTGGCTTTCTTGCTCACATCGATATACCCCATATTGGAGCCCGAGGGATCGATCGCCACAGCCATGCCAACCCCGCGCCACACCGAGGAATCACTCGGAGCCGCAGCCCCCGTGGACTGACGCAGTTGCCAGTACTGGCTCAATTCCAGCGCCCGCTGTGTGGCACGGGGATAATCTCCAGAGTCGTACAGCCCGCCCGTCACCGTCCGGTAGGGGATATCCTGGGGCTGGATGAGATTTTGCAGCCGGACTGTAGCCGGGTCTTTACCCAGCTTCAGGGCGAGTTCGTCAATCGCGCGCTCAATCGGGAAATAGTGCTGTTGGCAAGCATAGCCACGGTTCGGCCCACTGGGGCAGACATTCGTCATGACCGCCAGGGCGTTGACCTCAAGATGCTCGATCTTGTAGGCGTTCATAAAATTGCCGATCGGACGGAACAGACAGCCGGGTTCCGGCGCGCGAATATACGCCCCCACATTGTCCATGAGACGCATTTTGAGACCGAGCAGTTGGCCGTCGCCGCGGGCCGCGACCTCAAGTTCGGTTACGCGGTCCGTTCCGGTCGAGCTGGCGCTGAGCGATTCCAGGCGGTCTTCGATCCACTTGACCGGCCGACCGGCTTTCCGAGACGCCAGCGCCATCAGGGCCATATAGGGATAGAGGGCAATCTTATTGCCAAACGAACCCCCGACATCCGGTGGCGTCACCACCCGCAGCTTGCTGAGAGGAACCCGCAGCGCCCCGGCCAGAACCGCCAACATGCTATACGGCCCGTGAAAATTGGCCCAAAAACTGACCTGGGACGCGGACGGATTCCAGCTTGCGATAATCCCGTAGGTTTCGAGTGGAAAGGATTGATAGCGAGGAAAAACATAGCGCTGCGAGAATACAATATCCGCCGCGCTGAAGACCGCCGCCACATCACCATAGGTAAGCTGACGATCAATGGCGACATTGGTTTCCAGTTCCTCGTGCAGGATAGGGGCCGAGGGCTGCATGGCCGCCTCAACATCAACGACGGCAGGCAGAGGCTCATACTCCACCTCGATTGCATCTCGGGCGTCTTCAGCAATATAGCGGTTGGTAGCCACGACAACGGCGACCGGTTCGCCGACGTAGCGTGCCTTGTCGAGGGCGCAGGAATAATACCGCCCCGGCCGTTCGGCAGCCACCGCAAACGGACGACTCCACTCTTGGACTTCCCGGCCGGTCAGCACGCTGATGACACCCGGCAGCGCCAGTGCAGCGCGAGTATCAATGCGGCGAATCCGGGCATGCGCATACGGGCTTCTGACCACCGCGGCCTGGGCAAGATTGGGCAGCGGAGTGAGATCGGCAATATACTGAGCCTGCAAATCAAAGAGACGCCGCCCTTCTGTTGAGGGCGGGGCGGTAGTGGGTGAGTGCTGAGACATGACGCAAAGAAAAGCTATGGCGCCAGCGTGCAGGAGTTGAATGTGTTCATCCTCTATGGTCCCGTAATCGTTTGGCCGCCTCCACTATGCTCACATAGCCGGTGCAGCGGCAGATATGACCGCCTAGCGTCTCGTGGATATCCTGATCCGTAACCGGCTCTGGCGCGCGCTCCAGGAGATGGTACAGGCTGAGGGCGAAGCCGGCCGTGCAAAATCCGCACTGCATGGCAAACTGTTCAACAAAAACCTGCCCGATCGTTTTTCCACGCTCGGTTTGCATGACCCCTTCAAGCGTTGTGATTTCATGACCTGCAGCCTGCGCCGCCAGGCGCAAACAGGAACGAACGGGCAGGCCATTGAGCAGCACTGTACAGGCGCCACACACCCCATGCTCACACCCGAGATGCACACTCGTGCAGCCTACTTCTTCGCGCAGAAAATCGGCCAGCGTAGTGCGAACGTCAACCAGCGCTTCCACTGGCGCGCCATTGACCTCAGTCGTCACAATGGTTCGACGTTGAGGCCGCACTTATGCGCTCCCGGTCATGTTCTCCTGGCCTTTCTTCCCGTCCCGCATGGCAACCGCGTCCAGGCAGGCGCGCTTGACCATCACCCGCGCGAGTTGCTTCCGATACTCGGCAGAGGCATGCAGGTCGGCGTGACAGGCGAGCCCGTTTACCGCCGCGGCTGCGACCCCAGCGGCTTGGCCGTCAGACAAGGCTTGTTGTGTCAGCGCGGCTTCAGCCGGCGAGACCCGGAGCGGTCGATCTTCCACTCCAAACAGGACGACCCGTCCGTTCGCCCAACGGTCCGCCTCTATCTCGGCCAGCACTATCGCCCCGGCTAAAGCAAAATCTCCCGCCCGCCGGGTATACTCCCGCACCCCCCACACCGCGTTCTTGCGGATGGGGATACGGACCTCGGTCAGCAGTTCGTCAGGCCTGACATCCGCGTTTAGGGCGCCCTGAAAAAAATCGACCGCTTGAATGGCCCGCGAGCCGGACGGCCCGACAACAGTCAGCTCCGCCTCCAAGGCACACATGGCCGCCGGCAGTTCCGCTGCCGGGTCGGCATGAGCCAAACTCCCCCCAATTGTCCCGGCGTACCGAATGGACGGATGACCGATCAGGCGTGTGGCCGCAGCCAGAACGGGAACGGTCTGCCGAATACGCGCGTCCCGCTCAAGCCGGTACTGCCGGGTGAGAGCGCCAATATGCAGGCGTTCACCCTGCTGGCGGATATAGTTCAACTCGTCCAGGCCGTTAATGTCCACAACAACACCAGGAGTTGTCAGCCGCATATTGAGGAGCGGCATCAGGCTCTGGCCCCCGGCGAGAATCTTGGCCTCGTCACCATACTGCGCCAGCGCCGCCAGCGCCTGTTCTATTGACTCCGGGGCAATATACTCAAAAGGGGCAGGCTTCATGCGTTGTCCTGAACATAGCGTCGGCGAACCCGTGACGCCCTCTCCGACCTCGCGCGGGACTATACTATGGATAGGATACCCAGTCCAGGAAGTCGTCTCACCGAAGCGCTCCCGTTGACGCGCTCCCGGACTATCCCTATTGATGGACCGGATAGTCTATAGTCATTTTTCTCGAAAGGAGTGTGTATGAGCAGTCAAGAAGGTGGGCTCAACAATGAGCTCAAGCAACAAATCGCAGCTTTCCAAAAGGAGATGCTGCCCAAAATTCCGCCGGCAATTCGTGAGGTGCTGGTCCGCACCACAGAAGATCAGGTGAAATCCGGCATCACAGACAAAGCCCTGCAGGTCGGAGACAAGGCCCCTGACTTTACCCTGCCTAACGCCCGTGGCGAGGCAGTGACATTGTCCCACCTCCTGGCCCAAGGACCGGCAGTTATTGCCTTTTATCGAGGCGCCTGGTGACCCTACTGCAACCTGCAGTTGCAGGCCTATCAAAAGCGTCTGGCCGAGATGCAGGCGCACGGCGCATCCCTGATCGCCATCTCGCCCCAAACCCCGGATAAATCGCTGACGGTTGCCGAAAAGAACGCCCTTCAGTTTGAGGTGCTCAGCGATGCCGGCAATAGCGTCGCGCGACAGTTCGGATTGGCCTTCCGATTTGTTGATGAGCTTCGAGAGACCTTTGAAAAAATGGGCATCCAACTGCCCGAATACAACGGCGATGACGCCTGGGAGCTGCCAATACCCGGCACCTATGTCATTGACCGGGACGGCACCATTCGGCTGGCCTATATCGATGCAAACTATACCACCCGGCTCGAACCGGGCGATATTCTTGAGAGTCTGCAAGGGCTGAACTAAACCTGCGCCGGCTTTTGCTCGGGGAGCGCTCTTGCTCCCCGCGAGTCACCATCCACCGTGGCACAGTCTCAATGAGAAATGGGCAATATCGCCTGTTTCTCTTGCTCCCTCCTTTCTGAAAAGTTAGTCTGAACTTTAGTCTATTGAAAGGAGCAGTGAGGTGCCACGCAATCTTCCCTTATCTGAGGCAAAAGCGAAACTCAGCCAGATCATCGCAGATGTAGAGAGTACAGAAGAAGAAATTACCATCACCCGGAACGGGCGTCCTGCCGCCGTGCTGATGAGTGCGGATGAATTCGCGAGTTGGCAAGAGACAAGAGCAATTCGTCAGAATCCCGAATTGATGCGAGAAATTAAACGTGGACTTCGGCAACTCCAGAAAGGGCAACGATTCACTTTTGAAGATATCTTTGGGGAGCCGCTCTGAAGGAAGAGTATGGCGAAAACGCCCCGGTATCGTATAGAAACCGCGAAGGCCGTCCGAGATGCAATCATTCACCTCCCCCCACATCTCAAACGAAGAGTGAAAGCAGCCTTCCGAGCTAGCGCGGCGAATCCGCACCAGGCAAAGCCTCTCAAAGATGAATTGCCAGGACTCCGCAGTTATCGCGTCGGCAGGAACCGGCTTGTCCTGCGTATCAAAGGCTCCGTCATCGAAATTATCGCCTTCGGTCCCCGGAGCAGTCTCTACGAGCGCGCTGCTGCCGAACTCAGCATCTCATTGCGTGCCAAAGACGAAAACGACGAGAAAGGGTGAGCACTCGTGAACGTGACCCATCTCTCTTGTTCAGCCTGCGCGGCCTCCTACGCGCCCCATCGACCCCATAATCTGTGTACCCGATGCGGGAAGCCCTTATTGGTTCACTACGACCTTGAGCGGGCGGCGACGGCGTTACAAAAAGACAGCCTGCCCACTCGACCTGCAAACCTGTGGCGTTATCGAGAAGTGCTGCCCGTTGTCCACTCTGTCAATATCGTCAGTCTGGGCGAGGGTTGGACGCCCTTGCTGCACGCCCGTCGGCTGGGCGAACAGCTCGGCCTGCCGCGGCTCCACATCAAAGACGAGTCTGTCAATCCCACAGGATCATTCAAAGCGCGCGGCATGGCCCTGGCCGTCTCAATGGCCAAAGAACTCGGAGTGAAAAAGCTGGCCGTTCCCTCGGCTGGAAACGCGGCCGGCGCGCTTGCGGCTTATGCTGCGCAGGCCGGACTCGAAGCCCATATATTCATGCCCAGGGATGCGCCCCTGGCCAATCGGCTGGAATGCGAACAGACAGGGGCCCACGTCACCCTTGTTGACGGCCTGATTACGGATTGCGGCAAGCTCGTCGCCGAACGCAAGGAGCAGGAGGGCTGGTTCGATGTCTCAACCCTGAAGGAGCCCTACCGTCTCGAAGGCAAGAAAACGATGGGCTATGAGCTGGCGGAACAGTGCGGCTGGTCCCTGCCGGACGTCATTCTGTATCCCACGGGCGGGGGGACGGGGCTGATCGGGATGTGGAAGGCGTTTGATGAAATGGAACAGCTCGGCTGGATCGACGCCCGTAGGCCGCGCATGGTGAGCGTACAGGCGGCCGGCTGCGCGCCCATTGTGCACGCTTTTGCCACTGGCGCGTCACACGGCGCAGAGATTTCCAGGCCGCATACCGTGGCCTCAGGTTTGCGCGTGCCGGCGGCGATTGGCGATTTCATGATGCTCGATATTCTGCGCAAAAGCGGCGGCACCGCGGTAAGCGTCAGCGACGAGGAACTGCTGGCCGCGGTCGGAGAAATCGGTGCAGCCGAGGGCCTCTTTCCGGCCCCGGAGGGAGCGGCCTGTCTGCCGGCCCTCAAGTGCCTGCTTCAGCGCGGCGAGATCAAACCCGACGAATCTGTCGTCCTGTTTAATACCGGTTCGGGGCTGAAGTATCTGGACGTGTTGTCTGGTAGTATCTCAGTTTAAGGAATGCCTACTCCCTCTCCCCTGGAGGGGTGAGGGGGAAATTCAAAGCGGGGAGGGATGACAATGAGAGCGAGCCCGGAGGCTGACAAGGTATACGAAGCCACGAGGAAATGGGTCGATAGCGCGTTGCAGACTGACGGCTCTCTCTTCACCCCAGGCGAGCCAATCTGGTCAAGTCTATGGCTTAGAGAACTCCACGAGCGATTCCTGGACAACCCTGACGAGTCACAGGACGCTTTCATTGACAAGTTGAAACGGCAACTGGCAAACAGCCCACCAGAGGTCTACCAACTGATGGGAGAGGTGCTCTATGTCCGCTTCTTGATTGTGTACGCTGCCAATGGTGGTGATAGACAAAAGAAGGAGATCGATACGGTGCTCGGATGGGCACCGTCGCCCGTAGGAATCCCGCAGGATCTCGTTGACAGTCTTGACTACGGGCTCATCAACATAGGACCAGGTGCCCAATTCTACCCATTTCAGGTTGGGTTTATTATCGAGTTTGTCGAGCAATGGAAGCAGCAATCCACTGAACGTGCGCTCTTACTCGGCGATCCCTGGAAGTTCAAGAATTTCCTGAACAATATTCATCTCAGAAGTCGGATGTTTTCCCATGCTCGCAATAAACATAGCTTGCAACGCGAAGCCATCCTCCATCTCGTCTTTCCTGATATCTTCGAGGCACTCACATTTGGTGCCAAAGAGAATATCGCTAAAACGTTCGCGGCCCGGGTCACAGAGCCGACGGGCGACGTCGACCGAAAACTGGTGCAGATTCGTAGAGGTTTGGCAACCGAGCATGGTGACTTTCACTTCTACGACGACCATATTAAAAGTCTCTGGCAGGGTAACAACCAGAAGAAGAACGGAGCGTCCGTATCGCCGCCAGTAGACAACTCCTCTGCCCCGGAACCCACATCCGACCTACAAACCCTCGCCGATGATCTCCTACTCGACGTCGCTCACCTTCACGAAATCGAGAAGCTGCTTAACGACAAACGCCAGGTCATCTTTCAGGGGCCGCCCGGCACAGGTAAGACCTACGTTGCGCGTGAGTTGGCGAACTGCCTGAGCGGGTCGAAGGAGCGTGTCCGGCTCGTTCAGTTCCACCCGTCCTACGCCTACGAAGACTTCGTCCAAGGCTACCGGCCTGCGCTGAGCGGCGGGCAGCCCGGCTTCGAGCTCAGGAACGGACCGCTGCTGGAAGCGGCGGAGAGGGCGAAGGCGGAGCCGGACGCGAGGCACTTCCTCGTCATTGACGAAATCAACCGGGGCAACCTCTCCAAGGTGTTCGGCGAGCTCTATTTTCTGCTGGAGTACCGAGACGAGGAGATGCGCCTTCTGTACGACGATGAACCGTTCTCGCTCCCCAAAAACCTCTACATCATCGGCACAATGAACACCGCCGACCGCTCCATTGCACTCGTAGACCTCGCGCTACGCCGCCGCTTTCACTTCGTAGAGTTTCATCCCCACAAACCGCCGGTCGAAGGCATATTGCAGCGTTGGCTGGGACAGAAAGCGCCCGCCATGTCGTGGGTCGCCGACATTGTTGACCGCGCGAACAAGAAGCTGGACGACCAGCAGGCGGCTATCGGGCCGAGCTACTTCATGAAGGACAACCTCAATGAGGAAATGCTGCGTCTGATCTGGAAGCACAACATTCTTCCCTACGTCGAGGAGCATCTCTATGGGGAACACGACCGCCTTGACGAGTTTCGTCTCGACAAGCTCTGGCGTGAGACCTCCAACAGCAGCGAGGAGCAGGACGCCGCCGATGCGTCAGGTTGATCTGCGAGAATACGTCCCAAGCGATCCGATACGGCTCTCCGTCGCCGAGTGCGACAGCTTACGCGCTGTCCTGCCGTCGCTCACTATCGAACCCGCTCCGGGCGTGGAAGGCGAATACCACCTGACGCCCGGTTCCACCATCGGCGCGTTGGAACTCGGCGCGTTGTCCATATCCATCCGTCCCAAGCTGGACATCTCCCGCGTACTCTTCCTCGCCTCTTACGCAATGGGCGCGTTCAAGCTCCGGGAGATGGATCGCTTCAATTTCGAGGAGGCACTGTCGCTCGTCGAAGCGCTGGCGTTGGCGCTTACCGCCACCGCTCGTCGTGCATTCGCCAGTGGACTGCTCCACGGGTATCGGACCCAAGAGGAGGCAATGCACACCGTTCGCGGACGAGTCCGCATCGCAGAACAGATACGACGCAGGTTTGGCGTCCCCTTGCCCCTCGAAGTTCGCTACGACGAATTTACGGACGATATCAAGGCAAACCGTCTGGTGAAGGCGGCTGCCGCGCGGCTCGGGCGGATGCGGGTCCGCTCGCAGCAGTCCCGCGCCGGTCTGCGATGGGTCAGCGCAAGGCTGGCGAATGTGTCGCTCGTCGAGTTCCCGGCGAACGCCGTGCCCGTCGTCTCCTTCGACCGGCTGAACGCGCACTACCGCGAGGTGGTGGCCCTGTCGCGGCTTATCTTGCGGTATGCGTCCTTTGAGACCGGTCGTGGCGGCAACCGGGCGCCGGGCTTCCTGATGGATATGAACGTGGTATTCCAGGAGTTCGTAACGCAAGCCCTCCGGGAGGCGCTCGGCGTCTCGGACCGTACGTTCCGCGCGGACGATCGCATTCCTTCGGTGTTCCTTGACGAGGCGAAACGTGTCCGGCTCAAGCCCGACCTGTCATGGTGGGACGGCCAGACCTGCACATTCGTCGGCGATGCCAAGTACAAGCGAATCAGCGGGGAGCAAGGCCCCAACGCCGATCTCTATCAACTCCTCGCCTACGCCACCGCCCTCGATCTGCCGGGTGGGCTGCTGATCTACGCGCAGGGCGAGGAGCAAGCGGTGCATCAAGTTCGATACGCCGGCAAACGGCTGGAGATTGCTACCCTTGACCTGTCCGGGACGATAGACGAACTGCTCGCCGAGGTGGACAAGTTGGCAAAGAAGGTCTGCGCGTTGCGTCAGGAATCCTACCACGCGGATCGCGCCGCTTGATCGATTGTTGCCCCGCCGTCCCTACTTGGCACGACCGAGGAAAGGTCGAACTGGCGAGATTGCTCCGTGATATGAGCCGGGGTTCTGCTTATGGTGAGGTCAGAAATGGAAGGCAGGACATCTTCAAAAGGGTGTCCATTCTGCCAGCCGAGCCGCCCGGCTTTACGCCACAATTCCAGGCGACGTATGGTCATCTCACAGTAAATAGGGTCAATATCTGCCGTAAAGTAGCGCCGTCCCAGACGTTCGCACGAGAGCAATGTTGCCCCTGAGTGCGCAAAGAAATCTATGACGAGGGCGTCCTTGTGAGAGCTGGCCGAGACTATCCGGTCTATAGCCTTGTTGATTTCTCATGGTCAAGAACGAACGCGCCTGAAAGTTCTCCACCCGCCGCATCATGACCATGAAATCAGGAAGGGGCTGGAAGGCGTTTCTTTGGTCTGCGCCAATCCAGACATAGAATGACGAGTCCGGGGAAAGCACCGAGTCGTTAATACGCACCCACTGTTCTGACCAGTCAATAAAATCGTGAAGTTTTCTTATTTCAAAAGCAACGACATTGTACGGCGGGTCCTGAATCGCGAGTGATGCTTGCTCCCCGTTCATGAGCGACCCTATCTGGGTAGCGTCCGCCGTATCGAGACAGCCCACCTTGTGCTGGCCTTGTGGGTCTTCCCAGATTTCTCCCGGCTTTAAGCGGCAATGCGGGAGGAGCCGCTGCCTTAGCGCGCGCTCTTCATCGAGCCTCGGAAGAGGGTTGTTTTTCATAGACCGCTCGCTGTTTAACACTCTCACGCCGTTACGTTTGAGCGCAGCACGCGCCCGGACAGTGGGCCGGTCTGCTGCCCGTCTGAGAACAGCACCTGTCCGTTCAGGATCGTATGCGCAATACCCGTCGATTTTTCGATGTAGCGCAGTCCCCCACCCGGGAAATCATGCACCGGCTCCTGTTTGCCGCAGTTGACCGTCTCGGGATCAAAGACCACCAAGTCGGCGATCATGCCCGCGGCCACCGTCCCGCGCAGCGGGACGCCAAAGACCTGGGCGGGCACGGACGTCAACTTACGGATAGCCTCTTCGAGCGACAACATCTGTTTGTCGCGTACCAGCGTTCCGAGCAGATAGGTCGAGTAGCCCGCCTCACAGCGCATATCGGCGTGTGCCCCGCCATCGGACAAACCCACCAGGGTATGCGGATGGGTGAGCATATCTCCATTAACCTCGCCGAACTCGTACAAGAACTGCATGTCCAGATCGTCGTTGAGGGCCAGCTCAAAAAACAGCTCAAGCGGGTCTTTCCCGCGCTCGCGGCTCAGGCTGGCCAGGCTCTTGTCCAGCAGGGGTTGCAACTCCGGCTTGTTGACCGTGAACACGCGCAGCTGCTCCCACTGTCCGGTGAAAATACGCGGCTGTGTCAGCTCTGCACGAAACGCGGCCCGAAAGGCAGGGTCGGCACACATACGCTGCTGCTCGCCCAAGGGCCGGTCGAAGATCGGCTTCCAGCAATCAAAATTGCCAAAGATAAACGGGCGCTTCAGATTAAAACGGGCGCTCTTGTAATGACACGGCACCTGCCCCAGCGGCAGATAGCCCCGGTCAAAGAGTGGCACCACCCGATTGACGGCCGCCTGCCAGGCGTCGGGGGGCGCTTCCGGCTTTTGCAGCAACCCCAGCCATGTGACCGGTCGCTCACTCTGGAGCAGCAAAAAGGTCAACAGGTCATATTCCTCATCAGACAAAAACCCCGGACTCCGCGTGAGCGCAATCTCAATACTGCCCCGGCCGAGTTTTTTGAGCACGCCGGACAAGGCCCCCAATTCGTCCCGGCTGGCCACTCGACACGGCAGGGGTCGGCCCTGAAACCCCAGGTGCTGGGGTAAGACGGTTGTGGAAAAACCAAAGGCGCCGGCGTCCATCGCCGCCTGAAAGAGCCCGCTGAGTTGCCGAATCTCGGCCTCCGTTGCCGCCCGCTCCTTGCTCTCCTCCCCGAGTACATACTGGCGCAGCGGCGAGAGCGGCAGCATCATGCCGACATTCATGCCCAGCCCGCGCCGGCCGATGGCGGTGAGGTATTCGTCAAAGCCCTGCCAGGACCAGGCTACCCCGCGTTGCAGAACCTCCGGGGACATGCCCTCGACGTTGACCAGATCGCCCACCAGGGCTTCCCGGTCGGCGGGCTTGCACGGCGCAAGACCAACCCCGCAGTTGCCCATGATAATAGAAGTCACGCCGTGCCAGGACGAACATGTTGCCAGCGGGTCCCAGAGAATTTGGGCGTCGTAATGGGTGTGATGGTCGATAAATCCTGGGCACACGATCAGCCCATCAATGTCGAGGCTGGTAACTGCCTCGTGCGACGGAATATTGGCCTCAACCGCGGCAATATGGTCTCCACTCAGCGCCACGTCTGCGGCAAACCGTCCCCGACCGGTGCCATCAATAACGGTCCCCCCTTTGAGCACAACATCGTAGGCCATGACGCTCTCCTTTTTTCACGGACGAGACGGTCGCTTCTTGATCAGATAGGCGTGCCGGCCCTCAAGCACGACTTCATCGCGTTGATTGGTGATACGGGTTTTGAGACGCAGGACGCCAACCTCGGTCTTGGGGATGAGCTCGCTGACCTCAAGCTCCGGTCGGATGGTATCGCCAATCAGGACTGGTTTGAGAAACCGGGAAGATTGCTCAAGAAAGGCCACCATCGACTTTTCAACCAGTGGTGACAGCTCGGACGCGCCCAGCGCGCCCATAGATGTGACCAGCAAGCCGTGCGTGACCCGTTTGCCAAAGCGGGTGGCCTTGGCGTACTCGTCGTCGTAGTGAATCGAATGGTTATCGCCCGTCATGCCGGAGAAGAACAGAAAATGGGCATCGGTCAGCGTTTTGGCCGGTGAGCGAAAAACCTCGCCGACCTCGAAATCCTCAAAGTATCTGGTGGTTGTCATCTACTTGTCATCCAGCACGGCAATCGCATCGATTTCTATGAGCGCTTCCGGGCGCAGCAGCTCTTTGACCACGATCCCGGTTGCTGCGGGGAAGCCGTTTGTAAAGAACTCGCGGCGCACCGCGGCGGTCCCGCGATAGCCTTCCTTGGTGGTGATATAGTCCACGGTCTTCACAATATCGTCGAAGCTCGCCCCGGCGGCGTCCAGGACCTTGCCGATCTTCTGAAAGATCTCGCGCGTCTGGGTCACGATATCTCCCGCGCCAACAATTTCGCCCTTGGCGTTGAACGCGGTCAGGCCGGAAATGAACAGCAGATTCCCCTTGCGCACCGCGGGCGAGAACGTATAGCGCTGGTCAAATCCCCAGGGATCAACGATTTCAAGTTTCGGCATAGACTCCTCGCTCCTCTCGGCCGCTCTCGATTACACCGGGCGCGGCAGCTTGCAGAGGCGGGCCGTCCAATTCAAGCTGGGCGGCAATCTCGGCCAGTGCCTCTTCGGCGCGTCCTCGAAAATCCTCAGGCGTCTCCCCGGCCTTGATGTGCGGGATGACCACAAGGGGAATCTCCGGCATAGCCATAGCTTTGGCCTGGTCCTGGGCCGCAACCAGGAAAGTATCAAAAGTCACGGCAACGGCACGCACCCCTCGCTTCCACAGTTTTGCTGCGTCGAGCATACAGCCCGACGTACACGACCCTCAGGCACACAGGCCGACAACGGCCCGCTGCGACGCGGCGGCAATCTCGTTAATCAGCTGCTCAGGCGACGGGCGGGTAAACACCGGCTTGCGCCAGACCGACACCTCGCTCACGACCGGCTTGGCCTCCAAGAGTTCCTTGAGCCGTTCAAAAAACAGCCCGGCGATTTCATTGCCAAAGCCATTATTAACCAATCCAATCACGCAGCCCTCGGCGGTATGATCGATTTTCTTTTCGGCAAATTGTCGTCGGACTCCAACGGGGCTGAATACACGCATGTAACACCTCACTGAATCTGTCGAATTTCCCTGGTCACGGCAAATCCACCCAGTCCACCCCAGCCCGGACAGATCGCCGCGAAATACGTTTCTCCTCCAGCTACGACAATATGGATATTCCGGGGCCGCTCGGTAATGGGCACCTGGTAGTCGTCATTGTCCTTCTCCACCCAACTCGGCCAGAACTGGTCTGATATTCCCAGGGCATCAACTTCCCGAATGTCCCCCAGTCTGGCCCGGGCGCGCTCCCACAGATACACCCGAATCTCGGGCTTGGACCAGCCCTCGCGGTGAAACTGCCGCGCCTGCCAGGGGTTCAGCACAACCAGGGTTTCCCCCATGGCCTGGACATTATTACTTCCCAAGCCGCTGAGCGAGCTGACCAAGGAGGCCAGCATCTGTTTGACTGTGCCGTAGCATAACACCGAGTGGGGCGCTTCGCAGCTAAACACGGTCACGGCGTTTTTATCGGCTCCGATACCCCGCTCCACGTGTAGCGGCTGCCAGGGGTTTGCCTCTTCTTTTTCTGCAATACAAAAGCTCCACTTGCCGGGATGGGCCTGGGTTGACTTGTCCACCTCGCCCGGAATGTTGCCCCCCAGATTCCACAGAATCAGACGGATGGCGCGGCCAATGGTCCCGTTTGCCCGAAAGCCGTTGCCAAACACCCCATCGCTCGCGTTGAACTTGAGTTGTCTCGCAATTGGGCCGTTGACGATTGTTAAGGGGACACAGCAGTGGGTGGTTGTTTGCACGCCATTGAGATTATGTTCCGGTTCCAGCAGGGCCTCGACCGCCGCAATAATAATCGGAAAATACTCGGGCCGGCAGCCGGCCATGACACTGTTGACCGCCAGTTTTTCAATCGTGGCAATGCCTTGCGCCGGCGGAATCTCACCCAGCTCCTCTTGCGGCTCACGTCCCGAGGTCGCGATCATGGCCGCAACCAGTTCTTCGGTTGGCGGAACAATCGCCAAGCCATCGGTCCAGCCGCGCTCAAAGAACAGCTCAACCGCGGCGTGGTAGTCGTCAACATCAATCTGCTCGGATGTGAACTGCATATTCCCTCCGGCCAGTCTTCTGATGTCTACACAGCCGGGAGGGATAGCGTCAAGGGATAAGCGGTGTCAGAAGAGGTATGATACCTATCCGGTTCACGGTATGCTTATGAACAGCAAAGAAGCAGGCAGATGGCAAAGATAGCTTCAAAGGTCCTCTATGAGATCGTTCGGCGTATCGTCGCCGTTGCCCAGCCGGATCGGATCATCCTGTTTGGCTCTGCGGCTCGTGGCGCAATGGGTCCGCATAGCGATGTCGATCTTCTTGTGGTCAAGAAGGGAGAATTCGATCAAGGCCAACTCGTCGGCGATATTTATATGAATCTGCACGGGGTAGGACAGGCGGTAGACCTGATTGTAGTGACGCCAGAACAAGTTGAGCGTTATCGAAACACGCATTGTCTCGTCATTGCCCCAGCGCTACGCCAGGGAAAAGAAATCTACCGTGCCAGCGCGTTATCCGCCTGAAGATCCTCGCGAATGGCTCAACCGAGCCCGAAGCAACCTCGTCCTGGCAAAAGCCCACAGGCGAAATATCTATCTGGAAGACTTGTGTTTCAACGCGCAACAAGCCGTGGAGAAGGCTATTAAGGCTCTTCTGATTGTCCATGAAGTCGAGTTCCCGTATGTCCACGATATTGCAGAACTCCTCACCACGCTGGAAAAAACGGGGCAAAAAATCCCTCCGTCCATCAGACAAGCAGAGCGACTGACCCGTTTTGCGATCTCCACCCGATACCCTGGGATTGCCGGCACCATTCGGCGTGAAGAATATCAGGAAGCGCTTGCCGTCGCAGAGAGAGTTATACGCTGGGCAAGAACGATTATTCGGGAAAAGACGCGCTGACTGGAAATCCAAGAGGGGCGAGATGGAAGAGCGAGCTGAAACAAGAAATCAGCTCACAGCCGGCTTGGGCGGAAGACACTCCTCTGCACTCCCGGCCGGCTGAACCGACAACCCTTCAGGGATATGAAGCGTGGAGGTTGGGAAGGCGGCTTGGGCGCCGTGAGATTTGATAATCTCCAGGATTTTCAGCAGCACGTCCTGCTTGACCTTATGGTAGTGGGTCCAGCGTGTCGTCTTGGTAAACGTGTAGACAAAGAAGTCCAGGGACGACGGCGCAAAGGCGTTGAAATTGACCATCAGAATCCGCGAGGTATCGATCTCGGGATGGGTGCGCAGCATGTGCTCAACCGCCTGGACAATGGGCTCCATTTTGTTGGCATCGTCGTAGCGAATGCCGATCGTCTCGTAGATGCGACGGTTCGACATCCGCGAGGGATTCTCCACCGCAATCGTGGTAAAGATCGCGTTCGGGACGTATAATGGCCGCTTATCAAAGGTGCGGATGCGGGTCAGTCGCCAGCCGATCTGCTCAACGTCTCCCTCAATCTCGCGATCCGGGGAGCGGATCCAATCGCCCACCACAAACGGACGTTCAAGATAGAGCATCAGGCCCCCAAAAAAGTTGGCCAATAAATCCTTGGCGGCAAAGCCGATAGCCAGGCCGCCAATGCCACCAAAGGCCAGCACTCCGGCGACACTCACCCCCAGCGTCTGTAAGATCACCAGCGTTGCGATAACCGTCACAGACAGGCGCAGCAGTTTGGCAACGGCCTCCATAGTGGCGCGGTCACAGGTTTCGCCTGTGTCTTCATATTTGGCGATCATCGCCCCTTCCCCCTCTCTGATGAGGCGGATCAAAAACCAGGCAAAGAGGAATACCACGCCCAGCCGGCGCACGGGGTCAAGCGCCGGAAAAAACGCACGTTCGGCCTGCTGCTGGACGGTATCGAGGACCAGGCTCAGACCGATAAAAAGCACCAGAAAAGCCAGCGGTCTTTGGAGCGCTGTGACAAACGCATCATCCCAATAGGCATGTGAGTCCAGGGCCTTGTGATGGAGACGGTTGAGGAGCCGGCGCAAAATGAAATGGAACGTAAGAGTGAGGAAAACCATGACAACAATCTGGACCAGCCCCGAGGTGAGCCAGTCGGGCTTGTTGGGGAAAAGGTGTGCGAGTTCCATACCTGCCTGTGTCTTACTGTCCGGCGTGTGAATGACGGGTCTCAACGCATGATAACCCACCAGCGCGCACTCCAGTATAGACAGAAAAGCGCCAGCGCCTGGACTGCATGGTAGAGGGCATTATAGCTCAAGTACACCGGGTGGAGGCTCAACCGCGCCTGCTGTATTCCCGCGGCAGCCAAGGTCAGAACGAGTCCGAGCAGACCAATCAAAATCGCCGCCTCACCCCCCTGTCGATACACCAGACCATAGACAACCAACAGGAAAAGCGTAGCCGGCAGATAGTATAAAACGGCGACCAGGAAATCACGCCTGACGAACAACACCACGCCGCAGTAGAGAACGAAGAGCGCAACCGCGCCGGACTGCATCCAGGCGGCCACGCTCCCCGAGAAATAGAGCCGCGCGCCGATGGTCCAGCCGCACAGCGCCGTGACTCCAAGCGCGATGAGGGTCGCTGCCCACAGGACGTTCTGGCCGAAGGTCGCCGCGTTGGGGAAGTAGCCGTGCGCCGTTCCGCCACTGAGGGCAGCCAGCCCGATTGAGGCAAAAAAGACGGCAAACCAGAGGCGCAGCGGGTGGTCTGCCTGGCCATGAACGAGCAGCCAATAGGCAAACAGCCCACACTCCAGCGTAATGGCATAATCGGTCAGGGTGACATCCGGCTCGCGCATGATCGTCGTCACACGGAAGGCTTTGTTTCCACTCCTTGTTCTGGCGTGGTCTTTCCGTTACCACACTGACGGAAAGGATTGAATACAAAAAGGAGGGCCGCATGAAATATGGCATTCAACTGGGTGGTGGCGCGTCTGTGTCCCAACGCGACTCGCTCAAAAAACTCGCCGCAGCCGCAGAAGAACTCGACTTTGATTCGCTCCTGATCGGCGACCATATTGTCATTCCCAAACAGATTACCGCCCCCTGGCCTTACGACGAGTATGTTGGCGGCAAGACGCCGTATGCGGTGTACACCAAAATGGTCTGGCTGGACCCGTTCGACACTATGGCCTTTCTCGCCGCGATTACAGAACGGGTTCGTCTCGGGATCAGCGTCGTGATTGTGCCGTATCGGCACCCTTTCGACGTTGCCCGCCGAGTGGCCACCATTGATGTGCTGTCCGGCGGACGTTTTATCATGGGCATCGGGGTCGGCTGGTTGGAGGACGAATTCCGCCTGCTGAATATCCCCTTCAAAGAGCGGGGCGCTCGCACGCGCGAATATATTGCCATGATGCAAGCCCTGTGGACGCAGGACTCGCCCCGTTTTTCCGGGAAATTCGTCGAGTTGCAGGAAGACGTCAACGTCCTGCCCCGTCCGCTCCAAAAGCCCCACCCGCCCATCTGGGTTGGGGGAGAATCCAGGCCGGCCTTACGGCGCGTGGCCGCTTTCGGCAATGGCTGGCACTGTGGCCTGGTCCTGCCCGAGCGGATTCCCGGCCTGCTGGAGCAGATCAAGGGGCTTATGGATGAAGCCGGGCGCGATTTTAACGAATTGGAGATCAGCGCGCTTGCCCTGTCCAATAGAGCCGGTGACAAAGAGCTGGACGAGTATCGCGCCGGCGGCGTTGACGTGCTCTACATGCTGCCGCTGAGCGACGAGACCGATGCCGTTATTGAGGAAATGCGCGCCTTTGCGGAGCGGATGGGAAAGCCGTAGGGGCATCACCCGTGTGAAAAAGGGGGCGGCCTCCATGCTCCCTGGGAACGCGGCCATCCTGGCCGCCCAGATGCCGGCTGGAAGCCCGCACTCCCAGATGAAGAGCCCCGTCTCCTCCGCCCTGGATGCCGGATCATATCCGGCATGACGCGGGAGCTATCCCCTCTCCCGCCGGGAGAGGGCTAGGGTGAGGGTTCCCGCGCCCGTGTCACGCCGATCATACTGTCTCGGCTGACCAGCTCGGCGAGCGCTGCCTCGCTCAGGCCCTCGGTTCCGGCTGGCCGCTGCGGGATGACCAGGTAGCGCATATCGGCCGTGCTGTCGTACACGCGGACTTCCATGTCGGACGCTAACTCCAGGCCAAATTCCTTGAGGACGGTCCGCGGCTCTTGCACTACTCGGGCGCGGTAATTGAGACTTTTATACCAGTCGGGCGGGACACCAAGGAGGGAACGGGGGTAGCAGGAACACAGGGTGCACACCACGACATTATGAACAGCCGGCGTGTTCTCCACCGCCACCAGCGTACTCCAGGTGTCCACGTTAATGCCCAGCGTCGCAATCGCCGCCTTGGCGTCGGCCAGCAGGTGGCGCTTGAAGTGCGGATCGACCCAGGCGCGCGCAATCACCCGCGCGCCGACTGCGGGAGAGCGGGCCTCCATATCCTCGACCGCCCGCCGCACGTCATCCGCGCTCAAGAGTCCCTTTTCGATCAGCAGGGCCTGAATGGCTTCGACCCGCTGCTCGTAATAGGTCAGCCCGGCATCCTCTTCAAGCGGCAGGTGAGGGTCGGGCGCATCGTGTTCGCGCATCGCTTACTCCTCGGGAGCTGGCTCCAGCCAGTGTTCATAGATGTCAATCAAGAGCCGGTCGTTCTGGCAGAAAGGGACAGACGCGGCAGATTCCGCGCGCGCCCAGATATGGGTTTGATCGAAACGCACTAGATACAGCGGTTGCTTGGGGCGGCCGTCTCCGCCATAGGCCAGCGTCTCGGGATTGCGGAACGCGCCGTGGACGGCCTCGATAACGCCAATTTTTCCTTGAATATACGTCGGCGTCCGGTAGTGACCGGACGGGCTGGCGACTCGGATACGCACCCGTTCTCCAGGCTGATACTGCATCGTCCGTCCCTAGTAGGCCGACAGTCCGCCGTCAACCGGCACGACCGCGCCGGTCATCATGCGGGCTTCATCCGAGGCCAGAAAGAGGGCCACCCGGGCGATATCTTCGGGCTCGCCCACCGAGAACGGATACTTCTTCAGTTGGGATTCCAGGTTGACGACACTGGACTGGCCGGCCGTCTGTGGCCGGTCTACGCCCAGGCGTTGCCGTACCCGGTCGGTCATGATGACGCCCGGACAGATCGCGTTGGCGCGAATCTTGTCCTTGGCATAGGTTCCGGCCAGCACCTGGGTAAAAGCAATGACGCCGCCCTTGGCCGCGGTATAGACATGAATCGGAAACGATCCGCGCAAAGCGACGACGGAGGACATATTGACAATCGCGCCACCCCCGGCCTTGATGAGTTCGGGAATCCCGTGCCGGCAGCACAGGAACGGGCCGAGCAAATCGAGCGACTGGGTATGCTGCCAGACCGACATATCGACCTCGGTCACTGTCTTGTCTTCGGCGATCGACCCGCCCGCGCAGTTATACAGAATATCGAGCTTGTCATAGCGCGCCACGGTTTGGTGGATCGCGTTTTTCACGCTCTCCTCAATGGTGACATCGGTTTCTATGCAAACCGCCTCTCCACCAGCCTCACGGACCAGGCGTTCGGTTTCGCGGCCGAGTTCGGGTTTAAGTTCGGCAATGGCGACCTTTGCCCCCTCTTGGGTAAAAATCCGGGCGGCAGAGCGGGCAATGCCTGACCCCGCCCCGGTAATGAATGCGACTTTGCCATCGAGGCGTCCCATCTCTTCCTCCTTTCAAGCCGGACTTCACGCAGTCGGGCCTTGCTCCACGAGCTGTTCAGCCTTGCGGTCGATCTCAGCTTTGGTCAGCACGTTCTTTTCAATCAGGAGCGTTTCAATCGCGCTGATCCAGCGTTCGTAATACCCCATAGTTTCATACGCCTCAGGCGGAAGACTTTCGATCGCTCGCCGTAACTCATCGACCCGAATCACGCGCCGGTCCGCGCTACTCAACAGTACGAGTAAGGCATCGGTCCGTTTCTCCCAGAACGACAGGGCATGTTCCGTCTTGTTGATGGGTCCGGCAGCAGGCCAGCCCCCACGGTCATGTACCCCCGGCATACAACCATCCTTTATTCTTTTTGGGCAGGTCTCTGTATTCTTCTGCCTCAAAAGCCGTGTAAATGGAAGCGCTGAAACCGAGTTTGTCTTCCCACTCATCACTAGCCACTCATCACTAGCCACTAGCCACTAGCCACTAGCCACTAGCCACTAGCCACTATCGTGGAAACCGAGTTTGTCTTCCCTTTTTGGCTCGGTTATAGTCGGCCCCATGCTGAAAGCCGGTAATATCACCATTCATTTTTTGAACGACGGGCTGTGGTGGGATGACGGCGGCGCGCAGTTCGGCATTGTTCCGCGGGAAATCTGGCAACGGGAGAAGCAACCCAACGAACGCGGGCGCATTGCCATGAGTCTGACCTGTCCGCTGATTGTGACGCGGAATGAACTCATCGTCGTTGATACTGGTATCGGGAATCGGCTGAGTACACGCGAGCGACAATTTTTTACGCCCCGGCGCGGGAGCGGTCTGACCGGCCAGATGCACGCCCTCGGCTACACAAGGGAAGACGTGACCCACGTCGTGCTGAGCCATCTCCATTTTGATCATGTGGGCGGCGTCATTGATAAAGCGGATGACGGCACGCTCACACCAGTTTTTCCCAACGCCCGTGTGGCGCTGCAACGGGCAGAGTGGGAGTTGGCAACCCAGCCACCGGACGAACGTCTGGCCGCGGCCTACCGACACGCCCCGGAATGCCTGGAGCCGCTTGCCAATATTGACCTCATCGACGGGGATACGACGCTGACCGACCACGTTCGCACAACCGTCTCAGGCGGCCATACCAGCCCGCACCAATGCGTCATTGTTGAAACCGCGGGAACCGGCTTGATTCACTTCGCCGATATCGTGCCGACGACCGCCCACCTGCGTCTCGCCTGGAACGCCGCGTATGACACCGACCCGTTAGAGACAATCGGCGCGAAAAAACGACTCTACGCCGAGGCCAGACAGAAAAATCTCTGGGTTTCGTTTTCGCACGACGACGTGGTCGCCGCCGGACGTTTTTCCGACAAAGCGGGGAAAACACCGACGCTGGCGGAGACGATTCCCATCACCCCTCCCAGCGGAGCGTAGACGGCCTATTCAACTGTGAGTTCGACGCGGCGATTTATGGCTCTGCCGGCCGGATTGTCCGCGCCATCGTCTCTGGCATTGGGAGCCAGAGGCTCGATTTCTCCTCGCCCCACGACTCGGAGACGGTCGGCGGCAACCCCACTCTCCACCAGATAGGCCCGGACCGCTTCCGCCCGCTCGCGCGAGAGTTTCAGATTAAGCGCCTCGGAGCCAACCGCATCGGCGTAGCCTGCAATCAGGACGGACAGCGTGGGGTTGTCGTTGAGAATACGGGCCGTCTCGTTCAGCCCCGGCAGGTATTCCGGTCGTATTGTTTGGTCGTTAAAAGCAAAGGGAACGCCTTGCAGGACGATATCTTTTAGGGCGGCTTCACCCTTTGGAGTTGCCTCATCTTCTACAGAAGGCGAGGGGGGCGAGGGAGGCCGGACCGGCTGCGGACTCGCGCTTTGATCGGGCGCTTCCCGCTTGTCTGCCATCGCTGACACACGGACGCGCTCACTGGGGTCGTCTTCCGCGTCATAGAGCAGCATTCCTGTCGCGCCAACAAGCAGCACTCCCCCGACGAGGGCAGACACGCGCCCATACGCCAGGATAAAAGCAGGAGAGAAACCGGCGAACAGTCCAATCGAGTACGGCACCAGGAAGGACCAGTCAGCGGCAAGGACGGCCAGCATTCCAGCCGTGACAACGGTTCCGAAGAGCGCGGCCAGAAGCTTCTGCGGAGCGCGAAAGGAGGTGGGCCGAACGGCTTCCAGACGCCGATTGGGGCGTTTGCGCACCCCTTGGAGGGACCGGGCGGCCCTCGCCATCCACCGGACGTTCAGTTGCAGCCAGACCTGGCCGTGGATCATTCCCCAGACAAACCCACATAGAACAGCAGCAAGCGCGACAAGCACATCCGTACTATAGCGCCTCCATGCGCAAACGCCAGGGCGAGGCTCGGTAGGGTCTCAGTTTCACATCTCCCTCCTCCGCTGCCGGCTCAGCGCCCCCCCACCCTGACCCTCCCCCTCAGAGGGGGGAGGGAATAGCTGCTCCCTCTCCCCTGGAGGGAGAGGGCTGGGGTGAGGGGGAATAAAGAAACGGAACCACTACCTAAGGCTCATACGCCTCCCCTCTCAACGGGTCGGCGAGACAGGAGGCCGCTACTCAAACAAACTCTACTTGTTGAGACGCGTGCCAACGCGATAGGCTTGGGCACCTCGCGCCCCGCGCAGGTGTGTCGGGCGCAGTGCAGCATATCGTATGGATACGCCTTCCTTACCTCCCGCTTCGGACCGCAAACCGCGAGTCTTCTACGGTTGGTGGTTGGTCGCGCTCAGCGGCTTCATCATGATGCTGGCCCATGTCCCGCTGTTTCACGCTATGGGGGTGTGGGCCGTTACCCTGGAACGAGAATTTGGCTGGAGTCGGACCCAGCTCGGCTTGGCCCTGACGTTTACCCGCATTGAGGGCGGCCTGATGGGTCCGGTCGAGGGGTATCTGACCGATCGTCTCGGCACGCGCCGTATGGTCCTCATGGGTCTCTTTTTTCTTGCCGCCGGGTTCCTGTTGTTGAGTCAGGTTGACGGTCTGTGGATGTTTTACACCGCCTATGTCGTCATGGCGGTCGGCCAGGGGTTTGGCGGCTGGCTGCCGCTGATGACGATGCTGAACCACTGGTTTGTCCGACGCCGGGCGAGCGCGATCGGCTGGGCCAATGTCGGCAGTCGCCTGGGGGCATTATTTCTCGTCCCGGCGATTGCCTGGGCCATTGATCCCGACTATGAGCGTCTCGGCTGGCGGCTGACCGCTCTGCTGCTGGCGGTCTTTACCCTTGTTGTCGCAGTCCCGCTTACGCGGCTCATCCGTGACCGACCGCAGGACTATGACCTGCGGCCCGATGGCGGGCCGATACAGCCAAGGGCCGAGGCAAGCAACCCGCAACGTCCGGCGGCATCCCAGCATATCAGCCCTGCCTCCAGTCCCGACCTGACCGCGGCCCAAGCGCTCAGAACACCCGCCTTTTGGCTCATTTCCTTTGGCCACGGTTTTACCTCTATGGTGCTCCTGGCCATCATGGCCCACCTGGGACTGCTGATGGAGGATGCCGGCTTTTCGGTTCAGACAACGGCCTGGCTCGTCTCTGTGTACACCGCGGTTTCCATGGTTTTTCAGCTCGTGGGCGGCTATGTCGGCGATCGCATGCCCAAGCGCATCGCCCTGTTTATCTTCTCTTCTCTCCAGGCGGCTGGCGTAGTCGTGCTGACGTTCTCGACTTCGACCCCCATGCTCCTTCTCTTTGCCGTCCTTTTTGGCATCGGGTTCGGTGGGCGGAATCCGCTCACAGTTGCGATTCGGGGTGACTATTTTGGGCAAACTTCTTTTGGCAGGATTCTCGGACTGTCAACGGTCCCGATGAATATCCTCATGCTTGTCGCGCCGCCCTTTGCCGGTTGGATGCGTGATGTCCAGGGGGATTATATCCTGGCTTTTTGGGTCCTGGCGGCATGCAGTTTCCTTGGGGGTCTCTGCTTTCTGTTTGCCAGGAATCCCAGACCGGCGCCGGCATCACCCGTCCCGTGAGAATTGTTTGCCCCCTCTCCCCTGGAGGGAGAGGGCTGGGGTGAGGGAGAATAAGCAAACGGAACCACGACCGAGAATTGACAGGTCTATTCACGTCCTCTTAGAATACGAGTTCCGGGAGTCTTCCGTATAACCAGTTTCCGCGTAGACTCCGAGGGAGGACCTCATTATGAGTACGCCGATCACTCTACTCACGCTGTCTCACCAGTATGGCAGCGGGGGAAGCCTGATTGCCCGCGATCTGGGCCAACGCCTCAACTGGAAAGTCTGGGACAAAGAAATTGTCCAAACCATTGCCTCCCAGCAACATGTCTCTGAGGATTACATTGAAACCAAAGATGAACGCGTGGGTTCGTTTATCGAACGCGTCGTCGAATCATTTGGCGTCGGCGGTTTTGAAAGCGCGTATAACATTCCGCCGCCGCTGCGTCTCAAAGACAGCCAACTCGCGCGCCTGACCCGCAAGCTGATCGAAGAAGTCGCGCAGGAAGGCAGCGCCATTATTGTCGGACGCGGGGGAAACTGCATTCTGGCTAACAGGCCCAAGACCCTGCATGTTTTTGTGTTTGCCGCGCTCGATGCCCGCATTGAGCGCGTTATGAACGTAGAGGGCCTCACCACCGATGAGGCCAAGCGACGCATCACTGGAATGGATAAACTGCGGACCGATTACGTCCACAAATGCTACCAGGCCGAATGGCGCGACGCAGATGGGTATAATCTCCAACTCGACTCAAGCGTGTGGGGGGAAACGGGAACCGCGGATTTCATTCTCCAGGCTTTGGAACATCATACCGAGCCTGCTCGGAGCTGAACCAGGGGCCTCCTAGAGCCGTTTCAGAAAATTCCGGGTCCGGGGCGCATCTTCTTCATGCGGCGCTTCCATCAACTGCTCTGCCAGTTTCCGCATATCCTCTACGGTATCCACATCGTACCAGCGCGGGAGCAGGCTCACCTTCAGGTTATGCAAGCGGGCCTGTTGCAAGGTCTGCTGCATGACCCTTTCCGTACTCCACTCAATGTTCTCAAACAGTGCCGGTAACGCGGAATGTCCGGCCTGCGCTCCAATACAGTAATAGCCGCCGTCACGACTCGGGCCGAGGACGGCATCACAGCCTGGGCTCTCCAACAGGTCGAAGGCCGAACGGAGATAGGCAAGCGGCACGGAGGGAATATCGCTCCCCATGATCGCCACCCGCGTCGCTGCTTTCTCGAACAGATCAACAAAGATATTCAGCTCACGCTCACCAAGGTCATTACCCCGTTGCGGCAGGTAACGGACAGAGGCAGGCAGCAGCGCGCGAAAGCGGGGTTCGCTATCAGCCGGGGCAAAAGCGACCCAGACCTGTGCCTCTTCGAGCCGGGATACCCGTTCAACCGTATCAAGCAGAAAGCAACGCGCCAGTTCCGCGGCCTGGTCGGGCTGGAGCGGCGGACAGAGGCGCGTCTTGACCTGTCCGGGCAACGGCCATTTAGCAAAGATCACAAGCGCGTTGGCAGCCATGCTGGGGTGTGTAGCGTGTATCAATGTGGGGAGCAAATGGGAATGTGGAAAACCCGACCGTCACAGCCCTTGCGCCGCCCTGCCCCTGGGAGCGCGGGCATCTTGCCCGCAGCCTTCTGCTCATTTTTGCGGGCTGGAAGCCCGCGCTCCCAGGGGGGTCGGCCCGACCTCGCAGGAGGCATCTACCCCGTCAGGGCATAATCACAAAGTTCTGGAGCGCCTGTTCCCACCGCAGCGTGGTGTCTTCGCCGGGTCGGGGGAAATTCGGCACGACAACTGTCCCACTCAATCCCGATAAGAACTTCCCCGCCTCCCCAGGGGCCAGGGTTGTCACCCGCACGGTCGTGTTGGCAAACTCCTGCCCGTCAATCAACGCCCGCACGGTATGCGTTCCCGCTCCGAGGTTGTTCCAGTTCACCAGCAGCCCGAAACCGTTGTTCGTATCCCCGCAGGCATCCCGGGTATCTGTCCGCCGAGTGCCGTAGCCGGCTTGCTGCGGGTCCCCGTTCAACTCAATGACGATTGCCTCGGCCTCACACGCCCAGCCCGAGATGACGCCGATCCCACTCTGCGCCGACCCCAGTGACGGATTGCCCAAAATCGCCTGCACGCCCGCCACTCGGTCCTTCCCCCCGCCGGTGTTCGGCTGCCCATCGGTAATCACAAAGTTCTGGAGCGCCTGTTCCCACCGCAGCGTGGTGTCTTCGCCGGGTCGGGGGAAATTCGGCACGACAACCGTCCCACTCAATCCCGATAAGAACTTCCCCGCCTCCCCAGGGGCCAGGGTTGTCACCCGCACGGTCGTGTTGGCAAACTCCACCCCGTCAAGCAGCGCCCGCACGGTGTGCGTTCCGGCTCCGAGGTTGTTCCAGTTCACCAGCAGCCCGAAACCGTTGTTCGTATCCCCGCAGGCATCCCGGGTATCTGTCCGCGGAGTGCCGTAGGCCGCTGGCTGTGGGTCCCCGTTCAGTTCAATGACGATTTCTTCAGCGTGACATGCCCAGCCCGAGATGACGCCGATCCCGCTCTGGAAGGAGTGCGGCTGCGGGTTGCCCAGCCTCGCCTGGGGGGCGGACTCTTGTGGTGAGAACACAGCTACATCGTCTATAGTCCAGCCGTCCGCGGTCCCGCTGGCGTCTGAGAAGAGTTGGAAAGCGAGGCTTATTCGCGACCCAGCGTAAGGAGTCAGGTCAAGTGATGTCTGTTGCCAAGTCAGATTCGTGCCGGTGAACGTTCGTATAACTGCCTCTGTCCTCCACAATCCCTCCTCCACTTCTTGCGCCATCCACACGTTGCCCTCGTCGCCACTGCCAAAGGCGTATCGATGCCAGAAGGTCAGGGTGGCAGAAGGAACCTCGGTCAGATCAATAATCGGGGACCACAGGGTGACATTCTGGTCATTCTGGTAATTGCCACTCGGGCTGTCCGTCCAGGCATGAGTCCCGCTATGAGAGACCGTGGTGGTCAGCGCCCAGGGAGAACCGGCAGAACAGTCGTCTAGTCTACAAGAAGACTCTATCCAGCCGCTTGCACCATTCTCCATGTCATCTTCAAACAGCAACTTTCTCGCTCCTACCTGGGTCACAGTAATGGTCACACGGTAGCTTGTTGACCAAGCCGCATCGACAGAGACCTGTATCCCGTTGGCGCGGTCCGTAAAGGTCTCGCCCGGTGTCCACATCGCCCCTTCGTCGTTCGGGTCGCCGTTGTTGTCCACATCTACGACCTGAGCCAGCCGGTCCGCCCGCGTGGTATCGACTTTGTGGATGACCACCGCTTCGTCCGGTATCTCGGCGTCATAGCCAGCAAACAGCCGAGTTTCGACGGTGTAGAAGTCAGTGGTCGAATCCCCAATAGGAATCTGGGCCAGCAGGTAGCCCTCAGAGCCGGGCTGGGCCAGCCGGGCGAGTGTGATCGTGCGGGTGCCGTTGCGGGTTGGGATATACTTCCGACTGGCGGGAATCCAGCCCAGAAAGTCTTTGTGGTAGGCGATGGTGTGGACGCCCAGGTAGCCATAGCCAGGATAGGGAGAAAGGGACACCCCCCCGCTCATAATATCCCATTCGGAGTCGTATGTGGTAGAACTATATAAGATATCATCCTGCCCATAGGGGCCGGAGGAATGCTGCAAGCCGAATGCGTGGCCCATCTCGTGTGCCACAACCGAGGGCCAGACGTCAGGGCGATTTGGGTGTATCCACGTGACACCATAGAATTGCGTCTGTCCGTCCAGCGTCAGACGCCTAGAGCCACCCTGGGACCAGAACCCCACATCGGGATCACCTTGTTGATTAAAGAACAGATTAATCCCATCAAAATCGGGAAAGAATACATCGGCATCGGCCGCGGCAGTGCAGTCTTTGACTGCTCTCTCCAACTTAAAGGCTTCGAGTCCGCGCTCGTTTATGTGGAGGTAATACGAACGGGGTTGGGGCAGATTATACCAGCCTACCACCCTACTGCCAGTCAGATTGATTTTTCCGTAAGAGACTTCTTTCCAATAGTGATCCAGACCGGGATAGGATACCCTCATCAGCTTCTCATAATGGCGGACAGGATAGGGGGTGACAGCGGTTGCATCGGCAAAACGACAGAGAATCGTCACCCATGCCTGGGAGCCGGTTACTTGCGCATGGAGAGACGAGGCGGGCGCGGCGGTCTCAGCTTGCGACGCGGCTAACTCGATGGAACTGACCCGGAACTGCTCGGTGGCGGCAGCCCCGCCCGGCTCCCACTCTCCCTCAACTGTGACCCGCTTGCGGTTCAAGGCTACCGGGCCACCGAGGGGCCGCATGAGGTCGATATCGATCAGCAGTTCATGCCGCTCGCCTGAGTCTTCGGTCAGGCTGTAGGTCGTCTCAGAAACAAGGCCGGATTCTGACAGGGAATCGGCGACCGTGAAGCTGAACCAGCCGGTGAGAGTCTGGGGTTGGGCCGTAGCGGGCAGAGCAAGTACAAGACAGGTCCCCAGCAAGGAGAGGGCGATAGAGAGTTTTATGCTCGCGGACAGGCGATTCGTGCGCATGATAGTCTTTCCTCTCTGTGACGCCGTGGTCCCGGCGGGAATGCCGGGCCGTGTCAAATTCACAACATGGAATAGAGTGAGTCCTGCGTATTCACCACAGCGCGGGTCATGACTCCCACGCTTCATGGTGGTTATTGTATTCAGCAAGCGACCCGACTCAACGGGTTCACTGCTAGAATTTGACAAGTGAGAATATGTCGGAGAGAGGTAAAAATGTCAAACTGGAAGACCCCCATAGGAGCGCGGGCATCTTGCCCGCAGCCTTCTGCTCATTTTTGCGGGTTGGCAGTCCGCCCTGCCAGGGAACGTGTGATGTGCGTTGTGCCGCAGGCTCCCCAGACGGTCCGTCCGCCCCCTCACCCGGCCCTTCGACAGGCTCAGGGCCACCCTCTCCCTCCAGGGGAGAGGGGAAGATAAGGGAAAGACAAGAGGCCCGCTCCCGCTGGGAGCGGGGGCGGGGTGAGGGCGAAACAGCGCCCTGGGCCGCTGAACAACTTAATTTGCATCACACGTCTGGAGGGAGAGGGAGCAAATATTCTCTCCCCCCTCTGAGGGGGAGGGTCAGGGTGGGGGGCGTTGAGCAGGTAGCGGGGGTGGGAGATGGGAAACGGAGATACTACCCACAGTCAATTTCGCTTGACACTCCCCAAGCCGCTCAGTATCGTTTCGTCCACATGGGCGCTGCGGATGAAATTGTTGCCATTGTTGATGAAAACAATACCGTTATTGGCTCTGCGCCTCGGAGGGAAATGCGCGCCAAGGCCCTGCCCCATCGGGCTACGTATGTCCTGGTCTTTAACTCGCGCGGCGACCTCTATGTCCAAAAACGGACCATGACCAAGGATGTCTTCCCCGGCTATTACGACCCTGCCGCGGGTGGTGTCGTGCTGGCCGGCGAGGAATACGAACAGGGCGCTCTCCGCGAGGTCGAAGAGGAGATGGGTATCCGAGGAGTTCCCTTAACGCCTCTTTTTCAGTTTTATCATCAGGCGGAGCGCCAGCGGGTGTGGGGCGCGGCATTCTCGTGCGTGTACGATGGCGCAGTCGTCCTTCAGGAAGAAGAAGTCGAGAGTGGCGCATTTATGTCTCTGACTGACATGATGCGCTTGGCGGAAACCGAGCCTTTCACGCCCGATGGCTGGTACGTGCTGCAGCGCTATCTGGCTGAGTACCGGACCCAGGACAAGGAATGAAATCAGGAGCGATCACTATGCTGAACGGACACGGATTCATTGACAGCGATGCCCATATTATCGAACCCGAAGACATGTTCGAGAAATATCTGGAGCCCAGATATCACTCGGCCATGCCCAAGGCGTGGGCCAATTACCGAGGAGAGCCACTCGGCTTTGGCTTTGAGGTCAGAATTCCCAACCCGGACGGGGGCGAATATCTGATGCCGTTTGGCCGCGACCCGCTGAAGAATCCGGCCCAGGCCGATGGAAAGCCGCATAGCGGAGCGCAAGAAGCCGGTGAGCGCGTTGTGCTTCCAGGCCATGATGAAGCCTATGCCAAATACGCCGCGCAGGACTTTCCGCCCGAGATTTACCCGGAGGTCATGGCAAAAGTCGGTATTGACTATATGGTCGTTTATCCCTCCATCGGGCTCCTCTCGGTGACGGTTCCGCAGTTGGCAGCCGATACGGCCGCGGCCTATCGCCGGGCGTATAACAACTGGCTGGCCGACTTTTGTGCCGCGGCCGGGGGACGGGTATTCGGCGCAGCCTCCATAGACTTGCGCGACGCCCGGCAAGCAGCCCACGAGGCGCGGCGGTGTGTTGAAGCGTTTCACTTCAAGGCGGTTCATATTAACCCTGTTCCCGTCTGTGAGCACCGCCTGTACGACGAGTTCTACGAACCCTTATGGGAGACGCTTGAAGAGCTGGATGTGCCGCTCGCTGTCCACACAGGAAACGGCACCGCGGCGGATGAAATGCTGTACTACTACCTCCCCCGGTTACGCTCTGCCCAGACAACCGTTGCCTTCACTATTGGGAATATGCTGGCCAGTACCGCGCTGATCATGGGGGGAGTGCTCGAACGGCATTCGAAGCTGCGCGTCGTGCATCTGGAGTCTGGCGCCGGCTGGGCCGCGTTTTGGCTCGATCGCCTGGGGGCCGGCGTACAGGGTGGCTTTCGCGGCCTTGACATTGAAGGGCTCAGCATGCCGCCGGTCGAGTATTTCAAACGCCAGTGCTATATTTCGGCTGACCCTGATGATCCCGGCATTACGCAGGTGATTGACACGATCGGAGATAACAATATCGTAACGGCCACTGACTTCGCCCACCCCGAGGGCCGGCAGTACGCCTGGGCGGTCAAGGAGATGATGGCCTTGCCGGGCGTGTCAGATGACAGTAAGCGCAAGATCATGTGGGATAACGCCTTGCGGCTGTATCCCATTCAGCCTGACTGAAAGGAGCGCGACCCATGAGCGAACTCACTCGTGTAGCGGCGGCGACGCCGGCAAAAGACATTACCGGCGCTATTGAGCGTGATGGCGCGGTTATCGTTGAAAATCTCATTGATGAACAGCAGGCCAAAACAGCCCTCGATGAGCTGAGGCCTCATATCGAAGCAACCCCCACCGGCCCGGATGACTTTGCCGGCCACCAGACCACACGCACGGGCGCTTTGGTGGCGCGTTCTCCGGCCTGCCGCGCCCTCGTCATGCACCCCAGTATCATCGGGATGTGCGATGCGTTCCTCCTGCCCAACTGCAAGCGCTACCAGCTCCACCTTGCCCAGGTTATCCGTCTTATGCCCGGACAGAAGAAGCAGCCCTTGCACCGCGACCGTCTGGTCTGGGACGATTATTTACAAGGGGTTGAGCCACAGCTCAACACGCTCTGGGCCCTCACGGATTTCACCTGCGAAAATGGCGCAACCCAGGTTGTTCCTGGCAGCCCCGCGTGGCCCAAGGACCGCGAAGCAAAAGCGGAAGAAATCAGCTATGCGGAAATGCCGCGCGGCTCTGTACTGGTCTATTCAGGGACGGTCATTCACGCTGGCGGAGCAAATAACAGCGCCGCCGACCGGGTGGGACTGAATATTACCTATTCGCTCGGCTGGCTGCGGCAGGAAGAAAATCAATATCTCTCCTGTCCGCCAGAGATAGCCAAGGACTTGGACCCCGCGCTCCAGGAACTCCTCGGCTATACCATGATGAGTTACGCCCTCGGATACTTCACCCCACCCGACCCGGCCAGCGGACAGTCAGGAATCCGCCCGCCGGAATTCGCTCTCGGCCGGCGGCCGCGGAAGAACAGGAACCGCCTTCAGGCCCCTGAGGATTTGACTGACTCGGGGCGCGCCGGCTGAAGCCGAGTTTGAGGATACAGTAGACGAGGAAAGCCGCGATAAAACCGGGCAGGCTTTCGTTGATATACGCGCTGAAGTCCAGCACATGCCAGACTACGACCGTTGTCCCACCGGCCAGGCTGACGAGCATGGCGCCCCATTCGGAAATTGAATCATTGAGGAGGCGGAGGACCAGGACGCTGCCAATGGATGCGCCAAGCCCCGAATACGCAAAGGCTATCAGCGAGAGTATATCCTGTTCGCCAAAAAGGGCGATAACCGTCGCCAAAAGGGCCATGCTGACAGTGCCCGACTTGGCCAGAAAAAGGGACTGTTTGGGCGGTTCGGGCAGGTCGCGCAGCAGCGAGGCCGAACAGCTCAGGATTTGCGAATCGGCAGTGGACAGCGTGGAAGAAAAAACACCGGCGAGCACAAAGCCCACGGCGAGTGGGGGCAGCATTTCTTTGGCCGATAAAAAGAGGGCCAATTCGGCGTCGAACAGGCCAGCGTCTTGCAAGATCACTCGGGTGCTCAATCCCACCGCAGTGAAGAGAAGGGTAAAGAGCACTTCAAAAGTATAGCTGGTCAGAATGAAGCGGGTGGCGTCCTGGGGGCTTTTCAAGGCCATGGCGCGAATGAGAATGTGGGGTTGCCCAAGAATGGACATGCCAAAACCTATTGACCCCACGCAAAACAGCATCCAGCCGGAATAGCCGCCAACGGAGAGATTTTGAGGAATAAGGGCAACCTGATCGGTGCCCGGCGCGGTGGCGATAAAGCTGGCAAGCATGTTGGCGATGCCCCCTTCCCTGTCCACCGCGATCACCAGGATAAGGAGCAGACTCAGGGTCATCATGATTATTTGGGCGCTATCTGTCCAGATGGAGGCGCGAATTCCTCCAGACCAACAGTAAAACAGGATGACGACCGTACTCAGGAGAATGCCGACATAGAAGGGCTGACCGAGGGCCACTTCGAGGGCCTTGCCGCCCGCTTTCAGTTGGGCCGCGGCGTAGAAGCTGAGAAAAAACAGCGTGAGGAAGCCGATCAGGCGGCGCAGCCAGACGCGATTTTCTCCATTCCAAAAGGTGATCAATTCGGCAATGCTTAAGGCCCAGCCACCGACATTCATCTTCTGCAGGCGGTAGACGGTCAGGAAATACACGAGAAAATCGCCCAGCAACAGGCCCAGCCCCAGCCAGATCACCGCGGTCCCGTCAAGGTAAGCGACCCCCATAAAACCGGAAAAAATAAAGCCGCTGAATTTGCTGGCGTTGCCGGAAAAAGCCAGGGTGTAGGGGGAGACGCTCTGGCTCGCTAAAAAATAATCCTCTTCCGATTTTCGGCTCTCCCTGGCGGCCAAAAAGCCAACAAGGCAGGTAATGCCAAGGAAAAAGAAGAGAAAGCTAAACAGCACGACTGTTCGTGGGGCTGTTCGATGGCACCCCGACTGTCAATAGATTATCGGTCGTCAGAGTGCCGGGCGTCGTGCGGAGGCAGGAGCGTATAATCCCGCTCTGCATACGGAAAGTCCTGGAGTTCAAAATTGGGCTGTTCGTAGGGCAGGTGGCGGTTCATGTAGTAGGCGCGGATTTCTGCGATTTTATTCTCACGAAAAATATACCACTCCGCCCCGCGCATGGCCTCGGCTTTGCCAGTCGGCGGCGTCCAGGTCATGGTCCATTCGATGACGCATTCGTCCCCTTGGACAATCGCATGGTCACATATCCATGTCGCCTGAATGCGCGGCTGCATCTTGGCACAATAGGTCGCGAGCGAGGCCGCGCCTCGGATGGGGGCGTGGTCCGTAAAGTAGTGAACAACGTCCGCGGTAAAGGTCGATTTCATAAGCTCCACGTCAGCGGTACTACAGCCGTGATAATACTTTTTTATGGTGTGTATGAATGGATGTTCTTGAGACATGGTATTCCTCCTTGCGCCTGAGGGTGAGAACTCAAGGGTATGCAGCCTGAGACCGAGTCCGTATCCGGTCTCTCCCGAGGCTGCCACTCTTCTAACTGCTCCTTCAATTCTTCGAGCATCCGCTCCTCAAAATGTCCCGCGCACATAGCCATACCAAACAACAGCAGGAGCAGGAGCGCGCCGGCGCCAACCAGACAGCCGGCACCCATTTTTATCCCCCGTAGAAAGTCTGATGGCATCCGGCTCTCCGCTATATCACAGCCGAAAACGGGCGGGAATAGCGAGGCCGGCTTGACCGGGAAAGAGCGGCACCCGAGAAACCCCGGACGAATCTGAGCGGGCTGGGCAGACGAGTTTCTCGCGTTGCCATCGGTCTGAGCGGCATGGGAGAAGGACGCCCGCTGGCAATGCTGACTCGCGTAAGGGAGTCCCGTGCATCGCGCTCACAAAGAAGCTGCTCTTCCTGAGCATGATAATAGAATGCTAGAAGAATTCCATGAGCACCCTGCAGATCAAAAATATACCTGAGTCCCTCCACCGACGGCTACGGCGCTATGCGCAAAAGCAGCGCTGTACGCTGAGTGATTTTGCGTGTGAGGCAATCGAAAGAGAGCTTGCCCGACGTGAATTCCATGAACATCTCACCCGCCGCCCAAAGACGGACCTCGGCATATCGGCTGCGGCCCTGCTCGAAGAAGAAAGACAGCAGCGAGACAAGGACCTTTCGTGATTCGCTATATTGTTGATGCTTCCGCGGCGGTCGAATATTTACTCCGCACGAGCCTCGGTCTTCACATTGCCACTATCATCAAGGACACAACGCCCCTCGCCCCGGCGCTCCTGGATGTCGAGGTTCTTTCAGTCCTGCGGCGCGGACTCTTGCGTGAGACCCTGACTGAACAGCGAGCTGAACTCGCTCTTGAAGACCTCCGAACTTGGCCGATTGACCGCCTGCCACATACCGCATTAATACGAGCAGCCTGGCAGCACCGCCATAATGTGAGTGCTTACGACGCTTTCTATATTGCCGCGGCCCGCCTCGCTGATGCTCCTGTGCTGACCGCGGACGGCCCCCTTTCCAGAGCCCCCCTGCCCGGCATCATCGTTCAGAATGTTCGCTCAGGATGAGTATCCTTGTGGTGAATCAAAAACAGAAGAGGCAGGAGCTATGAGTACGGAACATTTCGATGTCTTGGTCGTTGGCGCGGGAATCTCCGGGATTGCCGCCGGCTATCATTTGCAGGCGCACTGTCCGGGCCGGACGTATGCCATACTCGAACGACGCGGCGCAATCGGCGGCACCTGGGACCTGTTCCGCTACCCCGGTATCCGCTCTGATTCGGACATGTATACGCTGGGCTACTCGTTCCGGCCCTGGACCGAGCCGCAGGCCATCGCCGATGGAGCCGCCATCCTTCGCTATGTCAACGAGACAGCTCGGGAATTCGGTATCGAGCGCAACATTCGTTTTGATCACCATGTGCAGCGGGCCGCCTGGTCCACAGCGGACGCGCGTTGGACGGTCGAAGCCGAACGGACCGACACGAACGAGCGCTGCCGCTTTACCTGCAACTTCCTCTTCATGTGCAGCGGCTACTACAACTACGACACGGGCTATACCCCGGAGTTTGCCGGGACCGGGAAATTTCAGGGCCGGATCGTGCATCCACAGCAATGGACCGCTGATATCCAATACGCGGCCAAGCGCGTCATCGTCATCGGAAGCGGAGCGACTGCGGTGACACTCGTGCCTGAAATGGCCAAGAAGGCCGCCCATGTCACGATGCTGCAACGCTCACCGAGCTATATTCTCTCCCTGCCGTCGAAGGACTCTCTCGCCAATGCGCTGCGCCGTTTTCTTCCGAAGGCCGTGGTCTATCGCCTGATTCGGTGGAAAAATGTGCTTATCGGAGCCTACTTCTTCTGGTTCTGTCGCCACTCCCCGGAGCGCGCCAAGGCATTTCTCTTACGCCACGTTCGCGCGGCGCTGGGGCCCGACTATGATGTTGAGCAGCATTTCACACCCCACTACAACCCGTGGCAGCAGCGCTTGTGCCTGGTCCCGGACAGTGATCTGTTCAAAGCGATCAAAGCCGGTCGAGTCTCGGTTGTGACTGACCATATCGAGACCTTCAGCGAACGGGGCATCCGCCTGCGTTCGGGCAGAACCCTTGAGGCCGACCTCGTCGTGACGGCCACAGGTCTCAATCTGCAACTTCTCGGCGGTCTTGAGGTGACAGTCGATGGTGAGCCCGTCGAGTTCTCAAAGGCGCTGACCTATAAGAGTATAATGTTCAGTAATGTGCCGAACCTGGCGCTGACCATTGGCTATACGAACGCGTCGTGGACGCTCAAATGCGATCTCACCTGCGAGTATGTCTGTCGCCTGCTCAACTATATGGAGGCAAACGGCTATGCTCAGTGCTGCCCACGTCCACCCGACCCGGATATGGAGCGGGAGCCGTTCATCGATTTCACTTCGGGTTACATCCGGCGGGCAATTGACGCCTTCCCCAAGCAGGGCAGCAAGCTGCCCTGGAGAGCGTACCAGAATTATCTGCTTGATACCTGGACAGTTGCCTATGGTTCGCTGACCGACGACGCGCTGGAGTTCGCGCGGCGGCCAGCTGGACGACACCAGGCTGCGACGACGGACGATGGCGCGCTACCGGAGCAAGCGGCTGGCTGACCCAGCACTATTCAAGTCGGCAATATCCCCGTAGCGTTCCCGGTCAGCTTTACGCCGGCTATCAGCCTTATGTGCCGCCACCCCTCAAAACAGCTCCAACTGATCCGCCGGCTTCTTCCTGCGGGCAGGCATCTGACTCCGACGACGGTCAAGGAGATGTTCCTCAATATCGGCTAAATACGGGGAAGGCGACAGGGATTGCATCGCCCCGCGCCAGCGCCGTTTCTGGGCGCGACACAGATAGAGTCTGGTCTGTGCCCGTGTGACGCCGACGTAAAACAGGCGGCGCTCTTCTTCAAGATCGGCAGCTTCGGCCTTGCCCCAGCTCAGCGGCAGAAGGCCATCCTCACAGCCCACAATAAAGACAACGGGGAATTCCAAGCCTTTGGCGGCATGCAGGGTGAGCAAGGAAATCCGGTCGGCGCGCGGGTCCCGGGTATCGACCTGCGTTTCCAGCGTCAGGGTAGAAAGAAAGCGGTCCAGCTCATCCCCGCACGCCCGAGCGATGGGGCGCAACAGTTCCAGGGCCGCTTTCGTCTCAGCCCCCGCCCCAGCGGTTTCCGCTTTGTCACATGCGGCTTCAAGCCGCGCAACCAGAGGGCCGTCGCCGGGCTGTTCCCGCAGGGCGTCAATCAGGAGCGCTACCCCGGGATGGTCGAGCAGCCGCGTATGGGCGTGTTTCTGAAACGGCATGCCTGAACGCTGGAGAGCTTCAACGACCGGCTCGGCCTGGGCTTCCGTTCGGTACAGCACGGCGATGTCAGCAAAGGAAACAGCCCGGTCTTCAGCGTCTCGGGATCGACCGCTATCGATTGAAAAGAAGCTGTGTCCGCCCAGTAGCGTTTCGATTGCGTGCACGACGAACTCGGCCTCGGCCTTCTCCGTCCGCGCCTCGTGCAACGTGATTAAACTTGGGGTGTCGGCAAGGACCGGGGTGGATTGCCGCTCGGCCCCGGACGGCGCAATGACCTGAGAAGAGAGGGCGACGATATTGCGGTCAGACCGATAATTCCGCGTGAGTCGGACTGCCTGCGCGCCGGGGAAGTCGGCGGTGAACTGAGCGAAGAAACGGACGTCCGCCCCGCGGAAACGATAAATGGCCTGATCCGGGTCGCCAATCGCACAGATGTTTCCGTCGGGCGGAACGAGCAGCTTGATGAGACGGACCTGCTGCTCGTCCACATCCTGGTATTCGTCGATACATACCCACTGGTAGCGCTCACGATAGGCGTCGCGCAGGCCAGGGTCGGTTTCGAGGAGCTGGATCGTGCGGCCAATCAGGTCATCGAAATCAACCAGGTTCCGCGCGTCTAATTCCTGCTGGTAGCGGTTATAGACGGCGGCCAGCTTGGCCTCGGCCGGTGCCTGCCCTGTACGTTTCGCCACTGAAATGGCTGACAGCAGGCTGCGGGTCCGGCGAGCCGCAACGCCAAGTGTTGCGCGCAGCAGATGTTGACGCTCCGCGTCTGACGCGACCCGAAAGCCACGCTGGAGACCGGCCGCGTTCCAATGTTCCTGGAGAACGGACATGCCCAGAGCGTGAAAGGTAAAAAGTGGGAGCGCGTCGGCAACCGCGGGCAGGAGTCGCTGTAACCGTTCTCGCATTTCGTCCGCGGCCCGGCGGGTAAACGTGATGGCCAGGCAGTGTTCGGGACGGACGCGGTGGGTACGGATGAGATGGGCGATACGATGCGTGAGCGTGCGCGTTTTTCCAGAGCCCGGTCCGGCAACAATCAGCAGCGGGCCGGATATGATCTCGGCGGCCCGCCGCTGGTCAGCGTCAAGCCCGGCTAAGATATCTGCGGCCGGCGCTGCCGCTGTAGCGTCTGAAGTCGCGGGAGATGCGCCGGGAGTGGGGGTTTGGGCAGCGGTCGCTTTTCGCCGCGGTGCCTTGGCCTGCTTTTGGCTGTCCGCGGTCCGCCCGTCAGGCGGTAAATTCCCCCGCTGGGTCTGGGGCGGAGGATCCGGTGTGAACAATGATGCGCCGCTCGTCTGCCGGCGCAGCTCTTCCTCCCGAAACAGCCTGATTTTTCCATACACCCCGTCATAGCCGGCGTCGCGGATCACTGCTTGTTTGCGCAGCCGGGCGATGGCTTCCGCAATAAGCGTGTCGCCACTTTTCCGAATCTCTTCCAGGGGAATATGGTTGAGCAGTTGCAGTTCGGGCCCCAGCTGGTTGAGTAAGCCCTCGTAGTGTTGGCCCACCTTTTTACTCTTCGGACCCACATGCAGAATCTCGGATAACATCTCGGGGAGGGGGACAAGGCTCTGGACCGCACCGGCAGTCTCGGGCTGCGTGTCGTCTTCACGATCGGCCAAATCGTCCACCCGGTGCATCACGCCCACCGTCAGCGGCTTGCCACACGCAGGGCAACGGCCCTCAAGTTGTTTGGTCTCGTGTGGCAGGAGGCGGACCTGACAATGCCGATGACCGTCCAGGTGATATTTGCCCTCTTCGGGAAAAAACTCGATTGTGCCCTGATATCCCTGTCCGGTTTCCAGGGCGCGGCGGATGGAAAAATAATCAAGCTCAGTATCAAACACGCAGGCCTCGCGCCCGAGCTTCTCCGGCGAATGCGCGTCGGAATTTGACACCAGCCGGAAGCGGTCCAGGGACGACACCCGCCAGTTCATCTCCGGGTCTGACGACAAGCCTGTCTCCACCGCAAAGATATGGGGAGCCAGGTCGGCGTAACAGTCGTCTATGGCGTCAAAGCCGGACTTTGAGCCCAGCGCAGCAAACCACGGCGTCCAGATATGGGCCGGGACGAGATACGAGCCGGGGTCCGACTCCAGCGTAATTTCCAGGAGATGGCGGGAATCCAGCCCCAGGATGGGTCTGCCGTCAGACTTCACATTGCCGATCCTGGACAAGCGCTCGGTCATCCGCTCCACTGCTGAAAAGTTCGGAGCGTATAACAAGTGGTGAATCTTACGGGTCTTATCGCCTTTCTTGTAGATCGTTGAGATTTCAACCGAGAGCATGAAACGTGTCGTGCCCTGACACGCCGCCGGCAGCATCCGGGAGACTTCCTTTTCCAGGTCGGGTCGGAGGCGGAACAGGCCCGGCTCGGCCGGCGCCAACTGCTCCTTGAGTTCGGCCTGCCAGACCGGATGAGTGAAGTCCCCGGTGCCAATGACCGTGATGCCCTTTTTCCTGGCCCAGTAAGCGAGGTGTTTCAAATCGCAGTGTTTGCTAGTGGCGCGGGAATATTTGGAATGAATGTGCAGGTCAGCATAAAAAGCCATGCGGCGTTCCTTCTCAGTGGATAGTGGATAGTGAAGAGTGGATAGCAGGGAGGCTCGTCACTCGCCACTCACCACTCTTTTTCACTCACCACTATTCACTATCCACTCTTTTTCCCTGTCCACTCTGAAAATGTTCGGCCAGCACGCGGGCCACACACGCGGTCAGCCGTTTGCCCATTGAGAGTTCCAGAAACTCATTCGGTCCGTGGGCGTTCGAGTGTGGACCGAGCACACCAGTTATCATGAATTGGGCCTTGGGGAATTTTTCACCCAGCATGGCTATAAAGGGAATTGTCCCGCCCTCGCCTATGGCGCACATATCTTTGCCAAAAAATTCCTGCGAGGCGCTCTTCAGGGCATGCTCCAGCCACGGAGCGAGGGGCGGGGCATTCCAGCCGGACGCGGCCCATTCAGGCTCAAAGGACACCTGCGCGCCATAGGGCGGATTACGCTCCAAGAGCTGCCGTAAAGCGGCTGAAGCGGCGTGCGCGTCCAGGGTCGGCGGAATCCGCAGCGACACCTTGGCCATGGTAACGGGCCGCAGCACATTGCCGGCGCGCTCAAGCGTCGGCAGGCCGGCCGCGCCGGTAATTTCGAGTTGAGGCCGCCAGGTCCGGTTGAGCAAAAGCTGGTGGATATCGGCTGTCACCGCCTGGGCTCCGGGCTGAAAAGGGAATTCTGCTGAGACGGTCTGCCCCAGCACGGTCGCGGTTGTCCGGGCCTGCTGGAGCCGTTCGTCCGGTATGTCGGCCTGAAATGCGGACGACCGGATTTCCCCGGTCCGCTCGTCTTCGAGACGGCTGAGGAGGTGGCGCAGAATCCGAAAGCTTGAAGGGACGATACCGCTGGCCGCGCCTGAGTGAACCCCTTCGGTGAGAGTGGAAACGGACAGATTACCCGACACCAGGCCGCGCAGAGAAGTCGTCACCCAGAGTTGGTCATAATTGCCACAGCCCGAGTCCAGGCAGACAACGAAGCTGGGCGTGCCGATACGGTCGGCCAGGGCATCGATATAGTAGGGCAAATCTCCACTGCCACTCTCTTCGCAGGCTTCGATAATAATCACACAGCGGGCAACCGGAACGCCCTGGCGCTTGAGTGCCGCAATGGCGGTCAGGGACGCAAAGGCGGCATAGCCATCGTCAGCGCCCCCACGCCCGTACAGTTTGCCGTCTCTCAGAACCGGCTGCCACGGGCCGAGCCCGTCATGCCAGCCGTCCATAGGCGGCTGCTTATCCAGATGGCCGTAGAGCAGCACGGTTTCAGACGAATCGCCCGGGACTTCGATAAAGACTAAGGGCGTGCGGCCGGCAAGCCGGACCACCTCAAGGCTCAGACCAGGAACCTTTTGGCTGCGAATCCAGCCGGCGATGAGTTCAACAGCCTGGTCCAGATAGCCGTTCGTCTGCCAGTCCGGGTCGTAGGCCGGGGATTGGTTGGGAATGGCCAGGTATTCCGTCAGGGTGGGGATAATACTGTTATCCCAGGTGTCTGCCACAAATTGCCAGGTTTTTTGCGTATCCATACGGGAATTGTACCCGGCTGTCGGGTGCGTTGCCAATCCGGTCTAGCCGTCCGGTCGCCAACTCGGTAAGCTGACAACCACGACAAGTATGAAGGAGGTTGACGCTATGGCAAAGCTGCTTGTGTATCACAATCCTGGTTGAGGCAAGTCACGCGGAGCGCTCGATATTTTGCAGGAGCGCGGCGTCGAGTTCGACGTGATTGAGTATCTCAAGAGCCCCCTCAGCAGAGGAGACTTTGAGCATTTTCTGGACCTGTTGCCGGATGAACCCGCGGAACTGGTCCGTAAGGACAAAAAATTCAAGGAACTCGGTCTGAACGCGGACGACTATGTGACGCGCGAGGCCGTGGTCAAGGTCTTACTCCAGCATCCTGAGCTGATGCAGCGGCCGGTTATTATCCGGGATCAACAGGCGGTGATCGCCAGGCCGTCGGAGAAAGTACTGGAGCTGTTGGGTTAGCTGTTCGTGCTTCTCCCCTCCTCGGAGGCCTGTCCTGAGTCCAGTCGAAGGGGGCGCGGCGTGCGCGGCGGGGTGGGTCTCAGGCCCTGGCGTCAGGCGGCCCCCCGCTGGATGGCGATCGCCTCGCGCAGCCCATCCAGCAGGCCCTCCAGATGGGCCATGCGCTCGCGCAGTTCGGCGATGTGCTCGCGCAGTGCGGCGATGTGCTGCTCCAGGGCGGTGAACCGCTCGCTGAACTCCTTGCTCTGGGCGGCCAGTTCGGCACTGAAATCCCGCCGTTGGGCGGCCAGTTCAACCCGAATGGCCCGCTGCCCGCTCAGGATCAAGCCGGCCAGGGTAGCGCCAACTGCGACGACGGCTATCAGGACGCTGATCAATTCCACACTCATGGTGATTGCTCCGGGCTCAAGCAAGGTCAATGCCGACCGCTACGCTGGGATTCACCATAACCCACCCACGCGCAGGAGGGCAAGCTGCCTGCTTCCGGCCTTTGACAAAAGAGGCTAGGCACGCTCGGCGACACCCACCAGGGTATGGGCGTTGGCGGAGGTTACCCGGACCGGCGCCAGGTCGCCGGGCCGGGCACCGTTGCCGGGAAAGACCACTGTTTTGAACTGCGGGTCTTTGCCGGCGAGCCAGTCTTTTTGCTTCTTGGCCGGCCCTTCAATCAGGACCTCGACGGTCTGACCCACCTTTTGCCGATTGATCTCTCCCCCAATGCTTTCCTGCAGGCGGATAATCTCCTGTAGACGCTGCCCCTTTTCCTGTTCCGAGAGCGTCTCGGCCCACTTATAGGCCCGCGTTCCCTCGCGGGCCGAATACTTGAACATAAAGGCAAAATCGTAACGCGCCGCCGCCATAAAATCACAGGTCGCGCGGAAGTCGTCTTCCTCTTCGCCTGGAAAACCAACAATAATATCCGTGGACAGCGCCAGGTGTGGAATGGCTGCGCGCAACCGTTCCACAAGAGCGGCATATTCCTCGATCGAGTAGCCGCGTTCCATACGTTCCAGGACGCGATTCGAGGCCGCCTGGAGCGGCAGGTGGAGATACGGAGCAACCTTGTCACAGGTCGCCAGGGCGTCGATCGCGCTGGCGTCCATATCGGACGGATGCGGCGAGGTGAAACGAATCCGCTCAATCCCGTCGATGCGCGCGGTCTGGCGCAGGAGTCGGCCAAAATCGACCTCGCCATCCCGGTAGGCGTTGACGGTTTGGCCCAGATAGACGACTTCTTTATACCCCTGGTCGGCAAGTGCCCGAACCTGGTCCAACAACGCCGGCGCGGGGACGCTGCGTTCCCGCCCGCGGACGTAGGGCACGATACAAAAAGTACAGAACTTATCGCAGCCCCGCATGATCGTTACCCAGGCCCGCACGCCTTCCCCGCGCGCGGGCGCAATATCGGCATAGGTTTCATCCCGGTCGAGGCGAACAGACACCAGCGGTTCATCAGCACTTTCCTGCGCCAGTAAGGCCGGCAGGTTACGATAGGCATCCGGTCCCAGCACCAGATCGAGAAAGGGCGCTTTATCCAGCAGGGCCTCCCGATGGTGCTGAGCCATACAGCCGGTGAGTCCCAGGACGACGCCCGGCTTGCGGGCTTTATACTGCACCAGATCGCCCAGTCGGCCAATGATGCGCTCTTCCGCATGTTCCCGAATCGCGCAGGTGTTCAGCAGGATGACATCGGCGCTATCTGGCGCAGGCGTGGATTCGTAGCCCTGCGGTTTCAACAAGCCCAGGATGAGCTCGGTGTCAGCGATATTCATCTGACAGCCGTAGGTCTCAATATAGACGCTGCGTGTTTCCATACATGATGTCCGAGTCGAGCCCCCCGCACCCAAGAGGCGAGGGAGTAATAGAGGAATTTTTGTAGCCGTTCCCCAGCCGCAACGCAACGGCTATAAGGACAACCTGTTTGCCAGTCAAAGGAGCGGATGAGCGTATGGTAGAGCGCATTATTTCACTCCTGCCCAGCAGTCTGTTCGGGTCTGAACGGGACGCGGATACCCCTCACCCTGGCCCTCTCCCCCAAGGGGCGAGGGAATAAATGTAGGGGCAACCCCCTGTGGTTGCCCGACTCCTCAGGGGACGTGTGAGGCACATTGTGTCGCCGGCCCCCAGGCGGTCCGTCCGCCCCCTCACCCGGCCCTTCGACAGGCTCAGGACCGCCCTCTCCCTCCAGGGGAGAGGGGAAGACAAGAGGCTCGCTCCCGCTGGGAGAGGGGTTGGGGTGAGGGTCGAACCGGCTGGGGGCCGCCGAGCCATGTAACCTGCATCACACGTCAGGGGGGGAAGGATATGGCTTGGCGGGGCCGGGCGCGGTGTTACTCCCCCTCGCTGGGGTCAAGAATCTCAATCTTCCCATCCCGGAAATCCCGACCGCGTTCTTTTACCATATGGGGATAGCTGTGGTAGAACTGCCCGCCGAGACGCAGGAAGGATTCCACTTCGGTCTCTTCGAGGTCGAGGTCTTCAATGGCGCGGACCGCTTCCGCCTGGCTGGTTGCGTTGACTAAAACGTCGAAAATCAGCCGGCTTTCCGCGGTCTGGAAATCCGCGCGGCTCGGCAGGGCATCACGGTTCTGCATACTCTCTGGATGGGTATCCAAAAGATAGCGAAGCGCCTTGAGTTCGTGCCGCTGTTGATCCAGCTTTCTTATTTTTTCAGGCATGGATAGTCCCCTCTGTGCGTTGCCCGAGTCGTTCACTCTTGGCTTCAACTAGTATATACACAGGAGCTATGGCTGTGACAGAGCATAGAGGCAAAGCCCACCGGACGGTTCGGTGCGCAGTAATCACCCTGAGCGACACCCGGACCGAAGAGACGGATACGAGCGGCAAACGCATCAGAGAACTCCTGGCCGAGCAGGGTCAGCCGGTTGTCTCGTATCAGATTCTTAAAGACGAACCGGAGCAGATTACGGCGGTCGTGCGGGCCCTCCTGGCCCAGCCCGAGGTGGACGCGATTATCACCAATGGCGGGACCGGTATTGCGCCGCGCGATACGACGTTCGAGGCGATCCAAAGCCTGCTCGAAAAAGAAATTCCCGGCTTTGGCGAGATGTTCCGTATGCTGAGTTACGCAGACATTGGCGCGGCGGCCATGCTGACCCGCGCCACCGCGGGGGTGGCCAACGGTAAAGTCATTATCTCGCTACCCGGCTCAACTGGCGCAGTCGAACTGGGCATGACCAAACTCGTCCTGCCGGAGCTCGGTCATATGCTGTTCCTGCTCCGGGGGGAACGCCATGCACATTAAGCTCCGCTTTTTTGCCTCGCTCCGAGAGCGGCTGGGCCGCAGTGAAGACAGTTGTGAGGTGCCTGAAGGCGCAACGGTCAGAACAGTCTGGGAGACGCTCAAACAAGAACAGCCGGCCTTAGTCGAGGTGGAGCGTTCGCTCGCCTTTGCGGTCGCCCAGGAATACGTTGATGGCGATCATCCGCTGCACGATAACGATGAGCTGGCCTTTATCCCACCGGTGAGTGGCGGCGTGATGGCAGACAGCCGTCTGGCCTGTACGATCACCCAGGATCCGATTCGCCTGGACGAGCTGAGCGCCTTTGTGGCCGACCCCGGCGCGGGCGCTCTGGCAACCTTTGTCGGCACGACCCGAGACACCAATGACGGCCGGCGGGTCATCCGGCTGGAATACGAGTGTTATCCCGGCATGGCAGAAAAAGAGATGGCCAAGATTGGACACCAGGTCCTGGAACGCTGGCCGGTGAAAAAAGTCGCCATGATACACCGGCTCGGTCGGGTCGATATTGGAGAGGCCAGTGTGGCCATAGCCGTGTCTTCCAGTCATCGCCACGCCGCGTTTGAGGCGTGTCATTACGCGATCAATCAGCTCAAGGAAACGGTCCCGATCTGGAAGAAAGAACTGTACGAAGGGGGCGAGGTGTGGATAGGCTCGCAGACGGGAAAAAACGGCACCCTCCACCCCAGCGGCAGCGCCGAGCAGTGATTCACCTCAGCAGAACTGGACGGTAGGCGTATGATAACAGACATGCGGACGGTCGGGATTGTTGGCACAGGACAAATGGGGGGCGGCATCGGCCAGGTTGCCGCGCAGGCCGGCATGACGGTGTTGCTCTACGACGTCAACCGGGAGATCGTTGACCGCGCGCTGGGGAACATCCAGAAGGGGCTCGCGCGCCTGACCGACCGGGGCAAGTTGTCGCTTGATGAGCAACGCGCCATTCTCGGCCGGCTGGGTGGCACAGCCGACCTCGAAGACCTGAGTGTTGCCGACGTCATTATTGAGGCTGCCCCCGAAGACTCGGCTATCAAGGAGGATATCTTTCGGAAACTCGACCACATCGCCCGGCCAGAGGTGATCCTGGCCAGCAACACCTCGTCCATCTCACTGACCCAGCTCGGGGCGGTCACTAACCGACCGGAAAAAGTCATTGGCATGCACTTCATGAATCCGCCAGTCGTCATGCAACTGGTCGAGATTGTGCGCGGCCTGGCCACCGCTGACGAGACCTATACCGCCATTGATGGGTTGGCCAGGAAAATGGGCAAAACCACGATTCAGGCCAAGGACTACGCCGGCTTTGTGGTGAACCGTATCCTGCTGCCCATGATTAACGAGGCGATCTATGCCTTATACGAAGGGGTGGGCGGCGTGGAGGATATTGACCAGGGGATGAAGCTTGGCACCAACCAGCCCATGGGTCCACTCGCCCTGGCCGACCTCATCGGCCTGGACACCTGCCTGGCCGTGTTAGAACGCCTGCATCACGGCCTGGGTGACGACAAATACCGCCCCTGCCCGCTGCTGCGCAACTATGTCGCGGCGCATTATTTAGGGAAAAAAACGGGCAAGGGGTTTTATGAGTATGGGTAGGGGATTAGGGGCTCAGGATTGAAGGATTATTACAAGGCGGCCGCCGCAGCTTTGCAGGCTTCAATATAGTCCGTCTCCGCTTGGGCACAGGACTGGGCGCGCTGCTGGCTGTCTGGATATAAGGACAAGAGGACCTCGCCGGTCGCGGCATAACACGCTTCTTTTGAATCGTCGTCAAGCCGCCGACAAAAGGCCAGCCCACGCTGCGGGTCGGCATGGGTCAAGATAAAATCTTTCACCGCGCCAATGAGACACGCGGTGGCCTGTTCCGGGCCGCCCTGCCGACACAGGCTCAGCGTCTTCTCAGCATCACGCAGGGTGAAACCGCTCACATCGCGACCCAGACTTTCATAGCAGACAGAAACAAACGCTGCCGGCGCGCCGGCGCACACCTGAAAGGCCCGCGTAAAATCGTGCTGCGAAAAGGCCAGGATGGCTGAGGATTGCATCCGGTAACAGGCCCGTTGGTAGGGTTCGCCCACTGCCGTACAGGGATACAGGGGGTCTTCCGGCCGGAGTAAGCTTCTTGGACGGTCGGCGTGGGTGTGATGGGCTTCATGGGGGGTGTGATGGGGCTGGAGAAAGGCCACCACATTCTCCATAAAGACGCCGCTATAGCACGACTCGCGCTCGAAGGGTGAGGCTAAGGCGTCGCACCCTTCGAGCGCGGTGGGGAGGTGATAATCAAAGTATAAGGTGAGGCCGTGCCCCAGGCCGTGCAGACATTGATACTGCAAAAACGTGGACTGCCAGGCGTCAACCTCCCTGGCGCACACCGCGGCTATGGTGTCAGCCCGTACCTCGCGCAGACTGCGCAGATAGCCTTCCAGCACGCCGTGATAACAGCCCGACCAGAAGGTCTCCCGGCAGCGGGCAAATGCCTCGGCAACGTCCTGATAATATGCGAATGAGGCCCGACCGAGATGATGGGTGTATGGATGCGCGTCACGCAACACGTCAGGGTCCCGCTGTGTCAGCGTGGCCAGCGTGGCCAGCGCGTGTTCAGTGCCTTGGGCGCGCAGGATTTTTTCCAGCCCGGCGTGATAACACTGCCGCTTTTGGGGCTGGTGTTGCTGCCCGCGGCACTGGCTCCAGAGCTGCTCGGCCTCAGTGTCCTGAGCAAAGCTCGGCGTCGCGCACAGCGCCAGACTGACCATACAGACGAACCAGGCGCGTATTATATACAGAGACGATTGACACATTTCCCTCTCCCGGTCCTTTTCCTCTCCTTTTTGTCACAAGGGGCGGCCCATTGGTACATAGGGCGGCCACAGGGCAACCATAGGGCACACAGGGCAACCACAGGGGGTTGCCCCTACTGCGCGCGCTCAAGCAGGGCGGTGAGCTTGCGGACCACGCTCCAGTGCGCGGGTTGCCGATTCCAGGCCGCGCGCACCCCCTCAACGCCGCCCAGGGCGGCTAGGCCGCGTTGCCCGACCTCATGGCGTATTTCTCCAATCCCCCACTCCAGGTGTTGAGCGGCGCGTTTCTTCTCAAGCTTAGCGGTCGCTTGCAGATGCCGCCAGTGCGCCCTGAGAGCCTGGTTGAGGGCGTCCATATTCAGATTGGTTGCCGCACTGACGGCCAGTACCGGACTGTCCCACGCTTCAGGCTCAGGAGGGGTCGGACGCCGTGCCAGGGCGAGCGCCGCCTGGGTATCGGACAACGCCTTTTGAGCCAGCGCCTGATTATCCGCCTTGTTCACGACCAGAATGTCCGGGATCTCCATCACCCCGGCTTTGATGAACTGGAGCAGGTCACCGGAAAATGGCTGGACGACCAGGACCGTGGTATCGGCAAGGGTCGCAATATCGGTCTCGCTTTGACCCACCCCAACCGTCTCAACCAGGATGACATCACAGCAATGTCGCAGCAGAAACACGGCCGAAAACGCCTCTCGACTCAGGCCGCCCAGCCGGTCCCGCGCCGCGTAACTGCGGGCATACACCTCGGCCGCTAACTGCATCCGGCCACGATCGCCCAAGAGCGCTCCGCCCGACACTTTGCTCGACGGATCGACCGCAATAATGGCGACCCGGCGGCCAGCCTGCACCTGTGGCTCAATCAGCCGCGAGATGAGCGAGCTTTTGCCCACGCCGGGCGGGCCAGTCAAGCCAACGACCTGGGCCGATACGGGCTGTGTCGACAGGGCATCCAAGAGCGTGAGCGCCTGGGCCTGACGGTCTGGACGCCGATCTTCGAGCAGGTTGAGCGCCCGCGCAATAGCCTGACGCTGAAAATCAACCAGAGCGGAAACAGCGCTGTGGGGTGGCTGTGGCATGGCGAGTGGCGAGTGGCGAGTGCGGTTTACGCTAGGTTGTAGCCCTGTCGTGACGCTCTTGTCATGCCGGACCTGATCCGGCCTCCAGCGGGCGGGGGACGGCGGGCCTGGATTCCGGCTTGCGCCGGAATGACGGATGGCTCCACAGCATCGTAAGACACTCTAGTGGCTAACCACTAACCCCTAACCACTAGCCACTAACTCCTAACCCCTGCTCCCCGCCGGCCGTTATGCCGCCGCCTCAGCCACCTCGACCATATCGGACAAAATGCGCAGCATTTCAAAATCCTTCGGGGTGTAGACCCGCGCGACGCCGGCCTGCCGCAAATCTTCCGCGTCGTCCTCGGGAATAATGCCGCCAACCACAACCGGAATGTCGCTGAGGCCCTCCGCCCGCAACCCTGTGAGCACCTCGGGGACGAGGCGCAGGTGGGAGCCGGACAGGATACTCAGACCGACCAGATGCACGCCTTCATCTCGCACGCTGGTGACGATTTGCGCAGGCGACAGACGAATGCCCTCATACACGACTTCCATGCCCGCGTCGCGACACCAGACAGCGATCTGCTCGGCACCGTTGGAGTGTCCGTCCAGGCCCGGCTTTCCGATCAGCACCTTGAGCGGCCGGCCCAGCGTTGCTGCGCTTTTCCGCACTCTCGCCCGCAGTTCTTCAAGCGCCTGGGCGGCCTCGCCATTGACCGCGCGCGCTGCCGCGGCTCCGCCAATACCGGTTGGCGCGCGGAATTCTCCAAAAATATCGCGCAGGGTCTGGGTCCACTCACCCGTGGTCACACCGGCCAGCGCGCACCGAATGGAAGCCGGCATGATACTCTCGTCATTGAGGACGGCGGCACGCAGACCGGAGACCGCCGCGTCCGCCTCAGCCTGGTTGCGCGTGGCGCGAAACGCCTCCAGGCGCGCGAGTTGGTCGCGCTCGGCCGCCGCGTCCACTTTGAGGATGGCCGACGAGTCCCCTGAGTAGAGGGGAGAGTCCGCGGTTTCGGTAAAGGTATTGACACCGACAACCACGTGGTCTCCGGCGGTGATGTTGCGTACCCGTTCGGTATGACTCGCCACGAGTTGCTCTTTGATATAGCCCAGGGCCGAGAGCACACCGCCCAGGGCCGTCACGCGCTCGACCTCTGCCCAGGCCGCGTTTTTAATCGCACTCGTTTTTGCCTCAACGACCTTGCTCCCCTCAAAAACATCGCCGTACTCCAACAGGTCGGTCTCAAAGGCCAGAATCTGTTGAATCCGCAGGCTCCACTGCTGGTCCCAGGGGCGCGGCAGACCCAGCGCTTCGTTCCAGGCCGGCAACTGCATGGCACGGCAACGCGCGTCCTTGCTCAGCGTCACGCCCAAAGCCTCTAAGACTATCCGAGGGATATTGTTCTCCGGCTGGGCTTCCGTCAGCCCCAGAGAATTGACCTGGACCCCATACCGAAAACGGCGCAACTTGGGATTCTCGACGCCGTAGCGTTCGCGTGTCAGCTCGTCCCAGAGCTGACCAAAGGCGCGCAGTTTACAGACCTCCTCAATAAAACGGACGCCGGAATTCACAAAGAAGCTGAGCCGCCCGACCGCAGCGGCAAACTCGGCAGCGTCGAGCCGCCCGGAGGCGCGCACCGTGTCGAGTACCGCAATAGCCGTACACAACGCATAGGCGACCTCTTGCACCGGCGTGGCTCCGGCTTCCTGGAGATGGTAGGAGCACACATTGACCGGGTTCCATTTGGGCACGTTTTTGACCGTATAGGTGATGACGTCGCTGATAAGGCGCAGGCTCGGCTCGGGCGGAAAGATATACGTGCCCCGCGACAGATATTCTTTCACAATATCGTTCTGCGTCGTGCCCTGGAGAGCCTGAGGCTCCACCCCTTGGCGCTCAGCCGCGGCAATATACAGCGCCAGCAGCCAGGCCGCCGTGCCGTTAATCGTCATGGACGTATTCATCTGGCCGAGCGGAATATCGGCAAACAGGGTTTCCATATCGCCGATATGACAAATCGGGACGCCGACTTTTCCAACCTCCCCGCGCGCCAGGGCGTGGTCGCTGTCGTAGCCGGTCTGCGTCGGCAGGTCGAAAGCAACCGACAGGCCGGTCTGGCCTTTACTCAAATTGAGCCGGTAGAGTGCATTACTCGCCTGCGCGGTCGAGTGACCGGAGTAGGTTCGCATGACCCAAGGCCGATCTTTGGAGCGATCTGTTTCCATACCCATCCCTCTGACTTTTGACTTTTCCCCTCACCCTCTCCCACAGGGTGAGGGAACAAACTCCCAATCCCTGTTTTTACCCCACCCGCCGCATCTGTTCCAGAATATCGTAGCCGGTGATGGCCTTGCTCTTAGCGGCCTGTTCGGCCAGATAGGCCGGCTCAACGGCCTCGGCCTGAACCGCCTTGGCCAGGTCCATCAGGGCGATCTTGATGGTCGCTTCGTCGATCATCTCGCCGGTTTCCGGGTCGGGCATCGAGCCGCCGCCTTTCTCGTGGTAGAGGTCAAGGACGCGGGACGCATATGTGACCTGCGCGTCGTTGGGCGTATAGCAGGCGTTGGCAATGGCGGCCTGCTGCGGGTGGATAACCCAGGTGCCGTCCATGCCGAGATTGGCCGCGCCCACGTTTTTCTCACGCAGGCCGGCCTCGATTTCCTTGATCTTTTCTTCGGGGTCGTTTTTTCGCCACAGTGGCAGATAGACATTATCAACCGCGTGCAACCCGGCGGCTTTGGCCGCTACCACCACGGCTTGCTTGGAGTACAGGAAATTAATGTTCTGGTCTTTCACCACCTCACGAATACCCAGGGTGGCGGCAAAGTCGGCTATCCCGAAAATGAGGCCGGCCATGCGGTCCGAAGCGGTCGCAATAGCGTAGGCGTTCAGAATGGCCTGGGGAATTTCGATCAGGGATTCGATCTGCACCCGCGATTTCCAGCCGGCTTCCTTTTCAAACGTATCAAGCAGGCTGGAAACGTATTTGATATCGTCCGGCCCGTGCGTCTTGGGCAGGATAATGCCATGAAAATTATCCGGCGCGCCTTTGACGATGGCTTCCAGGTCGCCCAGGAAAAACTCGGAGCGGATATTATTGGGTCGCACGGTAATGACTTTCTTGCCGAAATCCAGTGTGTTGAGCGCTTCGACAACGCACTGCCGGCTTTGCGCTCCCTTGAATTCGTACGGGCAGGCGTCTTCAAAATCCATCATCACATGGTCAACCGGTGATTTGACCGGATCGGCCGCGTTGCGGTGAAGCTTCATGCTATGGCCGGGATACGTCATCTCGGTGCGGGGAATGACGAAACGGCTCCCCTCATCAAGTACGAACATACGGTCCTCCTCTATGGCAGTCTCTTTGTTGTCGGCGGTCTGTCAGGGCCACAAAAATAGAAGGCCCCTCCTCTATCAGATTCACGCCACTCGCCCAACCTCCCTAGGCGGATGTGTGTCCGAAAAGCGGAAACGTGTCCTTCCATCATCCACAGAAGCGGGACACGCTCCCTCTTTTGTGGTATTTTCCCGGCACTCTTCTGCTTTCATAAGGAGAACTGCATGTCCGACACACTCCAACAGACCGGCCTGATCGTTGAGGCGCTCCAAAAAGTCCGTGACGAGGCGCTCCAGCATGGCCGCAGCCTGACTGATAACGGCAAAGGCATTGACGACCATCAGGTGCATGCCGAGCGGCTGGCCTATATGGCGACCGAGGTCGAAGCCGCCCGCTCCTGCCTGCAGTATGCCCAGGCCGCCGGGGAAAACCACGCCGACGAGAACGGCCATACGGCCAATATGGCTTTGGGGTTTGCCGCCGAAGTCGGTCAGCGCCTCGTCGGACAAGTCAGCACGCATATTGAAGATTTCGGATTTGACGAAACATTTCTGAACGACACGCTCGGACAGCCTCAGGTCAGGGCCGCCATCCGGGACGGCGCGCGTGAGAGTCGCTTCCGCACAATCGGTCAGACCGTTTTGGCGACGAAAGGCGTCAATCACTCCTGGCTGGAGAGTGATATCGCGGAAATGACGCGGGATTCGGTGCGTCAGTTTGCCAAGAGCGAGGTCGCGCCCATTGCGGAGCGTGTCCATCGCAACGACGAGCTGATTCCGGAATCCGTAATCAAAAACATGTCCGAACTGGGCTATTTCGGCATGTCGGTGCCCGAAGAGTACGGCGGCGGCGGCATGGGCAATCTGGCCATGATTATCACCACCGAGGAACTCTCCGCGGCCTCACTCGGCGTGGCCGGCAGTCTGATTACCCGACCGGAAATTCTGACCAAGGCGCTATTGCGGGGCGGCACGGAGGACCAAAAGAAGAAGTGGCTGCCCCCGATTGCCAGCGGAGCGCTGATGGTCGCCATTTCCGTGACCGAACCGGACACCGGCTCCGACGTTGCCTCGGTCAAATGCCGCGCCGAGCCGGCCACGGTCAACGGGCAGAGCGGTTTTGTGATCGACGGGGCCAAGGCGTGGTGCACCTTTGCCGGACGGGCAAACATTATTGCCCTGCTGGCGCGGACGAACCCGGAAGTCAGTTCCGGCGCGCGCGGGTTATCCTTATTCATTGTTGAAAAGGACGCCTTTGCGGGCCATTCGTTTGAGATGCAACAGGAGGCCGGTGGAGCGCTCCAGGGGGACGCCATTCCGACTCTGGGATACCGGGGGATGCATTCCTATGTCTTGAACCTTGATAAATATTTCGTCCCGACCGCAAACCTGGTTGGTGGAGAGGCCGGCCTGAACAAAGGCTTTTATTTGCAGATGGCCGGCTTTGCCGCAGGTCGGCTCCAGACCGGAGGGCGGGCCACCGGACTCGCCCAGGCCGCGCTGGAGGTCAGCGCCGCCTACGCGGACGAGCGTAAGCAATTTAAGAAATCGCTGGGAGACTTCCAGCTTACCCAGTACAAACTGGGCCGCATGGCCGCCCATATCAGTGCGGCGCGCCAGATTACCTATGCCGCCGCGCCGGCCATGGATAAAGACGAGGCGGCCACGCTGACTGCGGCCATGGCCAAACTGCTCGCCTGCGATGTGGCGGTCTGGGTCACTCAGGAAGGCCAGCTCATTCACGGCGGCTGGGGCTATGGCGAAGAGTACGCCATCTCGCGCTATGTCGTAGACGCCCTGGTGCTGCCCATTTTTGAGGGCGTCAAACCCATTCTGGAACTCAAGGTAATTGCGCGGACGTTGTTGGCGTAGCGGAATTGCACCCTGGGTTCGCTCACCCATATAAGAAGGGATGGAAGATTGTCACAGATTCAGATTCTTGAGCGCCGAGGCCAGTTCGGGGTCGCGCTGGCTGAGGTTCCGCAACGCCTCCAGCAGCACTCGGGGCGGATTGGCGGCCAAGTCGGCTTCCAGCGTCCTGACCCGCTCCTCTACGGGTCGCAGCATGGTCCGCCGGTCCCACAGGGCAAAACTGATCGTAGCGGCCACCAGCACGGTAAAGGCCCCCAGCAGGCCGAGGGTGAGCTGAAACTGGTAGGTGAACTGGAGGTTCAGGTCGGCCCGGAGTTGCCCCATGTCCGCCCGGAGTTGTTGATTCTGCTTGTCCATATCGGTCCGGAGTTGATCCATGTCCGCCCGGAGTTGCCCCATATCCGCCCGAAGGAGCGTCATCTCGGTCCGTACTCCGTTGAGCCCTTCCTCCAGGCGGATCAATCGCTCCACAATCTCCCTGTCGGTCAAGGCTGGCGCGGCCCCCACTGCCCACAGCGGGCCGGGCAGCAGGAGTAGCCCCAAAATCCAACTGGCGATCAAGCAACTCCGCATGAGGCCATACAACACCCGCCCGACCTGAATGTCAAACGCGGAAAGCAGCGGCCCAAAACCCACCCCGGCGTCCTGCGCTATCCCTTCCAGGAGAGGGTATTATCCGGCCCGGACGAATGCTCCGTTGACGGCTCCCCTGCCCGGAGCGGCCCAACTCAGCCTATTAGACAAGCATAGGCTCGGCGTATATTAAGAGGCGTTGCGCATCGTCAGCTGCCGAGAGTTGGACCGTTTGATACGACCGTCTCCACTCTCTTTATTCTCTATGTCCGCCTCCGTATGATGACAAGAGTAAACATGTCCTCCAATAGATACGCAGATGTTGACACGTTTGCTCTTTAAGGACTTTGGTGGGAAATGTGAACGACAGACTGCCTTCGTTATCGGCTCGGGCCAGTGACCTGTGCGCCCTTCTGTTTGAGCGGGTGCTGCTCTTTGATGGCGCCATGGGGACGTCTATCCAAGCCCAAAATCTGAGGCCGAAAGATTTCGGCGGTCTGGCCTACGAAGGCTGCAATGAGCACCTGGTGTTGACCTGCCCTGAGGCGGTTACGCAGATTCACGACCGCTTCTTGCAAGCCGGTTCGGATATTATTGAAACGAATACTTTTGGCGCGACGAGTATCGTCCTGGCCGAGTATGGTCTGCACGAGCAGACGGGTGCCATCAACCAGGCCGCAGCCGAGCTCGCCAGGGCCTGTGCCCAACGCTATAGCTCTCCCCATCGGCCCCGCTTTGTTGCCGGCTCCATGGGGCCAACGACCAAAACGGTTTCGGTCACTGGCGGTGTGACTTTCAGTCAACTGCGGCGGGCCTATGCGGAACAAGCAGAGGGCCTGCTGCGGGGTGGTGTAGACCTGCTGCTCATGGAAACGACCCAGGATACGCTCAATCTGAAAGCGGGCCTCCTCGGGATCGACGCCGCGTTTCGGACGCTCGGGCAGCGCGTGCCGGTGGCCGTCTCCATCACCATTGAGACGATGGGAACGATGTTGGCCGGACAAGGGGTGGAGGCGCTCTCTACCTCCGTGGCCCATCGCGACCTGTTCGCGCTCGGGCTGAACTGTGCCACCGGACCCGATTTCATGACGGATCATCTCCGCACCCTGGCCGAATGCTCCCGCTTTCCGGCCTTGTGTATTCCGAACGCCGGCTTGCCGGACGAAGAAGGCCACTACAACGAATCGCCCGAGATGATCGTGGCCAAGCTCGAACGTTTTGTCGATGCCGGCTGGCTCAATATGCTGGGCGGCTGCTGTGGCACGACACCTGCGCATATCGCATTGCTCAGTCAGATGCTGGCGGGCAAGCGGCCGCGCACGCTGCCGACGACGAAACGCAGCGTGGTCTCGGGGCTCGACCCCCTGGTAATCGACGAAGACAAACGCCCGGTGCTGGTTGGTGAGCGCACAAACGTCATTGGCTCACGCAAATTCAAGCGGCTCATCCGCGACGGCGCGTTTGAAGAAGGCGCGGAAATCGGCCGCCGGCAGGTCCGGGGCGGCGCCCACATCGTGGATGTGTGTCTGGCCGACCCGGACCGCGAAGAACTCGGCGACATGACCGCCTTCCTGGATATTCTGGTGCGGAAGATCAAAGTCCCCCTGATGATCGACTCGACCGACGCCCAGGTCATTGAAGCCGCGCTTGAACGCTCCCAGGGCAAGGCGGTCATCAACTCCATCAACCTGGAAGATGGGGAGGAACGGTTTGCGCAGGTCGTGCCGCTTATCAAACGCTACGGCGCGGCGGTCGTGGTGGGCTGTATTGATGAAGACCCCGAACAGGGCATGGCGGTCAGCCGGCAGCGGAAACTCGCAGTGGCCAAACGAAGCCATGCCCTGCTTACCCAGAAATACGGCCTGGACGCGGAAGATATTATTTTCGATCCGCTGGTGTTTCCCCTTGGAACTGGGGACCGCAATTATATCGGTGCCGGCGAAGAGACGATCGCAGGAGTCCGGCTGATTAAACGCGAGTTACCGGCGTGCAAGACCATCCTGGGCATCAGCAATGTGTCCTTTGGCCTTCCTCCGGCCGGTCGCGAGGTGCTGAACTCCGTGTTTCTCTACCACTGTGTCAAGGCGGGTCTCGACCTGGCTATTGTGAACACGGAAAAGGTGGAGCGTTACGCCTCGATTGCTGAAGAAGAAAAACGCCTCGCCGACGATCTGATCTATTGGCGCGGCGCGGACCCGGTGGCCGCTTTTACCGCCCATTTCCGACAGAAAAAGGAGAGCACGATTCGGGATACGCGCGCCGACCTGCCGCTGGATGAACGGCTGGCGCGGTATATCATAGAGGGCTCCAAAGACGGACTGACCGATGACCTCAACACCGCCCTCAACGAGCGGCCCCCCCTGGACATCATCAATGGCCCGCTCATGGCGGGAATGGATGAGGTCGGCCGGCTGTTTAACAACAATGAACTCATTGTGGCCGAGGTCCTGCAAAGCGCGGAATCCATGAAGGCGGCGGTTGGTCATCTCGAACCCTTTATGGAGAAAGCTGAGAGCCGGCTCAAAGGCACCGTCATCCTGGCCACGGTCAAGGGCGATGTGCATGATATCGGCAAAAACCTGGTGGAGATCATTCTGTCAAACAACGGCTACCGGGTGGTGAACCTCGGCATTAAAGTCGCACCGGAAACCCTCATAGCGGCCGTGCGTGAACATCAGCCGGATATCGTGGGTCTGTCCGGCTTGCTGGTCAAATCGGCCCAACAGATGGTGGCGACGGCCCAGGACCTCAAAACGGCCCAGGTGGCGTGTCCCATTCTGGTTGGGGGGGCCGCCCTGACTCCACGTTTTACCGCCAATAAAATCGCCCCGGCGTACGACGGCCTGGTGTGTTACGCCAATGATGCCATGCGCGGTCTTGATCTGGCCAACCAGATTGTGGATGCCGACAAACGCGCGGCGCTGCTGCTGGACCTTGAAAAAGAGCGGGAACGTCTGGCTCGACAGGAGCGCGCGGCGAAACAAGAACAAGCCGAAGCGCGACCTGTACGACCCGCTGTCCTTTCACACGAACAACCGGTCCCGCATCCGCCCGACCTGCGTCTGCATACGCTCGACGATTATGATCTGGATGCAATCTTCGCCTATCTCAACCCGAGCATGCTGTACGGCAAGCACCTTGGGCTGAAGGGGAATCTTGAGACCTTATTAGCCCAGGGCAACGCAAAAGCGGTCGAGTTGCACCGGCAGGTCGAAGCCGTGATGGATGAGGTGGTTGCAAAAAAATTGCTGCGCGCTCGGGCGGTATATCAATTCTTTCCGGCCCAGGCCGAGGGCGATAGCCTGCGGCTGTATCGGGCAAATGGGAAAGACCTGGCCGAGACTTTTCTTTTCCCCCGTCAACAGCATGGAGAGGGGCACTGTCTGAGTGACTTCGTGGCCCCGACGAGCGCTGGCAAACTGGACTATGTTGCGCTGTTCGCCGTGACCTGTGGCCACGGTGTACGAGCGCTGGCGCAGCAGTACCGCGAGTCAGGCCGCTATCTCCAGTCCCATATCCTGCAAGCCCTGGCCATTGAGGGCGCGGAGGCGTTTGCCGAGCTGCTCCATCAACGTCTGCGGGAGATGTGGGGCTTTGCCGACCCGCCCGAGCTGACCCTGCGGGATCGCTTCAAGGCCCGGTATCGCGGTGTCCGGGTAAGTTTCGGCTATCCAGCCTGTCCGCGCCTCGAAGACCAGGAGCGCTTGTTTCAGCTGCTGCCAGTCACCGCCTCTATCGGTGTCGAGCTGACCGAGGGCTATATGATGGAACCGGAAGCCTCGGTCTCGGCCCTCGTCTTCCATCATCCCCAAGCCAAATACTTCAATATCCTGGATGATGAGCTGGCCGCTTTCGAGCGGCGGCTGGCCGCAAGATCACATGATCTCGGTGTGGCGGCGCTGTAGCCGGCCCTCCACCCGCTCAGTCATTTGGTGCACTGGGCAGCTAGTGGGCCAGACAATTTTGCAATATATGGTGGCCTTGCTTGAGGCCGGAGCTGACCCGAACATTTGCCCGCCCGGCGAGCCGATTGAGTGGAGTACTCCGGCATGTGTAGCGAAATTGAGGTGAGGGTAGTGTTCAGTTTACAACGCTACGGCCCGACAAACCCTGTTAGAGCGGACAGCAACAGCGATTATGCGCTTCCACGGTTCCCGTCTCATGAGCGCGTCGGATACAATCCTCAAACTATCCTGATCCAAACGATCAACATAGGAGGAGACATCGGTGACTACCAACCACCATTCTCGATACTTCACCGCCCGCTCCTGAATGCGCTTGTTGGCGGATTTCTTGTCAATAGCAGCTTGGATATATTTGACCAGCATACCTACAACAATGCCACCCTCGGATTCCCCTCCTATGTAGACTTCATATTTGCATCTGTCCGGGTTGTCGGTGATCTCGCCCAGGATTTTTAACGTGAGGCCATAGGGCAGTTTGATAGGGTTGCGCCAGATTCCCGAATCCGGGTTTCTGTAGTGGTCTTCTAGCACCTGCTTGATGTGTTTCCTTAGTTCCTTCTTTCTCTTGCCCTCGTCCACGGATTGGAACATCGTCTCATCCTCGTACTCGATGGACACCCAGTAGCCACGACTGTTTTCCGCAGGACCAAGGGATTTGAAAGCCGCATCCAAGAATTGCCAAATCGACTTATAGGCGAGCGACTTGATAGTCGTTACTTCAACAGCGATGTCGCCATCCATGACGAGATCGGGCGGGTCCTGACCATCTGTCAGAGGACAAACCTTGTGACCTTTAGAGCGCAACCATTCGGCGACCAGTTCTTCGTCTCGATTCATGTTCCTATGCCCCGTTGCTTCAAACTGAGCCACTAACGGCCGTCTTGACCAGTACCAGCCTGAATCATCTAGGCTCAATACTTTGTTGGTTTGAAAATTTTCAGTCCCAGCATGTGGTTCTATTAGGGATACATCCAGCATGTTGCTATCGGGTGGTCGCCCGTAAAGGGGGTGTGAATACGGACTTGCCATTCCTTGTGTGCTTTTGCTCCACGGCGCTTCGCAAGACTAGTCACACCCTTAACAGCCCCCTGACAGACTATACGAGCGAGTTCTGCCTCATTCCAATCCGGCCCCAGCCACCCCTCTGTCGAAGTATCGATACGGATAACCATCCAATTCGGCTTGGATAAATTAAGGTCAGGATAACACTCTTCAGCACCCCATTTTTGTTTGATTCCATGACGCATCACATAGACAACGTCGGAAACAGGAACGTCTTGCTTCTTCGGGGCAGTATCCTTTTTCGTCTGAACTGGTTTGGGAGGCTCGACAGGCTTCGAGGATAAATACTTGGCAAAAACCCAATCAGCCGTACGTTCTCCCGGCTGCCCTTTTTGTTTAGAAATACGTGCCCAGCCATCAGGGGTGACTTCAAAGATTTCTACCTCTTTGCCTTGTTCTAGTTGCTCTTTCGTACCTGCTTCTGTGGTGGGAGATATACGAACATTGAGCTTTCTTGCTGAGACGTACATGGTCTCTTTTGAGGAGGCATCCGTGACGTGATCAGCACGAACCCACTCCGCTTGGGACTTTTTGTCCGAATGTTCTTTAGAGGGTTGTTCTGTGTATTCTGAGATGCGCACCCATTCCTCATTGTCGGAGGTCTCATATGTCTCAATGTGCGCGTCTTCTTGCAGTGTAGATAGAGGAACAACGCTATCTCCCTCTTCTCCAGACCATAGGACAATTTGCGTAGTCATTGTGGTCTGCTTATTATCCGGTTGCGATGGAGCAAAGAAGATGCCCCAAATGATGAAAAGGAGTATGATGGTGCCACAGCCAATAGAGCCACAGCCGATATCCTCCTCAGTGTTTTTCTTGGCATCCGTCATGATATTCTCCTTGGTTGGCTGGCTGGTCGTGGTAAGCGGGGCTAGCCTTGGTCAGACTGACCCACTCGGCAGGCACAATCAAATTGGTGCCAAAAGCGCTACCGCTCGCTCACTGACAATCGAAGTGAATCAGCCTGATGGTATTTCGGCAAGATAATGATGGCCCCCTATGAAGGCGACGTCTTGATAAACGCGAAGAGTCGGCTAGGATTGTTTCAGCAAAGACCGGGAAAGGCCAACACGAAGGAGGTACAGAAACCTCACCATGCCAGCGACCAGAAAAAAAGCCGCTTCACATTCCTAATAGAACGGAGAAAAGGTGTATGCGGGGGTCGGCCTGTTATGAGGGGGACACGTTTCCCGGTGAGCTCAATTGCGATGCGGTATCAGCGTGGACTCTCGGCTGAAGATATTCTTCGGGACTATCCCCAATTGTCTCCACCCCAGGTCTACGGAGCGCTCGCCTATTATTTCGATCATCAAGAAGAAGTTGAGGCTGAAGTGGCGCACATGCGGCATAGAGAAAGGCAGATGAGTCGAGCTCCCTCACTGTTCGAGGACAAGCCCTCTCTCCTATAAATGCACCTCAACTGTTAAGGTCTCATACTCGACTCGCGGCGCTTTTTTTCGACTGGCCCCACTCTCCATTTCAACGAGTCCCAATGAGACGAGAAGGCTCAGGTCATCGGTCACATTCTTCACATTGCGGCCCGCTGCTATTGCCAGCGCTCGTATGGATTCAGGTCGATGGTCATGGACCGCCTTCAACAATTCCAGTCGCTTGGGGGTGAGGACCTTGCCCATTTCTCGAACATTGGAAAAGTACAGCCACTCCCCTTGGGAGCGTATCTGCTGACCTGACTCCAGTTGCTGGAGCACTTCGGCAGCCTCATTAAAAATTGTCCCCGGAGGACGGGCACCAATCTTCACGCGCTTAACTTTCATGACTTCCCCTTCATGTTAATTCCTTGTTCTTGTAAATGCTCTGAAACTTCACAACGGAACCGCTGGAGAAGCTCGCTGATACTGGAGACTGCCACTGGTGACTCCATATTGCGGAAATGCTTGTGGTCACCTCTCCCATGGTGATTGTCATACCCGACCAGGATTTCTCGATTCGGCCCTGGTCCGATAAAGTAGAAGGCATACTTGATTCCAGCCGGAAAAGCGCCGCTCTTTTCCACTTGCCATATCCGAATTTCCGTTAGGCTTCCGTCGGGGTACACCTCCTTCTTTTTGAAAATGAGACGCGCCTTCATTTATGTTGGTGTACTATACCATCATCAAAGGAAGGCCGAAAGAGGTAAGGCGAGAAGGCTGGACTATCGCCAAGGCTGTCACCCTTGACAAATCCGACCCCGCCCGATTAGTCAGTGAACCTTTAGTAGTTTTTCCAAAGCGAGGGGATATGCCAACCAAGTATGTTGATGTTGACGGCTATGCGGTGCATTACTTTCACACCGGCCAAACGACGCTGCCGCCGGTTGTCCCTGATGTGAGCAAGGGCAAGCTCTTTTTATACGTCCACGGGGCGGGCAGTAATGGCCATTTCGCCCATAAGATGCTGGATATGCTCTCGGCTGCCCACAGTCCGCTCTCCTTCGACTTTCCGGGCCACGGGCGTTCGAGCGGAACGGAAAGTCTCAAAAGCGTGGCAGCGTATAGCGATTTCACCTATCGGCTGTGGCAGGCCTTGGGAGTACGCCCGGTAGTGATTATTGGCCATTCTATGGGCGGCGCTATCGCTATGGATTTAGCCCTCCGCCACGCGAATATGGTTGAAGGTATCGTCCTGACCTGCACCGCGGCGCAGTTCAACATCCCGGATGAGCTGATAAGCACCTGGCAAGCGGTCATGAAAGGTCGCCAGGGACAGCCGTTTACCAAGGTTTCGTGCTCACCGCAGACGCCGCAGGAGATTATCCAGGAGGGCTGGATGGAGCAGATCAAAACCGACCCGCGCGTGCGCTGCTTTGATTTGCTGGCCTGCCAACAAGTTGACCTGAGGGCACAACTGGGACAGATCGACCTGCCCACGCTGGTGCTGGCCGGAGCGGATGATGCCACCACGCCAGTCGCTCAGGCAGAAGAATTGCGAGACCATATTCCGAATGCCCACCTGTCGGTGATTCCCGAGGCCGGACACTGGCTGCCGCTTGAAAAGCCGCAGGCCGCCTGCGATGCCATTCAGGCGTTCTTTAACAACTGAGAGGGAGCGTATGAGTATCAGTCGAAAAGCGGCGCTGGCCGGTGTCTACGAGCACCCACTCCGGTGGGCGCCCCATAAAACCCAATATCAAATCATGGCCGAGAGTGCGCGAGGCGCCCTGGACGATGCCGGGCTGAGCATCAAAGACGTGAGCGGCCTGTTTACCTCGGGGGTGGGCGGCATGGGGATTATCGCGCTGGCCGAGCACCTGAATCTCAACCCCGATTTCCTGGACTCCAACTCGATCGGCGGCTCGTCCTTTGTTTCGCATACGGCTCACGCTGCGGCGGCGATTGCCGCCGGCTACTGCGATGTTGCCCTGATCCTGTACGGCAGCAAATGGTCCTCAGACCGTTTTGCCGTTGGCACAGGAGGCGGCGGGAGCGGCGATCCGCCAGAACAGTTTGAGGGCTGCTACGGCCCGACAACTGTTGGCGACTACGCCCTGGCCGCGCAGCGGCATATGTACGAATTCGGCACGACCAGTGAGCAACTGGCCGAGATTGCCGTGACCACGCGCAAACATGCCTCGCTGAATCCGCAGGCAAAGTTTCGTGATCTGATTAGCGTTGACGACGTCCTTGCCTCGCGCGAGGTGTCTTCGCCGCTGCACCTGCTGGACTGCTGCATGATCTCCGACGGCGGCGGTGCCTTGGTTGTCACCTCTGCTGAGCGCGCACGCGACCTCAAGAAGAAGCCCGTCTATCTCCTGAGTGCGGCAGAAGCCTGCACCCATACCAGCGCCGGGAGGCGTGATATTACCGACGCGGCGGCCAAGCAGTCCGGCCCGAAGGCCATGGAGCGGGCCGGGGTGAGCCATAGCGACTTTGACATGGCCATGATTTACGACTCCTTCACCATTACCGTGTGTATCACCCTCGAAAGCCTGGGGTTTTGTCAAAAAGGGGAAGGCGGGGCGTATGTCCAGAACGGTCGTATTGGTCTGGGTGGTGAACTCCCGATCAATACCGACGGCGGCGGGCTGTCCTCCAATCACCCCGGCATGCGCGGGATTTTTCTGGTGATCGAGGCGGTCAAGCAGCTGCGAGGCGAGTGTGGAGAGCGCCAGGTCAAAGATTGTGCCCTCGCCTTTTGCCATGGAACGGGCGGAACACTCGGGCTTCGACATAGCGGGGCCTCTCTGGTCCTCGGAGTATAGCCGCGGTCCGGTAACGGGGAAGTGATTATGGCTGATGAGAAAAAGAAATCGAACCGCCCGGTCCCACGGGTAGATGAAGAGTCGCGGCCGTTCTGGGAGGCCTGCGCCCGACACGAACTGTATGTTCAGAAATGTCGGACGTGTGGCACGGTCTTTTACTATCCGCGCGCCTTTTGCCCAGAAGACCTGTCGCCGGACTTTGAGTGGCTGCGCTGTAGCGGCAGGGGGAGCGTTTATACCTTTACGATTACCCGCCAGAATCAAAGTGCCGGCTTTCGTAACAAAGTGCCCTATGTCATGGCCTATGTCGAACTGGAAGAAGGGGTGCGGATGCTGACCAATATCGTGGACTGTGACCCGGAGAGCGTCACCATCGGCATGCCGGTCGAAGTCACCTTCGAGGACGTGACGCCGGAGGTCTCGGTGCCGCTGTTCAAGCCTGCCGCCGCGTGACGAGTCAGACGGGCTGGCTGAGCGCCGCGTGAGCCGACAACGTGGTTCGCCTCTCCCCGGAGGAGTTCGCTTTGCATTGCCACACACCTTCGCTTCTGGCACTATGAGCCATTCGCAACCGAAAAACTGCTTCGACACAAGGAGAGAGAAAAGCCGGCTCCGACCGCCGGCTCTCAGATAGCCCATGGCACGAGTCATTGATCTCCATCTCCATTCTGAAGTCTCGGACGACAGCCGCGCGCCGGTTGAGGCCTACCTCAAATGGCTGGCCCGTAAACGCGACGAACGGCCGCTGGATGGCATCGTGCTGACCGAACACCGCCAGTTCGACACCCAGAGCGACTACCGGGCACTTGAAGATAAGTATGGCCTGCTGATCCTCAAAGCCTCTGAAGTCGAGACCGAGTACGGTCACGTGCTGGTGTACGGGGTCAATGCGGCAATGCTGCAACGCTTCGACTTCTCCAACGTCCGGCTGCGCGCCCAAGAGGTGATTGACGAGGTGGCGCGCATGGGCGGTGTGGCCATGCCGTGCCATCCGGGTCGGCCCACTATTGGCTTGATCGAGCACTATGAAAACCGTCCTCCGCTTGAGGGGGTGGTTGGCGTCGAGGCCCTGAACGGCGGAAGCAAAAAAGGCGAGAATGAGCGCGTTGCCGCACTGATCGATACGTATGGCTACCACGCGTTTGGGGGAAGCGATGCCCATCTGGTGAGTTTTGTCGGGATTTGTGCCACCGAGTTTGAAAAAGAGATTACGAATACCGAAGAGTTGGTTGAGGCGCTGCGGGCGGGCGGCTACCGTCCGGTTGATTTTCGGGTCCGGCGCGCCCCGGCCCAGCCGGCAGCCAGTGGTGCTTAGAGGAGAGACGGATGGCGCTTGAATTTGATCGGTCCATCTTAGGCCAGGTGTTTGACGAGACGGACTTTCCACCGGTTGAGAAAGCCGACCTCTTACGATTTGCGGCCGCGCTGGGAGAGACCAACCCGCTCTACACCGATGAAGAAGCAGCGACGAATGGACCGTATGGCGGTCTCGTTGCGGCCCCGACCTATGTGACCCGGCTCCGCCCCAAAAAAATGGCCCCCGAGCATATGCCACGCTTTGGCAAGGTCGGCTTTGACGGCGGGCGTGATGTTGAAATTTTCAGCCCAGTCCGGCCTGGCGACCGGCTGAAAATGGTCAGCACCATACACGATATTTATGAGAAAACCGGGCGCAGTGGCTCCATGTATTTCATCGTCCTGCGGAATGAGATCACAAACCAGGACGGCCAGAAGATTGCTGTTGTTGACCATAGGATTATGCAGCGATGAAGACACTCTATTTTGAAGAGGTCGAAGAAGGCGATGAGTTGCCCCCTATCGACCTGCTCCTGACCAAAGACTTTGTCCGCACCTACGCCAGGACGGCCGGCATGGATTTCCCACGTTTCACAGATGACGCAGGGGCGCGCCAGGAGGGCCTGCCGGGCATGATCGCGCCTGGGGTCTTAAGTATGGGGCTGCTGGCCCGACTGATCGGCGAGTGGAACCAGGCGGCGCAGATTACCCGCATCGGCACGACGTTTCGCAGTCCGGTTCTGCCTGACTGTCATATTCACCTGCTGGGCTTTGTCACGCAAAAGGATATAGAGCGGCATGCGGTGGAGTGCGATATCTGGATGGAGAACCATGAGGGAGAACGCTGGGTCATTGGAACGGCGACCGTTGTGTTGCCAACCAGGAACCCCTAGAGGACAGTATTCAGAGAGTAGAACAATGCAAAAAAGACGACTGGGCGGTGTGATGGTTCTCTGTTTGGTCAGTATGCTCGGACTTGGCCCACACGTGCCAACAGCCCTGGCTCAGAATGAAGCGATGCAGCAGGGGCTGAATGACCCCCTGGACACGCTTGACACCGCCCTCCCCGCGTACGAACCGTCTGTTTTTGAACCCTTTAATGAGAAGATGTTCTCCTTCAACATCTGGATGGACGAACATATCCTCCGACCGGTTGCCCGTTCCTATGCCGGGGCTGTGCCGGAGCCGGCGCGGCTCAGTGTGCGCCGTTTTTTCGACAATATCGGTGTCGTGCCGCGCTTCGCCAATAGTCTCTTTCAGCTCAAGCTGGACGGTGCGGCGCGGGAAGCCGGACGCTTTATGATCAATACGACGATTGGCGGTCTCGGCTTTTTCGATGTTGCCAAAAATCAGTTTGGGCTCGAAAGGAGCGAAGAAGATTTTGGTCAAACGCTCGGGAAGTATGGCGTGGGACCGGGGCCATATCTGGTGCTGCCCTTTATCGGCCCGTCTACGGTGCGAGATGCCGTTGGCTGGGTCGCGGACGGAGCCATGGATCCGAAAACCTATTTTTTGTCCACGGTCGAAGTCACGGCCACGGATACTGGCGCGCTGCTAACCAGTGCGGTCAACGAACGCTCCCTCAATCTTGAACTCTTCGAGAGCGTGGACCGCTTTTCTCTTGATATGTATAGCGCAGTACAAGACTTCTACCTGCAAAACCGGGAGAGGCAAATCGCAGAATAAGCCTCTGGCCGCTTGAAAACATCAGGAAGACAACGGCTGGAGTGTCGAGGAGCTTGATCGTGGTCAGAACTCTATCAGGATTAAAGGATTTATATGATTATCCTGGTAATCATATCATCCTGGTCCTTTTGGCGATGGGTCTTCTTTTTCCGCAGCTCGGCTGGGCGGATTCTCCGGCGGAGGTGACCAAACGGCTGATTTCTACTATGCAATCCTGCGGTCAGGAATTTGGCTCTCCCTCAGCCCCTCCCCAGTGCACCAGTCAAGAGATTGAAAAAAACCTGGCAATTGTTCAACTGTCGCGCTGGCTGATGGGCCCGCACTGGGACACCCTCGGCCAGGAGAAGCAGGACGATTTCATCGGTCTCCTCACGCGCTTGCTGCGTGAGCTGGCCTATCCGAGAGCGTCGGAATTTCTGGCTGACACGCAATTCGAATACGGTGACACGCAGTTACAGGGCAATGAGGCGCTGACTGAGGTCTCGGTCGTGAATCCAGACGAAGGGCGCGTGACCATCGGGTTTCGGCTCAACCAGTCGGAGGGCGTGTGGAAGATTTGGGATGTCCGGCTTGACGGGGTCAGTATGGCCAGCAACCTGCGCAAACAAGTCCAATCGCTCATGTCCAAACAATCCTATGAGGAATTGGTGAAGCGGATGCAGCAGAAAATTACGAACGCCAAGACCGAAGAGGCCGGATAACTGCGGGCCGCTCAGACGCTCTCCTCCGCTTGAGTAACCGCCCTGGCTAGGATAAGCTGCCCGGCTCGAAAGAGGACGGGCAAGGACCTGCGCCGAGTATGGGGCCCTGGGCGGTGGCGTTGACAGCTATCGTGACCCATCCCCCGAGCCGACAGACCTTCCCTGTCCTATCTGTTTCAGCGTACTGTGTGAGTGGAGACACGACCCGTGCAGGCCATCCCCCTGTCTCTTAAACAACGCCTCGTTGCCCTGGAAAAACGCGCCCTGCGGGCCTGCGCCCAGGGGGTCGTTTCGTACGCCAAGACGGCCCTGGCTGTCTGCCTCCTTCTTTCGGTTGCGGCCTCACTCTACACCGCACGGCATCTCGAACTCGTCACCGGTCGGAATGATTTGATTTCGACCGAAAAGCGCTATCTGCAACTTGATGAGGAATATTCCGAAGAGTTTATCGGCGTGGACCAAGTGGCCGTTGTGGTTGAACCGCGAGACATCCCGCAGGGCAAAGCCTTTGTGACTCGCCTGGGCGAACGCCTCGCCCAGGAGCGGGAGCATATTGCTGAAATTTTTTACCGGGTCGATGCTTCCTCCTTAGAGGGCAAGAAGCTGCTCTACCTGCCGGTTGAGGATTTGCGCGATTTGCGCCGGAGTCTCGAAGACTCGCAAGAGATTATTCATGAGCTGCTGACGCAGCCTGGTCTGAATACGCTGTTCGAGGCGATTAACACCCAAGCCAGCAGTGCCGTGGTTTCGCATCTGGTTGACGACTTCCTCGGGCTGGGAGCCCCACTGGATGAGGACTCCGGCGAGTTCTCCGACGCTCAGTTGTCCTTTCTCAACGCCTTGTTACAGGAGATCGGGCGGGCGCTGCACGGGCAGGACTACCACTACCGTTCCCCCTGGGCCGAGTTTTTTGGGGGGACGGCCCAGCTCGATGATGATGGCTTCCTCATTGCTGAGAACCGCAAATACATCTTTCTCATGGTCGAGGCGAAAGAAAACGCCGCCGCGGGTTTCAACGACCTTCAGGAATCGATGGCGGCTATTCGGCAGGCGATTACCGACCTGAAAGTGGAGTTTCCGGGTCTGGATGCCGGCGTCACCGGCACAAAGGCGCTGGGCAATGACGAAATGCTCAGCGCCCAGCACGATACGGCCGTGGCAACGGTGGTGTCCCTGTCGGGTATTGCGCTCCTCTACCTGCTCTTTTTCCGACGTATTCGGCATCCGCTCTTCATTGTCTCAGCGCTCATGGTCGGCCTGAGCTGGACGCTTGGTTTTGTCACGCTCGCGGTCGGTCATCTGACGATTATTACCGTCTTCATCGCCCCGATGCTGCTCGGCTTGGCCGACGATTTCGGCGTCCACTTCATGACCCGCTATGAGGAAGAGCGCGGCAAGGGAAAGGACCAGGCCGAAGCCATTACCATCGTGTTTGAACAGACTGTGCCCAGTATTATTGCGGGAGCGTTGACCACCTCGCTCGCTTTTTTTGCGGTTATACTGGCGGACTTTCGCGGGGTTCAGGAACTCGGCATCATTTCGGGCGGGGGAATCCTGCTGTCCGTTCTCGCGGTTCTGACTTTCCTGCCAGCCTTGATCGTCGGGGTGGACTCGTTCTGGCCCTGGCGGGTTTCCGTGGGACAGCAGACGCTCTTGCAGACGACGTTTTCGGGGTTGGGCCAATACGTCGAACAGAAGAGAAACTTCCTTCTCGGAATCGTCGGGCTGGCAACCGCAGCCGGACTCCTGGCGCTGCCGTGGGTCTCCTTTGACTATAATCTGCTGAACCTCCAGGCCCACGGCACCGAGTCGGTTGAGTGGGAAAAGCGTATTATTGAAAACTCCGAACGCTCGTCCTGGAACGCCCTGGCGACCGCGCCGACGCCAGAAGCGGCGCGTCAAAAGGCCCAGGCGTTTGCTGCTCTGCCCAGCGTGGAGACCGTTGAAAGCGTAGCGTCACTGATTCCTGATGGACAACAGGAACGCTTCCCTGTCCTTGCAGCCATCCGCCCGCTGCTGAGTGAGCTCCCTCCGCTCCGCACCGAGCCTCAGGCGGTAGAGGTCGAGCAGCTCGAACGTACCCTGGATAAACTCCGCCTCAAAATTCGCGCTCAGGAAAACGGCAGCGAGACCCTGCTGCATCAGGCGCGCCAGCATCTGCTGGCCGTTTTTGACACGCTCCGAACGCTGCCCGAACAGAACCTTCAACCGCGTCTGGCCCTCTTTCAGCATGCCCTGTTTCTCGACTTTCAGGATAAATGGTCACTGCTCAGCAATAACCTGTCTCCGGCCGGTCCGATCACATTTGCCGATGTCCCAGCGCAGTTACGCAGTCGCTTCGTCAGCCGGGACGGCCAGCGGTTTCTGTTGCAGATTTATCCCAAGGAAAATATCTGGGAGCGCGAATCACTGACGGAGTTCATTCGGCAACTCCGCACGGTTGACCCGGATGTGACCGGCTCCCCGATTATTGGCTACGAGTCCATTGGGGCGATGCGGAACGGCTACGTTGAGGCGGCCTGGTATGCCTTCCTCGCCATCCTGGTCGTCACCTTTTTGGCGCTCCGACGCGCCAGGTATGCACTGCTGGCCATCCTGCCCCTCGGTCTGGGTATGATCTGGACCGCGGGCCTGATGTGGCTGGGGGATGTGCAATTCAATCTTGCCAATATGGTTGCCGCCCCGCTGATTATCGGCATCGGCGTGGAGAATGGCATCCATCTCGTCCATCGTTTCCGAGCAGGGCGTGACGGCTCGGTCGTCAGCTTGATTGCCGGCAGTACCGGCCAGGCGGTCGTCCTGTTCTCATTGACGACCATGGTCGGCTTTGGCAGTCTCATGGTCGCCCAATACTATGGTATTTTCAGTATGGGCCTGCTGCTGAGCCTGGCAGTCGGGAGTGTCCTGATTGCCTCCATTGTGGTCTTGCCGCTGCTCTTATACCGAGCGGAAAGGAGCGGTCAGGAGTCGGGGGTCGTCGCGCCGGAACTCTCCGTACAAGACTCGGCTCAAGGGGACTTGTCGTAAAGGAGGCCTGTGACCTCATGGTCAGCGGACCCCAGTTTGTGCAACACCTCAGGAATGCCGGCTTCGACTTTTTCACTGGCGTGCCCTGCTCTTTGGTCAAAAGTGTGATTGCCACGCTTGAAGAACGGGGCGGCTATATTGCCGAGACACGCGAAGACGCCGCGGTGGGCCTGGCGGCAGGAGCCTATCTGGCTGGCAAACAGCCCGTTGTCATTATGCAGAATTCAGGCCTGGGGGTGTGCCTGAATGCGCTGTCTTCTCTCAGTTTGATCTATGCCCTGCCCTGTTTGCTGTTAATTACGTGGCGCGGGTATCAGGGCAAAGACGCGCCGGAGCATCTCATTATGGGAGACATCCTGCCCGAGCTGTTATCCACCCTGAAGATTCCGTATCGGGTGCTTGAAGAACACACCCTTGAGGGCGCTATTGGCTGGGCGGCCTCAACCCTGAAGCAGACGAGTCGCCCGACGGCGCTGGTCCTTCCGCCCGGAGTTGCCGCATGAACCTGGCCCAGGCCCTGAGTGTGGTTATCCCTGCCCTGCCGGACGCCCTGATTGTCCATGCGAATGGATTTATTTCGCGGGAGTCCTTCAATCTTGAGGATCGGCGCGGCAATTTCTATATGATCGGCTCAATGGGCCTGGCCTCGTCTATTGCGCTCGGCGTGGCCCTGAGCAAACCTGAGCGGCGCGTGGCCGTCTTTGACGGGGATGGCAATGTCCTCATGAATATGGGCTCGCTGGCCTTGATCGGCGCGCAGCAGCCGCGCAATCTGGTTCACCTTGTTTTTGATAATGAAGTTTACGGTTCGACGGGCAACCAGCCGACGATTTCCAGTCGCGTGGCGCTCGACGAAGTGGCGCGGGCGAGCGGCTATGTCGAGACACGGCGCGCAGAGGAGGCCGACCAACTGCGCGCCGCGGCGCAGGACCTGCTGGCGCGAGATGGACCGTCATTTCTACTGATTAAAATTGAGCCGGACCGGCAAGAGCGTCACATTGGTCGGATTACGCACGAGCCACAGCACATTGTCAGACGCTTTATGGGGGAGATAGAGAAGGGGGATAGAGAAAGGAGATAGAGAGGGGAGATAGAGAAGGGAGATGATGCAACAATACGTTCTTCTGAATCCCGGCCCCGTCAATGTTTCTCCGCGTGTCCGGCAGGCTCTCCTGCGTGGAGACCTCTGCCATCGGGAAGAAGAGTTTTCCGACCTGCTGGCTGCGGTTCGCGCCAAGCTGCTCCAGGCGTTTGCCCCGCAAGGCTATACCGCGGTGGTGGTGAGCGGCTCAGGCACCCTGGCGGTTGAGGCTATGGTCTCGTCGGCTCTGCCAGAGGGAAGCAAGCTGCTGGTGATTAACAACGGCGTCTATGGCGACCGGATGCGCCAGATGGCCGAAGCCCACCGTATCCCGACTGTAGAATTGCGCTATGCCTGGACCGAAGCGCCGAACGCGGAGCGGATTGCGTCCGCCCTGAGCAATGATCCCGCTATCGCGGCAGTGGCCCTGGTCCAGCATGAGACCACCACCGGCCTGCTCAACCCTGTGACTGCAATTGGCAGGGTGGTGCGTCAGGCCGGGCGGCTGTTTCTGCTCGACGCGGTGAGCGCGCTGGGCGGTGAAGACCTTGATGTTGCGCGCGATAGCGTGGACCTGTGCGCCTGTACAGCCAACAAATGTATCCAGGGCCAGCCGGGGGTGGCCTTTGTGTTGGTTCGGAACGAAGTCATGGCGGCTCTGCAAAATTATCCCCGCCGTTCGCTCTACCTCCACCTGCCATTGCACTGGGAGGCGCAGGAACGCCGCAGTATTCCATTTACGCCAGCCATCCCGGCCTGGTATGCGCTGGATGCCGCTCTTGATGAACTCCTGGAGGAAACCCCCGCGGGACGGGTCGAACGCTACCGTCAGGCCGCCCGGTTCCTGCGCGCCGGCTTTGCGGAACTCGGACTCTCTTTCCTCCTTCCCCCGGAATTACGCGCCAACTCCCTGACCTCGCTGGTCTTGCCCCAGGGTATGGCGTATCCCCGTTTGCATGACGACCTCAAACAGCGTGGCTTTGTCATTTACGAGGGACAGGGAAAACTCCGAACCGATATTTTTCGAGTCGCCAATATGGGACATCTGACCCTGGACGATTTTCAGCGTTTTCTCGACGCTCTCAAGGACGTGCTGTCAGGCGGGAGACCATGAAAGCGATTATCCTCGCGGCCGGTGTTGGCAAACGACTTCAGGCCATCACCGACCAGAGGCCCAAGTGTTTGATTCAGGTCAATGGCAAAACCTTGCTCGAACGCACCCTCACCGCTTTAGGAGCTGCTGGGGTCCGAGAAGCGGTCATCGTGACCGGCTATCGTGGAGACATGATTGTCGAAGAAATCGGTGAGCGGCGCGGCGGCGTGAGCGTGCGCTATATCCGCAACCCACAGTACGAAAAGGGCGCCATCCTGTCGCTCTGGAGCGCGCGCCAGGAGTTCGACACTGACCTGCTGATTATGGATGCCGATGTGCTGTTCCCGGTGCGTTTGCTGAAGCGCCTGGTGCAATCCAGACACGCAAACTGTTTCTTGCTTGATGCGAGTTCCGAGAATACCGGCGAAGAACAAATGCTGCTGACCCGCGCCGGGCGGGTGCTGACGATTATCCGGGGTGGCGCCGGCGACTACGACTTGGTGGGCGAGTCGGTCGGTTTTCTCAAGGTCGCGCGAGACGCTGCTCCGCTGCTCCGCTCTATCCTCGATGACTGTGTGGCTCAGGGCCGAGACACGATTGAGCATGAAGAAGCCTTCCCGGCGTTTCTGGCCCAGCGCCATGTTGGCTTTGAGCAGGTTGACGACCTGCCCTGGACCGAAATCGATTTTCCGCACGACCTCGAACACGCCGAACGCGACATCCTGCCCGCTATCGAACGGCTCGACGCGCATGACAAGAGATGAGGGATTGGGGATGCGCGCCCCTCTTATTCCCTCTCCTCTGGAACGTGTGCTGCCCATTGTGTCGCCGGCCCCCGTACGGTCCGCCCGCCCCCTCACCCGGCCCTTCGACCGGCTCAGGACAGGCCTCCAGAGGAGAGGGAAAGAAAAGAGCCCCTCTCCCGCTGGGAGAGGGGTTGGGGTGAGGGGGATTCCGTGCCGTTAAAGGAGGGGGACAGGGGGGGGCCTGCCGCACGCTATCTCATCGTCAACGGGGACGATTTCGGCCTGTCCGCTCAGGTCAATACCGGCATAGTGCGCGCCCATCAGCAGGGCATTCTGACTAATACCAGCCTTATGGTCACGGCGCCGGCCTGGGAGGAAGCGGTCGAGCTTGCCCGCTCGACACCGAGCCTCGGAGTTGGACTGCATATGACCTTAGTCCAGGGGCGGGCCGTTCTCTCCCAACAGGACCTCCGCGCGATTATCGATAGCGCGGGGAATTTTGCGCACGACCCAACCCGAGCCGGGTTCCAGTATTATTTCTCCCAGCGGGCGCGGGAAGAAATCCGCGCCGAATGCCGGGCCCAGCTTGAGCGTTTTCTGGAAACGGGCTTACCCCTGTCCCATATTGATGGACATCTCAACATCCATATGCACCCGGTCGTTATGGACGCTCTCCTGACGCTCGCACAGGAATACCCTATTCCGGCCATGCGCCTGACCCGAGAAGACCTGACGACCAGCCTGACGCTCGACCCGCGCCATGCCTTGAGAAAACGCTGGGAGTCCTTTGTCTTTACACTCCTCGCCAGGACGACAGAAAAGAAGCTGCGGCGCGCTCGGGTTCCCTACCCGGAGCATCTGTTTGGCCTGTATCAAAGTGGCGCGCTGAATGAAGCCTACCTGCTGGGTCTGTTGCCACGACTCCAGGCCGGCGTCACCGAGTTGTACTGCCACCCGTCCTTCTTGCCCTGCCCTGAGACCGAACGCTGGACGCCAACCTATCAGCGAGATGTTGAGCTTGCGGCGCTCACCAGTCCAACGGTTCAGGCCCTGGCCGCTCAAGAAGATATCCGGTTCGTCAGCTATCGTGAGCTCCCGTCGCTTCGTGCAGAAGCGGGGATTAATTGACGCGCACCATGCGGCCGTCTTTTTGGAGCCGGAAGGTATACTCTCGCCAGCGGACGGTGTTGCCCCGCAAGCTGGCGCACCAGACAACAAAAGAGAGGAGGTCGGCGAGGAGGGTCAGCAGAATGACGGGACGCGGCAGCGTCGATTGCAGAAAGACGCTGTTCATCACAGCAGCGGTCAGAAGGCGTAGCCCGATGACGCTGAGGGCGAGAACGGTCATCTCTACAGACGACCGAAAACAGAGCAGGCTCACACAGGCCCAGACCGTGCCAAACGTCACAACTGTACCGACATACCCGCCGGGACGACAGTTGCGTTGCGTTCGCGCCCAGCGCAACTGATGGTAAAATAACTCGCGCAGCGAGCCGGCATCGGGGCGGGTTTCAACGACGGTGGAAAGGACGCGCAACTGATAGCCGGCCTGCGCAATGAGATAGCCAAGATAATAGTCGTCCGCCAGGTAATCGGACAGCCTGGCAAATCCCCCAATAGCGTCGAGGCAGGCGCGTTTGAGCGCTATGGTTGCCCCGAAGGCATACGTGGGCTGTTCTATCTGGCTGGCGACCACGACCTGGGTGGTAAAAGTCGTATTGATCATGAGCGATTCCAGCAGAGCCGGCAGGGGCTGGCAGGAACCGCCCCGATACACACACGTGACCAGACCTGTTTCCGTAGGCGTTAAGGGCGGGATGATCGTCCGCAAGTAATCGGGCGCAACACAGACATCGCTATCGGTAACGACAAGATAGTCATACTTCATCTGCGGTGTCAGATGATGCAGGGTGCTGACCTTGTAGTTGGCCCCAATCGCAGAGGGCGCAACAACCAGGGACATATCGCACTGGGGAAAATCGCGCTGCACTTTCTTGACAATAGCAACCGCCGGATCATTGGGGTCGCGGACGCCGTATAGGATTTGGAAGGTCGGATAATCGAGCTGGCAAAAGCTTGCCAGACTGTCGTACAGATCGGGCGGCGCGCCCTTGAGCGGCTTGAGGATAGTGACCGGGGGCAGAGTCGTGCCAGGCCGGTCCCGAGTCCTGCCGAAGGGGGCCGGACTCGGACGGAAAAAGCGCCACGCGGCATAGATACTAAAAAGGTAATAGACCAGGGCGATGCACAGCAGACCGACCAGGAACCAGAGTACAAGCAGGGGCATGGCGTCAGCCGCGGTCTCCTCCCGACCGGGAGGAGACGCATTAGGCAGCCGGAGAAGAAATGGCGCTCATCTCCCGCCGTTTCCGCATGGTGCGGAAAAAATCCTTGCCTTCCTGCCACATCCGTTTCCGCTCTTCCGGGTCGCGCGCCATCTTTTTCACGGCTTTGAAGATATAGCGCGGGCGGAGGTAATACGAGCGGTAAAATTTCTCAACCGTTTCAAAAATCTCCTCCCCGGACAGATTCGGATAGTTAATCACGCACTGCTGATAGCCCGACTCGCCCACCATATCCTCGGCCTTGATATAGCCGTTGTCGAGGGCAAAATCGTAAAAGGCGGTGCCAGGATAGGGAGAAGCCAAAGAGACCTGAATGGTTTCCGGATTCATCTCCCGGGCAAAACGCATGGTCTCCTGCATGGTCTCACGGGTTTCTCCCGGCAGGCCCAGAATAAAGGTGCCGTGGATTAAAATGCCAAGCGTGTGGCAGTCCCGCGTAAAGCGCCGCGAGGTTTCGAGGGCCACGCCTTTTTTAATGTTCTTGAGAATGGCCGCGTTCCCTGACTCATAGCCGACAACAAACAGCCGCAGCCCACCATCTTTCAGCGCCTTGAGGGTCTCGTAGTCCACATTGCCGCGCGCGTTGGTGGACCAGCACAGGCCGAGGGCACCCATTTTTTTGGCGATCTCACGCGCCCGCTTCGGGTCGGCCGTAAACGTATCGTCATCAAAGAAGACCTCTTTCATACCGGGAAAGAGGCGCTTCATTTCCTGCACTTCCTCAATGACATTACCCACCGAGCGGGTGCGGTAGGAATGGCCGGTGGTCACCTGCGGCCACAGACAAAACGTGCAGCGCGCCGGACAGCCCCGGCCGGTGTACAACGACACATAGGGATACTGGCAATAGGGGCTGTTATACTTTCGGAAGTCCAAATCGCGGTCATAAATCTGAGTGACAAAGGGCAGCTGGTCAAGCTCTGCATTAGTAAGCGTCGGACGGTCAAGATTGTGATGGATGTGTCCGTCCTTGCGGTAGCTGATGCCCCGGACGTCTTTCCAATCCCATCCCTCGGCAACCTCTTTCATCGAGTAGTCAAACTCTTTCCGAGCGGCGATATCAATGGCGTCAGAGCTGCGTAAGGTCTGCTCCGGCTCAGCCGTGGCCTGACCGCCCACAAACGCGATAGTGCAAGCCGGATTTTTTTCTTTGATCAGCTCCGCGGTGCGCGCGTCCAGTTTCACCGACGGCGTACTGGTGTGCAGCACAACAAAATCGTACTCTTTGGCGATCTCAACGGTCTGCGCCTGGTTTAACCCTTCGGGCGGAGCGTCCAGCACACGGCTATGCTCAATCAGGCCGGCCGGATAACACAGCCAGGTCGGATACCAGAACGACCAGACCTCACGCGTCGCCTGATAGCGTGAGCCCGCGCCACCGTCAAAGTTTTCATATGCAGGCGGATTTAAGAACAATGTACGCATTCGTGCTTCTCTCCTTCCCGGCCGCGGCATGTCTGAACATAGCCTCCCCCCCTCCGAAAGGATGGTATTATACACATGAGGATAGAGAAGGAAAGCGAGGAGTGGTTCAGATAGTGGTTCAGTTTGCTTATTCCCCCTCACCCTCCAGACGTGTGATGCAAATTAAGTTGTTCAGCGGTCCAGGGCGCTGTTTCGCCCTCACCCCGCCCTCGCTCCCAGCGGGAGCGGGCCTCTTGTCTTTCCCTCTCCCCTGGAGGGAGAGGGTGGCCCTGAGCCTGTCGAAGGGCCGGGTGAGGGGGCGGACGGACCGTCTGGGGGCTGGCGACACAATGCGCATCACACGTTCCAGGGGAGAGAGGGAAGGAGAGGGGCACTCCTCCGGCATAGGTCACGAGCGCTTTGAAGCTGAACCAGTACCGTGTTTCAAAATCATCTTTCTCAATGCTGCAAAAAATTGTAGAAACGATAGTACGAACGGAAGAGCGCTATGAAGAAACGGAAGTGGTGGTCGTTGAATCTTTTCGTGAGCCTGCTCACCGTGCTGGGAGCATCTGTGGCCGGCTCACAGCAGGCAGAACAGACGGAAGCAGCCGAAGTACAACAGGAGCAGGAAGAGGTGCTCGGGCTCGACACGCTCAGCGTGGTCGGCTCGCGTCTGCCGGGCCGCTCGGCTCGGGACTCTCCGGTCCCGGTGGATATCATTCAGGGCGACGACTTGCAGACCTACGGTATCCGGGACATGGACTCGCTGCTGCGCGCGACCGTACCGTCCTACAACGTCAGTCAGCAGCCCATCAGCGACGCGGCGACGTTCGTCCGCCCGGCCAACCTGCGCGGGCTGCCGCCGGACTCTACGCTGGTGCTGGTCAACGGCAAACGCCGGCACCGCGCCGCGGTGATCGTCCTCTTCAGCAACGGGCTGTCGGACGGCGCGCAGGGCACCGACCTGTCCACCATCCCGACCATTGCCCTGGAGCGGGTCGAAGTGCTGCGCGACGGGGCCGCGGCCCAATACGGCTCGGACGCGATTGCCGGGGTGTTGAACTTCAAGCTGCGGGAAAACCGGGAGGGCCTGAGTGTGCAGACCAGCCTGGGCCAGCACTACCACGGCGACGGCGACAAGATAAACGTGGCCGCCAATCTGGGCCTGCCGCTGACCGAGCGCGGTTTTGCCAATTTCAGCTTTGAGTTCATGAACGCGGACGAGACCAGCCGCAGCGTCCAGCGTAACGACGCGCTGGACCTGATCGCCGCCGGCAATACCGCCGTCCGCCGGCCCCTGTCCCAGGTCTGGGGCGCCCCCGAGGTGCAGTACGACTACAAATTCTTCGGCAACCTGGGCCTCGACCTGGAAGACATCAACGCCCGGTTGTACGCCTTCGGCAACTATGCGGAACGCAAAGTGGAGGGCGGCTTCTATTTCCGCAATCCCAACGATCGGGACGGGATTTTCGACGGTCCGCTCGTCGACCGGGACGGGAACCAGGTCCTGGACAGTAGTGGGAATCCCATCCGTTCTCTTGACGCGGCCAGGGACCAGGGCATCGCTACTACGGGCGTGAGCGACACGGTCCCGGTCGCCGACCTGTCCGGGACGGGCGCGGGCTGCCCAGTCGTGCGGACCAACCCCGCGGCCGACTACACGGACTGGATCAACGGAGGGCTGCCCGAGCACTGCTTCCTCTTCAACGAAGTGTTTCCCGGCGGGTTCACGCCGCGCTTCGGCGGCTACGTGCAGGACTGGAGCATCGCCTTCGGCCTGCGGGGAGAACTGGAGGGGTTGGAGGGCGCGTCCGCGCTGCTCAACGGCTGGTCCTACGACGCCAGCGCCTACTTCGGTCACAACAGCGTCGAGACCTTCATGCACAATACCATCAATCCGCAGCTCGCCGCCCTGCGCGCGAACATTCCACGCTCGTACCGGCCGGGGACTGATATGCAATTCGACAAGACGTTCAACCTGGACGTCTCCCGGCTGCTGGACCTCGGCCTTTTCTTCTCTCCGCTGAACGCCGCGTTCGGGTTCGAGTACCGGGTGGAGGAATTCGAGAAAGAGGCCGGCGGAGGAAATTCCTGGTCCATCGACCGCGGGGCGCACGGCTTGGCGGCCCAGGGCTTCGGCATCGGCTCCAATGGGTTTCCGGGCTACAGCCCCGACGTTGCCGGCGAGTGGGAGCGCCACAACTACGCGCTGTATATGGACCTGGAAGCCGAGGTGATCCGGTCCGTCACCCTTGGGGTTGCCGGCCGCTATGAGAATTTCGACGGCGACATCGGCGAGACCCTCAACGGCAAATTCTCCGCCCGTTGGCAGATCATTGAGGCGCTGGCCCTGCGCGGCGCGCTCAGCTCGGGTTTCCGCGCCCCGACGCCGGGCCAGATCAACGTGCGCAACACAACGACGCTGAGCATCGCCGGCCGAGTACAGGACCAGGGCACCCTGCCGGCCTACCATCCGGCCGCGGCCTTCTTCAACGCCAAGCCGCTGACCCCGGAAAAGTCCGTCAACTATTCCGCCGGCGCCGTGTTCAGTGTGGGCGACCTGGAACTGACTCTCGACTATTTCCGCATCAAGGTGCAGGACCGCATCGGGTTCAGCAACAGTTTCAACAAATCGGATTTGTCCCCCGGCGAACTGGCGCGTTTCAACGCCCTGGTTCCCGAGGCGAATTCACTCGGCGCGGTGCAGTATTTCACCAACGACTTCGACACCACCACGCAGGGGGTCGATCTGGTGGCGACCTATCCGCTGACGACCGCGGCCGGCGACACCCGGCTGACGTTCGTGGGTAACTGGACCAAGACGGCCGTCGATCGCCGGAACCCCAACACCGTCGACAACCAGCGCGTCACCCAGCTTGAAGAAACCCTGCCGGAATTCCGGTTCTCGCTGACGGCCGACCACACCTGGGGCCTGTGGCGGTTCTTGACGCGGCTGCACTTCTACGACGATTTCCACGATTTCCACGTATTCGACAAAAATTATCCCATCAACGCCGGCGAGCGTTGGCTGATGGACGTGGAAGCCTCGTACACTCTCTTGAACATCCCGTACATGCAGGCCGTAACCCTGGCCGCGGGCGCGGAAAACGTGTTCGACCAGTATCCGCGGCGCAACCCCTACGCGCGCGCCCTTGGCGCGCGATACCCGGAGTCCTCGCCGTTCGGCTTCAACGGCGGGTTCTACTATCTGCGCGCCGGCTTCGAGTTCTAGGGGGCGGATATGCCTCCTGTCCCCCTTTTCCGGCGGAGGGGAAACGTTCAAACCAAAAGCTTGCCTGGCCGGCCAGTCTCTAGCCAAAACATCCTCTTTTATCTATGATATTATACTCAATGCCATGCTTCCGAAGCCGAAAGACGTGCTTCGGAACAGGAGCGCCGGACACGGAGAGGGAGTCTTCCGCGTCCATACCAACAGAGGGAAGGGAGAACAGCAGTATGAGGAAGATGATGAAATGGCGCCACCACGGACTTGTGGCAGGTGTATGTCTGGTTATGGGCGCGGCGACCGTCGGCGCGCAAGAGGCACAAGAAACGGAAGCGACCGAAACGGAAGCGACCGAAGCGCAAGCCGCAGAAACGCAAGAGCAAGAAGAGTTCGTCCTTGCCCCGCTCAACGTGATCGGCTCCCGCCTGCCGGGTCGCTCGGCCCAGGATTCTCCGGTGCCGGTGGACGTCATTCAGGGCAGCGACTTACAGACCTACGGCATCCGCGACATGGATTCGCTGCTGCGCGCGTCGGTGCCGTCCTACAACGTCAACGAGCAGCCCATCAGCGACGCGGGCACGCTCATTCGCCCGGCCAACCTGCGCGGACTGCCGCCGGACCATACGCTGGTGCTGGTCAACGGCAAACGTCGCCACCGTGGCTCGGTCATCAGCGTCCTGGGCGGTGGCATCGCAAACGGCGCGCAGGGCGTCGATCTGTCCGCCATCCCGTCCATCGCGTTGCAGCAGGTCGAAGTGCTGCGCGACGGCGCCGCGGCCCAGTACGGCTCGGACGCCATCGCCGGGGTGTTGAATTTCAAACTGCGGGAAAACCGCGAAGGGCTGGAAGTTCAGACGACGCTGGGCCAGCAGTACCACGGGGACGGCGACAAGGTCCAAGTGGCCGCCAACCTGGGCGTACCGCTGACCGAGAACGGTTTTGCCAATTTCAGCTTCGAGTTCATGAACGTGGACGAGACCAGCCGCAGCGTCCAGCGCGGCGACGCGCGCGGGCTTATCGAGGCCGGCAATATGGACGTGCGACGCCCCGCGGCGCAGATCTGGGGTTCACCCGAAATCCAGTACGACTACAAGTTCTTCGGCAACCTGGGCCTCGACCTGGAAGACATCAACGCCCGATTGTACGCCTTTGGCAACTATGCGGAACGCAAAGTGGAGGGCGGCTTCTTCTTTCGTGACCCCAACACGCGGGGGGGGGTGTTCGACGGTCCGCTCGTCGACCGGGACGGGAACCAGGTCCTGGACAGTAGTGGGAATCCCATCCGCTCTCTTGACGCGGCCAGGGACAAGGGCATCGCTACTACGGGCGTGAGCGACACGGTCTCGGTCGCCGACCTGTCCGGGACGGGCGCGGGCTGCCCAGTCGTGCGGACCAACCCCGCGGCCGACTACACAGACTGGATCAATGGAGGGCTGCCCGAGCACTGCTTCCTCTTCAACGAAGTGTTTCCCGGCGGGTTCACGCCACGCTTCGGCGGCTACGTGAAGGACTGGAGCATCGTCTTCGGCCTGCGTGGAGAATTGGAGGACCTGGAGGGCGCGTACGCGCTGCTCAACGGCTGGTCCTATGACGCCAGCGCCTCCTTCGGCCAGAACAGCGTCGACCTCTTCATGCACAACACCATCAACCCGCAGCTCGCCGCCATGCGGACGAATATCCCGACGTCGTACCGACCGGGCTCCGATACCCAGTTCGAGCAGACGTTCAATTTTGACATCTCCCGACCGGTCGAACTCGGCATTTTCCACTCTCCGCTGAATGCCGCGTTCGGCTTCGAATACCGCATTGAGGAATTCGAGAAAGAGATCGGCGGAGTGAATTCCTGGCACATCGACGATAACCTGGCCGCCCAAGGGTTCGGCATCGGCTCGAACGGGTTCGGCGGGTATCGACCCGACGTCGCCGGCGAGTGGAAGCGCCACAACTACGCGCTGTATATGGACCTGGAAGCCGAGGTGATTCGGTCCGTCACTCTCGGGGTTGCCGGCCGCTATGAGAATTTCGACGGCGACATCGGCGAGACCCTCAACGGCAAATTCTCCGCCCGTTGGCAGATTATCGAGGCGCTGGCTCTGCGCGGCGCGCTCAGCTCGGGTTTCCGCGCCCCGACGCCGGGCCAGATCAACCTGCGCAACACGACGACGGCGTTTACCGACGACGGACTGGTGGACCAGGGGACCTTGCCCGCGGCGCACCCTGCGGCGTCCTTCTTCGGCGCGAAGCCGCTGACCCCGGAAAAGTCCGTCAACTACTCGGCCGGCACCGTGTTCAGTGTGGGCGACCTGGAGTTGACTCTCGACTATTACCGCATCAAGGTGCAGGACCGCATCGGACTGAGCGAACAATTCAATGTTTCGAGCTTGACGCCCAGCCAGCTGACGCAGTTCAACATGCTGGTGCCGGAGGCGACTTCTCTCTCTTCGGTGCGCTATTACACCAACGATTTCGACACCACTACGCAGGGGCTTGACCTGGTGGCGACCTATCCGTTGACGACTGTGGCCGGCGACACCCGGTTCATCTTTGTAGGGAACTGGAACAAAACAGAAGTCGACAGCCGCAATCCAGCCATCATCAGCGATAAGAACGTCATACAGCTCGAAGAAAAGCTGCCGCAATTCCGGTTCACGCTGACGGCCGACCATAGCTACGGGCCGTGGCGGCTGTTGACCCGGCTGCACTTCTTCGACGACTTCCGCTCCTATCCGGCAGACGTTCAATCCTGGGGGTTCCGCTCGGGTGAGCGCTGGTTGATGGACATCGAAGCCTCGTACACTTTCCTGAACATCCCGTTCATGCAGGCGGTGACGCTCGCTGCGGGCGCGGAAAATGTCTTCGACCAGTACCCGCGCAGGGTGCCATACAGCGGCGGCGGCGGTTCCGGGGTCGGCATGAAGTACCCGGAAGCCTCGCCATTCGGCTTCAACGGCGGGTTCTACTACCTGCGGGCCGGCTTCGAGTTCTAGGCCAGAGCTGACGAACATCACATTGCAACCAGAGGGACGGGTTCAGGCCCGTCCCTCTTTTCGTCTGGTTTCTGCCGCTGCCTCAGTATGCAATGTTGTCACGGCAGGAATCCGTCATGAAGGAGGAGCGGTGGTGAAGAAGTCGGGAATGGGGGTGTCCGGCCTGCTGCTCGCCCTGGGTATCAGCTTGGGAGCCGTGCCGGTCGGAGCCCAAGAGACGGAACAGGCCGCGGGGCCGCCAGCAGAGAGACAACAAGAACAGGCAGGGGTCGTCGCACTGGAAGGGGTCAGGGTGCTGGGCTCCCGTAATGAAGCTCGTTCAGCGCGGGATTCGCTGGTGCCGGTGGACGTCATTCAGGGTGAAGACTTGCGGACCTACGGCATCCGGGACATGGACTCGCTGCTGGCGGCGAGTGTTCCATCCTATAACGTCAACCAGCGCGCCGGCGATGCCGCCATGCTGGTCCGCCCGGCCAATCTGCGCGGGCTGCCGCCCGACTCTACCCTGGTCCTGGTCAACGGTAAACGCCGCCACCGGGCGGCCGTCATCTCTTTTCTGGGGAACGGCATTTCGGACGGAGCGCAGGGGCCTGATATTTCCGTTATCCCGTCCATTGCCCTCAAGCGGCTGGAAGTGTTGCGTGACGGTTCCTCCTCTCAGTATGGTTCCGACGCCATTGCCGGGGCGTTGAATTTCGTGCTGCGCGACGACCCCGAGGGGGCCATGCTGGAAGCGCGCTGGGGCCAGAACTACCACGGAGACGGCGACAAAGTGAGTGTTGCGGGCAATATCGGCCTGCCGTTGACCGCTGCCGGCTTTGCCAATTTCAGCTTCGAGTTCATGAACGGAGACGAGACCAGACGCAGTGTGCAGCGTGGCGATGCCCGCGGGTTGATCGAGGCCGGCAATACCCATGTGCGCCGGCCGGCAGCGCAATTTCTCAGCACGCCGGAGGTGCAATACAGCTATAAATTCTTCGGCAACCTGGGCCTGGACCTGACCGATATGCACAGCCTCTACGCGTTCGGCAACTATGCCGAACGCAAGGCCGAAGGCGACTTCTTTTTCCGCAACCCCAACACCCGGAGCGGCGTGTTTGAGGGCGACCCGCTTGCAGACGGGACGCCCACAATCCGGGTGGCCGACCTGTCGGACGATCTCAGCGGCTGTCCGGTCGTGCCGGCAAACCCGGCAGCCGATTACGCCAGCGTGCATCTGCCCGAGCACTGCTTCCTCTTCAACGAGCGCTTTCCGGGGGGCTTCGCGCCGCGCTTCGGCGGCTCAATGCAGGACTGGAGCATCGCCTTTGGGCTGCGGGGGGAACTGTCTGACACCGGTCTGTTGCTGCTGGACGGCTGGCACTACGACCTGAGCGCCAGCTTCGGTCACAACAGCGTAGACTTCTTTATGCACAACACCATCAACCCGCAGCTCGCCGCCCGGCGGACGAGTATTCCGACCTCCTACCGACCTGGCGGTTACGCAGAGTTCGACAAGGTGTTTAACGTCGATATCTCCAGGCCGTTCGATGTCGGCTTCTTCTATTCCACGCTGAACCTCGCCTTTGGGCTGGAGTATCGGGAAGAAGAATTCAGCGCAAACGCTGGCGAGCCGAACTCCTGGAAAATCGAGGAGAACCTGGCCCGGCAGGGCTTTGGCATCGGCTCCAACGGCTTTCCCGGTCTCAGCCCCACGCATGCCGGTACGTTCAACCGGGGCAGTTACGCCGGCTATCTCGACCTGGAGGCCGAAGTCATCGAAAATGTGACTCTCGGCCTGGCCGGGCGGTATGAGGACTATGAAGAAGTTGGCGACACACTGAACGGCAAGGCATCTGCCCGCTGGCAGGCGCTGGACGAGGAACTGGTCCGGGCGGCTGTGCGCGGCTCGGTCGGCTCCGGTTTTCGCGCTCCGACTGTGGGACAGGCGAATGTTCGCAATGTCACGACTTCGCTCATCAACGGAAGACTGGCGGATGAAGCGACGCTCTCCCCTACCGACCCGATTGCGCAACAGAAGGGCGGCACGCCGCTGGAGCCGGAAAAATCGGTCAACTATTCTGTTGGCACGGTGTTCAGCCTGGGCCGCCTTGACGTCACCCTCGACTATTACCGTATCAAGATGCAGGATCGTATCGGGTTGACCAATACCCTGCTCTTAACTGAGTCGGATATAGCGGCCCTCCTGGCACGGGGTGTCGCGGACGCGAGCAGCTTCACTGGCGTGCGGTATTTTACCAACGACTTCGATACCACCACGCAAGGCATCGACCTGGTGGCGACCTACCCGCTGGAGACGTTCGCCGGCAGCACGCTGTTCACCTTTGTGGGCAACTGGAACAGGACGGGCGTCGACAGTCGGAATCCCGCAATTATTGACGCCAAGCGAGTGCGCCAGCTTGAAGACAATCTGCCGGAGTTCCGTTTCTCGCTCACGAGTGACCACACCTGGGGGCCGTGGCGATTTCTGACCCGGCTGCATTTCTACGATGGGTTTTATACCGCCCACTTGGATAGTGCAGACTTGCCCATACAAGCGGGGGAGCGCTGGCTCCTGGACGCGGAACTCTCGTACACCTTTCTGAACCTGCCGTTTCTGGGGACGCCGACCCTCGCGTTTGGCGCCGAGAACCTGTTCGATCAGTACCCACGCAGAAATCCGTATGCACGCATAGCCGGGGCGAAATATCCGGGCTCGTCGCCCTACGGCTTCAACGGCGGGTTCTATTATCTGCGGGCCGGCTTCGAGTTCTAGCCTGACCAATAGACTGGCGGCGGGTCAGGCCGGCGGGGTTTTCTCGGGAAAGAAGGAATAGCCGGCGCGGGTCAGGACGATCAATCCGATCAGATTATAGACCGCCTCTCGCGCCCGCTTGAGGAGCATGAGCGTCAGGCCCGCGCCCTCCCCAATACCAAGCAGGCGGCACAGGAATACCCCACCCGCCTCACGCACCCCCAGCGCGCCAGGGATAATCAACGCCGCGGCCGTCATGGGTTGAATCATGGTTTCAATAATGAGGGCGTCCATCCAACTGGCTTGTATTCCGATCAAGGTGAAAAAAACATAGACTTCCACCGCCCCCACCGCCCAACCCAGAAAGTGATACAGGCTGGCCGCAATGAAATCCTTGGCGTCTCCGTCATACAGATGAAAAAGATGCGTATCGACGTGTTTGGCCCGCTCCTGCCAGTGCGCCAGGCGGTTCCAGCTGGGAAATCGGCGGCGCAGCCATCCAATACATTTTTCAACAAGTCCCCGCTGCTGCCAGCGCACGATTATCAGCACGAATCCGTACGCCAGGACAAAAACGGCACCAAATATCCACCAGGCATGATAACCGATATCCAGGCGATAGAGAAAAAACGGCAGACCCAGCACGATAAAGGCGACCTGGGAGACGGTCAGGGCGGTCTTGGCAGCGACAACCGATGCCGCGCCAACATCGGAGGTCACGCCGTATTGTCGCAAGAGGTAGACCTTGACAGCCTCGCCGCCGACATTCGCCGTTGGCGTCAAATTATTGATGGCCTCGCCGGCCAGTCGGGTCAACGAGAGCTGAAGAATGGAGAGTTGCCTGGCGGCCGCTGAGCCACCCATAGTATAGCCCCAGCCCTTGGCGTCAAACAGCGCCACAAAGCTCTGGGGGACGAGGACCAGGGGGGCGAGCCAGCCAATATGGTACAGGCGCTGGGCAACCTCAGTAATGCCGACCTTCCAGAAGAGCGCTCCCAGCAGGCTGAGACCGATCAGCGCTGCGCCAAGCTGGAGGGCCCGGCTCTTTTTCTGCTCCGCGGTCATGCCTGGATTTCTCTGGGGAGCAGGAGGCTGGGGAAAGACGGTGCAGGATGCAAGCAGTCGCTCTCTTGTCCAGGCGCGTGTCTTGGGCCTGTTACGCGCCGGCTATTCAGGGGCTCCGGACGGGAGGCCGGCCATCTCTCGAACAACGGTCGCCAGCGCGCCCCAGTCGAGGTCGCCCCGTCCTCTGGCAAAGGCGGCCCGCAAATGCGTGTCAGCCAAGTCGGCCAACGGCAGGGGCGCGACCACATCTTTGGCCAGCTTTTGCATCAGCCCGACATCTTTCAAGCCCAGCGCCAGCGCAAAGCCCGCAGGAACATACTCTTGCTGTGCAATCCGACTGCCATAGCCCTGAAACAACGGGACGGGCAGCAGTGCCCGAATCAACTCCAGGACGGTCTCGTTCTGCAAGCCGCCCTTCTCGGCCAGGGTCAGCGCCTCGCTGAGGGTTTCGATGGCGGCAATCACAAAAAAGTTCCCCACCAGCTTGAGGACGTTGGCCAGGTGGGGCTCTTCACCTACCACGATGACCCCTTGACCCAGAGCCTCAAACGCAGGTCGGCAGCGGTCAATGGCCGCGGCTGAGCCAGCCGGACAAACCCACAGTTTTGCCGCGGCCGCAGCCTCTGGACGGCCGAAGACCGGCGCGGCCACAAAATGCGTCCCCCGACCGTGATACAGCGCCGCCAGTTCTTTGGTCACATCGGGTGAGACGGTGCTCATATCAACGTGAATCCCGTCCGGTTGGAGGCCGGCCAGAATACCGTCCTCACCCAACGCAATGGCCCGCAGCGCAGCGTCATCAGCAATAATGCTGATCACAATGTCGGTTTGCGCGGCCAACTCGCGGGGGGAATCGGCCCACTGCGCGCCGTGTTGGCGCAAAGTGTCGGCGCGTGAGGCCGTACGATTGAAAACCGCAAGTGAAAAATCGGCATCAAGCAGATGCTGCGCCATAGGCAGGCCCATCCGCCCCAGTCCAATAAAGCCTATCGAGGAAGTCATAGGGGGATCGCTCTTCTTCTGCTCCCTCTCCCCTGGAGGGAGAGGGTTGGGGTGAGGGGGACACTACTCTCTTGTGTAGTCATGGGTCCAGGGGTTTTGTCCGATGGGCGCTTCGAGCTCATTAGTGCATGGCGTGCGGTTCGCGCAGAATAAATTCGGCGATTTCCGCATCAAACCGCTCTCCGTCCGCCGTAGTCATCTGATAGCTGCCACGCATGGAACCAAAGGGTGTCGTCAGTGGACAGCCCGAGGTGTACTCAAAAGATTGGCCCTGCGCCAGGACGGGCTGCTCACCCACCACGCCCGGTCCTTTGACTTCTTCCACGTGGCCGGTGGCGTCGGTAATAATCCAATGGCGAGTCATGAGTTGGGCGGTGGTCGGCCCTTCATTGGTGATGCGGATGGTATACAGGAAAAACCACTGGCTCTGCTGAGGAGAAGAGCGGGTCGGGTCGTATTGGGTTTCTACGCTGATGCGAATCCCTCGGGTGACTGTTTCAGAGGCTGGCACGCTGTCTCCTCCTCTTTCTCTCATTAGCAGGCATGGCGGGCGAACATGTTGGAGTGTATGACCGCCCTGCCAGCGCGTCAACCAAGTGTGGCGCTTTACTCTTCTGACAGGGCCGCGGCGATATCTGCCGCCAGCCGCCGACCCGTTTCATTGTCCAGCGTGCCGGCCGGCCATTCAATGCCGAGCCCTGCGCCCTCAGTCGCATCCGGGAATCTGGGAATGATATGGAAGTGGACGTGCAGCACGGCCTGGTGCGCGCTGGCGCCGTTATTTTGCAGGATGTTGAACGCTGTGGCTCCGCTGGCTTTGAGAACGGCCCGGCTCAGCCGGGGGAGCACTCGGCCAAGGGCCGCCGCGGATTCGTCCGAAAGCTGGTCGAGCGTTTCTGCCGGCTCTTTTGGGATGAGCAGGGTATGACCGGCACTCAGCGGGCCAATATCGAGAAAGGCGAAGACCTGATCGTCTTCATAGATTTTGTGACACGGAATCTCGCCGGCAATGATTTTCAGAAAAATTGTCTCTGCCATGCCCCGAGAGTAGCGCATGACAGAACGGGCGGGTAGGGTCTCAGTTTCACATCTCCCGCCCCCGCTGCCGGCTCAGCGCCTCCCTCTTCCCTGACCTTCCCCCTCAGAACGTGTGCTGCCCATTGGGTCGCCGGCCCCCGGGCGGTCCGTCGGCCCCCTCACCCGGCCCTTCGACAGGCTCAGGGCCACCCTCTCCCTCCAGGGGAGAGGGAAAGCCAGGGGAGAGGGAAAGCCAAGAGGCCCTCTCCCGCTGGGAGAGGGGTTGGGGTGAGGGTCGAACCGGCTGGGGGCCGCCGAGCCCTGGAATCTGCATCACACGTCCCGAGAGGGGAACAGAGTACGCTACGGCTCTGGCTTATGGCAATCCGGCGCCCGGCACCTCAACCTGGACCGTTTCAATACACGCCGCGGACTTCCCCTGGGCTAACTCCTCCACAGTTGTGGCCGCGGTCAGCATGAAGAGTGTGTGACGCCCTTCCCCGCCCAACATGCAGGCAACGGCCCGCTTGTCTGGGACAGGAATCCGCTGTGTGACGTCTCCGCCGTCTTTGACTCGAATAAATTCACCACTCCCGAACGAACTCACCCACACCGCCCCTTCGGCATCCAGACAAATCCCGTCCGGCGTCGCTTCACCCAGTTGGGCAAACACGCGCCGGTCCGACAACGAGCCATCGTCGGCAATATGGAAGGCGGTTAAACAGTTCGCAAACGTTTCGGCAACAATGAAGGTCTTCCCGTCTGGACTGATAACGCTACCATTCGGGAAGCCCAGACCTTCCGCTACCACGCCGGCCTGTCCGTCCGGCGTGACCATGACAATGTTTGCCGGCTGGGCGTCTTCGCCGCCCATCAGGTCGTAGCCAAAGCTCCCGATATAGGACCGGCCCTGCGCATCAACGACCATGTCATTGATATCGCCCCGGACGAGCGCAGAGACATCCGCGACTTCTGCGAGGCCGTTCGGGTCCTGCCGGAGCAGTTTTTTATCGTGCATGGAGACGATGAGCAGGCGTCCATCTGGCAGGAAGCCCAGCCCCGACGGGCGCTGCGGGACCGTTGCGACCAACTCGGTGTTGCCCTGCATATCAACTGTGAGTACTTTCTCGGCGAACATATCCGAAACCCAGAGTTTGCCGTCGTGCCAACGCGGGCCTTCAAGAAAAATAAATCCATCCGCAAGGAGCTGAGTCGCCATGTTGTCCCCCTTTCATCCCTAGCGGCCACGGAAGACCGGTTGCCGTTTGTCCATAAATGCGTTGACGCCTTCTTGATGATCTTCCGTTTGGCCACAGCGCAGATGCGTTTCCGCCTCCCGGTCGAGCATAGTACGAAAATCTACCGCGCCCGACGCATTGACGTTGGCTTTCATATAGCGGTAGCTGACCAGGGGGCCGGAGGCGATCCGCCCGGCCAGTTCCAGCGCTTCGTTCATGAGCTGGTCGTGGGCAAAAACACGATTGACCAGGCCGACCCGCAGCGCTTCATCTGCGTTAATCATGTCCGGCAAAAAGAATAGCTCCTTCGCCTTAGCTTGGCCGACCAGGCGGCTGAGTTGCCAGGTCGTCCCGTAGTCGCCGCCATAGCCCACCCGCGCATAGGCCGTCCCGAGCCGCGCCCGGTCGGAGGCAAAGCGCAGGTCACACGACAGGGCGATGCCCAAGCCGGCGCCGGCGGCCGGTCCGTTAATCACCGCGATCGTGACCTTGGGCATATGGTGCAACAACCAGGGCCAGGTATGCCCTTCGCGGAGTTCGTCGATCTGCTGCTCAAGGGTGGAATCCCTGGCGCCGATCTCCTCACCCTTTTGCATGGCGGACACATCGCCGCCCGCGCAAAAGCCCCGACCCGCGCCCGTCAGCACAACCGCGCCAATATCGGGGTCTTCCGACATCTCGCGCAGCGCCGAAACCGCGGCCCGGTTCATATCTCTGGTGAGCGCGTTGAGCTTATCGGGGCGATTCATGGTCAAAATGCCGACACGGTTTGTGACTTCGATAGTGAGATCAGCCATCTGTCTTCCTCCTTGTTCCCGGTGGATGAAGCTTGCACTTTATCGCGTTTTGCGTAGAAAGGAAGGGACAGGTCAATAAGAGGAAACGTGTCCAGCTCTGTCTGATTGGAGGACACGGTTCCTCTTTACGCAAGGAAAAAGGAGAGGAAATTATGACGGCAACCGCAGACCCGCATCAGATTACGAGTGTGGAACAGCTTCGCGAACGCATTGGATCACCGAGTGAGCTCGTCCCGCACAAGCTCTGGACCGCCTTGGATGAGTCGTGCATGGACTTCATCAAACGCTCGCCGTTTCTGTTACTCTCCACAGCAGATACCGAGGGGAATCAGGATGTCTCACCCAAAGGGGATGGGCCGGGGTTTGTCAGCATTGAGGATGAACATACGCTGCTCATCCCGGACCGGGCCGGCAACAAGCTGGTCTTCGGGCTGACTAATATCATTGAGAACCCCCATATTGGCCTGATTTTCCTGCTGCCGGGAACGCCGGAAACCATGCGGGTCAATGGCAGGGCTGAGCTCACGACCGACCCTCAGCTTCTGGAGCGCCTGTCCGCGCGAGGAAAACCCGCGGTGGTTGCTATCCGGGTCCATATCAAAGAGGTGTTCTACCACTGCGCCAAGGCGTTTATCCGGTCACAACTCTGGAAGCCCGATACCTGGCAGGACCGCCTGAAAATCTCGTTCGGTAAGATTCTGGCGGCCAAGATGGGCGGCGACACGACCATGGCCGACAAGATTGATGAATTTGTCGAACAGGACTACCGGACCAATCTGTAGGCTCCCTCCATGTCAATCTTCTATGCCAGCCTGCTCAGCGGAGCAATTTTTCTTCGCGTACATCGTCCGGCCCATACTGTTCCTGAAACGCCTGAAGCGCGCGATTGAAGGCAGGGTCTTCTTCCGCATCGGGCGGCGCGTCGGCCGCGGGCAGGTCAAGTCGCGCCATAGCCGCTTGCCAGCGCTCCAATTGCGGCGGGGACAGGGGCACGGATACGGTGTAATGCAGTCCGGTATCTTCACTGAGCAGAATAACCGTCAGCTTATCCTGTTGGACGAGCTTGTGCAGAAGAGCGGCGTCGCTCGCCTGTCTTGGATTGAGATAGAACACACCGCCTTTGCTCCCTCCAAAGGTCGGGTGCAGCTGGTAGCCGATGGCCACCACCCATATCCGCTCGGGACTCTGCCACGTAGACAGGCTCAGGGAGAGCGGCAGGGGGGCTTCGATAAACCAGTCCAGGTCTTCGACCCGGCTGACAACGGCCAGCTCTTGGGTACCCTCACGGTCAATAAACCGGACGGAATACAGGGGTTCTTCCATTAAGAGCAGCCAGCTTTCTCGGTTAATCACCACACCGGTCGGTTGCATTGGCGTTCCTCCTCAAATGAGTGAACGCGCCCTCCAAACAGACGGGCAGATGTTGGCACGCTGACTCATTTCCTCACACGCTTGACCCACAGGCACGCATCTATCATACATGGCACTCGCATGGCAGGTTCGACCGTACGGGGCGCAGACACCGGTCATCACACAAGGAGGGACTATGGCGAGGCCGGTCAGGTATAGGATCGTTGGACTGTTGTTCTCTGGAACAGTCATTAACTACATCGACCGGGTGAATATCTCTGTGGCGGCGCCGGTTATCATGGACGCTTCCGGCTGGAGCAAGAGTGAGTTCGGGACGGTTTTCTCGGCCTTCCTGGTTGGCTACTCCGTGCTCCAGTTGCCGGGCGGCCTGGTGGCCGACCGCTGGAGTGCGCGGAAAGTGCTGGCCCTCGCCTTTTGTGGCTTCTCGCTTTTCACGGCCCTGACCCCCCCGGCCGTTTCCGCCTTTTGGCTGCTGCTCAGCGCGCGTTTTCTGGTCGGCATGTTTGAGTCCGTCACCATTCCAGCCCTCACTTCCGTCAATGCCCGCTGGATTCCGCGGGCCGAGTTTGGCCGTGCGCAGACCTTGAGCGTGTCTGGCGTGACGGTCGGTCAAATGATTGCCTATCCACTCACCACCTGGATTATTCTCAATTTCTCCTGGCAACTCGTCTTCTATTTTAATGCCCTGCTCGGTTTTATCTGGGCGGCGCTGTGGCTGTGGTTTTCCACAGACACGCCCGGCGAACATCCACACATTGATGCGGCGGAACGCAGCTATATTGAATCAAACCTGCCTGCCCGTCCGGCTGTCTCGCTGCCGTTACGAACCGTTTTTACCAGTGCGTCGCTGCTGACAGTAACCCTGGCCTATATGTGCTTTGCCTACGTGCTGTGGATGTTCCTGTTCTGGTTCCCGACCTATCTGGTGGAGGCGCGAGGCATGTCTCTCGGGGTCATGGGGACAGTCGGCATTTTTATGCACGGAGCGTCGTTTCTTGGCGTGATTGGGGCCGGGATGCTGTCGGACTGGCTGCTGCGCAACGGCTGGAGTGCGCAGTTCGCCCGCGTGCGCTTTGGCGCGTTCGGTCTCACCCTGGCCCTGCCCTGCCTGATTCTGGCGGCCCAGACCTCCTCGCCGCTGACCTGTGCCGTTTTTCTGGTTCTTTTTTATGGGCTGTTCAGTATGGGCATCGGCGTGTTTACCACTGTTGCCCTGGAGTTTAACCCGCACCAATCCGGCGCTATTTTCGGCATGATGAATACGCTCGGAACCTTCGCCGGGATTCTGGGTCCCTGGTCTGCCGGGCAGATGATTGAGCGCAGCGGAGGAGATTGGACCATCCCGCTGTTTGTCGCCACCGGGGTGGGAGCCGTCAGCGCCCTCATCTTATTTGTGGTCAAGATCAGGAAAATCGAAATAGACGATGTTGCGCGGGCAGAACCGGCGGAGAGCGGTTCGTGAGTATCTACGCAAAGACAACAGACAGGAGGACAGTATGGCAGACAGACAGAAACTCTCGGATACGGACATTCAGGCCAGACTGGGCAGTATGCCGGGCTGGAGTGTGGCCGACGGGAAGTTACACCGTGAGTATTCGTTCAAGGACTTTGTCCGCGCCTTTGGTTTCATGGCCAGTGCGGCCCTGGTAGCGGAATCCATGAATCACCATCCCGAATGGTTCAACGTCTACAGCACAGTCAGGGTTGACCTGGCCACGCACGACGCCGGAGGCATTACCGAGCTGGACTTTACCCTGGCCGGGAAGATGGAAGAACTCGCCGCGGACAGGTGAAAACCGCTCAAGGTCGAAACAAGCTACTTTCGCCTTCCTTCAATCCCCTCTCCCCTGGAGGGAGAGGGCCAGGGTGAGGGGGTTCCCAACGGTAAACACGGTCGTACAGCTCCCGCGTCAGATAACACCCGCGTTTTCCAGTTCGTGCAGCTTCTCCGCGGAAAGGCCCAGCAAGCCCTGATAAACCTCGCTGTTGTGCTGACCCAGCAGCGGGGCCGGGGTGACTTCGACCGGGGAGTCGTCGAGTTGGACCGCGCAGCCGGGCATGGTGATGCTGCCTCGGGTCGGATGTTCAACCGTAGCGACCATGCCGCGTTCACGCAGCTGCGGATGGGTAAAAATATCGTGTGAATCAAAGACCGCCCCGCACGGCACACCGGCTGCTCCGAAGCGCTCCATGACCTCGAACTTGGTATACTGGGTGGTCCAGGCGCGAATGATGTCATACACCTCGTCAAAGCGGACGTTGCGCTCGGACGTAGCCGTATAGCGCGGGTCGCCAATCAAATCTTCGCGCTCAATCGTGTGCAGCAAACTCTCCCACATCCGTGGCGTCGTGGACATGAGATAAACATAGTCGTTGGGTCCGCCCGGCGCGCAGGGATAGGTGTCAGTGGGGGCGGCATGGCTGAGACGGTTGCCGCTACGCTGCACCACGGCATCGGCCTGAAGATGGTGGCGCATGGGCACCCGCATGTAATTGACCACCGCATCCTGCATGGACACTTCCACCTGCTGGCCCGTGCCCGTTTTGCCCCGTTGCAGCAGGGCGGCAAGAATGCCGACCGCGCAGTGGATACCCGTGCCGGTATCGCCAATAGTCGGGCCGGGTTTGAGCGGCGGCGAGCCGGGCAAGCCGGTGATGCTCATGGCCCCGCCGGTTGACAGGGCAATCGAGTTGAAACTCTTATATCCACTCCACGGGCCGGACGTACCAAAGCCCTTGATCGTGGCATAGATCAGCCGCGGGTCGAGCTGCTGAAGGTCTGCGTAGCCGAGCCCCAGCCTTTCCATCGTGCCTGGAGAGAAATTCTCCAACACCACATCAACCTGCGGGACCAGGGAGCGGAAGAGGTCACGGCCCTGCTCGGTCTTGAGATTGAGGGTAACGCTACGTTTATTGGCATTCAGCAGAATGAAAAAATGCGAATCGAGCCCCGGCTCGTTGGTCAGAAAGTTTCGCCCCGACTCGCCGCTGCAGGGCGGTTCGACCTTAATCACATCCGCCCCAAGAAAGGCCAATAACTCCGTACACGACGGACCAGCCTCAAAATGCGATAAATCGAGAATACGCACATGATCGAGCGCGAGCATCGGCTGTCTCCTTTTTTCTCAGAGCCTGACACCCTACCACCTGGGTTGCATCTCTGCCAACCTTGTCAAATGGAGAGCGGCAAGGGATAATCAAAGCGCAGACTTTCTATCAGGGAGGGATGGCAGGCTATGCAAAACAAGAAAACATACGATCGTGCCACGCAGGATGTCGGGAATATCCTGGGGATGGAACATGTGAATGTCACCGTGCCGGACCAGGCGATTGCTTCGACCTTCTATGTCTCCGGCCTCGGCTTGACCCGCGACCCGTATATGATGGTCGGGCCGGGCAATATGTGGGTGAACATTGGCCAGCAGCAGTTTCACCTCCCGGCGAGTGAGCCGCAGGTGTTCCGAGGCCATATCGGGGTGGTGGTTCCAGACCTGGACGCCTTGCAGACGCGACTTGAGCGGGTCCAAAAACGCCTCGCCGATACGGCCTTTCGCTGGTCAGCCAAAAAGAGCTATGTCGCCGTCACCTGTCCGTGGGGGAATCAGTTGCGCTGCTACGCGCCACGTCCGCAATTCGGGAGCATGACGCTGGGCCTGCCCTATATTGAGATGCCGGTCGCACCCCGCACGGCCCGCGGGATTTGCCAATTCTATCAAGAAGTGATGCACACCCCGGCCAGCGTTCTTCAGGAGCGTGGCGCCGCGGTCGCCCAGGTCCAGGTCGGGCGTTCTCAGGTCTTACGTTTTCGAGAAACCTCAAAGGCGATTCCCGCCTATGATGGCCATCATATTGCCGTCTATGTCGCCAACTTCTCGGCCCCGCATACGTTCCTGAAACGTCACAAACTGATTACCCAGGAAAGCGACGATCATCAGTATCGCTTTCAGGCCATTGTCCATCCCAAAACCGGCAAGCTGCTATGCGAGCTTGAGCACGAGGTCCGCAGCCTGTTTCATCCCATGTACGAGCGGGAATTAGTGAACCGCAACGCCGGCCAGAGCATTTTTTCCTATCAAAAAGGACAGGACGCGTTTGCCGCCTGAGAGGGTGGCGTATACGTCAGCGGGCGCGCTGTGGGGGACGTAGGGGCGACGCAGATGCGAAAGGTACCCCTCCCAAAGAGGGCAGAATATACACTGAAAGGAGTAGACAAAAATGGACACGGTTGTTGAAGTAGGAAGATGTTCGCAGTGTAAAGGCCGTTTCGCCGTTACAGTCACTGTCAAAGACGGAGAACAAACCATTCACACCATAGGCCCGGCTGAAAAATACTCGATTCTCCCACAAAACTCACAGGAAATGACCTATATCTGTGAGAAATGCAGGGAAGAGCAGAGCAGCTAACCCCTAATGCTTCCCAATTTCATACCACTAACTCCTTGGGCAAATAGCTATATAATATAATCCCCGCTCAAGAGGGGATTACGGATGGACTTAGCGTAAGCGGACGCTCATCCTAATATCCGCCGCGCTTGTCTACAACGTTATCCATCGGCTCGCCGCGTAAATACTGGCCGAGAATCGGCCGGAACAACGCCACCGCATGTTCCCAGTAATGAGAACGAATGCCGGAATAATGCGGAGTGAGAATGACGTTCGGCAGGTGAAAAAGCTCGCTGTCGGCCTCCGGCGGCTCGGGGTCGGTGACATCCAGCCCGGCGCCGCCGAGACGGTCTTCCTTGAGGGCCTGGATTAAGGCCGTTTCCTGAATGATCGCCCCGCGTCCGACGTTCAAAATAAAAGCCCCAGGCTTCATGCGCCGGAGTTCCGGCTCTCCGATCATACCCCGTGTTTCCGGCGTCAGCGGAGCGGCAACCACCACATAGTCTGACTGCGCTAAGAGCCGGGGCAGGTCGTCCGGCCCGAATAATTCATCAACACAGGCCGGCTTGTCCCCACCCCGGCGTTTGTTGGCGACCACCCGCATGCCGAGCGCCTGACAGCGCTCGGCCACGGCCAAGCCAATACTGCCCAGCCCGATAATGCCAACAGTCCGCCCATGCAGCTCGGCAATCAGCGGAAACCGGCTGAGCATTTCCTGACGCGCCCACCTGCCTTCCCCCTGGAGGCGATACGCGTCGTGCAGGCGTCGCGCAAACATGAGCATCACGCCCAGTACGTGCTCGGCAATCGGAACGCCGTAGAGGCCGCGCGAGTTGGTGACAATGACATCGCTCTCGATCAGCTCTGGAAACAAGACATGCGTGGCCCCGGCTGAGGTGAGGTGGAGCCATTTGAGCTGGGTGGCGACAGCCAGGTCCTTTTTGCTGAAGCGGACGGCGCACAGGACCTCTGTATCGACCAGTTCGGCAAGTCGCCGGTCCGGGTCCTGGATCAGATTGATGGAGGCCTGCGGAAATGCTTCTTGCAGCTGCTGGGCGAGGCTGAGGGGAAAATTCGGAAAGCCGTCCAACCCAGCCGCGCCGGCAAACGAAATACTCACCTTGGTCATGGCTGTCCTCTTGATCGACCTATCCCTTCCCTCCGCAGCCGCCGCTTTTTTGCTTTGGCGCGCCCAGGCCGCCCGCCCGAGCGCGTGCTGCCTGCTCTTTTGTCGGTCGCCCCAATCCCCCGCTTCCAGCAACGGCGCGTGAGCCAGAAACTTCCCGTCCAGCGATTCGACCCATATTTCCTCGTGGATTCGATCCGGATCAAACCTCGCGACAACGCGCTGCTCGCGATGTTCAAGCAATTTCTCAGCAAAATACCTGTTTCGACGCACCGCCCCTCTGTCCGCTTGGAGCGAAATAGTGCCGTCTTTCCCAACCTTTACAGCCTCCGGTGCCAGCATGAGATGCCGAAGTTGTTGGCTCTCGGCGCGGCGGATTACCGACCCCTCGTAAGAGGCGCGGAAGGCATCGTCGAACGAGAGTTTTCCCTGACAGGCTTCCGTCCGGCGGCCCTTCTGTGCGTTCAAGTCGGCGATCACCCGAGCGCAGACGCGCCGAAAATCAGATACATCCAACGGACGGCTGGTGTGCCAATGATCGCGGACCTCCGGGTCTTTGTCCAAATATTCACGCCAGCCGCCAACCCCGAAGGCTCTCTCGATCGGCTTGCCCTGCCCCCAACCTTGCCCCCCGAGGATCGGGGTCCAGGAGATATCGATTCCGAGCTGGCCGAATACTCCCAGCGGTTCGTCCTCGCGTAGTCGGAAACGGTATCGGTGTTGGATTCCGCCTGACAGCCACTTGTTCGCAGCTGCTCTCGTGTTATCGAGCCGGATGTGATGTGGGAGCCCGTATGCTCGGAAAAGATCGAGTGCGGACAGTCGTACTGTGTCAGCGTTTTCGGACTTGTCCACCCTCCACGAGAGTATTTTCCGCGAGTAGACGTCCTGCCAAGCCCAAATCACGGGGCGTCCGACATGGCCGTCCGGCCAGCGCACGACTGGCCGGGCGAGAAAACCATCGCCATTGATCCAATCGAGCGCGCTGATTTTTGCTATGGAGATAGTCAGGTCCGGGTACGCTCTGGCTGCGGCATATTCACCCTCGCGTCTGCGGACCTGCTCCGCCACGGGCGTCGACTTTTTGAGCGCTTTCATGAGGAGGGTAAGACTGGGAACAGCCAGGCCCCGTTTTTCGGCGACTCGACACAGCCTTTTGTAGGATGCCGTAGCCGCGGGCCGGGTGTGATGCAGATAGTCGTCCCGGAAGAGCTCCAGGACGACCGGATCGATCTCGGTTGGCGCCCTTTTATAGCGGAGTATCCTCCCCCACTCGCCGGGGTCTTTCCCTTCCGTCTTGTCCACCCATCGTCGGATCGACATCTCGGAGCAGCCAATTTCGGCGGCTACGCGGCGGCGCGCGGAGATCATAGATTCGCCAAGGTCGAGGTAGCGCTGGAGCGCCAGCCGGGCTGCGAGGGCCTTTTTCATTTTTTCCTCCTCGCGCGTGCCCGCGATTCGGCGGCGCGGCAGCGTTCGCAGCGGCCCCGCCCGCCGGACTCCCCCCCCGCACTTCCGACACAGGCCCGCCGCGGCCCACGCCGCCCGACGGGCGGCAATATATTCAGATGCTCTCATTTTAGTAGCCGCACAAGCGGGCGCGCGCGACGAGGAGGCGGGCCGGGGGAATATACCCGCCCGACCGCGCCCGCAGGATAATGGTTTCTTCGGGGTTGTCCGTTTTCCATTTCTCGATCTCCTCCGCCCACTCACACCTTCCCTGCCATTTGCGTGTCTCGCCAATAGCTCCACGGCACGGGATAGTGCGCCAGCTCTAACTTGATACCGTCCGGGTCGGCAAAGAACACCGCATAATAATGCGGGCCGTACTCGGGATAGTCGGCCGGCGGATCAAGGACGGTTATGCCCCCGGCACAGAGAAAATCGTGGAAGCGGTCCACATCGGCCTTATGCCTGGCCTTGAGCGCCAGATGGTGCAGGCCGGCACGGAAGCGGTTATGGCCGGCGGCTTTTTCTTCGGTCGCGGCTTCCTTAATGCCGATAATCAGGTGGGCGGTGTGGAAGCCGTTGTAATGCGGATGGACGAGCTTACGAAAGCCCAACGCGCCCAGAATTTTTTCATAAAAGGGCAGCGAGCGGCTCAGGTCTGTCACCGTCAGATCAAGATGATCGACGCCCAGGACCTCGAAGGGCTCGAAATCAGACGGAACCGTTTCCAGCGGGACTGAGCCCGGGATGACCGCCCTTTTCAGGTGGTCAGTATGAAAGAGTTCGGATGGGGACATCGCAATCTTCCTTTATCTGTCCTGAGCAGACAGCCTGCGCCGGCCTCTTAATCCAGCACCTTCTCTTCTTTGAGTCGGGCGATCGCTTCCGGCGTATAGCCCAGTACGTCCCGCATCACCTCGTCCGTATGCTGGCCAAGCAACGGCGCGGGCGTGCGAACGCCGTTGGGCGATTCGGCCAGTAACCAGGGGATGCCCATATGGAGCCGGGGACCGACTTCCGGGTGAGGCAGGCGCGAGAATGCCCCGCGCGCTTCCAGATTCTTATCTTCCGCAAGGTCAGACGCGCTCATGGCCGGAAAGGCAGCAACGCCGGCCTCCTGGAGCGTCTGCGTCACGGCCCAGCGGTCGCGCTGGCTGGTCCACTCGGTCAGCAGTTTTTCCAACTCGTCTTCGTTCGCTTTCCGGTTGGGAGCCGTGCTGAAACGTGCGTCAGGGGCGAGTTGCGGCTGGCCCATAGCCTGGCACAGGGCTTGCCATTCTTCGTCCGAGCCACACGCGATCGAGACCCAGGCATCTTCTCCCGCACAACGAAAGCAGTTATGCGGAGCCATGATGGGATCGTGGTTTCCGTCGCGTTCCGGCTGGGAGCCGTTCATGACGTAGTCCATCCAGCCTTCGGAGACCAGGGCCGCCACCGCATCAAATAGCGACACGTCGATAGACTGGCCCTGGCCGGTGCGTTGCCGGGCGACCAGCGCGGCGCAGACTGCCGCGGCGGCGTGAATGCCGCTGTTCGGGTCGCCATACGAAATCCCGACCTCTTGCGGCGAGCCGCCCTGATAGCCGGTGAGGGAAGACAACCCGCTGACCGGAGCCATAGCCGGGCCATAACCCATATATTTTTTCTGCGGGCCGGAATGGCCAAAACCCGAGATCGAGGCCACAATGATATCCGGCTTGATCTGTTTCAAATCGTCGTAACTGAGCCCCAGGTTGTCCATCACGCCGGTCGCAAAATTATCCACCACCACATCGCTCTGCTTGATGAGCGCTTTGACGATCTCCATCCCCTGCGGTTTGGCGACGTTGAGGAGCAGGCTTTTCTTGCCCATGCTCCACTCGTTGAAAATACCGGAGCGATTCACCCCGCCTTTCATATCCTTCGGGTAAATAGGCAGCCGACGGGTAATATCCACCCGTGCGTTGGATTCAACCTTAATCACCTCAGCCCCCAGGTGAGCCAGATGCATGGTGCCGAACGGCCCGGCCCAGACCCAGGTAAAATCCGTCACCCGCACGCCGGCCAGGGGCAGACGGGGATGAGGGGTTGGGGGTTGGGGGTTGGGGGTTGGGGAGGGGCTTTGCAGTTCGGCGAAGACTTCGGCAGTATGCTCCCCCAGCTGTGGAGCGGGACGACGAATCTGCCACCACGGCTCGCGCAGCTGGTAGGGTGGGCCGAGATGGGTCAGCTTGCCGGCTTGGGGATGTTCGACATCCACAAAAAACTTGCGCGCGCGGAGATGCGCGTCCTCAGCAAGCTGGGTCATGGTCTGCACCGGCGCAAAACAGATCCGCCGCTCCTGGCCCATCCGAAACAGTTCATGCACCTTCTGCTGCTGGAACCACTCATCCAGATACATCTTGAGCACATCCTGGTTCTTGGCCCGGTCTATACCCCCCTGAAAAATCTCCCAGCTTGCCCACTCGGGATTGCCCATGAGGTCAACCAGGCGTTCCCATTGGTCTTCCTCCGCAACCACCAGGAAGATGAGGCCGTCCTGACACGCATAAATACCCCACGGGTACAGCAGCCGTTTGCCCAAACGTGAAGCGACCCGCTCGGCGTAGGTATAATGGACGAAGCTCTGTTCCATGAAAGAGGACACATAGGCTTGAACGGCGAGATCAATATGTTCTCCACGCCCGGTTTCCAAGGCCCGATAATAAGCGCCCAGCGTCGCGACCGCGGCCGCCAGCCCGCCCTGGAATCCGGTCTGCTGGCCATAGGCTTTGAGGGGCGGCAGGTCTGGATAGTCTGAGGCCCCAGGGCTCAACCAGGCCCAGCCGCCGGCATTGGCAACGGTGAGGTCATACGCCTTGTAGTGTGTATACGGACCGGTCAGGCCAAAGGGTGTAATCGAACACATCACCAGCCGCGGGTTGAGGGCACGAAAGGTCGGATAATCAATGCCGAGTTCCGCCATACGCGGCGGCGCGTAATCGTGGACCAGGATGTCGGCCCACTGCACGAGCTGGGAGAGGCGGTCTTGCTCCTGCGTCACATCAAGTGTGACACTGCGCTTATTGGTATTGAGGGATAAAAAGAGACCACTCTGCTCGGGGTCTGCTTTGCCGCCCGGAAAAGGCCCGCGCCAACGGGACTGGTCGCCGCCCGGTTCTTCGGCCTTGACGACATTCGCGCCAAGGTCGGCCATGAGTTTTGTCGCGTATGCCGCCGCGGCAAGATGGCCGAGTTCCAGTATTTTGACACCTTCGAGACCCTGCATAAACTCCCTCCTTTGCCAGAGCGGATCAGACCCTCCGGCGTCTGGCCCTGTATCGATCAGCGCAAACTTTCTAACACTCATCGAACGAATTGCCTAATGTTTTTCGTGGTTCTCTCCTGCCTCGGGATTTGCTCTCCTGGTAGGACCTGGGGTAGTATTCCTGTCCGCGGATTGAAAGAGTAAACATGTCCTGCCCTGATTCCAAGCTGTTGTACACGTTTACTCTTTGAGGTCAATCCAGAAGGGACACTTCGCAGCAGAGCGCTGGAGCAGTCATATGAGTGGGATACGCCGTCATCTCTTGATAGGAGTCAGTCTGTTGGGCCTCGGCCTGCTGGCCGGCATTGGAGGGGAGCCTGTCCGGGCGGACGACCTGGCTGACATCCGACAGGCATTTGAGGCAGATATCCGATTGTTCAACGGACAAGACCCAACGACGTTCACAGCCACAGCCCACGAAAATGTTGTCTTATTCGGCACCCTGTCTCCCTTTGCCGTCGAAGGGAAAGCCGCCATTCAACAACTCGTACAGGAGTATTTTACCAACCACGATTACGTCAAATGGCAGTCGGTAAACGCGAAATTCCTGGTGATTGAAACGAGCGGGCTGGCGTGGGGGCATTATACCGTGCGAGAGCAACCGCGGGTTGGGCCGCGGAGAATACTGCATGGCCGCTATACCTTTACCTATGCCAGGGAGGAGGACAAATGGTTGGTCGTTGCCTTGGACTTCTCGCCGCTGTAATGCGGACAAGCCGCAGCCGCCGAAGCGGGAACGCGATGAGAATACGGTGAGGGAAGATGACGCTGCTACGAATCTGCCTTGGGTGCGCCTGGGGCCTCGTGCTGTACGGGCTGTCTCCGGCCCTCGGACAATCGGAGCGCGCGGCCCTCATTGCCGCTTTCAACGCCGAGATTACCGCCCTCAATACCGGAGACCTGAACGCGGCGGTGGCCACTGTCCACGACGAGATCGTCCTGTATGGGCTGTACTCGCCGTTTCCCATCGAGGGCAAGGAGGCATTTCGACAGGCCGTTCAGGAATACTTCGATGAACAGGAACACGCCACACTCGAAATCGTCCATCCGAGATATCGCTTGACCGGGGCAACCGGGGTGGCGTGGGGCCACTATCAGCTCACCCGGAAACTCAAGGGCGAGCCAGTCGATATCACGCCCGGCCAGTATATGCTGACCTATGTGCAGGTCGGGGGCGCATGGCTGGTGATGAGCATGCACTTTGCCCCCTTACCGCAATAAACACCGCGGCCTGACGGTCGGGGTGAAGAGACATGTCGGGTGCAGCCGTTGCACCCGACAAAAACTAGCTCAGCCCATAAAACTGCTTTGCGCTCTCGGCTAACACCTTGTGTTTGTTCTCATCCGAGAGCTTCTCGGCAATCATTTGAGGAGCCCCAGGAAAGAAGCCGTCCGGGTGCGGATAATCGGTCGCCCACAGAATCTTTTCCGCGCCAACATAGTCCACCAAGTGGGCCAGGCTACCCTCAACCGGTTCGTACGAAATCCAGCACTGGCGCTTGAAATACTCGCTGGGGAGCAGTGTCAGGGGTGAATCCGTAAACACCCCATGATCGTCGCAGTGGCGGTCCATGCGGTCCAGCCAGGGGGCCATCCATCCACCGCCTGACTCCAGAAACGCAATACGCAACTTCGGAAAACGCTCGCATACGCCGTCCCAGATAATGCTCAAACTCGCCAGCATCATTTCCACGGTATGCGAAACAATATGGCGTGGGGCCAACTCCTCAAAGCGGTCGGCTCCCGCCGCCGGCATCCCACCCGTCCCCTCGTGAATGCCGATGGCAAAGTCGAGCTCCTGGGCTTCGGCCCAGAAGACATCGTAATCTCGATGCCCCAGCATACGGTCGTTATACGGGTTCGGACGGAGAAAACCGCTCCGCATCCCCAGTTCATTCCGAGCGTAGCGCATTTCTTCGATAGCCAGCTCGATAGATTGCATGGGCAGCATGGCCACACCGAACAGCCGGTCAGGATAGGGCGTACAGTAATCGGCCAGCCAGCGGTTATACGCCCGGCAGGTGGCCGCGGCGAGTTGAGGGTCTGCTATCGCGCCGGAAAAAAGGCCCAGGGTGGGATACAGAAAAACGGCGTCTATGCCGTCCAGTTCCATGTCCGGCAGACGCGCGTGCGGATCAAAACCGCCTTTCCGGCCTTCGGTGTATTTAATATCGGTCGAAGCCCGGCCGTCCCGCGCGCCAATGGCACCGGCAAAGCCCAGTCCTTTTTGCCCGCCCAACACGCGGCCTTCAATCCGCAGGCGCTCTTTGCCGTCCGTGTCGACAATCAGTTCGGGCACGCGGTCCCGGTAGGCCGGGTCAATATAGTTGGCCCAAAAATCGGGGGGTTCTAACACATGGCCGTCCGAATCAATAATATTATACATGCGACTCATTGGCGTCCCTCCCTGCTTATCGCAACGCGCTGCCTTGCGTCCTACCACCTTCTCTGGAGGGGGACAAGCTTTCTGGCATTGCGCCCGTACGACTTGAAACCTGCCAGGGCAAGACATATGCTCCCGGTAACAATTTTCCTATCTCTAAAGGAGGAGCGACGTCATGAGACCGCCAGAAGTTCAATCCAGTATGAGGCAGTATCCCGGCCAGGGCGAGACGCCAGTCAATGCCTACTTGAGCCAGCCGACCACAGAGGGGCCGCACCCCGGCGTGATCGTCATCATGGAAGCCTTTGGCTTAAACGATCACATCAAAGACGTGGCCGACCGTTTTGCCCGCGAAGGCTATATTGCGCTGGCCCCGGATATGTATACGCGTGAAGGCAATCCCGACCCGACCGATATCAACGACGTGATCAAAGTGATGTTCTCCGTCCCGGACTCTCAGGCCATGGCCGACCTGGACGCCGCGGCCCGGTATATTAAGGGCCGTGCTGACTCCAACGGAAAAGTTGGCGCTATCGGCTTTTGTTCCGGCGGTCGCTACACCCTGATGTTTGGCTGCACGAGTCAAAACCTGGACGCCGCGGTGGATTCTGCCGGCGGTTTTATCATTCAGGACGATTTCCCGCCGACTCGACCGACCTCTCCGATTGATATGGTCAAAGATCTGTCCTGCCCCCTGCTCGGCTTATTCGGCGAAGAGGATCCCAACCCTTCGCCCGAACACGCCGACCGCCTCAAAGAGGAACTTGACAAGCACGGCAAGACGTATGAGATGCGCATGTATCCCAACGCCGGCCACGCCTTTTTCGCCGACTATCGAGAGAGCTATCGCCCGGTAGCCGCCCAGGATATGTGGCACCGCGTGCTGCTGTTCTACAACAAACATCTCAGCAACTAGCCTCATCTCCCTCTGGAAGAGGGCCGGGGTGAGGGGGCCGGTGTACACCCGCCTCACCCACCAATACTCACAAAAGGAGACACACCCATGGCAGTAGAAAAATTTCCCGTCGAAGCGAGCCATATCCTCATGTTTGCTCGTTCCGTGGGCGACTATAATGAGATTTATGCCGACGAAGAGTACGCCCAGACCACCGAGCCTGGGTCCATTATTGCCCCACCCACCTTTGTTCAGGCGAGCGCCCAGTTTGACCCCGACTATTTTCTGCGGCCAAAACCGGGCAAGCCGTGGTTCGGCTCGGGCAAAGAACCCACGGGCATAAAAAAAGAAGACAGCGGTGGGGGTGGAGGTGGCGGGGGTGGCCTGCACGCCGAACAGCACTATGAATACCACCGCCATCCCAAACCGGGCGATGTCCTGACTGCCACGGTAAAACCGGGCAAGAAATGGGAGAAGCAGGGCAAGCGTTCAGGCAAGCTGCTCTTTTCCGAGACCGTCACCGAGTACCGCGACCAGAACGGCGAACTCGTTGTCACCGCCCGGAGCGTTGGCGTCCAAACCGAGCGCCCGGTCGATCAGTAGGAGGGAAACTATGGCATTATCAGCAAGTCAATTGAAAGTCGGAGATACGCACGAAGAACAAGTGGTCGAAGACCTCAAGCGTACCCAGCTCGTCCAATACGCCGGCGCGTCGGGCGACTATAATCCAGTCCATACCGATGAAGTCTTTGTCACCAAAGTAGCCGGCTATCCGTCCGTCTTTGCCCACGGCATGTTATCAATGGGCATGACCGGCAAGATGTTGACCAATTATGTCGGCGACGGTCGCCTCACCCAATACGGCGTGCGCTTTACCCGCCAAGTCTGGCCCGGCGATTCCCTGACCGCCAAAGCCACGGTAAAGGCTATCCGCCAAGAAGAAGGCGGTCACATCGTTGATCTGGATGTCTCGACCGTCAATCAGGACGGGGTTGAAGTCGTCAGCGGCTACGCCTCGGCGCGGGTCGATCCGTAATCCCCTCATCTCATTTCCCGCCCCCAGTCGGCCGATTGGGGGCGGGCGGGAACAATCATTTATTTCAGGAAACTAAAAGCCTTGGAGTAGAGATATGTAGAGATAAAAAGAATGGGACAACCGGAGCGAGGAAGGGCCATTAATAAGTGAGAAGAAGCCGGTCGTGAACAACTTCATCTTCTAATGACTCACCTTCACGCTGGAATCGCCGCAGCATACTTCGCCCGCAATCCACAAAAACTTCTCGCTCAAAAAGCCCCTGTGGAATATCCAGATGACAGTCTACCCGTCCTGATTTCTTCTTGCCGTCAATACTAAGCGCAACTCGCACGCCCCGTTCTTTACAGGTCACGATCTCATCCATGAGACGAGTCAGCTCAAACCCCTGACCCCGGTACAAAATTGTCTGACTCTGTGTGTACGGAGGATCACAGTATATCAGGTCTCCACTCTCTGCTCTTTGCATGGCCTCGCTGAAGTCCATCTTGATAAATGTCGCGCCGACAAGCCTCCGTCTCCATATCTGCGCCCGTTGGGCAAACGACCCCGGAGTTATCGGCGTATGTGCGCCACATGGCGTTGACATGTATCCGTCAGACTTCCGAAACCGTACTACTCCGCCGTAGCAGCTTCGACACAGGAAGAGTAAATCCGCCCCATTTGGGCTGGCGTTATACCGGGCTTTAATGCGTTCATACCCCTCGGGCTTCTCAAGGGCAGAATATTCATCATATCGTGTCCGATACCACTGAACGACCTGCTCCGGGTCACTGGCCAGGGTTGTCCATATTTCCATGAGCGGACCAAAGGCATCTGAGCCGATAGCCTGTCGAGGCTGTAAGGCGGCAAGAACAGCCCCACTCCCCAGGAATGGTTCAAAGTATGTCCGAATGTCTGTCGGGAAATAGGAGGCGAGCTGGTGGGCAAAGCGCTGCTTGTTGCCGACCCACTTGAGCAACTGAGTCCTGAACGGCGCTACATGTTGAAACTCAGTGCCGTAAAACATGTTCTTTGTTCGCTCGGTTGGTCAAGAATGTGGCTATACGGAGAGAGGAAGGGGAGAAATTCTTGTACCGTCTCGGGAGCAGGTCGAGAGTCGGGTAGAAAAGATCGATATTGATCCTGAATGTCTCACCCGCGCGTTGCTGAGGGGTGTGTCGATCTGGGACAAATTGGTGGAGCACTTTGAGCATCCTTCACTTGCATGATCAACATGTTGATTGAAGTAGCAGCGAAGGGAAAAGATTGTAACTATGATCCGCGAGCTTTGACAACCGTCACTGGCAATAGAGTCCCCCTTCGGACATTCGCACGCCGGATGGACGGGGCCTTTCCTTCCGTTGTGAATCCAATCGCAGTCTGGGAAATCAAGGAGTATTACTATACGATGACCTTCGGCAGTCGAGTTGCTGACGGCGTATATGAGACTTTGCTTGATGGTATGGAAATTGAGGAACTTGCAACAGCAGAAGGTATTGATGTTCTTCACTACCTGATGATCGACGCCCATTACACTTGGTGGGAATGTGGCAAATCCTATTTGTGCCGAATCGTAGATATGCTCCACATGGGCTACGTTGATGAGGTTCTCGTTGGCAGGGAGATATTTTCTCGTCTCCCCAGCCTCGTGAATAGCTGGGGTGAAAAGATAGTCTGACAATTCCACTGTTGAAATGATATCTCAGCAAGCTCGATGTGGGTTAAGCGAATATGCTGTCCCTGGGTTGCTCTTCTCCTTGCTCCTGACGGACCATGGTACAAAAAAATATGGAACACACAGTTCTTGATCATTTTCTGAGACCGTTCGCTGAATGCCTGTCTCCAGCGTAGCGCTCAATCATCTCGCGGCCTTCTTGCTCCATAGAACGATGATTGCGTCGTGCCAGAAGTTTTATAGATTGAGGGACTTCCGGCGAAAGGTTGCGAATCGGTAAAGCTGTCATGACTGCGATACGCTAGCATTCGAGTCAGTGGCAGGGAATATGGAGGAACACTATGGATAAGCACGACGAAGCCATCCGGCAGGCGCGCATTGATCTCACGGCCATACTGCGCTGGGCAGACCGGCTCGGACTGAGTGAGGGCATCTGTAATCACTTCAGCCTGGTCGTCCCAGGCATGACCGACCGGTTTCTGCTCAATCCGCAAGGTCTGCATTGGTCTGAGCTGCGGACGAGCGACCTGCTCGTCGTCGACCCGGACGGGAACGTGACCGACGGCCAATGGCAGGTCGAGCCCACGGCGTTCTTCATCCACTCCCAGATTCACCGCGGCAACCCGTCCGCCCGGTGCGTGCTGCATACCCATATGCCATATGCGACCGCCCTGTGCGCAATCGACGGTGGGCGTCTCGAATGGATCAGTCAGAATGCGCTGCGCTTCTATGAGCGGGTTGTGTACGAAGAGGCGTATAACGGTCTCGCCCTGGACGAGGCAGAAGGGCAGCGGATCAGGGAAAAGCTGGCCAGCGGAAAGGTGTTATTTCTGGCCAATCATGGCGTGATTGTGACCGGGCCGGACGTGGCAACCGCGTTCGACGACTTATACTACCTGGAGCGCGCCTGTATGGTTCAGGCGCTGGCCCACTCAACCGGTCTGCCGCTCAAAAAAATTCCTGACCAGGTGTGCCGTCACACGCGGGACCAGCTTGAAGCGGAGCGCCAGCAAGCTGCCCTCCATCTGGAGGCCATCAAGCGGATGCTGAAGCGTGAAGCTCCCGCCTTCCTGGAATAGGCGCGACGCGGCAAGGTACAAGGGGAATCGGGCCGTGACATGGCCCAAGAGCAAGGGGGGTCCTCCCGGACCCCCCTTGCTGTGCTTTTAGACGTCCAGACGATAGCCAGCGCCGTCTCGGACCAGCTTGCCGGCGGTCGGCCCGGCAAAGTGGGTGCCGATAATCAACGTCGGTGTATCCGCAAACTGCTCAAAGGTCCGCCAGCGGGTCGCCAGCGCCATATTGTTGTCGATATCGAACGGAGTGCAGATATTCGGGTCATGGAACTGGATCGGATGGTGAATGAAGTCGCCGGTAATCATGGCCGCCTCGCCATTGGATTCAACCACGACCGAGCAGTGGCCGGGCGTATGACCCGGCGTCGGAATCAGCCGCACCCCTTCGCAAATCGTCGTCGGCGCGTCGATCGACTTGGCCAGACCGGCATCGAAAACCGGCTGCATGGAGTCCTCAAAAACGCGGCGTTGGATAGTGAAGAAGTCCACCGCATCGGCCGGCAGGCTGGCGATCATAGCGTCGTCGATCTTGCCAAACAGCTCCAGCTCTTTCTGATCCATCAGATAGGACGCGTTCGGAAACGTCGGGACCCATTTGCCGTCAACCTGCTGCGTGTTCCAGCCGACATGGTCAAGGTGCAGGTGGGTGCACATGACGTAATCGATGCCGTCCGGGTCGTAACCGGCCGCCTTCATGTCATCCAGGAACGAGGTGGACAGATTGCTCATGATGTCCATAGGGGCGCGGTTGCGGTCGTTGCCGATGCAGGTGTCCACCACCACGGTCGCGCCGGGTGTGTCCACGATCAGCGAATGAATGCTCAGGGAGAGTGCCCCTTCGGGCGTAACGAAGTGGGGAAAGAGCCACTCGACCTGTTTCACGACCTCGGGTGTTGCGGTCGGCAGCACATCCGAAAATTCCGGATATACGATTTCCTCAATCTTCGTGATTTTGGTATCACCTATCTGCCAATGCATAATATTCCTCCTGTTCTACTTGCATTGTTCCCATGTTTGTCTTGCTTGGTGTTGGGCCTTTTTCCCCGCTCCCAGTGGGAGCGGGTCCTTTGCCTTTCTCTATAACGGTCCCGGTCGGACAGGGTCTTTGCCATCCCAGTCTTTGGCTGCGTTCTCAACTAGCATAAACAAATCCTTGAAGACAGCGTTATTGTCCCACAGCTCAGTATAATGGCCGATGGTGTTGACCGTGTCAAAATATACCAGTTCGGCATTGCCCACTGTACACTCGAACGCGGCTTCATAGCCCAGCTCTGTATACTGGGCATAGGTCGCTTTGTAGTCTTCGGGCATCAGGCCGAAGTGATGGACGCCAACCCGACCGGCGTCCAGGAACTCTTTGTAGACGGATGGCTCAGCGTTATGCTGGACAATCAGCTCAATCTGGAGGGCGCCGCTATTGCCCAGGGCTAAGGTTACATCCACATTCGAGGGATTGCCCCGGTAGCGCTGATTTCTGAGCGGACAGTGTTCAAACAAATAGAATGGTCCCACTTTCAGCACATCCACCCAGTATTTGAGCGCGGCGTCCATGTCTCTGACCACATAGGCCAACTGACGAACAGTATGCAGCGGTTGTGTCATCCGAGTCCCCCCTTGTGTAAACTTTTGAGCGCGGTCAGGATCAAGCAGTTGAGCCAGCCGGACTTGTTAGCGTCTTAGCTTACATCGGAGTGATCGACAAGGATGAGCGCCCGTCAGTGTGGTCGGCAGGACCAATGCGGGCGCAAAACCCGGCTGACGTGCCGGGGCGGGTATCAACGTTAAGAGGAGGACTTCCTGGATTCGCCAAAAATTGAGTATCCCTGCGCCTGGTCATTCAAGATCATTGGTTCCGATGCCGCACAGATAACGGAGGCCATAGTTGCGATGCTTGAGGCATTCGAATATCAGCTCAGTGAATCGCGCCACAGTCGGACAAGAAAATACACCGCCTTCAATCTCTCCGTTCACGTCAAAAACGAAGCAGAGCGGCTGGCCATATTCAGCGGCCTCAAGCATATTCCGAGTGTCAAAATAATCCTGTAAGTAAGAAGACATCCATCAAAAAGGAGATTTCGTATGAAGTTCATGTATTTTTGTCTGCCGTCAATTCCGGCTACTCCCCAGGAACGCAAAGACCTCCGCCCCATTGCTCACCACACCGAGCGCTGGCAAAAAATGTTCGACGAGGTTGCCGAGATTGCGCGCATGGTGGAAGACCTGGGCTTCACGGGAGTCGCCTTTCCCGAGCACCATCTGCATACCGAAGGCATGGAAATCGGCAGTCTGCCGGTGCTGACCCAATACGTCATTCATCAAACCTCAACGCTCAAGGTTGGCCCCATCGGCTATGTCCTGCCGGGCTGGAATCCGTTGCGGCTCGCCCTGGAGATTGCCTGGCTCGACCAGCTTACCAAAGGCAGAACGCACGTCGGCTTTGCCCGTGGCTATCAATCCCGCTGGCTCAATCCCATGGCGCAGAAGATTCATATCGGCGCGACGGTCAGCGACCAGAGCGACATCGACGTCCGCAATCGCGAGGCGTTTGAAGAGGTCTTTCAGATTCTGAAACTGGCCTGGAAAGATGAACCCTTTCGTTTCAAGGGCAAACACTACGAGTATCCGTATCCCTATGAGGAAGGCACGCCCTGGCCGGCCCACGCATGGACACGCGAACACGGCTCTCCGGGCGAGATCGATGAAAACGGGCGGGTCCAGATGATCGACATCGTGCCCAAGCCCTATCAGAAGCCCCACCCCACCCTCTTCCAGGCCTTTTCCATGAGCGAGGCCACCGTCCGCTGGTGCGCCAGAGAGAACATCGTGCCGACCCTGTTCATTTCCGACCACGAGCAGGTACGCTTTTTCGCCGAGACCCATGTCGAAGAAGCCAAGACCGCCGGCCGTGCCCTGGAGTTCGGTGAATCGCTCGGCGTGCTGCGCGCGATCTACCCCGGAGATACCCAAGAGGCGGCCAGGAAGATGCTGACGGCCGGCTTCTGTGGCTATGGCTTTCAGAATTTCTTCTACCATTTCGGCTTTCTGGAGGCGTTCCGCACCGAAGCCGACAACAAAAAATATGGCGAGGGTCCGATGCCAGCCTCCGAAGCCACCCCCGAACGGATGATTGACGCGAACTTTGCGCTGGCCGGAACAACGAGTGATATCCGCCGCGCCCTGGACCAGCTCATCGAAGCGGGCAATCCAGAGTGGTTTATCTGGCAGGGCGACCAGGGGCTGCTGCCGATTGAAGAAGTGAAACGCGCCATCAGGAAAGTCGGCGAGGAAGTCCTGCCGCACTATATGTAGCATCCGCGACTTGACCGGAAAGCATACTCAGTCGGACAGACATTATTGAAAACGACATCCAGAGAGGATTGGACGACCTGAAAGCCTGCCGCATGGTGGGACCATTTCAAAACGTCGGATAGCTGATAAACTGGCGGCTGTAGGAGAAGCGAAGTATGCCATTACCAATTATTATTGCGGTAGTAATTGTACTTGCGGCAACTGCGGCAACTGCGGCAATTGTTTTGAATTGGGACAAAATCGTCACCCAGTTGAAAGGCAAGAAAATCGCAATTCTTGGCGCTCGGGGTGTCGGAAAAACCACCTTAATCAGCTTTCTTACAACCGGCTGTGTTCCTGAGAGCTCTAAACAGACTATCCGTTCAGGGAATGCAAAGGGGCGTCGTTTTTCACTTCGAGAGTTGGACTTGAAAATCAAGGATACCCGGGATCTGCCTGGAGGTCCTGATGCGTATGCGGAATGGAAGGAACTCTTTGACGAGGCAGATCTAGTTTTCTACCTCCTTCGTATAGACAAGTTGGTGGAAAGCGATGCTGAGGCTGAAAACCGGGTTCGGAGAGACATGAAGCAGATTGAGAGTTGGTTGAAAGAGTTGAAAGATCAGCGGCCGTTACCTCGTCTCTTCATAATCGGGACGCATGGCGACCTTGCCAATCCCGACTTGACTACGCTTCCAGAGAATGAGCAGGGGAATTATCAGGACAGGATTAGAGCACTGCCAATCATCCAGGAATGCGTCCAGCGGGCAGGCGGTAGCCACAACACGAAGGTTGTCCTTGGCAGCATGAAGTCGAAGGAGGAGACCGAAGCTCTAGTATTCGGGATATTTTCACAGGTAGAAAGTCAGTCATGAGCGAGAGGTATCCAGAGTTATCGTTTCAGGCTCAAAGCTTGGATAACTTAGCTCTCGACCCTATGGAGGTGAACGGGTGTCCTCTTGAAGAAAAAGACGAGGAAGAACGCGAGAGGCTAGTTCAACGTATTGCTCAAGTATCAAAGTCCGGCACTCGGGTATTCTCGGAAGGTTCCATCTCAGCGTTTCGTCTGGGCAACGAGTTCATCTTAGAAATCCCCTCAGATCAAAAGGACTCAGCGGGTAGAATAGCGCCAATCATCTGTTACGGGCACGTTTCAAGAGAGTCGGAAAAATCCTGGCCTGATGAGGTCGTGAGTGCAATACGAGACTTTGCTAACCGAATAGGAAGAGGAGTCTCGGACCAAGCTGCGGTACGACGCGGGATTGAGGCCGTAAAAAAAAATTGGATCAGCAGACTTTGGGTAAGAATCAAGGAGTGGCTGAGCGCACTTGGAAGAAAGCTCCGGCGGCATTTGGCATTGCCATCACTAAGCCCGTAAAGCCTGAAAAAGAGATGAGCATGGCAACTAAACCATTCCCCGAAGACGCTCAGCAGCGGAAGGCGCTCCTCGTGCTTGATCAGTCCGAGATCGATCGTTGCAGGTACGAAGACGGAGGCTCTGATCTCCTGCTCAATGAGGAAATTCACATTCTGGAATTTCCCGTACGCGGCTCTCAGAAAGTAATTCAGGATATTGTGGGTGAAGACTTGGTTCGGCGAGGCGCTGTGCTTGTCCAAAGTCCTTTCGATAAAGATCGATATGAAGATGTAGAGAAGGCGGAAGAAAGCTTTGCACTCGCAAAGCATGGGCATTTTTCCACCTTCTGTAAGCACCTGGGCGCTCGCAAGGTGCGGATAGAGCAGATTCAGTTGAGCCAGACGTCAGGGACGAAAACCTGGAACGTCGGAGGCGGCATCAAAGTCAAAACTGTAGGAGCCGATGTAGGAGTCGATGTAGAGCAAGACGGTTTGGACGTCGTCAGATCGCAATTGACGCTTGTCGATACTTTTGAAGGGGGACAAGCAGATGTGAAGGCTGCGGAAGAACTTTTACGACGTACGAAGCTACTTGGTGATCCGAACATGTCCGGGCTTCTCGATATGCGTCGGTCGGGGAGCAATCCACTGAAGAGCCGAACCCTGACTCTCAATCTGTCGAGTGAAACAAAGCGGAACCTCAGTGTAATCGGGAGGCTCAAGGTCCCTCCATTCATCAAGCTGGAAGCCGACTACAAGCGTGTCGTTCAAGAACAATCAGAGTATACGCTGACTGTCGAAGTACTCTTCTAATCCGTTGGACCTGTCTTGCGTAACTCCATTATCGAACCGTATGCCCGACAAGCGACTGACCCTAGCCGGTTTTTCTATCGGGGAATCACCGGCAGCAGGACAGAGGACGCCCGGTCTCCCTGGTGAAACACTGTCTGCTGGGCGGGCACCCCCTGCGTTCCCTCGCCAAACGGCTCGCCCGTATTCAGGTTGCGGTCGAACTCCGGGAAATGGCTGGAACTGATTTCCAGGCAGAGGCGCTTGAGTGAATGGTTCGGAGGTATGGACCAGGACATCGCGGCGCTCTTCGCCTAGACGCTGGTCCTGCACACCTACATCTACGGCTAGGTTATTGCCGCCCGGGGATGGCACCGGATCGTCGAGATCGTACATATAGGTGTCTGTCCGCTCTTGGCCGGGCGGCACGGTTGAAAGGGTTGGAGCCTGCTCTTTTTATGACCCAGCCAGGATTGACCCCAGAGCAACGGAGCCTTTATGGATAACAAAATCGAGATGACACGGGAGGAACACCAATGGCAGAGCCCGATACCCTGTGTGGCTGGGGAGATCAAGACAAAGTTGACTATTTTGTACAGCGGAGCGCACTCTTGATTCCGAAGCGCTTTGAGCAACTTCATACCTTGCTTGACCTCTTCCCGTGGTCGGTTGATGAACCGATCCGTGTGCTCGATTTAGGCGCGGGCTATGGTGCGGTTACAGAGACGATTCTCTCCTGTTATCCACACGCAACAGTCACCTGGGTTGACGGCTCGACCGCTATGCGCGGGCATGCTGAGCCCCGTCTCAGCAAGTATGGCGCGCACGTCGAACTTTTTCTGCGCGACCTGGCTGAGCCCACCTGGCAGGCCGATCTGCCCGGACCGTTTCATGCCGCAGTCTCAGCCATTGCGCTGCACCACCTGACCGATGAGCGCAAGCGAACGCTTTGCGCTGAGGTGTTCGATCTGCTCCAGCCCGGCGGTCTGTTTCTCAACAATGATGTCGTTGCCGGCGACCCTGCATTACGCGACCAGTTCACCCCCTTGGCTGATCGGGTTATCCAGCAGCAAGTCCAGGAGCAGACAGGAGAGCGGCACTCGCTCGAAGAAATTCGCCAGGTACGGACTGCCATGCAGCGTCCCAAGGGACACAGCAGCCACATCGCTCCGCTGGAGCCTCAGCTGAACTGGTGGCGAGAGGCCGGCTTCACGATTGTGGACTGCTACTGGAAGTTTCTGAATTTTGCGATTTTTGGTGGCTTCAAGCCCCCGGCTGATTAGCGCGCGCCTCAGTTCGGCGCGATACTCGTCTTGACGAGTTCCGGCTCTTCTCCAAAGACAATCTGGCCGGCCGCATCCTGGGCGCGAATACGCGCTTCGATTGCCGGGGATAACTGCACATTCCGCTCTTGCGGAAATTTGTCCTGGTACAAATGCGGACGTAAAAAGAATTCTTCTGGAGTTCTGATTATCGCTTGAGTTTTTAAGGGCGCGGGAAACCAGCCGCGCCGCATGAAGTCGGGTGAGAAGAACACGTCCACATCTTTCTGTGACCATTCTTTGACCTGCATGGCATCATGCAGGGTGTAGCCATAATAGTCGGCCTGAGCATCCCACCAAACCGCAATCAGGTTGTGATAGCCACGCTCCCCGAGGTTCGGATTCATCATTTGGGTCATCCGTTCCTCAACGAAAATAAGCTCATCCTGCTGCCCGTAGACCTCCGTCCGAAGCGGATAGAAATAGTGCTGCTCTACCCAATACAGAACCTTACTGGCGTAATAATCCGGCAGCCAGTCCGACTTTGGACGAGCTTCGAGGACATAGGTCCGCACGCTCCCATCTGGCTGATAGTGTGGGTAGTCGTCCCCCATTATTTTCAGGTCTTGGACGGGAACATCGGTAAAGGCTCCCTCCGCGGTCGCCAGGGTGATGATCGGACGCGTTTTCGGAAAGCGAACCGTCTCAGTCAAGATATCGGTCCCGAGTACGCGCCATGAAAACTCCCAGGCGTCGCGCCCGAGGGAGTCATCAAACGTCATCGGCCAAGTGGCCATTTTGTCTTCTCGCTGGGGTTGCGGGAAGCGGCGGACCCGACGGATAGCCGGCGAATAGCCAAAGAGGTCGGCCTTGGTACGCTTCTCCCGATCGGTCCGGTAGGTAATGAAGAGCATTTGATTGCCGTAATTTTCAGGTGGAGATAAATCCTGCGTCAGCCAGTGAGTCAACAGTTCCCCCGGTTGCGCGGTCAGGTGCCCCATCAGGCCCTCGGGTTTCCGATAATGTACCAGGACGAGAATTTGCGAACTGGACAGGGAGCCGCTGGGGGTCAGGAGCCCCATGTCTTCGACCTGGACGCAGTTCCAGCGCGGCATATGCGGGAATTCCATAGCGCGAAAGCCCATTTCCTCAGCCGTATAGGGAGCGCGAAACGGATAGGCTTCGGCCGGCAGATACGGGATGGTCGCATCGCGCGGCGTGTCCTGTGCCATATCGATGGCGCTCCGCTCTTCTTCAGAAAGCTCGGCCAGCGTCTTCCAGGTTCTCTCCGGCCGCCCGTTCTGGTCTTCCGCAGCCCAGAGGGGCGGCAAACAAAAAAGGAGGCTGAAACCAATAAAGCTGATAAGTCCGACGCTCAGGCCGAGCAGGTGTCCATCATGTCCAGGCTGTTCAAAATGTCCGGGCTTGCTCCGCATCCGGTTTCTCCTTTCGCTTCCCCCTACCGCTCTAGCAGAACACGGCGAGAAGCACTACACAGAAAAAGATGAAGAAGTCGCGTGGCTGGGCCTACCTCTTCTTTGCGATGAGTCTTTTGGGCCTTTTTGGTCTGCATACGATCTACTTGGGAAAACCGCTGAAAGGTGGCTTTTTTCTGCTTGCGACCTGGGCCGGACTCTTCGCTCTTACGCAAGTGCTCATTCTTCCTTCTCCAAGTATCCCCCTTGTCATTGGTCTGGCGCTCCCAAAGCTCTATCAGAATTTTGTGCTTACCATCCCCTCCCCCAGCCTGCTCCTTGTGAGCGGGCTGCTGATGCTGCCTGTTCTTGGGGTGTGGTGGTGGGTTGATCTCTTTACCCTGCCCCGGCAGACCCGGAAGGCAAACGAGCAGGTTGAAAGAATACGGCTGTAATCATAGCAGGTGATGGAAAGTACAGTATTTTCAAGAGGATCATGGGTGTCACGCCAGAGCGAATCCGCTCACTGGCCAGTCTGGGAATCATCGACATCTGCCCACACTTCCGGTACAGTGCGCTCTAGGACTCGGGCAGGATGAGGGACGTATGGACGCCGAAATCATTAAAACCGATATCAGAGACTATATTGCCACGGTCACGATTGATCGCCCGCCCGTCAATGCCATGAATCGGCAGATGTTTGATGAGATTCAAGCCTCCTTTGACGCCCTGAACAATCGGACCGATGTCCGGGTGGCCCTCTTTACCGGGGCGGGTACATGTTTTTGCGCGGGCGCGGATATGAAAGCGCGTTCGCGCTCGTTGGATGACGGCGCACAACAACCGCGTCACGGGGCCATGTGGGCCCACTCGCGGGCGGCGCGCGAAGCTTTTCATTCCATTCTGGAATGTTCCGTCCCCGTCATCGGCGCGATCAATGGCCCGGCCCTGGGTGGAGGGCTGGCCCTGGTGGCATCGTGCGATATGCTGATTGCGTCAGAACGGGCGCTGCTCGGTCTGCCTGAAATTGATGTTGGTCTGTTGGGAGGCGGTCGCCATACCCAGCGCTTGTTCGGTGTCTATAAAGCCCGCAAGATGATGTACACGGGCGAACGGGTCGGCGCACAGGAGTTATACCGTCGGGGCATTGTTGAAAAAGTCGTTCCTGCGGAGCGACTCATGGACGAAGCCCGGGCTCAGGCCCAAGTGATTGCCGCCAAAAGTCCGCTGGCTATCCGGCTTGCCAAACATGCCATGAATGCGGTTGAGTTTATGGCTCTGCGCGATGGGTATCGCTTTGAGCAAAATATGACGCACGAGCTGACGGGGAGCGAGGATGCCAAAGAGGCAGCCCGGGCGTTTGTGGAAAAACGGGAGCCGGTATTTACCGGACGATAAACCAGACTGGAAGGAGAGACGGGTATGCTGTTTGGCTATTTTACTGAGCGGCCGTATCGGTGGGTCAACGAAGACGAGGTGCTTGAGCACCGGGGGTTCTTTGCCCTGCCCAACTCACGCTTTGACCGCGAAAAGGCGGCTGACGACTATAACTTCTTCCTGGACGAATACTGCTATGCCGAAGAAGTCGGCTTTGATGCGCTCATGCTGAACGAGCACCACGGCAACCCCTTCTGCATGGGCAGCGTCATGAACGTTGAGGCCGCCATCCTGGCGCGGATTACCAGCAAAGCCAAGATCGTCCTGATCGGCAACCCGTTGCCCGTGCTGAAGCATCCGCTGCGCATGGCCGAAGAGCTGGCGGAAATCGATCTGATCTCGCGCGGGCGTCTCGTCACCGGCTGGGTGCGCGGCGCGGGCAGCGAGCAGTTCTTCAATAATGCCAATCCGGCCTATAACCGGGAGATGTTCAACGAAGCCCACGACTTTATTATCCAGGCCTGGACCAAGCCCGGTCCGTGGCGCTACGAGGGCAAGCATTTTCACTATCGCCACGTCAATCCGTGGGCGCTGCCCTATCAGAAGCCGCATCCGCAAATGTGGATTCCTGGCGTGTTGAGTCCGGAGACGGTGCACTGGGCGGCCCAGCATAACTATCCCTATCTGGCTCTGGTGACCGCTCTGAGTCCGACCTGCGACCTGCTGGACTATTACGCCGATACCGCGGCGGAAAACGGCTATCAGGCCGGCACGGAAAATTTTGCCTATTTGATTGGCGTATTCTGCGCGGACACAGATGAAAAAGCGCAAGAGCTGGGCAAAGGGTTTGTGTGGGGCGGTGGAGCAAGTGCCTTCTCCAGACCGGAACATACCTTACCGCCGGGCTATAATTCCAAAAACGCCATTCGCCTGCTTGCCCAGCGTCCGAGCGGTGGCTGGGTCGGCGTTGATTCGGACCGGCTCAAGGAGGCGCAGCAGGGCCGGAAGAAACAGAAGAGTACCGACCTGGGTGAGGTCCGCCGTAAGCTGGAGAAGTCGTATAAGCGCGCCCAGGACGACTACCTGATGATCGTCGGTTCGCCCAAGACCGTGATTGAAAAGATCAAGACCATGATCCGCGTGCTGCGGCCAGGGACATTCGCCTGCTTCCAGGTTCAAGGGCCAGTCGGCAACGAGGACCGGCTGAACAGCATTCGCCTGATGGGCCAAGAGGTCATTCCCGCGGTCAAAGAATACGCCAAGGAAATCGAGCTGGTCGATCAGTTCACCCGCGTACCGGGTTCGGTCAAACTCACGCCAGGGACACGCCGCCTGCCAGTCGTGGACCGCACGCCGCTGAAGGACCTCGGCATGCAGTCGAAGGCGTAGGACGGGTTTCCCCTCACCGACGGGGGACCGGGCAACCCCAGCCGGGCAACACAGCCGGGCAACCACAGGGGGTTGCCCCTACCTTTTATCCCCTCTCCCGCTGGGAGAGGGCCAGGGTGAGGGGGTTTTTATTGAGGTATTGAAGAGTCCGTTGACACACTGAATTAGGCGAGCATGGCTATAAAATCCGGCTCCCCCCGCCGGCTAAAGTCTCCGAGGTTGAAGCCTTTGTCGATTTTCTCTGTCAGCGTGACGCTGACCGTCGCCTGAACCAGGCAGCGACCGAGTTGGCCGAGACGGATCAGACCACAAGTGCACAGCGCCCGGCGGTTTTGCGGGGACGATGAATTAGGGTAGGATGGTCTGAAACCAAACAAACCACGACCGGCGAGAGACATGGTTACCGATCAGACCCGAAACACCATTTGGCAAGGACTGCTGGATATGGCAAGGCTCGTCCGTTACTACGAAAGTCTGTCTGACCGGCATCGACGCAAACACTTCTGGATTCGTGTTGTGCTCCTTGCCGCGGCGGCCAGCGGCATTGCAGCCTTGCTCGATCTGTTTCCAGAGGTCGTTCAGATTGTTGCTGGCGGTCTGGTCGCCCTCTGTGTCGTATGGGATTTTGTGTCAGATTACGCAAAAAAAGCGGCCCTCCTGCACGCAATCAGCATTGAATGCAGCGCTCTTGAGGTCGAATGGCAAGACTTGTGGGGCGATCTTGAGAACATCGACGACACAGAGGCTCGACAACGTAACACCCGCCTGTCACGGCGACTCACCGAGGTCACCGGATGGGCTGGGCATACCGATATTCAAGAAGACCCAAAGCTGAACGAAAAGTGCGAAGCCGCGGCCTACCGGGTTATGCAGGATCAATATGGCGTCTGACCCGAAAACCCGTACCGCATCGGGGAAGCCCGCAAGGCCGGGTAAGACGCCGCCACCTCCCCCGCCCCCTAGACCCAAGCCGGAGCAGGGCAAACCGAAACCCAATCAGGGCAAGAAGTAACCCCTAGAGTTATTGCTGGGACCAACGGCTAACTGCATTGCGCCTCCGCTGGGCTCAGCCGGACAACCACGGGGGGCTGCCCCTACCTTTTATCCCCCCTCCCGCTGGGAGAGGGGCTGAGGGTTCCTCTATGCCGGGGTCTCGTGCATCCGCCACGGCTTCTTCCCCGCTGGGAGATTAAACAACTTCGCGGCATTTTCCCGCATGATGTCCTGGCGTTGCTCCTCCGTGATATGGGCCGCGTGGTCGGCCAGTAATTGCTGGGAGTACGGCCAGGTGGAATCCGTATGCGGAAAATCACTGGCCCACAGCAATTGCTGGTGTGGCATGATATCGGCCGCATGAAACGCGGTCGGGTCGTCCTGGAAGGTCATCCAGACGTTGCTCTTGATATATGCGCTGGGCAGTTTTGACAGGCCATCAATAATCCCGCCCTCGGCGTTGATCCTGGCGGCGTGATCCATGCGGTACATATAGTGCGGCATCCAGCCGGCGTCGCCCTCGGCGCACACGAGTTTCAGACGCGGATGACGCTCGAAGACACCACCCAGGACCATGAGACCGACCACATCCTGAACGGCCCGGATGATGCCCAGAAAATTATTCATCTCATGGCCTCGATGCGGCATGTTCAGGCTCCCGTCCCGCGAGGTCAGAATATGAAAACAGATGGGCAGCCCCAGGTCGGTTGCGCACTCCCACAGGGCATCGTAGTCGGCGTGGTCATAGTCTTCGTAGATGGGCCGACCCGGCATCATCATGCCGACCATGCCCATGTCCTTGGCGCGCTGGAAATCCGCAATCGCGCTGTCAACGCTTAAGACCGCGGTCTGCGCCAGGCCCAGGATGCGGTTCGGCGCTTCGCTGCACATGGCCTGGAGCCAGCGGTTATAGGCTAACATGCAGGCGTTCTTATAGTCCGGGTCGCGGTGCATGCACAGGCCCATGCCAATAGAGGCGTAGATGACTTCAGCCGCAATCCCATCCTCGTCCATATACGGAATTCGCGCCTGACCGCCATAGGCCCCCTCACGAATATCAGAGAATCTGACTTTTTTTGCGCGGTTGTTGCGCTCCGTGACTGTGAAACCGGCGCCATCAATGAACCCCAGGGGAATCGGACGCTTCATGCCGTGTACGACAAAGGCGTCCGTGCCATCGGGTTGTTCCACGATGCGCGGCGCGACATCGCGGTATTGTGGCTCAATATAGTCGATATAACAATTGGCTGGCTCACACACATGGCCGTCGGCTGAAATGATCCCTGCCGGTATCTCTTGCATCATTGTGTTGCTCTCCGTTCCAGATCGGATTGAGGATTACATACAAACGTTTGCGACCCAGAGTACGGAAACAGCGGCTTGTTTTCAAGGAAGACAGGAGAAACCGTGATTTCTACAGGGACTTGTGGTAGGGGGGGACAGCCACACAACGCACTGGAGGAGGGCCATGCCAACAAACAGGACGCTCACACAGGGACTCCGAGTCGGCATCATCGGCGGGTCAATTGCCGGCTGTACCGCGGCGATCGAACTGCTGCGGTCAGGCTGCGAGGTCGCGCTTTTAGAGCGCACGGGCGACACCTTGAAGGATAGAGGGGCGGGCATCGGCGTGCCGCCCTCAGTCATGGACACGTTCATTGAACGCGACCTGGTTGATGCGGATACCCCCTTCTTCGCCGGTCATGCGTTCACGCGTATATGGCGTACAGAAAAAGAGCGCCGTTATGGCTATCTTGCCTGGGACCAGCCCGCAAATTTGGCTTTGCTCAACTGGGGTGGGCTGTATAGAAACCTGCGCAAACGCGTTCCAGATAGGGTGTATCGCTCGGGGCAGCGGGCCGTGGCCTTACACCAGCGACCCGATGGAACGGTCCGGGTGGAGTTGGCCGATGGGTCTACGTCTGCATTTGACTTGGTGGTCTGTGCTGATGGTTACACCTCGCTTGGCCGGCGTACCCTCTTCCCCGATATCGCGCTGGGGTATGCCGGCTATGTCTTGTGGCGGGGCTTTCTGCGTGAAGAGGCACTTGAAGAATCAAAGCCGCTCGAAAGCGGTGTCCGCTGTTTAGGCTATCCGGGCGGGCACGGTATTTTTTACTTTGTGCCGGGCTTGGACGGAGCGGTTACGCCGGGTAAGCGGCTGGTGAATTGGGGGATGTATGTCCCGGTTGCCGCCTCCCGAATGACGGATTTTTTGACCGACAAAGACGGCCACGCGCATGCAGGCTCGCTCCCCCCAGGCGGCATGCCACTCGGCACTGAAACCGAGTTGAAACGGCTCGCCTCCGAACGGCTGCCCGACTATTACGCCGAGATCGTCGATACCTGCCAGGACACATTTGCCTACGCCATTTATGATTGTGAAGTCCCCGCCTACCGCAAAGGCCAGGTTTGTCTGATCGGTGATGCCGGGGCCTTCGCCCGCCCACACACGGCCGCCGGCGCGCTCAAAGGGATTAACGATGCCATCGCGCTCGGCGAAGCGCTCACAACCCAGACCTCCCTGGAAGCAGCGCTCAGCCAGTGGAACACAACCCGGACCGACACGAACAATGACTTGGTAAGATTTGGCAATCAGCTCGGACGCGCGCTCGTCTTGGAAATTCCCGACTGGTCAGACATGGACGCGACGAGCATGGAGCAGTGGTTCACGTCGGTCGTGACGATCAAAACCGAAGTCCTCGATCCCAACCGGCAGAGTGAAGATGCTGCGCGGCCATGACAAAACTCGCTCGAAAGCGTTGATTTCCAGTATTGAGAAGGAGTAGAGAGGAAAGAAGAGACCGAGTGAAGGAGGGTTTCATGGCTACCATCCTTGCGATAACCGCGTTCTTTCTTATCACTTTGGTTCTGGTCGGCCTGCTCGCCCAACGGGCAGACCGGATACGAGACGAGGCCGCTCAGGAGGAAGAGTCAAACCAGCCGCAAGACGTGTAAATCAGAGAAAAGGGGGAACAATCCATGGCAGCGACGGCAGAACGGAAACCAGAGGCAAACAGCATTTTTCAACAGGCCGTTGCAACCACGCTCCAGGAGAACGGCGAGCTTGGGATGCAGGTCGCCGTGTATCTCGATGGCGAGCAAGTCGTGGATGTCTGGGGTGGTATTGCTGACGAGACCACTGGACGGGCAGTCGATGCGGATACGCTCTTCCCCTCCTTCTCTGTCATCAAGGCGACCACGGCAACCGCGCTCCATCTCCAGGCCGAACGGGGCTTGATTGAGTATGATACGCCTATTGCGCACTACTGGCCCGAGTTCGCGGCCCACGGCAAAGACACCGCAACCGTCCGGGATGCGCTGAGCCACCGCCTGGGAATTCCGTATATGCCCGAGGGCGTCACGCCTGAACTCATGAGCAATTATGACTGGATGGTCGATCAACTGGCGAACATGAAGCCTGTCTTTACGGCTGGCACGCAGAATGCCTATATGTGTTACACCTTCGGCTGGGTCATTGCCGAGTGCGTGCGCCGGACCGATCCCAAACATCGGCCATACAGCACGTTCGTACAGGAGGAGATATGCGCGCCCCTTGGCATTACGGATCTCTGGATCGGGATTCCTGAAGAAGCCGAACCGCGCGTGGCCCGGCTGAAGAACGCGCCTCCACTGCCATTACCGGCAGATGCGCCGATCCTGCGCGCCATGCCGCCTCAGGTCGAAGCGACTGAGGAGGTCTTCGGCCGTTCCGATATGCGACGCGGCTGCATTCCGGGTGCACACGGCATTATGAACGCCCGCAGCTCAGCCCGGCTGTTTGCCATGCTGGCCAATGGCGGAGAACTGGACGGCGTTCGCTTACTGTCCGAAGAGCGAGTGAGGACGTTCAGCACTCCGCGTCCCGATACTGACCAGCCGGACACGGTGCTGGGCATGGCGATCCGCATGGGGACCGCCGGGCTGTGGGTCGGTGGGGTAAAAGATCCTCACTATCCGTTCCGCCTTGCAGGTTTGAATCCGAGGACGGTGTTCCATCCGGGCGCCGGCGGAGCGATTGCCTGGGCCGACCCGGACGCGCGTTTGGCGGTGGCGATCTGTCACAACCGGATGATCCATAATCCAACGCTGGCCTTCAAGCCCATTCAGGCTGCGGTCGAGCAGGTCTTTGGGGTTGTGTAAGGAGGACGGGATGACGCTGCCTGATGCTGCAATCGTGCTTCAGCGTGGAGAAGGCGACTCGGTAGCTATTGGAACCGGTACCCGGTGTACCTTTAAGATCAGGGGGAAAGACACCGAGGGTCATTTTGGTCTGTTCGAGTATATAATGGACCCCGGGACTGAGGGACCGCGCCGTCATATTCACCGGCAGATGGCGGAAATATTCTATGTGGTCGAGGGCGCCATCGAACTCCTCGTCGGAGACGAGAAGATGATGGCCCAGGCCGGAACGACCGCCCTCGTCCCCAAGGAAGCGATACACGCCTTCTCCAATCCGGGCGCGCAGCGCTCAGTATTGTTGATTATGTTCTGTCCGGCCGACTCACGCGAGAAATATTTCGAGGGTCTGGCCGAACTCACCAAAGACGGACGACCGCCGGACCAAAACGCGCTGCTTGAGTTGATGCGCAAGTATGACACGGAGCCAGTGGCAGAACCGCTCTATGGAGCAATAGAGACGCGGTAAAAAACCTGTGGCTCACAGCGAAACACGCTCGCTAGGCCCATGAATTGGTTGGAGGTCGGTCGGCTCGATTGACCCGATCGAGATCGTCCGCGAAGCGATCATCGCTTGGCCCGGTTCCAACCCAGGCGCTAAACGCCTCGCGCAACGTTGGGTCTGAATGCGACGGAAGGGGCGAGAGCTTGGCCACAGCCTCACCGTTTCGTTCAACGACGAAAACGTCCCTGCGGTATCGAACCTTGCCCAGGATGTCTCCCAACTTCCGGGCTAACTCCGTTGCGCTGACCTTGGTTCGCATATTACGCACTCTACATAAATACGTAATATATACAAAACAGATCTCATTGCCGGAGACTGTAGACACCCGTCCCAGGATTCCAGCCTTCCTCGAAGGTGAGACAGTTGAAGATGAAAACACTTCTTCAAAAGGGCTTTCTGAGAGCCCCCGCATCTCAGGCGGGGGTGTTCAAGGAAGGCGAGGGAAGACACACGCCTTGAGCGCTCTCCCGCGCTGGGCTAACGTGTCGGCATGAACGCCCAACAAGAATACCAGCCGCGCGAGACGCTCATCTTCGATAATCGCTTTACGCGGGAATTGCCCGCCGACCCCGAGACCGGAAACGCCCGCCGTCAGGTCACGCGGGCGTGTTATTCCCGGGTCCAGCCGACGCAGGTCGCGCAACCTCAGTTGCTTGCCTACGCCTGGGAAGTGGCCGAGGAATTGGGCCTGTCCCGCGCATTTTGCGAGTCGGACGATTTTCCCCACATCTTCTCGGGGAATCGGGTGTTGGACGGCATGGACCCCTACGCGATGTGTTATGGCGGTCATCAGTTTGGCAACTGGGCCGGGCAGCTTGGGGACGGCCGGGCCATTAACCTGGGCGAACTCAGCGGTCCGACCGGAAAACGCTGGGTGGTCCAACTCAAGGGCGCTGGCCTGACGCCCTATTCGCGCAGCGCGGACGGACTGGCCGTCCTGCGCTCGTCCATCCGTGAGTTCTTGTGCAGCGAAGCCATGTATCATCTCGGTGTCCCGACCACTCGTGCGCTCAGCCTGGTCTCGACGGGTGAACACATCATCCGCGATATGTTTTATGATGGCAACCCCAAACCCGAGCCGGGAGCCGTGGTGTGTCGGGTCGCGCCGTCTTTTGTGCGCTTTGGCAATTTTCAGATCTTTGCCGCCCGAGGAGAAATCGACATCTTACAGCAGTTAGTGGACTACACCATCCGTACCGACTTTCCTCACTTGGGCGAGCCGTCCCGTGCGACCTATCTGGCCTGGTTCGAGGAAGTCTGCCGGACAACCGCCCAGCTGATTGTGCACTGGCTGCGGGTCGGCTTTGTCCACGGGGTGATGAACACCGATAATATGTCGATCCTGGGGTTGACGATAGACTACGGCCCGTACGGCTGGCTGGAAGACTATGACTCCAACTGGACGCCCAATACCACCGATGCCGCGAGCCATCGCTACGCCTTTGGCAAGCAGCCCCAGATTGCCCATTGGAACCTGGTCCAGCTTGCCAACGCGCTCTACCCCCTGATTGAACAGACGGAACCCCTGGAAAAAGCGCTGAGCAGTTATGTCCAGGAATTTGAGGCGTGTTGGCAAGTCATGATGGCCCACAAACTGGGGCTCCAATCCTTCAAGCCCGACCTGGACGACAGCCTGGTCGCCGGCCTGCTGGAAATTTTACAACTGGCCGAAACCGACATGACCATCTTCTATCGGCGGCTGGCGAGCTGCGATCTCGACGCCACACCTGTAGCCCAGATCGACGCTCCCGCTTTTATACAACCCCTGTTGGACGCCTATTACGTCCCGGAGCAATTGACCCCGGAGACAACGGCCCGCATCGCCGCGTGGCTGCGCCGCTATCACGACCGGGTGAGAGAAGAGGGAACGGATGACGAGACGCGCCGGAGACGGATGAACGCGGTCAACCCCAAATATGTGCTGCGCAACTATCTCGCCCAGCTCGCTATCGACAAGGCCGAGCAGGGCGACCCCTCCCTGGTGCACGACTTGCTGGAACTCCTCCGCCATCCCTATGACGAACAACCCGACAAAGAAGCCTACGCCCAGAAACGGCCCGACTGGGCCCGCCAGCGTCCCGGCTGTTCCATGTTGTCGTGCAGCTCGTGAGCTTCAGCTAAATCCGAACAACGCATGGTAAACCATCCCGTGCATTCTTTATACAAGATTACTTGTTGAGGCTTATACCGTGCCGATTTTGGGGACACCTCGAACTATCCTTACAAGGTGCTGTAACGTACGAGAGGTGATCTTAACCGGGTAAAGGGGAGATACATGACTAACGACGAGTCGAAGGCATTACGGCTGGTGAATTGGATTATTGATAGAGCGATAGAGGGAGTCCCACCCCTGTCTTCGGCAAGCGATTTAGCACAAGAATATCTCATTGATTCTTCATATATTAACAATGATGACCGAGTGGCGGCATTGATAAATTGGGAGAGTAGCAAGAATTTCACAACAGGATTTATAACAGGGCTGGGAGGTTTACTAACGTTACCCGTCTCTGTCCCATCCGCATTGGGTGCATCCTGGATAATTCAGGCTAGAATGTCGGGAGCAATAGCAGTTATAGATGGCCACAATCTTAAAGAGGATAGAGTCAGAACGCTTATCCTGCTGTCGATTGTGGGTGATGCCGCTAAGGAGGTTCTGAAACAGTCAGGTGTCAAAATTGGACGCAAACTGACCGAAAAGGTGGTGATGCAGGTACCCGGGAAAGTTTTGATAGAAATAAACAAGAAAGTTGGTTTCCGCTTACTGACGAAAGCTGGAGAGAAGGGTGTCATAAATCTCATAAAGGCAGTGCCGGTAGTCGGCGGACTCGTAGCCGGAGGATTTGATGTGGCAATGTGCCGGGCGGTGGGAAGGGTAGCTCATGACATTTTCAAGGGATAATTGTGAAGCACGCGAGTTAGAGCATGTTACATGAGCCACCACAGGACCGGACTCCAGATGAATCAAGAATAAAAGCGCTTACAGTTGAGTATTCTGCGCTCAAAGCAGAGATTCGTGGTCGCTCTCGGGATCAACTTCTTTGTGTTACCGCTGCTTTTGTCGCTGTTGGAACACTGTTCAGCGTAGGGGTCCAGTCCGAGTCTCACATTCTATTGCTCCTCTTGCCTTGGGTGTTGGGTATCTTTGGGACCATTTGGTGCGACCATGATCATTGGATACATTATATTGCTCGGTACATCGAGAAGAAGATTGAGCCCGTAATGCTACCGAATGACCTTGGATGGGAAACTTATATTGCAAAGCGTCGTCCCCCCGACTCTCCCGGAGCCATAAACAAGATTCTCCCTTCGATATTTTTTATCTTTCCTTCGGTTTGTGCATATATCGGATACTTCTTCTTCCTCGGTCCCCATATTTGTGACGATTTGCCCCAAGAGAAGAAAGATCATCTAGGACTGATATGCACACTCATAGTATTGGGGCTGATCTCATTAGTTATTATGATTGGCAAACGATGTATAGATAACCGGGATATGAAACACGGAAACACAACACGTTGACCATTAGGCGAGAGCAGCGGCATGTCCCTTCCAAACGCAGAGCGCGCTGTAGTGGACATTCGTAAACTCCATGATTACTGCTTGAATCCCTTACACGACGAGGGAAGCACAAAGCGCGGCTGTTTGCTGCTCTGGGCCTCAACGCTAACGACGCCGAGGCATTACGTGGCATCTTACTCCAGGTAGTCAAAACCCACGAAGCACGGTTAGGACGCCGCGACGCGTATGGACAACGGTATCTTGTAGATTTCTTTCTTATATGGCGTGGCAAACGAACTCTGATCCGAAGTGGATGGATTATCGAGCACGGGAGGGATACCCCGAGGCTCACTACATGCTACCCTCTCTGAGAAAAAAGGTGGACTATGACAACCCCTATGAAACTGCTCGACGTAGTGGCCCTCATGGTTGACTTGCCTGACTATAAGCTGTGGCGTGGGCAGGTTGGGACCATTGTAGAAATTCTGGCGGATGGTGCAGCGTTTGAAGTCGAATTTTGTGATCGAGAAGGACGGACATACGAGTCGATTGGCCTCCACCCGGATCAGATCATGGTGTTGCGCTATGAGCCTTGGACATCTCAACCGCCACCTGCACCCGAGGCCGCCTAGAAGGTGAGTGACAATTCCGGGCGGTCCGGACTGTTCGCTGCTGTCGTGCAACTCGTGGCGATGGGTCAGGAGAAAAGAATGGCACAGTTCACCACACTTCCGGCTGACAGCCCAGACGCACAGTGGATTGCGGACGCGATAAAGGAATTAGAGGAGATAGACGACGAGGTGACCCAGGAAGCCCTGCCGGAGATTCATGCCGATACCAAGAAACATGCTCGGCGAATGATTCTCGCACTCGAAAACCAGCTCATCGCACCGACCGTCTACCCCACGACGGATGGCGAAGTCGCGCTGTATTTCAAGTCACCGGACACGGCGTCTTCTGTTCTGATCCTGGTAGGAAACGATGGGCAGGCTGCGTGTTTCTCGTATATCAACGGGAAAAATCGGCGTGCCCGGTACGACGACGCGGCTGACCTCCCGGACGAATTTGTAAAGGCACAGATACAGGCGCTCAAGGAAGCGGCGTTTGGAGAATAATACGTGAACATGCGACTTCTGAATTTGAAGGAATCCGAGATCAGGAGAAATACAGAAGGAGAAAGCAATGGCACACCTGACAACCCTCCCGGCCTCGGCGGACACCGCGGATATCCTCCCGATCATTGAAAAGGACGGGGCGGTTATCCTGAAGGAGATGCTCACCCCTGCCGAAGTGAATCAGGCGCTGAGCGAAACCGCGCCGTATATTGACGCCACGCGCAACGGCCAAGACCCTTTCGTCGGCCTCCTGACCACACGCACGGGGGCGCTGGTGGCCCGCTCGCCGGCGTGCCGTGACCTGGTGACCAATCAGTCGGTTCTCAAAGCCGCCCGGACCTTTCTGGCGCCCTACTGTTCCCGCATTCAACTCCATCTCGGTCAGATTATTCGCATCCGACCCGGCCAACCCAAGCAGGCGATTCACCGCGACCGCTGGGCCTGGGGAACGTATCTGAAAGGCGTCGAGCCCCAGTTCAACACCATGTGGGCGCTGACGGATTTTACCCGTGAAAACGGAGCCACGCGGGTGGTTCCAGGCAGTATGGACTGGCCGGACGGGCGGCGGGCGGACACGGGTGAAATGACCCAGGCCGAGATGACGCGCGGCTCGGTGCTGCTGTATACCGGCTCGGTCCTGCACGCCGCAGGAACGAATGAGTCGGACGCCGACCGTATCGGCCTGAACATCACCTACTCGCTGGCCTGGCTACGCCAAGAGGAAAACCAGTATCTGTCCTGTCCGCCTGAGATTGCAAAAACCCTGTCAACAGAATTGCAGGACCTGCTCGGCTATACGCTGGGGAGTTACGCCCTGGGCTATTACACGCCGCCGCTACCACCGGGAGAAGGGCCCGAGTCCATCGGCCCGCAATACGCCCTGGGCCGAGAGGAAGACGGAGAGGGCCTGGGCAGCGTAGAGCTACGCCGGGAAATCCAAAACGCGACCGGCCTGACCGGAGTGACAAACGCGGACACCGCAGACAAGGGGAATCTATGATCGAGCGCAATTTCAAAATGATTCAAACCAACGGAGTCCGGCTACGCACCGTCGTGGAAGGCGACGGACCGCTGGTGATTCTGCTCCACGGTTGGCCGCAGTGCTGGTATCTGTGGCGACACCAGATTGACCCGCTCGTGGCGGCGGGCTATCGCGTCGCCGTACCCGACCAACGCGGCTATGGCGGCAGTACGTGTCCGCCCAACATTTCGGATTACAATATTCGCACGCTAGCCGCCGATGTGGCCGGCATTGCGCCGGCCCTGGGCTATGATGAATTCACGCTCATCGGCCATGATTGGGGCTGTGTGGTGGCCTGGAATACCGCCCTGCTCCACGAGGAAAACTGTACCGCCGTGATGGGCCTGTCCGTTCCTTTTTGGCGCATGACGGAGGCCGCGCTGAATCCGCCGGGCATGGACGACCAGTTCTGGTATATTCGCTATTTTCAGGAAGAAGGCCGGGTTGAAGCCGAGCTTGAGAAAGACCTGGAACGCAGCCTGCGCATCCTGTATTACGGGCTGTGCGCCGACGCGCCGGCGCACAGTTGGATGAAGCAACTGGAGCGCCCCAGGTCGAGCGGCCTGCTGGACGCGCTGCCCGAGCCGGACCGGCTGCCAAGCTGGCTCACGCAAGAAGACCTCGCCTATTACGTCGAGCAGTACCGGACGAGCGGTTTCAGAGGACCGGTCAACTGGTATCGCAATATCCCGACGAATAATGGCATTACGCCTGAGCTCGAAGGCAAAAAATTCTCCCAGCCGGCGGCCTTTGTTGCCGGCGCGGCAGACGATGTTCTGCGCTACGACCCCGACTGGCGCGCTACGTTTCCAGATGCGTTCGAAGACCTGCGCTTGCTCGAAATCATTGACGGCGCCGGGCATTGGGTGCAGGCGGAAAAGCCGCAGGAAACAACCGCGTGCATCCTGCGCTTTTTACGCGGCCTGTAAAACGGAGCGCCGGCGGCGCGGTCCCCGTCAGCCTACTTGCCCACCGCCTTGGCCCGATCAAGCGAGGGCCGGGCATAACACGCCTCCGCCCAGCGATTCACGTTGGCGTAGGCCGAGGAATCGAATTTCACCATCGCTAAAAGCAGCATCACTCCAGATACGTTGAGGTCGGCGATGCTGAAGGCGTCGCCAACCAGCCAGTCTTTATTGGCCAAGGTGTCGTCAAGCACCTGCAAGGGTCGGGTCAGGGTTTTCTCGGCAGCGGCGAGAACTGCCGCGTTGCGCTTTTCCTCGGGCGTAAAAAACTTTTGGACCACGATGTCCATCTGCGCCGGCTCGATCTCGGTCATGACCCACACACTCCATTGCCAAACCAGGGCTTCATTGGCAGGATTACGGGGATAGAGATCACCGCCGTAGGTTTTGGCCAGGTAGAGATTGATCGCCATGGACTCAAACAGGGTTACAGCGCCATCCTGTAAGGCGGGAATACGACCGTTCGGATTCACCGCCAGATACTCCGGCTTCTTCGACTCTCCCATGAAATTGACCGAGACGTGCTCATACTCGATGCCCACTTCCTCAATCGCCCAGAGCGAACGTATCGCCCGCGAGCCCGAAATTCCGTACAGCTTCGGTTTTGCCATGCTTGGGTTCCTTTCCGTTACTTTTCAGAGAGACATATCATGTTATACGGCCAAGGTCTGCCCGGCGGCGCGCCCAGGCGCGGGCCGACGCCAGCGACCCGACAATCCGGTCTACCAACGTGCCAGCAAAGGAGACGCCCGATGAGTCAGATTCGAGATGAAGTCCTTGCAGCCAACGCCGCCTACGCCAAGAATTTTGGCAAGAAGACCGATTTGCCGGCCCCGCCCGGTCGACGTTTTACCATTCTGACCTGTATGGACGCACGGCTCGATCCCGCACAATACGCCGGCTTGGCGGAGGGCGACGCGCATGTGATCCGCAACGCGGGTGGACGGGCGAGTGATGACGCCATCCGTTCCTTGGTGATTTCGTATAAACTCCTGGGGACGCGGGAATGGTTTGTGATTCATCACACGCAGTGCGGCATGGCAACTTTCACCGATGAGGTAATGCGCACTCTCCTTTCCAGCAGCCTCCAGACCGCAACGCTGGACGCCTCGGGCTGGCAGGACTCCGGTCAGGGACCCGGTTCGACGGAGGGAAGCTATATCGATTGGCTGACGATCTCCGACAGCGCAAAAAGTCTGGTCGAAGACGTAACGCGCATCCGCAATCATCCCCTGGTTCCCGGCACTATTCCCATTTACGGTTATATCTACGACGTCAAAACGGGCAGGCTTGAAGAGGTGTCCGCAGCAACGCAAGCAGGCAAAGTTCGGTAAATGGACGATCCCAAGAACACAAAGACCATTACCGGCTATTGTGAACCACTCTCGCTCCGCGCCGGGGAATCGATCCGCTGTATGGCCTCCAGCCATGCGCCCGGTCCTGCCCTCTCCTTCACTCCACCTGAATCCGGGTGGCCTGAGCAGAGAGACGCGCCGGAGTCGTTGTCCCACAAAGGAGGCGGCAGATGAGTACGGCGGCACAACCGAGTGGAGCAAAAAGTAGCGATCTGGCGCGTGTGTGGGAGCCGCTGAAACTCGGCCCGCTCACCCTGCGGAATCGCATTCTGCAACCGGCCCATAGCTCGCAGCACGGCGACCCGCGCGACCATGTGTTCTCCGACCGACAGATCGCGTATTTTCGCGAGCGCGCCAGGGGTGGCGTGGCGCTGTGCATTACCGAAACCGTTGCGGCCGCCCGGAGCGCGCTGGGCTCGTTTTTTCATATCGTTGATGTCTGGAACGAGGGTTGCATTCCCTCCATGCGTAAGCTGGCCGACGCTGTGCATCAGCATGACGCCAGCATCTTTGTCCAGCTCGCCTCTATGGGCGTCCACGATCGCGGCCGGATGTTCATCGACCGCAACAAACCCATCTGGGGCGCGTCACGTATCCCCTCAGTCGTGCACAACGAAATTCCCCTGGTGATGGGGCCTGACGAGATCAGGGAATTAACCCGCGACTTCGGGCAGTCGGCGGCAAACGTCAAGCGAGCCGGGCTCGATGGGGTCGAGTTGCACGGGGCGCATAGTTACGGCCTGGGCCAGTTTATGAGCCCGACCTACAATAAGCGCGACGACGCCTACGGCGGGACGCCGGCCAAGCGCTGCCAGCTGCTCATCGAATGCGCCGAGCAAGTGCGGAAGCGGGTTGGGGCTGATTTTGTGGTGGGGGTCCGGCTGTCGTGGGATGAATTCCTTGGCCCCGCGGGTGGGATTACCCCGGAGCAGGCAGAAGAACAGGTCGAGGTACTGACGGCGACCGGCTTATTTGATTTCTTCAACATCTCGGCTGGTGGCTATCACACCCTCCATCTGGCGCTGCCCAGCATGGAAGGGGAAGAACCGGAGGGCTGGCTGGCGCCGTTCAGCAAACGCGCCAAGGAAATCGTGGGCGACCGGGGCAAGGTCTTTGTGGTGGGCAAGGTCCGTGATCTCCACACCGCGGAAGCCATCCTGGAAAGCAACGCGGCAGACATGGTCGCACTGGCCAGACAGCTCCTGACCGATCCCTTTACCGTCAAAAAGACGCGCGAAGGCCGCGAGCGCGAAATCATCCGCTGCAACCGGTGTAATGAATGCGGGGCGCGGCTGTTTGAACACCGTGAACTCGTCTGCACCCTGAATCCGGTCAGCGGCAGAGAAGCCTACTGGGGAGAGGGTTCACTGAAGAGAGTCCCGGAGGCAGATCAAAAGCATATTGTGGTCATCGGTGGCGGGCCCGCCGGTATGAAGGCCGCCGCGGTGGCTGCCAGGCGCGGTCACGCGGTCACTTTGCTTGAACGCGCTGACAAGCTAGGCGGCCATTTGCGTGTGCTGGAACAACTGCCAGGCATGACAGACTGGGCAATCGCGATCGACAACCTGGAGCGCGAGGTCGAAAATGCGGGGGTCGAGGTCCGGTGCGGCATTGAGGTCACCCGGCAATCACTCCAGAATATCGAGGCCTCCAGCGTTGTGGTTGCAACCGGCGCCGCTTACGAACGCACCGGCCTGAGCCTCTATCGTCCCGAGCGTGAAAAGATTCCCGGCGCGGAGTTGCCCCACGTGCTTGATGTCGGCACGGCAACCAGGCAGGCCCTCGAAGACGCCCAGGCGCTCGGCTCGCGCGTGCTCATCCTGGATGAAACCGGCAGCCATTTGCCTTTTGCCCTGGCCCAGGTGCTGGCCCAGGCAGGAGGAGCGGTCGAGATTCTCAGCCCCCGCATGTTTGCCGGCGAACGCCTCTTTCGCAACCTGGATATCATGTATATCTTTCCGAGGCTGAAGCAGCTGGGCGTACGGATTACCCAGCAATATTTTGTCGAAGCGATCCGTCCCGGCGAAGTCGACGTGTATGATATCTGGGCCGGGCCAGAAGCGCTGGAAACCCGCGACCGGATCGATAGCATGGTGATGTCGATTCTTCGTGTCCCCAACGACGCACTCTATGTTGCGGCCAAAGACGCCTTCCCGGAAGTCGTCAGAATCGGCGATGTGGCTGCCCCCCGAGATATCACGGCGGCCATTTTTGATGGCGAGCAATGTGGGCGCGCACTATAGGACTCGCCGGCTTGCCAGAACGGCGGAGCTCGACAGCAGACCCGGAGGAAGAGCGAACCAGGAGTGAAGGAAGGTTGTATGATGAGTCATTCAGTAAGCTATACCAAAGAGGACGCCATCGGCATCATTACCGTCACCAATCCGCCCGTGAACGCGCTGAGCCAGCATGTGCGCCAGGGCCTGTCGGAGCGCTTTGCCGAAGCCGACAAAGACAACACCATCGCAACGGTTCTCATCTGCGCCGGCCGGACCTTTATCGCCGGCGCGGACATTACCGAATTCGGCAAACCGCTCCAGCCACCGAATTTTCTTGACACCATGGAGATCATCGAGAACCTCTCCAAGCCGGTTGTGGCTGCCATCCACGGCACGGCCCTGGGCGGCGGCCTCGAAACCGCGCTGTGCTGCCATTATCGCGTCGCGCTGCCGTCGGCGCGGGTTGGGCTGCCTGAGGTCGCCCTCGGGCTGTTGCCGGGTGGCGGCGGAACCCAGCGCTTGCCGCGCCTGATTGGTCCCGAGGCCGCGCTTGAGGTCATCACCTCAGGCAGCCCGATGCAGGCCGGCCAGGCGCATCGCCTGGGAGTGATTGACGAGGTTGTGACCGAGGGCGATCTTCTCGACGGCGCAAAAGCTTTTGCTCGCAAGCTCGTCGCCGATGGGGCCGCGCTTAAAAAAGTGCGCGACCTGAGCGACAAGGTAACCGGCGTTGACCTGGCCATCTTTGACGCCGCCCGCAAACAGGCCAGCAAGACGCGGCGCGGCTTTGAAGCGCCCCAGCGTTGCATCGATTGTGTTGAAGCGGCCTGCACCCTACCGTTTGATGCAGGCCTGGCCAAAGAGCAGGAACTCTTCCGCCAAGTGCTGACCAGCCAGCAGTCGGCTGCCCAACGGCATATTTTCTTTGCCGAGCGGGCCGCGGCAAAAGTCAGCGACATGCCGAAAGACACCCCGACCCGCGCCATTCAAAAAGTTGGGATCATTGGGGCCGGCACGATGGGCGGCGGCATTGCCATGAACTTCGTCAATGTCGGTATCCCGGTCACTATCCTCGAAACCGGCCAGGAATTTCTGGACAAGGGCCTGGCAGTCGTACGGGCCAACTATGAACGTAGCGCCAAGCGAGGCCGCTTCACGCTGGAACAGGTCGAAGAACGTATGGGGCTCATTACGCCAGCCCTGGACTACGCGGCGCTCGGCGAGGTTGATCTGGTTGTGGAAGCCGTGTTCGAGAACATGGAGGTTAAAAAGGAAGTCTTCGCTCGTTTGGATACCGCCACCAAGCCCGAGTGTATCCTGGCGACCAATACGTCCACCCTCAACGTTGATGAAATCGCTTCGGTGACTGCACGCCCGGGCCAGGTCATCGGCACCCATTTCTTCAGCCCGGCCAATGTCATGCGCCTGCTCGAAATCGTCCGCGGCGACAAGACGAGCTTTGAGACCCTGGCCACGACCCAGGCGGTTGGCAAGGCCATTCAAAAAATCGGCGTGGTGGTTGGAGTGTGTGACGGTTTTGTCGGCAACCGCATGCTGCACAAATACAGCGCGCAAGCCCAGTACCTGCTGGAAGAGGGCAGCCTGCCCCAAGATGTGGATGGCGCGGTCTACGACCTGGGTCTGGCGATGGGGCCGTTTGCTATGGGCGACCTGGCCGGTCTTGACGTGGGCTGGCGCATTCGACAGGGGAAAGGCCTGCCGGACAGTCTGCCCACAGGCGAGCGCTACTGCGCGATTCCCGACCGCATTTGTGAGCTCGGACGCTACGGCCAAAAGACCGGCGCCGGGTATTACACCTACGCACCCGGCGATCGCACCCCCCGACCCGACCCGGTCATTGAGGAGTTGATTGTCAATTACGCCAAAGAAAAGGGGATGACGCGGCGGCTTGTCAGCCGTGAGGAAATCGTCGAGCGGTTGATGTACGCCCTGGTGAACGAAGGAGCCAAAATTCTGGAAGAAGGCATTGCCCAGCGCGCCAGCGATATTGATGTCATCTATGTCTATGGCTATGGCTTCCCGGCCTATCTTGGTGGTCCCATGTTTTACGCTGACAGCGTTGGCCTCAAAGCCGTGTATGAGCGCGTCTGCGCCTTTGCCGAGCATGATCCCTCATCCTGGCAGCCGGCGCCGCTGCTCAAGAAACTGGCCGAAGAGGGCGGAACCTTTCATTAGGAGTGGGGGCGATGCCCGCGTCGCCCCTACCGTGCCGAGGAGTCTTTCCTCTTCGACGCGGGCCAGAGCATCACGATCCAAGACGGAAGGACAAGTGCCCCCGCGATCAATGCCAGTGTTATGCCGCGCACATCAGCCTCCCCGCGCCCAGTTCTCTTTTCACAGTCGTTGAGAGCCGTGGCTCGAATCGGGCGCTTCGTGGTATTGGAAAATCTACCTGTCTACATACCTGGCAAGGAGCGGAGGGAGCAATGGATCAACACCAGTTCAACCAGGCACTGCTCGCATTCTTAGCATCATCGCCAACCCCGTTCCACGCGGTTGCCCAGATGGCCGCCCGGCTGTCGGAGGCCGGCTTTGAGCGCCTGGACGAATCCGAGGCGTGGCAGCTCGTCCCAGGTGGCCGCTATTGGCTCAGCCGCAATGACTCAGCCCTTATTGCCTGGAGGATGCCGACGCGCCGCACCTTGGCCGAGAGTGGCTTTCGCATGGTTGGCGCTCATACGGATTCCCCAGGCCTGAAGGTCAAGCCCCAGCCCGAACTGCATCGCCACGGCTATCTGCAACTCGGGGTCGAGGTTTATGGCGGTGCATTGCTCAATCCCTGGTTTGATCGTGATTTATCGCTGGCCGGGCGGGTCAGTTATCTGAACCAGCGGAACGAGGTGGCCCACGCGCTCCTCGATTTCGCCTACGCGCTGGCCGTCATTCCCAGCCTGGCCATTCATCTCGACCGGGAGGCGAATAAGAGCCGCGCTATCAACGCCCAGACCTATCTGCCGCCCATTGTCGGCCAGGCTGAGGAAAAGCCGGATTTCAAAGCGCTCCTGCAGAAACGGCTCGTAGCGGACGGCGTTACCGATATCCGTCAGGTGCTGGATTACGAACTCTTTTTCTATGACACCCAGCCACCGCAGCTTGTCGGCCTGGCAAACGAGTTCATCACCTCGGCCCGCCTGGACAACTTGTTGAGCTGTTTTACTGGCCTCCAGGCCCTTACGACAAGCGCGACCGAACACGGCGCACTGCTGGTGTGCAACGATCACGAAGAGGTCGGCAGCACGTCGGCGGCCGGCGCGTGTGGGCCCATGCTGAAACACATGCTGGAGCGCGCCATACCGGCCGTGGAAGAGCGCGGTCGCGCCCTGGCGCGCTCCATGCTGATCTCGACCGACAACGCCCACGGCGTGCATCCGAACTTTTCCGACCGGCACGACGACAACCACGGCCCCCGCCTCAACCAGGGCGTGGTCATCAAACTCAACGCCAACCAGCGCTATGCGAGCAACAGCGAGACCAGCGCCATCCTGCACAAACTGGCCGCGGACACGGACGCGCCGGTCCAGGCATTTGTCGTGCGGAGCGACATGGCCTGCGGCAGCACCATCGGACCCCTGACCGCGGCCGAGATTGGGGTGCGCGCCATAGATGTCGGCGTCCCACAGTGGGCGATGCATTCCATCCGGGAAGTCGCGGGAACCGCCGACGCGTTTCATCTGCACCGGATACTGCTGCGCTTCTTTGATACGGAACGGGTGTAAAACCTTGGGGTGCTTTTATCTTGACCATGTCCTCATGACTATAGTAATGTTTTCGATCCCGAAAAGGGCGTGAGAAAAAATATGGCTGAAACCGCAAAGCATGTATCCGCCTCGTATTTCAAAGCGCATTGCCTGGCGATTCTTGACGATATTGCGGAGACAGGCCTGCCCCTGATTGTGACCAAACGAGGGAAACCGCTTGCCAAACTTGTTCCGCTCGATTCCGTTGAGCCGCCAGACCTGCTTGGCAGTGTGCGCTATCAGCGCGAGGCAGACCTTCTCTCTCCGGTTGAGGAGTCCTGGGAAGTCGATTCGTGATCGTCCTCGATACCCACGCCTGGATATGGTGGGTGAGCGATCCGGCGAAACTATCACACAAAGCCCAGGCCGCTCTTCACTATGCAACGACCATAGGCCTCTGCCCGATTAGTTGCTGGGAGATTGCAACAAAAGTGGCACAGGGCAAGCTGACTCTCGACCGAGAAATCCGGGTCTGGATGCGACAAGCCCTGGCCCGTCCGGGCGTTACGCTACTCCCAATCTCTCCCGACATTGCCGTTACCGCCGGGCAACTGGGTCAACACGGATTCCACGGGGACCCGGCGGATCGACTCATTGTATCCAGCGCGCTTCAGCACGGCGCTGAACTCATTACAAAGGACAGAAATATCCGAGCGTTTCCGCTTGTCCGGACTGTCTGGTGATCCCTCACAAACAGACGAACGACTCGAAACCGCTCGCCATCTATCCCGCCAGCTCAGGAACATGGACGGACGGTGTGCGATGCCGGGTGAGCTGTTCATACGCGTAGGCTAACGAAAGGAGTTCGGCTTCACGATACGGCAAGCCGACGATCTCCAGACCCACGGGCAGGCCGTTGGGTGTAAAGCCGGCCGGCACGCTCACGGCCGGCATCCAGGTCTGGGCGGCGATGAGCGTATTGGTCGGGAAATCCAGCAGGGGCCATTTACCCGCATCAAGCTCGGCCCTTGAGGGCGAGGGCACTTGCGTAGTGGGAAAGACGAGCGCTGTTGCCCCTACCTTTGCCATTGCATTGATGACGACCCGCTGGAACTGTTCGCGCGCGGTATAGCGCTGATAGTACTCAGGGTCGGAGTAGGGGTCCTCGGGGCCTTCGACCAGTGCATCAATGAGGTCACATTTGGGATGGTATTTTTTCGCATCGACGATGGCTCTCAGCGTTTTCAGCGGCAGTTGGGGGCGGGCTGCCAAAAAGCCGTCGATATCGTGACGCGAATGCGTGACGTACATCGAAGATAATTCGATATAGTGCTGTAGATCGGGGATCGCTATATCAACCGGAGTTGCGCCGGCAGTGACCATCGCTGCCAGTGCCGCTTCGATGACCGCATTGACCTCGGCGGCCGGCGGGTCGGAAGCATCCCCAAATACCTGGCGTACCACGCCGACCCGGGCGCCCGAGAGGGCGGCCTTGTCGAGCCGTTCCGAATATTTGACTTCGCCCGCAATGGCAGCCGTTGCCGTGTATGGGTCGGCTGGATCAAACCCGACCAATACCTCAAGCATTTTTGCCGTATCCGTCACGGTACGACACATGGGTCCGGCAGAGTCCTGGAAGACCACCAGCGGCGACATGCCGGCCCGACTGATGAGGCCGGGTGTAACCTTGAGGCCGACCAGATTATCGAACGAAGACGGCAAGCGGATCGAACCGCCGGTGTCCTCACCCAACCCAATAGCGCCCAGATTAGCGGCCACCGCAGCGCCGGTGCCGCCGCTTGAGCCGCCTGGATCGTGCGCCAGATCATACGGGTTTCTGGTTATGCCGGACTTGGACGAGTATCCGAACCAGGAGGTGGCAAAGTCCGGCAAGGCCGTCTTGGCCAGAATGATCGCTCCGGCTGCATGGAGCTTGGCTATAGCGGTGGCGTCTTTGGCGGGAATATAACCGTCCAGGGCTATCGAGCCAAAGCAGGTCATAATCCCAGCCGTTTCCGCCTGATCCTTCACGACAATGGGTATGCCGTGCAACGGGCCTGACAGCTGGCCGGACGTTGCGAGCTGAGCATCAAGCCGGGCTGCTTCGTCCCGAGCGTGTGGATTCACGGTTACGATAGAATTAATCGTCGGACCGCTCCGGTCGTAGGCCTCAATTCGGGCAAGATAGCCGTTTACAAGATCGACACAGGTTGTTTCACCGGCGCGTAGGGCGGTGTGAATTTTTGAGATGGTGGTTTCTTCCAGCTTGAACGACATGACCTGCCTCCGGTCTTTGTGTACGGTAGCGCATGGCCTACCGGCGCACTCACCCCAAGTGTCCTAGCACGATTCTCCATACGAAAGCCAACGCAATTATCAGTTAGATGTAGCGGAACACCAGACGCAATTTGCAGATGGGCCGGTCCACACGAACACGGAGGAAGGATTAAGGAAGCGATTCTGCTCTATGTGGCGGAGACGTGCTGGAAGTATAACCACCGCAAGGATGGGCGGGCGTTTGATGCGTTTCTGGTGGGGGTGTTTGCGTAAAAAAGCCCGATACAAAGACCGGGCCGGTTGCTACTCGTCAATTCCTTGCTTCTTGTTTTTTCGTGCGCCTTTTACGTCGTTGTCGAAGATGTTTTTCGGCAAGTCAAAGATGCGAATAATATCCTTCAGAATCCCGACTTTGATAATGGTCTTTTTTCCATGATGCGGAAGGGGGAGTTGTTGTTGCTGTCCTCCAATATCAGGATGGTACAGAATGTGGTGACTTCCCTTGCCTCGTCTTGTATCAATTTGAAACCTGTTGTCATGGGAAGTCAGCATTTTGATTACTTCTCGGTACTCCCGCACATGCATACGGGCATCCTATGCAAATTGCATTGCTGGGGTTGCAGACTCTCTCCCCTGAAAGATCGCGGCAAAAGGAATCGCGACCGCCGAACGGGCCTTTCGAGAGGGCTGGGTATCTCGTTTCGCGTTCCGCTTGAGAGCTTCAAGTCTCTCCTGATTGTATCGCTCAAAGTATTTCTGGTCAGCAGGAACAAAGATGTTATCAAGCGTATCATGCTCAAGGGCAAACGTGACTTGTGCGTGCACAGCATCAAGTAAATCGTCCAGCGCGTTTTCACGGCTTTTTCCGTATCCTCTCAGACTCATATCTAACGCAATGGCACACCATTCACCCTCCTCTATAGTAAAAAGAACATCAAGGTGAATTTCCAAGTCCGCCCATTCCAAAAGCTGTTCCTGGGTCTTCTCCACGGTGTCCAGCCGCTCCGTCACAGTGTGGGCCATTGGCGTCCCTCCTTCTATGCAATGGGAATGATATACTTTAGTCACATTTCCCTCGCATTATTCCTCTTCATCCTTCACCCGAAAGGGCTTGAAAAACGCAGCTTTGACGTGCTCCAGGGACCACCCCGGCATGTCCTGCGTTTCTTCCTGCTCCGCCTTGGTCGGCTGGTAGGTGGGCGGCTTGAGTGCTCCGTCAGTGGGGGGGGCGGCTGTGGGTTGTTCTTCTGGCATGGGTGGTTCCTCCTGCGTCTCTTGCTACAGTAGGTCAGTGATAGGCGGGCTTCTCGTCGAGTCTTCGGGGAACCCTAGGGGAGAATATCCGGGGCAGCCCGTGATGGTATCCGGTTATCACGTTGCCCTTCCAGCCAGCCGAAAATCTTTGCGACATCCGTCGCGACGGCATTGATTTGCGATTGCATGGTGTCGAGCTTCGCTTCGATATATTGCCGTTGCTGCCGCCGTCCTTGCGCGACATTGACCCATAAGGCAGCAACAGAAATGACGGTTGTGGCAATAGATAAGCCAAAGCCTACCCAAATAGGATTCATGGTCCGGTGTCCCTCCTCCTATGCAGTTAGATATAAATAACTGAACTGCATACACACGTAACGTAAACGCCATGAATGTCAACAGTAAAAAAGCTCAAGCGCTTCAATATGAGAACGGCCAAGAGACAGCGGGAAGAAGAGCAACCTGTTGTCTATGTCAGCATCAAACGACTTGCCCTCGATAGAGCCTCTCGACTGGTCGGAACAAAAATCGAACGAATCGAGCGCGTGGCGTAGGACAATAGCCGGTCGGTCCCTTTCGGCTTTTCCGCCTGCATAAGACAGCGAGAATTTACTCGGCGCTCTTTTCTTTGAAATGAGAGTTGATATAGCCTGCATCTGTCTCGATAGCGTATTCCCTCAATGTGACTCCGGCGGAGGAAGAGCAATGCAAGGCAAAGTGATGACCGTTCTCGGCCCGATCGAGCCCGACGCCCTGGGGATTACCCTGACGCATGAACACCTGCTCATTGATCTCCGGGTGTGGTGCGAAGAGCCCGAAGACGAGGAGCAAAAGGCATTCGTGCACGCGCCGGTAGAAATGGCAACGCTCGGCGCAATTCGGCGCGAACCATTTGGTAATCTGGATAACTGCGTCCTGGATGACACGGCCCTGGCTATTGAGGAATTGCGCCGGTTTAAGGCCGCGGGGGGCGGCAGCGTGGTGGACTGTACAAATAATGGACTTGGCCGCACTCCGTCGGCCTTAGCGGAAATTGCCCAAGCGACCGCGCTCAATATCGTTATGGGTTCGGGCTATTACATCGGCCGCTCTCACCCGTATGACATGGTAGATCGGTCCGTTGAAATGATCGCCGATGAGATTGAAGCGGATCTCATGCAGGGCGTTGCCGATACCGGGGTGCGCTCCGGCCTCATCGGTGAGATCGGCACCAGCTTCAAGGTGCGCGAGAACGAACAGAAGGTCTTGCGCGCCGCCGCGCATGCCCAGCGGCGCACCGGAGCGCCGATCAGTGTCCATCTCCTGCCGTGGCAGAAAAACGGCCTCGCAGTCCTTGATATTCTTGAAGGCGAAGGCGCAAATCCGCATCAGGTCATATTGTGCCATCTCAGCCCGACGAGCGACGACCTGGCATATCATACGACGCTGGCCAAACGCGGCGCGTACGTCGAGTACGACTTCTTTGGCATGGAATACTACGTGGACAGCGTTGGCCGCTACACAGGCTCGGACGCCGGGAGTGTCCTCGCGCTGAAACGCCTGATCGACGCCGGCTGTCTGGAGCGGCTGCTCCTGTCCCACGATATTGCGATGAAGGTCCAACTCACCCGCTACGGCGGCTGGGGCTACGCCCACCTGGTCAAGAACGTGACGCCCATGCTGAGCCGTAGCGGACTCAGCGCCGAACAGATCGACACCTTGATCGTGGAGAATCCGCGCCGCGTCCTGACCTGGGGCGCGCCGGTATAAGCCCGAGCAGGACTGGTCTCACAAAGGAGACAAAACAAAGGAGGCAAAAGATGGCCGGTAGACTGACGGATAAAATCGCTCTTGTGACCGGCGGCGCTTCAGGGATTGGGCGGGCGACGGCGCTCCGCTTTGCCGAAGAAGGGGCCGCGGTCATGGTCGCCGACCGGAACCCGGGCGGTCTGGAGCAGACCAAAAGCCTGGCGCAAAAGATCAGGCCGGCTATCGAGACCGTAACCGTAGACGTATCCAAGCTGGACCAGGTTGAGCATATGGTTGACGCGACGCTGGACCGTTTCGGTCGCCTGGACGTCCTGGTCAACGCGGCCGGGGTTCTGATTCTGACGCCCCCGCTGGCCGAAGTGGACGAACGGCTCTGGGACCTGATGATGTCCACCAATCTCAAAGGGCTCTTCTTTTGCTGCAAAGCCGCCATCCCAGCCATGCTGCAAAACGGCGGCGGCTCCATCGTGAACATTGCTTCCATGGCCGGTGTCCAGGCATATGGCCAATCCCTCCCCTATGCGGTCAGTAAAGCCGGCATCATCCATCTCAACTCGGTGGCCGCCAGCCAATACACCTCCCAGGGCATTCGGCTGAACTGCATCGCCCCTGGTTTTGTGGATACGCCACAGGCGCGCGGCAGTACCCAGAGCACGGAAGCCATCGAGAAAGCGGCCCGCTATCATCCCCTGGGCCGGATTGGCCGACCCGAGGAGATTGCGAACACGATTCTCTTTCTGGCCTCCGACGAATCTTCCTACATCAGCGGCTCGACCTTTATTGTGGATGGAGGCGCGTGGTCGGTTGCCAGTCGGCTCTAAGGGGGAAATATGGACAAGCTCATTGAGATTACCAATAAAGCGGTGGCAGATTACGGCTTTCGGCAGATCGTCCAGTGGAGCCCCGAGGATATTATTGCCCAGTGGCAACTCTCAACCCGCGAGGCGGAACTCCTCACCGGCGTTGTCAAAGACGAACTGGACCGCTTGCCCATCCCGGTTGAACCCCCGGACGTGCCCCAAGAACAGGAGCGTGTGGCCGGTATCATCCGGCAGGCGTTGGGTTAGGGTGTCCCGGCCAAACCGCTCCGGCCCGGCCACCTGAGGCGCGCCGGCCAGGCCGCCGCGCGGCCGGGCTCCTCAAAACAGCGCGGGCGGGGCGTTTTGGGGGCGTTGGGCATGGCGGCCAGCCTGCTGGAGTTGATACCAGCGGCCTCAGTCCTGCTTCTGTGCCTGGACCGTCTCCTCGGCGGTCATGACCACCACGTCGCCCGGTCCGGCGCTGACCTCGCCGCCGTCAACCACATAGGTCATGCTGGTCGCGAACGTTCCGGCCGGGCTGGCCAGGAATAAGGCCAAACCGGCGATTTCGTTTGGCTCGCCCACCCGCTTCTGCGGGTTGATCGGCGAGCCACTGGTCTCAACCGCCTCGACCAGGTCCTTTGCCAGGTCAGTCCGAATCAGACCCGGCGCGATACAGGTCACCCGAATTTTATCGGCCGCCCACTCCTTGCCCAGGAGTTGGGCCATATTGATGAGAGCCGCCTTGGACAGGGCATAGGTTCCAATGCCCATAGACGGCCGGACACCCTCATTTGACGTAATGTTAATCACCGCGCCCCCGCCGCGCTGGCGCATGGACTCCCGACACAAGCGGGCCAAATGCAGCGGCGACCAGACATTGGTCTTCATCACCCTGAGGAAATCCTCTTCGTTTTCCTCGGCCAGGGTCACCAGTGAAACGCCGGCGGCGTTATTGACCAGGATGTCGACACCGCCGAACTCCTCAAGCGTTGCCTGATACAGCTTGTCGCAGTCCGCACTGATCGACATGTCTGCCTGTACGGTCAAAACCCGGCGGCCCGTCGCCGCGACATCCTGTTTGGCCCGCTCAAGGGCTTCCGGTCTGCGCGCGGCAAGCACAAGGTCCGCGCCATGCTCGGCAAAGGCCAGGGCAATCGCCCGGCCGATGCCTTTTGAGCCGCCGGTCACAATGGCGACTTTGCCGTCCAAAGAAAAATCAACGCTACCCATACGCTCCTCCTTTGCGATCATCGCCTGCGTTCCTGTCTCTTACCACCCTGTCTCTTACCACGGATGGGGACGAGAGCTAAAGCGTTTTTCTCTTGACTCTGCCGCCTGACGAAGACTAGCATCCGAGCAGAGTAAAGGGGGCGGTATGAATTTCGAGCTGACGGCCCAACACAAGCGCATTCAAGCCCAGTGCCAGGAACTGGCCACAGACTTTGCCACCAGGGCGGCCGAGCATGACCGCGAGGCAAGCAATCCGGTCGAGAATTATGCCCTGCTGCGTGAGGCCGGGTTTCACACGCTCAACATCCCCACAGCGTTGGGCGGCTGGGGAGAACAGCTGTTCGGCCATTCGCTCGCCCTGGAACAGCTCGCCCAGGGCTGCCCGGCCACCGCGCTGTCCTTCAATATGCACCTCGCCTGGGTTGGCTATCTCATGGAAAATATCGAGATTACACCCGACGTGAAGCGGCGCGTGGCAGACTGGGTGGTTGAGGGCAATAATCTGGTTGCCGGCTCAACGTCCGAGGCGAGCACGTCGGCCCTGCTGGCTTCGTACGCTCCGGCCACCCAGGCGAGGCCGGTGGACGGCGGCTATGTCATAAACGGCAAGAAGTTTTTTTCGTCTATGGTTGGGGCAGCGGATTTCCGGGCAGTCCCGGCCCGCCGTGAGGATGCCGCCACACCCGGCGCAGCGATCGTCTTTCTGGTTCCGCGGGACGCTCCGGGTCAGACGGTTGAGGAGGTGTGGGATGTCCTGGGGATGCGCGGCACCCGGAGCGACTGCCTGCTCCTGGAAAACTGCTTTGTACCCGAAGAATCCGTGGTGTTTGACACCGATAACTTCTTTCCTTCCATTGCTCGCGGGGCGAACTGGTTCTGGGCCTCGTATACCGCGGTCTATTTGGGAGTGGCCGCGGCGATTTACGCAGAAATCCTGAAGGTCGTTCAGGAACGGGTGCCGAAGGGCTTTACCCAAGCCCTGGCCTATCATCCCGATGTGCGCCGAAAAATTGCGGAGATGAACGCCGACCTCGAATCGGCGCGGCTGAGCGTGTATCACTCGGCCTGGTTGAGCGATAGCGAGGGCCCGACGCAGAATGCCATCGCCGCCCTGTATCGGGCCAAATATCTGGTCGGCGAAGCCACGGCGCGCATCGGGCGCAACGCCCTGACCCTCGGTGGCGCGCACACCCTGTTTAAGACTTCGCCGCTGGAGCGTTTATTCCGGGATGGTACGGTCGGCGCTATTCAGTTTCCGCCCAGCGATTTCTGTTTGTCGAGCCTCGGATCGCTGGAGCTGGGGCTTGACCCGCACGAGATTCCGCCGCCGATGAAGTAGCCCTGCGGAGCGCCTACGACTCGGGTAGTGTTTCCCAGTATTCCTCGAAGAACGGATTGTCGATCAGCGTGCGCCAGGTGCCGTCAGGCTGGCGGCGCACGACATTGACGGCCCGGCCAGAGATGGTTTCTTGGGTGCCGTCAGCTCTCGTGCGCTTCATGCTCCAGGGAATCCAGGACAGGGCGATATCTCCCGCCCGCACAACGTGTCTGACCTCGGTCGAGAGCTCAGGCTGCGCATCGGTAAACGTGCGCAGCTGCGCGCGGAGAGCCGGCTCTCCTTGGACCGGAGCCTGTCCCGGTTCGGGTACGAACACCGTGTCCGGCTCGTAGAGCGCCAGCATCGCGTCAATATCGCGGGCGTTCATCGCCTGGGGGAAGAGGTCTTCTACTTCCTTGGGAGTGCGAGCCGGCATGGGCGTTCTTTCTCCGCGCCGCCCTACGGATGGGCGCGGGTTGCTTCGGAACGGTCCGCGCGGGTCGGGTCGTATTCATCCCCGAGGCTCGCGCCCAGCAGCCGGATGGGGCCGGTTGACGGGGTTTCGGCCCAGTGCAGGGTATTGGCCGGCAGGTCGAGCCGGTCGCCGGGTTTGAGCACCCACTTCTGGTCGCCGACGCCCATGGTGATTTCACCCAGAACCGCCACCAGCACCTCATCGTTCGGATGGGTATGCGCCTCATAGGAATGGTTGGGTTCATCGTCTTCGATATAGGCGGCCAGCCCCTCGGCCTCCAGGGCGCGGACCAGCTCTGACTGGGTGGGTGGTTCGGGCCTGTTCCAACGGGTTACTTTGAGTTCCATAGCGTCCCTCCTGCAAAGCCTGCAAAGAATGTTGATGCCTGAGATTCCCTGTAGCGCCAAAGGCCGGCCGGGTCAATCAAGAAATGAGAAGAAATACTCAGTTTCGATTGACAAAATTACGCCCCCAGACGGATAATGCGGACACAACTCTTTCCATAAGACAGCGCTTTCCAGAGGAGGGGATCGTATGCAAAGGCACAAAGTTATTTCGTCGGACGATCACATTTATGAGCCTCTCGACCTGTGGACGACTCGGCTTGACAAGAAATTTCGCGACCGCGCCCCACGGGTCATCCCGGAGGAAGGCGACGACTGGTGGTATTGCGAGGGCATTAAAATCCAGACCGCGGCGGCCGGTGCCCAGGCCGGCCTGCGCTTCGAGGACCCGGACAGCCTGAGCTTTAAGGATACAGTGGAGAATATTCGGCTTGGCGCTTACATCCCGGAAGAGCATATCAAAGACATGGATGCCGACGGCATAGACATGGGTCTGGTGTATCCGACTGTCGGCCTGCAACTCTACCAGCGCATTCAGGACAGCGAATTGCTGACCGTCCTGTTCCGAGCCTATAACGACTGGCTGGCCGAATTCTGCGACACCTTTCCGGATCGTCTCAGGGGCATCGCCATGATTAACCTCGACGATATTCCGTCAGGGCTCAAGGAAATGGAACACTGCGCCACACTGGGGCATCGCGGCATAATGATTACCATCCAGCCCTTGAGCGGCATGAGCTACGACAGACCGGAATACGAACCCGTGTGGGCGGCAGCCCAGGATTTGGCCCTGCCCATCAGCCTGCATGTCACCACCAACCGGCCCGACCCGGACGACCCGGGCGCCCTCCTCCTGGACGCGGCCAAGCCGTCCTTTTTTGTCAACCTGGACCACTGGCCGCGGGTGTGTCTGACCGACATGATTTTTAGCGGCGTATTTGAACGCTACCCCAAACTCCAGGTCGGCTCGGTCGAAATGGAACTCTCCTGGGTGCCCCACTTCCTGGACCGCATGGACTATAACTACACCCAGCGCGCGAGGGAGATCGCCGGGGCGCGCTTCAAAGAGGACATTATGCCCAGCGATTTCTTTCATCGCCACGTCTTTCTGAGTTTTCAGGAAGACCAGATGGGGATTCGCGACCGGGAGGTCATTGGCGTGGACAGCCTGTTGTGGGGCTCCGATTACCCTCATCAGGAATCGACTTTCCCTAAGAGCCAGGAGTTTCTCGGCGACCTGCTGGCCGACTGCACTGAAGAAGAGTGGGCCAAGATTGTGGGCGGCAATGCCGCCCGGGTATATCAGTTGGGCTGAGGAGGCTGACTGTGGAACTCAAAGAGAAAATTATCGTTGTCACCGGTGGGGCGAGTGGCATCGGCAGAGCGCTGTGTCGGCGTTTTGCTGCCGAGGGCGCGCGGGCGGTCGTGGTGGTAGATCTGAACGCAGCCGGGGCGGCTGAGGTCGCGGCCGAGATTGGCTCGGTCGCCATGACAGCCGATGTGTCCACAGAGGCTGATGTGGCGCGGGTGATTGACCACACCGAGCGCGACATCGGCCCGATCGATCTGTTCTGTTCCAACGCCGGCATTGCCGTGACCGGGGGCGTGGAAACCTCGGACGAGGTCTGGCAGAAGAGCTGGGATGTCAACGTCATGTCGCATATCTATGCCGCCCGCACGCTGGTGCCGCGCATGATGAACCGGGGTGGGGGCTATCTGCTGAATACCGCCTCGGCCGCAGGCTTACTCAATCAGATCGGTTCGGCCTCCTATGGCGTGACCAAACACGCCGCGGTCGGCTTTGGGGAGTGGTTGGCGCTGACACACGCGCACCAGGGCATCAAGGTTTCGCTGCTTTGTCCCCAAGCGGTCAGAACGCCCATGCTGGAGAACAACGAGAGCAGCCGCGCGGCGAGCGTTGACGGCCTGATGGAGCCGGCGGAGTTGGCCGAGGTTGTCGTCGAGGGCCTGCGGGCCGAGCGTTTTCTGATTTTGCCCCACCCTCAGGTCCTGGAATATATGCAGCGCAAAACCGGCGACTACGATCGCTGGCTCAGGGGCATGAACCGTTTACAGGAACGCCTGGGCGCGGCCAAGGCAGAGCAGGGCCGGCCATGAGCTTTACCCCAAGCGACACCGTGCTGGCCATGCGAGCGCGGCTTGAGCGCTTCATGGATGAGCATATCTATCCGGTCGAGCGCGCTTATTACGAGTTTGTCGAGGATCAGAACAATCTGTGGAAATATCCGCCCTTCTTTGAAGACCTCAAAAGCAAGGCAAAAGAGGCCGGTATCTGGAATTGGTTCCTGCCGCGAGAATATGAGCCCTGGAGTCCGGGCCTGTCCAATCTGGAATTCGCGCCGCTCATGGAGGTCATGGCCAAGGTGTTCTGGGCGCAGGAAGTTTTCAACTGTAGCGCGCCGGACCGGGGGAATATGGAGGTTCTGGCGAAATACGGGACGCCGGCCCAACAAGAGCAGTGGCTCAAGCCCTTACTGAACGGGGAGATTCGGTCTGCCTATGCCATGACCGAACCCCAGGTTGCCTCCTCGGACGCAACCAATATGGAGCTGGCTATCGTGCGCGATGGCGACCACTATGTGCTCAATGGGCGCAAGTGGTGGATCACGGGAGTATTGAGCGAGCGCTGCCAGGTCATGTTGGTCATGGGCAGGTCGAACCCCGAGGCGGAGCGTCATTCCCAGCACTCAACCATCCTGGTCCCGATTGACACGCCGGGCTTTCGGATTGTCCGGCCACTCAAAGCCTTTGGCAGCTATCACTCTCCCGGCGGAGAAGGCGAACTCGTGTTTGAGGATGTCCGCGTCCCCAGAGAGAATCTCATTCTCGGCGAAGGCCGCGGGTTTGAGATCGCCCAGGGCCGGCTCGGGCCGGGCCGCTTTCAGTACGCCATGATGTTTGTGGGCATGGCCCAGCGCTGTCTCGATCTCATGTGTCAGCGGGTTGGCGACCGGGTGGCATTTGGCGAGCCCCTCAGCAAGAAGACCAGCATCCAACATGAAATTGCCCGCTCCCGGTGTGACATTGAACAGTGTCGGCTGCTGGTGCTTGCCGCGGCAGACAAGATGGACCGCGAGGGACCGAAGGGGGCGCGCGATTTCATTTCCATGGTCAAAATCGTTGCCCCGCAGATGTGCCAGACTGTGGCCGACCGGGCCACACAGGCGTTCGGCGGTAAGGGAGTCAGTCAGGACACGCCGATCCAGCATGTGTTTTTGACCAGCCGCTTTTGTCGCATCGCCGACGGGCCGGACGAAGTCCATATGTCACAATTAGGACGCTGGACCCAGCGCGATGCCAAAAAGTAAACGTGTCCGGCATCTGCCTGTGTATTGGAGGACCCGTTTACTCGTTGTGGCCAAGGGAGTGCGATAAGTGGACCGCGCCTTATCAGATCGCCCATTTATCGCCGGGATGGTCCTGACCTGCCCGGAGCCGACGTGCGGCTATGCGCTGTACGAAATCACGCGCTGGGCCCTCACCCGGGATTTGCTGGAGGATAACCAGCACTATATGAAGCCGCTCCACGCGGCGATTCGCCCGCGCTCGGTCTGGTCGTCGCTCCGCTGCGGGTTTTGCGGCGCCTCCCTCTACGACTATAAACGCCGCGCGCTGCATACGTTTGAGTTGGGCTGGTGGTAGGCCGGCCTGACCGCGGTTTGCGCTGAATATGAGAGACCCTCACCCTGGCCCTCTCCCAGAGGGAGAGGAAAACAGGAGCGGCTGTATATCAGTCGTTGGCGATGGCGAGCAACACGTCCGCATGACAGGCGTCGTCCAACGGACACCAGCAGGCGAGATTTTTCCCTTTGAAGTGTTGCTGAATAGTCTCCCGTGAGGGCGGAGGCGGGAGGTCGTCGCCGCCCGCAAAAAGCGCCGCCAGCCCTGGGACCAGTTGGTCATTCAGCCACAGCTTGTACACAGCAACCAGAAAGCCCCGGTCAACGGCCCTGTTGGGGTCTTCCTTGAGCCGAAAGAACGGATTGCCCCACTTGCCGGGCCGTCCGACATAGACGGCGTTTTTCGGCATCTTCCAGTCCTTGGTGCGTTTGCGTTGAATGCGCCTTGGGTGTCTTTTACGTGCCATGCGCCCAGCATAAGACGGTCCGGGGTTCAGAGCAAGCGTTGCCGGACGCTCGACAAGGCGGCCCCGAACGCAGTACTGTGTGGCAGTATGAGACGTGAAAGTTTCTGTCTCTTTGGGTGGTGTCTCACTTTGCATTATCCCCCTCGCTCCAGCCCTCTCCCCTTCAGACAGGCTCAGGACAGGCCTCCAGGGGAGAGGGGGCGGCCCTTCCCCCGGTGAGATGTGAAACTGAAACAGCGCTTATCGTTCATGAGGATACGGTTATGCCCAAGCAAGTCCATCTCGCCGGCTTCGCCCTTTTTACCCCGGCTCCGCATATGCCGCTGTCGTGGATCTACCCGCGCGAGAAAATTCGTCACAAATGGTATGAGGGCGAGTACTGGGAAGCCGTGGTCCGCACCTTGGAGCGCGGCAAGTTCGACATGCTGTTTTTCGCGGACAGCCTGGCGGGTGGAACCCAGCCTGACCAGGTGCGCTACGCCATCCAATTCCCCAGCCATGACCCGGTCTCTCTGATAACCTATCTCTCGGCAGTGGCCAAAAAACTCGGCTTTGCCGTCACCATGTCCACGACGTTTTACCCGCCCTTTCTGCTGGCCCGGACCTTATCGACGCTCGATCACCTCACCAAGGGTCGGATTGGCTGGAATATCGTGTCTTCGACCTCGACGGCCGAGGCCAGAAACTTCGGGCTGGAGAGCCTGCCGGCCCACGACGACCGCTATGAGCGCGCCGACGAGTATATGCAGGCGTGTTACGGCCTGTGGAATAGTTGGGAGGCAGATGCCGTCCAGATGGACATGGAGCGCAAGCTCTTTGCCGACCCGTCCAAAGTCCACCGCGTCGATTTTCAGGGCCAGTGGTATCGGGTCCAGGGGCCGTTTACGGTCATGCCCTCGGTTCGCCGCCGGCCGTTTTTGTTTCAGGCCGGCCAGTCGGACCGGGGGCGGGCTTTTGCCGCCCAGCACGCCGAGGGTATCTTCAGCGCCGCTCGCGGCATCAAGCAGATGCGGGCATTTTGTGAGGACATCGCCAGCCGGGCGGAACGCCTGGGCCGCAACCCGAACGACATCCCCATCATGTGGGCCGGCCAGCCGCTCGTGGCGGAGAGTGGGGCCGAGGCGCGCGAACGCTTTGCCGCCATTCGCGCCCGGATTCCGCTCGAAGCCTCGTTGGCCCAGATGTCAATGCACTTCAATCTCGACCTGTCCCGGTTTGACATTGACATGCCGGTCCAGAATTTGGACGTGCCCGGCACCAGGGGTCTGTTCGAGATGTATCAAAAATACGACGAGAACATCACACTCCGTGATATCGCCAAAACCTATCTGGCCGGCAGCGATACCAATCCCTTGGTCGGCACCCCGTCACAGGTGGCGGATGCCATGCAGCATTTCCTCGAAGCGGGCGGCGGCAACGGGTTTCAGATTACGCCGCCGTTTTATGCGCCCGACTATTATGAAGACCTGGTGAATCTCCTCGTCCCGGAACTCCAGAAACGCGGGGTGTATCGAGACGACTACACGGGCACGACCCTGCGGGAACATCTCTGCGGCTAGAGTAAGTAGGGCGGGTTAGCCGTAGGCGGAAGCCGACCTACGCGGCTGCCCTTCCGCTCTAAGTCATGCCGGACGTGATCCGGCATCCAGTGGTCAGGGGGCAGAAGCCTGGCCGGCAGGCTGGACGGAATCATGAATTGCGCTAGGCCGCTTGCGTGTCCTCAGCAAGCTCCATATACGTTGCGCGCCACTCACCGGTTTCGTCCCACTGAAAGGGCGTTTGCAGCGTTGTGCGCGGGTAACGCGCGGTCTCAAGCAGGTCGAGCGCCATCCCGACGATAGCCCGCTGCATGGCCTTGTCGCCCGGCTTGCCGCACGGATTGCCGAGGGGAAAGTCGGTAAAGACAAAACGCGGCACGCCGCACTGCTCGACAATATCGCGCGCCGAGCCGAGGACGACTGTGGGAATGCCCTGCGTCTCCAGATGTCGGGCGACCAGACTCACGGTCTGGTGACAGACCGGTCACAGGGCGACCAGCAGGGCAATATCGACCCCATCCTCACGACAGAAGTCGAGGACGGCCGGAGCATCTTCGTGAACAGTCTGGCGCGCACTATAGACCGTGGGCACGCCGTAAAAGCGCGGCGACAGGCTGCCGAGCCGGCCTTCGGCCACGTACTCATTTAAGCGGCGAACAGGCAGGAAGGTTTCGACATCGTCGGTATGGGTAGCCGTTTTGTGCCACGACAGGTGACGGGTGTAGAGCGCCTCGGGGGCAGGTCGGGTGGCCGCGGCATACAGGCTGCGCTTCCGCCCGCCTTGCAAATCCGGGGCCGCGGTGGTGACCAGAGCGACCCGGCTTTCAGCGAGTGGCGTGGTGAGCGGCGTGAACGGCGCGTCCGGGTTGGACGCCCAGCGGTAGGGGTTGCCGTAGCCCTTCGCCAAGTAGTATTCGCGCGATTTGTCGATATAGCTGACAAAGCCGCGCTGGGTCGGATCGATATCACTCATCTTTGTTCTCCTCAGGTCCGTCTCGTATCGCTGAAGCGGCGTGCCCTCTTCGTACAGCAGCGACGCTCATGCGTCAATTGAGTTTCCAGTCTCTCGCCGCCCGCCCGGCAACGCCGATATCGCAAAATTAAGAAGTCCGGCCCCGTTGTTCGGCGAGAGGCGCAAGGCCGGACTGTACAAGCCTCTTCATCGTGGTAGGAATGAAGGCATGAACACACTGGAACAACTCGAACAACAGGTCTTACGCCTCTCGCCGGAAGACTTGGCGAAATTCCGAGTCTGGTTTATCGAACTTGACCACCAGCTTTGGGACACACAGATTGAGGCCGACGCCAGGGCTGGAAAGCTGGACCGCCTCATCAACGAGGCGCGGGCGGAGTTTAAGGCGGGGAAGGTCCGCGAGCTTTGAGACACTTTGCGTCCTCAAGGTTTTGGGCACGTTATCACGAATTGCCGGAAGCGATTCGTGAACTCGCAGACAAAAACTATCAGCGTCTGAAAAGCAATCCCCGGCATCCCTCACTCCACCTTAAAAAAATTGGCGGGCTATGGTCTGTCCGTATTGGGGAGCATTATCGGGCGTTAGGAGTTGAAGAAGCCGGCGCTATCACCTGGATTTGGATCGGTACGCACGCCGGGTACAATAAGCTGGTCTCTTAATTCTGTAGAAAACAAGAGAGCGGTTATCCACATCGGCAGGCAAGATCATTGGACGCCCGACCGCAAATTGCGCACGGCTGATAGTAAAGCATTTCTTTCACCTGCTCAGACGGAGGAAAACGTCCGGGATGGAAGTAGGCCTGGTCGTATGTAGCGAGGAACTCGCCGGGAACCAAGCTTGGGTCCTTGTCATCCGTAACATTAGCCCGAATAGTGAGCGCTCCTGGTGATACCTTCTCCTCTTGCGTGGCCCTGGGTTCTCCGGGATCTCCGGGTGAACTACCTCCCCCGGGCTGGGTCGGAAACGCGAGTCCGAACTTAAGGTTGTGAATCTCTCGCTGGTCTTTGTCTTTCGCGTTGAGGGAGCGACCATGTACCTTGAGGATCAAGTCGTCGTTGATCTCTATGTCAAGTTCTAAGCGTTCTTGGAAGGCGTGCGCCTTCTGGTCTACCTGCACGGTAAGATTCTCAAGAGGCGTTCTTGGTTCGTTTGGTAGCACGCTCTCACCGGCCCGTTCCGGCGTACAAATCTGGAACTTCGCAACTCCGTCTCTGGGGTCAGTGCAATAGAGATGAAACGGCTGATGCTGAACTTCCCCTTCCTTTGGCATGGCTGTACCCGCCTTGACGAGTGGTAGGTAGGAGTTGCGGGCCAAGAGCAGTTCAACGTTCTTTGCCAATCGTAGCCCAGCTTGATCGGACGCGATCCATGCGGCTCCTTCGGCAACGAGTGTTGCCGTACCATCGGGGATATCTACGCGCTCTGGACCAAACAACTCGTGCAGACGGCGTTTCACGGCCGGCATGTTGGCCATTCCGCCGGTAGCCACGCAAAGGGCGACCTGCTCAGGTGCATATCCGGGGGCGACCTGCTCAGGTGCATATCCGGGGGCGACCTGCTCAGGTGCATATCCGGCGTTTCGCAGGATGTGTTCTATTCGCTTGAATCCCTTGTCGAGAAGAAGCTTGACTACGGCCTCAAGTTCTTCTTGGCTCAGTTCAGCATCAAAATCTTCGTCTTCGATACCACGAAAAAAGCTGGGGATGTAGACAGGAACCTTCGACCTTGACGACAGGTCAATCTTGGCGCGCTCGCATCTATCGAGCAGGCGCGCCTCAGCACCCGGCTGAGGCTCTATAGTTTCATCAAGGTTACGCTCAGCGCGGATCCGCTGGATAAGGCGATTCATGATCGTTTCATCAAACACGTCTCCGCCCACCTCATCCGTGCCGTCGTTCATCAACTGGACTGCTACATCACCCATCACACGGCAAAGCGTCAGATCCAGCGTCCCTCCGCCCCAGTCGAAGACGAGGATGAGCTTTCTGTCATAGCGGCGCAGCATTGCCGAAAGGTCTGTCTTGCGAAACAAACCGTAAAGCGCTGCCAGAGGCTCATGCACGAACTGTACGATCCTCAGGCCAGCAAGTCGGAAGGCATCCCGGAGCGCCCGCCTCCGGTAGCCCTCCATATCTACCGGAATAGTCACTACGGCGGCGGAAACATCTTCCAGCCTGCGGCGGCTGTCATTCCTGGCTTTGTCGAGAACGTGGCGAACCACGTCAGCTACAATGTCCACCGGGCTGCGCTCAACACCCTCAATGAAAACACTATCCCGGCCCAGGTACATTTTGGGCGAGCGAACGATGTTACCGTGGACGCCTAGACCGGCTTGGGTGAGCCGTTCCTTGGCGGCTCTGCCGACGATCTTCTGGCCACCCTCATAACACACAACAGACGGAATAGGCCGGTTCTCGTCATCCAAGAAATTGATCGGTTGGTCTCCCCGGACAACTGAGATCAGGCTGTTCGTCGTCCCGAAATCGAACCCTATGACGTCCATCTCAATCGCTCCCCTCCAGGCGTTGTATCTCGCGTTTCAACCCGTCAATCGCACGTTCGGCATGATCGTCCATCACACGGACCTTCGGAGGTGTACGCCGTAGGGCGTGTAACCCGTCCTCAAGCAAGGATAACTCCTGTCTTATACGACGGAGAAGGTGGCCCCGCAGTTTCGCATACTCATCGCGGCTATGGGCAACGTCGTTCTTGTGTGCTTGCTGTTCCGTGTGCAGAGCAGCGGTCAGGCGTTCCACCTGAGTCTTTTCCGCAGCAAGCTGCCCCTCAAGGTCCCCGAGCTTACCCTCTAGCTCCCGCGCCCGGGCATTCGCCCTTTCTGTGATTTCGCGGGCCGCATCTGCCCGCCGTTCAGCGTCAAGAACCTGTTCTTCGAGTGATGAGCACGAGAGAGCCGCCGCGGTGGGATCTCGATTATTCATTAGCGCGCGAAGCTGCTGCGCCTCGGACTTGTGGCGTTCGGCAGCCGGCTTCCAAAGACTGGTGTGCAGGGAGTTAATGATGTCCTTGAATGAGATTCCTCGGATCTCGCGATGCCACAACAGGAGACAGTACGCGGCGTTCGTACGGCATTTGTCCAGAACACTTTTCTTCTTTCTTTTCTTCAGCGGGGCAGAGCCTTCGGGCCACGGCAGTGACTCGAAAGACTGCTGGGTCAGTATCTTCACCGCCCTTTCCGGTGCAGGTCCTTCGGGGAGGTTTCTCAGGGCAGCGGCTAATTGCTCTTTCCGAAACGCTGGGTGACGCATAAGCACATCACGGACGAACTCTCGGACCTGCCCCGCCAGATTCGGTCCATCGAAACGCTCCATGCTGAGCAGCATCAACTCTCGGGTTCTTTCCAGCGTATGGTCTTGCACTGCAAAGCTGAGCAATTCCTCTCGCTCTGCCGGTTGCAGTTTTGGTCCCTGTCGGATTTTATGAAGAGTCTTCTCCGGCGGCTTCAAGCGTTTGCGCCTTCCGCTGTATACTGCGCGGAGCAGGTCGGCGCAGCTTTCCAGGGGTGCCGGCTTCGCACGTTTTGCCGAGGTTTTCCTCGCTGGCTCCTGCACGGTGCGGGAGTCCACGCGATCTAGCGCCTTCCGCGCCTCGCTGTCGTTCTTCTTGATCGTCTCAACCGAGGTCGCCGGCTGTTCTCCGGGTGTTGGAGCGTTCGGTGCCGCGGTCGTTGGATCGATTTTACTGGGATGGGTGTCTGCCATCGCTATCCTCCTCTAAGCATCTTGATCAGAGCCTCCGCCCATCCTTGAAAGGGCGACACGTTACGCAGAGTCTTCGCATGTCGCATCGCCCGCTCCACATCTCCGAGTTGAGCGTAGAGTTGTCCCAGCAAGATATGAAGCTTCTTTCTGTCATACTCCGCCGAAAGGTGGTTAAGAAATTTTTCAATAGCGGGCGATTCCTTTACAAGGTCAGACAACGGGCGACTCGCCCAACCAAGGATATGTTCCGTTTCCCGATCTGTAACCAGGCCTTCGAGTTCATCCATACCGGTCGTATACTGTCCCAAGCTGTCCGGTGACTCGATCCAGTCTGAATAGCGAGCCGAAACCCGGCCTACCCGAGATTCCGGGGAGAGACGGGCAGACTCTTGAAACTGGTTAAAATGAAATGTAACGAGGCTCCCGATCGTCTGAGCAAGCGAACGGTCATATGCCGCTAATTCCTCTGCGGCTTTGTTGAACTTGCCTTCGTAGGCATTGTAGGGAAGGGTTGATCCACCAGCCTGTTCCTTGGCGAGCACGCCGTACAGGTAGGCGCAGATACCGTCATCATAGCCGACTGCCGTGTTGAATTCTTCTGTGGCGGCTATGAACTTTTCTATGACGTGTGTATCCAGCCTGGAACCGCGGGCGATTCTCTTGAACTGTTCTTCAACGCCTTCAAGGTCCTTTGAGGACGCGATGCGGAAATCCAACTCGAAATTCGCGTCTGCGCCGTCCTTGCTCAGGACGACTCGGCAAATGCCGGAGGCGGCGGCGGCAAGTTCGTGAGGGAGACGGAAAATTGGGATATCGCTGCCGTTAAGGGACGCTCGGTCACAGTGAGCAATCTCTACGTCAGCCGCCAGGAGCGGCTGAGTGATTCGTACACGGTTCGTTCCCAACTCCCGACCTTGAACGAGCATGACGGGACGATACAGAGGGTGAGCCTCAAGTCGGTGGCGAAACATCTCATCTTGGGAAGAATGCACTTCGCCACATTGCGTACACAGAAAACGCCCCGGTTGGGGCTTGAACTGAGGAAGCCCAACTGGCTCGTGAAACTCACCATAGCCGGTATGCCAAAATCCCATCGCGGTCCCCCTAACAAACTTTTGAGAAGTGAGCAAACGTAGGGAAGCGTCCGTCAGGCCGCTTAGCCTAGGCGTACCGGGCAAGAATATCCTTTAATGTACCAGGGTCTCGTGACACGCCCCGGGACCAGCGGCCAAAACCGCCGTGCTGGTTGACTGCCCGTACCCATTCGTTCAGGAAATAGCGTTTTGTCTTGTTCTGCGTTCCTGACCTGCCCCTTGGTCTCCAGCACCAGCGTATCGCCCGAGCATAGGCAATCCGACCGGAAAGCCTGTGACCAGTCGTCCGCCACTCAGGCAATTGAGCACTGCCAAATTGTTTTCACGGAGTATGCCTCTCGATTGTATCCGAGCTGTGACTGTTGAGCGCGTACACTGTTGGCACGCGGAAGGATGCGGTCTCTTTATTGGGCTGGGAGTGAAGCCGGTCCGGCTCGTGTCAGTGCGAACCGGACCGCAAGAAGAATGACGATCTGACAGGCTTACGCTGCCATGAGTTCTGCGAGTGTCTGCGGGTCGCTGACGGGCTCGGGTCGGCCGTTGGCCAGGGGCCGCGAGCCGGGTTTTTGTACAAACGGGTCAACCAGACCCAGCGTCTTGCCGTGCTCGCGCATGGCCGGAATGACGTCGCGGTTGATCAGTTCCAGACAGCGCAGCCGATCCTTGGCCGGGACTGGGCCGTCCAGCCAGAAGGAAAAGATACCCGGACGCAGGATATCCTGGATTTTCTTGAGCTTCGGAATCACATTGTCCGGCGTGCCGGCGATCATGACCATGTCCTTGAGGACACCGGGATAGCTGTCGTAAATGGTCTTTTTGACGGCTTCGATCTCTTCGACCGTCGTTTCTCCGCCCTCACCGTACAGCGGTCCGGCAGAGGCATTGACGCCGAAGTTCGTCCGGGCCAGCCGGCGGGTCGCCGCTTTCGAGTTATAGCCCGGCGGGAACATCCATTCGGGCCGGGCAAAATGCGCAAAAGCGCCGCCGTACAGAATCCGCTTGCCCATTTCTTCGGCGCGTTCCTGCGTATCCGCGACCATGACCGGTTGCAGATAGCCAAAATTCTCCGGTCCGGCCTGATAGCCTTCACGAGCGGCGGCTTTGTTGTAGAAATCCCACAGTTCCAGGGTTGGTTCGAGTCGGGTGGCGAGGGCCACATAGGGGTAGCGGTTCTTGGCGCACCAAGCGACAGTCTCCGGGCTGATGAGACCGGGAATCCAGAAGGGAGGATGCGGCTCCTGGACGGGCAGCACCCAGGGATTGACGTGCCGGAAGTGGAAGTGTTTGCCCTCATACCGGAACGGGCCCGGCTTGGTCCACGACTGGACGATAAAGTCGATGCCCTCTTCAAAGTATTCACGATTAAAGGCCGGGTTGGCATTGTTGGCAAGCTGTTCGCTGCCGGCGCCACGCACCCAGCCGGAGATCAGGCGGCCATTGGAAATCAGGTCGATCATGGCCAACTCTTCGGCCAGTCGGAGCGCGTTTGATACGGTCGGAACCGGGTTGCCGAGCAGCGCCATTCTGACCCGGCTGGTCGCCTTGGCCAGCACCGAGGCTTCGACATCCATGACCGCGCCCAGGCAGAAGGGGTTGGCATGGTGCTCGTTGAGCATAATGCCGTCAAAGTTCATCAGCTCCTGGTCGGTATAAATCTTCTCGTCGAGATACTGGTTGAGCAGCCGCGCGCCGTGCTGACGATCAAAATAGCTGTTCGGTGTCCCGAAAAAGCTGCGTTTGCGAATAATCTCATTTTCGAGGTCGCGGTATTGCTGCGGATGTTCTTCCGGGTCGTAGTGATACGCGCGTTCCGTAAACCACATGAAATGCATAGTCTGTCCTCCTGCTGTGAAAATACCACAAGTATAAGAGACGGGCGGCAGAGGCAAGAGGAAGACCGGCGGCCTGCCACGGCGGACGGTTGCCCTGGCGAACTTCTCCGGCTAGCCGTCCCTGGACAGGTCCGGCGCCGTATCCCGATCAAAATCTCGGGGTATGGAGTGTTTGTTCCCGCTCATTGTCGTTCCCGACACCAATCAGCCCACAATACGCACCTCGTGCCCGCTGCATGCGCCTGTAAGGTCATTGTCCCACAATACACTACGGTCTATTGTAACTATAATAATTCGCCTTGAGGGACATCATGCACGAGGTTCAATTACGCGACGCAAGGGCTAGACTCTCAGCGCTGGTAGAAGACGCGGCCCATGGAGAGACGACAATCATCACTCGCTACGGCAAACCTTGGGCCGTCATCCTTGGGATCGATGAGTGGAATCGTCTCTGCCAAGTGCCGTCCTTTGGTCGGTTGCTGCTCTCCACACCACTGGAGGACGGCGACCTGCCACCGCGTGACATGAGCCCGGCACGGGACGCTACACTCTAGGAACGGCTCTTGTACTTGGTCGATACCAATGTACTGTCGGTCGGGGCTCCCGGCCGGGTGGGTCGGTCTACGACATTGATCGACTGGATGGAGACGCATTCGAGTATGCTTTTCCTGTCGGTGGTCACCGTGGCCGAGATTGCCGACGGGGTGGCCAAGCTGAAACGGACCGGGTCTGCCACCAGGGCTGCCGCCATTGGGGACTGGCTCCAACTTGTGCTCCATCTCTACGGCAGTCGGATGCTGGCGTTTGATGTTGCCGCGGCCCGGCTGGCGGGGGAACTGACAGATAAGGCGCGAGCGGCGGGGCATGCTCCTGGCTTTGCCGATATCGCCATCGCGGCTACAGCCGAAAGCCACGGCCTGACGATCCTGACGCGCAACCTGCGCCACTTTATACCGCTCGGCATCCCGGCAATCGATCCCTTTGCCGCGTTACCCCGCTCCTGACAGCAGGTAGGGCCATTTCATATTGTTGAACCCTCACCAAGTGTAAAACGGCTGACGTGTTGACCTTTCTCATATAGATTTCTCAAGCAGGCCTTCGGCTTTCAGCCGTGCCTCATGGGTCCATCAGCCCACAATACGCACCTCGTGCCCGCTGCATACCAGCATGGGTTCGACCAGTTCGCCGAAACCGTCCGGCTCATAGCCCTGAATGTCGGCGAATGTGGCGTTGGGACGATCGATGCAGATTTGCGCCACCCCGTCGTAAGCGCGCTCTCGCTCAGCATCGTCCAGGTCAACCAGGTCCACGGAATAGCGGACCGCGTCCGGCGTATTATTGATGGCCGCGACAACATTCGGCACGTGGACGTTCAGCCAGTAGTCGTCCAGGTGGGCGCGCTCAATTCCCTGGCGTCTCTTGATAAAGAAAACGAGCTTGGTGGTGTCGCGCGTCGTCGGACCATCAACGTTGAGATGCTCGGTCACAAACAGATTACAGCCCGGTTGGATGGCGGCATAGGTGCTGAATTTGTCGGCGTCGATATTGGGCGGGGCCTGTCGTCCGATCGTGGTCTCAAAATGCGCTCTGTCCCGGAACCACAGCTCGGCCGTACCGTCCGGTGGACGGCTGTCCGCATCGGCGCTGTCCGAGGGCGGGTCAAAGAAGGTGATGCGATAACGCTCAGGCTTGACCAGCGAAACGACATGCGGGGCGTGAATGTGTTCCCAGGCGTGGACCAGCTCGTCGTGCGAAATATGATCCAGACGCCGAACAGCGGCCATAAATTTTAACATGGGTGTCTCCTTTAATAGTGGTCAGTGGCTAGTGGCTAGTGGTCAGTGGTCAGTGGTCAGTAGGAACCCTCCCCCTAGCCCCCTCCCAGAGGGAGGGGGGATGTTTTCTCCCCTCTCCCCCTGGGAGAGGGGCCGGGGGTGAGGGTTCCTCAGAAGCGGGCCTGCGGTACGGGCAAGCCAGGGATGTCCGAACGCGCTCGAAAGACGCTGCCCTTGAGCTCGCGTTGATCGTTGTTGGCGGTGACCACGTACAGGTCTGACATGTCGGGGCCACCAAAGGCCACGCTGGTGACCGTTTTGGCCGGCACCTTGATACGTTGATCGACCGTCCCATCCGGTTTGAAACGCACGATTTCACCCCGCCCGGCCACCGTGGCTACCCACACCCCGCCTTCGACATCAACGGTCATGCCGTCGGGCATGCCCTCGGGTAGCTGCGCGAACAGTTGCCGGTCGCTGACGGTACGGTCGGCACGCACTTCATAGGCCCAGACGGCCCGAGTGGTGGAATCACAGTGGTAGAGCAGTTTGCGGTCTGGACTGAAGCCCAGGCCGTTGGTCACCTCAACCCCCTCCCAGAGGTGCGTCACCTGGCCTGGCGGGTCAATGCGAAAGAGCGAGCCCGGCGGCGGGGTGCTCTTAAAATCGAAAGTGTGGATATCGCAACCAAACGAACCAACCCAGATGCTGCCCTGGTCATCTATGGTGAGGTCGTTCAGGCCGAACAGGGGCTTCCCCTGCCATTCGGCGAAGATATCCCGTAGCGCGCCGGCCTGCTCATCCCAGTGCGCCAACGATAGACCTGTCACCAAGATGCCGCCGCCCGCGTTCAGGGCGATGCCGCCAACAAACTTTCGGTCCGCCACCAAGGTCTCAATCTCCCCGTCGGGACTGCGCCGAAAGACACCGCCGCCACGCACATCGCTGTAATAGAGCCGGTTCTGCTCATCGGTCCGGGGTCCCTCAACGAGCCCGTAGCCGCTGGCCAAGGTTTCAAATTCCATACACTCCCTCCTTGTGTGTGGCCGCTCACACGAGTAGCGGCCTGATGGGGCGAGGGTAATCGCTCCGGGGGCGGAAGACAATGGGCGGGTCGGCCACAGACAAAGCCGCCGACTTTGTGTAAGGTGCGCCCCTACTCTTCCGTCACAACGCTATCCGATGCGGCAAAAAGAATTCCCCTTTTATTATGGCTGGGCGGTCGTGGCCGTGGCTTTCGTCACCCTGGCCATCGGCGTGAATACGCGCACGACCTTCTCCCTGCTCTTTCCGCCCATTCTGGCGGAGTTTGGTTGGGACCGGGGCAGTACGGCCGCGGCCTTTTCTTGCGGTTTTCTGGCGGCAACCGTGTACGCTCCCGTGGTCGGCATGCTCATGGATCGCTGGGGGCCGCGCGTGGTCATCCCGCTGGGCGCGATTCTGGTCAGCGCCGGCATGGTCTCGATTACCCTGGTTTCTCAGCCGTGGCACCTGTATCTCACCTTCGGCATCCTGGTCGGCGGCGCGAGCACCTCCATCAGCTATCTCGGTCACTCCCTGTTTTTACCCTACTGGTTTGTGCGCCGCCGCGGGCTGGCCCTGGGGCTGGCCTTTTCCGGCGTGGGCGCCGGCTCAATCCTGCTCTTCCCGTGGGTGCAGAGCATTATTGACCAGGCCGGCTGGCGTGAGGCGTGTTGGGTCGTGGCGGGGCTCCTGCTGGTGGTCGTGTTGCCCTTGAACGTGGTCCTGCAACGCCGCCGGCCCGAGGACCTGGGCTTGGCGCCCGACGGAGACGCCGCCCCAAGCGCCGCTCACGGTGGGCCGCGCCCGGCCGATAATGTCGTGGATCATGCCTGGGCCGCGACCGACTGGACCCTGGCGCGCGCCATACGCACCGCCCGTTTCTGGTGGTTGGGCGTCTCTTTTTTCAGCAGCCTGTACGCCTGGTACGCCATCCAGGTGCATCAAACCAAATATCTGACCGATAGCGGCTTTTCAGCGGAGACCGCGGCCTTTGCCCTGGGGCTGGTGGGGCTGACCGCCTGCGGCGGCCAGATTGGGCTGGGTACGCTCTCCGACCGGATCGGACGCGAGTGGGTCTGGACCATCAGTATGCTGGGTTTTGTCTTGTGTTACGTCATCCTGCTCAGTATGCCCGAGCGGCCCAGTCTGGCGCTGTTATACGCTATGGTCGCGGCCCAGGGCATGTTGGGCTATGGCACGGTCTCGGTGTTCGGCGCCATCCCCGCGGAGATTTTTCAGGGCAAACAGTACGGTCGTATCTACGGCACGCTGACTATTGCCGGCAGTCTGGGCGGTGGGACCGGCCCCTGGGTGACCGGCCTGCTCTTTGACCGCACCGGCAGTTATACGGTGGCCTTCTGGATTGCGCTGACGTTTGCCTTCGTCTCCATTGGTGGCATGTGGCTGGCCAGTCCGCGCAAGGTGCGCGTGGTAGCCGGCCAGGTCGAACGCCTGGCGGCGCAACGGGCGCGAGCCGGACGGGGAGAATCCTCAACTGTGAGCTAGTGGTTTTTATCGGAGCAGGTGGATAGCTTCCAGAATACAATCGCAAAAGCCCCGGAGATTGTCGCTCTCATGCCCAGGGCAGGGCAGGCGGTCAGACTCAGCAGGCCTTCTTCCGGGTCTGCTTCAACGACTCAACGCGCCACCGTTATTTTGAATCGTAAAGCCGCCGTCAACGACAAGTGTGGCACCATTGATGTATGACGCGGCCGGGAGGACGAGGCTCAGGGTTGCATGGGCGACTTCTTCGGGGTCGCCGTAGCGTTTGAGCGGCACGCGCCGCCGGGCAAAGATGTCTTTTGCTTTGTCCGGGATGGCCGCGGTCAGGCCGGTATGAATCGCGCCCGGACAAATGCAGTTGACGGTAACGCCTTGGGTGGCCAGTTCCACTGCCAGTGCCCGGGTGAGGCCCATAACGCCGTGTTTGGCTGCGGTATAGGGGCTGGCAAAAGCGCTGCCGCCGACCGCTTCGGTCGAAGCAATATTCACGATCCGTCCGGTCCCGCTGTTTGTGAGATAGGGCAGCGCCGCGCGAATGAGACGCTGGTGGGCCGTCAGATTTACGCTGAAACAGCGCTCCCAGACCTCTTCGTATTTGCTGCTCTGAATACGGGCGGAGGCATCGATACCGGCATTATTGACCAGAATGTCGAGCCCGCCGAAATGTTCGACAATCCGGGCCAGCGTCGGTTCGATCTCCGCGGCATTGGCGAGGTCCAGGGTCCAGCCTGTGGCCGTACCGCCGGCTTGGGTAATCTCCTCGACAACTCGGGCAACGCCTTCCGCGTTTCTGTCCAATACGGCAACCTGGGCCTCTTCGTCGGCAAAGAGATGGGCGGTTGCCCGTCCCATACCGCTGGCGGCCCCAGTCACCAGCGCAATTTTTCCGGTGATTGATCGACTCAGCTTGCTCAGGCGTGTCATGTTTGCTGGCTCCTTTTGTCCCTCGCATCCGTCCCGTCCATACCGGGACAGCTTACCTGTGGCCGGGCCGATACAAAAGACTCTCCAGGCGGCGGATTTCGCCGCGGGCGTTCCCGTCTTGGCTTGCTCTTCCATCTTATCCCGAGTACACATGCCAGCAGCGTGACCACTCGGCCAAGGAGGGGAGTGATGAAATATCGAGCCACGGTATTGCCGGTAAGTATGCTCCTGGTGACTGTTCTCATGCTGGACCGCCCACACGTCGCTCAGGCGACGGACGCCCTCCCCCCGCTCACCACAACGACGCTGGAGCAGTGGATGGCCAGCCTCTCGAATTGGGGCCGCTGGGGAGAGGATGACGAACTCGGCACGCTCAATCTGATTACCGCCGAGAAGCGCCGGCAGGCGGCGGCGTTGGTGACCGCGGGAGTCTCGGTTTCTCTGGCCTTTGACCTGGCGAAAGAGGCCAGCGCCAATAACGAGTTTCCGCTTGAGCATAGCCTCCGGGTGCATGAGAATGATGGCGGCGTCTTTGCCGAGGATACTTATACGCTCCGGTATCACGGCTTTGCCCATTCGCATGTGGACGCGCTGTGTCATATTTTCCACCAAGGCAAAATGTATAACGGTTTCCCGCGCTCAGCGGTGAAACCCGACGGCGCGGAGCAGCTCGGCGTGCAGGCTATGAAACAGGGCATCTTTACGCGGGGAGTCCTGGTGGATGTCCCTTGGCTGAAAGACCTCCCCTATCTCGAACCGGGTACAGCGGTCCGCGTCGAGGACCTGGAAGCCTGGGAACGAAAAACCGGCATACACATAGCGAGCGGCGATGTGCTGCTGGTGCGTACCGGGCTGTACAAACGACGCCACGAGGTCGGCTCCTGGAACCTCACCGAGCGGGCCGCCGGCTTGCACGCTACGGTCGCAGCTTGGCTCAAGGCGCGCGACGTGGCAACAGTTGGTTCTGACGGCACGAATGAAGTCTTCCCCTCCGGGATCGAGGGTATGCCGTTTCCTATTCACCGGCTGGCCGTGGTCGCCCTGGGCATGCCGCTGCTGGATAATCTGAACCTCGAAGACCTGGCCCGCGAAGCGCAGGCGCGCAAGCGCTGGACCTTTCTGTTTGTGGCTGCGCCCTTGCGCGTCCCTGGTGGAACGGGCTCGCCGCTCAATCCGCTGGCAGTGTTCTAGGCTCAGGATGCTTGAGGCTGATGATGCACAGCCCTAGAGGTCTATTGTGTTGAGCGTTGAAGCCATCCAGAACGCCCTGAAGAGGGAAGGTGTCCTTCAAATCTCCTCTGAGAAAGTCGGACCCGTTTCCTCTTCGACCGCCCCTCAGTCCATGCCTGGTCGTTTCGAGGCCCATCGCGGTTGCGCCGCGGTGGCCCTGATACTCGCGGGACAGGAAGACAACCTCAAACTGTGTGTGATTCGGCGGGCTGAAAAATCGGGCGATCCGTGGTCGGGCCATATGGCCCTTCCGGGCGGACGCTTTTCTCCCGAGGATGTCGACCTTCGCGTCACGGCCGAGCGGGAAACGCACGAAGAAGTAGGTCTGCGTCTGGACCCGGCCTATCGTCTGGGTTCGCTCGCCCCACTCGCCATCCGGCTGAGCGGCCGGGACCAGCCCCTGGAGCTTTTTCCCGCGGTCTATTATCTGGGGCCGACCGTCCCGGCCTTGACGCTGAATCATGAGGTCGCCGAGGCATACTGGATGCCGCTGGCACATCCCTGGGAGGTCGGGAACGCCACCCACCTGCAATTGTCCGCGGACGGTACGACGCTGTACTATCCGGCGATCCGTTTTCAGGATCAGATGATCTGGGGTATCACCTTGCGTGTCCTGACCCTGTTCTCCGATGTGCTGGGCCGTCCCTTGCCGCATTTGGAGGAAATTCCGGGACTCGGGCATGAGCGTGTCCGTTCCGTATAGATAGTCAGGAGGAGAGATATGGAAGTTGTTGGCTATGCCGATCGGTTCAGCGTCGCGCCAGGGGAAACCGTCCGCTTCTACGTGAGCTGCCGGCATCCCACCTACCGGGCCGACATCGTGCGCTTGATCCACGGCGACCCCAACCCAAAGGGCCCGGGCTTCAAGGAGGAACTCGTTTCAACGTCGGTCAGTGGCGAGTACCCGGGCCGTTGCCAGGATATCCACACCGGCTCACACATTATCGTGCCCGACGCGCCGCTGCTGCGCCTGCACGACGGCTTCACTCTGTATGCCTGGATATATGCCACCACCCCGCAAAAAGGCGTGCAGGGCATTCTCACCAAATGGTCGGAAGCAGACGGGGGCTATGGTCTGGCGCTCGACGAGGGCGGAGTCTTAGCTGTGTGGCTGACCGACCTGGCAGGCCACACGGAGCGGGTGCGGCTCAACACCCCGCTCCGCGCTGCGGAATGGTATTTTGTGGCGGCAACGTTTGACGCTCAAAGCGCCCGGCTAGCCGTGTATCAAGAGCCGCTGCGCACGTGGCCACAGGACCAGACCCGGGCGACCGCGACGGCCACGACCCAGTTTCAGGCCACTCCCACGACCCAGGTCGATTGTGTGATGGCCGGCCTGTGGCAGGCGAGCGATGACGGCGAGTCCCGCGTTGGCCGCCATTTTAACGGCAAGATTGACCGCCCAGGGATGTTCCGGCGCGCCCTCAGTCGGGAAGAGCTGCTCTCGCTCCAGCGCGGAGCCTCGCCCCTGGCCTTTGGCGACGATCTCATCGCCGCCTGGGATTTTTCGGCCGAGGTTGCCTCTGCCACAGTCATCGACACCTCAGCCCACGGTCTCCACGGTCGAACGGTCAACATGCCTGCCCGGGCCATGACCGGTTATAACTGGAGCGGACAAGAGATGGATTTCCGCAACACTCCGCAGGAGTACGGCGCGATTCATTTTCATGACGACGACCTGGAGGACGCCGGCTGGCAGGTCGATTTTCGCTGGACGCTGCCGCCCGCGTGTCAAAGCGGGGTGTATGCCGCGCGCCTGCGTACCGAGGGGGGCGAAGACCACATTCCGTTTTTTATCCGTCCGCCAAAAGGCCGGGCCAGCGCGGCTATTGCCTTCCTGGCTCCCACCAACAGCTACCTGGCCTATGCCAACGAGCAGCTCACCGACCTGCCGCCGGCCCTGTTTCCCAATCAAAAGCAGGGAGAGTTGTCACCGGAAGACCGCTACACCAGAGAGAACCATTTGCTGAGCCTGTACGACAGTCATGCCGACGGCAGCGGGGTGTGCTATTCCAGCCGGCTGCGACCCATCCTCAATATGCGCCCACGCTACCACATGCGGGCGCTCAACTGCCCGCACCAGTTTCCCGCCGACCTGCACCTGATCGACTGGCTCGCAGCCAAGGGCCACGCCCATGATGTGATTACCGACGAAGACCTGCACGCTGAGGGTCTGGACCTGCTCGCCCCGTACAAGGTTATCATCACCGGCAGCCATCCCGAGTACTGGTCCGGGCCGATGCTGGACGCTGTGGAAACCTATCTGAACACCGGCGGGCGGCTGATGTATTTGGGCGGCAACGGTTTTTACTGGATCACCTCGTTTGCTCCCGACCGGCCTCACGTGGTTGAGGTTCGACGCCGGGTCGGCACCCGGAGCTGGCAGGCCAAGCCCGGCGAATACCATCACAGCACCACCGGAGAACCCGGCGGCTTATGGCGCGACCGGGGCAGAGCTCCGCAACGTCTGGTCGGCGTCGGCTTCACCACCCAGGGCTTTGATAACAGCGCGCCGTACCAGCGCCAGTCCGACAGCTTTGATCCCCGCGCGGCGTTTATTTTTGAGGGAGTTGGAGCTGAGGAAGCTATTGGCGACTTTGAGTCCTTAGTCCTCAACTACGGAGCGGCCGGTTTTGAGCTGGACCGCGCCGAACGCTCCCTGGGGACACCGGCCCACGCCCTGGTGGTGGCCTCCTCGTCCGGCCATTCAGACTCCTATCAGCATGTGATTGAAGAGGTCTTGATAAGTGATTCGCAACAGGGCGGTACGGTCAATCCCAAGGTCCGGGCCGATATGGTGTATTTTGAATACCCCCAGGGCGGAGCGGTCTTTTCGGCCAGCTCGATCGCCTGGGACGGAGCCTTGTCTCACAACCAGTATGACAATACTGTCTCGCGCATTACCGACAACGTCCTGCGTCGCTTCGCCACCGAAGGCCCGCTGAGCGAGTGAGGCGGATGGGGCATAGGGGTAACGCCTGCGGTTGCCCCGGTTGCGGCTGCATGGTCTTTTTCCTCCCGGGCCCGGGTTTTCTACGATGTACTGACGAATAACGAGAGACCCTGAATCTCAAACTCAGCCAGTGTTGACAGTCGCTAGCGTCCTGCTTACACCCAGGTGTATGGATTTTGTACGCGCTCAAGCTTCTCTTAGAGCCGCGTTTCAGGCCGCCATCTGCGCTCTTGAGAGCCAAGGAATAAACCGGAAAGAATGGAGCCACAAAGGCGTACATTCCGATTTTGTCCAACGTTTTGTACGGCGGCGAAAGTCCCGGCAAGCTTTGCCAGTGCACTTCCAACTCTGAGGCACCTCCGCCACATTGGGGATTATGAACAAGCAGGGGTCAGTCAACGCTCAGCCGAGCGCGCGGTTCGCTTAGCGCGGGAATTTGTCCAACTGCTCGCCAAGGAGATACTTTATGCCTAAGGGGAAAAGCTCGCATCACCAGGCGCTTCTTGAAGCCAAGCTGTCTGAACTCACCGCGTTAATCAGAGAGCTTTCGCCAGACGCGCGCGTGGAGATTGCTGCTGCGCGTTATGAGGATGAAGACGCAGCGCTTGATGTCTATGTGCCTCAGGCTCTCCAAGCCGCGGCAATCTCTGATCTTGAACGTTCCCTGGGCGAACGCTGCAACGACATTCTCCTTGACACTGGCCTGTTTATTATCGGGGCCGTTCGAGACTGATTCTTCGCACTGGCTCATCTCCAGTCTTTCGCTCTCTCCTTGGCGCGCGCAATGTCGATTGACAGCCGACACATTAGCACGCTAAGGGCGTGCAGATAAGGCCGAACGCAAAGGGGGGAATATGGAGCAGGGTGTACGCAACGACCAGACAGCCGAGCCGGTGCTCGCCTTTACGGCCAAAGCGGTCGAGATGATTAGGCACGCCATGCGGCTGAAGGGCCTGCGGGACGGCGGGATTCGGATGACGGTCGCAGGCGGTGGCTGCAAAGGCTTCCAGTACAGCCTGAACCTTGAGCAGACCGCGCAGGCGGGCGATGCGGTGGTCGTGCAGGACGGGGTCAAAGCCTTCCTCGACCCGAACAGCGCCCAGCATCTCCAGGGAACGCGGCTGGACTATGTGACCAATCGTCAGGGCAGCGGGTTTCATTTTTTCGGGATGGAGTCATCCCGGACCATTGGTTGTCGGTCCACGGTGCTGCTGCGCTGGTGTATCGAAAACAACACCCGGACCAAGGGCTGCGTCCAGTGCGCCAAGCGACCCCTGATGGACATAGACCTGGAGGTGGCGACCCAGTTTACGGACAGCAGACAGAGCATCTCCCATCCGGGTCTGCGCCCGATGAAGCTGTGTGAGAAGTGTCACTATGTCATCTGTCAGTGTGATAAAGAGTAAGTCGCGCTACGGGCTCCCTCAGTGACCGAAATAGGGTAAGCAGCCCGTCTCTTCCAAGAGCGGACCAATCGCGTCCAGACTGGAATTGCTAAGCGCGTCAAATCGCCGCCGTAGCGCAGCAAGACATTTTCTCTGATAGCCGAAGGGCGCTTGGGCATACGTCTGGCCGAGCAGAGTGACTTCAACCTTCTCGTCGCCTCTTTCTATCGCTGCGGCATTGGCCACGAGAAACGGCAGATACGTCTCTGCCGCCAGGCGCAGCAGTCCGAGCGTTGCCTCGGGCAGTGTGACATGAGCGGGATACCACTCGCCTTCCAGACCGGAGGCATCGTCGAGCTGGCGCGTCCAGCTTTCGGTACGCTGGGCACGCTTGCGCATGATCGCCAGGGGCGTCGGGTCGGTGGCCAGTGTTTTGAGTTGGCCCAGCAGGCCGAAGTCGGCAATGGACGGGCGGCTGCCAAAGAGGTGGTCGTGCAGGCCGACATGGCTTTCGAGCAGGTCCAGGCTGCGGGTATAGGTCGCCTCGATAATGGGCGCGTTTTGCGGAGTACAGCCCACGAGCGGCATGCGTTCGATCTGGCGCTGGGCAAAACGCTGGGCCGCGGCGGCGCGCGCAACGCCCTTTTGATCGGGAAAGAAGTCATCCGCGATCCAGAACGAGGCGTACTGAATGTCCGCGTCATAGGCCCAGCGATAATGAAACATGGCCTTGGTCAGCCATTCGTCAGCAAAGTCCTCAATGAGGTAGGCGAGGAAGGCCCGGCCGGGCAAGTCAGGAATGACAGAGCGCTGGCCCGGATGGCGCTGCTCCAAATCTTCAATAATCGGCGTTGAATCAATCCGCCATTCTTCTTCGCCCGGAAACTGAATCATGGGCATGAGGAGCGGCTGCACCCCGGCGAACTCAGCCATATTCCGCTCGGTCCGCAGAACCCAGTCAAAGGGCAGACGCCGATAGCGCATGACGGCACGGAGTTTCATGGAATACGGCGAGCCGTTCTGGCCGACGATGGTATAGCGGGTACTGGAATCCATTCCCCTGTCCTGCACCACGGCTAGATTTGGAGCCCCGGCCACTTCGAGAATTCCGTATAGGTCCAGTCCGTGGCGATTTTCCCGTCGCGGCAGGTGAGCACGGCACAGAAGGGCAGTTGCCAGTCCGCGCCCTGGTCGTGGTCGAGCAGCACCGCCTCAACCACGACCACGTTGCCGCTTGCGTGCTTGCGGTCCACGCGCATCTTTCGCTGTGGGGCGGCCTGCAGGACCTGCCGTTCAATTTGGATGAGCTGCTCGTGCCCACGGATAAAGCCCCCGTTCACTTCACAGTCAGGGGTATAAACTTCAAAGACAAAGCGTTCGATATCGTTGTTGTACATATCCTCATACGCCTGGGCGACGGCAAGGCTGCGTTCTTCCTGTGTCATTGTTTCCTCCTTGAGAATGCTGACAATTTGAGGATGCAAACGACAATTTGTCAAGGACAGCAATTCCTCCCTCGGTCTCCTTTGCTCAGAGAAGGCCGGTTGTGATATGGGTAGAGTGCCGGTGTGGCCGCTCAGGCCGCCATTGAACGAATCTGGGAAGGGGAAAGTATGGGCGTATTATCTGGATATAAAATTGTGGAATTTGCGGGCATTGGTCCTGCCCCAATGTGTGCGATGCTGCTCTCGGATATGGGAGCGGAGGTGCTGCGTCTGGACCGGGCTGAAGATGCCGACCTCGGCGTGCCGACCGACGCCAAGTTCAACCTGCTCGGACGCGGGCGCCGCTCGGTGGCGATTGACCTCAAGAAACCGGAAGGGACCGAGGCGGCGCTCAAGCTGATTGAACAGGCCGATGCGCTCATCGAGGGCTTCCGGCCCGGGGTGATGGAACGGCTGGGGCTCAGCCCCGAGGTCTGCATGGCCCGTAACCCGCGCCTGGTCTTCGGGCGCATGACCGGCTGGGGCCAAGAGGGACCGCTGGCCAACGCAGTTGGGCATGACATTAACTATATTGCCCTGATTGGGGCGCTGCATTCGATTGGGCGTAAAGGCGAAGCGCCGCTGCCGCCCCTGAATCTGGTTGGTGACTTTGGCGGCGGCGGAGTCTTCCTGGCGCTGGGCGTGGTCGGCGCCCTGCTGGAAACCCAGAAGTCGGGCCAGGGCCAGGTCATTGACGTGGCCATGATCGATGGCGCGGCGTCGCTGATGACCGCCATCTACGGTCTGCGCGCGGCCGGCAAGTGGACAGACAACCGTGGAGAAAACATTCTGGACACGGGCGCGCATTACTACAATGTGTACGAGACCAGTGACGGCCAGTACCTCTCCATCGGTTCGATTGAAGCCAAATTCTATGCGGAACTGCTGCGTTTGACCGGGCTGGAGAGAGAAGAGCTGCCGCGCCAGAACGACCGGGCCGAGTGGCCATCGCTGACCAAGAAACTGGCCGCAATTTTCAAGACCAGGACCCTGGCGGAGTGGAACGAACTCCTGGAGGGCAGCGACATCTGCTACGCGCCTGTCCTCAATATGGCCGATGCGCCCGACCATCCGCACAACCAGGAACGCGGCACATTTGTCGAGGTCGAGGGTGTCCCTCAGCCGGCTCCGGCACCACGCTTCAGCCGCACTCCAAGCGCCATCCAACGCCCCCCCGCCAGTCCGGGCGAACATACGGAAGAGGCTCTGCGCGATTGGGGCTTTGATACCGGAGAGCTTGAGCAGCTGCGGGGAAGCGGCGCGATCGGCGTTCGGACCGCGGCAAAATAGGCCCGGCAGCTATACGAACAGTGCTGGACGAACAGTGCTGGACGAATATTGCTGGGCAGCCTCATGCCTGGCAGAGAAACGTCCCTTCGGTATCACCCCGGCCTGCGGCCGGGGTGGGTCTCCCCTCTATCAGGCTTTGAAACGGACAGGAGTCAGCGCGATGCAACTCGGCATGATTGGCTTAGGCCGGATGGGTCGCAATATGGCGCGCCGCCTCATGTGCGGTGGACATGCGTGTGTGGTGTTTGACCTGAATGCGCAGGCGGTCAAACAGGGCGAGCAGGACGGAGCGACTGGAACCGCTTCCCTCGACGAGTTGATTCAAAAGCTCACCCCGCCCCGCGCCGTGTGGGTCATGCTGCCGGCCGGCGCGGCGACAGAGGAAACAGTGGCCGCCTTGGCTGAAAAAATGGAGGCATACGACATCATCATTGATGGCGGGAACTCGCATTTCAAGGACGCCATTCGACGCGCCCAAGCCCTCAAACCGAAAGGGCTTCATTACGTTGATATCGGGACGAGCGGCGGGGTGTGGGGAGTCGAGCGCGGCTATTGTCTGACGGTCGGCGGTGAGCAAGAGCCGGTCCGGCGGCTCGACCCGCTTCTCCGCACCCTGGCTCCCGGCAAGGGGGCCATCCCGGAAACGCCGGGTCGTAACCACAGAAACAGCACGGCTGAGGAGGGTTATCTGCACTGCGGCCCGGCCGGAGCCGGGCACTTTGCGAAAATGGTCCATAACGGCATCGAGTACGGGTTGATGCAGGCCTATGCCGAGGGCTTTGATATCCTGCGGAGCGCCCGCGCCGCGGGGCTGGAGTATCACTACGAGTTGAATCTGCCGGATATTGCCGAGGTGTGGCGTCGCGGCAGCGTGATTAGTTCCTGGCTGTTGGATTTGACAGCTATGGCGCTGGCGGAAAGCCCGGAGCTGGCCGAGTTCTCCGGCGAGGTCCAGGATTCGGGCGAAGGCCGCTGGACGATTGCAACCGCCATTGAGGAAGCGGTTCCTGCCGAAGTCCTCTCAGCAGCGCTCTACGCGCGCTTTCGGTCCCGCCAGTCGCATACCTTCGCCGAGAAAATCTTATCGGCCCTCCGTTTCAAGTTCGGCGGGCACCGTGAGCCGCCCCAAACCTGAGGCGCGGCGCGCCCGGATCATCGCCCCCGTCGAGTGGAGAGCCTTGCGGCAAACAATTCGGCATGAGAGAAAGCCGTCATGACAATCCATGTCCTGGCCGGTGATATTGGCGGAACCAAGACCAACCTGGCCCTGTATGCGCTTGAGGGAGGGGATGAGCTCTGCCTCGTTCGAGAAGCGTCTTTTCCGAGCGCGCAGTACGCCGGGCTGGAAGCCGTCATTGCCGACTTTCGCTCCAGTGGGGCGGACACGACAATAGCGGCTGGGGCGTTTGGGATTGCCGGACCGGTTCTCGACGGCAGGGTTGAGGCGACAAATCTGCCCTGGAAAGTTGACACTCCAGGCATACGCCGGGCCATCGACGGTGGCCAGGTCCGGCTCATGAACGACCTTGAGGCAACCGCCTATGGGGCGCTCTTCCTGCCCGCGGCTGAAATCCTGACGCTCAATACGGGGAAAGCCCGACGCGGCAACTGTGCAGTGATTGCGGCCGGTACTGGCCTGGGACAGGCGTTTCTGTTTTGGGACGGACAGGGTTATCGACCCGCGGCCACGGAAGGCGGCCATGTTGATTTCCCGCCTCGGAACGAAAAAGAAGTGGAGCTACTGCGCTTCCTCAGAAAGCAGCACGACGGCCGGGTATCCTCTGAACGGGTGCTGTCCGGTCCCGGCCTGGTGAGTCTCTTCAATTTTCTGTTTCAGGTCTTGCAGCGCCCGGTGGCAGAGAGTCTGCGGGCGCGCCTGCAAACCGAAGACGCGGCCGCGGTTATCGGCGAAGCCGGCGTTACCGGCAGTTGCCGGACGTGTGCGGAAGCGGTCGACATGTTTGTCAGTCTGTACGGAGCCCAGGCCGGCAATCTGGCGCTGACGGTGATGAGTGTTGGCGGGGTGTATATTGGCGGTGGGATCGTGACCAGGCTGCTGCCCAAGATGACGTCCGGCGGGTTTATGCAATCCTTTACGGACAAAGGCCGCTTTGGCCAACTCCTGCAGGATATGCCGGTTCGCATCATGCTGAATCCCAAGGCGGCCCAGGTTGGCGCCGCCCACGCGGCCCGAGCGCTCGTGGGCCACGGTTGAACCGGACGCCTCAACGACCGTCGAGCGGGCGCCTCTTATTTGATTCTGCCCGTCCGGGTTGTCTCGTAGCCGTCAAGTTGTTCGACGGCGTGTTTGAAAGCGTCGGAGCGGATGACGGCGACAAGCCGCTGGCCTTTTTCGCTGTTGAAAAAGGCTTTCTGAAAGACGAGGTCGTACTCCTCGCGCTCAATGGGAATAAAGTCGAGCCCCAGGGCTTTGGCGGCTGATTTGACGCCCAGACCGGTGTCCACCAGGCCGCTGGCAATAGCCACCGCGACCGCCATATGGGTGGTTTCTTCGCGTTCGTAGCCTGTGATGCGTTCCGGTTTGATGCGGAGCTGGGCGAGCTTATAGTCCAACAGGACGCGGGTGCCCGCCCCCGGCTGGCGATTGATAAAGATGATGTCCTTGCGCGTCAGGGCTCTGAGGTTTTTGATCTTTTTGGGATTGCCGTTTGGCACGATCAGGCCCTGTTCCCGAATGACCAGATTCATCACAACCGACTTGGTAAGCAGCCGCTGTTTTTTGAGGTCGGGCAGATTATACACCCCGCTGGCCGGGTCGAGCAGGTGGGTGCCAACCATATGGGCTTCGCCCCGTCTCAGGGCAACCAGACCGCCGAGTGAACCGATAGTGCTGGCGGATATTTTGAGACCCGGCTGCTGGGCGCGGAGTTGGTCGTCAAGCACGCCGATGGTCAGATCGTTGCTGCCGGTAAACAGAATGGTATTGGCGATTTCCTCTGCCGGACGCAAGAGTTCAACCTGCACCTCGGTGCCCGCGTTCAAGCCCTCGTCCAAGGACGGAATACGCAACACTCCGTCGGCTTTGACCATAGTGGTGATAACCCCGGCACCGCGTCCGATGGGATTGGCCACAATCGTATCGCCAACCTGACCGAGGTTGACCCGGACAAACTCTTCCAGGCCGAGCCGCGACGGAACCTTGCGGGGCAGGACCGCCCTGATCTTCGCGGGTTCCTCTGCCGGCCGACCGAGATAATGGGCGATCAGTTTGCGCAGGACCTGCTGACAGATCACGACCGCGGAAACCGGATAGCCGGGCAGGCCGATGACCGGCGTGCCGTCAAGAACCGCCAGAATTGCGGGCTTACCGGGCATGACATCAATACCGTGAACCAGGATGTCACCCAGCGATTCCAGGGCTCGCAGCGTGAAATCGTGCTCACCCGCGGAGGAGCCGGCAATAATGATAACAATATCGTGTCGCTTGACCGCTTTTGCCAGCGCCCGGGTAATGGTTTTGAGATCGTCAACAACTCGGGGCAGCCGTTTGGGCATACCGCCCCACTCTTCAACAAAAGCCCCGGCAACGCGGGAGTTGAATTCGATAATCCGGCCCGGCTCGGCCGGGTCGCCGGGTTCGATCAGCTCGGAGCCAGTTGGAATAATGCCGACCGTCGGCGGGGCAATGACCGGAATAGTGGTGTGCCCGGCGGCCAGCAGCGCGCCAAGGTCGTACGGCCGGAGCTTATGGCCGCGCGGCAGCAGCGGTTCAGTGGCAACAATGTCCTCGCCCACGAGACGGATGTGCTGCCACGGGGTGGCGGAATCACGAATTTCGATCTCAACGGTGCTTTTCTTAAACACCCGCTCAATCATGACGACCGCATTGGCCCACGTCGGAATGGGATGGCCGGTATCGACATATTGAAACGGAGGCGGGCTGGCGGCGGCGTTCTTTTTCCGGCGTGGCTGGGCGTCTTTTGCAACCCACTTGAGCGTCAGCGGAGCAAACTCGCTTGCGCCGAATGTATCCTCAGCACGCACGGCAATGCCATCCATAGCTGCGCCGTGGTAATGCGGGGCGGACAGAACAGCAAAAATAGGTTCCGCGGTGGTGCGGTGGAGGGCCTTTTCGACCGGGACGCGCTCGGTTCTGGTTTTGGGCGGGACGGCCCCAAGGAAAATATCGAGGGCGTCTTCCAGCGATTTCTTTTTGAGATAGCGCTTGCGGTCGGTTTTGGCGGCAGGCTGTCCGTGCATATGGGTCGCTCTCACGGTCAATTCATGAATTGCTTCGGTATTGGGCCGGGCAACCCCCTGTGATTGCCCCTACAGGCCGGGCAACCACAGGGGGTTGCCCCTACAGGTTTCGTTCCCTCGCCCGTTGGGGGAGAGGTGAGGGGTTCTCCGTTAGAACAGAATCACTTCAACTTCTTCCCCGGCCTCTCGTCCTTCTTCATTATGCGGAATGCGGACCATGCCGTCGGCTTGCACCAGGCTGAAAATCGCGCCTGATTTTCCGGGCAGCGGATGGGCGAGCTGAGAACCCGGCTCTCCCTTTGGGGAGGCGTTTTGCAGCCTGACCCGGACGTAATCCTCCCGGCCGGGCGCAGAGGCAACGTTTTGGGCCAGCCGGGCGCGGGTCGTGCGTAGCGGCGCAAAGGCTGTGTCCGCGGACTCGCCGCCTATCATCCGCACCAGCGGCGCGCCAAAGAGGGCAAAAACAACCAGCGCCGACACCGGGTGACCGGGCAGACCCATGACCGGCTTGCCGGCGGCGCGGGCAAAGATCGTTGGCTTACCCGGAGCAATGGAAATACCGTGAAAGAAGAGTTCCGAGCGCGGGAATGAACAGATGACATCCAGCGCCATGTCCTTGATGCCGACCGAGCTGCCGCCGGACACCATCACCACGTCGGCGGCTTTCAGCGCGGTGGAGAGCGCTTTGGTAAACGTCTGAGGGTCATCCCTGATGACTCCCAAATCCGTCACGGTTCCGCCGCATTCGGTAATCATGGCGTGGAGAGCGTATTGGTTCACGTTCCGGACCTGGCCCGGTCGGGGGGAGCGTGAGGGCGGAACGATTTCATCGCCCGTGGAAATCAGGGCCACGGTCGGGCGTTTATAGACCGGCACTCTGGTAATCCCCACGCCGGTGAGCGCACCGATATCGTGGGCGCGCAGGCGGCGGCCGGCAGGAAAGATAGGCTTCTTCTTTTTGATGTCCTCGCCCACGCGGAGAATGTTTTCCCAGGGCGACACGCTGCGTAAGACCTCAACCGTCCCGTCGCCCAACTCTTCGGTGTATTCCACCATGACCATCGAGTTCGCGCCCGGCGGAAGCATACCGCCGGTCGCAATCCGCATGGTCTCGCCCTTCTTGAGCCGGCGTTTCGCTTCCGAGCCCATCTCGATTGCGCCAACGAGTTTCAGATAGGCCGGCAGACTGGCTGACGCCCCAAACGTATCCTGGGCACGGACCGCATAGCCGTCCATATTCGTCCGGTTGAAATGGGGCAGATCGACCGGCGAGGTCAGGGGCTTGGCCAAGGTCCGTCCACAGGCGTCAAGCGCCGGAATCTGTTCGCTTTTGGTCTGGGGAGCAAAGGCGGCAAGCTGGCTACGGGCCTCCTCGGACGTCACCACCCGAAAAAAGGCTTTAACCGGGGCCGGGGCTAGAGCCGCTGATGCGCGAGGCATGGCAGTTCCTTCCTCACTTTTTCCAGATAGTCGAGATCAATCTCGGCGGTAATGAAACACTCGCGGTCGGGCGCCCGGGCAATAATTTTGCCCCACGGGTCAATAATCATGGAGTTGCCATAGTCGGCAAAGCCGTACACGTTTTTTCCGATCTGGTTCGGCGCAATGATATATACCTGGTTTTCAATGGCCCGCGCTCGCAGCAGGGCTTCCCAATGGGCCGCGCCGGTCGGAAAGGTAAACGCCGACGGAACGGAAATGATTGCTGCGCCTTTGCGAGAGAGCCCCCGGTAGAGTTCAGGAAAGCGCAGATCGTAGCAGACGGAAAGACCGACCGTACCGAGCGGCGTGGAGGCGACGACAACTTCTCCCCCCGGCTTCATACTGTCGGACTCTCTGAGGCTGACCTGACCGGGGATATCAACATCAAAGAGGTGGATTTTGCGGTACTGGGCCAGCAGGTCGCCCTTCGGGTTGATCAGCAGGCTGGTATTATAGGCGCGGGCCTCGTCTGATTTTTCGAGGAAAGAGCCAGCCAGCAGGTGAATCCCGAGTTGGGTTGCCAAATCTTGCAGGCGATGTGTAGTCGGACCGGGAATGGCCTCGACCTGTTCAGGTTCTTTTCTATGCCGGCCGCGCCAGGAAAACACCTCCGGCAGAACGACCAGGGCGGCGCCCCGTTCTGCGGCCAAACGCACGAACGTTTCGGCCTTAGCCAGATTCTCTTCTTTTGAAGCGGACGCGGTCATTTGAATCGCCGCGGCAAGGTAGGATCGCATGACTCAGACTCCCCCAATCTCTGAGGACGAAGACTACCGAACGCCTCAGGAGGGGTCAAGAGAAGCACAGGAGGAGAAGCCGGCCCTTTGGAGTCTGCTGTATGGAGGTAGCCGTGCCGGGGGCTCCCGTCATGCCGGACGTGATCCGGCATCCAGCCTGCGGCGGGGGCTGGGGTCCTGGATTCCTGCTTCCGCAGGAATGACAGGTGGCTACACAGCATCGCAATTTGTTCCAGTACAGTCGGCAGACAAACCGCACCTGCTGTCGTCGGTATATCTATATTTATACCGTCTCCCAATTTCACACAGACGTTTCAGCCGGCAGGTAAAATAAAGAGGAGGTTAAGGCGTTGTGATTGTTGAGGAGGGAAGATAGGAAGGAAGGGTGACAGAAAACGGGCAGAAAGAGATACGGAAGAATAAACGCCGAGGCTTGGCGAAATCTCTCTATGATTCTGGAAAGATTATTTTAGGCGCGGGCGTGATTTCTTACGGTCTTGGAGGAAAAAGTCCTTGGTGGGTGACGGTCATCCTCTTTTTTTCTGTCCTTGGACTCTATATGTGGGCCTATTATGTCGATGAGTAGAGGGACTTCATGGAACTTGCTTTATTACTGTCCTTAGTGCTCGTTACCACCATTATTGGTGGGCTTGGATTCTATCTCAAAGATCGCCGGGAAGACAAAGCTCGTCACAGGTAATCGGCGTCATCCACCGGTTCCCTTCCTCCTCAAAGAGCCTTCACCCGGCGATTCTCTGTTATGCGACTCCAGAAAAAAAGAGCCGGCTGGCGGGGGCGGCTTCACCTCATGGGCGGAGTTCTGGCGGTCCTTGGGATGCTCCTCACCGGCTGCCAAACGCTTCAGCACACGCTGTCTTTTGCCGAGTCGAGGCGGGACCCGCAGCTCGCCCGGATATTGGGCGAGCGGGCGGAACTGGAGGAGCAGTATTGGCAGTGTCGGGTCGAACACGGGAGTGCCGACGCCGCCGCGTGCGCTGAGTACAAACGAGGCTTGGACAAGCCGCTGGCGCTGCCGGCCGCCTCAGAGTAGAAGCCCCAACACCCGCGGACGACTCCTCACTCAAGACCTTTGCATATCCATAACGGCCATGCCTTCCAAAGCCAGCCCGTACCCCAGACCGTCGAGCATCAGTTTTTTGATCTGATGGGTAATGGAGATGCGTGCATACCGTAGCGTCAGCGGGGGCTGTTGGGCCAATTGTTCGGCCAGCTCCCAAGCGCGAGCGGACAGTTGATCCGGCGGCAGCACCTCATTCACCACCCCAAGGCTGAGCGCCTCCTGGGCAGACAGCTTTTGCCCGGTCAGGAGAAAATAGCGCCCCCGGTTGGCGCCCAAAAGCAGCGGCCAGACCAGATGGACGCCGTCGCCCGGCACAATGCCGTTTGGAAAATGCGGAGCATCCTGAAACGCCGCGGTCTCGGACGCGAGGACAATATCGCACAGCACAGGGATCTCGGCATGGATGAGGGCCGGCCCGTTGACTGCAGATATCATCGGTACGGGAATGTCGAGCAGATTCATCAGCAGGCGCTTGCCTTCCCAATACACAGTGTCCCAGCCGCGTGGCGTACCCAGGCTATCCCCAAAGCTGGCAAAATCGATATCCGCACAATAGCTGTCGCCCGTTCCGGCCAGAATAACGACTTTATTCTCCGGGTCGGCTCCGATATCAACGCAGGCGTGGCCGATTTCGCGGTGGACCGGCTCATTCCAGACCAGCGGCCCATCGTTGACGTGAAAGGTGACTTCGAGAATGCCGTTGCGACGCTGCATTTTCATTGTCTCGTACTTATTGGCATAATCTTCCAATTGGCTCATCTGTCCCCTCCTGTGTGTTTTTACATCCTCTTCTAACGCTTCTTTCCGGGCGCTGTCGAGAGATATGGTATATGAGGAACACGTCCGTGCCACTGCAAGAAAGGTGAATAGCCATGCCGCAGTTTGAGAGAACCGAGAGAACCCGATTACGCCGTATGCCGGAGCGCGCGTCATATGACGCTACAGTCGTTGAGGCCATTTTGGCGGAAGGCTTGTACTGTCATGTCGGCTTCAGCGTTGACGGCCAGCCGTATGTGATCCCGACGATCTACGCGCATATTGAGGATCGTCTGTATATTCACGGTTCGGCGGCGAGCCGAATGCTGCGGACGATTGGGGGGAGTCTGCCGGTCTGCGTCACAGTCACCCTGCTGGACGGTCTGGTGCTGGCCCGTTCGGCCTTTCATCATTCGATGAATTATCGTTCCGTAGTGATTCTCGGCCAAGCCACAGAGGTCACTGACCCGGACGAAAAGCCGGCCGCCCTCAAAGCTATTGTCGATCACGTCATGCCCGAACGCTGGGCTGACGTCCGCGAACCCTCGGCGCAGGAACTGAAAGCCACCAGCGTGCTCCGCGTGCCCCTGGAAGAGGTGTCGGCAAAAATCCGCACCGGGCCACCAGTGGACGCGGAGGAAGACTATCGGCTCAACTGCTGGGCCGGCGAGCTGCCCTTGCGCCTGGCGCCGCAACCGCCGGTTGCCGACCCGCAGCTCCGGGCCGATATCGCCCTGCCGGAGTACGCGAAAAATTATACCCGTTCCTGAGAAACTTCTGCGCCTTATTCCGCCAGCGCGCCGCCGCAGGAGCTGCCGGCACCGGCGGTACAGCCATAGCAATGGGCATCCAGACGGATGTCCCGGCCGATGAGCTGCCGGACCAGGCTGGCGGCTGAGTGTTCGCCCAGGCGCAGGGGAGTGCCGTTGCCCAGACGCAGATCGAGCATCTGGTTGAAATCGCAGTCGTACAGATAGCCATCCCAGGAGATGCTCACCAAGTGGCGACACATCAGGCTGTCAAGCGTGGCCGGATTAAAAGCCTGGGCCAATAGCTCCATATATTCGGCCAGCTTGCCATCTCGCTCCAGGCTATGGGCAAAGCGGGCGATGGGCATATTCGTAATCGTCAAGAGGTTGTTAAACGTCAGCCCAAAGCGTTCGTCGAGTTCTCGTCTATAATCCGCCTCCAGGTTTTGCTGGGGCGGCGGCAGGTGAGCGCCAACCGGGTTATAGACAAGATTGAGGACCAGGTCTGAGCCTGCCTGCCCATAGCCGAGGGAGTTCAGTTGTCGGAGGGCGGCAATGGATTTCTCGTAGACACCGTGGCCACGTTGCGCCGAGACGTTCTCTTTCGAGTAGCAGGGCAGGCTGGCAAAAATTTCAACTTGGTGTGTGGCCAGAAACTCGGCCAAGTCTTCCTGACCGGGCTCAAACAGGACGGTCAAATTACAGCGGTCCAGCACATGCCGGCCGTCTTGGCGGTTTTGCTCAACCAGAAAACGAAAGGATGGATTCAGCTCCGGCGCGCCGCCGGTCAGATCAACCGTTCGCGCCGTGGCTGCGCGGATGAGATCAAGGGCCAGCGCGGCCGTCCGCGGCGCCATGATCTCGGTCCGTTGCGGACCGGCGTCCACATGACAGTGGAGACAGGCCTGGTTGCACAGCTTGCCCAGGTTGACCTGAACGGTCCCCAACTCGGCCCGTTTAAGGGGAAGGCCCTTCTCTTGGCCTACCCGCTCTGTAAAAGGCTGAAAAGATGGTTCAGCGGCGCGCATGCGGGGTATCCATTCCTTGGGCTAACAGCATTTACTTGGCGCGCAGCACGCCTGCGTGTCTGTGGACGCTTGATAGGCGAGCGCCTTAGCGCCGGGTTCCCCTTTATGGGCAACCAGGGTCATGGACCGAAAGGCGATACCTTCGACCGTTCGCCACGGCTGCTCGTCACGCCTCAGAACGGCTATGCCGGAGAAACCGGCTTCTTCGAACGCTGCGATGAACTCTTTTTCCTGCATGGCCCCAGAGACGCAGCCACTCCATAATTCGGGGTCGGCCTTCAGGTGAGCCGGCACCGGTTCGTCGGCAACAATATCGGAGATTACCGTCCGCCCGTCCTGGCGCAGCACCCGAAAAATTTCACCAAACAGTTGCCGCTTGTCCGCGTCCTGGACCAGGTTGAGCACGCAGTTCGAGACGACAACGTCAACGCAACCGTCGGCAATCAGCGGTCGCTGCGTACGCTGTTCGGCCATGACCGCTTCAAAGGTTTGGAAATCTTCGAGCGAAGCCACCGGATGCTGGCGCAGGTAGGCATCCGCGACATTCAAATCGGTCCGCAAATCCTGGATTCTCCCCCGGTGAAACTCGACGTTGTGATAGCCCAATTGTTCGCCAATGGACTGGCGGTATTTCTCGGCGACGTTGAGCATCTCCGGCGTCATGTCAACGCCGATAACCCGACCTTCGGCCCCAACGACCTGGGCGGCGATATAACAGATTTTGCCTGCGCCCGCGCCAAGATCAAGCACGGTTTCTCCCGGCTGGAGGTGCTGCGAGGGGTCTCCGCAGCCGTAATCGCGCTCAAGAATTTCTTCGGGGATGAGCGTGAGAAAGCGCGGGTTATAGTCTACCGGGCAGCACAACGCCGCTTCTTCCCGCTGCGCTCCCGCGGCATAACGCGCCTTGACCGCCTGCTCAATATCAAACACTGCTGTCATCTCTTCTTCTCCTTCTGGACCACGCCTATTAGAACTGTGTCAGCATACTAGCGTATCTTTTCATCAGTGTACTAGAGCCGTTTACGGATAGTGTCTCAGTTTGAATTTTCCCTCACCCGTTGCCGGCACCGCGCCCCCTCACCCCACCCCTCTCCCTCCGGGGGAGAGGGGGTCTACTTCCCTCCCCCCTTGAGGGGGAGGGCCAGGGTGGGGGGTGTTCCGCCGGCAGCGGGGCAGGAAGATGTGCAACTGAGACACGACCGGCCGGACCGCCCTTGCTCCTCCGGTAGGGCGACTCCCGCTCTCCTGGCGGGAAGTGCGTAAACGCGCCGCCTTCATGAGGAGCGCGGCCATCCTGGCCGCGATTCTTTGCGGGCTGGAAGCCCGCACTCCTTGTTTGCGGGCTGGGGGGAGGGTCTGAGCTTCCGGCAGAAAAGAGTCGGGGGATTTCAAACTGATACACCACCCGTTTACGCTAGGTTGTAGCCCTGTCGTGACGCTCTTGTCACTCCGGCCCTGATCCGGCCTCCAGCGGTGGGGGACGGCGGGCCTGAATTCCGGCTTTCGCCGGAATGACGGAAAGTATACATTTTCTCATGGTCTAAGATGGTGGATTCAACCTCTCGATATTTCGAGAGGGACAGCGACCCATGCTGAGGAAGACTGCATGCCAACAATTAAAGACGACGCCGGCTCGGAATCGGATACAGCGGCAGGCTTTCACCTCCGACCTCACTTCAAACGCTTCAACCAAAAAGATGATGTGTTTCGTCGTTCGTGGTGGGATGAACGCATTCGGACCCGGAAGAGCGAGTTATTCTACGAGACGTACAGAGAGCCGCTCAAAACCTGGCGCAAGGTTGATGGCTTTACCCAAAAAGATTATGCGCTCCGCAATGCCGCCTGGCATGTCAGCGACCTCTTCACTGAACTCAAACAAGACCAGGATCGTCGAGAAGGCTTTTCCGACGAGTTTACGTTGTACCGAGATGTGGCCGAAGAACAGATGGACCTTGGGACGCCGACTCAAGCCGCGGCTGAGATAAAACGGGTCGGGAAAGCCTTTGGCGCAGATCTAATTGGCATTGCCGAGTACGACGAACGCTGGATGTACGTGAATAAATTCAGCGATATGAGTAAACGCGAAAAGCCACAGGAAATTCCCGAGGGCCTGTCGTCTGTGATTGTGGTTGCTCAGGCGATGGACTACGACCTGATTCGGACCGTTCCGTCTGCCCTCAGCGGTGCGGCAACCGGTCTGGGATACTCGCACGACGCGCTCGTGGTCTTGTCGCTGGCCCAGTACATCCGCAACCTCGGCTATACGGCGATTGCGAGCATGAATGATACCGCGCTCGCCATTCCGTATGCGATCAAGGCCGGCTTGGGCGAGTATGGGCGGCTTGGGCTGTTGATTACCAAAGAGTTCGGCCCCCGTGTCCGGCTCGGCAAGATATTTACCAATCTCCCGCTTGCGCTCGATACACCGATTCGGTTTGGGGTGAAGGAATTTTGCGATACGTGTCAGCGGTGTTCCGCTGGCTGTCCGGTAAGCGCCATTCCCTCGAACGCTCCGTCGGACGCAATCCATAATCAGTCCAACATCAAAGGTGTCGTAAAATGGACGGTCGATGGGGAAAAATGTTTCAGTTATTGGGCCGCCCAAAATAGCGACTGCTCTATTTGTATCCGGGTGTGTCCCTACAACAAGGACTTCTCCAAATGGTATACGCGGCTCGGACGCTGGCTGGCCGGCACGCGATTACGCAAGCTGATGTTGCAGCTTGACGTTGCCACAGGTTTTGGAAGTCGGATGGCATCGAAGCGGTGGTGGCAGGGGGAACGGGAAGCCTTGGTGGAGCGCATCAGGCAGCTATTGAACCGGGGGAAGGGGAAACGGTAAGAGCCGCCTGAGGGGGGGCTTAAAAACCGTAGCATCATTTTGTGCGATGCTGTCCGCTCTATTGCCAAAGAGCGCCTCACCCGTCGCTGGGGACGCGTCTCTCCGCCGACGCTGGCCGCGGTCGAGGATCGTCTGCGTATCCTCATAGGGCTATAGCCTGCGTGGGAGGAATGCAGCGCGATAAGATCGCTGAGCTAATGCGCCTCAGCCCGGAAAAGTCACCTCAGGCACGGCCCGCATAGCCCGTTCAACCGCCTCAGCCGGATACTCGTAGCGTTCGAGTTTTCCGGCGTGGTAGTCTGAATAAAAATTCTGCGGGAGCACGACCGCCCCCGGCTCCCCGTCCCGCCTTGGCGATGGTTCCGCCTCACACCGGTTCTGACGCGACAGCCGCCAAAAAACTCGTAAACTTCTCAGAGTTCCAACTGAATATACAAGTAGGAAGGGCTGCCCCATGCCGGCCCCTGGCTCCCAAAAAATACCCTGCTCCAAATTTCTTTTGAAAAATCCGTGAACTTTTCTGATCCCATTTAGTATCTACCTAATGAAAGGAGAGAGTATATGACTGATTGCACACATATCCACCACAGCCCCACCCTGCGGCGCCTGCTCGGCACCGCGGTAGCATTCCCCGACCCGACGCACCACCAGAGGTGGAGTAGCGGCGTGCTGCTTGGCCTCGCCGCCGGTAACGTGCTCGGGCTCCGCGGCGAGGGCGCGTGGTACGACGAGATCCCCGCCCGGTATCCGGGCGGCGTCATTGCGCCCGACCCCCAGGAAAAAGAGCGCCCGATGGACGACGACCTCGCCCAGGCCGTGGAGTTGGCCTTAGCCCTGCTCGCCAAGGGCGATGTCGTCCGGGCGTTCGCCCGGCACCTGGTACGCTGGCGGCGCAAGAACGGCCGCGGGATGGGCCGCACGACCCGAAGCGTCATCAATCTGCTGGAAGCCGGCACCTCGCCGTATGAGGCCGCCCGCGTGTGCTACGAGCGGAACCCAATTGCCCCCAACGGTGGCCTCATGCGCTGCGCCCCGGTCGCCGTCGCCCACCAGCACGCCCCGGAGCGGTTGATCCATGACTCGGCCGCCACCTGTGCCGTCACCCATTACGCCCCCACCTGCCAGTGGTCCTGCATCATCCTCAATGCCGTCATCGCCCTGCTGCTCCAGGACCCTGACCCGGATGTGCCCGCCGTGCTGGCCGCAGCCACAGCCGACGGCGCCCCGGACCTGCACGCTGCGGCCGCCGCAGACGGCATTCCAACGGACGTGTTCGCCCGTCTCGCCGCCGGCCTGCCCCCCAGCGCTGACACGTCTTGGTTATGTCGCGACCAGCATCTGATTGGCCACACCCTGTTGACGCTACAGGTGGGCTTGTGGGCGGCGGTGACAACGCTGAATTTCGAGGACGCGCTGGTGCAGGTCGTCAGGGCGGGTGGGGATACGGACACCAACGCCGCGGTGGCGGGGGCCGTGCTGGGTGCCCGCTACGGGGCGACGGCCATCCCCGACCGCTGGCTGGAGTGTATCCCCGATCTGGAGCGGATCGACCTGCTGGCCACCCTCTTCGCGACGTTTAACCAGATCATTTGGAGAAAGCGGTTTGAGAGGGTAGTGGCCCTTGACACGGAGGACCAGGCAAAACCCTCCAGAGGGTAGCCCGTCGAGCAAGAGGGCCGTGAACGTTTTGACGAGAGAGAAAGGAGCGAGAACGATGGCGACCGTATTAATTGAGCAGGGTGGCGGTCCAGACGGTCGGCACCTCATGGAGAGCCAAGAATACGAAGGAGGCAGCAATGGATGAGTCCCGATTCCGAGTCAGCTACTACTATAGCGAAAAAGAAGGAACCATCGCTATCGACCTTGACGACCTCCACAAGATGCTGAACACCGGTCACGGCTACCACAAGATCATCAAATCCCGGCCTTCGCGTTTCTGCGATGTCGTCGGCCGCAGCAGGCTCAATGACGACGGAGTGCTCGTATTCGTAATGGAAGCCGGAGCACTTGAGATAGAACCGATGAACTTTGACCCCGTTCCGCGCCTGGTGGACATAGGAGAAATAGGACGAGAACATCCCGTCCCCATGCCTAATGTCTCCAAGCCGGGAATCGCCACCGAGGAGCACCCCCCCATCCTGCCCTGTAAATGGGAAACCATCACCACCTCAGATGGGGTCAAGAAGGATGAGGAGACCGTCACCATTGCTCTCGACGACCTCCAACAGATGTTGAACACCGGCTACGGCTATCACGAGATTGCCAAATCTCGGGCGGCCGGCTCTGTCTCTATCGTCCGCCGCCGGACTGCACCGTCCTGTTGACGCACAGGACGGACAACCGATATGGAAGCTCCCTCATGCCCCGGGCCAAGAGGGTTTTCATCATTCCGGGGGAGAGAGCAGGGGAATAAAGGAGTCTACTATGACGTGGTTTGAAGAACTGACCGGCTTTTCAGAAGAGTCCCCCGAGCAGGTACGGGCGAATCTCAGCGTGGACGGTCAGGTGTTGCGATCTCATGTCACCGGGAAAACGCTGGTGTGTGGCGAACTGGAAACGCCGTCCTTGGCCGAGTTGCGCCACCGGGTCCAAGCGAGCGGGTATGAGACTGGAGCCATGACGATCCGCGAGGTCGTTGCCAACGTCCAGAAGTTGCACACGAACGCGGCGAATACAGGCGCGTTGTTTCAGGTCGCGTCCCAGTTCAATCTGCTTGAAATGACGGGTCCAGGGGTCACCCCTGAGGAGGGGGTTGGCATTTATGAGCATGATCTCACTCAGGGACCGGCGTGTGCCATCGCGGCTGGGGCGGGCACGATCTATCGCAACTACTTTGCCCCCGTGAACGGACAGACCGGGCAATCCGCCACCAACCAAATCGATTGCCTGGCGGATATCGGCGCGGCCCTGGGCAATACCGAGAATCGTCTGTGGGACATGCGCAACGGGTATGCGTGGCCTTCATATGAGGGGTTAGTCGAGATTGGGGAGTGCCTGCGCGCGGCGAGTAAGCCGGAGCTGGATGAGTTGCGCCAACTGCTCCGCATCGGTCTTCAGTGGCACACGCAAGTGACGCTCGATGACTGCACCCATACGGTCTCCCAAGCCTGTTGTTCTGCCTTGCCGGTCGGCTATCTGGATCATTCTCATGAACTGTGGACCGAGTTCGCCCGGCTCGTTCTGGAGGCGACCTACGAGGCCACGCTCTGCGCGGCTCTCGTGAATGCGCGCCAAACCGGCAACAAAACGGTATTTCTGACCCTGGTCGGTGGCGGAGTGTTTGAGAACGACCCCGATTGGATTCTCAGCGGCCTCCAACGCGCTTTGGACCTCTACCAGGATGCTGCTCTTGACGTCGCCATTGTTAGCTATGGGTCGTCAAATCCAGATATCCAGCATCTTGTGAGCCACACAGATTACGATTAGCTGCAACATAACGAACCGTGATTTACCGGCAGTTGTGACAGATGCAGCAATACCGCTGGCAGCGGGGTCGGGCGGTATCTTATTCAGGAGAGAGCGCCAATAAGTTGTCGGCCAGCGTTTCGATCCGCTCGCGCTCAGGAATGCAGTCCAGCCAGTCGCGCGGGCCGTTGATAAAGCCGGTCACACTCTCCACGGTGGTCTGCGACCGCTCAATATTGAACAAGTGGCTGTGTTGGACAGGATGAGCATCTCGGCGTTCGGAATGCGGCGCGATAAGACCACCGAGTTAATGCACGTCACCCCGGAAAAGTCACCTCAGGCACGGTCCGCATAGCTCGTTCAATCGCCTCAGCCGGATACTCGTAGCGTTCGAGTTTTCCGGCGTGGTAGTCGGCATAGGCGCTCATATCAAAATGACCGTGGCCGCTCAGATTAAACGCAATGACTTTCTTTTCGCCGCTTTCCCGGCACTGCACAGCCTCATTCATCGCCGCGCAGATTGCGTGGTTGGACTCGGGCGCCGGCACTATCCCTTCGGCCCTGGCAAACGCCACACCGGCCTCAAAGGTCGCAAGCTGATCAAACGCGGTGGCCTCAATATGACCGCTGTGCGCCAGCGCACTCACGTGTGGAGCCATGCCATGATAGCGCAGCCCGCCGGCATGGATGGTCGCCGGCATAAACGAATGACCCAGCGTGTACATCTGACAAATCGGCGCAACACCGCCAGCGTCGGCCCAATCCCAGGTGAAAGAACCTTTGGTTAAGGTCGGACAGGCGGCCGGCTCAACTGCGATAATACGCGTGTTCTTGCCCTGCTTGAGTTTCTCTCGGACGAACGGAAAGGCAAAACCGGCAAAATTCGATCCGCCCCCGGCGCAGCCGATGACAATGTCCGGGTACTCGCCGGCCATCTCCATTTGGCGTAATGCCTCTTCACCAATAATGGTTTGATGCAGCAACACATGCGGGAGAAAAGAGCCCAGACTGTACTTTTTCGTCCCGCCGGACTGTTGGGCGGCTTCAATCCCTTCTGAGACGGCCAGCCCCAATGAGCCGGGATGGTCCGGGTCTTCAGCCAGAAACCGCCGTCCCACTTCGGTTCGGTCGGACGGACTGGCAAACACCTCAGCGCCATAGGTCGCAATCACGTGGCGACGATAGGGCTTTTGCTGAAACGAGATACGGACCATATACACTTCGCAGCCCAGCCCGAACATATTGCATGCCATAGCCAGGGCCGTGCCCCACTGGCCCGCGCCCGTTTCTGTCGTCAGCGTCTTGATACCTTCTTGCTTGGCATAAAACGCCTGGGCCACAGCCGTGTTCGGCTTATGTGAACCAACCGGACTGACACCTTCATATTTGTAATAGATGTGGGCTGGGGTCTGGAGCGCCCGCTCCAGCCGGCGGGCCCGAAAAAAGGGGGTTGGTCGCCAGAGTGTATAGATATCGCGGACCGGCTCCGGGATTTCAATATAGCGCTCTTGGCTGACATCCTGAGCGAGGAGGGCTGTTGGCGTAAAGGAAGCCAGGTACTCGGGTGTGACCGGCTGTTTGGTTTCCGGGTGGAGCGGCGGCATCAGGGGTGCGGGCATGTCGGCATTGATGTTATACCACGCCGTGGGCATCTGGTGTTCTTCAAGCAGATATTTGGTCTGGTCACTCATGCGGGTCATCCTTGGAACGGGTCAGCGTCCGCTCGCTACGCCTGTGTCACGTCGCGGACCGCTCCACGGGCCGCGCTGGTTGTCAGCGCCGCATAGGCTTGCAGGGCGGCTGACACCGGGCGTTTACGTCCGAGCGGCTTGTAGGCGTCCTTGCCTTTGGTCTCCATCTTTTTGCGCCGTTCGGCCAGCTCTTCTTCCGAGAGCAGGACGTTGATCGAGCGCTGCGGGATATCGATACGGATGATGTCGCCCTCTTCGACCAGGGCAATAACGCCGCCTTCCGCGGCTTCGGGCGACACATGCCCGATCGACAGGCCGCTGGTGCCGCCGCTGAAACGACCATCAGTCACCAGCGCGCATTGGGCGCCCAGATGTTTGGACTTGATATAGGAAGTCGGGTAGAGCATCTCCTGCATCCCTGGTCCCCCGCGTGGGCCTTCATAGCGAATGACCACCACATCGCCGGGCCGGAGCTGATCGCCGAGGATGCCCTCGCAGGCCGCGTCTTGCGATTCGAATATACGTGCCGGACCCTCCATGACCCAGATGGATTCGTCCACGCCGGCGGTTTTGACAATACAGCCGTCCTCGGCCAGATTGCCGTACAGGACGGCCAGACCACCATCCTGGCTGTAGGCAAACTCGGTCGAACGAATGCAGCCCTTGATCGCGTCCTTGTCCGGGGTGTCATAATACGGATTGTGTGCAAAGGCTTCTTTGGTGCGGATATTACACGGCGCCGCCAGGCTGCGTTTGCGGGCAAACTCGTCCGGCTGCTCGCGTCTGATGTCGTTCGCTTCGAGCATTTCGCCCAGTGTCAGGCCCGTCACCGTCTTGACGTTGGTATGCAGTTTCCCGGCGCGCTCCAGTTCACCCAGAATCGTGGCGATGCCGCCAGCGCGGGCGCAGTCTTCAATATGGTAGATGGCCGAGGCTGGGGCGAGTTTGCATATACAGGGCACGCTGCGCGACAGCCGGTCGATATCAGCCATCGTGAAATCGACTTCCGCCTCTTGGGCCGCGGCTAACAAGTGGAGAACCGTGTTGGTCGATCCACCCATAGCGATATCCAGGGTGATCGCATTTTCAAAGGCTTCAAACGTGGCAATGCTGCGTGGCAATACCGAGTCGTCGCCTTCGACATAATAGGCGTTGGCCATCTCGACAATGCGTTTGGCGGCCCGCTGAAAGAGTTCCCAGCGCAGGGCGTGCGTAGCCAGGATGGTGCCATTGCCCGGCAACGCCAGGCCGATGGCCTCGTTCAGGCAGTTCATGCTGTTGGCGGTAAACATGCCGGAGCACGAGCCGCAGGTCGGGCAGGCCGCCTCTTCCATCTTCTCGACATCTTCATCGCTGAGCGAGTCGTCACCGGCCCCGATCATGGCGTTGACCAGATCGAGCTTGGCCAGGCCGGTAGACAGCTCGGTCTTACCGGCCTCCATCGGACCGCCGGAGACAAAAACGGCCGGAATGTTCAGCCGCATGGCCGCCAGCAACATACCTGGGGTGATCTTGTCGCAGTTAGAGATGCAAATCATCGCATCGGCTTTATGCGCCTGAACCATGTACTCGACACTATCGGCAATCAACTCGCGGCTGGGCAGAGAATACAGCATCCCGTCGTGGCCCATGGCAATGCCGTCATCCACCGCGATCGTATTGAACTCGACGCCGTAGCCGCCGTTGGCATCCACCACCTGTTTGACCCGCTGTCCGATCTCGTGCAGATGGACATGACCGGGCACGAACTGGGTAAACGAATTGGCAATGGCAATAATCGGTTTTTGGAAATCTTCCTTTTTCATACCGGTCGCCCGCCACAGGGCGCGCGCACCGGCCATACGCCGTCCTTGGGTGGTGATGCTGCTCCGAAATCCGCGCTGTTGCATAATGCTGTACCCTCCTCATGATGAGTAAACGTGCCAACATTTGCCTGTCTGTTGGAGGGCGCGTTTACTCATTTGCAGTAAGCTCGAAAACATAGCATCTTTTTTTCCGGCAGTCGTTAGGCTGATGATCTTTTATATTTATCCTGGCCGTGCCAAGAGTGGTCAGGAATGTAGTGAAGGCTGCTGGAAGATGGTAGACAAACAAAAGAGGTGATTTATGGTCAACCTGGAACCCCTGACGCTGGCGGAACTCATTAACTCACTCATAGGGATAGCTGGCTTGTCTCTGGTGGCGTGGGGCATTAATGAGATGCGCAACAGCAACATTGACCGAAAGGCAAACGCTGAAGTCCTGCAGGGCGTAGCCCGGACGCTGAATGCGCATACCGCTGCTTTGGAGCGTTTGCTGGGGAAGCGCGAATAAAGAAGCCTGTCTGCGCCCCGCGTCCAGCAGCGTGAGCGGAGATGTAAGAAGGAGGAATACAGCATCATGGCAGGGCAAGTAGACGGAAAAATTGCATTGGTGACTGGCGGCGGGTCGGGCATTGGCCGGTCTGCGTCATTAGCGTTAGCCCGCGAAGGCGCATCGGTCGTTGTTTCCGATGTGGTTGTTGAAGGTGGAGAGCAGACGGTCAATTTCATCAAATCCGCCGGGGGCGAGGCCGTGTTTGCGCAAACCGACGTGGCCCAGGCTGCGGAAGTCGAGGCATTAGTCAAGCAAACGGTGGAGACGTATGGGCGGCTTGACTGCGCCTTCAACAACGCTGGAATTGCCGGCGCGGCGGCGCGAACCGCTGACTACACCGAGAAACACTGGGAGCGGGTGATTGCGATTAACCTGACCGGGGTATGGCTGTGCATGAAGTATGAGCTCCAGCATATGCTGACGCAGGGCAGCGGCGCGATTGTCAATACCGCCTCAGTTGCCGGTCTGGTCGGTTTTCGGAGTGGACCGGCCTACGTGGCGGCAAAGCACGGAGTGGTCGGACTGACTAAGACCGCGGCCTTGGAATACGCCAAATCCGGCATTCGAGTGAACGCTGTCTGTCCGGGGGTCATCCGCACCCCGATGTTCGAACGCGGCCTGGAGATAGACCCGCGCATAGAAGACGGCATGACCGCCAAAGAGCCGATTGGTCGCTTGGGAAAACCTGAGGAGATTGCCGAAGCCGTGGTCTGGCTCTGCTCCGACGCGGCGTCGTTTGTGACTGGCCATCCGATGGTTGTTGATGGTGGTTGGGTTGCCCAGTAGGACCATATTCTTCCCAGCGACCCGTACGCTGTCCCGCTCTCTGCCAGGGAGCGGGACAAGAGCGGACAGCACGCAACCTGCCTACGTCTTTTGCCCAAACGCGCTCACCGTCTCCGAGCGAGAGCCGGTCTCTTCAACATGCAGGCTGACGCCATTTATTGGGATGCGTGTCATGCGCAATCCTTCCGAGCGCTATTTCTTTGGCCGACCCACTCGCGGGATGCCGGCCATCGTTTCGTTTGCCAGTTCCGTGCGGACGAGCCGGACGCCGTCTGCCAAGGCTTTCATTTTTCCGCGCGCGGCGGTCCGAGAGCGGGGGATCATGCCACAGTCCGTACACGGGTAGAGTTTGTCCGGCGCGACATAGGGCAGCGCGGCTCGAATGCGTTCCGCAACGGTTGCAGGTGTCTCAACGTCCTCTGTCCCCACATCAATAACGCCAACCATGAGGTCTTTGCCTCGGGCCAGTTCGAGGACGGACGGATCAACGCCCGAGGCCGCGCATTCGACTGAGATCATATCGAGCGTACTGGTACGCAGAAGGGGCAGCGTGCGGTGATAATGGCGCCAGTCCGTATTCGTTGTCTTCCAGGCCAGGACCTGCGGAACGCCATAGCCGTAGCAGATATGGACCGCGGTCTTTGCCCGGACTCCCTCGGCCGCGGCTTCCAGCGTGGCGATACCCCACTCCTCAACCGCATCGAGATAGATATTAAAGCACGGCTCATCAAACTGAATAATGTCACAGCCGTTTTCGGCCAGCTCGCGCGCCTCATCATTGAGGACCCTAGCCAAATCCAAGGCGAGACGCCGCGGCTCCCCGTAGTGCTCATCCGCCAGGGTGTCTGCGGTTGTCATCGGACCCGGAAGGGTGACTTTCACCGGCAGAGTCGTGTGTCGTTTGAGGAAGCGGAGCGCGTCCAGAAAAATGGCGCGAGGTCGTCGGACCGGTCCCGTTACCCGCGCGACATCTATCCGTGTCTTATACCGACCGCCGCGCGTTTCCTTTTTGACCATACGGTTGAAATCAATCCCGGTCAGTCCCTCGGTAAATCCCCAGATATAGTGCCGCCGTCGCTGTTCGCCGTCGGTTACAATATCCATGCCGGCGGCGTGCTGATCGACCACGGCCAGACGCACGGCATCGTCCTGGCCTTCGCGCAAGGCGTCAGCCTCAAGCCGCAGGGAGACAGACGAGATGTGGTTCTGCGGGGCGAGCCACGTCGGGCGCGGCAGACTGCCGGTAATCATTGTTTTCAGCATGATATTCCCCTTTTGTGAAGACCTGGGGTTTGGGGATGTGACGGAAACAACTAGGATTTTTCGGGATCTTCTTTTGTGTGGTTTTGGCGAGTCCGTACGCCGTTAGACATACCTTTATGAAAAGATGTCTGAGTGGGTTCCAGTCCGCAAGAACTTTATTTGCTCAGGGTCTTCGTCGTTCCAGATAAGAAGCCAATCTGATTCGATATGACATTCCCATGACGAAACCCATTTTCCCTTCAACGGGTGTGGCTTATAGCTTTGGTCAAGCTGCTCTCCACGCAGGAGCGTGGACATGACTGTTTGGAGCTTGGTAACATCCTTTCTTCGTTGCTGCGCTTTTTTGAAATCCCTTTTGAACTGTGTTGTTTGATACGCTTTAATCATCAGCGTTCAAATCAGCCCACAGGTCTTCAAAACTATGAAAGGGACCGACCAATCCCTCTCCCGTTCGCGCTTGGTGAATGGCCTCAAGACTTTCTGCATTAGGGACCTTTGACTGAGTGGTCCGCCCTCCTTTCCTTCTTTGAACTTGCCCATGTGCCCGTCCCTTCAACAGACTCATCGCATACCGATTTTCCGCGCCGTCCGGTTTGTCAGCCATGCGCGTCCTCCTCTGGTTATTATTTGCAGAAAATATAAAACAACATAAAACACGTAACGGCTTGGATTATAAGCGTCAAGCCTCTTCGGTACTGTCCTGAACTTAAAACGGCCTAATTAGGGCAGTACCGACGTGTCCCTGGTTCCCGCGGAACGGTTTTGGTACAGTTCAGCGCAACGCTTTGAGGAATGGAGCCATTATGCGTCAACGCCTTCGCTTCGGTGCTTTTCTTGCCCCCCACCATCCGCTGGGGGAACATCCAACCCTTCAATTTCAGCGCGACCTCGCATTAGCCACATTTCTGGACGAACTCCAGTTCGACGAGTTCTGGGTCGGTGAGCATCACTCGGCCGGCTGGGAAACAATCGGTTCGCCGGAAATGTTCCTGGTCGCGGCCGCGGAGCGGACGCAGCGCATCCGGCTGGGGACCGGTGTGATTTCCGTACCGTACCACCACCCCTTTAATATCGCTCAGCGCATCGTCCACCTCGACCATCTGAGCCGTGGCCGGGCCATCCTCGGCGTAGGTCCGGGCGCCTTGCCGTCTGACGCGGTGATGCTGGGCATAGACCCCAGCACGCAACGCGACCGTATGGATGAGGGGCTGGGTGTTGTCCTGCGTCTGCTGAACGAGGACGAGCCGATTACAGTCGAAAGCGATTGGTTCACGCTGCGCGAAGCCGCCTTACAATTACGACCGCTCCAGGATGAGATTCCAGTGGCCGTTGCCTCATCGATCTCTCCGGCTGGCATGAAAGCCGCGGGCAAGTACGGCGTCGGCGTGCTTTCCATTGCATCGTACCTGGAAGAAGGGCTGACCGCGCTGCCAACGCAGTGGGGCTGGGGTGAAACCTCAGCCCGTGAGCACGGCCAGCGTCTCGACCAGGCAAACTGGCGCATTGTGATGCCCTTTCATCTGTCCTCCTCAAAGGAACACGCCTACCGCGAGGTGGCCGACGGGCTGCAGCGCTGGCAGAACGAGTATATTGTCGGCACCCTCGGCACACCAAAACGCAAGCCGTTTGAGGATGGCTATCGGGCGGCCCGAAGCCTGGACGAACACGGCGGGGGCATTTTCGGCACGCCCGAAGACGCGCTTGAAAAAATCGCCCACCTCCAGGAACTCTCGGGCGGTTTCGGCACGCTGTTGTGCTTTGTCCACGACTGGACGCCGCCGGACCTGGCCCGCAAGAGCTACGACCTCCTGGCGCGGCACGTGATGCCCCACACCCAGGGCTTGCTACGGCGGCTGGAGACCTCGGCAGAGCGGGTGTCCGCGAACAAGAAGGAGCTGATGAACAAGGCCGGCGGAGCGATTTTGAAAGCCATTCGCGAGTACAACGCCGAACATCCACGCGAGCAATAGGGCATGGGTATTTTTACGGGAAAAGTCAGCGTTGTGACCGGCGCCAGCCGCGGCCTGGGAAAACCCATTGCGGTTGAGTTGGCAGAAGCCGGCGCGCGGCTGGCCTGCGTTGCCACGCGGGCCGAAAACGCGGCAGAGACGGTTGCCGAGATCAAGCGTCAGGGCGGAGAGGCGAGCGCGTTTGGCTGTCATGTCGAGCGGGCGGACGAGGTCACCCGCTTGTTTGCCGAAGTGGAGAAGCAGCTCGGACCGGTCGATATCCTGGTCAATAATGCCGGCATCACGCGCCCGCAGTTGACGCTGGAAATGACCGAGGAGAACTGGGACCAGCATATGGACATCAATGTGAAGTCCATTTTCCTGTGCTCTCAGGCCGCGGCGCGTCACATGACGCAGCACGGCGGCGGCTGCATTATCAATATCGGCTCGATTCTAGGCCGCAACGCCTTCCCGGCCACACTCGGGTACTGCACCTCAAAAGCCGCGGTGGATCACATGACCAGGGTCATGGCGATCGAATGGGCCCGGTATGGCATTCGCGTCAACTGTATCGCGCCGGGTTATATCGAGTCGGACATGATCGACGGCCTTGAAGCGGACGGCAAGCTGACCGCGATCGATTTAATCAAGCGCACGCCCCAACGGCGGCTGGGCTCGGAGACGGACATTGCCAAAGCCGTGCGCTTTGTGGCCAGTGAGGACGCTGGTTTTATGACCGGCGAAGTCATGGTCATCGACGGCGGCTGGACTGCATTTGGGTATTATCAAACGAGAGGAGGTAAATGAGAGATGAAGATGAGGCATGTATATACATTAGTATTTTTTATCGTCGTGGCCTGGGTGTTTGGGCCGACCCCGGCACGGGCGGGTTCGGGCTTTTACCTCAGCAGCGAGTTGGGGGCCAACTTCGCCTCCGGGGTGGACCTCAATGAATACGACAACGACCGGGCCAGCCACTGCGACGAATTCCACAACCCGCTGTATGCGTCCGTTCCCGAATGCACAGACCCCGCGGGCCGGGGCGACCGTTGGATGAGCGAATTCGACGATGCCGAGGGTATTCTGGCCGGCACCGCGGCCGGCTACAGCCTGCGGGACCGCTTCCCGGACTACTTTCTGGGCCGCTTCCGGCTGGAGTTGGAATACTTCTACCGCAACTCCGAATACGACCAGAAAGCCGACATCATGACCGGGGCCGACGGGGGTGGCTCGGTCGGCGAAAAGCTGGCCGGGGAGATCGTGCAGGCCGAAGCCACGGTCGACGGTATCGCCTCGCATAATCTGTTCGGGAACCTGTATTTCGACTTTTTCAACTCCAGCCGCTTCACGCCCTACATCGGCTTCGGGGTCGGCGTCGGCTTCACGGACATGGAGTATGGGAATCTGTGGGTCCGCAATATCGACCCGGAGCGCAGCACGGCCGGCGCGGGCTTGCCCAATGTGGACCAGATCCGCCAGAGCCTCGCCGGCACAGTCACCAGCGAGCAGGCCGACCTGAGCGACACACTGTTCGGCTACCAGGTGTTGTTCGGCGTGGACTACGCGCTGACGGAAGCACTGTCACTCGGTGTCAAGGGCCGCTGGGTCAACTTCGACAGCTTCAAGGACAGCAGCCCGTGGGACCGCTTGCGCAGCCACGACTCCCAACTGAGACTCGACGGCAGCGAACCGGTGCTGCACCACGTCCCGACCGATGACATGGAAATGTTCGGCGTCAGCCTGAACCTGAAATATCATTTCTAGGCGGTTCCGGCCGCGCGGCCGCCTGTGGCCCGACGCAGAACGGGAAGGAGGACAGGATGCCTATACGACGGACATTCCTGGCGGTGGCGGCTGCCATCGGTCTGCTCGTGCCGGGTTCTGCGCGCGCCGGGTTCTATCTGAGCGGCGACATCGGGGCCAATTTCGCCTCCGGGCCAGATCTGGAGGGACGCGACAACGACCGGGGCGGCGTGTGCGACGAGTTCATCAATCCGCTGTTTGCCGACGTGCCCGGTTGTACCGACCCTATCCGACGGGGCGACAGTTGGATGAGCAAATTCGACGGCGCCGTGGGCATTCTGGCCGGCACCGCGGCCGGCTACAGCCTCCAGGACCGGTTTCCTGATCACCTGCTCGGCCGTTTCCGCTTGGAGATGGAGTACTTCTACCGCAACTCAGAATACGACCGGGACGCCGACATTCGGTTCGGCTCGGGAGCGTCAGTCGCCGCGCATCAGAACGGTGAACTCGTGCTGGCGGAAGATCGGCTGGGCAGCATTGCCGGGCACAACCTGTTCGGGAACCTGTATTTCGATTTCTTCAACACCAGCCGCCTCACGCCCTACGTGGGCTTCGGGGTCGGCCTTGGCTTCACCAATGTAGACTATGGAACGCTCGGGGCGCTGAATACCGACCCGGCCCGCATCACTTCCGGTGCGGATTTATCCAACGCGGATCAGATCCGCCGGAACCTCGCCGGGACGGTCGTGAGCGAGCAGACCAACCTCGACGATACGTTGTTCGGCTACCAAGTCCTGTTTGGGGCAGACTACGCGATTACGGAAGCGCTGTCGTTGGGCGTGAAGGGCCGCTGGGTCGCCTTCGACACATTCCGGGACGGTGGAGGGTGGGACCGTCTGCGCAGCCACGAGTCCCAACTCAGACTCGATGGCAGCGAACCGGTCGCTTACAAGATCAAGCTTGACGACATCGAGTTATTCGGCGTCAGCCTGAACCTGAAGTACCACTTCTAGTATCTCAGAGTCAGGCCGCGGCCCGGACCAAAGGCCCGGCAACCGTCTCAGCCGGACGCTCTTAGGCTTCACGAACCGGGCGGACGCGCTGGTTATAGAGCATTTTGCGCAGAGTGAATCTCAGGACGGCTCGTTCGGGGCGCGGGACAATTGCTGCGCCGTGTTCTTGCAGACCCGGAGATTACGGGGCTGGAGCGCGTTCGGGTATTGCTACGATCCAAAGGAGCGCCAGCTATCTTTCTTTTTTCACCTGCGCTATGCTGCTGGGCTTCTGAAGACGAGCGTCAGAATATTACCACGCTCCAAAGGAGGATACGGACTATGACAGCACGACTCGATTCGCCGATGCAGATCGGCATGGCTGCGATCTGCCAAAACCCGGCGCAGAAAATCTCGGACTATGAGGTCTACAAAAATGAGATTCGGTTGGCCGATTTGGCCGAGCCGCTTGGATTTGATTCGATTTGGAGCGTTGAGCACCACTTTACCGATTACACTATGGTGCCCGATGTGCTCCAGTTCCTGACCTATATGGCCGGTCGGACCAAGACGGTGAAGCTGGGCTCGATGGTCGTCGTACTGCCCTGGCACGATCCCATGCGGGCGGCAGAAGAAATTGCGATGCTGGACGATATGTGCGACGGGCGGTTGATTCTGGGGCTTGGGCGCGGCGCCGGGCAGGTTGAGTTCGAGGGCTTCCGGGTCGATATGGGTGAGTCCCGCGAACGCTTTGTCGAGGCCGCGGATATGGTTCTGACCGGACTCGAACGGGGCTACTGCGAGTATGCGGGTCAGTATTATACCCAGCCCAAGAAAGACATCCGTCCCAAGCCGTTCAAATCCTTTAAGGGCCGGACGTATGCCGCCGCGGTTTCACCCGAGTCGTCCGAGATCATGGCCCGTCTGGGCGTCGGCATCCTGATCATTCCCCAGAAGCCGTGGGAAGACGTAGCGGTGGAATTGGATACGTACCGGACGATCTACCGTGAGGCCAACGCTGCCGAGGCGCCGGCGCCGGTCGCCGGCGGCTGGGTCTTTTGCGATAAGGATGCCGGCCGTGCCGAAGAGCTGGCTCGGCGCTACATCGGCGCTTACTGGCAGTCGGCCATGAAGCATTACGATTTTGGTGGTGACCATTTCGCCAAGACCAAGGGCTACGAATACTACGGCAAGATGTCTGAGGCCATGGGCAGTGTCGAGGGCGTGACCGACTTTTTCCTCAACCTCCAGGTCTGGGGCACGCCGGACCAGTGTTTTGAAAAAGTCCTTGAGATCCGTTCCAAGATTGGCTGCGATGCCTTCACCGGTGTGTTCAGCTATGGCGGCATGCCGTATGAGGACAGTGAGCAGAGCATGCGGCTGTTCGCGGCCGAGGTCATGCCGCGCTTGCAGCAGTTGGACCAAAAAGCGGTGGCCTAGTCAGCCGTCCGTCCTGTTCGGAACATCCCCCTCCCCCCCTTTAACCAAAATACGGCGAGGCCCCAAGGGAAATACCCTGGGGCCTTGCGTGAATTGATGCGCTACCAGAACTGGCTGTCGCAGCTGTGGCTCGGGTGAGCGTCGCCTCACCCGACACTCCAACTATTCCGGGACCGGGCGGGCGCGCTGGTTTATAGAGCATTTTGCGCAGAGTGAATCTCAGGGTGGCTCGTTCGGGGCGCGGGGGGCAGCACCGCCCTCACTTCCTGTCTGTAAGGAACCAACTCTCCATACGGCCCCCATACCACGGGTATCCACAGCAGCAACGCCTCCGCTTCATGTCTGTGAGGAGCCAGCTCCAACGCTTTGTCACGATAGCGTATTGCCGTTTCTGCGTATGCTGGACCGGAGGCGGCTATTGTCCCATAGAGCCTTGCCAGCGCCAGGTAGACCCGCCAATTCTCGGGTTCGCTGTCGATGGCCGCGGCCGCCTCGGTATCCACGAGCACGAGCAGCCTGCTCTTGGACAATATGCCGAGCATTGGCCAGAGTCTCGCTACATTGTCAAACAGGACCAGTCTGGGATAGTTCGCGAGTGGCTTGAAGTCGGTCAGCGCCTGCTCGAAACAGTCGAGGGCTTGATCGAAGGTGCTTGTCGGAGCGACCATTCGTCTGACAGCGCTGGCCGCTGAGTATTGCGCCTGGTTGGTGAGGAGACCCACCCCCACCAGGGCGAGCGCTCCCACGCCCAGGCCGATGCGAAGCCCGGTGTGCCAACCGGTCGCTCTGCGCCGCCGGGCCGGCGCTCTCTCTCCCCTGCCCCTTTCGAGGGTAACGACGAAAGCGAGCAGCAGGCTATACTGGAGAGAAGTGGTGGGGATATTGAAAAAGAACTGACTCTGCACGAAATGGCCCATCAAGGTCGCGCCGACAAACAGCGTCAGCACTTGCTCTCTGAAATCCATTGTCCCTGTGGCGGCGCGCACCACGACGGAGAATGTGAGTGCCCAGAGAGCAAGGTAGCTCGACAGACCGAACAGGCCCGCTGTCGTAAGCACTTCGAACATCTCGCCATGTGCCGCATCGCTGATCTTTATAGAGCTCCCGAGTCCAGAGGCATACCGGCCGAAGACCACTATATAATTCTCCGGACCCCAGCCCAGGAGCGGCTCATCGACGAATCCTTTCACACCTGCTTCCCAGAGCGCTAGGCGGCCTCGAATGCTGAGAAACTTTTCGCCCGGTAACACTTCGCTTGTCCTGGGTGCGAACGCACTGTGGGGTGGTATGTTGAACGGTAAGATATCGGGCGTGAGAAACACCGACGCAATCAGGATGGCCGCGCCGCCAAGGGTGCCGGTCAATCCAATTGCGGCCAGCCGAACAGGTCGCCTCCTCGCCAGAAACACAAATAGTACTGCTGAGAAGCCCAGACCCAGGATAAGTCCGAGGAGCGCCCCCCGGGTGCCGGTCAAGATGAGGACCCAAATATTGATAAGTGCCGTGCCGCCCCAGAAGCATCTCCCGCCCCAGAGCAGGAGAAAAAAGTTCTTCCCAATCCGCTGCGCCGGGATGAACGACCGTATGAGGAAACCCAGGGCGAGGATGACGTTGACCAGCATGTAGGTGCCGAGATAGGTCGGGTTGCCGAACGAGGCAGATTCCCTATATGGGCTGAAGGCGAAAAGCGAGAAGTCCACGTTGGCGGAGTACTGACTAAGGGCCAGCAGGGCCACTATCAGACTGACACCCAGATTGAGGTTCAGCAGAACGCCCCAGCCCCGGAAAGTTCGGACCACGGACGCCACAACGACAGTGAAGACAAACCAATGGGCCAGGTCCACCACGCCCTGCATCCGTTCATAGGTTGACCAGAAACTCCGCTGGACGCTGACCCCAAAGCAGGCTGCAAGTATTGCCACGCCGAGGGAAAGGGCAAGCAGTATCAGCAACCACGAACGCGGCGGACGATAGGCAGGGCGCAAGATAGCGAGCAGCGCCCAGAGACCGAGGATGATCTCGATAATAGTCCGCGAATACAGGGCCTTCCCCACGATGAAAGGGAAAATCGTCTGAGGGGTGACGACCAGGGGCATCAGGAGGAGCAGGCCCAAGCCGGTCCAGATACCGGAAAGCAGGGCTTTTTCTAACATGCGCACCTGGGGCGTTGAACGAATCTTGTAATATGAAATTTATCCCTGACGCTCAATTGAACCGCTATTCCGGGACCGGGCGGGCGCGCTGGTTGTAGAGCATTTTGCGCAGCTGGTCTTTCTCTTCCTGTGAGAGCTTGGAAACGTCGAACCCGAGGTCGCTGCCGACGGCCATGCCTTTTTTGACACCCTCGCGTTCCGAGAGTTCATCAGACCAGCGCTTGAAGTATTTGAACTCGTTGATGTCCTGCCCCTGCGCTTCCCAGTTGACCGCCCAGGGGTAACAGATCATGTCGGCAATAGTGTATTCGTTCCCGGCCAGATAGGGCTGCCGATATAACTGATTGTTCAGCACGCCGAACAGGCGATTGACCTCATCCGTAAAACGCCGGACCGCATAGGTCTGATCGCCCTGGTCGTCGCCCAAACGGCGAAAATGACCGCACTCGCCGCTCTTGGGGCCCTGGTTGGCCATCTGCCACATCAGCCACTGATTGACCTCGTAGCGGACGCGGACATCCTGGGGATAAAACTGGCCGGCCTTCTCGGCGATATACATCATCATCGCCCCGGACTCGAAAATGCTGATCGGCTCGCCCCCGCCGAGCGGTTCGTGGTCCACCAGGGCTGGCATCCGATTATTCGGGCAGATCCTGAGAAACTCGTCCGTGAACTGATCCCCCTGGGCGATATTGCACGGGATCATCTTGTACGGCATGTCGCACTCTTCCAGCAGAATGGTGACTTTCTTACCGTTCGGGGTGGGCCAGTAGTGTAAATCGATCATACGCTCTTCCTCCTGACAGTTCGTTTATCCAGTTTATCTAGCTCATACTCGCCATAAACGCGGCGTACTTATCCAGAATCGGCAAGACCTTGTCTCGGCTCTCGGACGGGACGGCGAAGATGGAGCGTTCAATCCCCAATTCCTGATACTGATTGATCACTGCTTCTTCTGCGGGGGCCATGAAAGCGGAGACGGCCAGGTCCGAGGCCTGACGGCCAAACTTTTCCGCCCGCGCGTGCATATCGCCGATCCAGCCCTTGAGGTCGGGAATTCTTGGCCCAATCGGAATCCAACCGTCGCAGTAGTTGGCGACCCGATTCAAGCCGCCTGGGGTGTGAGCGCCCAACAGAATCGGGGGATGGGGTTTCTGCAACGGTTTGGGATAGGACCAGATCGGATCAAAGTTCACAAACTCGCCGTGATACTCGGCTTCCTCTTCGGTCCAGATGGCTTTCATGGCCTCAATTTTTTCCCGCAAAATCTTCCAGCGACGGTCAAAGGGCGTGCCGTGGTTTTCCATTTCTTCGGCATTCCAGCCACCGCCGATCCCGAACAATAAGCGGCCGTTCGAGAGGTGGTCTACTGTAGCCACTTCCTTGGCGAGCTTAATCGGGTCGTGCTCCTGCACCAGGCAGATGCCACTGCCGACGTTGATCGTCTTCGTGACAGCCGCGGCGGCCATCAGCGACGCGAACAAATCGTGGGTATGCCAATAGTCTTTGGGTAACTCTCCGCCACCCGGCCACGGACTGCGCCGACTGGCGGGGATATGGGTATGCTCTGGATACCAGACCGACTCAAAGCCGCGGTCCTCGCACTCTTTGGCAAACTCGTCAGGACGGATGGCGTAATCCGTGGCGAACATGACAACACCAAATTTCATACTCTCCTCCTTTTCATTGAAAACTCTCCGCACTTCATGCGAATTCCGCAGAAGAGTCAAGCCGCAATCTGCTCTACCACGGCTCAACCCACGGCCGCAGCACAACCTCAAAGGCCCAGGTCGAGCGGGGCTGACGGTGGAGTTGCAGATAGGTCTCGGCAATGGAATCCGGGTCGGCCATATTGTCGTCCACCGTTGTCCCTGCCAGGCGATGCCAGCGGGTGCCGTCTTCCTGAGTCCACCCGATCGCCGCGTCAATCGGTACATGGGCGATGTGGATGCCCTTGGGCATGAGTTCTCTGGCCATACTCTGGGCCAGGCCCGATTTGCCCTGACAGGCCATCGCAAACGCGCCACTCCGCGGGTAGCCCTTATAGGCCGCGCTGGCATTGGTGAAGATAATAGTGCCCCGGTGCCCGTCGGCACCGGGCCGGCTGGCCAGCATGCTTTTTGTCGCCTGTTGACCCACGAGGAAGGCGCTGTACGCGGAGTTCAGCAGGGTGTCGCGGACCAGGCCGGGATCGGCCTCCGCGAGGTCTTTACGGAAAATGTCCGGGGTCCGGCCATCAATATTGTGCACAACCAGCGTAGGCCGTCCAAGGTCAGCCTGCACCGCTTGAAACAGGGCCTCCACGGCCTCGGGCTCTCGCGCGTCGCACGCATAGCACCGCACGCCATACTCGCTCGTCAATTGCTTGAGCGCGGGTTTATCCGGGGTGCGGGCGGCAACGGCCACCTGCATGCCTTCGCGGGAAAAAAGCCGGGCGCAACTCGCGCTTGTTCCCGGACCGCCCCCGACGATCAGGGCTACCTCTGTTGTCATAGACTTCTCCTCTCGGGTGGTGTGGAACAGGCTAGGGTTCCGTTTGTTCTAGCCATGCGCTGCCACCTGTGTCGTCACTCGCGAGCGTAGTCAATAGACCGGGACTGTCAAGTAACAGGAGGCGGACACACAGGCGCAATTATCAAGCTCGCCAAGGATGTGCGCCTTTAGCCGGCTTGTTGAGTAGACTCGTACTCGACACTGTCCTCACAGCCTGGCGGGCGGAAGCTCCAGTTGAAAGGTTTCTTGCCCAGCAGTTGACCGTTATAGCTCGCAGGGTCAGCAAGTGCATCTGGGTGGTGCAGGATGCTGCAAAAATGTGCCTCGAACACCGTCCCTGTCACAGGGACCCCATTGGCGTCCAGGTCTACCGCGCTCATGCCGAGAGTCACATGTCGCTGATACTGAGTATCCCACTTGAACGTGAGCCCCAGGATATTCCGGGCGACCCCGGCCTCCGTATAAAATACCGTCCACAACGGCTCGAATGTGACCGTATCGAGCCACAGCGCCACATACCCCGAGCCGGCACCTTTGTGGGCGCGTTTGCCAACCACCAGGAAGGCCGGGCGGAGCATCCACTGGTCGTCTGCAAACCAGCGATTGACGGGCAAATACTGGGGAAACTCGTGCCGACTGTCGAATGCCGTCAAGACCGGGCGCTCGCCCAGCATCTCCCAGTCATAAAAAAAGAACTGCCCTTCCCAGCCAAAGGCATGCTCGCGGGTGAATTGGGTCCCCGCCATTTTATCGCCCCGCGTGGTCGACCCCTGGCGCGGCCGACGCATCTTCATATTATACACATAGAAGCTTTCGGCTTTGTCCCGCGCCCACGGTAGCCAGCCCATCATTTCGTTGTCCTTTTGGTCGCCTGGAGCCAGCGTCAGCGCGCGGAGGCCGAAGCCCTGCGGTCCCCAGCCGTTCCAGCCATTGATGATAAGGGTCCGATGAGGATTTGGGCCTGAGCCGCGAAAGGTATGCCCGAGATACTCAAAGCTCCCGCCCCGATTCCGACACAACAGGTTCCAGACGGCCTTCAGTCCGGCGCGGTTCGCGTCGGGAGCGAGGCCGGGAAAGGGCAGCTCTCGCCCGCAGTGCGTCGTATCATCGAGTTCACCGTTCGGGTTCAGTTGATGGACGCTGTCCGAAACCAGGACATCATACGTACGGGCGGCGACCACATCGAGCGTAGGGACCGTGCCATTGGTCGCTTCGGAGGCCAGCAGCCCAGGCGCATGGGGTGGCAGCACTCCGACCAGTTCCTCAGCCGGGTAGGAACCAGGCGGGAGCGCCCGCGGGGTGGCGGTCTGCGTCAACCACGTCCTGAGTTCCGCCGGCACCGCTGGGCCGGGCAGGTCCTGGGGAGCGGCTTCCTGGGCCTCGCCAGACCCCCCGGTCAACATCACGAGTCCAACCCACCAACTGCTAAAGATCCGAACGCCTCGATACATGAAGCTCTCCTCCTTGGACAACTGCTGATATCTTATGGGTCTGTTGGGTATAGAGCAGCGGTCAGTGCGTCAAGCCAGATTTGACGCAGGGCGGAAGAGACTGCCAAAGATGCGCCTTCAGGCGAACCAGTGCTCAGCGTGCAGTTGCGCCCAGATTTTTTGGACAGCCGCACCGCCTTGTTGCTGCACCCGGGCGGCGTCATCGCTCACAAACTGGCCGTGAAAAACCTGGAATTTTCCGTCAACCATCACATGCCGCACACTCAGGCCGTGGGCATACAGCAGATTGTTGAGCGGTTCGGGCGGGACGGCTCCGCTGCCAGTCAGGAAACCGGAGACATCAACCGTACACAGGTCCGCTTTGGCCCCTGGCGCAATGCGGCCCAGATCGTCCCGTCCGAGGCCCTGAGCAGCTTCCAAGGTTGCCCCTTGGACGGCCTCCCAAATGGTCGGCAGGTGCAATAGGACGGGGCTGCTGGCCTGTAAGAGTCGGGCGCGGGCACGTCCGTATAGCACGGCGAGTTTCAGGTTTTCGAGATAATCGTTTGAGTGCGTGTCGATGCCGATCGTTGTGCGGACACCGGCGGCCAGGGCTTCGGGGTAGGGCTGCGTGCCGCTACTGCCGCCAGCGCCATTACCAGACGGACAGTGGGCGTAGGTCAACTGCTTGCCGGCTAAAAACGGCAGGTCGTGCTGAACATCAATCCCGGTGAAGTGGGCACCAAAGATACGCTCGGAATAAAAGCCAAGTTCGTCTAACCATTCCGCCGGCCGTTTTCCCCATAAGCGCTGGACTGTTTTTGTCTCTTGGGCGCTTTGTGACAAGTGAATATGAATCCCGTTACCGATTTCTTTGGCTGCGGCCAGAATGGCCGCCATCGTCGTGGGTGTATGCGTATCCGTGGCATGTGGGGCCATTTGGGGGCGAATCCGCCCGTCTTCACTGCCATTGTGGCTCAGGGCAAAGCGTCGATTCGCCGCAATCTCAGCCAAAGTCTCCTGTTCTGAGTCGGTCAGGACTTGATCCGAATTTCGAAACCAGATGGGAAACAGCCGCGCAATACCGGGAATCATACCGCCCGGATATCCCCGCACCCCCCAACGCCCGGCAATGCGGACATACGACTCTGCCTGGCGCAAACTCAGACTCATTTCAACCTGGGTCGTACAGCCCGAGCGGAGCAACTCCGCTACGTTATAGGCAGTCAGGGCGTCGAGATCTTCGGTGCTCAGAGACTCGACCAGTTCGAGTGGTCGGGCGTACGAGCGACCACCCTCAATAATCCCCCGGGTTGGGGTGGCTGAACAGGCATGGGTATGACCCGAAATAAAACCCGGCAGCAACAGTTGGCCGCTCGCTCGGAGACGCGGCGTATCGCCCTGGAGATGGCCGCTTTTGACTGTTTCGATATGGTCTCTCCGTACCCGAACCGAGCAGTCCGGCAAAAGCTGCAAGCGGCCATTGTGAAAAACCAGCCCCCACGGCGCTTCGATGATGCAGTCGTGGTGGGGTGGTTTTTCTTCGAGTGGGAGCGGGTTGGCAAAAAGGGCCGGCGAAGCCTGAGCGCCAGCCGCGCTAAAAGCCGCACCCGCCAGACCGCCGTGGACCAGGAGCTGCCGGCGGGTGAAACTGTTTTCAACGCTCTCGCTCGGCGATTCTGGACTGCTACAGACAAAGCAGGCGCCGTGAAGATCTGGATCAGCCATCGTCCTCTTTCTTCATCTGCCGGTACGAAGTCAGGCCAAGCCTACGCCTCCAGACCGCTTTGGTCCAGAGTTTTTTACCCTTGGGCAAGGAGATACAGCAAAGAGATAAAGGGGGTAGCGAGATGAAGGCGAAGTCTGACTTGCTTCCTGGCGGGCTGGTTGTGTATGCTCGGGGCGAAACGCACGACGAGGGGGAAATATGCGTCAGGTGAACACGGATCGCGTCTTTGTGAAACAATCGTATCCGGTGAGTGAGAAAGATATCATCCCGGTGTTGGACTTCGGACCGTTTCTGGCCGGCGACCCCGGCGCGCTGGCCCGCCTGGGTCAGGAGGTTTGCCAGGCGCTTGAAGACATCGGCTTCTTTTTCATCAAAAACCACGGCGTGCCCCAGGAGTTAGTTGACCGCGTGTTCGCCGAAAACGCCCGTTTTCATGCGCTGCCGCCGGCGCGTAAACTGTCCGTCAAGGTCGATGGCAAAGGCATCGGCTATATGCCGCCGGGGCTCCAGCATCCCAAATACAAGCAGGACGAACCGGCCCGTAAGCCTGATATTGGCGAGGCGTTTTTCATCGGGCGTGAGGCCCAGTCCAGGAGCCGGGACGCCGGCGCGCCCGACCCGCTGTATCAGGGCGGCAATCAGTGGCCGGAGGATTTGCCCGGCTTTCGGGAGACCCTGGTCGAGTATTTCGACGCTATGGAAGCGCTCAGCCTGCGCCTGCTGCCGGTGTACGCCACCGCCCTGGGTCTGCCCGTACATTTCTTTGATGACGCCTTTCTGCACTCGCGGCCAATGGGGATTCTGCGCTTGTCCCACTATCCCGAGACCCCCTGTGAGGAAAACCAGTTTAATGCCTCGCCGCATATTGACGGCGACTTTATTACGTTTTTGGCCCAATCCGAGGTGCCCGGTCTGGAGCTGCGCACCTCGGAGAAAAAATGGATTCAGGCCCCGGCGCTGGCCGGGACGTTTCTGGTCAATGCGGGCGAGATTCTCCGCTTGTGGAGCAACGGCCGGTTTCGGGCGACATTTCACCGAGCCATCAACCGCTCGGGTCGCGACCGGTATGCAATTCCGTTCTTCTACAGCCCCAGCCCGGACACCCTGATTGCGTGTGTGGAGACCTGCTGCGACGCCGACCATCCGCCCCAGTATCGACCGGTGACGGTCCGGGAGTATACCGAGTGGTTCTCGCATAAGGTCTTTGTCCATCTCAAGGACAAACCGGGCCGCTCACCGTATTACGCCGGAGACCGGCCCGACAGTGCGGCCTGAGCCAGGATGAGATTGTGACTCAAATCAAAGGAGGGAACGGATATGCCAGCAAACAAACCCGAAGAGTGTGATCTGCTGTTGCTTGAAGCGCTGAAAGCGGGCGACCTGGACGCGGCCGTAGCGCTCTATGAGCCGGATGCTACGTTTGTGGTGTCGCCCGAGCAGGTCGTCACCGGCCACGCCGCCATCCGCGAGGTCATGCAGGGCTTTATTAACGCCCAGGCCACGTTTAACGTCGAGGCGGTCACGGCAGTCCCCAGTACGGACGGGTCGGTGGCGGTCACGCGAGTGAAGGGCAGCAGCACCAGTCCGGGTCCCGACGGAAATCCGGTCACGACGCCGCTGCACAGTGTGGAGGTGGTGCGCAAGCAGGCTGACGGGACGTGGCTCTTTATCGTCGACGACCCCAGTGGCGAAGGGCTGAAGTAAGGCTCCAATATCATCGCCAGGTCGCTCAACCGTGCGGCGCATTAGTCCGTATCCGTATACATGCGCCTGATGTCGGCTGTATCCTTGTCTTGAAGAAATGCGGGTTCTCCAGCCTGGTGAGCATGACCCGAGGCGCAGCGAAAAAGCGCCTCGAATCCCGTCCTAAAGAGATTGATACGGAGTAACGGAAAGAGCTGGCGCGCTTCACGCCAGGCTGTCGCCATGTGTTCCGCTCTTATCATGCCGACAGGCTTGCTCACCTGACAAGAGGAGAAGTAATCATTTGTGATGCTCGCGGGTCTCATCCTGGTGCGCTTCGTAGTAAGCTCGGAGGATGGCGTTAATGCGGCTTTGATAGCCCTTGCCCTGGGCTTTCATCCACTCCAGCACATCGGCGTCTAAGCGTAAGGTCAGTTGTTTTTTTCCAGGCGTGACTACTACCCGTGCTTTCTTGAAGAAGTCTTCATCCAACTCAGGGATGTCGCTGTAATCAATATCTTGATCGCCCTGGGCATCAACGCGTTTCAAGTCGCTCTTGATAGATCTTTTGCTCACGACTATTAGCCTTTCTCATCGAAATGATCCGTATCTTCTTACCGCGTGGCGTATGGGCGATGACCACTACGCGGCCTTCCAACCGGCCTAGGGTAATGAACCGTTCTTCCCTATAGTCGTAACGTTTGTCCTCGAACGTCACGCACGCCCCAGCAAACACGAGAGGCGCATCTTCAAAGCTCAGCCCATGCTTGCATAGATTTTCGCGCTGCTTTGTCTTATCCCATTCATACATGACCCTTGCCTGTAAACGTAGTTACAATTTCTTCGTTCGTCATTGTACTCCTTGACCATCCCGGATTTTGACTTCAACGAAAACCGCGCCGGTCCATTCCGCCCGTTTGTAAGTCCACGGACGCAGCTTCTTGAACCCCGCGCTGCTGCGCTCGGGGTCGCCGAGAATGGGCGTGGCCCAGCCTGTGTACTCCGTTCTTTGAATGAGCAGGGTGACTTCCGCACCGCCTTCGAGGTGTTTCCACCAGCCGGAGTCACTCCCAATATAGACCATATTTCCCTCACGCAGATAATCCACCGGAAAGGTTTTCATCTCCGATGAGTCTCGCTTCTTGAGGGTGATGAGCATGACGCTATCGCTCAGCAGTCCATGCTGCCTGGATTGCAGGATGGTCGGCACGAGGGGGTGATAGGCCGCAACAAGTACCGATATGCCGGCCAATACGGAAATAATTGTGATCATATACAGAGATAATAGGGATATTTCATGACAGGGAAAGCCCCTAGTCCGCTATCCCCGCCGCGCGCCTTCGAGCATTTCACGCGCGTGGCGACGAGCTTCGGGCGTGATTTCCACACCACCTAGCATGCGGGCGAGTTCCTGGAGGCGTTCGCGCTGGGTCAGACGTTGGGCCGAAGAAATCGTGCGGCCTTGGGCCACCGTTTTGGTCACAGTGTAGGCGTGGTCGGCACAGGCCGCGATCTGCGGCAAATGCGTAATGCACAGCACCTGATGCTGGTCGGCCAGGACCTTGAGCCGCCGCCCGACGACCTCGGCCACTCCACCGCCGATTCCCGCGTCCACTTCGTCAAAAATCAGTGTCGGCGTGGCTTCCGCAGCCGCGCTGAGCGCTTTGAGGGCGAGCATGAGGCGGGAGAGTTCTCCGCCAGAGGCAACCTGGACAAGTGGCAAGAGTGGCTCCCCGGGATTGGCGGACAGATAAAATTCGACCTGATCGTAGCCGCGCGCTGTGAGCCGCCGGCCATTTTGCGTAAACGGCGAATCCGGTCCACCCCTGGTTTCATCTTCAGGCGGTTGCGGAAATTGGACGCCAAAGTGCGCGCCCTGCATGCCGAGCTGACCTAACTCGGTCTGGATGCTGCGCTCAAGCTTCCGGGCAGCCGCGCGCCGCTCCTCCGACAGTTCGTCAGCCCAGGACCAGGCCGCCTGCGCGGCTTGAGTGACTTCCTGTTGCAACGCGGCAATCGCCGCTTCGCCGCTTTCGATATGTTCCAGCTCTTGTTCCAGCGTAGCCTGCCGGGCCAGAATCGCCTCAATATTTTCGCCGTATTTTTTCTTGAGACGCGAGAGCAGCGCGAGGCGGACATCAATCTCTTCCAGACGCTCGGGGTTCGGGCTGAGGCGCTCGCCATATTTGCGCAGGAAAAGGGCGGCCTCTTCGACCTGGGCCAGCCCGTCACTCAGGAGTGAGACCGCTTCGTTCAGGCGGGCGTCCACCCGGACCAGGTCGCGTAACTGGGCCACCAGTCGCCCGAGTCGATCCGTCACCGCTCCGTCGCTCGCAGTGAGCATCTCTTCGCCGCCAGCCGTCGTCTGATACAGCTTTTCGGCGTTCATGAGCATGGTCCGTTCCTGGCGCAACTCCTCTTCTTCTCCGGTCTGGAGGGCGGCGCGGCGAATCTCATCGACCTGAAAACGTACGAAGTCCTGGCGGGCCTCAGCCGCGGCTTTGTCCTCGGTCAGCGCGCGCACGCGCTCCCATACCCGTCGCAGGGTCTGGTAGCGGGTCGCCATTTCCCGGATGCGCTGCGGCGTATCAGCGAAATCGTCGAGCAGGGAGAGCGCCGAATCAGCCTCACGCAAGACCTGCTGCTCATGCTGTCCATAGATCTGCATCAGCCCGGCGCTGAGCTGACGCAACAGCGCGACCGTGGTCAGCCGGCCGTTCAGATACACTCGGCTGCGTCCGTTCGCTGTAATCACGCGACGGACCAGGAGTTCTTCGGCTGCAAGCATCTCATGTTCCGCCAAGAGGGGGGCGAGACGCGCGTTGTCGAGGCCGAAGACTGCCTCGACAACGGCCTCTGTGGTATCCCGTCGAATCAGGTCGGCGGTTGCTCGACTGCCCAGGGCCAGGCCGATGGCCTGCATGAGCAGGCTTTTGCCGGCGCCCGTCTCTCCGGTAATCACATTCAGGCCGGACTCGAACGACAGGGCGAGATCGTCGATCAGGGCCAGATTTTTCACGTGCAGATGGCGCAGCATACCGCGGTTTCCCCGATCGCTTTTGTCTCCTGCCTAGGCCACTCCGCGTCGAGACGCGTCGTCCAGACGATCGCTCACAATCCTGGCGATATTCAGGAATATCCGAGCGCCAATCCGGGGGTAGCGTTTTTGCATACGCTGCAAGAAGCGCTCGTCCACCGCAATCGCCTCAGCCTCGTCCACGGCAATCACGTCCGCGGTCCGCCGATTCTGACGGATGAGGGCCATTTCGCCAATCACATCGCCGCGGCCCATGCTTCGCAGCAGCTTTGACGAGCCGTCAGTATTGAGCCGGGCGTCTGCCCTGCCATTGATCAGCACAAACATCTCCCTGCCCATTTCTCCTTGCCTGACGATGAACTCACCCTTGGCAAAGGTCCGAAATTCGCCCATCAGGGTGACGATCTTGGCTTGCACGGGACGGAGCCCGGCAAAGAGGGGAATCGTCTTATGCGGGTCGCGGCCGAGTTTCAGGTATAAGACGTCCCACAGGGTGATGATCTTGGTGGTGGCGAGCAAGGCCGGCAGCAAGAGCACATCCGCCCCAAAGGCGACGATCATGGTGGCCGCCGAGAGCATACCAAATTCCCGGATCGGGACAAAAGTCGAAAAATACAGCACCAGAAAGCCGAGCAATAAGATGACGGAGGCATACAGGCTCGGCTTGCCCACCGTCCCGAGGGTGTGGAGCAGGGCGGTCTCCTGGTCTGGGGCCGTATGCACCTCAGCGCTCAGCCTGGTCATCAGGTGCACCGTATTATCCACAGCAATGCCGAGTGCAATAGCGGCGATAATGCTGGTCCCCAGGTTGAGCACCGCGCCGGAGAGCCCCATCAGTCCGAAAAAAATGACAATCGGAAAGATGTTCGGAATCATGGCGATCAGCCCAATCCGAGCGGACAGAAACATGGCCGCCATAATAACGAAGATGACGCTGGCAGCCAGCGACAGACTGCGGATCTGGCCAGTAATAATATCGCCGGTTGTCTGGGTCAGGAGAATCAGATTGCCGGTGGGACGGACCTTGAGATCGGGCGGAAAGCGCTCCTGAGCGTAGGCGCTGATCCGCTCCGCGAGCGCGGAGATCTCCTGTGAGCCCGAGAGGGTTGTGCGGACAAGGATATTCGAGCGCGCAAAGTCCGGGCTGGCGACGGACCGAAAACTGGTCGGACTGCCGGCCACGAGTTGCATGACAGCGCGGAGTTGAGACGGCTCCTGCCAGAAGGTGGTGGGCTTGTCCGCTGGCTGAGCCGCAATAGTTTCGTCGCCCGGACCGACCAGAACCCCACCGCCGCCGGACTGCGCCCCGCGGTCGAGCAGCTCGCAATAGTCCACGAACGAAACGGTTTTATCCACACCGGGCAGGCCGTCGATATAGGTCTGGAGGTCTTTGATCCGGCGCAAGGTATCCCACTGTTTCATGACGTCTTTTTCTTCGCCATCAATCACCACATAAAAAGCCATGCTGCCGACCAGATGCTCATTAATGGCATCGGTCGCCTGGCGCACGGGGTCGTTGGGACGAAAGAAGGACTGAAAATTAGAATCGACCTGAATCGAGGTCAGGTTCCATAGCGCCACCCCGGCGCAGAGCAGCGCCGCGGCAATCACGCTCAGGCGGTTCTGAATGGCAAAGCGACCGATACGCCGCAGACCCGTGGTGACCCCAGGGGCAAACGCGGCCGCGGGGTTGGCCGGGAGACGCAGCTGCATGAGACTGGCCGGAACCAGGAGAATGGATAAGACAAAAGCGATCAGAATGCCGACCGACGAGAAAATACCCATCGCGCGAATACTGCTGAGCGGGTTTATGCCCAAGGAGAGAAAACCGAGCACAGTTGTCAGCGCAGTAATACAAATCGGCGGGCTGGTTTTTCTGAGGGTCTCCAACACAACGTCCCGCACTGAGCCATCTGGCTGGGCCAACTCATAATACTCAGCCACCACGTGGAGCGAATAGGCTGTCCCCAAGACGAGAATCAGGGGCGGCAGGGCAATACTCCCCAGGCTGAGGCTGCTCCCGGCAAGGACCATGATGCCCAGCGTCCAGATGAGACTGACGAGAATCGTCAGGGCCGGCAACAAGACGCCGCGGACGGAACGAAAACTCACGAAGAGCACAAGAACAATAGCGAGCAGGGTCAGGGGAACAAAGCGGCTCAAATCGCTCTGCATGGCCCGGGCGGAATAGACTTTGAAGCGGGGCAGGCCAGTATAAAACAGTTGTTCCGGCCCTGTTGCGTGTTCTGCGTCTATGATGGCCTGGATGTGCTCATCAATCTCCCGCGGCATGAATGCAGCGTCGTCCATATCCGCGAAGAAGATATTGATGGCCGCGGCCTTTCCGTCTTCGGAGACCAGATTCTTCAGGTAAATAGGCCGGTCGGCCAACGTCTCCCGGAGCGCATCCAGACCGGCCTGGTCGGCAGGGATGTGTGTGACCAACCGCGGCGGCTCGACCACATCGGCAATCGGGTCAAGCGCATTGGTCAGGCTGAGCACCTCCTGGACCCCCTCGATATTCTCCAGCGCTTCGGTCAGGCGCGTAATTTTGTGTAAGACGTCCGCGGTATAAATGTCATCGGCCAGCAGCCCGACCACCCCGACTTCATCGCTGCCAAAGAGCTGGCGGACCTCAGCGTAATACTGGCTGTCCGGGTTGTCCTGGCTCAGGAGGCTTTCAACCGAGCTGTCCAGACGAATGTCTTTTGCGTACACCCCAAAGACGCAGGTGAGGATGAAGAGCAGAAGGAGCAGGGTCTTTGGCCGGTTGACGATGAGCAGGTAGAGCGGTTCCATGTGGTTTGTGATGAGTGGCTAGTGATGAGTGGTTAGTGATGAGTGATGAGTGGCTAGGGGCTAGTGGTTAGTGGTTAGTGATGAGTGGTTAGTAGTGACGGACAACTGACAACTAGCAACTGCCATAGCGGTTGGCAATTCTGGCGGCCACAGCTATAGAGCTACGAAGGTATGCAGTGTACGAGTTGCGGCTTTGCAAATCAGACGGGGATGAAGTGGGGCGTGTCCGCGCCCATTCCCGTCTATCGCATTGTGGAGGAACGCGAGGCCCGTCATCCCCTGGAGGGAACCGTCCAGACCGGCCTGACGCCGCTGACCGGACGGGAGCAGGAGTGGGGGCCTGGATTCCTGCTTCCGCAGGAATGACAGGTGGCTACACAGCATCGTAAAACGTACTAAGCCGGCAGGGCGCAAAGGGCCGTGACCGCCCCGCCCAGACAACGAAGGCCCTGAAACCCTCGTCTTGACCCGCCGGCAACACCTGCGCTAAGCCGACCAAGGTGGCTCAGAAACCCACATATGACCGCGCGACAACAAACCAGCTCATCCACAGCATGGGGGTGAAGTTCCGTAAAGAAATCCTCCAGCCGGTCGGCCCCACCCCAACCCGTCTGCCGGTCAACCAGGCTTTTTCCCTTGCGGCCACCCATCTTTTCTGGACGCTTCCGGGGCAGGTGCGACGTTTTTCTTCTCGGGCCACCCCGCAGGCCATTGCTCAGCGGAGCCGGCGGCTTGACACCAGCGTCTCTCCGTTGGCCATCTGGATGTTTGGTTATTCCTTTCTGGTTGGGCGAGAGATACTGCTTGATTTCGGGGTCATCAAAGCAACCGACTACGCCGAGGATATCGGACTGGTCTTAGACTGCTGGAATCGATCCGCAACCGCGGCGCGAGCCGACGGACATACGGATAACAGCGAGGCCGGCGGGGCAAATCCCTATCTCCCCAGCGCAACCGTTCGGCAACTGTCCGCCGCGCTTATTCCGGTTGATGCCGAACTGCGACGAGTGACCAGTCAATTCCTCTCCGCGCTTGAGTCCTACACCTTTATTGTAAATGCTGAGGCCCATCTTGGGACCGTTGATTCCGGCCCCTACCCGCTGAGTACGAATCGCGTTCTTATCGTGCGTCACTTTTTTGACCTGACCGGGCGGTGGTATGCGTGGCATGAGCGCGTGGGCGGTTTTCCCTACCCGGCCTGCGCCCTGGCTTTTACCCTCAACCCGGAGGAGTTTCGGACTATCGAGTTCAGCGACCGCGCCGCCCTGCTTACCGCACCCAGGAATTATCGAGAGCGCATCCAGGAACTCGTTCTGGTCAGGCTCGACCGTACCCGCCCCCGTCCACTTCCCTTTACCGATCTGGACCGTCTCACTCGGGCCGCAAAAAAAACAGAGCCGCGCGTCCTCTCCTGGTTTCAAGCGCAAGCGCCCCATGCAACCACCCTCCATTGCGCGCACCCCTGGGCCGTCAGACCAGCCGCGGTGGTAGTGCCTTCGGAGTACTGTTTTGCCTGGCAGCCGGCCCCAGCCGCGCTTGAGCTCCTATCCCAATACGCTCGGGACGACGCCCTGGCCGCCCGCTGGGCTCTGGAGCGCTGTTTGGCGCCAGGTCGTTCATCCGCCTTTGTCCCTTTAGACGGCTAACCTTCAGACCCCCTGGGAGCGCGGGCTTCCAGCCCGCAAGAAAGAGCCACCCTGGGAGCGCGGGCTTCCAGCCCGCAAGAAAGGATGAGCTTCAATGAGGCCCAGGCATCACCACCTGGGAGATTCCATGAAATTTCATTGCGAGTGTTCCTGCGGATGTATGCTTCAATGAGGCCCAGGCATCACCACCTGGGAGATTCCCATCCAGTCGCCTTCTGCCTGGAAATAGTGGGTGTTACTTCAATGAGGCCCAGGTATCACCGCCTGGGAGATTCCATAAGCCACATACCTTCGTGGGTCTCGGGCGGATTGCTTCAATGAGGCCCAGGTATCACCGCCTGGGAGATTCGGAGCGGAGAATCTCGCTCTGCAAGAGATCATGTAGCTTCAATGAGGCCCAGGTATCACCACCTGGGAGATTCCGCCGAACCATGAGACGGACTTATCGCCAGCATCCCAGCTTCAATGAGGCCCAGGCATCACCACCTGGGAGATTCGGGTTTCGCCTCGCCGACATAGCGAACAGTTATGCTTCAATGAGGCCCAGGCATCACCACCTGGGAGATTCAGGAGAAACGCCATGGACTGGCAGCGTGTTCTGATGCTTCAATGAGGCCCAGGCATCACCACCTGGGAGATTCGCCGGGCGGATTGGATTTCGGGGGAGTCGTTGGGGCTTCAATGAGGCCCAGGCATCACCACCTGGGAGATTCTTATGTGCACTGGCGGTGCGAGCGCGATATGGAAGCTTCAATGAGGCCCAGGCATCACCACCTGGGAGATTCTCCCCCACGCCCAATCCGTTGTTTTGGCTGGGGGTTTTTCCTCGTTTGCGCGGGTTGGCTGTTTTCTGGCTGGGATACGCCTGACAGCCTTTCTGCCTCAACGAGAAAATCGTTATGTTTCGGCAGGATAGAAGCAACGCGGTCCTCCCCGGCTCTGTGCCCTCGCTTCCGATCCGCGCTGAGTTTGTTTCCATCCTTACCGGCCCGTTATGACCAGACATCACGCCCTCCCGTTCTCTGTGTGGAACGGCTCGTATCATCTCTTCTATGTAGCTGTCAAAGAACGGAAAAAGCGGGGAGCGGTTCAGTTTCACCTCTCCCTCCCCTGCTGCCGGCTCAACGCCCCCCCACCCTGACCCTCCCCTCAGAGGGGGGAGGGAATAGCTGCTCCCTCTCCCCTGGAGGGAGAGGGTTGGGGAGAGGGGGCAAATACCAAAAATCAGCTGCGAGCGCTGCCAGTGATAGCGTCCGTCAGCCTGCCGCGCCAAAGAGGCCGCCGCCCCGGTGGCTGTCGCGGCCCAACATCACCGGTCCGTCAACCGCAGTCGCAAAACGAAGACAGAGGCGTGCCGCTACCCCTCCCCCCTTTGGCCCGCTCTTCAGGTCCAACACTTCGACTTCCGGTCTTGGGATGCCTCGCCGGCCGCACTCAAGAATCACATCTTGCGTAACGGCAGCCACCGTGTCCTTGCCGCGCTGCGTATGCCGCGTTGGGCGATAGGGCGTTCTGCTTTCCCATAGCCTCGACGGCCCGATAAGGACATCGCCGGGGGCAGGTTGCACTGCGGATGACAATGCAACCACGCCGAGCCGACCCGCCCGCACGCGCTCAAGCGAAGAGACAACCCCCTCAAAGTACGCGCGGTCCGTCCGCTTCGGAGCCTGTTGAGCGCGATCAACCGCCCAGGGCGCGGCCACGATCAAACGGTCAATGCGCCCATCCCCGTCAGTATCATCCGTGGCAAGAAAAACATGCTCATGCCTACCCGACCCCGCCGGGGCTCCATCAGGCTCGTGCCCGGAAAAAAGCCGAGGCACGCGCTCCTGCCTGTCTTTTGCCAGTGCCATCAACGCCCGGCGAACCGCGCGTAACAGGGAGGGGGCGTCTGTCATGGCAATACTGGTCTCAGGCGCGACCGAGAACAGCAGCGCGCCGGGCGCGACCTCCTTTTGCGGGGCCATCAGACCCAGGCCAAGATAGCGTCCATTCCCAATGACGAGAGGACCATGCACGGCTTGCGCAAACGTCATCTCCACATGATGCAGGCCACGCGCCGCAAAGCGCCTTGGCATGGCGAACCCTTCCGCCCGCGAGCCGTTGCGGTCGAACGGCTCGCGTTGGACGCGGATGGACGCTACCCGCGTTGCCACGCCGGCATGACGCAACGCCTGCATAACAGCGTGGGCCGTCTTCGCCTCGTTTGCCACCCGCCCGGCCCCGGTAGTTCCGTGTCCTGCCCGCATGGCCGGCAGAGCAGCGGGGGTGACGGTACGCCAGACGCGGAAGCCATCCTGTTCCCTGCTGTCGATGCCATAGTGGTCAAGCATTCCCCGACCTTCGGCCCGAACGAGGCTCCACGGTTCCACCGTTGCCGAGCCGGTGTTTTCAAGGCCGGAAAACGCCCAAGCGATATCGTCGGCCCGTAAAGGGCAGTTCGGCGGGATTTCGACGAGAACACGGCGAATCTCTTGATCCGCATGGATGTGGCCGATGGAGGGGAGCGGCAGAATCCGCACGCGGGCGGCCTTGTCGGCTTCTGTTGCCTGACGGCCAATGAACACTCGGTCAATCTTCCCGGCTTCTTCGGGGAGCGCCTCTTTCAGCCTCCTCGCGGCCTTGTCCCGCACATTGAGGACGAGTTCCGTCACCCGTTCGGACGGCCACGGCACAAAAGACTCGTCGGACATGGCCGTCCGTATCTCGAATAGAAAGCGGTGTGGCGGCGTGGCATATGCAACCCTGGCGAAGCGGGGCTTTGGCGATTGAGAGAAAAGCTGCTGTGGCTTTTTGCCCTCTTGAATCCAGGTGAAACGAGACCGGCCCGCGGCGAACCGCCTTTCAAGACTGGCGAGTGATCCTTTCTGCGGACACGGGAGAGCCTTGCCGGTATTACCCTCACTCGGACGATGCACCACGCCCCGGTGGCACGCAAGGCGTTGCTCAATCTCGCTTTCGTCCAGAAGTTCTCCCCAAGCCCACGCCATATCAACGCCCCGCCCAAACTGGTACAAGCGCTCCGCCATCTTACAGATGGTTTGAGCGTGTTTCTCGTCATACGCATGGTCGTCCGATGTCCAGATAAACAGCAGCGGGATTTTTGCGTCAAAAATATACGGACGAGTAACCTTGGGGGGGGCGGTACGAATCTCGCCAATTCGTCTTGGATCGCCGTCGACCGCATCGAGGTCATTATTCGGCACATAGTTTTTGCAGGGTTCGCCTCTGCGAACGGCTGGCGCGGCAATCACCGGCGCTCCAAGCGTCTCCAGCCATTTCAGCGCGGACCTGTCCTCATCCGCCAGCGTTGCGCCCCTGGCGGCCCCAGCGACCAGCGCCTGAAACAGCCGGGCAGGCGCAGGCGGCCAATCCCCAGCCCCGTGATACCGTCCGTCGTGGAAGCGAACCGAGAGAAGCAGAGCGCGTGTCATGGTTCAACTCAAGAAGCTGTGGATTTTTTGTCGGCTTTTTTAGACATCAGCTTTAGCGAGCTTCTTGTCAAAGCTGACAGACTCGTTCTTTCCAACACCAAATGTCTTGGCGACAGTCGAAGCGTAACCACAGACCAAGTCCTCCGTGAGTTCGACTTCCTGACGCGAGCCATCACACGCAATCACATTCCATTGCGGTCTTGTCTCGACATCGGGCACGAGCAAGCACCCTTGACGCAGGAAGGGCTCCGGCGGGGAGGTGGCAGCGACCAGGGAAAGACCGAGAATGTATCGACGTAGCGCGTGTCCGTTTTGACTGCCGCCGTGGAGACGGCGCAAAGCCACTAAATTCACCGTCACATCGCGTTGGATTGGACCTCGGGCGACGACACCGCCCAGAGCCTTGCCAGACGGAAAATGGACAAATCCTCTTTTGGCAAGCGGACTCTTTGGATCGCCCTCATCCTTTGTTTTATCTTCTTCGCTAAACACCTCAAGCGCCGCGTAATCAATCGGCGGATTGTATTGAGCTGACCGATGCAATTCTTCGACATCCCACGCGCGAATGACCGACTGTACAATCCGTGGCAGTTTGGCGTGGGTATCCCGAGAATCCCACACTCCAAAAACGAGTGAAGTTGGGGCAAGTTTTGCCAGTGCGGACGCGTCGCCCGAATCAAGAAACGCCTCAAATGCCTTCTTTGCTTTATTCCCGAGTTCGGACGACCGTATGAGCGCATCGCCGAGGCGATGGCCGACCTCGAATATGGAGACGTTCCTCGCGCCCTCGTCTCCATATTTGATATCGATCTGCGGTACGAGCGATGAATATGGCTCGCGCTTGAAAATCGGCTCCATACGGTTGGCCTGAGAGCCTACGCTGTCGATGGTGGCGACTTTGCTACCGTCGGAAAGCGTGTCGATGTTATAGCCAATGTCGGCATAGGTTGGCGGAAAAATCACGCCGCCTTCGCCCTCAACGGGTAAAAGCTTCTGTTTCAGATGCAGCGCTACAGGGCCTTTTTCGGCGTCGGCCCAAGTGTTGATGGTTTCTTGGGAAAGCGCATCAGGCATGGTTAGTCTCCTCTTCTGCGAAAGTGACGACTTTGTTCTTGCCCGAGAGGTTCAACTTAAAATGGAATCGCCTCACGGGTACTCCGACAATGCTATGAATAAAAGCAACGCGGGCAAGTATGGGCGGAAGGACAACTCCCCAGGCTGCGTAACGGACTTGACGGGTCTGAAATTCATTGGGACGGGCATTCTCCAGACCCCAGGCCGCAAGCAACTCAACCACCGGAGAAGCGGCGACCTTGTGCTCTTGCTTGTTCGGTGAATACCCGGCGTCAATCGTGGTCCACCCGCCCCGCGGGTCAAAATTGAAACTGCCACGCATGGGTCTAGGCACATCAAAGGGCCGCTTAATAAGTCCGTCTTTCTCTTCTTTCCAAAGCTGGGCAATGCCTCTTCTCATCTTGGTTGCAATACTAAAGGCAGAGCGGTTGCCCGCATACAGCTTGAAATCGTTGCGACTAGAGCCGTCAGCCCAGTGTTCTAATCCAACTGGTTGCCCGTCGTTTCCGTTAAGTCGCACCGGCATTGCTGAGTCTGTATCAGGCCAGCGATTAGGAAATGTCTCGGATTGTTCTTGCTGTTTCAACGTCTCTTCCAATTTTTTCTTGGCGCTCTTCCACTTCTTTTTATCCTTCTCGTTTTCTGGCTCTTTTTCTTTCGCCAAGTCTTTCTTGGATCTCCATTTTTCAGGCGTCACAGCTTTTACACTTGCCCCAGCCAAGAACTGCAACACGACCTCAAAGGGGTTCTCGTCGCCTGCGGCCCGAAGGCAAAACTTCACATCTTCCGCCTCGCTCCAGTCGAATCCGCCTTCGGCGTCACCACACAGCACATCAGCCGCTTCCAAAAAGCCGAGACACGCGAAAACCTGGCCGGGATTGAAGAGGTCCACAGGGATTGAAGCTTCGGCCATCAGACCTTCTCCCCCGTCTCCGTGTCGCGATTGTCGTTATCGCGCGAAGCCTGTTGGTCTGCCGCACGCAACAGCGCTTCCCACCACGCCAGCCCCCACGCTCCCCAGCGCTTTTGAAGTCGCGCAAAACGTAACGCGATGTCGCGGGCGCGCCTTTCCGAAACGGAGGGCGACTCGTCGCTGCCACTTGTGGAAATGACGGGCCGCGCCCAACCGTGATGGGCCGCGACCAGATGCAGAGCGAGTTCCTGAAGGTAAGCGGGCAAGGCTCTGAGCCCCCCATCCTTCTCGGCATAGGGCAGCGAGCCAAATTCATGGCGGTAGCCGTCAAGCAGCCTGGTATTCATCCGCCTGTCTGTCTTGGCGTAGATTTTTTCTCCAGGTGGAACTTTGGCGGCCTGCTGCCAGCGTAGGAGCCGCTTGCCCTCGTCGTGGAGTCGGGCCGCGGTGGCGAGCATGTCGGCATAATCAGCCGGTAAACCGATTTCCTCGGCCAGGGCGCGGGCCTTACATTCGGTCCAGGCGTGATGCTCGGCCAGTTCTTGCAGATGTCCGACGGAGCGGTCGTCCTCTGTCTCTGCGTCGTGACGCCATTTTTCAACAAGCAGAAAACCTTGCACTTCCCCTTCGGCTGATTGCGCTGCGGTGAAACGATACCGCTCCCGCCAATCTCCGTTCGATTCGGGGCTTGCTTCTCCAGAGCCGGAACGGACGCGAAATCGAATGACGGGCTTACCGTCTTGCGGAGGCAACCATTCCTTGCCGTCGTCAATCACCTGCGGCGAATGGTCAGCCTTCTCATCAAGTATGCCATCTTCTTCGCTAAGGCCACCGAAACGAACATCTACCACCAACGTAACGCCGGGAAGCATCTCTTTTAACTTTTTCTTGTTATCCGAGGAATCCTCAAGGTCATGTCCTTTCAAAGTATGGCGATAATCTCGTGCCGGAGACAGGGCGTAGGCGACAACCTCTTCCTGCTTTAGCAGCGAAGCATTTTCAGAAGCGCCATCTGAAAATTCGGCTTGGTCGGTCGCCTTACGCTTAGAGGCGAACAACTGTTTTGCGCGTTTCACAAACCAGTCAACCACTTTGGAGGTCTCGGTTTCGAGTTTCTCACTGACATGGGGCGGCGCTGCTTCAAAGAATGCTTCAATCTCCTTCTGCGTTGTTTCACCATCATCTGTACGTACTGGCAGGTGTTTGCGCCAGATAATCGTAGTTTGCGGCTGTGGGTCTTCCTCCCATCCACGCAACCAGGGCTGGATATCGTCAGGGCGGCCTGTGTGTTCGTCCAGCGAGGTCATTGACCACGCATCGACAAGCGCGCGGGTCAGCGCCGGACGTAGCGGGGCGGGCGTCGTGGCCGCCTCAATCGCTTTTTGCAGTTCCGCATCATTTTCTGCGCGTTCTTTCAGTTCCAGGATTGCGCCGGGGCTGGCGTCTCGTTCACTCCCCGAATCGACACCGCGAAGCCTGTCCAACGGGTTGCGGAGACGAGACAAACGTTCGTTCCAGCGCTCTTCCCATTCTTTGACCTTGTTCGGGGGTCTCTTGGGCTTGTCTGTGTCGGGCGCAGCGATGACCTTAATGTAAGCGTCTCCCTTACCGCGCCGATTCACGCGGCCAAGCCGCTGTACCATGCGTTCCCACTCAACCAGGTCGCAGACCATGTGATCGGCGTCCAGATCGACACCCACTTCGCCCGCTGAGGTTGCAATGAGAAAGGTCGGCTGCTCGGGCTTTCCCTGGGCCTCGCCCAGGAAACCGTGCTTCTTCAACCATTCAGCAAGAGCTTCACGCTCGAATACGCGCCGACCGCCGACCAGAAGTTCGGAGACAGGTTTGCATTTCGCCTTCTCGAATTTATTGTCGATTTCCTCCTTCACGTTCGCGGCGTGGTCTCGGCGGTGGCAATAGACGATGACGCGGGCAGGCCCCTGTTCTGCGAGTGTCCGGGCTCTCTCCGCAAGTTTCGCCGCGAGTTTTTTTCTGTCGTCAAGCGTCTCGACTGTAAGGCGCTTGCGGGCAGAAAGACGTTCTCCGACTACCTCGTCTTTTCGGTCTTCAGGAGAAAGCCGAAATATCTTGCCCGCTTCATCGTTGCGCCCGGTAGCTGACAGGGAAAGAAGCCGGAAGCGTGGCACAATTTTGCGCTCCTCTTCTGCGCGCGGTCCCATCGAGTCTGACCCGCCTTCGACAGCCCTCAGAAGCTTCTCGAACGGCGGAACCAGATGCGCCTCATCAAGCACGACCAGCGTGTCCGCTCCGAGCAAACCGGCGTGATAGGGACGCATCTTGCGCGATACACCGTAACCCGAGAACAACAGCCGCGAGCCGATCATGTCCACGGTGCCGACAACGATGGCCGGCGTAGCCGGGTCGGCCAGCCATTCCCTGTTGTCCACATGCTGGCCGCGTAGCGTGCTCACGCGCAATGCGGGGTCTTGCGCCCTTTCCCGGATGTCGTCGGCGACGGTCGTTGCCTGATCGACCACCGCTCGTCTATCGACCACATAAACCAGACGCCTGGGTAGTATCGCTCCGGTCTCCGAGGCTCCGGCAATGCGAGCCAAATACCAGATAACCATAACGGAGGTCTTGCCGAGGCCCGTTGGAATATCCAGCGCGGCAGGGATACAGCCCTTGGCAAAATAATCGTGAAAGAGACGCTGTTGCCAACAAAATGGCGAGTTGCCGGTCAGCGCTTTGAATCGAGCGTGAAAGTTACAAGAAGTCCCGGAATTCATTTTACGCGTCGTTTTTATCCGTGAGGATTGTACGTGCGACCTCGTCGACTTCCTTCTTGCTTTGCCGCAGCAAGTTTATTTCGTATGGTGTCAACATCCGGGGGGCGGGTGAGATACCGAGCCTCCGATTGAGTAAGGCAATCGAAGGAGTGCCCGAAATGTTCCTGCCACCATTCTTCAAAGTCCGATCCGTGTCGTTGTCGGAGTTCATAGAGCTGCTCCTTTGATGGGCTCAGTTTAGGGATATGTCACGGCCCTTTCCATATTGAAATGGTGTAAAAATCTGCTCGGCCAGAAGATATATCACTTCATAACGGAGCCGAACTGAGGGGGAAAGACCGGAGAAAACGAGTATTCTTGTGTAGCTCAGGTATCAGCTGACCTCCCCTCCCCACTCTTCCCTCACCCCTCGCCACTGTATAAGTTTCGCCATGAGCCAGTGACAGAGGCGAAAAGAGGCCCAGGTGCTCCCATCGTTATTCACAGCAGACTACTTGTCTCGACTGGAAACCCTACGCATTCAGACCAGACGCCGCTTTCTGGGCAGCCGTCCCGGTGGCCATGTTTCGCTGCGCCGTGGGGCGGGGCTCGAATTTGCGGATTATCGCCGCTACTCCCCCGGCGATGACCTGCGCTATATTGACTGGAATCTGTACGGTCGGACCGACCGTCTCTATATTAAACAATTCCAGGAAGAAGAAGACCTCTATACCTCACTCTTCCTGGATGGGAGCGCTTCTATGGCCTACCCCGCTCAAGACGGAAAGTCCGAAGCCGCTCGGGATATTATCCTGTCGCTTGCCCATGTTGTTCTGGCCAGTAACGATGCCGTCAAACTCTCTCTCCTGGGCGCGGATACCACCCCATCAACAACGCCGTTCCTGCGTGGCCGCCAGCGGTTGGGCGCTGTTGCGGAATTTCTTGATACTTACAGCCCGGCGGGTCGGGCCAATGTCGTTCAATCGCTGGCGCAACAGTTGCAGCAGTCCCGCCATCCGGGCAAGGCGGTGTGGGTTTCTGATTTTTTATTTCCTCTGCCCGATGTCCGCACCGGATTGAGTCTGCTGCGCGATGCAAACTTTGACCTGGCGCTTATTCAGATTCTCGGCCAGGAGGAAGTTGACCCGCCGCTCTTTCCGGGCGGGGCCCGACTGACGGACAGTGAAAGCGGGGAGGAAAGCGTGGTCTACTTCGACACGCAGGCCAAACAGACCTATATGCAGCGCTTGGACCGACACAATCGAGAAATCCAGAGTTCCTGCCATCAGGCTGGTGTTCACTATGCCCGTTTTATTACCCGGCAAGACCTGCCCCACTTTGTCTTACGCGAGCTACCGGAGCTGGGGCTGCTGATATAGGCGAGCGCCCTCGACCTCAGGCTGAGTCTCATGCAGTTCAGTTTTCTCTCCCCCGCGGCTTTTTCCCTCCTGCTTGCGCTTCCCTTGCTGCTTGTGCCGTATTTGCTGCGGCAGCGATATCAACGCCGGGTCGTTCCGGCCCTCTTTCTCTATCAGGATATTTCTTCTCCGGTGCGGCGACGCCTGTGGGGCCGAATCCGGCTGTCTCCGCTCTTTTTGCTCCAGCTCCTCATCCTCCTGTTATTGGTTGCCATCGCCGCCCGTCCGGTCTTGCGATACGACACCGCTGGAAAAATTGCGCTCGTACTCGACACCTCGGCCAGTATGCAGGCGCGCGACCCTTCAGGTCAGGGCTCAGTTTTTGAGGCGGCAAAAGAAAAAATTCAACAAGAACTGGCAAATATCCCGGCCGAGCGCCCCATCAGTATCTTTACGACTAATCCTCTTGGAGCGGTTCCCAAAGACCTGCTTGAAGCTGATACTGGAACGCCCCTCACAGCCGGTTCTGATACGCGGGCCATTTTGGAGCGGATTCGTGCCAGCGATGCGCCCGACCCGAACGCTGCAACGCTCTCGGCCTTCTTGGCCCGGCTCTTGCGCGCTCGCGATTTTGAGCGTGTCTTGTTTGTGACCGACCGCCCTGTTACGCCGCTCCCTGGCGAGCAGCCGCCCCCCCCCGCCCTCCGCACGGTGACGCTGGACTCTGCCCAGCCCAATATCGGGATCAGCACATTTCGCTTGTACCGGAGCCCGTTTTTCCCAGACGAGATTCACGCCACGGTCGGCATACACGCCGCCCAAGACGCCCTCTCCCCGTTGCCTCTGAGGCAGGTTGTCATCGAAGACGGCCAGACCCAGCAGCGTTTCGCCGCGCAACCGCTCGGACAGCCGGCCCCGCAGAGCTTCTCCTTTTCCCGGCTCCCGCTGGCGACGAGCTACCGAGCCCGGCTTCTTTTTGGCGAGGGGGAGGGAGAAGGCCAGGACAAAGATGGACTGGCCGTTGATAACGAAGCCTACGCCGTTCTGCCGCCCCTTGAAGAGATCGCGGTCTTACTCGTCAGCCCAACGCCTGAGGTCGGGGACAGTCTTGGACAGATACCAAATATCAAATTGACGCTGATGACCCCCCAGGACTATGACCCCGCTGCGGTCACGCCCGCCTCCGCGTTCAGGTGTATCCTCTTTCACCTGACCGCCCCTGAAGTACTGCCCCCGACGCCGGCGGCCTTTTTTCTGCCGCCGGACGATAATCCGCTCTTCCCTTTGGGACAGAGCGCCCAGCAACCCGCGCTTACCCATTGGACCCACGGCCATCCCCTGACCTCGTATGTGACCTTTCCCTTGCTCACCCCGGCCTATGCCCAGGCCCTCCATCCCTCTGGGTGGAATACGCCCATCATCGAGAGTACGGTCGGCCCGCTGCTGCTGGCCGGAGAGCGGGCCGGAAGGCGCTACGTTGTAACGGGATTCGACCTCTTGCCGTACCTGGGAAGGCGCAACCTGCCGGCATCCATTTTGACCCTGAATATTTTAGGCTGGCTCGCGGATGAGGCTTCGCAATCCGTTCCCTATAAAACAGGGGCAGCGCTCGGCCCGCAGTCCCACCTGGCCGGGACAGCGGACTTGCCGCGGCATGTTCGGTTTCCTCAGAGCACGCATTTTCAACCCGTTGAACAAGCCCTCTCCCTGGACCGGCAGGGGGTGTATACTTTTCGTGAAAATGGCCGGGAACGTCTTGTGGCCGTCAATCTCCTGAGCCCGGAAGAGACTGACCTGGGCAGACCGCTCTCCCTCGTGTTTGAAGCGCCGGTCGGACAGCCCCACGTCCCGCAGTCCCAGACCGGCCTCGCGAGCCGAACACACGAGCAACCTGTCTGGCCGTGGCTCTTGCTGGCCGTGTTCGTCCTGTGCAGTCTGGAGTGGTGGTGGGTCGCTCGAACGGATAAGGCCCGAGAACAGGACTGAGGGTGTCGTTGCTCATGTCGTTTATGGAAGGCCTGACGCTGCTGCTCGACCTGTTTCCTCCACTGGAGTGGAGCCGGCCGGCTGTGCTGTACGGGCTTATTGCCGTGCCCATCTTTCTTTTCTTGCAACGTTTTGCTTTCCGCCAGCGTCCTGCGTTGTCCAGTCTGATACTGCGCGGGCTTTTCCTGGCCGCGCTCGTCCTCGCCGCCGCAGGTCCCTCTACCCAAGGCCGACAACAGCCCATTCCTCCCATACTGGTCATCGATGTCTCGGACAGCCTGACCGCTCCCCAACGGCAGTGGATACAGCAGACGATTACCGACCATATTCGACCCGCTCCTGACACCCCGGTTGTGCTCTTTGGGGGCGGCAACCAGCGCTTTGCCTGGCAAGATGTTCCTCCCCTTCTGGCTACCCCCCCGCAAGGAGTACAGCCGGAAGAGACCAATATCGAGGCTGCCCTGGGTCAGCTTTTGGAAGAGCCCCGGCCCCGACCGGTCTATATTTTGAGCGATGGCTGGGAAACGCAGGGAACGGTGGCCGCCCTGCTCCCTGCACTGGCCGAGCGGGGTCTTCGGCTGTATCCATTGCCGCCGCCGTCGGCAGAACGCGCGCCCAATATCGCGCTCCGGCGTTTTGGCGCGCCGCAGTCCGCCTCGGGTGGCGAGGACATCGAAATTACGATTGCGTTGGAGAATACCGCTCTTCGAGCTGTACGGGGTGAGTTGACTGTGCGCGAGCGCGAGACGGTCGTGTGGCGGCAGGAAACCGAACTCCGCCCAGGCGGCTCGCTCCTGACCCATGCGCTGCGCTTATCCGGCAGTGGTCTCATTCCCCTGCATGCAAGTTTCGCCCCGCAGCCCGAGGCGCCCGACGCCATTCCCTACGACAACCAGGCAACCGCGTGGGTGCAGGTTGCGCCGCGGTCGAGCGTCTTGCTGCTGAGCGCCGCTCCGCGCGACAACCGCTATCTCGAACAGGCTTTAACCAGTCGTGGGCTCGCGGTTACAGCCCTTGCCATCCAGGCCCCGCCGGCCTCGTTGCCGGCGCTCAGCGCCTTTACCGCGGTCATCCTCAATAATATTGCGCACCAACAACTGCCCGCAGCCTTTGCGCGTGGGATGGACGCCTATGTCAAAAATGGCGGCGGTCTGATTATGGTCGGGGGGGAGAGCAGCCTCGGTCTGGGCCATTATGCCGGCACGGCCATTGAAAAGGTCTTGCCCGTGCGGCTCGTCCCCCCCCAAAAAGAGGAGCAGCGCACAGCCATGCTGCTGATTATTGATAAATCCGGCAGCATGCGGAAACAGCAGAAATTATTGTACGCGAAACTGGGCGCCCGGGCGGTTGCCCGCAACCTGACGGATACCGACCTGTTCGGAATAATCGGTTTTGATAAGACGCCGTTTGTGGTTGCCCCGCTCGACTACTTGGGCAAAACCCGCGCTCAGCTTGACGGGCGGATTGACCGCCTGAAGCCGTCCGGCGGCACGTTTCTGCTGCCGGCCCTGCAAGAGGCCAAACGCCAGTTGGAACGTCAGTATGCAACCCGCAAACATATTGTGCTCCTGACCGACGGCGAAACCGGCGGCAGCGGGAGTGACTATCTGGACCTTGCCGCAGCGCTGCGCAACGAACTCAAGATCACGATTTCAACCATTGCCGTGGGCAGGCAGCCAAACCTGCGGCTGTTATCACGTTTGGCCGACTACGGCGGCGGGGCGTTCTACCATACAACCGACCCGTCTACCCTACCCGAACTCTTCCTTGACGAGCTGGAAGAGAAACCGGAAGAAAAGACGATGGTTGAACGGCTGCTGGACCCCATTCCGAACCCGCGTTCTCCCTTGCTCAAAGGCTTGGCCCGGCAGCGATTGCCGGCAGTCCAAGGCTATGTGCAAACCAGACTCAAAAAGGGAGCGCGGGCCGACCTGTCGGTCCGGGATGCGGACAAGCGGCCACCTCTTTTAGCCTCCTGGTCCTATGGTCAGGGCAAGACCGCCGCATTCACCTCAGATGCGAACGGGCGCTGGTCGGCGTCGTGGGTGGGCTGGGACCGGTACAGCCAGTTCTGGAATCAAACTGTCCGCTGGACTTTTGCCCGAGAGGAGGGAGACGAACCCACCTGTCCTGAGCCTTGTCAAAGGGATGGGCAGCGCGCCGCTCCGTTTTCCATTGAGGTCGGGCATACCGAGACAGGGCTGCTGGTTGAAGCCTTTTTCTATGGGACGAAAGAGGCCGGCCAGCCCGACGCAACGCTCACGGCAACGCTCACAGCGCCGGATGGGGCGACCAGCCGTCTGCTCTTTGAACGCCTGGCTCCCGGTCATTATCAAGGCGGGTATGCTACTCGTATGGCCGGCGACTATACCCTTGAGGGTATTCTTCCCAGCGGGGAGCAGTTTGGCCCCCTGGGCTACACGCTGCCCCGTCTCCAGCCGCGTGAAGCCCCGCAGCCCCAGCCGAATCTCCGCCTCTTTGAAACGCTGGTAGAGGCAACCGGCGGCGGACTGAACTCTGAGTTGGCCACCCTCAGCCGGCCGCTCGGGCCAGCCGAGCGACTGCCGCTCTGGCCGTACCTTATCCCCCTGGCTATGGCCCTCTATCTTGTGGAACTGATTGGACGTTCTTTGACTTCGCCCCGCTGAGGATGCCTCTGTCCTGAGCGTAGCGCAGCGGAGTCGAAGGGCGCTTGCCCAGAGATGGTCGGACTGGTATGGCGGGCGGAAGGACTGGAGCGTTGACCCTGGTCTGAGGACACTGGAAAGCTGGGAGAATAAGAATAGATGGCATATCTTGTACTTCTTCGACATGGCCAATCACAATGGAACCTGGAAAACCGCTTTACCGGCTGGGTTGACGTTGCCCTGACGGAAAAAGGCGAGGAAGAGGCGCGGCAAGCCGGAGAAAAGATCAAAGCCGCCGGCCTGCAATTTGATACCACCTTCACCTCAGTGCTTCAGCGCGCCATCCGCACGCTGGAGCTGGTCCTGGAGGCGCTGGGCCAAGCGCATCTTCCCGTCGAACAGGACCAGGCACTCAACGAACGCCATTACGGCGACCTGCAGGGACTCAATAAAGCCGAAACTGCCAAGAAGTTTGGCGACGAGCAGGTGCGACTCTGGCGACGGAGCTGTGATATTGCCCCACCAGGCGGCGAAAGTCTGGAAAACACAGCCGCGCGGACGCTCCCCTATTTGAAGGACCGGATTCTCCCCACAGTCCAAGCCGGACAGAATGTACTGGTTGCGGCGCATGGCAATAGCCTGCGTTCGATCATCATGTATCTCGATCAGTTAAGCCGAGAGGCAGTCCTCAGTCTTGAGTTGGGAACAGGCGTCCCGGTGGTGTACGATATTGACGCTGAGGGCAACGTCCAGTCAAAAGAGGTTTTGTAACGCGCAACGAGCAGATGGGGTAAGCGGGGGCCTCACGTTATTCCCTCCCCCCTTGAGGGGGAGGGCTAGGGTGGGGGGTCCTACGCGCAACGAGCAGACGGGGTGAGCGGGGGCCTCACGGGGGACTACTATGGGGCCAGGGAACGATATTTCCCCTGATAAAAGAGGAGTGGGTCGCCTGGTGAAGTCACGAGCCGCTGAACCTCTCCAACATAAATCGTGTGGTCTCCACCCTCGTAGGCGTGCGCGACAGTGCATTCAAAATGCGCCAGCGCGCCATCGAGCAGGGCCACGCCGAGTTCCCCGAGGCGGTAGGCCAGGCCCGCAAACTTTTCAATCCCTTTTGTTGCAAAACGTGTGGAGAGTTCTTCTTGCGCCAGACTCAGGAAGTTGACGGCAAAGACCCTGGATTCCTCAAAACAGTCGTAGCAGTCTACGCCTTTATCAACACAGATTAAAAGCATCGGTGGGTCCAGAGACAGTGAGCTGAACGCATTGGCGGTCAGGCCAAACGGCTTGCCTGCGGCATCTTTCGTCGTGATGATGGTCACTCCGGTTGCAAACAGCCCCATTGCGTTTCGTAATTCGCGCGCGTCAATTGCCATACTGCCTCCCCGATCGGTAAAGAAGTTCTCTGACAGCTACCAGAGCGCCTCCCAGGCTGTCAATTGCTCTGCGCGTCTACCCGGCTGGCGCAGGCCCGCCTGTTACAGATTCGGCGCAGTCAGTGACCGCGCGACATCCTTGTCACAGCCCGGCGCGCGCCCAAAAACTTTTCGCCACACCGGGGCGGTTTCCATGCACATATACACCGGAACCGTGGGAGCCAGGCGGTTCAGCTGGGTGATGAGGGCGCGGTACATCGTGACGCGCAGGGCCTGAAAGGTGCGCCATTTGCCATCATCACACAAGACCTGCTCACCGGATAAGAGACGGGTCTGCGGGAAGCGTTGCCGTATGGCTTTGCGTAAGGGTGGGGTGAGGCGCAGGCTACCGAAACTGACCCAGGCCACCCCACGCGGATCAACGGTCGCAAAGACCTGCTCCAGCGCCTGCTGATAATCCGTCTCCCAGCCGGGATACTCGATGAGCGGATCAAAGTGAAAACCTGTTTTATAGCCCGCCTGCTGGACACGCCGGGCGGCGCGGAGGCGGTTGGCAAACGGTGCCGTGCCATGCTCTTCCGTATCGGCAATAGCCGGGGGCGTCAGGCTCCAGGACACCACTACCCGCCCGTGCGATTCGAGCCTGAGCAAATTGTCAATACAGTCGCTCTTCGTTTTGAGTTCGAGCAGGACGTTTTTTCGAGCGGCGAAAAAGGGCACCAGGTCTGCTGAAAACCCCAGAAGCGCATCCAGGGCCAAGCTATCGGAGAGTTCGCCGGTCCCGATCCGAAACGGTCGCCAGGGCTGACGATCGACGACCTGGGCGACTTCATCCAGCAGGTCGTCACTGTTGGTGAAAACTTTGAGGGTGGGATTATTGGCGAGATATTCCTGTAAAAAACAATAGCTGCAATCCATTGGACAGTTGGAGATCAGGCTGACGACCAGATAGTTGCAGCACACCAGCCCAGGGGTTCCGGCCGGACAATGTTCGAGAAAGCCGGCGCGCTGGCGGGTAAAGAACAGCCGGCGCTTGCCGGCGCCGAACGGGTCGTTGCCCGCCGGCCGCGCTTTCCTTTGCTCCCAGTCTTTTTCAACAATGTGGACGGGCAGCTCCGGCAGCCTGGCTAAAGCCCGTTGAACGACCGGGGCCTCTTCCTCGCCACGCTCGATAAGAATTTCAGTTGGCTGATACATGGCCGGCCATTATGCCGCAGGACTCACACCTCATCCAGAGCATCGAACACGCGCTGAAAGCGGCCATCATCGAGCCGTTGCTGAAGCTGGGAGAGACCGTCCTGGAGGGCGTGCACATCGCGCGCCGTCAGGGTGACGGTGACTTCATCGCCTTCAAAGTCGGACGGGAAAGAGACCTGCCCTGCCCTGCCCAAGTCGAGGGCTTTCACCGCCTGGCGGACATTTTCCTCCAGGCGCGTCAGGCGCGGGTAGCGTATCTTGCGCAACACGGTCTTGACCGCCTTGAGTTTGTCGTTACGTGACCCCGGTGTTGCTCGCGCGCGGCGGAGTTCTCGCCGTTCGAGAATGTCCGCAATGGTCTGCTCATCGCGCGCGGCAATCTCCTCTAACCAGTCGAGCAGGTCTTTGAGATGATTCTCGCCGCACTGGAGGTCTTGCAGCAAGAAGAGCAGCGCGGCTTGGTCGGTCCCTGGCCACGCCTGCCAGCGGGCCAGCGTTGTGCGGCTCAGGCGTTTGCGCTGGGCATAGGCCGCTATCTGCCGCGCCTGCTCATTCAGGGTCGCCATACGCCTCCTGGGCGCGAGGATAGCGCGCCATCAGGGCCAGGTAGGGTTCCGCCGATTTGCCCCGTTTGCGCGCTCCATTGGACAGGATCCGACATTTTTTGTGAAGCATGGAAAGGGTGGCGTGGCGTTGCTGGAGAGAGAGGCGGCCCGAATCGAGCAGTTTGCGGAGCGCGACCAGCCGAAAGCGATCCATGCCCCAAAACTGACGGGATAATTGATCGGTGTGGCCGCCGCGTTTCAGGACTAACGACCTGTCAATCAGGGAGACCGGCTCCTGTACACTGATGCGGAGCCACAGGTCATAATCTTCACACGCCGGGAGCTGCTCATCAAAACCGCCTACCCGTTCAAACAATTCCCGGCGGAGTATAACGGCCGAGGGACTGACCAGACAGGCGGCGAGGCTCTGAATGAAAATATCGCCGTGGGGTTTGCGATGTTTATGCCGCGGATTGACCCGCGTCCCATGCCGAATCCAGGTTTCCTGGGTCTGACAAATCTGCGCGGTCGGCTGCGCCTCAAAAAAGGCGAGCTGGTGGGCCAATTTTTCGGGCTGCCAGATGTCGTCGGAATCGAGAAAGGCGAGGAGTTCGCCCTGACTGGCCGCTACCCCGCGATTGCGGGCGGCAGAGACGCCCCGATGGGGCTGAAAGAGGTAGCGGATGGGCCGGGACTGCGCGCGGGCGCATTCGTCAACGAGCTGCCGGGTTGCGTCCCGCGCGGCCTTCGTTGAGCCGTCGTCCACAACAAGAATTTCACTCTCCTGATACGTCTGGGCCAGGACCGAGGCCAGCGCCTCGCGCAGGAAGGCGGGACGATTACAGGTCGGTATGATCGTTGAAACCCTAGGCATCTGAGCGGCTGTTCGTGTCGGGAGTAGCGGGCTGGCCGGCGGTCAGCGCGAGCATCGCCTGCCACAGGGCGGCTGTGCCGCAGCCGTCCCGCGCAGAAAAAAGCAGCAGCGGCTCGCCCCCGATTTGCTGCATCAGGCTGTGGCGCCGCTTTTCTCGCTGGTTGCGTTTGAGCTTGTCACATTTGGTCGCCACAAAGAGAAAGGGGCGGTCATGATAGGCCAGAAAGTCAGCCAGGGCGGCTTCTTCTGCTTCCGGCCCACGACGGATATCGAGAATGATGACCACCCCACACAGGTTCGGCGCGTGTATCAGATAGTCTTCAATCAGTCGCCGCCAGGCCGCCCGCTCGGACTTGGCAACTTTGGCATAGCCGTAACCGGGCAGGTCAACAAAGGTCAGGACCTGGTTGATGGTAAAAAAATTGAGCTGGCGCGTCCGGCCCGGAGTCTGACTCGTCCGGGCAATTTTCCGGTTCAGGAGTCGATTGATTAACGAAGACTTGCCGACATTCGAGCGTCCGGCAAAGGCGACCTCCGGCTGAGAGAGTCTCGGGTATTGTCCCGGTCGCAACGTGGCACCGGCAAACTCAACACTTGAAATTTTCACGCTCTTGACTCACCCTCAGCGGTGGACCGAACACCGGCGGCCCGCAGGATTTGACAGGATTTGACAGGAGGGTAGCTGACAGAGCCTCTTTGCGCCACCTTGACTTCCGCTCGCCGGGCTTGTTTGTTTAGGGGGTATGAAAAACGAACTCTTGGGCATGCTCGTGACTGCCCTGGCCATATTATCCGCAGCCATTGTGTCCGGCCTGCGGCTCAAGCCCTATATTGACGCCGGCGAAACGTATACGCCGGCTTCGTTTATGCTGTATCCGGCCCTGGCGGCTGTGTTGGTCGCCATCCCGCTCATCTTCTTGCTGCGCGCAGCCCAAGGCACAAAAGAGCTTGAAATCGGTCCGCTGAAATTCACCGAGCGCAGCCCGTTTATGGCCTTATGGTGCATCTTGTATATTGTAATTGCCGTCACCTTCTTCCCCTACGACGGTCCTGAGGAGTCGGACCTCTTGCCCGAGCCGTCGTACCAGGAGGATACCGGGTCTCCCTTAAATCAGCCGGTTCGTCTCCCCCTGCCATTTGCCGCGCTCCAGGAGAGCGCAGTGGAGAAGAGGCACGTGCTCTGACCAGGAAGCAGTTGTGACCAATTTTCAGCCTCAGCTCGATCCGTTTCAGGTCTTGTTAGGTTTTCACCTCGACCTGGTGACGCCGGAACTTTGCCGTATCAGTCTACCCTTCAGGCCCGAGTTGCGGACCGGCGGCGACGTTGTGCACGGTGGGGTCATTGCCACCCTGATCGACAGCGCCGGGGTGGTCGCGGCCTGGTCTGATGCCGACCCCAGCGCCATCCGTGGAGCCACGGCTGATCTCTCGGTCAGCTATTTATCCGCGGCGCGCGGCGTTGATCTCGTGGCTGAAGCCCGGGTCATGCGGCGCGGGCGGAGTCTGGTCTTTATTGAGGTCGATGTCACGGCATCGACTGGAGAGCGGATTGCCAAGGGGCTGGTCACGTATAAGTTGGGGTATCGTGCATGACGCAACCCTCGTTCAATCACTCTGTCCCGCCGAATTTTCCGTCATCGCTTGGGTCGTCCCGGACTGTTTCACCCAGAACTATCCCGCCCATCCATATCATCCTGTTCGGGGCGACCCTCTTTACCACAACGCTCGCCGGAACCTTTCAGGCTGGTGGAGACCCCCTCAGCGACCCGGCCGCTCTGGTGTTGGGGTTGCCCTTTGCCCTGACCTTACTGCTCATCCTCCTCAGCCATGAGATGGGACATTACATTTTGGCCCGCATTCATGGGGTCTGGGCCAGCCTGCCGTATTTCATTCCCGGCCCGCCCTTCTTTGTCGGGACTTTTGGCGCGTTCATTCGGATGAAGTCAGCTCCGGCCAATCGCTCGGCACTGTTTGATATTGGCGCGGCCGGACCCTGGGCCGGGGTCTGCTTCGCCATTCCCGCGGTGATTATTGGGCTGACACTCTCCGAGGTGCGGCCGCTCAACCCCCTTTCGGGTGGTATCATTCTCGGCGACTCCGTGCTGTTCTCTGCCCTGATAAGGCTCGTTCTTGGCGTCGCCCCTGACGAGGTCAGAGTCGTACTCCATCCCATTGCGCTGGCCGGCTGGTTTGGCCTGTTTATCACCTTTCTCAATCTGCTGCCGGTTGGGCAACTCGATGGCGGCCACGTGGTGTACTCGCTCTTTGGGCCGGCGCACCGTTGGGTCGCCCGCGCCTTTCTGCTGGTTATTCTGGTGCTGGGTTTTCAGGGCTGGAATGGCTGGTTCGTGTGGGTCGTCCTGTTGGCCATCCTGGGCATCGACCACCCGCCGACAGACGATCAGGTCGTGCCCCTTGATCGCCGGCGGACCATCTACGGCTGGTGTACCGTCGGGCTCTTTGTCCTGACTTTTACCCCCGTGCCCATCACCATATCGATGGATTTTCCACTCCAGGAGGAGGTGACTCCAGTGGTCTATCAGCTCGAACACCAGCCCCTGTCTCCCCCCTTATCCCCCTGGACGGTGGTGTACCAGCCATGACTGATCGTCTGTCCTGGCATCAATACTTCATCACCATCACGCGCCAGGTGGCCGAGCGTTCGACCTGTCAACGCGCCAGGGTTGGCGCGGTCATTGTCCGCGAGCGCAATATTCTGACTACGGGCTATAACGGCGCGCCGGCCGGACAGCCCCACTGCACCGAGGTTGGCTGCCTGATTTACGAATCAAAGACGCCGACCGGGGAAATCGAAGAGCACTGCTACCGGACCATCCATGCGGAAATCAATGCTATTGCCCAAGCGGCGAAGAACGGCACCAATATCAGTGGGGCGGATATTTATGTGACCCACACCCCGTGTATCCATTGTCTCAAAGTGTTGGTGAATACCGGCATCCGGCGTATCTTTTACGAGAAAGCGTATAAGCTTCACACCATACAGGAGTTGCTGGCGTCCTCTCAGGTCGAGTTGCAGCAAGTTGCACTGTAGACCGGCGAGGCGAATGAGTCCGCCCAGCTTTCGGCCTGGCAGGGACGCCGGGCCAACGTCCTCTATTCTTGCGTTTCGGCCGATGGGGCTGCGGATGGCGCGGATAACCCGTCATACGCGCCAAATTGATAGGCGGCCGCCAACAGAAGAACGGACAGGACAAGCGCTGTAATCAAAATATCCAGGGCACTGAGCCCGGCATGGCTCTGCTTCATTGTTGTCCTCCAGGCGCGTCTAGGGGTAGACCGGGGCGTCTCCATCGGGACGACGCTTCCAGCGCTTGTGTATCCACAGCCAATGGTCTGGATAGCGCTCAACCATATCCTGAAAGATGGCTGTGAATTGCGCGGTTGTGGCGCGGATATCTTCTTTTTGGTTCCCAGTCCGGATCGGTTCGATCAACGGTAAGATTACGATCTTGTGTTGGCCCGAGCCGTTTTCCCGAACCAGAAAAGCCGGCACAACCGGCACCCCTGTTGTCAGAGCCAGGCCGGCCAGGCCGGCCGAGGTTGAGGCCAGCCGTGAGAAAAACGGCACAAATACGCCCATCCGTCCAGAGGCGTTTTGATCCACCGCGGCGACAACCGCACTCTTTTTCTTAATCGCCCGGAAGACCTCAAGCCCGGCGGTCGTTTTCTTAATCACGGTGGTCCCGCACCGTTCGCGCTCTGTAGTCAACACCTTTTCAATAAAGACATTGCGCAGCCGACGGTGGATGATGTGCACGGGCAGACCGTAACACGCAGCCGCATGGGCGAAGAGTTCCCAGTTGCCAAAATGTCCGGTGAGAATCAGGGCGCCGGTCTGGCGCAGTTTGTCACCCAGATGACGCCATTCGGCTTCATTCTCAAACTGTACCCGCTCGTGAATATTCTCTGGCGTGAGGGAACGCAAATGGCAGAACTCCGCCAGCAAGCGGCCCAGATTCCGAAAACTTTCACGCAAGATACGCTGCCGTTCCGCGGTGTCCTTGGCCGGAAAGGCCAGGGCCAGGTTCGTCAGCCCCACCTTGCGATGCGGCCAGTCTATCCAGTAGAGCAGACTGCCGAGGCCTTCGCCGAGCCGAAACGCGACGCGAAACGGCAACACCCGAAAGAAGGTGAAGAGGGCCAGGAACAGCACATATTCGAGCCGAGCGAGAGCGTGCTTTTTCTCACGAGCCGGACGGATGATTTTTTTTCTGAGCCGGCGCTCCTGCTGAGGAATCGCCGGCTCAGTCCGGGCAGTCACAGCCGTATCGTGCGCTGCGCCCATGATCTCTGATGAAAGGACGGCTAGGCTTCCGGCGCATCGGAAAACGAAAAGCCAAACGCTTCCCGTTCCTTTGCCATCAAGTCGGCAACGACCTGCCGATCAATATCCCGGTAGCGTTGCAGGGTTTCCCGCATCTTGCCTTCCCCGGCGTTTGCTCTCGCCATCTCTTTCAGCTCGTTTTTGATCCAGCCGATATGCCATTTTTCGTCTTTGGTGACTTCGTGCAGGATGGCGAGCGTCTCCGGGTCGACATCGGTCCGTTTGGCGTGTTCAAGATAGCGGCGCTGGGCGCGCTCTTCGACCACGACGGTAAGGGCGAAGAGATCAATCAACGAGCGAGGAATGCCGACGGCTCTGCCAATGCGGGTCTGATAGCCATCATCGACATGAACCGGCTCATACCCCAGGTCGGCAATGCGTTTCGTCCATAACCAGGCGTGACGGGTTTCGTCAGCCAGATGCCGAGAGAGTTTGACCTGAGCCTCAACATTTTCGACTCGCATGGTCAATTTCAAGAGTAGCGTCGCGCCCCGTAGCTCGGCGTCGCGGTAATAGCTGTATAAATGGATCATCCGTGCATCGATAGACATAAAGTGTTTACCTTCCACCCGATTCCACCCGAAAAGCCCTGTCCTCTTCTCGGCAAGAAAGGACGTCTCCCCCCGCCGGCTTCCCCCGGTATAGAGTAATGGTCACAGAAAAGCAAGAACCTCGGTAGCGCGCTAAGCATCGACAAATACTCTATTTTTTTATACCGTGGCAGCCATGCAGCCGGCTTTCCGCTCTACACTGGATTCCTGCCCTTCGTCGTGGTTCAGAGCAGGCTTGTGGCTGGACATTATGCTCTGGAGCGGAGCGCTGTGTCTCTTGTTGCACGGCCTGAGCGGATGTTGGGGCGGTGAAGACACCCGCCTGGTAGCCCGGCCGACCGGGCCATATCACCTGACCTTGGACTTGGGGCCAACACTCCCGCAGGCCGGCCAGGACACAACCCTGACCTTTCACCTGACCCATACCAGAACGCAACAACCGGTCTCTGACCTGCAAATTTTGCACGAACGCGCCCTGCACACCTTTATTGTGAGCCGTGATTTATCCACCTTTGCCCACACCCACCACGAGGACTATATGCCGCTCACTGACCAGGACCTTCAGCGCGCCCGGTTCCATTTTCCCTATACGTTTCCCAAGGCGGGGCAATATCTCATTGTCAATGAGTTTACCCACAAGGACCGAAGCTGGACCAAACATTTCACTGTGACGGTTACGGGGGAGCCCGGCCTGCCGCCCGAGCCCGACTTCCGTCAGGAAAAACAGTTCGGGTCGTATCGCGTTTCCTTACGCACTTCGCCCTCTCCACCCCTTGCCGGCCACGAGGTAGAAATCGTGTGTCGCCTCACCTCCGCAGCCGGAGTTCCGGTCGAGAACTTGGGTCTCTATCTTGGTACCGAGGTCCATATGGCAAGCTGGCGGCTGGACGGCGAGCATTTCGGCCATCAGCATACCTACACATCGGAGATGGCCCGCTTTATGGAAGGCCGGCGTGATCACAGCATGTCGTCAGACCAGATGGCCCGCCGCATGGTCCAGTTCATGAGCCGGCCGGCAAAGCAGGAATATTTTGGCCCGGACGTACCGCTGCATCACGTTTTCCCTGCCGCCGGCGTGTATAAAGTCTTCCTGGAGCTGGCGCCCAACGGCGAGTATCTGCCGGTCGATTTTCTGGTTACGGTCGCCGAATACACGGACGACGCGGACACAACGATTCATTCCATCCTGCAAGAATCTGTACGACCCACCCCACCCCATAAGGACCACTCGTGAAATCCCACTCCCTTCAGAACAGTCTGCTCGTCTGCCTGCTGCTCGTTGCGTCCCCGGCAGGGGCCGGCCACGGTTTTGTCACGGCCTTTGGGGATATCGAATGGTTGCCGGAGCCCGGCCGTACGCCGGACACTGTGGGGTATCAACTTGATTCCTGGTCCGAAGCGGGACAGCTCTGGCTGGCCACGACCTCGCAGCAGGTCATCGAGCTCGCGCTCAGCTTTGCCCGGGAAAAACTGGCGGAAGCCGAAGTCATGCTGACCGCCCAGGATACGACCGCGGCCCAGGTCGCCCTGGAGCGCTACTGGTATTATATCGACCGGGCCGAGCAGGCGCTTCCACAGGCCGCAGATGGGCAGGATGAGGAGACCATTGCGCTGGTCGAAGCGCTGACCACCCACCTGCTTGAGCATCAGTACATCCTGACCATCATCCATACCGACCTGTCTGTTGAGTCGCGCGGCATCCTGCGGGAGGTCTTCACCACTGCGCAACAGCGCTATCCACGCATAGCCGACCGTCTGCCCCGCAAAAAACGCGGCGCCTTTTTTTTCAAAGAAGAAGAAGTGCGCTGGTCGGTTGAAATGGCACTGCGAGAAGATGAAGAAGCTGAATAGGAGTGCGGGCTTCCAGCCCGCAAATAGTCGAGGCCTGGAAGGCCACGCTCCGCTATATCGCGGGCAAGGCCTGCGCTGGGAGTTATTGTCCAGCGTTCCTGCCCGAACGCTGGCCGGACGCGGAGCGTTTATGGGCAAAGCGCGTCAGGCCCGTCAGAGCCGCCCGAAAGTCCGGGTCATCCAACGCGCCCAGCACATCCTCAATATAGCCCAGCAAGCGACGGTCGGCGCGACTCAGACCAGGTTCCCGAACGGCATCGGCGGAGAGCGCGGCCTTCCCAAGACCTGCTGGAAGAATGTCGGCATTACGATGTGATTTGCAAGCCGAACCCGAAGCCTCGTAGGTCGGCTGAGCAAAGCGTCAGCCGCCACTGACAGGGCCACAATGATTGGTCCAAGGACAGGCGGCTCACCATTGACGGGCCGGGCCGCCTGCCGTAGTAGAAACCCTATGACGACGCTCGCCTTCGATACCCACAAAGCCGTCAAGGCGCTCCAGGCGGCCGGGGCGGCCGAACCGTTGGCCGAAGCTGTGGTCGCCACGGTTGGGGAGGCCGTGGGCGAAAATGTGGCCACCAAGACTGACCTCGCCGAAGTCCAAGGCGTGCTGAAGGCCGAGATTGCCGAAGTCCAGGCGACATTGAAGGCCGAGATTGCCGAAGTCAGAACCGAGATTGCCGAAGTCAGAACCGAGATTGCCGAAGTCAAAGCCGAACTCAAGGCGGATATCGCGGAAGTCAAGACAGAGACCGCCAAAGTCAGGACCGAGATTGCGGAAGTCAAGGCCGAGCTGAAGACCGACCTTGCGGCCTTGGAATCTCGGCTGCACCGCCAGCTCTGGGTCATGGCGGCCGGCATCGTGGGTCTGACCGTGGCTTTAGTGAAGCTGACCGCCTGACCAGCCGTACTGCGGCTTACGCCCCGCTCAGGTGCCACCCCTACCATCAGCGTTCGTGTCCAGCGGAAGGCAAAGCCTGCCCCGGCCCCTGTTACGTCTCTATTACTCTTGACGTATAACGTAGATCATAACATTTTGGCGTATGATCAAGTCCTTTGCCGACCAGCGCGCCGCGCATGTCTTCAATGGGGTGAAAGACCGGTCGTTCCCTGCGAAACTTCTGAAAAGAGCACAGAGCAAATTGGATCGCCTCAACTATGCAGCTTCCCTACAGGACCTTCGAGTGCCCCCCGGCAATCGGCTTGAACGACTCAGGGGCGACCGCGCCGGACAGTACAGCATTCGGGTATCGCGCGGCTGGCGGATATGTTTCACTTGGCAGGCAGGGGACGCCTTCGAGGTAGAGTTGAACAACCATTACGCTTGAGACAGGAGCAAGACAATGCTACAGGCCCCGACCCATCGGATTGCAACCCACCCCGGCGCGCTGCTCATGGAGCAAATTGAGGCAATGGCGCTGAGCGTCAGCCGCGTGGCACGCGAGACGGGCCTGCCGGCAACGCGCCTGCACGAGATTGTTCACGAGCGGCGCGGGGTAACGGCTGAGACTGCGATTGCACTGGGCGAGTACTTCGGCCAAACCCCGGAGTTCTGGTTGAACGCCCAGAAGGTCTACGAACTGTCGAAGGTACAGGCCAAGACCGGCGATGCAATCCGCGCGCGGGTTCGCCCTTACGCCGTGCATCAACCCCCCGCATGACAGGTAAGCGGAGAAACTCATGGCTGAATACCGCAGAGCAAAGAAACGAGTTGCGCTATCAGTCGGTGAATCTGTTCGTATCATTCGTAAACTCCAGGAACTCAGCCAGAATGCACTCGCCGCTGCAACCGGCATCCCGCAATCAACGCTCTCAGCCCTAGAACGGGAGAGAGTGAAGCCTGGCGGAGAGCGGGCGAAAATACTCGCCCGGGCCTTGCGGGTTCATCAATCTACTTGAACAGGCGATATTGCCATTCCCTATATATCCGGGTAGATTACCGGATATATGGCTGACCAAACGACTCAGAAAAAAGCAGTGCGAGCCTATCGGAGACGCTTGAAGGAACGCGGCCTGGTTCGCCTTGAAGTAAAAACGGCGAAAGAGGACGCTGCCTTGATTCGCCAAGTGACACGCGCCCTGCGGAGTGACCCTGTTCGCGCGGCCCAACTTCGCAGTCATCTGCACCGCCTCGTGGATCATGAGCCGCAATCCGACCTGAAAGCATTACTCGCTTCCGCTCCACTGGAGGGCATTGACTTGTCCCGCGAGAGAGACACGGGCCGTGAGGTAGACCTCTGAACTACCTGGTCGATACCAATATCATCTCTGAGGTCAGAAAGGGGAAGCGCTGCAATACCAATGTCACACGTTGGTACGCCTCGCTGACGAGTGACGATCTCCATCTGAGCGTCCTCGTTCTCGGAGAGATTCGCAAAGGAATAGAGCAGGCCAGACCCCGATACCCCGGCAAGGCCCTTGCGCTTGAGCAATGGTTACAGACTGTTTGTGAGCGATTTAGCGGACGAATTTTGTCTGTTGACCAAGCTGTCGCTGACGAGTGGGGACGGATGAATGCTTCTCGGACTCTTTCTGTCACTGATGGTCTCTTGGCTGCGACCGCAAAGGTCCATGATCTGACGCTTGCAACACGAAATATTGCTGACGTTAAAAATACCGGCGCTCGGATAGTCAATCCGTTTGATCCGAAAACATGGTAGCGAACGGTATCGAGAAAACTCTCATGCACAAAAAGAATAAAGCGCCATCTCTTGCTGCCCCGGACGAATTCGACGACAGCCCCTTCCCCGACCCCATTGTCATGCCCATTGAGGATGTGATTGACCTGCATCCTTTTGCGCCCAAGGAAATCCGGAGCGTCGTCGAGGAATATTTACGCGAGTGTTGCACCGCAGGGTTTACCCAGGTGCGCCTTATCCACGGCAAAGGCAAGGGAGTCCAACGCGAGAGTATTCGTGCGCTGCTCGCTCGCCTGCCTTATGTGCAAGACTTTGCTGATGCGCCAATGGAGGGAGGCGGTTGGGGGGCGACCATTGTCAGCCTCGACCCTTCGCGGATAGACCCGGCGGGAAGCCGTGAACCGTAAAAACGTTCTCTTGCGCGGCTCTCCTGCAAAAGGATACATACTGAGCAGGAGGGATTTGTCATGACAACGGTTGATACCTTTTTGGCTGATTTGCGCGGCTATATCCAACACCAGGATGAAAAGCCCCTGCTTGGCCCCAGTTTCTATCAGGGTCTGCTGGCGGGGGAGCTGTCTCGTCCGCAGTTAAAAAAATGGGCGCTCAATCTCTTCTATGTCACCGGCCAGCATATCCGGGCCTTTGGTGGGATTTTCATGAATACCGGCCTCGGGCCGCTGGACCGGAAAATCCGACGCCATATTGTTGAAAATCTGATTGACGAAGAAACCATGCTGGGCCGCGGGGAAGACGCCCACTGGATGCTGTCCATGCGCCTGGCCCGCGCGCTCGGAGCCACCGAGGAGGAAGTGCGGCAGCCGGTCGTTGCCCAAGAGTCGGTCGCCTATGTTGACTGGGTGATTGCGCTTGGCCGGCAGGAGTACGGCCTCGTCACCCTGGCGGCCATGTCGATTGGCGGCGAGACGCGCAGCGATGACTCCATGAAGGGCCTCGTGCGCGCGCTGAAAGAAAAATACGGTCTGAGCCGGCAGGCGCTCGAATTTTTCTATGCCCATGCCGGCGAGGCCGAAGCGCATGGCGAGCCCGTTTTTGACATGGTGCGGGAGTATGCCACCACCGCCGAACGGCAGCAGAAGATTCGAGACAGCGTCAGGGCGTGGTGTGAGAAATTCCAGGCGGCTCAGGAGGGCGGGTATCGGGTCGCGATGGGCCTGGAGGCCGGAGTCCGCGTCGATTTGGGTTGATTGAGAAAGACAGGTAAAGGTAAAGAGGAGGGAGCATTCATGTACGACTTGATTATCGAAAACGCTCGTATCTGCGACGGCACGGGCACACAAAGCTTCTACGGCAATGTGGCGGTCAAAGACGGCCTGATTGCCGCCGTGGGCAAGGGTAATGGTGAGGCCGCACAAAAGAAAATCAAGGCCGACGGCCTGGCGCTGGCCCCGGGTTTTATTGATCCGCATACCCATTACGATGCCCAAGTCGCCTGGGACCCCCTGGTGACCTGCTCCTCCTGGCACGGCATTACCACGGTGGTGATGGGCAACTGCGGCGTGGGCGTTGCCCCGGTTCGGCCCAACGCCCGCGATATTGTCATGTGGGACCTGGTCAATGTCGAGGCGATCCCGTTCGAGGTCATGGAGCGGGGCATTGACTGGCAGTGGGAAACCCACGCCGAATATCTCAATGTCTTACAAAAGCGCGGCATGGGCATCAATGTCGCCTCGTTAGCCGCCCTCACGCCCCTGCGGCATTATGTGATGGGTGAAGAGTCGTTTGAGCGGGAAGCTAGCCCGGACGAAATCGGTGAGATGCAACGGCTGTTTCGCAACGCCATGCGCGCCGGCGCGTTCGGCCTGACCAGCACCATCCTCAACAACCATATTGGCTTTGAAGGGCGGCCGCTCGCCTGCCGCAATGCCAGCCGGGCCGAGTGGAGCGCGCTGTGTCAGGTCATGAAAGAAGAAGGCCGGGGCACAATCGAGATTGCCCTGACCGGGACTAATGTCGGGCAGGTCTCGGACGACGAATACGACCTGCTCAAATTTCTGGTTGATGAAAGCCAGCGTCCGGTGACGTTTCTGGCCCTGTTCAATAAGCCGGGCAAGCCGGAGTCCTACCTCAACGCCGTGGAGAAAGTCCAACCCATCCTGGGTTGGGACAAAGCCGTACCGCAGGTCACCTGCCGCCCATTGCGGGTTCAGTTCAATATGAAGAACCCGTTTCTCTTTGCGATTTTTTCGGCCTGGCATCACGTCTTCAACAAGAGTGTCGAAGAGCAGATGCAGATTTATGCCGATCCGGGCTTTCGCAACGCCTTCCGCCAAGAGATGGATACGCGGCGTATCTTTCGCGGCCAGTGGGGGCGGATGACTGTGATTGATGCCCACAGTGAGGCAGTCAAGCCGCATGTTGCCAGCAAGAAGACGGTGGCCGAGATTGCCCGCGACCAGGGCAAGGATGTGGTTGACGCCTTTCTTGACCTGGCGGTGGCCGACCGCCTGGAGTTGATGTTTGACCTCCAGGCGTTCAATTTTGAACCCGAAGGGGTGAAGAACCTCGTCAGCGACCCCCGCTTTCTGATCGGGCTGTCCGACGGCGGGGCGCACGTGGATATGCTGTGCGATGCGGGATACGCGACCTATCTGCTCGGTCGCTGGGTGCGGGACAACCAGGTGTTGAGCATTGAAGAGGGCGTCCGGCGGCTGACCTCAGTCCCGGCCGACCTGTTCGGCATTCCCAACCGGGGGCGGATCGCTCCGGGCCTGGTGGCTGACCTCACGCTGTTCGACCCTGATACCGTCGATGCGAAAGACCCGGAATATGTCTGGGACCTGCCCGGTGGCGGAAAGCGCTTTGTTGCCAAATCCACAGGCATCAAGACGACAGTCGTATCCGGCAACGTCCTGTATCAGGATGACGAGTATCAAGGGGGCCTGCCCGGACAAGTACTGCGCAGCACTGCTCGCTAAAAAAACGGGGCGGTCCCCGCACCGCCCCCTCTCACTCTCCCCTCTCACTCTCCCCTCTCACTCTCCCCTCTCACTCTCCCCTCTCACTCTCCCCTCTCACTCTCCCCTCTCACTCTCCCCTCTCACTCTCCCCTCTCACTCTCCCCTCTCATCAAGCCGCCTTTTCTTCAACCTTGATTTCCGTTAGGGATGGACAACACATTGCAGGATATTGTGGGAGGAGCGGTATGGAGACACGTCCGGCATCATTGCTACCCGAACAGTTCGGCCCGTTACAGGGCGTGCGGATTGTATCAAGCGGAACCTTAGTCGCCCAGCCGTTTGCCGCGGCATTAGCTGCGGAAATGGGCGCTGAGGTAATCCAGATCGAACGCACCGGAGAGGGCGACGCGGCCTGGCGTCATCTGGGCATGCAACTGCCCACCACAGACGGCCAGGAGCAGGTGGCAACCACCTGGATTCAGGAACGGCGCAACGAATGGTACGTCACGCTGGACTTCAGCAAGCCCGAGGGCAGAGACGTGTTCCTCAAGCTGGTCAAGTCGTGTGACATCTGGATGGAGAGTTCAAAGCCCGGCTCCTATACTAAATGGGGCCTGACCGATGAGGCCGTGCTCCAGGCCAACCCCAAGCTCGTCATTGCGCATGTCTCCGGCTACGGTCAGACCGGCCATCAGGACTACCTGGGCCGGGCCTCGTACGACATGATCGGCCAGGCTTTTGGTGGACTCATGTACCAGACCGGCTTTCCCGACCCTGCCCCGCCGGTGCGGGCCAATCCCTGGACGGCCGACTATATTACGGCCCTGTTTTGCCTGTGGTCGTCCCTGGCCGGCTATATTTCCGCGCAACGGACCGGTACGGGTCAGGTCGTGGATATCTCGCAGTTCGAGGCGATCCACCGTCTGCTCTCAGGGACGATGGTCGAGTATTTCAGCAATGGCTTTGTCCGCGAGCGCACCGGCAACAAAGCAACCGCGTTTCAACCCTACGACGCCTTCCAGGCCAGCGATGGCTGGGTGGTGGTCGGCGCGGTCGGTCTGGCGGTTTTTTCCCGGGTGTGCAGAGTCTTGGGCCTTGACCCGGAAGAAGAGAAGTGGCAGCGGGCCAGTGTCGATATCAACGGCCTGGAAGGCATTGAGTTTGACGCCCTGCTGCGCGGCTGGATTGCCGAACGAACCGTCGAGGAAGTTGTGGAACAGTTGAATGCCGCCCAGGTCGCCTGCTGTCCGATTATGAACAGCAAGGATATGGCGGAAGATCCGCACTACGAGGCGCGTCATGTCCATGTCGAGTGGGAGGACAATCAGGTCGGTAGGGTCAAAGGGACTGGCGTCAGTCCTTCTTTTTCTGCAACACCGGGCAAGCTCTGGCGCGGGTCCGTGCCGGTCGGGCATGATAACGAGCAGATTTACACCCACTTTGCCGGACTCAGCCGCGAAGAAGTCGCCCGGCTCACAGAAAAAGGCGTGATCTAAGCGCGCGGGGCGGGATGCGCCTCGCCCCGTATTCACGCCGCTATACACCCCGCATGACTTGCCAATGGCTCTCCTTGAAATCCGTAATCTGCGGGTACGGTTGAAGCCCTCCGGGGTCTCTCGTTAGACGTGGAGCATTCGGGGAGAAAGGAAGAGTCACCATATCGCCTATGAGACGCCTTCAGCTTAGTGCGCTTCTTGCTGCGAGTCTTTATGTTTTCGAGGTCTTCTGTTCCCCCCTCCTCTCAGCCGCTCCGCTCACGAGCACCCACGCCGATCAGACCCAGGTCTCGCTGACGATCTATAATTCCAACCTCGGTCTGGTCAAAGACGTCCGCGAGATTGAACTGGCCGAGGGGTTGACCCGCCTGCAGTTCATGGATGTCGCGGCCCGGATTATGCCGACAACAGTGCTTATTCGGTCGCGGACCGATGCGGACGGGCTTCAGGTCCTGGAACAGAACTATGAATACGACCTGCTCAGCCCGGAGACCTTACTCGAAAAATATGTGGGCAAAGAAGTCAAGCTGCTCGACAAGAACTATTTTACCGGCAAAGACGAACTCGTGACCGCCACCCTGCTCGCCACGAACGAGTCCCCGATTTATCAAGTCGGAGACGAAATCTCGATTGGCTTGCCGGGCAGAGTGATTCTGCCTCAACTGCCGGCTAATCTGATCGCCCAGCCGACGCTCGTATGGCTGCTTCAGACTCCGGCGGCCAGCGCGCACACCGTTGAAGCCTCCTACCTCACCAATGATATTACGTGGAAAGCCGATTATGTCGCGGCCTTAAACAGCGACGACAGCCTGGCCGACCTGTCCGGCTGGGTCTCTATAGAGAATACATCCGGCACCACCTATCGCGACGCGACGCTCAAGCTGGTAGCCGGCGATATCAACCGGGTTGAACCGGAAGTGCTCTACATGGAGAGTGTTGCGATGTCCGCCAGGGCTGGGGCTGCTTCAGAGTCACAGTTTCAGGAAGAGTCCTTTTTTGAGTACCACCTCTATACCCTGGAGCGACCGACCACGGTGCAAAACAACCAGACCAAGCAGTTGTCGCTCTTATCCGCTACGGATATCCCCATCACCAAACGCCTCGTTCTGCGCGGGCAGCCGCATTATGTGCGCGCCACGTTTGACACGCCGCCGCCTCGGCAAAAAGTGAGCGTCTATCTCGAAATCGAAAACGCTGAGAAAAACCGCCTCGGCATCCCTTTGCCCAAAGGGACCATCCGCGTGTACAAAGCCGACGCGCAGGGCAGCCTCCAGTTTGTCGGCGAGGACAGCATTGACCACACGCCCCGAGACGAAACCGTCAGCATAAAAATGGGCGAGGCATTTGATGTCGTTGGCGAGCGCCGCCAAACGAGCTTTACCCGTTTATCACGCAACTTGTCAGAAGTGAGCTGGCAAATCGTCGTCCGCAATCACAAGGACGAAGACGTGCAGGTTCGCGTGGAAGAGCCCATGTACGGCGACTGGAAAATCATCGCTTCTACTCCAGAGCAGTACGAAAAGCCCGACGCGCATACTCTGCGTTTTGAGGTCACGGCGCCGAAGAACGGCGAGGTGAAAATCGGCTATCGGGTGCGGGTGAAGAGTTAGAGGCAGTGGTTAGTGGCTAGAGCAAATTGCGATGCTGTGTAGCCACCTGTCATTCCTGCGGAAGCAGGAATCCAGGCCCCGCCGCCCGCTGGATGCCGGACGTGATCCGGCAGGACGGGAGCCCCCGGCACGGCTACAGAGTAGCGTAAAACGCGCTAGTGAGAGACGGGAAGCTCATTTCTTGTCTTCTCGTACCGGGGAGACTAGACTGAGCGCATGACGCACAGCGCGCCGGTCGCCCCAAGGCCCCATCGTTTTACCCGTCAGGAGTACTACCGCCTGGCAGAGTCTCGTCTCCTTACAGATGAGCGGGTTGAGCTGCTCAATGGAGTCATTATTACTATGAGTCCACAGAATAGCCCCCATGCGGCAACCATTCACCGGCTCCTCTTTACGCTTTTGCCTGTCGTGGGGGATGCAGCCTATATTCGCGTCCAAGCGCCGCTTGTTTTGAACGATTGGAGCGAGCCCGAACCGGATATTGTCATCTGTCAACCTGACCCAAGCGATTACGCTCAGCATCATCCACGAGCGGACCAGGTTATGGTCGTCATAGAAGTCTCGGACAGCTCCCTGGCCTACGATCAGGTCCAGAAGGCCCAGGCGTATGCGGCAAGCGACATCCCGGAATACTGGATTGTGAATCTTTCTGACCGGACCGTTGCTATTCTGACGAATCCTTCAAGAGACAACGGACGGTATCAGGGTGAGCAGGTGAGAGGCGAAGATGATGTCGTGTTCCCTCCAGGCGGCCAGGCTATTGCCGTGTCGGCTATCCTTCCGCCGCAATAGTGATCCCACTATGTCAGCCTGCAACGAGACTAAAGGATCAAGTTTTTGTGCTCCGCTAGGTTGATCCCTAGCGTATAGACCAAGCTGCGGAACTACAGTTGTTACTATGAGTCGACGTCCGAACGAAAAAGCCGTTACCGATTTCGTCAGGCGTAGATGGCCCGACCATGAACCGCCGCGGGCTTATGTTCTTGACCTCTGGGAACATTTCAACCAGAGGAGATTAGCAAAAGGTAATTTCGTCTCCGATTTTACCAGCGGGAATGATGCGAAATTATTTCAGCGCCTATGGGAAATGGTCCTTGCTCGGCATCTAATCGAACAGGGCTTTGCGCTTCAGTCAAACGATCCCGGTCCTGATTTTTTGTTTGAACTCGATGGAAAAAAAGTATGGATCGAGGCGACCGCACCCGACTCTAGCGGTCTCTCCAAAGATTGGCTGGAAAAGCGGGGGGTTATTGATGTCCCCGTTAAGGAAATCCTCCTACGCTGGACGAACGCTTTTTCGGCTAAGAAGGAGAAGTTTTCTAAATATCTCGACAAGGGCATCGTCGAGAGCGACGACATATGCGTAATCGCGATCTCTGGACACTTGTTGAACATGGAAGATCCACGGGGAAGCTCGGGACAACCATACGCTGCCGAAGCGGTATTTCCGATTGGACCGCTTGCTGTGGATATCAATAGGCAAACAGATGAGCACAGCAATCTGTACAATTCTGAACGTTGGTCTGAGAGAAAACCGAATGGAACCGATGTACCGACAGACTCGTTTCTCAATCAGGAAAATCGCTGTATCAGCGCTATCGTGGGGAACTCTCACCTTTGGAAGAGCGTGATGAGCAGATGTGACATGGCGATTGTTCATAATCCATTTGCCGACAATCCATTTCCCCGCAAACGGTTTGGAGCCGAGGCCGAATATGTATGTGAAGTTGGCGAGAGTGAGTACATAATACTCGATATACAAACTGAGGAGAACAGCCATGCCTGAAACAGGAACCTGCCTCGAACGCGCCTTTGTCGACGGCCATGCAGAACTTTCTACACAGGAGCAATTCTGATGTCAGGGAATAGCTATACATGTCCATATTGTCAGCATGACATAGTTCTTCAGGGTGACGATGTTCAATATAATGAGATAGGTTTTAGATTTCCGGCCGGTCGGGTTAAGCATGGCCTTACAGGATTGCGATTGAATTCATATGTATGTCCAAATCAGAATTGCCAAGAGCTTGCTATCACCGTGCACTGGCTGAAGCTAATTCGGTATGAAAGCGTTCCGACTGAGCAAGACGCATGGGGCGAACATCTTCATACGTGGCAACTCCGTCCTGAATCCTCCGCAAAGCCCCAGCCAGAGTACATTCCTTCTCAAATTGTCAAAGATTATTATGAAGCGTGCCGCATTCGAGACCTCAGTCCTAAAGCCTCCGCAACGCTCAGTAGGCGATGTTTACAGAGTATGATCCGAGACTTTTGGGGAGTGAAGGACAAGCATAATCTCTATCAAGAGATAGAAGCCATCAAAGAGAAGGTGGATACGGAGACATGGGAAGCAATTGACTCGATGCGTGGTGTCGGAAATATCGGCGCACACATGGAGAAGGATGTGGATTTGATCGTTTCTGTGGAGCCTGAAGAAGCACAGCTTCTGCTCGGACTAATCGAGACACTTTTTACTGAGTGGTATGTTGCAAAGTATGACCGGAAACAACGAATGGGGGCGCTAAAGCGGCTCGGAGAAAAAAAGAAAGCCGCAACACGCAAAACCCCTGACTCTGCGGCAAGGGATTCCTCGTAAAGCCCGCCTTTTAGAACCATACACTCCAAGCCTTGTGTCGTGAGCTGCCGCGTTGTTGACCTGCGCCCCTGTTTCAGACTAGAAAGACGGGGCTTTCCGCGTGAACCCTAAAGGAGGAAATGTCTATGGCGGATACCAGCCTGAGTACAGACAAGCTGCTCGATATGTATCGCACGATGCAAACCATCCGGCAGTTTGAGTCCCGCGTGCGTGATATTTTTCAAGAGGGCCAAATCCCCGGCTTTGTGCATGTCTCGATTGGCGAAGAAGCCTCCGCCACCGGCGTTGCCGCGGCCTTGACCAAGCAGGACTATATTACCAGCACCCATCGCGGTCACGGCCATTTGATCGCCAAGGGCGGCGAAGTCAAACCCATGATGGCCGAGCTGTTCGGAAAAAAGACTGGCTACTGCAAGGGCAAGGGCGGCTCCATGCACATTGCCAATTTCGAGCTGGGTATCCTGGGGGCGAACGGCATTGTGGGCGCTGGTTTACCGATTGCGACCGGCGCGGGTCTGGCGGCAAAAGTGCGTGGCAGCGGTGAGGTCGCCGCCTGTTTCTTTGGTGACGGAGCCTCAAACGAGGGCACGTTTCACGAGTCGCTCAATATTGCCTCGTCCTGGAAACTGCCCGTTGTTTATGTGTGTGAAAACAATTTGTACGGAGAGTTTACCGCCGGCAAGGACGTGACCTCGGTCAAAGATATTGCCGACCGGGCGCGCGGCCACGATATGCCCGGCATTGTGGTCAACGGCAATGATGTCGTCGAGGTCCATGAAACCACCAGTCAGGCGGTCGAACGCGCGCGCAAAGGCGAAGGCCCAACCTTGATTGAGTGTAAAACCTACCGCTGGGAAGGCCACGTGGTGGGCGAGGAAGCCTTTCTCGGCAAGCGCAGTTATCGTCCCTCAGACGAAATAGAAGCCTGGAAGAGGCGCTGTCCGCTCATTACCTTTGAGCAGCGTTTCGTGCCGGATACCTTCAGCCAGGAAGAGATTGAGGCCGTCCAGGCTGACGTAAAGCGCGCCATTGATGACGCCGTTCAGTTTGCGCAAGACAGTCCGTATCCGGAGCCCGAGGAAGCCCTGGAGGATATGTTCTCAAATGCGTGAACGGGCAACATCTACCTGTTTACTGGAACGCACGTTTACGCATTGCAGCCTAGGGGGAAATCATGCCTGAAATGAATTTTATTCAAGCGATTAATACGGCCCTCGCCGAGGAACTGCGCCTCGACTCGAAAACATTCCTAATGGGCCTGGACGTCTGGGTCGGCGCGTTCGGCGCAACCAGTGGTTTGACTGACGAATTTGGCGCTGAGCGGATCCTGAACGCTCCCATTTCAGAAGCCGGCTATGCCGGCGCCGGGGTCGGCGCAGCTATGGCAGGCATGCGGCCGATTGTTGAAATCGAGTTCGCCAGCTTTTTCTACTGCTGCTGGGATCAGGTCTGCAATCAGGCGGCCAAGCTGCGCTATATGTCGGGCGGCCAAGCCGACATGCCGATTACGTTTCGGGCCGTGTGCGGGGCGGTTGGCTCGGCCGCGGCCCAGCATTCCGAGACGGTCTACTCCCAGTTCATGAGTGTGCCCGGACTCAAAATTGTGGTGCCTTCAGGCGCCTACGATATGAAGGGCCTGCTCAAAAGCGCCATTCGGGATAATAACCCCGTGCTGGTCTTTGAGCACCTCAAGCTGGGGCGAAGCAAAGAAGAAGTCCCGGAGGAGGAGTATCTTGTGCCCATCGGGCAAGCCGCGGTCAAGCGCGAAGGCTCAGACGTCACCATTATTGCGATCGGCTATATGGTCTCCCAGGCGCTCAAGGCCGCAAAAGCGCTGGAAGAGGATGGCATTTCTGCCGAAGTCATAGACCCGCGCAGCCTGATTCCGCTGGACGAAGAGACGCTCCTCTCCTCCGTGGCCAAGACGCATAACGTCTTGGTGGTTGATGAGGGCCATCTGCGCTGCGGCGCGGCAGCAGAAATCTCAGCCGTTATTGCGGATAAGGGTTTCGACTCCCTGGACGCCCCGGTCAAGCGCCTGGCGGCTCCAGATGTCCCGGTCCCGTTCAGTCCCCCGTTAGAAAAATTCATTCTTCCCAACGACAAAAAGATTTCCGCGACTGTCAAGGAGATGCTGGGCTAAGCTTCCCTCCGCTTCCGCGTCTGAGGAAAGAAAGGATACACCTGTGGCCGTAGAAGTCGTAATGCCAAAGTTCGGTCTGACTATGACCGAGGGCACGATCCAACAATGGTTCAAATCTGAGGGCGACGCCATCAAAACTGGCGCAGCCCTGTTTGAGGTTGAAACCGAAAAAGTGCTGTATGAAGTCGAAGCGCCCGCGGATGGAACGGTCGCCAAATTGCTGTATGCGGTCGAAGCCGTGGTCGGAGTCGGGCTGCCCGTCGCTGTTATTGCGGAAGCGGGCGAGGAGGTGGCTGAAGTCGCCGCGCGCTACGCAGACGCGCCAGCCGCGGCTCCGGCAGCTGCCCCGCCCGAGCCTGCTCCAGCGGCTGCCGCCGCGCCGTCCCCGGCGGCGCAAGAGAAGCGTGGCCGCGTGCCCGTCACGCCGGCAGCCCGGAAGCTGGCAAAAGAACATGGGGTTGATCTTTCCGGCGTGACCGGGACTGGCCCACGCGGGCGGATCACCCGCGAAGATGTACAGAAAATTATTGATAGTGGCGGTCAAGCCGCTCCACCACCGGCGCCAGCCGCAGCGCCGGTCGCGGCGGAAGACATGCCGTTGCGCGGCATGCGGAAAGTGATTGCCGAGCGCATGCAGCAGAGCCTGCAGGGCAGCGCCCAGCTCACCATCAGCACAGAAGTCGATGTCACGCAGCTGATCGATCGTCGTCAACAGGTTCGTCAAGAATTCAACGTCACGTATACCGATTTTATCGTGCAGGCCTGTGCCCATGCCCTCCGGCAGCACCCGCGCATGAATGCCCACCTTGAAGGGGATATCATCCGGGCCAACACCGACATCCACGTGGGACTGGCGGTTGCTCTGGACGAAGGTCTTATCGTTCCGGTCGTCCGGGATGCGGACAAAAAATCGCTCAAAGATATTGCCGCAGAGGCCAAGACCTTAGCCGAAAAGGCCCGCGCCAGTCAGCTCAAGCTCGAAGAAGTGTCGGGTGGAACCTTTACCGTCTCCAACCTGGGCATGTACGGCGTTGATGCCTTTACTCCTATCATCAACGCCCCGCAGTCCGGCATCCTCGGCGTCGGTCGGATCGTTGAAAAACCGGTCATCCATCGTGGTGAGGTCACCAGGCGTTCGATGATGGTCTTGAGCCTGACGTTCGATCACCGCGTGATAGACGGGGCCCCGGCCGGGGCGTTTCTCCAGACCGTGGCCGACCTGCTGGCCCACGGGAACAGGGTTTCACTCGACGCCAGGTAACGGGTCGGGTAACGGGGGGTATAGTGGTGAGTGGTGAGGTTTCACTCGACGCCAGGTAACGGGTCGAGCAGCGGGACGCTACGACCGCGGCCCGCCCAGTCTTACAGCTCGGCCATGACCTGGGCTTCGGCCAGTGTCGCCGTATGGGTCAGCGCCAGGTGAAAACGGCGGATATGGCGCGCGGCAGCGTAGGCTTTGGCCTTACCGTGCAGGACAATCTCAGGGCGCGAGCCCGGCTGCCGCACGACCTCAACATCGCGCCAGCCAACCGCGCGGCCCCAACCGCGTCCGAGCGCTTTCATTGTGGCTTCTTTGGCCGCAAAGCGCGCGGCATAACTCTGATATCTGGCTTTGCCCCGGCGCTCGCAATAAGCCTGCTCACCAAGAGTGAAGACGCGGTCGCGGAAGCGCCCCCCCGTGCGGGGGCGTTCGAGCGCGGCCCGGACGCGCTCAACCTCGGCCAGGTCATTGCCAATGCCAAAAATCATTTGAGTGCTGAACAAGAGCGTCACGACAGGGCTACCAACCCATCGCAAACTGCCCTAGCCACTATCCACTAGCCACTATCCACTAAAAACTACCTAGCACGCAGCACAACTCCGGCACGAGGTCACATCACACGGCGGCGTTTGCCGTTCCAATACCGCCTTGCGCCATTCGACCCACAGATAGTGTTTGTTCACCCCGTGGTCGATAAAGTCCCAGGGCAGCCGCTCCTCCGAGCTATAGCGACGGTGAACAAAAAAGTCGGGGTTGAGAGCGCCGGGCCGACGTTTTGCCTCACGCCGCCAGCGTTGGACCACGCTCCACCAATCGCCCCCCTGCGCATGGATATCGAGCAGCAGTTGGCCGGCCCGCCGGTCGCCGCGGGACAGGACGGTCTGATAGTAAGCCTCACGCGGAGACTCGATATCGACCGTTACCCGTGGCAGACGAGCAAGCTGTTTCTGTAAGCCGGCCATCTTGCGTCGGAGGGCGGGTAGTTCCTCCATAGGCTCCCATTGCAGGGGGGTCCACGGCTTGGGCACGAAGGCATTGACCGATAGGGTAATCCGCCCGATTCTGGCCCGTTTGCCACAAAACCGGCTATGGATCTTGTGGGTCAGGGCGGCAATGGCATCAACGTCGTCCTGGGTCTCGGTGGGCAAGCCCAGCATGAAGTAGAGCTTGAGGGCCTGTATCCCGCCGCCGACCAACAGCTCTGTTGCGCGCAGGATCTCCGGCTCGGTGAGGTTCTTATTAATCACCCGGCGCAGCCGTTCTGAGCCGGCTTCCGGCGCAACGGTAACGGAATGGGTATTATTGCGTCCAACCGCGCGGGCGAGGTCCTGGGTAATCACATCAGCTTTTAACGAGGACGGAGACGCGCGGCCCCCGGCCTGACCAATGAACTCGCACAAGCCGGCGATGCCCGGCTGGCTCGCCATTTCCGCCCCAATCAGGCCAATAGTCTGTCGTTCCCGCAAGCCTTGTGTCACTTGTTGTGTCAAGGCGGCCGTACTGCGATAGCGGACGGGTCGATACATAAAGCCGGCTGCGCAAAACCGACAGCCCCACTCGCAACCTCGACTCGCCTCAATCAGAAACATATCGCCAAAAACGGTTTCCTGTGTCAGGAGCTGCGACGTCGTCGGATAGGCGTCCAAATCCAGCACCAGGCGACGCTGCACAGTCGGCTCGCGACCGCTCGCCGGCGCGTCTCGGCCCTGATGGGGAGCCTGAGCAAGGGGGGCGGCATGGGTCACCTGGGCAAGATGTCCAGTCGCATCATAAACAGGCTGGAACAACGCTGGCACATAGGCGCCGGCTATGGTGCTGAGCGCCCGCAATTTCGTTGTCGGGTCGTCCGTGTCCAGAGACGCGTAGCGCTCCAGAAACTCTGGAATCATTTCTTCACCTTCACCGATCAGGAACAGATCGATAAAATCGGCAACAGGCTCGGGGTTGAGAAAGGTTGCCGGTCCACCGGCAATGACCAGGGGATGGTGTGGAGACCGTTCTGCGGCCCGGAGAGGAATATGCGCCGCAGCCAGAATATCAAGGATATGCAGATAGTCCGTTTCAAACGAAATCGAGAAAGCCAGGATTTCAAAATCGGCCAGGGAGCGCTGCGTCTCAAGCGAGGCGAGGGACGCCCCCGTTCGCCTCAGAGCGGTGGCCTCGTCCGGGTCGGGCAGAAACGCCCGCTCACAGCGGCAGCTCGCGTGTTGGGTAAAAATTTTATAGGCAGCCTGGAAACCCAGATTTGACATCCCGACCGCATACTCGTTTGGATAAATGAGGCAGAGCGGCAGGTCTCCATCAATGGCGGCTGAAAAGACTCGCTTTTCAGCCGCCAGACGTTTACGCGCCCGTTCGGTGGTCAGCCACATAAAGGCGGCGTACTCCTCCCAGACACACGGGGGTCTGGGCTTCGGAGTGCGGGCCGGAAGCCCGCACTGTGTATGGCTGAATGGGGATTGCTCCTATTAATTTGTCTGCTTTCGGAGAAATACGGGCATGCCTTCGGCAAGCTCGTCGCCTTGCTCCGCGTCCGGGTTCTTCGTCGGAGGGATGACCGAACTTTGCGCCAGCATGCGTCTCCGGGCATAGGCCGGTTGTTCCAGCACTGCTGGATCAAATGTCCCGAGCGACCCTTTTGTTTTCCGTCTTCCACCAGACACCGCGCTGAGTGTTGGCGTTTCTGGCCGCTCTAATTCCTGGTCGCCGAATCCAGTAGCGATAACCGTAATGAGCAGCTCTTCCTCCAAGGTCTCGTCAATAACCGCGCCAAAGATAATGTTGGCATCTTCAGCCGCTTCTTCCTGTATCAGCGTTGCCGCTTCATTCACCTCGTGCAGGGTGAGACTCCGGCCACCGGTCACATTGAGCAGCACGCCGCGTGCCCCACTGATGGAGATATCTTCAAGCAGCGGGCTGGCAATGGCCCGTCGCGCGGCCTCTTCTGCCCGGCTCTCTCCACTCGCCGCGGCGGCCCCCATAATCGCCATCCCCATCTCGGCCATGATGGTGCGCACATCGGCAAAGTCGAGGTTAATCAGGCCACTCACCATAATCAGGTCGGAAATGCCTCGAACGGCCTGGAGCAAGACTTCATCCGCCTTATGGAAAGCTTCAATGAGGGGCTGACTACGGCTCGCGACGGCCAATAAACGTTGGTTCGGAATACAAATCAGCGTATCCACATTTTCTTTCAACTCGTGGATACCTTCATCGGCCTGCCGCATACGGCGTTTCCCCTCAAAGAGAAACGGCTTGGTCACCACCCCAACGGTCAACGCCCCAGTTTCCTTTGCCAGCCGGGCGGCAATAGGCGCTCCACCGGTCCCGGTTCCACCACCCATCCCTGCTGTAACGAAAACCATATCGGCGCCAACCAGCTGCTGCCGCAGCTCGTCCTCGGTTTCCAGCGTGGCATTGCGACCGATCTCGGGATTGGCGCCTGCCCCGAGCCCTTTGGTCAACTCGGAGCCAAGTTGGATCTTGGTCGGGGCCAGATTGACCCGCAACGCTTGCGCGTCAGTATTCGCCACAATAAAGTCCACGCCGGACAGCCCACCGCTGATCATCGTATTGATGGCATTCCCTCCAGCCCCTCCAATCCCAATGATACGGAGCTGAGCCCCCCTACCCTCATTCTCCACAAACTCAATCATCTCTCACCTCCTTCGTCTCCAGTTAGCATGTCTCCACTGGAGAGGCTATGGTCTAAAAAAATTCTCGAAACCACTCGACGACCCGTTCTCGCATATGCTGCCAGTTCTGTCCGTTCCGTACCTGGGCCAGCGGGCGGAGCGTATCCTGCGCGTGACACAGGAGCAGGCCGATATTGGCCGCGTACAGAGGACTCTGGGCTGGGTCAATCATATCGCTTGCGCACCGCGGCGCGCCACGACGCCCCGACATGCGGAAGACGCGTTGGGCTAAATCCGGTACGCCCTCAAGGAGCGCGCTCCCGCCGGTAAGGACCACGCCCGCGCCGAGCCGGTCGGAGAGACCTCCAAAATCGAACTGCTCTCGGACGAGTTCAAAAATCTCTTCGAGCCGCGGTTCGATAATTTCGCTCATTTTTCGGCGTGGGAGCGGAGCGGCGTCACGTTCGCCGATGCGAGGCATCTCAATCACCTCGCCCGGCGCAATCAGGCTGGTCAAGGCACAGCCGTGCCGCTGTTTCAGCCTTTCGGCCTCTGCTACGGGGATACACAGGCCCACGGCCAGATCGTTGGTCACGTTTTCCCCCCCCACCGGCAGGACCGCGGTGTAATAGACGACACCCTGACAAAAAGCGGCCACACTGGTCGTGCCCGCCCCAATGTCGAGCACCACAACGCCCAGCTCTTTTTCCTCTGGAGTCAAGACTGCCTCGGCTGCCGCCAGCGCGCCATAGTACGCGCCGTTGAGATAGAGCCCGGCCCGCTCACAGCATTTCTGGAGGGCGTACAGGGCTGTTGAGGAAACGCTGATAACATGGACGTCGGTCTCAAGCCGCACGCCACTCGCCCCAATGGGGTCGCGGCCCCGCTCTTGTCCGTCCACCAGAAACCTTTGTGGAAAGACGTGTAAAATTTCACACTCCGGGGGCAGCGCGATCGTCTGGGCGACCGCAACCACTTCCTGCACATCGTCCGCCGACACCTCGCCGTCCTTGACCCGGACAACGCCCTGACTCGAAATTCCCTCCACATGTCCGCCGGTCAGGCTGACAAACACATTGTGAATTTCGCAGCTTGCATTGGCCTCCGCTTCGGCCACCGCCTGTTGCAGTCCCTGGGCGGCGTTCTCAACATTGGTGACGAGGCCCTTGCGCACCCCCTGAGACGGCGCGGTCCCCATGCCCAAAACGGTCAGCCCATTGTGCGTTTTCTCCGCAACGACAACCGAGGTCTGATACGTCCCAATATCAACACTCACCAGGAGGGAATCCTTGTTCTCCATATTCTCCATACCGCCTCCCTAAGCGTGCGAGTTACGTCCACGTCTCTTCTCCTTATGCAGTCCCAGAGGAGACGCCACAATCTGATCAGTAAAACGTGCATCAAAAACGATTGCCCGGCGGTCTGGCGACCAGCGCTCCAGTACCCGTTGCATCAGCATAAACACGCTGGGGCGGAGCTGCTGGCCGAGCCGAATCACGATCGGGCGATCGGACAAAAACAGGGTATAGCCGCGCTGGTCGTCCCAATGAATTTCAGACAACGCAACGTTCCATTCCTGTATCAGCAAAAGACACAAACGCACTCCGGCGATGGCCGTCCTGGCGGTTTGCGTTTCAAGGGGCACCCGCTCAAGGCCGCTCACGAACGGCAGATCGGGCGCGGCAGAGGCGGGAGCAACAAAACTGTCACCGTTCCCGTCCAGATACGCGGCTTCTGGACGCCGGATGCGCGCGACAGGCTGACGCTCCCGGATAGTCAGGTACACCCGCTGTGGGAACTCCCGGGCAACAACGGCCGTGCGGACCCAGGGGTGTTGCCGCAGACGCCGCTCTACTGCCTGGACGTCCAGAGCGACAGTATTCAGCCCCAGCGCCACTCCTGCCCACTGTTTGATTTCGTCCGCGGTGAGCCTGCCGTCAGTTGAGACAACAATATCTGTCGCACTGAAGTACGAGTGCTGCTGGGCATAGTGGACCAGGACGACTCCCCCGATGCCGCAAGCAACGCACACCAGCCCCACCAGGACTATCGACCGGGTCCGTTGGGCTATGGCCGGCCAGAGAGAGCGCGGAATTGAGGATTTTTTGCGGGCTGGGGGACTCATACTTCTCCTCGCGGAATATGGAGTGTCGCCTGCTGCAAAATGACCTCCACGAGATCCTCATAGGACAGCCCATGATGGGCGGCGATGCGGGGCAGATAACTGAATGCCGTCAAGCCAGGGAGCGAATTCAACTCAATCAGGAAGATCTCTCCAGCCGGACTGACCCGCATATCGACTCGACTATAGCCGCTGCACCCCAGGGCGCGGTGCGCCAGTCGGGCCAGCTTGAGGACCTGCGCATAGGTTGCTTCCGGCAGTGGGGCCGGCATGAGAAATTCTTCCCGTCCAGGCGTATATTTGACCTCATAGGAATGGAATTCTCCCTTGGCCACGACTTCCATTGCTCCGATCGCCTGTCCTTTGACAATACCGACCGTCACCTCTTTGCCGGGAATATAGGCTTCCACCAGACAGGCCGTGTCATACTGCAACGCCTGCGTGAGGGCGGGCGTGAGCAGCGCCTCGGAGTGGACAATGCTGACGCCCACACTTGATCCTTCTGCAATCGGCTTGACCACGACCGGGTAGGAGGGCGCGACCTGTTCAGCCGGGGGTCCCTGCTCGACAATCTGCCAGTCGGGCGTTGGCAACGCATAGGTTTGCCAAATTCGTTTGGCCATCGGCTTATTCATGGCTATGGCACTCGCCAAGACGCTGGACCCGGTGTAGGGAATCCCCAGGGTTTCCAGTACGCCTTGCACCGCCCCATCTTCTCCGAACTTTCCATGCAGGGCGATAAAAACGACAGCCGTCTTTTGCGCCTGAGCAATCCAGGCGCCATCCGGTTCAACCGGGATAGAACGGACGCGGTGGCCGCGGGTCTCCAGCGCGGCGCAGACCGCCTCGCCCGTCAGACGGGAAATCTCCCGTTCCGCAGACAGTCCGCCCCAGAGCACCCCAACCAACTGTTCGGATTTCAGCTCGGCTACCATTCTCCAACCCGACGGACCTCTGGCTCAAGCCAGACCCGTTCTTCCTGCCAGACCTGGCGTTGCACCTGTTCTATGAGGTGCCAGACCTGGTTCGCCGTGGCACCTCCCGTATTCACAATAAAATTGGCGTGCCGCTCAGAGACCTGGGCTTGTCCCTGGCGGCTACCCTTGCAGCCCACGGCCTCAATGATGCGCCCCGCATAGCGTCCCGGCGGGTTCTTAAATATGGACCCCGCGTTCGGATATCCGTGGGGCTGGTTGCGCCGACGTTTTTCGCGGGCCTTTTGCATCGCCGCGCTAATACTGGCTGGGGGCTTTTGCGGGAGGCGAAACACCACCTCGCTCACGATGAATTGCGGCGGGAGTGCGGTCGTTCTATAGGCAAAGCCAATCGCAGCGCTGGACAGACACGCGGCCTGGCCTGTCCGAGTAATCCCCGTAATCGTCTCCACCACCGCACTCAGCTCACCCCCAAAGGCCCCGGCATTCATGAGGAGGCCCCCCCCCACGCGGCCGGGAATCCCCTCAGCAAATTCCAGTCCCCCATACCCTTTGTGCGCGGCTTCCCGCACGAAGCGGCCCAACGAACGGCCGGCGCCGACACGAACCTGAGCGGTATTCTTCTGCTCAGGCTGGCTCTCCCACTTGGCATAGTCGAAACCCGGCCCCAGCCGAATCACGACCCCGCGCACCCCTTTGTCGCTGATGAGGACATTCGTCCCCCCTCCGAGGAGGAAGCAGGGGAGGCCGTATTCCATCACAATGCGTAGCAGTGCCTGAAGCTCTGCGGGCGTATTTGGTTCAACGAAAACGTCGGCCGGCCCACCAATCCGAAAGGACGTGTAGCCGGCCAGACCGACATCAAAGCGCACACACGGACCGAGGGCGCGTCGGAGCTGCGTCTTCAGCGCTGTCCGCGCCTCAGTGGGCATTGGTGCCTCCACTTCGGAGTTGTGCGAGCAGCTCGGGGCCAGTCTGAACAATATCCCCGGCTCCTAAGGTCAACACCAGGTCCCCTGCCCGGACGATGGTCTGTACCATCTGCGCCAACTCTGCGCGGGGCGGGACAAAATAGACCTCAGCATGGCCGCGCCGTTTAATGGCTTGATAGAGCTTTTCTCCTGAGATATCAGCCTGCGGTTCCTCACCCGCGGGATAAATTTCCGTCAGCACCAACACGTCCGCATCATCAAACGCCGACAGGAACTCGTCGAAGAGATGAACGGTGCGTGAATAGCGATGGGGTTGGAAGAGGGCGACCAGCCGCCGCCCAAAGCCTTCCCTGGCGGCCCGTAAGGTGGCGCGCACTTCTTCCGGGTGGTGGGCGTAATCGTCAACCACCAACACCTCTGCCTCCTCCCCCTTTATCTCAAAGCGCCGCTGAATGCCGGTAAAGCTGCGCAGGGCCTCCTGGACCTGGGAAAACGAAATCTCCAGTTCCAGGGCGACCGCCACCGCCGCCAGGGCATTCAGTGCGGCATGGCGTCCAGGCAAATTCAGCTGGATAGCGCCCAGGCGCTTTGGGCCGCGCCAGACCTCACACCGTGTCGTGAGGCCGGAGACCGTCAGATGTCTGGCCTGTACATCTGCTTCTGGACTCAGGCCATAGGTCACAAACCGTTTACGCACCTGAGGCAGCAGCGCCCGGACACGCACGCTGTCCAGGCACAGGACGGCGCGGCCGTAAAAGGGGAGGCGATTGATAAAGTCAAGATAGGCGGCCTGGACGCGATCCATATGTCCATAATAGTCAAGATGCTCGGGATCAATATTGGTCACCACACCAATCGTGGGGCTGAGCAGGAGAAACGTCCCATCACTCTCGTCGGCTTCTGCGACCAGAAAACGCCCCTGTCCCAGCCGGGCATTGGACCCCAGCACGTTGAGGCGTCCGCCAATCACCACGGTTGGGTCAAAGTGGGCATGAGCGAGGACGGTTGCGATTAAGGAGGTCGTTGTCGTCTTGCCATGCGTGCCGGCAACCGCGATGCCGTATTTGAGGCGCATCAGCTCAGCCAGCATTTCGGCCCGAGGAATGACCGGAATACTGAGCGCGCGGGCCCGCGCGACTTCCGGGTTCGCATATTTGACAGCCGACGAGATGACCACCACATCGGTATCGGCCCGGACGTGCTGGGGTTGGTGACCATACACAATGTGCGCGCCGTGGCGTTTCAAGCGCAGCGTTGTTTCGGATTCGGTCAGGTCCGATCCACTGATCTGATAGCCGAGGTTGAGCAGGACCTCGGCAATGCCGCTCATGCCGACTCCGCCAATACCGACAAAATGAATACGCCGGTTGGTATTAAACAAGACCGGCGTCTCGGACACTGCGTTCGCGTGCAGGGGCAGGGCGGCCCGAGCGGAAAGAGTAAACCTGTCCGGCTTTTTTGGCTGCTGGGAGGGTCCGTTCACTCTTTGTGGCATCTGGAGCCCCACGGCCACGGGTGGCGGCGTGCCAGCCCCGGCCGTCCAGCGCTCTACGCTGCCGCCCGGTTTCCGTTCCTTCATCTTTCCTGACACGAAACCTCCTGACCGAAAGAAGACACATACGGGGTGCAGGCAAAACAGGTCTGTACGACGGCGGCGGTCGCGTCGGGACGGCCTAAAGCGGCCGCCGCTCGGGCCATATTTCCTAATATGTCTCGGTGCTGGACGAGGCGCGCAAGCGTTTGCTCAAGTAACTCGGGGGACAGTGCGTGGTCCAGGAGCATCACCGCCGCGCCAGCCTGCACCAGGGCCTCAGCATTGGCCCGCTGGTGGTCGTCTGCCGCGTAGGGGTAGGGAATCAGGATAGCCGGCTTGCCGAGCAGCGTCAGCTCCGCGGCCGTTATTGCTCCAGCCCGGCAAATCACGAGGTCGGCCTCAGCATACACCTCCTGCATGGCGTCAATAAACGGTACTACTCGGGCGGCTATCCCCTCAGCCGCGTAAGCGGCTGAGACGGCTGCGTACTCGGCCTGGCCGGTCTGATGGATGATCTGTAGCGGTGGGGTTGGGTCTGTACTCTTTTGTGCGCTGCGTTTCCTGTCTAAGCGCGCGAGGGCCGGCGGCACAACATGGTTGAGCCGATGTGCGCCGGCGCTGCCACCAAAGACGAGAAGGGTAAAAGGCGTGTCTGTGGCTGCCGGCTGGCGCGCGGGCCGTAAGGCGGACCGTACCGGGTTGCCAGTATGGACCACTTTATGGGCGGGGAAAAAGCGGGCGGCCGTTTCAAATCCGAGACAGACGCGGCGGGCAAACCAACTCAGGAAACGGTTTGCCAGCCCAGGAATCGCGTTGGGCTCAAGCAGCACGCAGGGGATGCGCTGCAGCCAACCAGCCAGGACGGTCGGAGCAGAGGCATAGCCACCTATACTGAAGATCACGTCGGGAGCGAACTCACGGATGATACGCCACGCGGCCCCAACGCCATAGCCGGCGACTCCCAGGGCTCGGATTTTTCCCCACCGCGTTCGTCCGCGGAGCTGTTCAGCCGGAATGAAACGTACAGAAAATCCAAGTTGGGGGATGACATCCTTCTCCATTCCACCGGCGGTGCCAACAAACAACACCTCCGCGCCAGCCTGTCGCTGCGCGAACTCTGCCACCGCAACTCCAGGAAAGAGATGTCCACCGGTGCCTCCCGCCGCCAGGAGAAGGCGAGGCGCTCTAGGCATGGGCCTCCTCCCCCAGTTGGACTTCACGCGAGAGTCTCAGCAACATGCCAGTACAGAAAAGGCTGCTGACCAGCGCAGACCCTCCGTAGCTGACGAAGGGCAGCGGCAGGCCGGTTATCGGGAGCAGACCGATGACGACCGCCATATTGATCCCGGCCTGACAGACGATGAAGAAGGTACAGCCAAAGGCGAGTAAGCGCCCAAACTGGGTGGGGTGATACGCCGCCACCCGGAGCCCCCGAGCGCCAAAGAGGCCAAACAGGAGAACGATGCCCGTGGTCCCCCATAAACCGGTTTCTTCGCCAATCACCGCGAAAATAAAGTCCGTGTGGGCCTCGGGCAAATAAAACATCTTCTGGCGACTTTCTCCGAGCCCGACCCCGGAGACCCCGCCGGCCCCAAAGGCCAGGCGGGACTGGTCGAGTTGATAGCCCTCCCCCTGCAAATCCGCCGACTGGTCCAGAAACGTCAAGAAACGGTCCGTCCGGTATTCCGCGCTCAGGACTCCGTAGCTGAGACACAGCAGCCCGACACCGGCCAGTACGGCCAGATGCCGACCACGCGCGCCAGCGGCAAAAAGCACCGCGGCTAAAAGGAGGCTGATGAATACGGCCCCCCCTAAGTCCGGCTCCAGGGCAATGAGCGCCACGACACACCCGACCACCAAAAGGGAGGGGAGCAATCCATACACAAAGCTGTGCAGGCGGTCCGCCTTTTTCGCCAGCGCATAGGCGAGGTAGAGCACAACGGCGCCCTTGGCGAATTCGGAGGGTTGAAAATTCAGCCCTCCGAAGGAGAGCCAGCGCTGGACATTGCCGTGGCTGAAGCCTGGCAGCAAGACCAGACAGAGGCTGACGAATGCCCCGATTAACGCCGGATAGGCGAGTGTCCGGAATACTGTCGAAGGGAGCGCCAGGGCCACGAGACAGCCCAAACAGCCGATCACTAAGGCGAGGTTGTGTTTGCGAACAAAAAGATAGGCGTCATCGAAGCGGTCAAACGCATAAAAATACGTGGTGTTCAAGACGAACAGCTCCCCACTCAGGAGCAGCAGCAGCACCGCTCCGAGCAGCCATGAGTCAACCGGACCACACTGGAGCGGCTGCGCGGTTCGGGCGTCGGTGAACAGTCCTGAGAGCCTGGCGTCAAGCATCTTCATAGCGCTTCAACGTAAGACCGGAACGCCTCCCCACGATGGGCATAGTTCCGGAACTGATCAAAACTCGCGCAGGCCGGAGAGAGGAGGACGATATCCCCCGCTTGGGCCCCCCGGTGAGCGGCCTGAACCGCCTCGTCCAATGCCTTGACCAGCAGGGTTTCGGTGTCCTGCCCCAATGCGGCGCGTAAGGAGCGCTGGGCCTGGCCAAAGAGAATCAGCTTTTTCACCCTGGTCTGGACGACCGCCCGGAGGGGACGATAATCGCCGCCTTTCTCCACCCCGCCGGCAATCAGAATAACCGGCTCGGAAAAACTGTTGAGCGATTGGACCACGGCGTCGATATTCGTCCCTTTGGAGTCATTGATATAGGCTACCCCATTTTTCTCCGCGACCAGCTCAAGCCGGTGTGGCAAGCCCGTAAAGGAAGCCAACACGCTCTGGATGACAGCGGGGGGGACCCCCCACAACGTGGCCGCGCTCACCGCGGCCATGACGTTGGCAATATTATGCCTCCCGCGGAGCGGGATGTCATCAAGCGCATAGTGCATCTCGCGGCCGGCGTGGCGAAGAACCAGGGTCTCCGCCAGCTTTTTTTTCGCCGGCCAGACCCCTTCGCTCTTGTCTCCGGTCGCAGGAGTCCAGCCAAAGGAAAACAGCCGTCCGGGGAGTCCCTGACACAATGCCCGGACGCTGGCGTCGTCTCGATTCATAACTACCCAATCAGACCGGCGCTGCTGAGCAAATAAGCGCCGTTTGGTCCGGCCATAGTGTTCAAAACTCCCGTACCGGTCCAGGTGATCTTCGCTCAGATTGAGGAAGACTCCAATCTGAGGCCGGAACTGCTTGACCCATTCGAGTTGAAAGCTGGAAATCTCGGCAACCGCCACCGCGCAGGCCGTTCCCACGGCGTCAATGAGCGGGGTTCCCAGGTTTCCCCCAATAAAGGTCTCCTGGCCGGACCGCTGCATCATCTCCCCGAGGAGGGCCGTCGTTGTGCTTTTCCCGTTCGTACCGGTGATGGCCACAACCGGACAGGTCAGGAGCTGATAGGCCAACTCGATTTCACTCTGCACCGTAACCCGCCGCCGACCGGCCTCCCTCAACAGCGGATGCCTAGCCGGCACACCAGGACTGGGAATCACGAGCTGCACGCCATCCAGGAGTGCGTCCGCGTCGGCGTCTGAGCGGATTTCCATATTGGATTGGGCGCGAGCCGAGGCGACCGTATCGGCCTGGCTGTCGGCGACACGGACACGGCCGCCGTGAGCAAGAACACACCGCGCCACGCTTTTCCCTGTCCGTCCCAGGCCGATGATCAGTACAGTTTTTCCCGCCAGGTCCATACTCATTTTCTCAGCGCAGTTTGAGTGTGCTCAAGGCAGCCAGGGCACAGATGATGGAGACAATCCAGAAGCGAACAATGATAAGCGGCTCCGGCCAGCCGAGCAACTCAAAATGATGGTGCAGCGGAGCCATGCGGAAGATGCGTTTTCGTCTCAATTTATACGAGCTCACCTGGAAGATGACCGAGGCCGCCTCAATCACAAAGACCCCGCCCACAATCGCCAGCACGACCTCCTGTTTGCTGATCAGCGCGACAATACCCAGCGCCGCCCCGAGGGAGAGTGAGCCCACATCGCCCATAAACATCTGGGCCGGGTAGGCGTTAAACCACAAAAAGCCCAGCCCGGCGGCCGCGAGCGCCCCGCAGAAAATGGCCACCTCCCCGGAACCCGCCACATAGGGCACCTGTAAATATTCAGCCATTCCACTATGCCCGCTGACATAGGTGAAAATGGCATAGGTCACGCCAGCGATCATAACCGGCCCAATGGCTAACCCATCCAGACCATCAGTGAGATTGACCGCATTCGAGGCGCCCACCACCACAAGAGCAGCAAAGGGGATATACCACCAGCCCAGGACTGGTCGGAGGTCTTTGAAGAAGGGAATGGTCAGCGTCGTGTCAAAACCCGGCTGTGCAAACAGCCACAAGGCCGCCGCCAGGGCAATCGCACCTTGCGCCAGGAGTTTATACTTCCCGCGCAAACCGACTGAGTCCTGCCGGCTGAGCTTCCGATAATCGTCGAGAAATCCAATCAAACCAAAACCGATAGTGACGCCCAGCACCAGCCAGATATACGGATTGGTCAAGTCTGCCAGCAAAATCGTCGCCAGCGTGAGGGAGAAAAGGATCAAGGTCCCTCCCATGGTGGGTGTGCCAGCTTTGCTCAGATGCGCCGCGGGTCCATCTGAGCGGATGGGCTGACCCGCCTTGAGCGCGGTCAGTCGCGCAATCAGCCAGGGGCCGAGGATAAAGGAAACGCTCAGCGCCAATAAGCCCGCTAACAGGGTTCTAAACGTAATATAGCGAAAGACGTTAAACCCGGAGTAGGTCGTATGCAGGGCGTACAGAAAGGCGTACAGCATTACGCACAGCCCTCCAACGCCGGTCCTGAGCTATGACGCAGGGACAGATAGTGTCGGACCTCTTCCGCATCATCAAAATGAGCGCGCGTCGTGCCGATAATCTGATAATCCTCGTGCCCCTTGCCGGCAATGACCACCACATCGCCGGCTTGGGCTTCGTCCAGCGCGCGTTGGATAGCGCTGCGCCGCTCGGCAATGACCAGATACGAACCCGTGGGGACATCCGCCCTCCTCAGCCGTTTTGGCTCTTCTCGGGTCATCCCAGTCCGCCTGAGGCCAGGTTCCGTTTCCGTCAAGATCTGGTGCGGGTTTTCGGTTCGGGGGTTGTCCGAGGTTAAAACCACCACGTCACTCAAACGGCCGGCCACTTCCCCCATCAGCGGCCGCTTGCCTCTGTCCCGATCCCCGCCGCAGCCAAATACGGTGATCAGCCGCTTTGCTGTGAGGGCCCGGAGGGCTGCCAGCGTCTTCTCCAGCGCATCGGGCTTATGGGCATAATCGACGAAGACCTCAAATGGCTGTCCGACCGAAAGGGCTTCCAGCCGACCTGGCACACGGCGACATTGCGCGATCCCTTCACTCACCTTTTTGAGCGGGCCCCCAAGGGCATGCGCAACCGTGACGGCCGCAAGGATATTGTAGAGGTGCGGCTCACCAATCAGGGACGACACCGCGGAGAGTGTCTCTTGTCCAAGCTGCAGCTCAGCCTGAATGCCGGCTAAACTATGGGCGACGTGCCGGACAGAGACTGTTGCGTCCTGGTGGAGGCTATAGGTCAGTACGGGATAGGCAACAGACTCGGTGAGCAGTTTCCGGCCCCAGGTGTCATCCGCATTAATGACCGCAAAGCGGCGGCGTTTTGGCGACCCGGCCAGACCGTCGCGAAAGAGCCGGGCCTTTGCGGCAAAATACGCCGCCGTATTCAGATGGTAATCGAGATGGTCGCGGCCAAGGTTCGTAAAGACTCCACCGTCCCAGCGGCAGCCCCAGACCCGCTCTTGGGCTAAGGCATGAGACGAGACCTCCATAATGACATGACTCACTCCAGCCCTGACCATGTCGGATAAGAGGGCTTGCAGTTCAACCGCCTCTGGAGTGGTGAGGCGAGCGGGACGCTCCTGATCTGCATAGCGGTAGTTCACCGTTCCGATCACGCCCACAGTCCAGCCCAGCGCTTTGCCTATGGCTTCCAACACATACGTGGTGGTTGTTTTCCCACTGGTTCCAGTCACGCCGATCAGGGTCAGCTGTTCACTCGGCCGATGATAAAATTGATCGGCTATGGCCCCCAGGAGCCGGCGTGGCTGCTCTGAGGTGATAAGGGTCACGCCCGGGGGCGCCTCCGTATCTGGCGGAGCGACAACGGCCCGCGCCCCCTGGTCAAGCGCTTGTTCAAGAAAGGCAGTCCCCTCCGTCTTTGTGCCCGGCAGGGCAAAAAAGAGCGCGCCCGGAGTCACCCGGCGCGAGTCATACACCAGCGCCTCGACCGGAATATCAGTCGGGCCGTGAATCTGGAACGCAGGGCCGGCGAGCCCGGATGCATCAAGAGGCAGGAGCTGCCGCAGCCACGTCACATCGCACCTCACCAGTCTGCTTCAAGTCTGAGTTCATATACCGCTTCGCCTGTCTGCGCCTTATTGCGGACCCTCTGGCCCGTGACATATCCACTCCCATGAGCAACGACCCGCAGCCCGTTCGCGGACGCTTTCCGCATGGCCGCCCGTAGACTGAGACCAATAAAGTCATCGACCTCGGAGCGGTCGGCTGACGAGCCATCCCCCCCTGCGTCATAAGCTTCGGACGAAAAAGCGGATTCAGCGGAGGGCGGGGCGGGCGAGACAGGCGGGCGGGCGGCCCATTGGATGTCCACGCCTTCTCCTGCGCTTCCCGCGACCCCAAGGTAGGTCAGCGCTTGGCGGGCAATCGCTTGAAATACCGGCGCCGCGACCGTCCCTCCATAGGTGGCCGTCTGAGGCTCATCAATGACCGCTAAAATCACGAGCCGAGGCTGCTCCGCGGGAACCATGCCAATAAAAGACGCGATGCGACCGGTCTCCGAATACCCGCCCCGGGGGTCAGACTTTTGCGAAGTGCCTGTTTTTCCCGCCACCCGAAACCCTTGAATATGGGCGCGCCGGCCCGTTCCCCCCGGCTCGACAACGTGCTCAAGCAAGGTCCGTATGCGCCGCGCGGTTTCGGGTTGAATCACCTGCCTGAGCGGGGTCGGACCGTTGGCGTGAACGACTTCCCCCGTACGAGTCACGACGTCACTCACGACATAGGGGCGCATGAGCATGCCGTCGTTGGCGAGCGCCGCATAGGCACAGGCCAACTGCAAGGGAGTGACGGCCACCCCTTGTCCAAAGCTGACCGTCACAAGCTTAATCCGCGACCAGGCCCGGAGCGACGGGAGGTTGCCGTTTATCTCCCCCGGCAGATCAACGCCGGTTTTCTGTCCAAGCCCAAAGGCCCGAAGGTAGTCATAATAGCGCTCTTTCCCCAATAGTTGGCCGATCTTAGCTGCGCCAATATTGCTCGATTTGGTCAAGACCCGGTCAACGCTGAGTTCGCCGTAGGGATGCACGTCGTGGATCGTATGCCGGCCAACCCGGTAGGCACCGTGCTCGCAAAAAATGGGGTCCGTTTCGCTGACTTGGCCGGTATCCAGGGCGGCGGCAACCAATAATGCCTTGAGTGTTGACCCGGGTTCGTAGTAGTCGCTGATCACCCGATTACGGCGCGTATCAGGTGGAAAATATCCGGGCATATTCGGATCGAAGGCCGGCACCTGAGCCAGGGCGAGAATAGCAAACGTCTGGGGGTCAAGTATAATCACCGACCCCGCCGCAGCCCGACTGTGCTGCACGGCCCGGTTCAACTCGCGCTCAGCTACATACTGGAGCGTCGTATCCAGAGTCAACCGCACGCGGAATGTCTCAGGCTGCTGACCGCCGCCACGGATGAGGATCGCTCGTTGACGCCCATCACGCTCACCCAGGGTGTGGCTGACTGGCCCGAGCAAATAGTGATTATACGCCTTTTCGACCCCCTCCAAGCCTTTCGCATCCACATTGACAAATCCGAGCAGGGGGGCGGCCAAGGTCCGATACGGATACACACGGCGCTGGGTGCTCTTGCTGTCAAGGCCAGACACGCGGAGCGCTTTGATCTGGCTGGCTTCCTGGGGGAAGACCCCCCGTTTGAGCCAGACAAACGGCTTGGAGGAATGGAGAATGGCATCGACCTGTTGTGCCGGCAGAGAGAGGTGTTGGGCCAGCGCGGGAATCATGTCCTCCACATCGGTCGGGAGTTTTGCTGGATGGACATAGAGGGATTCGGCCCCAACGCTGAAGGCCAACCGCCGCCCGTTACGATCAACAATAGCGCCCCGCTGGGGCGTCACCGTCTCACGGTGACGGTGTTGCCTGGCAGCGCGCTGGGCGAGCGTATCTCCCTGCACCACCGTGAGGTGGACGAGACGGGCGACAATAAGGAGCAAGCCCACTCCCAACATCCCCGCCACTAGACCGATCCGTCCCGACATGCGGTTCTCCTACGGCAGGATAATGATCTGCTCAGGGCGAGGCACGGAGAGCCCGAGCCGGTCGCCAGCGAGCTGAGACAAATGGCTGGGGGCCGTAGCCGCTTCCCACTCTATGGTGAGCGTGTGGTGTTCCTCTTGCAGGGCGTTGATGAGCTGCCGCGTATCGGCAAGCGCATACCCCGCAGAGACTACCTGAAGCCGAATCCAGAGATGGGACAGGACCAAGGCCAGCCCAACAGCCGCCAGCACGCCATACTTGCCCCATCCGGGTAATTTCCTCATCCTCCTCCTCCTTCGCATCGCTCAACCACGCGCAGGCGCGCACTCCGCGCCCGAGTATTATCCATGACCTCCTGACTGGTTGGTGTCAGTGGCTTTGGGGTTAACACCCGGACCTGCGGTTCCCAGTCACAGGCACATATCTGGAGTTGGGGTGGACAGATACATGCTGAGGCCCAGCGCCGGAAGGCGGCCTTCACCAGACGGTCTTCAAGCGAATGATAGGCGAGCGCCACCATGCGCCCTCCAGGCCGCAGCAATGTATACCCCTCCCGTAAGAAGAGTGCCAAATGCTGGAGTTCCTGATTCACGGCGATGCGCAAGGCCTGAAAGGTCTGTGTCGCCGCATGGGTCCGAGGCCGCTGATGACGGGCCGGCCGGCGGACACTGCGCTCGATAATTTTCACCAGCATCGTTGTCGTAGCGATTGGCCCGTGGGCGCGTTCCTGGCGGATTGCCCGGGCAATCGCTCTGGCCGCCCGCTCCTCTCCGTATTCTCGGAGTATACGGCGTAATTCTTCTTCACTGGAAGAATTGACAATATCCGCGGCGCTCTGCCCGCCGCTCTGGTCCATCCGCATATCGAGTGGCCCTGGGCGTAAAAAACTAAAGCCGCGCCGGCCGTCTTCGACCTGGAGTGAGGAAAAACCCAAGTCAAGGAGGATGCCATCGACTCCTGCCCATCCCAACCCGCGCAGGACCGCGGCCGCTTGGCTGAAATTCGCCTGAACGATGACATGCTGACCGACAAACGGCGCTAACCGCTGCCGCGCGACCGGCAGCGCGCGTGGGTCACGGTCAAACCCCAGCAGTCTGCCTCTGCCGCGGCTGGCCTCCAACAGCGCCGCCGCGTGTCCGCCTCCCCCGAGCGTGCCGTCAAGAATATCGCCGCCAAGACAGGGTTGCAGAAAGGAGAGGACCTGCTCCAGCATGACCGGGATATGCACCGGCGCTGGGGGCGGCGGCATCGATTCTGAAGGGAGAGGTGCGGCTTGCATGGAGGCGCTGCTTGTCTTGGACCTGTGCTATATGTCTGCCCCACCCGCGTTCAAATTACTGAATAAGCGTGGGTCCTGAGCAAGATCTTTCTCAGATTCTTCATTAAATTCTTGCCATACTGCCTTGTCCCATATACGAAATTTCTCAAGCGCAGCGGCAAACATGGCATCCTTCTTCAGGCCAGCATATTTTCTGAGGAGCGGGGGAATCAAAATGCGCCCTTGTTTATCAACGCTACATTCCTGAGCGTTAGAGAGATAAAAAGTTTCGATTTTTAAGAAGTTTTGATCAAAACGGGGCTTTTTCCTCAAGTCCTGCTCGAAGTTCTCCCATTCCGCATAGGGATAAACATCAAGACAGCGAAAGGATGCCAGGATGAATTTGGTGACAATCAGTCGAGAATCGTTCCGCCCAACCAATATCTCTCGAAATTTCGAGGGGATACTGACCCTTCCTTTCTCGTCAATAGTATGTTCAAAACTCCCGCGAAACACGAATCTCCCCTCATCCCCACTTTCTCCCACTTTCTCCCACAACTATAGTATGCGGCTTTTTTCGTGTCAAGCGAAAACCAAAGACTTTCAGGCAAGTTAGGCGTGGATAAGAGAGACAGGGAGAAGCATTGACTCCGCCTTACCACTTCGGTACATCATGTCTGTACTAAGGGGGAAGGGAGAGATGACGCCTGGATACGGGGAGCCCATCCGGGCTTTTTTATGCGTGTAGCGTGGGCATGCCGATGTTAAAGCGATATTTACTCACTCCGGGGCCGACTCAAGTGCCGCCTGACGTCCTGCTGCGTATGGCGCAGCCCCTTATCCATCATCGTACCCCTGAGTTCAGCCAACTCTTTGCCGAAGCGCAGCGCGGCCTCCAATGGTTTTTTCAAACCACTCAGGACGTGCTCATCCTGGCGGCCTCGGGCTCCGGGGCGATGGAAGCGGCCATCACGAATACCTGCTCGCCCGGAGATTGTGTCATTGTGGTCAATGGCGGAAAATTCGGTGAACGCTGGCTGAAAATTTGCGCGGCGTTTGGCGTGCAAACTGAAGAAATTGAGGTCGAGTGGGGCCAGGCCGTGACGGTTGAGGCGGTGGCACAAGCGCTGCAGCGTCAGCCCAAAGCCAGGGCGGTTCTGATGCAAGCCAGTGAGACTTCGACAACGGTCCTGCACCCGGTCCAAGACATCGCCGCCCTGACGCGGGATTCTGAGACCCTGCTCATTGTCGATGGCATTACTGCGGTTGGCGTGACGGATATCCCCATGGACCGCTCCGGGATTGATGTACTCATCACCGGCTCACAAAAGGCCCTGATGCTGCCCCCGGGGCTGGCGTTTATCGCCCTCAGTCCGAAAGCCTGGCAGCGCACGGAGCAGGCCCGGCTGCCGCGCTTCTACTTTGACCTGCAAAAGGAGCGCCAGGAACAAGCCAGACATACGACCGCCTACACTCCGGCTCTTTCGCTGATTACCGGCTTGCACGAGGTTCTCCGGCAGCTCCAGGCGGAAGGGCTCGAACAGGTCTGGACGCGCCATACGGTGTTGATGACCGCGACCCATGCCGCTGTGCGTGCCCTGGGTCTGCGTCTCTTAGCCGAAACCCATCCAAGCCCGGCCGCAACGGGCGTGTGGCTCCCGTCTACGGTTGATGGCGTGCGCTTGCTGACCTATATGCGTGACCGTATGGGTGTTGATATTGCGGGTGGTCAGGACCAGCTCAAAGGGAAAATCATTCGCATTTCTCACCTTGGGTACGCTGGCCCTTTTGATGTCATCACCGCGCTGAGCAGCCTGGAAATGGCCCTGAGTCGATTTGGAGTCGGGCTGACGCTGGGCAGTGGCGTCCGGGCTGCTGAAGCCGTTCTCCTGCCACGCTGGCCGGCCGTCGAATGAGCGACCTGGGCGACGAGTAGCAGTATGTCACATAAAGTGCTTATTACCGACCCGCTCGCCCCGCAGGGAGTGGCGCGGCTGCAAACGCAGCCGGATATCGACTTTACCGTCCAACCGGGACTGACCGAACAGGAACTGGCCGAGCAGATCGCTCTGTATCAGGGCTTGATTATTCGGAGCGGGACACGCGTTACTCCGGCTGTCATTGCGGCGGCCCACAACCTGCGCGTGATTGGCCGGGCCGGCATCGGTGTTGATAATATCGATGTTGAGGCCGCCACCAGACGGGGCATCGTTGTCATGAACACGCCTGGCGGAAACAATGTTACCACGGCCGAGCACACCATCTCGCTCCTGCTCGCCCTGGCGCGCAATATTCCGCAAGCCACGGCCTCGCTCAAGGCCGGCCACTGGCAGCGCGCGCAATTCACGGGAACCGAAGTCTGCAATAAAGTGCTCGGTCTGGTCGGCCTGGGCAATATCGGAACCATTGTCGCCGAGCGTGCCCTGGGGTTGCGGATGCGCATCGTTGCCTACGACCCCTTCGTCACCTCAGAAGCGGCCGCCAGAATGAATGTCGAGCTCGTCCCGCTCACCGCGCTGTATCGGCAGGCGGATTTTATCAGCGTGCATACACCCCTGACCAAGGAAACGCGGGGTCTGATCGATGCCCAGGCCTTTGCGCAGATGAAAGACGGGGTGCGCGTTATCAATTGCGCGCGGGGCGGGATCGTCGACGAAACCGCCCTGCTTGAGGCGCTGGAGAGTGGCGCGGTCACGGGCGCGGCCCTGGATGTCTTTGTTGACGAGCCGCCCCCGGCAGACCATCCCCTCCTGCAGCGCCAGGATGTGATTTGCACCCCGCATTTGGGCGCCGCAACGGACGAGGCCCAGATCAACGTCGCGATTGCCATTGCCGACCAGGTCGCCCATTTCCTCCAGCGCGGGGTGATTCAGAACGCGGTCAATTTCCCCGCCCTGAGCCAGGAGCAGCTGACCATTTTGGAACCCTATCTTTTCCTGGGCGAAAAACTCGGCAGCTTTCTCGCCCAGATTACGCCGCACGCCCCGCGCGAGGTCCACATCGAGTACAGCGGGGAGATGACCGCCTATGAGGTTGCCCCCGCCACCGCGGCCGTCCTGCGCGGGCTGCTCAGTCCGATTCTCGAACAGGCCATCAATGTGGTCAATGCGCCGCTGGTTGCGCGGGAGCGCGGCATTCGCGTCGTCGAGTCGCGCAGCAGCACGCCCAGTGATTTTCTGAATTCTATCGCGGTCAGCGTGCAGGCCAGGGACAGCGCCAATTCTGCCGCGGGGGCAGTCTTCAGCAATCAGACCGTGCGCCTCGTGCGCGTCAATGATTTTCATCTGGAAGCCGTTCCCGAAGGAACGATTCTGCTGCTGAACAATACAGACGTTCCCGGTGTGGTCGGTCAGGTCGGCACCCTCCTCGGCACCCTGGGCATCAATATTGCCGGGTTGGAACTGGGGCGGGAGAAAATCGGCGGAGAAGCCATCTCCCTGATTCATGTCGATGACCAGGTCTCGCCTGAGGTCCTGGCCGCCTTACGCAGACTCGACCCCATTCTGTCGGCCCAACTGATCCGTTTATGAGCGTTGATCGGGAAGAAGGAGCACCCAGCCCATGAGCACCCTCGTTGTTGTCGGCGTCCAGTGGGGCGATGAAGGCAAAGGCAAGGTGGTGGACCTGCTTGCACGCGAAGCCGACGTCATTGTCCGTTTTCAAGGGGGCAACAACGCGGGTCACACCCTGGTTGTCGGGGGTCAGAAAACTATCGTCCGGCTTATCCCGTCGGGCGTGCTGCACGACGGCAAGGTGTGTGTGATCGGCAATGGCGTTGTGGTCAACCCCGAAGTCCTGGTTGAAGAAATCGACGCGCTCCAGCGGCGGGGCCGCCTGTCTGACCCGGAATCGCTCAAGATCAGTGAAATCGCCCACCTGATTACGCCCTACCACAAGGCCATCGATCTCGCGCGGGAACGGCTCCGCGGCGAGGGCAAGATCGGGACGACCGGCAGAGGGATAGGGCCGACGTATGAAGACAAAATGGCCCGTGTCGGGATTCGCTTTGTCGATCTCTTGGACGAAGACGTCTTCGCCCGGAAGTTGGAACGCAACCTCGAAGAGAAAAACATTTACCTCGGCACCCTGCTGCAAGAACAGCCCCTTGAGTATCAAGACATCTTCGACCACTACCGTCGCCTGCGCGACCGCCTGGCCCCCCATGTCACCAACACCTCGCGCTATATTCACGACGCGCTCGGGGCCGGCCAGAAGGTGTTGTTCGAAGGCGCGCAAGGGACCATGCTCGACGTGGACCACGGCACCTATCCGTTTGTGACATCGTCCAACACCGTTGCCGGAGCGGTGTGCACCGGGGCGGGGATTGCGCCGCAGCAGCTCCGCAATGTCATTGGTATCTCCAAGGCGTATACCACGCGGGTCGGCAGCGGCCCTTTTCCGACCGAAGAGCACGGCGCGGACGGCGAAAAGCTGCGGCGTGACGGCGGTGAGTTTGGAACCGTCACCGGCCGGCCCCGACGCTGTGGCTGGTTCGATGCCGTCGTGGTGCGGACGGCGGCTCGGCTGAGTGGACTGAATGCCATGGCGCTGACCAAGATCGACGTGCTGAGCGGACTGCCTACCCTGCGGGTGTGTACGGGCTATCGCTACCGGGACCGGGAATATGACGAGGTGCCGGCGAGCGCGCATACCCTCGAACACGTCACCCCCATCTATGAAGAACTCCCGGGTTGGACCGAACCGCTGACCGATATGCGCAGCCTGGACGCCCTGCCGCGCAACGCCCGGCAGTATGTCGAACGCCTCGAAGAACTGGTAAACGTCCCGGTCAAAATGATTTCCGTTGGCGCCGGTCGCGAAGAAACTATTTTGATTCGTCCCACGTTTTTTTAAGCGTCGCGGTCGAGCAGCCAACTTCCGAGGATACGAGGAAGGCCAGGCCGCCACAGATATTCGCTCCCAGCACAATGGCGCTCCAGACCAGGCCAAAGGCGAGCGCCTCGTCCCGGCCAGTTCCCCACAGGGCGAGACACAGGACATAGCCACCCTCTCGTATCCCCAGCCCGCCAAAACTGACGGGCAGGGCGCTGAGTATTTGGACCACAGGGATAAAGAGGACGAGATACCACAACGGGACCGCCAGCCCGAGTGCGGCGGCGACCACCGCGTGTAAGCCGAGCTGAAAGAGATGGAAGCAGACAGACAGGCCGCACACGGAGCCGAGCAGGGCCAGGTCCGCGCGGTAGGGCAGGCTGAGCCGGTCTACGGAGCGCCGGACGATATTCCCTGCCGACGTCCAGCGTTCAAGCAGCCAGGGGAGGCCCCACCACAGGACAATGCTCCCGCCAGTCGTGGCCAGTACGCCATAATACAGCTCAACCGGCAGCACGCTCGGGCCCCACAGCAGAAAACCGCCGGCGCTGACCCAGACCAGCATCACCACACCACTCACCCGGTCGGCGAGGACGGAGTGGAGCGCAGCGCCCAAACGGGCCCGGCCGTGCGCCAGCAGATAGCCCCGTCCCACATCCCCGGCCACGACGCTCGGGGCAAACAGATTCAGATACATGCCGGCAAAGTAGTAGGCGACAAAGGTTTTCAGCGGTTGTCCGAATCCGAGCGGACGGGCCAGCAGACGCCAGCGGTATGCGCTGACGACCTGTCCCAGCAGATAGCCACAGAAGGCCAAACCCACATAGTCAAGGCGGGCCGAGCGCAACTGTCGGACGAGGTGAGCCACCTCCACGGAAGAAAAAAGAATCAATAAAAGTCCGAGACTCAGGCTGACTTTGAACCAACGCGAGGCCAAAAAATGCAACAGGCTGATATCCTCAAATGAGAGGCTCTGCGCTAGGCGTCAACCGTCTCACCGGACAGCACCGCCCCGTTGAGATGAGTCGTGCTGTTAATCGTGTGAATCTCCGCCTCTCCGCTTGGAAAAAGCGAGACTTCGCTGATGCCGGTATTGCCAATTTTTTCAATCTGGCCGAATTGGCTCATGGTCAGACCACGACAGTGTAACAGGAAGGCTCTCACCGCCCCTCCGTGGGTCACCACGACGATCTGTTCGCCCCGATGGTCTCGGATAAACTGTTGACTCGATTGCAGTAAGCGGCCTTGAAACTGGGCAAAGGTTTCGCCTCCGCCGCGCGGCAGGTCTTCACCCTGCCGCAGCCGCGCCCACTCCTCGGCATGCCGGCTCGCCACCTCGGCGGTTGTCAGCCCACTCCAGGTTCCAATATCCATCTCGCGCCAGGCCGTCGCCTCGACCGGCGTGACGCCTAATACCTGGCCCAGAATGGCGGCGGTGTCGTGCGCGCGCCGGAGGTCGCTGGTGTAAATCGCCTGAATACGCCGTTCTTCATGCCGGAAGCGCCGGGCGAGTTGCCGCGCCTGGTCATAGCCCGTCTGGCTGAGCGGCGTATCGGCCTGGCCCTGCCAGCGGTTTTCCTGATTCCAGATGGTCTCTCCATGTCGGACCAAGAGGACACGAACACCCGCCTCTATCCCTGCATCCCTGACGTCACTCGGCATGGCTGACCTCGGTACCGCTCTGTAGCATGTCCACACGGGGAGGGCTACAAGACCCGAGCCCACCTATATCGGGATAGACGGGCTCACGCATCAGGCTGTAAACGTGGTGTCTGCGAATTCGTGGACGGAATGACGCACCCGAACGGCACTGAGTCCTTCTGGTCAATATTCAATCGCTGACACAAGGGGACATAGACCCAGATGAGTCGTAAGCAGCTCACATAGTATGTTATGGAGTCTGAGGGGCGACCCAATGCCCCTGGGGTGAACACGGTTCTGCAAATGCGGGAGTTGGTCCGAAAGATGGAAAGGAAATGGCTGAAGCACTCGGAATGAGGTTAGGGAGAATAGGCAATGAATGGACACTACACGCAAGCAACATTCCCGGAACTTGATGTTTATGCCGAAACGGAGCGGTCAAAGCAACGAACCAAAGTCAAGGTACTTCCTTCAGCGGATGTGTTGGACACGTTAGCAGGTGCATCTGCTGTCAAGGCGACCATTCTCGACCCGTGGTACAATAAGGGCATTGGTGGTGAACGGGCTGACTACAATGACTGGTTAGCTGCCGTCATCCGGTCTGCGTGTCGTATCTCTGAACACGTCTTTGTCTGGGGATTTCCAGATATTCTGGCGTATCAGGTCGCCAAGATTCCCGAAGGCTTCAAACTGATAGCGTGGCTAACATGGTATTACAAGAATTGTCCGTCCGTCATTCGTGGCTGGCGGTCAGCGCAGAATGCGTGCCTACACCTTGCTATGGATGGCGCGACGGTCTATCCAGAACACTTCCTAAGTATAGACCAATTGGAGCGATGGAAAGCAGGCAAGATGAGATTTGTTCCTGGACCGCCGACCGTGTTGGAAGCACCTTTGAACATTGGCTTCGTCGGACGGAACGAGCAAACGGGGCACCCGGCGCAGAAACCATTATCGGTGATCGAACCATTACTGTTAATGTCTACACGAGCAAACGATACCGTGCTTGATCCCATGTGTGGTTCAGGAACAACGGGCGAGGCTGCGCTCCGGCTTCACCGTCACGCGATTCTCTGCGACGACTCGTCCACATACCTGACTATAACGCGCAAGCGAATTGCAGCGTACCAGAATCAAGTCAATGGCTGAATATAGAAATGCAACAGTGCAAGGCCCTTATATGCAACGATCCGCTCGCGCACGGATTGAAGCGTTCTTTCTGGATAATCTGGGTAAGGTTGCTACACGGGAACAGATAATCGAAGTGGCAACTGATCCAACGACTGGTAGATCTCCAGAGAACTGGCATCAACGGCTTTCGGAGCTCCGAACCGATTATGGTTATACCATATTGTCGTGGCGCAACCGGGGCAACTTGAAGGTCAGCGAGTATATGATGCCGAATGCTGAGCGCCGCAGTACGACGGCGAAACGAACTCGCCCAAACGCCCAGACGTGGCAGGCTGTTCTCGAACAAGCGCATCATAGCTGCGCATGGAACGAGGGTGGCATTGTCTGTGGTTTGCAGCAAGGCGACATTGATCCTGTTGGTGGTGGCACGGTCAAGCTGACCCCCGATCATAAGAACCCGCACTCGCTACATGCAAATGCTGATCCACGTGATCCGTCGAAATGGCAGCCGCTCTGCGGCAGGCATCAAGTCATGAAAAAAAATTACTGGGACGATGAAACTGGATGGCTCAATGTATTGGCTATTGTACAGTCGGCATCTGAGGAGCAAAAGCGCAAGGTTTTTGGATTCTTGAAACGTTACTTCAACGAATAGGATATTTCTTCAATAAAAGGAACGATTTCCGCCCGTGGAGGAGAGCTATGCAGTACGGCGCGTTTCTTCCCCATCTTGGGCCACTGGCACAAGGGGATGTCCTCAACCGCCTCAAGACCACGGCCCAAACGGCTGAAGCGCTGGGCTTTGATTCTGTCTGGGTCGCCGATCATATTATTACGCCAAAACAGATTGCCTCCCGCTATCCCTACAGTCCGAACGGCAGCTTTCCCCTTGATCCGCAGGCCCCCCTGCTCGAACCTCTGAGCGTGCTGAGTTTTGTAGCCGCCTGCACGCACAAGGTCCGGTTAGGCACGGCTGTACTCGTGCTGCCGCACCGCAACGCCGTTGTTACGGCAAAGACGCTGGCCACCCTGGATGTTTTATCCGCCGGGCGGCTCATCTGTGGCGTGGGTGTCGGCTGGATGGAGGAAGAGTTCAACATTCTGAATGCGCCCTTTGCTGACCGCGGCCCGCTCAGCGAAGAAACCATCGCGGTTATGAAGGAATTATGGACAAACGAAAATCCTTCGTTTACAGGTCGCTTTTACCAATTCAGTGAGGTCGGCTGTGAGCCACGACCCGTCCAAAAACCCCATCCGCCAATCTGGATTGGGGGCCATACCGGCCCGGCGTTGCGCCGCGTGGTCGAATACGGCGACGGCTGGCCAGCCGTGGTGTTCAGCCCGCAAGAGTTTGCCCAGCGGGTGGATAAACTCAAAGAAAAAGCGGCCCGGGCCGGCCGCGACCTCTCCGAGATTACCCTGTGCGTGTCCCCCCGCGGCAAGAAGCCGGACGAGATCCTTGACGATATTCCTCGCTATCAGGAACTCGGAGCAAGCTATCTGTATCTGGCCTTCTTTAATTTCGCCCGGACATATGCAGACATGATGGCCATGATGGAAAAATTCGCCCGGGATGTGGGGTTAGGCTAACGCCCTTTGCTGAGCATTCCCCGCTTCTACACAGGGCTCGCTCCGGGTTTTTCTTCCCTGCGTCCGCGTGATAGGGCACAAGGACAGGAACACGAAAGATGTGAAGAAAATCCTATGCCTAGATTTCTTATGGCCCGTCTCTTGCCCCTCGTTGTCCTCGTGGGCAGTTGCTCCGAGCCTGAGGTGTATAAACCGCTTATCGAAATCTCGAATGCGACACTGACCCGGCCGGCCGCAGACGTCCTGCGTATTACGCTGGACTATGAGCTCGCCCCTGAGGAACGCCTGCCTTTACCCTACAAGGAAATCGTGGTTTCTGCGCTGGAGCCGCAGGTGAAGCTCTTTGCCGCCCTGGAGGAATTTATCCTGTCGGTCGATACCGTCATTATTAAGATCGGCATTCCCCCCCAATCCGTTGATTGGCAGGAATTGAGTGATACGGACGAGTGTTGTGTGGTGTCGTTAAAAGGGCTGGTAGAAGAAAGTGGGGCATACGAGCGGATCAGCAATCAGGTGCGCGTCCTGCCGCCGGAGCCACCCCAATAACCGCGGGCGTATATCACGCTACAGGAGGGAGTCATGGCAACAATCATTGACGCAGACGGACACCTGCTTGAGCCACCGCGCGTGTGGGAAGAATATACCGAACCGGCCTATCGGGCCCAGGTGATTCAGATTGCAAAAGATGCGGAAGGGGTAGACTGTCTTAAAATTAACGGCGAGTTACGGCGCGATCGTCATATGGCGATTGCCGCGGCCTGCACACCGGGCGGCATGTCAGACGCCCACCGGGCGCGCACGATGTCCTGGGACGAAATTGTCCCCGGCGGCTACGACCCGCACCAACGGATCAAAGACATGGACCTCGAAGGCATTGAGGTCGCCTTTTTCTACCCGACGCTGTGGCTCATCTACGGTGATATCACCGATCCCCAGGTGGCGGCCGCGGCCTGCCGGGCCTATAACAACTGGCTGGCAGACTTCTGCAAAGCCTCCCCACAGCGTTTTTACGGCGTGGCGCCGCTGCCCCTGCAAAATGTCGAGGCGGCCGTGACCGAAATGCGGCGCGTCGTCAAAGAGCTGGGCATGCGCGCCGTCTTTGTGCGCCCCAATCCGTTCAATGGTCGCCGGCTCAACGACCCGGCCTATCATCCCCTCTGGCGGGAAGCCCAGGAGCTCAACGTCCCGGTTGCCATTCATGGCAGTTTCGGCACCAAGATGCCGACCCTTGGCCAAGAGCGCTATAAGGACCCGTTCTTTTTCCATATGGTCTGTCATCCCTGGGAACAGCAGGGGGCCTGTATGGATATTATTTGTGGGGGCGTGCTCTCGCAGTTTCCCACCCTCAAGGTCGCCTTTCTGGAGTCCGGGGTCGGTTGGCTCGGCTATTGGCTGGACCGGATGGACAGCCATTTTGACACTATGGGCCATTATGTCCCGTGGCTCAAAAAGCGACCGAGCGAACACTTTCGCGAGCAGTGCTTTATCTCCATGGACCCGGACGAGAGCACGCTGAGCGGCATTGCCGAGTTGGGGCTTGAGGAGTGTGTCATTTGGGGGTCGGACTATCCCCACTTCGACTGCACCTTTCCCGGCGTGGTCGATGAAGTCAAAGCCTCCTGTGCAAAACTCCCGACCCACGCCCAGCAAAAAATCATCGGCGAGAACGCCAAGCGCTTGTATAATCTATAGGCAGTGAAGGGGGACCCTCCGTGGACCTGACATACTCCAAAGAGGACGAGTCGTTTCGGCAAACGGTGCGGACCTGGCTCAAAGCCAACGTTCCGAAAAAAGACAAAACCCTCAGCGACCTGCCGCCCAACGATCCGCAGCGCATCCAACGCGCCAAGGACTGGCAGCGCCGGCTGTATGAGGCCGGCTATGTCGCCCTCGGCTGGCCACAAGCCTACGGCGGTCAGGGCGATACCGACATCATGCGCCAAACCATTGTGAATGAAGAGCTGGTCCTGGCTCGCGCACCGGGTCTGATCGGCGCGTCCGGTTTGACCATGCTCGGTCCCACCCTGCTGCAAGTCGGCTCTGAGGAGCAGAAACAGCGCTATTTGCCCACAGTCCTCAACGCCGAAGAAATTTGGTGCCAGGGTTATTCCGAACCCGGTTCGGGCTCGGACCTGGCTTCGCTTCGGACCAAAGCCGAACTCGTTGGCGACGAATTCATCGTCAACGGCCAAAAGGTCTGGACCTCCGGGGCCCAGTTCTCGGACTGGATGTTCTGTTTGGTGCGGACCGACCCGGATGCGCCCAAGCATCGCGGCATCTCCTATATTCTGATTGATATGAAGACACCGGGGATCACCGTCCGCCCCCTGGTCCAAATGACCGGCGACGCCGGCTTTAACGAAGTTTTCTTCGAGGATGTGCGCGTCCCGCGAGAGAATCTGGTCGGCGAACTCAACCAGGGCTGGCTGGTCGCCAACGCCACCCTGTTTCATGAGCGCAATATGCTGGGCTCGACGACCCGCACCCAGCTCATGCTGCAAAACCTCATCCGCCTGGCCCGCAGCCAGAGCCGCTATGGCCAGCCCGCGGCGGAAGACCCGATTATCCGTCAGCAATTGGCCGACCTGACAACTCGGGTCGAGGCCATGAAATACCACTCCTTTCGGCAGCTCACGGATGCCACCAGAGGCCGGCAGCCCGGCATCGGCGCTATGGTGAACAAACTGGTCGGAACCGAACTGAACCACGATATTTGCGCGCTGGCCCTTGAGATCATGAATTCCTATGCCCCACTCAACCGGAGGGCCTCACACGTGATCGACAATGGCATCTGGCCGTATGAGTTTATGTTCACGCTGGGTCTCATTATTGGGGGCGGGACGTCCCAGATTCAGAAGAATATCATTAGCGAGCGTGGGCTTGGCATGCCGAAGGCGCGCTAACGCAGACCCAAGGGGGCCCGGATGGACTTTGGCTTATCGGAAGAACAAGACCTGCTCCAGCGCTCAGCCCGAGAATTTCTGGCCCAAGAATGCTCCCCCCAGTTCGTGCGGGCGCTCTTGGACGACGAGCAGGGGTTTTCCCCTGCATTGCATCGGAAAATGGCGGAGCTGGGTTGGACCGGCCTGCTCGTTCCGGAAAAATTCGGCGGGCTCGGGCTCGGGCTCCTCGATATGGCCCTGCTCCTCGAAGAGATGGGCCGGGCCGTGGCGCCGGGTCCGTTTCTGTTTTCTTCCGCCCTGGCCACCTTCGCCCTTATGCGTGGTGGCAGCTCCGCTCAGAAAAAGGCCTGGTTGCCCCGGCTCGCCTCAGGTGAAGCCATCGCTACCCTGGCTTTCCTTGAAGCCAGCGACCGCCTGGACGCCGCCGGCATCACCCTCAAGGCCAGGAAAAAACGGAACGGGTATCTGTTGAGCGGCACCAAGATGTTCGTCCCGTTTGCCGCGGTTGCCGACGTTTTTGTCGTGGCGGTCCGCACCCGTGGAAAAGGTGAAAAAGGCGTCAGTCTGGCGCTGGTCGAGCGAGACGCGCCCGGCCTCACCATACAACCGCTGGACATTTTTGACCGGACCCGACGGGTGTACGAGGTGCAGTTCAAGGAGACGCCAATCGCCGGCTTTCTGGGGAAAGAAGGAAAAGGCTGGAAACTGCTGGCCCAGCTTCAAGACCTGGCCTGTGTTGGCCTGTCTGCCGACAGTCTTGGGGGCGCCCAACAAGCGCTCGATATGGCCGTCGAGTACACCAAGGTCCGCGAGCAGTTTAACCGGCCGATTGCCTCCTTCCAGGCCCTCAAACACATGGCTGCCGAAATGGTGAGCGAGATCGAACCGGCCCGGTCTTTGGTCTGGTACGCCGCCTACGCGTTTGACTCGCGCGCTAGCGATGCGTCTCGTGCAGCGTCTGTTGCCAAGGCGCGGCTGTCTGAGGTCTATACGCGTACGACCAACAAGGCGGTGCAGATGCACGGCGGGATCGGTTTTACCTGGGAGCACGATATGCACTTCTGGTTCAAGCGGGCCAAGTGGAACGAGTTCGCCTTTGGCGCTGCCGCCTATCACCGCGAGCGGATCGCTCACTTTGATGGCTATTGATAGAGGATTAGTGGTTAGTGGTTAGTGGCTAGTGGTTAGTGAAGGGCGAAACTCGCCACTGGTGGAGAATTTTTCCATGCCGATCTGCTCGTTGGGTGTGATATTGTTGCTGCTCGGAAGTCTCTGCTCGTTTGCGTACGCCCAGTCGGCAGCGCGCCTCCCGCTCGGTGCGGAGTGGCAGTCAACGCTGGCGCAAGTAGAACAATTACCCGGCCTTGAACGCGTAGCGGATGAAAGCCTGAAAGCCGCGGTCACCATCCGCTCGGGTCCCGAAATCGTGTTGTACGCGACCTGGCAGACGCGGACGGTGACCTTTCGGATTGATCGCAGTTTCGGTTTGTATGCGCTTGGCGTCGAGTTAATACCCGAAGCTGTCCAGCATGCGCTTGAGACCGACGATACCGAACTCTCTGACCTGGAATACCGCGCTCCCGTGCGTGTGGCCGTGGTGAATAAATACGGGCCACCGCAGGGCCTCACTACCCAGTGGGACGGCCTGGATATTCGCCCCCTCCCGGATTCGGGCTGGAAGCAATCCAATGTAATCGACTGGTCCTACGCCCTGTCCTGGTTGGTGTGGAAAAGTCAGGACACCCGCATTGCCGTCGGTGAACAGGAAGTCTGGTATGTCAGTCAAGCCTGGCTTGAGCAGCGCCGACAAGCCCGGACCTTCCTCGAACAGCACGCTGTGGCCGTCCAGGATATTGATCTCGTCCGTCAAGCCGCGCGCCAGCAGCGCCTCGACCATATGCGGGCAGCTATCCCAACGCGGGCAGCCGAGTTAGAGCCATTCTTCTAGGACGCCGTTAGTGCGCGGCAGTCCCAAACAGCGCGAAAAGCAGCGGGTCGAGCAGGCTGCGCCCGAAGGCGGGCCGCCCCTGGTAACGGAGCCGTCTCTACTCGCTCGTCTCTCAGGCGGCGGGTTCGCGACGATGTGAAAAAGCGGCGCGGATATGAAGAAACCCCGTACCGGTCAGCGCCTCAATTCCGCTGAGGCGCTGCAATCAGGCAGGCTTATCCTCTTCCTCTTCATCAACCACATTCCACTGCTCGGGAAGGGGCTGCGGGCCGGGTCGAATCCCGGCAATATCGGGATCCTCGTCTCCCTCAGCGCGGACGTTGGCCGCTTTTCGGGCCTTGGCTTCGCGCCTGCGCTCCGCTTTCTCTTTTTGCTTTTGCTGACGGTACTGTTCCCGTTGGCGCTTGAGAAAACTGGTTGGTTTTGCTCTTCCTGGCATACCCCTACCACCGACGTTCGCGGCGCTCCCTGGGTCGGGCTTCGTTGACCGTCAGGGGCCGCCCCATAAACTCATAGTCATGCAGACGCTCAATCGCCGTTCGGGCTTCCCCGTCGTTTTCCATTTCAATAAAGCCAAACCCGCGAGAGCGCCCGCTCTCCCTATCGGTAATAATATTCGCTGAGGCGACCGCCCCAATTTCGCCGAATAACGCTTCGAGATCAGCCGGGGTGGCGTCCCATGAGAGATTCCCAACAAATAACTTCATCACGACAATTGCCTCCTCTGACAGGAAAATAAACACAACAACCCAGCAGTCATACAGCCGGGTAAAGGCATTACAAATCATATTCGGACAAGGTTCGATAGGGGTCTCGTTGAAAATATGCTCGCGCCACCACCCTTTCAGGCATAACCGACTTCGAAGGCTTCCGTACCAAACGCATGACCACGGCTTCGATCATGCCGGGCCAGGTCGAGCGCCGCAATCCTATCCACAGGTTCGATTACCGGTGGAGTATGCGCTTGAGCGCCTCATCGCGTTCATTATTGAAGCGCTGGGCAATCTCCGCACCAGGAGCAAAACCGTTAAAGCCGTGGTAGCCGCCCGGATAGACGTGCAGTTCGGTCGGCACCCCCGCCGCCAGCAGACGCTGGGCGTACTCGATGTTCTCGTCCAGGAACAGGTCAAGGTCCCCCACCGGAATATAGGCCGGCGCTAAGCCTGTGAGGTCGCTGGCCCGCGCGGCCGCGGCATACGGCGATACGTCTGCTCCACCGGGTTCTCGCCCAAGGTAGGCGTGCCAGCCCATACGATTGTTTTCCCGGGTCCACACAAAGGTATCGGGCTGCGTCGCGCTGGCAGGAGAGACGTTGCGGTCGTCAATCATGGGATAGATCAGCAGTTGAAAGGCCAACTCGACTTCGCCCCGATCGCGCGTCAACAGCGCCAGCCCTGCCGCCAGCCCCCCGCCCGCACTCGCCCCACCAATGGCGATCCGGGAGGGCTCAACACCGAGTTCGTCGGTGTGGGTCGCCAGCCACTTGAGCGCGGCGTAACAATCCTCGACCGGAGCCGGAAAGGGATGCTCAGGAGCGAGCCGGTACTCAACCGAGACCACCACGCACTGCGCGACTTTGGCCAAATGGGTAGCCAGCAGGTCGTCTCTTTCAACGCTGCCCAGCACATAGCCGCCGCCGTGAATCCACAGCAGTGCCGGCAGCGCGTCGGGCCGCTCCGCTGGCTGATAAATGCGAACGAACACCTCTCCGTCAGGTCCGGGCACCTGCCGGTCCGCGGTGGTAATGCCCGTGATAGGGGGCACCTTGGCCATTTGTGCCGCAGCCAGCTCATCCATCGTGCGACGGGTGGCCGGGATATCGTGCAGGTTCAGCCCGCCTCCGGTCAGGTGAAGAAAGGTGTCGAGCGGCGCGGCCAGCTCCGGGTCGAGTCGATCAGTCATGCTCATTGTGTTCCCCCTCTTTTTCGCGTTGTCTTCAGGCTGATGCCCATTCCCACGATTCCTACGATCCGTACCAGCTTGCGCAGAGTATAATTCAGGCCGGCTGAAACGCAAGTCAAACCGGTGTGGCGACCCTGGAGCCAGCAGGTTTCGCCTGGTATAGTCGCGCTCAACATGCTGAATGCCTCCCCTGGTCGCTCCTGCTGAAGTGACGAGGGCGTAACAAGAAGGGAAGATGCGCTTATGACGGTTGCTGTTCCATTGACGGGTGGATGCGCCTGTGGGGCAATACGGTATTCGTGTACGGCGGAGCCAATGTTTACGTGGAAATGCCACTGCCGGGATTGTCAACGCTCCACCGGAGGCGGTGCGGCCGTGAATGTGGTTTTCTCCGCGTCGGACGTGCAGTTCACCCAAGGCGCTCCCAAGGAATATGTCTGCACGGGGACGAGCGGGGCGAAGACTCACCGGGGGTTCTGTGCCGAGTGCGGCTCCCCCGTCTCGGCCCGAGCCGCACTGATCCCGGAGATTCGGGGTATCAGTGCGGCCAGCCTGGACGACCCCAGCTGGCTGGCGCTGGCCGCTCATATCTGGACGGCGAGCGCCCAGCCGTGGGACGCCTTGTCTTCGACTCTCCCGCAGTTTGAGACGACGCCCACCCCGGAGGAACTCCAGGAACTCGCCGCGCATTAACGCGCCCCGCGGCCGGCGCGCGTGTCCGGGGTGCCCTTCGTGTCTACAGCGGTGACCCGCTCGGCAGCCCGACCAGAGTGCGGCCATAGGCTTCCAGCCCGGCCTCATAGTGGAGGGCGATATGTTGGCTGACCGCATGCAGGTCACGCCAAATGCGTTGGACCGGATGCTGGAGATACAGGGAGCGGCCGCCGCTCAGCTCAAACAGCCGATCAACCACGCGGGCGGACTGCCGCACGATATAGCTGTGCCAGGCATAGTATTTGGCGCGCTCCTGCGCGTTTGGGACGCGACCCGGCTGTCCATACTCCGACACGAGTTCGTCCGTACACTGCCACATCAGCCCTTCCAGCGCCTCGACCGTGGTGGCGGCTTCGGCCAAAGCGATATGGGCGCTGGCCGTGCCGGGCAGGGGCGTCTCGCCTGGGCCGTAGACGGGCGCGCGGGTGCGCGTCCACTCCTGAAAATGGGCAAGAGCTGACCGGACCGACCCGATGGCCACCGGCACCAGCGCGACGCCCAGGGTGGGAATAAAGGGGAGTTGATACAAGGCGTTCGGATGCAGTTGTTGCCCAGGCGACGTCCCGGTCCGTTCCGCCCGCTCTAACCAGTAGACCCGGTGGTGGGGCACAAAGGCGTTCTCAACCACGACCGTATTACTATCGCTGCCCTGCAGGCCCACGACATGCCAGCGGTCGTTGAGTCGATAGTCCGTCTTGGGAACAAACATCATCGTCCACTCGGCTGGCGCGTCCGGCCGCGGCGCAACCCGAGCCCCAACCGCGACCCAATCGCTACACCACAAGCCGCTTAAAAAACTCCATTGGCCGTTGAGCTGGTATCCGCCAGAGACCTCTTGGGCGGTCCCCGTGGGCGCAAAGGAGTCGGCCATCAGCACGCTCGAATCTTTCCCCCAGAGTTCCTCTTGCAGTGCCGGCTCAACATAGCTGATCCAGAAGTTATGGATGCCGAGAATACAATAGACCCAGCCGGTTGAGGTATCGCCCTTGGCAATCTCGGTCGCGACCCGTAAGAAAGTTTGCAAATCTCGCTCATAGCCTCCCCAGTGGGCCGGCTGGAGGACACGCAGCAACCCGGAGTCCTTCAGCGCCTGCATCAGTCCAGCGGGCAGGCGGCGCTGCTGTTCGATGGCGGACGCCTGCTCAGCCGCCAGCCGGGCGACCTCACGGGCGCGCTCAAGCAGGGCGTCCGTTGTCGGAGCGGTCTGGGAATGGTCACGCATCGGTTCCCCCTCTTTGTGTTCGCGAGCTCAACGTCCCGGATGAACAGGGCGGGTTGCCATTACTCCTTCCGGGTGAAGACGAAGTGCGCGTCCATCTTCTGCCGGGCGTCCTGCATGAAGTGCCCGCTCAAAGGGTCAATCAGGGGCTTTTCCATTATGCCCGACGGTTTATCCATATAGTTTCTTCCTCTCTCATTCCGCGGGCTCGTCGTCGGTGATTCGATACCATTCCCAGCGCAGTCCTTGCGGCTCCAGGGCCCACACCTTGTTCTGGGTTGCATGGCAACACGTCTTCTTGCGCTGGACCTCAGGCGTAATACCCGCGGCCTCGAACCGGGCCGTGGCAGAGGCGATCTCTGCCTCATCAAACACCTCAACCCCGAGATGGTTCAGGCGTTCCTCCGCCTCCGGGTTCTCGAACAAGACCAGCTTGAGCGGCGGCGTATCAATCGCAAAATTGGCATACCCGTCTCTCAGTTTGTGCGGTTTGACGGCAAAGAGCTTCGAGTAATACTCGACCGCCTCATTGAGGTCACGAACATTGAGCGCCAGTTGGAGTCGCATAGCCCTGCTCCTTTATCTTCCTCCCTCTCCCCTGGAGGGAGAGGGCCGGGGTGAGGGGGAATCACATCTCTGTCTGATACCTTGATGGCAGCATAGTATACAGACACGTGACAAAAACCCAGGCATCACCGGAAGTATCAGCCGCAACCTCATACGGGAAATTAACGGGCGAGGGCGTGGCAGCGTAGATGCCTGTACGCTCTGTCGAGAACGCCTCGCCGGCTTTATCCGCGTGTCTGCAAGAGCGACGCGGGCGGCCCGTCAAATCCCGAAGAAGCGACTGGCGTTTCCCCCCAGAATTTTATCCACCGACTCGGGCGGCAGCGAAGACAAGGTTGCGCGCGCTTTGCGCACGGGCTCAACAAAGCCCTCGGCGTGGGGGTAGTCCGAGCCGACAAAGAATTTTTCGTCTCCGGCAAACTGGACGATGAGGGGGAACATCCTCTCTTCAGGATCGCCGTTGATCCAGATATTGCGCTCAAAGTATTCCGAGGCCGGGCGCTCCATCTGCGAGGTATGGCCCATATACTTGAACCGGTAGTCGAGCCGTTCCAGCCATTCTCCAATCCAGCCGACCATGGCCTCTATGGTGGCCACCCGCAGGCGAGGAAAACGTTCCAGCACGCCATCGTAGACCATGGTGGTCAGCGCCATGCGCGGGTCCTGAATCAGGTTCATAGTCACGAACATCATGCCAGGGTCGCGGTCGCGGTACCATTCGCGTCCGGTCGAATGCTTATGCCCGGTCAAATGGATGCCAACGCTCAGGTCCAAATCCTGTACCGCCGCCCAAATGGGGTCCAAATCCGGGTGGCCGAAGCTCCGGCCGTTGATCGGGGCCGCGGCAACAAATATCGTCCGACAGCCGAGCCTGGCGACCCGGTTGAGTTCACGCACGGCCAGTTCGGCATCGCGCAGGGAGATATGCGCCGCGGGGAAAAGCCGATCGCTATGGCTGGCGCACAGTTCAAACGCCCAGGTGTTATAGGCGCGGCTCAGGGCGTCGGCAAAGACCGGGTCCTCCACAGAGCCCTCCCATAAGAGGCCGAGCGTGGGGTAGATGACCTGGGCCTGAATACCTTCGGCATCCAAAAACTCGACCCGCTTGTCCATATTTTGCCAGTCCGGGCTGAGCGCCAGGTATTGATCGAAATGGCTGACGTCCCGGCCCATTTCTTTTTGTCCATAGGCGACGACCGCGGCTAACAGGTCTGCGGTGTTGACCATCTTGAGGGGGCGGCCATCAATGAGGATGGCCGGCTCACCGCTGGTCGGGTCCTTTTCCACCCGCATCGCTCGCTCTCGAAATGCCGGATCAATATAGCGTGGGTAGAGATCAAGCGGCTCCATAAAGTGGCTGTCACCATCGATCACGTTCATTGACATGCTCCTTTCTGTTATTCGACAGGCTGGGCGGCTGCGCCTGTGCGCTCCCCGCCGGCTTGACTTCCCCACATTCTATCGTACGCAAAGTCGCTGCCGACCCGCGCCAGTTCGGCTCTGCACATCGTATCAATAAAGTCCTGCTGGGCGGGGGATAATAACTCGGACGACCCCCCGCTGACTCCGCGGCGGATCATTTGCCGGTTGGGCGACGACCACGGGGTAAGCGCCGGCGGCTTGAACTGCTCGTTCCTCCTTTTCATATACGCAAACGAACTCTTCTCGCACACCGCGGCAAACTCGTCTGGGGTCAACTCGACCTGCATGAACTCGGCGATACGTCGCACGGTCGTGGCCAGGTCCTGTTTCATCTCGTCAAAGGTCAGGATCAGCAGATTGGGCAGGTGGCGGTCCTTCCAGTAGCCGTGCAGATGATTCGGCCAGTTGAACAGCGCGGCATCGGAAAAGAAGAGCCGCAGCCAGACCGGCACGGCGGGCATCAACGGGCCGAACATGACATCGCGGATAAAGAGATAATTTGACACAAAGGCGTCCTTGGGATCGCGCAGAATACAGATGTAGCGGGCGTCCGGGGTGTAGGGAATGCGCTCCCACTCCAGATGGGTTTTAATCACCCGCAGGCTGGTGGGCGCGGCTTTGCGGGCGGTATCGTCCGACAGGGGCACGACGAGATCCTGCCTGGCAAAATCCGGCCACGGAATCACATCGTGAATATGCCGGAACTCGCCCCGGCCCCGCATGGCGATTTGATACGCGATCTGCATGGTCCAGTTCGTGCCGCATTTGGGAAAGGTGCAGACCACCACATCGTGCCGGCTGGGACGATAATCGCCAAAATCATGCCCGGCCAGCAGCCTGGCCTTCATCTTACGGCCGACCTCGGCCCAGAAACGATCCGCATACCCGGCCGTAGCGATCAGCCACAGCAGCGGTTTGAGAAGTACATAGGTCAAGGCCAGAACGGGGTAACGGATGTGGGCGGGAAAAACATCATGATGAAACGGGCGGTGCACAGCGGCCACAGGTTCTCCTTTGTCTCTTGTTCGAGCCACTCGTCCCTACCCCACCTTTTGCACCAGCTCGATGCCGAACTGTTCGGCGGCATTGCCGCCCAGCATGCGGGCGATAGTCGCCTGGTCGATATGGGCGTGGCTCAGAGTCTCAATCGCCGCCCAGGCGCTGGTCGTATCCTGCTGCGGATAACGCGAGCCCCAGACGATCTTGTGGGCAAAGGTGTGGGGCAACTGCTGGATCAGCCGCTCCTCGGCGTCAAAGGCGAGCAGCGCCCGGCCCTCTTCCCACAGGTCTTCCACATCGGTCCGTACCGGATAGTAGTGCAGGGGCGGAATCGTCAGGGCGGACGCTTCCATCTTCTCCAGGACTTCTTCCATCCAGGACGCCTGACCGCCGGCCATCACCACCTTCAGCTTCGGATAGCGCTGCATAACCGTAAAGCCGATCAGAGTCGCGGCCACGAACATATGATTATCCAGCCACGGGGACAGGACCGGGGCGACCGGATGTCCGATCGGCTGCTGAGCGCCGAAGGTAAAATTCGGTCCGTTGCCACCGCCCGCAAACGGGCCGCCGCCGGCTTCCCTGAACAGGGTAACTTGAGTGAGCCGACGGTTGACCTTCTCGATGAACGGGGCGTGGGAGGTCCATTCCGGGTTCCATAAGCCCGTGGCCGGATGGACGGCGAGCGTCAGGTCGAGGCGCTCAAGCTCGGCCCAGAACGGATCGTAGTAGGGATGGGTATAATAGCGGCCCTGAATGAACAGCGGTCGGAGAAACACGCCCCGAAAGCACGCGATGGACACGATCCGCCGCAGTTCCGCCAGCGCATAATCCATGTTTTGCAGGGGAATCATGGCCGCGGCGTACAGGCGGTCGGGCGCGGCCTGACAGAAGTCGGCGATCCAGTTGTTATACGCCCGCGCGAGCGCGTTGGCGCTGTCCGGGTCCTTGACCAGGGGGAAGCCCTCGGCAAACCAGGTCGGGTAGAGCAGGGTCTGATCCACGCCCATGGCGTCCATATCCCGCAGCCGCGCCTGGGGGTCAGACGCCCCTGCGGTCATGGCGTGCCGGGTATCCGGGTCAAGCGCTCCGATCTGTTCGCAGGTCATGCCCGGTCGCCAGATGGCGTAACGGGGGATGTTAGGATTTACCTGGTCGTGGTGGGCCTCGCCGTTGATTTTGAGGTAGGAGGCGTACTGGCCGTCTTCCCGCCACAGGGAGAATTTGCCCAGGGCGCGATAGTCCGGCTCCAGATAGGTCTCCCAGATCGCGGGTGACTCGACAATATGGGAGTTGGCATCAAAAACGGCAAAGCGCTTCGTCATGCCCGGTCTCCCGCGACGGCCCGGCCGTTTCCGTGGGGCTGTCTGCCACGTTCGCGCGGAGGACGGAGCAGCGCGGCCTCGGGCTCCAGGGCACGCCTGACCTCCTCCTCGGTCGGCCACCAGTCTGGCCGTTCAATCTCAGTCACCCGCGCCCGGATAAAGGTTTGCGGGGCCTCGATATGGTAGAGCTGACGCGCGTTCTCTCCCAGAAACTTGCTCTGGTAGGACGCCGGCAGGTCACACGCGCGCATGGTCTCAAGCGCCCGCCACACATCGTCGCCGTCGTGATGATACACATCGGACGACCAGGCCAGAATGTCTTTATAGAACTCGGGCAGACGCGACGGCGGGGCCTCATCGCCCTCAAAGCCGGTCACGCAGTGCGCGAAAAAGGTTTCACTCGGCAAGCGCTTGAGCGGCGCCAGCTCGCGCTCGTTGCGGTAGAGCTTATAGAATTTATCGCACCGATCGAGCAGAAAGCTCAGCCAGGTCGAGGAGGCTTCAAACACCGCGGCCCGTATCCGGGGATGCCGCTCAAAGAAGCCCGACATCAGGACCATAGTGACCCACAGCGCGGCTTCGGCCTGAAAGTTCTGCACATTAGTCAGAAACGAATGGGGCAGACCCGCGGAGATAATGGTCCGGGCGACCAGCTCCGCGCCGGAATACTGTTCGGCATAACCTGCCGGCTTGAGGGACCCAAAGGCCGGAAAGGGATGCATACCGTACACCACACCGGTCTCTTCCATGGCCCGCCAGACCTGCTCATACTTGGGCTGGAGCGGATAATTGCCCATAGCGTCAACAGGGCGGACCAGACCAACCCGACAGCCCTTATCCGCCACCCGATAGACTTCCTGGGCCGCGTATTTCGGGTCCTGCATGGGCAGCATGGCGGCAAAATAGAGCCGTTCGGGGTCCTCCTGACAGTAGTCATGCGCCCACTCGTTATAGGCTTTGCACATGGCCTTGGCCCCGAGCGCATTTTGCAGCCACGGATAGGTGTCGATATCGGTTGGGATAATCATCACCTGGTCAATGCCCTGGATGTCCATATCCCGCAGGCGCTCGCGCGGCTTATACGACCCCTTGTGGTCCAGATAGTCGGCCTGCTCCGCGGTCAGAGCGGTTTCGGGATGCAGGTTGCGGACGTACAGGGCGCGCTGGATATCGTGTTTGAGTCCCGGCCCGGCAAAGGAGATGGCGTGGATGCGGCCCCGCCGGCCGCCAATCAGTTGTGAGCCGATGCCCGACCCAGGCACGCCATTCACAATCAGTTGCTTGCTCTCGGCATCAAACCAGATGGTGGTCTTGAGGGCTTCCAACTCGTCCCTGGTCAGCCAGTCCTTGGCCCGCTCCCAAATCCAGGGCGGCTCGGTCACATGGGCATCGCAATCAAAGGTCGGGAAGTCCTTGGTCATGGGAGCAAACTTTTGAACCGGCATGGCTGAGTCCTTTCTCCGAGGATTCACCCGGCCAACCTGGACACAAAGCTTTTGATAAAAGCGTTCACCTGGTCCGGGACTTCGAGTTGCAGGAAGTGGCCCGCGCCAATGGCCTGGGCAAATTCGACCCGCTTGAAACAGGATTGCAGCTGCTTCAGGTCGGCGGCGTGCGGGAAAGCGTCCGCCATCCAGGGACCGACCATAACCAGCGTCGGCTGCGGCATGGCCGCGGCTGGCGTAGCGGAGTCAGAAGCCATCAGCCGAATCTCTTTGACGCGTACCTCTACGGGCGTGCGACAGGCCTCACCGACCGCAGTCTCGACCATCGCGCGGTCGGCCTGAGGACCGAAAAAGCTGGTATACAGCTCTCGAAAATAGCGCTCGCCGTCTGGAGCTGTCAGTTTCGCTATCATCTCGGCGTAAAACCGCTCGGTCCCTGTTGTGGGGTTGGCGAGGTTGGCTTCGGGCATTACCGCGGAATCGACCAGAATGCAGGCGCTCACCAGGTCCGGGTAGTCATGGCTGAAGGCAACACCTGCCGGGCCGCCACCAGCGTGCGCAATCGCCACCGCGTGGGTGAAGCCCGCGTGGCGGGCCAGAGCCGCGATGTCGGCGGCGTGCTGCTGAGGCGTATGGCCAGCACCCGGCGTGGTCGATTGGCCCATGCCGCGCCGGTCCATGCGGAGAATGCGGTGGGTGTCCTGAAAGTAAGAAGCCTGCGCCTCCCAGTGATTCAGATTGGAGCACCAGCCGTGAATGAAGATCAGGTCAGGCTTGCCACAATCCTTGCCCTCAACTTTATAGTGCAGTTCGGCTCCGTCTTCGGTTCTGAATATCGGCATCATTTCCTCCTTGCGAGAGTTCCCTCATATCATATTGATGCCGCTTGACCACTCGCCTCCTTGGTGAGGGACAGAGAGACAAACACAGATCACATCTCCGGGCGAGGGGGATGCGGAAACGGGATCGACGGAGGTGCCCCAAGGACGAGCCATGCGCAGACCACAATCACTCAGTCAAAGGGGTTGAATGCGATCATTTTTGCGCGCATATTTGGGAAGCATGAACGGAAGGCAGTTCGTGCGGCAGGTGCGCAGGTGGGCCAGAGCCAAAGGCATGAATGTACGTTTCGTAGCCTCGGAAGGGGCGGGCTCGCACGGGACGCTCTATGTGGACAATCGGAAAACCACGGTGAAAGATCGGAAAAAAGAAATCGGGAAGGGCCTGCTCAACAAGATGCTCACAGACCTCGAAATTGAGAAAGACGAATTCCCTTACGCTGGACGGTAAGACGCTGGCAGCGTGAGGATGAACAGCGGCCACCAGGGGGCTTCCCGCAGCCGCAGCCCTGGAGCGCAACCCTGACGGGGTGGGAAACCGGACTATGCAGCAGTCCAGCAAGGAACAGGGAGTCTGCACCGAGCTGCCATTCGCGTGCAGAGCCGCATTCAAGCGGCTGAGTTCTCCCCCCATTAAGTTGGAGCCAGGAGAGCTTCGCCCATAAAATTCAATTCTAAGGAGGGGTGCGCCTATGCCTGACACTTTCAACTATCCTGTGGAGATCGAATGTGATGAAGACGGACGGTTTGTCGTCACGTTTCCAGATTTCGGTTGGGGGGCGACAGATGGAGCGACCCGCGACGAAGCGCTGGACGAGGCGAAGGACTTACTGCGGGAGCTGATCGCTACGACGATCCGCGAGGGCCAAGCCTTGCCCGAGCCGTCGCGCGCCGGCAAACGGCGGCCACTGGTCATCCCGCCGCTCCAGATTGCCCTGAAAGCGGCATTATACGAAGCCTATCGCCAGACCAACCTCTCACAACGCCGCCTCGCCCGCGACTTGTCCGTTGCCGAAAGCGAGGTTCGGCGTATGTTGAACCCGGACCATGCCACCAAGACCAGTACTATAGACGCGGTCTTACGCCAACTCGGCACATATGTCTCCCTGACCGTCGGTAAGGCTGCTTAGGCCCAAGCCCAAAGGCCCGGGCGCAAGAGATCGAAGCCGTGTCCCTGTTCTGGGCATTATGGGTCCGGCATTACGACAACGAACACTGGGGCAAGAACGGCGGTCCGAGCCTGGTTCTCTAAAGGCTTACAACTTGACCCGACCGCCGCGCCAGTCTTAGACCTTCGGGAGAATGTCGTGCACGAGGCGCCGCATATCCCCGATGGTCTTCGCGGTTGGCGTCCCACTGAACGGCGGCCACAGGAGGGGCAGCGTCATCCCGGCATCCCGATACCGTTTGAGATTGTCCGTGATCTGCTCGGCGGTGCCGACCAGTGTCGGCGTCAGCTTGCCCCGTGGCGTCTGATCCGTTTTATCGCGGGTGATCTCAAACGGCAGCATGCTCGAAATTTCGATGTCGTCGATGGTATGCCCGCTGCCAAGCTTCTCCAGCTCGTCCTTGATGGCGGTCCGCCAAGTAGCGATGGCTTCCGGGGTGTCCATGATCCCGATCCACCCTTCAAGGCCATATGTGGTGACTCGCGCCGCTGCGAGGTCGGGCCGGCCTAAGCCTCCAAAAAACATCGGAGGCCGTGGTTTTTGGACTGGCTTCACGCCAAAGCCGCATTTTGGAAAGTCGGCGAATTCTCCGTGGTACTCGAATACCTCGTTGGTCCAAATCCCCTGCATCACTTCGATCGTTTCTTTCACATGCTTGTTCCGTTTCTTATAGATATGAGCGGCGCTTGACGCGGCAAACTCCTCTGGCATCCAGCCCGAGCCGACGCCTACATTCAGACGCCCGCCCGAGAGGTGATCCCAGGTCGCGAGTTCTGCGGCCAACACGCCGGGAGCGCGATAGGGCGTGACAATAATACTGACCCCTAACCGCACGCGCTTGGTAATGGCCGCCAGATACGGAATGAGCGGCATGCCATGCAGGAACTCCGCCCGCGCGCTAACGGGCAGCGCCTTTGGAAATTCCGGCATGAAGCCAAACGACTTTTCGAGTTCCTGGCGGTCTGAGGCTTCGGGTACCACGATACGGTCCAGCGACCACACCGAGTCGAATGCAAGGTCCTCCGCTTCACGTGCCAGGTCTACGATTTCGCTGACCGTGATCTTGTCTCGGAGATTTGGGAGATACAGCGCGAGCTTCATAGTCAGGTCCCCTTTACTGGTCGTATTCCATACTGGATATATCCAGCGCCCCGCTGGCTCATAGCGGGAGCGAATCATTCCTGCAATCCCATTTGGAAATGGGCGGCTCAAGCCTGTTGCCGAGTGCATCTTTCTGCGTCGCTCGATTATTGTCAAGTGAGCGCATGGTCGAGACGGCCCATGCTGTCATGACCGGCCTCGAACCGGGCTATGTTGAGTACGCTGGCGACCCCATACAGCAACCCAAGGCGCGGGTAGTGCCTCAATTTCACATCGCCCTCCCCCGCTGCCGGCTCAGCGCCCCCCTCCCTGAGACGTGTGATGCACATTAAGTTGTTCAGCGGCCCAGGGCGCTGTTTCGCCCTCACCCCAACCCCTCTCCCAGCGGGAGAGGGGCTCTTGTCTTGCCCTCTCCCCTGGAGGGAGAGGGTGGCCCTGAGCCTGTCGAAGGGCCGGGTGAGGGGGCCGGCGACACAACGCGCATCACACGTTCAGAGGGGGAGGGAATGTCTACTCCCTCTCCCCTGGAGGCCTGTCCTGAGCCTGTTGAAGGGAAGAGGGCTGGGGTGAGGGGGAAAATGCAACACCCCAAGCCGACCAGCGCAAGGTCCTGGGGACGAACGCCCTGCGTTTCTATGGCATTACGGCCTGAGCGGCGGCGCTCTCAGTCCCGCTCAACCCAGTCATCAAGGACGGGCGGGACGCGCAGGTGGGCGGGCACGCGCTCCACGCCAATACGGCGGTCCAGCTCTGCGTGCCAGTGATAAATGCGCCGCTCCTGATAGCTGAGCGGCACCCCACGGAACCCAGGTGAGGTAATCGACTCCTGGATCGGCTCCACAAAGGTGATGTCTTCGTCAACAATCCGGTCAAAATTCGTAATGCGCGTCTCCCACAGCGGATGGCGCGCGCCGCCGCCCCAGTCCGGGGCAAACCAGATGACATCCAGGATGGTGCGGTCCACACTCTGCGGCCAGCAGGCGACAAATGGAATGCCGGTCGGCGCGATCGGCACGATCATATTCGGAAAGACGTTATAGGTGGCATTATGGTCCCGCTCGATGGTCGTGGCGGTGGCCATCTCGGGCATGCCGATAGTCCCAGGGTCAACCCAATCCGGACGCCGGTTGGGCGAGAGCATCATCGAGTGGCCGCGCTCCCACAGATGGACGCTGGTCCCCTGGTTGTCGAAGATGCGCTCGCTGGTGCGAGGGTGTAAAAACGGGAAGTGATACGCCTCCAGAAAATTTTCCAGCACGACCTTGTAATTGCCCCGCACCTCGATGCTGCGCTGATGGACGAGCCGCAGGTCGTGCAAGGGCAGATGGCGAAAATAGCGCGCCACCGGTTCAAGAAAATGCTCCAGGGGCGGCGCCTCAGCCGCTTCACACACAAAAATCCAGTTGCCCAGCAAGGCGCACCGCACCGGTACCAGGCCGCGGCAGGACAGGTCCAGACTGCCCCAGTCCCGCGGGTCGGTGACGGCCGTGAGGGCTCCAGTCGTGTCATACGTCCAGCCGTGATAGCCACAACTGAAGAAACGGCCGGTCTTGCCCGCGGCCTGTTGCATCACCGGGGCCCCCCGGTGGCGGCAGGTATTATAGAAGGCCCGAATCCGACCGTCGACTCCGCGGATTACCAGGATGGGGACGCCTGTCCGCTGCCAGACGAGGAAGCTGCCGGGCTCGGGCAGCTGGTCCGTATGCCCGACATAAACCCAGCCCTGTTTGAACAGCGCCGTGCGTTCCAAGGCAAAGAACGCCGGCTCCCAGTAGCGCCCACCGGGGATGTCGGGCAGAGCCGGAAACCCGGCCGGGGCTGCGGTTCTGCCGCGCTCGAAGGCGACACTGTCTTTCCACCGCTCAATTGTCTGCGCGTCCATACCGCAACTATACGACACGGACTCCCGAAAAACCTCCTCTGATGACATACGACCTCCTCTTAGTGTGAGACTCCTTTTATTTCTTTATATATCTCTATTTTTGCAGAATGGAACAACAAAAGATAATACTTCTCAGAACCCATCACCAGCACAGCCACATGAAATCTGGAAAATGGATCAAGCCCAAGAATTCTTGAGTTCCCAGCCCTGTCTCTATTATCCCCTTCTTCCATAACAGACCGTAGGCAGTTGCCCGCAAAATTGGGCAGTGCGGCGCCAAGTTAGGACAGTACCCAATTCTTTCGAGACGAGGCGGGCGCGAGTGTCACGCCTCGTCCGCTCCGGCGTAGCCAAGGCTGCGGATGTCCTGCCCGTGTCCGTGGCGGGTGATGGTGTATTTGCTGACCAGATAGATGGAAACCCAGGGCAGGGTCAGGCTGAGGGCGACATGAAAAATGGCGAGATTGCGTATCGGCTCCTGCATGGACTCCACGCTCGGATTCGGGACCGAGAAACCGAACGCCGCCAGCAGCAGGCCCACAACGAGCACCCCACCGGCACTGACCATCTTCTGGGCCAGGGCCGGTCCCGTGTTCAGCAGCCCCTCACTGCGGCGACCGGTCTGGCGCTGGCTTTCCTCAACGATATCCGCGGCCATGGAGCCGACCAGGATAAAGCCCGTCACCGTCAGCGACACCAGAAACGCGCTGTGCAGCAGCAGCAACCACCACAACACCGCGGTTCCGTTGGCCGGAAACAACGCGACGGACACCAGGGGGTCAAGCAGCCGCAGCGCGACCGGCAGCGGCCCGAGTGTGGCCGACAGCAGAAACAGGCCGATGGCGGTTCGCTTTTTGTCCCGCCCGCGAGTCAGCGGATAGGCCAGCAGTCCGCAACTGATGGCGATGAACATATGGACAACCGGAAAGACCTGGACGCGCTCGGGTGTCCACTGCCAGAAATACAGGTCATAATAGCGATCCGTATTGCTGTGCAGGCCGACGTATAACGCGAAGACCAGCCCCGCGGCGAACAGCATCAACCACGACCGGTTCGACAGCGTCTCGACGATTTCCTGGCCGAGCTTACCCGGGCTGAACCCCGAGGCAGAGTCGTCCTCGGGAACGTGCAGGGCGGGGATATGCCGGTGCAGGCCGAGCGTTGAGATCATGCCGGTCGCAAAAATGATCACGCCCCCAATCCAGGCCATGTCCCGATAGCCGTCCGGGTTCAGATAGGCCCGCGAGCCCTGGTACTCGGCCGTCTCCGGCAACAAAAAGGCCAACGTCAGCCAGGCAAACCCGGCTCCCCCGAACCAGCCGTAGGAGGTACTCCAGCCGACCAGTTGCGTCCGCTGGTCGTAGTCCTTGGTGAGTTCCGGGCCAAGAGCGCCCCGCGGGATTTCGTATAAGGTCATGGACACCCGCACGGCCACGGCCAGACACAGCAGCCGCACGAACAGACCGTTCTGGCTCATATCGGTCGGCGGCTGGAGCAGCGCATGGAACGAGACCGCAAACGGCAGGATGCCGGCATACATGAAGGGGTGGCGGCGGCCCCAGCGCGTGCGCATCCGGTCAGACCAGACGCCAACCAGCGGGTCGGTAATGGCATCAACCACCAGGGCCAGGGCCAGGGCCAGCCCGGCCAGGGCCGGGTCCAGGCCCAGCACTTGGTTATAGTAGACCAGCACCCAGCCGCCGAAGACGTGGTTCTTCACGCCGCTGGCAATGGCGCCGAAACCAAACGCATTCAGGGTGCCACGGCTGGCGCGGTGGGCGAGCACGACCGGTTACGTGAGTGCCACGCCCTCCAGCCGGCCGGTGGAACGCCAGGCGTCGAGGATACGGAAAAACTTGATGGGCCCGGCCCCATAGGTGCCGGCGAAAAACCCGTTGGAAGTATCCAGCTTCCCCTCGTTATTGTAATAGCCGGCCTCACGCAGCAGCCCGCCGAAGCCGCCGCCAATGATGGCCACCTGGACTTCATCCTGAAGCGGGTCGCGCTTGACCCATTCGGTATACGGGTCGTCGGTATAGCTGGCAAATTCGTCAGCGACTTCCTGGTATTGCGCGTTGCCGGCCTCGCGCAGCCGTTTGTCGCGCTCGTAGCGATATTTGGCCCGAAGCGCAGCCGGGTCAAATCCTAATTTTTCCTTTGGATCAGCGTCCAACAGGTCGATGCTCACGCGTGTCTCCTCGGTCCTGACTGCCTGGTACGACGTTGATTCCGCAACCGGTTGCTCGACATAATGAGCGAGCAGTCTAAAGAATATCCGGCGGCGCGTCTATTGGGCCGCCGGCAGGGTAGTGGTTCAGTTTGCTTATTCCCCCTCACCCCAGCCCTCTCCCTCCAGGGGAGAGGGGGCAAACATCCCTTCCCCCCGAAAGGGGGAGGGCGAGGGGCCTTACCCTCACCAATAAAGAAAAACTTGACCCTCGTCCGGGATTCCACGATAATTCCCGCCGAATTTTTCATGTGGAGGCCCCAGGTCGGACGACCTGCGAAAACAGGACGGAGTGCGACCTTGATAGAGAAACGTGACCGTGCTGGACTTGCTCAAGAAACATTTCGGATACGACCAGTTCCGCCCGCTGCAAGCGGAGATCATCGCCAGTGTACTGGAACGGCGCGATACGCTGGTCCTGATGCCCACCGGCGGCGGCAAATCCCTGTGCTATCAGTTGCCCGCGCTACGCTTTGACGGGCTGACGCTCGTGGTCTCACCGCTGGTCGCGCTGATGAAAGACCAGGTCGATACGCTCAAGGCCAACGGCATCGCCGCAGAGTTCATCAATAGCAGCCTGACCTACCCGGAACTGAGCCGGGTACAGCGGCGCGTCCAACGGAGTGCGGTTAAAATCCTGTATGTCGCCCCAGAGCGGCTGGCCCTGCCAGGCTTCCTGGATTTCCTGGCCGCGCTCACCGTCAGCCTGGTAGCTGTGGACGAGGCGCACTGCATCTCCATGTGGGGCCACGAGTTCCGGCCTGATTACCGCAATCTTGTCACCCTGCGGCGCGTCTTGCCCGGTGTCCCGTGTATCGCCCTGACTGCCACAGCGACCGAACAGGTCCGCCACGACATTGCCGAACAACTCGAACTGACGCAGCCGCAGGAGTTCAACGCCAGCTTCAACCGCGCCAACCTGACCTATCGCGTGCGTCCGAAGCGCAACTCCGTTGAGGCGTTGACAGACCTGCTGAACGAGTATCGGGGCGAGTCCTGCATCGTGTATTGCTTTTCCCGCAAGAGCACCCAGGACCTGGCCACCGCGCTGGGCGAGCGGGGCCTATCCGCCCTGCCCTACCACGCCGGCCTGGACAATGCCGTGCGGAGCGAGACACAGGAGAAATTCATCCGCGACGACGTTCCGATCATCGTGGCGACCATCGCCTTCGGAATGGGCATCGACAAGCCCGATGTTCGGCTGGTCGTGCACTACGACCTGCCCAAGTCGCTCGAAGGCTATTACCAGGAGACGGGCCGCGCCGGGCGCGACGGCCTGCCCAGCGAGTGTACGCTGTTCTACTCCTATGGCGACAAGGTCAAGCAGGATTTCTTTATTGACCAGATAGAAGACGCAGCCGAGCGGCGGAACGCGCAGGACAAGCTGGCGCGGGTGATCGAGTTCTGCGACCTGCAAACCTGCCGCCGAAAACATCTGCTCGCTTACTTCGGCGAAGACTGGCAGCAGGACAACTGCGAGGGATGCGATGTGTGTCTCACCCCCCGAGAGGAGTTCGACGCCACCATCATCGCCCAGAAAATTCTCTCGGCCGTTGTCCGCACGGGCGAGCGGTTCGGCATCGCGCACCTGAGCCAGGTGTTGCGCGGCGCGAACACCAAGCGCGTGCGGGAATTACGGCACGACAGGCTGAGCGTGTACGGCATCGTCGAGGACCTCTCGGACGGCGAGATCAAAGAGGTCGCCAACTTGCTGCAAGCCGAGGGCCTGCTACGCAAGAACAGCCGTGAATACGCCACCCTGGGGCTGACGCCAGCCGGCAGGGTCTTCCTGAAAAACCGCGAGAAACTGACCCTCGCCCGCACCAAACGGGATGAACCCGCTCCCCGTGCCCCTCCCGGCTCCGACCCGGCGCAGGTGTGGCGCAGACATGACGCTCCGGCAAGCGCGGTGGACGATGCCTCCGACCCGGCGTTGTTTGAAAAGCTGCGCGTGCTGCGCCGCCGGCTGGCCGAGGAGCGCAACGTGCCACCGTACGTCATCTTCGGCGACGTGACGCTCAGACAGATGGCGGCCTATTTGCCCCAGAGCCGCGAGAGCCTGTCTCATATCTCGGGGGTGGGCGCGGCGAAACTGGAGCAGTGGGGCGAGGCGTTTCTGGGGGTTATTCGTTCGCACGCCGATGAGCAGGGTCTTGCGGAGCGCCCCGTGCCTGGCGCGCGGCGCGGCAGAGAGTCACCGGGCAGTGGGGCGAGTCGGCAGGGCTCAACGTATGCGGCAACGAAACAGTTGCTTGAGCAGGGCCGGTCAATTACCGAGGTCGCAGCGGAGCGCGGCCTGTCTGTACGCACGGTAGTCGGCCACGTTGAAAAGCTGGTCGGCGGCGGCGAGGACGTTGACCTCGGCCCATTACTCCCGGTGTCGGCTCGTCTGGAGGCTATTCGGAATGCGCTAGAGCGTTCCGGCGCCACCGCCCTGGCTCCGGTCAAAGCGCTGCTGGGCAAAGACTATACCTATGAGGAGATCCGACTGGTGCGGGCATTCATGCGTCAAACGCAATGACGCAGGCGCGTCTCCAACGGCACGAAGTACTACCGGTCCCGCTGCCTAAGCTGGATTGCGCGCCTCTTTCCCCACCCCCTCTGGCTCTCCGGCACGCTGGCCAGAGAGCAGGAGCCACTGGCTGAAGTGCTCGATCATGACTCCGGTGACAAGCGTTTCGTTCTCCGGCGCAAAACCAATATACACATAATCGTCGGTATCTTCCCACACGCTCGGCACAGGTGCCTCAGTAAAATACACCGTCAACGAATCCGCACTGGGATCGTAATTGACCCATAGCTGGGATGGGTTCAGTTTCCGGGGGAAATATTCCTGCACCGATTCGGGAATGGTTATCGACGCCATTGGATGGTTTCTCCCTTCTTGAGCCGCCTCACCCGGTAGGCCGTGATGACCTCCCCTCGCTCAGCCACAACCTTCATCCATCTTTGCGGTTGTATCTGGGTCGAGATGAATCTGAACATATTCCTTCATTGGGCCAAGCGCGAGGCGTATTCCTGGAACCTTCAGACATTTTGTCTCAACCCGCTTGCAACCACACAGCAGAGTGTCTTACCCTGACGGGAATAATTAAAGAAGGAACAACTGACAGCGAGGGAATCAGTATGGATAAGACCCTTATGCTTTCGCTCTACCGCGACATGATGCGCATTCGGCGCTTTGAGGAAGAAGCGGCGCGTTCGTATTCGCGGGGCAAAATTGGTGGCTTTCTGCACCTGTATAATGGTCAGGAGGCGGTGGCGGTTGGGGCGATGTCGGCGGTTGAGCCCACGGATTATATCGTGGCGACCTATCGGGACCACGGCCATTACCTGGCCCGGGTTGGGGATATGAACGCGGCCATGGCGGAACTGTTCGGCAAAGTCGGTGGCTGTGCCAAGGGCCGGGGCGGCTCCATGCACTATTTTGATGTGGCGAAACGCTTTATGGGCGGCCACGCCATTGTTGGTGGCCATGTGCCCATCGCCACGGGGATTGCCTTTGCCTCGAAATATCGGGGCGAGCCGGATGTGACCCTGTGCTTCTTTGGAGAAGGAACGGCTAATATGGGCGCTTTTCACGAGGGCCTGTCGCTGGCCGCGCTGTGGAAGCTGCCCGTTATCTTTATTTGCGAGAACAACCTCTATTCCATGGGCACCCCCCTTTATCGGACCCTATCGGTCGAGGACGTCGCAGTGCGAGCCAAGGGCTACCCGATGGCTCAGGAGATCGTCAACGGCGACGATGTGCTTGAGGTCCGGGAGGTCATTCGCCACGCAGCCAAACGTGCCCGCACCGAGAGTTTGCCGATCCTGATTGAAGCCAAGACCTATCGCTTTCGGGGGCATTCCATGTCCGACCCGGCCAAGTACCGCACCAAAGAAGAGGTCAAAGAGTGGATGAAGCGCGACCCCATCCGGCTTCTGGCCGAGCGTATCTACGCGTTGGGCATCGCCAATGAAGAACAGCTCAAAGCCATTGACGAAGCCGCGAAGCAGGAGGTGGCAGGGGCGGTGCAGTTTGCCGATGAATCACCGTCACCCGACACAGCCACGCTGTTTGATGACATCTACGCCGAACCGGACCAGCATGAGCAGGACGAAAAGGTTGTGCCGCTCGAAAAGCGCCGTCAGCAGGCGAGCGTGTAAGAGCGGAGCGCCCCCACCCTCTTCCAGGGGGAGAGGAATCATAAACAGAAGGCAAGCATATGCGAGAGCTGACATACCGAGAGGCGTTGCGAGAGGCCATGGCGGAAGAGATGGAACGCGACGAGCGCGTGTTTCTCATGGGCGAAGAGGTCGGCCACTATAATGGCGCTTACAAAGTGTCCGAGGGCCTGCTGGATCGTTTTGGTGAGCGCCGCGTGGTGGATACGCCGATTGCGGAAACCGGCTTTGCCGGGGTTGGCATAGGTGCGGCTATGGTCGGGCTGCGGCCCATCATCGAGTTCATGACCTGGAATTTCTCGCTGTGCGCCTATGACCAACTCGTCAATAACGCGGCCAAGCTGCGCTATATGTCGGGGGGACAGATTACCCTGCCGATTGTCTTTCGTGGCCCAGGCGGGGCCGCGCATCAGCTGGCCGCCCAGCACTCCCAGGCTGTCGAGAGCCTGTACGCCTATGTGCCGGGGCTGAAGGTCGTTGCGCCCTCAACCCCGGCCGATGCCAAAGGCTTGCTGAAAACCGCCATCCGAGACGAAAACCCGGTGATCTTTATTGAGGGCGAGGTCCTGTATGGACACAAAGGGCCGGTCCAGGACGAGGAGTATCAGGTCCCGCTCGGGCGGGGCGACGTCAAACGAGCGGGACAGGACGTGACGATTGTCGCCTGGTCCAAGATGGTGCAGGCTGCCCTGGACGCAGCCGCCGAGCTGGCAAAAGACGGTATTGAACTCGAAGTGCTTGATCCGCGCACCCTCCGCCCGCTGGATGATCGGATGATTTTCGATTCAGTCAAAAAGACCAACCGCTGTATTATTGTTGAGGAGGGCTGGCCGTTTGCCGGCCTGGGGGCGGAGATCGCCTACCGCATTATGAAAGAGGGCTTTGATTATCTGGATGCGCCGGTTGTGCGGGTCACGGGCGAGGACGTGCCCATGCCCTATGCCAAAAACCTGGAGCATGAAGTCTTCCCTGGTGTTGAAAAAATCGTGCGCGCGGTCAGGGCTGTGCTGTACAGCTAGGGAGACGGCAGCGCTCCACTCAGCTCCTCCAGGCGACGTTGTGCCCGGGAGAAATTGGGATTGATGCGCGCGGCCTGCTCAAATGCCGCCTGGGCCGCGGCGACCTGGCCAAGCTGCAAATAGACCTCGCCTAATTCATAGTGGGCCACATCATCGCTCGGGCAGATTGCCAAGCCGGCCTGATAATAGGCGATGGCGGTTGCCTCATCGGTCGCTTTTCGGGCCGCGTCAAAGTCGTTAAACGCCCGGTTGCAGGCCTCGTTTTGTTGTTGTTGCTGCGCCCGCTGCTGCTGGAGGGCCTCGGTCTCTCGCCGCAGCTGCTCGGCTTCCTGGCGTAACCGCTCGATTTCCGCACGTTGTTGTTCCAGGACGGTCTTATCGAACAGGCTGCACGCGGCCAGGCCTACGCACAGCCCCAGGGAGAGAGCAAAAAGCGAAGAGGTGGACATGCCTTGGGTCATGCTCTGCTGGCCCTTCGACTTCGCTCCGCTCAGGAGAAACGGGGGAGTGTCCGTTCGTACTGAGCGGAGTCCCGGAGGGACGAAGTTGAAGTATCGGTATTAGAAGTTGTCTTTCAGAAAACGCGTCTTTTCCAATACTGACACCGGGTCGAGGGAGAGTCCGGGGAAGGACTGTTGCACCTGCTCTTGCAGCTCAGCGCTGTCTACCCGGACAAAGGGGTTGATCTCTTTTTCTTCGCCTACCGTACCGGGAATGGTCGGCTGGTTTTTGGCCCGCAGAGCCTCGGCCCAGCGCAGTTTTTCCTGGAGTTTCACATTGCCCGGCTCCAGGCTGAGGGCGAAGTTCAGATTGGTGACAGTGTACTCATGTCCGCAGTAAATCTTGGTGTCGTCCGGTAACTGCATCAGCTTGACCATATTGTTGTGCATGTCCGCAGCCGTTCCCTCAAACAGACGTCCACACCCGGCAATAAAAAGCGTATCGCCAGTAAAAACCGATTTTTCCGCTTCAAAATAGGCGGCAATATGGCCGCTGGTATGACACGGGATAAAGAGAAAGCGCGCGGCGAGGTTTCCAATGCGGACGGTATCGCCCTCATCGACCATATGGGTAATGCACGGGGTGCGCGTCTCGTCCCGCTTATGGCCGTACACGTTGAGCTGCGGAAATTCTTGCACCAGCTCTTTATTTCCGCCCACATGGTCCCAATGGTGGTGGGTATTGATGATGGTCGTAAAGTTCACGCCCTCGCGCTTGATCGCCGCGGCCACCGGACCGGCCTCGGACGGATCAACAACGCCAGCCTCGTTGGTCGCTTCATCAATAAGCACATAGGCGTAATTATCGGACAACACCGGGATGGAAAGGATTTTCATGGGTCTCTCCTGACTGCGCTGGGTTACTGCTCCATGGGAAAACCGTACAGCTTGGCCGCGTTTTCGTAGACGAGTTTGCGACGGACATCTTCGGACAGATGGGCAAGCTGCTTGTGCAGGAATTCCTGCGAGTCCGGCCACACTCCGTCGGGATGCGGAAAGTCCGAGCCCCACATCACATTATTGACGCCGACCCGCTCGATCATATCCAGGCCGGTCTGATCCTGCTGAAAGGTGGCGTACATCTGTCGGTACCAATACTCGCTCGGCTTCATGCTGAGTGCGAGGTCTTGAAACTGGTCTTCCCACTCATAGTCCATGCGTTCCAGGACGTAGGGAATCCAGCCGATGCCCGCTTCACCAATCACCACTCGGCACTGGGGGTAGCGCTCCAACGCGCCGCCATAGATCACCGCGCCGATAAAGCCGGCGGTGGCAATCTGGAACTCGGTCAGAACGGTCGCCAGCCACATGCGCTTGGAGCGGCGGTCTGTGGCCCAGGTCAGGTCAAGCTTGGGGCCGATGGTATGCAGATGAATCGGCAGGCCGGTATCGTGCGACGCTGCCCAGACCGGGTCCCAGTCAAGATGCCACAACGGCATCATGCCGTGCCGGACAGGCAGCTCGGCTCCTTTGAGGCCCATCTGCGCACAGCGACGCACTTCCTCGGCCGTTTTCTCGGGAGACGAGGCCGGCAGGCTCGCAACCGCGGCAAAACGACCGGGCGTGGCGCGGCAAAAGTCCGCGGCAAAGTCGTTGTAAATCCTGACAACCGTGTCGGTCACTTCGGCGTCATCAATCCGAAAGGCGGCACCGAGAATGCCGTAGATGACCTCACCGACGACGCCGTCCCGTTCCTGGTCCTTGATCCGCAACTCAGGCACGGTCGTGCGCATGACCCCCTTGCTCTGATCCTCGTAGAGGCCGGTTGAGGCCATCCGGTCGGCCCGATGAATCTGGCCTGGGATATACTGCCGGCCGGCCGAACCCATCCCGCCGACCAGACCCATACTGGTCCCGTTGTGGGCCACCCAGGTTTTTCCCTCCGGGGCGTCCACCACCCGAGGCATTTTGTCTTTTAAGTGGGCCGGGGCATTCTCGGTAAAAAGAGTGGCCGGCAAACACGGAATGTCCATATGGCCATCAGCCGAGATGACTGGGTGATTAAACATAGCGCGTCCTCCATCACTATTTGAGAGGTCAGGGAGCGCTGCCCGCGCTTCTCCGCTCCGGCGTCTGCCCCCTGCGAGTCTTTTCTTAGCAGAAAGCGACAAGCAGGGGAAAGCGGGAGCGTTGCCTTGTCGGACCAGGGACCGTGTGAAACAAGAACCTATCCACAGGCAGAGCCTGCCGCTCCCGGACTCCTGTTTTGAACTGGCGCATTTTTTATAGTCTGAATCTCGCGATTTTCACCTCCATGCTCGGCATGGGCATCGTGATTCCGTTCATGCCGATTTACGCCAAGACGCTGGGCGCAACCGGAGTCAGTATCGGGGTTTTCTTTGCCAGCTTTCCCCTGGCCCAGATCCTGTTCATGCCCATTATCGGGCGGCTGTCCGACCGGCACGGACGCAAGGCGTTCATTGCCGCCGGCCTGCTCCTCAGCAGTCTGATGTCGCTCGTCTATGTGTATGCCCCCAATATTCTGTATTTGACCCTGGGTCGATTTTTCCAGGGGATTGCGGTCGCCCTCATTATCCCCATCTCGACCGCGTACGTCGGCGACCTGGCTCCCGCGGAAAAGCGGGGCGAGCTGCTGGGCATCTTCAATCTGGCGCTGACCAGCAGTATCGGCGTCGGCCCCCTGGCCGGCGGCTGGCTGAGCGACACGTATGGCATGGCGCTCAGTTTTTATTTGATGGGCGGCTTGAACATCCTGGCCTTTCTCTTCGTCCTGTTCTTTTTGGATGAGACCCGTTCTCCCCACGCGGAGACCCAGCGACCGCCGTCTTACCGCGAACTCTTGCGCCGGCCAAGTGTACGCGGGCTTACCCTGTATCGCATGGTGACGGCCATTCAGATGGGATTATGGTTCTCTTTCTTACCGCTGTTGGCCGTAGAAGTCCTGCTCCTCAGTCAATCTCGCATTGGTATCATCATGGCGACGTATATGCTGGTGAACAGCCTCGTCCAGGTCCCATTTGGACGGCTGGCGGACCGCTACAGCAAGCGCCTGTTGATTATCGTCAGCGGCTATCTGTCCTCCGTCGCTTTTGTGACCATCCTCTTTTCTCATGGCTTTTGGGAGCTGCTGCTCATTAGTGGATTCACCGGAATCATGGGCGCGCTGGCCGGCCCGGCCTTAACCGCCCTGGCCGCCGAAGAGGGCAAGCAGGGCGGGATGGGAGCGATGATGGGCGTACTGAATATGGCGCTGAGCGTCGGCATGATGCTCGGCCCGGTACTGGCGGGCCTGCTGTCGGATATTGTCGGCCTGCGGCCGTTATTTGGTTTCGGGGCGGTGGCCGGTGGCCTTGGGACGCTGGTGTTTACCTGGCTGACAACGGAGAAGCGGTTGGCGGCGGGGGGTAAGCGGGGCGTGAGCGCGAGATAAGGCCAGCGAGGCTTCGCCCCGGCTCATCGATTGATACGGACAACGCCAACACCAAGAACTCTGGAGGGGCAATGCGGTTCGATCTGAAAACCCTGCGTGGAGATATCTTTGGAGGAGTGCTCTCGGCTGTGGTGTCCTTGCCGCTGGCCCTGGCCTTTGGCGTGGCCTCCGGTTTGGGTCCGGTGGCAGGCTTGTACGGAGCCATAGCAGTCGGATTCCTGGCCGCGGTGCTGGGTGGCACGCCAACGCAGATATCCGGGCCCACCGGTCCGACCTCAATTGCCACCGCGGTCATCGTCGCCCAGCACGCCGACAATCTGGCCGAGGTCGCGACTATCGTCATGTTGAGCGGGCTGTTGCAGATCGCCTTCGGCCTGATCAGATTCGGACGGTACGTGACCTATACGCCGTATTCCGTTGTCTCGGGCTTCATGTCCGGCATTGGCGTCATCATTATCATCCTTCAGACCTTGCCCTTTCTGGGGTTGCCACTGGAGGGCGAGCCGCTCCACATCGTCCAAGGGTGGCCGGCGGCCCTGGCCACCCTCAACCCGGACGCCCTGAGCATTGCCGTCGGGTCGCTCGCGGTCTGCGTCTTCTGGCCGCGACAATTACACAATATACTGCCCCCCCCGCTCGTAGCCCTGGTCATCGGGACCGGGGCGGCGGCTTGGTGGTTCCCCGGAGCGCCGGTCATCGGCGCGGTGCCCACCGGGTTTCCTGAGCTGCAACGACCAGTCCTGTCCGAAGGATTTCTGGATGCCATGCTCCAGCCGGCTCTGATTCTCGCCCTGGTCAACTCGATCGACAGTTTGCTGACCGCGCTGGTGGCCGATTCCATGACCCGGACGCAACACAATTCGGACCGAGAACTGTTGGGCCAGGGGACCGGCAACCTGGTTGCGGGTCTGCTCGGCGTCATGCCGGGGGCAGGCGCCACCATGCGCACGGTCGTCAACGGGCGGGCGGGCGGGCGCACGCCGCTGTCCGGCGCCTTGCACGCGCTTATCCTGCTGGGCTGTATGTTCGGCTTCGGCCCGCTGGTTGAGCGGATTCCGTATGCCTGCCTGGCCGGCATCCTGATGAAGGTCGGCTGGGATATTATTGACTGGCGGATATTGAAACGCCTGCGCTACGCCGCGGTGGAAAACGTCACTGTCATGCTGCTGACGCTGGTGCTGACGGTCTTTGTTGATCTCATCATGGCGGTTGGCGTGGGGCTGATCGTGGCCAGCTTTGTCTCGGCGCGTCGGTCGGAATCCGCGGAGCTGAAGGATATGGTATCGGTACCGCTGCTGGACGCGGTGCTCTCTCCAGACGTCGAGGAATCCTATGATGCCCGCGTCGGACTTGTCGCCGTGCCCCGGCATTTTTCGGTGGCCTCGGCGCGGGAACTGGCCCGGTCGGTCGGAGCGGACATCAAGGAGCACGAAGCGGTCATCTTCGACTTTTCGGCTGTCACTTATATGGACGAGAGCGCGGCCCTTGTCATCGAGGACCTGGCCAATACAGCCCAAACGGAGGCCAAGGGCTGCGTTGTGGCCGGTTTGTCCGGCTCGGCTGAGGAGGCGTTGCGTGTGTTTGGTATCCATGACCATATTCCTCCAGAGCATTTCGTACCCGACCTTGAGACGGCGAAAAAATTGGCCTGGGATTTGGTCAACGGGTAAAGAACGCGGGTCGGGTCTCCGTTTCACATCTCCCGCCCCCGCTGCCGGCTCAGCGTCCCTCCCTCCCTGCCCCTCCCCCTCAGAGACGGGTGACGCCTATTGTGTCGCCGGCCCCCCGGGCGGTCCGTCGGCCCCCTCACCCGGCCCTTCGACAGGCTCAGGGCCCCCCTCTCCCTCCAGGGGAGAGGGGGTGGGGTGAGGGGGACACTATCAGAACGAGAGAGGAAGACGGAACGTAGCGCTGCTCCTGGGGACGGGTGACCGTACCCTTCCCGGTGTGATAGAAGCATGGGGAGAGATGCGATGACAGTACAGACGAAAGGAGAATATGAGTATGCCCGCCTATCTCGTTGGTGGAGTAGATGTGAGCGACCCCGCTTGGGTGGCAGAGTATGGACCGAAGGTTGAGGCCCTGGTGCAGAAGCACGGGGGACGCTACCTGGTACGCGGAGGGGAGATGGATGTCGTGGAAGGCACAACGCCGGCCGGCCGGGTGATGGTCGTCGTGGAATTCCCGTCCCTGGAGGCCGCCCGGGCATGGTATAACGACCCGGAGTACGTCCCGCTGATTCAGCTGCGCCAAACCGGCTCCGAGGCCGAGCTTGTCCTGGTCGACGGGCTGTAGCCCAATTCCCGTATAATCTGCGCAGGGGCAATTCATGAATTGCCCCTGCGATGGTGTGTTTCCGGTGGGGCGCGCTCAGGCGCCGCTCAGGCGCTGGAGCGCGCCCTCTATCTGATTGAGGCCCTGCTCCAGATTCTGCATGGACGTGGCATACGAAATGCGGATGTGCTCCGCGGAGCCAAAACCCTCACCTGCCACCAGCGCAACCCTGGCCTCTTCCAGGAGATAGAGCGAGAAGTCCGTGGCCGACGCAATGGTTTTACCCTGCCACTGCGACCCGAAGTAGCCCGAGACCCGTGGAAAGACATAGAACGCGCCTTCCGGCAGCGTACAGCTGATACCGGGGATGGCCCGGAGGCGGTCAACCACATAATTGCGCCGTTTGGCAAACTCCTTGGCCATGACGCCGACCGGTTCCTGGTCGCCGGTCAGGGCTTCAATCGCCGCGGCCTGGGCAATTGAGTTCGGGTTTGAGGTGCTCTGGCTCTGGATGGTTTCCATCCCCTTAATGACTTCCTGCGGGCCGGCGGCATAGCCCAGACGCCAACCGGTCATGGCATAGGTTTTTGAGACCGAATTGGCCACCAGCACCCGGTCGCGCAGACCCGGCTTGAGGGCGAGCAAATGGGCGCAACGCGGGGCGTCGTACAAGAATTTCTCGTACACGTCGTCCGAGATGGTGAACAGCTCGCTGGACTCTATCACCTCAGCAATCCGGCTGAGCTCGTCTTCGGTGTAAGCGGCGCCGGTCGGATTGGACGGGCTGTTGAGTAACAGCGCCTTGCTGTGCGGGCCGAGGGCGGCGTGGAGCTGAGCGGCTGTGATTTTGAAGCCTGTCTCTTCCGTTGTGGGCAGGAGTTTCGGTGTCCCGCCGGCCAGGACCACAATGTCGGAATAGCTGACCCAATAGGGCGCTGGGATGAGGACTTCATCTCCAGGGCCGACCAGGGCATGAAAGGCGTTGAAGAGGATGTGTTTCCCACCACACCCGGTCGTGACTTCCGGGAGTGCATACTCAAGGCCATTGTCTCGCTGGAGTTTGGCAATAATGGCCTCTTTGACGTCCGCGGTTCCGCCAACCGGCGTATACTTGGTCTTGCCGTGTTTGAGTGCCGCAACAGCCGCGTCTTTAATATGCTCCGGGGTATCAAAGTCGGGCTCGCCAGCCCCAAAATCGATAACCTCAATCCCCTCGCGGCGGAGCGCTGCGACTTTCACTGTGACCATGAGGGTCGGCGATGGTTTGACCTGATCCAAACGTGGTGACAGACGCATTTTTCCCCACACTCCTCCTGTCGGACACGCGGTCTGTATGCCGCTCAGACAACGACGTGCAGCGTCATACGCGCGCTCGTAGACATTCAGGCCCGCTGCGCGAATTTCTCGCGGAGTCGTTTTTCGACATGGGGCGGGACGAGGCCCTGCACTGAACCGTTCAGACTGGCAATTTCCTTGACTAAGCGGGCCGCGGTGTAAAAATGGGCCGCTCCGGTCGTCAGAAAAACCGTATCAATCTCGGGCTTCATATGGCGGTTCATGAGCGCCATCTGAAACTCGTATTCAAAATCTGAGGCCGCGCGTAACCCTCGAATGATAATTTTGGCCTGCATGCGCTCGACGTAATCGACCAGCAAGCCGTGAAAGCTATCGTAGATCACCCGGTCGCTCGCCTCCTTCAGTTCCTCGCGAAACATGTCGAGACGTTCCTGGGGAGCGAACAGATAGTTCTCTTTTTGGGGGTTATACACGACGGCAACAACCACCTCATCGACGAGCTCAAGGCTCCGCCGAACGATGTCGATATGTCCATACGTCGGTGGGTCAAAAGAGCCGGGGTATATGGCGCGGCGTTTCACTCGGATTCCTCATTCTTGTGCTGGCTCATGTTGATAAAAAGACACCTCGGTTGTGCCGTAACGGCGACGGTCCGTCAATACCAAGGCAGTATAGGCCGAGGCGCCTGACTCCTGTTGGGCGTGCTCAACAACGACCCAGGCGCCTGGGAGGAGCGCCGGGCTGCGCGCCAAACGCCGCAGAGTTTTGTCCACCCAGCCTTCCCGATACGGCGGGTCAAGAAACACCCCGCCAAAACGCAGCCCTTGGTCTTCCACAATACGAATCCCGGTCGGGACGGAGGCCCGCAGCAGGCGGCCACGGTGGAGCAGCCTGGTCGTTTTGAGGTTGGCGCGAATGACTTTCTGCGCGTCTGGACTGGTATCAATGAATACGGTCGAGCGCCCGCCTCGGCTCAAGGCTTCTATGCCGAGCCCGCCGGTCCCGGCGAACAGATCAAGAATGTCTGTATCGATAAGGGAAAATCGACTGGCGAGGATGTTGAAGACCGACTCTCTGACTCGGTCGGCAGTGGGCCGGACCTTGTGTCCCTTGGGCGCCACCAGGGTGAGCCCACCTGCCGAGCCGGAGATCACTCGCATTTAGACGCTGAGGATGTGAACGGCCAGCGCGGCAGCTTCGCCGCGGACCATGCCGCCGCCATTCTCGGTCAGCCCGACGGTGGCGCCTTCGACCTGGCGCTTCCCGGCTTCACCACGGAGTTGCCAGAAAATCTCAGCGATCTGTGCCGTGCCGGTGGCCCCAACCGGATGGCCTTTAGCCAGCAAACCACCGCTGGGGTTCACTGGAGTTTTCCCGCCAAGGGCCGTCACCCCTTCGTCAATCAGGCGGCCGCCTTCGCCCTGCTGACACAGGCCGAGTTCTTCGTAAATGATGAGTTCTGCCGGAGCCGAAGCGTCGTGGACTTCGGCCACGTCAATATCTTCAGGGCCAATGCCGGCCACTTCGTAGGCTTTCTTTGCCATGCGTTCCGTCACACCGGGGTCACCGGGCTGATGGTCCCTGCCCGACCCCAGCACCGAGGCTTTGACATAGACCGGCTTGGTAGTGAATTCTTTGGCTTTCTCTGCGCTGGTAAGCACCAGGGCGGCAGCGCCGTCGCCAATAGGGGAGCACATCATCCGCGTCAGCGGGTCGGCGATCATGGGCGAGGCGAGCACGTCTTCCATGCTGCGCGGAGTCTGAAACTGGGCGTGCGGGTTCAGACTGCCATTGGTGTGGTTCTTGGCGGCAATCCGAGCGTAATGCTCTTTGGTCGTGCCGTATTTCCGCATATGGCTGCGGGCAAACTCAGCGTAAAAGTCCATGAACATGCTGCGCGACTTGCCGGCCCCGGCTCCTGCGCCTTTTTCCTGGGTGGCTTTTTTCATGTCCGCCAAGGTTTTTTGCATCTGCTCGACATCAATGGCGCTCCCGATGGCGGCAAACGATTTCTTCTTATCTTCGTGGTAGAGCTTTTCCATGCCCAGGGCGAGCACGACGTCATACATGCCGGACGCGACATACAACCAGGCCAGATGGAAGGCGGTAGCCGCGCTGGCACAGGCGTTTTCGGTGTTAATGACCGGAATGCCGCCAATGCCCATTTCACGCAGGACGACCTGCCCGCGGATACATTCCTGACCGGTAATCAGGCCGGCCATAGCGTTCCCGACCGCAACGGCCTCCAGCGCATCAGCCTCAACCCCAGCCGATGTGAGGGCTCCCTCAATGGCCTCGCGGGACAACTCTTTCATACCTTTATCCAGATGCTTGGCAAAACGGGTCATGCCCGCGCCAACCAGGGCAACCTCTCTCATGTGGTTCCTCCTTCTTCTTGACCGTATGTGATGAGCGGCCCAACTATATCTGCATTCCCTCTTGTTCTGCAAGGAGAATTTCTTCAGGATAACTCAGGTGAACTTTGTTCTCGTTCCGATAAAAGCCCTGGCCCAGGGCAAGAGTCGCCTGGCAGCGCTCTTGTCCGACGCCCAGCGCCATACCTTGTCTCAGGCCATGTTGCGCGATGTCCTGACGCAGTTGCGCCGGGCGGCCACAGTGGACCGCTTTGGGGTCGTGACCTCGGACCCCACCTTACTGGAGCTCGCGCGCGGTTTAGGCGCTGACGCCATTGATGAGGGCCATCCGCGCGGGCTCAACGGGGCCGTCGCGGTTGGTGAAGCGTTTTGCCTGCAACAGGGCAGCACAACGCTGCTCGTCCTGCTGTCAGACCTGCCGCTGGTCACATCTGAAGACGTGGACCTGCTCTTGTGTGAGGCAACGGATGAGCCCGAAGTGCTGCTGGTAACGTGCAAAGAAGGCGAGGGCACCAATGCGCTCTTGCGCACCCCACCGCTCGTTATCCCGACCTGCTTTGGCGGCCCGAGCCTGGACGCCCACCAAGCCCAGGCCCGGCAGGGGAATATCGCCTGCCGGGTGATTGAGGCCCCGCGTATTGCGTTTGACATCGACTCGGTTGAAGACCTCACGCTCTTTGCCTCAGAGCCAACGGCAACGCATACCTATCAGGCATTGCAGGATTTGGAGGTGTTGCCTGCCCTTGGGGTAAGCCGACAGGAGTGAGGGGGTAAAACGATGACCGAATACGAAACAGCCTCCTTAGCTGTTCAGCCGGCCGGGTTGACCGCGGTCTACTGGCGAACCGGCCTCAGCGCCCTCACATTGGCCGTCTCGTCCGGGAGGCGAATGAAGCGCAAGGAACAGCGCAAGCTATAATGGCCTCCCAACGCCATCCCTCTCGCTCCCGCGCGCCTCTCACCCGCCCGCTGTGACATATGGAAAAGCCGCAGGTCGTTGTTATTACCGGTCCGACCGCCACGGGAAAAACGGCGCTCGCGCTCACCCTCGCCCAGCGCTATAACGCGGAGATTATCAGCGCGGATTCACGTCAAGTGTATCGCCACCTGGACATTGGGACGGCCAAGCCAACCGCAGCCGAGCAGGCCCAGGCACCGCATCATGTGATTGATGTGGTCAATCCGAATGAACACTTTGATGTGGCCCGGTTTCGGGCACTCGGGCAGGAAGCGATTGCCGCTCTTACCCGACGTGGCAAGCGTGTTTTTGTGGTGGGTGGAACCGGCCTCTATATTCGGGCCTTGACCCGAGGGCTTTTTGTCGGACCGCAGGCTGACCCTGCTCTGCGCCAACGTCTGACCGCGCAGGAGACAGCGCATGGCCCTGGTTTTCTCCATAACTGGCTGCGCCGGGTTGATGCGGACACGGCCTGTCGGCTCCATCCGAACGACCGAACGCGGCTGATTCGAGCCCTGGAAGTCTGGTTATTAAGCGGCAAGCCCATGAGCGCCTGGCAGCGGGAGCATGGCTTCCGAGAGCAACCGTTTTCGACGCTACTGGTGTCCCTGGTCCTGGAACGAGAGGTCTTGGCCTGGCGTATCCAGCAGCGTTGTCAGCAGATGATTCGCGCCGGCCTTGTTGACGAGGTTCGTCGAGTCTTGGCTATGGGATTTGGGGAGCCGCTTCCCGCATTCCGCACCATCGGATACGCTCAGATTGTGGACCTCTTACATGGACGGTCCACCCTGGAGGAGGCAGTTGCCAACATGGCTGCGGCAACCCGGCAGCTGGCCAAACGGCAGTTGACCTGGCTGCGCGCAGAGCCCAAGGTGCAGTGGTATACGCCAGCCCAAGAGCAGGATATTGATCGTGTGGTACAGGAGTTCTTGGGGAAGACGAGGAACACCTGACGGGGCAAACGGCAGAGACCTGTCGGGCCGCTCTGCCCCTGACGTTTCACACCCGCCGCGGTATTGAAGGAGCATTGAAGGAGCAATCGTGCAGACAACCTATCTCGATTTTGAGCGCCCGCTGGAGGAGTTGGACAAACAGGTGCAGGCCCTTGACCAGTTGGACAACCGCTCAGCGCGGCAACAGACTGAACTTACCGCCCTGGAAGAACGGCTCCGACAGCGCGAGGCTGAGGTATGTAGCGCCCTCTCGCCATGGCAGCGGGTGCAACTCTCTCGACACCCGGACCGGCCCTATACGCTCGATTATATTGGGGCCTTATGCTCCGAATTCGTGGAGCTGCACGGCGACCGGGTCTTTGGCGATGACCCGGCGATTATCGGCGGTCTGGCGCGTTTTCGCGGGACGCCAGTGGTGGTTGTCGGCCATCAGCGCGGCAAGACAGTGACCGAAAAAGTGCGTCGGAATTTTGGCATGCCCCGGCCCGAGGGCTATCGGAAGGCGCTCCGCCTCTTTCATCTCGCCGAACGGTTCCAGCGGCCCGTGCTGAGCTTTGTCGATACCCAGGGAGCCTATCCCGGAGTCGGCGCAGAGGAACGCGGCCAGGCCGAAGCCATTGCCCGGAATATCCAGGAAATGGCCGGTCTCAAGACACCCATCATTGTCACGGTTATTGGAGAAGGGGGCAGTGGCGGCGCCCTGGCCCTCGGGGTTGGCGACCGACTGCTGATGCAGGAAAACGCCTGCTACTCGGTCATTACCCCCGAGGGCTGCGCGGCGATTCTGTTTGGAGAGCGCACGCCGGAACGGTCAGCCTGGGCCGCTGAAGCGTTGAAGGTCACGGCTCCGCACCTGCTCGCTCTCGACGTGATTGATGAGATGGTTGTCGAGCCGTCAGGGGGAGCCCACCGGCATACCCGGGCGGCGATCAGCGAGGTTGGAGCCGCAATCGACCGACATCTGCAAGCGGTGAGCGCTTTGTCCGTGGCCGAGCTCATGGACCAACGCTACACGAAATTCCGGCGGATGGGAGAAGTGGGTATTGTCGATACGAGTGAAGGAGGAGTGGATAGTGAAGAGTGGATAGTGAAGAGTGGATAGTGAAGAGCGGGAGCTGCTCATCATTTTTGTGGTCCGCGCCTGTCCACTAGCCACTAGCCACTGTCCCCCTGGCACTCTTCGATCGCATAGACTGGCTCAGCAAATCGTAGTACAAAACGCCGTGTGGCGCACAAACGTTCCTCTTCTTCGCGGCCGGCATTAGATACGTTCAGAGAGAAAATCGATCGGATCGATGCCCAAATCCTTACGCTGTTGAATCGCCGCGCCCGTCTGGCTCAACAGATTGGAAACACGAAAGGGAAGACCAGCGCGGTCTATGTACCGGGTCGGGAACGGGCCATTCTCGCCCGTCTGGCTGAGCTGAACACCGGGCCGCTCCCGGACGAGTCCGTTCAGGCCATTTATCGCGAGATTATTTCCGCCTCACGCGCGCTCGAAACGGCCTTGCGGGTTGCCTATCTCGGACCCGAGGCGAGCTATGCGCATATGGCCAGCAAGGAGCAGTTTGGCGCGAAGGCCGAGTTTGTCCCCGTCGAGACGATCCCCCAGATTTTCTCGGCAGTAGAAAACGGACAGGCCGACTACGGGGTCGCGCCGGTCGAGAACTCGACTCAAGGCTCGGTCGCTCTGACGCTTGATCTTTTTATTGAAACGAATCTGCATATTATTGCAGAGCGGTCCCTGGCCATTCGGCACTGTTTGCTCAGCCGGGCTACAAAGCGGGAGCGCATTCAGCGTGTCCTGGCCCATCCGCAGTCTCTGGCCCAATGCCAGCACTGGCTGGCCACGCATTTGCCGGGTGTGCCCACGGAGGCGGCGGCAAGCAATTCTCGGGCGGCTGAACTGGTGCGGCGAGACCCCCACGCCGCGGCGATTGCCGGACGGTTGGCCGCGGAGCGCTATCGGCTCAACATCATCGACGCGGATATCCAGGATCAGGCTGCGAACTACACCCGTTTCGCTATTCTGAGCCGGACCTGGCAACCGGGCGCGCCAAGCGGGGATGACAAAACGTCCCTGGTGCTGTCGGTCCGGGATGAGCCGGGGGTGCTGTACCAGGTGCTGAGGCCGTTTGCCGCCCACAGCATGAGCCTGCTGCGGATTGAATCCCGGCCGCTCAAAGGGCGACCCTGGGAATATGTCTTTTTTATCGATGTTGAAGGCCATGTGGGCGACCAGGCGCTCGCCGACGCCCTGCGGGAGATCGAGCCCTGCTGTATGTCGGTCAAAGTGCTGGGTTCGTATACCTCCTTTGGGTCAGCGACCGGCTCGGCTCGGCAAAAACGGTGAACGCGTATGGATATTCGAGAGTATGTACCGGACTGGGTCCTGAGCCTCACCCCGTATCAGCCGGGCAAGCCGATTGAAGAGGTGGAGCGGGAATACGGAATCAGCAACTCGGTGAAAATCGCCTCAAACGAGAATCCCCTCGGCCCGTCCCCAAAGGCGCTTGAGGCGATACGCGCGGCCCTGCCCCAGCTCAATCTGTATCCTGACGGCGATGCCTTTTATCTCAAGCAACGCCTGGCTGAGAAATTGGGGCTGGACCGCTCGCGGATTATTATTGGCAACGGCTCGAATGAGCTGATCGAGATGCTTGTACGGACCTTTTTGCGCGTGGGCGAATCGATTGTCGCCGCGGAGCACGCCTTTGCCATTTATCATCTGTGTGTACACGCGGCTGGGGGCCGCACGATTACCGTTCCGCACACCGGCTTTACCTTTGATCTGGACGCAATGGCGCGAGCCATTGACACCGATACGCGCATTATTTTTTTGGATAACCCCAATAATCCCACCGGCACGATCTATACCAGGGCGGACTGGGAGGCGTTTCTGGAGAGGGTGCCACCGAGTGTGGTGATTGTCGTCGACGAAGCCTATTTTGAATTTGTCGACGATGCCGACTATCCCGACTCGCTTGCCTACCATACGGAGGAGCGGGCACTCGTCACCCTGCGCACGTTTTCCAAGATATGCGGCCTGGCCGGCGTGCGCGTCGGGTATGGCATTTCCTCACCAGAAGTGATTGATGCCCTCAACCGCATCCGTCAGCCTTTTAATGTGAATACTCTCGCCCAAGTGGGGGCCTTAGCTGCGCTTGACGATACCGCGCATATTCGCCGCACCCAGGCTAACAATCGGCAGGGACTGGCCTATCTGCGTCGGGAGTTGGACCGTCTGGGTATTGCCTACGCGCCGAGCTGGGGGAATTTCCTCCTGGTTCAGGTTGGTCCTGGCGTGTCGCAACAGCTGCTCCCCCGGGGTATTATCATTCGGCCGATGGAGGGCTATGGCTATCCTGGCTATGCCCGCGTGAGTGTGGGCTTAGCTGAGGAAAACGAACGCTTTATCGCTGCCTTGGAGAAGCTGGGCAAGCAGGGAGGAGAATAGGGAGGAGAATAGTGGAGAGTGGAGAGTGGAGAGTGGAGAGTGATAAGCAGGAACCTTCACCCGGCCCTGCGATATGCTCGGGACCACCTTCTCCCAGCGGAAGAGAGGACTAACCACTTACCCCTTGGCACTCATCACTACTCAACGCTATGCCATTCTTATTTCATCGTCTGCTTATCGTCGGGGTTGGTCTGATCGGTGGCTCGCTCGGGCTGGCGGCCAAGGCGCGAGGGCTGGTTGAACAGGTGGTTGGCTTTGGTCGGACTGAAGCCAATCTGAAAATTGCGCTCGACCGCGGCCTCATTGATACCTATACGTTTGATCCGGCCGAAGCGGCTCAGGGAACCGACTGCGTTCTGCTGGCCGTTCCGGTCCAGGCGACTGGCCCAGCCGTGCAACAGTTTCTGCCCTCTCTTTCACCGGGCTGTATTGTGACAGATGCGGGAAGTGTCAAAGCCCCGGTTGTTGCGACACTCGAATCTCTGCTCCCCGACTCGCTGCCGTGTGTGGCCGCGCATCCCATCGCCGGGACCGAACATGCCGGGGCTGGGGCGGCCTTTGAAACCCTCTTTGAGGGACGCTTATGCGTCTTGACGCCGACCGACAAGACCCATGCTGAGGCTCTGGCACGGGTCCGGGCCTTATGGGAGGGCGTCGGGATGCGGGTCGAAGAGATGGACCCTGAGGTCCACGACCGCATTCTTGCCCAGGTCAGCCATCTGCCCCATCTCATCGCGTTCAGCGTGATGAATGGCCTCCTTCAATCCTTCCCTCACCCGGTTCAGCCCCAGTCGGAACAGGTCGACCCGCTTGTCTATGCCGGCAGTGCATTTGCAGACCTGACTCGGGTGGCCGCCAGTCCCGTAGAGATGTGGCGTGACATCTGTCTCGGCAATCGCGAGGCTTTGCTGTCTGCTATTGCCAGCTTTGAAGCCGCGCTAACGCAGATGAAAGTCGCAGTGACCGAGGGGGACGGACAAGCGCTCTCGGCGGACATTGAGCGCGCCCGCCAGGAGCGTCAGCGCCTGACTCGTTTACGTGAGAAAGAGTAAACGTGCCCGCCACTAGCCATGACGCCAGCGGTAACAATCCCTCCCGCTCCTCACGGCCTACAGGGCGAAATCCGCCTGCCGGGCGATAAATCCATCAGCCACCGGGCCGTCCTGTTCGCGGCCCTGGCCACAGGAGAAAGCTGCATCCGGGGCTGTTCGCTGGGTGAGGATAATCTGCGGACGCTCCGGGCGGTCCAGTCGTTGGGAGTCGATACCGCCCAACACGACACAACGGTGATCGTGAGAAGCCGGGGCTGGGAGGCTTTCCACCCCCCAGGCGGCGCTGACGGCACTATTGACTGTGGGAATTCCGGCACCACGCTACGGCTGCTGTCCGGTATCCTGGCGGGGTGTTCTTTCACGTCCCGCCTGGATGGTGACGCGTCGCTCCGGCGGCGCCCTATGGGACGGGTGATTGAGCCTTTACGGCTGATGGGCGCTACGATTGAGAGCGCAGGGGAACAACACTGCGCGCCGGTGCGGATTACGGGACAGAGCCGGCCCCTGACTGGCAGGACGTATACGAGTGCCGTGGCGAGCGCCCAGGTCAAATCCGCCATCCTGTTAGCGGGTCTACACGCTACCGGGCGGACGACGGTCATAGAGCCAACGCGTTCCCGCGATCATACGGAGCGCCTGTTACCCGCATTTGGAGGGCGACTTGCGGTGCAGGGTCGAACGGTCTCCGTTGAAGGCGGAACGCCTCTCCATGCCCAGGATGTAGATGTCCCTGGAGACCTCTCTTCCGCGGCCTTTTTTATCGCGGCAGCCCTCCTGCTGCCGCACTCGGAGTTACGTATTCGCCATATTGGACTCAATCCGACCCGGACGGGGATCGTGGATATCTTTCGCGCAATGGGGGCCCGGATTGAGATCCACAATGCGCGCAACATCTGCGGAGAGCCCGTCGGGGACCTGGTGGTCCGCTCAAGCCGCCTGCGCGGGATAACGGTTGACGGTGAGTTGATTGTCCGTGCCATTGATGAACTGCCCATACTGGCTGTGGTGATGGCGTTTGCCCAAGGCAGGTCGGTCATTCGTGGGGCCGAGGAGCTGCGTCTCAAAGAGAGTGACCGCATTCACGCCCTGGCCGTCGCCCTGGCCGCCCTCGGAGTACCGGTTGAAGAACGGCTGGATGGGCTGGTCATCGCTGGGCAGGAGCGCGTGCGGGGAGGAACGGTCCACAGCCAGGGGGATCACCGGATTGCGATGGCGCTGAGCGTGGCCGGCCTCGGTTCGGACGAGGGCGTTCGCGTCCGCGAGCCAGAGTGCATTGCCATTTCCTTTCCCGGCTATTACCGCCTGGTCCAGGAAGTGACTGGAGTCCGGCTGGAGACGGGCTGATGGCGGAGACGAAGAAGGGCCTGATCGTCGCCATTGACGGGCCGGCTGGCGCGGGCAAGAGCACGGTCAGTCGTCTTTTGGCCGAACGGCTCGGCTATCGCTATATTGATACTGGAGCCCTTTATCGGACGATCGGTTTACTCGCTTGGGAACAGGGGGTGAGGCCGGACGACGGCGAGCGCCTGGCGGCCTTGTGTGACGCTGCGGATATAACGCTCTCGGACACCCGGGTTCTTTTGGGCAATCGGGATATTACGGAGGATATTCGTCGCCCGGAAATGAGTCAGATGGCCTCACAAGTCTCGGCTCAGCCGCAGGTCCGGCGTGCCCTCCTCGGGCTGCAACGCCGGCTCGGCGAGACCGGCTCGGCCATTCTTGACGGGCGTGATATTGGGACGGTTGTTTTTCCAGATGCGGATATCAAAATCTTTCTCGACGCCTCGCTCGCAGAACGGGGACGGCGGCGTTATGCCGAGTTACAACAGCGGGGAGAGGCCAAGGTTTCGCTTGAGCAGACCCTTCAAGAGATGGCGGAACGAGACCGCCGGGACAGCGAACGCGTCCATGCTCCGCTCCGACCGGCAGCTGATGCCGTCCGCATCGATACCACCGCATTGACCCAAGCGGAAGTAGTTGACAGCATGGCCGAATTAGTCCATGCCCATGCAAGTATTGAAAGCAAAAAGGGAAAACCGGGCTCGTAGCTCTTGCAACCTCGCTACGAGGAGAGTATGCAAAGGCGAGGTACGGGAGCTTCGTAGGGGGTAAACCATAACATGGAACATAACGAACAGGACAACGCTGAAGAAACGACGCCAACGCACAGCGAGGTCACCGCACAAGAGCAGACCCAAGCACGGGACGTTGACACTGACAGCCAGGCAGCAAACGAGAGTCAGTCGGCAGGGACAGCGGAAACCGGCAGTGAGACTCCGCCCGCAGCCCCAGCCCAGCCGGGCAGAGGTGGTGGGGAAGACTTCGGGCAAATGTTTGAAGAAAGCATGCGTTCGGTTCAACCGGGTGAAATCGTCCGAGGGCGGGTGGTGAACATCGGACCGGAATTTGTCACGATTGATATTGGCTATAAATCGGAAGGGCATATCCCTCTGGCTGAATTTCGCCAGCGAGATGGCCAGCTAACAGTCAGTGAAGGAGATGAAATAGAGGTCTATTTTGACTCGGCTGACTCTGACCAAGAGGGGATTGTTTTATCCCGCGCAAAAGCGGAACAATTCCGCATTTGGCGTGACATTGAGGAGGCGTTCAACAGCCACACGCCCGTCAATGGTTCCATTGTTGGCAAGGTGAAAGGCGGCCTACGCGTCGATATTGGCGTGGCCGCGTTTTTACCGGGCTCTCATGTTGACATTCGCCCCATCCGCGACCTGGATCAATTCCTGGGGAAAACCGGCAATTTTGCCATCCTCAAATACAATCGAGCCCGCTCCAATGTGGTCGTATCCCGCCGGGCAGTGCTGGAGCAGGAGCGAGCCGCGCTTCGGGAAGAAACGCTGAAGGTGCTTGAGGAGGGGGTCATCCTTGAGGGAACCGTCAAAAACATTACTGATTACGGGGCCTTTGTTGATCTGGGGGGGCTGGATGGTCTCCTGCATATCACCGATATGTCCTGGGGACGGATCGGCCACCCGTCTGAGATGATCAAAGCCGGGGAGACGCTCAGGGTCGTTGTGCTCAAGTTTGACGTGGAGAAGGAGCGGGTGTCATTGGGCTTGAAACAACTCGTCCCCGACCCGTGGGGGTCGGTCACGGAACGCTACCTGCCCGGCAGCCGGGTACAGGGCAAGGTCGTGAGCCTAGCCGATTACGGCGCCTTTGTGGAACTTGAGCAGGGCGTTGAAGGACTGTTGCACGTCTCCGAAATGTCGTGGACAAAGCGGATTTCTCACCCTTCCAAACTGCTCTCCGTTGGCGATGAGGTTGAGGTCGTGGTCCTCGACCTTGACCCCGCCCACCGTCGCATATCCTTGGGGCTCAAGCAGGTTTCGCCGAACCCGTGGGAGACGGTGCGGGCGACCCATCCGGTGGGCAGCCGCATCCACGGTAAAGTCAAAAGCATCACCGATTTTGGCGTCTTTATTGAGGTTGAGGAAGGGATTGACGGCCTGGCGCATATCTCGGACCTGCATTGGACCCGAAAGATCAAGCATCCCTCAGAGCTGTTTAAGAAAGGCGATGAGGTTGACGCCGTTATTCTCGGTATTGATGTGGACAATGAGCGCATTTCGCTCGGGATAAAACAATCGGCCGCCGACCCCTGGGTCACTCTCCAACAAGAACATCCGGTGGGGAGTCGGATCAACGGGAAAGTGACGAGTGTGACCGACTTTGGCGTCTTTGTCGAAGTGGCCGACGGCATTGAAGGGCTGATCCACATCTCTCAACTCTCAACCGAACGAGTCGAGAAACCCTCAGCGCTTTTTGAGGTCGGCAACGTGGTGGAGGCCGAGGTGATCCATATTGATCCCCGTGAACACAAAATGGGACTGAGCGTGAAGGCCCTCCGCCGCAGTGAAGAGCGGGCGGAAATGGAAGCCTACCTCCAGCGCGAACGAGAAGGGTCTCGCTTCTCCTTTGAGGATATCTTGGGAGAAGAGTTGCGGCTCGATCGGGACGACGGCGACCCACAGAAATCATAGGGCTTTCCTGATGGGGGATGGCAGCGTGACCAAAAGAGACCTGATCGAGGAAGTCGCCCAGCGCTATCCTCGTTTTTCACGACGGGATGCCGAGGTCATGGTCAATACGGTATTCGACAGTATGACCGAGGCCCTGGCCCGGACGGAGCGGATTGAAATCCGTGGATTCGGCAGTTTTATTGTCAAACAGCGCCCCGCCCGGGAAGGCCGCAACCCGAGAACCGGCGCGGTGGTCGATGTAGCGGCAAAAAAAGTTCCGCTCTTTAAGGTCGGGAAGGAGTTGCGCCTCCGCGTTGACGGCCAGCCGCTTGTGGCAGCCGCACCTGGGACGGAGACGACGCCTGAAGCAGATGACGCCGGCGGATGAGATTGAGGCGCGTGACGCGCCCGACTGGGGTCGTTCTTTCCTATCCGGCCACGCCCCGTTCCAGATAGCGCATCTTGAGACACAACAGATGGGAATATTCTGAATAAAGGCAGGCAGTATTGTGCAACAGACGACTCCAACTGAAACGCTCCGTCGTGAAGTCCAGACGGTCGGCGACCTCAAAAAAATAGACTACCAGGTTCTTCCCGTGCGAGAAGAGATGCGGGCAAATTTGATCCGTCGGCTCTCTGGAGGGGAAACCTTGCTCCCCGGCATTATTGGCTATGAGGAGACTGTGATTCCAGAGATCGAAAATGCGGTTCTGGCCGGGCATCACATCGTCTTTCTGGGTGAGCGTGGGCAGGCAAAATCGCGGGTGATCCGTGGCTTGACGTCCCTGCTGGACGACTATGTGCCAACCATCCGTGATAGTGATATTCCAGAGAATCCGCTGGCGCCCATCTCTCCGCAAGCGCGGCGCTTAGCCGCGGAACGCGGAGAGGCGCTTGAAATCCGCTGGCTGTCGCGCGACGAGCGCTATGCCGAGAAGCTGGCAACGCCGGATGTGTCCGTGGCCGACCTCATCGGCGAGGTGGACCCGATTAAAGTTGCCGAAGGACGCTACCTGGCCGACGAGGAGACCATCCACTACGGGCTGATTCCCCGGACGAACCGCGGCATTTTCGCGGTCAACGAACTGCCCGACCTGACCGAGAAAGTACAGGTCGGCCTGTTCAATCTGATGGAAGAGCAGGACTTTCAGGTCAAAGGCTTCAAGGTCCGCCTGCCGCTCGACGTGATTATTGTGGCGAGCGCAAACCCTGAAGACTACACGAGTCGGGGGCGTATTATCACGCCGCTGAAAGATCGTTTTGATGTGCAGATTCGCACCCACTATCCACGCTCCATTGAGGAAGAAATCTCCATTATGGAGCAGGAAGCCGTCCAGTTCGATCATGACGGCCTGGTGTTTCACACCCCGCCGTTCATGAAGGAGATCTGCGCCCAGCTTACTATGGAAGCCCGGAATTCCAATGAAATCAATCAGTCGTCCGGGGTGAGCGTCCGCATGACGATCAACAATTTTGAAAGTGTCATCAGTAATGCGGAGAAGCGGGCGGTACGCCTGGGCGAGAGCGAAGTCGTGCCGCGCATCAGCGACCTGCACGCGCTCTATCCCTCGACTGCGGGCAAGATTGAGCTGGAATACATGGGCGAAGAGCAGAAAGATGGAGACCTCATTGAGCGTCTGGTCAATCGGTCCGTTCAGAAAGTCTTCGACAAATACATGCGGGTCGAAAGTTTACAGCCGGTCATCGACTATTTCGCAAACGGCGGCGGCGTTGAAATTTCGGATATGATGCCGTCTCAGGAATACGTACAGGGTCTCCAGAGCATTCAGGGGCTGCGGGAGAGCCTGACGGCCTTAGGGGTTGATGGCCAGCCGAGCTTCATCTCCACGGCCACCGAATTCATCCTGGAAGGTCTGCATCTGCATCAGAAGCTCAACAAAGAGCGCCAGGGCGGCCGCCAGACCTATCGCGCCTAGCCGATCCGGCGGTGTTCCGCACCGTGAGAAAGAGCACCCGTGGCGCTGACCGAAGCCGACCACGCAGCCTGCTGACCCTCTGTACTGGAGCCGGAAAGACGACACTTGCCTTCCAGGTCTGCTGGAAACTGTGGTCCGCGGGCTGGAATACCGATCAACTCCAGGTTTTTGCTGGGCTCCTCAGGAAGGGTGAAGGTCCGTTGCCCCTCGAAGTTCAGGTTGGCCGCGTCGTCCAAGTCTTCATCAGCGGCGGAACTCCGCTTCCCAGATGCGATTGAAACCGACGAGCACGGGCACGTACTGGCCGGTCCTGATTTTGGAGATACCGTATTCCGGGAGAGGGACTGTCGCCAGGCATTTGCCGTCGAATCTCTCGCCGTGCTGGTCGAAATCGAAGTCCAGGTTGTCATAGCCGTGTTGCTGGCGATGGTCGGGCAGGTCATTCACGTTGGTGGGAATCAGGTGCAGAAAGAACGTTACCTCCGTGTCAGCGCGGGCGCACGGCTCCTTGACGAAAATCAGACTTTCCGCGCCGAGATAGATGTCGAAGACGCCGCGGGCCGCCGGTTCGCCGGAAGTCGCCGACAACAAATATTCGTCAAACCCCTGTCGTTTCTCCTCGAACCAGTGCTCCACTTCCCAAAGGAGGTTCCCATCGCGGTCAACCTGTCCGGTTCGGAGGCCGACGATGTCCTTGTCGGGAAGCTGGCGCTCGGTGATGCAGGCACCGTTGTTCTGCCAGGAAGACCCGCTCCATGCGAAATCCAGCGTAGCGCGTTCCGGCGTTCCACTTGCGGCATCCACCGAATAGACGAGCAACGGGAAGCGCGTACCGTATTCGTCTTCCCAGATGCAGCGCCGGTTCTCATAGAGCAGCCTGTTTCCGCGGAGGTACACAGCGTACTTGGAACGAATGCCGCGGGCCGCTTCGGAAGCGCCCGCCGCGCCCCTGCCGTCTTCGCTTCCAGACGGCGCCAAGAGCACTTTCGGGAGACCCGGCTGTACGGGCTCGGACGGCTTGGTCATCGCTCTCACTCGGTTGCCGAGCCCGTCTGCGTAGTACACCGAAGCGCGCAGGCGATGCCCGACATCGGCAACCGTAGGGGTGTACACGTGGGTGGGCCGTTGAACGGGGAGGCCCGTCCAGCCATCGGCATCGCTGCCTTTCTCCCACCGCCACGGTTCCCCGGGCAGCCACCGGCCGTGGGACTGGTTGATATAGGCGGCGAACGACTTGTCCACCACCGGAGCCTCAGAACTGTGGAACATGGCCGGCCGGGACTCCAGAGATTCGCGTTCGCGCAGGCGATACAGCTTACCGTCCGCCAGTTCCGCCACCGGCTCCAGCAAGGGCTCCCGAGACAAGTGGCTTCGGAGGGCGTCGTCCTGCAGCTGGGAGCATCCTCCCCACGAGTCACTGAAATAGAGGACATATGCCTCTTCGCTGTCAAGCGCTTTCGACCATGCGAACCGTAGATGATCCGGTTCGCATGGTAGTTTGTAATGGCGTCGCAGATTGTCGGCGTACAAAACCGTGACGGGCCAGGCATTGCTCCAGATCGCGCCTGTCAGAGCCGCCTCCCGGATGTACCGCAAGCTCTCCGAATTCCTCCACCGCGGGGCGGCATACCCGTGTCGCGCACCGGTATTCCAGAGCCGTATCTCGCGGTCATGCAGCACAACCAGCCAGGCCGCCTGCAGGGACAGCCCCAACATCAGGACGGCGGCAAGTGTCTTTCCCGCCGGCGCGGAACGCTTCTGCGCATACCGGAAGGTGCCGTCCAGCAGCAGCAATGCCGTGAGCAAGAGCGGAACATACACCGGAGCGAGGTATCGCCAATGCAATCCAGTCCCAATGCTTCCCGCCATCATCGCGGCGACGAGCAGCGTCAGGTACGTGAGTGCAAAACCGCCGCATACGCGCAACGGACCCCAGGCAACATCCGAGGCAACAGGAGCGTCCCGTTTCCGGTCCGAGCGGGGGTGGAACGCATGGCAGGCGGCCATCACGAGGGCCAACAGGACCGGGGCGGTCAACCCGACGAGCCACCAGTCCCCGACGGCGATGCGCCCCGCCTCGTCCACGATGAAGGGAAGTGAGTAGAAAACCTTGCCTCTTGGGCCGACCGGTAATCCGACAAGCAGGTAGTTCCGCAGCATCCACAGACCCACCGGCGCCGCGGCAATCAGCGTATAGACGGCGATGCGCTTCATCTTCTCCCGCGGCGCAACCCGCGTTGCAAGCAGCAGCGGGACCACCGCCAGGAGCACGGAAGCGCCCAGGTAGCGGGTCAGGCAGGCCAGCGCGCTGAACGCCGCCGCTCGGATCAGGGATGCGCGTCCGCCACCGCCCAGGTGGGCGTCTATCTGCGTCAGCGCGAACGTTACGAACAGAATGAAAGCCGCCTCGCTCATGGCCTCGGACGCGATCTCGGCGAGCGGCAGGGCCAGCGCGATCGAGACGCAGCCCCACAGCCACAGGAAGCGGGAGTGCAGATGGCGCCGTAGCCACGAACCCGCGACCAGAACGGTCAGCCCGAAGATAACGGCGTTGAGCGGCCCGGCGACCGCGTACGGGTCGAACCCGAACAGTCCCCCGCCAGCGAGCATCGTCGGATACAGCGGCGGCCAAGACACCAAAGGGCGAATCAAATCGACAAGGCCATCACCCGCCAGGAGATTGCGGGCCGCCGTGATGTAGTTGACGGCATCCCACCCCATCCCCGGTCCGTAGCTGGCCTGCCGCAGGAGCACGAGACCCGCGCCTAGCGCGGCTGCCGCAGCGAGCAGCAGGGTGAAGCGGTCGAGCCGCCTGTCTGCCGCCCATGCAAGGAACCAGACTTTTATCTTGCGAGAGGTTTCCTCAGCGAGGGGACGCGCTTGACTTACTGGTAAACTATTGAATTTACAGAGGTTTTTTCGGGGGGGAGACATAGGCTGACTTATCGGAAGGAGTACCTGTAGAGCAGACGTAACATAAGGAAAAACAACGCGCTTAGCAAGGCACCAAGGGCCGCTCGGATTGAGCAAAAAGGCACGCTCGCACTCTTGCCGATGGGCCTCCTGGCTCGAAGGGAGACGGGCGGAGGGGGGTGCGATGAGTTGGCCGGTGGGCCGTTGTCACCGTAGATTGACAGACGATAACGACCCACGTTTCGCATAGATGTGATGGCTCCCATTTATGCGCTTTTCCTCCCATCCGTTCGCTTCCAGTCAACCGACAAGCAGCTTTCGACTTCCTCATAGATGTTACTGAGCAATTCGGTGAGGGTCTGCCATTGGAATCGCAAGGATGCCCTTGGACTTTATTAACTGGTCATATAATCTAGTCATATGAGAAAAATCAATGCGTCAGAGTTCAAGGCAAAATGTTTGGCCATTCTCGACGAGGTCGTACAGACCGGCCAGGCAGTGACCATTACGAAACGTGGTAAGCCGGTTGCCCAGCTTGTTCCGCCTGTTCCAAGGCAAAACGGCTACCCGCAGGACGCCTTGTTCGGGACAGTGAAAATCCACGGAGATATTGTTGAGCCAGTTCTGGAGGCAGACGCCTGGGAAGCGGAAACGGGGGAAAGCGGGTGAAGGCCCTCCTTGATACCCATATTCTGCTGTACTGGCTGGGAGCTGACAAGCGTCTGTTGGGGCGGCAGAAAAAAGTCCTTGAGCAAGCCAGTCCTGAAAATCCGCTGTGGGTGTCTGATATCACGCTGTGGGAGATTGCGACCCTGTACGACCTCAAGCGTATCTCACTGCCTTTACCTCTGAGAGACTGGCTTGAAGCCGCAACTGCGCCGCCCTTGATACAACGGGTGGGCATCTCTCCCGCCATTGCCGCGGCAGTGGCCGCCCTTCCGCCTTCCTTTCATCGTGATCCAGCCGACCGCATCCTTATTGCATCGGCCCAACTTCTTGGCGCAACATTGCTGACCCGCGACGCACGCCTCATACAATCCAGTCTAGTTCCCACCTTGTAGGTATTCATGCGCCTGTCGCGGTAACGGCCTGACGTGCAAATGCGAACCATTCTGAGCTCGGGTGAACGGAGCGGCAGCACAACTTCCTTTGCCCTGCCCCGCGGGGCTGCGGGTATAGTAAAGGCGGGCGGGTTGCTCTATGATCCCGGCATTCTGCGACCGTGCTTCCGGACTGACATGATCACCATTCGCTATACCGACTGGGATGGCAGCCAACGGGTCCGGCTGTCTGCCGACAAAATCTTTGAAGAGTTGGCCGAACATCTGTCCTCGACGGATGATATGCAAAAGGCGCTGGAGCAACTCATGCGCCAGGGTCTCGGGGATGAGGACGATAAGCTCAAGGGTCTGGATGATCTCGTGCGTGACCTGCGCGAAGAGATGCGCAAGCGCTACCGTGAGTCCAATATGCGCTCCTCGCTCGATGAGATGCAGGACCGGCTGGACTCCATTCTGAATCAAGAGCAGCGCACGCTGGAGCAGAAGCGACCCCAGCAGCCCGAACTCGAAGAGAAGGAGCAGTTTCTCCAGCAGTTGCCGCAACGTTTGAGCGAGAAAATGGAGAAGCTGTCGCACTATGAGTTCGAGGACGAGGCCGCCCAAGCCGCGTTTGACGAACTCATGCAGGAGTTTGACAATATTAGCTCGCTGGAGAACTTTCAGCGCCGTTTTAACGATCTGTTCAACGGGCCGCGCCCGCTCAGCTATCAAGAAGCGCTGGAGCTGATGGAGGAAATGGAGCAGTTGCAGGAGATGGAGCAAAACCTGCTGTCCGGCCAGCCGGAGAAGATAGACCCGGAACAGCTCCAGGAATTGATTGGCCAGGCTGCCAGCCAGGACTTCCAGAACCTCCAACAGATGCAGTCACTCTTGGAAGAAGCCGGGTTTTTGATCTCCCGCGAGGGCCGGGTACAGTTATCGCCCAAAGGCGTGCGGCGGATTGGCCAGCTCGCTCTGCAAGACATTTATACCAATCTGCTGCGCGACCGGAACGGCTCACACGCCACAGACCATCGTGGCGTGGCCGAGATCAAAATGGACGAAACCCGGCCCTACCAGTACGGTGACCCAATGCACCTCGACCTGGTCGGAACGCTCAAGAAGTCCATACAACGCAACACGGGCGTTCCCATATCGATCCAACCGGGGGATTTCACGATCTTCGATACCGACCACACGACCACCACATCGACCGTCCTCCTGCTCGATATGAGCTGGTCCATGAGTTGGGAGGGGCGCTTTGGAGCGGCAAAAAAAGTCGCGCTGGCGCTGGAGAGTTTGATCCGCACCCGCTATCCGCGGGACTATTTCTCGATTGTCGGTTTTTTTACCCGGGCCGTGGAACTCAAGGTCAAAGACCTGCCCGAGGCGAGCTGGAATATGGGCGACCCGTTTACCAACCTCCAGGACGGCCTGCGTCTTGCCGGAGACCTGCTGCGTCGCCACCCCGGTCATAATCAACACATCATCGTGGTGACGGATGGCCAGCCGACCGCCTATTTTTCGCGGGGCCGGCTGTATTGCGAATGGCCCCTGTCTTTTGGGGGGATCAGTATGCGGGCGGCGCAGGAAACCCTGCGAGAAGTGGAGAAAGTTACCAAGCGAGGGGTCACGATCAATACCTTCATGCTCGACGACAGCCCGAGCCTGCGGACCTTTGTGGACAAAATGACCAAGATGAACCGTGGTCGCGCCTTTTACACCCGCCCGGACAATCTGGGGGAATATCTCCTGGTCGACTACGTGGCAAATCAGAAAAAGAAGATTTGAACGGCCGGCCCGGCCTCAGACGGTTTCGTCCGGCCCAACTTGGGCCAGAGCGCGCTGTTCCTCTTGCTGCATGTCGGCGAAAACAACCGCCTCGATCTCCCGATAGCGCCGGAGGGCAGCGTCTACCTTTTCCTTGCCCTCTTTGATTTCAAGTTCGGCGATCTTTTCCATAATCCAGGTCAGGTGGGCTTTCTCATCCGCCTGCATCTCGTGCAGAACCTGAAGCGTCTCTGGAGCGACATCAGATCGAGCGGCATGTTCCGCGTAGCGGTTGTGGGCGCGCTCGGCCACCACGCAGGTGAGGGCCAACAGGTCAAGAAAATTTGCCGGCAGGCCGGCCTTGCGGCGGAGCTGACGGTGGTAGCCATTATCAATCCGCATCGGCTCGCCGCCAAGCGCCAGAATCCGCTCGGTCCAGAGCCAGGCGTGATTGGTCGCATCGGCGAGATGGCGGGCCAGCTTTTCTTGAATGTTCTGGTTCTCCGCAAGGTTGATGAGACGCAGGATCAGGTCTGCCCCACGTAATTCGGCATCCCGATAATAATTGAACAACAGGACTTTGTAGGCGTTTTTTTCCATGCCGGTCTCTTCTGAGGCGCAGTGTATCAGCTTCAGTGGAAAATCATTCGGTCAAGGGTAAAGGAGCGGAAGAGAACAGTCCAGAGAGTCCCTAGAGTTGGTCGAGACAGGCTGGCAGGGCCGAGAGACCGGTAATCTCAAAATCGGGCTGGGCCAACTGGTCAAGAGGGCCAGCCTGACAGGCTTGAATCACCGCGTGTCTGGGCTGCCCCTTGCGATTGAGCCAGACGCTATGCAGACCACTTTTTCGGGCGCCAACAACATCGTGCAGCAAAGAGTCGCCGATATATACGGCTTCTTCGGGGCGGCAGTTGGCAGCGCTGAGAGCAGCAGAGAAGATAAAAGGGGCGGGCTTGCCCTGGTCAAATTCACCACCGACAAAAATATCGCGGAAATACTCCTGGAGACCAGAGGCCCGCACTTTGGCCCGCTGCATGCTGGGCGCGCCGTTGGTGAGCAGACTCACATGAAAGCGCCGGGTCAGGTCTGCGAGAAAGGGCAACACATCGGGATACGGTTGACAGTTGCGTAAACGCTTTTGCCAATAGGTCGTGGCCGCGGCGTGGGCGACTCCTGCATCGTCGCGGCCCAACCGTTCAAGGGTCTGCTGCCACAGGGAGGCGAGCATGGCCTCCGCTGACCCCAGGGGGCGCAGGTAGCGATCATAATCTCCCCAGGCGCGGTCGGAGATCTGACGGTAGGTTGATTCAAGCGCCGCCGTCCCGAGGTCCGGCCAGTGTTCGCCTATCACCCCACACGCAGCCTTGAGGGCCTGGTCAATCGTTGCCCCATCGTCAGCCAGGGTGCCATCAAAATCAAAAAAAACAGCTTTCAGCATGAATAGCAGTACGGCAGCAGGCGCGCGTTCGCGCGCCGCAATAAGTTCTGCCATATCTTGCGCTTCCTGGGCGGGACGCGCAACAGCGCCGCGAACGACGGATTCATTTTTCCTCTCTTGACAGGCTCTGCAATGCCAGGACAATGGGCGCGCGCAATCAACGTGGGCAGTCTCGCATTCGGCACTCTTCAGGAGGGGCATATGGACTTTGGTTTACAGGACCGTGTGGCAATCATCACCGGCGCGAGTTATGGCATTGGCCGCGCCATTGCAGAGAGTTTTATCCAAGAAGGAGTGAAAGTTGCGCTGTGTGCCCGCAACCGGGAACAGCTCGACCAAGCCGCGCGCGAGCTGGGCTCCGAGGTACTGGCGATACAGGCCGATATGACCCAACTGGCCGACATCGAAAAGCTCTTTGCCGCAACCGCAGAGCGATTCGGACGCCTCGATATTCTGGTCAATAACGCGGGTGGGACGCATTTGAGTCAATTGCTTGACCTGCCGGATGAAGCCTGGCAGGAAAATATTGACGCCAATCTTTTTAGCGTGCTGCGCTGCTCCCGCCTTGCCCTGCCACGCATGCGCGAGCAGCGGTGGGGCCGGATTATCAACATCTCGTCGATCTTCGGCAAGCAACCGGGCGGGGGGATGATTGATTATAACGCGACCAAGGCGGCGGTGATTAGCCTGACCAAAACCCTGGCGGATGAAGTCGCCAAAGACAACGTCCTGGTCAATGTCGTGTGTCCGGGGCCGGTTCGGACCCCGCTGTGGGAGAATGCCGCAAAGATAATCAATCCGAAAGACCCGGATGGCATGATCGAAGGGTTTGCTCAGGCAAACATCCCGCTGGGTCGTTTCGGTCGCCCCGAAGAGATCGCCAACCTGGTGACCTTTCTGGTATCGGAGCGGGCGAGTTTTATTACGGGCGCGGCCTATGACATTGACGGCGGGATGGTGAAATACATGGTGTAGGGAGAAGAGGTCGATTGCAGTCTGCTGTCAACGCTGGTGTAATGCTGTCATGCCAGTCCAAATTACGATACGAGGCGTCCCCGAGACCGTGCGCGACATACTTGCGGCGCGCGCCGCACAGCAGCGCCAGTCCATGCAGGAATTCCTGCGCGGAGAGCTGGAGCGCATTGCGTCCCGGCCCACTGTTGACGAATGGTTACAGGGGGTGCGCGACCGCAAGGACGCCGCAGGAACTCGTGTCCGACCGGCCAGTATTCTGCACGCCCGTGATGCGGACCGAACATGACGAGAGTCGTTGATGCGTCCGTGCTTGTCGCGGCCTTGGTCGATGCGGGGCAGGCGGGGCAATGGGCGGAGGCGGCCCTGGCCGCAGGTCCCCTGGCCGGGCCGGAGTTGGCCTTGGTTGAGGCCAGCAATACTCTGCGCCGCCTGGAGCGCGCCGGCGAAATATCGCGTCTTGAGGCGACGAGCGCACACAGAGACTTGCTGCGGCTGGCCCTTGAGTTATTTCCCCTTCGCGCCGTTTGCCGAGCGCGTCTGGGCATTACGGGCCAACCTGACCAGCTACGACGCCTGGTATGTAGCCCTCGCCGAGGCGCTCGACTGTCCGCTGATGACGCTGGACCACCGGCTCAGCCGCGCCAGCGGCCCTCGGTGCGACATTATGGTGCCGTCTCGCTCGGAGTGAGGATCGGAAAAAAGTAAAAGTAATAGGGAGGATACGCTTTTGCACAACGGCACGCCCCGGCGTGATGATATTCGAAACGTCGCCATTATCGCCCATGTCGATCATGGCAAAACCACCCTGATTGACGCCCTGCTCAAACAGAGCGGCACTTTTCGGGATAATGAACAGGTGGCCGAGCGGGTGATGGACTCGTTTGCGCTGGAGCGCGAACGCGGCATCACCATCCTGGCCAAGAACGCGGCGCTTTCGTATCAAGGCGTGAAAATCAATTTTGTCGATACGCCGGGCCACGCGGATTTTGGCGGCGAGGTGGAGCGCGCGCTGGCCATGGTCGATGGGGTGATGCTGCTGGTGGACGCCTCGGAAGGTCCGCTGCCCCAGACGCGCTTTGTCCTGAAGAAGGCCCTGGAAGCCGGGCTGCCCTCGATTGTCTGCATTAATAAAATTGACCGCCAGGACGCCCGGGTCGCCACCGTGCTGGATGCCATCTACGACCTCTTCATCGATCTCGATGCCTCGGACGATCAGGTCGCGTTTCCCGTGGTATACACCAATGCCCGGGCCGGGATAGCCAAACGCGACCTGGACGAAGAGGGGCATACCCTGCGGCCGCTCTTTGAGCTGATTGTCTCGGCCTTGCCCGGTCCGGCCTATGCGCTGGACGGCCCCGTTCAATTCCACGTGAACAACCTGGACTATAATGAGTATGTCGGTCGGATCGCTATCGGGCGTATTATCCAAGGCGAGCTGCAGAGCATGGCAGCCTATACGCTGTGTCGCGACGATGGTTCCCGCCGGCCGTGTCAAGTCGCCCAGCTGTACAGTTGGCAGGGGCTCAAACGGCACGAGATCGCATCGGCGCAGGCCGGCGACATCGTCGCGGTGGCCGGTATTGAAGAGATTCAGATCGGAGAGACGATCTCTGATAGTGACAATCCGGTCGCCCTGCCCACGATTCAGATTGACGCTCCGACGCTAGCCATGATCTTCGGGGTGAACACCAGTCCCTGGGCGGGCCGGGAGGGGCAATATGTGACATCGCGCCGTATCCGCGAACGGCTCTTCGCCGAGGTGCATAAAAACGTGAGTCTGCGCGTAGAAGAGACCGATTCCCCGGATGCCTTTCGGGTGATGGGGCGGGGCGAACTCCAGCTCTCGGTGGTGATTGAAACCATGCGCCGGGAAGGCTACGAACTCCAGGTTTCCAAACCAACAGTCATTGTGAAAGACATTGAGGGGCGACTCCAGGAACCGATGGAACTGGTGTCCATCGATGTCCAGGAAGACTATGTCGGCCAGGTCTCTCAACTCATGGCCCAGCGGAAAGGGTTGCTGACCAATATGGCCCCCCCGGAATCGGGCCGGGTCAGTCTGGAGTTCTCCGTTCCCTCGCGCGGTTTGATCGGCTTTCGGTCGCGTTTTCTGACGGAGACCCGCGGCACAGGCATTATCCATACACTCTTCAACGGCTATGCCGCTTGGCACGGCCCGATCCAGAACCGGACGAACGGCGCCCTGGTCGCCGACCGTGAGGGACCGGCCACGCCCTATTCGCTTTTTCATTTGCAGGAGCGTGGGGTCTTCTTTATCCCGGCCGGCACCCGTGTGTATGCAGGCATGGTGGTCGGAGAGAATGCGCGCGACAAGGATCTCGATGTGAACGTGTGTCGGGAGAAGAAGCTGACCAATGTGCGCGCCGCGGGACGAGATGAGGCAGTGCGCCTCGTTCCGTATAAAGACCTGGATTTGGAAGAGGCCCTGGAATGGATCGCCGCGGACGAATTGGTCGAAGTCACGCCGCTGTCCATTCGCCTGCGCAAGAAGGTGTTAGCCCAGAACAGGCGTCCCAAACGTCGCGACGCCGGACTGCTCTCGGCTGCCATAGATCAACCTTTCGGGTAACCCCATGTCTCTCCCACAAGACTTGGCAGCGCTGCTTTCCTCGGAGCAGGTCTCCACCCGGTCCGCCGACCTGGAGCTTGCCGCGCACGACGAGTCAGCCTGTCCGCCGACGTTGCCCGAGGTCGTTGTCTGGCCCCAGACGACCGAGGACGTCCGCCTGGTCGTGCGCTATGCGTATGAGCGGGCGCTAGCGCTGACGGCCCGAGGAGCGGGATCGAGCCTGGAAGGCAACCCGATTCCGGTCCGGGGCGGGATCGTGGTAGACCTCTCGCGCATGGACCGCGTTGTAAGCGTGCGCGCGGAGGACCTTCAGGTCACGACTCAGCCTGGTACGGTCTACAACGATCTGAATGACCAGCTCAAAGCCTATGGCTTGTTTTTCCCGCCGTCACCGGGAGGCAGTTCCGATGTGGCAACGATTGGCGGGATGGTGGCGAATAACGCCAGTGGCATCTATTCGGTCAAATACGGCGGGACGCGCGATCATGTCAAAGCCGCTACCGTGGTGACTGGTACCGGCGCAGTCCTCGAACTGGGGACGCGCAGCCGCAAAACCTCGTCGGGCTATCATCTGCTGGGGCTGCTGGTCGGTTCTGAAGGGACGTTGGGCATTGCGACCGAACTGACGCTCTCCCTGGTCGGCCTGCCACAGGGGCGGAAACAAGGCGCGTTTACCTTTCCTGCCGAAAAAGCGGCGGTGACCGCGATCGCGGCGATGATGCGCTATGGAGTTGATCTGGCCGCGGTCGAGTTTCTTGACCGGCGTTCGATTGCCGCCCTCAACCGCTTTCAGGATTTTGGTCTCACCGAGCAGCCCTCGTTGTTTCTTGAAGTCCACGGTTCCGAGAGTGCGGTTGAAGAGGTGTTCGATACCGCCCAGAGCGTATGCGAAGAGCGCCAGGGCGAGCGGATTCTCCTTCCTGGAGGACGCAACCCGTGGGAGATTCGCCATTTTACCACCCGAGCGATTCAGGCACTCAACCCGCACGCCAAAACAATCCGCACCGATATGGGCTTTCCCATCTCGCGTCTGCCTGAGGTCATAGACAGGAGCTATGCGATTGCCGAGCACTACGGCCTTGTCTTGCACACCTTTGGTCATGCCGGACTGGGCATTCTGCACGCCCTGTTGCGCGAAGACCCGGCGGACGAACAACGCTGGGCCACCGCCAACCGGGCCAAAGATGAGATGGTTGCCTATGTCCTGTCTCTTGGCGGAACCGCTTCGGGCGAGCACGGTATTGGGCTCGGCAGCCAGAAATATGTTGCCCAAGAACACGGCGCCGCGCTTGAGCTGATGAAGGGCATTAAGCGCGTCTTTGATCCCAAGGGCATTCTGAATCCAGGGAAAATCTGGCCCTGATGGCGCACCGGGCCGTCGTAGGACAGGGGAAAAGAGAACGCTAGCTCGCGTCCGCGCTTTGCTGCGCCAGCCGATCGCCAGCCTGTCGAATATCGGAAAAACTCACCCCGGCAATAGGCAGGGCGATTAACCCCTGGCCAATCAAGGTCAGAAACTGCACCGCGTTGAGGACCAGGCCGTAGGCCAGACCGTCGGCGTCACTCACGCCATAGATGCCAAGGGCGAGCTGACAGGCGTATTGATACGGCCCGATCATGCCCGGCAGATTCGGGAGCGCCGTGCCAAAACTGATAAAAATGAAAATGACCAGGGCCGCGCTAAAAGGCGCGGACAGGTCAAACGCGCGGATCATGATATAGCTCGACAATATAGGCAGGAACCACAAGGTCAGAGAAACCACAAAGACGGCCAGGAGCAGGCCGGGATTGGGTAGAATCCGCATCCCATCAGTAACCGCGGCCAGAACGCCTTTGACCCGCCCGCCGAAGCGCGCCGGGAGCAGGCGGAGGACCCAGCGGTCAACAAACGACTCACCTTTCCACCAAAACAGCACAACCACGGACACAAAGACGCCGGCAATCACAGCCGGGACCAGAGCGCCGCGGCGGACCCACACGGGCAGGCTTTCAATAAGCAGCAGTCCGGCCAGCAGATAGAAGACGATACAGATCGAGTCCATCATCTTCTCGACCACCAGATTGCCAATGACGTTGGAGATGGACACCCGGGAGCGACGGGATAAGAGCCAGGGGCGCACGACCTCGCCCAGGCGCACCGGGAGCAGATTGATGGCCATATAGGCGACCGAGGTGACGACCCACAGCCGACCGACCGACACATGTTCGAGGGGGCGGAGTTCCAGTTGCCAGCGCCAGGCGCGCAGCACCATGATGAGCAGGCTGACGATGATGGCGGCGCACAGCCAGTCAGCCCTCACCCGGCCGAGCGCGGCTCCCAATTCATCCAGCGCAACGTTACGAAACGCCAGATACAGAAAGCCCCCACTCACCACCAGGCTGAGGGCGAAGTTCAGCACACGCCGACCGGAGGAAGAATTGTCTGCCATACCAGCTCCTTCGCTCGGGTCAGCATAGCACGCGGTGTCCTGCCGGTCAGGAGCACGGGCCGGCGTTTGTGATAGGCGAATCCTGGACTTTGTATAAGAGCGCGTTTTCAGTTCCTGACCTGCCTCAAGGCGAGGCAAGAGCGTGCTACAGCTGTACGAAAAAGAGGGAACCTACCCTTCCATCAGACAAAAAAGCTGGGTACGTTCCCTCTTTATGAGCCGAGACCAAAACCTTGCCGTTGCCCAGTCCGTTCGCTTAAAGCCGATTGAAGAGATTGCCGCGCAGCTAGCGTTACCGCGGGAACACCTTGAGCCCTACGGCCGCGTGAAGGCAAAAATTGCGCTTGACGCGCGCGCTGCCGCGCCCGCTCAGACCCAGGGTAAGCTGATTCTTGTTTCCGCCATTAACCCCACTCCTGCCGGCGAAGGCAAAACCACCACGACGATAGGCTTGGGCCAGGCCCTAACCCGTCTGGGGAAAAAAGCGACCGTAGCGGTACGCGAACCCTCAATGGGTCCGGTGTTTGGAGTGAAAGGCGGAGGCTGTGGAGGGGGTCGCTCCCAAGTGCTGCCCATGGAGGATATTAACCTGCATTTCACCGGCGACATTCACGCCGTCAGCTCTGCCCATAATCTGCTGTCGGCCATGCTGGATGCCGCCATATTTCATCGCGCGGTGGATTTGGATGTGCGTCAGATTCGCTGGCGGCGCGTCATGGACATGAATGACCGCGCGCTGCGTCAAATCGTGCTGGGCCTTGGCGGGCGGCTCATGGGCATCCCACGTGAAGAAGGTTTTGATATCACCGCGGCGTCGGAAGTCATGGCGATCCTGGCTCTGACAAGTGGACCCGCGGACCTCATTCAGCGTTTATCACGTATTGTGCTCGGCTATTCGTCCCAGGGGGAGGCGGTCACCGCGGACCGGATTCACGCGCCGGAGGCGATGGCCATTATTTTGAAAGATGCCCTCAAACCCAACCTGGTTCAGACCGTGGAGGGCGTGCCGGCCTTCATCCACGCCGGGCCGTTCGGCAATATCGCCCACGGTTGTAATAGTATCCTCGCCACGCGACTCGCCCTGAGCTATGCCGATTATGTGGTGACCGAAGCCGGCTTCGGGTTTGATCTGGGTGGAGAGAAATTCCTCAATATCAAATGCCGCGAGGCCGATTTGTGGCCCGCCGCGGTCGTCCTGGTCGCCACGGTCAAGGCGCTCAAAATGCACGGCGGGACGCCGGTGGCGGATGTGAACAGGCCCGATCTGTCAACCTTGAAGCAGGGCATGGAGAACCTGGCCAAACACGTCGAGAGCCTGAGCGCGTTTGGCCTCCGGCCGATTGTTGCGGTGAATCGGTTTGCTACCGATACCGAAGAGGAGCTTCAGCTAGTCGTAGCGGAAAGCAAAGCCTTGGGCGTAGACGCCATAGTCATTGACGTGTTTGGCCAGGGAGGAGAAGGCGGGCTGGCGCTGGCCGAGGCGGTGGAGAAAGCCTGCGACGGGCCGGCTCCGGTACAGCGCTTGCTGTATCCAGCGGAAATGCCGATTGAAGACAAGATCCGGACTATTGCCCAAAAAGTCTATGGCGCGGCGGACATTACTTTGCTGCCCCGCGCGCGCACGGACCTCAGGCGGATCAACGACCTGGGCTATGGTCATGTGCCCATTTGTATGGCCAAGACCCAGATGTCGCTGTCCGACGACCCAAAACGCTATGGCCGGCCGCGTGACTTTGTGCTGAGCGTGCGCGAAATCCGCCTCTCAGCAGGGGCTGGCTTCTGCGTCCCACTCACCGGAGACATGCTGACCATGCCCGGCCTGGGCGCAAAACCGGCAGCAGCCGGAATGCGGATGGATGAGAACGGCAAAATTTCGGGCATGTTCTGATCTGGGCAATTCATGAACTGCCCCTACCAGCCACTAACCACTGGCCACTGTTTTGCAGAGGAAGAAAGATGAACGAATACGAAGCCGCCAGCCTCGCCGTTCAGCAGGGAGCCCTCGTCGCCCAGCAGACCGCCACCACAACGGCCATGTGGGTTGGCATTGGGCAAGCGACGGTTGCCCTCGTGGTCGGGACGGTGCAATGCGCCCTGATTTACGCCGGCTTCCGGCTGATGCGGAAAAACAACGACCACCGTGACCAGCAGCACGAGGAGACGATGACCGCCCTGCAACAGCAGGGCGAGGCCCTGCGGGCCTTAATCGAGCGCACCGCTCCCTCTCCGCGTCCTCCCATAACAGGCATATAATCCCCTTTTACGAGCGTGAATTTTTACAGGCCGGCAGATTTCGTGTCACTCGGCCTGCCGCCGGCTGAGCTCCGCATAACAATAGACCAAGGCCAGGCCACGATAGGGACGCCAGCGCTCGGCAAAGGCGCGCATTTCGGCTTCGGTTGCCTTTTCTTTTTTGCCCAACATGCCCTGAGCAAGATATTTGACCACGCCCAGATCGCCACCCGGAAACGCGTCGGGTCTGGCCAGGCCACGCATCAGGGCGGTTTCCGCCGACCAGCGACCAATGCCTTTGAGTTGAATCAGTGCTTCAATCGCTGCTTCGTCTGGCAGTTGGGCGATTGCGCTCTGCTGCAAAGCCCGAGAGGCAAACGCTTCGCCCAGGCGGATCAGCGTGCCGGCCTTGGCCTTGCTCAGCCGGAAGCCGCGCATGGTCTCCAGGCTCTGGCCGGCAAACCGCACCGCCTCGGGAAATACGTAATAGGTGTGTCCCTTGCTCCGCCACTTACGGCCAAACGCTTCAACCAGTTCCTTTTTAATGGAGTAGGCAAAAGTGAGGTTGACCTGCTGGGAGAGAACCGCCATGACCAGCGCCTCGAACAGCGTCGGGCTGGAGGTAATGCGCAGCCCGCGAAAGCGCTTGACCAGCGTCGCCAGCGTCTCATCCTGACGCGCTAAGCGATAAAACGGCCTGATATCAAAGTCAGTACACAGGATGTGACGGAGCTGGGTATGAAATGCCGCCTGCTTGAGGGTGGCCCTGGACGGACTGCGCAACTCCACCGCCAGCCGCGGCTTGGCCGGCGTGCCGACATCCGTCACCGTGGCCAGCGCCAGCTGGCGGCCAGCTACGAGCAGGCGTTGATATTGCTTGCCTGCGACCAGATCGACGTTCTCGCTCGCAAAACGCCGGAAGCGGGCGACCGTCAAGTCGAACGCATACGGCACCCGCGGCAGGAGTTCAAGGGTGAGGGTCATGCGCTCAGTGTCCTTAAGAGCCGGGCATAGGCGCGTTTCAGTCGGACATTGCAGTGTTCAGTTGCGTAGACTTCAGCCCCAACCCCGAATCCCCAGAACCCAATCCCCTTCTTAAATCACTTCCTCTTCTCTCAACTTGGCCACGTCTTCCCACGAATAGTCGAGCAGCTCGGTAAGGATGCGCTCGGTGTGTTCGCCGAACTCCGGGGCCGCGCCTTTGGGGTCGCCCGGGGTTTTACTCAAGCGAACAGGAACGCCGACCAGCTGCGTTTGGCCGATGCGGGGATGATCGTAATCGACAATATACTCGTTGGCGAGCATCTGTTCGTCAGTGGGCAGGTCAGCAATGGTGTTGACTACGGTGTAAATGAAGTCGCCGCCTTCCTTGAGGGCCTGCATCCAGGCGTCTCGGGGCCGCGAGGCAAACGCGGCATCCAGAATGGGAATGAGTTCTTTGGCGTTGTCGGCCCGGTCTCCCATAGTCGCAAAGCGGGGGTCGTCCAGGACGTGCTCAATGCCCAGGACTGTACAGAAATCGGACCAGTAGCGGTCCTGTTGCGGCATGGCCAGGCAGATCCACTTGTCATCGCCGCATTTGTAATGGTTCCACAGCGGGCTCGGCGCCGCGGCGCGCGGCATGCGCTTAAACTCCTTGCCGAGAATGGTTTTACACGCCACGTTGAGCCCTTGGAGCGCGGTCATGCTGCCCAGATGAGAGATATCGACCTCCTGACCCATGCCATATTTTTCGCGCGCCAGCAGGGCGGCCATGACCCCGTAGGCCAGCATGATAGCGCCCATCTGATCGGCAATGCCGCCGGCAATGCTGAGGGGTTCCATCTGGGGCTCACCCACTGCGGTCATGATACCCGAGCGCGCCAGCCCCATATAGTCAAAAGAGGGCTCACCGGAATCCGGCCCAAACGGGCCGTAGCCGGTGGCGCTGGCGTAGATGAGCTGTGGGTTGCGCTCAGAGAGGGCCGCGTAGCCGATGCCCAACTTGTCGGCCACACCTTTCCGAAAGTTCTGGACAAAGACGTCGGATTTCTCAGCTAATTGGGAGACAATCTCTATAGCCTGGGGATTTTTGAGATCGAGGGTGAGGCTCTGCTTATGCCGGTTATTGGCCTCAAAATAGAAATTCGGGCCGCTCGTCGCCCCAACGAGCGCCCCCGCGATGCTGAGCACGCCCCGGCCCGGGTCCCCTCCGACTCGCTCCTCAATCTTGATGACTTCGGCACCCAAGTCAGCCAACATCATGGTTGATACCGGCCCTTGTTGCCAAATCGTCCAGTCAATAATACGAACGCCATCTAACGGTCGCTTCATAGCTTCCCCTCCTGCTGGAATAACTCTGATGACAGAGCTGAGGTACACGGACTGTAGCATAGGCCGGGCGGAGAACAAGAGAATTGCATGAGAAAGGCGAGCCACATCTGAATGGGGACACAGACTTGCGCTCTTGCCTGCGTATGCAGAAGACGGTATAGAAAGGCGGCCTGCGAAACGGGAGCATCACCAACCATGCGTATTGATTTCCACGTTCATACCACTCGCGGTAGCTCTGACAGCAATCTTGACCCCTTGTTGATGATCGACCAGGCGCACACCATCGGCTTAGAGGGGATTTGCGTCACCGAGCACGACAATGCCTGGACGGACCCGGAAATTGAGGAGTATGCCCGTGAACGCGGGGTGACATTATTTCTGGGGATTGAGGTCACAACCGAATGGGGCCATGTCGGAGCCTTTGGCCTCGACCGCTATGTCGGCGGTATTTATAAGGTCAAAGAGTTACGCCATATTATCGATGAGGTGGATGGTTTTCTGATTGCCAACCACCCATTTCGCTACAAGCTCGACCCACGCTTCCAGTTTATCCATAAAACCACCCCGATCGACCAGGCCGACCCTGTGTCGGGGAGTCAAGCCCTCGAAGTGCTGGAATATGTAGACGCCCTTGAAGTGGTGAACGGCGCGTGCTCAGAAGAAGAAAATCGGTACGCCCAGGCGGTAGCCGAGCATGTCGGGTGCAAGCGCATTGGCGGCAGTGACAGCCACTCTGCATCGTCCATCGGTTGTGCGGTCACGATCTTCGAGCGTCCTCTTTCCACCACGCGAGAGCTCATTGATGAGCTCAAAGCCGGACGGTACTCCACCGGCCAGGGGCTGAACACCGGCGATCTGCGCGAGTTTCCATAGACCGCGTTATTTCCCGTAGACCGCGTGCACGAGACACTGCGACCATGACACGTCCGAAAGCCCTAACCATTGCCGGGTCGGATAGTGGAGGCGGGGCTGGTATTCAAGCCGACCTCAAAACCTTTATGGCGCGCGGCGTGTACGGCCTGAGTGTGCTGACCGCGGGGACCGCCCAAAACACGTTGGGCGTCCAGGCTGTTGTTGAGCTCCCGTCCGATTTTGTCGCGCAGGAGTTCGATAGCGTGTTCGGCGATATGCAAATCCAGGCGGCAAAGACCGGCATGCTGTCATCCGTCCCCCTCGTCGAGGTAGTGAGTCGCAAGATAGCAGAACATGGCGTCCGGCAGTTGGTCGTTGACCCGGTAATGGTCGCCAAAGGAGGCCACGCTCTTCTCCAAGAAGACGCCCGCCAGACCCTGACCGAGAAACTGCTCCCACTGGCGCTTGTCGTGACCCCAAATCTGCATGAAGCCGGGCTGCTGTCTGGCATGACAGTGGTCTGTCGGTCCGATATGGAAGAGGCGGCCCGCCGTATTAAAACCCTAGGACCGGCCTATGTGCTGGTCAAAGGCGGCCACCTCGAAGAAGAGGCCTGTGATCTGCTGTTTGACGGCAACACTTTTCGGGCCTACTCCTGCCAGAAAATAGACACCGTGTGTACGCATGGAGCGGGCTGCACCTTCTCGGCCGCGATCACGGCCGAGCTGGCGAAAGGCGAAACGGTCGAGGGGGCAATCGCCCAGGCGAAGGACTTTGTGACGCGCGCGATCTCCGCCGGGTTCCGGATTGGACACGGGCATGCTCCGCTGAATCATCAAGTTGATCTGTAAGACAACTTGAGGCCCGAGCCGAGCCCCTTCGGGCTTTGTGGCCGATATCCTGCTGGACCTGGAACTGCGGTGAGACCCGTGCCTTGTGGCCCTCCAGAGCCTTAGATAGAATATGGCCCCTTGATTTTATGAGTGACTCTTCAAAAACTGCCGTTAAAAAACAGACCGGGGGACAAGTACGGCCAGAACCGCAGCCTGTCCGGCAGCCCGGACAGCATTTGCTCGAAGATATTGACGCCCTCTTCTCTCATGCCCACGACTTACAAGGCACGTTGCAGGAAATTACCAAAATTATTACCCAGCGCATGGGGACCGATGTCTGTTCGCTCTATCTCTTGGACTCCAAAGAGGAGCGGCTGACTCTCTGGGCAACGACCGGTCTGGACCAGACAGCCATCGGGAAAGTCAGCCTGGACAAGCATGAAGGGCTGACGGGCCTCGTGATTGAAACCAGGGAGCCCGTTGTCGCCCCTGATGCAATGACGCACGAACGGAATAAATACTTTCCGGAAACCGGAGAGGAGCGCTTCCATTCATTTTTGGGCCTGCCGATGAGCGACAAGGATACGATACTTGGCGCGCTCATAGTCCAGAGTCGGAGTCGACGCCGTTTTCCTCAGGCAGAGGTCCGTCTGCTCAAAACGATTGCCACCCAGGTTGCGGGCGTCATCGTTCAAGCCCGCGTGCAGGACTCACTCGAAACACAGGAACGAGAGCGTCAGGATTATCGGGCCCGCATGTTGGCGGCCATTCAACGCCCGAGCGCCTATGAGCGCAGGCGGGCACGGCAAACACAGACGCAGGGGCGAGCGAGCCATTTACGTCTGACCGGCGTCAGCGCTTCGCCCGGGGTCGGCTCCGGTCAGGCCCACCTTGTCCATCCGGTTGTTCGTCTTGACGCGATTGAAGAGCATCGCACGGACAACCCGGCTACCGAGCTCCAGCGCCTGCAGGCCGCTCTGACGCGGTCGATTCAGGAAATTGACGCGCTCAAAGAACGCGTCCAGGAGCGGCTGCCAGAAATCGACCGGGCGATTTTTGATGTGCATCGCATGATGCTGGAAGACGCGGCGTTTATCGAAAAAATTGAGGCTCAGATCCAGCACGGCTATGCCGCAGATACCGCCCTGAAGAAAGTCACGGAAGGCTATGTCGAGACTCTGGAGCGGACAGGCGGTGAACACCTGCGTGACCGGGCAGCCGACGTGCGCGATATTGGCCAGCGTGTCCTCCGCCATCTGCTTGGCCTGGAGGAAAAGAGCGGACCACAAGGGGAGAATCTGATTCTCGTGGCGGACGATCTCTCTCTGTCGGACCTCTGCCGAGTGGATCATCGTCAGCTGCAGGGGGTCGTCCTCGCCAACGGCGGAGCCACCTCTCATACGTCTATTCTGGCGAAGTCCTTTGAAATTCCAACCGTTGTTGGGGTCGAGCGCGCGACCGTTATCCAGCAGGGCGATGCAGTGATCGTGGACGGGAATGCCGGGGTGGCCTATGTGAATCCTGGTGCCGAAATCGTGAGTGAATATAGCCGCTTTGACCGCGAGTATCGCGCGTTTAACCGGAACCTCGAAGAAATTCACGATCTCCCCGCGGAAACGCGGGATGGGGTGCGTATTGCGCTCGGAGCCAATGTCGGCTTACTGAGCGATGTCGATTTTGCCCAGCGCCACGGAGCCGAAAGCGTTGGGCTGTATCGGACCGAAGTCCCGTTTCTCACCTATAGTGATTTCCCGGATGAAGAGACCCAGTTAGCGCTGTATCAAAGGGTGTTGACCGGCATGGCGGGTAAGCCGGTCACCATCCGCACCTTGGACCTCGGACCCGACAAATATCCGCCCTATATGAAGCTGCCCCAGGAAGATAATCCCTTCTTGGGCTGGCGCTCGATTCGGATCTCTTTGGAGATGGCCGACCTCTTCAAGGTCCAGCTACGCGCTATTTTACGCGCCGGAGTACATGGGCCGATTCGTATTTTGTTTCCCATGATCTCCAGCGTAGAAGAACTGCTCCAGGTCAAGAACCTGTTGGCGCAGGCAAAGGAAGAATTACAACGAGAGGGCAAAACGTTCGACCCGTGGATGCCGGTCGGTATGATGGTCGAGGTGCCAGCGGCAGTCTGGTTAGCAGACCGGCTCGCCCAGGAAGTGGACTTCTTCAGCATTGGGACAAATGACCTCATTCAGTATCTGCTTGCGGTGGACCGGAATAACCGCAAGGTGGCTTCGCTCTACGAACCGCTCCATCCAGCCGTCCTGAATGCCATAGCGACCACCGTTCGAGCCGCGCAACGGGCCGGTAAACGAGTCAGTATGTGCGGAGAAATGGCCTCCGACCCGCTGTGTACACTCTTGCTGCTCGGCATCGGGCTGGATGAACTCAGTATGGAGCCGTTCTTTGTCCCGGTTATCAAACGTCTCATTCGTTCGCTCTCCTATACCGACGCCCAATCACTCACCGAGGAGGTTATTCAACTGGGAACGGTGCGCGAGGTAAAAGGGCGCCTGTTTTCTACGCTCAAAGATCTCGGCATGATCGAACTGGTCGAGATGTATCGGTAGATTGCGGCTGTTTTTGCCCGATTTTATTGACATTTCAGAGCCTGACGGATAAAAAGTGGATAAGGAGTTGAGTATCTCACGCTGTGATGGTGGAGGAGGGATGAGAGGAGGACGTGGGTGGAAGAAACGATCGGTGAGAGAAAAGTCGATAAGTCAAGGGTGAGTCGGAGGCTCTTCAGTGGCAAGACCTCTCGACTTCTGGTGTGGGATGTAGTGCAGAACCCGATTGGGTGAGGAGGTTGGTAGCATGACGAAAACCGAGATGGTGAAAAAACTGGGTGAAACGTGGGGAGAAGCCTCGAACCGCGCAGCGGCCGAGAAGCTGGATTCCTTTGTGGAGTTCATCACAAAAACGGTCAAAAAAGATAAAGAGTTGAAAATTCCCAACCTGGGGACCTTTCGGCTCCGCCAGTTAAAGGCTCGGGACGGGCGCAACCCGCAGACCGGGGAAAAAATAAGAATCAAGGCGCGAAAAAAGGTTGCTTTCACGCCGGCAAAAGTGTTTAAGGAATCCATTCTTGGCCCGGCAAGGAAGACGGCAGCCAAGAAGACGGCAGCCAAGAAGGCCGCACCGAAGAAGGTCGCCCGGAAGAAACGGTCAGCCTAAGGGTCTTGTGTCCGCGGATACTGCCCCTTTTTTCTCCTCTTCCAGGTCTGACAAGGGACGTCTTTGGCGTCCCTTTCTTTTTTCATGAGCTACACAGTCAAAGAAATTTTTTATACCCTCCAAGGCGAAGGCGCTCACACCGGCCGGCCGGCAGTCTTCTGTCGTTTTGCCGGATGTAATTTATGGTCGGGGCTGGAGAAGGACCGGGCTACGGCGGTCTGTCAGTTCTGCGATACCGATTTCGTTGGGACGGACGGCTCTGGGGGCGGGCGTTTCGTATCCGCCCGCGACTTGGCCGGGGCTGTCGCTGTCACATGGCCGGCTCAGCGCGCTCCTCACAGTGTCCCGTTTGTCGTGTGTACAGGCGGCGAACCCTTGCTCCAGCTTGATGCCGCTCTTGTTGAGGCCCTGCACGCAGAAGGGTTTGAGATTGCTATTGAGACAAACGGAACGCTGCTTCCTCCACCGGGCATCGACTGGGTCTGTGTCAGCCCCAAGGCTGGCTCAGCGCTCGCCCTCAGACATGGCGGCGAACTGAAACTGGTTTTTCCCCAGTCCGGTGGGGAGCCGGAGCTTTTTGCTCACCTCGATTTTCAGGAGTTTTTCCTGCAACCAATGGATGGCCCTGAGCGGGAGCGCAATACCCAACTGGCGCTGCAGTACTGTCTTGCTCACCCGCGTTGGCGACTCAGCCTGCAAACGCATAAGCTGCTCGGGATTCCGTAGTCCGGCAACGCCCATCAGGACGAGCGAGAAGACCTTGTGAGAGACGACCCCGGCCAACAAGAAAAGCTCCTGCGGCTTGCCGCACAGCAAGCCGCCCGACAGGGGAAAAGTGTCGCCCGGTATCTCCGAGAACTGCACACTGAAGTCTCACGCCAGGAACACGCCGCACTGCGCGGTGCGGAATCCCGGCAGCAGAAGTCCCGGGCGAAGTATGTGACGCTGACTCGTCGAGAGATTGAGCGGTTCTTTGCCCAGATCACAGACGAGCGCGATCGGGCGCTGTTTGCCGCTATGTACGCTTTCGGACTGCGCGCCTCTGAGGTTGGCCTCTTGCTGCGCGAGCACATCGATTTTCACACTCGCCGCATTCATATCCCCCGCCTCAAGGGCGGCGTCGCCGGAGAGAAACCGCTGACCGCAGAGTATCTGCGTCTGCTCCGAGCGTATCTACACACGCGGAGTGACGCCCTGCCCTACCTCTTTCCGTCGCGGAACGCGCGTCCAGTCAGTCGCCAGCGTATTGATCGACTCTTCCGCCTGTACGCAGAGCACGCCAAGTTGCCGCCGTCGAAACGCCACAGCCACTGTTTGCGCCATTCCGTTGCCGCCCATCTTCTGGAGGCCGGACATGCCCTGGAGGAAGTGCAGGCGCATTTGGGGCATAAATCCATTCACTCAACAGTCGTCTATACGAAAACCGCGCCAGCGCGCCGCCGCCCGCTCTCCGTACGCCTCCGACCGTCCAGAAGTACCCGGACGGTCATCCGAGTGATAAAAAAGTCAGGGCCAGGCTAAACCGTCCTCAGCGTGTCCGGGAGAGGATCGCGCGCCCGTATGAACGAGTCAAAATTTTTATTGTGACCTCTTGACTCATGGCCGATCGTTCTTACCTTTGTCCTGTGTCAGACAGCAACCCAAACACACAGGAGGTAGAGACAATGAGACGAGAACTGAGTGTATGGCGCGGACCGTTTGGAACGATGCGCCCCTGGCGGCCTGACCTGGAGTCTGTGGTCAACGATCTTTTTTCCTCCCGCGGCTGGCCAGCCGCGCGCCCTGGAATGCCCTCGGAAGCGTCGTTCAGGATTGACAGCTATGTGGACGACAACACGCTGCATATCAAAGCGGATTTGCCCGGCGTGGAGCCCAAGGATGTTGAGGTTGCGCTGGACGGCAACCGCCTGACGGTCAAGGGCGAACGCAAAGCGGAGCACGCCGAGAAGGACGGGGACTACTTTCATCAAGAGCGTTCGTACGGCTCGTTTGCCCGGTCGTTTATGTTGCCGGAGGGCATTGAGGCGGAGAAGATCGAGGCAAGGGCCAAGAACGGTACGCTCGAAATCGTGGTCCCGTTCCCGGCAGAGGGCAAGCCGAAACGTATTCCGGTCGATGTGAAAACTGAAGTGGCGACCGATGTGGCCGCAGACTGATGGTCGCTCTCCCTTCTCCCCATGCGTTGGGGGCTCCTCTGAGGGCCCCCATTTTTTCAAACAGACATGTGAGCAACACGACGCCTAGCCGTGTTCTTCTAACCACTGGTTAAAGCCCTCCGGCGTATTGCCATACGGCAGGCCGGCCGCATAGTAATCCTCAAGCAGGCGCATATCGTTTTCTGAGAGCGTCAGAAAGCCCCGCTGCTTTTGCTCCTCCTTCTTCCACGCCCGGTCCAGCATATCCCGGATTTCACGGTCACGATCGCTCATTTTCTCCTCGCTTCGTGGGGACCCGGTACGCTCCCCTCTGCCCCGCCTCGTCTACCACTCTGATACCACCGATACCACCATCGACACCAGAAATCACTTCTCGTACACTGCCTCTACAAAAATTTTCACGATTTCCTATGGTCCCTGAGCGGCGCGAACGAGGCGCTGCTACAGATACGGACGCTCACGGAGGGAGAGAGTCATGGAACTGACCTCGTTTTCGGCGACGACGCTGGCTCGATTTATTCGGACAAATCTCGTTTCTTCAGTTGCCGTGGTGGATGCCCATCTGGCCCGCCTTGAAGCAGTCAATCCCAAGCTCAACGCTGTCGTACAGGTGCGCGCTGAGGCGGCACGACAACAGGCCCGGGCAGCCGACGCAGCCATCTCACGAGGCGCGAGCGTTGGCCCGCTGCACGGTGTCCCCATCACGCTCAAGGATTCATTGGACACCGCCGGCATGGTCAGTACCTGGGGGACAATGGGACGAGCCGACTTTACGCCCGAACACGATGCCACCGTAGTGGCGCGTCTGCGTGCTGCGGGAGCCATCGTCCTGGGCAAAACAAATACGCCGGAGTTTACCCTGGCGGGGATTACGAACAACGAGGTCTATGGCCGGACAAACAATCCGTATGATGTGGAGCGGTCGCCCGCAGGCAGCAGTGGGGGAGCCGGAGCGATTCTTGCCGCGGGCGGCTCGGCGCTCGACCTGGGGAGCGACACGGGCGGCAGCATTCGTATGCCGTCCCACTACTGCGGCATTGCCGGCCTCAAACCCACCTCGGGCCGAGTGCCCCGCACCGGGCACGCCATTTCCTTTGCGGTCGGCGCTCTGGATGCCTTTACCCAGATTGGCCCCATGGCGCGCCAGGTCGAAGACCTGAGTCTGACCTTGGCCATTATTGCTGGCCCGGATGGACACGACCCGGCGGTCGTGCCGGCTCCGCTGGGAGACCCCCAAGACGTGAGTGTGAGAGAGCTGCGAGTCGCCTTTTACACGGACAACGGGATCACCTCCCCGAGCCCGGCCACCGTCAGCACCGTCCAGACCGCGGCCAGCGTGCTGGCCGACCACGGGGCCACGGTCGCAGAAGAGCGGCCGCAGGGTGTGAGCGACGCCGAGCGGCTGTGGCGCAGCCTCTATCTGGCGGATGGAGGGGCCTGGATACGGCAGCTCATCCATGCAGCCGGGACTGAGCGGCTGTCCTCCGCCTTGGAGTGGATGCAGGAGGCTCGGCCAATATCGCTCACGGAGTTCACACAGGAACTGAGCCGCTGGAATGTCTACCGGAGTGAAATGCTGGCGTTTATGGAGCCCTACGATGTGCTGCTGTGCCCTGTCAGCGCAACACCCGCCACGCGCCACGACGACCCTGACGGCCCGGATTTTACGTACACATTCGTCCACAATCTGACCGGCTGGCCAAGCGCGGTTGTGCGCTGTGGCACGTCTGCTGAAGGGTTGCCGATTGGTGTCCAAATCGTCGCTCGCCCCTGGCGTGAAGATGTCGCCCTGGCCGTCGCCCAGTATCTGGAGACAAATCTTGGCGGCTGGCAACGCCCAGCTCTATAACGTCGGGTTTGGGCTTCTCCTCACTCTGGAGTCTCAGCACTTATCTCAAACACCAGCCGGCCGACCGCCTCCTGGGCTTGGACACGGGCTATAATCTCAGGAGGAAGCCGGAGGGAGCGCTCCGCGGGAAATTTTTCTTCCTCCAGGGCAGGCCGTAAAAAAAAGAGTGCGGGGGAGGGCACCTGGGCTTGGGTCTTGATGGAAGTATCAAGATACCACTGTCGGCGCATAAAATCCGGGTTAAAGAACAGAGCGACTTCCTGAGGCTTCCAGGCTGTTACCCGGTGGCTGTCGTTCACAAAATATGTCATCAGGTCATCTGCAATATCCCAATACACGGTAAACAGCGATCCATAGCCCCGCTCCCCCAGAGCCGGATTAAAAAGCTCAGCGAGTCTGACCTCGATGTAGCTGAGATTCCCGTCGGGGCTGTATTTCTCGATCCGCAGAGGGAAAAAAGAATGTTCTTCCAGCCAAAACAAGAGGCGCGGCACATAGTAATCGGGCAGCCATTCGGGGCGGGCCCGGGCCTCCACAACATAGCACGCTACCCCACCCTCTGCCGTATAATAGCGATAGCTGTCTCCCATGAGCTTGAGCTCAGCCGTCCGCCGCTCTTGAAACTGACCGGTCTGCCCATTCCGTAATATAATGGTGGGTCGCGTCTTGGGAAAGCGCACGGTGTGGTACAGGGTATCCAGACCCAGTATCCGCCAGGAAAACTCCCAGGCGTCACGCCCATACTGGTCGTCAGGCGTGAGCGCCATATTGGGTATCTTGCCCTGCCGCCGGCGGGGCACGTCGTGGCGAACCCGACGCTTGGCCTGTGCGTATCGGAACCGTTCTTCTTTCTTGATAAATTCTTTGCCCGTGCGATAGCGAATCCAGAGTCGTTGCGAACCTTCTGAAGCTGGGGGAGCAGTGCGCTGACTGAGCGACCGATAGATTTCTTCGCCAGGCTTGAGGGCGAGTTCCGCTTCCACACCGGCCACGCTTGAGTGATGGACCAAAAAATTGGTGGCACTGCCAGGGTTGAGAAGCGCGCCCTGGGTGGAAATCGACGCCCACGCCCTGACAAACACGGCCGACCAACGCGGCCGGGAGGTGAACTCCATGAGCCGGTAGCCCATCTCCTCAGCCGTATAAGGCGGCGTAAAAGGATAAGGCTCGGCCGGCAGATACGGAACCTGGGAATGGCGTGGAGCGTCAACTGCAAGGTCCAGCTTCTGTCGTTCCTGTGGTGAGAGGTCTGCCAGCGTTTTCCAGGTATGGTTCCGGGAGCTGTTCGTCTCTTCAGCCGCGGCAGGGGCAGCAGCCCCCAGAGTCAGGACAAGTGCCAAAAGGGGCCAGAAGGATATGCGCGGGATCATGAGGCACAATTAAACATATCGCACGAGAGTTTCCCAGCTTTTTATTGGAGCAAGCCGGCACTCGAAAAGGCGCTGAGGGTATGACCGGTCAGTCCGTACTCACCAATTCGGGCGGCAGCAATAGTTGTTGACGACCCGCTCAGCTCAGTGTCCGTGCTGGGCGACAAAGTCCTCCAGCACCTGGTTAAATTCGAGCGGCCGTTCAATCTCGTAGCAGTGGCCGACCTCTTTGAGCACGCGGAGTTCGGCCCCAGGAATCCGCTCGGCCAGAAAACGGTTGGCCGCGACTGGGGTCGCCTGGTCTTCCTCTCCGACCAGGACCAGTGTGGGCTGGGTAATCTCCTGTAAGCGGTCCGAGATATCCCACTGCCACACACCGTTGGGGTCTTCCAGACAGGCCAGGGCCGCCCGGCGCGGAAAGCCGCCCTCGTTCAGGAAGTTACTCTTAATCATCTGGCAGACCTCGGGCCGCTCGGTCCGGGTCCTGGTTGAGAAGCAGCGGGCAACCAGGTTTTCCGCGGCTGCCTCGTAATCGTTCTGGAAGCTGGCAATCAGCTCGGCGGTATCCAGGGTCTGGTGCAGGTTGGTCGCACTGCTGATGATGACATTCCCGGCGACCAGGCGCGGATAGTCGAGACTCATCTGCATGGCCCGCATCCCGCCCATCGAGTTGCCGACCAGAATAGCGCGATCAATGCCCAGGGCGGCCAGGGCGGCGGCATCGTCTGCCGCCATGTCCTGAATGGAATAGCCGGTGAGCGGCTTGGAGGAGAGACCGTGTCCGCGCGCCTCAATGACGATGCAGTGGTATTTGTGGGCCAGGACTGGAGCCTGATACGCCCACAGCCAGGCGTTGGCCGAAAAGCCGTGCAAAAAGACCAGGGGAAACCCCTGTCCATAGTGGTTATAGTGAACCCGAACTCCCTTTTCTCGTTCGATGTACGGCATAGACTCCCTCCTTAACGCAGACAGCCATAGCCCGCTTTTCTCGGGCCTGTCAAGCTGCGGGCTGTTCCAGCTTATTATGATTTAGATGTGCGTTGGATAGCGCTTCGTTGAGTCGTGGGATACGGTAACAGAAAGCCTGTCAGTACTGGCGCGGAGAACGAAATGGAAAAAGTTTTTATCTATTGGGACGACTCCAATATTTTCATCAGCGCCCAAGCAATCGCAGCAGAGCGTGAGGGCGAGGCTGCACGTCCGCGGGTGCGTATCCATTTCCGCAATCTGCTGGAATTGGCGCAGGCAGGGCGATCAATTCATCGCGCTGTTGCGGTCGGCTCCATTCCGCCGGAGTTGCGTCACGTGTGGGACCACCTGAAAAACGAAGGCGTCGCCGTTCACTTGCTGGAACGTGGTGCGCTGCATGGTCGTGAACAGGGCGTGGATCAAGAATTGCAGACCTATATGCTCCGTGACACCGTGGACTACAACGGCGACCCGGGCATTGCGGTCATCCTGACCGGAGACGGTGCCGGCTTCGCTGACGGCGTGGGCTTTCACGCTGACTTGGAGCGTATGCACCGCAAGGGATGGCGCATAGAAGTGCTGTTGTGGCGGCACAGTTGCAACCGCCGGATGCGGGAGTGGGCAGAAGAGAACGACCAATTCATCGCGCTGGACGATTTTTACGACAGTGTGACGTTTCTGGAATCACCCGCACCGGGCCAGCCGGTCGCCGCCCCACGCTATGCCGTGCCGCTGAATCTGGCGGAGCGTTAGCGATTGCGAATGTAGGGAGATGTCAAGTTGCACCGTTTCTGTTGGATTCCAGCCTCATTTTTATAGAATATCGGCTGAGGTCAAAATTCCGACCAGTTCATTTTCACGCTTGGGATCAACGACAAGGAGCGGTTTCGCACCGACGCACTTCAATATGTCATTGTCGTTGATTTTTTCTTCCGGGTATATAGTTTTTGCCAACAGAACGCGGAGCCTGTCGTTCCCATTGTCTTCTTTGATGGCGTCTTCTATTCTAGCGGCGAGACGTTCTCGGCGCTCTTGTTCACTCGGAGTACCACGAAGAAGATATCCAGCGACCGAGTGTTCCGAAATCAGTTTCCATTTCTTCTCGTCCTTGAACCAAACGGGGAGATAAGAAAAGCCATGCTTCAACATTTGTTGACGCGCATAACTGACTGGGTGCCACGGCTTGGCTTCAATTACGTCTCGCACCATAAATTGACAAACCTTAGATAATTGAGACATGAGTGCATCCTCAAGTATGATTGCGAGGTTCACGGCATGATCGGTCAGTATCCGTGCGTAAGCACCTTGATGTACAGCAGCATTTCTTGCGCGTCGTAATTCCTCGTAGAGAACGATGAATTTGGTGTGGTACGCCGGGTACTTGGATACGATCTTGTGTGACAGTGACGACAAACCGGCCACGCATTTCAACTTCTTCCGGTATTCTCCGAGGTCGTCTATACTGCCCGTCAGTTGTTGACCCATCAACTCAAGCGTATGAATGACAGCCATGAATCCCTCGGCGTCTGCCAGGGCAGCGTTTCGGGCCGAGCGTAGTTCGTTGAGATAGAATACTCCGGCGCCGTCTTCCCGAAATAGGCTTTCAATCGCAGAAGCGCAGTGTGGGTTCTTTTCAGACATAGCGTCAGCGTTTGCAGTCCTTCATCATGAGGAGTCACAACTCCACATCGTCCAGCGGTGGCAATGTTTCATCCACATACGGGAACGCATCGTCAATCGGATCCAGGGTGGCGAGCACGGCAAGCAGTCCGTCCTTGCCGGAAGGCTCGACGGTCGATTGGTCTTCGTCTTTTTTGCGGCTCATAGGCTTTCCCCGCTACTCAACTCACCCTCGGTCCAAGGCCCGGTACTGGATGGCCTGCGCGATATGAGCGCCGGTGATATCTTCCTCACTGGCGAGGTCGGCGATGGTGCGGGCGACTTTGAGAATGCGGGTATAGGCGCGGGCGCTCAGACCCAGGCGCTGCATGGCGTTTTCCAGGAGCTTTTCACCCGCGGCGTCGGGCTGACAATACGTGCGGATATCCCGGCTGGACATTTGGGCGTTGCAGAAAATTTTGCGCTGCTGAAAACGCTGAAGCTGAATTTCACGCGCCTGGTTCACCCGCGTCCGAATGGTTGCCGAGTCCTCCCCCGTTATTTTATCACTCAGCTCTTTATACTTGACCGACGGGACTTCGACCTGAATGTCGATCCGATCCAATAAGGGGCCGGAAATTTTCGCTCGATAGCGCTGGACCTGTTGCGGGGAGCAGGTGCACTCGTGCTGCGGGTCGCCGAAGAAGCCGCAACTGCACGGATTCATTGCCGCCACCAGCATGATGTCCGCCGGATACGTGATGGACCCGACTGCGCGTGAAATCGTGACGCGGGCGTCCTCCAGGGGCTGGCGCAGGACTTCGAGGACGTTTTTACGGAACTCCGGCAGTTCATCCAGAAAGAGCACGCCATGATGCGCCAGGGAGACCTCGCCCGGTTTGGGGACACTGCCGCCGCCGATCATGCCGGCGTCGGAGATGGTGTGATGCGGGGTGCGGAATGGCCGCGTCGCAATGAGGGCGCTGCCATTGAGGGTGCCGGCAACGCTGTGGACCTTGGTTGTTTCAATCGCTTCGGTCAGGGTCAGCGTGGGCAGAACGGTTGGCAGGCGTCTGGCCAGCATGGTCTTTCCAGACCCCGGCGGACCAACTAAGAGCAGGTTATGCCCTCCGCTGGCCGCGACTTCGAGGGCGCGTTTGACGTGTTCTTGACCTTTCACATCGTTAAAATCAACCTCGTACGTGGAGTGCCGGGTAAAGAGGGTATTGACGTCAACCCTGGTCGAGTCGAGTGGCCGCTCACCGTTCAGCAGCAGAAACGCCTCACTCAATGTGGACACCCCAAAGACCGCAACCTCGTCAACAACCGCGGCCTCAGCCGCGTTTTCTGTGGGCACAATCAATCCCTTGAGCCCCTTTTCCTTTGCCATGACGGCTAATGGTAAAGCCCCGTGGACAGGCTTGACTCGTCCGTCGAGTGAGAGTTCGCCTAAAATTGCGTGGGATTCGAGTTGGTCTTTGGTCAGCCAGCCTTCAGCCGCAAGAATGCCAAGGGCAATGGGCAGGTCGTAGGCTGACCCTTCTTTCTTGACATCCGCGGGGGCGAGATTGACGGTAATGCGTCGAGCGGGAAATTCGTAGCCGGAATTCTTTATGGCAGAGCGTACCCGGTCTTTGCTCTCTCGGACGGCTCCCTCGGGAAGGCCGACCGTTGTAAACTGGGGCAAACCCAGCGCCACATCAACCTCGACCTCAACCAACAACCCATCAATGCCAACCAATGCCCCGGACACCGCTGTAGAAAGCATGCCTTCTGCTAACCGAAAGAGCACTATAAATCAATAAACACGAGTTGTCTGACAGTGGAGAGGTGATACGCTATACTCCGCATTGAACCATTGTGTGACAAGAAAAAGGAGGGAGTGCTATGGCTCGTATTGGGGTGGTTGCTGCCAATATGTCGGGACTGACGTTCACCGAGTTGCAGGACTTGGCCAAGAACGCGGAGGCGGCTGGGTTTGAGGCGATTTTTTCACCGGAGTTTATGAATGACTCTTTGATTAACTGCCAGATCATGGCTCAGGCCACCTCGCGGATTAAGGTCGGCACCTGGATTGCGAACATCTACTTGCGCCATGCGGCGCTGTGCGCGCAATCGGCCATTGCGATTGACGCCACTTCAGACGGTCGGTTGATTTTGGGCCTGGGGGTGAGTCACCGGCCCATTGTCGAGGGGCTGTACCAGGAAAAAATGGAAAAACCGCGCACCTTCCTGCGCCAGTATATTGGCGCGATCCGCGATATGGCCGCGGGGAAAGAACTCCCCGGCATGGCCATGCAACCGCGCGCGGCAACGAATCACATTCCCATTTATATCGGGGCCCTGGCCTTGGGCACCGTCACCCTGAGCGGCGAGTTGGCTGATGGGGTCATGCTGTATCTGTGTCCCAAGAGCCGTATCCCTTCGGCCTTGGCTGCGGTTGAAAAGGGCGCAGCGAAAGCAGGGCGTCCAGTGTCGGACATTGATATTACGACTGGCATTCTGTCCTGCATTCATGACGATGCTGGTCTGGCAACAGAAGCGGCGCGGAACAATCTGGGCTTTTACGGTGGGTTGCCCTACTACAACAAACTCTTCCAGGAGAATGGTTTTGAGGCCGAAGCGGCAGAAATGGCGAAAGGCGCGGGCCAGGGCGCATCCGCTAGGATGGCCCAGGAATTAGCTGTCATTGGACCTCCCACTCAATGCCGAGAACACTTAGCCTCTTTTCGAGAAGCTGGTATCCACATGCCGATTTTGAACCCAGTGCCGGTGGGAGAGCAGACTTACGCCCAAGCTGTCCAAAAGGCGATTGAGACATTTGCGCAGTAGTGTCGAGGGGGCGCAGCGGCCTGCGTCCCTCTCAGTCCTGCGGTATTTCCCAGCGTTCACCAACCGCGAAAATTTTAATTGGGTCAAGCGTCCCGCCGGCCTTCTCAATGACCCGCCGGAGTTCCCGCGGCGGTTCGTCCAGGGGCTCATCGGTGAGTCGAAATGTGCCCCAGTGACACGGCAGCATCCAGCGCGCTTTGAGGTCTTGAAAGGCCTGATAGGCTTCGGTTGGGTTCAGATGAGAATAGTGCATGATCCAGCGGGGCTCATAGGCTCCAATGGGCAACATGGCAACATCAATCGGACCAAATTTCCTCCCGATCTCGGCAAAGCCGTGAAAATAGCCTGTGTCGCCGGCAAAAAAATAGGTCCGCTCTGAGTTGCGGATGACCCAGCCGCACCAGAGCGTTGAGTTCTGGGCCTGGTTGAGACGCTGCGACCAGTGTTGAACCGGCACACAGGTCACCTGCCAGCGCCCGTGCGTGGCGGTTTGCCACCAGTCGAGTTCGACCGCCTTTCTCCCCTTCTTTGCGATCCACTCACCGAGTCCCATAGGGACAAACCAGGTCACGGTCTGGGGCAAATTCTCAACCGTATACGCATCGAGATGGTCGTAATGATTATGAGAAACCACAGCAAAGGTGTTCGCCGGAATCGAGGTCAGCGGCACGCCTGGGGGATGATAACGCTGTGGGATAAGCGCGCGCTTCCCAAAGTGGGGGTCAGTCAGAAATACATCCTCGGCGTCATGGATAGCAAAGGTCGAATGGCCCACCCAGGTGACAGCCGCGGAGTTTTCAGGTGTGGCAAACGAGCGGCCATCATTGTCCACGCGGCCGACATCCGGGGGGTCGCGCCGCTCGCCGGTATAGGCGCTGCGCGAGATCGCCCAGCGAAACAGATCGGTCCAGCGCTTGTTTGAAGGGCGCCAGGGATTGAACCAGGCGCCGGGCTGGCCGTGGGCTGCATACAGCAGCGACGGGTCGGGGTTCAGCTCGGGGGTACGATCGGGGGGCACGGCACAGGACAGCGAAAAGAGAAGCAGCACAGCGCTGGAGAGGACAAGGATAGGCATGATTGGGAAGTTGGAAAGTCGAAAGGTGGAGAAAAAGAATTCCCGCGGACTCCTCCTGCCGTTGGGCCAGCAGCCTGTTTTCATGTTTTATAGAGAGACGTAACAAACTCTCCATACCCGTTGTAGGGGAGGGTGGCCTTGATTTCTCGCGTCCCCAGGATGCGCTCGCTCGCTTGGGACCAACGGGGATGGGGGACAGCGGGATTCACGTTGGCAACAAAGTCGTACTCCCAGGGGATGAGGGTATTCCAGAAGGTCTTGGGCTGTTCGGCGACAAACTCCAGGCGCACAATCGACTTGATGCTTTTATACCCGTACTTCCACGGTGCCACGAGCCGAATCGGCGCGCCGTGCTGTTTGGTCAACTCGTGGCCATAAATGCCGGTCACAAAGAGTGCCAGCTCATGGGTGGCCTCAGCCATGCTCAGCCCTTCGTGATACGGCCACGGATAGGTGTCGTTGCGCAGGCCGGGGGCCGCTTGCGGGTCATGAAAAGTAATCATCCGCAGGTATCTGGCCGAGGCGAGCGGCTGGACGAGATCAACCAGCGCCTTGATGGGAAAGCCGGTCCAGGGCACGCTCATGGACCAGGCTTCCACGCAGCGATGCCGGTACAGACGTTCTTCCAGCGGCATCTTCCGCACCAGGTCGTCGATATCGAAGGTCTGGGGCTTATGCACCAAGCCGGCCACCTCCACCTGCCAGGGGCGGGTCTGCCAGCCCTCGACCAGGCGCACGACCAGCTCTTTGCGCGAGCTGAACTCGTAGAAATTATTGTAATTGGCCGCGTCCGCTTCGGCTGTCAACGCCCGGTCCAGGGTAAACTGCTCATTGCGCTGCGCCGGGTAGAGGTCGGCGGTGGCGCTTGGTTCGGGGAGGCCGCGAATCAGCGGGGCTTCTTTTGCGCCCGAGCTTTCACACCCGGCGAACACACCCAGCGTGCTCATACCGGCGATCCCGAGTGTTTGCAGAAAGGCGCGCCGGTTCAGGAAAACGTCTTCCGGGGTGGCCCTGCGCTCAGGAATTTCCCAGCCGCGTGGGGTTTTGATCAACATGCTGTATCCTTTCTGCTGCGCTATGTATTGCTGCTGCGTGTCTGGCTCGACGCCCTCAAGCGCCTGTCATTATCGTAGGCGACTGGCAGCCAGAGTCAATCTGACAGAGGCCCTCAACCGTATTGTGAATTATGGGTGGATCAGCCACAATCCAACCGGCTGCATCTCATGCCGACGACTCTGAGGAGGAGACATGGCTGACAAGACCAATGGGACCCAGAAACTCCTGGCCGGCATAACGGTACTCGACTTTACCCAATATCTCGCCGGCCCGTCCGCAACCCGGATTCTGGCCGACCTGGGAGCGGATGTCATCAAGATTGAACGCGCGCCCGGCGGGGACCTGGGACGTCAGATCCATCTGGTCGAGCACGGCCAAAGCGCGCTCTATCTCGCCGCCTGCGCCGGCAAGAAAAGCGTGTGTGTTGAGATCAAGCACCCGAAGGGAAAGGAAATCGTCTATAAACTGGTGCGGAAGGCTGACGTTGTGGTTGAGAATTACAGTCCTGGGGTCATGGCTCGGCACGGACTGGATTATGACACGCTCAAAGAGCTGAACGCCAAACTGATCATGTGCTCGGTGTCAGGCTACGGGCAGGATGGGCCATACGCCAGTCATACCAGCTTTGACATTATCGCTCAGGCCCAGAGCGGCGTGATGGCCATGACCGGTGAACCGGATGGGCCACCGACCTATGTGGGCGACTATTTTGGTGACCCGAACGCGGGTATTCATGGCGCGCTCGCAATCTGTGCCGCGCTCTTTCACCGCGCCACAAGTGGAGCCGGCCAGTATATTGACGTGTCGCAGCTCGAATCCCTGGTCTACCTGGACTACGTCAACTTTCCACTTTTTATGATGAGCCAGGGCTCCATTGTGCCGCATCGTTTTGGTGGAGACTTTTTCAATGTGTGCCCCTATGGCGTGTACAAGGCAAAAAAAGGCTATCTCGTTTTTGCTGTCGCCGGTCACCAATGGCCGGCCTTAACCAGGGCGATGGGCCAGCCGGAACTGGCGACGGACGAACGCTACGCCACAATGGAGGATCGGGTCGAGCGGAGCGCCGAGGTGCGTCGCGCTATCGAAGACTGGCTCCAGACATTTGACGATGATGAAACGCCACTGAAAATTCTGGCCGACGCCCGCGTGCCGGCCGCGCCGATCCTGGATATTCCTGGCGCCGCGGCCCACCCGCAGTTGCAGGCGCGCGGGCTGTTTCAAGACGTGCCGCATCCGCTCCTGGGTCCAACCCCGATTGCCAAATCGCCGTTTCATTTTTCCAATGCGAACGTCGAGATCCCCTTTCGCGCGGCCTTCCTGGGCGAACATAATGAAGAGGTCTTGCAGGAGCGCCTGGCCTATTCGGAAGAACAGGTCGCCGCGCTGTATGCAGACGGTACACTGATACAAGAGACGCAGGTCAAAGAGCTGCGGGCGGGCGGCAAGCTCTAGGCTGCGCCAGAGCAGGCCGCCCGCCCCTACTGGCCTTTCCACTCGGGCGGGCGCTTTTCCGCGAACGCGCGCGGGCCTCCGGTATAATCCCGGGTCTGCGTCAGCGTCGAGAATACGTGGATGGTGACAGAGGCGATCCGGTCACGTTTTTCATAGACAATGACAGACAGGGCTTTCTCCTGCTCCTATCCTTCCTGGCCGGCGTCTCGCCCGACTTGTTCGAGTCGAGCGATGACTTCTTTGGGATTAATTCGGTTCTTAAAAAAGAACACCCTGCCCGGAACGTCGGTGAAGTCGTCCTGGCTGACGTTCAGGTTGGCCGACACGGCAATCACCATATCTTCCCGGCCTGAACGGCGCAGCTTCATCAGCTTTTTTTTCAGATACTCCGGCCGCCAATAGCCCACGATTTCCATGAGCGCGGTGCGCCCGTCTGCGTGCCGAAAGGCAAAGTCTGGAATAAAGACGGTTTCTTTCAGATTGATGATGGCCACCTCGCGTTCAATATCCCAGCCGCTCTCAATTGCGTGAAAGCGCTCGGCAAAGGTCTTTTCGAGGAGCGAGTCATACATTGTGCTGTCACGATAGTGAGAGACGAGCCTGGCGCTCTCGTCGAGGGGGAAGTAACGCTGCTCGCCCTCGGCAGTGACAATCTCGGCTTCCATCTTCCAGCGGGTACACAGCAGCAGGGCCGGCAGGAAGACGGCCAGCTTGAGGCCGTACTTCTGGGATAAGCGAAACATGCTGACCGGCCCGTCCAGCAGGATCTCATAGCCACTGTCAAGATCGCCCTCAATCGCGTGCATGAGCTGATAGAATTTGATGAACTTAAAGAGCTGTTTGTAGCGGCTCGGAATATTGCGAAAGACCGACAGCTTCATCCGAACGCAGCGATACAACAGCGCTTGAGCCAGGGCCACATTATAGCGTTGGAGCAGCCACGCCGGCTCAGGCGGGTCAAAGCGCGTCAGGATATGGTTCTCGGCCAGGTCGGCGTAGAGCGCCCAGGCAATCTGTTCCGGCTCGGCTTTATACTCACGCGCGACCTCAGCGATCAACTCGTCTTTGGTCACGGGGTGGATATGGTCGGGCTGTAAGACCACGGGATGGTTTTCGCGGGCCAAGGCAAACAGGCGACCGCGGATTTCCAGCGGCGTCACCACCGCCTGCTCCTCAAATTCGCAGCGGTCATCGCGCAGCAGCTTGGCCAGCCCCCGCTGGATGCGAAAGTCGGTCCGGTCTTCCGCGTACTGGCTGAGCGCCGTGGTCAGCTCCCGCCTGGGTTTGCCTGTATGCGCGGCATAGAGGGCGATCAGTTCCTCGGCCAGCCGCGTAAAGCGCGGCGCGTCGGTCCGCACATAGCGTGGATAGAGATACGGCCCTTCGGTCCGCGTCAGCAGGAGATCTGAGGTCAGCATAAAGGGCGTTCTACGCCTTGCAGACCGCGCGCAGTTGTCGTTGGACCCGTTTCACACCGCCGAACCTTAACCGGAGCAAGCCCCTCACCTGCTCCCAGGCAGTAGGGAGAATGCGCACTCGGCTGTCCAAATCGTCGTTCCAGTGCACTGGCAACTCGCGTATTCGATAGCCGCACTTCTGCGCGAGAATCAATAACTCGGAGTCAAAAAACCACCCGTTGCCCCGTACCTGTGGAACGAGGTCGTCGGCCACACTGCGGCTCACGGCCTTGAAGCCACACTGGGCATCGCGAAACGCCGTCCAGAACATTGAGCGGAACAGTAGACTGTACGTCCGCGAGGTACACTCGCGGACCAGCGTACGACCTGTAACCCGCGACTCGGGCAGCAGGCGCGAGCCAATAGCGATATGATACTCCTCGTTCGCAATAGCCTCGACCAAGGCTGGCAGACGGGCCAGGTCAGTAGATAAGTCAACGTCCATATAGGCAACAATATCGGCTCTGCTTGCCGTCCACGCCCGTCGCAAAGCTCGCCCGCGCCCTCGGTCCGTCAAGTGTGTATAGCGTATGGCGGACAACTCTTCTGACAGGGCTATAGCAACAGCGCGCGTACCGTCAGTCGAGCCATTGTCGGCAATGACAATGCTCCACGTGTACGCAGTCATCTCCGCTGAAAGAAAGGCGTGCAGCCGCCGGACGCTCTGCGGCAGGATGCGCTCCTCATTGAGGCATGGCAGCACGATGTCAATACTGGTTGGCACGGCCCCTATATGTAGCACCGGTCTGCGGTAAGTCCAGCCACGCATCCTCGGACCAATGATCAGCCGGTGCTCAATTCTCAAAGTGGCTCGTGTCTGTTAGCTTTCGGTCAGATGTCTCTCTGAACGCTTCACCTGAAAATGGTACGGGCAGGGGGACCGGCGGAATCGGGCGGGCTAGACTGTTCGGGCTGGTTCGCTATGGTTCAAAAAGAGTGAACGTATCCGCCACTCAGACATGAATGCTGGACACGTTTCCTCTTTGTCCGACAGGAGGGGATATGACGTATCAAAACCTGCTATTCGAGAAAAAGGATGCCATCGGCTATCTGACCCTCAACCGACCGCAGAAGCTCAATTCGTTCAGCAAGGAACTGATGGCCGAATTGGGCGAGGCGCTCGATGCGATTGAAGCCGATGATGACATCCGGGTCGTGATTCTGACTGGAGCCGGGCGGGCGTTTTCTGCGGGGTTCAATATCGCTCCACCAGAAGGTGAGCCCGAACTCTACGACCGCTCCGCGGATAGCTGGCGGTCTGATTTGAAGTATAACATCGAGATTTTTCTGAAGGTCTGGCATTCCAGCAAACCGTATATTGCGGCGATTAATGGCTATGCCCTGGCTGGCGCGTGTGAACTCGCCCAGTTATGCGACATTAAAATCGCCTCTGAGCAAGCGGTGTTGGGCGAACCGGAAATCCGGTTTGGGACCGGCCCTCCAGTTCTGATCACGCCGTTCAGCGTCGGGTTTGCCAAGGCCAAAGAGCTGCTCTTGACCGGGGAAATGATCTCCGCCCAAGAGGCTGAACGCCTGGGCATGATTAACCGGGTCGTGCCGCACGATCAGCTCATGCGCGAGTGTGAGAAGACCGCGCGCAAACTGGTAAAGATCGCTCAGGTCGGGGTGAAGTTTAACAAGGCTGCCATTAACCGGGCGTATGAGAACATGGGCTTTCTGAACAGCATCTACCAGAATCTCGATCTGGTTGTCATGTTTGACACAACCCGGACGCAAGAGCAGGAAACGTTCAACCAGATCCGGAAGGAAAAAGGCCTGCGCGCCGCGCTCGACTGGCGCGACGCGCTGTTCAGGGAAGACGACAAAGAGTAAACGTGTCCAGCATCTCATGTTTATTGGAGGACACGTTTACTCTTTTGAACCCGCGCATATCCCTGCTCAGCGTGATCCTGGCCGGGTTGGTGCTGGCCGCCACAGCCGCGGCCGATACGCCGACGGCGCAGTCCGGGAGTACCCTTCAGCCCATCCCCCTGGAGGATATGGAGGTCTCGGTGCTGGCTCCGGTCGCGTTGCAGGCCGTGCAGATTCCCCAGTCCATTATCCTCGACGGTCGGCTGACTGAGCCGGCCTGGCAAAGCGCGCCGGTCGGCGACGATTTCCGCCAACGCGAACCTGACGAAGGCGCGCCGGCCTCCCAGCCGACCGAGGTGCGCGTCCTGTACACGGCGACCCATCTCTACGTCGGGGTGATTTGTCACGACTCGGACGTGAGTGCCGCGGTTGCCACCCGCTTTAATCGGGACGCGGACCTGGCTGCGGATGATCGGGTGACGCTCTTGTTCGATACGTTTGCGGATCGGCGCAACGCGTTCAAATTTCAAACCAACTCGGTTGGGGCCCGGGTGGACGAACTCATCGGAGACGAGGGGGAGACCGAAAACCGGGACTGGAACGGCATCTGGAACGTGAAGACCGCGCGCTCGCCGAGCGGCTGGAGCGCGGAATTTGAAATTCCGTTTCAGACCCTGAGCTATGCTCCGGGCCAGTCGAGCTGGGGCTTCAACGTCCAGCGCATCATCAAACGGGTAAACGAAGAAACGGTCTGGAGCGGCTATCTGCAGAGTCTGGACTTCAACCGGGTCTCACGCGCCGGCCGGCTGACCGGACTGCGCGACAGGTCCCAGGGCCTGGGACTCGATTTTTCCCCTTTTCTGACCACCGAGGTGCGCCGCGACGCCGCATCCTTTAAGCCGGGCTTTGACCTGTTCTACAAACCCACCCCCGGCCTGACGCTCAGCCTGACGCTCAATACCGACTTTTCCGAGGCCGAGACAGACGATGTGCAGGTCAATCTGACGCGCTTCTCGCTTTTCTTTCCTGAGAAGCGGCAGTTCTTTCTGGAGGACGCGCCCAATTTTGCGGTTGACGGCCTGACCCCAACCTCGGGGCCGTTGGTGATTATCCCCTTTTTCAGCCGGCGCGTCGGCATTGCCGACGATGGCAAACCGGTTGACCTGATCGGCGGCGCAAAACTCAGCGGCCGGGTTGGCAAGTATTCCCTGGGGATACTCAGCGCCCAGACCCAGGAACGCGACCCCGTACCGGGCGAGAATTTCAGCGTGGTCCGGCTCAAGCGCGACCTCGGCGAACAGGCCTCGCTGGGTTTGATCGCGACCCGTCGGACACCGGAGAACGGAGACGCGAGCGGCCTGTACGGACACGACTTCCTGTATAAAACAACCCGCTTTCTGGAAAGGCGCAACCTCACCCTATCTTCATTTGTGTTAAAGAGTTTTCGTCCCACGGCACGGAAAAACTGGGCCTGGGGCAGTCAGATCAATCTGCCCAACGATACCTGGACGATATTCGGCACCTATCGTGAGGTGCAACGGGATTTTGAGGCCAGCATGGGCTTTGTGCCGCGCACCGGCATTCGACGCTTCGGCTGGTTCCTCCAGGCGGCTCCGCGTCCTGGGCGCTGGGGCACGCGGCAAGTCGCCTGCGCCTTTGACGGCAATTATATTACCGACCAGTCCACGAACCGACTCCTCACCCGCAACATTGTCTTTCCCTGCGAGTGGCGTTTTGAGAGCGGCGACACGCTCATGTTCCGGGCCTGGCAACAGCTTGAACGCCTGACCGAGGATTTTGAGATCAGCCGCGGCGTCCGGCTGCGGCCCGACCGCTACACCTTCCGCCGCTATATGGTCAAGGCCGAGACCGCGGATAAACGCAAACTGTCGGCCAGTCTGGCCCATTACTGGGGCGACTATTACAGTGGCACGCGCGACAGCTGGAACCTGCGTCTCAATTTCCAGCCCGGTCCGCGCCTGTTCCTGAGCCCGGAATATCTCCAGAGCGATGTCCGCCTGCCCGAGGGCAATTTTGTCACCCGGCTGTTGCGGGTGCGGCTGGACATAGCCGTCAGCCCCGATCTGTCCTGGTTCAGCCTGATCCAGTACGACAACGTGTCGGACGTGTTCAGCCTCAACACCCGCATCCGCTGGATCATCGAGCCGGGCAACGACATCTTTCTGGTCTTCAACCAGCGCTGGCTGGACGAAGAGGGCGGCTTCCACTCCATCGGCCGCGAAGGCCGCTTCAAGGTGCGCTACACGTATCGGTTTTGAAGGACGGTGGGGGAGACTGCTGGCTCTGAGCGATATTCCGGCTTGCGCTATCGAGTTTTACGATTCATGGCTTCGGGAAGGAACCGAAGAGGGAGACGCACGCTCCGCGCTTGTCTCACTCGACTACTCAGCCGGGACCGTATTCTTCTGGTCATTCTTGGCAGAGCCGCTCGGCGGCAACCGGTATACCGGTACCGTCAAGGTCGGCATGGACATACGAGCCAGGGATGCCTGCACTAATTCACGCCAATATGGCCACGCATTGAACACAGCGTTGACTTGCCCGAACGCTTTCAATTCGTCCGAGGAAAAAGTTTCCTTGTTTGGAATGCTATAAGACAGCTCGAACACTCCATGAACCTCAGCTTGCAACTGCTCTTCGCCCTCTCCATCTCTAATCTCCAGGGAGAAGTTTGTATTGATCAGAAGCAAGCCGTCATTTCCAGGTTCTTTCGTGACCGATGTCTCATGTGAGGGAGTCGCGACAAGCGTATTTGCGACCTCAGATGGTTGGACCAGGGAACGACAACTTGCCTCGCGGAGCCTGACATCCTCGATCTGCACGGTAGAAATAATCCTCGACAAATCAACCATTTGAATCGCCTCGCAAAGCGCTTCGACGCTTTTATGCTGCGGCAGGCCAAGCGGCTTGTTCTTGAATAGGCGATCCCGAGGGCGAGGGCACCCTGCTCTCCTTGTCACGTATCATCCACTGAGGCTGGGGAACACGCTTCCATTGGGTATCGATTACAGGAGCAGCTTGGGGGACCGAAGACAACTTTAGCGTTGGTCGAAGGGATAGTACGGTAGCGATGTCCGAAATCGTTCTGAGTGTCAGATTTCTTCCTCCGCCGAACACTTGGGACACGAAGCCGGGGCTCCGCTTCAGACGCTTGGCCAACTCGGCTTTGGTCACGCCGGACTCCTGCAGGAATTGCGTGAGCGTTTCGGTCACATCCAGGATGAATTCCTCCTGTCGCACCAGGCGGTCGAACGTGTCGTCATGTTTGGTCAAGAGTTCATTCGCAGCCATTGTTCCTCCCTTTCGGCCGTTGATGAGTAAAATGTGAGTTGAGAATCCTGACTGCCCGATCAAGGTCGGCAGAATTGTGGCGATTTTTCTTCTTTTGAAGGCCATAGGCAACCACGAACTCCTTCCGTACCCCGGGCGAGAAGGCACCAATGAATCTAAGCTGAAAGCTCTTGAATTCCCATAGTGCCCACCCGTTCCGCGTTTCTAGCTTTTTGAAACGCTCCTGTGTTTTGATCCGACCAAAATTGGCGAGCCTGTTGAATATTGCCTGTACCTTAGCGCGCTCCTTCGACTCCAGACTATTGAAAAAATCGCAAGCCAGAGTCTTGCCGGACACTTCGACCGCCCATACCACAGTGCCCCACTGGCCCGACGCTGCTGGAGGAGTTTCCACACTGGAATACGAAATTTACATATATATAAACACGTGTCAAACTGTATCAGTTGCTGCGTGTACCGTGAGGATAAGATGATGGGTCCGGTTCAGTCTCACGATTCAACTAAGGCAAGAAGGTCTCAACCCGATAGCTCTTCCCGTCGCTTCGCACGGTTGTTGTCCCCACTTGGTCCGTTCTGAGCAGTGCCACCCCCTGCCGCTCATAGCGCTCCACTACTTCTGGAGCTGGAAAACGAAAGCGGTTTCGATAGCCGAGCGAGGCGATTGCGACCTGAGGGGACACGGCTTGAAGAAAGGGCTGGGTGCTTGAACTGCGACTGCCGTGATGGGGAACTTTGAGAATCTCGCTCTCAAGAGGGGCCGATGCCGCGAGCAGGATGCTCTCCCCCGCTCTCTCGATATCCCCGGAAAACAGTATATCCACCTCCCCGTGACTGAGACGGAGCGCGAGGGAGGCGTCGTTTGTGTCCAGTCCGGTCTGACCACAGGGCGGGTGGAGGATTTGAATAAGGACTCCGCCAATTTTTCGGTCTGGCGTATCACGGCATAAGGTGTGAGTCTGGATACCGTTCTCTTGCAACGTAGCCATCAGCCGCTTGAAGCGCTGGCTTTCAGACCGATTGTCACCATTAAACCAGAAGGAGGTGACACCAAAATGTTTGGCCAGAAACTCCAGCCCGCCGTAGTGGTCAAGGTTGGGGTGGCTGAGGACCAACGTGTCTATGCGTCCGATTTTCCGCTGCCATAAAAAGGGCGCGACGATAGCCCGACCCGAATCAAACGTCTGGCTCGTGAATCCGCCCGCGTCAATGACCATCACATGGGAGCCGGGAAACTCGACCACGGCCGCATCGCCCTGTCCGACATCAAGAAAAGAGACCCGCAGCTCCGTCTGAAAATAACGCTGGGTGATCCAGTACAGACTGTCGAAGAGCAGCAGGCCGAACAGGCAGGAGCACAAGACCCGCCGCAACCAGGGAGGCTGGATGTATGAAAAGAACAGGAGAGAAACGCACAGGGTATAAAACAGAATGAGTTCAAAAAGCGTGGGGGTCACAGAGTGAACGGCTACCACGGGTCGGGCCGCGATAGCTTCGACCAAACCTACGCCGAGCGAGACCACGGCTCCGGCACACCACACGAGCAGGGCCGCGGCTCCCTCGTGTAGAAATACCAGCGCTGCCGCGGCCAGACCCAACACAACGGCGGCACTCCCCAGGAAAGGCACAATCAGCAGGTTGGCCGCAAATCCAACCAGCGGGACAGTATGAAAATAGGTTGCCACGAGCGGGAGCGTGCCGACCGTCGCACTCAAAGTAACAAGACAGTAGAGGCCGATCCGGCGCCGGACTCGCTGCCACCATTGAGAGGAGCCGCCAGCTCGCACTTTGTCTCGATTATCCCACCAGATTCGGAAGCGATGCAGACCCAGAAGGATGGTCAGGACAGCCACAAAAGAAAGCTGAAAAGAGATATCAAGGACGGACCCCGGCCAGATCAACGACACGATCAAGGCGGCCAGGGCCAGGCTACGGAAGACTTCCTCTTCTCGGTCAAGCAGCCGTGCGGTGAGAAAGACCGCAACCATAATGACCGCTCGCAGGGTCGAAACACTGCCGCCCGCAAGACCGGCGTACAACAGCACGACCGGCAGCGTGAAGAACGCGGCCAGTTTGGGCACCGACCACATCAACAACACATACTGACTCCGAGCCAGGAGCCACCACCAGGCCCCATACGCCACGAGTGCAATCAAGCCGATATGGAGGCCTGAAATGGCAAGAACGTGGGCAACGCCCACCCGCGTAAAAGCGTTACGCAAATCCGGGTCGAGTCGGCTCTTATCGCCAATAATCAGCGCGCGAAGAATGGCCGCCGGTGTAGCGGACAGGTGGGCGTCAAAGAATGCGCCGACCGTCCGACGGACGTGTTCAATCCGGTGGCGGAGCCACGTTCCGGCCAGCCCGACCTTTTCGATGTTCTTGTCATCCCACACAAAGGCAGTGAGATAGATGCCCCGCCGGACCAGATAGCCGGCATAATCAAAGCTGCCCGGCGTATGAAAATTGCGCGGGATGCGGAGTTTGAGCGGAAGCTTCATGACATCGCCGTACTGCCAGGGGTCTTTGCGGTCTTCGAGGTAACGAACGGTGACGAGGACCTTGCCCGTTGCCGGCCGGGACTGCCCGTTTTGCCAGATGCGTTGCGCCTCAAGATATAACCGACCGCGTGCCGGACCCCGCTCCGGCTCCTGGAACAGCCAGCCTTCGAGGACGATTTTCTGCGGCAAAGCCAACTGCCGAAGGTGGTGCGCAGGAAAATCGGGAGCGTAGACTCGATGGAGGGTGAGATTGCCGACCACGAAAGCGCCACTCAGCAGACTGACAAAGACGGCCAGACGGAGCCCACCGATGATCCAGCCGGCCATGCTGAGGGTCAGCAGTCCGCCCAGCCAGAGGGGAGCAGCCGCCTGCCAGCCCCAGGCCACGCCAGCTTGGCCCAAGAGATACACCAGGGCGAGGTGAATGAGGATCGACCGGAGAAGAGGGGACGAGATTCCCGCTTTCGCAGGAATAACCGTTGCTTTTGCGGGAATGATGGGCTCTCCTAGTTTCCTCTCCCCTAACCCCTAGCCCCTCTCCACTAGCCACTAAAACCAGGCCGGCTCCGTTAGCGTGGGGCGGGATGCGCCCGTAAATGCTGGTGGATTTTTTTCGCCAGGGCCGGGGTAATCCCGGCGACTTGGCCCAGCGCTTCGGGTGCGGCGGCGCGCACCCGTTTGAGGCTGCCAAAATGCCGGAGGAGCGCCTTGCGTCTGGTCGGGCCAACCCCGCTAATCGCATCGAGCGGCGAACTGAGGCGCTCTTTTGCCCGCAGGTTCCGGTGATAGGTAATGGCAAAACGGTGGGCCTCATCCCGGATGCGTTGCAAGAGGAAGAGGGCAGTGGCGTTGGGCTTGAGCACGACCGGATTCTTGCGTCCGGGCAGAAAGACGCGCTCAGAGGAATGGGCGACTTCTTCGGCAAACGGGTCTCGCTCGGTCCGCATCTTGGCCAGGCCAATGACATCGACCTCAGTAATTCCTAACTCTCGCAGCACAGTGACGGCGACGCCGAGTTGGCCTTTGCCGCCATCTACCATGAGGAGGTCTGGCAGGTCATGTTCCGCTAAGGCACGCTGGTAGCGGCGGGTGAGCACTTCATACATCATGCCAAAGTCATCCGCTCCTTCGACGGTTTTGATGCGAAACCGGCGGTAGCGGTTCCTGTCCGGCTCGCACTCATCAAAGACGACCATGGAGCCGACAGAGAGATTGCCCTGGGTATTTGAAATATCGAAACACTCAATCCGTTTTGGTGCGTTTTGCAGATGCAGCGCACGGCGTAAGCTCTCCAGTGTCTTCTCTTTATGCTCTTCTCCCCGCCGCTTTTCGACAAAGCTGTGCCGCGCATTTTCCTGGGCCATTTCGACCAGCCGCAGTTTGGCTCCCCGCTGCGGACAGAGCAGGCTGACCTTCTTCCCCTTGCGTTCCGAGAGGAGTTCTGCCCGGATGTCGGCATCGTCGAGCCCAACCGGGACAAGAATCTCGTCGGGGATAAACCGGCTGCTTTGATAGAATTGGCTCAGGAATTCAGCCACGACCTCTGCATTCGGGAACTCATTGTCGGTAAAGCTATAGGCCAGGTTGCCAATCAGTTTCCCACCACGCACAAACAGGACCTGGCCTTCGATCAGTCCGCCCTCGCGATACAGACCGAACACGTCCTGGTCATTCCCCAAGGGGGTGGAGACCAGCTGCTTTTCCGCGGTTTTTGTCATGGCCCGGATTTGATCCCGTAGCCGCGCGGCTTCTTCAAAACACAGCGCGTCGGCGGCCTGGTTCATCTGCCGGGTGAGGCGGTCTACGAGTTGGGTGCTTTTGCCCTCAAGCAGCAGCAGGGCATTTTTCAGTTGGTGCTGGTAGGCGTCGGGGTCGACCGGCAGAGTACAGGGCCCGAGGCAGCGCTTGATCTGATATTCCAGGCACGGCCTGGTGCGGTTGCGAAAGACGGTGTCCGTACAGGTCCGCAGGGGGAAGACTCTCCGAATGATTTCCAAGGTCTCCTGGACTGCCGTGCTGGAGTGGAAGGGTCCCAGATATTTACTGCTGTCCTTCGCAATCTGGCGGGTCAGGAGGAGGCGGGGCCACTGGTCCTGCTGGGTAACCTTCACGTGCCAATAGGAGGTGTTGTCTTTGAGACGAATATTATATCGAGGCCGGAATTGCTTAATCAGGGTGTCTTCGAGCAGCAGCGCCTCTTTTTCGGTTTGGGTAACAAGGACCTCGACATCGGTCAGCTGGGCGAGGAGAAAACGGATTTGCGCCCGGCCATCCCCGCCGCGGGCGTATTGTCTGACCCGGGCGCGCAGATTGTTCGCTTTCCCGACATAGATCACGGCGCCGTTGTGATCAGTGAACTTATAGACGCCGGGACTGGTTGGTAGGGTTGTCAGCTTGGCTTCGAGTTTGGCGTTACGGGAGAAAGAGTGAACGTGTCCGGCTTTTTTGTCTGGTTGGAGGACACGTTCACTCTTGAAGGCATTCGCCACACGAATCCTCAAAAAAGAAAGGCGACCCCGAAGGCCGCCCTGACAGCATTGTTCAGATGCGCTGCTGTTCTGTCGCAGGTTCCGCCAGTTATTCGCTGGCCCCTACGGTAATCTGCTCTTTCAGTTTCCCGAGCGTCTTCTCGCCGATGCCTTTGACGTTTTGCAGGGCGTCTACAGTCGCAAACGGACCGTTTGCTTCGCGATGGGCAATAATGGCTGCGGCTTTTGTTTCGCCGATACCGGGCAGGGTCTGCAAGGCAGCCGCGTCCGCCATGTTGATGTCAATCGGCCCGGCGGCTTCGGGCATCGGCTCAGCAGCGGCTTCGGGCATCGGCTCAGCGGCTTCGGGCATCGGCTCAGCGGCTTCGGGCATCGGCTCAGCGGCTTCGGGCATCGGCTCAGTCGCCTCGTGATGATCCGCCCAGACGGGCGCACCGATAAAACAGCCGACCGCAAAAGCCCCAAGCGCTAACCGGAGAATTTTCTGTTTCATGCTTCCTCCTTACGAAAATAGAGCAACAGGGACACAGTAGGTCTGCAAGCCATATCTGTCAATACGGCATAAAGGGGGCGCGGTCGCGTTGACCGAGTAGGGTAAACCCGTTAGATGAAGGGTTGATACGCTATCGCTATTGACCTGCTTGCAGAAGGAGAACCGTTCAGTATGGCGACGATGATCACCGAGGACTGTATCAACTGCGGGGCGTGTGAGCCCGAGTGTCCCAATACCGCCATCTATCAGGGGGGGGTGGAGTGGGAGTTTAACGGGGCCCAGCATCCCGCCATTGATGACGATATTTTCTATATCGTGCCGGACAAATGCACGGAGTGCGTTGGGTTTTTCGATCAGGAGGCATGTGCGGCGGTGTGTCCGGTGGACTGCTGTCTGCCCAACCCGGATATCGTGGAGACGGAAGCGGCGTTACTGGCGCGGGCGAAGGAGTTACATCCTGAGCAGACGTTTGGGGATGATTTCCCGTCCCGGTTCAAGGGGGAGAGTGGAGAGCCGGCCCCGGCTGAGGCACCGGCCACCAATGGCGCGGCGACACCGGCGGCTGCCCCGGCTCCGGCCGCTGCTCCCGCTCCGGTGGCGCCCGTTGCCGCAGCGCCAGCAGTGACGGCGCCTACGCCCAAACCGGTTGCACCCAAAAAGGTCGTGGAAGAAAAAGTCTTTGAAGGCGAACTGGCCGGCACCTACGCCCGGGCCCTTGCCCGAGTCCAGCCAGCGCAAAACAATTCCATTCTGGGGACGCTCCTGGCCTCGGCCCAGCCCATCCTTGGCGCGCTACCGCTCTCAACCAAACGCGCCCTGGAACAAGCTGTTGGGGATACGCGTTATTTTCATGTCGGGACAGCAACCAGCCTGAACATCCTGTTCAATATGGTCCTGTACCCGATTATTCTCCTGGCCGTCTATAGCGCTGTTTTGGGGGGAGAGCTCTTCAGTCAAGCGGCGAATAAATTTATCTTTCTTGGTGTTCTGATTGCCTCGGTCGAAACGTTGATTCGCCTGCGCGAATCCTTCTTTCAGGGCGTTCCAACCGAAGACACGCCGTTGCGCGGGACCTTCTATGGTCTCCCCCTTGCTCCGGCGATGGCTCCTTTTCTCAGTGTTTCCGGCGGACGGACGCCCGATAAGGGCGACCAGCCGATTGAGGGCTATTACACGCCGGAGTTTGATGAAAAGACTGAACGTTCGCGTCGCTACGGCGAGCGGTATACGGTCGAAGAACAGGGCAACGCCCACATCCTGCGCATGGAATTCCCGCGGCGTGTCCCGGTTTCTGCCGCCAAGCGGGAAATGGGGATTGGCGACGAAATGCCCGACTACGAGTATACGCTCTCCCTGAAGGACGGTAATTTTTCTGTACGAGGCAGTGTCAATGACCCCGCTATCCGAACCCTCGCCGCGGTCTCGTCCGCGTTTCCCCCTGACTTTAACAAACGTATTGATGTGAGTGGCGGGATATCGAGTTTTAAGCACCGCTATAGCGATAAAACGCTCGAAGTTGTGCTGTTCAAACGCTAACGGGCAGGGGCGACGCCGGCGTTGTCCCTACGAGGCGCAGGGTCGCCCCATAAGCAAAGAGGTATGCCTCAAAAGCGAGTATTTATCTCCGACTCGCTTGCCGTCCTGCAAGAGGCGCTCATTGCCGCTGTCCACACGCTGAAAGCGGCCGACTCGCTGACGCCGCTCACGATTATTGTTACCAGCGATGTCATTGGTTCACAGCTCAGCAACGCCATTGCCAGGGCAGGTGACGGGCATATCGGCCTGCGATTTACAACGCTGCTCAACTATGCGGTACGCCTGACCGAAGCGCGCTTGAGGCAGGAGGGGAAACGGCGCGTCTCAGCCGCGCTGGTTCCGCTGCTCGTGAAGCGTCTCTTGCTGGAACAGGCCCAGGCCGGAAAGAGTAAACGTGTCCTCCAACAACATGTCGATGCTGGACCCGTTTACTCTTTATTTCAGGCGCTCGCCCGGCAGCCTCGATTTCCCAAGTTCTTGAGCGAGACGCTGGCAGACCTCAAGCAGGCGGACGTCCAGCCCCACCATCTGCACGTGTTGTATAGCCGGATTCCTGCGCGGGACGTATTATATCGAGAGAAAATACGGCATCTGCTGGACCTCTACACGCGCTATGAGGAGAGCCTGGACGAACTGCCGTTCGTTGATGACGCCGATCTGTTCGCTGTCCAGGTCCAGACAGTCAGGAGTGACGGGCCGCTGTTGATGTATGGCAGTCTTGAGCATACCGCCCGCCAGCGGCGTTTTTTGGAAACGCTTTTCACGCAGAGGGATACCCTGGTCTTTCTTCCCTGGCGACCCGGCTCAGCCTACGAAGCCGTGACGCCTACATTGAGCTGGCTCAACAGGCTCGGCTTTCAGGCGTCTCCCTTAGCCCGTCCACAGACCCCATCCTGTTCCCTTTCTCAGGTCCAGACCCGGCTTTTTGAACAAGCAACGCCCCCGCGCCCGGTCTCAACGCGCCCGGATGCCTCGCTTCACATCATTTCTGCACCAGATCAAATCCAGGAGGCGCGTGAAATTGCCCGCACGATCTTCTCGCTGGTCAAAGAGCGGGACTATACATTTGACGAGATAGGGGTGCTTCTCACCGAGTCAAACCCCTATGGTCCGTTATTGCTGGAGACGCTTTCTCGCCTGGGGATTCCGTGTACCCTTGTTACAGAGCGGCCCGTGCTGGCCACGCGACAGGGGAAAGCTGTGCAGGCGCTGTGTCAGCTCTTGTCTGAAGACTGCTCGCGGCAGCGTCTTTTCACCTTTCTCAGGCTGGCCCGCCCCCGGTTTCAAGACCTGATTGGAGAAGCTGTTTCAGAGGCGCATATCGCCCAGTGGGAAGCCCTCTGTCTGGAGGCCGGGATAGGACGCGGAGGCCAGGAATGGCACGTTCGCCTCGCCGCGCTGGAAGCGCGCTACCAGAACCCATCGGAGGGACAAGCCGAACGGTTGGTGCCCGCGCTCCATTTGCTTGTCAGGTTTATGGACCGTTTGCTGACGGACGTGAAAACGGTTCAAGACCAGCGCACCTGGGAAGGTTGGCTGGTCCCCTTCCTGCGGATGTGTGAGGACTATGTGTCCGGTGAGGTCTCGTGGAGTGACGAGGAACTGGACCAACAAGACACCGGTGAGCAGAGTCTGAATATTGAGGCGACCCTCCGAAGTCTCTCCCCACTTCTGGCTGAAACAACGTGCCCTGCGGAGTGGGTTGAGGCTGTTCTGGGCTGCCTTTCCTGGGGAAAAGCGCAACTCCGCAAAACGCACCCGACCGGCGTCTTTCTCGGTGAGGTGCCCCAGGCGACCGGTCTCCGCTTTCGAGCGGTCATCCTGCCGGGCCTGGCGCAAGAGTCTGGGGCCCGCCTCCCCGCTCAGGACCCTGTTTTGTCTGATGCCGAGCGCCAGCATCTGGCCGAAGTGCTGACTATGGACGTGCCGGTTCGTCGCCAGGCGGTTGAACGCCGACAGCTCCTTTTCATGCTGGCGACCCAGAGTGCGCAAGAGATGTTATGTCTGACCTATCCACGCACTGTCCAGGGAGCGGCCCGCCCGCCCGCCGCGCTCCTCTTACAGACGGTCAGTGCGCTGTGTGGCCGGCAGGCAACGCTGGCAGACCTGCAACACAGGAGCCGGTGGGTAGCGGCGACTGGAGGATACGCACCGAGTGCCCGGCAGGCGGTGGACGCGCTGGAGTTCCACCTGACCTATGCTTTTCGCCATGCTCAGCAGATCAACCAGAGCGCCGCTGAGCATACGGTTCAGCCCGGTCTACAGACGCTCCCGTTCTTTGTTCCTGCCGCGCGCGCGATGGAGCAGCGTTGGGAGCGTCCCCACCTCACGGCTTTTGACGGCTGTATGCAGGCGGAAAGCGTCCAGAGCGCCCTGCGCCGGCACCTCTTCCCGCAGGGGCTATATTTGTCCGCGAGCAGCCTGGAAACATACGCACGCTGTCCGTTTCGTTATTTTCTGGAGACGGTGCTCGCTCTCAAGCCGTGGGAAGAGCCGGAACAGATTCTTGCCCTCCTGCCACGCGACCGGGGGGTGTTAGCGCATACCATCCTGCACGATTTTTTCTCCCGTCTCCAACAGACGGACCAGCTGCCCCTGTCCACGCAACGCGCTGAGGACGAGCGACGCCTGCTTACCCAGATAGCGGAGGAGCAGTTTGCGGTGTTTGCGCAGACACGGCCGGTTGGGCTGCCCCTGCTCTGGGAATTTGAGCGCGAACGCCTGCTGCGGCGTTTGCACGCCTTTCTCCAGCGCGAACGCCAAACGACGGACGATTTTTATCCTGCGGCGTTTGAGGTGTTTTTTGGCATAAGGAGTAAACGTGTCCAGCATCCACATACTATTGGAGGACCCGTTTACTCCTTCGGGACACAGGAGCCGGAGGAGGCCGGCGCGGGATTTTTTTCAGCCCAAGCCGTTCCCTTTCGCCTTGATACGGGGGAAGAGGTCCAGCTTCGAGGACGGATTGACCGGATTGATGTTTCTGCAGAACACAATCAGGCGCGTATTCTTGACTATAAGACGGGCCGGCCACCAACGCGGGGCTTTGCGGGTGGAACCGCGCTCCAGCTGGCCCTGTATCTCTATGCCGCCCAGTATCTCCGCCCGGACCTGGACTGGGTCCGGGCGGCGTACAGGAGTGTAGACGGCGCTGCGCAACCTGACAAAAAATCCCTGACCGCAGAGGCACAGGCGGCAACGCTCGGAACCTTACGGACCATCATCACCCGCCTTGCCGCGGGCCTCACCGCTGGCCTGTTCTTTCCTGTTCCTGATGCCTGCCAGTCCTGTCCATTTCCCGAAATCTGTCAGGCGCATGGCTCTGAGTGGGCCGCACAGAAACTGCACGACCCCCAGACAACGGCATGGCGCTGGGTACGGTCACAGGCATGACCCACGCTTCGCTTTCGGACAACGACGCTCAGCAGCGTATTGTCTCGGATTTTCGGACTACATTTTTACTGGAGGCCGGGGCAGGCACAGGCAAGACGCAGCTCTTGTTGAGCCGGTTACTGGCCCTGCTGCGAGCTGGTCGGAGTCCGCTGAGCCGGACCGCTGTTATCACCTTTACGGATAAGGCCGCGGCTGAACTCCGAACACGGCTCCGCGCGGCTGTTGAGTCTGCCCTCCAAACGTCCCTGCCCGAGGGAGCGCGCGCGGCCTTACAGTTGGCGCTGGCTGAGCTTGACCGGGCGATGGTGATGACCATCCACGCATTCTGCGCGGCCTTGTTACGTGAGCGCGCGCTGGAGGTCGGACTGGACCCAGCCTTTACAGTCTTGAACCAGGGCCAGGCGCGCCTGTTGCGCGACCAGGTCTGGCACACCTGGCTCACCCAGGAACTGCAATCTGGGCAGGGCAGCGCGGACCTGCTACGCCAGGCATTGCGCGTTGGTCTCTCAGTCACCCATCTGAAGTCGCTGTGCGATTTTCTGGTTGAGCAGCGCGACTGCCTGGACTGGCTGCCGGCAGCAGTCCAGGCAGATATCCCGACATACTGCGCTGAGGTCCACCAGGCTGTCGCCCGGCTGGCCGATCTGCGGAGCTGTTGTCACGACACGACAGATACGGTGTTCGAGCAAATTACAAGCCTGACCGATATCGTTCCGACGACCCCCTATCAGGACAAGACGGAGGATTGGGAACACTTCTTGTCACACCGCCTGACGGTACAGCCTCGAAAAGGGAGACAGACGAATTGGCAGCCACTCGCCGCGCTTGACGAAGCACGCACGCTGCTCGGGCAGATAAAGGCCCTCCATCTCAAGGCCCAAGCCGCTCTGCTGCATAATCTGACGGTGGGCCTGGCTGGCTGGCTGGGCGGCTATCTGCGCGCTTATCAGGCCAAAAAACAGCAACAGGGCAGCCTCGATTTTCTGGACCTGCTGGCGCTGATGCGCGACGGACTCAAGCGCAATCGCGAGTTGCGGCGCTATTTTCAACGCCGATTCGACTTTCTGCTGGTTGATGAAGTCCAGGACACCGATCCCTTACAAGCCGAAATTCTGTTCTTTCTGGCAGAAGACCAGCCCCGGACAGAGGACTGGACGCAGGTTGCGCTCCGCGCCGGGAAACTGTTTCTTGTCGGCGACCCCCAGCAGTCCATTTATCGCTTTCGGCGGGCCGATCTCGAAGTCTACCACCTGCTGCGCGCGGCGGTTGAACGACAGGGGCGGGTCCTCAGCCTCTCAACGAATTTTCGGATGCGGGCTGCCCTGGTGACACGGATGAACGCGCTCTTTTCACAGGTGCTGGACAGTGAGGAAGACCCGGACCAGCCTGGATATCTGCCCCTGCGCGCGGCGAGCGGTGAGGAGGACGCAGAGGGGCCGGCGTTTTTGCTCCTGGACCTGCCCCACGCAGCGCCACACGAACCGGCGAACCAGGACACGCCACGGAACATCGAAGCGCGTTGTACGGCGCAATTTATCCGTCATAGCGTTGAACAGCAGACACTGGCGACACAAGCCGGCAGGCCCCTGAGGTATGGTGATATCGCGCTCCTGTGTCGAACGAATAGAAGCGTAGAGCTATATGAACGAGCCCTCCAGGACACAGGCGTCCCGTACCGGAGCAAAAGAGGAAACGTGTCCTCCAAACAGACATCCCCTCTTTCGGGCAGGCAGCGGATTGCAGCCAGTCAGGAACGGACAGATATGCAGGCGTGTGTCCGAACGCTGGTCCATCCGGCGGACGCCACGGCTCTGGTGGCAACCTTGCGCTCGTCACTCTTCGGCTTTTCAGACGAAGAGCTGGCCCAGTTTCGCTGTGCCGGCGGGACCTTTGACTATCTCAGCGGCAGCGTCCCCGAACAGCTCCCCTGCGCGGACCGGCTGCATGCCGCTTTTGCGCTGCTGCGCGCCTTACACCAGAGACTGTCCCATACTGTGCAGAGCGCCCAGAGTGTCGGAGCCGGGCTTTCTGCGCTGCTCACCGATATCTACGCTCACACCCCCTTACTCCCGTTGTTTGCCGGCCTCCCCCACGGACAGCAGCGGCTCCGCGACCTGCTTCACCGTGTTGAGACGCTGCGCGGGCTGCCCGGCCAATATGGGACTGCGCAGGATTTCTCCCCGGACTTTTTCAGCCAGCTGTTCACCTCTGCTCTGGATGAGTCCGAGGACGGGCCGGCGGAACAATTGAGCGCTCTTGACGAACCGCAAGACGCGCTCCACGTCCTGACAATGCACAAAGCCAAAGGACTGGAATTTCCGCTTGTTGTGGTGGCGGAGGCCGGAGAACCGCCCAACCGGCTGGCCCGCCCCGGCTTGGTGAGACGCAAAGACGCTCGTCTTGAACTCCACCTTGGTCCACGCTCCCTTCAATGTTGCACCCTGGGCTGGCAGGAGGCTGAGGCCCGAGAACGCACCCAGGAGGCGGCTGAGGAAAGACGGCTCTGGTATGTGGCAGCAACGCGCGCTCGGGAATATGTCGTGTTTCCCCTGCCTCCGCCGTCAGAGACGAAAAAAAAGGACAGCGCGCTGCATACAGTCCTGCGCGACCTCTCCGGCACAGAGCGGCTGGCTGTCCAGCAGAGCGATGCCGGCCAGACGGATCAGGCTCAGGTTTTGTCCGAGTCTGACCTGCCTGACTCCCAAGAAAATCCGGCCGCTCCTGACGCTCAACCTTCCGATATAGACTGGGTAACGGACAGACGGCGACTCATCGCCAAAGGGCGCCGCCAGCGTCATACCCAGAAGATACTTCAACGGGGAAATGTATCAAAGCGGCACGTGCAGTTGGATCGTCTTATTACGCAGACAGCCCTGCGCCTGAGGCAAGAGCAAGCAGGCCACGACCAGACCGTGGAAGCGTGTCTCCAGGTGGCCTCGACTGTACAGGACAATGACGGCCATACTTCGGGCGACCCTTTTCCTGACGATATGCGGCGGTCTGTTGCCAGGGCTACGCTCTGGCTGCGTATGCGCGCTGCTCCCACCTGCCTTGTGGACGAGAGATTTACGCTGTCTGCCGGCAATACGCTCCTCACCGGGCGGATTCCACTGGCATTTCTCGAAGGCGGGAAATGGTTTATTGCTGATTTTTCCCTGGGAAGGGCCGACCTCTCAGGAAAAGAATGGGACATTGCGTATGCACGGCTTGGGCCCGGCGCGTTGGCCCTTGAGCAATTGACCCCGTTTCCGGTGCAGGACCTGCTCCTCTTTCTGGTTGATCGACAGCAGGAAATCTGCGTTGCGTGGGAGAGTCCTGGGAAGGACACCTTCCGCAAACAGTTATTGGGCCGAGCGGCTTTGTGAGGAACGAAGAGCAACAGCGATGAAAACCACGCCGCCTGATTTTTCAACCGCGGAGAGGGATTTCTACCTCAAAGAATTCCGGGGAAAGAGTCTCCTGTTCGCGCTGCGGGCAAAAGATATCACAGCGCCCAGGGACCGGGAGGTGGTCCAGGAGGTCCTGCGCGCCCTGGTATTAAATGAAACCCGTGTGATCCTGCTTGTAGAAACAAACGAATCCACACCCGAGCGGCGCGCTGTTGAGGGACTGCATACACAGGTGTCTCACGCGCTGAACGGCCTCCCTGCCCCCGTGCCTCTTCTGCCTGAGAGCGATGAAGACCAGAGGTGTCTCAGTATTCTGGAAACCCTGCGTACGGTTCCCGTTTTCATCGGACTCTGGCCAGCCCAGGCCGGCCTGCCAGCTCTTCAGAGCGCGCGACAACTCGCCAATCGCCTCACCGTCTATAAGCTGGTGATCCTGGACCCGCAGGGGGGAGTAACGGCCCGCGGAGCACCGTTATCCTTTCTGAACGGTTCCCACTTGGAAGAGTTGTTGGAAGAGTTGCAGGCGCACGGCGCGCGCGGGGAGATGCCTCACGAGCGGCGTCGGCAACTTGAGACTGCGCGTTTAGCCTTAGAGGGTGGCGTTGCTTCAGTCTCGCTGTGCTCGCCGGCGAGCCTGGCAAAAGAACTCTTTACCTACGAAGGATGTGGGACGTTTTTTACGCTGACAGACTACTGTCAGGCGGAACGATTAGCCCTTGATGATTTCCCCGAAGCCGAACGCCTCATACAGCGGGGCGAACAGGAAGGCGCGCTCAAAAAACGGACCTCCTCCGAGGTCAGTCAGTTGTTGCTGCACGGTTATGGGGCGCGGCTTGGGACAGAGCGCGATCTCGTTGGGTTATGCGCCCTACTGCCGTATGTCACCGACAATGCAGGAGAAATAGCTGGTCTCTATACACTCAGGCGGTTCCAGGGCGAAGGAATTGGCAGCCGCCTGGTCGGGAAGGCGATCACCCAAGGGCAGGCCCGCGGCCTTGCCTATCTCTTCGCCTGTACAAACCAGGAGGGCGCACGGCGGCTTTTTGAGCGGTTTGATTTTCACCACGTCACGCCGGACGCAGTCCCGGCAACAAAATGGCGCGCCTATGCCCCCGAACGCAAGCGGGCGATCAGCGTATATAAGCGTGAATTGTCGTGAGACTGCGCTCAGCATCGCCTGAGTGCTCCCCGCGCGCATACTCCCCCAGCAGCTTTCTCTCAGGGGGCGGTCACGTTGCCGTCCGACCGGATTTTCTCTTGACTTCCCCTCTGACTGTCCGTACCATGAGCAGAATTATTGTTTTTTCAAAGCTCTAGCCAAGGGCATCAGCCCGCCTGTAATTTCTTTTGGATCAACTAAGCAGAAGCAGTTCTATCGGAGTAGCCAATCCTTCCCCGTGCCTCTCCAGGCGTTGGGATAAAGGTAGGGTTGCGTCCTGTCGTGTTTTGCTGCGGTTCATGTAAAGGGGGCTGAAGCGTCCTATGGAAAAAAAGAAAAACAGAAAAACGGCGACTGTTTCGCGGGCCTCCCAGCAGACTGAAAAGTCCATGCTCATAAAAACCCGGGCTGTCACCCCTGCTGCTTCCACATCGCAAGGGGAGAAACCGGCACGAGAAATGGCAACCATCATGTCCATTCTCGAAGATATGGATATTAAGACGGTTGATGTGCTTGAGGAAGGGGACTCCACCAGCATTGAAGAAGGGGAGACCGCTGCTCCTGAGACGGTGAAACAGAACGAAGAGCGCTGGGGAGAGAAAGTGGTAGCGGCTGGGGAGCCGGTGACGGGAGACACTTCAGACCCTGTTCGGATGTACCTCCAGGAGATGGGCAATATCCCACTCCTGAGCCGTGAAGAGGAGGTTACGATCGCAAAAGAGATTGAGGCTGGGGAGAAGTGTATTCGCCAGGAAATCTTCTCCACTCCTTTGGCGCTCCAATATATTTTAACTCTGGGGAGTCGGCTCAAACAGGACGAGACAGAAGCGCGGCGTATTTTTGGCGACGAAGAAGAGGATACGGATACGTCCGGCAAGGAAGACCAGCGCATTACGCTCTTTCTGAGGCGTATGGGGCCGCTCAAACGCCTGGCCGGAGAGCGGGAAAAAGCGACCCGAGCATCTCGCAAGCGGAGTCCGGTCGCAGAGCGGGAGAAAGCGCTGAAGCGGCTGGGCACGCTCCGCGAGAAGATCAGGACTTCACTGGACAGCCTGCCTTTGGGTCGCCGTCATATTACGGTTGTCACCGATAAATTAAAGGAAGTCGGCGGCAGGCTGGACAAGCAGGAACGGACTATCCGCAGACAAGAGTCCGTCCTGAATTGCAAGGCGTCTGAGATTATTACGCTGGCGCGGGCGTCCACAGCGAAGAATGGGAGTACCCGTCCGAGAGCGGGAGGGGTCGGGGGAAAGGCCCAGGAGCAGAAAATCCAGGAGGCCAGTCAGCTTATCAAGGACGCCCGCAAAGAAATTCAGCGCATTGAGAGGCAGCTGGGAACGAATAAGGACGAGCTGCGTCAGGCCCTGAGGACGATCGCGCGGGGAGAGGCACAGGCGCAGGAAGGCAAGCGCCGTCTCATTGAGGCCAATCTGCGCCTGGTGGTGAGTATTGCCAAACGCTATGTCAACCGCGGGCTGGGATTTCTTGACCTGATCCAGGAGGGCAATATCGGCCTGATGCGCGCGGTTGAGAAATTTGAGTATCAACGCGGCTATAAATTCTCGACCTATGCAACGTGGTGGATTCGACAGTCTGTGAGTCGGGCAATCGCCGACCAAGCCCGGACGATTCGGATCCCGGTCCATATGATTGAGACGATCAATAAGGTGCTGCGGACCTCTCGCTACCTGGTCCAGCAGCTCGGCCGGGAACCCTCGCCGGAAGAGATTGCTGTCCAAATGGAAGTGCCGGCGGACAAAGTCAGGAAGGTCCTCAAAATTGTCAAAGAGCCGGTCTCCCTGGAGACGCCAATTGGCGATGATGAAGAGAGTTCGCTGGGCGATTTTGTTGAAGACCGGCAGACCCTCTCTCCGGCAGACGCGGCAATGGCCCTGAGTTTAGAGGAGCAGACGCGCAAAGTCCTTGCCACCCTGACGCCGCGCGAGGAGCAGATTCTGCGCATGCGGTTCGGCATTGACGAAAAGACAGACTACACGCTGGAAGAAGTCGGGCAGCGCTTCGCCGTAACCCGTGAACGCATCCGTCAGATTGAGGCCAAAGCCTTACGAAAACTGCGCAACCCGACCCGAGCGAAAAGTCTGGAAGCCTTCATCGATAGCTAAGAAGTCACAGTATAGTGGAATACTTGGAGGAACGAGTGAATTCAAAGAACCTGGAACAACAACTCAGGCGGTGGCGGGAGGAACGTGGCCGCAAGCCAGTTCAGCAGTCTTCTCCTGCCTCAGATAAACGCACCGTTCGAGTCAACGGCCAGAACATTGTTGTTGTGAAGCGCTCCCGGAGCAAAACCTCGGGATAGTGTCCCGCCCAAATGTCACAAGCGTCGTTAGCGCCGTCGTGCTCTCAGAGAGTGCCGGGGACTTTGGCTGCGCAAGGCGACCACTTGAGCATCAAGACCGTGAACGTCGGGAAGTGGAGCCAAGCGCCGGTCGCGGATGGGTGACTGGAGAGCAGGACGAGCACACGGTCGAGACTGCGCAGTCTCTCCATAAGTCTCGCGCTGAGGGAATTATCCCACCCATATTTCGGGTGGTGTATCCGTTTGAAATCCACCGACGCTTTTCTGCCGGAAGCTCAGCCCCTCCCCCTAGCTTCTAATGGAGTGCGGGCTTCCAGCCCGCAACGCGGCCAAGATGGCCGCGCTCCGCATGCTGTGGGCGCATTTACTCATCTCCCTCCAGGGGGAGCGGGAGTCGTTCTTCCCTCCCCCCTCTGACGTGTGATGCACCTTGTGTCGCTGGCCTCCCAGGCGGTCCGTCGGCCCCCTCACCCGGCCCTTCGACAGGCTCAGGGCCACCCTCTCCCTCCAGGGGAGAGGGCAAGACAAGAGCCCCTCTCCCGCTGGGAGAGGGGTTGGGGTGAGGGCGAAACAGCGCCCTGGGCCGCTGAACAAATTAATTTGCATCACACGTCTTGAGGAGTGCGGGCTTCCAGCCCGCAACGCGGCCAAGATGGCCGCGGTCCCCCTGCTGTGGGCGCGTTTACTCATCTCCCGCCAAGGGAGCGGGAGTCGTTCTTCCCTCCCCCCTCTGAGGGGGAGGGCCAGGGTGGGGGGGCGCTGAGCCGGCAACGGGTGAGGGAAAATTCAAACTGATACGCTGTCATATTTTGCTTGACATCGGTCCAGCCGGTGCTAGGGTGGCCCTTACCAATACTGTTGCAGAGACCTGATTCGTCGGGTCGCCTGCTCAAATATAACAGCCGCGTAATGGCGTGGAGTAGCTTCCCAGGCCGTCGGCGAATAGACAGGAATCTCACATACTCTGTATGCGGTATTGGTACTGGCCCGGCATCCCCGTGCTATGTCAGGCCGGTGTCCATGACCAGAGGAGGTTCGTATGGAAATTGGAGCATTGACGTTTCTGTCAGGAGAAAGGGATATGAACCAGGCCCGGCTCTGTCGAATTAAGAAATGGATGAGACGGGCAATGATGTTTTTCTGTCTCGGGGTGTTTGGAATGTCGATTGGGCCGGTGGAGGCGGCGGAAGATAATTGGGGTAACTGGGCAGCCGAGTTGTTCGGGACCGGGAGCAAAGAGGCTGCCGCCCAAGAGGAAGGTTTGAGGGGGGGCAGGCCGGAGCGGACGGGGCGAGATTCTGCCGCCCAAGCGGGAGGGGGTGACAGCAGCCTTATTCAAATTACTAGCCCTGGCGAAGCGGTCAATCAAAGCGGAAGGACGCGCATGCTTGCCATGCGGGTTGCGACACTGTACGGCGCCCAAACAAGCGAGAAATTGCCGGAAACTGTCAAGTCAGAGTCGGGGCGAGAGCGGATTCAAGCGCAAGCAACAATGAATACAATCTATAGCGCTTTGAGTGAATTTGAAGCCGTATCATCTGATGCAAGCGCAAGTCAGGTAGTAGCCGATGCAAGGGACATTTGGGCAAAAATGGGACGAGTACTCTCACTGGACCCAGCGGCACCCAACCTGCTTGACGTTCTCGTCTTCAGTGAAAGACTGCTGAAGGCAAATGAGAAAATGACTCAAGCAGTCATCAAAGCGACAGCCTCCGTCGATCCTGAGATTGTCAGTGTTGCAGGGAGGCAGCGCATGCGGGCGATGAGACTCGCAAGAGACTATATAGCCGCGAGCATCGGGGTCGATAAAGAAAACCGCATGGATATGATGCTGGAAACCGCCACGAATTTTGAAAGCGTTATGCTGGCCCTCCAGGTCGCCGAGGTCAATACAAGTGAGATCACGGGTGCGATAAACTCGATATCGAAAATGGAGTGGCGGCAGGTTTACAAGTCGGTCACTGAGTGCGTTGAAAGCAATGGCACCAAATTCAATGAGCTTATCATGCTGAGATTTACGGAGACCCTCCTTGAGAAGACCAACAGACTGACAAATCTCTATGCCGGGCTTTACTGAACGCGCGCTCCAAAGAGAAGGGAAGCCACCAGTTTTTCAGCTTGTGGCGGCTTACTCAGAGGCTCCCGTTATTTTTTCGACCCTATCAGCGCGTTTTACGATGCTGTGCAGCTACCCGTCATTCCGGCGAAAGCCGGAATCCAGACCCGCCGCCCCCCCTCGACCCTGGCCAGGCTCCGATTCCTGACGTTTGCGACTCTGATGCTCAAACGCTTGGGCGCTTTGCTCAGCCAAAGAGTACTTTTTGGACTTCAGCACAGAACTCAGTCGTTGAGGCTGACCCGCCTTGGTCAGGCGGGAGAACCTCGCCGCGCGCATACACTTGCGCGATCGCGTTCTCAAGGCGCTGGGCCTCATCGGTCCAGCCGAGATAATCGAGCAGCAGCGCCGCGGAAAGCAGGGTTGCGGTCGGATTAATGATATTCTGGCCGGCAATATCAGGCGCGGAGCCGTGGACGGACTCAAAATAGGCGTAGGTGTCGCCGTAGCAACCGCTCGGCGCGAGCCCGAGACCGCCAATGGTTCCGGCAGCGACATCGGACAGGATATCACCGTACAAGTTCGGCATGACAACGACGTCAAATTGCGACGGGCTGGCGACGAGACGCCGCGCAAAATCATCGACAATGTATTGCTCATAGCCCAGGTCGGGATACTCTCTGGCCGTTGCCTCAGCAACTTCACGGAATAGCCCGTCACTTTTCCGCAGCATATTATACTTGCTGGTACAGGTGACGAGCCCTTTGCCACCCTGGGCTTTACGCTTACGCGCCAGTTCAAAGGCGAAGCGGGCGATGCGGCGGGAGCCGTGCTCGGTAATCGCTTTAATGGCAAACAGGCCCGGCGCTGTGGTATCGAGCGGTTGACGCGTAATCGCGCTCGTCAAGCCGAGCGGGGAGAGCGTATTCAGGTCGCCCTCAACCCCCATATACAGGTCTTCCAGGTTTTCCCGGACCACAACAAAATCAATGGCTTCCGGGTTTTTGAGCGGGCTCTGAAATCCTGGTCGCCAGCGTGCCGGGCGGACATTGGCATACGTCTGCTTGCCCCAGCGGAGATAGCCGATCCCGCCGGTTGTTCCATTAGTCGAGCCAAAGAGGGTCGAGTCCGATTGGTCTATCGCCTCACGCAGCGCGCTCTCAAACTCCTTCCGTGAGCCGTACTCCTTCACTCCCTCTTCCCCTGATGAAAACTCGGTGAAGCTCAGGTCCAGCGCAAAGTTTTTCAGGATTTCGACCGTTGGCGTCATTGCCTCGGGCGCAGCATCATCACCGGGAATCACCACAACACGCTTTGCCATATCGTTGTCCTCTCCGTGTTAGCGCAACCGCACATCACGATAGTTCTTACCGGGAACAATTTTTCCAAGAACAGCCGGCAGCCGCGCGCCGGTTGCGCTCGGCACGTTCGAGGGCAGGCCGTGAACTGTCGCATAGGCGAGAACAGCAAACGCCAAGGCTTCCAACGACTGGCTCTCATAGCCGGTCTCTTCGAGCAGTCGGACGCGGACATCCGGCAGGGCCTGAGCGAATTGCGCGCGCAGAGTCGGGTTGAGCGCTCCACCACCGGTGAGGTAGACCTCAGCGAGCGGGCCGTGCGGCAGGATAAAGTCGTGATACGCGCGAGCCATGCTCGTGGCGGTAACAGCGCTTGCCGTCGCCACCTGGTCGTTGGGGGGCAGCTTGAGTTGCGCCGCGCGTTTGAGAAACCGCTCGGCAAACGGCGCGCCGAATTCTTCCCTGCCCGTCGACTTGGGCGGACGCCGGGCAAAATACCGATGCTGGAGCAGTTCGTCCAGGAGACGCGCGTGCACGCTCCCGGCTTTGGCCATCCGGCCGTTCCGGTCGTACCACTGCTTGCCCTGAGTAACAGTGTGGACAACGCTATCGATCAACATATTCCCAGGGCCGGTATCAAAGGCCAGCAGAGCTTGTTTTGCAGAACGAGGCGGCAGGTAAGTCAGGTTGGCAATCCCGCCGATATTATGAACGGCGACCGCACGGCGGGGCTGTTGAAACAGAAACGCGTGCACATAGGGAACGAGCGGCGCTCCCTCTCCACCAAGGGCAACGTCTGCCGGCCGAAAATCCGCTATCGTGGTGATACCAGTCCGCTGCGCAATGACGGCCGGCTCTCCAATCTGGAGGGTGGAGCCTGGGCCGGGTCGTTGGTGGGGATTGTGATAAATGGTATGTCCGTGGGAACCGATGGCATCAACCTGCTCCCACGAGACAGCCGCGCGTTCACACAGCTTAAGCGCCGCCCGCGCAAACAACTCGCCGAGGAGCACGTTGACTTGTGAGACCTCACCGGCATCAATCCGAGCGCCCTGGCTGACTCTCAAGAGACGGGCTCTCACGGGCCGAGAGTACGGGAATGAGCGAAAGGCCCGTTGTTGAATACGGAAGCGACCCCTCACACGGGCAATATCAACCAGCACGGCATCGATCCCATCATGAGACGTGCCGGACATCAGGCCGATAACTGTCCGTTTTGACATGCGGCTTCCTGGGGGGAGGGGAAGTGGAAAGTGGCGAGTGAAAAGTGGCGAGCAAGAAATCCCATCTAGCCACTAACCACTAGCCACTAACCACTAGCCATCAATCAGTCAGATCAAACTGAAAGACGGCGTTCATGCCCTTGGCTGCCCCGGCGTTGAACGCCTCCGGCATGCCGTCAATGACCTCTTGTACGGTTTCCAGCGACGGACTGCCGGCCTCTGCCGCCGGAAAGAGGTTTTGGAGCTTGAGCGCCAGGCCCATGTCTCCGGCAATTTTCAGCTTGCCGGTCATGAATGCCATTTGGCCGTTGAGTTTGCCGTTGACCATATCCAGGTAATCACTCTCCTGCATGGTGATGGTAATGCTCGGGGACGCATGGGTGCCCATCTGCACCTCGATGCTTTCGTTCGCGACACGGAAATGGTACTGGGTGGCCATCGCGATTTCCTCCTTATGAGTCCGGGATGTGGATACGCTACCATAGATCCTTGCGCTGAGAAACTAGAGATCGTGTTGTTGGAAAGAGAGGAAGAGGGAAACATGACACAATGTGACAGGGCATGGAAACGTTACTGGGCCGGGCTGGCGCTCCTTTTGGGCAGTCTATCAATGGGAATACTCGGCTACGCCCAGGAGAACGGATTTCAGGACGCCCTGGCGCAGGTTGCCAATGAATCAACGCTCGAAATCACAACCATAGGACGCAAGAGTGGCCAGCCACGCGCGACACCGATCTGGTTTGTCTACGATCAGGGGACTTTGTATATCCAGTCTGGAAAAGACGGAAAAACCCACTGGTATCGCAACCTGCAAAAAAACCCACAGATGCAATTGAAAATCGGCCAACTCACCCTCGCCGGAAAGGCACAGTTTGTGACGGACACGGCCGAGATCGCAAAAGTCCACGACTTATTCCGCTCAAAATATGCTCTCGCCCGCGCTGCCGGATTTGTCGGGTCCTCAATCGGGCATGGCAAGGTCATTCTGGTTGAGCATCTGACGGAAGCCACGCCACCGGAATAGGCGTCGTATGCACGTCAATGTTGTCATTGTCGCCGCGGGAAAAGGCACGCGGCTGCAAAGCGAGCTGCCCAAACCTTTTCTGTCCGTTGCCGGCAGGCCGATTCTCGTGCATACCCTGCGGCGTTTTGCGCCCATTGAGGCGGTCCGGCGCATCATTGTGGTGGTTGCCGCCGAGCGCGAGGCCCTCTGCCAGGAGGTGCTCCACACGCACGGCCCGTGGCCACAACCGATTGCCATTGTCCACGGGGGAGCGGAACGGCAGGATTCGGTACGGAACGGTTTGACCGCGCTTGAGACACAGTGTGAGATCGTGGTGATTCATGACGCGGCCCGGCCATTTATCGGCGTTGAGGCCATTCAGCGCAGTATTGACGCGGCTGCCGAAGCAGGCAGCGCGGTTGTGGCCGCTCCGGTGCGTGACACTATTAAGCGCGCCAACGCGCAACGCACGGTCCGTGAGACAGTCTCCCGGCATGATCTGTGGCTGGCCCAAACACCCCAGACGTTCCGGGTCGGAGTGATTCGAGCGGCCCACCGCTGGGCGCAGCAGCAAGGTATCACGGGAACGGACGATGCCACTCTGGTTGAGCAAATGGGCCGGCCCGTCCGCCTCGTTCCCGGCGACGCGCTTAATTTCAAAATTACAACGCCGGATGACCTGGCGCTTGCTCGGGCAGTGCTGCAAGCGTGAATTCGGTTGGCTGAAAGCTGTATTTGCGATCCTCGTTGCCATCGATGTTTCTCTCGTCGGCTGGTTGGCACAGAACTATGATGATGCTCCAATCTTTCTACAAATTGTGTGCTCAGCCGCAACGGTCGCGATGACAGGAGGAATAGTCTGGGTCAATAGGGTCGCATACAAGAAGATCGACGAACTGGAGGAATTGTAATGGAGTGGTTAGTCGTAGCTGTTTTCCTGGTGTTCATCTGTGGCCTCGCTGTGGTCACGACGGACGCGGTGAAACACGCCAATAAGTCAGCGCCTAATAAGCCCGTCAAGCCAACGCGCTAACTGAAGAAATGAAATATCTTATTGTCGTGGAGAAAACCGCAACCGGCTTCTCGGCCTACTCCCCGGATGTGCCGGGTTGCGTGTCCACGGGTCGGACCGAGAAAGAGACCGAGGCTAACATGAGGGAGGCAATTGAGTTTCACGTCGATAGCCTCAAGCAGGAAGGTCTGCCTGTCCCTCAACCATCCACAAAATCGGCCTATGTGGAGGTCGCTGCGTAGCCAGTCAATGGCCGTTCTGCGTCTTATCTGCGCAGGACCGTGCGACCAGCCTGACCAAAGAGGTTCGGGGCCGGACTTTTGGCTTGCGCTTCTTGCTGCGTAATAAGCCCCCGCGTGGCGAGGTCAACAAGCGCCCTGTCCATAGTCTGCATCCCATCCTTTTGACCGACCTGTAGGGCTGAGGAGATTTGGTGCCCCTTGCCCTCGCGGATCAGATTACGGACTGCCGGGGTGCCCACCAGGATTTCCAAGGCCGCGACTCGCCCCCCGCCTTTCTTTTGACATAAAGTCTGGGTGATGATGGCTTCAATCGAGTCGGCGAACTGGGTCCGAATCTGTGCCTGTTGGGCCGCAGGGAAGACGTCAATGATCCGGTCAACGGTCTGCGCCGCGCCGGGCGCGTGTAAGGTGCTCAAAACAAGATGGCCGGTTTCCGCGGCCGTAAGCGCGAGTTGGATGGTTTCCAGGTCGCGCATTTCACCAACCAGAATAATGTCGGGATCTTCGCGTAATACCGCCCGTAGCGCCTTGGCAAACGAGTGGGTATGGACGCCGAGTTCACGTTGGTTGACGAGGCATTTCCTGGACTGGTGGGTGAATTCGATGGGGTCTTCGATCGTGACGATGTGACCTTCGACCGTCTCGTTGAGATGATTGACCATGGCCGCCAGGGTGGTCGATTTTCCACAGCCGGTTGGACCGGTCACCAGGATAAGCCCCTTTCTCCGCGTACACAGTTGGCTGAGAATCCGCGGCAGCCCGAGTTCCTCGAACGAGGCAATCTCCGTTGGAATGGTCCGCAACACCGCGCCCTCACCGCGTTGCTGCATAAAGACATTCACCCGAAAGCGCCCCACCTCACCCAGGTCACAAGAGAAGTCGAGTTCGAGACTCTCCTCAAACATCTTCCGCTGCTCCTCATCCATAATGTCGTACACCAGAGCGTGGACCTCATCCCGGGACAGCGGGGTCTGGTCGAGCCGTTTCATGACCCCGTCGAGCCGAATCATGGGGGGCGCTCCACTGCTGAGATGGATGTCAGAAGCGCCCGATTGGACAGCGCTGGTGAGGAGTGCGGTTACATCCGTTGACATGGGGACCTCCGGCTGCGGAACAACAGAACACGATTACGCTCGCATCTGTACTGCGACTGTACGCAGAAGAAGAATACCGGACAAGGATGATTGCTGGCGGGTGAAGCTGACCAGCCATTTGTCTCTATGCACTCATGGTCGCCTGTGGTAAGCCAGACGTTCTATTCTCTCTACCAGCAGCCAGCAGGGAAAGGAGAGCCCACTATGGGATACGAGGCCATTATCTACGAGCAGGTTGAAGACAAAATTGTCCGTGTGACGCTGAATCGCCCGGAGAAACTGAACGCGATGAGCCGCCAACTCTTGTCCGAGTTGGACACCGCCCTGGACGAGTTTGAAGCGGACAATGATGCCAGTGTCCTGATTATTCGTGGGGCCGGGCGGGCCTTCTGCGCAGGCTATGATCTCCAGCCGGTTTCAGGGCCGGGGGGAGGCTTTAGTGTCACCAGTGACCGCTGGGGATTGCGCAAGCTCGTCGCCCGCTGGCAGCGTCTGTGGAACCTGCCCAAACCAACCATTGCGCAGGTCCACGGTTATTGTTTGGCCGGAGCGACAGAGTTTGTCGGACATTGTGACCTGGTCTTTGCAGCCGACGATGCCCAGTTCGGCCACCCGGCCGGACGTTCGCTCGGGGTACTCCCGTCGCTGGCCATGTGGCCTTATCTGATGGGGATGCGCAAGACCAAAGAGTTCCTCTTTACCGGAGATTCCATGACCGCGGCTGAGGCGCTGGAAAACGGCCTGATTAACAACGTCTACCCAAAACAGCAACTGGAGGACGAGGTACTGCGTTACGCCCGCCGCGTTGCCGCGGTTCCGGTTGACCTGCTGACGCTCCATAAGGCGGCGACCAATCGCTTTTTCGAAGCCATGGGCCTGTATGCGGCTGAACAGTCGGCAACGGAATTTGACGTGATTGCCCACCAGACCAGAACGGTCAAAAATGAGGTCAAGAAAATGATGGAACGCGGGCTCAAAGAAGCCCTGCGTGAGCGCGACAAGCCGTTTGCCAAGAAATAACATGGAAAGAGGACTGATGGACGGGCGCCGCATCTATCTGATGCGTCATGGAGAAACCCTGTATCAACGGGTGGCAAACGAAGGGGCGCTGGGGAACGGGGCACTGACCGAACGGGGGCAAGAGCAGGTCGCCGCGGTCGCCTTGCTCTTTCGGGGGGTGCCGCTTGATGCGATTTACGCCAGTCCGCTTGAACGGGCGTATGAAACCGCCCAGATCATCGCCACAGAAAAAGAGCTGGGCATTCAGGTGGCGCCGGAGCTGAGCGAGATCATCCCGAGTGATACGGTCCTGGCCCAAAAAAGCCTGACCGACATATTCAAGGAGATTCAGGAGTTCTTTAAAAATACGGATTCTGACTGGGACGAATCCTACCTGGGCGGAGAGAGTTTCCGCCAGGTCTATGCCCGTGCCGGGCGACTCCTGCAGACCCTCTTGGCCAAAGATGATTGGCAGACCGTTCTCCTGGTCGCGCATGGGGGTGTGAACAACGCTTTTCTGGCTCATGCCACAGGGGTTACACAGGGAAGGATTTTTAATATCGAGCAGGACTTCGGCTGTATCAACATTATTGACTTTGTTCACGGCCGCCCCTTTCTCCGCCTGGCCAATTTTACCCTCTACGATCAGCTCAAAATTCATCTGCGCGAGCACAGCTTGGATATTATTCTCAATTTGTTGCGAGGGCGTGGCATTATTGATGCTGATTGATCCTGAAGGAGTCAACTCGACTTTTTATTAAAGACAAAAATTTTTCATCATCGAAAAAAAGAATAACAAACCTCTTGACTTGAACCCCTACTTCTTTTAACTAGTCTGGTTAAATTAGTTTCTGGGGGTGCGACATTAGCGTTCAACTCGTCATTTTAGGGCTGTTATCCGAGAAGCCGTTTCATGGTTATGAACTACGGCAGGAAGTCGAGCACCGGCTGTACGCCAAGTATATCAACCTGAGTGGTGGCTCGCTCTACTATAACCTCGGGCAGCTTGAACAGGCCGGCTATGTGGAAAAGACCAAAGTCGAGCAAAAGGGCAATTATCCGGCCCGGCAGGTCTACCAAATCACGCCGGCCGGCCACGACTATTTACGGGTTGAGTTGCGCCGTCAGCTGTTCGACACCGAGGAGCGAACCAAAGTCTTTGACCCCTTGAACGCCGCGCTCGCCTTTAGTCATCTGCTTGACCACTCAGAGCTGCGTGAGGCACTCCAGGGCCAACTTGAGTGGACCCACAGCCGTCTGGCCTGGGTCACTGAGCAGCAGGCCTACTGGAATGAGCAGGGTGTAACACTCCCACAAGCCCAGATTATTACGCATGGATTGGCGTATTTGAAAGGGGAAATTTATTGGCTTGAGGAATTCCTGGCCACGATCGATGGACAGAATGGTCAAGGATTGAAGGCCGATGGACCAACCGGCGTCTCTTCTTCGGAGAGAGAAGCGATATAGGAAAAAACGTAGAGACATCCCACACAAGAGGAGGGTTCAGAATGGAAGGTTTAAGTGTTCTCGATATGATCCAGCAGGGGTGGTATATCACCTATCCCCTGATTGTGATGTCGGTGGTTGTCATCACTATCATCTTTGAACGGATAGTTGCCCTGCGCGGATTGATTGGAGGGACCTTGCAGATTGCCGGCGGTCTGGTTGGCGTCTTACAGAAGGGTGATTTTCAAGCAGCGATCACCTCCGCCGAGGAGCAGGCGGATAAACCGGCGGGCCGGATATTTCGTGATGTCCTTGCTCAACAAGAGGGCGAATCGCTCGAGTATTTGTCTGAAATCATTGAAGACCGCCGCTTCGAGGAAATCGAGGCGCTCAAAGGCAGCATCTGGGTCCTGGGAACAGTCGGCGTGAGTGCGCCCTTCATTGGGCTGCTCGGCACTGTCATCGGGATTATCAAATCCTTCACAAATATGGCGGTTGAGGGCAGTGGTGGTTTTGCCGTGGTTGCCGGTGGTATTTCTGAGGCCCTGGTTGCAACGGCTCTTGGTCTCGCAGTCGGGATCGTTGCGGTGGTCTTCTATAACTATTTTCATACCAAGCTTGAGCGGATCGAGGCGGCCACAACGATCAGCTCAGACCGTGTCCTCGAAGCAGTCCGCCTGGGGAGGAAAGCTCATGGGAATGACTAACCCACGCAAGAAGAGCGGGAGTGGATCCGATATTATGGCCGAGATCAATATCGTTCCCTTGTGCGACATCTTTTTGGTGCTACTGATTATCTTTATGGTGACCAGTGTGGCGATGGTTCAGTCCGGAGCGGAAATTAACCTGCCCGAGGTGCAGGAAACCGACTCGGAGCCACGTCAGATTGTGATTACAGTGACCCCCCAAAAGGAAATCTTCGTGAACGCCAGACCGGTGACCATGGCCGATCTTGAGGTAGCCATTAAGCAGCAAGTCTCGGCCAAGCCGGACGTGCCGGTTGTCCTCGAAGGGGATAAGGACGTCGTTTTAGGAGAGGCGGTAAAAATTCTCTCCATTGCCCAACGAGCTGGAGCGACTCAGGTTGCGATTGCGGCCAGACAGGCGGGGTAAGCGGTCCGGCGCAAGCGCTAAAGGAGGGGAGGGCCATGGCTTCACCCGAAGACAACACAAAAACATCCGAAAGCACTTCAGTCGAGCGTAAAATCCAAGAGGATTTGTGGCTGTATCGAGGCGGGGGCTTTGGCAGAAATGCGCGCTGGTTCGCCTTCTCGACGGCGGCCCATATTCTCATTTTGTCCATCTTTGCCACCACCGCAGTGACCATCATGAAAGAGCCGGAAATGCTCCGGGTCAACGCCTTGCCGCTCACGCCAGAAGACTGGGACGAATTGGCTGAGGAGATGCCGGACGATTGGGAAGGTGAGCCCTCATTAGAGGATATTCCGGGCATCCTGACCATGGAAGACCTCGCGCCGAACAGGGCGCGTCCGACTGGTCCGACGTCAACCGGGCCGCTCCAGGCCCCTATCCAACGGGCGGCTATTCCCGTCTTCTCGGGTATCGGGCCGGTGACGATTGAAGTCCAGCGCGCCGACAGTAGTTTTTCCGGTATCGACGCCCAGCTCAGCGGTCTGGTTGGCGCTGGAGACCTTGGCGGGGGCGGAGGCTTTGGCGACTATGGTCGCGGGCTACGGAAAGTTGGTCTGGATGTTGCCCTGGTGATTGACGCCACGGACAGCATGCAGTTTGTGATTGATTCGGTTCGTGACCGCTTGACAAAGCTGGTGACACTGCTGCGCAAGCTCGTCCCGACCTCGCGGATCGGGGTTGTGGCCTATCGTGACAGGGGCGAGGAATATGTCACCAAATGGGTTGACTTGAGTTTTTCCACCCCCAAGCTCAAAGGCTTTTTGGCCAATCTGCACTCTGACGGCGGCGGCGATTGGCCGGAAGCGGTGTATGAAGGCATGGACGCGGCCATGAACGATTTGAGCTGGCGGAAGCGCTCACGGCGGGTGGTGATTCTCGTCGCGGGCTCTCCGCCCCATCCAGAGAGTATGAGCAGCGTGCTGGGTCTGGCGCAGGGATTCCAGGCGCGCGGTGGTGTGGTCAGCGTGATGGACCTGGCCGATAAGATGCACGAGGACTTTGAGTACGCGCTCTGGGAACGGACCGGGAAAGTGATGAATGTCGCCTTTCAGCCAACGCCGCTACCGAGTTTCTATCGCGACTTCCGGCATACTATGGCGTCCGTGGCCCGAGCCGGCGGGGGGGACTTTATCCCGCTGACTGAGGAAAAGGCATTGACCAAGAACATCATCATTATGACCTTTGGTTCGCGCTGGGAAGTGGAGATGGCGAGATACTTGCGGGACTTGGAGTAGGACACGGCCTGGGGGTCGCCTGGCGTGATGGAGAAAAAGCGCGTTCTCAGAGTTGGGCAAGCGTTTCTCTTCATGCCGGTTGGGATGGAATGCGGGAGCTTTGAACGCAGTATTATAGCTGGAATGGCCGGAATGGCCGGACTAAAAAGGAGTGCAAGCGTGCGGCGTCTGGTTTCCATTATCGGTATGATCTCTCTGAGCCTGCACCTGGGTGGGTTAAACTCCGAGGTTGAGGCGGCATCTGTTGCTGAACTCTCTGCCCGGGCCAAGCAGGCCCGGAGCAAGGCCAATGCGCTCAAAACGGGGAGCTGGGATGCGCAGGCCAAGCTGCAAGCCATTCAAATCCTGGGCCCGGTTGCCTTAGAATTCGTTGCGCTCCCCAATTTGGCCCAATCCGTCAAAACCCCATCGAGCAAAAAAGCCATTCGCGACATCTACGAGACGCTCCACGGTCCGCTCAACGATATCTATACCGGCAGTTTCAAACGCGTTGACCAGATGACGCAGGATGTCATTGCGCGAGATGGCGACCTGGAGGCTGTGCAGGATTCACAGGAATACCGCGCTGAACAAGGGGTAGCTGCGCGTGCCTTATACTTCTTGAACTGGCTGAACTACATCGGCTCGTTCACGTTCGATGAGAAGAAAAAGGAAACCCTGTTGACGAAAGCCATGAACGGCTTTGGGGAATTCGCGGTTGGCGATCAGACCTCACGGCTCAAGAACGAGAGTCTGTTCGGCCGAGCGCTGAGCGAGCGCGAACTTGAAAAGTTCGACTGGGCCATACGAGACTTTGAACTGCTGCTCAAACAGCCTGGCGTGTCCGCGGATATGAAGCGGAAAGCCGAGAAGGCCCTGGAGCAGACCCGGCGCTACGCCAAGCGCGGCGGGAAAGCCCGACCCTCTCCAACGGAATTGGCGCAAGCCCGATTTCAGCAGGCAAAAAGTATTGCCAGGCAGAGTAGACAGGCGAGCGGCAAGAAGCGCAGCCGGTTGCGCGGCCAGCTCCTGGCATTGATTCTTGAACTCCGCAAGGCCGGCGGCAAGTGGCAGGACCGGGCCGATGCGTTGATACAGGCGGAGCTGACGCGCGAGGAGGAACTCGTCATCGCTGAGCAGGAAAATCCGTTTCCGCCCTGGTTAAAAGCCAAGGAGCATATGCAGCGGCGACGCTTTGCCAAGGCGGTGCCTTTTCTTGAGGAAGTCATTGCTTCAAACGACCCCAACGCCGCCGTGTATCAGACAGACGCGCAATACTATCTCGGCGTTGGACTGTATGAACAGCGGCGCTATCGACAAGCCATTACCGCCCTGGACAGCTTTCTCAACAACGGCGGGGCAAAGACCAAGCATGCGGCGGATGCGGAATACTTTCAGTTCAAGTCGGCTGAGTCGTTATACGCCCGGGACCAGGGGGCGCAGAACGGGAAGCTGTATGTACAGGCGATTCGCGACTTTGCGCGGAAATACCCCAGGCATCGGTCCATCTACGAAGCCCACTTCCGGCTGGGTGAGTATTACCAGGAGCAAGAGGAGTATTTGAAAGCGACCGATGCGTATAAAAAGGTGCGCGCCGCGCCGGCGTTCCGGGTGCGAGCCGACTATGCCACGCTTCAGGCGTACTTTGAGGTCCTGCACGCCATCGAAGACGGCGATACCAGTAGTGGGTTGAGTGAAGACGAGATCCGCCAGCGGATCGGAACCAGTCTGAACGCCTACTGGAAGAACAGCGCGACGTTGGCCAAGAGCAGTCCCAAACTGGTGAAGCGGAACCCCTATCGTGAATATCCGGGCAAAGTCAGCGTGATGCATGCGGTCTATTTGAGTCACGATATGGACGCGAACGCCGAACAGATCGTTTCTTTCCTCGACGGCTTTGAAGAGAAATATCCGAAGCAGCCTGATGCGTTTGAAACCGTTGCCCGTACCCGGCTGGTCGCCCTGCAGAAGACCGGGCGCTATGCCGACCTCGCCAACGACGTCGAGAAAATTATCGATCGCTACCAGCCCGACAAACAGGAGGAACTCCTGGCCGGACTGTCTGGCGTTCTGGAAAAAGACATCCGTAAGCTCCGCCGTCAGAATGATACAGACAACGCACTCCTTGCCAAGCGGACGCTGGCGCGTCTGCATGAAGTATGGCTCAAGAACGATGGCCAATTTGCGGAGGATCAGTCTCCAGACCGCTTCCACTATGACTTGGCCCAGCTCTATCTCGATACCAAGCAATACGACAAGGCTGAGATTATCTATAAGGACCTGGAGCAAAAGCAGGGCGCCTATGCGCTGGTCGCCATTGTCGGCTTAGCCCAGGTCTCTGAGGTCCGGGGAGATAAAAAACGGGCGCTCTCCCTGTGGGAGGCCATGCTCAAGGGGACCCAAGTCGGTGATCCGCTCTGGTTTCGCGGGACGTTTGAAGTCGCCCGGCTCAATGACACCCTTGGCAATGCGACCCAGGCGTGTAAAACGGTCAGTAGCGCTCAAAGAATGCTGAAACGGCTCGGTGATGCCAGCCTCAAGACCAAAATTCAGGACTTTGCCAACCAAACGTGTGGGGCGTAAGCGCCTCTTTGTTCTTCATCGTCTTCTGAGGGGCACGAGAGCGTGCCCCTTTGCTCTTCTGCCTCAGAGGAAAATCCTGACCCATGAAAATCGCTGACAACGCCGCAAATCCACGTTCGGCCTTTCACTGGGGTGGCTATGCGCCTCGGGTCACTCAGGGCCGTTTGGTTGCCATGGACGCAACGCCCGAAGACCCGGACCCCTCTCCTCTTGGACGCTCCTATGTAGAGGCGGTCAATGACGATCTCCGCATCCGCCAACCTGTGGTACGGGAAAGCTGGCTCAGGAACGGACCCGGCAGGGGCGTCCGTGGGGGCGGACCTTTTGTCGCGCTCAGTTGGGAGCGGGCGCTTGAGCTTGTTGCCGCCGAACTCGAACGTATCCGGAGCGCATTCGGCAACCGGGCGATTTATGCCGGCTCATACGGCTGGGGCAGCGCCGGTTCCTTTCATTTTCCCCAAGGCCAGCTGCACCGCTTCCTGAATCTCTTTGGTGGCTTTGTGCGTTCCATAAACACCTACAGCCACGCCGCGGCCGATGTGGCAATGCCCTATATTGCCGGCAATTTTTTTCGTCTGCTGGTCGAGCAAGCCTCGTGGCAGACGATCGCCCGGCATTCCGAATTTGTGGTGGCGTTTGGCGGGATGCCACTCAAAAACGCGCAGGTCGCCTACGGCGGAGTGGCCCGGCATCGCACCCGAGGGGGCCTTGAAGCCTGTCGGCAGGCAGGTGTCGAATTTCTGAATATCGGTCCGGTGAAAAACGACACGGCCGACTTTCTGCGGGCCGAATGGCTGACCCCACGCCCCAATACCGATGTGGCGCTGATGCTCGGTCTGGCCCATACCCTGGTTACGGAGGGACTGGCCGATAACGAGTTCCTGACGCGCTACTGCGTTGGCTTTGAGCGCTTTCGCCCATATCTCATGGGCGAAAGCGATGGCCATCCCAAAGACGCGCGCTGGGCGGCCAATATAACCGGCCTGAAGGCGGAGACGATCATAACATTGGCCCGGCGTATGGCCGCCAAGCGCACGCTGATCACGATAGCGTGGTCCCTCCAACGGGCGGATCATGGTGAGCAGACTTATTGGATGGCCGTCACATTGGCCGCCATTCTGGGACAGATCGGTCTCCCCGGCGGTGGATTTGGCTATGGCTACGCTTCCGTCGCCACGGTCGGGAACCCGGCCTCTCGCATTCCCTGGGCCACGCTGGACCGCTGTGCCCACCCGGTTGAGGATGTCATCCCGGTTGCCCGAATTGCCGACCTGTTGCTGAACCCGAATACGGCATTCGACTATAACGGACGCCGGGCGACCTATCCTGATATTCGCCTGGTCTACTGGGTCGGCGGCAACGTCTTCCATCACCATCAAGATTTGAACCGCCTGTTACGTGCCTGGCAGAAGCCGGAAACCATTGTCGTCCATGAGCCGTGGTGGACGCCTATGGCACGCCACGCAGATATCATCCTCCCGGCGACGACCCCGCTCGAACGCAACGATATGGTCTGCACGCCCCGCGACGGCTTTGTGGTCGCCAATAAACAGGCGATGGAGCCAGTCGGTAAGGCGCGGAACGATCATGATATTTTTGCGGACCTGGCTGAACGCCTCGGTTTTCGAGAAGGATTTACCGAAGGACGGGACGAAGCCGGCTGGCTGCGCCACCTGTACGGTCTCTCCCGCGAACGCGCGCAGGAACGTGGTTTTGCTTTGCCGGACTTTGAGCAGTTTTGGGCAGACGGTTATTTTGAACTGCCGCTCCCGTCTGAACCCCAGCCTTTTCTATCCGCTTTTCGGACCGACCCCGACGCCCATCCCCTTGACACGCCATCCGGGAAAATTGAGATCTGGTCGGAACGGATTGCCTCCTATCGCTACGACGATTGTCCGCCGCACCCGACCTGGATGGAACCTGTCGAATGGCTGGGGAGCGAGAAAGCCGTGCACTACCCCCTCCATTTGACTTCTAATCAGCCGGTCGGTCGTCTGCACAGCCAACTCGATCAGGGATCGGTCAGTCGCAGCTTAAAGGTTGCCGAACGCGAACCCGTGTGGATCCATCCGGCCGATGCCCAGGCGCGTGGGCTGAGCGAGGGCGATATTGTCCGGGTCTTTAATGACCGGGGCCAATGTCTGGCCGGTGTGCGCATTACCGCCAATATCCAAGAGAGCGTCGTCCAGCTTCCCACGGGCGCGTGGTATGACCCGCTCGAACCGGGCGTGCCGGGGTCATTGGAAAAACACGGCAACCCCAATGTCCTCACTTTGGACAAAGGGACCTCAAAGCTGGGGCAGGGGCCCAGTGCGCACACCACCCTGGTTCAAGTCGAACGCTACCGGGGCGACCCCCCGCCCGTAACCGCGTTTATGCCGCCGGAAATTCGCCAGGAACAGGCATAATCTGGACGCAGAGCCCACCGGCAAGCCTAGAAGTCTACGCTAAAGCCCTCGTTCGCCTGGGTGCGCTCTTCAATGAGAAAACCCCGGGCGCCGGTATAGGAGCCAGGCGGGAAAGAGAGATAGCCCCGGACCTCCGCGTCGGGCGCGATGGTCTGGTCCGTGAGGACAGGGGTCGGACTCTCTTCGCTTGATTCCAGCGGTCTCACGCGTTCGCCGGACTCGGCGCGCAACGAGACCTTATTGGCTTTGAGCAGATAGGCGCGGTCGGTCCCATTGTGAATCTTCACTTCCACCACAAAGTTTTCACTGTCCCGAGCGCGCTCCCATCTGTCGTCCGCGGTCCTGCGCATGTCGTCCGTGCTCCTGCGTATAGCGGAGGAGCCTCTCCCCGGCGGGACGGCGATCACTGGGGCTATTGCGGTTAATGGCCGGACCTGTACGTCCACATTCTGCGGCTGCGCCTGAAGAAGAGAAGCTGGAAAGACAGACAAAACGCAGACCCCGAGTACAATCAGACAAGACCTGTCCTGAGCCCAGTCGAAGGGGCGGTAGACAAAATGCCGGCGGAAAAGGACGGCCGTAATTGAGCGGAGAGTTTTCAAGGGGCTTTCCATAGCGGTGTCCTTATCGCGCGTTATGATGGAGTAGGATCAGAGGGGGATTTTACCCTCTTTCCTCAAGCGTCTCAGGAAAGAACTCAGCGTCAAGCATTTCTTCCAGGCGAAAAGGGCAGGTAGCGGGAAAGCGCGGAACGGTCAGCCCAGTCTGGTTTGCTGCGCTCCGGCGGGCGCGAGGGTATTGACGCTTGACAAATTCAGGAAGCTGAGGACGCAGACTGAGGCTGTCTTGGAGCAAGTCGGCAAGCGCATCTTGCGCATTTTCAATACTGTCTCGCCAGCTTCCTGAGCGACGCTGCTTTTGCTGCGCCCATTTCAAAAGGTGAATGAGCAGATTCTTGAGATGGCTTTCGACTGCGCGCCGTTCACTCCGCCCCATGTCTTCCAACTCCTCCGCGAGGACCTCAGAATCAATCCGGTCAAACCGACGAGCTCGAATATGGGCCGCCTGTTCGAGCAGCCAGGCGTGATAGTCGTACTCGGAGAGTGGTGGTTTTGTCGCCGGAACAGCCATGTTTTTTCCTCATTCGACTAGTTTGGCGTTATTTGGCATCCATATATTGTACCGGGACCAGTCTGTGGCCGAGCATATCCACGGCCGCTCCGCATTGCTCAAGCGCGATGTAACCCAGCAATGGCTCGTATTCGCCATTCTCCGGCTGCATGTCTATGAACAGCACCTCGTTATAGATAGATCGAAATCCTTCCACGGTTATTTTTACCGGACCGCAGACTGTTCCTTGGACGACTTCTTGAGTTGCTGTTTGCAGTTCAACCGGCTCCTCCGAAGCAAACGCGCCGAACCGGCTCTTCCAGTGTGACGGTAAGGTGAGGTAGCTTGCTCCGGTATCAACGAGGGCGTCCAGTTTCATGGACGAGCCGGTTTCGGAGAAGTTTTCGATATCCACTGTTGTGACTATTCTTCCCATTGTCTGCTGGCTCCTGGCGGCTCTCTGCGGCTTACCAGTCGGATAGGAAAAAGGAAAGGTCTCAGCGGGGTCTTGCCTTTCTGCGAGACCCTTCCCCTCAGAAGGGAACTCCGCTACATATACCGCGCTATGCCAACACAGGTGGACTCTCCGGGAATTCTGTATTTTATCGACCAGGGCGGGAATGTGATGTACCTCATCATCGCCCTGTCTATTTTCGCCTTGGCTATTGTCCTTACCAAGTTTTGGGGCCTGGCGCGATTTCGATCGCAGCTCAACCGGCTGTGCGAGCGCCTGCACCTCCTCATTCAGGGAGGGCACCTCGACCAAGAGGGTACCCTGAACGCGGCGCTCCAGGTCTGCCGCGAGCACAACACACCGCTCGGCCGGCTGTTCGAGACGGCTTTTTTGTATCGCCTTGAGGAACGGACAGAGCTGACACGACGCCTGGAACGATTTGGAGGCGAGGTGGTGGCCGGACTGGAAGCGTATATGACGGCCCTGGCAAGTGTGGTCGGGGTCGCGCCCATGCTGGGCTTCCTGGGCACGATTATTGGCTTGGTCGAAGCCTTTATGAGCTGGGAGACTCTGGGCGACCAAATTACCGTTGGCGTTCTGGCCGGTGGTATTTACAAGGCCATGTTGACCACGGCAGCAGGGCTGACGGTCGCGATCCCCTACTATCTTTTATACAACCACCTGACCTCACGCATCCAGCGTTTGACCCGTCTGACCGAGACGCGCACCGAAGAACTCCTCGATGCGCTGACCGGGACAAGCGCACAAGAAGCCCGCCCGGAGGCCGTGCCGCTACAGGAGCCAACTCGTCATGCAGTTTAAGCGTGGGGCAAAAATTTTGACGAGCATGGAGCCCTTGGCGCTCACTGATATCATCATCAATATGTTCATCTTCTTCTTCATCACGTTCAGCTTTCTGGCAACCTTTCAGAAAACACGCGAAGGCCAGGTCGATGTGAGCCTCCCCAAGGCCGCCTCGGCACAGCCTCCGGCTGAAAAAAAACGCCTGAGCGTGAGCTTGAAGAAAGATGGGCAACTCTTCTTAGGCGAGACGCCGACGACTATTGCAGAACTCGAAGCCCGCTTTAAGGCCGAAAAGACCCAAGGGGCAGACGTGACGCTTGTCATTCGGGCGGACGGCGATGTCACCCATAACCGGGTCGTTCAGGTCATGGACCTGGCTCGCACCGAAGGGCTCGGTCGCCTGGCCATTGCAACCCAGAGCAGGTAGGGGCCAGGGGTTAGAGATGAGCGGGGTTCAGGCAAGATAAGGTCTGGCTTGAACCCGAATAGCAAAGCCAATATCCAGACCCCACTCAGGCATGTCCCCCTGGCAAGAACACAATCTGGCGGCAATCACCCGTCGCCTCGCCCCACTTCGTCGCTCCCCCCAGGGCGTCCTCTTTGAGCGACGCTCTGCCTATAACCATATCGTCGTCCGCAGAAAGCACAATCAGCTGCTGCTGTGCTATCGACACCAGCAGAGTCGCGTTGAAGAAGTCCAATCCCGGCTCAATCCGCTCTCTCCCCTGGACCTCCTCTCCCCATACACCCAGGCCATGTTGTTAGCCTTGGTGTGGTGCGCTCAGCCACGGCGTATTCTTTTGATCGGCCTTGGGGGCGGGCGGCTGCAAATGGTATTGCACCATGTTTTTGAAAGCGCGTACCTCGATACCGTTGAGCTTGATCCCCTCGTTGTTGACATTGCTACCCGCTTCTTCGGGTTTTTCTCGGACGAGCGCCAGCGTACCGTGATTGCCGATGGCAGGTCGTATGTACGCACACGAGCGGCTGGGACAACATACGATCTTATTATTCTGGACGCCTACCGAGCCGAAGGGGTTACCCCTCATCTGCTGACCCATGACTTCTACGCCGAGTGCCGCGCGTGCCTGAGTCCTCATGGGCTGGTCGTTTCCAACCTGCACTCTTCTACACCAGTGTATGATGCCGCGCGCAGGACGTTTGCCGCGGTCTTCCGGTATACGACTGCCTGCTCGGTGCTGAGCGGCAATGTCGTTGTGATGGGCAGTGATACGGTTTCCCTGGATCCCAGGATAATACGGAATCAAACCGCTCTGGCAGAGCGCTCCGGGACAAGCGGTCTGCCGCTGACAACCTGGGCGCAGAACGTCTCCTTCCGCGCCCCCTACCGGAGGAGGGCGTCTATTCTGCAGGATAGCGGGCTTCCTGCATGAAGCGTCGGTGTAGACCTCGCTGCCGCTTTTTGGTCACTTGCTTCCATCCCTCCGTGTTTTCAGCTACAACCCTTGCAAAAGCAATCCAACTTGCCCGCAAGGCTGCCGTATGTCTGCCAAACACCGTTTGTATCTCCGGGTTGGAGATTATGTCATCCATCGCCACTATGAGGAATGGGGGACGGGTGAGGTGGTTGAGGAAATGACCTCGGTTCTGGAAGGGGGGACCTGTTTAGCCCGGGTGAACTTTGAGGATGGTCAGCAGCGCACCTTTGATAATAACCTCGATAGCCAGTCCTGTTGTTACTTTTTTGGGGTGCGTCTCCACCAGCATCCGTTGTTAGCTCCAGACGGGGACCCTGATTTAGCCTTCGCCTCTCAGAAGCCTGTGAAGCGACCTACGCAACGGAGAACGCGGACAGCCAAGCGTCTCCCCCGAGGCTAGACGATTTATTCGTTCGGTTCGGACGCGGCTGCGAGCGGCGCTTCGGCAGCTTCCAGGGCCTCTCCTTTGGGGCCGGTTCGTCCGACCTGCCTCAGCGCAAGCGTTCTGACGGTATCGGGATTCACCCACGGCAGGCCCATCGCACAGGGTTTTGCCATGCCCTCCTCCTCAACCTCCTCGTACTGCGGAAAGCCTTCCTTGCCGAAGTTGACCATCATCCGTTTGCCCATCCGCGCGGTCTCCTCTCAGTGTGACGCTTGCAGTCCTCTTTTTTCTTGCTGGCCTATTCATGGCCCTTCTGTGCCAGAGGGTCAAGTCCGCCTGTCCCCTCTAGCAAAAAGAGACCCCAATCGATAGCCTAGACGACAAATCCATTCTTCGGGTGAGGAATACGACGCGATGAAACCGGTTGCGGAAAACGTGAAGCTGGCCGAGGTCGAACTGGCAGTGCTACAGGCGTGGGACAAGAATGATATTTTTCAGCAGACCTTAGCCAAAACCCAGGCGCAACCGCCCTTTATTTTCTATGACGGCCCACCCTTTGCGACCGGATTGCCGCACTACGGACATTTACTGGCTGGGACGATTAAAGACATTATTCCCCGTTTCTGGACCATGCGCGGGCGGCATGTGGACCGCCGCTTTGGCTGGGATTGTCACGGTCTGCCGGTCGAGATGGAAATCGAACAGGCGCTCGGGGTGAGTGGCAAGGCCGAGATCGAAAAATTCGGAATTGCCAATTTCAACAATGAATGCCGGAAGATTGTCCTGCGCTACACCCAGGAGTGGGAAAAAACGGTGCGCCGGATGGGCCGCTGGGTGGATTTCCGAAATGACTATCGCACCATGGACGCCTCCTTTATGGAGACGGTGTGGTGGGTATTCCAGCAGATGTGGGACCAGGACCTGGTCTATGAAGGCTATAAAGTCCTGCCGTTTTCGACCCGGTTGGGAACTGTGCTGTCAAATTTTGAAGCCAACTTGAACTATAAAGACGTTCAAGACCCGGCTATCACGGTTCGCTTTGCCGCCGAAGGTGAAGAGCAGGTCTTTTTTATTGCCTGGACCACCACACCCTGGACCCTGCCGTCGAATCTGGCCTTAGCCGTCGGCTCTGACATCGACTATGTGAAAGTCCGCGACCACGCGGATAAGGTCGGCTATATTATGGCCGAGGCCCGGCTCAAGACCTACTTCCCCAAAGAAGACAGCTACACCATTGAGGCTCGCTATCGGGGCAAAGACCTCGCCGGACGGACCTTTACTCCCCTGTTTCCCTATTTTGTCGATCAAAAGGAGGCGGGCGCTTTTCGGGTCATCGAGTCCGAGCATGTGACGACCGAAGACGGCACCGGCATCGTCCACATGGCCCCGGCCTTTGGGGAAGAGGACTTCTATGCCTGCCAGCAGGCGGGTATTCCCTTGGTGAACCCGGTCGATGATGACGGCCGGTTTACCCCGGTCGTCAGGGATTTTGCCGGCCTGCACGTCAAAGAAGCCGACCCCAAAATCATTCGGCAGCTCAAACAGGCAAAACAGCTCGTTCACCAGGGCACGGTCCAGCACAGTTATCCATTCTGCTGGCGGAGCGAGACCCCGCTCATCTATAAGGCCGTCACGACCTGGTTTGTTCGGGTGGAAGCCTTTCGTGAGCGACTGGTGAAAAATAATCAGCGCACGACCTGGGTCCCGGATCATCTGCGAGACGGGCGCTTTGGCAACTGGCTGGAGAATGCGCGCGACTGGGCGATCAGCCGCAATCGGTACTGGGGGACGCCGCTGCCGATTTGGAAAAACGAGACCGGCTCCGAAGTCGTGTGTCTGGGCAGCATTGATGAACTCGCCGAGCGAACCGGCACGCGGGTGAACGATCTCCACCGTGAATTTGTCGATGACCTGACATTTCCCGATTCAACCGGGAACGGCATCATGCGCCGGGTGCCGCAAGTGTTCGACTGCTGGTTCGAGAGCGGTTCGATGCCCTACGCGCAAATTCACTACCCGTTTGAGAACGCAGAACATTTCTCACGGGTGTTTCCCGCAGACTTTGTTGCCGAAGGGCTGGACCAGACCCGAGGCTGGTTTTACACCCTGGTGGTCGTCGCTGCCGCGCTGTTTGACAAGCCGGCTTTTCACAACGTTGTTGTCAACGGGATGGTGCTGGCCGAAGACGGCAAGAAGATGAGCAAGCGGCTCAAGAACTATCCTGAGCCCGAAGATATTCTGGACGAGCATGGGGCCGATGCCCTGCGCCTCTATCTGATCAACTCGCCCCTGGTCCGGGCCGAAGAACTCCGCTTTAGTGAGCGCGGCGTGCGGGAGACGGTCCGCCGCCTGCTCCTGCCCTGGTGGAACGCCTATAAATTCTTTGTCACGTATGCCTTGGTTGACGAGTGGCGCCCGTCACGCGCGCTGGAGGAGCCATCACCAAATATTCTGGACCGCTGGCTCCTTTCACGCAAACAGACCCTCATTCGCCGGGTCAGTACCGAGATGGAGCAGTATCGGCTGTACAATGTGGTCCCCGCGCTGCTGGATTTTCTCAACGAGTTGACCAATTGGTATGTCCGTCTCAACCGCCGGCGGTTTTGGAGTGAGGACGATGTGGCTGACAAGCAGTTTGCCTATCAGGCCCTGTACGATGTCCTGCTGACATTTTCCAAGCTCATGGCCCCGTTTACGCCGTTTCTGGCGGACGCCATTTATACCAATCTGGTCACGCTCCAAGAGGCGGGGACAGAAGAGAGTGTGCATCTCGAACCGTTTCCCGATTACGATGAAAGCCAGGTGGACACTCGGCTCGAAGAGGCCGTGGCTCGGATGCAGCGGGTGATCTTGCTGGGGCGGAGTTTGCGGAACGAACGGAAAGTCAAAGTACGCATCCCGCTCCAAGCGCTGACGGTCCTCCATCGTCAACAAGTGATTCTTGATGAGTTGCTGCCGCTGGAAGGCTATATACAGGAAGAATTGAACGTCAAAGAGATCGTGTACAGCACAGCCGAAGCTGAGAAAGTCACGCTCAGCGCAAAGCCAAACGCGCAGCTCCTCGGCCCTCGCTTTGGAAAGGCGTTTGGTCAGATTCGTAAACGGATTACCGAGCTGCCCCTCGATCAGATGCTCATCCTTGAGGCGGGAGAACCGATTCAACTCAATGGGGACGCCTTCCAACCCGAGGAGATTCAGATCCTGCGCCATGCGCGTGAAGGGCTGCCGTATATCCGTTCGGATCGATTTATCTCTATCGATTTTCCGTGCGAACCGAACGATGCCCTGCTCGCGGAAGGGTTGGCGCGTGAGGTCGTGCATTATATCCAACAACTCCGCAAGGAAGCCGGCTATCAGGTAGCTGACCGCATTGCGGTCAGCTATGAAGCGGATGGGCGCTTACGTGATGCCATTACGCAGCACAAAACCTATATCCAACAAGAGACCTTGGCCCGCGCCCTGGTGCACCGCCAGCCAAGTGGAGACCAGGTCCAGAGCGTAGAGATTGATGGAGCGAACCTGACTGTTGGCGTACAGCGTGAGTCTGCCTGACTGCTGCTCAGAGATTGATTCCTTTCCTGTCCATGAGCGCGGGATATGAGGGGCTCGCATCCGCTGGATGGACGCTGCGGCCCTCCTTGGGACAACGGCCCCTCTAGCGACCGCATTTCGACGTCATTCTGCCGAATCCCACGCCAATCCCCCCCGTGATATTGACCCGATACCAGGGGCCGATTAAGGTGGAAAAGGTGAGGATTTATTCCGATACCAGAGAAAGAGAAGGTCGGAGTCTGGGAGGTCTGAAATGTACACGAAGAGTAAAATACGATGGGGTGGTGTCCTGGTGCTGGCAGCGTTTCTTGTGAGCGCCTGCTCTCAACCTCTCTCAACTCGGGAGAAGGGGACGCTGGGAGGCGCGGGTCTCGGCGCTGCAACGGGCGCAATTATCGGCGCCGTCGTTGGGAGTCCTGGGGCTGGGGCCGCCATTGGCGGAGCGCTCGGGGGCGTCACCGGCGCGGTCGTCGGGGATAAAATGCAAAATCAAGAAACTCAGCAGCAGAACCAGCAAGGTCAGCTTGAGCAGCAGCGGCTTGAGCTTGAGCGGCAGCGGCAGGAACTCGAAGAACTCAAACGGCAGCAGGAATACTAGAGCGTTTTACGCTAGTCTGTGGCCATGCCGGGGGCTCCCGTCCTGCCGGACGTGATCCGGCAGCCAGCCGGGGGCGGGGGGCCTGGATTCCTGCTTCCGCAGGAATGACAGGTGGCTACACAGCATCGTAATTTGCGCTAGACGGGAGTAAAGTGTTGGCTATGAGAAAGACCGTTCTTTATCTGCTGATGGTCATGTTTGTCATCACGGTCGGCTGCGCGCAGCCGTTGTCAACCCGAGAGAAGAGCGCCTTGGGGGGCGCGGGTCTTGGGGCCGCCACCGGCGCGATTATTGGCGCCGCGGTTGGGAATCCGGGGGCCGGAGCTGCCATTGGTGGGGCGCTGGGGGGTGTCACTGGGGCCGTTATCGGCGATCAATTTCAAAAACGCGATACGGAACTCGCGGCGAACCAGCAGCAAATTGAGCGGCAACGCCAGGAAATATCACGGAATCGCCAACTGCTTGAAGAACTCAAGCGACGCAATCTTGAGGCGCGTGAGACCGAGCGCGGTGTGGTGGTCAATCTTCCAGATGTCTTGTTTGCATTCGGTCGGTCTGATTTGACCGGTGATGCTCAGAGTCGGGTGCAGGGCATTGCTGACGTGCTGAACGATCAGGCGCGTGGACGGCGGATATCGATTGAAGGTCACACCGACGCTATTGGCGGAGAAGAAGCAAATCAACGCTTGTCTGAAAGACGGGCAGGGAGTGTCGCCAGCGCCTTGGCGACATCGGGTGTCGACCCGACCCGTGTGACAACAACGGGGTACGGCGAACGGTATCCGGTTGCGCCCAATACCAATCCCGATGGGTCGGATAACTCAACTGGTCGAGCCAAAAACCGTCGGGTTGAAGTCGTGATTGAAAATTAGAGCGGTGCGCGGTTGCGCTTGGGGCGTCCGAAAGGACGCCCCTTTCTTTGCGCCTCCTGCGTCTCATTCATACGCGCAGCAGAATACGAGAGCCGCTTACTCTAACGACTCTTCTTTCAGAGGAGACTCTTCTGCGGTGTCTGGGCCTGAAACAGGAAGCGGCTCTTCGCCCTGTTCTTCCGGCTCCGGCTTTTCCCAAAAATCCTCTGGATTCTTATCGAACCGGGAAAAAACATAATCCCGCAGAGTAAAGACGGTCTCTCCCCCTGCCGGCATGGCGAAGTGCTTTTCCGTTTCCTCTTGTGTTGTCTGGCCAAGAAAGACAGTCGCGAGTTTTTCGCCGGTCTCATCTGTGGCGACGAGGGTGACCGCCGGGTCAGCGAGTCCATACAGACTCAAGTCTTCCGGGTTATCGACGGCGATTTCAAATCCGCGGAGTTCTCGCAGGTCAGCGACAAATTGCCCGAGGGTTGCCGTCTTGAGCGTTCCTTCAGATGTTCTATCAATTTCCCACACGTTCTCTTCCCCGCGCGAGAGGGTAAATCCCGCTCCCCCTTGGCGCATGACCACGACTTGGCTGATTTTCCCTTCCGGTATGCTGACGACAGCCTTATCTCGAAAATCGGCGACTGATTTACTCAGGTCTTTCAGCAGACCCGCGCGCGCAAGATACAGCGTTTCTCCATCGTCACGCTTGAGGTAACGCTGCGTTGTCCCAGCATCCGCGCTTTTCTCGTCTCCAACAGCAAGCGTCCGCGTTGCATCCTCCCCAAGACGGAGCGAGACAATCAGTTGAGCGGGGTCGAGTCCAAAGGCTGACAGGTCGAGCGACGGTTGCTCAACGAAGTCTTCTGCCCGGATGCCCTCCAGGGTCGAAAGATAGGTCTGTATAGCGCTGGCGTCGACGGCGTATGGAGCGGGGTGTTCAAACGTCCAACCAGCATCCGTCTTGGCCAGAACAATACTGGTCTCGGAGGTATCGATGGCTAGCTGGGTGACTCGGTCTCTCTCAAACGGCAACACCGTTTTGTCTCTCAGTTCCTTAACCCCTTTGGTGAGTCCTAAGCGAAACGCCTGACGGGTGAGATGAAGCCGCGGATCACCTTCTTTCTGGACATAGACGGAAAACCCGACAGGCGTGTCCTTGCCAATCGACATTTTTGGCAGTGCCGTGCCGTCCTGCAAGACAAGGCGCACAACAACGGGCGGCTGAGCCAGGCCATACAGGGCGAGGTCGGTCGGCTCTTGGGGGGTCAGGCTGCGGGTGACCTCTTCGTCGCCCAGGGCGGTCAACATATTATTGACCGTCGTATCGTCGGCTTTCACCTGGATAGGGGCTGTGAGGTTCCACTCACCCGCTGCGGTCTGTTGCAGACTGATTTCTCGCTCGGGATAGGTCAGGGTCAGCGTATCCACCGCCTCCTTCTCAAATGTCAAAATCGTCGGTTTTTCGGCATCCTGTCTGGCTTTTGGCAGCTCAACAAAATAGACATACGCCCCCAGGCCCAGGAGGACGGTCAGCATGAGAATAGTTCGTGGCACACTCATAGCAGCGTAGAGGCGAGACAGACCGCTTACCGCCGTCGCCACCACGTGGCGAGTCCAGCAATGAGCAGTATCTCGGGGAGGATCAGGACGGAGAGATAAAAGACCGTCGTTCCCTGGTCGGCAGTGAGCTGCACCCGCGAGGCGCGAATAGTCCGGGGGCGGATAGAAATAAGCTCTTCTTCCCCGACGAGCCAGCTCACTGTGTTCAGCAACAAGTCCCGGTTAAAATACTGGCCAATAAACTGGTTGTTGGCAAAACCGGCATTACCAAAGACCACCAGCCGGGCGGTGTCCTCAAGCTCCTTATCCATCTCTTTCAGATTCACGGTGACCGCGGTAGCCAGCGAGATAGGACCTTTGCGGTCGTGCTCGTCGAGCCGCACGCTTTGTTTTTGGAACACCTCCTCAAGATCGGTTTCCGCCCAGGCGTTCGGTCCGGTCTGGACCAGGCTGACAGGTGTGGTTCCAGCGCGGCCGTCGGCGTCCGCTTCAACCGAGCGGGAAATTCCGTAGGTCGTCAGAGCCGCCGAACCACGGCGGCTCAAATCCGCGGTGATCGGATGTTCCCCATAGGTCTGAGCCAACGGGGTGAGGGTAAACGTCCGACCGCGTAACAGCTGGAGTTGTTCATCGACGATGACATCGTTGCCGACCTGAACCCCCCACTGGGCCAGATACGGAACCAACTCTGGCGTTGCCCGCGGATTGAGCAAGAAGAGTGCGGCGCCGGCCTTTTTCAAATAGGCGTCGATCAGCTGGGTCTCATGCGCCAGGAGGGAACGCTGCGCTCCGGCCACGACCAGCAGATTGGCCTCTGCCGGTACGGCGGTATCGGGCGAGAGGACCAATGTGTTGACGGCATAGCCCTCGTTTTCAAGGGCGGTCCTGAGTTGCCCATAACTCCCGGCCTCCTGGAGGTCCTGGCTGCTGGGCTCTCCATGACCTTCAAGAAAGTAAATGGTTTTCTTGTCCGGGCGAGAGATTTTGATGATGCCGTTGGTCAGGTCTTCTTCTGTTGTCCTGTTAACGAGATTGGTCTGGTCCCCATACCGCAACACAACGGTCGGCAGTGTAGTGACCTGGAATCGCTCGGCCAAGTCCGGGCGCTGATCAGGATCGATGAGCCGGGAGGAAATTTTGTCCGAATCATACTCATAGCTACTCAGCAGTTCGCGTAGCTGCGGGTCCGAGCCGGCTTGGACAAAGGCGTCAATTTCAAGTTTTTTATCCAACTGACGGAGCACATTCTCTGACTGCGGAGACAGGCTGTAGATATTGGCCTCAGTCAAGTCGAAGCGGTGATGGTGACGGGTAGACAGATAATTCACCAGGATGAGAATACTGATAAAGAGCAGGGAATAGACCGCAGCGCTGGCTCCGTATTTGGTCGAGCGCTCACCAAGAAAGGTTTTGACCGACCCTCTGGACGAGACGAGCGCGCCAATCACAGCCACGAGGCCGGTCAGCGTATGCACGAGAACATAGGCTGAAAAATGGCGGGTCAGAAAGTAGGCCACCCCGGCAAAGAGCAGCAGAATGACCCCAACTACCCCGTAAAACGAACCAAGACGCGCCATATAACTACCTCCAGCGCAGCGATTCAACCGAACGCTGGGTCAAGAATAAGGACAGCAGGATAAGGCTGACAAAGTACACTAAGTCTTGCGTATCGATGAGGCCGTTGACCATTTCGGCAAAGTGCTCGGTGGCGGACAAATAGCGCAAGAGAGGTCCGAGTACCTCACCAGCCGTATCGGCTGGCCAGCCGATAATATACAGCAGCAGGGTGGCCACCAGCCCGCTCACCGCGGCAATGATCTGGTTTTCGGTAAACGACGAGGTGAGGAGCCCGACGGCAACAAAAGAAGTCGCCAACAGCAACAAGCCGAGGTAGCCGGCCAGCAGAACTCCAATCTCCGGGTTGCCAAACGCAATCAGCACCGCCGGGTAGACCCCTGTCATACCCAGCATGATGCAGATGAACACAAAAGAGGCCAGGAACTTGCCCAGCACAATCTCACCCGTGCGGAGCGGAGAGGTCAGCAGGAGTTCGTAGGTGCCGCCTTTTTTTTCTTCCGCATAGGCGCGCATCGTGATCATGGGAACGAGAATGACAAGGACAATTGACAGGTTGTGCATCAGCGGGGCGATGACAAACTCGTTCAGGTTCAGCTGATCTGCCGCTCCCTGCTGGAGTTGGGTATAAATACTGAGCAGCATAGTAAAGCGGGAGAGAAGGTTAAAGAAAAACCAGCCTCCCAACAGGAGAAAGCCGGTCAGAACGACGTAGGCAATGGGCGACACAAAATACGCCCGCAGCTCTTTGCGAACGATGGTTAAGACGTTTCTCATTCCGCGGCCTCCTCCACTGTTCCCTCCGTTTCCGCCGCGCCCGGCTCTTCCTGGGCAATGGCTTTGAGAAACACCTCTTCGAGCGTCTGGCCCTGGGCAAGGTTCTCTATCATATCCTCGGCCACGACTTTTCCAGCGTTAATAATCACGACTTTCTCACACACCTGAGCGACTTCGGGCAGGATATGCGTGGACAGGATAACCGTGTGTTCGCCGGCAAGCTCTTTAATCAGGGACCGGATGCCAATAATCTGCTGCGGGTCGAGGCCAACTGTTGGCTCGTCCAGAATGAGGACGCTCGGGTTATGGATAATCGCTTGGGCAAGGCCCACCCGTTGCCGATATCCTTTTGAAAGATAGCCGGTGACACGAGAAGCCACCTCAGTCAGGCCACAGCGCTCCAGCGCGCGGTCCAAGGCGTCCGGGATATCCGCGCGAGCCATGCCTTTGATGTGGGCGACAAAACGCAAATATGCGGTGACCGTCATATCGTTATAGAGCGGTGGGGATTCCGGGAGATAGCCGATCCGTTTACGAGCCTCAAAGGACTCATCAAAGATATCGAATCCGGCCACTTTGACGGTTCCCGTGGTTGCCGGCATAAAGCCTGTAATAATGCGCATGGTCGTGGTTTTCCCAGAACCGTTTGGTCCGAGAAACCCAAGGATCTGACCTGACTCAGCCTGAAAGGAGATGTCAGACACTGCGGTCAGGTCACCATAGCGTTTGGTAAGATTTTGTACGTCTATCATGGTTTTGTTGCGCCTGAGAACGGGCCATACATAGGATGATGAAAATCTGCTTTTGGCAGGAATCTTTAAGACCGGTTTCCCGTCTTGTCAAGTTGACCAGGGGCCAGGGGGCACTGCATCTGCCGCTGTTGGACGTAAAAACTCCGGTGCCATTCATGCCCCTCTCGTTTTTTCTCCTCCAGTGAGCGCTGAGGGTCTGTCAGGAAAGCCGCCTGCCCGATACTATGACCGGGAGCGCACCTCCCTATTTTTTCACGGCTCTGTACTGAATAGTCATGTCTCCTTTCACGTCTCACCCTAAGGATGCTGGAAAACGGTGGAAGTAAGCGATTGGGAACTCGTCCGGCGTTGCAAGCAGGATGACCGGCAGGCGTTTCAGGAACTGGTCGAGCGGTATCAGCGAAAGGCTGTCGCAATCGCGCTGGGAATGCTTCATGACCGGGAAGATGCGCTTGAGGTTGCCCAAGAAGCGTTTACCAAGGTTTTTACGAGCATCGGCAAGTTTAAGGAAGAGTCCAGTTTCTATACGTGGCTCTATCGAATCATTGTAAATCTCTCTATTGATCGACAGCGCCAACGCAGCCGAAGATCACTGTTTGAGCGACATCAGTCAAGGGGAGAGGACGATGAGGATTGGATTGAGAGTATTCCAGATACGCAGGGCCTTGACCCTTCAGACCAGGTTGCCGAACGCGAACTTGGACAGCATATCCGGGCCGCTATTGACGAGTTGACGCCTGCCCATAAAGCGGTCATATTACTACGGGCGGTCAAGGGGCTGTCCTATGAAGAGATCAGTCAGGTGTTACAGTGTTCCAGAGGAACGGTGATGAGCCGCCTGCACTATGCAAGAAAAAAGCTGCAAAAACGCCTCGGGCACGACCTCTAACCAAGACTTCTGGCCTATGATTCGCATCCGTTGTCAGACACCGCCGCCCTCCTTCCCCCGCGCCGTCAGGTGGGAAGCTCGTTAAGATCAGGATAGCCCAACGTATGGCGAGTTGTTCTCACCCCTCACAACTCATTTCTCTTGTGTACGACAACGAGCTTGATGAGGCTCGGCATTATGTGGCGGCTTCTCAGATCGCCGATTGTCCAGCATGTTCCCACCGGATGCAATTGCTCGAACACACGCACGAGGCCCTGTGTCAAACGCTCGACGAGGAAGTCTCTCGTCTTGATTTCTCAGATTTCTGGCCTCGCATTGAGCAGGGCATGGCAGCCCAACCGCCATCTCCAGCGAGCCAGTGGGCGCACCGTTTTCGACCCTGGCGCATGCAGTGGCACGCTCCCCTTTCGTGGCATATTCCGGTGTGGGCAACGACCGTTGGGCTGTGTCTCTTTGCCGCGGCGGTCTCCACTCAGCTCCCGACTTCGAGGGGAGCGGTCCATATCCAGACTGCCAGGAAGCCGGCGCTCGTAGCCCTCAACAATCAAGCCCAGATCGAATCTCTCTCCGCAACCTCGGCCGTCCTGGTCTGGAATGAGCCGACGAGTAATGCCACGGTTATCTGGGTCGATGAAACACCGGGGGAAAAGCTGCCATGAGTACGCGTCGCCTGTCCTCTCCCGTGCCAGCCATCCTCGTGTTTTGTCTGTGTACCGCCTCAGCCGCCGCAGGTGATATGGTTCATATCCGTGTTGAGACCGTCCTGGCAACGGACGCCTCACAAGAATTTGATAATCGTCTGACCGGAATGCGCTCTCAGCTTCTGGCCTTCCGCTATTCGGCCTATCGCCTGGTTCAAGAGGAGCGGCGCAAAGTCGAGTTTGGCAAACAGGCCAATTTCTCCCTGCCCGGTGGACGGTTCCTCCAGGTCGTTCCAAAAGAGTATGTGAACGAACAGATTGCGCTGCGCGTGATGCTGATGGAAGGCGCCTCCCCCTCTCCGCTGATGAGCACCCTGTTATCAATTCCGAATCGGGGCATGCTTTTTGTCGGTGGACGCAAACACCAAGGCGGGACGCTCATCGTTCGTATCGGCGCGTCGGCGGACACCCTTCCCCCCACAATCATCAAGACGGAAGAATAGCCTCGCTCTGCTCCAGACGCGGCGCTTCCGGCAGAATCGCCGGAGGCTATTTCCCTTGACAGAACGGGAATGCTGTTACCCCAGCAGGTGGAATCCTATACTCACCAGACCACCCAGGGGCCATAAATACCACGCAAACAGGTGAAACCGCTCTTGTTGGACGAGGCGGAGGATGAGAGCAATCGCCGCATAGCCGACGCTGCCGGCGATCACCATACCGGCGACGTAGGGGCCGAAGGGCGGAAGGGCCTGCTCTTCCAGCTTTGAGACTTCCAGCAGGGTGGCCCCAAGAATAGCCGGAATGGAGATAAGTAAAGAGAAGCGCGCCGCGAGTTCTCTCTTGAGGCCCAGGAGAATGCCGCCTGTAATCGTTACCCCAGAACGAGATATGCCTGGGATAACGGCAAAGCCCTGAAGGATACCGATGACGAGCGCGTGGAGCGCGGACATCTGTGTTGTCGGCGGGCGGGCTCCTTGTCCTTTGCCCCACCAGAGCAAGCAACCCGTCAAGAGGAGCATGCAACCGACAACATCGGGCCGGAGGAAAAATGAAATGAAGAGGGTGTCAATGCACAGCCCGAGGAGTGTGGTCGGGAGCAGGGCCAGAACGATATGGAAAACAGTCTGCCTTTCGCGGCCAGAGAAGACGCTCGGCGAAGGAGGCGTGGTGCGGATGAGACCAGCGCACAGTCCGTAAAGGTCGCGACGGAAATAGGTCAGGAGAGCGCCTGCCGTCGCAACGTGCAGGGCAATATTATACAGCAGATCAATCTCCCCTGAACGGCCAAGGAAATATTGGACAAGGACCAGGTGGCCGGAAGAAGAAACAGGAAGAAACTCGGTTAAGCCTTGCAGGACGGCGAGCAGACAGGCGTCAAAATATCCCATGATACAGTGTAGCCGGCGCTTCCCATAGAGAGACCAGCGGGCAGGCTTTTAGTGATATATCAACAAATACACGGGATGTTGCCGCCTCTTGTTTCACCCGCCTGAAGGGGCGGGAAGCGGAGAGGGCGTCGCCGCTCCAGTCTGTGCTGTTTCAATCCATTCCTGGCTCTGGCTGAAATATGGGCAAGGAGGCTTCAACGTCCCGCAGGAAAGGGGCGGCCAAGTCTTTTGCTGAGAGCAGCGGCGTCTTCACTGGCCACTCAATGCCAATATCCGGATCATTCCAGGCCAAGCCGATTTCATCAGTTGGATCATAGAAATCCGTACACTTATAGACAATTTGAGCGCGTTCACTCAGGACAGCAAAACCGTGGGCAAAGCCGGGTGGAATATAGACCTGCCGAAAATTTTTGGCCGAGAGGACAACGCTTATCCATTGGGCAAAGGTTGCGGCTCCTCGGCGGATATCCACCGCCACGTCAAAAATTTCGCCTTCCAAGACTCGGATCAGCTTTCCTTGAGGATGCTGAATCTGGGCGTGGAGCCCACGGAGCGTACCAGACGATGATTGAGAATGATTGTCCTGGACAAACGTCGCCGCGATCCCGCCCTCTTGATAGGTACGGGCGTGGTAGGTTTCGAGGAAGAAACCGCGCGCATCGTGATAGACGTCCGGTTCAACCACTGTAACGCCTGGGAGTCTGGTCGGGAGAAAGCGCATGTCTGCTCCCTTCATGCTGATTCATTCTGAATCAAACGGAAGAGATATTGGCCATAGGCATTGCCCTTCATGCTGTTGGCCTGCCGGAGCACTTCAGCTTCAGAAATATACCCCATGGTATAGGCAATTTCTTCGACACAGGCGACCATCAAGCCCTGCCGGTCTTGCAGCGCTTGAATAAAATTCGAGGCGTGGAGCAGGGACTCATGTGTCCCGGTGTCCAACCAGGCGATTCCTCGACCGAGTTTTTCCACATGCAGACCTCCCAGGCGGAGATACGCTCGATTCACATCCGTGATTTCCAACTCCTCCCGGTGGGAGGGTCTGAGGGCGGCGGCAAGAGAGACAATCTGGTTGTCGTAGAAATAGAGGCCGGTGACAGCGTAGCTTGAGCGCGGTGCGGACGGCTTCTCTTCGAGGCCGATGGCCCGGCCTTGAGCGTCGAAGTCCACCACTCCGTACTGCTCCGGGTTGCGGACTTGATAGGCAAAAATAGTCGCCCCACTCGTACGCTGGGTCGCCACGCGCAACGAGTCCGGAAAGCCGTGGCCGTAGAAAATATTATCGCCGAGAACAAGCGCAACCGCGTCACTGCCAATGAAATCACGACCAATCAGAAAGGCTTGGGCAATGCCTTCGGGGCGGGGTTGCGTCGCATAGCTGATCTCCAGGCCAAGCCACTGACCATCTTTCAGGAGACGCCGGAAGCCGTCCTGCTCATGGGGGGTCGTAATGACAAGGACCTGACGAATCCCCGCCAGCATAAGCGTGGAGAGCGGGTAATAGATCATCGGTTTATCGTAGATTGGCATGAGCTGTTTGCTGACTGCCCGGGTAATGGGATACAGCCGCGTGCCAGAGCCGCCGGCGAGGATGATACCTTTCATGCTCTATCCTTTGTCAGGGGCGCGGCGCCTAATCCCAGACGCTCTCGGTCATACCTGTCCACCCCAATAGCTTCACACCACCGCCGATTGTCCACATACCAACGGACCGTTTGTGCCAGGCCCTGCTCGAACGTATAGCGTGGCTGCCAGCCGAGCTGGGTTCTGATTTTTGTTGCATCAATGGCATAGCGTCGGTCATGGCCAGGACGGTCCGGCACACAGGTTATCAGGTCAGAGTAGGCAGCCCTGCCTTGCTTCTTGAGCTCCACATTTTTTGAGGCGGGCAGCAGCTCTTCAAGAATCGTACAGAGCTGCTCCACAACCGCACGATTGGTCCGCTCACTCCCCCCGCCGATATTATACTGTTCCCCACTCGTGCCCTGCCGCAGAGCCAGCAAAATGCCCCGACAATGGTCTTCAACATGCAGCCAGTCGCGGACGTGTTGCCCATCGCCATAGATGGGGAGGGGTTGGCCCTCAAGGGCATTCAGAATCATCAGCGGAATGAGTTTTTCGGGAAATTGATAGGGGCCGTAATTGTTTGAGCAACTCGTGAGCAGCGTGTGGAGACCATACGTCTCATAATAGGCTCGGACAAAATGGTCCGCGCTCGCCTTTGAGGCGGAATACGGCGAGTTCGGCGCGTAGGGGCTGGATTCGGAAAAACTGCCCTGAGACCCGAGGCTTCCGTATACTTCGTCTGTCGAGACGTGCAAAAACCGGAACTGCTCCTGGGCGCGCGAGGCAGCCGCATATTTTCGGGCTTCCTCCAGCAGATAAAACGTCCCAATCAGATTTGTTTCAACAAACGGCCAGGGGTTGTCAATGGAACGGTCCACATGGGTCTCCGCGGCACAGTTCACCACGGACTGCGGCCGATACGTCTGGAATAATTCCGCCACCGTGGGCTGCTCGGCAATATCGGTCCGGGAAAAGCGTACACGCGGATTCTGGAGGACGTCTTCAAGATTGTTCAGACTGCCGGCATAGGTCAACTTATCAACAATAACGAGAGAAGCCGTTGTTTCGGCCAGCGCCAGGCGGACAAAATTACTCCCGATAAACCCGGCCCCACCAGTAATCAACATGGTCTCCATACGCGCTCGGACCCCTGTCTTTCGCCCCTGCCTTTGTATCAGCCGGCTGGGCCGATACAGCCCATCCTAGACGAGTGGAAAGCGTGTTCACAGTCCGTACAGGCAGTCCAGATTGCTACCGGGCGGGTTATGGCTGAACCGGCGGCGGCAGGAGGCTGGCCAGCACCTCGCGATAGCTGGTCGGGTTCAGGCGGAACCGCGGGTAGTCTCGGTCAACGCCGGTGTAATAGCGGAGCAGGAGCAGGTAGCGCCGAACCAGTTCCGGGAGCAGGAAGTTTTGGCGGACATGTTCCTGGGCTTGCCGACCGAGCTGCGCCGTTTGCTCTGGCTCATCAAGAATCCGGGCCATTTTCGCCGCAATCGCCTCAACGTCCAGCGGTTCAACCAGATAGCCCGTCTGCCCGTCAACGACCTGCTGCACAATCCCGCCGACACGCGAGCCAATGACCGGGGTCCCTTGCCACAGCGCCTCGGACACGACCAGACCAAAGCCTTCACGGGTTGAGACATGGACGAAGCCCCGGGCCAGACGCATCAGCGAACCAACGACCTGATCGTTGTTTTCAACATTGACCCAGAAACGGATATCGGGGTCAGCGCCAGCCTGCGCTTGCAGCTGCTCCAGCATGGCTGCGCCTTCGGGGTCGTCGGTTGCGGTATTGCCGAGAAAGATAAGGTAGGGTGCCGGGTCGTAGGTCCTCTCCTGACGCAGGCGTTTGAAGGCGCTCAGGATAGTCGCCTGATTTTTATGGATATCGTAGCGGGAAATGGCGGCCAGAATCGGACGGTCCGGGTCGAGCGCGTGCTGTTGGAACAGTGGGGTCAGCGCCTCTTTTGCCCGGTTTTCGGTATACTGCCGATTTTTTTCCGCCCGCGGGTCAATGCACGGAGTAATCTGGTAGTGGGGAATCTGTAGCTCCGGTCCGACAAACTCGGGCATGGTAAAAATCGCTCCCGCGTACTGATTGAGGTAGGGCGCCAGGAAGCGCCACACCGTCGGGTTCGGCGTTGACGTATCAATATGACACCGCCACAGTACATTGCCCATGAGCAGGCCACTCATAATCAGCGCTGCGGGTTGCGGGTCATGGACAACGATCAGGTCAGATTCGATTACAGGGTTTGTGGCGAGAGCGGCCAGATTATCCAAATAGGTTTCAAAAAGTTCCTGAAGAGCAATCGGCTGGTCCACACCCTGGAGTGTGTTGTGAAACTTCTTGGTGACGTGAAAAAACGCCTCATGGCCCTGGATGGCAAACCAGCGCGCGTGGACGCCGAGCGAGCGGGCCAACGGAATCACGCTCCGCAGCATCTCCGCCACCCCACCGCCCACGAAGGTTGAATTGATATTTGTCCAGATCTTCCCCTCAACGGGAGTGGCAAGCTGCTTGAGCGCATCGACCCGTTCCTGGCCAATATAGGGTTCGTATTCGTCAATCGTCAGGATGGATTCTGGTGCGTATTCTTCCAGCATGGCCTGCCCGTCCCTCATATCTGGCGCTATAAAAAGCCTCAATCGAGACGGGTTGTCAATGGGGGAGCAAGGGCGGGCTGATGCTCAGGGCGCAACAGGTCCATCACCGTCTTTACGGGCTGAAACGTGCTGCTCGGCACTTCCACAAAGACCGTATTCCAGCGTGCCATCGCACCGTTCCACAGCCCCGGTAATTCCAGGGCGCGCAGAGAACGTCCGTCTTTTGATTTCTCGGAGATCAGTCCAGTCGCCGGGTCGGTGCATTGTAATAACGGAAAGGGGCGTCCACGATAGTCACGCACACCGCACACGAGGTCCACCGGATTGAAATGAGTGGCCGCCTGCCAGCGCGCTCGTTGCTCCGCGTTTGTCATATCGACTTGGGCAGATTCGACAATTTGGAGCGAGAGCGCGCCGTTGGCCTGTCTGACCCAGAAAGGCCCTCCCCCTGGCTCTCCGGTATTTTTCACCATCCCGCACACACGCAACGGCCGATCAAGTTGCTCAATGAGGACAGTACGCTGGCTTGGGACAGGCGTCCTCGCAAAGTCTTGCGGCAGGACAAGTGACAGCTCGTCCTGAGCAAAGGTCCGGGCGGCCTCAACAGGGATACGCGCGCCGTCCGCCTCATTTGGCTGGGAGGCTTTGAGTTGGGCGATATGAAAGAATGCCTGCTGTTGGAGGTGGAGCAGATAGCCGCACAAGAGTTTTTTATAGCGGTAGGTATCGGGCTTGAGTCGGTCAGGCAGGACATTATCGATATTCTTGATAAAAATGATATCGCCGTGCAGGTCGGCCAGGTTTTCTAATAAAGCGCCGTGTCCGCCGGGACGAAAAACAAGGGCGCCGCCGCTATCCCTGACCGGGAGGTTGTCCGAGTCCACGGCGATGGTGTCTGTCGCCGGCTTCTGAACAGAATACGAGATGTCGAGGTAAGCGCCCTGCTGAGCGTAGCGGTGACGCACGCGGTCAAGATACGTCTGAATGGCCGGCTGGTGGGGCACGGCAACTGTGAAGTGCAGACGCGCAACGGATGCAGCATCCTGTACATACTCCAGCGCTTCAACCAGATGTTCCTCAAAGGCGGTCCGGCTATAGTCTCCGTAGGCGTGAAATGGCACGAGTCCTTTGGGCAGGTTGGCGTAGTCCAGTCCCGTTGGTGTGAGGAGATAGGTGAGAAGCGTGTGATACTGCCCCTGACTCAGCAATCCCTCCAGCGTGCGGCTGCCTCCGCTCAAGACGGTCCGCAGTGCCTGGGCAAAAGCAAAGCGATCAAGCTGGTCGAGAAAGCGCTGGAAGGTCTGACAGGCGACATCTCCCTCGGCCGCTCTCCTGGCCAGCGTCCGGTTCGAGAGCAGCGCCGGCTGCTGGAAAAAAGAGAGCGGGAGTTGAAACATCCGACTGGCCGCGCCCGAGGCGGGAACAAACTTGAGCAGGCGGCCTGCGGCGGCAGCCTCGGCGTACAACTGTTCCAGGCGCGTCGTCTCGGCCGGGATGCGGATAATGCCATCGCCAAGCGTACACGCCCGCTCCAACTGAAGGGGAGGAAACCCCTGCTGAAACTGCTGGATACAGGTCGCAATCGTCTCGGGCAACATCCCGCGGGCCTGGAGCGCCGCACGGTCCTCAGCGGTCAGCTCATAGTGCATATCCGACTTCCATCCAGAAGAAATATCTCCCCAGCGGGGAAAGGCTTTCCCATTTCTTTTACAGCCAGAGTCAGGTGGTTCGTCAAGACCAATCAACCCCTTTCGACTAGGCAGTTGGGTTGGAATATGGTTGCATACGCAAGCGCGCTTCCCCGTCCTTCTCAGGTAGCCGAAGCGATTGAGGGAAAAGCTGCGCGCCAAGGAGAACCGTATGGCCGTTGAGATTCCTGTCCTCACCCAACAATTACAAGCATTCTGTCTGAGCCATTATGGACAAGCCGCGACTGTACACCAGGTCGAGGCCATGCCGGGCCATGCCGGGCTGAGTTTTGGCTTCACCGTGGCGTATGAAAAAGACGGACAACCCGAGCGCGACTCTCTGGTTATGCGTCTGCCGCCCAAAGGCGTTCGCCAAAGTGGGAATACCGATGTCCTGCGCCAAGCGCCTTTATTGCGCGCGCTCAAGAAGAACGGGGTGCCTGTCCCGGAAGTGCGGTGGGCAGGTGACGACCTGCGCTGGTTCGAGGTGCCCTACCTGATGGTCGAACGCCTGCCCGGTCGGACCTTCCACGTCTGGGAACCCGACGCGTCGTTTGATCGGGCCGCCGAGGCTGTCGCCCTGCTCTACCGGCAAGGGGTGCAGGCTTTGGTCCAGGTCCACCAACTCGATTGGAAAACCGAGCTGGCCGGCTGGGAAGCGCCTCGCTCGCTCGAACAGGAAATCCGCTTCTGGGACCCCATTTTAGCCAAAGCCGCGGAGCCAGAATGGGTTGCCTGGGGCGAAGAGGTGCGCGCCCTCCTGCTGACCCACCAGCCCGCAGACCCGCCGATCGGCCTTTTTCATGGTGACTATCAGGGAACCAACCTGCTGTTTGACAAAAAGAGGAAACCTGTCCCGCCTCTGCCGGTCGAAGAAAGGCAGGTTTCCTCTTTACAGCCCGCGGGCGAGCAGCTGGTGGCTCTCCTGGATTGGGAGATTTCCGGTATCAGCGGGCATCTCCTCGACCTCGGCTGGCTGCTGGTCTTTATCGACCCGGAAAGCTGGGACGCTGAACGCCGTCCAATCGCAACGACCCCACCGATTGACGAACTCGTGGCTTTGTACGAAGAGGGCATGCAACGGAGGGTCCCCGATATCAATTGGTATCGCGCCTTGGCCGGTTATCGCTTTGGAGCGATCAGCTGCTTTAACGTGGTGCTGCACCGTCGCGGCAAGCGCCACGACCCCGAATGGGACCTGATCGCTCCGTCGGTCAAGACGCTTTTTGGCCGGGCCAAGGAGTTGCTGATCAGAGGTTGAAGTTTTTGAGTACCTCGCCCAACGCCGTCTCAATCTCACGGCCGGCCCGGTCTCCCACGCCCTGCCGTCACTCGGCGCACCGCTGTAATCTTCGTTCCAGCAGTCTTGCACCCACTCCGCCACGTTACCATGCACATCGTACAGCAGCCGTAGCACCTCCCCTTCGCCCACGCACACCCGTGCCGCCAACGCCTCGCGCGCGTGGCAAAATCGCGGGGCAGATATTCCTTGATGGCGACACCAGTGTTCAGGTGGGTGTCCACCGCCCGGTAGGTAATCCCGAACCCGCCCGACCCCAGCACGGCCTTGATCTCGTATTCTCCCAGCCGCGCGCGGGGTTCAAGGTTGGGCGCGGGATATCAGAGATGTCTTGACCCGCACCGGGCAGGGGCGTAGGTGTGTTGCAAGAGGTCGCCATGACCATCATCAACACCATAGAAGACCTGATCCAAGTCCTGGACGAACATCCGCACTGGCTCGAAGCCCTGCGCGCCCGGCTGCTGACCCGCGAGTTGATTGAACTGCCCGAAAAGTTTGCCGCGTTTGTCGAAACCACCAACCAACGCTTTGACAAAGTAGAGCACCGCCTGGGCACGCTCGAAACCGATGTCAAGGAACTCAAAACCGATGTCAAGGAACTCAAAACCGACGTCAAGGAACTCAAAACCGATGTCACAGGACTCAAAACTGATGTCACAGGACTCAAAACCGACGTCAAGGAACTCAAAACCGATGTCACAGGACTCAAAACCGACGTTAAGAGCCTGCGAGACGATATGGGTATTCTCAAAGGCGCCCATGCCCGCAACGTGGCTGTGGAAGACGCGACCAGCATTGCCCGCGGCCTGGGGCTGCGCCGCACCCGCACCCTGAGCCGAGACGAACTGTGGGACCTGACCGAGACCGCGGACACTACCGACATTCCGCCCAATGCCCTGCGCAGCTTTCGGCAGGCCGACCTGATTATGGCCGCCACCGACCAGGCCGGCGAGCCATGTTATATTGCCGTGGAAATCTCCTTCACGGCCAATGGCCGCGACACCACCCGGGCCATGCGGAACGCGGAGTTCCTGACGCGGTTTACCGGCAAGCCGGCCTATGCCGTCATCGCCGGCCTGCGCCAGGATAACCGGACACAGCCCCATATCGAAGCCGGAGAAGTGTGCTGGCATCAACTTGACCCGTCCGACCTCGAAGCGGACTAGGGCGTTTCACGCTAAGCTCTGACCGGGCCATCGCGTTCTCGTCATGCCGGACGTGATCCGGCATCCATACTTCGACTCTTCCCCTTGATGTGGCTCAGGACAGACTCGGCACAAACGGCCTCGCGTTCGCCCTGAGCGGAGCGGAGTTGAAGGGCCTGTCCGGGCGGCTGAGAGTCTGGACGCCTGCCCTGTATTTACAGGGGTGACGTTCTTTCGCAGGCATGACGAGTGGCTACACAGCATGGTCAACGGCCTCATGCAGCGCACGACCCTTACCGTGGCGACACGGTTTCGTGCAGAATAGTGATGGCCGCAGCTTCACTACGTCCAACGCTGAAACAGGCGATTTTGGACATGTGTATAGCCCTCCTGCACGACGGATAATAGGCATGTGGAAAAGAGGAGTAAACCGGCCAGAACTTAAGCGGGGCGAGAAGCTGGGGTATGAACCGTGCGAGTTAAACTCACTTCTCTTCCTGCCTGCATGAGGCTATATAGTTATCGGAATGCGACGAGTGTATCTGGATGTCTGTTGTCTCAATCGCCCCTTTGATGCCCAAGATCAGGACCGGGTACGATTGGAAGCAGAGGCCGTACTCTTAATCCTGAAACATTGCGAGGCCGGCGAGTGGCAATGGATCGGAAGTGTCGTCGTACACCATGAAGTGGATGTCATTCCCAATCAGGACCGAAGGAATCGGCTGAAGGAAATACTGAAAAGAACGAGCGCCTGTGTTGCGCTCAGCAACCCAATGGTTGAGCGAGGAGAAGCGCTGCAAGGGATGGGGCTCAAGGCGTATGATGCGCTGCATGTCGCCTGTGCAGAACACGCACAGGCCGATGTTCTGCTCACGACAGACGACCGGCTGTGCCGGGTGGCGACTCGGAATGCCCACCGACTTAAAGTGCGAGTCGAAAACCCCTTAACATGGCTACAGGAGGAACTTGAGCAATGAATGAATCCACACTGACATTGGAGCAAATCCGCGCCCGGGGCATCCGGGTTCTTGGGGAGCAGTTGGGCATCGTGGGGATGGTGCGGTTTCTGCAACAATCAGAAACCGGCTGGGGCAACTATACAGAGGAGAGACACCAGTGGTTGGGCGACCCGGATGTCAGGGCGTTAGCCAAGGACATTCAAACGCACTATCCGGGGAAGCCAACCGGGGAAACCGCCTGACACCGAGGAGGCCCGCATGGAGCATGTGAACGCACCGCCTGCGTGAGGATATCAACGCCCAGTTTGACCGACTGTTTCAACTCCTGCTGGGCTTGCTAGTGACATTTACCGCTTTGGTCATCGCCACCATTAGCTTTGCCCTGTGGGACCGCCGCACCATGCTGCGCCCGGTAGAGGGGCGCGTCAGCAGCCTGGAAGACGAAGTGGCGGGCAATCGACCGCGGACCGCCGCCCTGCTGGACGCCTTGCGCGCCCTCAGTCAACGCGACCCCGAGTTGGCCGCAGTGCTCAAAAATTTCAACCTCTAAAGAAGACAGCGCTCAGCGCCGGGCCTATCCGGCCTCGGCCATAATCCGTTGGGCGCGCTGCACGAGCTGGGGCACCTTCCACGCAAACTCGGCGGCCTTCGGGTTGGCCGCGGTTCCTTCGAGATAATGCCGATACAGGCCCTCCAGAATGATGGCATACTTCCAGACCGCCAGGCAGCGATAGAAGGGAAAGTGTTCCATGGTCCGGCCGGTGCGCTGCGCATAGCGCGCGGCCATCTCTTCGCGGGATAAAAAGCCTGGCAACTGGGTCATGGCATTGCTGTCAATCAGGTCCGGGGTGTCTCGCTCATCACCGGTGGGTCCCCAGAAGCTGAGCAGCCAACCGAGATCGGTCAGCGGGTCGCCGAGGGTCGCCATTTCCCAGTCGAATATGGCGACCAGGCGGGCCGGGGCGGACGCCCGAAACATCACGTTATCGACCTTGTAATCCCCATGCACCAGCGTGGCTTCACCCGCCGGCGGCAGCCGCTGTTGCAGCCAGTCGCCGACTTCCTTGAGGCCGGGCAATGGCCGGGTATGCGGCACGGTCAGCTCACACTGTTTGGTCCAGCGTGTGAGTTGGCGCTCAAGATAGCCCTGCGGCCGGCCAATGTTTTCCAGGTCCGTGCCCTGCCAGCGCACAGCGTGGAATTCGGCCAGGGCGTCGATTAATTCTTCTCCGAGTCGTTGGCGTTCTTCCTGGGCGGCAAAAACTTCCGGGAGGGTTTCGCGGATCACGAGACCGTCCACGCGCTGCATCAGATAAAAAGGAACGCCGAGAACGGCCCGATCTTCACACGCAATCACCGGCTGTGGAGTCCGCGCGTCAAAGGCGGACAGGGCCGACAGCACCCGGTATTCACGCAGCATATCGTGGGCGGTCGGCAGGAGGTCCCCGCTCGGCGGACGCCGCAGGACCCAGCGTTTGTCTCCCCAGGAGACAAAAAACGTTTCGTTTGAGTAGCCGGCTTCGTGTCTTTCTATCCTGATGTCGCCCTCCGTCAGGGAGAGCCTGTCACGCAGAAAGCCAATAAGATTCGGCAGGTGAATGAGCGGGCGGTCTTCCTGAACCATTACGCTTCTCTCTTCTCTCCCATTTTTCAGGTTTGATAGGCAGCGTGTTGACGGCGGCGCTCACTGATGCGTTCTTCCACCGTTCCCGCGGTAATGACTTCGTACAAAATCGCCTGCTTGCCTTCCCGTTTGCGCAAAATGCGGCCCAGACGCTGTACGTGCTCGCGGGTGGAACCGGAACCGGACAAAATAATGGCAACACTCGCCTCCGGGATATTCACACCTTCGTTCAACACTTTTGACGTGGCCAGGGCCAGATACTCCCCGTGGTTAAAGGCTTCGAGTATGGCTCTGCGCTCCTTTGTCGGCGTTTGATGGGTGAGAGCGGGAATCAAAAACGCGGCCGAGATCGCGTGCACCGTGTCGTTATCGCTGGTGAAAATAAGAGTCCGGTCACGGGCGTGCTTTTTCAGCAGAAAATCAAGGGTGCGTAGCTTGGCCTGAGTGCCCAGCGCCAGTTTTTTTGCCCGCTGGTGGGCGAGCAGGGCACTGCGGCCCTTCCGACTCGTCGCGCTTTCACGGATAAAGCGATGCCAGCCGGCCAAGCCGGCCAGGACGATGCCGTGGTCCACTATAAAATCGTAGAACGTACTCCGGGCCTGACGGTATGCCTCTTCCTCCTGTGGCGTGAGCGTAACCTTGAGGCGTTCAACAACGTAGTCGGACAGATACTCTCCGGCCAGCTCGGTAATCCCTTGGGCATACACCTGCGGGCCAATCAGGGTATCAAGCAGCGCCTCACGCCCGTCGGCCCGTTCTGGCGTGGCTGTTAAGCCTAAGCGATAGGGTGCCAGACACATCTCCGCGGCATGACTGTACACGTCGCCCGGCAGGTGGTGGCATTCGTCAAAGATCACCAGGCCCCACCGGTTGCCCAGACGGTCCATATGCCGATACGCGCTGCTGTAAGTTGTCACCGTCAGGTCTTCAATTTCATAATATCCCCCGCCAATAAGCCCGATGGTTTCGCCGAACGCCGCGCACAGCAGGTCGTACCACTGATTCATGAGATCGATCGTGGGAGCGACCACAAGGGCGCTACGCTGGACAATTTCCAGGGCCTTTTGGCCGACATAGCTCTTCCCGGCGCCAGTCGGCAGAATGACCGTGCCGCGCCGTCCCGCGTTGGCCCAGGCCGCCAGCGCGTCACTCTGAAACGGACGCGGCGTCTGGGTCAAACGGCTGGCCAGGGTCAGCGTGCGGTAAGCCGGCGCGGCGTTCGTATAAGAGGTATCGCGCTGCCTCAAGGTCTCAACGACCTGGCGATAGTGATGAGCCTGGGTCCGCCAACGATCGACCCGGCCATCCCACTGAAAGCAGGCGGGCGGGATAAACCCTTCGGGCGGGTCGTGGAGCACAAGAGTCCCGAGGTCGAATGACAGGCGCATGGCAGGAGGGATGAGAGGTGAGGGCTGGGGGTGAGGGGTTGGGCTTCCCCCGCCCCAATTCCCAACCCCCAGCCCCTTTTTCTACACCACGTGTTTCTCGCGGAGCTGGGCGATTTGCTGGGCGCTCAGGCCCACGTTGCCCAGGACTTCGTCCGTATGCTGCCCGAGCGCCGGCGCAAAGGAACGGATCGAGCCCGGTGTGTCCGACAGCTTAATGGCCACGCCGGCCTGGGTCACTTTTCCGGCGTGGGGGTGATCGAGCTCAACCGTCATCCCGCGATGTCTCACCTGTGGGTCTTCAAAGACTTCGGGCACCTCGTAGACTTTTCCGACACACACATCGGCTTGCGTGAAAAAATCGTACCACTCATCGCGTGTTTTGGTGAGCAGAATATCCTGGAGTTCTTTTTTCACCTGCTGATGACGCTCGGTTGAATGCTGGGAGAAATCTCCCTTCTTCATGCCGCAGTCCTTCCAGTCCGGGCGGTCCAGCGCGTCACAGACATTATTCCACAGCCAGGGCTCGGTACAGCCGATGGAGAGCTGTTTGCCGTCTCTGGTCTGATACACACTGTAATAGGCGTATCCGCCGCCAAAGACCCCCTTGGCCCGGCCCGGCATGATCCCGTCGGCAAAATAATCACGGACATTCGGCGTAGCCGCGAGCAATGAAATCGTGGTGTCCAGATAGGAGATATCAACCAGCTGCCCCTGGCCGGTCTGTTGTCGGGCAAACAGGGCAAACATGATACCCAAAGCGCCGTGCATGGAGGCGCCGGCATAGTCGGCAATGATATTCAGCGGAATGGAGGGCGGACCCTCGGGTGGTCCAATCAGGTCCAGGACACCGCTCAAAGAGAGATAATTCAGGTCGTGGGCCGGGAAATTCCGGTACGGACCGTCCTGGCCGTAGCCGCTCAAAGAGCAGTAGACGATGCCGGGGTTGATTGCTCGCAGGGTCTCATAATCACCGCCCAGCCGCTGCATCACGCCAGGCCGGAAGCCTTCGACCAGCACGTCATACTCCTTGGCTAAGGCGTGCAGGATGTCCTGGCCGGCCGGGTCTTTCAAATTCAGGGTAAGACTCTTTTTGTTCCGATTCGTGAAGCTGGTGGCCAGTTTGCGAGCCTCATCCGGCTTGGGTGACGCGCCCGAACCGGCCAGCTTTCCAGTGGGGGGCGGCTCGATTTTCAACACCTCGGCCCCCATGTCCGCCAACATCATGGTACAGAATGCACCCGGTCCGACCCGCGTGAGTTCAAGAACTTTTATGCCATCAAGCGCTAATGCCATGCTGCCCTCCTTACAAGAATGAAGAATATTAATGAAGAGTATTGTCGGGGATTGTTATAAACGATCCGCCTATACGGGCGCTAGAGGCGATCGGAGTAGTGAGGAGTGGTGTGTATCTCTCTACGGAGGTCCTCAATCTTTATGGTCTCTCGACAGGACGAATAGTAAGGGAATTTATATGCCGTCCTAACCATGTACGGGGGAGAGCACGCTCCGGCCCGGTCATTAGGCACGAGGGCTTTGATTCACACTAGAAACCAACGAGAGGAAATCAATGGAACGAAAAGAAATAAATAGAGAAGAATTGAGACTGTTTAATGTATAGTTTAACCTTAACGTCTCTCAGCATTAAATGCGTTTTTAAGGGATTCGATAGCCTTTTCACATTCTGCTGGAGAGCCATAATTTTGAACCGAGTGGGCAACAGGCTTGTTTCGGTGGTCCCGAGGCTTCCATATAAATCTCGGTTCTTTGAGGTCATCAAGGTCTAGATCATCTGCGTCTCGAACGTAAAATACCATCTTAGTAGGGGGATAGCTCCTTTCTCGTAATGATGCGTAGCGGAGTCTATGGAAGATTTTTAACAGGACAAGAGTATGGCGCAACCGAATTGGCAAAACCGGACGTTATGGACAGGCGATAATCTTGACATTATGCGGGGGATGAATTCTGAATCCATAGACCTCATTTATCTTGATCCCCCGTTCAATTCCAATAGACAGTTTGCCGCTCCCATAGGCAGCAAAGCAGCGGGTGCGGCGTTCAAAGACACCTGGGCCCTGAGTGACGTAGACGAAGCGTGGCACGGAGAAATTGCAGACAAAGACCCGACTTTATACGCCATTATCGACGCAGCCGGATTGAGTCACGGCAAGGGAATGAAATCCTATCTGATTATGATGGCCGTGCGCTTATTGGAAATGAAGCGTCTTCTGAAGCTATCTGGCTCTGTGTACTTACATTGCGATCCAACCGCGAGCCATTACTTGAAAACACTGATGGATTCGATCTTTGGAGCGGGAAATTTTCGGAGTGAGATTGTGTGGCGGCGGTCCAACGCGCATAGCAAGATCACAAAACAGTTTGGCCCAATTCATGACACGTTATTGTACTACTCGAAATCGGAGGAACGGATATTTCATCCGGGAGTACGACCGTACACGAGGGCGTATATTGAGGACAGGTTCAAGAAAAGAGATGAGCACGGTCGGTATCAAACAAACTATCTCACAGGACCGGAGACCAGGGAGGGGGAGAGTGGTGAATCGTGGCGTGGATTTGACCCGACTTCTGTTGGTCGGCACTGGGCCATTCCACGTTCGCTACGTGAATTTCTGCCGTCGGGCGGAAATGGGATGAGTAGCCACGAAAAACTCGAATGCCTCTATCAGCAGGGATTTATTGTGTTTCCTAAGAAACCCGGTGGTCAACCAATGTACAAACAATATGTCGGTTCTGGTGTCCCATATCAGGATGTGTGGGCATATCAGCCGAACACAAGAGGTGTGCTTTATGAGTCTGACGAACATATTGACGAGGATGTGAAATGGCTCGAAGCTGAACCTGAGAAAGTAGGCTATCCGACGCAGAAACCCTTAGGATTATTGAATCGGATCATACGGACAAGCTCAAACAAGGGCGACATGGTACTTGACCCCTTTTGTGGATGTGCAACGGCCTGTGTGGCGGCTGAGAAGTTTGGGCGACAATGGATAGGGATTGATTTGTCTCCAGTGGCCGCCACATTAGTCAAATCCCGACTCAAGGAGGAAATGGGGCTGTTTTATGACGTGCATCACAGAGCAGACATTCCTCACCGGACCGACTTAGGGAAACTGCCTTCCTACAAGACGCATAAACATACGATGTACGGGAAGCAGGAGGGCATTTGTGCGGGCTGTCTGATTATGTTTCCCTTCCGTAACATGACGATAGATCATATTATCCCCCAATCAAAAGGCGGGAGTGACCATCTGGATAACTTACAACTGTTGTGTGGGGCGTGTAACAGCATGAAGGGAACACGGTCGCAAGAGGAGTTTATCGCGCAGTTGAAAACAGCAGGAATGCGGCAATAAGGGGTCAGGAAGGAGAGCATAACGTCTTACGTGTAAGTCCTAATGGCTTTGCAGCGAATTAGACGCTATAGGGTCACAAACGTCCAGCCCTCTTCTTCAGTTGACTCACTAATGCTTCGTTCGATGAGGGAAGATACAATGGCTCAGATAGAAATTGAAAAATCACTGCTTGAGCAGATTTTCGATGAAATGTTGACTTCCTTAGAAGGGCAGAAAGAGTTTGACGCCTGTTCGGTAGAAGTAATTAAGCGTCTGACAGACAGCGGCAATCTGAAAACACAAAAAGTTATCGAGGGCCTCAAATCCGTGGTCGGAGGAAGCGATGAAGCTCCTTGAAGTAGAGATTCTCAATATCCGTGGCATAGTAGACCAAACGCTAACAGCAAACGGAGAGAATATCGTTATCTGGGGACCGAATGGGTCAGGCAAGAGTGCCGTTGTAGATGCTCTTGATTTTGTTTTAACAGGGAGGGTCACAAGGCTTGAAGGTAGCGGAACAGGGAAGTTGAAGCTTGATAAGCATGGCCCTCACATAGATAGTAACTCGACCGATGCAACCGTACGAGCGAAAGTGAAGTTGCCAGGCGTTGAAGAACCAATTGATATCAAGCGATGTATGGCAAGCCCAAGCATCTGTGAGTACGATAAATCGCTAAAAGCTACAGTCCAACCTCTGCTACAGCTTGCCAAACGTGGACAACATGTATTGACGCGTCGGGAAATTCTTCAATTCGTCACAGCAGACCCAAAAACCCGCGCTGAGGGAATTCAAGAACTCCTTGACGCCAAAGAAATTGAATCTACACGCCAGGGACTTGTGAAAGCCAAAAACAGGCTCAAAGCAGAGCTCAAAACAGCACGGGGGAATCTGGATACAGCCAAAAGGGGGGTAGCCTCAACGGTTCACCAAGTGAGGTTCGATTCGACAAACACTATAGAGACCATAAATCAGAATCGTCAGGTTTTGAAAGGCCAGCCAATAAAAGAGCTTCACCATACAGAACTCAAGAAGGGTATCGTGGCCCCAATCGCCCAGAAAAGTGGAGAATCCGTAAATGTAACTATCTTCGAGGGTCAGGTGCAGGCTGTCCGAAGGTTTTTATCTAGCGCCAGCAAAGAAATAGGCCAAAAAGATGAAGACTTGAGGAGTTTCATAGCTTCAGTCAAATCAAGCCCTGCATTGCTGCGTGCCTATACGCAGAGACAACTTATCGTTCTTGGCCGCCGCCTTGTAGACGAATCTGGGAACTGTCCGTTGTGCGAAGTTGAATGGCCTGCTGGTGAACTAAGCGTTCGTCTTGATGAAAGGCTCTCTACTGCCAACGATGCGACAAAACAGCAAGAGGACATTCGAGGACTGGCTCAAGATATCACTGGGTTTCTAAAGAGTCTTCAGCAAAGTATCGAGTACGTGTGTGGTATCGCCGAATTGGCTGGATTTGAAACGGAATTTTCTAAGCTTCGCGCGTGGGGAAACAGGCTAAAAGACCTTACTTCCTCGCTTGGTGAACCGTTAGAGAAATATCCTTCTGAAAAATATAGCGCTTCGCAAGTCAGAAATTTGTTAGCTCCGAACGATGTAGAAGAGTTACTCACAAGTCTTACGGTGAAGATAAAGAAGAGGTATCCCGCAAGTACCCCAGAGCAAACAGCGTGGGACACTTTGACAGGCCTTGTTGAGAACTTAAAAGTTCTGGAGCGAGACGCCGAAAAGGCTCGGGTTGCAGAACTGGTATATAGAAGAGCCGTCGCCGTCGAAGAATGTTTCGAGAAGGCAAGAAATAAAATCCTCGGTGCTCTATACGAAAGTGTGAAGGACCGTTTCGTTGAGTTCTATCGATTTCTGCATGGACCAGATGAAGGAAACTTCGGAGCGAACCTCAAGCCAGAAGGGGCTGCGCTGAATTTTGAAGTAAACTTCCATGGACATGGGGCGCATCCGCCGCATGCTCTTCACAGCGAGGGCCATCAGGATAGCATGGGACTATGTTTGTATCTCGCTCTCGCGGAAAGACTCACCCTCGGCAGGATTGACCTTATTATACTTGATGATGTGATGATGTCAGTAGACGTGACACATCGAAAGAAGCTGTGTCGCTTGATAACTGAATTTTTCCCTGAACGCCAGTTTCTAATTACTACTCACGACACGACCTGGGCTTATCAGTTACGTACGGCAGGTGTGGTAGATAAGGCCGGCCTTATTGAATTCTATAACTGGAATGTCAAATCTGGACCAAGTGTCAACCATGCAACTGAAATGTGGCCAAAGATTCAGGGGGACCTTGATAAAAATGATATTCCATCCGCCGCTGGCAAGCTCCGTCGGGGCTCAGAACAATTCTACAGTTTGGTCTCCGAAAATCTTCGAGCACGTGTGGTATATAAGCCTGATGGACGGTGGGATTTGGGCGAACTCCTCCCGCCCGCTGTTGGACGATACAAGCAACTCCTTAAAGAAGCAAAGAAGGCTGCTCAGTCATGGCATAATGACGAGGCGCTTAACGCCTTAAAGGAAGCGGATAGCATCATCGGACAAATTCTACAAAAAGTGAACGCTGAGCAATGGGCTATTAATACGGGCCTTCACTATAATCAATGGGAGAACCTGACACGTATGGATTTCCTTCCTGTCGTTCAAGCCTTCCAAGACCTCTACGCCCACCTGACATGTGTGAATTGTGGTAGTGTTCTGTATGTGACACCCGCCACCGACAACCCCGATAGCCTTCGGTGCAAATGTGCAAAAGTTAACTGGAATCTGAAGGCAAAGCCCAAGACGTAGGGCACCACGCTTAGTGTCCTAGAAGAAACTCCTTAGCCCTGGTTGCCCCCTTATACAACTAGCTGAAGGTCAGGCTCGTGACTCCGCAAGAAAAACTGCAAAAAATCCGCGCTGAGCTCCAACAGAGTTTTCTCGAACGGCAGGCCCTCATCGATGGCGCGCTGGCAGCCTTGTTAGCCTCCCAGCACGTCCTTATTATCGGCCCTCCGGGGACGGCCAAGTCGATGCTGGCGGATGAGATGTGTCGCCGTATTACCGGGGCGCGCTATTTCCAGTGGTTGTTGACGAAATTCACGACGCCAGAAGAACTCTTTGGAGCGGTCAGCCTCAAGGCGCTCGAAGCCGACGATTATCGCCGGGTCACGGATCACAAACTGCCCGAGGCACACATTGCCTTTTTGGACGAAGTCTTCAAGTCCAGTTCATCGATATTGAACGCGATCCTCAGCATTATCAACGAGCGGGTCTTTCACAATGGCAAAGAGGCGGCGGCAGTGCCGCTCCTGACGCTCTTCGGGGCCAGCAATGAACTCCCCGAGGACGAGGAACTCGTTGCGCTGTACGACCGTTTCCTGCTGCGCTTCAGCGTGGATTACATCCAGGAGGACTTTCGCTTCCTGCACATGCTTCAAAGAGGAAACGTGTCCCGCATCCGCCCGTCGAAGAAGGACACGTTTCCTCTTCAGGCGCACAGACCCGCGGAACGCACGACGCTGACCCTCGACGAGCTGCGCCAGTTGCAGGCCGAGGCGCACGCTGTCACCGTCCCGGATGCCGTTCTTGGGGTCATCGCCGAGGTGCGCCGAGAGCTGCGCGCGCAAGACATTCTCGCGTCCGACCGTCGCTACCGCCAGAGTGTCGGTCTGCTGCAAGCCGTGGCCTGCCTGGATGGACGCCGTAGCGTCACCGAGACCGATGTCTTCTTTCTCGAACACGTTTTATGGAAGGAGCCGTCGGAGCAGGCCGCGGTGCATAGCGTGATTCATGGCTTGATTCATGGCTATGAGGATGAGGTGCAGGAACTCCTGTTTCAGACCAGGGAGTTGCGCGATTATGCCGAGCGGCCCTGGGAGGACGCCGAGCAGCGCGCCCGCGCGATCATTGAGGCCCATACCAAAATTCGGAATATCCTGACCAAGGTGGAGGAAATCCACCAACACGTCCAGGAGGCCGGGCGCGCCATCGATAAGGTTGAACAGGCGAAACGAGAGATTCAAGAGATCCAAGGCCAGTTATTGGAACGGCTCTAAGACCCCCGAAAGATGACCATGCCACGCCGGCGCGCCAGGAAAAAATCCGCATTCAGCCTCCCACCACCAGAGCCGCTGCCGGATAATGTCCATTGGGTTGAGAGCGACTCGTATGACCGGGCGGTCTATGAGCAGCTCCGCGCCACCTCCCCCTCTTTACAGCGCCTTGAAGAGAGTGGGGCGTCTCTTCTGCCGCATTTTCCTGCGCTCCTGCGCGACCTGTTTTGCGCGCTCTTTAAGTATAATGTCGTCTTTTTCAAAACCGACGCCGTGCTCCCCAGCGCAGCGGTGAACAAGGAGTTGCTTACCGCGCTGCATACCGGCGAGTTGGCGAACCTGCTGCGCGAAGCCACCGTCCTGGATGAAGGGCAGGCTGGGCTGGCCACCGCGCTCTTGGGCGAAGGTGCCCTGCGCGTGCTGAAATCTGAAAAGCCACTGACCCGGCGCGACTTACTCGATATCTGGAATGTAGAGAAACAAGAAGCGCTGGTACAGCAGAACATCGACGAAGCCCGCAATGCCAGAGAACTCGCTGAACAAGCGGATACTGCCGAGGATATCTCACAAGAAGCCACACAGATGCTCGAACAGACGGCCGAGCGTATGGCCAGCCAGGCGCGGGCCGAAGACACCCGGCTGCGCCGCCTGGCCAAACAGCTCGACCAGGACCTGGCCCGCGGACGCCAGGAGACCCATAATCGTTTTCTCAAAGAAGCCATTACGGTTGCCCAGAATCTCGATGACGCGACCCAGGAGGCCGAGTCGTGGGGGCTGGCCGTTGGTGGGGGCCATCAATCTTCACCCGGCCGCCAGATTGAGCTGGGAAAGCGTCTGGCTGGGAACGACAAGCTGAAAAAGCTGGCCAGGATGGTCGGGCGGATGAAGCGCCAGGCGCTCGCCTTGCGGCGGAAAAACTTTGAACGCACAACTGACGAGGTCTTCGAGGTGGGCATTGGAGCCGAACTCAGCCGCTTGCTCCCCCACGAACTGGTGAGCTTGCAGCATCCCCTGTTACGCCAGGACTTTATCCGGCGCTTTGTGGATAATGAACTCTTGCAATACGACTTGCGCGGGGTGGAGGCGCAGGGCAAAGGCCCACTGATCGTCTGCCTCGACGGCAGCTCGTCCATGCTGGGTGACAAGGAAATCTGGGCCAAAGCGCTCACGCTGACGCTGCTTGAAATTGCCCGGCGCGAACGGCGCCGGTTTCGGGCGATCTGTTTCTCGTCCGCGGACGCGCCGCTGTACCGCGTCGATCTCAATACGCGGCTACGCTATGAAGCGGACATGGACAAGGTGCTGGAACTGGCCGAATACTTCCCCGGCGGTGGAACCGATTTTGAAAAACCCCTCGATGCGGCCCTGGCGTGCATCCAGGAGTCTCGTTTTCAGCGGAGTGATATCGTGTTTATTACCGACGGCGAATGCCGCGTCCACGCCGAATGGGCCGAACGCTTTGCCGCGGAAAAGGACGCGCTCGGCTTCTCGCTCTTCTCAATTCTGATTGACGTTGGCGCCAGTTCACTGGGTTCTCTCACACCTTTCAGCGATAGAATTACGAGCGTTTCCCAACTGACCAGCGAGGAGGCCAGGGATGTGTTTGTCAAATTGTAACGAGCAGTGCAGAGGGAGCGCGCCGGTATGACGGCCTTAGCCGGCCTCCGCGTTCTCGACCTGACCGACCTCAAAGGGGCCATGTGCGCCAAACTCTTTGGCGATATGGGGGCGGATGTCATCAAGGTCGAGCCACCCGAGGGGGACGCCATGCGTCGCATTGGCCCCTTTCTCAATGGCCAACCGCGCCGAGGAGGAAACCTGTCCTCTGCCAGGCACGAGAGGCTGGACCCGTTTCCTCTTTCTGACCGGAGTCTGCTGTTCTGGTTCTATAATACCAGCAAACGGGGCATCACCCTCGACCTGAACCAGCCCGCCGGCCAGGAGTTGGCCAGGCAGCTGGCGGCAAAGGCAGACGTTCTGGTCGAGTCAGCCGCGCCAGGGACACTCGCCCGGCTCGGCCTGGGCTATGACGAGCTGAAGCAACTCAACCCAAATCTGGTGCTCACCTCGATTACACCCTTTGGACAGACCGGACCGTATAAGGACTACCGCTCCTCAGACATGGTGGCCGAGGCCCTGGGGGGCATGATCTGGACCAACGGGTTTCCCGATGAGCCACCGCTGCACGCTCTGGGCCTGCAAGCCTACCATAGCGCCTCCTTTTTTGCCGCGATCGGCACGCTGTTGGCCCTGTTGACGCGAGATGCCATAGGCGAGGGCCAGTGGGTGGACGTGAGCATACAGGAAGCCGTGGCCGGGGCAGTCGAACATATAGCGCCGTTTTATCATCAGGGCCTCGGCATTGAGCGCCGGCGCGGCAGCCTGCACTGGAGTCGCTATTTTCGCGTGGCTCGGTGTCGCGACGGCTATGTCATGCACTGTTCGTTGGGGGATTGGACCTCGCTGGTCGAATGGGTCAAAGGAGACAGGAAAGCCCAGGACCTTGAGGAGGCGCGCTGGGAAGACCTGACCTATCGAAAAGAGCGCGCCGAACACCTGTTTGCTATTCTTGATGACTGGGCCAAAGACTACAGCGTGGCTGAACTCATGGAAGGCGCGCAGCTCCGGCGTATTCCGTATGCCACAGTTCGACCGCCCGAAGCCTTAGTGGATGATCCCCAGTTAAACGACCGCGGCTTTTTCTCCGATATTGAGCACCCGGAGTCAGGCCGCAGGCTGCGATACCCCGGCGGTCCCATCCACTTTACGACAACGCCGTGGCGCATTGCCCGCCGTCCGCCCCTCCTGGGCGAGCACAACAGCGAGGTGTACCGCGGCGAGCTGGGCCTGACCGAAGAACGGTTGGCGGAGCTTGCCCGGGCCGGCGTCATCTCGGCCGCCCCTCAGCAGACCGAGTGAAGCGGCCTGAATATGATTGACTCCTGCGTTCTCTGCCTTGTTCTCTCCCCCCTGGAACGTGTGCTGTCCATTGTGTCGCCGGCCCCCCGGGCGGTCCGTCCGCCCCCTCACCCGGCCCTTCGACAGGCTCAGGGCCACCCTCTCCCTCCAGGGGAGAGGGGAAGACAAGGGAAAGACAAGAAACCCGCTCCCGCTGGGAGAGAGGGAAAACTCAGACGGATGCCTGACGTAGAGGAAAACCCGTGCTTGAACCCGGCTTGCTGTTGATATGCTGTGCGTTGTTCGGCGCTGCGGTGGTTTCCGACCTGGTCCGCCGTTCCATCCCCAACAGCGTGCCGCTGGCCCTGCTGGTCCTGTTTGCCGTCTATGCCGCGGTCGCCGACCAGACCGCCCCGCTGTGGACCCATATCGTCACCGGCGCGGTTCTGCTGCTGGCGGGTTTTGGCCTGTTCGCCGCCGGCGCGCTCGGTGGCGGCGACGGCAAGCTCATGGCCGCGGCCGGCCTGTGGGTCGGCCCGCTCGACATCATCCTCTTTCTGACCGGCATGGGCCTGCTCAGCCTCAGCCTCGGCCTGTTTGCCCTGCTGCCGTTCGACGCCACCCGCCGCCTGCGGCCCAATCTCCCCTTTGCGGTCGCCATTGCCCCGCCAGCCATTGTCCTCTTGACATCGCGCGCCTTTTCCGCAAGAGCTATTGATAATCTCTCCCTGGAGAGCGAGTGGCTGTCATCAATAGCTTTTTGACCTATGCGAAAATATCGCTCTCTGCTGTTGATTCTTCTGCTGGGGGTTGTCCCCATTATCGCCCTGCTTGTCAGCGTATTGCTGTACTTCGGCTCGGATGACCCGCCGCCCCAACAAGTGGTGCAGGAGCCGCCGCCCCCGCCCGAACCTGTCATCCCGCCGCCGGTCGATGTGCTGGCCGTGGCCCGCGACCTGGACGTTGGCGCGCTGCTCACATCCAATGATGTTACCCATGTGCCGATCGCGCCTGGGCTCGTCTTGTCCAGCCACCTGCGCCGGGACCAGACCGGGCTATCCGCGCTGCTCGGTTCTGTGGTCCGCACGCCGTTGCTGGCCGGCACGCCGCTGTCCTGGTCGGCGCTGGTGCGTCCCGGCCAGGACGGTTTCCTGGCCGCGGCCCTCAGGCCCAACCACCGCGCCGTCACCATTGCGGTCAACCAGGAGACGAGCCACGCCGGTCTGATCTCCCCAGGCGACCGGGTCGATGTCATCTTCACCATGCAGCTTGACAGCAGTGATCCGCTCAACGCATCCAGCCGGACGGTCCTGGAGAATATCCGCGTTGTGGCCGTCAACCGTCGGGTCGAGCTCGCCTCGGGCGCGGCCGAAGAGAGTGGGGGCGGCCAAGCCGGACAGGGGCAGACTGTTACCCTCGAAGTCCTGCCCCTGGAGGCCGACCAACTCGTTCTGGCCACGACCAGGGGCAGCCTGTCGCTCGTCCTTCGTCCGCTCAGCCAGGCCGGCCACTCTGGTCCGCGGCCGCCGACCGGCCTCAGAACCCTCCTGCCGCCGCCGGAGAGTTCCATCCCGGTTCGGGTCCAGGTTTTTCGCGGCAGCGACCGCGAGGAGGTCCTGCTCTCGGAATAGGCCAGCAGAGGTTGGCAGGTTTACGCATTTGCCCCCTCACCCCAGCCCTCTCCCTCCAGACGTGTGATGCGCATTGTGTCGTCGGCCCCCAGGCGGTCCGTCCGCCCCCTCACCCGGCCCTTCGACAGGCTCAGGGCCACCCTCTCCCTCCAGGGGAGAGGGAAAAACAAGAGCCCCTCTCCCGCTGGGAGAGGGGTTGGGGTGAGGGTCGAACCGGCTGGGGGCCGCCGAGCCATGTAATCTGCATCACACGTTCCAGGGGAGAGGGAGTAAAGACAGCCCGTCATTCCTGCGAAAGCAGGAATCCAGGTCCCCAGCCCCCCGGCCGCTGGATGCCGGATCAAGTCCGGCATGACTCTAGCCGACGATGCCGCGCAGCGCTTCCAGCGTGAGCATGATGCCCGGACCAGCGACCAGCATGACCGTGCCCGGCATCACCAGCAGCAGCATGGGCAGGCTCATCAGCACCGGCAACCGCTCAACCTGGGCAGCGATACGGGCCGCCCGCTGCGTACGCTCGCTGCCGGCGATGTTCTGCATTGACTGGGCCAGCGGCGTGCCGTAGCGCTCGCCCTGGACAACGGTTGTGGCCAGGTCGCGCAGGCCGTCTACTTCGGTGCGCGTGTACAGATCGTTCAACGCGGTTTTGCGGTCGGCGCCGATCCGCAACTCGGTCTCAACCTGGCTGAGTTCCCGGGCCAGGTCGGGCGCCAGCGGTGTGAGTTCCTGGGCCACCCTGGTCAGGGTGCGCTCAAAGGTCAGCCCGGATTCGAGGCACAGCGTTATCAGGTCGAGCGCGTCGGGCAGGGCCGCGGCCATATTGGCGAGCCGGCGGGAGGCCAGGCGGCGCAGCCCCATCTCGGGCAGCATCCCGCCGACCACCGCGCCGATCAGACCGATCAGCACAATCAGCGCGGTATAGTCCCCCAGCGACTCGCTTTGCGCCGCCCAGAAGCCGGCCAGGCAGCCGGCCGTCACGGTGACGACGAGCTTGATCGCCATGAACACCGACAGGGCGTCGGGCTGGCGAAAGCCGGCCTTGGTGAGGAGCTGGCGCAGTTTGGCCCGCTCCGCGGCCCCGACCGGAATCAGTATGGAGGCGATGTTGAGCGCGCCGACCAGGATCAGGTACAGGGGGCGGTTCGAGGCGTTCCGCCGGGCGCGCTGTTCCGGTTCGCCATACGCCGCCAGCGCCCAGGTCCGTACCCCGGTCAGCCGGCGATCAAGCACCTGGATGCGACGACTCTCCTGGAACACAAAACGGATTGCGACAGACAGAATAAGCAGGCCGACAACGGCAATGATCCATATCATCAGTCTTCTCCATACCGTGATTATGAATGTCCATTTTTCTCAACGGGCAACGCGGGACGCCAGGCCGCGGGCAACCAGCAGCCCGGCGATAATGCAGCCTGTGCCATAGCGCAGCAGGGTTGCGCCCGACTCGGTATAGAACAGCATCTCGACGGCCTGCGGGTTGCTGAATTTCTGGAGGGCCAGCACGACCACCGGAATCGAGGCGACGACTGTCAGGGTCAGCCGCGTCTGGGCCGTGGCGCTACGCGCCTTGAGCGCGGTCTCGCGGCGGGTGCGCAGCATTGCCGACAGATTGCCGAGCGCGCCCGATATGACGCCGCCGGTCGTCCGTTGCAGGCAGACCGCGGCGGAAAACAGGGTAAACTCCGGGATGCGGATATAGGTTGCGGTGCTGCGGATGACTGTCTCCGGGTCAAGCCCGGCGGAAATCCCCTCGGCAATCCCGCCCAGCACGCCGCTGATCGGTGGCTGGGCCTCCTCGGCCACGACTGAAATGGCTTCCGCCGAGGGCAGGCCGGCCCGCATCAGACGCACCACATGGTCTACGGCTTCGGGAAAGAGCCGCAGGAACTCGGTCCGCCGGCCGGCGTCTTGCAGGGCCAGCACGGCCCAGCTCGCCCCCAGCCAGCTTACCGGTGCCAGCAGCAGCACCGACACCAGCCCGTACTGGATGAAGGCCGCGGCCAGGCAGAGCACCAGCGCGGCCAGCCCGCCCAGCCCGAGCGCCTTGGGCAGGGCCTTGTCAACCTCAAGCATAGAGAAGCGCGACTGGATGGTGTCAAACAGCCACGACTTGGCGCGCCGCTGGCGGAAGACGCTGATCTCGACCGGGCCCTCGCCGTCCGTTGGCGCGTCTCCGCTCAGCGGCGCGGCAACCCGGCGCAGCCGGCGGTCGAGCGCCTTGCGCTCCGAACGGGTATCCAGCCACAGCACGACGACCAGTATTTCTATCAGCAGGGCCGCCAGGGCGCTCAGCGCGCTCAGCAGCGGGTTGCCGGACGCGGCCAGCACGACCACGACCGGCAGCAGGACCCCGACTATGCAGCCGGCAATCAACACCGCGTTCATGCCGCTGCCTCCACGTCATTCCCAGTCATCTGGAGCGCCTCCATCAGCTCGGAGCGCAGGCCGACAGCCTCAACCGATTCCATCCATGACGGTTGGCGACCGCTGCCCTCAAACTCATGCGCCTCGCCCGGCCGCCGCCGCCACATCTCCTCGGTCGTCACCACATCGCCCTCCAGCCCGACCACATCGGTGATGCTGGTCACGCAGCGGTGGCCGGAGCGCAGCCGGGCCATCTGGACGATGATATCAAGGGCCGCCACAATCCGCCGGCGAATCGCCATCAGCGGCACATCGTTGACGGCTTGCAGCATGTTTTCGAGCCGCATCAGGGCGTCGCGCGGATTGTTGGCGTGGACCGTACACATGGAGCCGGGGTGGCCGGTATTCATCGCGTTCAACATCTCCTCAGCCTCCTCGCCCCGGACCTCGCCGACGATGATCCGGTCGGGCCGCATGCGCAGGGCGTTGATCAGCAGGTCGCGGATCGTCACCATGCCGGTTCCCTCAACACTCATGGTGCGCGTTTCCAGCCGGACCACATGCGGCTGCTGGAGTTGGAGTTCCGCCGAGTCTTCGATAGTGACCAGCCGCTCGGCGTGGTTGATCTCGCGCGACAGCGCGTTCATGAAGGTTGTTTTGCCGGCCCCGGTGCCGCCCGCAACCAGGATGTTCAGCCGGGCTTTGACACAGATCTGGAGCAGCTTGGCCATTGCCGGGGTAAAGGCCTGACGGGTGGCCATTTCTTCCAGGCTGATGCCCTTGACCACAAAGCGCCGAATCGAGATGGCCGCTCCGTCCAGCGCCAGCGGGGGAATAATGATGTTGACCCGGCTGCCGTCGGGCAGTCGGGCGTCCACCATCGGGCTGGACTCGTCCACCCGTCGGCCAACCCAGCCGGCGATGCGCTGGGCAATATTGAGCAGGTGTTGCGCGTCGCGGAACCTGATGTCCACCGGCTCCAGCTTGCCCCGGCGCTCGACATAGACCGACTTGACGCCGTTGACCAGGATGTCGGAGATATGCGGGTCATTGAACAGCGGCTCCAGCGGTCCGAGTCCCTTGATGTCGTCCACCAGCCGCTCAACGACCCGTTGCCGGTCGAGCGGGGTCAGGTCGGCGGCGACGGATTCTTCGGTATCGAGAAAGGCCCGCAGCTGGACGGCCAGCTCGCCGCGGCCCAGTTCGGACGCCTTGGCCATGTCGAGAGACTGCACGATGACCGGGTGCAGTTGGGCCGCCATGTCGGCGACCAGCACAGACGCGGTCTGGTTGTGAGCCGGCAAAACAGGCTCAACCGCCGCGGTGGCCCCGGTCTCCTCTCTCCGCTCGCGCGGCGCTTCAACCGTGTTGTCCTGTTTGATGTGCTCTTTTGCCGCCCTGGGGCGGCGTCCAAAAGGGCTGCGTGCCATTGTGTGTCCTTTGCATAGATAACATCGGCCCCCTCTCCCTCCAGGGGAGAGGGCTGGGGTGAGGGGGCATTTCAAACTGAGACACTACCATAGATTCTCTCTCTTTGGACGTGTGATGCACATTGTGTCGCCGGCCCCCGGGCGGTCCGTCCGCCCCCTCACCCGGCCCTTCGACAGGCTCAGGGCCACCCTCTCCCTCCAGGGGAGAGGGAAAGACAAGAGCCCCTCTCCCGCTGGGAGAGGGGATGGGGTGAGGGCGAAACAGCGGTGAGGGCGAAACAGCGGTGAGGGCGAAACAGCGCCCTGGGCCGCTGAACAACTTGATTTGCATCACACCTCCTTGGGGTGTCTGTCACGAGTTGCCGGCGCCTTGCTCCTCACCTGCCAGCGATACCACCTGGCGCGTCAGGCCGCTGATCAGGTCGTTCAGGGCCTGGCGATATTTTTTACTCAGGCTGCGCTCCGGCCAGCCCTGGTTGGTCGAGGCCGGCAGGGCCGGCTCGAACGGCACGGTCACATCGGGCTTGCGGCCGGCCAGCGCGTAGCTGATCTCGTCCGCGGCCAGCGCGCTCTTGCGTACCCGGGTGTGGCTCTCGACCAGGGTGACGCGACGTTCCTTGCCGAGCAGGGCCAGGCGGTGGACCGCGCGGTTGAGGCTGACCAGCGTCGGCTCAAAGACCAGCACCCGTTCGTCGGCGTTCTCGAACAGCGCAAACAGCGTATCGGTATCGGTGGCACCGTCCACAATCACCAGGTGTGAGCGGTTGGCGAGTTGTTCGGTCAGCCATTGGAGAGCGTCGGCCTTTGGCTGCGGGGGCAGGCTGTCGCCGGCGCGGTAGCCGTAGACCGAGATGCGCGGCGAAGCCGCGGTCTGCACGCCGTCAATCAGGTCTGTGTTCGGCTCGTCGGTGGCGGCCACCTCAAGCAGCTCGTCCAGCCCCCGGGCCGGCTCGACATCAAGCATCAGCGGCAAGGCCCCGGAGGTCCGCTCAAGGTCAAGCACGGAGACATAGCTGCCCTGGCCGGCGGCTGTCCGGGCCATGATCGCCGCCAGCGTCGTGGCCCCACTCCCGCCGCAGCTGGCAAAGGCGACCACCCGCCCGGCGTACAGCCGGGCGGGTGTGTCATCGTTCTTGAGCGCAGTCGCCACCGCGTCGTGCACGTCGCTGACCGACACCGGCTTGGGCAGATAGTCGCTGACCCCGTAGGCCAGCAGTTCACGGGTGAAGCGGGCCGTGTCGTTCGAGCTGATGGCAACGACCAGCGTTCCCAACTCACACACGCCGGCCAGCTCATGGATACGTCCGGCGGGGAACTCGCTGCCGTCGAGGTCAACAAATATCAGCCGCGGCGAGGTCTCGGCGGCCAGGGTTTTGATCGCTGTCCCGATATCGCCGCGCTGCACCTGCGCGCCGCGGCCGGTCAGCGCTTCGGTCAACACCCGTTGCGTCCCGGCGTCAACGGCAAAAGCGCGGATATCGTTCTTGTCGTTCGCTTCCATATCTCACCTCAGTGCAGACTTCCCTCACCCTGACCCTCTCCCCGCCCGGCGCTTTCGCCGCTTATGGTCCGAATCCCCCATTCGTTCATGGTATGCGGCCCTGCCATTATTGTATGACGGTGGTTTTGATTTCCGGCAGCTCTTTCACTTCGTCGTCCGCCCAGCGTCCATAGGCCCCGGAGACCGAGCCGTGGGCCGACACCGGGCGGCTGTCCTGGGCGGCCTCAACATTCTTGTCGCGCGTAGTCCGGGCGGAGTCAAGCTGGTGTTGGACATCCTCGAGGCCGACCAGGGTGGCGCGGGCAGACGGAATGGTGGAGCGGTCGAACGCTATGGGCAGGACGGTGCAGCCGGGCGCGGCAACGGCCAGGCAGATGGCAAGAAGTGTGGCTATCGGGAATGGCAGCCTGGTCATGGGGTGTCTCCTGCGCGGGGTGGCGCGGTGCGCTCAATCAGAATGCGTAAGGCATCGCCCTGAGTGCGGAAGGCGTCGCCCTGGGCGCGGAAGGCATCGCCCTGCTGGCGGAGGGTTTCCATCATCTCGGCGTGTTGGGTCCTGAGAGTTTCCATCGTTTCGGCGTGGCGGTCGGCGTGGCGTCGGTCGCGTTTCACGCTCTCGGTGGTCATGGTGCGAATGCCCCAGACCAGAATCCCGGCTTGGACAACGCCGACCACCGCGGCCACGATAACGCTGGCAATGTCGGTCCAGGTCGGCTGGGCCAGGATGCGGACGGCTTCCAGAAACTGCTCGTGGGTGAGGGCGGCGTTCATGGGGTGTCCTCTGGGATGCTCTCAGGACACTCTAATGGATGTCCTTTAATAATAATAGCCGCGCAGCCGACGACCTGCGCTGGGCTGCTCTCTGTTCTCGGCCAGCGGGATGCTGGTCGCATCGGTCAGCCGGGCGGTGACAACCACAATCAGTTCGGTCGCGTTGGAGCGCGCCGTGCGCGAGCTGAACAGCAGGTTCACCAGCGGAATATCCTTGAGAAAGGGCATCCCGGATTCGGTTGTTTCGCTCTGGTCGCGGTACAGCCCGGCAATGACGATGGACTCGCCGTTGCCGACCTCAACCGTGGTCTCGGCCCGCCGGCCGTCAATGACCGGAATATCGAGTCCCGTGACAGTGATCGAATCGGTCGCCGACCGCTGCGAGACCTCCGAGCGCACGGTCAGCACAATCCGCCCGCTGTCTACCACGGTCGGCACAAAGTCGAGCAGCACGCCGAACTTTTTGTAGGAGAAAGCGATCACCCCCTCATCAAAACCGGCCGGCAGTGGAAATTCGCCGCCTGAAAAAAAGCTGGCGGTTTCGCCCGACACCGCGGTCAGGCTGGGGCGGGCCAGGACGCTGACCAGCCCCGCGGTTGCCAGCGCGTCGAGCAGCACCCGCACTTGGGTGGTGCCGATGAGTTGCTGTCCGACGGCCGCCGCGGCCGTGCCTCCGGGCAAGATCGCTCGTATGAACTGGTTGGTCGTTTCATTGACAAAGTCGCGCCCGATGCGGAAACCGGCTATGCGGGTGCCGTTCGCGTCAACGGCATCCCAGTTGATGCCCAGCGATTCGCTCACGCTGCGCTGCATCTCGGCGATCTGGACCTCAAGATTGACCTGCTGCGCGCTGGCAACGCGGATACGGTTTGTGACCGGAACCTCCTCTGGCAGGGCGGCAACGGCCAGCCGCATGGCCAGGTCGGCCTGGGCCGCGGAGGCGACCACGCCGCTGAGTTCGACCCCTTTGTTGAGCTGCCGGACGCCCATGTCCTTGAGCGCGGGCGCGCCCTCCAGCGCGTTCCTGACCGGCCCGACATCAACCACCGTCGCCACCGTCCATTCGGCGATCAGCGCGCCGGCCTGGTCCAGGGCGGCTAACGAGGTCCGGCCAATGGCCTTGCCGAGCAGGTGCAGCACCGAGGATGACACAAGATTCACATCGGCCAGGGCAGGATTGCCGATAAACACCGAGGCCGCCGGCGTCTCAAGGCGGATGATGCGGCTGTGGCCGAGGGACAGGGTGAGGAGGGGCGGTTCCGGCGGCTGTTCCGCCGCTGCTGCGGTCGTGTGGGCCGGGCTGGGGTCGGGCGGCGGCTGGGCCGCGGCAGTCGGGGCGGCCGGCTGTTCTCCCTCTTCTTCGGGAAGGGGGTCGGAGAGAGGATGGTCCGGCGGCTGTTCCACCGCGGCCGACGCGAGCTGGGCTTCGGCTTGGGCCGCGGTTGGCTGGTCCGGCTCGGGACCGGCCAGCATGTCAAGGACGATCTTGGTTATTTCTCCCTGGTGTAAGGGAAAGGTCCGCAGCCGGTAGTCGTCAGTCAGGGCGGCCATGACAGTGCGCCCGTCGGGGCCAAGGGCAATATCGGTGATGTACGCGCCGAGATGGCTCCATACCTGCTCAAATGTTGTTTCAAGCCGGTGGTCAAACACGACCGTCAAGGTCTTGTCCGCAATACTGGCCGTGTAGCCGACGTCCCCCGGCCAGTCAAAGACGATGCGCCCAAAGTCGTCATGCACCCAGGCTCGTGTCACAACCTGTTCTGATTCTGACGCGGCCTCGGCCTGGTCGGGCGGCGGCTCAGCAGTGTGCTCCGGTTCGGATTCCGCCGGCTCGGCTTCGGGTTCCGGCGGCTCGAACTCCAGTGGTTCGGGCGACGACTCAGCGGCCGGCTCAGCAGTTTGCTCGAACTCTGGCGGTTCTGGCGACTGTTCGGCCGGCGGCTCTTGGGCCGATTCGGATTCCGGCGGCTCGAACTCCAGGGGTTCGGGCGGCGACTCAGCGGCCGGCTCAGCAGTTTGCTCAAACTCTGGCGGTTCTGGCGACTGTTCGGCCGGCGGCTCTTGGGCCGATTCGGATTCCGCCGGCTCGAACTCCAGTGGTTCGGGCGACGGCTCGGCGGCCGGCTCAGCAGTTTGCTCAAACTCTGGCGGTTCTGGCGGTTGCTCGGCGGCGGGCTCTTGGGCCGGTTCGGGGGCCGGCGGCGGTTCGGCAGTGTGCTCCGGTTCGGATTCCGCCGGCTCGGCCTGTTCGGGCGGCTGCTCGGCGGGTGGTTCGGATGCCGGAGGTTCGGGCAGATGTCCGGCGGCTGGCTCTTGGGCCGGTTCGGGGGCCGGCGGCTCGGCTTCGGGGGCCGGCGGCTCGAACTCCAGTGGTTCCGTCGGCTCAAACTCCAGTGGTTCTGGAGGCGGCTCGGCGGCCGGCTCCTGGTTGGGTTCAGGTTCGGCCTGGGGCTGTTCGGCGACCGACTCCTGCGGCTCCTGGCCGTAGCCGGGGCTGTGCCCCTGCCACAGCAGAAGAGAGACGACAGCCCCAAGTATCAGCCTGAACGATGGCTGTAGCGTATCGAACACTGTGTTCTAATATTACAGCCTGGAGCATGATTAGGCAACGGCGGAACGCCCGCGTATGCGGGCGGTTTTCGGTTTGTCTCAGACCCGTGGTGTATTAGCCGGTCGGACCGCTGGGGCCGCTCGGACCGCTCGGACCGCTGGGGCCGCTCGGACCGCTCGGACCGCTCGGACCGCTGGGGCTGCCGCTGGGGCTGCCCACATCGTCGACAGTATTTCCTATATTAGTCCCGATAGTAGTTATCGCATCTGTGATAGTGTCCGTGAATGTCGCCACCGCTGCCGTGACAGCCACAGCGACGCCCCCAATCAGAATCGCGTATTCCAGGGCAGAGATAGCCCGGGTGTTGCGGAGATAGCGGCAAAAGCCTTTCAGGTGGTGTGTGATCGTCCTCATTGCGCTTCCCTCCCGTGTGTTGGAATGTTTATGGGTTTGTGTTTCTGAAACAGAGACTTTTTATTCTATACTCATCGCGCTGGCATCTTTCAAGACACCCTTCTCTCTCGCAGCGGTCGGCGCGCTCAGGCTCCGACCGGCTGGGGCGCGGTGCGCTCAATCAGCGTCCGCAAGGCGTCGCCCTGCTGGCGGGATGCCTCGTTCTGCTGGCGGAGGGCGTCCACGGCTTCGCGCAGGGCCTCGCCCTGTTGGCGCAGCGCGTCACCCTGCTGGCGGAATGCCTCACCCTGCTGGCGGAATGCCTCACCCTGCTGGCGGAAGCCTTCCTGGAGAGCTTCGCCCTGTTGGCGGAAGCCTTCCCGCAGGGTCTCGTTCTGCTGGCGGAAGCCTTCCCGCAACGCTTCGCCCTGTTGGCGCAGGGCGCCGCCTTGTTGGTGCAGGGATTCCATCATCTCCCTGTGGCGTTCCGCGTGTTCCTGGCCGCGGCGCTGGCTCTCGCGCCACATGAACCACAGGCCGCAGGCCACGACGCTGACCTGGGCCACCCCGACCCACAGGGCGGTTTGGGTGGCCGCGGCTTGGGCGGCCAGGGTGGCGATCTCAAATTCGGTCATCGCGCGCTGTTCTCCCGTTAAGCTGTGCTCCCGCTAATAGGTGCGCCGAAACTTTATCAACTGCCGCCCGATTGAGCTAAACGCATCCTTCAATGCCTCGGGCGTGGCGTTGTTGACAAAGACGTATGTTCCGTCCGGGTCGTCAGCCGCGCTCGAACACTGCGTCAGAGAGTTTTCAAGATTTGTCGAAGTGCTGCTCATGGCCGCAATGGTAAATATCTTGATACCGGCGTTCTTGGCTGCGGTACACGCCTGTTGCCGGTGTCTCCTACCCGTGTTTGCGTCAAGGTGGGTATCTTCGCCGTCAGTGAGAAGCACCAGCACTTTCTGGATGTCGGTTTGTGCCGGGTCCACGGGATGCGTTGAGTCGCCCCAGACGGACCGCCAGGTGGGGGTCAGCAAGAGCCGTCCCCAGGCCACGCCGAGAGCCGAATAGGTGGCTGACCAGTAGTCGCTCGGGTATTCCACCGATTCCAAGTCATCGATTGCCGTCCGTATCTCGTCCGTATCGGTCGTCAGCGGTATGATCGGCGGCGAGGAACAGTCAAACTGGGGAGACCGTAGCTTACTATTTCCATCGCCGCTGTAACACGTCTTCTGTTCCTTGTCATCGTAACACTGGTAAGAGACAGGATCGTTCTGCCCCGGCATTATTGAGCTGTAAAATCCCATGGTAAACGGCGCTTGGGCCGGCGGGGTGGTGGAGAGGTCGGGCGTGCTGCGTGGGTCGACACACCCCTGCCATGCCTCGGGTTTGGTGGCCGGGAGCGTATGTGTCTCGCTGGCTCTACTGAGGCTGTATGGCTTCGGATAGGTCCGCTCAGTCGGATATGTCGCCCAGCCGTTGGTCTCCCAGCTCGTCCGGGCGGCAGAGTCCAGTCGGACCCGGTAGGACCAGGGCACGAGTCCGATTGCCGCGGAACCGTCGCCCCCGGCGTTCAGCGTGTTGACGAGGTCCAGGGCGGCCCGTTTCACAATCTCCATCATGGACTGCTGGTGGCCTTTGATCATTTGGTTCTTTTGGGTGCCCTCAAAGACCAGGTCCATTGAGGGGGTGATATCAATGGCCAGGACTACCTCAACCAGTCTTTCGACCTGCTCGAAGCCGCTCTTTGCCTCTATCCTTGGGTTGACATTGCTCCCCAGCCAGCGTCCGAAGACTACCCCGCCGAGGTCAGCCGAGGCTTGTACGTCAACTGTGCCGGCGGCGCAGTTCGGGGTCACGTTGACGGTCAGGTTGCCTTCCTCTGCAACCTTCGCCCGTGGTCTCTCCGGCAGGTTGGCCAGAATATAGCGCCGGGCTACGGGGGTAAGCGTGCTTGTGACCGCGCTCTCGTCGCTGCAATCAAGGCCCCTGATGCGCTCTGTCAGGGCGACGCCGGCCGAGTCGGAGGCGACCTTGAGCAGGTCACGCTGGTAGACCAGGTGGTTATGGTCGAAGACCAGGCCGATGCCGGCCAGGCTCATCACAGTAAAGGCCGCGGCAGTGAGTCCGGTGCCGACGGCGCGCGTGTCTCGAAAAAATGCTCTGATTTTCATAATGCCTCACTTACGCCGGAGCCGTTGGCACACCGTCCTCGCGCGTTGGCAGGATGTGATGCTGGTAGAGCAGCTCGTCGTCCTGCCTGACACACACCTCGGCCACAATGATGACTTCGTCGGCTGACATTGTAAACTCGGCCGGCAGGGTGGCCGGGCCATTGGCTGAGCCGATTTTGCCGCAGTTGGCAAGGCCAGTGTCCGAGGCGGCGTTTGAGCCAAACAGATTTCTCTTGAGCCACACCACTTGAGGGCCTTCGTCCTGCTGTTCGACCGCGGAGACCACAAAGGCCGCGTTCGACGGGGCGATCTGGTTGTTGTACAAGAACTGCTCCAGGTCCCGGATGTAGTCGCTTTCCGGGGCCGTTTCCCGGCTCGTATAGTCGGCAACCGTTACCGCGGAATTCACCGCGGTGGCCTGCGAATCGGACAGCCGGTACAGGTCAAAGGCCAGGAGTGATACTGTAACCAGCGCCACTGTACCCATTGCGCACTCAAGCGCGGCTGCTCCGCGTGTCCAATGCTTGCCCCTGGACATTCTCACGACGTTTCCTCCTGCACGCGATCGTTGCGCATGACCGTCATTGCCGTCAGGCGGCCGTTGCCGAGGAGCCGCCGTTGCGTCCGGCCCAGCACGGTCTGCGGCTCCAGTTGCATCCGCACGACGACCATCTCGCCGGCGTCGCCTCCAAGGGCGGCATTACTGCCCTGCGAGACTGTGCCGGCCAGCATGGTGGACGGATTATCGTAGACGCTGACCGTAATGCTCAGGCAGAACTCGCTCGAATCTTGCCCGTCCGCTGCGGAGCACGTCCCGTCGCTGGCCGCCAGGTCAAAGTCGAGCATGTCGCCGACCTCGGCGCGGACAGCCTCCACGCACTGGGTGCGCAACTGGGCGACGCTGCTGGCCGCGGTGTCTGCCAGCGCGCTGGCGCGCGCCACCCGGTACGCGGCCCGATTGAGCAGGTCGCCGACCAGGAGGGTGTTCACAATCTCGAACACGCCGGTCAGAGCAAAGACGAGGAAGGAAGTGGCCATAGCGCCTTCCAGGGCAACTGTGGCGCGGCTGTCTCGAAAAAATGGTATGAACCGAAGGTATTTCATTTTACCCCCTTCCCCTGAGTCGCGCAAAAAGTTGTGCTGATAATGTGTGTCAACATGGTTCTATCCCTCGTTGCCGGCAATGAGCTGCGCCAGAGCCGGTCCGTCGCCCCCCAGCCAGTACGAGGCGCTTTTGCCGGCGTACAGCTGGCGGGCTTCGTCCATCCGGCCCGATTCGATCAACATGCGCACCAGATTAGCGGTAATGGCCGGGTGGCGCGACTGCGACAGCTGCAGGGCTTCGTCAAAGCGGCTCTGGGCCAGCGGGTAATCGCTCTCCAGGCTGGCGACGACGGCCAGACCGTTGGCCACCCAGGACGCCAGCGGCGTGTTCTGGGCCAGGGCCTCCGCGGCCAGGAAGTGGGTCTTGGCCTGGGCGAAGTCTTCCCGCCCCAGGCTGGCCCGACCGGCCCCGAGCAGGGCCTCTGCCTTGACGGCCTTGGTTTCGGCCAGGCTGCCGGCCTGGGTGAACAGCGTGTCAGCGGTGGTGAAGTCGCCCGAATGCAGGGCCATATAGGCCAGACCGAGTTTCGGCTCCGGCGCGCTGGGGAAGGTTTGGGAGAGCTGTTCGTACAACCGGCCGGCGGCGACCGGCTGGCCGGTTTCAATGGCTGCGGCCGACACCTTGAGGCTGCTGTCCAACATGCGCTGCTGGACCGGGCCGAACGGACGACCCGAGCGGGACGAGCTGCACGCGCTGAGGAATATGACAAGTCCGGCCAGCATGACAAGCCCATACACAGGGAATGGGGAAAGGGAGGGGCGGAAAGCGGGCAGCGGGCGTCTCAAAGCCGTGGGCCGGTGTCCTGCCCATTGTGTCGCAAGCCCCCTCACCCGGCCCTTCGACAGGCTCAGGGCCACCCTCTCCCTCCAGGGGAGAGGGAAAGACGAGAGGCCCGCTCCCGTTGGGAGCGGGGTTGGGGCGCTGAACAACTTGAGCTGCATCTCTCCCGCCAAGGGGGAAGAGTCAATGTGAGTGTGGTCATTCACCCTGAACATGCTGTTTCTCATTTCTGTAATGAGAAGGGAGAAGGTGCTAGAAATCATCATAGTGCATACATTCAGTATGTGTGTCAATGCTTTTGTGCAATTCAAAAGGGTAAAAAAAAGTCAGGACAGGAACTACATGCCGGCTCCGGCCGGCAGGGCGATCCGCACCATTGTTCCTCGGTTCGGCAATGAGTTGAGGGCGATGCTTCCTCCATATTTATGGACGACATGCTGGGTTGTGGTGAGGCCCATCCCCAGGGCATCGTCTCTTGACGTATAGAACGGAGTAAAGACCTTCTTGAGATGCTTAGGCGCGATCCCTGCCCCGTTGTCGGTGATGATAATCAAGACCTTTCCGTCTTCCTGTCTGGTCTCAATTCGTATGACGCCATCCTTGTTTCCGCGGTCCTGAACCGCTTGCACGGAATTTTCGATGACATTTGTCAGGAGCAGGGATATTTCCGCTTCCGAGGCTAGGACGGTTGGAACCGGGTTCAGTTCCTTGGCGACAATGGCCTCCTCCGTCTGCGTTTTTTCCACGATCTCCTCAATGGCGTCATTGATGTCCAGCTGAGTGGGAAGGTCGTCTTCTCCCTCTGAGAAAGACGGCAGGCGGTCGGCGACCTCGACGATGCTATGGGTCTGAGCGCGCAGGCTCGCCACCACTGCGGCCGCGGCCGCGGTTTGTATCCCTTCGTCAACGCCCGCGCCCTGCGCCTCTTCGTCCGGTTCGTCGTCCGGTTCGTTTCCGTCGCCTGATTCCGGCAGGGTGTTGAGGTCGGGGGTGAGGGCGAATGCGTCGTGCGGTTGCCCCTGCATTTTATCGAGGCTGTCGAGGTTGCCGTTGATTTGTTCCACGAAGGTCGTCAACTGTGTGGCCATGACCTCAAGCCCTATCCGGCGCGACACATTCTCGGTGGCCGGGCTCGCGTCTCCGAGGAGCGAGGTGGTCAGGTCTGCCAGGCCCGTATCCTGTTGGGGGCCTGCGCGCCTGACGCTTCTGGGGAACTGGAAGGCGACGGCCGCGGACTCTTCCTGTTGTCTGTCGCTTTTGGGCATGCGTAATGCAATGAACAGCCACACCAGCCACAGGCCTCCGCCCGAGGCCAGGACGCCGCGTTGGTAGTTGCTGACCAGGGTCTCTTTCCTGTCTATCTCGGATTCCAGACCGCTGATCAAATCTTCTCCGAAATCGACGATGGAGTTCGCGACAGCATCCTGGAAGAACGCTTCCGTCGGCTCTTGTCTGTCGAGCAGGACTTGTCCGTGGGCGACGAAGTTCGCAATCGGGTTGGCCAGAAACGGGTAGCGCGCAACAAGGCCGTCGCCCAGGTCTTCCAGCACGCGCACCAGACGTTCCTTTTCCGGCGGAGCCGGCGTGGTGAGATAGGTGTTGATCTCGTCGGTAACGGTGGAGATGTTGCGGATGAACGCCGGATCGCCGCCCCTCTCCCGCACTTGCCGCATCACACTGGCTGCGGCCAGCGGCAGGTAACGGACGGAGTTGCGCAGGATGGCATAGCCGGTCTTAAAGCGCTCGGTCCGCTCTTCCTTGGCGTTAATGGCGCTCTGGTAGGCGCTGAGGGTGTTGTGCAGATTCTCCGGCAGGTCGGGGATGCCCAGCATCGTCTCCGACAGATTCTTTTTGAGTCGTTCCATCCGGGGGATGAAGTCGATCAGGGCGTCGAAATCAGACCCCGGGTCGGACCTGACCCGGGCGGTTTCGATGCTCCACTGGGACTCAAGTTGATTGATCCTCTGGATGAGGGAAATGGAGAGGCGGTGGTTGGCCGGCTGAATTTTTCCGGCCTGCCAGTACAGCCCGGCTGCGACCGCTCCCAGAATAACGGACAGAAAAATGCCGATGATAATTGATCTGGATCTCATATGTACTCACTCCTGAGCGGCGAGGCTATCGCCGGCCCCCTCTTCCTCCGCGGCCTCCCTGGGCGGCGGTGAGACGCTCACTGGTCACGGCAGTGGCGGGGCTCTGGCCGGCCTGGGTATCTGTCTGGATATCTGTCACAGGCTCTTCACCCGCACTATCTACAGGGTCCTGCTGGGAATCAGTTTCTGCGGCTCCGCCGGCCAGGGTCTTGATGAACGCCACGATTGCCTCCTTGTCCTCATCCGGCGCTTCGCGTCCCAACTGAAACTCGAACATGGCATCGACCGCGTCGCGCAAGGTCGCTGCGCTGCCGTCGTGGAGATACGGGGCAGTGTGGGCGGCCATCCGCAGGCTCGGCACCTTGAATGCGTGGCGGTCGGCAGCGTTCCCGGTGATATTGAAGCGGCCCAGGTCGGCTTCGGTGATATTGCCCCGCTTTTTGAAGTAGTCGTTGATTACGCCGAACACCTGGAACATATTACCGCCTACGTTTGCCCCTTGGTGGCAGGACGAGCAGCCATAGCGTTTGAACAGGGTATAGCCCTGTTTCTCGTGCTCGTTGATGGCCGCGTCATCGCCTTTGAGCCAACGGTCGAAGCGGCTGTTCGGCGTGGTCAGGGAGCGCATGAACTCAGCGATGGCGTCTTTGATAGTCTCGCGGCTGATACTGTCGGAATAAATCTGCCGGAAAAGTCCGGGATAGTCCTCGTCCTGGAAGAGTTTGGTCACCACCTCCGGCCAGATACTTTCCATCTCAAGCCTGTTCTGTACCGGCCCGTCAATCTGATCGTGGAGGGTGTCCGCGCGCCCGTCCCAGAACTGTTTGAAGTTGAGGCCGGCGTTGAGCACGGTGGGCGCGTTCACCCTGCCGGCCCTGCCCTTAATCCCGGTGGAAACGACTTTCCCGTCGTCACCGCCGGCTTTGAGGTCGTGGCAGCTGGCGCACGAGATCGTGTTGTCCTTGGATAATCTGGTGTCATGGAACAGCCGCTCTCCCAGCGCTGCTTTGGCTGCGTCCACCTCAACTTCCGGCATCGGCCTGATCGGCTCCGCGGCGTATCCTTTTGACCAATACACGAGGCAGACGGCCACGAAAATCCCCAATACCGTCAGCGAGCGGTATCCCACCCCGCCTGTCCGGCCCGGTTCCTTTCGATTTGTATTCATACTTCCCTCTGTCTATGGACGATTAAATACAAACCAACGGTATGTCAAGTCTTTGTACGCTCCGGGCCGGAAGGACTGCTTCCGGGTACGTTCAGCGTTTTTCGCTCCCTCTATTGACTGGAATACAAGCCGCTTGTATAGGTCAGCAATGCCCGTCCCCTCCCCCCCGAAATCAGGAATATTGACGGGTGTCAAGCGTTCCAAAGCTGAACAATCCGCCAAGACGCGGGCCGCGCTGCTGGCCGCGGCCAAAGAACTGTTTACTGAGAAAGGGTACGCCGGCACGTCTACTGAGGACATTGTGAAACGCGCCGGGGTGACCAGAGGCGCGCTCTATTATCAGTTCACGGACAAGACCGACCTGTTCAGGGCGGTGTCCGATGAGGTGCGGGCCTATTTGGGACAGACCATTCATGCGCGCGTCCTGGCTACTGAGGGCGATACCTGGCATCGGATTGTCGAGATCGGCTGCTCGGCCTTTGTTGAGGTTGCGACTGACCCGAGCGTGCGGCGCATGATCTATCTCGACGGCCCGGCGGTCCTGGGCCATTCCGTGTCGCCCAGCAACCACAACGCCCCGGGGATGATAATTCTGGGCGAGGGCTTTAAGCGGTTGATGGCCGAGGGGCTGATTGAAGAGCAGCCGCTCGAACCGCTGAGCCGCCTGTTCTGGGGGATTTTCTCTGAAGCCGGGGCTTATATTGCCGGCGCGGCCAACGCAGACGAAGCCAAGAACGAAATAAAATTTGTTCTGCATTCCCTGTACCAGGGGCTACGGGTCAAGTCCCAGCCATAGGCCGACACAGAAGGCGGGACCGACGCGCTCATTGTGCCATTGTGATAGATGCCAATATCTTCATTCTGCGTGTCAACGGTCGTCTGGCAGAATTGCTGCCCCACGGAGAAATGATATGCCGGGCCGAATGGGAGCGCCGGCAGGCTGCCGGCACTTTTCATAAACATAAGAGTCATAAACATAAAAGAGCCCGAGGGCTGTAGAGAAGAATGGTGAGTCTGCTAGAATTGTGCTGTCGGACATTCCCATAGTGTGGGTGTGTCCAGAAGTAGAGAACAGGAGAGAGAAAACGCGGTCATGAACGAACCCATTATCTTAACAACGAGTGTAGAGGGACTGCCGCCGCCCCGCCGCGGAAAAGTCCGTGATATTTACGAAACCGACGAACATCTGTTGATCGTGGCAACCGACCGGGTCTCGGCTTTTGATGTGGTGCTGCACGAAGGCATACCGGGCAAGGGACGGGTCTTGACCCAGGTGTCACGCTTCTGGTTTGAGCGCCTGGCCGACATCGTGCCGCACCATCTCATTTCGGTTGACGTGGATGCCTTCCCGGCTGTTTTTCAGTCCGCTCGCGACAGCCTGGCCGGTCGCTCCATGTTGGTCAGAAAAGCGGAGCCGCTGCCGGTTGAATGTATCGTTCGGGGCTATCTGGCCGGGTCCGGCTGGCAGGAATACCGGGCGAGTGGAACCGTGTGCAGCATTCCGCTGCCCTCGGGACTACAGGAGAGCGCCCGCTTGCCCGAGCCCATCTTTACCCCCTCGACCAAAGCCCCGCAGGGCGAGCATGACGAGAATATCGCCTTTGCGGAGGTCGAACGCTTAATTGGCGCGGACCTGGCCGCTCGGGTGCGGAACCTCAGCCTGGCCCTGTACAACGAGGCCCACGCCTATGCGGAGACCAGAGGCTTTTTCCTGGCGGACACCAAATTTGAGTTCGGCCAGTGCGACGGTCAACTCATTCTTATTGATGAAGCCTTTACGCCGGACTCATCGCGCTTTTGGCGGAGCGAAAACTATCAGCCCGGCAAATCTCAGGACAGTTATGACAAGCAGATTATTCGGAATTATCTGATTTCTCTGGGCTGGGACCGCAGACCACCCGCTCCGCATTTGCCGCAGGAGATTATCGATCAGGCGGCCTCCCGCTACCAGGAAATCTACGAAAACCTGACTGCTACAGACGGCTAAACCCACGAGCGTACGCATGGCACCCAGCATTGGCCTCTGGATCGGTTTTACCCTGATTGTTCTCGTCCTGCTGTTCCTGGACCTGGGGGTTTTTCATCGTGAAGCGCGCGAGGTGTCGCGCAAAGAGGCCGGTATATGGAGCATGGTCTGGATCGGCCTGGCTCTGGCCTTTAACGCGGGGATTTATTATACCAGCGGGTCTGAGCTGGCCCTGGAATTTTTCGCCGGTTATCTGATCGAAAAATCGCTCAGCGTAGACAACATCTTTGTCTTCCTGCTGATCTTCTCCTACTTTTCCGTTCCCCTGGCGTATCAGCACCGTATTCTGTTCTGGGGGATTCTCGGCGCGCTGGTCATGCGCGGTATTTTTATTGCCGTTGGCGCGACGCTGCTGCACTATTTTCACTGGGTCATGTATCTCTTTGGCGCTTTCCTGGTCTTCACCGGAATCAAGCTGGCCGTCTCTGAAGATACCGAATCCGACCCCGAGGACAATCCCGCAATTCGACTCCTGCGGCGGGTGCTGCCGGTCACGGACAAATACGAGGGGCAACACTTCTTCGTCCGGCATCAGGGGAAGCTCTTTGCCACCCCCCTCTTGGTCGTCCTCGTTTCTATAGAAAGCACGGACTTGGTCTTTGCGATCGACTCGATTCCGGCCATTTTTGCCGTTACCGACGACCCTTTCATCGTCTACACCTCAAACGTCTTTGCCATTCTGGGCCTGCGCGCCCTCTACTTCCTGGTTGCCGGCGTGCTCGATCTGTTCGTCTATCTGCGCCTCGGCCTGGGCGTGGTGCTGGGCTTTGTTGGCGTCAAAATGCTCCTGGTTGACGTATATCCCATCCCGATTGGTCTCTCCCTGGGCGTGATCGCCCTGGTCCTGACCGTCACGATCGTCGCCTCACTACTCTTTCCGCCCACCGAGTCGGCCAAGGAAGATATTTCCGAGGCGGTGTAGGTTGTCCAGAACAGGCCGGCGCGCGCTCGAAGGCATCCGCATTCTTGATTTCACCTGGGTGGTCGCCGGTCCGGTCGCGGTGCGTATCCTGGCCGACCAGGGGGCTGAGGTCATTAAAATCGAGCGGCGCGATACGCTTGATCTGGGGACGCGGCGGGGCGGCTTTTCCGGCAATCTGCACCGGGGCAAAGAGAGTACGGTTATCAATATGGCCAACCCGCGTGGCATTGCCATCGCCCAACAACTCGCGGCCCTGTCAGATGTCGTGATCGACAATTTCAGCGCGCGAGTCATGCGCAACTGGGGGCTCGATTATGACAGCCTCAAAAAAATCAAGCCCGATATTATTGCGGTCTCCATGTCCGGCTTTGGGCATACCGGGCCGCACAAGGATTACGTCAGCTATGGGCCGACGCTCCAGGCTTTGTCCGGCTATACGCTCCAGATGCGTCATCCCGGCCACGAGCCGGCCGGCTGGGGCTATTCGTACGCGGACATGACCGGCGGCTATAGCGGCGCGCTGGCCGTCTTGATGGCCCTGTGGCATCGCAAACAAACCGGCCAGGGGCAGTTCGTTGACCTGTCGCAGTTTGAGGCGATTTCCAGCCTGGTCGGACCGGGTCTGCTCGACATCCTGAATAACGGCACTCTGAGCGAACCTGTTGGCAATCGTTCCCAGGAAGCGCCGGCGGCTCCGCACGGGGTGTATCGCTGCAAGGGCGACGACCGCTGGTGCGCGATTGCCGTCTTCACCGAAGCAGAATGGCAGAGTCTGTGCCATGTCTTGGGGCAGCCGGCCTGGACGCGCGAGACCCGCTTTGCCAGCCTTGCAGAGCGTCTTCAACATCAGGACGCTCTGGACGAATACATTGAATCCTGGACCCAGCAGCATACGGCCGAAGAAGTCATGACCCGCCTGCAAGCAGCCGATGTCGCTGCCGGTGTGGTTGCCAACGGGGAAGACTTGGACCGCGACCCGCAACTGCGGGCGCGGGGATATTGGGCGCGGCTGCCGGCCCAGGAAGGGGGGAAGACGGAGGAGGTCATCCTTGACGGGCCGCCGTTCAAGCTCTCAAAGACACCGGGCTACGTGGCCGCCCCAGGCCCGTTGCTGGGCGAGCATACGGATGACGTGCTGCGCCGCTTGCTCAACTACTCTGACCAGCAAATCGCTCAACTCAAAGCAGAGAAGGTCATTGCCTCGCACGCAGAGATTCATGCCGAGCGGACGAAACGGGACTAGGGAGGGACTACTCGTCGGCTCAGTACTTCGCCATCAATAGAGGAATTTGGATGAAAGGCGACGCGAATTGTGAGTAATAAGAGGAAACGGACGAAGTTCGTTCACGAAGGAAACTATGTTGCAGAAGTTGACGTAGAACTTCTGGAAGAGCCTGAAGGATGGTCCCCGTACCTTTCTCTTGAAGACGCGTATCGTCTTGACGATATACGGGAGGCGCTTCGGCGAGGTGACGTGAAGACCGCTGCAAAATATGCGCGCGTGTTCAGTCTCACGCCTGTTGCTGTGTGAGGCCGCCTCACCCGTCGCCAGAGCGTATGCCTTAGCTCGGCATCAGGCTGCTCGCTACGTGAGTGAGATGAGACATCTTGTACCCGAGAATCCTTGAACGCTTGAGAACGCGAATCCGTGAGCGCCGGTATGTTGTCACGCTTCACGCCCTGGATGAGATGGATGAGGACGCGTTGTCCTATTTGAAGTGGAGAGGGCGATTCTCACCGGAGAAATCATAGAGCGACAACGTGATCGAGCAACGCGGGAATGGAAGTACTTGGTCCGAGGGAGTGCCGTTGATGGGCGACAGATAGTGGTCGTCAGCAAGCTGGGATATACAGACAGACTCGTGGTAATAACAGCGTGGGCTGATGATGAACAAACTGAAATGTGACACTTGCGGAGAGCAAGCCGCCCGAATCCGCCACGTCTCCCGCAGCTATGGCTCTGGCAAGGACCTGCTGGTGATTGAAAAGATTCCCCTGATCTCGTGCTCAAGCTGTGGGGAAAGCTATTTCACTGCTGAGACGCTTCACGAGGTCGAACGCATAAAGCTGCATCGGCAAGGGTTCGCAGAGATCAGGCCAGTGTCCGTAGCAAGATTTCATCAGGCGGCCTGATACCGCAGATTTCAACCAGCCGCCGGCAACTCCCAATAGCGCCGCTGCACGGCCCGCACGTTGGGCAGCAACCCCTGGCGTTCATAGGCGGGAAGCGGGCTGTCCAGCCGGTCGCCGCCCATTTCGTCCAGAACGTGGAGCACTGAGGTCTCCAGCCCTTCAAGATCGTAGCCGCCTTCGAGAATGGCCGCACAACGGCCCTGGGCCTGATCCCGCGCCACGCGCAGGAGGATACGCGCCAGGGCACTGAAGCCTTCTGCCGTGACGCTCAGACCACCGAGGGGATCGCGGGCGTGGGCGTCAAAGCCGGCCGAGATCAACACGAACTCGGGCTGAAACTGGCGGCAAATTGGATCAATCACCTCTTCAAAGAGCGGCACAATGGCGGCATCTCCCCAGCCGGCGCTGAGCGGCAGATTAACGGTATAGCCCTCGCCGCTGCCCTGGCCGGCTTCTTCGGCAGCCCCTGTGCCGGGGTAGTACGGATATTGATGGGTCGAGAGATACAGCACGCCAGGATCAGCGTAGAAACTATGCTGGGTGCCGTTGCCGTGGTGCAGGTCCCAATCCATCACCAGAATCCGGCTCAGCCCAAACCGTTCCCGCAGATATTGCGTGCCCACGGCAACGCTGTTGAAGAGACAAAAGCCCATGACCCGGTTGCGTTCGGCATGATGGCCGGGCGGTCGCACCAAGGCGAAACCATTGTCTATCTCGCGCTCCATGACTGCATCCAGAAGAGTCAACAGACCGCCGGTGGCGAGGAGGGCCGTCTCATACGACTGCGCGGACACGCGAGTATCCGCGTCAAAAGCCGCTGCTTCAAGACCGGCGGAGGCGGCGACCTGACCAATCAGGCTGGTGTCGTGGACCAAAGCGAGTTCTTCATGCGTCGCCGGCCTGGGGTCAAACCGTTTCAACCCGGCGCGTTCATAAGATGCGAAGCGGCTGAGTAAGCGACCGATCCGCTCCGCCCGTTCCGGGTGACCCGGACCTGGGTTGTGGTCCTGATAGCGCGCGTCCAGCACGATGCCTGTCTGTAACATTGATCGCTCCTTACCGGGCCGGGGGAGTATCCCCCCTCACTCCCCTCTTAATAACGTGTGCTGCAAGGTAGCGGCTTGGGCCCCAGTGCGTCCTTCGACTTCGCCCCTCTGGGGCTACGCTCAGGATGAACGGCGTCTGTCCCGTTCACCCTGAGCGTAGCGAAGCGGAGTCGAAGGGCCTGCCCGTGTGCATCACACATTTAATAAGGGGCTGGGGGATGGGCCCTGGCCATAACTTGCGTCGGTTTTTCGATTATACTACCGTAACCCGAGAGGCAAATATGTTTGGCATCGGAATGCCGGAATTGGTGGTGATTATGGTCGTGGCGCTGCTCGTCCTCGGCCCGAAGCGCCTGCCCGAAGCGGCGCGCGGTTTGGGCAAAGCCTTTGCCGAGCTGCGCCGGGCAACGAGTGGGATCACTGAAGAGCTCGATAATGCCCAGATCATGCTGGACGAAGAAGTGCGCGCCGCCGAACGCAACGCGCGGCCCGGCTCTTCGGCCATGACGCCCTCTGCCTCTTCCGCTACGCCCCGCTCTTCAGAAAAGCCAGAAAAGAAAGAGAGCGTCGGAGGGGACAATTAGGGCATGGTCTATGACGACCGGTCCATGCCGCTCACCGGCCATCTGGATGAGTTGCGCAGCCGTCTCATTCGATCCTTGCTCGCTATCTTCATTGTCTTTCTGCCAGCCTATTTCTTTGCCAATGTGCTGTTTGATTTTCTCGCTCAGCCCCTCCACCACATAACCACCGATCCCCATTCGCTGATTGGCACCAGCCCGACTGAGGCGTTCTTTACGAAAATCAAGGTCGCTTTTATTGCGGCGCTCTTTGGCGCCAGCCCCGCTATTTTCTACCAGCTCTGGCAGTTCGTAGCTCCAGGCTTATACCCGCAGGAACGCCGCTACGTCTGGCCGTTTGTCATATGCTGTTCATTTTTTTTCGTGCTGGGGGCCGGCTTTTGTTATACCGTCGTCCTGCCGATTGCGTATGCGTTTTTCCTGGAAGAGTTCCGTAGCATCGGGGTACAGGCAACCTTAAAGATCAGCGAGTATCTGACATTTACGGCCAGAACGCTGCTCGCCTTTGGGGTCACGTTTGAACTGCCCGTCTTCGCCTTTTTCTTCGCGCGCGTGGGGCTCATCACCCACCGGACCCTTATTGGCGCATTCCGTTATGCCGCGGTCGGCGTATTCATCCTGGCCGCCATCCTTACCCCGCCCGACGCCATCTCCCAAATGCTCCTCGCCGGCCCGCTGCTCCTGCTGTATGTGCTCAGTATCGGGGTGGCGTATGTGTTTGGGAAGAAGGCGGAGGAGAGTGAGGAGACGGAGTTGGAAGAGTCGGACGAGTAGGGGAAAAAGCCATGAGGACAGATATCAAAGTGACGCCTTCAAGCGGGAATGTGTTTGCCGACCTCAACCTGTCGAATCCAGAGGAGCGCTTAGTGAAAGCGACCATCGCCTTGAGCATTGGAGAATTGATTGAGAAGCGGTGCCTCACCCAAGAGAGAGCGGGTGCTGTTCTTGGCCTGCCACAACCGAGCGTCTCGAACCTGGTTCGGGGCAAACTGGAGAAGTTCACAATCGACCGGCTGCTCCGCTATATGCGGAAGCTCGACTACGATGTCACTATCAGTTTTAAGCTCAAGCCCAAGTCCCGCGACGAGGCCACAATACATGTCAAGGGAGCACCCCTGCCAGCCTAGGGCGTTTCACGATAGGCCCTTGGCCGTGCAGGAGGATATCCCGTCATGGCTGTTCGAGAGAAAAGCAAGCTCCGTTTTCTCTATACCGAAGAGGGATTGCTGGCTGAAATAACGCCGGAAAAAGCGCACGCCGAAACGCCTGAAGGAGATGTTACGATGAGCAAAACACGTGGGGAAGAACTCGAACTGGTTCATGGTAGTGGGAATGTATTCCGTGACTTCGATGATCCGCAAGCCGATATCTTACAGCTCAAGAGCATACTGGCGGCTCAGATTATCGGCATTCTGGATGACCGGAATCTGTCTGTTCGGAAAGCCCAACAATTAACCGGGATCGCGGCAAGTGAGTTTTCCCGGGTCCGTAACGCCAAGCTCACTCGTTTTACGGTGGACCGCCTGATGACCCTCTTGAACAAGCTCGATCAGGAGGTAGAGGTCACGGTTACAATCCGGCCACGTACTCACACCCACCACCATGTCTCGGTATAATCGGAATCAATACTCCTACTGCTCTTTGTTCGTGATATTTTCTGGATGCATCTTCTCCATCAACCAGTCATCGTACGCGGTCGGACGGGGGACCTGGTGCCAGTCCATATGCTGACGCAGGGATTCGAGCGCGGCCCAGGCGTCATCGATAAAGTCCGGCACGATCAGGAGCACGATAATAGCCTTGGTGTTGTCAATCGTGCGGACAATGCCGAGTTCTTCGTAGGACTCAATGGCACATTTGATAAGCGCAATATCGGCCCGCTCAACCCGCAGGTAAATGTCGATCAGCTCCATGTCCGCACCACAAAGAGTAGCCGTGTCCTCCAATCGATATTCGCTGTTGACACGTTTACTCTTCGAGTACTGCGTGCCAGGGCTGGAGTCAAGCTTGACGTGACACCAGCGGCCTACTAGAGTCTGACTCTGCTGTGTCGGAGCTACCCGACCGGCTGGAAAGAAGGAGGGAGTATGCCGGGTGCCTTATCAGGTTTTCGGATCATTGAATGCGGAGAAATGGTTTCTGCCGCCTACGCCAGCAAGCTCATGGCCGACATGGGCGCAGAGGTCATCAAGATTGAGTCGCCGCACGGGGGAGACGCGGCCCGTCAGCGCGGTCCGTTTCCAGGCGGAGAGCCACACACGGAAAAGAGCGGACTCTATCTTTTCCTGAACACCAATAAACGTGGGATCACGCTCGACCTGGAACAGCCCCAGGGCCAGGAGGTCTTTCAGCGTCTCGTCAAAGACGCGGACCTGCTTATCCATAATGTCCAGCCCGGGCATATGCCGCCCCTTGGTCTGGACTACGACCGTCTGGCAGCCATGAATCCCCGCCTGGTCATGACCTCCATCACCCCTTTCGGCCTCAGAGGACCGCACGCGGAGTATGAGGCGTCTGACCTCACCCTGTGGAATGCTGGCGGGCTGTGCTTTCTGAACGGCGGGGGGCCGGGCACCGACCATCTTCCACCGCTCAAGGCCTTTGGCCAGCAGTCCGGGTTTACCGCCGGGGTGCACGCCGCGGTGGCGTCGCTCGGCGCGCTGTTTGCCCGCCTGCGCGGCGGGTTGGGCCAGCACGTCGAGTTCTCCGTCCAGGAATGCCTGATGGGCATATCGGAGTTCGGGACCATGATGGCCGCCTATGCCGGCGTGGCGGTGACGCGGCTGGGACATAAACCGATTCAGCCGCTGGACCTGTTGGAGTGCAAAGACGGCTGGATCTTCATCTGCTGTGTGGAGGAGCATCACTGGCACTCGTTTGTTGATCTGATGGACAATCCGGAGTGGGCCGCCGAGCCGATTTTCGAGGATCGACTGAAACGGGGCGAGAGCTGGGACGCGCTCAAGCTGCTCATTCAAGACTGGGTCAAGGATTTCACCGTACAGGATTTATACCTCAAGGCGCAGGCGCGCCGGATTCCCTTTGCCCCAGTCTCAACTATGGGCTATTTGCTGAACTCCGAACATCTCAACGCCCGCGGCTTTTTTGTCCAGCTCGATCATCCCGAAGCGGGCAGCCTGACCTATCCCGGCGCACCCCATATCTGCTCGGAAACGCCGTGGGAACTGCGCCGGCCGGCCCCGTGTTTGGGACAGCATAACACCGAGGTCTATACCGAACTCGGCATGACCGCCCAGGACCTGGCTGCGCTTCAGCGAGCCGGGACCGTCTAGGGGCAAGCAAAAGGAGAAGATCATGAGCCGACCGCCGTTGGATGGAATCCGCGTTGTTGACTTTTGCTGGGCGTGGGCCGGCCCGTATGGCTCCCTGCAACTGGCCCACCTGGGCGCGGACGTCATTCGGATCGAGAGCGCCAAACGCTTATGTCCGTCACGCCTTATTCCGCCCTGGCCAGACAACGAATCGGGGGTGAATCGGGCGGGCTATTTTAACCAGTACAACCAGGGCAAACGCTCCCTCACGCTGGACCTGAAAGCCCCGGAAGCCATCGATATTGCGAAGACGCTGGTCTCAAAGAGCGATATCGTGATGAATAATTTCGCCTCCGGGGTGATGGAAAAACTTGGGGTGGGCTATGACGTTCTGCGCCGCATCAAGTCTGACATCATCATGGTCTCTTTACCCGGCTATGGGACGAGCGGGCCGGAAAAAGACTTTGTGTCCTATGGTCCGCCGCAGGTCGCCCAGAGCGGCCTGTCAGCCCTGACCGGCTATGTTGGCGGTCCGCCCATGATGGCGGGTTTTTCCTATGGCGACCCCAACGGCGGCATCCACGCCACGTTTGCCGTCATGAGCGCCTTACTCCACCGTGAAAAAACCGGGCAGGGCCAGTATATCGACCTCTCCCAGTGGGAGGCGGCGATCATGTTATTGCCCGAAGCCGTCATGGACTACAGCATGAACGGCACCCAACCCGAACGTATGGGCAATCGCGATCCCCACATGGCGCCCCACGGCGTGTTTCGTTCCAAAGGTGACGACCGCTGGGTCAGCCTGTCGGTCCGGGACGAGGCGGAATGGCAGCGCTTGGGTGCGGTCATGGGCCAACCCGAGCTCAGCTCGGACGCGCGTTTTGCCAGCCTGGCCGCGCGGAAGGAAAATGAGGCTGCGCTGGAAGAGATCGTGACGGCCTGGACCCAAGAGCGCACCGCGGACGAGGCCACGCAGGCGCTACAGAAGGTCGGCATTCCTGCTTATCCGTCGCTTGATGCGCTTGACATGATCAACAACCCGCACGTGGGCGCGCGGGACTATTTTGTGGAGCTGGAGCACCCCGAGGTGGGCACCCGCCGGCATATGGGCATTCCCTGGACCATGTCCCGCACACCGTGTGAGATACGGCGTCCGGCTCCCTGCCTGGGTCAGGACACGGAGGCCGTGCTGACCGACATCGTCGGCCTGAGTCAGAGCGAGATCGCCGCACTCCGAGCAAAGGATATTCTGACCTAGATCTGCTGTCCTATAATCCGTATAAACGCCGCGCATTCTCATAGGTAATTTTGCGCTTGATCTCGGCGGGGATGCCGGCAAAGTTCCGCTCTATCACTGTGCGTGAGCGCGGCCAGGTTGAGGCGCGGTGGGGGAAATCCGACGCCCACATCAGATTGTCCGCGCCGCTCAGCTCATAGGTCATGACCCCGGCCCGGTCGTCTTGAAAGGTGGCAGAGATCTGTCGTTTGAAATACTCGCTGGGCAGGAGGGTATTCGGGGTTGGGTCCACATACTTGAGCGTTTCGGACGAGATGTCCAGACGACTCAGATAATGGGCAATCCAGCCGATATCGTTTTCCGCGGAAACCAGCTTCAGCCTGGGAAAGCGTTCGCATACGCCGTTATAAATCAGATCGGTCAGCGAGTTTTGGACCTCGTGAATAATAGACATGTTTGAGGCAACCCGTCCCTTTTTGAGCCGGATGTTTTGCTTGCCGGTCAGAATATGCAGGCTCACCGGCAGGTTCAGATCCTGAGCGGCCGCCCAGAACGCATCAAAAGAGGTGTCGCTGTAGGGCACCTCTCGGGGGGAGGCTGCGTTAATCATGATCCCGCGCAATCCTTTATTGGCCACGCGTTGCAGCTCGCCCACGGCCTGCTCAATATCCTGCATGGCAATCAGCCCCAAACCAACAAGGCGCTGGGGGGCGTGGCTGGTAAATTCGGCTATCCAGTCGTTATAGGCCCGGAAGCACGCCCACTGAAGGTTGACGTCTGTGAGGTGGAAGAGGAACATGCCAAGAGTCGTATACAGCACTTCTCCCTCGACCCCGTCGATATCCTGATCCTTGAGCCGTTCGACCGGGTCCCAACCACTCGGACGCGCCTGCTCGTAGCCGACGTTCTGATTGGTCGCCAAGTCTTTGGGGTCCTTGCCGGCGGCAAACCCGCCACCCACGGGAAACGGCGTGAGCCCTTCCGCAACAAAAAAGCTGCCCGGTTTGTCTTGATAGTCTTTGATGACGCGTGGCGCTCGGTCTCGAAAGCCCCGGTCGACGCGTTGAACCCAGAGGTCCGCAGGCTCTATGGTGTGCGAGTCCGCAGAAAAAATCGTGCTCGGCATGGAATCTTGGGCCATGTTGTCCCCCTTCCTTTGTGGCTGTGATTATCCTGCGGTTGGCTTGGCAATGTCAATCCGACCGAACCCTTTGGGGTGTATTCTATTCGTCCTGTCGAGTGGGGTGTATAGACGCGCGGGCGAGGGGTAGAATCCGACCCTGACGGTATTGACAGTGCAGGAGATTCGTATGCGCTACATCGTCTACGGAGCCGGTGGTATCGGTGGGGCCATTGGGGCACGGCTGTTTCAGCGCGGGCATGAAGTTATCCTGATCTGCCGGGGTGCGCACTTACGCGCCATCCAATCCACAGGACTGACCTTAAAGACCCCCAGGGAAACCCTTGAACTCGCAATCCGCGCGGTGAGCCATCCTGAGAACATCACGTTTACCCCGGATGATGTCGTGTTGCTGACGATGAAGTCCCAGGACACAGAACTGGCGCTGCGCGACCTTGAGCGCGCGGGAGGTCGGGACCTGGCCGTCATCTGCGGTCAGAATGGGGTGGACAATGAACGCCTGGCCATTCGCCGATTTGCGCACGTCTACGGCATGGTTGTCTGGATGCCAGCCACTTATTTAGCGCCCGGCCTGGTGCTGAATCATGCCGAGCCCGTTGGCGGGATTCTGGATGCCGGGCGCTATCCCAACGGGGTTGACCCGCTCATCACTCAGGTGACGCAAGATTTGACCACCTGTGGCTTTCGCGCTGCGCCCGACCATAATATTATGCGCTGGAAATACACCAAGCTGCTGAGTAATGTGCGCAACGCCTTTCAGGCGGCGTGCGGATTTGAGGCGCGGTCGCGAAAAATTATTCGCGCGCTCCGCGCCGAAGCCCTCGCCTGCTACCAGGCCGCGGGGATTGAGTTTATGCCCGAAGATGAATTACAGGCGCGGGTACGCTCTCAGATCAAGCTCGCTGCTATTGAGGGCCACCCGCGGGCGGGCGGTTCGTCGTGGCAAAGTCTGATGCGCGGTTTACCGACGATCGAGGCTGACTTTTTGAACGGAGAGATCGTTATGCTGGGTAGACTCCACGGTATTCCCACCCCCTGCAACGCCCTGCTGCAACACGTTGCCAACGACATGGCCGCTGCCGGCCGGAAGCCGGGCAGCATTGCGGTTGCAGACCTGGAACGCCAGCTTGATGAGGTCGGCAGCTAGGCGCTCGTGTGGGAGACGTTCTGTCTTCCGCGCAGATCGGGTATAGTAACGCCATGCCGTTTTCATTTGAGTCCAGCCTGCCCGCGTGGATGACGTTTACCGCGGGTGAGGTTCCCATCGTCTTGGTCGCCCCACACGGAGGCCGCCGCCCGGCTGACGCCCCGATTACCGATAGTATCAAGGTCAACGACCTGTATACGGCCGAACTCACGCACGACTTAGCCGAACACACCCGGAGCTATGCGCTGATCAACCGCTCGCATGACCGGAACGAGCTGGACTTGAACCGGGTGAGTCAGGTCAAACACGAGGCGCCGTGGTTTCTGCGCGCCCTGGTCGAACTGCTGTCTGCGCTGACGGCGCGGCATGACTCGGCGCGCGTCTTTTTCATTCATGGCTGGAACGTGGTGCAGCCCGTGTGCGATGTGGGGATAGGCCTCCGCCAACGCGCGGGAAAACTGATCCGAGCCGGCAAGGGGGAACCGACGCTGGGTGTCTCGTTCTTTTCCGATGTCGTACTCCCCTTTTGTCAAGCCGCCCAGGAGCAGCAGATCGATGTCGCGATTGGACGGCGCTATGCCGCGGCCGCCAAAAATAATTTCATGCAGGTCTTCAGCGCGCGTTTTCTGCACGATGACGCGGCGCAGATACGAACGCTGGCCGAGCTGACCGTGCAGGGAAAAATTAACGCCGCCCAGCTGGAACTCGGCGTGGGCCTGCGTTGGCCCGGACCAGAGCGTGAGCGCTTTGTCCGCGTCTTTTGCCATACTTTAGGCAATTCTCTGCAAAATGGCGCCGGATCTGACCAGAAGGGGGACCGCGACTTTTCTGCGTGTTCTTTTCTTGAGGCTCCGCCGGCAGAGGACGCAACGCCGTACAATTCTTTGCTGCCCGAGACCTGGGAGCGGGAGCCGACTCGCCTGGCCCTGCACTTTCACGACCCGAGAAGCGGGTTAGGAGTCATGGGAGGCGTAGAATTTGACCCTCAGGCGTCTGTCCATTCTGGCCGTCTGCTCCTTTCCCTGGGCGGGACTGAGATGGTGCTCTTTACCGGTGAAGACAGGCGCGGACCAGACCGGGGCCAGGTGCAGATCGGACAGTGCGTGTGGCGGCGACAGCCGAGGGGACTCTCCATCCGCTACCGGGGCACGCTCATGCGCTTTGCCCATCCTCAGGCATTTATCCGGCTCGAAGACGGGCTGGCCGCATCCTGGATAGAGCCGACTGAGGTGGACCTGCAGCTGTTGTTTCCCGCGCTGAAGGCCAGCTGTCCGGCGCTTATTCAGCTGTGTCAACTCCAGGGCCGCGTCGCTTTTCCGGACCGGGAGTATACCGTTGACGCCTGGGGCTTTGTTGACGTGCTCAGACCTGATGAAACCGACCGGCTCCTGCCGCGCCGTTTGTTGTCATTGCCCTTTGGGTCTGACCTGGGGATTTTTCTGGTCCGCTCCGAAACTCCTGACGGGCCCCATTCTTCTGGCATTGTCTATCAACACGGCAACCCCCAACCGCTGGACCCCGGAGACTGGAAGCTCAAATACGCTTTTGAGCACGCCCGCCCCACACGGTTCTCTGTCTCCTTCTCCTCCTCTGCCCCGCTGTCGCTTGAGTGCCAGGGAGAAACCCTGACGGCCATTCCCATAGTGCGCCACACGCATGACGGGCCGGCCCTGGCTGTGACCTTTGGGCTGTCCAGAACCGTGTGGCACGGGCGGGAGGCATATGGAATCTATGAATTCTCCGAATACCTGAAGGATGCGTCAGCTCGGGTCGGGTCCCCTGAAGCGTGATTCCCGTGCGTCTCCGAGTCCGGGACATCTTCGGGAAGAGCTCTCAACCTCGGGAGAAAAACGGGGAGGGCAGCTCGCCCATCGCCCGGCCTCCTACGCAATGGCCTGGAGAACCTGGTCCGCAGACTCCGCAGACGCCTGGGCGGGCTTGTCTTTGAGGAAATCGATAAACTTTTGTGTCGCCTGGGTAAAACGGCGGCCCCGCTTGGAAATAAGGCCAAGGGGGCGCATCAGGACTTCGCCGGAAAAATGGACGACCTTGAGGGTCTCATTCTTGACCTCAAGAGAAACGGAAGGCTCGGGGACAATGGCGATCCCCGCGCCTATTTCGACTGCGCGTTTGATCGTTTCAACATTATCCATTTCCATCATGTATTGGACCTTGACCCCATGCCGCCGGAAGAGACGATCAAGCGCCCGACGCGTTGGGATATCGCGCTCAAAGCCGATAAATTTCTCGCCGTCGAGCTTCTTGATATGAAGACGCCGGAGTGAGGCAAATCGATGTTGCGGGGCGCAAATCAGGACGAGCCGGTCCTCCCGGAACGGGGTGAGTCGAATCTGGGGTCGCTTACTCGGGTAGGCGACAATACCCAGATCGATATCGCCGCGACTGACATCTTCGTAGATTTTGTTGACGCGGGTATACTCCAGGTGGATATTGACATCGGGAAAGGTCTGCAAGTAGCGCTTGAGTGGCGAAGAGAGCTCATAGAGCCCGACACTATAGACTGTGGCAACCCGAACCGTGCCCGCAACCGAGCGTGAGAGGGTCTGGATACCATCTTCGATTTCACGATACTTCTGCACAATCTCCTTGCCGGCCTCATACAAGACCTGACCGGCTTGTGTCAGGCGCACATTTCCCTTCGAGCGTTCAACCAGTTCTCGGCCGTAGCGTTCTTCCAGACCACGGATCTGCTGGCTGACCGCGGATTGGGTAATGAAATTTTTTGAGGAGGCAAGCGAAAAGCTCCCCGTCTCAACGAGATCACAAAAAACCTTAAGGGTTTCAATATGCATGGTTGCTAATGATTGAAAGAAGATTTTTTTATTTTACTTATAGATGGAATTTCGTTATTCTGCCAGTCTCACACGGCACAAAAACACCCAGTTACTTTTTTGTAGAGGAGAGGCTCTATGTTTGAACCAGACACCCTCCTGCCCGAGCAGTATTTCACCCTGCTCGGGCGTAAACCCCTGCAAGGTGAGAAACGGCTCCTGCTGGCCATGCTAGAGGATGCAGTGCATTGTTTCCAGACCTATCTGTTAGCAAAAAAACCCCATGAGCGGCGACTCTTTCAGGAAGCCGAGGAGTGGATTGTTTCCACCGATGGCCTCTGGTTCTTCTCTTTTGAAAATATTTGTGACGCGCTGGGTATCAATCCGGGCAGGATGCGTGATGCGCTCAAAACCTGGAAAGAGGAGCAAACGCTCCGCTATGCGCAGCGCGGCGAAGCCCTGGTTGATGTCGCTCTCAGCGCAGAGATTCCTGTCCGCGCCGACATCTGATCTCCCCCGGTCTTGCCCCATAAGCGGATGGGGAAAGCAGCGCGTTGCGGCTTTCCCCGCCCCATCATCGCCCCGGTTAGCTACACTGGGGCAGCGGTCGTTCCCCCTCCGGCGAGGAGGGCAAAGAGGCAGAACGCGGCGGTCTCGACGAGTTCCGCCACCGCCCCCCAGTGGTCTCCGGCGACGCCGCCCAGGCGACGATTGCAGAACAGCGTAAAGCCGATAATCAGTCCGCCCAGGGGCAGAACGAGCGCAATACCGGCAATTTCAATCAGCGTGAACAAGACGCCCAGAGCGATGAGGCTGGAAAGGGCAAACTCATTGAACTGGATACCATGCACAAATGTCGCGCCTGGCCCCTCGTCCCGAGCGGGACGGGAGCTATAGGCCATCACCACGCACGCCCACCGACCCAGCATAGGGCTGAGCAAGAGGGCAATGTCTCGATAGCCGCCGAGTAACAGATTCAAGGCGCGGACTTTGCACCCCAGGATAAAAAAAAGGGCCAGGACGCCAAGCAGTCCACGCGCCGCTGTTCTCCGCGCCGGGTCCGAGCCGCCAAACAGCGCGTCTGCGCTCTTCATCACCCCATCAAGATGAACCCCTCGACTCACCACGGCCAGCAACCCAACGAGAAGGATGCTCAGGAGTGTCGTTGGGAGTACGGGCCGGAGCAAGGAGTCCATCCCCCAGACCAGTCCACCGATGAGAAGCCCAATCAGCGGGAAAAAAATTGCGGACCGCCGACAAGCCGTTGCATCAAAAGATAGCGCTCTTTTCGTACGGATGATGGTGAGAAGGTGTAACGCCGTCAGGAAGTTGGTCAGCATCCTGGCTCGCATACCACTTTCCCACCGGCGCGCAAACGGCCAGAGTCGATGCCCGCCAGTAAAAAGCGGCGCAACGGACGCGGCTCTCCCTGGCTCATCCTAACGACAGAAATGACGCTCCGGCCAAAGACATGGACGCGGACGGGAAGACGCCCATCAGCACGGTGCCGATTGCGGCTATCAGGATGGCCACCCCTAACGCGGAACGGAGTGAGGGTAATTCGACAATGGCGTCGCCATCACGCATATACATATTAACGACGACGCGAATATAGTAATAGGCTGATACTGCGCTATTCAGCACGCCGATCACCGCGAGCCAGATATAGCCGGCCTGCACCGCGGCGCTGAATATATAGAACTTGCCGGTGAACCCGACCAGCGGCGGAACCCCCGTAAGAGAGAGCATGAACACGGTCATGGCCATCCCCAGGGCCGGATAACGAAAACCGAGACCGGCATAATCGTCAAGCTCTTCATGCGGCTCACCCTTACGCCCAACAGCGACCATCACTCCGAACGCGCCCAGATTCATCAGCCCATAGGCCACCAGGTAGTACAGCAGCGCCGCCCCGCCCAAGTCCTTGCCCGCAACCATGGCGACGAGGAGATAACCGGCATGGGCAATGCTTGAATAGGCCAGCATGCGTTTGATGTTATGCTGGACAAGCGCGGTGATATTCCCCACCGTCATGGTGAGGGCGGCTACGACCCACAGAATACCCTGCCAATCCGCATGGACCGCGCCCAGAGTATGCAGGAATATCCGGGCAAAGGCGGCAAAGGCGGCGGCCTTGACCCCCACCGCCATAAAAGCGGTAACGGTTGTTGGTGAGCCCTGATACACATCCGGGGTCCAGACGTGGAACGGGACAGCGGCAACCTTAAACCCGAAACCGACGATCAAGAGACCCATGCCAATCAACAGTAAGGGCGAAGAGCCCTGGGCACCGACATGTTCGGCAATGGGTCCGAGCTGCACACTGCCCGTCGCCCCATAAATCAGGGCAATGCCATACAGCAGGAATCCGCTCGCAAACGCTCCGAGGAGAAAATATTTGAGCGCCGCTTCATGAGAGGTGAGATGTTGCCGCCAGATCCCGGCCAGGACGTAGACGGCAATCGACATGGTTTCCAGACCCAGAAAGATAAAAATGAGGTCGGTGGCAGCAGCCATGACCATCATACCGACTGTGGCAAAGAGAATGAGGGCGTAATACTCCCCGTGCCGAATCTCTGCGGTTTCGAGATAGCGCAAAGACATCAACACCGTTAGAGCCGCGACCAAACAGAAGACGAGATTAAAGAACAGGGCATACGCATCAAGGGCGAACATGCCGCTGAACGACACAACGTCGTTATGGCCCCACAACAACCAGGAGCACAGCGCCGTGGCAACAATACCCGTCAGGCTCAGCCAGCCGAGCAGCGAGCGCTCATCGTCTTTGATCCAGATATCCCAGAACAGAGCCAGCAGGCCGGTCGCGGACAGGAGCAGGGTCGGCAGGACCGAGAGCCAATTAATGGCGGGGAGTGTCATGTCCATACTCAACTCGCCCCTTTTAGGTCTACTGGGTCTTTGCGGTCTTTGGGGTCGGTTGGGTCAAGACTCAACCGACCCAAAGACTCAACCGCCCCAATGGACTCAACGGACTCTACCGACTTATTATCGGCGGTTTTGTGAATCCGAGCCAGGCTGGCTTCTACCGATTTTTCCATACGGCTGAGGAATGGCTTGGGGTAGAGACCCATCAGCAACATCAGGGCGATCAACGGAACGAATATGGCCAGCTCGCGGCGGGACAGGTCGGTCAGCTTGGCGTTCTCCGGCCGCGTCAGCGGTCCGAAAACAACCCGCTGATACAGACGCAGCATATAGACAGCACCCAGAACAACGCCGGAAACCGCTATCGCGCCGACCAGCGTGTTCGCCTGAAAGGTCCCCAAGAGAATGAGAAACTCCCCGACAAATCCGTTCAAGCCCGGCAGGCCGATCGAAGACAGCATGGTAATCAGAAAGACTGAGGCAAAGAGCGGCAGTTGTTTCCATAAGCCGCCGTACTCACTGATGAGCCGTGTATGGCGGCGCTCATACACCACGCCGACCAACAGGAAGAGCGCGCCGGTTGACAGGCCGTGGCCGAGCATCTGATACAGCGCGCCTTCGACCCCCTGTATGTTGAACGCAAACAGCCCCAGCATGACAAAGCCGAGGTGGCTGACGGACGAGTAGGCTACCAGCTTTTTCATATCCGGCTGCACCAGGGCCACCAGCGCCCCATACACAATACCAACCACAGAGAGCGCCATGATCAGCGGTGCCGCGGCGTGGGCGGCATCGGGGAAGAGGGGCAGGGCAAAACGCAGAAAGCCATAGGTGCCCATTTTGAGGAGCACGCCGGCCAGAATGACAGAGCCTCCAGTCGGGGCTTCGACATGCGCGTCCGGCAGCCAGGTATGAAAGGGGAAGAGGGGAACTTTAATAGCAAAGGACAGCGCAAACGCGGCGAACAACCACATTTGGGCGTTGACCGGAATCTCAAGGGTATACAGACGCAGGAGGTCAAAAGTGAGCGTGCCGTGCTGAGTATTATGGAGATAGGCGAGATACAGGATGGCCACCAGCATCAAGAGACTGCCGACCATAGTGTAGAGCAGGAATTTGAGCGCGGCATAAATGCGCCGTTCGCCACCCCAGACCCCAATCAGAAAGTACATGGGAATCAGCATGACTTCCCAGAATACATAGAAGAGAAAGACATCAACCGCGACAAAGGTCCCGATCATGCCGGTTTCCAGGATGAGAAAGAAAAAGAGATACTCCCTGACCCGCTGTTCAACGCTGCTCCAGGTAGACAGAATCACCAGCGGAGAAAGAAACGTCGTCAGCAGGACGAGGAACAGGCTGATGCCATCGACGCCAACGTAGTATTCAATCCCGAATTCGCTGATCCAGGCATAGCGCTCAACGAATTGAAACGCGGCGGTCTCACTATCAAAGCCGGTGAACAGGCCGAGCGAGATGCAGAAGGTCAGCAGCGACGCGCCAAAGGCGGTTCGACGTGCCAGCTCCACCGCATTCTTGTTGAGGGTCAACAGGAAGAGCGCCGTCAGCAGCGGAATGAAAACAATGAGGCTTACCACAGATAATACCCCAGAATAAGGATCGCTCCACAACAGAACGACAGGGCGTAGGTCTGGACATTGCCGGTTTGCCAGAAACGCAGGATCGAGCCGTTGGCCTGCATCACCTGCGCCGTCCCGTTGACCAGGCCGTCAATAACGACCGTATCCCACACCTTCCACAGCCACTCCGAGGCGGCCAGCAGAGGCCGGACAATCGCCGCTTCGTACAACTCATCAACATAATATTTATTCAGCAACAGCTGATGCAGGCCGGAGAACTGCCGGCTGAGACGGTCGGCCCCTCCTCTACCAGAGGCAAAAGGGGCGTCTTGCACATACAGCCGGTACGCCAGCCCAATCCCTCCCAGCCCAAGCAGGGTCGGCAGATATTTCACCAGGAGCGACACCTGCGGATGGGCATGGCCGTAGAGCGGGCTGAGCAGTTCGGGCAGGGTAAAATAGCCGCCGATCAAAGACAGAATGGCGAGCGCCACCAGGGGGACGGTCATGACTTGAGGCGATTCATGAATATGCCGGGCGACCTCGGGGTCAGAACGGTTTTCTCCCCAAAAGGTGACAAAGAATAACCGAAACATATAGAAGGCGGTCAGGCCCGCCCCCAGGGTCCCAATCAGCCACAGCAAGGGAGAACCGTGCGGACTCCCAAAGGCGTGTTCCAGGATAAGGTCCTTACTGAAAAAACCGGACAGCAAGGGAAACCCGGCAATGGCCAGACAGCCGATGGCAAACGTCCCGCAGGTCGTCGGCATCTTACTTTTCAGCCCGCCCATCTTGCGGATGTCCTGCTCTTCGCTCATGCCATGAATGACACTGCCGGCGCCGAGAAAAAGCAGGGCTTTGAAGAAGGCATGGGTCATGACATGAAACACGCCCGCCGCATACGCGCCCACCCCCAGCCCCAGAAACATATAGCCCAACTGACTGACCGTTGAGTAGGCCAGGACCTTTTTAATGTCGGTCTGCACCAGGGCGATCGTGGCGGCAAACAGGGCAGTCACGGCGCCGACCACGGCCACAACAGCTAAGGCGGTGTGGGACAAGGAATACAGGAAATGCATGCGCGCAATCAGATAGATGCCGGCCGTCACCATAGTCGCGGCGTGGATAAGCGCGCTCACCGGAGTGGGGCCGGCCATGGCATCCGGCAGCCAGACATAGAGCGGAATTTGGGCAGACTTGCCAGCCGCGCCGACAAAGAAGAGCAGACAGATAAGCGTGACCGTCGTCACCGGCAGCACTGAGGCGTGGGCGGCGATTTCGCTGAACGACAGCGTCCAGACACCGTGGGCACCCAGGCTCCAGAACAACAGAAACAGGCCCAGCAGAAAACCGGCGTCACCGATCCGATTGACGATAAACGCCTTTTTCCCGGCACTGGCCTTTTCGTCGTCCGTATACCAAAAGCCGATGAGCAAATAGGAACACAGCCCGACGCCTTCCCAGCCGACGAAGAGCAACAGGATATTATCGCCCAGCACCAGCAGCAGCATGGCGGTGGTGAAAAGGTTGAGATAGGCAAAATAGCGCACCACATCCTCGTCGTGGGCCATATAGCCGACGGAATAGACGTGGATGAGAAAGCCGACGCCGGTGATGACCATGATCATTGTGCCGGACAAAGGGTCAACCCGTAGCGCAATATCAACCTGTAGGGCGCCTGAGTAAATCCAGGGATAGACACTATCGACCAGGGCGCCGCCGTCCGGCAGTTGGACAAAGGCCGCAAACGCAAAGCAAAAAGACAGGAAGACCATGCCCGGCGAAACCCAGTTCACGATCCGTCGGCCGTAGCGCGGCCCCAGAAAAAGGTTGAACACCACCCCGAGCAGAGGAAAGAGAACGATATAGCGGAGATACGAGACCGTCTGGACGGCGACTTCAGCCGCGTGCGGATGTTCCATCTCTACAGCACCACTCCCGGTCGATGTAAGGGCAACCCCCTGTGGTTGCCCGTGATGTCGAATGCGGACAGGCACAGGGGCCTGCCCCTGCAACTCGATACTTGCGTCATACGCTTTACCATCGCATCAGGTTGAGTTCGTCCGCATTGACCGTCTCCCGGCCACGGAAAACGAGCAGGATGATGGCCAGCCCAACCGCGACCTCTGCCGCTGCCACCGACATGACAAAGAACACGATGATCTGTCCGTCCATATTGCCGAAATGCCGGGCCAGGGCCACAAAAGACAGGTTGACGGCATTCAGCATGAGCTCAATCGCCATGAAAATAATAATGATATTGCGGCGCAAGAGAACGCCGGTCACACCGATGGTGAACAGGATGCCGCTCAGAATGAGATGATAACTGATTGGAACCATCTGTCGCCCTCAAAGAGTATGCGTGTCAACAGCAGATGCAGAGATTTTGGAGGACACCTTTACTCTTTCTATCGTTTGGCCAAGACCACTGCCCCCACAACCGCGACTAACAGGAGGATGCCGGTGATTTCAAAAGGCAGCAGATACGTGGTGAAGAGCTGACTGCCCAGGGCTTCGACCGTCCCGAAGTTCTCGGGCAAGCTGCTCTCGGCCCGCTCGGACGAGGAGCGTTGCAGCAGCAGACCCAGTTCCGCCACCAGGATGACGCCGCCAATAATGGCCGCTCGGCCCAGGCCACGGCGTGGTGTCGGCTGGGTGTCGCTCTGCAAATTGAGCAGCATAATCACAAATAAAAACAGGACCATGATCGCCCCGGCATACACAATGATCTGGAGCGCGGCGACCATATGGGCGTCCAGAAACAGAAAATAGACTGCCAGCAGAAAGAGAGTCAGGACCAGAAAGAGGGCGCTATAGACCGGACTGGGATGGGCGATGACCATGATCGCGATCACGACCAACGGAATAGCCAAGGCAAAAAAGGTCACGAAATCCATAGCGTCTACTCGAACAGGAGAATAATCAGCGCGGTCAGCATAACATTGGCCAGCGCCAGCGGCAGGAGAATTTTCCACCCCAGGCTGATGAGTTGGTCATAGCGGAAGCGGGGCAGGGTCCAGCGAATCATAATCTGGAGCCAGCAGAAAAAGAGCACCTTCAACGTAAACGCCCCGACTTGCAGCAACGTCACCAGCAGCGAGGGCAGCGCGAGTGTGCCGCCCCACGGAAAATGAAACCCGTCGCGCAGCAGAAACGGAACCTGCCAACCGCCGAAGAAGAGCGTGGTAATCAGCCCGGCAACGATAATAGCTTCGACAAAGTCGCCCAGCATGAACATCGCCTGCTTGGAGCCGGAATACTCGGTAAAATAGCCGGATATCAGCTCGGACTCAGCTTCGGGCAGATCAAACGGAATCCGTTTGCTCTCGGCTATTCCAGCGGCCAAAAAGATCAGAAAGGCCACCGGCTGATAGACTATGCCCCAGGCCGGAATCCAGCCACCGATCAGCGCGCCCTGGGCGCGTGCAATCTCCTGTAAATCCAACGAGCCAAAGGTCAGGACAACACCGATGAGCGCCAGCCCCAACGGAATCTCATACGAGATCATCTGAGCGGAACCCCGAATCCCGCCCAGCAGCGCCCAGCGGTTATTGGAGGCCCAGCCGCCCAGGACAACGCCGTACACGCTGAGTGAGACCATCGCCAGCACATACAGAATACCGATGTTCAGATTGGCGGCCTGAAGCGTAATTTCCCGTCCGCCAATAATCAGCACATCGCCAAACGGAATCACAATAAAGGTGACCAATAAGGGCACCAGGCCAATGGCCGGCGCAAGCGTGTGCAGCAGCTTGTCCGCCCCCGGAGGCACAAAGTCTTCTTTGGTAAACAGCTTGATGGGGTCAGCCACCAGGGTGTTTACGATGCCAAGATTAAAGGGAAGTTTTCCAAACACAGCGGCTCGATTGGCACCAATCCGATCTTGCAGAACCGCGCTGCCTTTGCGCTCTACCCACAGCAGCAGCCCGCCGAGATTCAGCACCATCAGCACCATCAGCAGGGTCAGGCCAAACGTGATGAGAAAATCTATCATACCGCGTCTGACGCTTCGGCTCCTGGGGCGGAGGCGGATTCGGCCCGCTTTGCCAACGCATCGATCAGGCTGAGCGTACTCTCCGGGGTCTGTTGCTCGTGATAGTCGTCGTTGACCTGGATAACGGGAGCGGTGCCGCACGAACCCAGACATTCGACCTCGCTCAGTGAAAACACCTTATCGCCGGTGGTCTGACCGACTTTGACGCCGAGCCGGTCTTCCAGGCAGCGGACAATTTTTTCAGCGCCGACCAGGGTGCAGGACAGGTTGGTGCAGACCTGTACGTGACACTGCCCCATCGGCTCCTTGTAGAACATGGTGTAAAAGGTCGCGACACCTTGCACATAGGCTGGTGACAGGTCGAGCAAACCGGCAACATGCTCCATCGCTTCGGGGCTCAGATAACCGAACTCGGTCTGCGCCAGCCACAGGGTGGGCAGAATGGCGGCCTGTTTGGTCGGATACCGGGTCAGCACCTCTTCAAATCGTTTGTGCGTTTCCGCTGAAAACTGGACAGCCATTTTACTCATTCCGCTGGATATCCGCCCTGGGCGCTCTCCCCTTAGCGGTCACACTCTCCGCCTATCATATTGACCATACCAAAAGTCGTAATAATGTCGGAGATCAGACATCCCTGTAACATCTCGCCCAGCGCCGCCATACCGAAAAAACAGGGCGGACGAACCCGGACGCGATAGGGACGCCCGCTGCCGTCGCTGACGAGATAAAAGCCGAGTTCGCCGTTAGCGCCTTCCACACTCAGAAACGCCTCTCCGGGCGGAATTTTGACCCCCTCGATGACCAGCTTGAAATGGTTCATCAGACCCTCGATATTGCCGTACACCTGTTTCTTTTCAGGCAGCGTAATCTGCGGGTCATCAATCCGAATCGGGCCGCTCGGAATACCGTTCAGGGCCTGATCGATAATAGCCATGCTCTGTTTGATTTCCTCAAAGCGCACGGAAAAGCGGTCGTAATTGTCACCCTGGGTGCCCGTCGGGATGTCAAACTCAAAACGGTCGTAGCCCGAGTAGGGCTGCGCCTTCCGCACATCGTAGGGGACACCGGTTGCTCGCAGCAGCGGGCCGGTGAGACTGTACGAGATCGCGTCTTCCGGCGAAATTGCTCCCACGCCGGACATACGCTCAATAAAGATGCGATTCTTGGACAGCAGCGTGTCGCAGTCGCTGAGGATGCGCCGCATATCGGCGAAGGCCGTCCGCACGCGCTCGGCAAAATCATGGGGCAGATCGTGCATGACTCCGCCGACCCGGGCATAGCTGACCGTCAGGCGGGCGCCAGTCACGGCCGTGACCAGATCGTATAAGGTCTCACGCGCCTCCATCAGATAGAACCCCACGGAAATCGCGCCTGCTTCTGTGGCGGCCATGCCCAGACAGGTCAAATGATCGGTAATCCGGGAGACCTCGCTCATGATGACCCGGATATACTGGCAGCGTTCCGGGACCTCAACGTCAAGCAGTTGTTCGGCGGTTAAGGCAAAGGCCACGTTGTTGATGAGCGGCGAGGCGTAATTCAGGCGGTCGGTGTAGGGGATGCAGTGATTCCAGGTGCGCTGCTCACACATCTTCTCAAAACCGCGGTGCAGATAGCCGATCTCGACATCGCAGTTGAGTATTTTTTCTCCATCCAGGGTGAGGTTGAGTTTGATTGTGCCGTGGGTTGCCGGATGGGACGGACCCATCTGCAACTCCATGATTTCAGAGGTGGGGTCGTGTTCAGCAACGTCTTTTTGCGCCCGAAGAAGAGGGGCCGCGGCTTCCGCCATAGGTTGTTACCCTTTATGCCAGGGGTTGGTAATGGGATCGCGTTCTTCGACCAGGGGTTGCCGTTTATTGACCGGATAATCTTTGCGGAGCGGATAGCCACGGAACTCTTCGTACATCAGGATGCGACGCAGGTCCGGGTGGTCGGTAAACGTGATCCCGAACATGTCCCAGACTTCGCGCTCCAGCCAGTCTGCGGATTTCCAGACTGAAGCAGCCGAGGGCAACTGGGCATCCTCCTCTGTGAGGCGGACTTTGACCCGCAGGCGATGATTATGGGTCAGCGAATGGAGGTGGTAGACGACCTCAAAGCGCGGCTCTTGCCCGAAAAAATCGACCCCGGTGATATCGAGCAACAGGGTGAAGGCAAAATCCGGCTGCTCCTTGAGCTGGCTCAAAACAGTCGGCAGGTCGCCCCGATCGATGACAATCACATCATTCCCGTGCGAGGAGTACTGTTCTTGTATCGTGCCGGGCAGGGCCGTCTCGATATGAGAGAGAATGTCTGCTTCAGCCATGTTTGCCTACGGGCTGGCTAGGTCGATTCCAGCCCCCCCTTTTTCACCTCATAGACCAAACCCACAACCAGCACGAGCACGAAGAGCAACATGGCCATGAAGCCGAACAGGCCCAACTGTCGGAAGACGACCGCCCAGGGATAGAGGAAGACCACTTCGACATCAAAGACAATGAAGAGGATAGCGGCGAGATAGAATTTGACGGAAAAGCGACCCCACGCAGAACCACTGGGGGGATTGCCGCACTCGAACGGTTCGTCCTTGACCGCCGAGTGGGTTTTGACGCCGAGCAGCGTGCTCGCAAAGGTCATGACCAGGGCCACAACCCCACCCAGGATCAGCGCAATCAGGACGGGGACGTATTGATCCATAGCAAGCTCTAGTCAACTCCGACAGCTACGACAGGCAGCGTATGATCGTGTTGTCATCTGCCCAATGCCCTCGGCACAAGATACAGAGGCCCGGCACGGTGTCAACAACCCCTCCCGGACCCCCGACACGGAGCGGTGGCCCCTTCTTGAGGTTCGCTTTTTCGTGACGGCGCGCCCGGCCCGTGAGACTGCCCGCTGTTGCCGCGGCCCTTCCTTGCAGGAGGACTATGGAGGTGGTAAACCTCTTGCACATTCATGGGAGAGGTGCCAGAGTCAGGCCGATCGGGCACGACTGGAAATCGTGTGTACCTCCGGGTACCGAGGGTTCGAATCCCTCCCTCTCCGTCAGTGGTGATAGCTAGGTCCTACGCAAGGGAAGCCGGGAAATCCGTCAGGTCCGGAAGGAAGCAGCGGTACCGGAATTCTCCCTGTGCCGCAGGGTAGCCTAGCTATCACCACTGACGACCGGCTCATCCTCCAAAGAGGACACGTTTCCTCTTTACACCGCGTGAGTAGAGTGACACCACGGCGGAACACACCGGACAACCCGAAACCGTCGGCTATGCTATGAGCTATCTTGTTCTTGCCCGGAAGTGGCGCCCTCAGACGTTTGATGACGTCATTGGCCAGGAGCATGTCACGCGTACCTTGCGGAATGCGATTCGCAGCGAGCGCGTGGCCCACGCCTTCTTGTTTACCGGGCCGCGCGGGGTAGGGAAAACGACAACCGCCCGGCTCTTGGCCAAAGCCCTGAATTGTGAACAGGGGCCGACGCCGGACCCGTGTAACGCCTGTAGCCAGTGTGAAGAGATCACAAACGGCAGCGCCATTGATGTCCTGGAAATCGACGGCGCCTCGCATACCAGTGTGAACAATGTGCGGGATTTGACCGAAGGCGTGCAGTATCGACCGGCCACGGGCCGTTTTCGGGTGGTCATTATCGACGAAGTCCATATGCTCTCGAATGCCGCCTTCAATGCCCTGCTGAAAACCCTGGAAGAGCCGCCGGCGCACGTCAAATTTATTTTCGCGACAACGGACTCCCATAAAATTTTGCAAACAATTCTGTCGCGCTGCCAGCGCTACGACTTCAAGCGTATCCCCCTGCGCGATCTCATACAGCAACTCCAGCGCCTCACCCAAGCAGAAGGCTTTGCCTGCGATGAGGCCGGGCTGGCCCTGCTGGCGCGGGAGGCCGACGGAAGCCTGCGCGATGCCGAATCCCTTCTTGACCAGGTGGTTGCGTGGAGCAACGGCCAGGTCAACGAGGCCGCGGTCAGAGACGCCCTGGGCGTCGCCGACCGCCAGGCCCTGTTTCGGGTGGTGGAAGCGATCCTGGCTGAAGACCCGGCTCAGGTGCTCCGGCTGACAGGCGAGCTGTACCAATACGGGTATGATCCGCGGCGGCTGTGTCACGATCTGCTCACACACTTCCACGACCTCGTGGTTGCCAAAGTGAGCGCTGATGTGTCTATTCTGGCCGACCTGCCCGATCACGAGGTTGAGATCGTCCGCAAACAGGCAGCCCTCCGCTCACGAGAAGACCTCCAGCGCTTCTTTGCGTCTCTGTTAGAGACAGAAGAGGCGGTGCGGAAGTCGGCCTATACCCAGCTCGTCATTGAGATGGCGCTGGTCAAGCTGGCCAGTCAGCCACCGGTACTCCCGATTCAGGAAGCGCTGGCCAAACTGGGAGAGTTGCAAACCCAATTGGAAAGCAGCGGCAGTAGTCGCCCAGCACCGGCAAGACAGCGACGCTTTCGGCCGGCCGCCTCAGCGCCCCCCATACAGCCAAACACGCAGCCGAACACAGGAGCGGCTGCGCCTGCGGATAACCCGGCACGGACAGCCCCAGCCCAGCATCATTCTCCCCTGAGTCCGCCTCCCACCACGGAGACCCACACTGAGGACGCAGCTCAGCACGCGCCCCCCTCTGCTCCTGCCGCTGTTCCTGCATCGGCTCCCGGCACGAGCGGCGCCGTAGAGCACCTGGAACAGGGCGAGCAGTGGGACGGTTTTCTGGCCGCAGTTCGGAGCAGGAAAATCTCGCTCTTTTTTGCCCTGAAGGCGGGCTATCTGCGCGACGTGACTCCGACCGCTTTACAGATTGGCGTGGACAAGGAGCCCTATCTGAAAGAGTTGTTACGACAAGAGAATCGGACCGTTTTGGAGGAGTCTGCCGAACAGTTTTTCGGGCGTAAACTCAGCGTTGAGGTACAAAAGGATACACACGGGTCGGCCACAAAACAGCCCTCACCACCAGGGGAGGGAGACCGGCTGCAAAAGAGTGCTCAGGGTCCGCTCGGCTCGGCAGACCCACTCGTCAGGACCGTGCTGGACGTTCTTGGCGGAGAAATCCAGGAAAGGCGGACGTCGAGAGCAAGCGGAACCTAGACACGGGAGACTGCGTACCGTCGCAGGGACGCAGGGTGGAGGACACAGCATGGCGCACAATATGGGAGATATGATGAAGCAGGCCCAGCAGTTGCAGGCCAAACTGGCTCAGATTCAGGAAGAGGCCGGGAAAAAGACGGTCGAAGCCTCAGCCGGGGGCAGTATGGTCACGGCGACGGTGAACGGCAAGTTGGAACTCGTCGCGCTGCGTATTGATCCGGCAGTGGCCTCAGCCGATGATGTCGAAATGCTGCAAGACCTTATTACTGCCGCGGTGAACGAGGGCATTCGGCAAGCCCAGAACATGATGGCCACTGAAATGGGGAAAGTCACCGGAGGGCTCAAGATTCCGGGGCTGAACGCGTGACAACAGTGACGCCGAGGGATGTATGACGACGCTGACCCCCGCCCTGGCTCGCCTGGTCCAAGAGTTGGGGAGACTGCCGGGGATTGGAGAGAAAACCGCGACGCGCTTAGCCATGTTCATCCTGGGCGCGGGGCGGGACTATGTCGAAAGCCTGGCTGAGGCCATCTGGGCGGTAAAGACCGAGACCACCTTGTGCCTGGAGTGCTTTGGGCTGGCCGAGGGCGAGCGGTGCGCCATTTGTCGCGATCCGCAACGGAGCGCCGAGTCGATCTGCATCGTCGAAGAACCGGCCGACCTGATGGCCGTCGAGCGTTCGCACGAATATACGGGTCGCTATCATGTCCTGCACGGCGTGTTAGCCCCACTTGACGGCATTGGGCCGGATGAACTCAAGATTGCCCCCCTCCTGGACCGTCTGCGCTCCGGTGCGGTGAACGAGGTCATTATTGCAACCAACCCCAATGTCGAAGGAGAGGCGACCGCCTTGTATCTGGCCAAGGTCATTAAGCCGCTGGGCGTCCAGGTGAGTCGGATTGCCCACGGCATTCCGATGGGCGGGGATGTGGAATACACCGACGCAGTCACACTCGGCCGAGCGCTTGAAGGCCGGCGAGAGATGTAATCCCACCTTTACTCTTGTTTTTGCCTTTGCTAAAACTGCGCTGGCAATAACGTCTGGCTCGTGATCCTCGGTAGCTCAATCGGCAGAGCAATCGGCTGTTAACCGATGGGTTGTTGGTTCGAGTCCAACCCGAGGAGCCAACCCTTGACCATCAAATCTGGCGACTCGTCAGCGAACGTAAGACCCCGAGGGCTGACCCCATCGGGGTCTTGTCGTATGCGGGGCCTTTTCAAGCGCTCGCCCCTTCCTCTCTTCCTCCGTTCGCTTGGAGGCTGAGTCTTGGTTGACCGAAGATACCGCTCTTCATATATTTTTGTTCCCTTCCCTTATTATGACACGGACCTTGAGGACGGGTATGAACAAAACAGGGTTGAGAGAGTTGCTGGCGAACGGCGAGAACTCCGGCGTTGAGTTCAAGCGGGACGACATCCGGCCGGAGCAACTGGCCAGGGAGGTCGCCGCTCTGCTGAACCTGGAGGGCGGACATATTCTTCTTGGTATTGAGGATGGAGGAGAGGTCACAGGACTGACGCACGATCCCAAGAAGGCGGAAGAGTGGGTGATGGAAGCTGCCCGAACCCACATCCGTCCCGCGGCGATCCCTTTCTGGGAGACGCTGGACATGGGGGGAGAAAAAGTCGTTGGTATTGTGTCGCTTCCCGCGGACGCGCCGGATAAGCCCTACAAAGCGCGGCGCGGGTCGGCCTGGGTCTCGGTGGTGCGCGTTGGAACGACCACGCGCGATGCCACGCGCGAGGAGGAAGAACGCCTCTATCAGCAATCGGGACGGTTCCGATACGGCCTGAAGCCAGTGCTTGGAGCTACGCTTGACACGCTTGACCGGCGACGTTTCAGAGACTACTTCGTTCGCGTCCTGGAGGGCAGTGTCCCGCCCGATGATGATGTCGAGCAGTGGCAACAATTGCTCTGCAACCTGGACTTGGCGACGACAGCCGGGCAGCGTAGCGTAGCGACGGTTGATGGAATGCTGCTCTTTGGCAGGAATCCCAAGCGCTTCCTGCCTCAGTCCGGGGTTCGAGCCGTCTGCTACCCAGGGAGCGCGCCGGATTATGCCACTCGGGCGGATGAGGACCTGAAGGGACCGTTGCTCCCTCTCGGGACACAAGACGGCTCAATGGTCGAACCAGGGCTGGCTGACCAGGCTTGGGACTTCGTGCGGCGCAACACCACGCCTTCCGCCCAACTCGAAGGCCCCAGGCGGATTGACCGCTGGGAATACCCGGAAGCAGTCGTGCGCGAAACCGTGGTCAATGCGTTGGTTCATCGCGACTACAGCATTGCCGGCACCGACATCATGCTGACGATCTTCAACGACCGCCTCGAAATCCAAAGTCCCGGCCGGCTTCCAAACACTGTCACGCCAGAGGGCATGCGGGCCGGCTTGCGTTACGCCCGGAATCAGACCTTGGTCAACCTCATGCGCGACTATGGCTATATGGAGGCCCGCGGCATGGGGGTACGGAACAAAATTATTCCGGGAATGCGCATTCACAATGGCACCGAACCCGACCTGCTCGAAGAAGAGCACCGTTTCACCGTCCGGCTGTGGAAGGAGCCCAAGCCTGGATGAATTCGTAAAGCGGGGTTTGAAAGATGATCGCATAGAAGACGTTATCTGAAATAGTTCGGCGCGTTGTGGAGACAGCCCAGCCGGAGAAGGTCATTCTCTTCGGGTCTGCGGCAGGGTGGTGTATGAAGCCGCCCGAGCGTTTCGTTTTGAGGGGAGACTTGCCGATTGGGATACGGATAGGTACTGCTTGTCTAACCCTGTCTCTGGTGGCAAAGTACCACCATGCCGGTACAGATGAGGATGCGCGGCGAGCATGGACGCAAGGTTGTTGCAGGAACCCGAGCCCAAACCGTCCGAAATGATGCGTGCCGGTGATGTGACTCGGAGGCAGCGACAGTTATCGATACCATGATAGGAATAGATTTGTTTGCCGGAGTCGGGGGGATGAGCATAGGTGCGGCCCAGGCTGGAATTGACGTAAAGTTTGCCGTCGAGTGCGACAAGTATGCAGCGAGAGCGTATGCCAAAAATCATCCACATTGCGAAGTCTTCGATAAGGACATACGCCAATTATCTTCGCAGAAGATAAAGCAAATACCTCATGGTTCGGACGGAACGGTCGTTTTCGGCGGGCCTCCGTGCCAAGGCTTTTCGTATTCCAATACGCGAACCCGCAAGGTGCATAACAAAAACAACTGGTTGTTCGAGGATTTTGTCCGCGTTGTGAAGATATGGCAGCCGGATTTTATCGTATTTGAAAACGTCCAGGGCATTGTCGATACGGCGCGCGGGCTTTTTCTCGAAGCTATTCTCGATAGATTTGATCGCTTAAAATATACACTGAGCTATGGTTTGCTGAATGCGCTCGATTACGGCGTACCACAATGTCGGCGCCGATTTTTTCTCATTGGATCGCAGACCGGGAAGAAAATCGCGTTACCAAGAAGAACCGTATCATCACCGCCAACGGTCAAGGATGCAATTGCCGATCTTCCCAATCTCGTGAACGGCGCAGTCATGTCACGGCTACCTTATTGCGATGTCCCGCCGTCCGCATACGCCAGGAAGTTGCGTAAACGTTTAGCTGAGTGCTCTGGGCATTTGGTTACAAAGAACAACGAGGAGGTAATACACCGCTACCGCTCTATTCCTCCAGGCGGTAATTGGGAGGACATTCCTCCGCAGATGATGAAAAACTACAAGGATAGACACAGGTGCCACACAGGTATTTACCATAGGCTTTGCTATGATTCCCCGTCAGTCGTCATTGCAAATTACCGAAAGAACATGCTCATCCATCCAGCGGAAGACAGAGGTCTTTCGGTCCGCGAGGCTGCTCGGATTCAATCTCTTCCCGATTCGTGCGAGTTCGATGGTTCTATAGGCTTTCAGCAGCAGCAGGTCGGCAACGCGGTGCCGCCACTACTCGCAAAGGCCGTATTTAGACAGCTCATCGGATAGAAAAGTACTTAACACTGACAGCTAGTTGCGTCTGATGGAGGAACAGAAACTGTGTCGAGCAAAAACTTTGACGAGCAACTGCGTGAGAGAATTTTGGACGACGTCGAAGGAAGTAAGGGGCATGAACTCGCCAGCGCCTATGAACACACTCAGGCTAAGCTCCAACAAGAAGTGTACGAGAAGATTCCTGGCGCTGAACCAAGCCTTTCAGATCATGGTCCAAGACACGTTGCGAATGTGCAGCAGAACGCGATCCGTCTTCTTTCTAACGACGGCGTAATCAAGGATTTATCGGGCATCGAAATGTATTGTCTTGGGATGTGTATCCTCTTCCATGACGCGGGTAATATTTTTGGCCGAAAGGATCATCACAATAAGATAGCACAAGTTTTTGATAGTATTCGTGGAAAACAATCGTCACTCCGCCATGAAAAGGCACTAGTTATGAACGCTGCAAGTGCGCATACAGGCACTACAGGAGACGGCTCACATGATACCCTCAAAGGACTTCCCGAAATCGATCACTTGCAAGGTGAGCCCGTACGTCTACGGGAACTAGCGGCCATTCTTCGCTTCGCTGATGAACTAGCTGAAGGTCCTCAGCGTACGTCTGACTTCATGAAAGAACACGACCTTCTCGATCCAGACTCAGAAATATACCATGATTACGCCGCCAGTACGAACTTATCTATCCAGCGCGACTATGGTCGGATCGCTTTAACATACGAGATAATGATTAATATGAAAGGTACGGACGAGGAGCGCCGAATACAACTATCCAAGTTCTTGGACTTCATCTACAGAAGAATTATAAAGCTAGATCAAGAACGTCGCTATGCCTGCTACTACAGTAAACTTCTAGTACCGTTTAAATCCACCGATGTCACATTTCGTTTCCATTGCGACGATACCATTCTCTATACCGGCCTTTTACCGCTCAAGTTGACCGACATCGTAGTTCCCGGTGATCACACAAAGGGGGTCACGGATATAGATGCGGCCTATTCCATTGAGGCTCTTGTTGCTGACTTGCTTTCAAAGTGTCCGGGGAGGTAGACCTATGAAGCTAGATAACAATCCATTCCAATATGAGGCGGCCAACAACCTGAAGGATGAAATGATAGTAGATTACTACATTGATGAATTTAATTGTTCACGATTCATTCAATCCAAACGAAACGTTTTTCTAGTAGGAGAGCGCGGCAGTGGCAAAACGATGGCCCTGCTATTTAACAGATGGCGGGTACAGAAGCTCGTAGCGGAAAAGAACGGAGAAGCCCCATCGGTTTCGACCATTGGAGTATACATTCCCTGCAACACGCCGCTGACACACAAGGCTGAACATCAACTACTTGATGAATTTCGAGCCTCGGTACTGTCGGAACATTTTCTAGTTTTGGCAATGGTCTATGCCTTGGCCGATACCTTGTCGGAAATACCCGACGTATTGAACGAAGCTGACGAGTCGTGGCTACGTAACGAGGCGAATTTTGTACTAGGAGCAGATTTGCCAGAAGATGGAAATTTCTTTGAGGCCGTCAAGCAATTCGTTCAACGAGATTTGTTGCGGACTCAGCGCGCTATTAATGCCGGCAATAGGGAGAAATTCTATGAAAATACGTTTTCGTTTGTTTCGGGATTTGTCCCCATACTGAACATGTGCGTCAGTAAGGTGCCACAACTCAACGAGTCGCATTTCCTCCTACTGCTTGATGATGCACACGCATTGAATCCACATCAAGTCCGAGCCCTTAATTCTTGGATAGCATATCGGGACCATTCTTTGTTTAGTTTTAAGGTTGCGGTTGCAAAGGTCGGCCCCCAAACAAAGGTCACATCCACAGGCGGGACAATTCTGCAAGGACATGACTATACAAAAGTCGACTTGGAGGCAGCACTACAGAATAAAGACACTGATTTTTTCCGTCTCGCTCAAACTATAATTAAGCGTCGCCTGCAGAACTCTTCTATTTCCGCCACACCAGAGGCGTTTTTCCCTATGAGTAAGGACATGGAAGAGGACTTGAGGAAATCGGAAAAAGCTGTGCGGGACGAGGCGTTGCTCAAATACGGGAAAGGAGAGGAAAACAGGAAATCCGTGAACGATTTTATCTACAAATATAAGAGAGCACACTACTTCAAGAACCGCCCAAGGAAGGCAAACAGACCGCCGTACTCCGGCTTCAACACACTGGTATTTCTATCTACAGGTGTCGTCCGCAATCTTCTTGAACCCTGCTTCTGGATGTTTGACAAAGCGGTATCTATGGCGGGTAGCACTGAAAGAGCAGGCGAGCTAGCACCAATATCCGAGATTCCTTCAAGGATACAGACTGAAGTCGTTTTGGACTTGAGTACACGAACCTGGGATTGGTTGAGAGACGAGATAGCACAGGACATTGAGGACTGTTCCACGGAGGACGGAGAACGGGCGTATCGGTTTCTCGACGCATTAGCAATCCATTTCAGAGATCGGCTTTTTCACCACAAATCGGAACCGTGCGCCCTATCATTTACTATTTCTGGGCACAGTCAGGACGTGATGGATAAACTACGCCCTCTTATAGACATATTGCGAAAGGCACATTTGCTATACATCCGAAGTGGCGTGGCTAAGGATCAAGGTAAAACAGAACCTTACTACGTTCCGAACAAGATTCTTTGGCCCGCACGTGGACTGGACCCCCACGGCCAGCATGCGAGAGTTTCCCTACCCGCTAACGTTCTTTGGAGCGCAGCGGAAAAAGGGAGGATTGAGCTAGATAAGGAAGAAGAAGACCAGAGAGGGCTATGGGACAATGAACGATAACTTGTTGATTACCTTCGCTAGTTGGGAGGATCGTTTCAGCCTTGGATTCGATTGCAACCTCAAAAAAACCGCGGTCAGTAAAGCCCTTATATTCTATTTTGAAAGTTATGCTACACGCACGCAAGAAAATCGTGGTGCCGTTGAAAAGATGTGCGAAGATAACGGGACAACATACACTGCGTTAGGGCTGAAAGCAGACAATCCTGCGGCTAACTGGCGAAAGATTATAGACACAATTGAAGGTATTATTCAGAACGATCAAGAGGTTCTGATAGACATTTCTACGATGCCCCGAGAAGTTATTTGGTACGTGCTATGGCTGCTTGAACAGAAATCTATAACGACGCGGTACGTATATCATCGCCCCGAGGATTACGGGAGCGATTGGTTAAGCCGAGAACCTCGGTCTCCACGACTCGTATATAAGTTGTCAGGTATAGCAATGCCGGCGACCAAAACAGCACTTTTGGTAACCGTGGGCTTTGATCTTCAGCGGGTAAAGAGGTTAATAAGTTGGTGTGAACCTGCGAGGATAATGATTGGGGTTCAAGCCAAGTCGAGGTTCGGGCGAAACGACAAAACGATGGAAGATTATGGTGAAACACTCAAAAAAGAATATGACTGTGAAATATTCGAGTTAGACGCTTACGCTGAGGACCGGGGGATGACAGCAATTAGTGAAGCGTTGAAGCGGCTTGACTCTTCGTACAATGTCATCATGAGTTCTCTGGGACCAAAGCTTACGGCAGTGACCTTGTACAGACTTCAAAGACAAAACCAGGAAATAGGACTTGTTTACGCGCCCTCTAATCAATTCAACCAGGACTATTCAAGCGGTATTGGCGAGTGTTTCGAGGGCGTCTTTAACATTTAGCTATCGTGGGCTGGGTCGCTCTAGGAGCACCTAACGTGCCAATCTCGTGTTTGGTAACGTCGCTCTGTCGGTTAAATGATCCCCAAACACTGCAAGCGCCTCGTCAAAATAGACTTCCCTATTGCCGGAGTGTCGCGGCATGCGACGCGGGAGCAATCGCGGGCTGAGCCTCACCCATGCCCACCGAAAAAATCACCTTAGCTCAACTCGAATCCTTCCTGTTCAAAGCCGCTGACATTCTGCGCGGCAAGATGGACGCCTCTGAGTTCAAGGAGTTCATCTTCGGCCTGCTGTTCCTGAAACGGCTGTCTGACGAGTTCGACCGTAAGCGCGAACAGCTCCGCGAGCAGGAATTCTCTCATCTCAAGGACCAGCCTGACCTGCTGGCGGAACTGGTTGAGGGCAAGACCTCCTACGGCGAGACCTTCTTCGTCCCGGTTCGCGCACGCTGGCATGAGACCTGGAAGGATGAGAACGGTGACGTGGTTCCGGCCCTCAAAGACCTCAAGTACGACATCGGCAACATGCTGAATAAGGCCATTGCTGCGGTTGAAGACGAGAACGATTCACTGGCCGGAGTGCTGAAGAACAATATCGATTTCAACGCGGCCAAGGGCAAGACGAAGATACCGGACCAGAAATGGAAGGACTTGCTCGATCATTTTAACCAGCCGGGCTTCGTTCTGGTCAACGACAATTTCGAGTTTCCCGACCTGCTCGGCGCAGCCTACGAATACCTGATTAAGTATTTTGCAGACAGCGCCGGCAAGAAAGGCGGTGAGTTCTATACCCCCGCTGAGGTCGTGCGCCTGCTGGTACAACTGACCAAGCCCACAGAAGGAAATGAGATATACGACCCGGCCTCGGGTTCCGGCGGCTTTCTGATTCAGGCCCATCAGTACGTTGAGGAGCAGGGCGAGGACGCCAACAATCTGGCCCTCTACGGGCAGGACTCCAATGGTACTACCTGGTCAATCTGCAATATGAACATGATCCTCCACAACATCACGAGATTTACCATTGAGAATGGAGACACCTTGGAGGACCCACAGATTTTGGAAAACGGCCAAATACGCAAGTTCGACCGGGTGTTGGCCAACCCGCCGTTCTCGCAGAACTACAGCCGCGCCAACATGAAATTCAAAGCCCGCTTCCAAGAGTGGTGCCCAGAGACCGGGAAGAAGGCCGATTTGATGTTCGTCCAGCACATGCTGGCCAGCCTCAAGAGCGCCGGCCACATGGCCACCATCATGCCCCACGGCGTGCTTTTTCGCGGGGGCAAGGAAAGGCTGATTCGAGAGCGGTTGATACACGACGACGTTATCGAGGCGATCATCAGTTTGCCGCAGGGTCTTTTTTACGGGACCAGTATCTCGGCCTGTGTGTTCGTCTGCAACAAGAACAAGCCTGACGATTTGCGCGATAGGGTGTTGTTCATCAATGCGGACCGGGAATATGCCGAAGGCAAGAATCAAAACAAGCTCCGCCCGGAGGACATCGAGAAAATTGACTTCGTGTTCTCCAACAAACGCGAAATTCCGAAATACAGCCGACTCGTGGACAAGGCAGAGATTACAGAAAAGCACGACTACAACCTGAACATTCGGCGCTATGTGGACAACACGCCCGAGCCGGAACCGGAAGACGTGCAAGCCCATCTCATCGGCGGCATCCCTGAAACTGAGGTGACGGCGCAAAGCGACACCTTCGCCAAGTTTGGCCTTCAGTGCGAAACGCTCTTCCAGCCTGACCGGCCGGGATACCTCGCCTTCAAGGAAGCGATTGCAAGCAAGGCCGATATCAAAGGCATCATCGAAGCAAACCAAGCGGTCGTGCACACGCTGGAGACCCACCGCAACGCTCTGGAACAGTGGTGGAGCGTGGCTCGTGGCGACTTCGCCGAGCTTGAGCGCGCCAATCACGGCGGTCGGAAAATGCCGGAAGTGCGGCATGAGCTTTTGACCACCCTCAAGGACAAGCTCGTTCCCTTGGATGTCCTGGACGAATTCAAGAGCGCCGGCGTGTTTGTCAACTGGTGGCAGCAGAATCGCTATGACCTGAAAACCATTGTCTCAACCGGCTGGCATCACACGCTCATCCCGGACGCATATCTGATTGCCGCGTTTTTCCAGAGCGAGGCGGACGCCATTGAGGAAAACGAATTGGAACTCAAAGTTCAACTCAAGCGGCTGGGCGGCGAAGGATTCACAGCCGAAAATAAGAAACTCATCCAGCAGGTCGAAAACCAGCTTGCAAATCTGGACCCAAGTAACACGACCGACAAGAAAAAGATTGACGCCTTAAACAAAGACAAGGCGACGCTTGAGGAGCGTATCGCCAAGACCGACGCGCTACTGGAAGCAATCAACGGCCAGCTCACCAATGACGAAGCCAAGCGTCTCATCCTTAAAAAGCTCTACGACATCGCCAGCGCCGAACTCGAACGCTACCTTAATGCGGAGATGCGCGACTTGGTTTCGGGGGTTGAAAACCTGTGGGATAAGTACGCGGTGAGTAACCAGAACATGGAACAGGCGCGGTTGGCCACAGTGGACCGCCTTGGCCGATTCCTGAAGGGTCTTGGATATTTCAAATGAGCACAACTGCTCACTCACGGCCTCTTCGGAATGTATTCGAGCTAGAAAAAGGGAAACCTCCCCTCCAAGCCCCTTACAACGGACCTGGAGCGGAACGATATCTAACGCCTGATTTCCTGCGAGGTAAAGCAGAGCCTGAGTACGTTAGACCAAGTTCGGATGCCATTCGAGTTATAGATGGGGAAACGATTATTCTCTGGGACGGTTCAAATGCTGGTGAAGTTCTTAGGGCGCATGATGGAATGCTTGCGTCAACAATGATGAGGGTCCGCCATAACTCCGATTATGATGCTGGCTATTTCTACTATGCCCTAAAAAGTCAAGAAGACTATCTCAAGGGCCAGACGGCTGGCTCTGGTATTCCGCACGTTGACAAAGAAATCCTTGGTGCCCTCTCGCTTTTCAATTGCCAGAAGCCCGAACAAATCAAAATCGCCGAAATCCTCTCAACAGTCGATCAAGCCATTGACCAGACCGAGGCGTTAATCGCCAAGCAGCAGCGCATCAAGATCGGCCTGATGCAAGACCTGCTCACGCGCGGCATCGACGAAAATGGGAACCGCCGTTCTGAGGAGACTCACGAATTCAAGGACTCGCCGCTGGGGCGGATTCCGGTGGAGTGGGAAGTAAAGGAAATCCAAGAACTTCTTGCCGATGTAAATCCCTCAATGCGTAGCGGTCCATTTGGCAGCGCTCTGTTGAAAGAAGAATTGATGGAATCCGGTATTCCCTTCTTGGGAATCGATAACGTCTTGCCTGAAGAGTTCGTTCCATTGTTCAAGCGATTTGTCGCACCAAAAAAGGCGAGACAGTTGAAGAAATTTCGCGTTCGCCCACGCGACGTTATGATTACTGTCATGGGAACAGTTGGGCGGTGTTGTATGGTGCCGGATGACATTGGTGAGGCGCTCTCATCAAAACATGTCTGGACCCTTTCTTTTGATGAAAAGGCTTATTCTCCATACTTGGCATGTCTTCAAATCAACCACGCGCCGTGGGTCCTGAATCATTTTGCGAAGGATATGCAAGGGGGAATAATGGAGGCAATCAGGTCGGAAACCCTACGTTCCACTCCCCTGCCTGTACCTCCGCTAGACGAGATGCGAGAGATCGAGAGCCAGCTTCGGGCTATGTCAACTGGTCTAGGTACAAATCGTGAAGTTCTGAGAAAGCTCAGTCGTCTTAAAACCGGCCTCATGCAAGACCTTCTTACCGGCAAGGTGTCGGTCGCTCCGTTGCTGACTGATTTGACCTAGTACAATGACCAAGTTAGGTTTTATTTATGAAGACGATGCTGGTGTCCGAGTTCAAGGCGAAGTGCATAGCAGCGCTCAAGGAAGTGTACCGCTCCCGTGAGCCTATGGTGGTGACGCTCCGTGGGAAACCCATAGTGACGATCCAGCCATTTGCGGAGTTCCCCTCGGGCAAGCAACTTGGAGGACTCAAGGGCAGGATGGCTATTCACGGGGATATTGTCCACATGGACTCGACTGGCGATTGGGACATGCTGAGGTAAAGCTAGGGCGCTACGGGAACGATGGACCTGATGGCGCAGCCCCTTCGCATGGACGAACGCAACCACGTCGAGAAACCCCTGCTTGAGCAGCTGCACGGCCTGGGCTGGGAGATCATCGACCTGACCGACGAGAAGCAGAAGCCCGGTAATACGTTTCGGGAGAGTTTTACCCAAGTCGTCATGCTGCCGGTGTTGCGAGAGCGGCTTACCGTTATCAATCCGTGGCTGGAAAACGATCAGGTCGAAGAAGTCGTCAAGCAACTCACCGCCAGCTTCCCAAGCACAGGGTTAATCGAGAACAACAAGCACGTCTTTCACCTGCTTCTGGAGAACACCAGCGTCAGCGAGAACCGGCAAACGGGCGAGAAAAGCCCGACCGTGCGCTTCATTGATTTCAAGAAGCGTGACAACAACCGCTTTATTGCCGTATGCCAATTCAAGGTTCGCATCCTGGGCGCCGAGCGCCACATCATCCCGGACATTGTGTTGTTCGTGAATGGCCTGCCCGTGGTCCTGATTGAATGTAAGTCACCCAAGGTAAAAGACGCCATCCCAGAGGCCATTGACCAGATGCTGCGCTACAGCGAGCAGCGTGGCGTCACAGGCGAAGGAAGCTCACCGCTCTTTTATTTCAATCAGTTTGTGGTTGCCACCTGCCGGCAGCAGGCCAAGTTCGGGACGATCACCACGCATAGCGAAAAGCATTTCTACCGCTGGGCCGACCCCTATCCGCGAACGCTCAACGACATTGCGCATGGCGCAGGCAGCCCGAACGACCAGCAGCGCTTGGTTGCCGGGATGATGGACAAGGACAACCTGCTTGATCTCATTCGGACGTTCACCCTGTTCTCGACCAACGGCAAAGGTCAGACCATCAAAATTGTCGGGCGCTATCAGCAGTTCCGCGCGGTCAAGCTGGCCGTGAAGCGATTGCTGGAGGGCGGCAGCCCGCGCGAACGGAGCGGTATCATCTGGCACACCCAAGGCTCGGGCAAATCGCTGACCATGATGTTCATGGTGCGTGAAATGTACCGCCACGCGCAATTGGCGAACTGGAAAGTGGTGTTTGTCACCGACCGGACGCAACTCGAAGACCAGTTGAGCGAAACCAGCCAGAGCGTTGGATTTACCGTGAAGACAGCCAACAGGATCAGCGAACTGAAGGAACTCCTCCGGGCCAACACTTCAGACCTGGTCATGGCTATGATCCACAAGTTCCGCGAAGCAGACCTGACCGAGACCTTCCCTCAGCTTAATGACAGCCCCAACATCCTGGTCATGACCGATGAAGCCCATCGCTCCCAATACAAGCTGCTCGGAGCGAATCTCGATAGGGGCATCCCGAACGCGGCAAAGATCGGTTATACCGGCACGCCGATAGACAAGACTGAACGCGTTTTCGGTGAGTATATCGACAAGTACACCATGCGCGAGTCCATTGACGATGGCGTCACCCTGGAGATCGTCTATGAGGGTCGCACCCATAACGCTGAAATACCCAATCAGGAAGACATGGATACGGCGTTTGCGGATGTGTTCAGCGACTACAACCTTCAGCAGAGACTCGACATCCTCGGTTACGGCTCCCGAGACGCCTACCTGGAAGCAGAACCCACGATTGAAGCCAAGGCCAAGGATATGGTCCAGCACTACCGGACCCATGTATTCCCGAACGGCTACAAGGCCCAGGTGGTGGCCACATCGCGCGAGGCAGCGGTACGCTATAAGAAGCACCTCGACACCGCCTTGGGTACAGCCGTTGCCGAGTTGGAAACAGCAAACCCGCACGGCCTCGACCTGGAACAGCTAAAGAAGCTGCAAACCGATGTCGTGATCTCCTACAGACACAACGACCTGCCGTACCTGAAGGCATATACCGACCATACTAAGCACGACCGCAGTATCAAGAGCTTCAAGATGGCGTTCGGGGGTGAAGACGAAAGTATCACCGGGGACATGGGCATCCTCATTGTCAACAATATGCTCATCACGGGTTTCGACGCTCCCGTGGAGCAGGTCATGTATTTGGATAAGGTCATCACCGACCACAACCTGTTGCAGGCCATTGCTCGGGTGAACCGAGTTGAAGGCGACACCAAGGACAAAGGCTTCGTGGTTGATTACGTCGGCGTTGGTCATCATCTCAGGAAAGCCATAGACGCCTATGATGAGCGAGAACAAAAGGAAGTTATTGAGACGCTCAGCTTTCCCGAAGAGGAGTTGCGTAACCTTACGGATAGTCATGCCGAAATTACGGCGTTGCTTGAGCAGCATGGCCTGACCGACCTGACCGACCACGACGCCTTCTTTGATGTGTTTTATGACGAAGACCTGCGCTTTGACTACATGCAGGCGTTCAGGAAGTTTACCAAGTGCCTGAACCTCGTCTTCCCCGCGCGGCAGGCGTTGGCGTTTCTGGACGATTACAACGCCCTGGCTGAAATCAACATCCTCGCCGGCAAGCATTTTCGAGATGAACGGCTGAGCATGAAAGGTATCCCGCCAAAGCTGCGCGCAATCACGGACACCTACCTGGAGTCAAAGAGCATTGACCAGAGGGTCAAGCCGATTTCCATTCTGGACGAGGACTTCCAAAAGAACGTCAGTCAGCGCCGCCGCGCAAAAACAAAAGCGGCAGAGGTAGCACACGCTATCCGCCATCACCTTGATATTGAGTTGGATGACGACCCGGACTTGCAAGCCTCCTTCGCGGAAGCACTCGCGCAGATATTTCAAGAGTTCCGGGACAACTGGAAAAGGATTTACGAAGAGCTGGAGAAACTGCGCCAGCGCATCGTCAACGCGAACAAGGAGCCGACCTACGGGCTGCACCGCAAAAAGCAGATGCCGTTCTTTCGGATGTTTCGACGCGAGCTGTTTGACTTGGATATGGTTAAGGACGCTGACGAATTGAGGGTGGCGGAAACAAATCTACGTTACGGATTGAGCGAGGACGACAAAATCAGCCACATGGTCGCGTTGACGCAGAGTGTCTCACTGGTGGTCGAGCGAGAGTTGAGGCTGGTCGGATTTTGGGAGAGCATTCCTGCGCGCAACAAGTTAAAGGCCGAGATTCAGAAGGCGCTTCTCCAGCCACCGTTTGTGAAGCTGCCAAACATGACGAAGAGGTATAACACAATAATCAGCCGTGTGATGGAAATTGCGGAAAAGAACAATGACATCATTCTCTACGCAGAATAAGTATGGACACGGCCTACACCATCAAACGCTCGCCGAAACGTAAGAAGCTGACGATCACCGTCGAGCGGGACCGTAGCGTCGTCGTTCATGCCCCTGAGTCCACGCCCGAAGAGGCGATTCGGGAAGTCGTCGAGTCAAAACGTCAGTGGATTTATGAAAAGACAACGCATTCCCAGAAGTACGAAGAACGACCTCATCCACCTGGCAAGGAGCTGGTGAATGGCGAATCTGCGCTCTACCTTGGCCGCGAGTATCAAATTCAAGTCATCCCGACCGACTCGACGGAGATACGCTTCGAGCAGCGTTTCTTCATCCCGGCTTCCCTGGCGGGCGGGCAAAGAAAGGTGCTGCGCAACTGGTACATCAACCGAGCGAAAGGGATAATTCTTCCAAAGATACAATCCATTGCGGCTATGCTCGGAGTGGAGTTTGCCGACGCGAAGATTGTGGACAATCGCTTTCGCTGGGGTTCATGCACTGTCAAGAACAACGTGACTCTGAACTGGCGGCTGATTAAAGCGCCGATGTTCGTGATTGATTACGTCATTGTGCACGAACTCGTCCATCTTCTCGAAGCAAATCATACCTCCCGATTCTGGAATATCGTTCGGACGCACGCACCAACGATGGAAAAGGCGCGAAGCTGGCTGAGGGAGAACGGCCAAATCCTCGAACAGGATATCTGACGATTGGGCGCAGCGACACACCTGCCTGACTTGTACGTTTGACGTATTACATCAAACATTCTATCGTCACACTCGTGATTCAATCATTCGGAGACAGCAAGAGTCGCAGGCTGTTCGAGGGCGGCCGGCGGAGAGGCTTTCGCGGCCTTGATTACGAGCGGGCGCTGATGCTGCTCGATGCGCTTGACGCCGCGTCTTCGCTCGCTCCGCTTCGTGCGCTTCAGGCCGTTCGGCTCCACGCACTGACCGGCGACCGACGGAGACGATGGGCAATGACGGTGAACCGGCGCTGGCGGGTGACGTTTCGATTCGGGGACGGCAATGCGCATGAGGTCACTGTTGAGGACTATCACAAAGGATGAAATCGGGAGACAGGCTATGACGCGAGTAAAGACACACCCCGGTCGGATACTGCGGGCGGAACTGGAAGCGAGAGGCATGAGCGCAAACCGGCTTGCGCTCGCCATCCGTGTACCTGCAAACCGGATTACCGCCATCCTGCGGGGCGAACGGGCGGTCACGGCCGAGACTGCCGTGCGCCTTGGCCGCTACCTTGGAACCGGCCCGGCATTCTGGATGAACCTGCAAAGCGGATACGACATCTCGGTAGTGGAGAGCGTAAAAGGGCACGTGATCGAAGGCGAGGTGCCGGCCGCGGCTTCGTGACGCCAGAGCAAATTACGATTCTGTGTAGCCACCTGTCATTCCTGCGAAAGCAGGAATCCAGGCCCCCAGTCCCCTCCGTCCGCTGGAGGCCGGACGCGATCCGGTTTGCATACGTCTGGAGAAGGGCTCAGGCGATCTCGACTAACTGAAGATCGAAAGTCAGATCCTTGCCGGCCAGGGGATGGTTGGCATCGAGCGTAACGGTCGAATCAGAGAGACCGAGGACTGAGACCGCTATCGATTGTCCATTTTTTTGATTGATTTGGAGGCGCTGGCCAACTTTCAGCACAACGCTATCCGGGAATTGACTGCGCTGGACCTGCGTGGTCATCTCGTCCCGATGCGGGCCGTAGGCTTCCGCAGCCGGAACGAGGACGGTTTTTGATTCCTGGGGCTGCATCCCGATGACGGCCTGCTCAACCCCGTGGAGCACCTGGCCTTTCCCAATGGTAAATTGCAAGCTATCGCTCTTCTTGGAGGAGTCAAAGACTGACCCGTCTTCGAGTTTCCCGGTATACTGAACGCGAACGGTATCGCCGTCTTTTGCCTTAATCATGGGACTCCTCCTGAGAAGCCGGCCACCGTGCGGGCTGCACAGTGTTGGATGATGAGAAAGGCGTTTCCCGTACTCACGCAGTCGCGGACATACAACAAACACCTTCCCCCTATGGGGCTCTTCCTACCAATTACGGCCGCCGCCCTCCCTCCTCGGACCTCGTGAGCGTTCCCTCTGCGGGCGGGCTTCGTTGACGGTCAACGGCCGCCCTTGCAGGTCATTGCCGTTCAGGCGCTCTATTGCCGCCTGCGCTTCCTCTTGATTGTCCATTTCGACAAAACCAAATCCCCGCGATTTTCCAGAAAACCGATCGGTAATGATATTGACTGAGCTCACTGCCCCTGATTCGCCGAAGAGTGCTTCGAGTTCTTCCTGGGTGATGTTGAAGGGAAGATTACCAACAAAGAGTTTCATACTATTCCTTTCCGAGGGAGGGAGACCTCCTGACACGATCAGAAACCCAGAGAACCACATGAGAAGGTTCCCAGGGCTTCTGATCGTGCGAACCAGCTCAAGACCGACAGACGTAAGCGACTGTCTGCGCTATTTTTCTGACGGAACTGTATTGCTTTTTCGAGTTGAACGCAAGCGCGCGAACGGCTGCTCGCGTCTCACCTGACAATTTCTCCCTGACCGCGCGCCCGCGCAGAATGCCCTGTCCCCGCTGGAAACGAACGGCGCTTTCGGCGTTATCCTGCGGTGTGACCGCCCAAGGAGCGCTTCCATCTCTGCGGCAACTCTTTTACAGTGAAGCGCAGCACTCTCATGTGGAGCGGAGGAGTACACGCTATGTTTGTCGTCACAAACCGGATTCCCGTTGCTGAGGGACATGAAGCAGACTTTGAGGATCGGTTTCGTCACCGGGCGCATCTGATTGACCAGTCCCCAGGGTTTATCAAAAACCTGGTGATGCGGCCGGTCCAGCGCCGGTTCAACCACCAGACGGGTGAGTGGGAAGAGAAAGAAGAGCAGGGATTTTATCTGGTCCAAACCTACTGGGAGAGCGAGCAGGCCTTTTGGGATTGGACAAAAAGCGAGTCCTTCCGTATCGCCCATAGCAACCGCCCGCCCGCGGAAATGTTTGCTGGCGCGAATGTGCTGGAAATCCATGAAGTGATGCTGAACACGGAAAAGGACGAGCGGGGCTAAACAGGCATGGAGCAGCCACACGAGCAGATAGCCGAACGCTTTCGGCGCATCATGCCCAGCGTCGGTTTCTGTTCGCTCCGCATTGTGCGCGAGCGGTCGGAGTCGCTGGCGGTTCGTCAGGATGTCTTACAGCCCGTGTCAAACGGCGATGATCTGGGAGTCATGGTGACGGTTATCCATCAGGGTGGCTGCGGCTATGCCGGGACGAGCGACCTGACTGAGGCGGGATTGCGGCGCGCGCTCGAACACGCCAGGGAGTGGGCGCAGCGCAGCGCGGCGTGCAGCGTGACGGACTTCTCCCAGGTGGGCTTTGCCCATCCGCAGGATGAGTATGAGACCCCGGTAGCCATTGCCTGGGAGGCGGTATCCCTGGCCGATAAAATTGCGCTGCTCCAGCAGGAGAGCGCGCGCCTGAAAACGGACGAGCGGATTGTCGATTGGGAGGCCAGCCTGTGGCATACGCAGAGCGACACACTTTCCATCACAAATGGGGATGCTCATATCCGCCAGTGCTGCTCCTATATCGTTCCTATGCTGAGCGTCACCGCCAATGCCGGGACAGAGACGCATACGCGAACGTTCGGCGGACGTGGCTATTGCCGCCAAGGGGGCCTGGAGGTCCTGGACCAAACCGGGTTTTATGAAGCGGCTCCGCGCCTCAGCACCGAGGCGGTCCAGCTCCTGAGCGCGCCCGATTGTCCGGCTGGGCGGATGGATGTTCTCCTCGCTCCAGATCAAATGATGCTTCAGATTCACGAGTCGATCGGGCACCCGCTCGAGCTCGATCGCATTCTCGGGGATGAGCGAAACTATGCCGGGACCAGCTTTGTGAGGCCGGACATGTTCGGCACGTATCAGTACGGCTCGGAATTATTGAACATTACGTTTGATCCCTCCCGGCCCGAACAGTACGCCAGTTATCAATTTGACGACGACGGACAGCCCGCTCAGAAGGAATATCTGATCAGGAACGGCCGCCTGCTGCGCGGCCTGGGTGGAGTCGTCTCCCAAGCGCGGCTGGGCCTGCCCGGTGTCGCCAACGCCCGCGCCACCACGTGGAACAGGCCGACGATTGACCGCATGGCAAATTTGAACCTGGAGCCGGGACAGTCCGCTTTTTCGTCTATGGTCGGCGCCATTGAGCGGGGCGTGTATATGAAAACCAACTGTTCCTGGTCCATTGATGATTCGCGCAACAAATTCCAGTTTGGCTGCGAGTGGGGCCAACTGATTGAAGACGGCAAGCTGACAACGGTGGTCAAAAAACCAAACTACCGGGGCGTGTCGGCCACGTTCTGGCGCAACTTGGCCAGGGTCGGCAACCTGGACAGTTATGAGGTGCTCGGCACGCCATTCTGCGGCAAAGGCGAACCCAATCAGGTCATCCGGGTTGGGCATGCCGCTCCGGCCTGCGTGTTCTCGGACGTCGAGGTCTTCGGTGGCGAGCAAGAGTAAACGTGTCCAGCATCTATATGGTTAGTGGAGGATACGTTTACTCTTTAATAGGGGCGGAATAGGGGCGGAGACGAGACATGCAGGAGTATTTCTACCAGCTTGCCGACTTCATCATCGGCCACCTGACCGGCGAGGAACAGGCACTGTGTAATTTTGCGGCCGAGGATTCGGACTTCGTCCGCTTCAATCACAGCGCGATCCGCCAGGCAGGAACGGTGGCGCAACGTTCCCTCGCGGTTGAACTCGTTGTCGGACAACGCCACGCCGCCGGGGATATCAGCCTATGCGGTGACTTTGGCGTGGACAGTCAGCGGGCGCGCAGCCTGCTGGACCGCCTGCGCGCTGAGCTTCCGTATCTGCCCGAAGACCCATATTTACTGCACGCGACCGAAGTTCAATCAAGCGAACATCACGGTGAAAACCGGCTCCCGGAAGAACGCGGGATGATCGTCGATGCTGTCCTGCAAGCCGGACAGGGACGGGACCTGGTGGGCTTCTACGCGGCCGGCGGCATACACGCAGGTTTTGCCAATTCCTCTGGCCAGCGCAACTGGTTCTCCACCTATACCTATAGTGTGGACTGGAGTTTCTATCTCAGTGGCGACAAAGCGGTCAAAACGGCGGATGCCGGTTTTATGTGGAATCCGCACGTGTTTGAACACAAGGTCGATACCGCGGACCAACAGTTGGCCGCGCTTTCCAGGCCGGCCAAGACCATTACGCCGGGCCGTTACCGGGTGTATCTCGCGCCCTCAGCCGTGAGTGAAATTATGGAACTGCTGAACTGGGGGGGATTCGGCCTCAAGGAGCAGCAGACCAAACAAACGCCGCTGATCAGAATGACGCAGGAGGGAGCGGAGCTGCACCCCGCTGTCACGCTGATTGAAAACACGCGGGCCGGAGTCGCCCCGAACTTCCAGGAGGACGGCTTTCGGAAACCGGACCAGGTTCGCCTCATCACCCACGGTCGCCGGGCAGACTGTCTGGTGTCTCCCCGGTCGGCCAAGGAATACGGTGTGGCAACCAATGGGGCATCGAGTTGGGAGGCGGCCGAATCCATTGAGATGGCAGCCGGCGAGCTGACTCAGGACAAGCTGCTGACGCAACTCGACACCGGCATCTATATCAACAACTTGTGGTATCTGAACTATTCGGACCGGGCGGCCTGCCGCATGACCGGCATGACCCGGTTCGCCACCTTCTGGGTGGAAAACGGCGAGATTCAGGCACCGCTCAATGTGATGCGGTTTGACGAATCGCTCTATCGCATGCTGGGGACAAACCTGGTTGGCATCACCGCCGAGCGGGACTATATGCTTGATCCCAACACCTATCATGCCCGCTCAACAGGCAGCAGCCGCCTGCCGGGGCTTTTGATCGACGACTTCACACTGACCTTGTAGGGGCCTGTCCCTATAAATCTCCTTCCCTCTCCCCTGGAGGGAGAGGGCCAGGGTGAGGGGGATTCCTGGAAGAGATTGGAAAGGAAGAAAGGTGAACAGTACCTGCACTGCGTTAAAAATCCATCTCGTCCTGTTCCTGCTGGGAGTGTGGTCCATATTAGCTCCGCCCGTCCACGCCCAACCCCAGCCCCTCACCGGCTGGTTTAGCTTCACGGTCGCCGATTATCCAACCGAGTCCGGCCTTGTTTCTGAGACGACCTACAGTCTGACCGAAGACTCGGGCGAGCGGCATGAACTCCTGATCGACATTGACCTCATGCGGCCCCTCGGTGGCCCGGTAGCCTTGAACCGCAAACGGGTCACAGTTGAGGGAGAGTGGGAGCCGGGCGGGGCTGCCGCCACCGAGCAGTTCCGGGTCAGTTCCATCGAGTTAGCCGCGTCGCAAGCTGAGACCGCCGCGCCCGCCTCGTCTCTCCATGCGCAAGTAACCGGCTCCCAGGCGTGGGTGACGATTCTCTGTCGTTTTGCCGATGCACCCGCTGTCACCCCGTATCCTGTCCGCCATTATGAAAGGCTGATGGGGGCATCCTATCCCGGTCTGGATCACTACTGGAAAGAAGTATCCTACGGGAACATCCCCGACCTGAGAGGCAGTAGGGTGGTAGGCTGGTACAACCTGCCCCAGCCACAGTCGTATTATCAGGGAGCAGAATCCTATGAGCGCGAGAAAATACTAGAAGATTGCACAGCAGCAGCCGACGCAGATGTGTTCTTCCCTGATTTTGAAGGGTTTAATCTCGCCTTTAATCTGAATTTTGATTCTTCTATCCGCTTGTATAATGCCGCTAGAGGAGGAGGGCGTTTTCTAACGTTAGATGGGCAAACACGCTTCTGGGGTGTCACCTGGCTGCCAGAGTGGACGCATGAAAAACAGGACACTTGGGCACACGAAATGGGCCACGCCTTTGGCTTGCAGCATTCCTCCGGCCCCTATGATGAGACATACGACTCCGAATGGGATGTCATGAGCGGGGGACAGTCTCTTTCTCCCTATCCTGGCTATGGCTACACCTGGGCGTCCACACCATCGCCTATCACAAAGACTTTCTAGGCTGGATTCCCGCCAGTCGGAAGTATGTCCCAACCCGCAACGGCACCCGCACGATCACACTCGCCCGGCTGGCCCAGCCCGGCTCTGAGGGCTACCTGCTGGCTCAGATTCCCATTGGGAATTCAGCGACCGACTTCTACACCGTCGAAACTCGGCTGTTTGCCGGCTACGACGACGAGGTACCGGATGAAGCGGTAGTCATTCATAAAGTCGATACCACACGGGCCGACCGACTGGCTCAGGTCGTAGATGTGGACAACAACGGCGACCCGAACGACGAGGGGGCGATGTGGACGCCGGGTGAGACCTTCACGGACCGCGCCAACGGGATACAGGTCTCCATCGATGCGGCCTGGTCAACAAGCTACCGCGTGACCATTACTGCGACCCAGGTAGGAGTGAGAAAGTTGCTGTTTGAAGATGACCTGGAGACTGGAACAGAGGGCTGGTCTGGGTCTACTTGCAAGCCACGTCCCTGTTCTAAAGGCTCCCGCTCCCCCTGGGCGCTGACCACCACGGTCTCTCAGAGCGGGACTCATGCCTGGACGGACAGCCCTGGTGGCAATTACCAGAATGACCAGAATGTCATCCTGTGGTCCCCGATTATTAATCTGACCGAGGTTCCTTCCGCCACCCTGACCTTCTGGCATCGGTACGCCTTTGGCAGTGGCGACAGGGGCAACGTGTGGATGGCGCGAGAAGTGGAGGAGGGATTGTGGAGTACGTGGAGTACAGAGGCAGTTATACGAACGTTCACCGGCACGAATCTGACCTGGCAGCAGACATCACTTGACCTGACTCCTTACGTTGGGGAGCAAATAATACTCGTTTTCCAACTCTTCTCAGACGCCAGCGGGACCGCGGACGGCTGGACTATAGACGATGTAGCTGTGTTCTCACCACAAGAGTCCGCCTCCCAGGCGAGGCTGGGCAACCCGCAGCCGCACTCCTTCCAGAGTGGGCTCGGGGTCATCTCGGGCTGGGCGTGTCACGCTGAAGAAGTCGTCATTGAACTGAACGGGGACCCACAGCAAGCGGCCTACGGCACTCGGCGGACAGATACCCGGGATGCCTGCGGGGATACAAACAACGGTTTCGGACTGCTGGTGAACTGGAACGAGCTTGGAGCCGGAACGCACACCGTGCGGGCGTTGATTGACGACGTGGAGTTTGCCAACACGACCGTGCGGGTGACAACCCTTGCCCCTGGAGAGGAGGGGAAGTTCTTACGGGGGGTGAGGGGGACGGTTACTATCCCGGACTTTCCGCACGCCGGTGACGCCACCACATTGCGGTGGGAACAGGCCCTCCAGAACTTTGTGATTACGCCCTGACCACGCGCCAACAGCGGCGACTTATGATACAGGCGAGGCCGGAGAGCGGGAGGTTTCACACTCACGATGCAAGAAGCGAACAACCACAGACACTCCATACCTGAGGAAAAGCGCCTCGCCCTGCGCCGTCTGTCCGGTTGGGTGTGCTATATCATTGTTCTGCTGTGGATGGCAAAGATAAGCTACGGCTCCGAAACAACCGACCTTCAGGCAGCCGAACACCCTGCCGCCAACTCAACAAAACGCTTGCCGCAGATGACTGTCACCGAGAGCCGCCCGGTCAGCGCGGCCACCGCAAGCCGGGTGCGTGCAAAAGACTTTGCTGTCCGGCCGCATAACACGGCCTCGGAAATGCTGAATAATCTGCCCGGATTTGTGGCCGGTCAGCACGCCGGGGGCGGCAAAGCCATGCAGTACTTCTTGCGCGGTTTTGATAATGACCACGGCACTGACGTGGCCATCAGTGTTGACGGCATCCCCGTCAATATGGTCAGTCATGCTCATGGTCAGGGCTATGCGGACCTCAATTTTTTGATCCCCGAGGTGGTCGAGTCCATTGATTATCGCAAGGGCCCGTATTTTGCAGACTCCGGGAATTTTGCCAACTCGGGTTCGGTCAACTTTGTTACCAAAGAAGGTACCGTCGAAAACTCGCTCCGCGCCGTTGGTGGGTCTTTCAACACCATGCGCTATGTCGGCATCCTGTCGCCCCGCCTCGGTCCGGTGCAGAGTCTGATTGCCAACGAGGTCTATTTCACCGATGGGCCGTCCAAGCACGGCGAGAATTTTGTCAAATATAATTTCTTCGGCAAGTTTACCCTCAAGCCGAGCCCAACCTCAAAGCTGAATCTGTGGACCGCGCTGTATACCGGCGATTGGGACGCCTCCGGTCAGATTCCACTCCGGGCGGTCAGGAGCGGACGGCTGGACCGCTTCGGTTCGCTCGACCCGACCGAGGGTGGGCGCTCGGACCGGGAAAACGTAAATCTCATATACACGGCAACCCCAAACCCAGAGGAAAGCTGGTTCGTGCAACTCTACTTCAGCCGCTCCCGTCTGCGCTTGTTCTCAAACTTTACGTTTTTCAGCGGTGACCCAGCGCGGGGTGATGGCATTGAACAACTCGACAGTCGTGTGCTGTTTGGTGGCCGGGCGCAATATCATCGGGTGTGGACGCTCGGCAGCATGCCGCTTGAGAGCGCCGCCGGTTTTGATACGCGCAACGATAATGCCGATGTTGGCCTGTTTTGGCAGCAGCGGCGGCAACGCTTTGTCACCACCCAGAAAGCCGAGATCTGGGAGAACGCCTTCAGCGGCTATACCCAGCACGAGCTGTTTGTCCGCGAGTGGCTGCGCTTCATCGCTGGGCCTGCGTGGTGACGTCTTTGTCTTTGATGTTGATGACCGTTCTCCGAACGAGGTGGCGGACGCCCCACAGCTCCAGGGCAATACGACCGACGGCATTGTCAGCCCCAAGGCCAGCCTGATTGTGTCGCCCTTTACCAACCCGGCGAGCCTCTGGCGTCAGACTGACCTCTTTCTCAATTTCGGCATGGGCTATCATTCCAACGATGCCCGGGATGCGGTTCAGCCGGGGGGCAGCGGGCTGGCGCGCTCAACCGGCGCGGAAATCGGGGCGCGCACGAGGCTGTACAATCGGGTTGAGTTGGCCTCCTCGCTGTGGTGGCTCGACCTGGGTAGCGAGTTGGTCTTTGTGGGAGACGAGGGTACGACCGAGCAACGTGGCCCCACGCGTCGCTGGGGCGTTGATTTTGAGATACGGGTCGAAGTGTTGCCCTGGCTGCTGCTCGACTATGACCTGACCTATAGTGACCCCCGCTTTCGCGTCACGGGCGAGGCGATTCCCCTGGCTCCGACTTTGCTGATGAACGGGGGGCTGACGGCTTACCCGATTGAGAATTTCTCTGCCGCCCTGCGGGTGCGATTCCTGGACGACCGGGCCGCCAATGAAGACCGGAGCGTGATTGCGCGGGGGTATACCCTGATTGACCTGCTCATGCGCTACCGCTGGCGCAACATTGAGGTGTCCTTTGATGTGCTCAACCTCGCCGACACCAATTGGCGAGAGACACAGTTTGCCACGGCCTCCTGTCTCCGGCACGAAGTTGGCGCAGACCGTCGGTGTCCCCTCAACGGCGGCGGACCGGGGATTGCGGATACGAATATAGTGTCCGGCTACGGCCTGAATGTCCGCAGTGGGCTGACGGTGTTTTTCTAGGGGGGCCGCCGCAGGCGTCTCCCCTACTGAAACGGGCCGTCGTTGTCCACGCCTAATAAATGTTTCCCAACCAGTTCCGATACCCGGTCGGGATGGGCGTTAATATGCAGCGGCATGGCCTGCAAGTCACGGTAGCGGCGCTCAAACGAGCCGCCTTCACGCAAACCATTCCCGCCCTGGACGCGCAGGAGCAGCCGCATGGCGTCGTCACATAGCCGAAGCGCCGTCATACTGTAGCCAAGCTGGCGCAGATAATCCGCCTCCGTCGGGATAATGCCAGCTTCGATCCGCGCGTCTGTTTCCGCACAGCCCGTCAGGACCGCGGCGCGGGCTGATGTAATGGCGGCTCCGGCCTGGCCGATATTGAGATGGACCGCGGGCCGGTCGGCAACCTTCACCCCAAAGATGGCCACCCGGCCACTCAGCTCCTGGCAGGCTTCCGCCAAGGCAGCCGAGGCAACCCCGACCGCCTGCGCCCCAAGCCACAGATCGGACACCGCGGTCCAGTCTTCGCGATAGCGCTGCGCGACCATAGGGCGGTCCGGGTCCCGAAATTGGACCCGGAAGTCCGGGGGAAAGGACCGGATCAATGCGGCCGGAACGGTCACGGCCTCATAATTGATATGATCGGTGGCCGAGGCCCGCAGGCTCATCGACAGCCAGGTTGGGTCAACAGACACGCCCTGAGCATCGGTGCGGACAACGGTGAAGCGCAGCTCCGGTTTTTCGCCGGGTGATTGCGTCTCGCGGTCAAGGGCAAACAAACAGGCGGCCCACTCCCCGTAGCGAGAGCCGGAGGCAAAGCTGGCCCGGCCGTTGAGGATCAGGTCTTCGCCGTGAATTCTGCCGTGGACGCGGGTGCCGGCACCCGCGGGGAAACTGACCCATTCGCGCTGGACGACCATCTGTCGCAGGACGTCGCTGCCAGCCGGGCCGAGTTGACCGCAGATAAAGTGAAACACGCACAAGTGATTCCACAGGCACCAGGCGGTGGAGGCGCACGCCCCGGCCACGGCTTCCAACTCCTGGGCAATGGCCCCCATACTGGCCTCTATCCCGTCGATATTGTGCGTGGCTGAGGCCCGAATGAGGTCGGTGTTTTTGATGGCCCGGATGACACCCGGATCGACGCTGCGCGTTCGGTCAGCCTGGGCGGCCTGGGCGGCAATGGCGGGCAGAACAGGCGCGCATAACAGATCGCGCTCGGTGTTGAGAAAGGTCTGGACAGGCGGCATGACTCATTCCTGGCGTTAGGGCGTGTGCTCCAGGGCCCACAGAATCAGGTCGGCAGTCCCCGCGTCTCCCCAGCGGCTGGAATCGAGCAGCAGGGTGTAATGGCTCGGGTCGCGCCAGTCACCGTGGTAGAAGGTGTGGACGTAATCGGCCCGCAGTTTGTCCATGCCGGCAATCCGCTGTCGGGCGTGGGCGTGGTCCATACCCTCGGCCTGGACCACGCGCTCAATCCGGGTTTCGAGCGGCGCGTGCAGGAACACGTGCAGGGCCTGGGGATGGCGCTCAAGGATGCGATTCCCCCCCCGGCCCACAAGAATGGCCTTCCCCTTTTGGGCTACCTCCTCAACGATGGTTTTGGTCATGCGGACAAGTTGGGCGTCGTTGAGCCAGAGGGGCGGCGGAATATCGTAGGCGGACTCGAAGCCGCCCAGGCCGAACAGACCGACCATACGTTCAATAAAGGAGTCAACCCGCTCGTCTTTTGCGTCAATATAGTCTTCCGCGACTTGATACTGCGAAGCGATCTGCCGAACGATCTCTTTTTCCCAGACCGTCCAGTTCAAACGCCGACCTACATCGCGGGCAATCAGGCTGCCGCCGCTGCCGTATAAATGAGAGAGAGTCAGGATGGACTTTCCCATAGTCGCCTCCTTGTTGCTCACGATGCGAGGGGCAGGAGTGAGCGTATTCTAGGAACCCGGACGCGCTTTTGTCAATTCTCTCCGAAGAGGAAACGGGTCCTGCGCCAGACCTCCAGATGCCTGGACCCGTTTCCTCTGTATCCCCTAGCGTTGGGACACGAACAGAAAGGCGCGGCCAACGGCCGGCTTGTCCCGGATGTGTTGGCCCGGCGCCCCGAAAACGAACTCCGGGATATCGTCGGCGTTAATATCGCCGGGCGACGCCAGCGCATAGCCAAACATCGAACCCTGGTGCGGGTAGGGGTTGTCAAAGGTAATCAAATGGCGGCCGTCGCGGCCGTTGTAGAGAAAGACTTCTCCCTGGACGTGAAACTCATCGACCTTCTGAAAGGGCGCGCTGACCAGGATTTCAGGGACTCCATCCGCGTTCACATCCGGGATGGCGGACATGATCCAGCCAAACCCGGCCGCGGGGCGTGGGACGGGGTCGCGGAACGTCAGCAGCAGGCTGCCGTCTGTCCCGCTAAAGGCAAAGGCCGCCCCCTGGGCGGTGACAGCGCCGACATCCTGGTAGGGCGCGCCGATGAGCAGGTCCGGGACGCTGTCCGCGTTCAGGTCGCCGGCCTGGGTGACATGCCAACCGAACGAGGCACCGGCCTGCGGCTGGGGATGATCGATGGGGTACAGCAGGCTGCCGTCTGCGCCGCTATACACATAGACTCGCCCCTGCGTGCTCCTGCCCTCAACGCTGGAGTAGGGCGCGCCGACAACAATATCCGGGGTGCTGTCGCCGTTCAGGTCGCCGGCCGAGTTTACCGTCCAGCCAAAGCCCTCGGCACTGGAATCGGGGGGGGGAGCGAGGGTGTGGAGAAGAGTGCCGTCGCGACCCTGAAAGACAAACACCCGGCCTTCGTGGTCCTGGCCGTACGCGCCCACAATGGACTCGGGAATACCGTCTCCGTTCAGGTCTCCGGCGGAGGCGACGGACCAGCCAAACCCCGCGCCCGCACTTTGTCGGGGCGCTTCGAGAGAGTGGAGGAGCTGGCCATCGCCGCCACTGAAGACAAAGGCTTGTCCGCTGCCTACTCGCTTGCTCCTGTTGTATTCGCTGCCGTCCTCGGCAGCCCAGCCAAAGACCAGCGCCTCCGCGCTCCCGGCTTCTCCCTGGCCGAAAGCGCCGATGATACAATCCGGTATGCCGTCCTGATTCACATCGCCGGCCGCGGCAACGGAAAATCCAAACGCGGCATCGGCCTGGGGATGCGGGTTGTCCAGCTCCAACAAGAGCTTGCCGGTCTGACCGTCGAACACAAAGGCCCGGCCCTGGTGGTTATTCTCGTCCCAGGTTTGCTCGTACGCGCCGACGACATAGTCGGGGATCGCGTCGCCGTTCACATCGCCCAGCGCTGATAAGGCGGAAGAGAAGCCCGAAAAGATCAGCCGATTGGGGGTGTCCAGGGTGCGAATTTCCGGTCCCGCCCAGGTCGGGCCGCACAGGAAGAACAAGACACTCAGCCACAGAAACGGAAGATGCCACATAGCGATTGTCCTCGGGGTGAATTGTCATGCCAGACAGGAAAAAAGGCCCGTCGGTCATATCCCAGCCCCGCCGGACTGTCAAACCATATTTTTCCTGCCGCTCGCCAGCACATAGACTTCCGCCGACCCCTTGCGCGTCGCCGCCGGACGGGACGTTTTGACCGTCCGAAAGGCGGTGCGTAACGCCGCCACAAAAGGCTTGTATTCTGCGCTCATAAAGGTTTTGAGGAATAAGCTGCCGCCGGGTTTCAGAAGGGGGCCGCAGCAGGTCAGCGCGGTCTGGCATAACACGCTGACGTGGGCGTCATCGGCTTCCCGTACTCCGCTGAGCTTGGGCGCCATGTCCGAGAGGACGACATCGGCCGGGCGGCCCAGGGCGGCCAGGAGGGTTTGCCGCTGCGCCGGGTCGGCGGCATCGCCCTGCGCCAGGGTGACGTTGGCAAGCGGGAGGGGCTCCAGCTTGACCAGGTCTATGCCGAGCACCCGCCCGGACGGCCCAACCGCCTGGGCCGCCACCTGGACCCAACCGCCCGGCCAGGAGCCCAGGTCTATGACCCGGTTCCCCGCGCGCAAAAAGCGCCAGGCGAGGTTGAGTTCCAGGAGTTTATAGGCCGCGCGGGAGCGATAGCCCTCCTGCTTGGCCCTTTTATAGAAGGCGTCCTTGCGTGTGTAAGCCACAATAATTTTCCTGGGAGCGCGGGCATCCTGCCCGCTTGGGGGGCCGGCTATTTGGGCGCCATACGAATAGCGCCGTCGAGCCGAATGGTTTCCCCATTTAACATGGAGTTCTCGATGATCTGGCAGGCCAGGGCGGCGTATTCCGCCGGACGGCCCAGCCGTTGCGGAAAGGGTATGCTGGCCCCGAGCGCCTGCCGGGCCGGCTCGGGCAGGCCCATCAGCATCGGCGTCTCAAAAATACCCGGCGCAATGGTACAGCAGCGTATCCCGGTGCGAGACAGGTCGCGGGCAATCGGCAGCGTCATGCCGACCACGCCGCCTTTTGAGGCCGAATAGGCCGCTTGCCCGATCTGCCCGTCAAAGGCCGCCACCGAGGCGGTATTGATGATAACGCCCCGCTCACCATCGTCACCCGGCGCGTTGTCTGCCATATGCGCGGCAACGAAGCGAATCACATTGAACGTGCCGATAAGGTTGACCTCAATGGTTTTACGGAACGGCCCGAGGTTGAGCGGCTCGTTGCCCTTGCCCAGGGTCCGGCCCGCGGTGGCAATGCCGGCGCAATTGACCGCGACATGGACGGCCCCGAAGTGTTCGACCGCCTGGCTCAGGGCGGCCGCCAATTGAGCGTCATTGGTCACGTCCGCTTCGAGAAACACGGCCCGGTCCCCGAGTTCCTGGGCAATGCCGGCGCCGTTCGATTTGCTCAGGTCAAGCACCGCTACGCTGGCCCCTCGGGCCACCAGCGTCCGCGCCGTTGCCTCGCCCAGGCCGGAACCGCCACCAGTGACGACCGCCACACTCTGCTGAATATCCATGTTTGTCCTCCATCCTGTACGCGCTGTGATCTCGGTCTGTTCTGCTGGCTCAGGTCTGCCAGGGCCGAATGTAGCGTTGATATACTTTTGGCAATTCCGTGGGAAGGGATGTCACGTCTTCGAGGACCATATAGCGGGAGGGCGCGCACATATCGCGTAAATAGTCATGGCCAGCTTTGTCGATGGTCAGGCAGAAGGTCAGCACGCCGGCCTGGTCGGCCTCACGCAGCGCCATCATGGTGTCCTGAATGCCGTAGGTGGCTGAGCGCCGGTCCGTGCCGTAGTCCATGTCCTGGGGAAAGCCGTCGCTGAGCAGAACCAGGAGCTTGACCCGACAGGCAATATCCTTGAGCTTTTCCAACGCGTGACGAATGGCGGGGCCCATCCGGGTCGAACGCTTGGGTTCAATCGCGCCAATGCGGCCCTTAATAGTCGGGGACAGAGACTCAGTGAATGATTTGACGTGATAGAACTCAACATTGTCACGGCCCTGGCCGGAAAAGCCATAGACCGCGTAGGCGTCACCGATCTCTTCCAGCGCTTCTGCCATCAACACCAGGGCTTCTTTGGTGACGTCAATAATGCGGCGGGGCTTGGGCTGAGGCTCCACAGGTTTTTTCTTCCAGGCAGCCAGCCAGTCGTCAGAGTCGTCCTGACCATACGTAGGGGGCAGCGGCGCCACGGGTTCGTCGGTTGACGCACTCATATCGAGCAGAAACAGGGCGGCAACATCCCGCTCGGTCTGCCGTTTGGTGGTGTAGACCTTGGGCGAGGGTGCCAGCCGCGCCCGGCGGTCGCTGACTGCGGTAATCACCGCGTTCAGATCAAACTCCTCGCCGTCCTCAAGCCCGCGCACGAGTCGATACTGCTCGGGACGGATGCGTTGAAACTCGGCCTTGATGGCTGGAGTGAGGGCAACATAGTCGCCCAGGGTCTTGGCAAAAAACTCACCCGCATCGCCGCTGAGCATAATTTCACGTAGCCGACACCAGCGCGCCCGATAATCGGCAATATGATAATCCCACTCGTCATAGAAAAAGGTCAGGGCTTCCTGCCGTTCTCTTCGACGCCCGGCACTCACCAGCGTGCCATTCTCGGGCCGGCCGGCGTCCGGGTCGGAGTGGGCCGGCAGCTTGCCGTCCAGGTCCGTAATATATAAACCCTGCGGATTCAGGCTGTCCGGCTTGCCCTGGCGGATGTTGAGCTCCACTCCGGCCTCAAGCAGGGCTTTGAGCTCTTCCGGGGAAAGGGGCGCGCCGCCGGTATCGTCATCTTCCTCGGGTTCTAATGTCAACTGGGGCAGTTCCGGCATATCTTCTGCCGGCGGACTGTCATCGGTCATGTCCGGGTCAATGAGCGCATCGCCAGTCATTTTTTCAAACAACGCGGCCTCGAACGAGGCCGGGTCCTGATCCGGGCGTTGCGCCAGCACCAGCGAGGACAGAATACGCTGATACGTGTCGGCTGCCCACCGGGCCGAATCATACACCGTATGAGACGGCTGCGGGGGGAGGGTCAGCGTGGCAAAGAGGGCCCGCAGGGTTTCGGGCAGGAGCGAGGGCAGGGATACGCTATGCAACCACTCCAGGTCCGAGCGCAACCCGCGATAGGACTGGCCGACCCGGTGGGTCACGCGGCGTGTTTCCACGAGCAGGAAAAGGGCTTCGACCACCTGGGGGTGCGGGAAACAGGCAAAGAAAGGACCCAGACCGCCAGTGGGTGCTTCTTCCGATTCTCTGAGCTGGCGGACTTCCTGTGAGAGCTGTGGCCACAAGCGTTCCAGGCGAAAGTCGTAGGTGCCAAACTCACGCCGGCCGGCCTGCAGCATGGCCAGGGCGCGCAAGAGTCTGAAATTCTCCTCATACGTTGGAAAAAGGTCGATCCGGGCCGGCAGAGGGATGGCGTCTCCGGGAAGGGGAAATTCTTCCAGCGCCGGCGGATAGGAGAAGAATTCCTGGCGCTCGATACCTGCCGCCCGGCCGGACAACATCTGGATATACTTCCGCAGCACTTCCTGGACTTCTTCCAGATTGACTCCAGTGTCGTCGTGTCGCAGGACGCGCAGGCTGGTCCGCGATTCCAGCGCAAAAAATGTCACCCCCGCTTCCGGGCGGGCGCGCCCGATGTCGCGTCCCGTGGCGATCCATTCCAGCAAACGCCGCTCGCCGGCTTCCTCGTAGGCGCGGGGCAAGGTCCGAATGGCCGGCGGAATGCCGGGCGCGAAATCCTGGGCCAGGGCGACTAATGCCTGACGCAGCGCCGGACGCTGCCCGCTCCCTTCGACTCGGCTCAGGGCAGGCTCAAGCGCCTTGAGGCAAGGGGCCATGAGTGGAAAGAGCGACAGCAGAGCCTCAGGGTCGGAGCGGACCACCGGTGCCAGGATGGCCGGCAAAAAAGTCTGGAGAGCGGGTGGCAACCCGGCCAGCACGGCCGGGAGTTGCCCAAAGGTGGCCGCGGCCGCAGTGGGCGAATGATGGGCCGCAGCCTGACAGTCCACTAATAATTGGAGGCGAATTTTTTCGGTCAGCTCGGCAAAGCCGTCAGGCAGTGTCGTGTAAAACGTCCACGGGCCGGAATCCTGGACGAGTACGCCTAAGACGGCCCACTCCCGCATCTCTGCCGGGCTCAGAACCGGCAGGGCGAGCGGGGCGGCGGAGAAATAGGAGAGCGCCAGAAACTCGCCCTTCCAGCCCTTTTTCCTGAGGAGCGCGCTCCCGTGCCGTGCCCAGGCGCGCAGACGTTCTGTGAGCGGAGCGGGCAGGTTCGGCAGCAACGGTGCCGAGGTCTGTAAGAATTGCGCGCCCAAGCGGCGCGAAACCTGAAGGACTTCACGACCGACGGCGACCCAGGCCTCAACCTGCTCCCAGCCGAGCCGGGCAAGCGCGTCGGGGGGAATGGAAAAATACGCGACGGCCCCCTCACGCGAGGTCGGCTCGCGCCGGACAAATTGTTCACCAACCTGCACCCAGCGTGTAAACCGGCCCTCCCCAAACGTGCGCCAGGCGGCAGGCGCATGGCGACAGAACACCTGGGCCAGGGTGAGCGAGCTGTCCGCCAGCCGATCGCCAGCCGCGAGCAGGGTCTCCCGGGCCGGGGCCGGCAAGGCCTCGAGTTCGGCCAACAAGGCCTGGCCGTGCGCTCCACCGAGCAAATGCCGGGTATCAAACCACAGGTTGCGAACGGATGACATGAAGAAGGGGGGTTGAGGTCAGGGAGTTGGGGTCAGGGGCCAACTCCCAATCCCGAATTCTATACATAGGTCAGCCAATCCCGATACGTTGGATTGGCGCCTTTGATGACGGCATCGAAGCGGGCTTTGAGTTCTCGTGTCACGGCTCCGGGCGTTTCCCCACGGATCACCCGGTCGTCGAGCTCACGAATCGGCGTCACCTCTGCGGCCGTGCCAGTAAAAAAGACCTCGTCGGCAAGATAGACCTCGTCCCGGGTGATCCGGTCCTCTTCCAGCGGGACATCCATATCTCGCAGCAGGGTGAGGGCGGTATCGCGGGTAATACCGGGCAGGAGCGAAGAGGAGAGCGGCGGCGTTTTGATCTTGCCCCGCCGGACGACAAAGATATTTTCCCCCGGTCCTTCGGCCACGTAGCCGTCGGTATCGAGCAGCAGGGCCTCGTCATAGCCCAGCGCCCAGACCTCTTGACCGGCAAGAATGGAGTTCAGGTAGGTGCCGACGGCCTTGGCCTTGGTCATCAGGGTATTGACGTGAAAGCGTTGAAACGACGAGGTCTTGACCCGAATGCCCTTGAGCAGTCCTTCTTCGCCCAGATAGGCCCCCCAGGCCCAGGCCGCAATGGAAACGCGAATCGGGTTGGTCCTGGCGTGCAGGCCCCGGTCCCCCTCGCCAACAAAGACCAGCGGACGGATATAGCATTCCTTGAGGGCGTTGGCCCGCACTGTTTCCAGGCAGGCCCGAATCACATCATCTTGGGAAAAGGGGACCGTGAGTCCCAGGATGTGGGCCGAGTCGAACAGCCGCTCAATATGTTCGGGTAGGCGGAAAACGCCGGACCGACCGTCTTCACCCGCATAGCAGCGAATGCCTTCAAATACGCCCACACCGTAGTGGAGCGTATGGGTGAGGACATGGACTTTTGCCTCGTCCCAGGGAACGAGTTCACCGTCCATCCAGATTTTGCCGTTTTCCACAGAAACCTCCTTGCGAAAAGAGGTTTTTTGCAAATCAGAAGCCCCGGGGAAAGTCAACGGGTGGGGAAGGCCCGAGTCGCCTAAAAGGGCAGCTCGGTGGGCATGAACTCTTCCCGATCAAGGACAATAGCGAGCGCGGCGCTCCCCTTGCGGAGCAGCGCCACCTCGGGCGGGCCGATCACCAGACTCTCTCCAAGGGAGAGCGAACTCAGAACGCCGGAACTCTGGGTGCCGGTTGAATGCGCCACATAGCCGGACCCGTTCCGGGTCAACTGACAGCGGACGAATTCCGTCAGGCCCTGCGCCTTGGGAATGTCTTCACCCAGAGTGACCTGGACGGTCGGAAAGAAGAGCTTGCGGTAGCCGGCCATACGGCGCAGCGCGGCCCAGGTGTAGAGATAGAAACACACCAGCGCGGAGACCGGATTGCCGGGCAGCCCAAAATACGGGCGACCGCGCAGCAGGCCGAACGTCAGCGGCTTGCCCGGCTTTTGGGCGACCCGCCAGAACAGGCGCTCAATACCAATGTCGTCCATAGCCGCTTTGACAAAATCAAAATCCCCAACCGACACCCCGCCGGTGGATAACACGACATCGTGGCGCACGGCCTCTTCGAGCGCGGCGCGCGTTTCTTCCAGGCTATCGCGGGCAATGGCCAGGGGAACGGGCTGACCGCCGGCCTCACGCACGGCCGCGGCCAGCGTGTAGGCGTTGGAGTTCACAATCTGACCCGGGTGCAGCGGGACATCGACTTCAGCCAGCTCATTTCCCGTACTCAAGATGGCGACCCTGGGGCGCTGATGCACCAGCACAAAGCTGCGACCGACCGAGGCCAGCAGCCCGATATCCGCCGGACGGAGGACCCGCCCCGCCTGGAGAATCGTCTGGCCGGGTTGGATGTCCTCACCGCTCGCGCGAATATTATTGCCTTTGGGGCCGGCCTTGCAAATGAGCACCTGGCCGGATTGTTCCTGGGTGTCTTCGACCTTGATGACGCTATCGGCCCCCGGCGGGAGGACAGCGCCGGTCATGATTTTACTCGCCGTCTTGGGTTCCACCGTTTTGGTTGGCACGGCGCCGGCTTGAATGACTTCCAAGACGGACAGGGCAACGGGCCGGTCGGCCCGGGCGGACTGAATGTCGTCATGCCGAACCGCATAGCCATCCATGGCTGAGTTGGTAAACGGCGGCACTTTGCGGACGGACTCGACCCCCTCAGCCAGGACCCGGCCGGTTGCTTCAAACAGACTGATACGCTCACCGGCCAGCGGAGAGACGGTCTCCAGAATTTGGGTCAGGGCCTCATGAACGGAGATCATACGCATACCCTCCGAAATATAGGGCAACCACAGGGGGTTGCCCCTACAGCGCGCCTGCCTTGACGCGCTCCTGCAAGCGCCGGTCTTTGTCTCGTGTCTTTTCAACCAGTTCGGCTTTGAAGGCCTGGAACCGTTCCAGCAGGCCCGTGTTGCTGGTTGCCAGGATTTGAATGGCCAGCAGACCGGCGTTGCGGGCGCCATCAATAGCGACGGTCGCTACCGGCACGCCGGCCGGCATCTGGACAATCGACAGGAGTGAGTCTTGTCCGTTCAGGGCCGCGCTTTTGATCGGCACGCCAATAACAGGCAGGGGGGTATGGCCGGCAACGACCCCCGCCAGATGGGCGGCTCCTCCGGCTCCGGCAATGATGACCTTGAGGCCTCTCGCGTGCGCCTGACTCGCATAGTCGGTGGCATCGTGCGGTGTCCGGTGGGCGGACAGGACGCGGATCTCATACCCAACCTCAAACTCCTCACAGACTTTGGCCGCTTGTTTCATCGTCTCAAGGTCTGAATCGCTGCCCATAACAATACCGATCTGGGGGGTCATGCTTCCTCCTTTTCATTCCGGTCAACGAGCGCTTCCACTATCTGCTCCAGATGCACCCCGCGAGAGCCTTTGATCAGCATGAGCTGCGGCCCGTCGGCCTGCCGCACCAGGGCGCGGACACACGGCGCGGCGGCTGTTGCATCGGGAAAGACGTGGGCCGGGAGCCCAGCCTGAACCGTTGCCTCGGCAAGCTGCGGGGCGTACTGGCCAACCGTCACCAGAGCGTCCGGGACGGGTGTGAGCCCGGCGACATAGGCCCCGATCTGTTGGTGCCGCAACTCGCCGACTGCTCCCAATTCGAGCATATCGCCCAAGACGAGGATCAATCGCTCGCCAGCCTTCCGAATCGTGTTGGCAGTCTGGAGCGCGTGCCGCATGGAGGCTGGATTTGCATTATAGCAGTCGTCCAGCCCGGTCAGCTGACAGGCCGGCACGCTGAACGGGGCGAGACGACGGGGCGCGCCCTGGGCGGTCCGCAACGTTGCGCAGGCCGTCTCAAGGTCCAAACCGTTCTCCAGCACTGCGGCTATGGTCGCGAGGGCCGCGGGGACGCAGTGGGAGCCGATGAGCGGCAGTTGCACCTGTCGGCGCTGTCCCAGGACGTGCAGTTCAAAACTCGCCCCCGTTCGCGACACCTGAATCTGCGCGGCCCGCACCTGATTGGCCGTCTGTTCGCCAAAGGTGACAATCCGACAGCGGGCCTGCTGCCGGACGGCGGCCAGCAGCACAGGGTCGTCGCCATTGATAATGACCACCCCGTCAGGCGGCAGGGCCGCAAGCAGCTCGGTTTCCGCGGCCAGCACCCCTGCCAGGTCGCCGAGCGTCTCGGTGTGTTCTTCGCTAATGGTCGTAATGACACCAATATGGGGCTGGGCGAAACGGCCCAGCGCGGTGAGTTCTCCAGGGCCGCTCGTTCCCATTTCCAGGACCAGGAAGTCGTCCTCCGGCGCGGCGCGCAGCAGAGTCAGCGGCAGGCCGATGTGATTATTCAGATTCCCCCGGGTCGCCCAGGTAGGTCGTTGGGCGGCAAAGACCTGGGCCATCAGCTCTTTGGTCGTTGTTTTGCCGTTGCTGCCGGCAATGCCAATCACCCGCGCGGCAAGCCGCTGGCGGTGCCAGGTGGCGAGGTCTTGGAGGGCGGTCAGCGGATCGGCAACTGCGATCCCGGCAGCGCCGTCAGGTTGCCCGACCGGGAAGGACGGCGAAAAAAGAAAGCCGGCCGCTCCGCTCTCCACCGCAGCCGGGATATAGCGGTGGCCATTGACCCGCTCGCCGGCGAGCGGGACGAACAGCGCCTGGGGCGCGATGTGGCGCGAATCAATGCTGACCGAGGTAAAGAGCGTGTCTGGACGCCCCCACCGGAGCGTTCCTCGGGTAGCGGTACAGATGTCGCGCGCGTAGAGTGCAACTCCCACAATGGACCAACTCTAGCGGGGCCGCTTCTGAGTCGCAAGCGTGGGAGGGTCTCTGGTGGCATTGTCCCCCTCATCCCAGCCCTGGGATCACGTCCGGGGCTGGCTCTCTCCCGCCAGGGGCGAGGGCGTGGCCCGTGCGCCTCTCCGTTCATCCTGAGCGGAGCGTCAGCGAAGTCGAAGGGGGAAGGACCTCTTCCGGTGGTGTATCAGTTTGAAATTCACCGACTCTTTTCTGCCGGAAGCTCAGACCCGTCCCCAGCCCTCAAACAAGGAGTGCGGGCTTCCAGCCCGCAAAGAATCGCGGCCAGGATGGCCGCGCTCCTCCATGAGGTGGGTACGTTTACTCACCAGGAGAGCGGGAGCCGCCCTACCGGAGGAGCAGGGTCAAGGGCGGTCCGACAGGCGTGTCTCAGTTTCACATCTTCCTGCACCTCTGCCGGCGTAACGCCCCCCTCCCTGGCCCTCCCCCTCAAGGGGGGAGGGAGGTAGACCCCCTCTCCCCCGGAGGCCTGTCCTGAGCCTGTCGAAGGGGAGAGGGTTGGGGTGAGGGGGAATAAGCAAACTGAGACCCTATTGATCGGTGGATGTAGTCGCCGGTTCTTGATAGTCCTGCTTCCTATGAGCCAGCAGGAAGAACAGGCCAGGACGATTGTGCAGATGCTGCGCCGACATGGCCATACGGCCTATTTTGCCGGTGGCTGTGTGCGGGATCGTCTGCTCGGCGTTCAGGCCAAAGACTTCGATATCGCTACGGATGCCCGGACCGCCGAGATTTGGAAAATATTTCCGCAGACGATCCCGGTCGGGGCGCAGTTCGGGGTGGTCCTCGTTGTTCTGGAGAGTGTTCCCTATGAGGTGGCGACCTTTCGGGCGGACGGCGCCTATCGGGATGGCCGGCACCCGGTGGCGGTCCGCTTCAGCACGGCCCGAGAGGACGCGCTGAGACGTGATTTCACGATTAACGGCATGTTTTTTGACCCGCTGACGGATACGGTCATCGATTATGTCGGCGGGCAGGCAGACCTGCACAACCGGATCATTCGGGCCATTGGGGAGCCGGCGGCACGTTTTCACGAAGATCGCATACGCCTGCTGCGGGCTGTCCGCTTTGCCGCCCGGCTAGGCTTCTCCATTGAGCCCGAAACCTGGCGGGCCGTGCGTCAGTTTGCCTCGACGCTGACCGACATGGCCTGGGAGCGGATCGGCGACGAGGTTGTGAAAACTCTGACCGAAGGGAGTGCGCGACCGGCCGTTGGGCTCCTGGCCGAGTCCGGTCTCCTGGAGAGTATTCTACCCGAGATCATGGCGCTGCGGGGCGTGGCTCAGTCGCCGGATTTTCACCCCGAGGGCGATGTCTTTGTTCACACCCTGTTAGTATTGAAGCAGCTCGACGCTCTGCATCAGCCGAGCGAGACGCTGGCCCTGGGCGCGCTGCTCCACGATGTAGCCAAGCCGCGGTGTCGGGGGCAGAAAGGACAGCGCGTGACGTTCTATGGTCACTGCGAACAAGGCGCGGACATGGCGGTTGACATCTGTCAGCGGCTGAAGCGCTCACGCGCGACCTGGGAGCGGGTGGCGTTTCTGGTCAAAAATCATTTGCGGCTGCGTGATGCGCCGCGTATGCGCCCGGCCAGGCTCAAACGCTTTTTACGACAGGCGGGGATCGCAGAACTCCTGGAACTTGCCCGTTTGGACGCCTTGGGCTCCAACGGCGATCTTGAGGCGTATGCCTTCTGCCGGCGACAACTCAGTGAGCTTGGACCTGAGGCTCTCAGTCCGCCTCGTCTGGTGAGTGGCCGCGACCTCATCCAACTCGGATTTCAACCGGGTCCCCGGTTCGCCACGATTCTGCATGCCGTTGAGGAAGCGCAGCTGGAAGGCCGGCTGCGCAGCCGGCCGGCCGCGCTCGCCTGGGTGCAACAGCGCTGGCCATCGGCCGGCGCAGCGAGACGGACTGCGCTTACTGCGCTGGGGGATGCGTCAAAACGGTCGAGCCGGCCGGCTGCGCCGGCTCCGTCTGAGCGGTCCGATCCGACGGGAGAGGAGTAAGCGGCAGGGCGAACCGGACCGTTGTCCCGTGGTTGACCTTGCTCTCTATGCGGAGATCTCCGCCGTGGGCCAGGACAATATGTTTGACAATGGCCAGCCCTAAGCCCGTTCCTCCCAGCTCGCGTGAACGGGCTTTATCCACCCGGTAAAAACGCTGGGTCAGGCGGGGGATATCTGTTTCCGGGATGCCACAGCCGGTATCGGATATGGCGATCTCCAGCCAATCCTGCCAGTCCTGCCGGCGGTTTCCGCCGGCAACAGCAGCGTCGGTCGCAGGGGCCGCGTGAGGTTGCTCCGCCGCCGCCGACCGGCCCCACCATGCCGGCGACGCGCCTTCGTTGTCACGGGCGTTGTTACGGGGAGTATGCAGCTCCGCGGAGACAGTGACCTGACCCTGCGCGGAGGTATATTTGACGGCATTATCAATCAGATTTATCAGGACTTGATGGAGCCGGTCCCGATCTCCTCTCACTGCCGGGAGGGCTGGCGGGATATGCTGCGAGAGCGTCACGTGCCCCCGTTGCGCTTTCTCTTGGACCACATCAAACGCTTCCTGGACTAACTCAGAGATGAACAGTTCTTTAGGGTGGAGCTCGGCCCGGCCAAGTTCCAGGTTGGACAAGGTGAGGAGGTCGTCTATGAGACGGCTGAGACGTTCCGAGTGCCGGTCAATAATCGTGAGAAAGCGGGTCGCGTGCTCGGGGTCCTGGAGGGCGCCCGTGAGCAGGGTTTCCGCATAGCCTTTGATCGCGGTGAGTGGGGTGCGGAGTTCGTGTGAAACATTGGCAACAAAGCTGGCCCGGATGGATTCCAGCTGTTTGATTGGGGTCAAATCGTGACAGCTTAACACATACCCGTTGGCCGTCCCGCGGCTTGCCCGCGTCGTCCCATTTTCTCCAGTATGTGACAAGCGCAAGACGCTCACCGCGAGTTGCCGTGCCTCCCGCCCTTCCAGTTCGATTTCCTGCGTGACTCTCTCAGCCGAGTCCGCAGACAAAAGCTGGTGCAGAACCGGATGGCGGGAAAACTCGTGAAAGGGCCGGCCCTGCCAGTCTTCCGCCGGGTCCAGACCAAACAGGGACAAAGCCGCCGGGTTACAGCGCACGATACTGCCGCTCAAGTCAACCACCACAATACCTTCGGCCATTGTGGAGAGGAGGGCTTCGAGGTCTTTCTTCTCGTCCTGGAGCTGTTGGATGTGTTGGCTCTGAGCAGTGAGGAGCCGGGAGAGCTGATGCTCGATATTGCCCAACTCGTCGTCTTTTCGGACCGGGAGAGCCGGGAAAGGGGTTGGATCGGTTCGGTCCGGGGCAACAGTCAGAAAAGCGCTGAGAGCGCGCAAGCGTTGCCGGAGCCGGGCGCTCTGACTCAACGCGCCGCCCAGCGCAGCCAGGCCACAGACAAGGGCCGCATACCAGACCCACCCCGGGCGCACTTCCGCAGGAAAGAGAAAAAAGAGCTGGAGGAGGAGCAGGGCCAGCAGGGCCAGGCCAACCGGAAACAGAATGGAAAAGGTAATGCTATCTTTCACGCGCAGGCGCCGCCCTTCGTCCGGTGTCTGCGCCGCTACGCATCAAGCGCTTCCGGGTTAAATTTATACCCAACCCCGCGCACAGTCAGGATCAGGCTGGGGTCGGCATCGTCTTGCTCAATGCGCTTCCGCAGGCGGCGGATATGGACGTCAACCGTGCGCGGCTCAACATAGACGTTCTGGCCCCACACCAGATCAAGGATTTGGGTCCGGCTGAAGACCCGGTTGGGGGACTGCACAAAAAATTTGAGTAATTCAAACTCGCGCAGACCGAGTTCCAGAGGCTTGCCATCCAGCCGCACTTCGTACATATCGTAATCGATCTGCAACCGACCACGGGCATATATCTGACGCGGCTGGTTCACCGCCGGACCATAGGCGCGCCGCAGGACGGCTTTGACCCGGGCGACGAGTTCGCGCGGACTAAAGGGTTTGGTGACGTAATCGTCCGCCCCCATTTCGAGACCCAGGACCTTATCGACCTCGGAGGCGCGGGCGGTCAGGATCAGGATCGGGACGCTGGCCGTCGGGTCTTGTGAGCGCAGCATTCGACACACCTCAAGGCCGGACAGGCCGGGCAGCATCAAGTCGAGAATAACAAGCGCCGGCCGTTCCGCGGTGGCAAGATGCAGACTCACTTCGCCATCACTGGCTTCGAGGACGGCAAAGCCTGCGGTTTCCAGATTATACCGAACCAGGTCGCGGATGTCTTTTTCATCCTCAACAATCAGGATTTTCTGCTGAATGGTCTGTTTGGTCTCCACGCCCATCTCCGCTGCCGGCTGTCCTGTCATGGCCGCCTCTGTTTCAGACCGAATCGGGTAAAGGCGAGACATGGCGGATGCTCTTCCCCTTCGCCAGATAGATCACCATCTCGGCAATATTGGTCGCGTGGTCAGCAACGCGCTCAAGGTATTTTGCGACAAACAATATCCGGGTTGCGCGGCTGGCGTGTTCAGGGTCCTGCCGCATCTGAGAGAGCATGGCGTTGAAGATCTGGGCGGTTAAAGCATCAATCCGGTCATCGCGCTGACACACGCTGAGGGCGAGGTCGGAGTCCTCGCGCGTAAAAGCGTCGAGACTGTCTCGCAGCATGGCGCGCGCCCCCTCAGCCATTTCCGGTATCTCAGGGCGCGGTTTGAGGGGTGGCTCCTGATTGAGTTCAATCGCCCGCTCGCAGATATTCTCAGCAAGATCGCCGATGCGCTCAAGATCGGTCGAAATCCGCAGACTGGTGGTAATAGAGCGCAAATCCCGAGCCGCGGGCTGATACAGGGCCAGCAAACGGATACAGGCATCATCAATGGCCACATCAAGGTAGTTGACCGTATGGTCGCGTTCTATGACCTCGTGGGCAGTGGTCGAGTCGCGCTCTATGAGCGAGGTGACTGCATCGCTAATCTGTTTTTCGACCAGCCCGCCCATTTCCAATACCTTGGCCCGGAGTTGCTGAAGCTCTTCTTCGTACTGGCTATCCGTATGGAGTGGCATGGTGTCCCCCCGTTTCCCGGACCTAGCCGAACCGGCCTGTAATGTAGTCTTCGGTTGCCTGTTTTTCCGGGGTGGTAAATAACTTTTCGGTCTGGCCGAACTCTATCAACTCACCCAAATACATAAAAGCGGTGAAATCTGATACCCGCGCCGCCTGCTGCATATTGTGGGTGACAATGACAATCGTGTACTGCTTTTTCAGCTCATGAATGAGTTCTTCAATTTTTGTCGTGGCAATCGGGTCCAGAGCGGAACAGGGCTCATCCATCAGAACGACTTCGGGCTCAACCGCAATGGTCCGGGCAATGCACAGCCGTTGATGCTGACCACCGGATAAACCCAGCGCATTGTCATGCAGCCGCTCCTTGGCTTCTTCCCAGAGGGCGGCGGCGCGCAGGCTCTTCTCAACAATATCATCCAGCTGCGCCTTGTTGCGGATACCGAGCACCCGCGGCCCGTAGGCCACATTTTCATAGATGGTCTTGGGAAAGGGGTTCGGCTTCTGGAACACCATGCCGACCCGTTTGCGCAGCGCGGTGACGTCAAGCGTTTGATCCAGAATTTGGAGGCCACCCACGACGATACTGCCGCTGGTCGTACAGCCATCGACCAGGTCGTTCAAGCGATTCAGGCAGCGCAGCAAGGTAGACTTCCCACAGCCCGACGGACCGATGAAGGCCGTCACCTGACCTTTTGCAATATCCATATTGATATGTTTGAGGACCTGCGTCGCGCCGTCGTAACTGAGACACAAGTCTCGGATCTCGACTTCTATTGTGTCCTGCGCGCCGAGTGCGGTTGGGTCATGACCGTTGCTCAAATCCGGTCGCGGCGGCAGGGTGACGGCCCGCCCGGCGGGTGCTTGTTCTGTGGGTGCCAGTTCTGCGGATGATTGTTCTGTGGCCCCTTTTTGGCTTTCCATAGCAAAAACTCCCTTTAGAAGGCTCCAAAGCGTAAGCGGCTGCGCAAGCGGTTCCGAAGAGCAATCGCGGCCAGGTTCAGGGCAATGACAATCACAATCAGGAGCAGGGTGGTCATAAAGACCATAGGCTTTGCCGCCTCGACATTGGGCGACTGGAAACCCACATCGTAAATATGAAACCCGAGGTGCATGAATTTCCGTTCCAGATGAAAGAACGGCCAGTGGCCGTCAACGGGCAGGGTCGGGGCCAGTTTGACCACCCCGGTGATCATAAGCGGGGCGACTTCCCCGGCGCCGCGGGCCATAGCCAGAATAGTCCCCGTCAGGATCCCCGGCAACGCGCCCGGAATGACGATTTTTCGGAGGGTCTCCCACTTGGTCGCGCCAAGCGCCAGTGAGCCCTCCCGCCACTCTTGCGGGATGGCGGACAACGACTCTTCGGTTGCGACAATAACCACCGGGACGGTCAGCAAGGCTAAGGTCAACGAAGCCCACAGAATCCCGCCGGTGCCATACGTCGGGGTTGGGAGGGAATCCTGGTAAAAGAGCTGGTCCAGCGTCCCGCCAATCGCATAGACAAAAAACCCCAGGCCAAAGACGCCAAAAACAATTGAGGGCACCCCGGCGAGGTTGTTGACCGCAATCCGGACGGCGCGGACGAGGGGACCCTGTTTGGCATACTCTCGGAGATACAGGGCGGCGACCACACCAAAAGGGACGACAACAATGCTCATGATGATGACCATCATGACGGTGCCGAAAATGGCGGGGAATACGCCGCCTTCGGTATTTGCCTCGCGCGGGTCTTCCCAGAAGAATTCCCAAAATCGAGTCATATACAGGCCCAAGCGTTCCAACCAAGTCATCGTATTGGGCAGAAAGCCACGCACCACATGAGCGACCGGCAGCGCTTTCTCGTTGCCCTGAATGTCCTGCACAACAATGTGATAGCGCGCGTTTTCTTCGTATAGCGCGGAGAGCTCTCGGGCCTTCTCCTCATAGGTCTGCTGCCAGGCCGCTATTGCCCGCTCAAGGGCGGCAATTTTTTCCGCGGCCCGGGTCGGGTCGGTTTCCTGGCGCTGGGCGCGCTTGACGGCCATGCGCAGTTGTTCGAGTTCATAGTTGATATTCCCGATGTCCTTCTTTTCGATGGCGTGAATGGCGTCAAGGGTGGCTTGCGTCCTGGCGTGGAGGGCCAGGAATTCTGGCCAGGCGTGGACAAAGCCCTCGGCCACGGTCGCTCCATCTTGCCGCACCGTAGTGAGAAAGCCAAAAAAGGGCCCCCATTCATACCGTTCTAAATAAATCGCCTGCTCCGGGAACGAGTGGCCGGTCATCAGGCTGTCATCGACCCAGCGAAAATCAGACCCATACAGGTCACGGTTCGCAACCTGGAACTGCGTCCGATACTGTTCCGGGGCGGCTCCAGTCTGTTGCGGGATAGCCTCCTGGGCACGGACCGCTCCCAGGAGCTTCTGTCCGCCCTGAAGGTCAACCGCCCTCAGTCGGTCGGGCCAGAAGAACCCCAGAGCATTTGCCCCAACGATCCAGATTAAGGCGGCGATCATCAGCAGACTGAAGGCCAGGGCGCCCCCCGTCAGCCAGATGAAAGGGTCGCCGCTGCGGAGAAAACCTCTGAACATGCCGCCGCCCGATGAGCGCGGCGCTGAAGCCTTAGATGCGGCCATAGCGTTCCCGTAAGCGTTGGCGGACAACTTCCGCGGCAGTATTCACCAGAAAGGTTAAAATAAAAAGGAGCAGGGCGGCTAAGAAGAGGACGCGGTAGAGCGTCCCGCCGTGGGGAGCTTCCGGGATTTCCACGGCGATATTAGCCGATAAGGCTCGGAAGCCGGTAAAGGGATCAAAGTCCATGACGGGCGTGTTGCCGGTGGCCATGAGGACAATCATCGTTTCCCCCACGGCTCGCCCAAAGCCGATCATAATCGCCGAAAACACACCGGGGCTGGCCGTTGGCAGCACGACGCGCAGAGCCGTTTGCCAGCGTGTAGCGCCCAGGGCGAAAGAGCCTGAAATAAGATGCTGCGGAACGTTGGAAAACGCATCTTCACAGATGGTGTAAATAATGGGGATGACGGCAAAGCCCATAGCAAAACCCACAATAAGAGAGTTGCGCGGGTCATACCGAACCCCGGCGGTGTCATACAGCCATTGGGGAAAATCACCGGCGAAGAAGGCGGCTTCGAGCGGATTGTTGAGCGCTATGCAGGCATAGATCGCAACGATAATCAGCGGCGCCAGGAACAAGAGTTCTGTGCCAGGCTTCAAGCCGGTGCGAAACTCAAGGGGGAGCAGACGCCAGGCAAACGCTGCGCCCAAGGTCACAAGTGGCAGGACAATAAACATCAGCAACAGCGCTGGCACCATGTCCGCAACAAGGGGCGCCAGCCACAGACCGGCAAAAAAGCCAAGCACCACACTGGGCAGGGCCGCCATCACCTCAACCGAGGGCTTGACGATATTGCGCAGGCGCGGGTGTATGAACTGGGAGGTATACAGAGCGCCACACAGACTGAGGGGAATGGCAAACAGCAGGGCGTAGAACGTCCCTTTTAACGTGCCGTAGGCCAGCGGGGAGAGACTGAATTTTGGCTCAAAATCATCCGTTCCACTACTGGATTGCCAGGTATAATCCGGGGCGTCATAGCCTTCGTACCACACTTTCCCGAACAGGGTGGAGAGGGTGATCTCCGGATGGGGATTATCGACTGCCCAGTTATACAGCTGGCCGTGTTGATTGAGGGCGAGGATGCCATTTGCACGTGGGGCATAGGTGAGCTGCGTAATCGGACTGCCGGTTGTGTCGCGGGCCAGCATGGTGGCTTCGGTGGTTGCGTACTGCACGCGCACCGCGCCGGCGGTATCGCCAGTCACAAAGCCTTTATTCCGCGGCGAGGCAGAGATGGCCGTGATGGGCCTTGGGTGCGCCGGCATCGTGTGAATTTCACGAAAGGGGAGTTCGGCTGGATTGTCTTGCGCGCGAACCTGGAACCAGACGCTCACCCCCCCGGCGGCATCGCCCATGACCAGAGAACGGTCGCCAATCAACCAGGCCATTGTCCGAACGGGGGCGCGCTCTTGACTCCCGCCCCGCAGGCGTTGGGCGACCCGCGGCGAAGCAGCGTTACGAATGTCCCAGCGTATGACCTCACCGGTCTCCAGCGCGACCAATAAATTTCGCTGTTCGGCATCTATGGTTAATGCCGTGGCAGCCGCATCCAGGGCAGTTGAAAGTTCTGTCCGGCGCTCTGATACTTCAGGCTCGCCTAAAAATGTTACTTGGGTTGTTTGGGTCATAAAGAGGAGGGTGTGAGGGCCGAGCAGGGCCGCCAGCGCCAGCCGCTCTTCCTCCTCATCAGTGTATTGATAGGTCAGCGCGCTCAGAGCGCGTCTGTCTGGATCAAGGACAATCGCCTCTTTTTCCTCGACCCGCGGCGTGCTCACGCGGGTCTTGCCCTCAAATGAGATGGGAAAGGAAATCGTCAGGGGAAGAACCACACCGTCAGCGGTTCCGAGCGCGGCGGTGTGGGTAAGGTTGTGATAGTGCACCGCGGTGATCTGCCGCCCCTGAAGGGCCTGGATTTCATAGCGCTGGAGGAGTCGATTGTCTGTGAGGGAAATAAAATCAACGGTTCCCGCCTGGGTAATGGTATAGGCGATCTCTCGGTATTCATCGACGCCAAGAGCAAGAACATCCGCAGAGCGCTGACTGCCTACCAGGTCGGCCAGTGGAGTTGGCGGAGTCTCAAGCTCGGCGGTTGGCGCATGCCAGAGGGGCAAGGTTTCTGCCACGATCACAAAAAGAATCGCCGCGATGCTCAGAATAACGGCAAGGCCGCCACAGGTGATCAGGATAGCTGCGGCCTTATCCGCCAACTTTTTGCGTTGCATCCGGCTTTTATCTTCGATCTCCGAGAGACGGACGTCAACGGGATACGCTCCGTTTGGGGTCGGCAGCGGTGGCTGTTGGGGGGGGCGGGCCTGCATGTCCGGCATGATGGAGCTACCTGATGACAAGGGTAGAGTACGAGGACAGGGCGAACGAAGAAGGGCGGGGGTTCTTCCCCCGCCCTTGTGTTGGTGACTCCCGCTACGAACGCATACGTGAGGAGAGCGCTTATTCCAACGCGGCCCGGTCGTCCTTCACCAACCGGGCAGACAGCGGGTAGTAGCCGTCCTTGACCACGATCTCCTGGCCTTCCTTACTCAGGACAAACTTGAGAAACTCCCTGGTCAAGGGATCGAGCGCCTTGTTCGGCTCCTTGTTCACATAGACCAACAGGAAACGGGACAGGGGATATTGCCCGCTGGCCACGTTGTCGTAGGTGGGCTCAACATAATCGCTGCCGTCCTTGACCAGCGGGATAGGCCGCACGCCCGAGGTCGTGTAGCCAATACCGCTGTAGCCGGCTCCATTGCGGTCTTCGCTCACGCCTTGGACCACAGAGGCCGAACCCGGCTGCTCTTTCACCGTGTCTTTGTAGTCGCCTTTACACAGCGCTTTTTTCTTAAAGAAGCCGTACGTGCCAGAGGCAGAATTACGCCCGTACAGACTGATTGGCGCTGAGGCCCAGCCGCCTGTCAGACCCAGGTCGCCCCAGGTCTGAGCGTCGGTGGTTGCGCCGCATGTACGGTTTTTTGAGAACAGGGCATCGACCTGCTGAAGATTGAGGCCCTTGATCGGATTGTCCTTGTTGACAAAGACGGCCAATGAGTCAAGCGAGGTCCGAATCGGGGTCGGTTTATAGCCGAACTTCTTCTCAAAAGCGTCCATCTCTTTGCTCTTCATAGCGCGCGACATCGGACCAAGCTGGGCCGTGGCTTCAATCAGCGCCGGGGGAGCTGTGCTCGAACCCTTTCCTTCGATCTGGACGTTCACGTTGGGGTAGACTTTCTTGAACCCCTCCGCCCACAGGGTCATCAGATTGTTGAGCGTGTCCGAGCCGATACTGTTCAGGTTGCCCGAGACACCGCTGACCTTTTCGTAGCGTGGCAGGTCGGCGTCGACCTGAATCGTCTGGGCGGTCGCCAGAGAAGCGCTGAGCGCCACGGCTCCACAGGCTGCCAGTATTTTCTTTATTTGCATACCGTTGTTCTCCATTATGGCCGGTTGATTGTTGCACCAGTGTTACAGGACGATGACGCTGCTATGAAAACCGACTTAAAAATCGACCTGGAAACGCGCCTGAACGATGTCGGCGTCGCCGCACGAATCCGTCATGTTGCCCTTGTAGTAGCAGTCATCCTCGTCCAGCATCGCCCGCACGTAGTTGAGCATGAAGCGCACATTGGGGTTGAGATACCAGTTGAGGCCCAAGCTGAAGTTGGCTAACTCGCCGCCGTTCAGGCCCTCGTCGTTCAGGTCCAGCATTGAGTAGCGGGCCGCCAGCTCCAGCGCGCCCAAGCCGCCCCTGCCGTCGAAGTTGTTCTTGGGCTTGACGCGGTCGAACGCGCCGCTCGATGTCTTGTACGGGCGGCGCTCGCCGGTCAGGAAGAAGCTGCCGAAGATGTAGTAGCCGTCGTATTGGATGTCGTCGCCCGCGGGTCGGTCGACCAGGGCGCTCAGCCACTCGAATTGCAACGAAGCCGGTCCGTACACCACCGCCACCTCGGGGTTGAAGTAATCAATGTCATCGACGTGGAACTTCGGTGTTTCAACAAACCGGGGGCCGAGGTGGGCCTCGGGTCGCTGACGGAACCGAATCTGGTTGGTTTTGTCGTGGAAGGCGTGTCTGTACGACAGCCCGAGGTGTACGAGCTGCTTGCCCTTTTCCTGATACCAGGGCAGCAGGGTCAGCCGCGTTGTGGCGTTGTATATCCCGCTGTTGCCGAAGGTCGTATCCGTGTCAGCCGGGTTGCCGTCCCGGAAGAAGCCAAACGCGGCCGTGGTCCGCTTGTCGAAAAACGAGGTGTTGAACCGGACGCCCAGGTTACGGCCGCTGGCGAACACGTTGGGCAGCGAGCGCTCCATGAAGGTGAGGTATTTGCTGCTGGTCAGCTCTTCGAGCGAGAACGGCTCCTTGAAGTGACCGACGGTGAAGTTCCCGACCAGGGGCAGCTTCTTGACCTGAATATACGCGTCCTTGAAAGGATCGGAGCTGGCGAAGTCGTACTGCATTTTGTACTTGATGTTGCCGTACACACTGCCTTCCATAAACAGGCGGGCCCGCCGAAACTCCGTTCCGTCACCGATCCGCCCGAACCGTCGCCGCAGTTTTTTACGTGTGCTGTAGACGGACCAGTCGTTCTGAACCCGTCCGCCGATTTTGAGCTTGAATTTGCCGTCGGCCGAGTCGAGCCGCAGCCCGCTTTTCCAGTGCGCGGCCAGGAAATTTTTCTTGCCGACATTCTTTTCCAGGCTTTCGACCTTTTGATTCAGGCCCGAGGCAGCCGCGGCTTTTTCATCCTCAGCTTGGGCCTTAATCATCAGATCACGATACTGTTGCTCGCTGATCTGCCCGTTGGCTTTCAGAATATCCAGGATTTCTGCGGCCACATTCTTTGCCTGGGCTGGCCGCGTCATGAACAGCCCTGCAGCAACAAGACCAACACAGAGCGCTAATCCCAATCTTCTCATATACTGTTTCTCCTCCTCCTAAATTGGATTATTGGAGCAGGATAAATCTGTGCTGTTACCGGAGAATGACACCGGTGTTATGAGTGTATGAAAATCCGGGTCAACACCTGTCGAGAGCGGGCTGTACGGAGCGGCCCATGCGGAATGGAGATGAACGGATGTGCGCTGGCTCAGCGCGGCTCGAATGGGGCTACGGCGCTGTGGTCCGGCCTTCCGGGCGGGGCATTTCCTGAGTCGCGTATCGGGGCGCGGTCGAGGCAAACCAGCCCTCGGTGCGCTGGCAAAAGCGCACCAGCATTAACATAACCGGGACCTCAATCAGCACCCCCACAACCGTTGCTAAGGCGGCTCCTGATGACAGCCCGAACAGCATGGTTGCCGTGGCAATGGCGACCTCAAAATGGTTGGAGGCACCGATGAGCGCAGTCGGGGCTGCGTTCTGGTACGACAGTCTGAGAACTTTTGCCAGTCCATACGCCAGCGCAAACACCAGGATCGTTTGAATAAAGAGGGGAATGGCAATCCAGACGATCATCAGCGGATGAGACAGAATCATTGCGCCTTTGAGGGAGAACAGGAGGACCAGGGTGATGAGGAGGGCGCTAATGGTGACTGGCGTGAGAAAATGGAGAAAACGCTCACGAAACCAGCGTTCGCCTTTGGTCCGCATAATCCACTGACGAGAGCAATAGCCGGCCACCAGCGGCAGGGCGACATACACACCGATGGACAGCAGCAGGGCCTGCCAGGGCACGGGCAGACGGCCGACCCCGAGGAGCACATCGCCCAGCACGCCGTACAGGACGAGCATGGTCAGGGAATTAATCGCGACCATAACAAGCGTCAGCCCGTCGTTACCCTTGGCCAGATAGCCCCAGACCAGGACCATGGCCGTACAGGGCGCGATACCCAGCAGAATACAGCCGGCCAGATAGCTGCGCCACAGCGGCACCTCCAACATCTTGATGCCATCAATCACCACGACGGTCCCGGAGCCGTGAGACGACCCAACCGGCAGGTTGAGACCGAGCGGCATTTTCACGTGGTCAACGGCGTCCGGGCCGATCACATCGAGAAAAAAGGTCCCGAGAAAAAGAACGGCGATCGCATACATCGTGAAGGGTTTGACGGCCCAATTGATGAACAAGGTGAGTCCAACCGGCCGGACGCTTTTCCCCGCTCGAACGACCTCGGCAAAGTCGATTTTGACCATGATGGGGTACATCATGAAAAACAGACAGATCGCAATCGGAATCGAGACCACTGGCGCATCGTCAATATACAGGGAGAGCCCGTCAAGAAAGGTCGCCACACCCGGCGCGACACTCCCCAGACCAATGCCCGCGGCAATGCACAACAGGACCCAGACGGTCAGGTAACGCTCAAAAACACTCAGCCCTTGTGACGGCTTGAACGGAGATGGTTTGGTTGCCATTGGTGTACGCTCTCCTGAAAGAAAACGGAGTCCAAGAGGGAAGCATTCGGGCCATGTGACCTAAGCCAAAGAATATGACACCGACGTTACAAAGCGGAGACATCTCCGTGAACTGTGCGTATTCCCGCCGGCTCTCAGTCTATGAGAGACCGCCTGGGTGGCGGTCCCAATTTTCAGGCGCAGCAGGCCAGGTCTTCCTCGCGGCATTCCGTTGGCCCACAACACGCTGTTCCTGATTTCTGTTTCGCGAGTTGGCCGAGGTAGGTTGTGCCCGCTAAGTAAAAGGCGGTAAATCGGCTCTCAAAGTCCTCAGCCACCGACTTTTCGGCAATTCCTGTTGCCAGCACAGCTTCCTGCCACTGCTTCACTTTGGGAAACGCCTCAAGAAAGTCAAAGCCCGTATAGCGCTCGATAATCGCAGCGCGATGGAGCAACGGCAGCCAGGCGATATCCACCATGCCCAGGCGGTCGCCACCGAGGGAGGGGCCTTCCCCAAGCCGCGCTTCCAGTCTTGCTTCCATTTTGGCGAAGGCCGCGCCTAATGTCGCTCGGCCTTCCTCCAGTCTCTTTTCGTCCGTACTGCGTTGCGCGCTGCATTGCGCCAAGTAATGCTTTGCTGCCAGATAAGACCAGGCGCGGTCCTGGGCTTTCTTGACCGGGTCGTTGGCGGCAATGGGGTCTCCTGTCGTTTCATCCAGGTATTCAATAATGGCATCCGATTCGAACAGGACCTGACCCTTGTCGGTTATCAGAATTGGCACCTGGCCGTTCGGAGAGGCGTCGAGAAACCACGCCGGCTTCTTGCTGAGGTCGATATATTCGATATCGTACGGAACGCGCTTGGCCTCCAGCAGGGCAGTGACACGTTGAACAAAAGGACAGATTTTGAAGCTGACAATTTTCATCCGCTCCTCCTTCGCTGTTTCTCTATCTCCAAATTCTCTATCTCCAAATAAGGCACAGTCTGTTTATACAGACGGATGAGGCGGGACAAAGGACGCAAAAGCGGCAATGCCCTTGAGGCGAAGCCACATGGCAGACTTCGCGAAGCCCCCTGTAGCTCACCCGGCAGCATAGCGGCCTGTCTCGCTCCGCGCCGTTCATCCGCAGGGGAACAAAAAAAGGCCCGTAGGAAAAAGGAGGGGAAACCTACGGGCCTTAATACACGCCGAGTCGGGGAGAACTCAGCTATGTATATCTGTGTCAGCGGGGTTTATATAGAGTTTATAGCATGGCGAGACAGGCTTGGGAAGATAGCCCAGCTGAGGAGAGGGCATATTTGCTCCCTCTCCCCTGGAGGCCTGTCCTGAGCCTGTCGAAGGGGAGAGGGTTGGGGTGAGGGCGAAACAGCGCCCTGAGCCGCTGAACAACTTAAGGTGCATCACACATGAGCGGAGCGGAGCGAAGTCGCAGGGCGCGCCGAGGGTGCTTCGACTTCGCCCTTCCAGGGCTACGCTCAGCACGAACGGCCTCCGTTCACCCTGAGCGTAGCGCCACCAAATCAGCACGAACGGCCTCTCCGTTCACCCTGAGCGTAGCGCCAGCGAAGTCGAAGGGCCGGGAAGGACGCGACGGGTGGGCCAAGGGCATCATCGGCATTGGGTCGCAGGTCCCGCGGGCGGTCCGTCGGCCCCCTCACCCGGCCCTTCGACAAGCTCAGGGCCACCCTCTCCCTCCAGGGGAGAGGGAAAGACAAGAGGACCGCTCCCGCTGGGAGCGGGGGTAATGTAGGGGCAGCCCCCTGTGGCTGCCCTTCCTGGCTACCCCAGGAATGCCCCTTGCGTCGCCCCCTCAGACAAATTGCAGAAACAGGGTCAAAATGCCCAAAAAAGACAGAAAGCCAAAAATATCGGTGCAGGCGGTCACAAACACGTTTGAGGCCACCGCGGGATCAACCCCCAGGCGACGGAGAGTCAGGGGGACCATACTCCCGACAAAGGCCGCAATAATCAGGTTGGCCAGCAGCGCCAGTGCCAGCACGACACCCAGTGTGGCCTCACCCTTCCACAGATAGGCAACGAGGCCGGCCGCGCAGCCAAGCGCAAGACCATTGCCCAGCGCGATGGTCAGTTCCTTGACTAACACCCGCCTGGTTTGTGTCAGTGGGACTTCCCCCAGCGCAATGCCCCGCACGATGACGGTCAGCGTTTGCACCCCAGCGTTCCCGCCTTGGGCGGCGACAATCGTCATAAAGGCTGCGGCAATGGCAATTTGCTGAATCGTCCCTTCAAAAAAGGCAATGACCAGAGCGCTCAGCGTTGTGGTCACCAAATTGAGCGCCAGCCAAGGCAAACGAAGACGGATCGACTGCCAGGGCGAGTCCAGCACCTCTTCCTCTTCATCCAGACCGGCGAGCTTGTAAATGTCTTCCGTCGCCTCCTCTTCCATGACATCCACCACGTCATCGACCGTAATCCGCCCGAGCAGGCGTCCTTCGCTATCGACCACGGGCAGAGAAATCAGGTCATATTTCTTGAACATCTGGGCGACTTGTTCCTGGTCCAGATCCGCCCGCACCGAAATGACCTGCTGGTCCATGACGGCTTCGACACGATCAGTCGGGCGGGCGAGAATGAACTTTCGGAGGGGCAGCACGCCGACGAGGCGATTGGTGGGGCTCACGATAAAGACGCTGTGGATATCCGGGATTGCATCGCTCCGACTGCGAATCATTTCAATGGCCTGGTCGATACGCGTCCCTTGGGACACGGCCATATACTCGACCTGCATGATCCCGCCGGCGGTATCCTCTGGATAGCGCAGGAGCTGCGTGACTTCGTCGGACAGGTCCTGCGGCACTTCGTCGAGAACCGCTTTGGCACGGCGGGCCGAGAGGGAGGCCAGCAAGTCAGTGGCGTCATCGGAGTCAAGATATTCGACCAGGTCCCCCAGCCCGTCATCCGATAAGCGTTCGACGAGATCGTCTTTGGTGTGGGCAGAAACGAGGCTTAAGACTTCGGCTGCCTGCGGGGCGGCCAGGAAGCCAAACACCTTATACTTCACCTCCGGCTCTTCCAGCACGTTCAACAACTCTGCGGTGTCCGCCGGATGCAGGCCGGCTATCCCCGTCCGCACAATCTCATCCTGACCCAACTCGGCCTGAATGACGAGATGTTCGAGGGAAGGCGGTTGCAGGGGTCCCTGGGGCGAGGGCGCCGCAACCGGTGGATATGTCGTTTGCGCTTCCATACGTCGGATCGCTTCCCGCCCGAACTGTAGCTGCCCAATCACAAAAGATGAATGGCCTCGTCTGCGCTGGGAGCGGCCTGAACAGGCGCGGCCTGAAAGCGTCACCCATTTTTCACCGCAGCGTCACACTGTTGTCATACAATGAGGAAACATAGGGGCAGGCAACACTATCCCTCCCCCCGGCGCTGCCAGGGCGCGTTGATCCCCCCTCCCTAGGATCATACGCCCCGGCAGCGCCCCTTCCTCCGGCGCTGCCAGGGCGCGTTGATCCCCCCTCCCTAGGACCATACGCCCCGGCAGCGCCCCTTCCTCTCGGAAACTCGTAACGGTGTAAAATCCCCACGGGGTTGCGGCGCGCTGAGCTTATATCTATCGTTTTCGGAACGCGCCCCAGATGTCTGATAGACGGCGGTATCCGCATGGAAGACAAGCCCTTCATTAACCGTGAGTTGTCCTGGCTCGAATTCAACCGACGTGTGCTTGAAGAAGCTTTCGATGAAAGTGTCCCCTTGCTCGAACGCGTCAAGTTCATGGCCATATTCAGCGCCAATATGGACGAATTTTTTATGGTCCGGGTGGCGCGGCTCAAGCGGCGTATCGCCCAGGGCGACCTGGAGGCCGGCCCGGATGGCATGACGCCGGCCCGGACCCTGACCGCGATCTCAAAGCGCGTCCATGAGCTTGCCGAGGAACAGCACCGGGGTTTTCTGGAGACCATTCAGCCGCAACTGGAGGCTGAGGGGATTCATATTACCCGTCCAGAAGAACTGAATGCCGAGCAGAGTCATTTTCTGGAAGACTTCTTTCGTCGGACCCTGCTGCCGGTTGTCACGCCGCTGGCGATTGATCCCGGCCACCCCTTTCCCCACCTCGGCAACCGTTCCCTGTGCCTGGTCGCGGCCCTGCGCTCGGCTGGGACCTCGCGCCTGCCCCAGACCAAACTGGCCGTTGTCCATATTCCCAGCCAGGTCGTCCAGCGCTTCATCGCGCTGCCAGCTCCGGCCGGCAAGCATATCTTTATCCTGCTCGAAGATGTCGTCCGGCTGTATTTGCCCCGTCCGTATCACGGCTATGAGATCCTGTCGTGTCATGCCGTCCGGGTGACGCGGGACGCAGACTCCGCCCTGGCGCTCGGCCGCACTGAGGACCTGCTGACGAGTATCGAAGAGAGCGTACGCGACCGGCGGATGGGGACTGCGGTGCGGCTGCAATACGACTCTGATCTTCCGCAGAGTATCCTCGATATGTTTATCGATGAACTCGACCTGCGCCCCGAAGACCTGTATGGCGGCGAGGGCTTCACCGCTTTTACCGACCTGTTTCAACTCTATAGAGCCGTGGACCTGCCGCAGCATAAAGACCAGCCGTGGACACCCCTGCCAGTCCCGGCCTGTGAGCAAAAGCCGGATATGTGGAGCGCCATTCGGGAGGGCGACATCCTGGTGCACCATCCCTACCAGTCTTTCGATGTGGTGACGCGCTTTGTGGAAGAGGCCGCCACAGACCCGAATGTCCTGGCCATTAAAATGACCCTCTACCGGGTCAGCCCGACTTCGCCGATTGCCCAGGCGCTTACGCGGGCCGCGGAAGCGGGCAAAGAAGTGGCCGTCCTGGTCGAACTGCGCGCCCGTTTTGATGAGGAAGCCAATATTACCTGGGCGCGCGCGCTCGAAGAGGTCGGCGCGCATGTGGTGTATGGTCTGGTCGGCTATAAGACCCACTGCAAGGCCTGTCTGGTGGTCCGGCGTGAGAGTGCCGGCATCCGTCGCTACTGCCATCTCGCAACCGGCAACTACAACGTGAATACGAGCGGCATCTACGGCGACTTCGGTCTTTTTACCTGCCGCGAGTCCTTTGGCGACGATCTCACCGACCTGTTCAACCTGTTAACCGGCTATACCCGTCCGCAGGCGTTTCACCATCTCCTGGTCGCTCCCACAAGTATGCGGGAGGGCATGATTGAGCGGATACGGCGCGAAGCGGAACACGCGCTGGAGGGCAAGCCGGCCAGAATCATCGCCAAGATCAACAGTCTGGTTGACGCGGCCATGATCGAGGAGTTGTATACCGCCAGTCAGGCGGGGGTGGAGATTGATCTCATCGTGCGGGGCATCTGCTGCCTGCGGCCCGGCCTGCCGGGCATATCTGAACGGATTCGGGTCATTTCGATTATCGATCGCTACCTCGAACATGCCCGCATCTTTTATTTTCATAATGACGGCAATGCCGAGTATTTCCTTGCCTCCGCGGATTGGATGCCGCGCAATCTGGACCGCCGCGTCGAAGTCGCCTTTCCCATCCTTGATCCGCATATCCAGGACCACCTCTTTGAAATACTCAGCATTCAACTGGCCGACACGGTCAAGGCGCGCATGATCCTGCCCGACGGCCGCTCCAGGCGGGTGGAGCCCGACCCGCTCGCCCCTGTTCGGTCTCAGCAACGCCTGTACGACTTTACCAGGGCCCAGGCCGACGCCCAGATGCCGGTCGAGGAAGAGCTCGACCTGGACGGTCTCCAGCCTTTTGAAGAGTAGCGCGCCCATAAAAGCCCTCAATTTTGAGGGGGACTGCGGGACGAGTGGTAGGGCAATGTCCAAAAATGACAGGTCCATTGACTCCGGCTGAGGAAGGTTGAACCCGCAGCGAGGACGGACTACATTCAACAGGCCGGAGCACGGCCCATGTTGACCGAGCAACTCCCATCCAAGGCGGACTTCATGGCCCTAAAGGCGGACTTCAAGACCCTGGAGGGGAAGTTTGACGCTTTAGAGCCCAAGGTTGACGGGCTGCGATTGACCCTCAACATCGTGCTGGCGCTGATTGGACTGCTCGTGGCGCTCGGGCTGGTTGAGCCGGTCTCGAAGCTGCTCGGCCCCTGAAGTTTTCCGTCGCCTGGATGGAACGGATTGGAATCTGGGACGCCTATGAGATGCCAGCACGCCTGCCCGGATTCGCCTTCTGCCTCAATCCGGTTGTTCTGACGCAGATTCTCCGGCTCCCTTGCCCCGCTCATGAGCAGCGCCGCGCCGGGTACATTGAAACCCTGGCGGAAATCCTCTAGCGTGCAGAACGATGTTCAAACGAATAGGGGTCCTCTGCTTGAGCCTCGCGCTGCTCGGCGTATGGGGCTGCTCGGCAACCCTCAGACGCCCCTCAGCCAAAGAATATTATCAGCAGGCAACCGAGTCCTTTACCGACCAGGACTATCTGGGGGCGTCCGATCAGTACCAGGAGTTACTGGATCAATATCCGCTCAACCCGTACGCTGAGGAAGCGCAGCTCAAAACGGCCTATGGGCTGTTTATGGAAGAAAATTACGCCGAAGCCGTCGCCGCCTTTAAGGACTTTGAGCGGGCCTATCCGACCAGCCGGCATATGCCGTTTGTCAAGTATTTTCTTGGCATTGCGAACTATAGCCAGATCCGCTCCATGGATCGCGATCAGGCGGTCACACGCCGCGCGGACGGGTTTTTTCAAGAGGTGATAGACCGCTATCCGGAAAGCGCCTTTGTCCTCCAAGCCGAGGAAAAGAGCAAAGCCGCTCGTGATATCCTGGCGGATCACGAATTGATGGTCGCGAACTTCAATGAGAACCGTGGCAATATTACCGCCACAAAAGCGCGCCTGCGCAGCCTGATTGAGCAATACTCTGAGACGGATGCCACAGTGGAAGCCTTGGGTCGGCTCGAACAGCTCTTGAACGAAGAGGGCAATGTCGAGTTGGCCGTGTTGGCGGCCCGAGCCCAGGCTGCGCGGCGAGCGGCCCCCAACGCGCCAGAGGATAGCCCAGAGGACGAGGCGGCCGGCTCGGACGGGCTGCCTGGAGTCGATCCCTTGTTACTGCTCGTTTCCGAATTGAAAAAACAGGAAGAGGCAGAACGCCTGGCTCGGACGGAAGCCGATGCGGAAAGGCTGGCCGCGGAAAAGGAGGCCGAGCAGGAAGAGCGCGCCCTGGATGACGCCTTTGATGATGAGCGGTCCTACGAAGTGGGCGACGATTATCAGGAAGTGGACCTGGAGGCCCTGGCAGCAGAGCGAACAGCCTTGGAGGCGACCGATATCGAGGAGCTGGAGTTCGACGGAGAGACAGACGACCTCGAAACCCTGGAGCTGACCGAGCGGGCCGTCTCCGCCGAAGATGGCCTTGATCTTTCTGACGATGACATCCTCACCCTTGACCTTGAGGAAGACGATATTGCGCTTGAGGAAGATGCGACAGCGCTGGAAGCCGCGGGGGTGTTGGACGCTGAAGAAGAAGCGGCGGATGTCGTTGCAGAGACGGCTTCAGGCGAGGACGCGACCAGAGACGAGGACAGTGAAATTGAGGCAGAGGTGGTCGAGGTGGAAGAGATCGAGGACGATGAAGCAGTTGTTGCAGTCGAGCGGAGCGAGCCGGTTGAGCAGAATGAGGCAGGGCTTGAATACGCCGAAATAGATGAGGACGAAACCCCCTCCAACGCGCGGCAACGAGCGGAGAGGTCGCCCTCAGAAAAAGAGGACACGTTTCCTCTTTCAGGACGAGAAGCCGTGCTGGGTATCGCTATTGAGGAAATAGATTTTGAGTTTGAGGACGAATGAGGCCGGCAGCGCGCGCGTTCGTGAGGGGAAAGTTCTGGTGGTTGGCGTTGGCGGGTTGGGCTCTCCGGCGGCGTTGGCGCTGGCCCTGGCTGGGGTGGGAACGCTTGGCCTGGTGGATGCAGACCGGGTCGAGCTGTCAAACCTGCAACGACAAATCCTGCACTTTACCCCGGATATTGGCCGGCCAAAGATCGATTCGGCCAAGGAAAAAATTCAGCAGCTGAACCCCTCGATAACGCTGGTGGCCTATAACGAGCGGCTGCACGCCGGCAATCTCGCGGCTATCTTTGCCGCCTATGATTTTATTATTGACGGAACGGATGGCGTGGCCACAAAATTTTTGATCAATGACGGCGCCGTGCTGCTCAACAAACCACTCTCTCACGCCGGCATTGTCCAGTTCCACGGTCAGGCATTGACGGTCTTACCCCAGCGGACGACATGTTTGCGCTGCCTGTTCCCGGTCCCGCCTCATCCTGATGAGAATCCCACCTGCCAGGAGGCCGGCATCCTTGGCAGCCTGGCCGGCAGTTTGGGGAGCGTGCAAGCGGCCGAGGCGGTGAAATACCTGAGTGGAGCGGGAGAACTCCTGACCGACCGCTTACTGACCTATGACGCCCTGGCCTTGCGCTGGCGAGAGGTCCGGGTGCGCCCCAGCCCGCGCTGTCCGCTGTGCGGCACGCCACGGACGATTACGGGCTTACACCCCGAAGCCTATGAGTTGGAAAGACTCTGCGCTCCTGTCTGAACGAAAATCAGGCAGGGTGATTGTCAGACCGGAGCAAAAACGTCACAGTAGTGGAGAGTGAAGAGTGGAGAGTGGTAAGCAAAACCAGCCACTAACCACTAACCACTAGCCACTAAATCAGAAGGGAGTGCATATGAGTGCTCAGGTCCGTATCCCAACCCCGCTCCGCCGCTTTACTGGCGGTGCGGAAGCAGTCTCGGCCGATGGAGCCACGGTTGGGGCCTTGGTCGATAGTATAGAGAGGAATCATCCGGGGATTAAGGAACGGTTGTGTGACGAGGCTGGCGAAGTCCGTCGCTTTGTTAATATCTTTGTGAATGGGGAGGATATTCGTTTTATCAACAACCTGGATACGCCGGTGCATGAGGGCGACGAGGTGTCTATCGTACCGGCTATTGCCGGAGGCTCTTTTTGCCCCGGCCTCGCTACGCTCGACGCCCCCTAGAGAAATAAGAGAAATAAAGGGGGGGATTGCGTGTCACGCCTGCCGAAAAGAGGAAATGCGTCCTCCCAGGATAGAGAAGGGACGCTGGACACGTTTCCTCTTTTTCCGACCGAGGGACCGCCACCAGTCGGCCCCTTGCGTGTTCCGTCGGTGCTGCATCTGATTGGGAATACGCCGCTGCTTGAAATCACCCGGCTGAGTACGGACATTGTTCCAGGCGTCCGGGTCTATGCCAAACTCGAAGGTTTTAATCCTGGTGGCTCGGTCAAAGACCGCCCCGCGCTGAGCATGCTCCAAAAAGGGATTGAGAGCGGCGCGCTGACCCCGGACAAGATTATTCTCGATTCCACCTCCGGGAATACCGGGATTGCGCTGGCCATGATCGGAGCCGTGCTGGGCTACCCGGTTGAGCTGTGCATCCCCGCCAACGTCAGTATGGAGCGAAAAAAAATCATCTCTGCGTATGGGGCAAAAATGATTTTCAGCAGTCCTATGGACGGCTCGGATGGCGCCTTGGATCTGTGTCGGGAGCGGCTGCAAGAGCAGCCCGAGCGCTATTTCAAACCGGATCAATACTTTAATCCGCACAACTCACTCGCCCACTATCAGACAACCGGACCGGAGCTGTGGTGGCAGACCAAAGAGCAGATCACCCATTTTGTGGCCGGTATGGGGACCGGCGGTACCTTGATGGGAACCGGGCGCTATCTGAAGGAGAAAAACTCAGCCATTCAGATTGTTGGGGTTGAACCGGATGATGCCTTTCACGGCCTTGAGGGGCTGAAGCATATGGACAGTTCCATTGTGCCCGGCATCTACTATGAAGAGCAACTTGACCGAAAGATCAGTGTTTCCACTGAAGACGCCTATGAAACAGTGTACCGGCTCGGAAGAGAAGAAGGGGTGTTGGTTGGCCAGTCATCCGGCGCGGCGATGTGGGCGGCGCTCCAGGTTGCCCGTGAGATCGATCAGGGCATAATAGTGACGCTCTTTCCCGATTTTGGAGACAAATATCTCAGCACCAATCTGTGGATCGGCTGGAAAGAGTATAATCAGCGGCAGGCCCAGAATCAGGCCCAGGGAGCAGTGTGACGGAGCAGTCTTCTTCCCCCTGTTCTCCAGCGCGTAGCGCCGAACCCGGCCTCGTGAGACACCAGTTTGACTGGGCCGCTTGAGGCGCACGGCGGCCGGCATTGCATAGTCCGGCGAGGTTTTGGAAGTACCCATGCTCGGAGACGCCCAGATCGAACGCTATAGCCGGCAGATCATTTTGCCCCAGGTCGGCGGGAGAGGGCAAGAAAAAATCCTTCAGAGTCGGGTGTATGTTGACGGCGACGGGCTGCTCGCGGCAACGGCGCTCTTGTATCTTGTCGCTGCCGGCGTTGGGACTGTTGGCCTCGCCCGGTCCAAGGCCGCTCCGGTCTTTTCCGCCCTTGCGGAACAATCCCTCCAACCAGATGAGCAGCCTGTGGCCCACACGCTCAGGCGTCTGAATCCTGATTGTACAATTATGGTCCAGCCGGCTGGGGACAAACAACCGACCCGCCACTATGATCTAGTTCTGGCCACAACAGCTGCCCTGCACGATGAGTGGTACGCTCAGCGCAAGCCGTTTGTGTGGGGGGCTATCAATGGGGAAGACGCCCGCTTATTCGTCAGTCGGGGTGACAGGGCTGACCGGCCCTGCCTGCGCTGTCTCTTCTCAGAAAGAGTAAACATACCCTCCGACAGACAGGCAAAGGCTGGGCAGGTTGACTCTTTTCCATCAGCAGACCCGACTGACTCCCCAATCCTCAGCCCGCCCTACGCGCTCTTTTTGGGGACCCAACTCGTCACCGAAGTTCTGAAAATCATCCTCCAGCCCGAGGTGGACAGTCAGCCCAAACTGCTGGAATGGACATTCCCGGCGTTTCACTGTACCGAGCGGACGGTTGAGAAGAATCCGCACTGCGCGGTCTGTTCGACGCCAGTCCAGAGCGCCGGCCAGAGCGCCTGATTGAAGAAGGAGAGGGGAACGTGGAGACCCGGAATCATCAGCCTGCCTCGAATGACGGGAATTCCTATTCCCTCACGCATCTCAGGTGTCTTGAGGCCGAGAGCATTCATATCATTCGCGAGGTGGTGGCGGAGTTTGACAACCCGGTCATGCTGTACTCCATCGGCAAGGATTCGGCGGTCATGCTGCATCTGGCGCGGAAAGCGTTCGCGCCGGGAACGCTCCCCTTCCCCTTACTGCACGTTGATACGACCTGGAAATTCCGAGAGATGATCGCCTTCCGCGAGACCTACATCAGACACGAGCTCGGCTTCGACCTGCTCGTGTATATCAATCAGGCCGGGGTCAAAGCCGGCATCAGCCCCATGACGCACGGGTCCAAAAAACACACCGACGTGATGAAGACGCAGGCGCTCAAACAGGCGCTCGATCAGTACGGATTTGATGCGGCTTTTGGCGGCGCGCGGCGTGATGAGGAGAAATCACGAGCCAAAGAACGGGTGTACTCGTTCCGCGACCGCAACCATCGCTGGGACCCCAAGAACCAGCGGCCCGAGCTGTGGAATCTGTATAACTCCACGCTTGATAAAGGCGAGAGCATCCGTGTTTTTCCGTTGTCGAACTGGACCGAGTTGGACGTCTGGCAATATGTCTACCGCGAAAACATCCCCCTCGTTCCGCTCTACTTTGCCAAGGAACGTCCGGTTGTCGAGCGCGACGGGGTACTCATTATGGTTGACGACGACCGTCTGCCGCTCCATCCGGGTGAGCGGCCGCAGTTGAAGAAAGTCCGCTTTCGCACCCTGGGCTGCTATCCGCTGACGGGCGCGATTGAATCCGAGGCCGACACCCTGCCGCTGATCATTCAGGAAATGCTGCTGGCTACCCAGTCCGAACGGCAAGGCCGCGTCATTGATTTCGACCAGTCCGGCTCTATGGAAGAGAAGAAAAAGGAAGGCTATTTCTAAGAGCGCCATGTCTCACCAATCCGACCTGATTGCGACCGATATCGAAGCCTATCTCGCCCAGCATGAGCGCAAGGACCTGCTGCGCTTCCTGACCTGCGGAAGTGTGGATGACGGCAAGAGTACCCTGATCGGCCGGCTCTTGTACGACTCCAAGCTGATCTATGAGGACCAGCTTGAGGCGATGAAAAAAGACTCGGTTCGGCACGGCACGACCGACACGGAATTTGACCCGGCCCTGCTGACGGACGGCCTCAAAGCCGAACGCGAACAGGGCATCACCATCGATGTCGCCTATCGCTATTTTTCGACCGCCAAACGCAAATTCATTATTGCCGACACCCCTGGGCATGAGCAGTACACCCGGAATATGGCGACCGGCGCATCAACCTGTGACCTGGCCATTATCCTGATTGATGCCCGCGCTGGCGTCCTGACCCAAACCCGACGACACAGCTTTATCGCCTCGCTCTTGGGGATCAAGCATATTATTGTTGCCGTCAACAAGATGGACCTGGTTGACTACAGCCAGGAGGTGTTTGAACGGATCGTCACAGACTATACCGACTTTGCCGCCAGACTCGAGCTGAGCGATGTGCACTTCCTGCCCATAGCGGCGCTGCACGGCGATAACGTGGTGCACAAAAGCGAACATATGCCGTGGTACACGGGCAGCCCGCTGATGCACCTGTTAGAGCATGTCTATATTGCCTCGGACGCCAATCTGATCGACTTTCGTTTTCCGGTCCAATACGTCAATCGCCCCAACCCGGACTTTCGCGGTTTTTGTGGCACAGTGGCCTCGGGCGTCGTGCGGCCGGGCGATGAGGTCATGGTGTTCCCGTCACGCAAAACCAGCCGGGTGAAAGCCATTCATACCTTTGAGGGAGAACTGGAACAGGCCCTGCCGCCGCTGGCCGTGACCCTGACGCTTGAAGACGAGATCGACGTCAGTCGCGGCGATATGCTCGTTCACCCCAACAATATCCCCCTCATAGCCACGCGCTTTGAAGCCATGCTGGTGTGGATGGCCGAAGAACCCCTGCGGCCCGGCAGGCAGTATTTTCTCAAGCAGACCACCAACACGACGCCTGGAGTCATTACCGATGTGCGGTATCGTATAGACGTCAATACCCTCCACCGGGAAGACGCCGCGCAGCTGGCACTCAATGAAATCGGCCGGTGTGCCTTTGCGCTCGAAAAGCCGATTGCCTGTGACCCCTACCGCAAGAACCGCGCGTCTGGCGCGTTTGTTGTCATTGACCGCCTCACCAATAATACAGTAGGTGCCGGCATGATTATCGACCGGAAGCCGGAACCCCCGGCTCAGCCGGACGTGTCCGAACGGACGCGGAGTCAAGCCCCTATCCGGGCGGAAACCGGGCTGATTGCCGTGGCCGAGCGTGAGACCGCCCTGCGCCAACACGCGCTGACGATCTGGCTGACGGGTTTGTCCGGCTCCGGGAAGTCCTCTCTTGCGGAACGGCTTGAGCGGCGTCTGCATACGGAAGGATTCCACGCCTGTCGGCTCGATGGCGATAATCTCCGCCTGGGCTTGAATCGGGACTTGGCGTTTTCCGCGGCGGACCGCGCAGAAAATATCCGCCGCATTGCCGAAGTCGCGCGGCTCTTTAATCAAGCCGGGCTCATCGTCCTGGCACCGGTTATTGCCCCCTTTCACACAGACCGACAGCACGCGGCAGAAATCATCGGCGCGGCGCGCTTTTTTGAGGTGTATGTGGATACCCCGCTTGATGTGTGCGAGGAGCGCGATGTGAAAGGGCTGTATCGCAAGGCGCGGGCAGGAGAGATTGCAGACTTTACCGGCATCTCCGCTCCCTATGAACCGCCGCCAGCGCCGGCGCTCCGTCTGACGACAGTGGGCCACACCGTTGAAGAATCGACCGACCTCCTGTTTCGGTCGATCGCGGCTCGTATCCGGCTGTAGCCAACTCCCGGTATCCCCGCCTGATACATATTTTCTTGAGGAGGCTGGATGGTTGATCTCAAGCGTAGCATCACGACGGGGGTTCTTGTCCTGACGTGTACGCTCCCCGCGGCAGGTCAGGAAGCTGATTTCCGGACGCCAACCCAAACCGTAGAGGAGCAGTTTCTCTTTCTGCGGAAAGGTATTCAGGCCGAATATTTTTCTCGTGAAGTCGGACAGGACTGGGATCAGATGGTGTTCTGGCCGCACGGGGCCGCGCAGCCGACCCATCTGGTCGGCTGCGTTGAAGAAATCCTCGGCTGTTTGAGCGGCGCCTGTGGCGAGTCCTTTGTCGTTGGGGACAAACTGACACCGAGCGTCCAGCTCATCGACTTGCAGACCCGGGCGGTCACAACCCTGGTGCGCGGCATGACGATTTGCGATGGGATCCGAACCACGCCGTGGGGTACGCTGGTCGCCACGGAAGAAGACCTCGTCAGCGACACCGGGGCGGTGTATGAAATCCTGGACCCGCTAACGAAGGACGAGTTTACCATTCTTGAGCGAGGCAGTGGCGGCGCGCCGGCCCGGATCGTAGATCAGGCCGGCCGGGACGCCTCGGCCAGCATTATCAAGCGCACGGCCTTTCCCGTGATTCGCTACGAAGGCTTCCTGGTGCATGAAACCGGCGTGGTGATTGCCGGCGATGAAGAACGGCCCGGGAGCTATGCGCAGGGCGATACCGATGGCGGCGCGGTGTATAAATTCATCCCGACCAGGCTGTACGACCCCGCCACCGGGCCTATTGCGTCCCTCGACCAATCCCCCTTGGTCGAAGGGACAATATACGCGCTGCAAGTGTCGTGTCGAGATGACCTCCAGCAGTTCGGCCAGGGCTGCGAGGTGGGCAACGGCGCCTGGATTCCACTTACGCCAACCGCTGCGTCTGAACCAACCGCCGCGCCTGAGAGCGGCATTACGCTCACTAGGTTCTTCCCGGATAAAGGCAAACTTCGCATTGGCCGCGAGGCCGCCAATGCGGCCGGGGCAACGGCCTATTCCCGCCCCGAAGACCTCCACCGTGACCCGCTGTTCAGCGACCCCACCCAGCCTGAGGCCATCCGTTTCTGCTTTGCCGTCACCGGCAATCATGCCGCCAGCAACTACGGCGAGGTCCAATGCGCGATTGACCGGAATGTGACCGCGGCAACCGGGACAACCGGAGAAATCGTGCTGAACCGCTTCATTGAAGGCAGCCCCGAATTCAGCCAACCGGACAATCTGGCCTTTCAGCCGACAACCGGGGCGCTGTTTGTTGTCGAGGACAATGGGACGAGCCAGGGCAATAGTGACGTGTGGGCCTGTCTGCCGGACGGCGCGGACGCCGATATCAAGTCTGACGGCTGTGTGCGGCTGCTCAAAATTGCCGACGGGTCTGCCGAGTCAACCGGTTTTCTCTTCACGCCGGATGGCACCCAAGCCTATTTTGCGATCCAGCATAGCGCAGACGGCAATATGCCGTTAGTGGATGATTTTCGGACCGATGACCTGATCCGGCTGTCAGGGTTTCGGGTCAGACCCATGAAGTATGATTTTGGCGCACGGACGGCGCACCGTCTCGAAAGGCAGTCCTATCGATATTTCGGTTTTGGAGCCGAAAACCAAATCGAGTAGCCCTGAGCGCGATGAAGCCTCTCCTGGTCAGTCTTTTGGGTCTCTGGGGGTTTTGGGGTCTCTGGGGTAAAAACCCAATGACCCAACCGACAATACGCTCTCCCCTCACGTCGGTTCAAAAGGTTGAGCTGCTGAAAGGCTGGACCGCGGTATTGCCGCCCCGCTCCCCCGGACCGGGGCTGGTCGGCGTCTATAACCCCGAAGCGGTGATTCCTCCGCAATGCTATACCCGGACCGAGGGCCGCTTTAATCCGTGTTACGTCTGTCATCAAAATCATATCCCGGGCCGTGAAAATCGGATGAACGATGCCCGTTTGCAGAGGGCGTACAGTTTTAGTCAGGCTGGACAAACCAATCGCTGGCGGAATCTATTTGAAGACCGGAGTGAGCGGGTTGCCGCGATCAGCGATGAGGCCATACAGGCCTGGATTAACGAAGATAATTTTTCCGAACTGGCCGGCCGATTGGAAGCAGTGCAATTCCGTGGATATATTCCCCAACTTCACAACCTGGCCGACGGGGCGGCCGCCTTTGATGCACAGGGCTTTGCCAAGGATGGCAGCCATTGGGTGGCCTTTAATTATAAACCCTTTCCGAGTACCTTTTGGCCGACCAATGGGTCAACCGATGATGTCATGATTCGTTTGCCGGCCAAGTTTCGACAAACGCAAGATGGCGCCTACTCGCGCGAGGTGTATAAGGCCAATCTGGCAATTCTCGAAGCCGCGATTAAGGGCTTTGAGACCATAGGCAGCCTGCCCATCGATGAGGCTCAACTCGGCCAGGACCTGAACGGGGACGGCGCACGCGGTCGCATTCACGCGATCACCCGTCCGGCAACCTATGTGGGAGCGGGGAGTGATACGCGGGTTGAACCCTATATCTATCCCCACCGGACGGAATTCCTGCATACCGTGCGCTATGTTGGCGTCGGCGCGGACGGGCGCATCACACATGCGCGGCGGATGAAAGAAGTGCGCTATATGCTGAAGCGGGATTTCCTGTCTCCCGCCATCCTCGGGCATTACTACGACGAGGAATATCAGGAAAAGCTGGAAGGCACGCCGCCTCATTATCCAGACCGCGGCCATGCGGGTCTGTACAATAAAATGGGTTGGCTGCTCCAGGGGTTTATTGAGGACAAGGACGGACGGCTGCGCTTCAATACCTACGAAGAGACCATGTTCTGCATGGGCTGTCATAACACGGTCGGCTCTTCGATTGACAAGACGTATAGCTTCCCGCGTAAAGTCGACGGGGCCGCCGGATGGGGCTATATCAACCTGCGCGGCATGCCGGACGCGCCCACTATGAACGAACAGCAGGGGGAAATCCTGACCTATCTCGAACGTGTGGGCGGCGGTACCGAGTTTCGCAACAATCCAGAAATGGCGGCGCGTTGGTATCATACGGACGGATCGGTCAATTATGCAGCCGTGGCCGCGGCACGGGATGTCTACGAGCTGATTACCCCATCCCCCGCGCGGGCCTTACGGCTCAATAAAGCCTATAAGCTCATTGTCGAAGACCAGGACTTTATCTACGGTCGCGACGCAACGCTGCGCCCGCCGGCAAATGTGTACGAGTACGTTGACAACACCACCACCCCGACACTCCCGCCAGACAAAATCCATACCTGGGATATTCGCCTCAATTGGGCGGCGGGAAGCCGACCGCGGTGACGCGCTGTTGCCTTCCTGATAGGCCCGCGTCGCCCTGGTGGTTTGACCCCTCCGCATTGATCGATCAAACGCCCTCTGGCATACTACTGCCCCTCACAAGACGAGCATGATCCTGGGCATAATCATAACCCTGGCCGGCAGAGTTCCCGGCCAGATAACAACACAAGGGAGATGGTGTGGAGTCTTTAGGTGATTGGCAGCGAAGCTGCTATTGCGGGGAGCCCCGCGTGACCCAAGTCGGACAGCCGCTGACCGTGATGGGGTGGGTGCATTCCCGGCGCGATCATGGTGGCGTGACCTTTGTCGATGTCCGCGACCGTTCCGGCCTGGTCCAAATTGTCTGTAATCCTCAAGTCAGCCCCGCCGCCCATACGCAGGCGAAAGAGCTGCGCCTGGAATATGTCGTGGCCGCGCGGGGCAGGCTGGAACGACGCTCGCCGGAGACGATTAATCCGAATATCCCCACCGGAGAAGTTGAACTCGTCGTGGAAGAGCTGCGGGCGCTCAATGCCTCGCGGACGCCGCCGTTTCCGATTGATGCCGACACAGAACCCGCAGAGAACACCCGGCTGCGGTATCGCTATCTTGATCTCCGTCGGCCCAGGATGTTCGAGAACTTACGCCTGCGGCATCGGCTGGCCAAAGTGGTCCGCGATTATCTTGACGGCGAGGGCTTTCTTGAGGTGGAAACCCCGGTCCTGACCCGGAGTACCCCGGAAGGCGCGCGCGACTATCTTGTTCCGAGCCGGGTCATTCCAGGCGGATTTTATGCCCTGCCACAGTCGCCGCAGTTGTTTAAGCAGCTGCTGATGGTGAGCGGCCTGGAAAAATACTTCCAGATCGTGCGCTGCTTTCGGGATGAAGACTTACGGGCCGACCGTCAGCCTGAGTTCACCCAGATTGATATTGAGATGTCGTTCGTCCGACCGGACGATGTGTTCCAGCTTATCGAAGGCATGATGGTCCGGCTGTGCAAGGAAGTCAAAGGCATTGACATCCCCACCCCGTTTCCCCGGATGCCGTACAGCCAGGCCCTGGCCCGCTTTGGGAATGATAAGCCGGATATCCGGTTTGGCCTGGAAATCCAGGAACTCTCCACGTTGTTCAGTCAGACCGACATCAGGGTCTTTCGGCAGGTCGTTGCCGACGGAGGCGTGGTGCGCGGCCTGATTGTGTCGGACGATCCATTCTCCCGCAAAGAACTCGATGACCTGATTCCGCTGGCCCAGGATTTTGGCGCGAAGGGCCTGGCCTGGATTCGTTTGACCGAGGGCGGCTGGCAGTCGCCGTTGGCGAAATTCGTGAGTGACGACCGGAAACAGGAAATCGAAGCGGCCCTCGGGCTCAAACCACAGGACTTGCTGCTGCTGATTGCCGATCAGGAACAGGTGGCGTGCGATGCGCTGTCGCGCTTACGCCTCTATCTTGGCGACAAACTCGGGCTGATTGCCAAAGATGATATGCGTTTCCTGTGGGTGACGGACTTTCCGCTGGTCGAATACGACGCGGACGAAAGACGCTATGTCGCCAAACATCATCCGTTTACCGCGCCCAACGACCAGGATGTGTCCCTGCTTGAGACCGACCCGGGGAAGGTGCGGGCGTTTGCCTACGATGTTGTGCTGAACGGCGTCGAGTTGGGGGGGGGCAGTATCCGAATTCACCGCCAGGACGTCCAGCAAAAGATTTTCACCTTGCTGGGCATCGGTGAGGCCGAGGCTCAGGAGAAGTTCGGGTTTCTGTTGGAAGCCCTGTCGTATGGCGCTCCGCCCCACGGTGGGATTGCCCTGGGATTTGACCGCCTGGCCATGTTGTTTGCCGGTATGGATTCGCTACGCGAGGTCATTGCCTTTCCCAAGACGGCTCGCGCCCAATGCCTGATGACGCAGGCACCGGGCGGGGTCGATACCAAACAGTTGCGAGAGCTGAGCATTAAAGTCGATTTATAAACGGGGATCAGGTTTCAGGGATTGGGGGTTGGCTTTGCTCATCCCTCACCCCCAATCCCTCCTTACTATGCTGAGAACATGTGGTCGGCGCTTAGTCGCGCTCGTATTGCTCTGGCACTGTTTTGCTCCGTCTTCGTCATCGGCTGCGGAGACCTGCGGCACTGTCCGCACGAGCTATAATCCGACTGCCGCGCTCCGGTCTGACGCTTTTACCGTCACACCCGGCGATCCGCGCTGGTCCGCGTTTCTCGCATGGGCCAAAGCAAGAAAACTCTATACCTTTCAGATCGTTGGACTGAGCCAAGCCCAAACGGGAGGGGAAGGGCCGCCCGGTATCATCTTCCGCTGGGCCACAGACACGGTCTGGCAAAAGGATGTCGTCCTCCCTTTTGGGCAGGCCCTGGGACATATGATTGCCGAACGCCGCTGGCGGGACACTGACTTTCCAGAGTTTTTTTTCTCTCGCGGCGGCATATTCGGCGTCGACCTGGCCGAGCGACTGTCCGCTCTGGATGCACAGACGCTGCGCCCCTGGCAAGAGTTCTTCCACAGCGTCACCGCCCCCAAGAGTCCGGCGCGACCCCGGCTCAAGGCCCGGCTGCTCAGCGTTGCCTCAGACGGACAGTCGGCTGTGATTGCACTTGGACAGGATCGTGCGACGATATATCTGGCAGACCGACTGCGGAGCGACTTGTCCCTGTTTTTGACGGATTGCGCCGTTGCTGAATTTTTTGAGAAGTATGACCAATCGAAGCAAGCGACCCCTGGTGAACGGGCTGAGGGGGCCGCTGAGGCGTCCACCCCGGAACAAAGAGTACACCTGCCCTCCAATCAGACAGAGATGCTGGACACGTTTCCTCTTCGGGGCAAAGCTGTCTACGCCAGTCAGTGCAGCGGCTGTCACGGCGTGGCTGGTGATGGGCAGGGGATGCTTACGCCGGGCTGGCTGCCACGACCGCGTAACTTCGCGCGCGGCTCATTTCGATATCGTTCAACACCCAGCGGCAGTCCGCCTACTGATGCGGACCTGTTCCATACCGTGTCCAAAGGACTGGCCGGGAGTGGGATGCCGGCGTTTGAGGCCATCCTCAGCGAGCAGGAGCGGCAGGACGTTGTGTCTTACATCAAGCATTTCTCACAGCGGTTTGCCTCTGGGTCAGAGCCCCGCTCAATTTCAGTTTCGGCACCACCCCCTGAGACGCAGCAACGCATTGCCCGAGGCGCGGCGCTCTACGTGGATTCCGGCTGTCCAAGCTGTCATGGGGCAGAGGGCAGAGGAGACGGACGCTCAGGTCAGGACCTGAAAACCGCGGAGGGCGACCCCATTATACCCCGCGATTTAACCCATAAATGGAGTTTCCGCGGCGGCCACACGCCGAGCGATATCTATCGACGCATCGCCGGTGGTATGGACGGTTCCTCTATGGCGGCATACGAGGAAGTGTTGGAACCGAATGATCTGTGGGCGCTGGTTTTTTACGTGCTCTCGCTCTCTCCAGAGCAGCGACCGCAAGCGGAACACAGGCAATAATAAGGAGGAAAACATGGGCAAACTGGATGGAAGAGTCGCGATAATTACGGGCGGAGCCAGCGGTATTGGAGCCGCAACAGTCCGCCTGTTCGTCGCCGAAGGGGCCCGGGTGGTAGTGGCGGATATGCAGGAGGACAAGGGCCAGGAGATGGCGCGCGAGCTGGGAGACCAGGGCGCTTTTGTCCAAGTGAACGTGACCCAGGAGGCCGAGGTCAAGGCGGCTATTGATACTGCGGTCGAACGCTGGGGACGGTTGGATTGTATTTACAATAACGCCGGATTTGGTGGCGCGCTGGGGCCGATCGAAAGTATCAGTGTGGAAGACTACGATATGACCTTTGATGTGCTGCTCAAAGGCGTGTTTCTCGGCATCAAGCATGCCGCGCCCATCATGAAGCAGCAGCAGTCCGGCAGTATTATCAGCACCTCCAGCGCCGCTGGCGTAGAGGCCGGCATGGCGACCCATCTCTACAGTGTGGCAAAAGCGGGGGTGATTCATCTGACCAAATCGGTCGCCTTGGAACTGGGTGAGTTCAATATTCGAGCGAACTGCATCTGTCCGGGCGCGATTGTGACGCCCCTGGCCGTGGGCCGGCCGTCGCCAACGGACAAACAGGTGGCTGGTCTGCGTCGAGGCGCGGCCCACCTGCATCCACTCGGTCGGGTCGGCGAGCCTGAAGAGATCGCCAAAGCCGCCTTATGGCTGGCCAGTGATGATTCGAGTTTTGTGACAGGTCAGGCCCTCGCCGTTGACGGCGGTATCACCGCCGGCCGTCCCTGGCGCGACCTGCCCGAATTTCACCGCACCCCCCACCCCATCCGCATGTACCGCGTCCCCAAGTAGGGGCAACCCCCTGTGGTTGCCCTTCTTCTAACCCCTGTGGTTGCCCTTCCTCATTCCCCAGAAAAGCCCCTCCTTCGGAGGGGCGGCCCCGAACCTGTCGAAGGACCTGGGTAGATTCCGTCCTATGACAACGCCTCAATCACCTCAGCAGGAGCCTGTACCAATTCAATCAACACGCCCTCACCGCACAGCGGGAACTCCACATTGCCCTTGGGGTGGATGAAACACACATCATAGCCGGACGCGCCCTTGCGTATGCCGCCCGGCGTGAACCGCACGCCCTGCTCTCCCAGCCATTTTTCGGCGGCGTGCAGGTTATCGATCCACAGACCGATATGATTCAGCGGCGGGTCCTGGACCTTGGGTCGTTTCTCCGGGTCGATAGGCTGCATGAGATCCACTTCCAGCTTGAGCGGTCCCGAGCCAATCACCGCAATATCCTCGTCCACATTCTCCCTCTCACTCCGATAGTTGCCGCTCAGGGTCAGCCCCAGGGTATCGACCCAGAACTTCCGCAGCGGATTCTTATCCAGCCCACCCACCGCGATTTGTTGAATCCCCAGCACTCTAAACGGTCGCTCACTCATTGTTTGCTTCCCTCGTATGTCAGTAGTGTCGGGGGTTGTTGTACCGGTTCTGGGAGGGGGGAACAATTGGGTGTGAGCTGGGTGACGATTGACACTACATATTGTAGGTATGATAGATGAGGTTTGAGTGGGATGAGACCAAGAACCAAACGAACATCCAAAAGCACGGGGTGAGCTTTGAGACGGCAAAACGCATCTTTGATGGGCCTGTGCTGAGTCGTTTGGATGAGCGGCGGGACTATGGCGAAGACCGCTCTATCAGCATTGGTATGGTAGAGGGGACCGCCGTCCTTGTCATCGTCTATACCGTTCGAGAAGGGCGATTTCGTCTCATATCGGCTCGGCCTGCATCCCGCAAAGAAAGGCTGGTCTACCATGAGCAAATACGATAAGCCGCTGACGCCCGAGCAAATCGCAGCCCTCAAGGACAGTGACATCGACTTTAGCGACATCCCCGAGCTTGATGAGCAATTCTGGAAGCAGGCTCAGCTTGTCGAGCCGGACCGGACGGAACAAATCACCTTGCGCGTCAAGCGCTCAGTCCTGGCGTTTTTCAAGGCGACGGGTAGAGGGTATCAGACCCGAATGAACCAAGTGCTCGAAAGCTATGTCCGAACACGACAGGACAAAACACGCGGCTGAGCCCCTACCTCCACTCACTCACACCCACTTAAAAATCCGGGCGGCCTTGAGCGTATCCGCGTACTCTTCGATTTTGGCGATTTTGCCGGCGCGACACTGATATACCCAGCAGTATTCGTTATCGTACTGCTCGCCGTCTTTGGACTTGGCAGAAATCGCGTGCTGAACCACCGCAGTATCGCCATCAGCCAGGATACGATGGACCGTCAGGCGGAAGGTCTTCATATCGAATATTCTTTTTGGCGTATCGCCGCCCAATTCGGCGGCCACCGCCTCCGGCCCTTCAATGACCCCAATCGGCGCGCTCTGGGGTGGGTGCCAGACAATGTCTTCGGTAAACAGCGACGCCAGCTTTTTCCGATCTCCAGTCGGCAGGGTTTCGTAATAGGTCTTGATTAGAGCCCGGGTTTCTTCGGTTTGCATGCGTTCGTCCTCCTCATGATGCGTTTCTCTTCTGCTGCCAACTTGTTTTCGCCTTCATGGTCGGCTACCGTCCGAGACATTCTTCTGTGTGTTCTGGACTTTTTGACCCGCTCTCGACATCGCACAGACGGAGACCATAATATAGGCGCAACCGTATGGCGCAATACGTAGGCATTTTAACCAGCGGTGGAGATTGTCCTGGACTCAACGCGGCCATTCGCGCAGTCGGCAAGGCCTGTCTGGAAGCCTATGATATTCGGATTATCGGCTTTCAAAACGGTTTTCGTGGATTGGTGCAGAATCAAACCCTGGAGTTAGACAGAAAAGCGCTCTCGGGCATTCTGACCGACGGCGGAACCATTCTCGGCACCAGTCGGGATAAGCCCCACCGGATGTCCATTGGGGGCAGAATCCACGATATGACAGATGCCATCATTGATACCTACCGGCGGCATCATCTGGACGCGCTGGTCTGTCTGGGCGGGGGTGGGACGCAGAAAAATGCGCTGCGTCTCAAAAAAGCGGGCCTGAATATCATGACCCTGCCAAAAACGATTGACAACGATATTGCCAAGACCGATGTCACGTTCGGGTTTAATACCGCGGTGGGCATCGCGACCGAAGCCATAGACCGGCTGCATTCGACCGCGACCAGCCACGACCGGATTATCGTGGTCGAAGTGATGGGCCACAGAGCGGGCTGGTTGGCCCTTCAAGCCGGGACGGCCGGCGGGGCGGATGTCATTCTTATCCCGGAAATTCCCTATCATATTGAGCGGGTTGCTCAGACTATCCGAGAACGGACCAGACAGGGCAAACACTTCAGCATTGTCGTGGTCGCAGAAGGCGCGCTGTCTATCAGTGACGCCGAAAAGGTTGCGGCGCTTGTTCACCAGAAACGGGAGGCCAAAGACAGAGAGGAAAAGGAAAAAGCCTCGGCCAAACTGGAAAAATTCCATAAGGAACACGTCGGCCATACGATTCATCTCACCCAGGAGTTGGAGCGCCTGACGGGTCAGGAATCACGCCTGACCATTCTTGGTCATCTGCAACGCGGGGGGACGCCCTCGGCCACGGACCGTGTCCTTGCCACCTGGCTGGGCACGCGTTGCGCTCAGCTGCTGCGGGAAGGGCGCGACGGCTTTATGCTGGCCGTGCAGGCCCAGCAGCTCCAGCCCGTGCCTTTGGAGGAGGTCGCGGGAAAAAAGAAACTGGTCTCCCCGGACCATCCCCTCGTTGAAGCGGCGCGGCTGGTCGGGACCAGCTTTGGCGATTAAGCCAGTGGTGAACTGATATCAGCAAATGAGGCGGGGAGATGAACAAGACCGTGGTGGCTGGAGTGTTGCTATGTTGGTTGGGAGGGCTGGTCTTTATCTTTCAGCTGGAAGGAGTGAAGGACCTTGTGCGTAAGCGGATAGAAAGGCTGAGAGCGATTATCCCTGAGCGGCAGGACTCCCCGGATTTTGGCGCTTCAGAGGACCTTGTGCGTAAGGCAACCCGCTCGGGTGACTCATCTCACATGTCCTTCTTCCGTCCTCACGTCGTTGACGGCGACACTATTCAGCATCAAGGGCAGAAGATTGAGCGGCAGGACTCCCCGGATTTCGGCGCTTCAGAGGACCTTATGCGTAAGACAACCCGTCCGGGTGACTCATCTCACATGTCCTTCTTCCGTCCTCACGTCATTGACGGCGACACTATTCAGCATCAAGGGCAGAAGATTGAGCGGCAGGACTCCCCGGATTTCGGCGCTTCAGAGGACCTTGTGCGTAAGGCAACCCGTTCGGGTGACTCATCTCACATGTCCTTCTTCCGTCCTCACGTCATTGACGGCGACACCATTCAGCATCAAGGGCAGAAGATCAGGCTCAATGGGATAGATGCGCCGGAGCGAGGGCAGCCCTATGGCACGAAGGCAACGCGGGCATTAGCCAGACAGTTGCGCCGGGGGAAGGTGACCTGCCGGTTACAGGGTAAGGATAAGTACGGCCGCCATCTTGGTACGTGTTATGTCCAGGGGCGGAATGTGAACGAGTGGATGGTGCACAACGGGTATGCGTGGTCCTATTGGACGGCGTGGTATCGTCAGCAGGAAGAAGCGGCACGACGACAAAGGAAGGGAGTGCATCGTTCACGGTCTGCCATTCGACCCGAGCAATGGCGCAGGCGAAGGGGGTAGGCAAACCGGAACGCGCTTCTAGCCTCCTGGTCGGGCGTGGGTTCCTGAAAACGCCTGGATGGCTCTGCCCTCAGAAGGAGGAGGTATGAAATTCGGTATCGTCCCGATTAACCTGCGTGAATTCACCGACCCGGACAGGGTGATTCCGTTTGTCCAAAAGGCGGAAGCGCTCGGCTACGAGTCCGTTTGGACCGCAGAGCATGTGATTATTCCCAAGCAGTATGACTCGGTGTATCCCTACAACCCGGACGGAAAACTGCCGTTCAAACCCGACGCGCCGATTATCGACCCTTTGGTTGCCCTGACCTTCATCGCCGCGACCACCACGACGCTCCGGCTGGGCACCGGGGTCAATATTCTGCCCCAGATGAGCCCCCTCTATTTGGCCAAATGGGCCTCGTCGATTGACCATCTGTCCCAAGGACGACTGATGCTCGGCCTGGGCATAGGCTGGCTGCGTGAGGAGTTTGCCGCTATCGGCGTCCCGTTTGAGCGGCGGGGAAAACGGGCCAACGAATATCTCGAAGCGCTCAAAGCCGTCTGGACGGGTGAGGAGGTTGATTTCCGCGGCGAGTTTGTCAACTGGCAGGGGTTCACCATGCGCCCCAAACCCGCCCAGGGAGGGGGAGTGCCGCTTGTCATTGGGGGTGTGACGGCCTCCGCCATCCGGCGCACGGTCAAATATGGCAATGGCTGGTATGTGATTGGCAAAGACCTGGACGACTACCGGGCATATATGCAGGCGCTGGCCGAAGAATGTGATCGACAGGGCCGTGACAGACAGGAACTCGAAATCACCGCGTACTGGAATTACTACGGGGAAGGGCTGGACAGTCTGGCGGTGTACGAAGACCTCGGCGTTCACCGCCTCTTGGTAAACATGCACGCGCTGCGGGCTGGCGATGTGACCGCCGCCCTGGAGCGTTTTGCCGATGCGGTCGTAGCCAGACACGGCAAAGAGTAAACGTGTCCGGCAGGCACCTGAGACGGGAAGGATACGGAACATGAGCCATGTCACGTTCGGGACAACCTTGGGTGGGTTTGGGGGCGGGCTGGTTTCCGGCCCGACGCTGTGTCGCTGGGCCGAGGAGATCGAACAGCTTGGCTATGACATTCTTTTCTACCGTGACCATGTGCTGTGGCATAGTCCGGTGCTTGACCCGTTCACCATGCTCGGCGCCTTTGCGGCGCGGACAACGAAGATCAAACTCGGCACCGGGGTGCTGCTCCTGCCGTTACGCAATCCGACCCTGGTCGCCAAAATGATAGGCAGCCTGGACTGGTTGTCCGGCGGACGGTCCATTCTCGGCGTGGGCGTTGGGGGCGAGTTCCAAAAAGAATATGAAGCCTGCGGCATTTCGTTAAGGGAACGCGGCCGGCGCGCCACTGAAGGCTTGCGCGTGATTAAAGCGCTCTGGACCGACCCTTCAGCCACGTGTGACGGCCAATTTTTGCAATTTGAGAACGCCCGGATGCAGCCGCGTCCGCTCACGCAACCACATCCACCCATCTGGGTCGGCGGCCGGGTTGATGCGGCGTTGAAACGGGCCGGGACGTATGGGGACGGCTGGTTTGCGTATTTTGTGACGCCGGAGCGTTTTCGCGCCAGTCTGGACAAGGCGCTGGAGCATTGGCAGCAACGCGATACCGCGGCGCGGACTACGTTTACCGGAGGCGTCGTCCTGTATTTCTGCATCGCGCCCACGTACGAAGAAGCGCGAGCAAATGCCATGCGCACGCTGTCAACGGAATATCAGCAGTCGTTTGACAGGATTATCGATAAGTATAGCGCGCTCGGTCCGGCTTCGGAGTGCGCGGCGGCTATTCAACGCTACATAGAAGCCGGGGCACAGCATATGACCCTGCTGCCGGCGGTCCCAGCCGCCGCGACCATGGACCAGCTCCGACACCTGGCGACAGACGTATTGCCGCACCTGCATTCCCCGCCGTCCCTCTAACTGGGACGAAAGGGACGGCTAGGCTCTTATTGAAAAGAGTCCTCGCACTGCGCGACGACCCGCGCATTTGTAGCGACCTGAGCGGCCCACTCGCGGGTCTCGAACCAATATCGGCGGCGCTCCTCAAGCCAGCCATTCGCCCGGTTCACCGCAATCCAGCTATTGAAAAAATTCAAGGCATCCACATCGCCTTTGCGCAGGGCAATCGCTTCCGGTCTCTGGTAAAACGCTTCCTGCTCAAACAGGCGTTGCAGAATATCTGGATTGGCGTCTATCCATCGGACCGGAGTCGGCCCGTACACCACCGCCACATGCGCCCGGCCCCTGATAACTGCCCGGAATATCTCCTCTTCGGAATCGAAGAGCTGTACCCGGGCGCGAGGAAACTCATTCTCGACAAAAGTCTGTGGCGTTGCCCCCGCGCGGACCGCAAAGGTGATGCTGGGGACGTTCAAATCTTCCGGTTTGGTCACGCCTTGGGTCCTCGTCTTATTGGCCACAATCCAGAGACCGGACTCAGCGGTCGGCGCGGTGAAATTGACCCGCAGGTTGCGTTGGGCAAGAACCGTCATGCCGCTGATAATAACGTCGAATTCCTCGTCAATCAGGTCCGGGATAATATCCGGCCAGTACGTCCGCACAAGCTCAAGCTCGACCTCCATCTCTTCGGCTATTTTTTCGGCAATCTCGACTTCAAAACCAATCAGTTCGCCGGCGGTATTGCACATCACCCAAGGCTCGAACAGGCCGACGCCGACTTTCATGCTCTCGCGGACTTGGATCTTCTCGATGACGCTATCAAACCAGATAAACTGCGCCCTCGCATTTCCGCTAAGAGCGCCAATCAGGGCCACAGCGACCAGACCAACCAGACCAATCAAGACATTTTTCTGTTTCATGCGTTAATCTCCTTCACTGCGCCACTGAGCAAGGCGTCCGCTCACTCGTCACAGGAGCCACCAGCGGTCCCGGCGACCCGGTCGGTCCACCCGGTGGTCCTGAACCAGTAGTCGGAGCGCTCCTTGAGCCAGCCGTTGGCTTTGTTCACCGCAATCCAGCTATTGAAAAAGTTCAAGGCATCCACATCGCCTTTGCGCAGGGCAAACCCTCCGGGTATGGTGTTATACTGCCGGTCAACGCCGGGCAGGCGTTGCAGAGTATCTGGATTTTCTTCGATCCAGAGGGTCGGGCTTGGCTCGTATAAACCGGCCGCATGGGCCGTGCCGTTGAGGAGGGCCTGGAGGACATTGGCATCTGAAGTCAGGAGCAGCGGCTTGGCCTTGGGAAGCCGCTCGTTGAGAAAGTCTTCGGCCGTTGACTCCGAAACCGCGGCGAAAGTGACGCTCGCGCTGTTCAAATCTTCCAGCTTGGCCACGCCTTGGGTCAGGGTTTTATTCACCACGATCACCAACCCGAATGTGTCGGCAGGGGCCGTGAAATTGACCCGCAGACTGCGTTGCGTCGTCATCCCCAGACTGCTGATAATGACGTCGAACTCCTCGTCAATCAGGTCCGGGATAATATCTTCAAAATCGACCATAACAAATTCAACCTCGACCTCCATTTCGTCGGCTATTTTTTCAGCAATATCGATGTCAAAACCGATCAGCCCGCCGTCGGCACCGCGCATCACTGAGCCACAGAACCGCGCAACACCGACTTTTATGGTCTCGCGGGCTTGGATCTTCTCGATGACGCTATCGAACCAGATAAACTGCGCCCTCGCACTCCCGCTGACACTGCCAAGCAGGGCAACCGCGACGAGACTCACGAATAATTTCTTCCCCGTCATGACATGACCCTCTTTCATCCTGTCCATCCTGATCCTGGATATAAGAACACCGCGGTTCATCTGATTCCAATTACGCTGACCGGAGATTTCATATTTCCGGGCTACAGACAAGACCTAGCGCAGCTTGCCTTCAACAAAGGGGACTTCATAGGCTTTTTCATGGTTGATGGGGCCGTGTCCGAAATAGCCTTCTTCGCCAAATAACTCGCCGTGGTCTGCGGTAATCGTAATATAGGTATCTCGGGGCACGAGGTCGAAGAGGCGTTCAAACACGCCGTCAAGATAGCGCACGGCGTTGATCTGTCGCTGCCGGAGCAGGTCGAGTTTGTCCTGGTCAAAGAACCGCTCGCCGGCTTCGTCCTCGATCAGCTTCCCGCCGACGACGGCGTCATCGAGATGCTTGAAGACGCCATGAACGCCGTGAATCTTCGGCCACTCCTCGCTCGGCTCGTTGGGCAAGGCGTACGGATAGTGCGTCTCGCCAACATTCAATAAATAAAAAGACGGGCGCTCGGGGGAGAACGATAAGCGCTCAACCATAGCGGCCATGTCATTATGGGTGGGCATCAGGGTAAAGGAGTCGAAGTCCTTATTGAGCAGCGTGGCCGGGTTCAGCACGGGCAGGGAGACCATCGCGTGTGTCTGGTAGCCCAGCTTCCATTTCAGGAATGTGGGCAAAAAGAGCTGCGGCACCAGACTCTTGAACTCAACCTGTTCTGCGCCAAGGCGTTCCTGGTATTTGAAAAAATCCTGTTTGTAATACTCCGACGCATAGACCTGCTGTGGACTGGAGTGGGGCAGCAGCCCCATCAGCAGATTGTAATGGGACGGGGCGGTCCAGGACGCATAACTCCAGCGCCGCTCGACCGCGCCCAGGGCGCTGACCGTTCTCGGCCGGGCTGCCATAAAGGCGTCATACCGGCAGCTATCGAGGATCACGATGAGGTAGTTATTCCTGCCCTGGGGGGGCGGAAGCTGCTGCGCCTCGACGACTTGGGACGGCGTAGCCGGTCTCTCAGCCGGCTGAGCCATCTCCCCGGACCCGCCCCGATTGAAGAGCCGATTCAAAATACCCATGTTCCCTCCTCGCCTCCTCCTCACGGGCGAGGCTTACTTTTCCAGTGCAAGCTCGACCGGCTGACAGGACGCCGGTTCAGAAGGAGAGCGGGCCGTTCCGTTTCCGCCCTGAACCTGTGAGAGCACCCGGTCAGGATCATGTCCCCCCGCGCGTAACAAGCGGGTCACTTCTGCCTCTGGCAAGGGCGTTCCTCCGCCGAGGATGCGCGCCCGGAAGAGAATCTGAGCAGAGTGCTCAAGCAGCTCCAGCTTTGAGTAGGCATCTTGGAGGGTCCCGCCTACGGTGACAGAGCCATGCCGCGCTAACAGCAGCGCGTCGAACTGGCGGATGAGGGGACAGATTGCCTCACCCGCGTCCCGCGTCCCGGGCGTGGCATACGGGACCGTTGGAATTGCGCCCAGCGCAGTCACCACTTCGGGCAATATGCCGTCGGCAAGCGAGATGCCGGCGAGGGTACACGCAATCGCTGTGGTCGGATGGGCATGAATGACCGCCGCAATATCCGTCCGCTCTCGATACGCGGCAAGATGGAGGGCGATTTCCGAGGACGGCGCGCCCTCGTCACTCATCGCCTTCCCATCCAAATCGGTTTCAATCAATTGGTCTGAGCGGAGGAAGCCTTTGTGTACGCCCCGAGCAGAGATCAGGATACGGTCCGGCCCAAGACGCGCGCTGGCATTGCCTTCTGAAGACGCAATGAAGCCCTTGTGGTACATGGCCTGGCAGATATTCACCAGATCAGTCCGTAAAGCCTGCCCGCTGGTGTTCATAACTGTTCTCGATCAGAGAAATATTTTTCTGGACGTGGCCGGCTGCCAGCCCCAGCCGGCCGCTCCGGTGAGAGAGTGTCCTTGCCCGCCTCATTCTTTGGGGCGACCGGATTTCCCCTCACAGCGCCAGAGCTTCACTCTTTGTCCTAGACTGTCCTAGACCTGCTCAGTCTTTTTTACAAGAGAGAAGCAAAAAATCTGTGTGAGGACTGCAATATATGTAGAATGCTGATAGGCTATGCGCGCAAAATACAAGGAAGATGAGGAGGTATATACGTGACGGCAGACGTCGATATCTTTCACCCCTCTGCAGAGCATCGTCTGTTACGTCAGACGGTTCGGGAGTTTGTCAAGGAACGGGTCGAGCCGCAGGCGCTTGAGCACGACCGTCAGGAACGCTTCAATATCCCCCTCTTTCGCAAACTCGGTGAACTCGGACTGCTGGGCATTACGGTGCCGGAAGCGTATGGCGGGGCGGGCATGGACGCGGTGGCTGCCGTTATCGCGCACGAGGAACTGTCCGCCTCAGACCCGGGGTTCTGCCTGGCCTACCTGGCCCACGCCATGCTCCTGGTCAATAATTTCTGTCGCAACGCCAACGACGAACAGCGCCAGAGATATTTGCCGCCCCTCCTCTCCGGCGAATGGGTCGGCGGGATGTGTATGACGGAACCCTCAGCCGGCACGGATGTGCTCGGTATGAAAACCCGGGCGGTCCGCCGGGGGGATAGCTATGCCATTACCGGCCGCAAGATGTTCATTACCAATGGCGCGCTGGATGACACGACGCTGGGCAATCTCTTTCTCGTCTACGCGCAAACAGACCAGGGTGTGAGTTCGTTTATTGTGGAAAAGGACTTTCCCGGATTTTCGCTCGGTCAACGGCTCCACGGGAAAACCGGTATGCGCGCCTCCATGACCGCCGAGCTTGTCTTTGACGACTGTCAGGTTCCGGTTGCCAATCGCCTGGGCGAAGAGGGCGACAGCCTGCTCCATATGATGCGCAACCTGGAAATCGAGCGGGTCACTATTGGCGCTATGTCTACGGGCATCGCCGGGCGCTGCGTCGAAGATATGACCCGCTATGCGAGTGAACGGACCGCCTATGGTCAGCCTATTAACCGCTTTGGGCAGATTCAGCGCTATATCGCGGATTCCTATGCCCAATACATGGCGGCGCGAACCTATCTGTATCACACGGCGCGGAATATGAATCTGGATCAACCCGGCCATCGCATCGACTCGGATGGCGTCAAGCTGGTCGCCACGACTATGGCAAAAACCGTCGCGGACAACGCGATGCAGGTGTTGGGTGGCTATGGCTATTTTAACGAGTACGTGGTTGAGCGCTTATGGCGAGACGCGAAACTGCTTGAGATTGGAGGCGGCACCCTGGAAGCGCATCAGAAGAATATCACCAAGGATTTGACGCGGCATATGGACTGCATTCGATAGCGTCATTGGAGAGCGTCATGCGTAACCTCTGGGACCGTATCATGATTGCCCTCATGGTGGGGGTGATCGGCTTTTGCTTGCTGGAGATATGGAACGAAACGCAGGAACTCCTGCGTTGTACGCTCGGCATCGGTGGAGCGGCGCTGGTCATTATCCTTAAGCTGAACGCCCTGCGGCGGACGCAACAGCAAACACCCCCCAACCCATGAGCGCTACGCGCGCCCGTATCTATGCGAACGAGACTCTTCAGCCCTGGCAGCCCTCGCGCTCTTTTTCCCTCCAACACGGAGCAGGGCTTTACCCTGATCGAACTGATCCTGGTCCTCGTCATTATCAGTATCGCCTTTGCCGTTGTCGCCCCTGCGGTCGGGAATCGGTTTGGAGGCAGTGACCCGAAGCGAACCGCGGCGCAGTTACGCACCACGCTGGAACTCTTACGCCTGCGGGCGCTCACAGCTGGCATAGAACAGCGGCTCGTCATTAATCCCGAAGACAATCAGTACTGGCAGGAGTCCGGGCGCCAGGTTGCGGCTCGGGAGGACGGCGAGAAGGAGTCTGACCCCAAAGACGAGCAGATCACTTCCGCCGATGAAGCCGTCCAGCTCTCAGCCACGAGTCTGTGGGTGCGGGAGGAGGGGGAAGTCGAGTTCCGCTTTTACCCGGACGGCACAAATTCCGGTGGGGAAATCACAATAGAACACCAGCGGGGGGCGAATGAGATCGCGTATACCATCGCGCTCAATCCGCTGCTTGGGACAGCCACCGTCCGCTATGCCGGAGAATAGTCAGGCCACCCAGGAGGGCCGCCCTCCAGAGCGGCCGCCCGCCAGTCAGACTCGCCATTGGAGCGCGGGGTTTACCCTCCTGGAGATCATGATTGCGCTCTCCATATTGGCGGTCGGCCTGGTGGCCGTGCTGGAACTCTTTGCCGGCAGTCTCCGCCTTACGGGAAAAGCCTCCCACCGCACCCAGGCGGTCATCCATGCCCAGAATGTGATGGACGGGTTTTTTGCCCCGGATTTCCTGGAAGATGGGGAGGAGAGCGGAGAGCTGCCGGATGGATTTTTCTGGCGGGCACGGGTGCAGGAAATTTTTCCGGACGAAACCGAAGAAGAGGCGGCGCAAAGAGAAAACGACGAGCTGGGCGGCCAGGCGTCTTTGCTGCACCTCAAGGAGATCACAGTCAGCGTCGGCTGGGAGGAAGGGGAGCGCCGGCGGCGTTTCGAGCTGCGTTCCATGCGCCTCATGTACGAGGAGGCGGAGAGCCTCAGAGAAGGGGAATGAAAAGAGTGAACGTGTCCTCCAATGCTCCAAAGCCGCTGGACCTGTGTACGCTTTTAAGCGTGCGACCCGCCGGCGGCTTTACCCTGCTGGAACTCCTGATCAGCCTGACGCTGATGGGTCTGGTCAGCCTCGGCGTCTATAGTGCGCTCGGCTTTGGCGCAAACGCGCTCGAACGGGGCACCTCCCGGAGTATTGAGAACCAACGGGTCCGCGCGGCCCTTGCCTTGATTGTCCGTAAACTCAAGTCTGCCTACCCCCTCATGCTGCCGGTCGACGGCGAGCGCCTCGTCTACTTTTTTGGTGACGAAGAGGAACTGCGTTTCATCGCCTCTGCTGACCGACCCGAAATCGGCGGGTTGGAGAAGGTCTCATACTTCATCAAAGAAGAAGACGGCCAGCGCGGGCTGTGGATGCGTATTTCAGCGCCGACCTTGCCGGCCGATTTAGTCGAAGAGCGGGAAGGGAGTTTATCCTTGGAGGCCGAGGTCCTGTCCGACGTCGATGAGCTGGTCTGGGAGTATTTCGGGCAACGGCAAACCGAAGACGAAGAGGCCTGGCATGAGAGTTGGAACGGGGAGGAGGAACCGAAGCTGCCCCAGGCCGTGCGGCTGTCGTGGCGCGCCCTCTCCCCTGCTCAGGGGGGAATGGGCGGAGCGCCAAACGCATGGCAGATCGAAGTCCCGATTCAGGTCCAGGAGCCGGTTTCGGAACTGCGTCGCACTCCCCAGAACCGCGGCCGCAACCGGAGTCGGAGATAGCGGCCATGCGGAACGAGCGGGGCGTGATCCTGATTGTTGTCGTGTGGGCGCTGATGGTGCTCATGGTTGTGGCGATTGAGCTTGGCCGAACCGCCCGGGTGGAGGGGCTGAGTACCGATGTCTACCAACAGGAGGTCAAAACCTATTATCTGGCCAGAGCCGGGCTGAACCGCGTCCTCTACCAGCTCATCCGAACGAGCCAGCAGGGCCGCGCGCGTAATCTTCAAGACGAAGATCGGCTGGGCCCACGCAACCGGCTGCGCGATGATGAGACCGAGCGGGAAGAGTGCCCGGACCTCTGGCTGCTCGGCGATGGCCAGTGGAGAAAGGAACCCTATGGCGAGGGGGGGTATCAGGTCCGGGTCAGTGACGAGAGCGGCAAAATCAATATCAACCAGGTGGATGAGATTATTCTGCGTCAGACCTTTACCAATCTGGACTTTGACCCCGACTTTGGGGATGCCCTGGCCGACGCTATCCTTGACTGGCGCGACCCCGACCCGTTGGAGCGGCTGAATGGGGTGGAAAGCGAGTACTATTTGGCCCAGGACATTTCCTACCCGGCCAAGGACGGGCCGCTCGACACGATTGACGAACTCCTGCTGATCCGTGACGTCACCCAGGCTCTCTTCTATAACACCCTGAACGAAGTATTCACCGTGTATGGCAATGCGCGCAGCGGCAATATGGCCAATGCACAAACAGCAAACGCCTTAGTGCTGCGGGCCGTCCAGGGGGTTGATGCGGAAACTGCGGAGGAAACGATCCGACAAAGGCGCGAAAACTGCGGGGAAGAGTTCCTGGACGCGACCGCGGCACGCGGGGGTCTTCCCACGATTGTCACCATAGAGAGCGTCGGCTATCTGAACACCGGACAGATCACCCGCCGGCTGGCCGGAGTGATTGACCGTACGGACGGCCAGTCCCATCGGGTACTGCGCTGGCATGACCGTCTGCCTTCACAAGCCCTCCCGCTCAGAAAAGACGATTTTGAAGACGAGGAAGAGGGGTGGTTCTGAGCCAGCCTTTCATATTCCGGCCATGCCTGAGCAGCCCACACGGGTCTTGCCTGTCGGCCCGGACTCAGCCACAACAGGCGTCATGCCGACCCCGACCACCAAACTGACGACAGCAGTTGAAACCTACCTGACCTCCCTCCGCCAGATACGGGCCTCGGGTGGGGCCACGGGCGAGCGGTCCTATTATGGGCCACTGGAGAATCTGCTGACCGCGGTCGGCAATACCCTCAAGCCCAAAGTGATCTGCGTCAGCGAGCTTGCCGACCAAGGCGCAGGCCATCCCGACTTTGGGTTGTATGCAGCCAGGCAGCTACAAAAAAAGCAACCCAAAGAAGGCCAAGTCCCGGAACGCGGTGTTGTTGAAGTCAAATCTGCCAGTGACGACGCTTGGCTGACCGCGGCCAGCGCTCAAGTCAGCCGCTATTGGGAGCGCTATCGCCTGGTGTTAGTCACCAACACACGCGATTTCGTCCTGGTCGGTGAAGATACAACCGGCCAGCCGGCCACGCTCGAAACCTTCCGATTAGCCGATAGCGCTGAGGCATTTGACCGCTTACTGGCAACGCCCCGCGTTTTCGCTCGCCAAGTCGGGGCCGGACTCGGCGAATATCTGGCCCGTACTCTGTCCCATCGGGCACGCTTGACCGAACCCAAAGACCTGGCCTAGTTACTGGCCTCGTATGCCCGCGACGCCCTGGCCCGGATTGAGGCTGCCGGCGATGCTCCGCAACTCACGACCCTGCGGACTGCCCTGGAAGAGGCGCTCGGCGTGCGATTCACGGGTGATAAGGGAGCGCGCTTTTTCTATTCCACCCTGGTTCAGACGCTGTTCTACGGCGTGTTCTCCGCCTGGGTGTTGTGGGCACGGCAAGCGCCCTCCCCGAGGGGTACGTTCAACTGGCATGAAGCCGTGTGGCATCTGCGCGCGCCGGTGCTGGCCGCCTTGTTTCAGCAGCTTTCCAGTCCGAGCCGGTTACGTCCGCTCGGTCTGGTCGAAGTCCTGGACTGGACCGCTACCGCCCTCAATCGCGTAGACCGCGCGGCCTTCTTCGCCCGCTTCAACGAGGGTGAAGCCGTGCCCTATTTCTACGAACCTTTTCTTGAAGCCTTTGACCCTGACCTACGGAAACAGTTAGGCGTCTGGTACACCCCCGCCGAAGTAGTCCGCTACATGGTCGCTCGTGTGGACAAGGCGTTGAAAGATGACCTGCATATCCCGGACGGCTTGGCTGCCGACAACGTGTATGTGCTCGACCCATGTTGCGGCACCGGGGCCTATCTGGCCGAAGTGTTACGCCGGATTGCGGGGAATCTGCAAGGCAAAGGCATGGGCGCGCTCGCCGGCGCGCGAGTGAAACAGGCCGCCATCAACCGGGTGTTCGGCTTCGAGATCATGCCCGCCCCGTTTGTGGTGGCCCATCTGCAAGTCGGCCTGACCATGCAGGACTTGGACGCGCCCTTGACGGACGATGGCAATGAACGCCCCGGCGTCTTCCTCACCAACGCCCTGACCGGCTGGGAACCAAGAACGACCAAACCGCTCCCCTTTCCCGAACTCGAAGAAGAACGCGACCGGGCGGAAAAGGTGAAGCAGGAACAACCGATACTCGTGATTCTGGGCAACCCGCCTTACAACGGCTTTGCCGGGATGGCCGTAGACGAAGAACGGGCACTGTCGGGAGCCTACCGCGTGACCAAACGGGTACGGAAACCCGAAGGCCAAGGCTTGAACGATCTGTATGTGCGTTTCTTCCGCATGGCCGAACGACGGATTGCCGAGAAGACGGGACAGGGGGTGGTGTGTTTCATCTCCAACTATTCGTGGCTGGATGGATTGTCGTTCACCGGGATGCGGGAGCGGTACTTAGAGGCGTTTGACGCCATTCGGATTGATTGTCTCAATGGCGACAAATACAAGACGGGCAAGGTGTCACCGGACGGGACACCCGACCCGAGCATTTTTTCCACGCCAAGCGACCCGGTGGGGATACAGGTCGGGACGGCGATTACGACACTGGTACGCAAGGCGGATCATGCACCAGCCGAGACCGTTGGCTTCCGGCATCTGTGGGGGCAGGCGAAACGTGAAGACCTGTTAGAGACGGCGGAGGCGGAACCGGCGGTGCTCTACGACGCTATAGAGCCGGTGTTGCCACTGGGGCTGCCATTAGTCAGAACGGCGGTCAGTGCGGACTATTTCGCCTGGCCTACCTTGCCTGAGTTGTTCCCGGTGTCGTTTCCGGGGGTCAATACCGCGCGGGACGGGTTTCTTGTCGATATCGACCTCTCGCGGCTCAAGGCACGCCTCTCAGATTACTTCAATACAGATTTGAGCCATGACGAAATCACCCGGCGCTATCCGAGCGCGATGAAAACTATAGCGCGGCTCGATGTCCGTACGGTGCGTGAGACGTTGCTTACACGCGGCGGTCCAGATGAGGCTGGTTTCGTTCGTCTTGCTTACCGGCCTTTCGATAATCGCTGGCTGTATTGGGAAGCGGATACATATCTACTTGATCGTCCGCGTCCTGATTATAAGCCGCATATATTCGATGGAAATATGTGGCTCGGGGCCAATAAGCGAGAAATCCAAGACTTCTCACACGGAACCTTGATACATCATATCGGTGGCTGGAAACTCGGAAATTGGGGTATCCATTTCTTTCCCGCCTGGCTCCGTGATGACGGTATCGGAAGTGCTGGTAACAACTCACGCCGTCCTAACCTTTCAGGGGCGGCACAACGGTATCTGAAACACCTCAACGCAAGCGTGGAAGACTTATTTCACCACGTTCTGACCGTACTGCACGACCCAACTTACCGCGAGGCCAACACCGACGCTCTGCGCATGGACTGGCCCCGCATCCCGCTCCCCGGTTGGCCTACCCCTGGGAGCGCGGGCATCTTGCCCGCATCCGCCGCAACGGAAGCCCTCGCCCAATCCGCAGCCTGCGGACGTGAACTCGCCGCCCTGCTTGATCCCGAAACCCCTGTCCCCGGCGTAACAACCGGAACCTTGCGCCCGGCCATCGCCACCCTTGCCGTTCCCGCCACAGTGGACGGGCGGAACATGACCGGGGACGACTTCGCCCTGACCGCCGGATGGGGCCATTACGGCACAGGCGAGGCCGTGATGCCCGGCCAAGGCCGCATTGTTGAACGCGATTACACAGCGGACGAACGCGCTGCCCTGAGTGACGCTACCAGCGTACTCGGTCAGACCACGTTCGACATTTACCTGAACGGCAACGCCTACTGGCGCAACGTCCCTACTGCCGTCTGGCGCTACAAGCTGGGCGGCTACCAAGTGCTCAAAAAGTGGTTGTCGTATCGGGAACGGGGGGTGCTGGGACGGGCGTTAATGCCGGAGGAAGTGTTGTATTTTGCGGAGGTGGCAAGGAGGATAGCGGGGATAGTAGTTATGACCGATACTCCAGCAGTGTCGGATTACGCCTACGGCTAATCCGACATACAGGACGGTCATTCCCTTAGTCTACTAAGTTTATGATACAGCCATTTTCTCAACCTTGTTAGTAGACTTTTCTTTGTTGGTCCCGTTCCATCTAGTGCTCCTACCCCGACCATATCCGATATGGTTTCGTGGTACTCCTGTATTTCATCAGAGCGTCTCTTACGACCCGCAAGTATCTCCTCTCTTGTCCACGGTCGAGACCAACATATCTGGCTTTTATCAATCCAGTAGTGCGACTGGCATTTCTCACTCCAATTACCTACAGATGGCCATAAACTCACTCTTACCCCATCATAGGTGATTGCCCAACCAGTAGGATGCAATGGCGTGTTGATTTCCGTTCCGCATCCACATGCGCATTTGTGTGTAATTGTTCTATATTTCAGTGAGATATATAATCGTCCGTCTTCCAGCTCATCTGGAAGTGTTTCTACGAATAATGGTTCTATCTCTGGCATCGACTGCCTCAGTTTTGGCTCTTCTCTGCCACTAGATCACGATTGATTATCTTATTCCCGTCAAGGATGTATCCAGAGTCGCCTTCTCGCACTAGGTCCTGATATATTCCTCGGATTTTCTTCCATTTAATCACCGCTAGTGCTGCATTTAGCGCATTTAGCTCTGCCATTTGAATATTTCTTTCGTACTCCCCTACGCCACCTCCCGCCATGTCAATTCTATTCTTTGCCCTAATATGGTTCCTTTGATCTGGTTCACTCGTTGTTGTTCTTATAATCCCTCCGAGTTTATCGTCCTCCCGATATATCCCCATACCAGTGTCAATACATACGCTTCCAGCTTCTTCACAAGTTTCTAATATTCTCTTTTTTATTACATCCCCGTCTATACATAGGAAAATCGTATCGTACCCCTTCAACTCACCTATGTTTGTTTCATCGATTCGTGCTGTATGCCCTATCACTCCTTTTCGTAACTTCTTGTATCGGCCTGCGTGGAATTCTACTTTGCTGGGACCCCCTTCTATATCTTCGATTCCCGCCGCCCCTGGCGCTCTAAATGCATTGTGCTGAAGAAACTTGTCGTCGTCATAGAGATGAATTTCCCTAACCCAAGTTTTCGCGACAAAGTCCAAAACGTACGATCCCGTACCCCCTAGACCTACTATCCCTATTCTTTCTTCTTTGATCCTCGTCGCAATATCAACTGTATTCTGTCGCGCCGATGCAGTTTCCATATACTCAAACACATCGTCGGATCGTATTTCTTTATCAACTTTCCATTTTTGGGCGGTTGCTTCTGGAGAGACCTGTCTTGCTTCTCGCTCGATGATCTCTATATACGTCGTTACTTTATGTTCGTAGTCTCGATATTTGCCATCGGTCGGCCTTGCCGAAAACATGTACGTGAGCGTCGTTCCATCGCTCAGCTTTTGGCTATGTTCACCTTCCCCCAATGCCTGTAGCTTTTGTCCGCCCCTCTTGTACGGAAAGTCACCTGTCCAGTATGCAACATGGTCCGACGGCTGAACTGTATCGTTACCGCTAAGGTCTAGTTGTAGCGCAAGCATTGCCTCCATTACTCGACCTTCGCAATTTACATATGGGATGTCCTCCACCAATAAGAAACCGTCAAGGAGTCGGAGTGTGTATCCTGATTCCTTAAGTCGTTTCAGGTCTTTGTTACGAGCGATCAGTTCGTGTGACATTAAAGACCGTCCCGTCTTTAACTTTGACTTTCTCGCCTTCGTTCAACCCACCTTCCTTCTCTCGTCCACCACCTTCATAAAAGAGAACAGTGTAGCTAATTAATTCTCCTCGACCTCCCCCTGGATATGCTAAGTCCACCACCTCGTCGGAAGTAATCTCATCCTTATCGACAGTGTACGTCCGGGCGTTCACAATTATCTCGAAACCCTTCTTCTCAAGACCCTCTATTTTATCTTCGCTCATCGCTTTTTCTCCTACTTCTTCTCTGTTGCAGCGTTATTTTTTTTGTCTTCGTTGTCTAACGAAAGACCCCCCTCGCGTACGAACTCTTTCGAGAGTCTTAACAGCATCCACGCCGCAATAACCGGCGGCCGCGAACTGATAATCACCTGTATTAATCTCCTCTCATCCATCGATCGTTGTTGCCAAACATCATATACATCCCAACAATTTCCGTCCGTTAGTACCCCATGTCGCACCCCTATCTCAGTACAATATGTCAGCATTTGGGTCCGTTTCGAATCTAGCCCCTCATTCAACTTTTTTGCTTCAATTAGAACCAAGGGTTGTCCTTCCGTCCCTAACAACGCATAGTCCACCCTCTTCTTCCCTGCGCCATGTTCCACTTCTACATCTTCCCATACACTAACATCCCAACCTAGTGCTCTCAGCACCGGATCTATCAATATATTCCTCGTTCGAATCTCATTCTTGCTTAAACCTGCTCCGTGCTTATCGATTGCGCTTCGCGCTGTTTGTATTGCGCTGACTAATGGCTCTAGCGGCTTATATTCTTGCATTCTCTGGTTCCTCCTACGTGGCTATAACCTAAATACCTGTCGGGCACTTTCGTTTGCACGAACAAACTTAGCGTCGGCGTGAAGTTCCCGGTAGCAATAGCTGTCGGGGAAACGCAATCCGGTTTGAAATCCGCCATCTTCCTCCGCCCCTCCATACCGAGGCATCCCGTTGTACTCGATTCCCTCTAACAGACGTCCTCGTGCTTTCGGCGTCGGGCCACCCCATTGCTTAAAAAAGAAGGGGACACCCTCCTGCTCGCAGCGGTCCCGCACATCAATGACCCACTCGGGCTGCATGGGCCGGGCCTTTGGGCCGCTTTCCCCACCGACAATGACCCAGGCGATTCCCCGGAGGTCCAGATCCCCTATGGGACCGAGCAACGGTTCGATGGAAAGAAAGCGCGTGGAGATGGGAGCCTGCTGGAGATGCCGGACCCTGGCGGTCGCCGTGTGGTCTTCAACAGACACGCCGCACCAGATATGCCGCGGGGCAGGACACGATTGATAGCGGCGCTGGACATATCTTTTCATGAGCGTACTCCGCTTCGTCAATATCTGGAAAATATGCCGGTCCGCCGCCTCCATTACATCGAACACTTGGTCAATGAATGCGGTGGGCACGCGCTTGTGGAACAGGTCACTCATGGAATTCACAAAGATCATCCGTGGTCGTTTCCACGTCAGCGGCTGGGAAAGGCGCTCGGGCCGTGGCGTTAAATCGAACCCTTTTTCAAAGGGGTGTCCGGGAACGCCACGAAAGCGCTCGGAGAAGCGCTCCGCGTAACAGTGGTCACAGCCCCGCGTGATCTTGGTGCAGCCTGTCACCGGGTTCCAGGTTGCGTCCGTCCACTCGATTGCAGATTTATCGCTCATGGTGACACTACGTTACGTTATGCGCACGGCATGCGCTACTTTGTCATCTCAACATTAGTATCAGTTCATAGGCGAATATAAAGCGAAAGTAAAGCGCCAGCGGTGTCAGATTCCGCCTCCGGCTAATCCAACCTACGGGGCTCCGCACCTACGGGCACACTTGGGCTGCGCTCCTGTTTGATCGCAAAAAGAGACTCCCCATCAGTGCAGGGTCTTCTTTGCCTTCTCCAACTCTGACTGCTTGTCCCACTTCTCCCGCTTCCGTTGTTCCCGTTGCAGTTTCGCAGTCATTTGCTGACATTCGTCAGAGCAGTTCACCCGTCCTCATCTTCCAGTTCCGATTCCAGTAATTCCTCTTGTTCTTCCAGGCGCACCTGAAGGGTACTCAGCGCTTCAAACACGGCCCGCACCGCTTCCTGAAAGTCCTCCTCAGCACTGACCACTCCGGCGGCCACGCGGGCTTCGCAATCCTGACTCACTTCTGCGATGGACAGTTTGGCCGACTTCACCAGACCGATCCATTGACCGATAATCGCAAGGGCGTCTTCCATCCGGTCTGCCTCCTTTGGTAGACTAGGCACCTCCACATCTACAGGAAAGGGGAACCGTATGCGACAGGTTGCACTCGTTGGAGCGGGGATGACGCGCTTTGGCAAACATATGGATCGCAGCATGAAGGATTTGGCCCGTGAGGCGATTGAAGGCGCCGTCCAATCGTCCGGGATGGCCACGCGCGATATCGAGGCCGCGGCCGTTGGGAATGCGGTGGCTGGCCTGATTACCGGACAGGAGTGTATCCGGGGTCAGGTCGTGCTGCGCGAGCTCGGCATCGGGGGCATTCCGGTCATTAACACGGAAAATGCGTGCGCCAGCTCTTCCACTGCCTTTCATCTGGCCTGGCTCTACGTCGCGTCCGGGATGTATGACGTTGTGCTCGCGCTCGGGATGGAAAAGCTCTTTCATCCAGATAAGCAGCGCACGTTTCAGGCCATTGGCAGCGCTATCGACCTGGAGTTGGCCGATACCTTTGCCAGAGAGATGAGCGGCGAGCAGAGCGCAGGGGCCGGTCAGTCCCGAAGCGTTTTTATGGACTATTATGCCAACCTCGCCCGCCAGCATATGCAGCGCTACGGCACGACACAGGAGCAGTTTGCCCGTATCGCCGCCAAGAATCACACCAACGGGAGCTTGAATCCGCATGCCCAGTATCAAACCCGGCGCTCGGTCGAAGATGTTCTGGCCGCGCCCCTTATCGCCGACCCGCTCACCCGCATGATGTGTTCTCCCATCGGCGACGGCGCAGCCGCCGTCCTCGTGACAACAGCGGCCAAAGCCCGCCAACTCACCACCCGGCCCGTCTATGTCAGAGCCTCGACCTTGGGTTCAAGCAATAAACAGGCAGCCGATTCCCCTGGTATCGTCCCGTCAGTCGCCGGCAAGGCGTACGAGCAGGCCGGGCTTGGGCCGCAGGACCTCCAGGTTGTCGAGGCCCACGACGCGACCGCGCCGGCCGAACTGCTGGTGTATGAGGAGCTGCGTCTGTGCCAGACGGGCGAGGGCGGGAAACTCATTGACGAGGGCGTGACCCAGCTTGGCGGCAGCTGCCCGGTCAATCCGAGTGGCGGTCTCTTGGCCAAGGGTCATCCGGTTGGCGCGACCGGAGTGGCCCAGCTGTGCGAAATATTCTGGCAGCTCCGGGGCGAGGCGGGTGCGCGTCAGGTTGCAGACGCCAAGGTTGGCCTGACCGAAAACGGCGGCGGCGTCATTGACGGCGAAAACGCGGCAGCGTCCATCCACGTATTGACCGTCTGATCTTCAGAACCGGAAAAAGAAAAGGCCCGCAGGGTAAAGGAGGGGAAACCTGCGGGCCTTAAATCATCGTCAGGACGGGGAGGACCTGACGATGATGACCTGAACAAAATGTTCAAGGGAACGAAGAGAAATATAGCCGAGGCGGAGGTCTTTTACAAGATAAGTTTTGCTGAATTAAATTTGTTTTGTTTATAACGTAAACTTATATAAAACCAACCTGTTTTCAGAAGAGAAAATAGCGTTTGGCCAAGGGCAGGGCCACCGCGCCTCGGCCTTGACTCTGCCTAGTCTCCGTGTTGCTCTGGAGGAGGAGTTTAACTACCGCGTCATGCCTACCGCCCCTTCAACTCTCCGCGCTGTGGCGGCCGACGTCTCATCCTCCGCGCCGACCGTCATCGTCGGGACCGGGCCGGTCGGTATCCATGCCGCCCACGAGTTGCTGCGTCGTGATGCGCAACACCCCCTTGTCGTGTACGGCGACGAGCTGTGGTCGTATAACCGGGCCCGTCTTTCGAGTCTGATCGCCGGTGAGACCAGCTGGGAGGAAGTGTATAATCCGCTGCGTCCGCCCTCTGGCAGTCAGGTCATCTTGCACTACGATCGTAGGGTTCGGGCAATTGATCGAGACACCCGCACCGTTATCGATGCGACCGGCCGCAGACAGGCCTACACCACGCTGATCCTGGCCACCGGCGCACGGCCTCGTATTCCGGCAATTTCCAACCTCGACCTGCCTGGCGTACAGTTCTTCCATGACCTGCTCGATACGGAGATGCTGCTGGCTCGGAGCGCGCAGAGTCGGCGTACCCTTGTCTGGGGCGGCGGCGTGCTCGGCCTTGAAATCGCGCGGGCGCTTCACAGCCTCGACATTTCGGTTGGGATCGTGCACCACGAGGGGCGTCTCATGAGTCGCCAACTCGACGCTACCGCAGCGGCGCTGCTGCACGATCACATCCTCGCCCTCGGCATTGAGGTGTTCACAGGCAGGAACATCCGCAGCATTCAAGGCAGCCAGACGGTCAGCGGCGTGTTGCTCTCGGACGGCACAGAGTTGGCATGCGACACGCTCGTCGTTGCCACCGGGGTCCGGCCTAACATTGAGCTCGCCCGCGACGCGGGTCTGCGCGTCCACCACGGCGTTGTGGTTAACGAGAGGATGCAGACGTCCGACCCGAATATTTACGCCGTCGGCGACTGCGCTGAATATGGACACCACGTCTCCGGCACGGTCGCCCCGGGCTTTGAACAGGCCGCAGTGGCCGCCCACTGTCTGCTCGGTGGTCGCGCCGTCTATCGCGGCTCTCTGTCCGCGGTCCAACTCAAGATTTTTGAGCTGCCGGTGTGGAGTGTGGGCCGGATCAGTGAAGAAGAGCGAACCCGCACGGTACGCGATATTGCATACCGGAGTGCTGACGGGGGGTATCGCAAACTGGTGCTGGAGCGCAATAGACTGATTGGGCTGATCGGTATTGGTCAGTGGCCGGAGCTCCCTCGCCTCCACGAAGCCGTAACCGCAACCCGCCGGCTGTGGCCGTGGCGCCGGTTCCGCTTTCGCCGGTACGGTCGGATTTGGTCGGAGCAGCTAACGGACGAGGTCGCACAGTGGCCGGACACCACCACCGTCTGCCATTGTACCCGCGTCACCCGGGGGCAGCTCGGACGGGCCATGACCGAAGGCTGCCATACGCTGACCACCCTCGCTGAACGGACCGGCGCGTCCCAGGTGTGCGGCTCGTGCGCTCCTCTCCTGGCTCAGTTGCTGGGAGAGATGGCAGACCCGCGGCCGAGTCCGGGCCGCAAAAGTCTGGGGGCCGGCTCCGTCCTGGCCGTGTTGCTCGCGACGCTCGTGTGTGTGGTGCCGGCCGTTCCCTTTGTCGAGACGGTCCAAGGCGGCTGGAAGCTTGAGGTCTTGTGGAGCGACGGGTGGTGGAAACAGTTCAGCGGCTACAGCATCGTGGCCCTGTCCGCAGTCGGCCTGCTGATATCGCTGCGCAAACGCTGGCCAGTCTTTTCGTTTGCCGACTTTGCCTGGTGGCGGGCCGTTCACGCCGCCCTGGGCGTCCTCACCCTGCTGGCGCTGGTTGCCCACACCGGCTTCAGCCTGGGCAACAATGCCAACTTGTATCTCATGACCAACTTCCTGGCCCTGGCTGCGGTCGGTGGCCTGGCCGCTGGGCTGGCCGCTGGAGAGCAGCGCTGGAGCGGCAGGCGAGCGCGACGCCTACGCCACGTCATGACCCACAGTCATATTTTCCTGTTGTGGCCTTTACTCGTTTTCCTCGGATTCCACATTTTGTCGGTGTACTACTACTGAGGATGAAGGTCGGGCGCATGCGGTGACTGACGGACAGAGGATGGACGGCACTTGGTCCACAGTCTGGACCTACCTGGGATGGGGGATCGTTCCTCTGGGCCTGAGCGTGTATTTGGCCCTCTCCTTTTGGAGCGAACACAGAGCGATGTTTCTGCCGGGACAAACCACCGCCGGCCATTACCAGATCGAGTTGGCGTGTCAGGCGTGTCACACGCCGTTCGCGGGGGTTAAGCAGTCCGCATGCCTCGACTGCCACGCCGCGGAATTAGAGCGCGCCAACGATAGTCACCCCAGCAGCAAGTTTACCGACCCGCGCAACGCGGACCGGGTGGCGATCCTGGATGCCCGCTTGTGCGTCACCTGCCACCGGGAACATCGGCCGGCTCAGACCCGCCCCGTGGGCGTCACCCTGGCGATGGATTATTGTTTTCACTGCCACGCCGACCTGGCCGAAGAACGGCCCAGCCACGCCGGCCTGGGTTTTGCCACCTGCGCGAACGCGGGCTGCCACAATTTTCACGACAATACCGCCCTGTATGAAGACTTTCTGCTCGAACACCTGCACGAGCCGGCGCTCCTCGACAATCCCGTCGTTCCGCTGCGGGCGATCTTTCAGCCCCGACCGCTCGGCCGAGCCGACGCCGACGGGCCACCGCCACGCAGCCCCGACGATCAGCGTCTGTTTGAAGACTGGGTATCAACACGCCACGCTCAGGCGGGGATCAACTGCACGGACTGTCACCGTCAGCCCGACTCCGGGGCGTCCCAGACCTCAGAAAAAATATGGACCGACCGGGTTGGGCACGCTGTGTGCCAGAGCTGCCATCAGGCCGAGGCGGAGGGATTTCTGGCCGGCAGACACGGCATGCGGCTGGCTCAACAGCTCCCCCCCATGCGGCCAGAGCTGGCCCGTCAACCGATGAAAACGTCCGCCCACGGTCGTGAACTCGGCTGTCTCAGCTGTCATTCGGCGCACCGCTTTGATACCCGTCAGGCCGCAGTTGAAGCCTGCCTGGCGTGTCATGACGACGCCCACAGCCGGGCCTACACCGGCTCGGCCCACTTCCGGCTGTGGCAAAAAGAGCTGGCCGGTCAGCTGCCGCCCGGCTCGGGCGTGTCGTGTGCGACGTGTCATCTGCCCCGTGAAATCCACCGCCAGGGGGAGACGGACACGGTTCGGGTGCAGCATAACCAGAACGGGAACTTGCGGCCCAACGAAAAGATGCTGCGCAGCGCGTGCCTGCAGTGTCACGGCCTGGGATTCGCCCTGGACGCCCTGGCTGACCCGGAGCTGATCGCCCGCAACTTCAGCGGTCAACCCGCCGTTCATGTTGCCAGCCTTGATATGGCTGAACGGCGACAGGCCGAAACGGCTCGGACGGACGAACAAGCCGAGGAAGGAAGATAGGCCCATGACGTGGAAGCGTTTTCCTGGTGTTATCCTGGCAGGAGCTGCGGTTCTTCTCGCCGGCGCGTGTGATGGCGGCGGCGCAACGCCCGGCATTTCCCCCCGACAGATGGCCGACGCCTTGCACACCGTCCTGGAGACAGACCGCACGGTCTACACCCGGCTCATCGTCAACCGCCTCGCGGTTGAAGAAAAGGCGATTGAGGCCAGCGAGCACTGGAAAGACGACAAGGCCCTGCTGCTGCCGGCTCAGATGTTTCGGGCCGGGGCGACAATGGTCCGGGAGAAAAACGCCGGTTTCAGCTATGCCCTGCTGTCCATGTGGCCGGTCAACAAGCAGAATAAGCCCCGGACCGAGGTAGAAAAAATCGGGCTCCAATATGTCGTCGATAATCCGGGGAAGAATTATTACGCCGAGGAAACGCTCGGGGACACGACCTATTTTACCGCCGTCTACCCGGATATTGCCGTGGCTCAGGCCTGTATCCAGTGCCACAACGAGCACAAAGACAGCCCCCGGCGTGACTTCAAAATGGGTGAGATCATGGGTGGGGTGATCATTCGGATTTCGCTCTAATGGGCGAGAGTTTTACGGGCGTCGGGCGAGGAAGGCCCGTGCCGGAACAAGACAAACGGCAGCCGCCAGCGCTTCCGCCACCGGCGCAGATTATCCTGCGCGCCGGGCCGGACGGTCGGGCCGGATGCAGACCTGGCTTTTAACTGACGCGCTTGTCCCTAAAACAGAAAGTAGCGCTGGGCCAGCGGCAGCACGCTGGCCGGCGCGCAGGTCAGCAGCTGACCGTCGGCCCGAACCTCATACGTCTCGGGATTGACCTCGATGTGCGGCAGGGCCCCATTGTGGATCAGGTCTGTCTTCGCAACCTGCCGGCAGTTGTGGACCGGCACCAGCCGCTTTTGCAATCCGAGCTGCCCGGCCAGGCCGTTGTCATGCGCCGCGCGAGAGACGAAACTGAGCGACAGGCTGGCCGGGGCGCGGCCAAAATGGCCGAACATGGGCCGACCAAAGACCGGCTGGGGAGTCGGAATTGAGGCGTTGGGATCACCCATCGCCGCCCAGGCAATAAAGCCGCCCTTCAGAATCAGTTCCGGCTTGACGCCAAAAAATTTCGGCTCCCACACTACCAGGTCGGCCAGCTTGCCGACCTCAATCGAGCCAACCTGGTCGGCAATGCCGTGAGTTAGCGCCGGGTTGATGGTGTATTTGGCAATATAGCGTTTGACCCGAAAATTATCGTTCTCCCCGGTCTCTTCCGGCAGACGGCCGCGTTGGACGCGCATCTTATGCGCGGTTTGCCAGGTGCGGAGGATCACTTCTCCCACCCGGCCCATGGCCTGCGAGTCCGACGCCATCATGCTGAAAGCGCCCATATCGTGCAGCACATCCTCGGCCGCAATCGTTTCCGGTCGAATACGCGATTCGGCAAACGCCACGTCTTCGGGAACGCCGGGGTCCAGATGATGGCAGACCATCAACATGTCGAGGTGTTCGTCTATGGTATTGACGGTGAAGGGCCGGGTTGGATTGGTTGACGACGGCAGGACGTTCGGGAATCCGCACACCTTGATAATATCCGGCGCATGCCCCCCGCCGGCCCCTTCGGTATGGTAGGTGTGGATGGCGCGGCCCTTAAATGCCGCAATCGTATCCTCGACATAGCCGGTCTCGTTCAAGGTATCGGTATGAATGGCGACCTGGACATCATAGTCGTCAGCCACACAGAGCGCGCAGTCGATCGCGGCCGGCGTCGAGCCCCAGTCTTCGTGGAGTTTGAGCCCCACGGCGCCGGCTTCGAGCTGCTCACGCAAGGCTTCGGGACGAGAGGCGTTGCCCTTGCCCAGAAAGCCCAGATTCATGGGAAAGTCCTCAATCGATTCGAGCATCCGGGCGATATTCCACGGTCCCGGTGTACAGGTGGTCGCGTTGGTGCCGGTTGCCGGGCCAGTTCCACCGCCGAACATCGTCGTGATGCCCGAGGCTAAGGCTTCGGTGATCTGTTGGGGGCAGATAAAATGAATGTGGGCATCAATGCCGCCCGCAGTCAGAATCTTGCCTTCTCCGGCCAGTATCTCCGTCCCGGGGCCAATGACCAGCTCGGGCGAAACGCCCTCCATCAGCAGGGGGTTGCCGGCCTTGCCGATCCCGCAAATCCGGCCGTCTTTCACCCCGACATCGGCTTTCACAATGCCCCAGTGATCAACCACGGTCGCATTGGTAATCACCAAATCCGGGCCGCCTTGGGCCGCGGTCTGGACGGGCGACTGCCCCATACCGTCGCGAATGACTTTGCCGCCGCCGAATTTTACCTCATCCCCAGGCCGGGTGTGATCCTGCTCGACTTCGATCACCAGGTCGGTATCGGCCAGCCGGACCCGGTCGCCAACGGTCGGCCCGAACATTGCGGCATACCGACGGTGTTCAATCGTCTGACTCATCCGTCTCTCCTCACCTCGCGAATCGGCTGGTGGACACTGACCAGCTTCGTCCCATCTGGAAAGGTCGCCTCGACCTGTACCAGATCAATCATCTCGGCCACCCCGTCCATCACATCGTCCCGACTGAGGATGGTCGCGCCGTACGACATCAGTTCCGACACGGATTGCCCGTCCCGGGCCCCTTCCAGCACTGCGCTGGTAAGCAGGGCCACGGCTTCGGGATAGTTCAGCTTCAACCCGCGCGCCTGTCGTTCCCGGGCCAGTTGGGCGGCCAGGTAAATCATCAGCTTCTCTTGTTCGTGCGGCGTAAAATGCATATCTGTTCTCCGAAGAGGACACGTTTCCTCTTTGTCGTCTGGCGAGAGCCTAGACTGATAAATGCCGCTGGACAATATCATCCGTCAAGGCGGCGATGGGTCCGTCGGCCACCACACTGCCCTTTTCCATCACAGCAAAGGCATCCGCCACTCGGCGGGCAAAGGGGAGTTTCTGCTCAACCAACAGAATGGTCAGGTTTTCTTCCTGATTGAGACGGAGGAGGATATCGCCGATCTCCTGGACGATATTGGGCTGAATGCCTTCAGTTGGCTCATCCAGAATCAGCAGCTTCGGGTTCAGGACCAGGGCGCGGCCAATGGCCAACTGCTGCTGCTGGCCGCCGGACAGGTCCCCACCCCGACGGCCGAGCATGTGCTTGAGCACGGGAAAGAAGTGGAACACTGACTCGGGGATTGAGCCGACCCTGTCACGACGCGCCGGAAGACCGATACGCAGGTTCTCCTCAACGGTCAGCTGCGGGAAGATTTCGCGACCCTGGGGAACGTAGCCGATTCCGAGGCGCGCCCGCAGCGCAGCCGGGCGACGAGCCAGCTCGCTGTTCTCAAACTGGAGACTGCCGGAGGCGATGGGCAGGAGGCCCATGATGGTCTTGAGCAGCGTGGTCTTGCCGACACCGTTCCGGCCCATCAGGCAGGTACAGGACCCGGCCGGGATGTGGAGGTCAACATCCCATAAAATATGACTCTCGCCGTAATACTGATTCAGGTCCTGAATGCGGATCATCGTCGCCCTCGGCCGGCTAGGCTCCCAGATAGACCTCGACCACACGCGGGTCGCTCTGCACCTCTTCCATACTGCCCTCAGCCAGGACGCTCCCCTCGTGCAGGACCGTCACCGTCCGGGCCAGGCTGCGGACAAACTCCATGTCGTGCTCGACCACCACAACGGTATGTTTGCCGGCCAGCGAAATCAATAATTCGGCCGTTCGATCGGTCTCCTGGTGGGTCATGCCGGCAACGGGCTCGTCCACTAACAGCAACTGGGGGTCTTGAATCAGCAGCATACCCAGTTCCAACCACTGCTTTTGTCCGTGCGAGAGCAGCCCGGCGCGGGTGGACAATTGCTCAATGAGACCGATCGTCTCAGCGGTCGAGGCAATGCGCTCGCGCTGCTGCCGGCTCAGACGGGCGAGCAGGCTGTGCCACACCTTTTTATTCGCCTGCATGGCCAGTTCGAGGTTCTCGGAGACGGTATGGCCGTGGAAGACGGTCGGACGCTGAAACTTCCGGCCGATTCCGGCCAGGGCGATGTCGTATTCCGACAGTTGCGTCAGGTCCAGGTTATTGCCAAAAAACACCGTCCCGGTATCCGGTCGAGTCTTGCCGGTGATGACGTCCAGCAAGGTTGTTTTCCCGGCCCCGTTGGGACCGATGAGGCAGCGGAGCTCGCCGGCGTTGAGATACAGCGTCAGCTCGTTCAGGGCTTTCAGGCCATCAAAGCTCACCGTCACATTTTCAACATAGAGAATGACGCCGTGGCTGGTATCCAGCCCGGGCTGGACCACATGGGCCATTGCCGGGCTGCCGCCCTGGTCAATTGTTTCCTCCGGCATATCCCGCTTCATCTGACTGTCCCAGGTCCGGCGGCTATCCCCTTGTTTCATCCGTCTGCGCCCTGGCCGGCCAACGCAACAGACCGGCCACGCCACGGGGGAGAAAGAGAGTGACAACAATAAACAGCGCGCCGAGAATATACAGCCACAGATAGGGGAGCGCGGCAGTGCACCAGCTTTTGACGCCATTCACCAGAAAAGCGCCGAGCAGCGCGCCGGACAGGGTACCACGACCACCGACCGCGACCCAAATAGCCATCTCAATGGAATTGGCGGGCTGCATCTCGCTCGGGTTAATGATCCCGACCTGGGGGACGTACAGCGCGCCGGCCAAACCGCACAGCATCGCGGACAGGGTCCAGAGGAAGAGTTTGTAACTATGCGGATTATAGCCACAGAACATCAAACGGCTCTCCGCATCGCGAACGGCCATCAATACCCGCCCCAGCTTCGACGTGACCAGATAGCGGCAGGTCAGGTAGGCGAGCGCAAGGACGACCACAGAGGTCACATACAGCCCCAGCTTGGTCGTCGGCGCTTGCAGCGAAAACCCGAGCAAGCGCTTGAAATCGGTCAGACCGTTATTCCCGCCGAATCCGGTGTCGTTGCGGAAGAACAGCAGCATCAGCGCGTAGGTCATGGCCTGGGTAATGATAGAGAAATAGACCCCGCGAATGCGCGAGCGAAAAGCGAAAAACCCGAAGATATAGGCCAGTATTCCGGGGACGAAGAGGGCCATCCCCAGGGCAAACCCGAAGTTGCTGAACCCGTACCAGTACCACGGCAGTTCTTTCCAATCGAGGAAGACCATGAAGTCGGGCAGTTCGCTCCGATAGACCCCTTCCGTCCCGATAGCCCGCATCAGATACATGCCCATGGCATAGCCGCCCAGCGCAAAGAACACGCCATGCCCCAGGCTGAGAATGCCGGCATAGCCCCAGATCAGGTCCACGGCCAGGGCCACCAGGGCGTAGCACATGAACTTGCCGAGCAGCGGAATAAGATAGTCGGGAAAGTGCAACGCCGAGTCAGCCGGCAGCAAATTCAGGCCGGGAATGACGATTACCCCCAGGACGACGAGGAGGCCGATCAGGACCCACTCGCCTCGGCTATGGAGCCGCATAAGGGACGTCAAAACGGAGCCGGTCCGCTCATGCGGCTCCGCCGGCGCGCCGGCGACCAGCGGCTCCGCAGCGGTTTCGGATACTGGAGAACTCACCACGGCCTCAGCTTTCTGCCAGGCGCCCCTTGAGCGCAAATAGGCCTTGGGGCCGTTGCTGGATGAATAAAACGATAAAGATGAGCACACCAATTTTTCCCAATACCGCGCCGGCGACCGGTTCGAGTATCTTATTCACCAGGCCCAGACTCAGCGCTCCCACCACTGTCCCGGCGATGTTCCCGACCCCGCCCAGCACCACGACCATGAACGAATCAACAATATACAGACGGCCGAGTTCCGGCCCGACATTGCCAATCTGGGACAGCGCAACGCCACCCAAGCCGGCAATGCCCGAACCCAAACCAAAGGTCCACATATCAACCCGGCCGGCCGATATGCCCATACAGGCCGCCATAGGTCTGTTCTGGGTGACGGCTCGAACCTGTACACCGAGGCGGGTCCGCTGGAGAATCAGCCAGACCAAGCCGACCACCAGAGCGACAAACAGGATAATGGCCAGCCGGCTGTACGGCAGAACGACGCCGTACAGGACTTCGATTCCGCCCGACAGCCAGGCTGGATTCGCCACCTGCACATTTTGGGCCCCAAAGATGAGACGCACACTCTGAATCAGAACGAGGCTGATGCCCCAGGTTGCGAGCAGGGTTTCCAACGGACGACCGTATAAAAAACGGATCACCCCGCGCTCCAGTATCATCCCCGTCAGCAGGCACACCCCAAAGGCGGCCGGGACCGCAACCGCCAGATACCAGTCAAACCACGCCGGAAAGCGCTCTTGAAAGACCCCCTGGACCACATAGCTGGCGTACGCGCCCAGCATCAACATCTCGCCGTGGGCCATGTTAATGACGCCCATTAAGCCAAACGTAATCCCCAGACCAAGAGCCGCCAGGAGCAAGACACTCCCCAGACTCGTCCCGTAGAAGAGATTGCCCAGACTGTTAATCAGAAACTGGGTCCGTTCAAAACTCGACAGCGCGGCCTCGGCCGCCGCCCGCACCTCCGGGTCATCCTCAGCAAAAGAGCCATCTTCCTGTGTCGCGACCAGGGCTTCCAACTGGGGCCGCAATCCAAGGTTGCCCGATTCACCTATCAGCCGAATGGCGGCGAGACGCGCCGTCTGGTCTTCGCTCTGAAGCTGCATTTGCGCCAGAGCGACGGCCAGGACATCCCGCACCGCCGCCTCGGTCTCGCGCTCCAGAGCAGCCTGTAGAGGGTCCGTCATTTCGGGCCGCGGACGCTTGATCAGCTCTTCCGCCGCGGCCAGGCGTACACCAACGTCGGGAGCGTATAACTGAAGTTGGGCAATAACCGGCCGCAGCGCGCGCCGCACCGCATTATTGATACGGGGCGTCCGCAGCGCGGCCTCGTCCAACTCTACAGTCTCCCCACTGAGCGCGTCGCGCAGGCTGCCGTCTTCTCCCTTGATGGAGACGAGGCCGGCCTCATCGACCCGCAAACGCCGCTCGCCTAAAGCCTCAAGGGCCGGCAGCGCGGCAGGGTCGTTCAGCCGGCCGAGCGCCGTTATTGCCTGCCGAACATCCCGGCGACTCTTCGCTCCGAGGCCATGCAGGAGAGAGGCCAAGTCTTTCCCCTCCGTCGTGGCACCGCTGGAAGACGGCAGGCCGAGCAGCAGAATGAGGGACAGGAAGAGAAAGGAGACAGAGATAGAGAATTGAGACAGAGAGTGGAGACAGAGAGGAACCCCCTTCCCTCTATCTCTATCTCTGTCTCTATCTCTCTTCATGCTGTCAGAACCCTTAGTTTTTGAACTTGGGCGCGGTGCAGTTGCCACACACCCAGGGATAGGTCCAGTCTGCAACCTTTTTGGCGCTATCCGGTATAAAAGGACTCCAGGCCTGGGCGCGAACGGGGCCTTCGGTGTTCCAGACGATATCGAACTGGCCGTCTTCGCGAACCTCAGCAATAAGGACCGGTTTGTGCAGATGGTGGTTCTTGGCATCCATGCTGATATCGAAGCCGGAGGGTGAGCGCACCACCTGATTGCCGACGGCTTGGCGCACGGCATTAACGTCGGTTGTCTGGGCTTGTTCGACTGCCTGGGCCCACATGCGGATCCCGATATAGGTGGCTTCCATCGGGTCGTTGGTCACCCGCTTAGCGCCGCCAGGCAATTGATGTTTTTTGACATAGGCTTCCCACTTGGCCACAAAGTCTTTGTTCTCGGGGGTATCGACGGACATAAAATAATTCCACGCCGCCAGATGACCGACCAGCGGAGCGGTATCGATGCCGCGGAGTTCTTCCTCGCCAACCGAGAACGCGACAACGGGAATGTCCTCGGCCTTCAGCCCCTGGTTGGCCAGCTCTTTGTAGAACGGAACGTTCGAGTCGCCGTTAATCGTCGAAACAACCGCGGTCGATTTACCGACGGCGAATTTCTTGATGTCCGCCACGATGGTCTGATAGTCGCTATGCCCGAACGGGGTATAGAGCTCCATGATGTCTGCTTTGGCTACCCCTTTGGACTCCAGAAAATAATTGAGAATTTTATTTGTCGTCCGGGGATAGACATAGTCCGTGCCCAGCAACACGAAGCGCTCTGCTCCACCGCCGTCCTCGCTCATCAGATATTCGACAGCCGGAATCGCCTGCTGGTTTGGCGCCGCGCCAGTGTAGAACACATTGAAAGAGGACTCTTCCCCTTCGTACTGGACCGGATAAAAGAGCAGGCCGTTCAACTCTTCAAAGACGGGCAGGACCGATTTGCGCGACACCGAGGTCCAGCAGCCAAAGACAACAGCGACTTTTTCCTGTTGGATCAACTCGCGCGCTTTTTCGGCAAAGAGCGGCCAGTCAGAAGCCGGGTCAACCACAACCGGCTCGACCGGACGGCCCAGCAGCCCACCGGCCTCGTTAATTTCCTCAATCGCCATCAAGGCCACATCCTTCAGCGACGTTTCACTAATCGCCATGGTCCCGCTCAGCGAGTGCAGGATGCCAACCTTAATGGGCTCGGCCGCCCAGGCGGCCGGTAACCAGGTAAATAATCCGACCAGCAGGCCGACCGGAAGCGTCAGGCGGGCGGCCGCGCGCCGCGCGCCGCGGGGAACACAGGTCAATAAGGTCATCATTCGACTTCTCCTTTTCGTCATGCGGTTACTGCCTCGTTAGAACAGAATCTGGGTTTGGACCCGGAACCGATGGGTGCTGGTGGTGGTACCACGAAACTGAAACGGGTCGCCGTCCAGAAAGCTGTAATCGAGCTGGGCTTTTACGGCGTGGCCGTACAGATAGTAGTTGAAGCCGGCCGTGTACTCGCGCACGTCGCCCTGGGTGTCGAGATCATTGGCAAACTGAAAATCAACGCCCGAGACCCGTCCGGCGAGTTCCAGACGCTCGGTCAGATAGTAGCCGAGCTGCCCGTAGTAGCCCCAGTCGTGGCCGACGTTTTCTGAGCAGCAGTCACGGTTGTTGCGCCGGTAGTAGCCGGCGGCCTGCACGCTCAAGCCTTGGTAACGGAAACCGCCGTCAACGGTGACGTTGGTCGTGCGGTCGCCGGAGCTGACGTTCTGGAAGCCAGAGTAGTCATCAACCGGGTTAAAGGCCGCGGCCACGCCCAGCGACAGCTGCGGGGCGGCGGCCGGCGTGGGCGAGCTTTCCAGGTAGCCGTAGGGTTCGAGCAGGTCGTATTCCAGACGTCCCTGCCAGGCGACCTCGTTGCCCACGTTCTGCTGCCCGCCGGCGTCCAGGGCGCGGATGCTGTTGGTCACCACGCCGTGATAGGACAGCTTGCCGACCTTGCCGCTGATGTTGGCGCCGACCGCACGCTGCAAGTTGAACGCATAGTCCGCCACGGACAGGTCGGAGAACAACAGATTACCCGGATGGGTGTAGAACTGGCGACTATAGGGGAGAATAAAACGACCGGCCTGCACATTCAGGTATTGGGAGTGGCTGTACTGCATCCACCAGTCGAGCATGGTTGATTGGTTACTGTTGCCAAAGGTGGTCGCTTCATACTGAAAGAAATATTTGACTTTGGGATCAAAGACATTCCCGGAAAACGCCAGTCGCGCCAAGGCAACGTCAAAATTGCTCCGCGTTCTGCCGTCGTCCATACCTGCCGGGGCGGTCAAGGTGTATCTGGCCTGAAGGAAACCATTGAGGTTGATCGAGTAGCGCCCATCCTTGCTGCGGATAAAAAATCCATTGTCATACACATCTTCCGCGGCAAGGCCCTTCTTGCGGGTTCCGGCCTGGTAGCCGAAATCAACGCCTTGCGCGACACGCTCCTTTTCCTTTGTTTCGAGTTCCATCATGCGGCTCTCAAGCGCCTGCATGACCTTGTGCTGCTCAGCGAGCTGTTGGCGTAACTCGCTGAGCTCGTCTGCCAGCACCGGGGTCGTCATCAGGGTGCTGATAACAATGCCTGCAATCAGACGGGCCCGCGCAACGAAGTCGCGTCTTCCTTTTCTTCCCATATTCTTGTGTACTCCTTCCTTTCGACTACGAGCGATTCAGACAAAGTCGAGGAGAGGAGCAAGATAGAGGCCAGACTTGGGCCGGCTATGAAAAGTCTCTGGCTCCGGTACGCTGATGACTCGACAGAACAAGGGAAAACAGGGGGTTGGACAGAAAGTACGACCCTGTTCAGGAAGCATCAATTTGCCTTATTATTATACAAGGTGTTGATTTTCGGGCCTATAAATTCAACATATTTTTCGTCAAACGGGAGCAAACCAGCAGACTCCCTGGCTTGTACCTCGGCAAGATTATTGCTCTATTATTTATTGCTCCAAGTAAGAATACGTACATGGCAGAGAGAAGTGAGAACCACGAAAGACAAGAGAGGTATGCATGCCGGACGAAAAAACGGCTTCCACGCTGATCCCTGGGGAAATCCTTCCGGCTGAAGGCGCAGTCGTCTTGAATGCCGGACGACCCGTGCGGTCCGTCACTGTGCTCAACACCGGAGACCGACCTGTTCAGGTGGGTTCGCATTATCACTTCTTCGAGGCCAATCGGGCGTTGCGTTTTCCGCGGGCCATGACTTTCGGCCTTCGGCTTGATATTCCAGCCGGTACGGCCGTTCGTTTTGAGCCGGGAGAAGAGAAAACCGTGCAACTCGTCCCGTTCGGCGGACAACGCACGGTCTTCGGCTTGAACGGTTTGACTGAGGGGAATACAGAGGATGCAGGCGTTCGACAGCAGGCGCTCCTCAGAGCGGCAGAGCAGGGCTTCCTCTCCTCAGACGAAGATGAGGCGGTATGACAGGATATGCTGAAGTTCCCCGGCTCGGTATCGGTGGACCGGTCGGCTCAGGAAAGACCGCGCTGATTGAACATGTGGTGCCGTATCTTCAGCGCCAGGGGAAGCAGGTCGCGGTTATCACCAATGATATTCTGACCCAGGAGGACGCCCAACGCCTGCGGAACCGGGGCTTCCTCTCCCCGGACCGCATTGTCGGCGTTGAGACCGGCGCCTGCCCGCACACGGTCATTCGCGAAGATCCGACCATGAATCTGGAAGCGGTCCGGCAGCTGGAGGAACAGTTCCCCGCCCTGGACCTCATTATCTTAGAGAGTGGCGGAGACAATCTGGCGTCAACATATTCTCCAGAACTCGCCGACGCCTTTGTTTTCGTCATTGACGTGGCCGGGGGCGACGACATTCCACGCAAGCGGGGGCTGGGCGTTACCCGCTCAGACCTGCTGGTCATAAACAAGGTCGATCTCGCCCCCTATGTTGGCGCAAATCTTGAGGCGATGACTCAGGATGCCCATCACGCCCGTGGTCCGCGGCCCGTTCTGCTGACCAACTGTAAAACAGGGCTGGGGATTCAAGACGTGGGCGAGTGGATTGAACGCGAGTTACTCTTTGTCTAGCCTCCCCCCCAGGCCAGTGTCTGAGCCTGACGCCTCTCGGTCGGGCCGCTCTTTTGAGGCCGCTTTCTGGCCCCAGTCGTTTCAGCCCTATCTGTCTGATGCGCTCGATCAACGCCCGGCCGGTTCAACCGGAAAGTCGGGCGCGTGCAAGCTGATCTTTGCCGTCGCACGGTCCGGCAAGACCCGTCTTCAGCGTTCGTTTGTTTCCCATCCTTTCCATCTGACCCGGCCCTGGTATTTGGACCCGGCCCTACCTGGCATGGCGGTGGTGTATGTCCAAACACCGGCGGGCGGCCTGATTCAGGGCGATCGGGCAACCCTCCAGTTCGATCTGGGCGACATGGCTCAAGTCCATATTACCAATCAGGCCGCAGAGAAGATCCACTCCATGACGGCCAACTGTGCACTGCAAAGCGTGTCGTTTGTTTTGGGTGCGGGAGCCTATGCAGAATACTCTCCCGAACCGGTTATTCTCTTTCCGCGCGCGCGTTTCGGCCAACATCTGCGCGTCCAACTCGGCCGGAAGGCGACTTTTTTCTTTTCCGAAATTTTTCTCATCCGGGGGGATGTGACCCTGGAGCCGTTTGAAGCGCTCTCGACCAGCCTGGCGGTCACTGACGAGGCCGGCGATCCCCTTATGCGAGAACACGGCGTCGCCCTGCCACTCCAGCAGCGCCTCACCGGTCCTGGCGTCCTGGACCGCTATCATGTCTGGGGTCAAGCCGTCCTCGTCGGCCGAGCGGTGACTGAGGGCTGGGCACGAAAAATCCAGGGGGAGATCCAAGAGGACGTATTCCCTGACACCATTCTCGTGGCCGGGACAACCGTCCTCCCAGGGAAATATGGGGTCTGCGTGAAAGTAGCAGGGACACAGGTTCCAGCGGTTCGGCGGGCATTACGCCGCGCCTGGCAAGGACTGCGGCTGCGCCACCTGGGGGTTCCCGCGCCAGACCTGCCAAAATAAGGATCAAGGGAAGACAGCATGCTGCGCATCAGTCACCGCCTGGGGAATATCCATCATGATTCGGACCTGGCCGCTCAGGTCACGCAGTGGGAGCATACGCGCCAACTGGAGGAAGTGACCCTGAACGAACGGGAGGCGCAGAAGAGTCGGCTCCGCCTCCAGACCTCGACAGGTCAGGAGCTGGGCCTCGTCCTGCCCCGTGGCACACAGATAGCGGATGGGGACGTCTTTGCCTTCACCGATAGGGAAGGGGGCTTGTTAGTCCACCTCGCTCTTCAAGAGGTCATGGTGCTGACGCTTCGCCCAGGCCTGCCCTTGGGCGAGCAACACCACTGGCTCGTTCGCCTGGGTCACGTCCTGGGCAACCAACACTGGCCAATCGCGAGCGTCAACGACGCGGTGCTGGTGCCGGTCACACTCGACCGAGCGGTGATGGAAACCGTTCTGCGTACCCATCATCTCCTGGATCAATTTACGGTTCGGTATGAGCGGCGTTCCTGGCCAAAAGCAGCCCAGAGCACGAAGAGTAAACGGGTCCTCCAATAGAGAAAAACCGTTGGGTGATGTCTCAGTTTGCATTTTCCCCCTCACCCCAACCCTCTCCCTCCAGGGGAGAGGGAGCAGACAACCGCTGACACATTGACGCTTTATGGACGACGAAGCATTCATAGCGGCATTACAGCTGACCGACTCATTCTTTCCCTCTGGAGTCGTCACCCTGTCTCACGGCCTGGAAACCTTTCTCAGTGACCAGGCCGCGGCCATTGACCTGTCTCAGCTCCTTCACGATTATCTCGAAAGGAAAATTGCTCCGTGTGATCTGGTTGCCTATGCGCACGCGTATCGCGCCGCAGCACAGGGAGACGCTGAGCGCTTGCATCAGATCGATCGCTACCTGGATGTTTCGCTCCTGCCCCAAGAGCTGCGGCAGGGCTCAGCGCGTTCGGGCCGGGGAACTCTGGAAACCCTGCGGCGCGGAGTCGAGGAGCCGCTCTTCCAGACCTTTCTGGCTGGCGTCGACGCCGGCAGGAGTAGCGGGCATCTCCCTATTTGTCTGGGTCTCTTACACCGTCTATGGCGTATCCCCCAACGCAGAGGCGGGTGTATGCTGCTGTACGCTTTCATGGTGAATTTTCTGAGCGCCGCCATCCGCCTGGGCTGTCTTGGGCACCGGGAGGCCCAAGGGCTGCTCATTCGTTTCCGGCCGCAGGTGAGGCCACTGGTGGAGCGGGCGCTGGACAGCCCACTGGAAGAAATCGGAAGTTTTGCGCCGCTCGCCGATATCAGAGCCATGCAGCACGCCCATTTATCTGTCCGACTTTTTAGTAGCTAGGGCCTGTCCAGAGGCTTGTCTGGAGGCCGGACTATGGGGTAGTATCCCCCCGTATTTTTCTGCGCCCCCGTAGCTCAGGAGGATAGAGCGCCGGATTCCTAATCCGGGTGTCGTGCGTTCGAATCGCGCCGGGGGCAGTTTAATGAGCGGGCGTATGCGGGTTGCCGCAAAGCGGGTGGTAATTGTCTGGTCCGTATTCTGCCTATTTAGCGTATGAGATCTTTATTATTTCCTCGGAGAGGACTAGAATCTCTGCTGTTCTCATGCTCCTAGTGTAAGGACTAAGGGAGGACGCCATGACATTCAAAGAAGGGGAGCGGGTTCTAATACCTTGCGACGCGCAGCCTGGGGCCTTCTCAACCGAGTATCTCGTGAATATCACAATGGACGATGGAGTCCTCTCGGGCTTTGTCCGTAAAGAGTTCGTCCTTGTGGAGGAGGACGCTCCCTCATATGTCGAAGGTCGAATAGTAAAGATCGAGCCAACAGCGGTTGTCGTTCGATTACCTGGTTCGTTTTTCACAGTCGCTGCTGGAACAGCAGAACTGACCCCAGAATGGGCTGAGGCAAATCTTGCGACCGCCACTGCATGAATGGGTGCGAGTGGCTGGGCCGAGAGTAGTATGATCCTATCTCAGCCAGAAATACGAAAAGCATTAGCGGACGGCCATATTGGTTTTGATCCCCCTCTGGAGGCAAAACAGTGGGGACATGCCGGCGTCGATTTACGACTTGGATTCCGGTTCACCAAGCTACGTGATATCGGGAATATCAAAGTGCCAGTTGCAGAAGGCTTGAAAGAGATCAGCCGGCTGAGGCCATGGGATTCTAAAGAGCTGAAGGAATTCGATGAGCTTGGGAAACGTGAGACGTATACTATAGACCCAGGCGAGTTTGTTCTCAGCATGACCTACGAAACGGTCAAAATTCCCAAAAACATGATCGCCCTTATTGAGGGCCGGAGCACGTATGCTCGCGTCGGGCTTAGTATGCATCAAACCGCTCCATGGATTCAGCCCGGCTTCGATGGTCCTATCATTCTTGAGATGATGAATAATGGACCGTTTCATATCGAATTGACCCCGAAAGATGATCGCCCGTGTCAACTCACTTTCTTCCAACTGACCTCGGAGTTGAGTGAAGATCTCGCCTATGGAGCGCAGCCCGCCGATGTCTATCAACATCAGAGGCAGCCATTCCCACAACAAAAGGATCGATAATTAGTACTAATGCGTGAAAGTCGGCGGATGCGGGAGGTCCAGACGCCGATCATTCCGGTGATTGCTGAACTCATCCGCGCGCACCCCGGGACGGTTTCTCTGGGCCAAGGCGTGGCCTACTACGGCCCGCCGCCTGAGGCGCTCGAAGCGGTCCAGCAGTTTCAGGCCGACCCGGCCAACCATAAATACACCCTCGTCCAGGGTATTGACCCGCTCTTGGAGGTGATTCGCCACAAGCTGCTGGAGGAGAACGGTATCGCCCTGGCTGAAACGCAGCGTATCGTCGTGACGGCCGGGGGCAATATGGCGTTTATGAATGCGCTGCTGGCAATCGCCGACCCGGGCGATCAAATTATTTTGCAACTGCCGTATTACTTCAACCATGAGATGGCAATCAGCATGGTCAATTGCGAGGCCGTGTGCGTGCCGACCGACGCGCGCTATCAGCTTCAACTCGATGCGATCAGAAACGCGATTACCGACCGCACGCGCGCCATTGTGACCATATCGCCCAATAACCCCGCTGGTGTGGTGTATGCCGAGTCAGACCTGCGGGCGGTGAATGCCCTCTGTCGGGAGGCCGGCCTGTATCACATCAGCGACGAAGCCTATGAGTATTTCACCTACGACGGCGCGCGCCATTTCTCGCCGGGGTCCATCGCGGACAGTAGCGAGTACACAATCTCCCTGTACTCGCTGTCCAAAGCCTACGGGTTTGCGAGCTGGCGCATCGGCTGGATGGTCGCGCCGGACCACCTGTATACGGCGATCAAAAAGGCCCAGGATACGATCCTGATCTGCCCGCCGGTCGTCTCGCAATACGCCGCGGTCGCGGCGATGCAGGTCGGGTCAGCCTACTGTCGTGAAAAACTCGGGACGATGGCCGCGACCCGCCGGATCATACAGCGCAGCCTGAACGAGTTGGGTGAGCTGCTCACCCTGCCCCGGTCCGACGGCGCGTTCTACTTCCTGCTGCGGGTGCGCACGGATATGGATGCCATAACGCTGGCGGAGCGCTTGATCCGAGAACACCACGTCGCGGTGATTCCCAGTACGGCGTTCGGTGTCACCGAGGGGTGCTCCCTGCGCGTAGCCTACGGAGCGTTGAGCGAAGAGGTGGCTGCCGAGGCTGTCGGGCGGCTTTCACGGGGGCTGTGTCACATCTTGCAGTAGCCGCCTGCCCTCTTGAGCCAAATCTTCCACACGATATGTTGAGTCCCGACATCCTGATACCGTTGGCGCGTTTTCGATTAGCTGGAAATGTACGAGAGGACATACCATTATGCGAGCAGGCTTTCATGTGATGGACAGCGATCTCCACGTTATTGAAAACGGCGAGGTGTATGAGAAATATCTCGACGAGAAATACCGCGATAAGAAACCCCGCTACCTGGGTTGGAGTCCGACCAATTTTCCGCACTGGGAGGTCCAGGGACAGATGATTCCTCCGTGGGCACAGTCCGCCGAAGTGGTAAAAGCCCAGGAATATCTCGATAAACCCACCGAGCACATCTACAAGTCGGTCCGTGAGCGGAAGTACGAGCCGGCTTCCACTCTTGAGGCTATGGACGCCGAAGGTATTGACGTGGGGATCGTCTACCGCACATTTGCCCACATGGTTGTCTCCATCGATGCTTTGGAGCCCGCCTATGCCACGGCCTATTGCGCGGCGTTCAACGATTGGCTGGCCGATTACTGTCAGACCGACACGCGGCGTCTCAAGGCGGCCGCGATTGTCTCCTTACACGACCCTGAGCTGGCGGCGGCAGAGGCGCGCCGGGCCGTAGAAGACAAAGGCCACGTTGCCGTTGTTCTGCTGCCCATGCCCTGCAACGGACGCTATTTCAACGCGCCCGAGTGTGACGTGTTGTGGAAAGAAGTCGCCCGGCTGAACGTCCCCCTGGCTTTCCACGGAACGAGCGGCGGGGCTTCTCAGGATTACGCCAGCAATCGCTATCGGGGCCATCCGAATTTCCGCACGCTGAATCATTCGTCCGCCTTTCCCATGGAACTCATGCTGGCTATGGGCGCGATGACCGTGGGCGGCGTGCTTGAGCGTTTTCCCGATCTGCGGGTCGGTTTTCTGGAAGGCAATTGTGGCTGGCTGCCGTGGTGGCTGGACCGTCTGGACGATCAGTGGGAGAAGTACGGCGGCGGCGAGGAAATCAAACTCTCGGCCAAGCCGAGTGAGTATTTCAAGCGCCAGTGCTTTATTGGGACGGACGTCGACGAAGAGTTGTTAGCGGTCACGGTTGATAAAATCGGCGACGACAATATTGTCATGTCGGTCGATTATCCCCATGCCGACGGCCCCTTCCCGAACGGGATTAAAGAGTTTCTTGAGCTGCCTGGGGTCGGACTGGACTCCAAGCGCAAAATCATGTGGAAGAACTGCCTCCGCCTGTACGACTTTGACGAAAAGAAGATTCTGGGCGGGGAGTGACTCAGTAGCCTAGCGCGTTTCACGGTCAGCTCTAGCTAGAGAGGGCTCCCGTCATGCCGGACCTGATCCGACATCCAGAGGCCGGGGGCTGGGGGCCTGGATTCCTGCCTTCGCAGGAATGACGGATGGCTGCACTGCATCGTAAAACGCGCTAGTCTTCATATGCCCCGGCCAGCAGGTCAATGGTATGGACGGCGGTAATCGGCAGCCCACTCTGCCGGAGTCCAGCCCGGATCTGCATGAGACAGCCGGGATTGCCGGTTACGACCACATCGGCTTGGGTGGCCTGAATATGCCCGACTTTCCGCTCCAGCAGCCGGGCCGCCATCTCCGGTTGGGTCAGATTATACGTACCGGCACTGCCGCAGCACCAGTCCGATTCGGGTAAGTTGGTCAGCTCCAGCCCAGGAATGGCCCGCAGCAGAGCGCGGGGTTGTTCACGCACCCCTTGTCCGTGCGCCAAGTGGCAGGCGTCGTGGTAGGTTGCCTTGGCCCGCACTTCTCGGGTAGGCGGCCTGAGTGTGAGGCCCCCCACGAACTCGGCCACATCCTTCATTTTTTCCGTGAGGCGGGCCGCCTTGTCCCGGTAGGCAGGGTCGTCTTTGAACAACTCGCCGTATTCCTTCATCATCGCGCCGCAGCCGGCCGCGTTAATGATAAGGGCATCAATATCAAGCTGGTCGAAGACATCGATATTCCGTTTGGCCAGCGCCAGGGCCGTCTGCTTTTCTCCGTTATGCAGGAGGAGCGCGCCGCAGCAGGACTGGGCCTTGGGAATAAGGACCTCACAGCCGTTATGGCGCAGCACCTTCACCGTGGCCTGGTTGGTCGCCCCAAAGACCGTAGACATGACGCAGCCCGACAGCACGGCAACGGTGTGGCGTTTTTCACCAATGGCGGGGTAGTGCTCCAGGAGTGGCGAGGCAGAGACGCTGCCACGTTCCGGTAGGAGCCCGAACCAATAGCGCAGTGTCGCGGGTATGGCTTCAGCGCGCGCAAAACGCGCCAGGCCAAGGGCGGCGCCGACTTTGAGGAAGAGCGCAAAGACGCGCGCCCCCCAGGGGTTGGGGAAGGTCTTGTTCATGAGCCAGCGCTTTCCGCGCTCCAGCACAGGCCGGCGATAGTGCTCCTCGATAAAGGGCCGGGCGCCTTCGATGAGCGCTCCATATTGCACCCCGGACGGACAGGCGGTTTCACACGCCCGACACCCCAGGCACAGATCAAGATGTTGCACGACTTCGTCGTTGAGCTGCGCGTGTCCCTCTTGCAGGGCGCGCATCAGCACGATGCGTCCCCTGGGCGAGTCTGTCTCCGTACCCAATTCGACATAGGTCGGACATGAGGCCAGGCACAACCCACAGTGCACGCAGTCAAAAAACTTTTCGTGATCGACAAAAGAGGGGTTTTCCATAGGGAGCGCCGCGCCTTATCACATGTGTTTCGTCAAACGCCTTGCCTAGAGGCCGCCAACAAAGCGACCGGGGTTCAAAATACCCTTGGGGTCCAGGGTTTCTTTGAGTCGCTGCATAAGCGGAAACGCCTTGCCCACGGTGCCCCAGACATTTGCCCGTTCCTTGAGCGCCGAGGGGATCTCTTCCACGACGGCAAAACCGTTGTTGCCGGTTGCGTGGACGCGTATCCAGTCAACAAGAGCCAGGAGCTGGTCGTCGGGGACAGCCTCTCCTCCAAAAGCCGTATACAGGATGCCGTTCCCGGCCCGGGCCAGGAAACGGACCGGAGCGTGCCGCCGCCGGGCTTCGGCGGCCAGGTCGGCACAGAACGTCGCCAACTGGGTTGGCTGAAGGCTGACTTTACACCGGAGCGTCGCCGGGCCGGACACCGGGAAATCCCGCAGGGCCTGAGAGAGCGTCTGCGCCTCGTCGACACTCAACTCTTCGATGACACTGGCGTCATCCCCAAGGACATCCCGCAGGTGGCTGCGCTGATCGTCGATTTCCTCCTGCATCCCGGCAAAGCCGACGAAGAGACGATAGACCCCCTCGTCCCCGCTTTGGTCTCCGAGCGACGGGAGTGGAGAAAAATTGGCCAGTTCCAGGAAAAAGGGCTGCATGTCCGAGCCGGTCAATTTCAGCGCGGCTTCTCCCGCTTTTTCAGGCGAGGAGAACGATAAGGCGAGCGTTGTTTGGACTTCGGGTCGAGGCCGGATCATAAAGGTCGCCTCAACGATAACGCCGAGCGTCCCGAACGACCCGCAGTAGAGTTTCGGCAGGTCATAGCCGGCCACGTTTTTCACGACCTGCCCGCCGCCCTTAATCAGCGTCCCATCCGCGCGCACGACTTTGATGCCGATCAGAAAATCGCGGACTGTGCCTTGGGAGAATCGGACGGGGCCATTGAGATTGGCGGCAATGACTCCGCCGACCGTGGCCCGCTCTGGACAGGGCGGGTCGAGCGGCAGCCATTGGCCGTTCTCTCCGAGAATAGCCTGGAGTTGGGCCAGAGACAGGCCGGCCCCGACGGTGATGGTCATATCGGTCGGCTGGTAGTCGACAACCGTGCTGAGCGCGGTTGTACACAGGGCCTGCTCGTATCGTTTCGGTACGCCGCCCACATGAAGAAACGCGCCGTGCCCCACCGGGCTGATGGCGCGGTCGTGTTCATGCGCCTCTTTGAGCCGGCGGGAGACTTCGTCAACCGACGCGGGATAGACCACCGTCTCGGGCGCCTGCCCGTCGATGATGAACTGGGAGGATGGCGGACGACCTGCGGCCTGCGTCATTGTCTGGCTTTCTCTCCAATACTCTTTATAGCCGGCTATAGTAGGCTAGAGCGGGACCTGGCGGCGGGGCGTTGTCACGTCAATACAGCCACCCGGTGTCGGGATAATTTTATTGGGATTACACAGATTGGCCGGATTAAAAACGGACCGGAGCTGGGTCATAACCATCAGATCTTCGGGGCTGAAGATGAGCGGCATCTGGCCCATCTTTTCGACGCCAATACCGTGCTCGCCGGTCAGACTGCCCCCCAAGTCTACACAGGCGTTCAAGATTTCCTTCCCGGCCTGGACCACACGCCGGGTTTCATCTGCATTGCGCTCGTCGTACATCAGGATCGGATGGATGTTGCCGTCCCCGGCGTGAAACACATTGGCAATCCGCAGTTGATATTTTTCTGAAACCTCAGTAATCCGCTGCAAAATGTCGGGAACCTTGGTCCGCGGGACAACGCCATCCTGGGTGCAATAATTTGGAGAGAGGCGGCCAATGGCACCAAAGGCGCGCTTGCGGCTCTTCCAGAGCGCCATCCGCTCCGCGTCATCCCGAGCGATCCGAACCTCACGGGCCTGATTATGTTTGCAGATCGCCTGAATCCGTTCAGTTTGGGGATCGAGGCTGGCGGCGAGACCATCAATCTCAATAATCAAAACCGCTCCGGCGTCGGTTGGGAAGCCAAAATGAAAGGCTTCTTCGATCGCTTGAATAATAAGCGTATCCATCATTTCCAGGGCTGCCGGGACAATGCCCGAGGCAATAATGCCGGAGACGGTTTGGGTGGCGTGGTGGACCGACTCAAACACAGCCAGAAATGTTCGGTAGGCCTGCGGCTGGCGGGTGAGTTTGAGGGCGGCCTGGGTCACAATCCCGAACGTGCCTTCCGCGCCGATGGTAATCCCCCGTAAGTCATAGCCGGGAACGTCCTCGACCGTCCCGCCCAGGGTGACGATTTCTCCGTCTGGCAGGACAACTTCCAACCCGAGCACGTGGTTGGTGGTCACGCCGTATTTGAGTGTATGCGGCCCGCCGGAATTTTCCGCTATGTTGCCGCCGATGGTGCACGCCTGCTGGCTGGACGGGTCGGGGGCATACTGAAAACCCTGCTCTTTCACCGCATTGCTGACCCACAGATTCACCACGCCGGACTGGGCCACGACATAGCGATTGAGCAGGTCGATATGGACAATTTTGTTGAGGCGGCTGGTCCCGATCATGACCGGCGCTTCGACCGGCAGGCAGCCCCCACTGAGACCGGTCCCGGCCCCGCGCGGGACAAAGGCGATCTTTGCCTTATTGAGAAATTTGACGACCGCCGCCACTTCTTCCGTCGAGTGGGGCAGGACAACCAGCTCAGGGACGGCCTTCTCCAGGGTATAGCCGTCGCAGTCGTAGACGGAGCGCGCGCTCTTATGCGCAACCACCCCGTCAGGGCCAACAATGTCATGCAGTCGATCAAGAACCTGCTGCTCCATGCGCGCTCCTTCCTCGTTCCCGGCGGCTATGCTGGCCGGCGGCGGATCATGCGTTTGACGGTATACTCAAGGAGGACCGTGTCCGCTTGATTACGGACCTGGGTAAGCGAGGTGACAACCCCACGGTCGGGCTTTGAGGTCTCGCGTTTCCCAAGAATGCGGACTGTGGCCCGGACGGTATCTCCGCAGCGCAGGGGCGCCGGGATGTTCATGGCTTCAATACCGAGCAGGGCCATACCGCCCTTGGCCATGCCGGACTGCACGGTCAGGCCCTCGGCCAGGGCAAAGGTAAACGATCCGGGCGAGATCCGACCTTCAAACAGGCTGTTGTTTTTGACGAACTCCATGTCCATGAATAAGGGCTCGTGAAAGCCGAACAGGTTCACGAAGTTGACGATATCCGCTTCGGTGACTGTGCGCGTTTTCGTCTCGAACTCCGCGCCGACTTCATACTCTTCAAAGTACTCCAGTGCCATATCGTTTCCTCGGGAAAAGCGTCAGCGGGAAGTCTGCGTGCTTATGCCGGAGAAGTCAACCGCGCAGAAAGAGTGAACGTGTCATATCGTTTGGAGGCCACGTCTGCTCTTTAGGGCGGGGTGTTGACAATTGGTCCGCTCTCGCGTTGTTTTACCCGCTATGAAAAAGCGGGCCGCCGTTGTGGGAGCAACCGGGATTGCGGGTCAGCAATTCCTGGTTGCGCTTCAGGACCACCCCTGGTTCGAGGTTGCTCTGCTGGCTGCCTCAGAGCGCTCGGCCGGCAAAAGCTATGCAGAGGCTCTCCGCGACCCCAAAACCGGGGCGCGGAGATGGTGGTGCGCGGAAGAGCCCCCGCAGTCCGCGCTGCCGCTTCCGGTCCACGCAGCCTCGGCTCTGGACCTGAGCGGGATTGATCTCGTTTTTACGGCTGTCGAATCAGGACCGGCGCGAGAACTGGAACCGGTGTATGCCAGAACGACCCCGGTGGTCAGCACGGCCTCGGCGTTCCGACAAGAAGCGGACGTTCCCCTGCTTATTCCGGGCGTCAATATGGATCATATCGCCCTGATTGAGACGCAAAAGAAAAATCGCGGCTGGCAGGGCTATATCGTCACGCAGCCCAACTGCACCACGATAGGGCTGGCGATTACCCTCCGACCGCTGTTTGATCGATTTGGCCTGAAAAAAGTCATCATGACCTCCATGCAGGGGCTATCTGGAGCCGGACGCTCGCCGGGTGTAATCGGAATGGACACCATAGACAACGTCATTCCGTTCATTGCCGGCGAAGAGGAGAAGGTCGAAAAGGAAGGGCATAAAATTTTTGGTCGCTGCGAGGCTGGAGCTATTGTCCCAGCCAACTTTCTGGTGAGCGCGACGTGCACCCGCGTCCCGGTTCTTGAAGGCCATACCGAGGCGCTGCTGGTCTCCATGAACACCCCCTGCTCGGTTGAGGATGTCCGGGCAGCGATGGTCGGGTTTGGCAAAGAGTTTATCGAACTGGGCCTGCCCTCTTCTCCGCAGCATATGATCATCGTGCACGCTGACCCGTTTCGACCCCAGCCGCGCCTGGACCGGGATGCAGAAGACGGCATGGCCACATCCGTTGGTCGGCTACGGGCAGACCAGACGCTTGAGAATGCCGTGAAATATCTTCTTGTCAGCCATAATACCAAGATGGGAGCGGCCAAGGGGGCAGTCCTGACAGCGGAGTATCTGTATCAGAAGGGGTATGTGTAACGCGCCTCGCCCGTCTTGAAACAGCATACTGTCTCGATGCCCACCGCCTTCAAAACCGCGGACCTGCCTCCAAAAGCGCAGGGTTTCTGGAAGCTCGCCGGGCCCGGGGCGGTTCTGGTCGGGCTCTCAATCGGCGCGGGTGAGCTGATTGTCTGGCCGCGGAATACCGCGCAATTTGGTGCCGGCATGACCTGGGCGGCGCTGCTCGGCATCTTTCTTCAATTCTGGATTAACTGTGAGATCGGTCGCTATACGCTGGCGACGGGGGAAAGCATTTACGCCGGATTCAGCCGCATCTCGCGCCACTTTGCCTGGATTTTTATTCTTCTCAACATCCTGGGCTGGATTCTCCCCGGCTGGGCGCGGGCCTGCGGCGGGGCGCTCAAGGCGCTCATGGTTGGTCCCCAGGGCTGGGGGGAGCCGTGGGTCTGGACGGCCATTACCTTTACCGGTGTGGCCTGTGTCTTATTCGGTCCGAAGCGCGTGTATGCTTCGGTTGAGAAAACAACGGAATTGCTGGTCATTATGGTCACGGTCGGTCTTATTCTGGTGGCCTGTGTCGTTGGCAATGCGGAAACCTGGGCAACGCTGGGACACGGGATGCTGAATTTTCCGTTCAAGCATCCAGACATGCCGACGTATATTCTGTTCTCTTCGGTTGTTTTTGCTGGAGCCGGAGGGACGGCGAATCTTTTTTTCTCGTTCTATATCCGAGACAAGGGGTGGGGTATGGGGGCGCTGATGCCCAAGGTGGTGAATCCACTCCGAGCGCAGGAGGAAGGCAGGTCAGGCTACGCTTTTCAGATTGACGAGACCGAGGCCAATCTTGCACGCTGGCGGGTATGGTTCAGACATCTGTCCCTGGATCAAATGCTCTTTTTCTGGCTCCTCAACACCTTCACTATTCTCTTGTTTATCTTTGGGGCGCTGGCGGTGCTGCATCCGCAAGGCATCGTGCCGAGCCAGGAGATGCTGGTCTGGGAGGAAGCCGAGATTTTAGGCAGCGTGGGGGGCGGACTCGGAAAAATTCTTTTTCTTTTGGTTGGGATCGCGTGTCTGTTCAGTACCCAACTGACGCTTATCGACGGCGTCGCCCGGACAGGCGCGGATATTCTGCATACCAACTATACCTGGGCGCAACAGAAGCCGCTGAGTTGGTGGTACGGCGTCATCGCCGTGGGTTGGATCGTACTCGGGACGTTCTTGACCTACGTGTATGAAAGCCTGCCGCCCATTCTTTTTTTGATGGGATCCGCGTTTTTTGGTGGGATTGCAATGGCCGTCTATACGCCGCTGACGCTGGTGATCAATCGAAAGCTGCTTCCACCGGCGCTCCGGCCCGGTCCGGCGAAAACCGCTCTTCTTGTCGGAATTAGCTGTTTTTATATTATTTTTGCCGTCTTTTCGATTGTACGGCTTGGACAGCAATTCTTGTAATAAAAAGGGCGCCGTCTACGACAGCGCCCTTTTCTTCTTCTGAACTGCGCTATTACACGCTGCCAGATAGCGTAAACGCAATAACCAGCGCGTAAATGGCCAGCGCCTCAATGAAGGCAATACCGATGATCATCGGGGTCTGGATACGGTCAGCCGAATTTGGGTTCCGACCGATCGACTCCATAGCGGCAGCCACCGCGCGGCCCTGACCCAAGCCTGCGCCCACGGCAGCGATACCGATGCCGAGGCCAGCCGCGAGCGCGATCATTCCTCTTGAGGAATCGCCGTCTCCATCAGCCGCCAAGGCAGCTCCGGCGGTGAGCAGCAGCATACATACTGCCAGCGCACCAGTTACACATACTTTCTTCATACGTCCTGCTCCTTTCATGTCCCAATGGCGCAGTGTAGAGTCAACCTGCTCTTATCCTCCTCACCACTTCATACCCTCTCCGCCATGTGAACAATGGGTTTTAGTACACGATTGCTCTGCTCTTGCTCTTAGTGATGCTCATCATGGGCAACGGCCAATGAGACGTACACCATGCTGAGCAGGGTAAAGACAAACGCCTGGACAAGAGAGACAAAGGCCCCAAGCGCATAAAAGACGACCGGAATCCCGACTTTCGTCAGGTCCGTAAATATCTCTAAAACAACGTGGTCGCCGGTCATGTTCCCAAAGAGTCGCAGGGAAAGAGAGAAGGGCCGGACAAAATTATCAATGAGTTCCAGCGGGACCATCAAAAAGCCCAGCCACCAGATCGGCCCGACAAAATGCTTCAAATAGGCCAGGCCCTGTTCTTGGAACGCATAGAAATTATACGCGACAAAGGAGAGAACGCCTAAGGCGAGCGTCACGTTGAAATTACTGGTTGGGGGAGAAAATCCAGGCAAAAGACCGGAGAGGTTTGCAACCAGAATAAAAAGGAAGAAGCTCCCGTACAGATGCACATATTTATGGGCTTGGTCACCGAGGACGCCCGCGGCCATGTCAGACACGCCTTGGGTGAGGAGTTCGGCCATGTTCCGGAAGGTCAGCGAGTCGTCGGGGACAGCCACATCGTCCGCGGCAGCCAACTGCCTCTTTGCCATATACGCAAAGAGAATAAGGACTGCGGAGACAATAAGGGAGGTAGCGATATGACCTGGGAGCAGGCTGAGCCCAGGAATATGATCGACCCATAGAAAAATATGATGTTCCATAGATTCGGTTCGATACACTCCCGTTCAGTCTGCTCGCCAGTATTCGTCTTCGGGGCTGATTAGCGTGGAGTAACGGAGTGTTCAGACTGATCCTTCGGTCCGCTCAGGCCGACTATCATGCAGGCAATAAGCAGTAAAGGGACCCCCACGACAAAGCTCTTGGCGTCAATGGGATACCGAACGAAAACAGCGCTTAACAACAAAATATACAATCCCGCTTTGGCAGCCAGCCACAGCGCGACGCGTATCTTTCTGTTCATATTGGGTTTCACCGGGCCCTGCGAATCGACGGAAGCGAGCGCGGAGCGGACCACTTTTTTGAGCAGCCAGAAGTTGGCCTGCATCACTCCACCGCCCAGTACAAAGCTGGGCACGTGAATAATGCCCGTGATCCAGCCTATAGCGGCCCCAGCCCCAACTAAGGCAAGGTTCAGGACTTCTATTCTCTCAATTGTCTTTTGCGTCTTTTTCACGGGCAGAGAGGCGCTGGAGCACGACGATCAGACGATATATCGCGCCTGACATGCCAACGATCACCCCGATAACCAGCAGGAAGGGCGCCGTGCCAAACTGTGTGTCTGCATAGTTTCCAATCAAGAGACCGGCGACAATAGCTCCGGCGAACTCGAACCCCAGCGCCCCATACTTTCCATAGGTGATGAAAAGAGGAGACGTATCCGGCTTTTTTGTATGATTGGAGGACACGTTTCCTCTTTGTGGACTCTCCCGAGCCATTTTTTCCTCAGCTTCCGAGGTTCTTCATCACCGCCCTGGCTGCCCGCAGGGTTTCCTGGATGTCGTCCTCGCCGTGCGCCAGAGAAATAAAGGCGGATTCGAATTGAGAGGGTGGCAGGTATATGCCCTGCTCACTCATACCACGAAAGTAGCTGGCGAACATTGTGGTGTCGCTCTGGGTTGCCGAGTCATAGTCGCAGACCTGGTCTACCCCAAAGAAGATGGTGAACATCGAACCCATCTGGTTCACACAGGCTTTTATGTCCGTCTCACGAATGACAGCGCGTAATCCCTCGGCCAGCATATCTCCGAGCATATTCAGCCGCTTATAGGCTCCAGCGGCGTGAACGAGCTTTAAGGTTTCAATCCCGGCGGTCACAGCCAACGGATTTCCGGACAGCGTCCCAGCCTGGTAGACTCCCCCCAATGGAGCCAGCGCGTCCATTATCGCCGCTTTTCCGCCAACCGCGGCCAGCGGCAGGCCACCACCCACGACTTTCCCGAGACAGGTGAGATCCGGGTCAATGTGGTAGAGCTCTTGAACGCCGCCACGGGCGAGACGGCAGCCGGTCATCACCTCGTCAAAGATGAGCGCGACTCCAAACTCCCGGGTGAGTTCCCGGAGGCCCTCAAGAAAGCCTTGCTCGGGCGGTACAAGGCCCATATTTCCAGGAACGGGCTCCAGTATAACGGCTGCCACCCCTTCCGGGTCGGCCTCCAGGCAGGCTTGTACGCTGGAGAGACTGTTGTACTCAGCCACAAGAGTTATACTGCTGAAGGCCTCGGGAACACCTTGACTGTCCGGGGTACTAAACGTCAGAGCCCCGGACCCAGCTCTCACCAGAAGCGCATCCGTATGACCGTGATAGCAGCCCGAGAACTTGATGATCTTCGCCCGGCCTGTATAGCCGCGGGCGAGACGCAGGGCGGTCATAGTCGCTTCCGTGCCCGAGGAGGTCAGGCGGACTTTCTCGATTGACGGAATGGTCTGAGTGAGCGTTTTCGCCAGCTCAATCTCTTTTGCCGTTGGGGCGCCAAAACTGGTCCCGTTCTTTACCACCCGCTCAAGCGCGCCAACAACCTGCGGATGAGCATGGCCGGCTATTAACGGTCCCCATGAGCCGACATAGTCTATATACTCGCGCCCATCCACATCAGTGACGCGGCACCCTTTCCCGCGGTTGATAAAAAGAGGCTCGCCACCAACAGCCCGCCATGCGCGAACCGGACTGTTCACGCCCCCTGGAATATATTTTTGCGCCTCATGAAAGAGTTTTTGCGATGTTGACATCTTGAGATTTCCCCTGCTACCACCCGTCCCCAAGGGAGTCAAGACGAAATATCTCTTCCCCTCAGAATATCCAATTTCCCCGGAAATATCAGAGTTTACCCGCTCCCTCTCTGCCCTCTTATTAGAGGTCGCAAACAGATTGTGAATAAATCACGCTTTGTTTGTGATCGACGCTGTGTTCAAAAATAATAATAAAACACAGAGATACGCCTCGCCTCTTTCCCAGGCTCTTATTTTTTATTTTATCACTTCGTGTTATGCGTTGGATTTTATCCAGCGATATCCGCTGCTTTGGAGAAAGTCCTGTTTTTTTCTTGCATTCTTTAGAGAAAGAGTTTAAGAGGCAGGGGCATTACCCTTCCTGGTCCGATAGATTCTAAGCGGCACATTGATCCGGGTAGATATGGGTCTTCTTCTCGCCCCCTTCACCACGTGGTTGGCAAACAGGGCTTCCCTGGGGAAGAAGGTGAGACAGCGAGACAAACGCGTGTGGATAACTCCGTTACCTAACGGACATTTCCTCAGTTTACATAATAAGTTACCGAATTATCCACAGGTGTGGATAACTTCATATTTTGAGCGGCGTGAGGGTGCGGTATGTATCGGGTGTGGGAACGAGTGTTGGGGATTGTTGAAGGACAAGTCGGAAAGACGAATAGTGAAACCTGGCTGAAGCCGATTCGGCCCCTTGGGCTCCAAGACGACGCATTCCATCTTGAAGTCCCGAGCGCGCTTTTTAAGGATTGGCTACTCAGCAACCTCGTCGGCCCCCTGGAAAATGCATTTACTGAGGTTCTTGGTCAGCCAACGCACCTCGTCCTGCATGTACAGGAAAAACCCCAGGGAGAACTCTTTCCAAAAGAAGAGAGAGAACAAACAGCCCAGGGGAAAGGGCGGGGAAAAAAAGACGGGCTTATTCAGAATTACACATTCTCCTCCTTTGTTGTCGGTGGCGGCAATCAGTTTGCTCATGCCGCGGCCAAGGCGGTCAGTAAACACCCAGGGAAGAGCTATAATCCATTATTCATCTATGGGGGGGTTGGGTTAGGAAAGACCCATCTCATCAATGCCATTGGACACGAAACAGCGGGAAAACAAGGAAGGGACAATATTGTCTATCTGTCCTCAGAGTCTTTTACCAATGAATTGATCGCGCATTTACGCAAGAATCGCATGACGGAATTCAAAAACAGATTCCGTCGCGCAGATGTTCTTATTCTCGATGACGTGCAGTTTCTGTCCGGTCGCGAACGGACACAAGAAGAGTTCTTTCATACCTTTAATTCCCTTCATGAGTCGAGCAAGCAGATTATCTTAACCTCCGATAAGTTCCCAAATGAGATAGGCAGACTGGAAGAGCGGTTACGAAACCGTTTCGAATGCGGATTGATCGCCGATATCCAGCCGCCCGACCTTGAGACTCGGGTAGCAATTCTGCAAAAAAAATCACGCGCAAGACGTATCCCCCTGCCCGATGATGTTGCTCTTTTTATTGCCTCCCATGTGACCTCAAACGTCCGAGAGCTTGAGGGTGGCCTGACACGACTAGGGGCGTTGGCCGCCTTGAATCAGGCTGATATCACTGTCAACTTTGCCCGACAGGTTCTCAAGAATTTAGTCACAGACCAGGAAAAGAAAGTCTCGATTGAGACCATACAGAGAACGGTAAGTAAGTATTTTGGTGTCAGCGTCGCTGACATAAATTCAAAGAAACGGACAAAGATGGTTTCGTTTCCGAGGCAGGTTGGCATGTTTCTCTGCCGCAAGCTTGCCGGTGCCTCCTACCCAATGATTGGAATGCGGTTTGGAGGAAAAGATCACACAACGGTTTTGCACGCCTGTCATGCAATTGAGAAGCGGTTCAAGAGGGACGAAGAGCTCCGCGATATCATCAATAGAGTAGAGATCATGATTTATGAGTAGGTTCTTCGCCCTGTGGATAACCTGTGGATAACCTGTGGATAACCTGTGGATAACTCGTGATGGCGAGCGGCCGGATAAGGAGACGAAAAAAGTTATCCACAGGTTTGCTGAAGTTATCCACACCCCCTGTGGATAACTTTTCTAATTAAAAACAGATACTTAACCCACTTATCCACATATCCACAGGCCCTACTACTACTATTATCTATTTATATATAAATATAAAGAATAAGTAGTAGTAAGCAGAGAAAGAAAAAAGAAGGGAGGAGGATATGGAATTCAGCGTCAGTAAGGAAGACCTCCTTCAGTGTTTATATTTAGTTCAAGGTGTTGTCGAAAGACGTTCCTCTCTCCCTATGCTCTCCCATGTTCTTATCGAATCAGACTCTACGGGAGAGGACGAAGGGGTTATTTCCCTTGGAGCGACCGACCTCGAAATTGGGATCCGTCAGCAGTGTCAGGCTGAGGTGAAAGCGTCAGGGTCGATGACGGCAGACGCAAGAAAATTGTATGAGATCATTCGCGAGCTGCCATCCGGTCAGGTCCGTGTACGCTCAAGCGGCAATGGATGGGTGGATGTCAATAGTGGAAAGTCCCGCTTCAAAATCGCGAGTCTCGATCCTAAGGAATTCCCGACAATAACAGGACCAAAAGAAAAGCAGGAGGAATCCCCCTCTTCTTTTGGCCAATTCGTATCTTTGCCCGGACCGACCCTGCGGGAGATGATCGAGAAAACTCTCTTTGCAACCTCACCTGACGAGACACGACTGAATCTCAGCGGTGTCTATCTTGAGACCGAGAAAGATGGGAAGGTCCGTATGGTTGCCAGCGATGGACACCGCCTGTCTCTCATAGAGCGGGAGGTCGATGCTTCTTCCCTGCCCGATTGGCCGAGCGTCATACTTCCGAAAAAAGGCTTGGTTGAAACCCGGAAACTCCTTGAGCGAAGCGAGGGGACAATAGACGTTTCAGTCAACGATTCGGTCGTCAACCTGAAGAAGGAGACAACCGAACTCTTTATGCGTCTGATTGAGGGAGACTTTCCTGACTACCAGCAAGTTGTTCCAAAAGAGCATACGCACCGTATTGAGTTTCCCCGAGATGAATTCCTCAGCGCTCTCCGTCGTATTTTGATTCTCACAACAGAACGCTCTCGGGGGATAAAATTACAGTTTGAAAAAGACAAGATTGAGATTTCCGTCAACACTCCAGATGTGGGCGAGGGAACAGAGGAGATTGCAGCCTCATACGCTGGAGATGGATTATCAATCGGGTTTAATGGAAGATATCTGACCGAGGCATTGAATGTCATGAATGAAGGGGATGCTGTCGTCCTTTTTCTTAAAGATGAGATGAGCCCTGGACTCCTTCAGCAAAAGGAGAGTGATGAATTTTCCTATGTCATTATGCCTATGAAAATAAATTGATAGAAAACTGTTTTACTGAATCCCGTGGTTTACGTAACGTAAAGAAAATGCTAAGCTTTGATCTGAAAAAGAGGGGGTGAGTGACGAATCCTTAAACCTACCTGCCTCCTTTGGGAAGTACATGCTCGAACAAGACTATGGGGCAGGACACATAAAGGTACTCGAAGGTCTCGAAGCTGTCCGCAAGAGGCCGGGAATGTATATAGGTGATACCGCGGAGAGAGGATTCCACCATCTCGTCTTTGAAGTTGTCGACAATTCTGTCGATGAAGCGCTCGCCGGCCACTGCACTCACGTTGTTGTAACCATTCACGCTGAAGGACATGTCTCCGTTGTCGATAATGGCCGGGGCATTCCAACTGAAAATCACCCGACTGAGGGGGTTTCAGCCGCCCAGGTTGTTCTCACCAAGCTTCATGCCGGTGGAAAATTCGATAAAGCAGCCTATCGAGTCTCCGGAGGGCTGCACGGTGTCGGCGTGTCCGTCGTCAACGCGCTCTCAGAAATCCTCGAAATCGAGATCAAGAGAGCAGGCAAAATCTACTTCCAGCGTTACCATCGAGGTCAGCCCGACAACGAGCTGAAAGAGATTGGACAGGCTGAGGAGAGTGGAACAAAAGTTGTTTTTACGCCAGACACGCAGGTTTTTGGTGAGAGATCTTTTAGCTTCGACATCCTCTCAAGGCGGCTTCGTGAACTCGCCTTCCTCAACCCAGGTCTCCATATTTCCATTGTGGATGAAAGGGAGACGGATAAACGCCACGACTTCTTCTATGAAGGCGGGATCGTTTCTTTTGTTGAGCACCTTGGCCGCGCAAAAACACCACTGCACAGCGAGGTTATCTATTTCGAGGGAGAAAGAGGCGGAACCACAGCTGAAATCGCCCTCCAGTGGAACGAGGGATATGTCGAAAGTATTTATTCATTTGCCAACAATATCAATACGATAGAAGGGGGAACGCATCTCGTTGGACTCAAGGCGGCGCTGACCAGGACCATGAATTCCTATGTCGGGTCACTCGGCCTTCTCAAAAAAGACCAGGAAAGCATTCAAGGGGAGGATATTCGAGAGGGTCTGACCGCAATTATCAGCGTGAAAGTTCAAGAACCTCAATTTGAAGGACAGACAAAGACCAAGCTGGGCAATAGCGAGGTCAAGGGGTTTGTCGAATCGTTGATTAACGAAAAGCTTGGGGTCTACCTTGAGGAACATCCGGCAGAAGCCAAAAAGATAGCCCACAAGAGTGTTGATGCCTCACGAGCCCGTGAGGCGGCTCGAAAGGCGCGTGAACTCACACGGCGGAAGGGCGCGCTCGATTCCGGCTCTCTCCCTGGAAAACTCGCCGACTGCCAGGAGCGCAACCCGGAAAAAAGTGAAATTTTCCTGGTTGAGGGGGATTCTGCCGGGGGGTCGGCAAAGCAGGGCCGAGACAGGCGGACGCAGGCGATTCTGCCTCTGCGCGGGAAAATTCTGAATGTCGAAAAAGCGCGCTTCGACAAAATGCTTTCATCCCAGGAAATCCGCCTCCTGATATCCGCTTTGGGAGCCGGGGTTGGGAAGGACGAAACAGACCTCTCCAAACTGCGCTACCATAAGATCATCATTATGACAGACGCGGATGTTGACGGTTCCCATATCCGCACCTTACTGCTGACTTTCCTCTATCGTCAGCTCCCTGGCATTATCGAAAATGGATATTTGTGTATTGCTCAGCCGCCCCTCTATAAGGCCAGAAAAGGAAAAACCGACCACTACCTGAAAGATGATGCCGAGCTCAACGATTTCCTGGTCGACCTCGGTGTTGAACATGTCCTGGTGGGGACACTTGAAGGGGAACATCTGAAAACATGGGTCAAAAACTCCCTCCGTCTGAACAGCATTCTTGATCTCGTTGAACGGAGAGGAAGAGACCGGAGTATCGTCTGCTCTCTTCTCTCTCATCCAGACCTCTCTCCGACTGCCTTCAGTAGCCGCAGCCTTCTTGAGTCTCTCCTCTCTACAGTCGAAAAGGAACTGACAGACCACGGCCCTGTCGCTTTTTCCATAGAGGAAGACAAAAAACTTGACGGGTATAAAATTATCGTAACCCAGGGGCTGAACGGTTCCGGGCAAAGGGTGGTCTTTGACCGAGACTTTATTGAGTCAGCAGAGGCCGTGGAAGTGACAAGACTCTTGAAGGCGCTTGTGAATATAGGCCCGGCCCCTTTCACGCTCTCTGCGAAGGATATTTCTCTTACCCTGGGAAGTCGGGAGGAAGTTCTTGATGCAATCCTCGCGCGCTCCAGAAAAGGGGTTGATATTCAGCGCTATAAGGGCCTTGGGGAGATGAACCCTGAGCAGCTCTGGGAAACAACAATGAACCCGGAAACACGGACGCTCTTGCAGGTCAGGGTTGAGGATGCCTACGAAGCTGACGTGATCTTTTCTACTCTCATGGGAGATGAAGTGGAGCCGAGACGGAAATTCATCTCCGAGAACGCACTCTCCGCCAAGAATATAGACATCTAATCCCACGACGCTCCCGGTTGGAATCAAAAAGGAATCTCCTTTGTATGGAAGCCTCTCCAGACGCCCACCCCCTTCCCTCTGTCAACATTGAGCAGGAAATGCGGCAGTCCTATATGGACTACGCCATGAGTGTGATTATCGGTCGCGCCCTGCCCGACGTCCGCGACGGATTGAAGCCTGTCCACCGGCGCGTCCTGTACGCCATGCACGACCTCGGGAATGAATGGAATCGCCCCTATAAGAAATCTGCGCGCGTTGTGGGTGACGTGATAGGCAAATACCACCCGCACGGAGATTCGGCCGTCTATGACACGCTTGTCCGCATGGCGCAGGATTTTTCGTTGCGGTATCCGCTCATTGACGGCCAAGGAAACTTTGGTTCGGTTGATGGCGACCCTCCGGCTGCCATGCGGTATACCGAAGTCCGTATGACCCGAATCACTTCGGAAATGCTTGCCGACATTGACCGAGAGACGATCAATTTCATACCGAACTATGACGATACCAGCCACGAACCCGCCGTTCTCCCAAGTAAATTTCCGAACCTGCTGGTTAACGGCTCATCTGGCATTGCTGTGGGGATGTCAACCAATGTCCCCCCTCACAACCTGGGCGAAGTGACTGATGCCCTCCTGGCTCTGATCGAGAACATGGACCTCGGAAACAGGGACCTCATGGAGTACATCCCCGGTCCAGACTTTCCGACTGGAGCGTATATCCACGGACGCTCCGGGGTACGGAGCGCTTATGAAACCGGGCGGGGTATCGTTCAGATGCGGGCCCGGACATCCATAGAAGAAAATGAGAAGACCGGAAAAAGTCGCATCATTGCGCATGAAATCCCGTACCAGGTGAATAAGGCGCGTTTGATTGAGCGTATTGCCGACCTGGTGAATGAGAAACGTATTACCGGAATCTCCGACCTGCGTGACGAGTCCGACCGGGACGGCATGCGCATCGTGGTCGAGCTGAAAAGAGATGTGGTCCCACACGTCGTTCTCAATCAGCTGTATAAAATGACCCCTCTTCAGGATTCATTCGGGGTCATTCTTCTGGCCATCGTCGATGGCCGCCCTCGCCTCCTGACGCTCAAGGATACCCTCCTGCACTTTCTTGAACATCGCCGGGAGGTCGTCCGACGCCGGACTGCTTTTGATCTTCAGAAAGCCACCGACCGCCTCCACTTGCTTGAAGGGCTCAAAATCGCGCTGGACAACCTTGATCCCGCGCTCCACATCATTCGCCACGGGCAGAACCCAGCGAGCGTCCGGCAAACCCTTATGGATCGATTTGCGCTGACTGAGACGCAGGCGCAGGCTATTCTTGATATGCGCTTGCAGCGACTCACCCAGCTCGAACAGGGAAAAATTCTCTCCGAGCACAGCGAAACGCTCAGCGCTATTGCTGCCCTGCAAAGGATTCTGGCCAGTCCGGAGAAGATCGACGGCGTGATCAAAGAAGAGCTGACCGACCTGCGGAGCCGATTTTCTGACGAGCGGCGGACAGAGATCCTGCCGGCCAGCGCGGATCTCTCAGACGAAGATTTGATTGCTGAAGAAGATGTCGTAGTAACCATATCCCACGCCGGCTACATCAAGAGAAATCCACTGACCGAATACCGCTCTCAGCGGCGAGGAGGAAAAGGGGTTGTTGGCGCAACAACCCGAGAGGAAGACTTTGTTGAGCATCTTTTCATCTCTTCCACCCATGCCTTCCTGTTATTTTTCTCCTCAATCGGCAAAGTGTACTGGGTGAAAGTCCATGAAATTCCTCAGGGCAGCCGCATTGCCAAGGGAAAAGCAATCGTCAATCTTCTGCCGCTGCAAGAAGGAGAGAAAATCTCAGCCTTTCTCCCTATCCGAGAATTCCAAGACGCCGGTTTTATCGTCTTTGCGACCCGCAAGGGACAAGTCAAGAAAACGAAACTGACGGCGTACGCCAATCCTCGTCGCGGCGGCATCATCGCCATTACTCTTGGGGACGAAGACGAGGTCATCGGCGTCCAACTCACGGACGGTCGGCAAGAGATCCTCCTTTCGACCAGAAACGGAAAGGCGATTCGATTTGCAGAAGAGGAAGTCCGGGCAACGGGCCGCGGCACATCTGGCGTTCGCGGGATTGCCCTGGAAGAAGAGGACGAGATCGTCTCTCTTGAAATCCTCAATCAAGAGGCTACGCTTCTCACGGTGTCATCCCAAGGGTATGGGAAGCGGAGCCGGATAGAGGACTATCGGCGACAGGCGCGTGGGGGGAAAGGAATCAGTACCATGCGTACCACGGACAAGACTGGCGAGGTCTGTGGTGTTCGGCAGGTGAAGGCGGACGATGACTTGATGCTCGTGACGGATAGCGGCAAGATAATACGGCTTCGGGTCGCTGAGTTGCGAGTGATCGGCAGGAATACCCAAGGCGTCAAACTCTTTAATGTTGGCGCGGATGGGTATGTCTCCAGCATCGCCCTGGTCGCAGAAGAGGCAGACAAAGAAGAGGCAAGGAAAGTCGAAAGTCCACAAACAGTTCTCAATGTACAGAGTATGGAGGAGCAACAGCTATGAGCATTCAGGTCGGCCAAACGGCGCCGGATTTCACCCTCAAGACAAACAAGATGCAGGATTTTGCACTCAACGAGGCAAAGGGGAAGAAGAATACCGTCATCCTTTTTGTTCCTTTTGCCTTTACAGGTGGTTGAACGAAGGAATTGTGCTCGGTTCGAGACAATATCAACACCTTGCAGAATGACGAGACCCAGGTCGTGGCCATTAGTGTGGATAGCCCTTTCTCGCTTGACGCCTGGGCGGCGAAGGAAGGCTATGATTTTCCACTGCTGAGTGACTTTAATAAGGAAGTTTCTCAGGCGTACGGGGCGCTCTATGACAACCTGCTTGTTTTCAACGGCGTCTCCAAACGTTCGGCCTTTGTCGTGGATAAGAGCGGGACAGTCCGGTACGCCTGGATTACCGAGGACGCCAGTCAGCTGCCTGACCTGGACCCCATACGGGACTGTTTACAGAATTGCGAATAAGACGGCATACTCCGAGCGCAGGAAGGCAGAGTTCACTCAGCAAAGAGTAAACGTGTCCAGCCTCTTCTATCTATTTGAATTGAAGGGCACGTTTACTCTTCCTTGCCTTTTTTCTCCTTTTCCCCGTATCACCAGGAGGAGGAGCAGCGTGAGGGCCCATATGCCAAACAGCAGCCCACTCGCGACCCAGGGGTAGAGCGGACGGTGATTTCTTTTGGCCATGAGGCCGCAGGCAATGCCGTCAAGGAAGTGAACAAAGAGCGTCGTCCCAACAAGAGTCGGAAAGCCAATGGTCTCGTCGAGGAAACGTAAGCCGGTGAAATATCCGAGAAAGACTTCGAAATCCACGCGATCTCCCTATTTCTGACACGGTTGTTTCTAGCCAATTTTCCTGAGCGGAATCCTTTCCAGGATTATGGACGAAGAGAAAACTGTTTTCGAGAAGCTCTATGAGGCAAATAGAGAGAACTTTACAAATCTTGTAAAGGACCTCTTAGCACAGGGTTGTATGCACGACGTTATGGAAAAGACGTTTCAGGACGCTACCCAAGCGAAAGAAGAAGTCGCTCGCAATATGGAGGCTCTCCTGTCCCTGCTGAATATACCCTCCAGGACAGACTACGAGCATCTGGTCGAAAAGGTTGAAGAAGTCCAAGGCAACCTGCTCAATATCAATATGAAACTTGACCGTTTTCTGGCGAAAAAAGACAAGACGCCCCGCCGCTCCAGCGGTCAGAAAAAGAAGAAAAAATAGGAAAGGCCGCCATCACCGCATGATGGTGAGTCCTCAGTCATGGCGTCACCCATCCGCACCTGGCCCGAATCTGACCGGCCGCGCGAGAAGCTTATCGAGCATGGAGCGGCAACGCTCTCCAATGCAGAACTCGTCGCCATTCTCCTTCGCACCGGTAATGCGAGTTCGGGCCAGAGCGCGCTTGACCACGGGCGGGCGCTTGTCTCTCGTTTTGATGACTCATTCCGAAAACTGGAAGGGGCGAGCACAGCCGAACTGTGCGAGGTCAAAGGCATCGGGCCGGCAAAAGCCGCGCAGATCAAGGCCGCTCTGGAGATTGCGAAGCGCTTCTCACAAGAAGAAATTCGACGGGGCGAGTCTTTTGGTTCCAGCGCCGACGTCTTCAATCACTACCGCGAACAACTCGGCAGCCTCAAAAAAGAAGAGTTTCACGTGCTTCTGCTGGACGCCAAGAACAGAAAACTCAAAGACGTGCGTGTCTCGGAGGGGTCTTTGACTGCGTCCTTAGTCCACCCGCGTGAGGTTTTTCAGCCCATCATCCGCGAGTCAGCCGCGGCGGCGATCCTGGTGCATAACCATCCCAGCGGCGATCCCATGCCGAGCCGGGAAGACCTTCAGATTACGCAACGGCTCAGGGAGGTCGGTGAGGTCATGGGCGTCCATATTCTGGACCACCTTATTATCGGCAAAGGCCGCTATATCAGTTTTGTGGATGATGGCTACTGGGATTAAAGAGTAAACGTGTCCTCCAATAAATAACAGATGCTGGACACGTTTACTCTTTAGAGACATGGGACTCAACCGCGGCCTGCTTGGCAAAGAGTACGACCCGCAGGCGTATGTCGTCAGCGCCGAGGCAACCACGGCCTACGCGCGCGCCTGTAATGAGGATAACGCCTGGTTTTTTGAGGCAGACCGACCCGCCGGCATTCTTGCGCCCCCGCTGTTTGGCGCGGTGGCAAGCTGGCTCTCGCTGATGACGGTCGTGACTGACGCTGAGCTGAACGTCGATGTCCTGCGTCTGGTTCACAGCCAGCAGGACATGCGTTTTTTCCACCCGATTATTCCGGGAGACACGATCACCAGCACGGCCAGGATTGTGGCGATTGAGGAGCAGCCTGGAGGGGAGTCTCTGGCCATTGATCTTCACTGCGATAATCAGACGGGCCAGACCGTTCAGCATCTCACCTTTACGGCCTTTATCCGAGGCCAGGGACGCCGTACCCGAACGAGGGCGGCAACCGACGAGACCCCCGCCAGGGAGCCCCTGCATCGCGTCTCCCAGACCATCGATGCGGATCAAACATTCCGCTATGCAAAAGCGTCAGGAGACCGCAACCCCATTCACATAGACGAAGACATCGCCAGGCTGGCAGGACTGCCGGGCATTATCGTCCACGGCCTGTGCACCCTGGCGTTTGCGTCCAAAGCCATTATTGACAGCGTGTGTGAAAAGGACCCCCGCCGTCTCAGGCGGCTCAGCGCCGGATTCGCCCGACCGGTGCTTCCCGGTCAGACGATAACCACGGCTATCTGGCGGGATACGAAGGCAGGCTTGTATCGATACGAGACGGTCAATCCCAACGGACGAGCCGTCATCAAGCCTGGTTATGCGGAGATTGCAGGGGTTGCCACGGAGACGGGGTAACGCGCCAGGGGCGGTTCGCAACCCACACCCTAGAACGGCACATCATCATCCGGGGGAACTGAGCCCGCCCCAGCAGCATCATCAAAACCGCCGCTTGGCCCGTCATCAAACGACTGGCCCGAACGCGCGCCGCCGTCACGGCTGCCGAGGAATTGCACACGGCGCGCCTCGATATCGGTCGTATACCGCTTGTTGCCGTCCTTATCCTCGTAGCTGCGCGGACGGATGGACCCTTCAATATAGACCTGTTGGCCTTTAGACAGATATTGTCCGCACGTCTCGGCCTGCTTGCCCCAGACCACGATGTTGTGCCAGTCCGTGTGTTCCTGACGGCCATTGTCCCGGTCCGTCCAGGTCTCGGTCGTGGCCACAGAAAACCGTGTCATGGCCCGTCCGCTCTGCGTGTAGCGCACCTCCGGGTCTTTGCCGAGATTGCCAATAATAATCGCTTTGTTCACCGAAGCCATGGCGTTTCCTCCCTGTCCTGAGCCTGTCGAAGGACCTGGCGGGAACCGTACCAACCCCGTCTTTTGAAGTCAATCTGATTGACCGGAGGATAGGGTCTCAGTTTGCATTTTCCCCCTCACCCCAGCCCTCTCCCTCCAGGGGAGAGGGAGCAGATATGCCCTCCCCCCTCTGAGACGTGTGATGTAGATAGCATGGTTCGGCGGCCCCCAGACGGTTCGGCCCTCACCCCACTCCCGCTCCCAGCGGGAGCGGACCTCTTGTCTTGCCCTCTCCCCTGGAGGGAGAGGGTGGCCCTGAGCCTGCCGAAGGGCCGGGTGAGGGGGCGGAAGGACCGCCTGGGAGGCCAGCGACACAATGGGCATCACAGGTCGAGAGGGGGCGGGTCATGGGGATTGTTGCTCTTCTCTGACTCGCTTATATTCGTCTCCGTCTGCATGAGGAAATTATGATGAAAAAATTCCCATATTTCAGAGGAGTCCAGAGCGTCTGCCTCTGCTTAGTCGGACAGCTCTGTCTTATCAGCCCCACCTCCGCCGTGGATTCTCCTGAATCGACGGTCGGCTCTCCATTCATCTCAACCTCCCGGCACGGCATGGTCGTTGCCGCCAACGCGCCGGCGAGCGAAGCCGGCGTCGCCATGCTCCGCGGTGGAGGCAATGCTGTTGATGCGGCGGTTGCGACATCCTTTGCTATCAGTGTGCTCAGGCCGCAGTCAACAGGAATAGGCGGCGGCGGTTTTCTGCTGCTCTATCTGGCGAAAGAAGACAAAACCCTGGCGATTGATTTCCGCGAACGGGCGCCGCTTAAAGCCACCCGAGACATGTTTGTCCGGGACGGAGAAGCCGTTCCCTCCCTGAGCCGAACCGGACCGCTGGCCGTCGCCGTGCCCGGCATTGTTGCCGGACTGGTGGAGGTCCAGCAACAATACGGCAGCTTATCGCTCGCCGAGGTCATGCAGCCGGCTATTCGTCTGGCGGACGAGGGATTTCCGGTCTACCCGCATCTGGCCCAGGCTATCGCCTACCGCGCCGAGGTCTTAGGAGAATCCGAGGCGACCCGGGCGGTGTATTACCGGGACGATCAACCGCTCGGGCAGGATGACCTCTTTATTCAAAAAGACTTGGCCAACACCCTGCGCGCCATTGCCAAGGACGGCAAAGACGCCTTTTACACCGGCCGGGTGGCAGGGGCAATTGTCGCGGAAATGCAGCGCATAGGCGGCCTGCTGACCCAGGATGATCTGGATCAGTATAGCGTGATTGACCGCGCGCCAGTGACGGGCCGTTTTCAGGATGCGCGTGTCTATTCCATGCCGCCGCCGAGCTCCGGTGGCGTCCTGCTGGTCCAGATGCTGAATGTCCTGTCAGGGTTTCCTTTGCAGAAGCTCGGCTTCCAAACTCCTGGCGCTACGCATATCCTGACGGAAACCCTGCGCCTGGCCTTTCACGATAGAGCCCGCTATCTGGGCGATACGGATTTCGTGTCCGTTCCTGTTGAGCGCCTCGTCTCTCCCGCATATGCCCAAGACCTGCGGGCGAAGATAGACGTCTCCAAAGCCACGCCCAGTCAGGGCATCCCGCAAACGCCGGCAGGGCGGATAGAGTCGACGAGCACCACCCATCTGTCCGTCATCGACCAAGAGGGCAATGCCGTAGCCACCACCCAGACGGTGAATCTGTATTTCGGCAGCGGGGTCATGGTTCCCGGAACCGGCATCATGCTCAACGACGAGATGGACGACTTTAATGCCCAGCCCGACCGTCCCAACGCCTTTGGGCTGGTCGGGCATACGGACGCGAATGCTATTGCCCCCCGGAAAACGCCGCTGAGCAGCATGAGTCCAACCATTGTGACCCGGGACGGCAAAGTCGAACTCGTGATCGGCGGACCCGGTGGCTCGCGCATTATCAGCTCGGTCCTGCAAGTCATGCTCAATGTCCTGGCCTACCGGATGTCTTTGCCGGAGGCCATGTTTGCCACGCGCATTCATCATCAGTGGTATCCCGACCGGCTGAATCTGGAAGTCCAGACGGGGAGCGCAGCGCATGGGCTCGTCGAACAGCTGCAGGCTCTGGGCCATAATGTGAAGGTCGTGGAATGGGGGCCCGGCAAGCGTTCCCGCTTTGGAAATATCCAGGCGCTTCATGTTGACCGGGAGTCCGGCCTGATAACCGGGGTCTCCGACCCCCGGGGAGAAGGACAACCGCGCGGCCTGGACGCCGGGTAGCTGAGGCGGCTAGGATAAAGCCAGTTTCCATGCGAAGGGAGTCTGCCGTGGCGGATGTAATAGACACCGATTTCTACCAGATTGAAGAATTGCTGAGTGAAGAAGAACGCCTGGTCCGTGATGTGGCGCGCCGCTTCGTGGATGAGGAGTTTATGCCCAGGGTGCAGCAGTGTTTCCGTGAAGGCTCCTTTCCGATGGAACTCGTTCCTCGACTGGCTGAGCTGGGCTTTCTGGGGGTGACTGTGCCAACCGAGTACGGCGGCGCCGGTATGAACAGCGTTGTCTACGGCCTGATCAGCCAGGAGCTTGAGCGCGGCGATAGCGGGCTGCGCTCATTCGCCAGCGTGCAGTCGTCATTGGTGATGTATCCGATTCTGACGTTTGGCTCGGAGGAGCAAAAGAAATTTTGGCTCCCCCGTCTGGCGCGGGCCGAGGCGATCGGTTGCTTTGGACTGACCGAACCGGACTTTGGCTCGAATCCGGGCGGGATGATAACCCGCGCGCGGCGGGAAAACGGCGGCTACCTGCTCAACGGAACCAAGCGCTGGATCACCAATGGGTCAATCTCTGATCTGGCCGTGGTGTGGGCCAAGCTCGAAGAGGACGGCAAAGATGTGATACGCGGCTTCCTGGTTGAAAAAGAACGCGACGGCTTCACCCGGCACAACATTGACGGAAAATTCAGCTTTCGGGCCTCCGTGACCTCGGAGCTGATTTTCGAGGATTGCTGGATTCCCGAAGCCAATCTGCTGCCACAATCCGGCGGCCTCAAATCCCCGCTCATGTGCCTGACCCAGGCGCGTTACGGGATTTCCTGGGGCGCGACCGGGGCGGCCCTGGCCTGTTATGAATGTGCGGTCGATTATGCCCAGAACCGCAAGATGTTCTCACGGCCGATCGGCGGCTATCAGCTCGTGCAGGCCAAACTCGTAACCATGCTGACCGAGATCACCAAGGCGCAGCTGCTCGCCTACCGGCTGGGGCGGCTCAAAGACGCCGGCAAGATGCGGCCGGACCACGTCAGCATGGCCAAGATGAATAATGTTTCGACCGCGTTGCACACTACGCGGCTCGCTCGGGACATTCTCGGTGGGAACGGCATCACGGATGAGTATCCGATTATTCGGCACCTCCTCAACCTTGAGACGGTCAATACCTACGAGGGCACCGAGGATATCCACCGCCTGACGCTTGGCCGCTATATTACCGGGTTGAGCGCGTTTGAGTGAAGGCCTTAGCCTATGGGGCAAAGAGTACACGTATCCGCCAATTACCCAAAAAAGCTGGACTCGTTTACTCTTCGGAGCCTGTTGAGGTGGTCATAGGCGCACGTTCGCTGACGCTGCTCCGGGTCAAAGACCTTGAGCGGCTGGTTGACCGCGAGGCCCTGCTGCGAGACGACACAGAGGAGCCGCCATACTGGGCGCACCTGTGGACCGGCGCGCTGACCCTGGCCCGCTATATAGACAGCTTTATCGACGTTCGAGAGCAGACTGTGCTCGACCTCGGCTGTGGACTTGGGTTGACCGGCATCGTCGCCGCGCAAAAAGGCGGGCGAGTCACCTTTGCTGACAAGGAAGCGGACGCAGTGTCTTTCGCCCGCGAGAACGCGCGGTTAAACGGATGCCGGCAATACGAGGCGCGCCCGCTCGACTTTAGCCGGGATGTACTGGAGACAGATTTCTCGCTCATTCTGGGTGCGGAAATTTTATACGACCGGCCAACCTTCCCCGCCCTGGCGCGTTTTCTGGCCACGCACCTCTCCCCCGCCGGGCGGGCAATCCTGGCCGATGCCAAACGGACGAATACCCAGGACTTTTACCGGCAGCTTGACCACGCGGGACTGCAATGGACCCAGGAAGAAGTGCCTGAGCGGGAAGACCACTTGCCCCTGCCCGTCTCCATTGTCACCATACAGAGAGCGGAGGGAGGAGACAGCCGTGGTGACGAATAGAACAATTTCTCGGGTTATTGGTATCCTGCGGCGCGCCTCCGAGGGCTGGAACGCGCCTGTTGTGACGGAAATGGCGGGGTTTTCGCGGGACCCTTATCAGGTGTTGATCGCCTGTCTGCTGAGTTTGCGGACCAAGGATGAAACAACCGGCCCGGCGGCCCGGCGGTTGTTTGCCCTGGCCGCTACGCCTGAAAAAATGGTGACCCTGACACCCGCGCAAGTGAAGAAGGCGATTTATCCGGTGGGGTTTTACAAAACCAAAGCACAAACCGTGCTCGACGTCTCACAGCGGCTCCTCGATATCTATGCGGGTCGCGTCCCTGACGACATAGACGAACTCCTGACCTTTAAGGGCGTGGGCCGGAAAACCGCGAACCTGGTTGTGACCCTGGGCTTCCAGAAACCCGGCATCTGTGTCGACACGCACGTTCACCGCATCTCGAACCGTTGGGGCTATGTTGCAACGGAAAACCCGGAACAGACAGAAATGGCCCTGCGCGAAAGTCTGCCCAAGCGGTTCTGGATCGGCTATAACGACCTGCTGGTCGCGTTTGGACAGACCCTGTGCCATCCCACCTCACCCAAGTGCAGTGTCTGTCCGATTGAACGCTTTTGCGAAAAAACCGGAGTCAAGCGGAGTCGGTAATCGATACGGAGGGACGGGTTTGAAACCTCCCCTGCGAGCGTATTGTGGCACAGTCTCTCACAACCCGAACGAAACTGATGTGGGTGGCCCTGCTGTATTTTGCCGAGGGTCTGCCATTCGGGCTGCTGTTCGACGCGTTTCCAGTGTATTTCCGGCTGCATGGCATGAGCCTGACGGAAATCGGGCTGTTGAGTGTGGTGGGCTTGCCGTGGACGCTCAAGTTTCTGTGGGCGCCCTTGGTTGACATCGCAGGGTCGCGTCGAAGCTGGATTGTAACCTGCCAGGGCCTGCTCGCTCTCGACTTGGGCCTCCTTCTTTTTCTTGACCCCACCGCGAGCGGCAGTTTGGCCTGGGCTGGCCTGATTGGGCTTGCCATACTGGCGGCCACCCAGGATATCGCTATCGACGCCTATACGATCGAACTCCTGGATCAAACAGAAATGGGGCCTGCCAATGGGCTCCGCGTCAGTACCTACCGTGTCGCACTGATCGTTGCCGGCGGGGTGTTTGTTGGAGCCGCGGGTCTGGTTGGTTGGCAGCCGGCATTTCTGACCGCGGCCGTCCTCCTCGCCCTCCTGGCGCTGGTCTCAAGCCAGATGCCGCGGCCGGCGCAGGAACCACAAGGGCGGCCAGTGACCCAATCCTGGTCCACTGCACTCACGCACGGGTTCCTCAACCCGCTGACAAGCTTGTGGCGGCGGCCGGGTGTGGGTGCGGTCCTTCTCTTTGTGTTGCTTTTCAAACTGGGGGATATGGCTTTGGGGCCGATGGCCCGGCCGTTCTGGGTGGACCGGGAGTTTACCCCACTTCAGATAGGCCTGATTCCGGGAACGGTTGGCGTCGTCAGTACGATTCTCGGCGCGTTGCTCGGCGGTCGTCTGACAAAACAATGGGGGCTTTTTCGCGCATTGTGGGTATTGGGCATTGCTCAAGCCGGCTCCAACCTGTTCTACGCCGTGACCGCGGCCCTCCCCCGTTCCGAGCTGCTGATGTATTGCGCTTCGATTGTCGAGTCGTTTTGTGGCGGGCTGGGGACCGCGCCATTCTTAGCCTTTTTGATGAGTATCTGTGATAAACGCCAGGCCGCCACCCAGTACGCCCTGCTGAGCGCGCTCTTTGGCCTGGGGCGGTCGTTGTCAGGGGCCTTCTCTGGCGTACTGACTCAGAGCGTGGGTTATACAACGTATTTCACCCTGACTTTTTTTCTGGCCTGGCCGGCTTTTGTTCTTTTACCGTGGGTCCGCGTCTGGATCGCTCAGGCAGAGCAGAATCAGAAGATATGAACGGAAAAGGTGAGTGGAAAATCAGGTGCTCCCATTGTGTCGCCGGCCCCCCGGGCGGTCCGTCGGCCCCCTCACCCGGCCCTTCGACAGGCTCAGGGCCACCCTCTCCCTCCAGGGGAGAGGTCGAGTCCTTGAACACGCTGCTGGAGGACGTGAGCGCCAATCTTCGCCTGAAGGCATAGGATGAGCGTGGCGTATCCGCTGGATATTGCGCCGGACAAGGCCGCGGCATAAGACAGGAGGAGCGCCAGTTGGACAGGAGACATACTATGGCAACCGACCCTGAAGCCTGGCTCAGACTGACCCAGGAAGAAGCGCTCGACCCGGACCTCCCTATCTGCGACCCCCATCATCATCTCTGGGACTATCCCAATAATCGCTATTTGCTGGAAGATTTGCTCCAGGACCTCGGGGGCGGGCATCGAGTGACCCAGACGGTTTTTGTCGAGTGTGTGTCCATGTACCGCAAAGACGGCCCCGAAGAGATGAAGCCGGTCGGGGAGACCGAATTTGTGCAGGGCGTTGCCGCCCAGAGCGCCAGTGGCAACTATGGGCCGACAGCAGTTGCCGCCGGAATTGTCAGTCTGGCCGACCTCGCTCTCGGCCCAGCGGTCGAGCCGGTTCTCGAAGCGCATCTGGCAGCCAGCCGCAACCGTTTTCGTGGGATTCGACACGCCTCAAGCTGGCACGCGCATGAGAAAATCAGGAACGCGCATACGCGCCCTTCGGAAGGCCTGCTGTTGGACGCGACCTTCAGACAGGGGTTTGCCTGTCTGCATAAGCTCGGTCTGAGTTTTGACGCCTGGATGTATCATACTCAGCTTGCCGACCTGGTTGATCTGGCCCAGGCGTTTCCTGATGCAACCATAATACTGGATCATGTGGGCGGACCGCTCGGCATCGGTCCGTACGCCGGCAAGCAAGCCGAAGTCATGCAGGTCTGGAAAAAGGGCATTGCCGCTCTGTCACACTGTCAAAACGTGGTGGTCAAGCTTGGGGGCGTGACCATGCCGATGTGTGGCTTCGGCTGGCATCAGCGGGACAAACCGCCGACCTCGGAGGAAGTCGCGCGGGCCACCGCGCCGTATTATCTTTTTTGTATCGAGCAGTTTGGCGTAGACCGGTGTATGTTCGAGAGTAATTTTCCGGTTGATAAGGCGTCGTGCTCGTACACCGTGCTGTGGAACTCGTTTAAGCGCATCGTCCACGACTTTTCGCCCGATGAACGGCTGGCGCTCTTCCACGATACGGCCGCGCGGGCCTATAAAATACCATCCGCAGCCCAGCTCCCGTAGCTGCGCTGACGTCAAAGAGTACAGACGTCAACAGATTTCGCAGTCTCATTTCCCCCTCACCCCAATCCTCTCCCTCCAGACGTGTGCTGCCCATTGTGTCGCCGGCCCCCCAGACGGTCCGTCGGCCCCCTCACCCGGCCCTTCGACAGGCTCAGGGCCACCCTCTCCCTCCAGGGGAGAGGGCAAGACAAGAGCCCCTCTCCCGCTGGGAGAGGGGTTGGGGTGAGGGCGAAACAGCGCCCTGGGCCGCTGAACAACTTAAATTGCATCACACGTTCCAGAGGAGAGGGAGCAAAATATTTTGTATCACCGGAGGACCCGTTTACTCTCTGTGCCAGGCAGGGCTTGGTAAAAGCCATTGGTCTGGACCAGCTCGACCGGTGTGTCGAACAGGGCACTGAGATGCGTGTTGGTAAGAATCTCTTCCTTCTTGCCGTCCGCAATAACCTTGCCCTGTTTCAGCAGGACAACGCGTGAGACCTCTGGTGGTATTTCATGAATATGGTGGGTCACCAGCGCCAGCGTCTTGCCAGCCTGCATCAGGTTCCGAATGGTCTCGATGTATTGAAAACACGCTTGCAGGTCGAGTCCGCTGGTGGGTTCGTCCAGTACCAGGGTTTCAGGATCGTTAATCAGCGCCCGCCCCAGAAGAAAGCGCCGCTGCTCACCCGTAGACATGGTCGCATAGGTCTTCTCTTGCAGAGCGCTGATCCCGAGTGTGTCCAGGACTTTTTGCGCCCGCGCCGTATCGTCGTCACTAAAGGTGTGGTGCCAGGCGATATCTATGCTCGAATAGAAGCCCGATAAAATGATATTCAACCCACGGGCATTACCGACATACTGTTGCTGCAAATCGTGGGACACAAGGCCAAAGCGGGAGCGCAGTTCCCACACATCCCAGCGCTCCTGCCCGTATAAACGCACATAGCTCTCTGTTTGGGCAACGGGATAGAGGTCGCGGGACAGGAGTTTGAGCAAGGTTGATTTGCCCGCGCCGTTGGGGCCAAGGATGACCGTGTTTTGGCCCTCGGTCAGGTCGAGAGAGAAATTCTCGAACACGCAGGTCTGGCCACGATAGACGGTGGCGTTCTTAATCTCGATAATTTTCTGCATAGAGTCTTCCTTCTATTCGAGTCGTATCCAGAGACAGTCCGTCCCATCCAGCAACATATGAATGACCAGTCCCAGGGCGATCAGTCTCAGCCAGTCTGTCCGGGGGATCACGAGCAGGAGCAGGTAGGCTGCAATAGCTGGGTAGGAATGGAGCGGGTGAAAGCCGATGCCACAGCGATTGGGGTCGTAAATGGGGTCGGCCAGCAGATGGTCAATATCAACGACCATCGTTCCGACCATAACCAGGAAGGCCCACCGCCATCGCTCCATATACCATGTCCGGGCGACCAGCGCCGGAACAACGAAATGGAGAACCATATGAATAAACGGACGCATAGGCGTTGAGAGGACTGATGCCGACAAGCGGAGAGTCGCGTGCGTGCGATGAGTCTCTGAGCAGAAAGAATTAGTGTTTCCCGAGCTTGAGATAGGGACGCGGGGAATACGGCTCTCGGGCTCCTCGGGTCGCCAGGTCCTGGAGCAGGGCGTCGCCGAGAACGAGGGCCAGCATGGCCTCGGCCATCGGTACGCCGCGAATGGCAACACACGGGTCGTGTCTGCCCTTGGTGCTGATTGTCCGGGGCTGCAACTGCGTGTCGAGTGTCTGTTGCTCACGGGGTATTGAAGACGTCGGTTTCACCACAACCCGGGCCACAATAGGCGCGCCAGACGAAATGCCGCCCAGAATGCCGCCGTGATTATTGCTGCGAAAGCCATCACCGTCCATTTCGTCGTTCATCTGACTGCCGCGCATGGCCGCGGCGGCAAAACCAGCCCCAATTTCTACGCCCTTCACTGCGGGTAGAGACATGAGAGCGCCAACAATGGCAGTGTCAAGCTTGCCAAAGACCGGCTCGCCAAGACCGGCTGGAACGCCGGTGGCGACCACTTCGATAATTCCGCCAACCGAATCACGGTCTTTGCGGGCCTGTTCGACTTCCTCGCGCATGGCCGCTACGGTGTCCGGGTCAACGCTGCGCAGCGCATTCCGTTCCACCTGTTCCCACACATAGCGTTGCGCTCGGATGCGGCCGACTTGGACGACACCGCCCACTAGCGCTATGCCGAATTTCGCCAGGAGCTGTTTTGCCAGGGCCCCGGCAATCACGCGACCGACCGATTCGCGGGCTGATGCCCTCCCTCCGCCACGATAATCGCGATGGCCGTATTTTGCAAAATACGTAAAGTCGGCGTGACCGGGACGAAAGAGGTCTTTGATGTCCGCATAGTCTTTTGAGCGGGTGTCTTCATTGAAGACCATAATCATCATGGGCGTCCCGGTGGTTTTCCCCTCATAGACGCCAGAGAAGATCTCAAACTGTTCTTTTTCCTGCCGTTGGGTCACCAGCTTGGATTGACCGGGCCGGCGCCGTTGCAGCTCGGTATGAATACCGGCCTCGTCGATCTCGAAGTCAGCCGGAAAACCATCAATGACCACGCCGACCGCCCGGCCATGACTCTCACCGAAGGTTGTGGCACGTAAAATTGTGCCGAAAGTATTGCCTGTCATCGGTTCACCGTAAAAGCAGTAGTAGTCGCCACCGCGTGTGGCAAGCCGCTTCGAGATGCACGCTAACTTTCCGTGCAGTCCATTTCTGGGAGGGATAGTAGAGTTGACTAAGATTAGTAGCCGTGCCGGTTAGGCTTTTGAATCGTAATAATCTAGATCAGGGTGCCAAATCCGGGAGTTACCGTCACCACCGTTACCCTCGGTGCAAGTCTGATAGTTTTCCCAGTAGGGATCATGGTCTGCTGAACTATGATTCATTGTGTCAGAGTAGTCGTTACTATCATCGTAGTATGGATCATCATCGTTTTCCCAGTAGGGATCGTGATCTGCTGAACTGTGATTCATTGTGTCAGAGTAGTCGTTACCATCATCGTAATCATTATCTCTATTGGTTGACGAAGCTTCATCATCTGAGCCGATGAGCCACCACGCTGCAACGAGTACGACTAGCGCTAACAACTTCCCCATGCAGGTGACACTACCATGTGGATTTCAACGAAAAAAGGGGCCGATGGACCGGCCCCTGTCGAATGTACAGTATGTGGGTGAAGTCGAGCAGTTTATCCGTTAGACGCCACGTCCAAGCGAACCTGAGCGAGACGGAGCGTATTTTGCGCGTCCTCAAAGTCGGCGTCGGTTGGCGAAAGCGCGCTGAGGGCGGCTTCCGCCTCGCGCACCGCCTCTTGGGCTTGCGCCGCGTCGATTTCGTTGGCATATGCGGCCTCGGTACACAGGACGGTCATCAGGTTGTCCACCACCTCAGCGAAGCCGTCGCTCACCGCTAATGACTGGGTGTGTCCGTTTTGTCTATAGGACAAGCGCCCGGGCTGGAGCGAAGACAGAAACGTGGCGTGGTCGGGGAACACGCCAAACTCCCCCACCGTGCCCGGAGCGGTGACTTCATCGACCTCCTCATCAAGGAGAAGACGCTCTGGGGTGACTAAACGCAGATGCAGGATATCGGCCATAATGTCCGTCTTATTTATTCGGCCAAAGTCTTTGCTTTTTCTGTGGCCTCTTCAATCGTGCCAACCATATAGAACGCCTGCTCGGGCAGGTCGTCGTGCTGGCCGTCTACCAGTTCCTTGAAGCTGCGCACCGTATCTTTGACCTGCACGTATTTGCCGGGGAAATTGGTGAACTGTTCAGCAACATGGAAAGGCTGGGACAGGAAGCGCTGCACTTTGCGCGCTCTGGCGACCGTGAGCTTGTCTTCTTCGGACAGCTCGTCGATTCCCAGAATGGCAATAATGTCCTGTAGGTCTTTATAGCGCTGGAGGATTTCCTGGACCTGACGGGCAACTGCGTAGTGTTCTTCACCGATCACGTTGGGGTCGAGCAGGCGTGAGGTCGAGTCAAGCGGGTCCACCGCGGGATAAATACCCAGTTCGGCAATCTGGCGGGATAACACGGTTGTTGCGTCCAGGTGGGCAAAGGTGGTGGCGGGGGCCGGGTCGGTCAAATCGTCCGCCGGGACATAAATGGCCTGGACGGAGGTAATCGAGCCATTCTTGGTCGAAGTGATGCGCTCCTGCAAATCACCGACATCGGTTGACAGGGTCGGCTGGTATCCCACCGCGGAGGGGATACGCCCCAGGAGCGTGGACACCTCAGAGTTTGCCTGCACAAAACGGAAGATATTATCAATGAAGAGCAAGACGTCCCGGTTTTCCTCGTCCCGGAAATACTCGGCCATTGTCAGGGCCGAGAGCCCGACGCGGGCCCGAGCGCCTGGGGGTTCATTCATCTGGCCGTAGACGAGGGTGGTTTTATCGATGACGCCGGATTCTTTCATTTCCAGCCACAGGTCGTTGCCCTCACGCGTCCGCTCACCGACGCCACCGAAGACGGAATACCCGCCATGCTCCTGGGCGATATTGTTAATCAGCTCCATGAGGATGACGGTCTTGCCCACGCCGGCGCCGCCAAACAAGCCTACTTTTCCGCCTAATGGATAGGGGGCGAGCAGGTCAACCACCTTGATGCCGGTCTCCAGGATTTTGACCTCTGTCGCCTGATCGACAAAGGCTGGCGCCGCCCGGTGGATGGGTGAGCGCTTCACATGCTCAAGCGAGGCCCCCTCATCGACCGGCTCGCCGACCACATTGAGAATGCGCCCGAGCGTCTCTCCACCGACCGGAACCGTAATCACGTTGCCGGTATCACGGACTTCCAGGCCGCGTGAGAGTCCTTCGGCGCTATCCATCGCAATACACCGGACGGTATTTTCGCCAAGATGTTGCGCGACCTCAAGAATCAGATTCCACTCCTTGTCGCCGATCGCAGGATTGGTCACCTGCAGGGCGTTATAAATGGGAGGGAGTGCGCTGTCCTCGAACTCCACGTCAACCACTGCGCCCATGACCTGAGTAATCTGACCAACATTCATCGGTGTGCATCCTCTCTTTACAGGCAGTGTTTCATCCGCGAGACCCGGCTCGCCCCATCACTTCAACGATTCGCCAGTCGCGACGATCTCCAGTAATTCCCGGGTAATCCCAGCTTGACGGGCGCGGTTCATATCCAAAGTCAGGCGGTCAATCATGTCAACGGCGTTACTGGTGGCATTATCCATGGCCGTCATCCGCGCGCCGTGCTCGCTCGCCACCGATTCCAGCATGGCCCGATAGATCAGCATGTCGATATAGCGTTCTAACAAGCTGGCCAATAAGGTCTGTGGCGCAGGTTCGTACAGATAATCCACAGCGCTTTGATCTTCCGTCTGCGGCGTTGACGCAATGGGCAGAATTTTATCCAGGGTCGGGACCTGAACCAGCGCCGAACGGAACCTGGCGTACAAGACATGGAAGCTGTCGGTTTCTCCGTTGAGAAACCGCTCGCCAACCCGCCGGCCAATATCGTGGGCCAGGTCTGCGGACAGCCGCCCGTACAGATTGATATGCTCCTCCGCAATGGCGACGTCGCGCCGCTTAAAGTGGTCAGAGGCACGGCGACCGACCAGAATGAGACTCACTTTTTGTTCGGAACGCTGTCGTATGAACGCTTCGGCTGCGCGGATTAAAGAAGAGTTGAACCCGCCACACAACCCGCGGTCGGAAGTCATCACAATCAGGGTGATGTTGTTTTCCGCTCGTTCGGTGAGAAAGGGGTGGGCGAGTTCATCCCCCTGCGCCGCCAGATTCTGTAAGACCGCTTCCAGCTTCTCCGCGTAGGGACGCGCGGCCAGCGCGGCTTCCTGCGCCCGGCGCAGCCGCGCCGCTGAGACCATCTTCATGGCCTTGGTGATCTGCTGGATATTCTGGACGGACGAGACGCGTTTGCGGATTTCTTTCAGAGTCGCCATGATTTAACCCCCCTGTGTCCCCCCTGACAGGGGAGATTGAGGGGGATTAAAGCTCTGGTTGAATTCCTTGAGTACGGTGTCCAACCGCGCGGTGAGATCGTCGTCCAGAGCCCCCCTGGCGAGAATATCCGTGTAAATGTCAGGGTGAGAATTCTCGATGAATCGCGCGAGTTCCGACTCATACTGGGCCAGTGCCGTGTCGGGAATCTCATCCAGGTGCCCATTGGTGCCGGCGTAGATAATGGTAATCTGGCGTTCGACCGGAAGCGGCTCGTACTGTCCCTGCTTGAGGACCTCAACCAGGCGCGTGCCGCGTGCCAGCATGCGTTGCGTGGCCACATCAAGGTCGGACCCGAATTGGGCAAAGGCCGCCATCTCCCGGTATTGCGCCAGGTCAAGGCGTAACGATCCCGCGACTTGCTTCATGGCCTTGATTTGCGCGTTGCCACCCACTCGGGAGACGGAGATGCCAACGTTGACCGCCGGTCGTACACCGGAGAAGAAGAGGTCGGACTCCAGGAATATCTGTCCGTCAGTAATGGAAATGACGTTGGTCGGAATATAGGCCGAAACGTCTCCGGCCTGGGTTTCAATCACCGGAAGGGCGGTCAACGATCCGCCGCCCTGAGCGTCGCTCATTTTCGCGGCGCGTTCCAACAGGCGTGAATGGAGATAGAACACGTCGCCGGGAAAGGCTTCACGGCCGGGCGGGCGGCGCAACAGGAGGGAGAGCTGCCGATAGGCGACGGCGTGCTTTGACAGATCGTCATAGACCACCAGGGCGTGCTGCCCATTATCGCGGAAGTATTCGCCAATGGCAGTCCCGGAGTAGGGCGCAATAAATTGCAGCGGCGCTGCATCCGAGGCGGACGCGACAACAATGGTCGTGTAGTCCATGGCCCCGGCCCGGGCCAGTCGCTCCACGACCTGGGCAATGGTTGATTGCTTCTGGCCGATGGCGACATAGATACAGGAAACATCGCCACCTTTCTGATTGATAATCGTATCAATAATAATGGCGGTTTTCCCGGTTTGGCGGTCGCCAATAATCAGCTCTCGTTGTCCGCGACCAATCGGGATCATGGAATCAATCGCCTTGATCCCCGTTTGCAACGGTTCCGTGACCGGCTGACGCAGGACGATACCCGGCGCTTTGACCTCGATTCGGCGCGTTTCCGTTGTCGCAATAGGACCCTTGCCGTCGAGCGGTTGGCCCAGGGCGTTGACCACGCGGCCCCGCATGGCATCGCCAACCGGAACCTCCGCAATACGCCCGGTGCGGCGCACCTCGTCGCCTTCTTTGATGGACTGAACCTCACCAAAGACGGCAGCGCCGACATTGTCCTCTTCCAGGTTCAGGGCCAGACCGTACAGATCGCCCGGAAACTGGAGCAGTTCGCCCGAGGCGACCCGGTCGAGACCATGAATACGGGCGATCCCATCTCCGGCTGATAGTACGGTGCCGGTCTCGCGTTGCTCAACCTGTTGGTCGTAGCCCTGGATCTGTTGCTTGATGATTTCGCTGATCTCAGCCGCGCGCAGTTCCATTCGTCCCTCTCGCAATATACAAAATTATCTTGTAAATTCAAACGCTTACATATGTCTTGCTAATTGATCGCCGAGCCGGGCGAGGTGTGTTTTGAGGCTGGCGTCATACACCCGTCCTTCCACCTCAACGACAACGCCCCCTAAGAGAGAGTCGTCTATCTCAAAGGTTGGCTCGACTGTCTTCTGTGTGAGTTGGCCGAATGTCTGCACGAGAAGCTGCTTTTGCTCTTCTTCCAACTCGACCGCCGAGCGCACCCGGGCACGAACCCGCCCCAAAGCTTTGTCAAGCAGTTGTTGGTATGCCTCGTTAATCGCGCCAATGTCCTGGAGTCGGTCACTGTCTGCAAGGACGCGCAGAAACTTCTCGACAATCTCGTGGAGAGAGCCTTGGGCGACCAACTGGGTCACCATGTCCTGGCGCACGCTGGCCGGAAGCGCCGGAAGTGCAAGTATCTTTGCCAATTCTGGATCAGCAAAGAGTTCGGCGACTTGGCCGAGCTGGTTTCCGGTCGTTTCTCCCTCTCCCCGCTCTTGCGCGAGACTCAGGAGGGCTTTGGCATACCGTCTAGCTACCTGTGTTCTCGGCACTCCCCACCTCTTGAACCAGTTGTTCCACGAGTCGGCGGTTATCACCTCTCGTCACGTTTTTTTGGATCAGTTCGGTCGCAATCGCCACCGCTTGTGTTGCGACTTCTTTCCGAAGGAGCCGCCGCGCCTCCTCGACCTCCCGTTGGGCGATAAGTTGCACCTCGGTTTTCGCCCTTTCTGCCATCTGTTGGGCCTCTTCCATCAGGCGCTGTCGCTCGCGTTCTGCCGCCTCAACGGCTTGACTCCGTAATTGCTCTTCCTCGGCGGCAAGGTTGGCCAGCTTGGTATCATACTCCTGGCGCATCGCAGCGGCCTCTTCTTTGGCCTTTTTTGCTTCCTCAAGCGCTCGGACAACCGTCTCGTGTCGTTCTTTGAGCTTGCGTCGGATAAGGTCTCGGGTGAATTTCCTGATGACAAAGGCAAAAATAAGAAAATTGATGCTGAAAAAGCCTAAGGTGAGGAGAGGCGAGCCGCCCCCATGCGCATCACTCGCGGCCCACGCCAGCTCGGAACAGGAAAGGGAGAGAAGAAGGCTGCTGAGGGTGACACCCAGGAGAGGGAGTATCAGTGCTACCATAACTAGGAGAGGGGTCTTTCCAGGAGTTTCTCGCTTATTTCATCGGCAAATTGCCCAACCTGGGCTTCAAGGCTCTGGCGGGTGCGCTGGATATCCTCAGAGAGGCTGGCTCGGACGTTGGCAATGGATTGTTCGGCTTCTTTCCGCGCTGACTCAACAACTGAGCGGGCCTGGTCTTCCGCGTCTTTATAGATAGCGTCGACACGCTGCCGCGCTTCCGCTCGGGAGGTGGCGAGTCGGGTTTGATATTGTTTGTCCATAGCCTCGGCTTCTGCCTTGACCGTCACCGCTTCTCGCATTGCCCCCTCCGTCCGTTGTGCCCGCGTTTTGAGTACCGCAAGGTTGGGCGTGAACAGAAAATGGCGTAAGCAGGCCCAAACAACAAGAAAGAGAATGATTTGGGCTATAAAGGTCCAGTCTGGCGGGAAAGAAAGCACCGAAAAAAGTCTCCTCTCGAGAGCAATTCAAAGTGAAAACTTGCGCCCCTTTTCCTTTCATCCTTTTAAGCGCTGCACAAGCCCCTCTAGTTCGTCATTGGAATAATATTCAATTTCTATCTTTCCCCCCTTTTTGCGAGAGGTGAGTCTGACTTTGGTTCCCAGGGCACGGACCAAGTCTTCTTCAACCGCCTTCAGGTACACATCCGTCCTTTGTATCAGCGTAGGCTCTTCTGCAGCAGACGACTCAACTGAGGGTCCCTCGATAACATTGGACTGTGACACGAGTGTTTCTGTGGCGCGTACGGACAAGCCCTGCTCCATAATACGGCGGGCCATTTCCAGTTGCTGCCCTGGCACATTCAGCGCGAGCAGGGCGCGCGCATGGCCAACGGTGAGTGCCCCGCTATCAACATGCTCTTTTATCTCCTCGGGAAGATTCAAAACGCGCAGGAGATTGGTCACGACAGGCCGGCTTTTGCCAACGCGCTGCGCAACCTGCTCCTGAGTGAGATGAAACTCTTCCATCAGCTGTCGATACGCCAGTGCCTCTTCTATTGGGGTGAGTTCCTCACGCTGAATATTTTCAACCAGCGCCATTTCAAGACTTTCCGCATCGCTGACCTCTTTAACGATAACCGGAACGCGTTCAAGCTGGGCCTGCCGCGCTGCACGGAACCGTCTTTCCCCCAGGATGAGCTCATATCCCTGCGGTATTTTCCTGACCACCAACGGTTGCAGAATGCCCTGGTTATGGATGGATTTCGAGAGTTCGGCAATTTTTGCCTCATTAAAATAGCGTCTCGGCTGTCTTGGATTGGGTCGTATTTCGGAAATGGGAACCTGACGCTCGGCCGGAGTATCGAGTGATGTTCCCTTGGGAATCAGTGCACTCAAACCTCTGCCAAGGGAACGCCTTTTTACATTTACGGCAACGTCACTCATCCTTCACCACTCTCTTCCTCTCCCAATGAGCGAACGCTCATCGCTGTGTGAGTCTCTGTTGTTGCTGCAACTGTTGGTGTGGAACCGAAATCGCTCTCTGGACGAATCCACTCTTCTGGCTCTCGTCTGAGCAGCTCCTGAGCAAGGTCCGTATAACTCTGCGCGCCGCGGCAAGAGGGGTCGTACAAGAGAACAGGCAGACCGTGGCTGGGACTCTCACTTAACCGCACATTCCGGGGGATAATCGATTCAAAGACGTACTGAGGAAAGAATTCCCGTATTTCCTCGGCGACTTGGTGACAGAGCCGATTGCGCGCGTCGAACATCGTCAGCAAGAGCCCTTCAATGGCAAGGGCCGGATTGAGTCTTTCGCGAATGATATCGAGTGTCTCTATCAGGGACCGCAGCCCCTCAAGGGCGTAGTATTCGCACTGGAGAGGGATGAGGACGCTATCTGCCGCGGTCAGAGAATTCACGGTAAGCAGCCCGAGCGAGGGTGGACAATCGAGAAAAATATAGCGATAGGTTGCGCCATATTGTCGAATAAGAGTCCGCAGACGGTATTCTCTGTCTTCGATGTTGAGGAGTTCAACTTCCGCCCCTATCAGGTCATGATTGGCGGGCAGAACGTCAAGCTTTTCAATGGCTGTCTTGTGAACAGCCTCCTGGAGCGTACACTCCCCGAGGAGCAGTTGATAAATGGTCGCTGCATCTGCGCTGGGACGAGCGCCCACACCACTGGAGGCATTCCCTTGAGGGTCACAGTCAATAAGGAGGGTTTTTGCTCCAGATATGCCTATGGCGGCCGAAAGGTTGATAGCAGTCGTGGTCTTCCCAACCCCGCCCTTCCGATTGGCTATACAAATGGTCCTGGCCACAGGATTCAGTAGCACATTACCGGAAGCAAGGGAAGATTGTAGAAGGTCTGGGTTGTGGCACAGGTGTCCCACTAATTTCTTATTTCCCTGACGTGTACCACCTGGGGGGGACGGTGCTATGCGGTGCGTTCCAGGTGGCGTTCGAGGGCACTCCTCTTCCTACCCACCCTTTATGCAGACATCTCGGGCCGCTCGGTACAGCACCATACGTTGCGCCCGTTTTTTCCCGCGCACCAGCGGAAGTAGCCGCTTTCTCGTTTCATCAAGGGCCGACCCCACGACGGTCTCTAGCAGCGAGCGTATATCGGAGGAACGGCCGCCCGGCTTATGCATCCGTGCCTGCAAGCAGGGCGTTACCACATACCGCTCGATTTCTTCGATGTACACACTGCTCTGCGCAAACACCCACGTCGGCAGGAGCACTGCCACAACACACAAGACGCTGCTCATGTTTTGCCGCCTACGGCGTATGGGTCGTGATTTTCGCACTTAGACCACTGTGAGGAATAGTATAGGTCAGGGATTGTGGGAATGGGACGCGCCTTTGAGTTCCCCGATGTCGCGGTTGAGGACAATCAGATTATCGGTCAGGAGTTTACTCAGGGCGTCCATGCGGCTGTTCACTTGCCACCACATCGTGCCTAAGAACGCAAACAGTGCAATGATGAGTCCGGCGATGGTCCAGCCCATGCCTCTTATACTGCTCAGAGTGTAGAAAATGTCAAGTCACGATGGTCTGCATTTCCCCCACTGATACCACCCTCCAGCTACCCGAAACCCCTGTACCAATCCGGGCTTAATTCAGTACACGACCAAGGTCTGGAGGAAAGGGTTGAGCCATGTATCACGTGAAACATGACGGATAAATGTATCACGTGAAACATTTCTTTCTGAAAAAGAGGGCATATCTCTCTCCTTCATCAAAGGGGAGACGGTATTCACCCAGGGCCTTCCGTGTGAAGCCATCATGAGGGGGGTGATTTTCTCCTGCTGCTCCACCGTCCTTCTTGTGGGGGCCTCGCATTGCTACCGCATAGCCCCCGTTCTTCACGATCGGGAAGCAGAGCGTCAGAAAGTGGGTAATATCCCAGGTTGCCCGGGTGACAACGGTATCGAACCAAGCAGGCCTCCTGTCATGTCGGGCGAATTCTTCGGCTCGCCCTTCAAACACGCGTATATTCTGTATGCCTGTTATCCTGGCGGCCTGTTTCAGAAAGTTTGCTCTTTTTCTTCGGGTCTCAATGAGAAAAACCTGCCGTTCCGGTCCGGCGACGGCAAGTAGGAATCCCGGAAACCCAGCCCCACTCCCAAGATCGGCAAAAGCGCCCTGCCACGGAAGAATTTGCGAAAAGGCCAGAGAGTCGAGAATATGCTGCCGAATAATGGTTTTTGCGTCATGCTGGCCGACGAGATTGAAGACCTGAGACCAGCGCTGAAGTTCGTCTATGTACAGGGCTAAAGTGTGGAATGCCTGGGGAGAAAGCGCTATGTGTAACGCTTCCGCGCCCCGCTCTAAGAGAGCAATGGTCTCTTTATCCATCAATCAGGCGGTCCCAGTGCGTTTCAGGTGAATGGCCAGTAAGGACACGGCGGCGGGCGTCACTCCAGGGATACGCGACGCCTGACCCAGCGAGCGGGGGCGCAATGTCAGGAGTTTTTCTTTGACTTCGTTTGAGAGACCCTGGACACCCGTGTAATCAATCTCATTCGGAATAAGGGCCTCTTCCATGTGTCGGACCCTGCTTACCCCTTCTTCCTGACGGCGTATGTAGCCGGCATACTTCACCTCTATCTCCACTTCGGCGCCCACTCCTGTGGACAGGGGAGTGGGCGCTGGGCTGATGGACTGGATATCTCCGAAGGATAACTCAGGCCGGCGGAGTAATTTCGCCAGCGATGTCGGCGTTTTTATCTCTGCCGTGCCCCAAGCGGATAGGTGGGTATTCACCACGTCGTTTGGGGTCAGTATGGTATCCTCCAGACGTCGGACCTCCCGGGCAATGTCTTCTTTTTTCCTCAGCGTCCGCTCGGCCGAGCTCGCATCGATGAGCCCGATTCCACGTCCGAATGCGCTCAGCCGCACATCTGCGTTGTCTTCCCGCAGTAACAGCCGATGCTCAGCCCGAGAAGTAAACATGCGGTAGGGCTCTCCTCCCACCCCTTTTGTGACTAAATCGTCTATGAGAACGCCGATATAGGCCTGGTCGCGGGAAAAAATTAAGGGGCTATCGCCCCGCACTTTCAATGTCGCGTTAATTCCGGCCATCATTCCCTGTGCCGCCGCCTCCTCATAGCCGGTTGTCCCGTTAATCTGGCCAGCGAAGTAGAGGCCCGATATCAGTTTTGTTTCTAAAGTCGGCGTGATCTGGGTCGGGTCGGCATAGTCATATTCAATGGCATAGCCGGGTCGCATGATTTCTGCGTCCTCTAAGCCTTGTATTGAACGGACCATAGCGAGCTGCACATCCAGGGGCAGACTTGTAGAAAGGCCGTTTGGATACACTTCGACCGTGTCTCGCCCCTCCGGTTCGAGAAAAATCTGGTGACGAGGCTTCTCTTTGAAGCGGATGACTTTATCCTCAATCGATGGACAATAGCGCGGCCCTCTTCCTGCAATCACACCGGAGTACAGGGGTGAGCGATCGAGTCCTGCGGTAATGGCCTGGTGCGTTTTCTCATTCGTGTACGTCATATGACACGGCAACTGTTCCTGGGTGATGGACTCGGTTGAAAAAGATAAGGCAGGGGGAGGGCTATCTCCGTATTGCGGCTCCAAAATACCGTAATTGATTGTTCGCTTGTCTAATCGAGGACAGGTGCCGGTTTTGAGCCGGCCAATATGAAAACCGAGTTCGCTCAGGTGGCTGCTCAATCCTTCAACGGCAAAGTCCCCTGCCCTGCCGGCTGCATAGTTTTTGAGGCCAACGTGGATGAGGCCCTTCAGAAAGGTCCCGGTCGTCAGAATAACGCTATGCGCCGAGAAGGACTCGCCTATCTGGGTGGTGACCCCTCTGACTCGGCTGTTCTCGACCCTCAGGCGTTCCACACTGCCCTGCCGCAGGGTGAGATTCGGGGTTGTTTCCACCACTCTCTTCATACGCTGCCGATACAGGGCCTTATCTGCTTGCGCGCGCGTCGCGCGAACGGCCGGCCCCTTGCGCGTGTTCAGGACGCGGAATTGAATGCCCGTCTCGTCAATGGCTCGGGCCATCTCCCCACCCAGCGCATCAATCTCTCGTACCAGATGGCTTTTGCCGATGCCTCCAATAGCCGGGTTGCATGACATCTGACCGATGTGATCCAGGTTCAGCGTCAGCATCAGAGTCTTGCCGCCAAGGCGAGCCGCCGCCAGTGCGGCTTCGATCCCAGCGTGGCCGGCGCCAACAACAATCACATCATAGTCCATGCGTCTTCACCTATTTCCCGATACAGAACTCTTGAAATACGCGGTCGAGTATCTCCTCACTGCTGACCTGGCCCGTTATCGCGCCAATATGGTCCAGGCTTGCGCGAATATCAACCGCAACCAGATCAAGGGGGAGGCGCGCCGCCAAGCCCTGCTCCGCGCATTGCAGGCTGGCCGCGGCTCTTTCAAGGGCAACCTTATGCCGGGTTTTTGTAATCATCACACCTTTATACGGACCTGGGGCGGATTCCCCCGGTCGCTCCTGCCCCAGCGCGACCTCCTGTATGCTGTTTCCTAAGTCGTCCATCCCAGTGCCATACAGCGCGGCGATATGAAGAATGCGAGGCGCTTCAATATCCAGATTGTCTGCCAAATGGGTTGCATCAAATTTTTGAGGAAGATCGCTCTTATTCCCCACCAGGATACACTTCTTTCCTTGAATCTTTTCACAGATGAGAGCGTCGTCCGCATCAAACGGTCGTGAGAGGTCGAAGAGCGCCACAATAAGCTCTGCGTGTTCAATGCTGGACAGGCTGCGCTCAATGCCGATCTTCTCAATTTCATCCGTTGTCTGACGAATCCCAGCAGTGTCGCGCACGACGAGCGGAATACCGTTCACGATGACGGTTTCCTCAAGCACATCCCGCGTCGTGCCAGGGAGCTGGGTGACAATGGCCCGCTCTGTGCCTGACAGAAGGTTGAGGACACTCGACTTGCCGACATTCGGCTTTCCAATAATAGCGGTCCTGAGCCCGTCTCGATAGACTTTTCCTTGTGAAAAAGTGACGGCGAGAGCCTCTATATCTCTCCGAATTGAAGAGAAAGCCGCGTCGAGTTCGCGCTGGCTCTGTTCGGGGAGATCGTCTTCAGGAAAATCGATAAAAGCTTCCAGGTAGGCCGTCTGAGCAATGAGGCGGTCTCGAATGGCTACGCAGGCCTGGGAGAGCCGGCCTGACAGGTCCTCCCAGGCGAGATGTAAACCCGTCTCATTATTCGCGTGAATGAGATCAAGCACGGCCTCGGCCTGTATGAGATCGAGGCGGCCGTTGAGAAATGCGCGTTTTGTAAACTCGCCTGGCTGGGCGGGACGGACTCCCTGATTGAGGATCGTTTCCAATACCCGACGAGTCAGGAAACTGCCGCCATGGAGGTGCAGTTCAGCGATATGCTCCCCAGTATAACTGTGGGGCGCGCGCATCAGGACCAGGCCGGCCCGGTCAATCGGCTGGCCGTTCGGCTGCTCCAGAATTTTGCCAAGATAGAAATGGTGAGAGTGGAGTTTTTCCCACGGCGTGTTGGGGAGAAAGAGCGATCTGAGTGTGCTTTCTGCGTCCGCGCCACTGACTCGGATAACGGCGATCCCCCCTTGGCCTGGGGGCGTCGCGATAGCGGCAATCGTATCATGCTCGTACACAACTCCTCAAAGAGTAAACATGTCCTCCCCTAGACACAAGCTGTTGACACGTTTCCTCTTGACGCCACGGGTTACGAGCGAGACGGCCGCCGGTCTCGGTCCCGGCGATTATTCCCCGCTTCTTCTGGAACGATGGAGAGACGGCGGAAATGCCCCCGGCCTATGCTTTTTGTCACAACAAGCGGGTCGTCTTCAAGCGCCAAATGGACGACGCGCCGGTCTCGGGGACTGAGCGGGTTGAGCGTAACGGTCTTTCGCCGCCGTTTTGCCCGCTCGCTCAAACGGAGGGCGAGGCTTTCAAGACTCTGGCGGCGGCGTTCACGGTAGCCCTCGGCGTCCAAGATGAGATGCGCCTCTTCCTCTTCTCCCCGGGCGACCATACGGTTGAGCAGATATTCCAGGGCATCAAGCGTTTGCCCCTTGCGTCCAATGAGTAAGCCATCGACCGTATCCTCAAGATTGATAACGGCTTCCGGCCCGTGGACATCGAGTGAGACCGGGGCCTCCACGCCCATGAGGCGCAGGGTCTCTGAGAGTATCTGACAGGCATTTTCTCCCGTCTCCCTGGAAAGGGGAACGGGCTGGGCGGCCGGTTCCCCAGAAGGAGCGCGCCGGCGCGCCGCTCTCTCCCGCTCCCGAGGAGATTGGTCAGTGCTGGTCGGAGATTCAGGCTCCTGAAGCGAAACAGGATTTCTCAGCGTCGCTCGAACGCGCGCCTTCCTCCCACCAATACCGAGGAAACCCTTTGAGGCCTGGGCAAGGATTTCTATTTCCACCTGCTCTCTGTCTGCTTGGAGTTGGGTCAGGGCTGCTGCAACCGCCTCTTCTAGCGTCGATCCTTCCGCTTCAACTGCACTCATGGTGTCTTTCCTCTTTGAAAAGAGTAAGCGCGTCCTCCAATAACACACAGATGCTGGACACGTGTACTCTTTTTATCCATACGTTTTCGTATACCAGTGCTGCTGCGCGACACTCAGGATATTATTGATAAGCCAGTACAGCACCAGTCCGGCTGGAAAATTAATGAACATCACCGTAAAGATGACCGGCATCAGGAGCATCATCTTCTGCTGAATCGGATCTCCGGTTGTCGGCATCATCATCTGCTGGATAACCATCGACCCCCCCATGAGTAAGGTCAGCACCGGGATACCTGGGGGATCAACGAAAGGAATGGCCAATGCGCCCAACCGGTCTGGCTGAGACAGGTCTTCAATCCAGCCGAAAAATGGAGCTTGGCGCAATTCAATGGCGTACAAAAGCCCCTGATACAGGCCGATGAACACCGGGAGCTGTACAATCATGGGGATACACCCACCGAGCGGATTGACCTCGTAGCGCTTATACAGCTCCATCATTTCCTGGTTCAGCTTTTGTCGGTCCTCCTTATATTGCTCACGCAGTCGTTCCATCTGCGGCTGGAGTTTCTTCATCGCCGACATCGACTTGAAGCTCTTATTACTGAGTGGGAAGAATACCAGTTTGACCAAGACCGTCAGTAAGATAATGGCAATACCGTAATTCCCGGTCACCCCATAGAGGAGCCTCAGCAATGAGACTAAGGGCCGGGCAATAAAATGGGACCACCCAAAGTCGATGGCCCGGTCAAAGGCCGGATCAACCGTATTCAGGGCCGTGGTATCCTTCGGGCCAAGATACAGGGTGTAGGAGACGGCCTGCCCGCTCCAGGGCGTCGAGAGGCGTGTTTCCAGGGTCCCGTCCTCATCGCGAAAAAAAAGTTGGGCCGTTTCGACGTCGCGCGGCATCATGCCGGCCAGGAAATAACTGTTTGTGAATCCGGCCCAACGAATATCCCCCGGCCCGTATGCGTCCCCGGCCTCCCAATCCCAGGCGTTTTCATATTCAAAGGTCCGGCCAATCAGAGCAACCGGCCCGTAGACGTCATAATAGGCGGATTTCCCTTCTGAACGGGAGCCCTCAAGCCAGGATAAAGAGAGGGCGGACGCCGTAAAAGGGAGACGCGTGACCGCGACGGTCAGCTCTATGCCATACCCTTCTCCGGAAAAAGTAAAGGTTTTGGTAAAGCGCGCCCCATTCGCAAGTGACCCGCTGAACACCAGCTCGCCGTCATCTCCCGCCGGCACAAAGAGCGGTTTTCCCGCGGTGACGCCCTCTACGACATACGGCAGCGCAGCGTCACTGAGAGTGATATCCTTGCCGCTCACATCGAGGACGAAGGGCAGCTCTCCATAGGTCCCGGCGGTGACCATTTCCAACAGCGGGCTGTCCGGGCGGAGCGTCACCGGATACTGTTTGAGTCGAAAGCTTTTGAGACGTCCGCCCGTGGATGTAAAAACAGCAATATATGTGTCTGTTTCAACTATGATGTCCTGTTCTACGGGAGCAGAAGGAGTCGTTGAGGCCGGCTGGGGAAGAGCCGGAGTCTGTTCTCCTTGTTCGATAACGGTCTGGCGGCGCTCCGCAAGGAGCTGAGTCTGTTGATCTGAAGGCGTGGCTGATTCCGAGCCGACTACGGGCTGTTGAGTCTGGGGCTGGAGGGGGTCAGGCGGCGGGTACAGATAGGAGATCAGTGACTGATACCCGATAAGAATAAGGATACACAGGACAATAGCAAGGAGACTCTTGTTATCCATAGAAACTTCAAATGCCCACGAAATGAGTTACGGGACGAGATCGACTCCGCCTGGGTGCCAGGGATGACATTTGGCGAGACGGCGCATGGTGAGCGTCAGCCCCCTGAGAGTCCCATGCTTGCGGACGGCGTGCAGGGCATACTGAGAGCAGCTGGGATAGAAGCGACAGGCCGGACCGAGCAGCGGAGAGATGAAGAGGCGATAGCCCCTGAGTCCTCCCACGACTAACAGTTGGCAGAGCCGAGAGGCTGCTGGGGCACTTGCAGAGCCGGAAAAGTAAGAGATTTCATTGCGTGCGTTGAGCAATGGGAAGCACCTTCTCTAGTTCGGTAACGATCTGGGCAAAAGACAATTCCTTTGCGCGTGATTTGGGAATAATAAGGGTATCACGTGTCGGAGATATACGCGCCTGCCGGACTCGAAAAAACTCGCGTAACTTTCTCTTTATTTGATTCCGAGCAACAGCATTTCCGTATTTCCGTGAGGCCGTCACCCCAAGGCGGGGACGAGCGGTCCGGGCGGGCGCAGTAATGACAATAAAATTACGACTATATCGGCGTTCTCCTCGTTTCTGGAGCGCGAGAAATTCTCGGCGAGCCAACAGGCGTGCCGCTTTGGGAAAGGTGTATCGGGCAGAAAGAGGAAAGGTGTCCAGCTTTTGCGTATGATTGGAGGACACGCTTCCTCTTTGCGCGCGGCTAGCCGCGCGCCGGCTTGAGCGGTGTCCGTACACTGAGGAGTTTGCGTCCTTTCGTCCGCCGCCGCTTGATAACCGCACGACCCCCGGCTGTCTTCATCCTGACGAGAAACCCGTGGGTGCGCTTTCGACTGGTATTGCTTGGTTGATAGGTCCTTTTCATCGATATTCATCCGTTCCTAGCGTGCCGTGCTCGGCTGGCCATCCATAGAAGAGTAAACATGTCCTCCAGCATACAGGAGAAGACAGGAGATGCTGGACACGTTTCCTCTTTTCACCATACCGCTACCAAGATGTCAATTTGCTCCTGGTGGAAACTCGGCCTTGGTCTGACGCGCCAACAAGTCTGCGACAACCTGCGTCGGCGGCTTACCAGAATAGACGAGTGCATATATCTGCTCCACAATCGGCATATCAACCGCCAGACGCCGGGCCAAATCAAGAATTGAGCGGCAATTGCGGATGCCTTCTGCAATGGTTGCCATCGTCCGCTGAATAGCCTCCAGGGACTCGCCTCTTCCCAGCCGAATGCCTACGGTTCGGTTGCGGCTGAGGTCACTCGTGCAGGTGAGAATCAGGTCTCCTATGCCAGACAGGCCCGATAACGTTTGGGGATGTGCGCCCAGCCGCGTTGCTAAACGGACAACCTCAGCCATACCGCGCGTGATCAAGGCTGCCCGCGCGTTATAGCCGTATCCTAATCCGTCACTCACCCCAGCGGCCAGGGCAATCACATTTTTGACTGCGCCGCCAATCTCAGCCCCAATCACGTCCGTTGTCGTGTAGACGCGAAATGTTGGAGCCGAGAACAGTGTTTGGATTCTCCGGGCGATGGCTTGGTCTCGGGCTGCGACTGTCACGGCGGTTGGGAGTCCGCGGGCGACTTCTGCGGCAAAGCTGGGACCTGAGAGCACGGCGATCTTGTGGGCGAACCGTGGGGGGAGGGCCTCGGTGAGGGCGCCACTCATCGTTTGGAGAGAATCCTGCTCAATACCTTTACTCGTGCTGACGAGAAGCGGTGTTGTCGTCAGCAGGGCCCCCAGCGTTGAGGCGATGGAACGAACTGCATGGGACGGAACGGCGATAACAAGAACCTCAGCACCGCTGACTGCCTCGGACAGCTCTGGGGTAAAGTGGAGCGTCTCCGGGAGTCGTACACCAGGCAGATAGTCCGTATTCTCTCTTGTTTTTTCAATTTTCCGGGCCAAGACCTCACGCCTGACCCATACCCGGGCCTGATGTCCGGCTGAGTCTAAAAGACACGCCAGGGCGGTTCCCCATCCTCCACCACCAATAACGGCAACGCGCATGACTGCTTCGTAATCACGCCCCGAACAGGGCTTCTTCAAGCTGGCTGCCAGCCGATGACGCTGAGCTGGCGTCCGGCTTGCGCTCCTTCTCTTCGGGCCGAGGTAAACTCGTCTGGATGACAGAATGTGCAGGGTCCAACATTGTGAATCTGGGTCTGCGGAACCCCGGCCTGGATGAATTGCATCCGGTTTATCGCCCGCAGGTCGAGATATCCCTTTTCTCCCCGCGGGTTCCAGGTCGCAGGCTGTCCGTCTCCCCAGCGCGCAAAGAGCGGCTCTCCTATTTCATGGCCGACCTGATAACAGCACCCGCCAATTGACGGACCCAGGGCGACCCAGAGCTGAGTGGCGGCAAGGTCCCATTGTTTGGCACATATGCCGACTGCTCGGAGGGCGATTGCCTGCTGGGTTCCTCTCCATCCAGCGTGGAGAGCGCCCACACACCTTTTATGTGGGGCAACGAGGAGAATCGGGACGCAATCTGCGGTCCTGATGCCAAGTAAGACGTTTTGCTCGGTCGTGAGCATACCATCAGCTTCCAGCGCTGGTGTTGCTTCCTTGCTGCCCATGTGCACGATGGCATTCCCGTGAACCTGGGTGAGGGTATGGAGTAGACAGCCCGGGGCGTCCAGAGAAGCGCCTGTTGAAGCCGCGGTGAGGGGGATAGGCAGGCGACGGGAAAAACCGTGAATCAGACCAGGAAAGGCGCCCCACGCCTCGGTCCGAATCCAGAGATCATGCCCTGGCGGGTCTTTTGGACTTGGAACTGATTCAGGCTGGCGCATGACTCTTCCCTCCCTTCTCGATAAGGGCGAGCGTTTCCACCTGGTCCGTTTGCGGAAACATATCGAATGGCTGGACCCGTCCGACGGTATAGCCAGCGTCGGAAAAACGGTCCAGGTCTCGGGCGAGTGTCTGGGGCGAACAGGAGATATAGAGCAGTTTGGGCGCGTTCACTCCTATGACCGAGGAAAAAGCCTCGGGGCTCAGTCCTGTCCGAGGTGGGTTGAGCACAATCCTATCGATGGGTGGGAGGCTGGTGGCGAGCTCTTCTATCTTCTGCGCCGCATCACCATGAAAGAAACGGGTATTGTGATAGCCGTTGCGCCGGGCGTTTTCCTTGGCAACGTTCACGGCCCGTTCATTTTCCTCAATCCCGGCCACGAACTTGGTCTGCGAGGCACAGTACAGGGCGATAGGGCCGATTCCGCAATACACATCAAGGACGATTTCCTGTCCGGTCATAGCGCTCCACCGGACAACGGTTTCGTAAATACGCTTCGCCATGGAGGGATTGACCTGAGAAAAGGCGTCAACCGGGATACTGAGACGGACATGTCCTATCTGTTCGAGTAAAGAGTCTCGACCCCGCAAGGGGCGAAAGCGCTTGCCCCAGATCACATTGCCCGGCTGGTCGTTGATATTATGGACAATGCCGCTCAAAAAAGGAAACCGTCGCTCAAGCTGACGGGTCAAGTCGTGCACCTGGGGAAAGTGCATATGTCGGGTGACCAGCAGCAGTAATACCTTCCGCTGCCAAAAACTATAGCGCAGGTCTATATAGCGGAGCTGGCCCGTATCCCGCTCCTCGTTATACGGCACAATATGAAGATGTTCGATTTCGCGTTTGAGAAAGGCGACGACCTGGTTAATCTCTTTAGGGTGCACCGGACACGCCGAGATATCAAAAACCTGATGGGTTTCAGGGCGATACAGGCCAATCAGGATTTGTCCTTTGACGTTCTGCACGGCCAGTTTGACGCGCGAGCGGTAGCCAAACTTTTTGGGAGACGCAACGGGCAGCGGAACGCTGATCGCCCTGAGCGACGGAAAGGCGGCAAACGCCTCCTGCACTATGGTTTGTTTCCGCTCAAGCTGTTGGTCGTAGGGAACGGAAACAAAAGGACAGCCGTAACAGTGGGGAGCATGGGGACAGGGCGGCTTCCAGTCGGGCTTGCCTCCTGAATAGTCGTTTGGATGCGACGGCCCTGAGACCACTTTCTTTTTTCTGTACTGGTTGCCCGGCTTTGAGAACCGGCGGGGCCGCTGTGAACCGGCCGGCCTTTTTCGAGACGTGGACGGCCGTGAGGTTTTGGGTTCTGACACCGTGGCAGACTACAAAGCCTTCCACCCGGCGTCAACTGGAGACACATGCAGCGATAAAGTGAAGAGCAGAAACGAACCAATAGTCACCCTATCCCGAATGCTTTATAGCCAGTATGGTACAAACATTAACAATTACGGGGAGAGGACGATGGAAGAGAATGTTTGGCCTGTCGCCAGGAGCGGCTCTGCCTGGCGACAGATAATTATTGTGTTGTCGACTCTTCTCCTGTTCATGAACGGCGGTCCCGCGAGGGCCGAGGGCGACCCTGCCGCTCTCGGTCGGTCGGAGACCTACGCTGGCGTCTTCATCGGCGCCGGTTTGACAGACAACAAGCTGGTTGATGTTGATGGCTTCGCGAATTGGGGCGATGCGGGTTCCGTTTCCGATTACCATGACTCCGGCCTGGCAGGCGGGGCGTTGATAGGGAAAAAGTTCGCCACTGGCTTTGTGCCGCTCAGGGTCGAGATCGACGGAACCTTCGGCGACATGTCGGCGAAGACGAACAAGCTCGACCCCGAAGGCCTGGACGAGACGGCCAAAGCGGATTTCCAGTGGATCACCACGGCGCGGGTTGGCGTTGAACAGGCCGTTGGCTCTGCGACGGTGTTTGCCAGTGGCGGTCTGGCGGTGGCCGGAATCGCTAATTCAGTGGTTGACATTGATTTCGGCCCGAATCTGCCGGCGCGGGTGGACCCTGACGACTCTTTCCACGACAGCTCGACGCAACTCGGTTGGGTCATCGGGGTCGGTGTGGAAGCGCCGCTGGCCGATAACTGGACGCTACGACTTGAGGGCTCGTATCTGGATTTCGGTCAGAGCACCTATGACGTGAACCGCTCCGGCAATAATGCGTGTGGGCCGGGAAACCCTCGAACGTCTTGCCCGTACAAGGTTGATAACAAGCTGGCCATCGTGCGCTTGGCTATCATTCACCGGTTCGACTGGTAATGCGGCACGGCAGAGGCGAGGATACCGATTGAGCCGGCCCGCTCAGGCAGCAGACCGGTATAAGTGGTCGACAATTTCGGCTGCGCTCAAAAACTCAAAGCGCGTTTTTCCAATCTCTTCCAGACAGACGAATTTGACTTTTCCAGCCGTGACCTTTTTGTCTGCTTCGATCCCTATGCGGAGATGCTCTTGGGCGAGGTCCTGTGGGATATCGACCGGCAAGCCGGCCCGCTTGATCAGACGCACCACACGGTCACGTACCGCTGGCCGACACAGGCCCCGTTGCTGTGACAGATGGGTGGCAAAAACCATACCGAGGGCAACCGCCTCACCATGTAAAAAGCTTTTGTAATTGGTGGCGCTTTCAATCGCGTGTCCCAGGGTGTGACCGAAGTTGAGAATCGCTCGATAGTCCCCTTCCGTTTCATCTTCTTCCACGACCAGGGCCTTGAGTTGACAGCAGGTCTTGACCACTGAGGTCAGGAGCGCCGGGTTGACGTTCAGGAGTACGGCCAGCTCTTCTTCAAGCAACCCGAAGAGTTCTGGACTCAGAATGACTCCATACTTGATGACTTCTGCTATCCCTGACACAAACTCACGCTTGGGGAGCGTCTTGAGGACGGCAACATCGATCAAGACCATGCGGGGCTGGTAGAATGCGCCGATCAGATTCTTCCCGGCCGGATGGTTGATGGCTGTCTTCCCGCCAACACTCGCGTCAACCTGGGCGAGGAGGGTGGTCGGGATTTGGATAAACGGAATCCCGCGTTGGAAGGTTGCGGCCGCAAAGCCCGTGAGGTCTCCAATGACCCCTCCGCCCAGGGCGATTAAAGGCGAATTGCGCTCAATACGCCCCTCAACGAGTTTGTCATAGAGAAAGGTCAGCCAGGCCAGGTTTTTGTGTTCTTCACCCGCAGGAATCTCAATCACCACCGGCTCGAATCCCTCAGCGGTGAGAATACTGGTCACCGGATTCCGATAGTGTTTGCCAACATGGGAATCCGTTATTATGCCGACTCGGCCAGTAAGGAAATTTTGCCGCTTGAGGAGTTGACCGAGTGTGCTGAGGATGTCTGACCCAATATGAATAGGGTATGAGCGCGCTCCGAGATTCAACGTGAGCGTATCCATAGCGGCTTTTCTATACAGTGGAGTCTGATTGGGCCAGAGCTGTCAGCGTGGCCTCTATCACCGCATCCGGGCCTAAGCTCGACGTATCAATCGTGATATCAGCGCGGGCGTAGGCTTCTGCTCTGTCTGCCAGCAGTCGTTGGATCTTTTCGAGCGGATTCGGCCCCTGCAATAACGGCCGAGTGGCCTCACCCTGGACACGTTGGAGAATGACTTCCGGGCGAGCGGTCAGACAAATGACCGGGCCGCTGGCTTTCATCGTTCTGGCGTTTTCTCTATCCACAATGGCTCCGCCACCCGTGGCGACCACCATCTCTTTTTCTTGGCAGGCCCACGCTATGGCTTGCCTCTCTCGTTGACGAAAGGCCGCTTCTCCCTCAGTGGCGAAGAGCTGAGCAATCGGCATATTTGCTTCATGCTCAATCCAGGCGTCCGTGTCAACAAACCTGCGGCCGAGTCGTTTTGCCAGCCGCCTGGCGACGAGGCTTTTTCCTGTCCCCATAAAGCCAACAAAAATAATATTGCGTCCACGCCAGGCGAACATTACAATGTCTCATACGTTCGAGAGTACGGCTTGTGTGCTAGCCAGGGAGTTCTGCCGTGGTCAACCGCTCTTTTCATACATAAGAGCCCACCACCACCACTTTCCTCGACTGCGACCCGAAGAGCGCCGACCTGAGCAGCCCATTCAGGGCGCAGTCCCACTCAGCAAAACTCCCTGGCCCTGGCGGCAAATAGCCGCCCTCACCACCACCCCACCCAAAGCGTCGCCCTGCGTATGGTCTGTAGTGGGCCAGAGCGTAAAAAATTTTCTTGATTACAGCCTGAGACCGTCCTCCGTTCCTCACTTTTCCGCTGAGTTTTTTGTATAGGGGCGGATGGGGTACGCACCCGCCCCTATATTCGTCTCTCCATTTCCACCACCACATCCACATCATACCCCCACTGATAGAGACGCTCGAAGGCTCGAGGCCAACCTCGATACCACCCCACCACAACCTCAGTACATACATACTTGGCTTCCAAGCCTTCGAGTGTTCCTACCATTGCCAACACAGCCTCTCCTTGTTCAGAGCTTCGTCAGGTGAGAAACCCACAAGTCTGAGAACTCTCCCAGCACCTCTTCCGCGCCGCCACCGCTGGATTCTCAGGCTTCTAGGTTTTTCGATTCCACCACCACTCACATCAGCCACAACCTCCACAGCTTCGCGCTCTCCGCACATTCCCTTCACCTACGGACGCGCTTCATCAGGTGCATGATCCTTCCACAATTGGTGAGCCGACGGTAAACCCGCAGTCGACACTCCGGCAACGATTTTCGGAGTGAGAAAGATCAAGAGTTCATCTTTGGTTCTCCGGTCCACTTTCCCCTTAAACAGCCAACCAATACCCGGGGCATGGCGCAGATAGGGAATACCACTTTCTCGGCGGTCCAGGTTGTCCTGGAGAATGCCGCCTAAGACAAAGGTCGATCCTGCGCGTACCAACACTTGCGAATTCGTCGTGCGCGACAGGACATCCGGGATGCGGGGAACGGTGGAAGAATCTGCGGTCGTTGTGACGCTCGGATCTGCCAGCTCACTACTCTCCGCCTCAACATCCAGGAGAACGAATCCATCGGAGGAGATTTGCGGGGTCACCTTGAGGGTGATGCCGACATCGAATTCTTCAAACGCCTCCCCCCCTCCAGACGTTCCGGCCCCACCAGCGGTCAGATTCCCGGACGTCACCGGCACGCGGACTTCTCTGCGCGACGTAATGAGCGCTTCGCCATTATTGAGGGTTACGACACGCGGACGCGAAACCACACGCGCTTTCCCTTCGGACTCAAGCGCACTCAGGCGCGCATTGAGGCTATGGGTTCCATCAATGGAGCCGAGGAAGTGGTCCAGGGTCGAAGTGCCGGTTAGAGCCGGAAAGTTGGCAATAAAAGGAATGCCGCCGGTCCCAGTACGTCCGGGAAGATTGAGGCCGGTTGACTTCCCTGTTTCCGGGCCTGCCGCGTACTGATAGCCCCATTGAATGCCGAGCGAGCGGTTAATGTTTTCACTCGCGATGACAATATACGATTCGATGAGAACCTGTGGTGTCTGAATATCCACATTGCGAATAAGCTCTCTCACCGCCTCAATATTTTCTGGTACATCGCGAATAATGACGACATTTGAGGTCCCGTCGGCGACAATCGTGCCCCGTGGCGACATGAGGGCAATCTGGGCCTCTTTCCCCTGATCCCTGCGTGGCGGGGAGCCTGGGGCTCCCGCGGCGGCATCGCGGATCTCGGTCTGGCGGCCAATTAAGCTGGCAATGTCTGTGGCTTTGACATAATTGACTTTGACGTACACGGTTTCCAGGGGGGCGCGGTGCTGTTCCGCTTCCAGACGCGCCGCGGTTGAAATGGTGACGACGTTGCCGGACTGCGCTCGCTCCAACCCGTTGGCATGCAGGACAACGGCGAGCGCCTGGTCCCACGGAACATCGACTAAGCGAAGCATTACCCGCCCGGTCACGTCCTCTGTTGCAACAATATTTAATCCGCTGACGTCGGCCAGGATGCGCAAGATATCCCGAATATCGGCATCCTTGAAACGGAGCGAGATTTTTTGTCCACTATACGGCGGCTGAGACGAGGCAGGTTCTGGAACACGTTCCTCGTCTCGAAAAGACGCCTCAGAAGGATCCGTATCAGGAACGAGTGGATGAGATTCGGGGGCCGGGAAAGCCGGTTCCTCTTGCGCTTCTGAAGAAATCGCCGGCGTCTGGGCCAGCTGCGTCAGGTCTGCGTTCTCGGCAATAAAAAGAATCTGGGCATCCGTGTGTTGCGCGCCGGCCGTTTTCCGACCAATACGGGCAGTCAGAATCGCCGCATTAGCGTCAACAGAAAACGGCGGGGGCTCATCCAGCGCCAACTCTACAACGAGCCGCATGCGGCCCGCAGCACTGCTCACGCGGACGGCCTCAATCTGGGGGTCGTCCGCCTTATATGTTGCGACTTGAGGCAGCGCCTCAACTGGGCCGGTGATATCGATGACCAGACGACTCGGCTTGCTGAGGGGAAAGTAATGCAGGTTTTCCGGGGGACGAGAGAAGCGAAACATGACATTCCGTTGCCCAGCATCCGTAATCACCCGTATCTCGTGAAGCTGGAGTGGCCCGGTATACGTCGGTGTGGGCACTGGTTTTGTCGCCGGTTCGGGAGGAAGCAGGCTCGAAGGCCCCCCCGTCAAACCCCGGGACTGGTGCGTGCAGGCCCCTGTAGTCAAGCAGACCCATAACGGGACTGCTATTTTTATGGTGTGTCCGTCTAACAAGCTCCGCATCCTCACCCTTTCAGGACACCGCTTTCCTACCTGCTCGTATTGGTTCCGCCACCCACAGGGGGGACGTCCGCAACGGCAAGTTGTAATGCCCGCTGCCGGGCCCAACGTTTTCCTGAAAAGTCGGTCTCGTAGCCCGTGAACTTCGACCATCTTGATTGAGCTTGAACCAATGTCAAGGCTGAGGTAGCCTTTGTCCGCTCCAAGTGAAATAAGAGAAGTCAGGGGCCGGGCAAGGCGTCCAATAGTTTCGTTTAAGTTAGCCATTAAAAGCTTACTCTAGGTATTTCCAGTACTTACTATGCAATACAAAAACTAGATTGTCAAATGTTCAACGCTCAATGTTCCACGAATTCTCGCTTCGTCTCTGTCGCCCTTCCGCTCCCCATCAGTAGAAGGAACGAATTGATTTATCGCGTCCCGGACGCTCTTCTCTCGCGGGCCCAAGAGGGGGTTCGCGTCGTTGTTCCCATAAGTAGCCGAAAAATAACAGGAATTATCGTTGGCCAATCTTCTCATCCTGGTGACATCCATTCTCAAAAAGTAAAGGATATTCTTGATATTATAGATGAAGTCCCTATTTTTTCTCAAGACATGAAAAATGTTTGGGAGTGGATAGCGCATTATTATTTTTCTTCGTCCGGCGCCGTGTTGCAGACCATTCTTCCTCGGACAGTCCGTCATCAGAGTACGATATCCGTCGCATTGCCGAAAAAGAAAGGGGGGAGAAAAAAGCCGAATACGGAAGACGACCGGAGGAAGCAACTTCTTGTTGACCGTCTGAAAGAGGGTGAGAAAGAACTGCTGGCATACCTCACAGAAAAGAGGAGAGCGAGCGTGAAGACCTTGCAGCGACGCTTCCCTCAGCTAGTCACGAGAGAAACGCTTCAGCATCTCGAATCACTGAATCTGATTCGTCTGGCGGAGTCCTTCCCCCGACCGCGGACTATCACTGAATCCAATGAATCCATAGCCACGGCAGGGGCTTACGTTGAAGAGCGGACTGATGATTCCGGGGACAGCGGCGAGCAGGCCCAATGGGACACGCTCTCTTTGACACCTGCCCAGCAAAACGCGCAAAGTGAAGTGGAAAATGCCCTGCAAAAGGGGGAATTTCGTATTTTTCTGTTGCACGGTGTCACTGGAAGCGGGAAAACCGAGGTCTATCTCAGGGCGGCTCGCTATGCCGTGAGTCACGACAAAAGCGCGCTCTTCCTCGTCCCGGAGATCGCTCTGACCCAACAACTCGTCGCTCAGGTCCGGCAGCGTTTTGGTGGGCGTGTCGCCGTACTCCACAGCGCAATGACCGATAAAGAACGCTGGGACGAGTGGAAACGGATTGCCCGTCAAGAAATAGCCGTTGTTGTTGGCGCACGTTCCGCTATCTTTGCCCCCTTGATGAATCTTGGCTTGATTATTGTCGATGAGGAGCATGAAACGGCCTACAAGCAAGAAGACGGGGTACGCTATAATGCGAGAGATATAGCTGTTGTACGGGGTAAAATATCATCCTGTCCTGTAATTTTAGGGTCGGCGACTCCATCCCTTGAAAGTTACACCCATAGTCAAACGCAGCATTACACGGCCCTGGCTCTGCCAACTCGTGTAGCTGCGCGTCCATTACCCAAAGTCGAGATTATCGATCTCCGCAGGGAGGCCGGCTCAGGAAAAACCGCCCCTATTTTTTCAACCCGCCTGCAACACGCGCTGCGGGCCACCTATCAAGCTGGCAAGCAAAGCGTCTTATTTCTGAATCGCCGCGGGTATGCGAACTACCTGCAATGCCGCCTGTGTGGCGAGGCCCTCACATGTCCGCAGTGCAGCGTCAGCCTGACGTTCCATCTTCAGCGAAAGATATTGTGCTGTCATTACTGTGGCTTTACCAGGCGCAGCCTAGAGGTTTGCCCGACATGTAAAGAACCCGCGCTTGATGGGAATGGGATTGGGACGGAACAGGTTGAAGACGCCCTGAAGCACATATTGCCTGAGGTCCGTATTGCCCGGCTGGACCGCGACAGCGTAAAGCGCCGAGGAGCGCTTGATCGAGTGTTGCGGGCGTGGCGGGCGCATGAGTTTGACGTGTTGATTGGAACGCAAATGGTTGCCAAGGGGCACGATGTACCAGGCGTGACGCTCGTTGGCGTAATCCTGGCCGATGTGACGCTCAACCGGCCAGACTTTCGGGCTGCGGAACGGACCTTTCAATTACTTACTCAGGTTGCGGGCAGGGCCGGACGTGGGCCAGACCTTGGAACAGTAATTATTCAGACGTATGCGCCCAGACATTACAGTATACAGTGCGCCGCCCGACACGACTTCGCCGGCTTCGCCGCTCAAGAGCAGCGCTATCGTAAACAGCTCGGCTATCCACCCTTCACCCGTCTGATTAATGTGCGTTTTGAGGGACGAAATGGACAACAGGTCGAGGCGACTGCCACGCTCTTTTCGCAGAAAATCGAACAAACTCTACAGTCCGAGGAGTTTGCATCCGCGGGGGTCGCGCGCCTTCAGATATTGGGCCCCGCTCCTGCCCCTATCGAACGCATCAAGGGACGGGAACGCTGGCAATTGCTGGTAAAGGGTCCCAATCGTCCGCTGTTACACGCCCTCATTGGAAAAGCGCGAGACGCCTTTGTGCAGGCCAAGCCGCTTCGCGACGTGCGGACAATCATTGATGTCGATCCGTATAGCGTGGTATGAATCACATTGAGAGGAAAGCCATGATTCGTGAGATTTTAACCTTCCCGGACCCACGTCTCAAAAAGGCGGCAAGCGAAGTGGAGCAGATGGACGGCAGTCTGGCTGCGCTGGTTGAGGATATGGTCCAAACCATGTACGCCGCCCCAGGGATCGGACTGGCCGCGACCCAGGTCGGCTCGCACGATCGTATTGTTGTCCTTGATGTCAATCGGGAAGAGAAAGGCAAGGACCTGCTCAAGCTGGTGAACCCCAGAATCACGGCAAGAGAAGGCTCAATCGTCTGGGAAGAAGGCTGCCTCAGTGTGGTTGACTACACGGCCGAGGTCCAACGCGCCGCCAAGGTCGAAGTCAAAGCCTGGACCCTGGACCAACAGGAGATGACGGTGCAGGCCGAAGACCTCCTGGCCGTTTGCCTCCAGCACGAACTCGACCACCTCTCGGGCAAGCTCTTTATCGACCGGATCAGTCGGCTCAAACGCGAACTCTACTCACGTCGGGTCAAAAAATTGATCCGCGAAGGCCGTCCGCTCGAACGCAGCAAACAGCCGGAGTCTACCGGAATCTGAGTCCCCTTAACCCCAACCCCTCATTCCCACTCCCTCCCGCCAGCGAGGAGCCTGTCCACGATGCCTACGTCGCTTTCTCCGCCCCTCCCGGCCCGGCCATTGCGGCTGGTCTTTATGGGGACGCCGGAGTTTGCCGTGCCAGCGCTCCAAGCCCTGCTTGAGAGCGAGGACGCAGTGGTCGGGGTGGTGTGTCAGCCGGACAAACCCGCCGGAAGACGGCTGGACCTGCACGCGCCACCCGTCAAGGACTGCGCCCGCGGCCACGCCGTGCCGGTCTTTCAGCCGCAAAAAATTCGCACCCCTGAGGCGCTGGAACATCTCCACGGCTGGCAGCCTGACCTCATTGTTGTTGTCGCCTATGGCAAGATTCTTCCCAAGACGATGCTGGACCTGCCAGCCTTTGGCTGCATCAACATTCATGCCTCACTCTTACCCAAATATCGTGGGGCCGCGCCCGTGCAGTGGGCCATTGCCCAAGGCGAAACGCACTCGGGCGTCACCATTATGCGGGTGAGCGAGGAGTTGGACGCCGGTGATATTCTACTTCAAAAGTCAGTCGCTCTGAGACCGGACGAAACGGGTGGTAGCCTCCACGACACCCTTGCGGCGCTTGGCGCACAGGCGCTGATGGAAGCGATGACATTGTTCAAACAGGGGAAACTCGTCGCAACGCCCCAAGATAAAGCTGCTGTTACCTACGCTCCGTTATTGAAAAAAGAAGATGGAGAGATCGACTGGACCCACAGCGCGGTCAGCATTGAGCGCCGTATCCGCGCCTTTCAGCCCTGGCCGTCCTCTTACACCTGGTTGGGAAAAAAGAGGCTGAAAATCCTGACCGCGCGTCTGAGCACGGTCGAAGCTTCCGCCACTCCCGGCACCATTCTCAACCGCCAAGACAAATCACTCACCGTCGCCACCGGCACAGGGGGCCTCACCCTCGCCCGCGTGCAACTCGAAGGCAAGAAAGCCCTGCCCATAGCCGCCTTCCTCACCGGCCACGCCCTCAAGCCCGGCGACCGCCTCGGCCGCTGAACGTCGTCCGCCTCACTCTGTTCAAACTATGGGACAAGGAGCTTTCTTGATTGTCAGGCAATAGTTTGCTGGCACCAAATCATACATTGGTGTACGATTTGGCATGACTGGCGAAGAACTTATTCGGCGCGTCCGAAAACTCGGTCGCGCCCGGGGCGTCGCCGTCCGCTTTGAGAGCCGACAGGGCAAAGGCAGCCACGTCCGCCTTTATTACGGAGATCGTTTCGCTGCGGTCAAGGACCGAAGGAAAGAGATAGGCAAAGGCTTACTCGCCAGGATGCTTTCGCAACTCGGCCTGTCTCGTGAGGACCTCTAACGCAAATGTAGTACTACGAGAGAAGAGAAAAGGGAGAAGAAGCATGGCGCAATCGCTGCAACTGGCCTACCCGGCTACCCTGGAGGCGCAGGACGACGGCGCGCTGCTCGTGTCGTTTCCCGACATCCCTGAAGCGCTCACCGAAGGCGCGACCGAGGCCGAGGCGCTCACCGAGGCCGCAGATTGCCTCGTGGCAGCGCTTGGTGGCTACGTGAACGACGGGTGTGACATTCCACGCCCGTCGCCGGCGCGTGGCCGCCCACTGGTTCAGCTACCGGCACTGGTAGCGGCCAAGCTCGCGCTTTACCAAGCTATGCGCGAGCAACGCGTCGGCAATGTGGCCCTGGCCAAACGGCTTGGGACAGTGGAAGGGACAGTCCGGCGGCTGCTCGACCTGGACCACCGCTCGCACATCGGCCATGTCGAGGCCGCTCTCAAGGCGCTCGGGCAACGCTTGGTGGTAGCGGCACGAGCCGCATAACCTGCCCATCGCCGCCTTCCTCACCGGCTACGCCCTCAAGCCCGGCGACCGCCTCGGCCGCTGAGCACCTGCTGGGGCAATGCCCTTTGTCCGCGCGCCTTTACCCTTGATGTATGTAACGAATACGATACAATTTTACCGTGCTCGAAGTCATTCACTATACTGATTCTTACGGTCGAGATTTGATCGCCGGTTGGCTCAATGGCCTACGAGACCGGAGGGCAATGGCGCGTATCGCGGCACGGGTCGAACGCCTTGAACTTGGCTTGCTCGGGGACTGTAAGTCAGTAAAGGGTGGGGTCAGCGAACTTCGGATTGACTACGGCCCTGGATATCGAGTCTACTTTGCCAGAACGGGAGAGACGGGGCGACAAACCGATGAAAAAGGTCAAACACAACGATTGGTTGCGCGAACAACTGAGAGACCCCAGCTTTGCCGCCGAATATCTAACGGCAGCAGCAGAGGACGAAGAGCCGGCGGTATTCCTTCAGGCCCTGCGAAAGGTCGCCGAGACTCAAGGCATGGCAAAGGTCGCCAAACGGGCGGGGATTCCACGCGAAAGCCTGTACCGCATGCTCTCGGCAAAGGGCAATCCGCGTTGGTCAACGCTCGCTCCAGTGGTGCGCGCTGCGGGATTAAAGCTCGAAATCATTCAGCCTTGAGAATGTCCAGTCGCCTTCCTCACCGGCCACGCCCTCAAGCCCGGCGACCGCCTCGGCCGTTAAGCCATTGAATTGGCTCTGTTGTTGACGGGAAGGCACGGTAGTTCACCGAGTTTGTCTCAATCAACATTGATCTGCAAATTCCTGAGCCACAGCTCTCCCGTACCCTGTATGACCTCATTGCCCAATTCTACTGAGGTCACATAATGATTGGTGGGCAGGTGGCCGTGGTCAATCAGGTAGGCGAGAAACTTCTCAAAATTGAGCGTGCCGCTCAGCTGATCCGGATGGCTGGCGAACGCGATATACGTATGACCTTGATCATATTCCGAGTTTATGTAGAGATCGTATGTAACGCTGTCAATCGCGACCTCAGCAACCAGAAACTCAGCCCCTTGTGGCTTGAAGGTCCGGTCCACCCAGATCATTATCTCATGCGTAATGGTCTCCGGTGTCGGCGGATTGCTACTCGTTACCCACATCTCGAAGGCTAGGTTGTAAATCCCCCGTGCAGTCAACTCGACTTCATAGTTGACCTGGAGTTGGTTAATGGACGATATCTGGCGGGGCAGGTCCGACGTTGTTGTTGAGGAACTCCACGGTTTATGTCCGTAAATCACTTCCGGGTAGGCTTTCACGTCACCTTCGTCCACCGGCCAGCGCCAACGCCAGCCATACTGATTTTTCCCTCCGACGACCCGCTTCAAGAGGCACTGTTCGTAATCGGTAATGTCTCCCTTATTCCAGACATTATTTGAATACCGGAAACCGAGACTGCTTAACTCCTCCCAGTCCTCACAGACGGTCTCAATCGCGTCCACCACCCCGGTGATATTAAACCCCTGTGACGCTTGGTCCCAGCCTACTGTGACCTGTGTATTGCTCGGAGAAAGCTGAATGGTCCCCTGACCACTCTCACCCATGATAAATTCTTTTCCTAAGGTCACTACCGTAAAGGTCGCTTCCCCGAACTTGACCCCATCATCGAACACCTCCACGCGGTGTTCTCCATCTTCGAGGATATTATAGTTATAGATGGTGATGAATCCGTTCCGGCCGTCATCCGCACAGCTTGGGACGGTATCGCTCCGCTCCGCACCATAGAGAACTTCTACCTGCTCTCCTCCATCAAAGCGCGCCGTGATAGTTCCGGCGGTACACTTCCAGCCCGAAATGATGCTCACGCCACTCTGGAAGGAACCTGGAGACGGGTTCCCCAAGCGCGCCGCCCCAGTTGAAGCTGGGACCGAAAAATAAGCGAGCAAAAAAGCCGTAGAGAATAACCAGAGCATCTGTCTCTGCCTTGTCCGCCCTATATTCATTGACGGCCTCCGGCTTGCTCGTGGCCCGCTTGGGGATTGAAGTTCAACCATACGGCCTCGCCGCGTTTTGGGACATACTTGGCCGACCTTACCATGTTTCTTTGCCTACCGCGGCTCCGGTGTCGATTTCCCCGTGCAAGTTATCCTCCGTCACCCCAGCCAAAAGATCGGCAAGCTTCAAATCGGGATGTTTTACCGGGGTAATAACCAGTTCTGCGCCACGCAGTGAGAATTTGACGGACGAGTGATTTGCCAGCCCGAGTTGGGTTGCAATGGGTTTGGGAATGCGCACGGCTAAGCTATTGCCCCATTTCTGTACGCGGGTCTCCATATTTGTCATCCTCCTCAGCGTAGAGACAATGAAGATACTGAGCGCGTCAAAAGCCGTCAAGCTGAATTGTCTCTGCTGTTGACGGGCGGGTTCACTCTACGGGGTTAATAATCGCACGGCTTCCTCACTACCCAGCACGGTAAAGGGCAACCCAGGTAACGCCTTGAGGAAATCACGGTTTTCAGACACCAAGTAGGAAATGGCAGCTTCTTCAAGGTGAGCCGAAATTACGGCATCCCCCTTTTTTGCCCCACGCTGCTCCCACTGCCTGATGAGGTCTAACCGGGCTGGAGTGTAATCCCAGGTCGCGGTTCGGGCTCTCGTCAGGGCGAGTACGACCCGTCTCATTTCTCCAGCCGTAAGGTTTCGCTGTAGTTCCAGAAAAATCTGGAGGTCTGGGAGTTTGTCGAAAAGCAGGGTTTCGCAGGCAGGATAGGTGGGCTCTTTGCGCAGGGCAAAAATCCACACATTTGTATCGACCGCGACCGCCTCATCCCGGATAGAGGTCACGAGCGATCTGCTCCCGAAGGTCGCTAAGCTCTTGTCTCACAGCGTCAGCCGACTGAGACAGTTTTCCCTCTCGTGCCAAGCGAGCCCGGTAGTCCTGGGACACTTGTTCCAGTATTTCCCGGGTGCCTGCATGGCTGTCCAGCCCTTCGACAATTAAGCTGTCCAGGAGGTCTTCAACCGGGCGGTGTTCCATACGCGCGGCTTGTTGTATCTGCTCATACCTGTCTTTTGACAGCCGTAGGGTCACTTCCACCATTTGGTCGCCGCTGTTCATTGGACACTCCTTTGGATCGTGAGAGTCTTGCGACCGCCTCTTCTCCAGGATTGCGAAACGAGGATACTGAGCGCGCCAGAAACCGTCAAGCTGAGTTGTCTCTGCTGTTGACGGGCAGGCCGGGGATGTGAAAGACAAACAGCAGTGTCGAGAAGGGCAAATCAGAATATGATTCTCGATACTGCTGAAAGCCGGAAGGAGAAGGACTATGGCAAAACAATTCTCGATGGACGACGTGAAGGCGCTGGCCGAGAAATACAAGAATTGGGGCAAGTGGGGGCCTGACGATCAGCTTGGAACCCTCAATTACATTACCCCCCAGAAAATTATCGACGCTTCCAATCTCGTCAAGCAGGGCAAGGTGATTTCCCTTGCCATCCCGTTTGATGACAAGGGTCCGCAGACCGGCTCGTTCGGACGCTTTAACCCGATCCACTTCATGCTCCAGGATGGGGGTGATATCAGCGTCGGCGCGCAGGACCATATTCCCAATCTTCAGTACACGGACGACGCCGTGACCATGCCGCTCCAGTGCGCCACACAGTGGGACGCGCTGGCCCACATCCTGTACCAGGGTAAAATGTATAACGGCTATGAAGCCAGTGAAATCAATAGCACTGGCGCAAAGAAAAACGGCATGGAAAACGCCAAAGATAAAATCGCCACGCGCGGCGTGCTGCTCGATATTCCGCGCTACAAAGGCAAGCAGTGGCTTGAGCCGGGCGAGGCCATTTATCCCGAGGACCTTGACGGGGCCGCGGCGATGGGCAAGGTCAGCGTGGGGACGGGCGATATTGTCCTGATTCGGACCGGTCAGATCGGCCAGGTCCGGGCCGAGGAGAGCTGGGGTGAATACAGTGGCGGTTCAGCCCCAGGACTCGGTGTGGACTGCGCAGCCTGGATCTGTGAAAAGGAAATCGCCGGCTATGCCACGGACACCTGGGGAACAGAAGTGATTCCGAATGAAACGTCGGAAATTTTTCAGCCCCTGCATATGATTCTCATTGTCCATGCCGGTATGCTGGTGGGTGAAATTTTTGACCTTGAAGGGCTGGCCGCTGATTGCGCCAACGACGGTGTCTACGAATGTATGTTTGTGGCTCCACCGCTGCCGATCACCGGTGCCGTGGGCTCGCCGATCAATCCGCAAGCCATAAAATAGTACCCCATCTGGAGAATTGTTATGCCACAAGCGGCTGATTTACACTCCCAGCGCATCCAGGCCCAAGATGACCCGGTTGAGCTGCTCTACGAGCGCGGGGTCACGGATGGTCTGCCCGTGGTGCCGCCTACAGAAGAGCGCGTCACGCGGATGCTGGCGTCAACGAACCGCGACCCCCAGGAAATAATTGGCGAAATCGGCCCAAACTATGGCCGGGCCAGCGTAGAGAAAATTGCGATTAATGCCGTCATGGCCGGCTGTCATCCCTCGTATTTCCCGGTTGTGTTGGCCGGGGTTGAGGCCATGTGCGAAGAGCAGTTCTGCATCCACGGCATCAACGTCACGACCTTCTCAGCCACGCCTATGGCCATTATCAACGGACCCATTCGCCATGAGATTGGCGTCAACTGCGGCCATAATGCCCTTGGCCACGGTTTTCGGGCCAATGCCACCATAGGCCGGGCGCTGCGGCTAATCATCATCAACATTGGCGGGGCCAAGCCGCACGAGATTACCAAGGCGACCATGGGCCATCCCGCGCAGTACACATTTTGCGTGGGCGAGAATGAAGAAGACAGCCCGTGGGAGCCGCTCCACGTGGAAAAAGGCTATACCGCCGACCAGAGCACGATTACTCTCTTTGGCGGTCACTCACCCATGCAGATCAACGACCACGCCAGCCGCAACGCCGAACAATTGGCCCTGTCACTCGGCTGGACTATGGCTGCGCTGTGGAACCATAAGAACTATCCGCTGTTCTCCGATAGCGTGCTGGTGGTGGGCCCTGAACACGCGAAGACGTTTGCCCAAGACGGCTGGTCCAAGAACGATTTGCGCCAATTCCTGTACGAAAATATTCGGCGGCCTTTGCGTGAGCTCCGTCCGGGTGTCAACGGCGGCGAAGGTGTTGGCGTGAGCATGCTACGCACGCCGAAAAAAGACCGTGAGCCCCCAACCGACGATACGTTCTTTCCAAAGTTCCCTAAAGCGGAGAATATTGTTATTATCGTCGCCGGCGGCACGGCCGGTCGCTTTTCCGCCGCGGTCCAGGGCTGGGCCGGGTTTGACGCTGGCAGCCGGATTACAACCAAGGAGATAAAAGAGTAAAGAGGAGGTACGCTATGGGCGAAATGTTACTCGATCCGACCGATACGGTCGAACGTTCTCAGAAAGACTTTGCGCCTCGGCTCGACTCGCTGGCCGGGACAACCATCGGCTTGCTCGATATCAGCAAAGCAAAGGGCTCCTTTTTCCTCGATCGTGTCGAGGAGGTGCTCCGCGAGCAGTATGGCGTCAAAGAGGTGTTGCGACGCATGAAGCCTACGGTCACACGCCCGGCGCCCGAGCCTATTCGGGTGGAGTTGCGTGAACAGTGTGATGCCGTCATTGAAGCCCTCAGCGATTGAGGGGCCTGCATATCGTGCAGTTCGCACGATGTCATCCATTTTGAAGAAAACGGTATCCCAACGGCAAACGTGACCACTACGGAATTCATCGGCGCGGCCAACGCGCAGTGCTCCGCGCTGGGGATGGCTCAGTATCAGCCTATTCTGGTTGTGCATCCGATTCAGCCCAAGACCGAGGCCGAAGTCAGAGCCTTGGCGGATCAGGTCATTGACCAGATTATCGGCAAGCTGCTCAAACACAAAGAACAGCAGGCGGCATAGACTGTGCTCGCCAAGCAACCGCGCTGGATGAGGCGGAGTCGATAAAAAAAGAGGCAGTCCACATGGGCTGCCTCTTTGTGTTTGAAAAGAAGGGTCTTGTTACGCCGCTTCTTTGAGTTGCGGCCGGACGATAACGGGTTGGCGCAACGCGCGTTGTGGAATTTTGACCGGTCGCTCAGCCTTCTGCTTGTTGAGGCCACGCCGGATATACCCGGGATCAATCCCGAGTACAGAGCAGATGTTCACAAATGAGAACGGCCATTGATAGTCATCCCTAAAAAACCATTGCTCCGTTTCCTGCGCGATACGATAATCACGAAAACGGGGTGTCCCAAACTGTTTCTGAAAGCACTCAATCGCGTCCTTCAGAACAGACTGTATAAGCGCCACTTCTCCGCGGACTTGGGAGTGCTGACGTGGTGAGCCGTGGAACTGTTCGGGTAAAACGGCTGCCGGGACAACGGCTTCCCGTTCCGCCACCCTCCCTCGCTCAAAAAGAAAACGCCGCGCCTTTGTTTCGAGGTCTGCTGTTCTGTGGGAAGCAGCGGAAGCGACGCCGCATAAGTCGGTCGATGCTGTTTTCATGTGTTGATCCTCCCTGATTGCCCCGCGCCTGTCCCCTGTGCCGACAGGGGGCAGGCCATTCTTTCTTTGATATCTCACTCTCGATTAGACGTTTCCTGTTTGTCGAAGATTCATTTGATATGAATGAACACACAAGGCGTAGACAATTCAGTCCGCTTTGAAGATCACGCTGTAAGGAGCTTTGCGCGCATGACTATGCAGACCTCTTTGGCTGACAGCTCAGCCGGTTCAATCTGGCTTGGCTCCGTTGGTGTGGCCCTTTTGCTTGGGGCTTTTTTTCTGAATCTCTTTGGCTGGCTGAAAAGCGACTCCAGGACCTATCAAGCCCTCAACGCGATAGGAGCCGGGATAGCCTGCTATGCCTCCTATCTGATCGACTTCCTCCCTTTTGTTGTGCTGGAAGGAACCTGGAGCCTTGTCGCCGTCAGCGCGTTTATCCGCAAAGTACGCGTGTAGAGACCTGACTTTGCCCCCCTTCCCTGCTACACCCTGGACTCTTGCCTTACCATTTGCACGAAAGAGGGCTGCCTATGGATGGAGGAGCCGCTGTAAAGCGTGACCGGGCCACATCGCGTTTTGTCCGTAACACCTTCCTGACCGGACTGCTGATTCTTATTCCGCTGGTTGCGACGTATTTATTGGTCGCCTTTTTGTTTGACCTCCTCAGCGGAGCCGGCGCGCCCATCATGAGGACCCTGTTTGGTCCACTCCAGCAGCTTGCAAGCTTTTGGTGGCTGGAGCCGATTACGCCGGTGGCCAACATTGTCCTGGCTCTGGCCATTATCTTTCTGCTGGGCTTGGTGGGAACGAATTTTATCGGGCGACAGATTCTGGATGCCGTGAATACCGTGATCCTGCGCCTGCCCCTTGTGAGCAGCATCTATAGCGCAGTCAAACAAATGGTGGAGACCTTTCAGGGACCGTCCGGCAGCTTTCAGCGCGTGGTCCTCCTCCAATATCCGCGCCAGGGGATGTGGGTGATGGGGCTGGTTGCCACGGAACGGGACGACACGCTGGGACTCTCCTCTGCCCCGCAGCTGCTCTCCGTCTTTATTCCCACCACGCCAAATCCAACCTCAGGCTTTCTGGTTATGGTGCCGCCGGAAGAGGTGGTTGAAGTCGAGTATACCGTCGAAGAAGCGTTCAAGTTCATCGTCTCTTCCGGCATTGTCGGCCAGCCCTTTGGCCTGAAAGAGGCGGTGAGGGCTGACATGGCAAGCGAACCAGACTTGGGCGGCGAAAAAAAGGAGCGAGTTCAGTGAACGACTCTCAGAAGGGAGAGGATATGACGACGCCCTATTATAAACAGCACTGGATTGAGATCGATACGGCGCGCCTGTCGGTCTATGAATCTTTATTGCGCTACGAGCCGCGCATGGAGCCGCTGCTGGCCCCGCTTGAGCTCCAGGCCGGCCTGTCTGTTCTGGATGTCGGCTCTGGTCCCGGCTCGACCACACGGGAACTGGGGCGACGGGTCGGCCCCACAGGGAAAGTCGTTGGGGTTGATATTAACGCGGAGTTTGTCGCCCGGGCCGGCGCGAAAGCTCTGGAGGCCGGCCTGCCGCAGGTCAGCTTCCAGCAGGCCGACTTTCCTCCCCTGCCTTTTGATTCTGGAACGTTTGATCGGGTCTTGTGTAAAAACGTCCTCGAATACGTAGACTCTGCCCAGCAGACCATCCAGGACATTGCGCGCGTCACTCAGCCGGGTGGAGTCATCGCGCTCATCGATAGTGACTGGGAGATGCTCGCCCTGGACGTGAGCGATGAAGCGCTACACGACCGCGTACTCGCCGCGATCACGACGACGGCCATGCGCGAGCCGCGCATCGGACGCAAGCTGCGGCGGTTGTGTACGCTCGCGCAACTTCAAGATATCCGGGTACAGATATTCGCCAGCCCCGACGTTAAAGGGCACGCCATGCGTATGCTGGAGAATAACTGGTACCAGTACGCCTGCGACTCGGGCAAAGTGACCCAGGCCGAGGCGGACGCTTGGCGGGAAGACGTTCGTTTACGGCTGAAGAACGAAGAATACTGTTTTTGTTTGCCGCAGTTTGTGGTGTCCGCGCGAAAAGCGGTGTGACGAACAGGCCAGGGAAGAGCGCGAGGAAGCCAGGATACTCCCTCGCGCTCTTCCCCATCATGGGATTTACCGTTCTTGCCAGGGCATCTGCTGTTCAAAGGCATGGCCGACGCGCAAGAGGGTGGCGTCATCAAAATGGCGTCCGGTCAGCATGAGGCCGACTGGCAGACCATCGACCTTCCCACAGGGAACGGTGAGCGAGGGATGACCGGTCATATCAAACGGCGCTGTGTTGCCGAGCATATTCCAGCCGAATTGGAGCGAGTCGAGCGGCCCCATATTGGGCACATAGCGATGGGCCGTCATCGGCGTTGTTGGCATCACCAGGATGTCGAAGCGTTCGAGGACCTGATCGTAGGCGGCCTGGAGGACGCGGCGTTGGTTTTGGGCCTTGGCGTACAAACGACCGTAATATGCCTGGTTCAGATAGCTCCCGACCAAGGTCACAAATTTGGCCTGGTGGGGCAGGTCCTGAGCCTGGGCTTTGAGTGATTTACCCAAGGTGTTCATCAGGCTTTCATTGTATAACCCTTTCCAATGGTAGCCGACACCGTTGCCATACACCAAAGCCGTCATCCCTTCAGCAATTAGGGCCCAGGTAATCCCACCGGCTTCAAGATGGGCTGGAATAGAGACTTCTTGCGCCTGCGCCCCAAGGTCCTGCAATGCGTTGACGGCCGCGTGGACCTTTGTGTCAACATCCGGCTGTGACACCGCTGTACCAAACCCTTCTTGGACAACACCCAAGCGAAGACCCTGGATGCTTTGCCCCAAGACCTGCGTGTAGGGCTGCACCGGCACCTCGTATTGGCGTGGGTCGAGCGGGTCTTTCCCCGCAATGACTTCAAGCAGCAGGGCGGTGTCTGCCACGGTCTCCGCCATCGGACCGGTGTGGTCGAAGGTGTTATCGATCCCGACGATACCCGTGTACGGAACGAGGCTATGGGTCGGCTTGAGCCCTACGACGCCGCACCACGAGGCCGGAATGCGAATGGAGCCGCCCTGGTCCCCGCCGATAGTCAGGTCAATGTCAGCATACGACAGGGCGGCCCCGGAGCCGCCGGACGAACCGCCGGCCATATGGTCGGGATTATGCTGATTGCGGGTCGGGCCATAGGCGCTGGTATGACCACCACCCGAGAAGGCGAAATTGTCCATATTCAGGACCGCGGCAATCTCACCGCCGGCATCAAGGATGCGGGTGATAATAGTGGCGTCAATGTCCGGCACATAATCGCTCAGCACCAGGGATGCGCACGTCATGGGAATACCGGCAATACTCACGTTGTCCTTAATGCCCAGGCGCTTGCCGGCCAGCTTGCCCGAGGATGCGCCCTTGACTGAACAGCGCCGGACTATGGCGTTGAGCGGGTCGTCTGCACGGCTCGGACGGCTACCGGGCTCGCGCTCACGATAGCGAATCTCCGGCCGGTTTGCGGGCGCTTGGTCGAGGGCGTCCAGGGCGGCAAACATATCCGGCAGCATGGCCTCATACGCCTCAGCCTCTTCCGTACTCAACTCGAAGTGGTTGGCCTGAGCCAAACGGTGGAAATCGTCTCTGGTCGGTTTGCGCAGTGGCATACTGTCCTCCCTTTCGTGGCGTGCTCTCTCCTTTGGACATGGCATACCTGAGTAGACTTTGTCCAGTGGAAACGCATGAATCTTAGCCTCCTGCCCATTGTCGAGCTCTCCTCGCTCGGCTTTGGAGAAGAAGCCGATTTAGAGATCCATACCATATAGATGGTCAAGTAGAATGCTAAAAAAACAGAGAATTTATGAAAAAATAATTTGATACGTGAAAAAGTTAAGCATATAAAGATATTTATAGATTTGCTGTATTGTCAAATAAGCTGTCAAATAAGCTGTCAAATATGGACTGGAAAAAATTTACTTTTGAGTATCGGCTCGACACCAATAATCTTTTTGGCAACCTTGTCTCAATTGAGGCTTTTAAGGAAGCCTCTCTGAACTTGGTGTTTCCGTCCGAATGGCAGAGCCAACTCGACCGCTTGAATCGAATACGCGCTGTTCGTGGGACTACGGCTATAGAGGGGAATCCTCTCTCCGAGGCAGAAGTTGCCCAACAAATGGAACACCTTGAGCAGGAGTCCAGTGATGATAGAAGGACCGCCACTAAAGAACAATTGCAGATCAGAAACGCGGGCAAGGCTCAGTCCTGGGTGAGAGAGCGGTTTCTTCCCGACCAACCCCCAATTCGTTTGGAAGATATCTGTACGCTTCACGAGATGGTTACGCGCGATTCGGATACCAGAAACAACATACCAGGAAGATTTCGCACATTTCCGGTGACAGTCGGAACAGTGGACCTTGGCGGAGTCCACAGGGGTGCCCCCCATACGGACCTCCTCCGTTTGATGGAGGAATATGTTGGTTTCATCAATACGCGGAGGCTTGAAGAGACTCATCCAGTCATTCGCGCTCTGCTTGCCCATTTCTTCTTGGTCACGATTCATCCGTTTGGGGATGGAAACGGAAGGGTCTCCCGACTCGTCGAAGCCGGTCTGCTTTTTCAACTCGGATATAACGTCCACGGGTTTTATGGATTGTCAAACTACTTCTATCGGAACGTACAGGAATACATGGCCGTCCTCCAGAAAAGTCGGGAAAGCCAACCTTTTGACGTGACACCGTTTATTCTCTTTGGCGTGGCTGGCTTTGCGAGTGAGTTGAAAGGAATAAACAATTTCATCAAGGCGCGGATCAATCGGCTCGTCTATCGAACAATGCTGACGCGTGCTTTCAATAAGAAGATGGGTGCGCGACGGCGGCTCCTCAACCAAAGAGAATATGCTTTCCTCGACTTTCTGTTGAGTGAAACGGAGCCTTCAGATCCATTCTCTGACAGCCCTTCTCGAAGGATTACATTATCAGAGCTACTGGAGGCGAGTTATGTCCGTGCCGCGTACCAAAATGTCACCAGGCGAACTTTCCAGAGAGAGCTGATAAGGCTAGGGGAACTTGAGTTTATCAGATTCACGAGGGACACGTCCGTCCGGGATTGGGTCGTAGAGTTGAATTTTGAAGCAATTTCAAAATACTGAATAATTATATTCAACTATCGTGAGTTCCTATCATCAGACAATCATTGTACCGCGCAACGCATTATCGAACTCTCGCTGTGTCTCAAAAGGAGTCTCACTATGCCACTCTCCCATATCCGCGTGATTGATCTGACCCGAGCCCGTGCCGGGCCGACCTGTGTGCGCCAGTTGGCCGATATGGGTGCCCAGGTGATAAAAATCGAACAGCCCCAAGACGATGGCGAATGGGGCCGGCACGGCTTTGATTTCCAAAACCTGCACCGCAATAAGCGCTGCATGGTGCTCAACCTGAAAGACGAGCGCGGCAAGCGGATCCTGAAACAACTGGTCAAAAAATCGGACGTGTTGGTAGAAAATTATCGGCCGAATGTCAAAAAACGCCTCGGTATCGACTACGAATCGCTCAGGCCGCTGAATCCGCGGCTTGTCTACGCCAGCATATCCGGCTTTGGACAGACCGGGCCGTATAAGGACCGCCCCGGCTATGACCAGGTTGCCCAGGGAATGGGCGGACTCATGAGCATCACCGGGCAGCCTGGAGGCGGCCCGGTCCGCGCCGGGATTCCAGTGGCCGACCTGAGCGCCGGGCTGCTGGCCGCCCAGGGTATTTTGGTTGCCCTGCTCGAACGTGAACGGTCTGGAGAAGGCCAGTGGGTCCATACGTCACTGCTGGAAGCCATGGTCGCGATGCTTGACTTTCAGGCGACGCGCTGGCTCATGGGCAAAGAAGTGCCGCCCCAGGCCGGCAATAATCATCCAACCGTGATTCCCACCGGCGCCTTCAAGGTCAAGGATGGCCACATCAATATTGCCACCACCAACCACATGTGGAAGCGGCTGTGTCAGGCGCTGGGCGATGTTGCCTTGGCCGAAGACGAACGGTTTTCCTCTCCGGGCCGGCGCTCGAAAAACCGGGACGCCCTGACCCCCATTCTTGAAGAGAAACTCAAAGACAGGACCGCGGACGAATGGATTGATACGCTCAATGAGGCCGGCATTCCGTGCGGCCCCATTCTGTCTATTGATAAGGTTTTTGACAATGAACAGGTCCGGCACCTTGGTCTCGCGCATGCGGTTGAGCACCCGGCGCTCGGGCCTGTCCAGATTCTTGGCCTGCCGGTAACGCTGAGTCGGACCCCGGCCAGCATTCGCACGCCGACCGCGGAGAGAGGCCAGCATACGGACGAAATTTTGAGAGAGCTGGGGGTGGATGAGGCAGAGATTGGGCAGCTTCGCAAGGCCGCGGTGATCTAATCCGTCGCCTACTTAAAGGCGTGAAAGGTCAGGATGGTGAACGTTTCCCGCACGTGCGGGATCTTCTGGATCTGCTCAGTCACCAGATGTGACAGGTCCTCAAAGTCATCGACGTAGAGCTTGACCAGCAGGTCATAGGCTCCCGAGATGGAATACGCCTCGGAGAAGCTTTCCAAATCGGTCACTCGGTCCGCGACCTCGGCCAAAGTGCCCGGTTCCACTTTCAGCATGATAAAAATTGCGCGCATCGTGTTTCTCCCGCGTCTGCCCCTGATAGGCCTCGTCTCAAACCGGACGACGGTCCGGCGGTTGGTATTCCAACAGCGCCGTATTCCCGATCATCTCGATAAACCGCACCATCCACTCGACCCCATTCACATCCGTCAGGCGCATGGATTGATTCAGCTTGAAGTGAACGGGTTGCTGTTTGCCCTCGTCAATCGCGATATTCGTGGTGTACAGATACATGCGGTCATGGTTGTCGAGGACCGGGTTTAAGCGTCCCGTTAACCCGGGTAAGTGACCGGTCCTCTCCGTAAACACCGTTGAACCGCCAGCCGGCAGTTCCTCAAGCCGAATGGAGAGGTCGTCCGGCGGGCGCCAATTCCGCTCAACGTGAGCGGCGTACCCCGCCGCTGCGCAGAAAACGGTGATGGGAAGCGCCGAGTGAAACCCAAAACTGGTCCGGCCGAACGTATCGGTTTCCTCTTGCATCCAGGTCTTGTTCGGATACAGTGCGATGACCTGAGCGCCGGCGAGCGGCCGTCCCGCGGCGGACACCGCCACTTCCCCTTCAATGCCTTCTACCGGCGGTTGTGCTGCGGGTATTGTCAGCCGGAGTTCCGCATCGCCGAGCAGCTCGTAGTTTGGGTCTTGTCCCGTCTGCTCCCGGGTCTGCACGTAGATGACCGGAACGCCTTCGCCACGCTGCTCCAGGAAGTATTGTCGGTCGCCGGCCCCATCAATATCCCCGACCGCGAGCATACGCAGCAGGGAGGCGAGGGTCTCGTTCCGCGTAACCTGGCGGTTACGCATGGCCTCAATGGGCAGGGTATTGGGCAGCGCGCCCGGCGAGTATAATTCGAGCCGATCATCGAAGATGAACAGCCGTATCTTTGCATTCTCCATGGCGTAGTCGCGATGCACCACGGCGTTGACAATGGCCTCAAACATCGCCCTCAGACTGAATTGCGGCGTCTCCACCCGCCCAGGGGCCTTGCGTGCCGCCATCCGCGTATTCAGCTTGGCGAAGTTGACAGCATCTCGAATCTGCCGGTCCAACGGACCGGTGATTGACGCGGCGTCATGCTGGCTGGCGTGACCGAGCAGCGTACCACGATACCGCACCGCCTCAATCAGCGCGCCGCTGATACGCTCGTCCGGGCGTTCGGTGCAGAGCAGAACCCCCGCAACCGTTGCGCGCGTCACGCCGCTGTCGTCCGCTCGGACCAGTCCGAGCTTTGCGAGTTGGGCATCAACGGGCTCCGTCGTACGTGAACTCAGGAACCTGTCCGTGAGGGTGGTGTCGAGCGTGTTGCGGCCCGTCCCGGCAACGAGGGCTTCATCAGGCCCAAGCAGACCGGAACGCCCCCGCTGTTGGAACAGACGGCGGAGCGCCTCCGGCGACAGCTCCCGCTTGGCGCTCCCCTGTCTGGACAGGTATCCGCCGGGGCTCTTATGCACCAACGCGCTTTGTTCGACTTCCACGATCAGCACGGACAGCGCATCCGGCAAGGCCAGCCGCTGGGTGACGAAGGCCAGTGGGGGACGAATACTGTCCGAGCAAATCTCGCCGACGAATATTTCCAGCGTATCCATTTGTTCCCGGTCCATCCGCCGAATCTGACCGGTGTCCGACACGCTGAAGATCAACGTGCCGCCGCCGGTATTGCCGAAGGCGGCCAACTCGTCGGCGATGTCCCCACGTCGAGGAGCGTTGACACGCTTGCCCGTGAAGAAGACTTCCTTGAACTCAATCCGACTGTCTTCGCCGAGTTCAATCTGCTTCAGCAATTGCGCACTGGTCCAAATCATCGCCGACATCCCGCGCCGCTCGTGGTGCCGAGCGGCGTGCGTTAGCTCCCGTCTCCGCAACGGTAGCGAATCCAGTAGTAATTCCTGACTATTTTGGCGTTCTGCTGGACGTCGTCTTCCTGCTGGTCCTGAGTTTCCTCGGCTTTTTCTCCCTCGTTGACCACCTGATAATTGGGACAGTCATTTTCGATACTGGCCAATAATTTTGTTCTCACCTCTTGCTTGGGACGGCTCCCCAGGGGCTTCATCCCGTCCCAATCCAGTTCAAAGCGGGCAAATTCCATGCGCTTGGCCCGAATTGGTGAGTCGGCCGCAGGCTTGGCGCTCAGAAACGGCACTGACAGCGTGGGAGTCTGCGTCGAACCGCACGCCAGGGTGAAAAGGAGGCCCGCAGTGAGGGTGAACCCTACCAGTTTTTGCATACTCTTTCCCTCTCTCGGCGTCCCGTACACCCTGCCCCGCAAATCACCAGCACCAGGACAAAGAACGTATCATGCGCCGCTACCGTTCTGCCAGCGTCTTCCGAGGCGGGTGTCCGTCCTTGCAGGGGTGCCTTCTCATCCCCTCTTTTTTGCTATAGAGAGAGGGACGGCAGCCTATGGAAACAGCGCTCGAAGCTCTTCTGAATCGACTGTTGGAAGCGGAACGTGCGGGGCATGCGCTCCTTGATACGTTAAGCCGGACAACTACCGAGTCGGGCCTCAAATCCTTATTTACCAGCTTCACCGAAGTTGAGGTCAGCGACGTGTCTATCCTGGAGGGACTCATCCGGCTGCACGGTGGAACGCCGTCCACGGCAACCGGAGATTTCGTGCAAAAAGTCCTCCAGATTAGTGATCTCCAGGGTCAGATTGACCTCCTGTCACGAGGCCAGGCGTGGGTCGCTCGCACTGTTGAACAAGCGCTCGATTTACAACCTCCTCCAGATATCGCAGCCTTTCTCAAGGAGATGGCCAATCGGCATCGACACAACGTGGAGTGGGCGCGCGCGGAAGCCATACGGACTCTTGAACAATAAAACGAATCAGCGACTGCCCCTTTTGCTGGGCGGCTTGATTCTTGTCCAATTCCTGAGCATGGAGGCGACCATTCCCCTGGATGCGGCTGTCCACCAATGGTTACAGTCGGCTCGGTCGTGTCATCTCGTCCGCATCGGCATGCAGTGGAAAGACTCTCCCCTCTGGTATCTGATGTTATTCGGCGGCCTGGGTATCTGCGCGCTTGGCCTGCAACGGCGTTGGACGGATATCGCTCACGCCTCGCTCATTGTCCTGAGCGGCGCTTTTCTCTCGGAATTGCTGAAAACCGGCCTGGAGCGCGCCCGACCCAGCGCGCTGCCAGCGTGGCTTGCCGGCAATAGTTTTCCCAGCGGCCATGTGGTCGAGGCGGTCTTAATCACTGGTACCTTGATTTTTTTCCTGGCTCGAAAAGGGGTCCCCGTCTGGCTCAGGGTATGGGGCAGTGGGATTGCGCTCTGTCTGTCCGGGGTAATCATCTGGCAGCGGCTCTATATCGGCCATCACTGGGTGACTGATATCATTGGCAGCCTCCTCATTGCCGGCGCGCTGTTGAGTGTGACGTTGCGCCCGCCCGCCTTCTTGCAGTCCACTCGCCCTGTCGTCTGCCTGGGCCTCATCTCCTTGCTCTGCTATCAAATATTCTATTTTTTCCCGCAGACACGGCTGCTTCTGCCGTCTGTTCGGTCTCTTCAGACTGCCCCACTTGCCGCGTTTGCTTTTGGGGAAGCCGCGCCACAGGAAGCCCTCAGTGGGGATTGGGGCCAGCATGCCCAAGAGCCGATTGGCCCAATCTCCTGGGCTCGGCAGGGCGACGCCCGTATGACGCTGACCGTTCCGCAAGGAGAGGGGTCTGCCCTCCACGTTGTTGCCCGGCCATTTGTGAAATCAAAGGCATATACCTGCTTCCCGCTTGATATCATCGTGAACGGGCAGGTCGCCCAACGCCTGCTCCTGTATAGAGGCTGGCGGGTATACACCATCTCGCTTCCGAACGGCTGGATTCGTCCCGGAGACAATACCATTCTGTTTCGGACCGGAGAGGACTTCCCTATGGATGAAACTGACCGGCGGACTGTGGCTTTCCGCTCCGTACAGCTCTTGTAAGAGGCGTTTAATTGGCCGCTCAACCAAAACCAAAGGATATCAAGGAGTACTACGCCGCTCTCGAAGCCTACGAGCAGCAGGGCGTGACGCACGAGGGGGCGTTGCGGTCTGCGTTTCAGAATCTGCTGGCTGAAACCGGTCGGCGGACCGGCTGGACGCTTATTCCAGAATTGGCGAGCGGTTCCATTCGGCCCGATGGAACGTTTCGCGATGAGTACTTCCTGAATCGTGGGTACTGGGAGGCCAAGGACACCAACGACAACCTTGAGACCGAAATCCAGAAGAAAATAGCTAAAGGCTATCCGCTCACCAACATCATCTTTGAAGACACCCAGCGCGCCACCCTGTACCAGAACGGGCAGGTGGCCATGCAGGCCGACCTGACCCAGCGTGCACAACTCACCAATCTGCTCATTGCCTTCTTCTCCTACACCGAACCCGCCCACGAGGACTTCAGCAGCGCGGTGGACGATTTCAAGCAGCGCGTGCCCGACCTGGCGCACGGCCTGGTGCATATCATTCAGGACGCCCAGGCCACCAACGCGGCATTTCAGAAGGCGTTTGCAAGCTTCTTCGCCCTGTGCCGAGAGTCGCTGAACCCCAACCTGAGCGAGGCCGCGGTTGATGAAATGCTGGTGCAGCACCTTTTGACCGAACGGCTGATTCGGACGATCTTCGACAGTCAGGATTTCATTCGCCGCAATGTGATTGCGCGTGAGGTCGAAACGGTTATTGACGCGCTGGTCAGCAAAGCCTTTAACCGGCACGAATTCCTCAAATCCCTTGACACCTTTTATCTGGCTATTGAGTCCGCGGCCAAAACCATCGAGAATTTCAGCGAGAAGCAACACTTCCTGAACGCCGTCTACGAGCGCTTCTTTCAGGGCTACTCGGTCAAGGCCGCGGATACGCTCGGCATTGTTTACACCCCGCAGGAGATTGTGGATTTCATGTGTGCGAGCGTCGAGCGGGTGTTACAGGACGAGTTTGGCAAGACCCTCAGCAACACAAGCGTGAACATTCTTGATCCGTGTACAGGAACCGGCAACTTCATTGTGAACCTGCTGCGCCGCATTCCCAAGCGCGACCTCAAACGCATGTACACCCAGCAGTTGTTTGCCAACGAAGTCATGCTGCTGCCGTACTATATTGCCGCCCTCAACATTGAGCACGCCTATTACGAACGCACCGGCGCGTATGAACGGTTCGACGGCCTGTGTTTTGTGGACACGCTTGATTTGGCGGAGGAAGAAGATAAACCGCGTCTTCCTATCATGACCGAGGAGAACACCGCGCGGGTAGAACGCCAAAAGGCCGCGCCCATTACGGTCATCATCGGCAACCCACCGTATAACGTCGGGCAGATTAACGAGAACGACAACAACAAGAACCGGAAATACAAGGTTATTGAGAAGCAAATCAGGGAGACGTATGCGAAAGATTCCACGGCGAGCAACGTCAATGCGCTGTCCGACGCTTATGTGAAGTTTTTTCGCTGGGCGGTAGACCGCCTGGAAGGGCGAGACGGAATTGTCTGCCTTGTCACCAATAACAGCTTTACGGACCAGACCGCCTTTGATGGAATGAGGAAAAATCTTTTACAGGATTTCACAAACATTTATCATGCAGACCTGCATGGTAACGTCCGCAAGAATCCCAAGCTGAGCGGCACGACCCACAACGTGTTCGGCATTCAGGTAGGTGTCGGAATCACAGTTGCCATTCGCAATTCAGCGTGTCCGAACCATCAGTTATTCTACCATCGCCTCCCCGAAGACTGGCGCAAGGAAGAAAAGCTGTCCTGGCTGGCAAAAAAACAGGACATTGTGGAGGTGGAATGGCAGCCCTTACAGCCTGATGACAAACACACCTGGCTCGTTCCTGCATATGCCGACGCTTTCAGGGCGCTGCTCCCCATAGGCAACAGAGACACAAAGGCCGGGAAACGCACTCATGATGAAACAATTTTTGGCACTTTTTCCATCGGCATAAATACGAGCCGAGACGCCTGGGTGTATTGCTTTGATACAGACCAACTGGCTGCCCGGGTTCGGCATAGTATGGAAACCTACAACAGCGAAATAGACCGCTGGAAGCGGGCAGGTCAACCTGGCGATATAGATAACTTTGTGGACAGAGATGAAACAAAGATAAAATGGAGCAGCAGACTCAAGGAGACGTTTGCGCGAGGCGTCTATGCAGAGTTCAAGGAAGACAAAATTCGGAATGCGCTATACCGGCCTTTCGCAAAATACTTCTTGTTCTTCGATTCCATAATAAACCATCGTCAAGGATTATTTCCTCAGATTTTCCCGACAGTTTCTACGGAAATAGAAAATACCGTCATATGCGTCAAGATCGGCTCTGAGTGGCCGATGTTTGCGCTTGTAAGCAATTGCTTGGTTGATTACCAACCCCAAAGCGGGTCGCAATGCTTCCCTTTCTACGTCTACAACGAAGACGGCACGAACCGACGTGAAAACATCTCCGACTGGTCACTCAAACAGTTCCAAGACCATTACCGTAATCCGAGCATCACAAAATGGGATATTTTCTATTACGTTTATGGGCTTCTTCATCATCCCGGCTACCGCGAAAAGTTCGCCGGCAATCTGAAGCGTGAACTCCCGCGCATTCCGTTTGCCCCGGACTTTCAGGCGTTCGTCTCCGCCGGCAAGCAGCTTGCCCGGCTGCATCTCGAATACGAAACCCTGGAGCCGTATGACCTGCAATGGATCGAATCGGACGACGTGCCGCTGTCGTACCGCGTAGACCGTATGAAGCTCAGCAAAGACAAGACCGCCCTTGTGGTCAACGACTCGCTCACCCTGGCCGGGATTCCCCCCGCCGTATTCGCCTACCGCCTCGGCAACCGCAGCGCCCTGGAGTGGATCATAGACCAATACCGCATCAAAACCGACAAACGCAGCAACATCCGCTCCAACCCCAACCGCCCCGACGACGAAGAATACATCGTCCGGCTCGTCGGTCAGGTCGTCCGCGTCAGCCTGGAAACGGTAGAAATCGTGCGTGGTTTGCCGGAGGAGAGCGGGGGGTGAGGGCGGATGCCGCTGCATTTACGCCGTTTTCGTGTAAAGAGCCTTCTTATTCTTCGCTACTTTGATCCGTTTGTTCTTCTTCCTCTTGCTGGCTTGATATTTGTTTCACCTGTTCTATCTGTTCTGGAGGAGAAAAGGATAATTTGATTTCTTCTGGTGCTGAAAAGGAAGGCTGTATCTGTAGACCCTTATCCATCAATGTTTTCAACAAATCGAGACTTAACTTGATCCTTTCGTTTTGCTCATTATTATCTCCTAATAATTTGTTCCGCTCTTGATCCTGGTAGGTTTCAAGTTCCTGTTTCAGGGCTTCATTTAGCCCTTCCCTCACATTATTTTTGAGTCTTATAGTCCTCACAACTTCTCGTTTTCCCTCTATCTCAACGCCTTTCTCTTTTACACGAAAATAAAATTGAACCATTTGGGAGAAGAAGGTGAGCGCTGCCACACTACCAAGCCCGATTTCTAACCATTCCGACCCGCGGTCAAATCCTTTTAGAGTGATGGTCCCGTTAGTAGCGGGATCCAGCAACGTTTGTTGGAGAAGTGTGTCCAGGTCACGAATTGTATCTGCCGCCTGTTTGAGGTCGAGCCCGGGGGGAAGCTTAACGCCGATGGAATGAGAGTCCTGCTCACCAATAAATTCATTGAGTACCTCCAGGAATGCCGAGGCTCTTCCACGGAGGCTTGTAAGAGTGTTGAAAAAATTGCTGCCAACAGAAGGGGGAACAACAATTGTATCTCTCACGTTGTTGACAATCAAACTCACAGACAAGAGATTTGTAATTTCCCCTTGAAAAATAGCCGTAGGCTTCAAAGCTTCAATGGCCTCTAATGCTTGTCTTGTGTCCTGAATTTCCACGTCTTGTGAACCGGATATTCCATTCACCGTAATTTGAAGCGCGTCAATTGTATCAGTCAATACCTGCTGTATGTCTCTCAAACGCATAATGTCCTAACCGCCCTCTCAAGTGATCTTTCAACCTTATTCCCGTAAGCTTTTCTCCCTGTTTTTCAGCAATACCCTACTCCCAAATAGTGGTCGTTGCAATTGCCCCGATAGCTATCTCACCCTTCCAGGTACTCCTAGAATCGCCATGACGACAGGAGAGCTTATCCTTGCCGTATTCTGTGATATGGACGGCTCGTTGGAGTCGTTCCCAAGCTTCCCCAAGCAACCCTAAAGCTGTGAATTTGCAAATGAAATGAGAATTTTATTTAGTATCAGTTTTCCTGATAGTTAAAATAGGAATCAAATCTGCGTGGCCGGCTATGCGGGTGAATACCCGGCCCTGGATGCGGCCGGGTGGGAGTGCGTAGAGTGGAAGCGGGCCGCGGGCATGGAAGTATCCGGCACAAACCCACAGGCCAAGAAACGGCAAGAGGTCTTGTATTTCAATCGAGCAGCCTCTTTGCATTCCCAGCAAGATGCGGTACAAGGCAAATATGACGCACAACCCGCACAACCGCCCTTACTGGCCCTTATGTGTCATAAAAGTGTCATATAAAAAGCTAAGTGCCTGTTTTTGCTCATTTTCGCCCGCAAAGGGGGGGGGGGTGGGACCGTCAACAAAATAACCCCCTGAGACCCGCCCAAATACGGCAAAAAAAAGACAAAAGTCGCGCGAAAGCATTAGCCCACCTGATAAGCCTCAAAATAACCCAAAACAGGCTATTTCCAAGTCCCTGAAATATCTAGGGATTTTTGGGGCAAATCCTCATTTCATTTGCAAATTCACATTCTTGTCCATTTCTTAAAGCGATAGATGTGCTAGAAGACGATTACATCTTTGCGAGGACAAAGAACAATGAAAGAGACAAACCAAGAAGTCCCATCAAAAAAGCGCTATCCGGGGACGATTCATCCCCTGATGCCGGCCAAGGAACGTCTGGCCTTATGGCAGAGTGCAAAAGGCATATGGAAGGGGCGTGCAGAGGTAATAATCCAAGAGCAGGAGACCATTCGGTCCGAATCGGACCGCCCTCTACCACTCCATCGACTCAATTAGACAGCCATGCCTAATACCCCCCAAACCCCATATCCGTCGTGGCCTGGGCGTCCGGGTCGGTGCAGACATTGACCAAGGCCGGCTTGCCACTGGCAAACGCCCGCTCAATCGCGGCTTTGATGTCGGCTGGGTTCTCGACATACTCCCCGTAGCCGCCCAGCGCTTCGACCATCTTGTCGTAGCGCTGATGACCCAACTCGCGCCCGACATTCTGACGGCCCTGTTTGTCGCCGGCCGTCATATAGCCGGTCTGGCGCGAGGTGAAACCGGCGTTGTTTGAGACCACGACAACAATAGGGATGTTATGCCGAATGGCCGAGTCCATCTCCATGCCATTCCAGCCGAAAGCGCCGTCGCCGGACAGGACCAGGACCGGCTTGTCCGGCGCGGCCACCTTGGCCCCGATACCGAACGGCACGCCCACGCCCATACAGCCGTGCGGACCGGCGTTGAGACTGCCGCCGGCCGCATACACGGGAATGGACTGGCGGGCGAAATTGAGGATTTCATGCCCGTCCACGACCAGAATGGTGTCGCGCCCGATCGTTTCCCGGACTTCCTTGCACAAGCGGAGCGGATGAACCGGGGTGGCGTCCGAGTGCAGCAGCGGAGCCGAGCGCTCCATATTGGAGCGTTGCTTGGCCGCAAGCTGGGCAACCCAGGCGGTTTCCTGATGGGGGTCGAACTGGCCGCTGGCTTCTTCGGTCAACTGCTGCAAGACAAGCTTGGCATCGCCGACAATGCCGACCGCCACCCCCTGATTATGACCGATGGCCCTGCCGTCCAGATTGACGTTGATAAATTTTGCCGTAGGAGAAAAACGGGGCGCGCGGAGAAACGACAGCATGGAGTTTGCCCGCGCGCCAATGACCAGCACCACGTCGGCCTCGCGAAAGGCCATTGACCGGGCCGCGGGAAAAGCATGGGTATGATCTTCAGGAATGACGCCCCGCCCCTGTGGCGTTGTGAAAAAAGGAACGCCGGTGGCCTCGACAAATTGCCGCAGTTCCGCGCTGGCTCCCGACCACAGGATGCCGCTGCCAGTCACGATCAGGGGTTTCTCGGCCTGGGCCAAGAGTTCAACCGCTTGTTTGACAAGAGCCGGGTCTCCGGCCGGCCGGCTGGAGACCCGGTAGTTCTCGGGCCAGTAAACTTTCTCTTCGTCAACCTTATGCGCCAGAACATCGCCCGGTAAATCGAGATACACCGGGCCTTTCTTGCCGTCCATAGCTTCCCGAAAGGCAATACTGACATATTCGGGCACCCGCTGGGCCATATCAATGCGATAGGCCGCCTTGACCACGGGTTTCATCATAGCCACCTGATCCATCTCCTGAAACGCGTCCAGCGTTGTCGCCCGCATGGGAGCAGAGCCACCAATGGCAATAATCGGGGCGGAATCCGCCCAGGCATTGGCCAGACCGGTAACGGCGTTGGCCGTGCCGGGACCGGACGGCGTGATGCAGATGCCGGGTTTGCCCGTTACCCGGGCATAGGCGTGGGCCATCATGGCCGCGGCTTGTTCATGTCGGACGTAGATGCCCTGCATACCCAAGTCGAGACAAGCCGCCGCGGCGCCGCTGGTGGGACCCCCCATCATAAAGAAAATTGTCTCTACGTTTTCTCGTTGAAAGCTCTGTGCGATGAGTGTCTCGCCTCGAACCGTGCCCATACTGCCCCTCCTTTTTTTCGCGCCCGTTGCTCAATTCTGTGGCCGATAGATAAAAGCGCCTTGAGGAGAAAAGTCAAGGGAATACTGGACAGGATAGTGTCTCAGTTTGAAACTTCCCCCTCTCCCCGCGGGAGCGGACCTCTTGTCTTTCCCCCATCTTTCCCTCTCCCTCCAGGGGAGAGGGAGCAGATATTCCCTCCCCCCTCTGAGGGGGAGGGTTAGGGTGGGGGGCCCTCCTACTGAACCACTACCGAATACTGCCCTCTCTAATAATGAAGCCGAATCAAGGACAAGGGCGTCCTCAGTACGGCTTCCGCCGGGTTTAGCCCCATTCAAAGCCGGCGCGCAGATAGTAGAAGCCGCCGTTGAAGCCGTACGGCGAGGTGTTCGGGTATTTCTGGCCGAAGCTGCGCGCGTACTTGTTTCTGGTCGGATAGGTGTCGAGCAGGTTCTGCGCGCCGGCCGCCAGCGTCAGGCCGAGGTCGAAGAAGGTGTACGACGCTTCCAGGTCGAGCAGCGCGCGCGCATGGGCGTAGATGGGCTGGGAGTCGTCGTTCTGGTGCCGCTCGGTGAAGTCGTCGTAGTAATGCAGCCGCGTCAGAAAGCGCCACGGCCCCCAGGTGTGGTCCGCGGTCAGCGAGAAGCGGAACTCCGGCTCCAGTTCCTCGAGCTGGTGTTTGCGCAATGAGCCGATGACGTTCGTATCGATCGAATCAAGGTTGATTTTAGTGTCGTTCCAGTTGCCGGCGAAGGTCCACAGGGTTTGCCCGATACGGCCGTGGAACAGCGTCATGGGATACGTCGCCACCAGGTCAATCCCCTGCGTATAGGTCTCGAACGCGTTGGCGAAGAACTGCACGTTGCGGACCCGACTCGCGTCCACCCCCCGGGCCGCCAGCGCGGCCATGTCGTCGGGGGTGATGGGCAGTTCCTCGCCCAACCCGACCCGGTTTCTGAGTTCAATATTGTAGTAGTCCAGGGTGACGGACAGGTCGCCGAGGGTCAGGACCGTGCCGACCGAAAAGGACATGGAGGTCTCCGGCGTGAGCGGCTGGGCGCCCTTGTATCGGGCAATCGGGTCGGCCGCGGGCAGGATGGAGGATTGGAGGAGGACGCCGTCGTCCCCGAGGATGGTCGTCGTGTCCCGGTAGCTGGCCTGTCCCACGGTTGGCGCGCGAAAGCCGGTACCGATCGAGCCGCGCAGCGCCAGCGCTTCGGCCCACAGGTCCCAGCGCGCGGCCAGTTTGCCGTCCAGGGATTCGCCGATACCTTCGTGGCGCTCGAAACGGCCCGCGGCGGTGAACAACACCTGTTCGATGATGTCAGCTTCCAGGTCGAGATACGCCCCGAAGCTGCCCCGGCTGGCCGTTGAGGTCTCCTCCGGTCGGATGCCGGGATAGCCGGTCGTGCCGACGCGGAAGCCCTGCTGGGCGAGGCCGTGCGGTTTCCGTCGCCCGTCGCATTCGCCGGCATCGTCGATACACCAGGCGCTCGGCTCTCCGCGTTCGATCTCGAACTCCTCCTCGCGGTACTCCAGGCCGAAGGCGACGTTCAGCCGGGACGCGAAGACGCCGACGTCGAACGGCCGCGCCACGTCGAGATTGAAGGTTTTGTCCCGCTCTGTGTACGCGCGGGCGAAATGCTCCGTCGGGATGGCCGCCTTGTGCCGGGCCTGCTGCATATTGACATTGTTCCAAAAGGCATAGGTTCCGCGGTGCTGGCCGAACACCGCGCTCATGTCGTAGTGCCAGCCATTGAGCAGCGCGGTGGAGCTTTGCAGTTCTCCGCGCAGGCCAAAGGCGAGGCTCCAATCTTCGCCCTTTGCCCGGAGGCGCGGGGTGAACCCGCCCGGCAACGTCTGGGCCAGCGCGTAGCAGTCGTCCTTGCCTTGCAGCGGGGCCAGCGCCGCCGGCCCGCGGTCCCTGTACGCGCTCGCCAGAATGGTCGGACAATTGCCGGACCTGCCATCGGGCGACAGGTCGGCGATCAGCAGGCGGTTGTCGGCCCCGCCCCAGGCCGTCGTATAGATACCCGGGCGCGAGGTCGGGCTGCGCCAGTACCACGAGTCCGCGATTTCGCGTTCGGCCCAGTTGCCGAAGGCGTAGGCGTGGTGAGCGTCGCCCAGGTCGAGGCCGAGGTTGCCGAAGAACTTGTAGTCGTACTTCACATCCGGCGCGCCCCAGACCTGCGCCGCCGACTTGCGCACGTGGTCGTTGCCATTGCGGATCAGTTCCAGCGCTGCGCTGCGCTGGACGCTGCGGTTGGTCGAGTCGGAGTTGGTGAACTCAAAACTCAGGTTGGCAAAACCGGCGTCGGTCAGCGGCAAGCCAATATTGGCCGCGGTGCTTACCAGGTCGCCGTCGCCGTGGTAGTGCTGGCCCCAGCGCGCCTCGACCGCGCCGCCCTCGGGGGCGTCGCGCAACACGAAGTTGAGTACGCCGGCCACAGCGTCGGAGCCGTACTGGGCCGCGGCCCCGTCGCGCAACACTTCAACCCGTTTGAGGGCAATGGACGGGATTGTACTGACGTCGGCCCCGTGCGCCCCGTTGACCACCCCGAACGTAAAGAAGCTGATGGCGGAGGAGCGATGCCGGCGTTTGCCGTTGACCAGCACCAGGGTGGAGTCCGGCGGTAGCCCGCGCAGCTTGGCCGGGCGGACCAGCACGTTGGCGTCGCCGATGGCGTGCTGGCTGACGTTGTAAGAGGGAATGGTGGCGGCCAGCAGGCTGTTCATGTCGCGCACGCCGTAGTGCCTGAAACTGTCACCAGCGATTACGTCCACGGGCACAGGAGAGTCTGCGACCGAACGGCCCGGCAGCCGGGAGCCGACCACCTTGAAGTTGTCGAGGTCGACGCGGGCCCCCTGTTCGTCTTCGGCCTGTGAGCGTTCGGCCGCGGCCTCTGCGGGCGGTTCGGTGTCTTGCGCGTCGGCCGGTGGCGCGGCCAGCAGCGCCGCCACGCTCAGGACCGCCGCCTGCCACCACCAGGACCTGGTACGTTCCATGACGGTCCTCTCCCGAGGTCGCTTTTCGTCGATCTGCAACCGCGCCGAAGGTCCTTTGTTATTAGCCCCACTCAAAGCCGGCGCGCAGATAGTACAACCCACCGTTGTATCCATACGGCGAGACGACTGGGTATTTCATGCCGTGGCGGCCGGAATACTTGTTTCTGGTCGGATACGTATCGAACAGGTTTTGCGCGCCAACCGCCAGGGTCACGCCGCTGAACACGCCGTTGAAGAAGGAGTAGGACGCTTCCAGGTCGAGCAGGGCGCGCGCGTGAGCGTGGACGGGGTTGGTCGGCCTGAATATCGGGAAATCTTTGAAATCGTCATAGTAGTGGAGCCGGGTGAGCATCCGCCAAGGTCCCCAGCGATGGTCTGCGCTCAGCGTGAAGCGGAACTCGGGATCGGTGTTCTCGATTTGGGCGGCCCGCAGGTCATTAGTGATTTGCGGGTTGCGCGTATCGACCTTGGTGGCGTTCCAGTTACCGGCAAAGGTGAACATGCTGGAGCCGGCCCTGCCACCAAACCACTCCAGGGGGTAGGTCGCCACCACATCGAACCCCTGGGTCGTCGTGCCGAAGTCGTTGTTGAAGTAGCTGACCTGGCCGCCCCCGCCTCGGTTCATGAAGAGGTCGATACCGGCCGCGGCCAAAGCGGCTTTATCCGCCTCGGTGAGGGGGAAATTCTGGCTTAACATAATCCGCCGGCGCACCTCCATATTATAGTAGTCGGCGGTGACGGACAGGTTGCCGAGCGTGACGACCGCGCCGAGGCTGAAGCTGGTTGAGTGTTCAGGGCTGAGGGGCTTGCCGCCCTTCTGTTGCGCTATCGGGTCGTTGCCCGATAGCACGTAGGTCAAGTCCAGTTCGCCGGTCTCGGCGTTGAGGCTCGATGTTATATTCCGATAGTTGGCCTGCCCGACGGTTGGCGCCCGAAAGTTCGTCCCGATGGAGCCGCGTAGCGCCAACCCCCCCCATCCCCCCCCTGACAGGAGGGTCCAGCGGGCGGCCAGCTTGCCATTGAGAGATTCGCCGATGCCGGCATGATGCTCAAACCGACCCGCGGCGGTAAGCAACACGTCGGCCAGGACATCGGCCTCCAGGTCGAGATATGCGCCAAAGCTGTCTCGGCTGGCCTCGGTCGCCTCTTCGGGCGAGGTGCCTGGGTGGCCGGAGACCGCGACCGCGAGGCCCTGTCGGGCCAGTATGTCGTCGCGAAAATAGGAATTCGGATCCCCTGTGCCGCTCTCAAAAGTCTCTTCACGATACTCCAGGCCAAAGGCGATATTCAGCGGAGAAGCGAAGAGGCCGGTATCGAATGGCCGGGAGAGGTCCAGGTTGAAGAGCTTGTCCCGCTCCTCGTACCTGCGGGTTCTGTACTGGGTTGGAATCGCTGCCTTGGAGCTGATCAGATTCGGATTCACGCTGTTTCTGAGGTAGGTATCCATGCTGTTCTGACCGAACCCGGCGCTCATATCGTAGTGCCAGCCGTCCAGCGGAGCGTAGGCGCTGCGCAGACTCCCACGCAGGCCGAATGCGAGGCTCCAGTCGTTCACGACGCCCCGAAACCGGGGTGTGAACCCGCCCGGGAAGGCCTGGGCCAGGCTGTAGCAGTTGTCCTGGCCGGCCAGCGGGGCCAGGGCGGCTGGGCCATGCGCTACATAATCGCTGGCCGTGATCGTCGGGCAGTTCCCGGACTTCCCGTCCGCGGACAGGTCGGCGACCAATAGCTCATTGCCCTGCGCGAACACGCCCGGAAAACTGGCCGGATTGCGCCAGTAGAAGGTATCTTCAATCTCGCGCTCCGCATAATTGCCGAAGGCGTACAGCTGATGGTCGTCGCCGAGGTCCAGGCCGAGGTTGCCGAAGAATTTGTAGTCGTACTTCACGTCCGGCGCGCCCCAGGGCTGGGCCGCGGATCTGCGGATAAAGGCGTTGCCGTTCTCGATCATGCGGCGGGCATCGTCGCGCTGCACGCTGCGGTTGGTCGAATCCGCGTTGGTAAACTCAAAGCTGAGGTTGGCAAAGCCGGCCTCGGTCAGCGGCAAGCCGATGTTGGCCGCGACATTCAGCCGGTCGCCATCGCCGTGGTAATGCTGCCCCAGATTGGTCTCCAGAGCGCCGCCCTCGGGCGCGTCGCGCAGCACGAAATTCAGCACCCCGGCCACGGCGTCGGACCCATACTGCGCGCCGGCTCCGTCGCGCAGGACTTCCACCCGTTTGAGGGCGATGGACGGGATGGAGGCGATATCCGTCCCATGCGAACCGCTCGCCAATCCATAACTCCATCGGGTAATCGCGGAGGAGCGGTGGCGGCGTTTGCCGTTGACCAGCACCAGGGTCGAGTCCGGCGGCAGACCGCGCAGCTTGGCCGGGCGGACCAGGGCGGACTCAACACCGATGCCATACTGAAAGACCTTGTAGGACGGAACGGTCGCGGACAACAGGTCGTTCATATCCGTGCTGCCGTAGTGCCTGAGACTGTCACCGTCAATGACGTCCACGGGCACGGGAGAGTCCGCGGCCGAACGGCCCGGCAGCCGGGAGCCGACCACCTTGAGATCGTCGAGATCAACGGGTTCCGCCGGTTTGTCTGCGGCCTGTGAGCGTTCGGCCGTGGGCGGTTCGGTATCCTGCGCGCCGGCCGGCGCTGCGGCCAGCAGCGCCACGCTCAGGACCGCCCCCACCACCGCTGCATTCCGGCGTAATCGGGTGAACCAGAGCTTCGTCACTGATGTTCTACCACTCGTAGGCGGCTCTGAAGTAGTAGAATCCGCCGTTGTATCCATACGGCGAGGACGTCGGATACTTCTGGCCGGCATCGTATCCGTTGCCCTTGCGATGCTCAGGACGGAGCCTGGTCGGATAGGTGTCGAACAGATTGTCCACGCCGGCGGCCAGGGTCATTCCGAAATTGAAGAAGTACGATACTTCCAGGTCGAGCAGTGCACGAGACTTGGCATAGATGGGAGGGTTGAGCCCATAATCCTGATACGGTTCGGTGAAAGCGTCGTAGTAGTGCAGCCGCGACAGGAAGCGCCAGTTCCCATACGAGTGGTCCGCCATCAGCGAGAAGCGGAATTCCGGCTCAATGTCTTCGACCTGCACTTTGCGCACCGAGTTGATGACCGCGGAATTGATCGAATCGAGATTGAGGTTGGTGTCGTTCCAGTTGCCGGCGAGCGTCAACTGGGTCCGGCCGATGCTGCCGCCGAACAATTCCAGAGGATAGGTCGCCACGAGGTCGATCCCCTGGGTGTAGGTCTCGAACGCGTTGGTGAAGAACCGCACGCTCCGCACGCGACTCGCGTCAACGCCGATGGCGGCCAGGGCGGCGACGTCATCCGGGGTAATCCCCTGGGCGCTGGTCAACCCGATCCGATTGCGGACTTCGATGTTGTAATAATCCAGGGTGACGGACAGGTCGCCGAGGGTCAGGATCGTGCCGACTGAAAAGGACATGGAGGTCTCCGGGGTGAGCGGCTGGGCCCCTTTCTGTTTCGCAATCGGGTGGTCCCCCGGCAGCGTTGGCGTTTCGACGAGTTGGTTTATCTCGGGATCGAAGTTATAGGTCGTGTCGCGGTAGCTGGCCTGGCCCACGGTCGGGGCGCGAAAGCCGGTGCCGATTGAGCCGCGCAGCGCCAGAAAGTCTTCAAGCAGGCTCCAGCGGGCGGCGAGCTTGCCGTCCAGGGATTCGCCGATGCCTTCGTGGTGCTCAAAGCGGCCGGCGGCGGTGAACAAGACCTGCTCGATGACGTCGGCTTCCAGGTCGAGATAAGCGCCGAAGCTGCCCCGCTCGGCCTCCGACGCATTCTCCGGGCGGATGGCGGGATACGCCTGGCCGCCTATGCTGAACCCCTGTGACGCGAGGCCGCGCGCTTTCTGCTGCCCGTCGCATTCGCCGGCGTCGTCATTGCACCAGCCGTCCCTGTCACCGGATTCGATCTCATACTCTTCCTCGCGGTATTCCAGCCCGAAGGCGACATTCAGCGGGGAGTAGAAGAGGCCGGTGTCAAACGGCCTGGAGAAATCCAGGTTGAATATCTTGTCCCGCTGCTCGTACGCGCGGCCATTGTATCCCGTCGGCATTTCGTCTCTGAGGCGGAGCAGTTGCGGGTTGACGGTGTTCCAGATGTAGTACGAGGTTCTGTGCTGGCCGAACACCGCGCTCATGTCGTAGTTCCAGCCCTCCAACAGCGCGGTGGAGCTTTGCAGTTCTCCGCGCAGGCCAAAGGCGATGCTCCAGTCCCGGACGTTGCCGCGCATGCGCGGGGTGAATCCACCCGGAAGATTCTGGGCCAAGGCGTAACAATTCGGGTTGCCCTCCAGCGGGGCCAGTGCGGCCGGGCCGTTCTGCGTATAATCGCTGACTGGGATTCTCGGACAGTTGCCGGTGCCGTCAGGCGTCAGGTCGGCGACCATCAGCTCGTCTAAATCGCCGTTGAGATAGACTCCCCCCGTCCCGCCCGGCGAGCTCGGATGCGGGCCCCGGAGATACCACGAGTCCATGATCTCGCGTTCGGCCCAGTTGCCGAAGGCGTACAGGTGATGATGGTCGCTCAGGTCGAGGCCGAAGTTGCCGAAAAATTTATAGTCGTATGTCACGTCGGGCGCGCCCCACACCATCGCGCGATGCTTTATGGGAACCCCGGCGGCTCTCAACGGTCGTTCTATATCGAGTTCATAGCTGCGGTCGGTCGAGTCGGAGTTGGCGAACTCAAAACTCAGGTTGGCGAAGCCGGCGTCGGTCAGCGGCAGGCCGATGTTGGCCGCGGTGCTTACCATGTCGCCGTCCCCCTGGTAGTGCTGTCCCCAGCGGGCTTCGACCGTGCCGCCCTCGGGGGCGTCACGCAACACAAAATTGAGCACGCCAGCCACCGCGTCGGAGCCGTACTGAGCGCCGGCGCCGTCGCGCAACACTTCAACCCGTTGGAGGGCGATGGACGGGATGGAGCGGATATCAACCCCGTGCGCCCCTTGCGCCTGCCCAAAGGTGAAGATGCTGATGGCGGAGGCCCGGTGCCGGCGTTTGCCGTTTATCAGCACCAGGGTCGAGTCCGGCGGCAGCCCACGCAGCTTGGCCGGGCGGACGAGCGAATTGGCGTCGCCGATGGCGTGCTGACTGACGTTATAGGACGGCACGGTCGCCGCCAGCAGGTTGTTCATGTCACGCACGCCGTAATTCCTGAAACTGTCGGCGTCGATCACGTCCACGGGCACAGGGGAGTCTGCGGCCGAGCGGCCCGGCAGCCGGGAGCCGACCACCTTGACTTCGCCGAGATCGAATATATCTCCTTCCGGCTCTGCCTCCTGCGCTCCTATCTCTCCTGCCGGCTCTCCTTCCGGTTCTGCCACCTGCGCTCCGGCTGGCGGCGAGCCTGTCAAAGCTAAGAGCGACACCAGGAGAGCGTATTGCCACTTTCTCAATTCTTTCATACCGCGGATCCTCCTCCTATGCTGTAAAAACCATGATACCCGAATACATCCTTAACCACAAAAGACTAGAGGAGGGCAACCCTTCCCGTAAGAATTGGCAACCATACCGCTCAAGATGGTGAACCAATTCGCGGGGATGTTTGCCCCCTCTCCCCTGGAGGGAGAGGGCTGGGGTGAGGGGGAATAAGCAAACGGAACCTCGCACTGTGTGGACCTCCTGTCTGTGCGTCACTCTGAACGGTTTCTTGCCCGCAGCAAGGAAAACCGTGTAAGACACAAACATATCAGAGAGAAAAGATCAAAAGGAGGAGCACGATGGCAGGCGTATTTGCGGGAAAAATTGCGTTGATTACCGGGGCCGGTTCAGGGATTGGGCGGGCCGCGGCCCTCGCCTTTGCGCGAGAGGGCGCAAGCGTGGTGGTCAGCGATATTGTTGCTGACGGGGGCGAGGAGACTGTCCGGCTCGTTCACGCGGCGGGGGGAGAGGCGCGCTTTCTTCAAGTCGATGTCTCCCAGGCTGCTGAGGTTGAGGGACTCATCAGTCAGATCGTCGAAACGCACGGACGCCTTGACTGCGCCTATAACAACGCGGGGGTCGAAGGGGAAAATGTGTTGACCGCGGAAACCAGCGAAGAGGGCTGGGACCGCACTATGGCGATTAACCTCAAAGGTGTCTGGCTGTGCATGAAATATGAGATTCTCCAGATGCTCAAGCAGGGCGGCGGTTCCATTGTGAACACCTCCTCGGCCTATGGCCTGGTGGGCGGCTACCGCCTGCCGGCCTATATCGCCAGCAAGCATGGCGTGGTCGGGATTACGCGCGCGGCGGCGCTGGAATACGCGCAGAGCGGTATCCGCGTGAACTGTGTCTGTCCGGGCGCAATTGAGACGCCTATGGTCAGTCGGCTGACCGAGGGCCAGGCCGAGATGGCCGATAAGATCGCAGAAATGGAGCCGGTCGGTCGGATGGGTCAGCCGGGAGAAATCGCGGAGGCCGTGGTCTGGCTCAGCTCAGACGCGGCCTCCTTTGTGACCGGCCACGCCATGTCGGCGGACGGCGGCTGGCTGGCCCAATAGTCCGTGAGGGTCTCAGGAAAAGACGGAGACGATATGGAGGGGCGGGTGAGCGGAGCGTCAGTCGGCCTCCTCTCTACTTTGTCAGACAGTATCCTCAACAGATATTGTTCTCGTATAAATCTGCGATGGGAAAGCACAGCCCGTAGTCGTCCCACAGCAGGTTTCCATCCTCCAGGGCAAAGTCGGCAAACTTCTCTGGGTCGAGGTAGGCACGAATCAGAGGGTTGTGTGATGTACGGAGAAACGGCTCAAAGTTGATAACTCGTTCAGCCCCATCGCTAAAGGACATCTTCAGCGTGTAGGCCGACACCTGCTCAACTCGGACTATATCAATTACTTTCCCTTCAGAGAGTTTCATCTGATCCTCTGAGTAATCGTCTGCGCTGTGATCGGCTTGTGAAGAACGAAATAATCTATCCATTTCTGCACTATCTCCTCTGCATACCGCTCAATCACGGTCTGGAAGTTCTTCAACTCCGCTTTGCTCAGCGGCCTTCTTCCCTTCACCGAGGAATACACAACCTGGACCACTTTGCCGTTTTCTACGATGATCTCAGCTTTACTTTCCCGACCTTGACATTGGCCATGCACGTGAATCGGCTCATGCTCGTTTGAGTAAAACAGGACCATAATTCCAAAATACTCATAGAGTTTGGGCATCGGCTACTCACCCAAACCGCACCACGGTCTCCGGGCTATGGGCTACGACAGAGACAATCTGCCAGCGGGCGTCGGTCTTGCGCAGGGTGTAGGTTGCTCCCAATCGCTCCAGCTCTTCCCCGGCTTTGGTGTAGCGCACGGCGAGGCCGCTGAGGAGCGCGATACGATCCGTCATTTCCTTGATCTGAATGTTCGTGACCTCGCTGCGCCCATAATTCCGGCCTTTGAGGTCTTGGATAATCTGCGCAAAGAGCTTTTCAATGTCCGCTTCGCTTGAAAGCAGGGTCACGCCCTGGTCGGCGATAAACAGACAGGGCGCGTGGTAGAACGGCACCATTGCCTTGGCCTCACCGGTATGAAACGCATCGAGGTAGCTGGCGTAGAATTGTTGAATGTCCTTGTGTTGGTTTGCCATTGTCAGCGGTCTCCTTTCTGCAATCGTGTTGGCTTTGTGATGTGTTCAAGCTGCGAGGTCACGTAACACTTCAGGATACAGCTCCGCTACCCGAATTAGCGTCTTCGCCGCCCCACTCGGCTCACGGCGGCCTTGCTCCCATTGCTCCAGCGTCCGTTTGGAGACCCCCAGTAAACTCGCGAACTGTGCTTGCGTGAGACCGGATTGCAAACGCGCCCGCGCAGTGGGAGAACGTGGCTCAACCGTAACTCGCTTACCACCACCTGCCTTGATCTCATGCACGCTGTCCAGAACTTCCTGCCATACATCCCGCTTGGCCTCGAATTGCGCCAGCGCCCGGCCAGTCAGTTTTTTAGCCATGTGCGAACGCCTCCTTCAGTTGTCTGAGAATATGTGCAGGCATGGTGTTGTGTTTTACCTTGGCATACAGGGTGAGCATCCAGAACTCGTTGGGCTGATGGCGCACGAAATAGATAACACGTAAGCCACCACGCTTGCCCATGCCTTTCCGTTTCCAACGCAGTTTTCTGACGCCACCTGAATCACGCACGACATCTCCTGCTTCTGGATTGTCCATCATGAACTGCTGTAATTCTCCGTATTCGTCATCATCGAGGTAAACAGCCCGCACCTGCTCGAAAGCCGCTGACTCGATAAAAGTGAACACAGGATTAAGATACGCCTATGGCGTACCCGTGTCAATATTTCCGCTGGACCGGTAGTGTCTCGGTTTCACATCTCCCTCCCCCGCTGCCGGCTCAGCGCCTCCTCCCTGACCCTCCCCCTCAGAGACGGGTGCTGCCCATCGTGTCGCCGGCCCTCCAAGCGGTCCGTCGGCCCCCTCACCCGGCCCTTCGACAGGCTCAGGGCCACCCTCTCCCTCCAGGGGAGAGGGCAAAACAAGAGGCCCGCTCCCGCTGGGAGCGGGGGTGGGGTGAGGGCGAAGCAGCGCCCTGGGCCGCTGAACAACTTAATTTGCATCACACGTCCTCAGAGGGGAGAGGGAGTAGATATTCCCTCCCCCCTCTGAGGGGGAGGGTTAGGGTGGGGGGGGAAAATACAAACTGAGACACTATCGCTGGACCGGTCCACTCGCTCCACTGTCAAGCGTATGCCGGGCAAAGCTTGTGCAAACAGCTTTTCAGTCTCTACGCACCCTTTACCACCCGAACCGGGCCGGATACAAGCCAGAGCAGAATGAAGCCGCCGCCATTTGCCTATCACGCGCCAACGCACCTTGACGAAGCGCTCGCTCTCCTGGAGCGCTATGGAGACGACGCAAAAGTATTGGCCGGCGGGCAGAGTCTGATGCCTCTGCTGAATTTCCGGCTGAGCTATCCGTCCGCCCTGATCGATATCAACCGCGTGGCGGAGTTATCGTATCTGCGGCAGGAGAATGGACAGGTCTGCATTGGCGCGTTGACCCGCCAGAGAACGATTGAGTTTTCGGAACTGGCGCGCCGCCAGCTTCCGCTGCTGCATGAGGCAACCACATTGGTCGGCCATCTGCCCATCCGTACCCGCGGCACCATCGGCGGCAGCCTGGCCCATGCCGACCCCGCGGCGGAATATCCCACTGTCGCCCTGGTTTTAGACGCGGAACTGGTCCTTCAGGGTCCCGGTGGACGGCGAAGCATTCCTGCCGAAGAATTTTTCGTGAGCTATCTGACAACAGCCCTCGCTCCGAACGAGATCGTGACCGAAATCCGCTTTTCACCCGCTCCGCGGACAAGCGGCTGGGCGTTTGAAGAGGTTGCCCGGCGGCATGGAGATTTCGCCCTTGTTGGCGTTGCCGGCGTGATTGATACAGAGGGCGAGCAGTGTCGGACCGCGCGTCTGGCTGCCGCTGGAGCCGGCCCAACCCCAATCCGTCTGCGTGCCGCAGAGGACATTCTGGTACGGGAAGGCGTGACTGAACAGGGCATTCAGCGGGCCGCGGCCAAAGCCGCTGAACTTGTCGAACCCGATAGCGATATTCACGCCTCAGCCGATTTTCGGCGGCATCTAACCGAGGTGCTGACGCGGCGGGCGATTCAGCGGGCGCGTGAGCGCGGCCAGGAGCAAAGGGCATGAGCGAGCCGAACGAGCGCAGCCAGACGATCACGCTCCGCGTAAACGGCACGGAGCGCCGGGGACAGGTGGAGCCGCGCAAACTGCTGGTCGATTTTCTGCGTGAAGACCTGGGCCTGACCGGCTCTCATGTCGGCTGTGAACACGGCATCTGCGGGGCGTGTACGATTCTCGTCAATGGCGAAGCCGCCCGCTCGTGTCTGATGCTGGCGGTGCAGGCCAACGGAGCGGAGCTGATGACCGTTGAGGGCTTGGCCCCTCAAGCGGGCGAGCCGCCCGCGCTTCCAGGAAAGACTGGCCAACTCCATCCCCTGCAAGCGGCCTTTTGGGAACACCACGGACTCCAGTGCGGGTTCTGTACGCCGGGCATGCTCATGACCGCGTATGATTTGCTCCAGACAAATCCGATGCCGAGCGAGGCAGAAATCCGCGCGGGCTTATCCGCGGTGCTGTGTCGCTGTACGGGCTATCAGGGGATTGTTGAAGCTGTTCAGGCTGCGGCGGAGACGCTCAGGGCACGGAGAGGGGATCGGTAAGGAGATGTCGTCAACTGAGATTGGGGAGAGTGTGGAAGAGTTGACGCCCAAATTCGTTGGCGCGCGGGTGAAACGGCGGGAAGATCAGCGTCTGCTGACCGGCCAGGGCGCGTATGTCGACGATCACCATCCGCCGGGCCTGCTTCAGGCCGCCTTCCTGCGCAGTCCGTATGCGCATGCGCGGATTGCCCGGCTCGATACCTCAGCCGCACTGACGCGCCCGGGCGTTGTCGCCGTCCTCACCAGCAAAGACCTTGTTCCCTTGGTCAAACCGGTTCGCGCCGCCTCAAAAATGCGGGAGTACAAAGAGACCAGCTTCCCGCCCTTGGCCGTTGAAAAGGTACGCTACGTCGGCGAAGCGCTCGCCGTGGTTATCGCGGAAAGTCGCTATCTCGCCGAAGACGCGCTTGAATGGATAAATGTTGAATACGACCCGCTGCCGACTGTGGCCAACGCGCCGACCGCGGCCCAGCCGGACGCGCCCCTGCTGCACGACGAAGCCGGGAGTAATATCCTCTTGTCGCGCGAGTTTGCCCGCGGCGACGTGGATGCCGCACTTGCCAGCGCTGCCGTGCGGGTGCGTGACCGATTCCGTTTTCGGCGGCACGCCACCGTGTGTATGGAAAATCGTGGCTGCCTGGCTGACTACCCTGCCGGTACGGGGGAGCTTACGCTGCGCTCCGCCACCCAATGTCCGGGCCTGCTCCGGGATGCGCTGGCTGACCTGCTGGACATGCCTGAGCATCGGATTCGCGTGGTCGCCGCTGACGTGGGGGGTGGGTTTGGGGCCAAGTCTTCGCTCTATCCCGAAGAGATTGTCCTGTGTGCGGTCGCCCGCCGGCTGAAACGGCCAGTGAAATGGATCAGCGACCGCCAGGAAGACCTCAAAACATCGACACAGGCTTGGGATGAAATCGTGGATGCCGAACTGGGCCTCCAGGCCGACGGCACTATTATTGGTCTCAGAGCAGACGTGACAACGGATATTGGCGCATACTCCATTTACCCCTGGACGGCCACGCTTGAGCCGATCCAGACCATCAGCTTTCTGTCCGGCCCGTACCGGATGCCGCACTATCGGGGGCGCAATCGCGGGGTCGCCACGTGTAAGGCGCCGATGGGACCGTATCGCGGGGTGGGGCGTCCGGTTACGACTTTTGTGCTGGAAAGCTTGATGGACCGGGCCGCGCGCCTGTTGGCTCTGGACCCGGCCGAGCTGCGGCTCAAGAACTATATCCGGGCCGACGAATTTCCGTACAAAACACCGGCCGGCCTTGTGTGGGATCAGGCCAGCCTGACCGAGTGCATGCAAAAGGCGCGGGACGTGCTGGATGCTGACACGACCACACGCTGGCGCGCGCAGGCCCGCGCCGCGGGGCGATGGGTCGGTATTGGCTTTGCCACTTATATTGAACTGACTGGGGTTGGGTCGGCTATTCCCGTCTCGCCGGGGATGCCGATTGCGACCGGAACGGAGGCCGCCTTTCTGCGGATAGACCCGGCCGGGACCGTTACTGCCACCTTCAGCGTCGCCCCCCAAGGGCAGGGCCATGAGACTGCGCTGGCCCAGGTTGTGGCGGACGCGCTGGGCGTTGCCTTTGACAGCGTTCGGGTGATCTGTGGCGACACCGCGCTTGCGCCACAAGGAACGGGAACGTATGCCAGTCGAAGCGCCGTGCTCGCCGGCGGCGCGGCCATACGGGCCGGGCAGACGCTCAAAGAAAAGGCGCTGAAAATTGCCGGCCACATGATGGAGAGCAATCCGGCCAACCTGGATATCCGAGACGGCCAGGTTTTCCTGCGCGATAAGCCGGAACGCGGTCTGCCCTTCCGTGCTGTCGCGAAGACGGCCTATGCCGGTCTGCGGCGGCTGCCCAAAGACATGGAACCGGGGCTGGAGGTCACACGCTTCTACGATCCGTTCTTTGGGACGGCTTCAAGCGCCACCCACGTTGCGGTCGTGGAGGTCGATACCGAGACGTATGCGGTCACAATCAAGCGCTATATTGTAGTTGAGGATTGCGGCCGGATCATTAATCCGCTGATCGTTGAGGGCCAGGTCCGCGGCGGTGTGGCCCAGGGCATTGGGGCCGCGTTGTATGAAGAAGTGGTGTACGACGACGCAGGTCAACTGCTGACCGGTTCGCTGGTGGACTACCTCGTCCCCACCGCCTCCGAACTCCTGCCCATAGAAGTCCATCACATCGAGACGCCCTCTCCGACCACGCTCGGCGGATTTCGCGGCATGGGAGAAGGTGGCACAATCGGCGCGCCGGCCGCGATTGCCAACGCGGTCTCCGACGCACTGTCTCACCTGGGCATAGAGATCAACGAGATTCCGATTACCCCGGAGAAATTGTTTCGGCTGGTGCGGGCGGCGGAAGGGACCCCTTGAAACTCTGCCCTCGACGCTTGCCTACGCACGTTCGTGTAATTCCTCCCGGACAACCTGCCGGACAGCGTCGAGCACGGATTGCTGTTTGATGTGGTCTACGAGCGCCTCATTGATAAGGGTCTGGTAGTTCCCTCCCCCGGCGGCACTGACGATGCCCCTGAAATAATCGAGGACCGCGTTGTCCAGGCGAATGGTAATTTTTGTTTTGCCCGCTTGGCTCGCCCGCAGCCTTTTTGCCGTCTGAGGATGCGCCTTTGATAAAGGCTGCATCGCCCGGAGTTGCGCATCGGTCAGCGAAGGAATTTCGATATCTTCATCCTTCGTACTTCGCATATTCTTGCCAATAGAATCTCGCTTCATACCTCTCTGCCTTTCGCGCTGAGATCAGATGTATGCGGTCTTCCTCTATGACATGCACGACAACGAGCACTTGAGCGCCGAAGAGTCCCATACTGATAAAGCGCTGTTCGCCATAATCCTCACGAGCGTCTTCAACGGTAGTGACAAAGCCGTCAAAAATCAGAACGGCATCAGCAAGCGCGACACCGTGTTTCGCCAAGTTCCGAGAGGCCTTACGCGGATCCCAGGTAAAATCCACTTTTTAAGAGTATGGCTATTTGTCCATACATTCAAGGGGGTGGAGGAAGGTCTCTTGAGTCGTCCGAGCACGCCTCACATCCGTAAATACGAAGCGCCATTCACATCGACAATGGTCCCGGTTGCAAAATTTGCTTCGCCTGAGGCGAGAAAGGCGACGAGGGCGGCCACCTCTTCCGGCTTGCCCACTCGGCCCAAGGGACTTTGCTGACGGATGGCTTCGCCGCGGGGGCTGGCAAGAATGGAGGCGGACATATCGGTTTCCACAAAGCCGGGCGCGACAACGTACACAAAGATGTTATGCGGGGCAAATGCCTGGGCCAGCGATTGGCTCATGGCATTGAGGGCGGCCTTACTCGCCGCGTAGGCCGGCGCTTTGGGCGTTCCCCGAAAAGCGCCCCGGGAGGAGATATTCACTATTTGCCCGCCACCGTGTTCGGCCATATGCCGGGCGGCCCAGAACATCACATTGGCCGGGCCGACCAGGTTGGTGTCGAGCGAGCGCTGCCACACGTCGTTCCACACCTCGTAGTCAACCCGGAGCGGCGGCTGCCACTCGTTGATGGCGGCGTTATTTACAACAATCTGGAGGCCGCCCATCTGGCTGATTACTGCAGATAGCAGCGCTTCCACGGCTTTTGCGTCGGCAAGGTCGGCTTGAAAAATCTGATGCGCGCCGTCAGGCAAGGTCGCCAGGGTGCGCTCGGCGGCTTCCTGGTTCTGGTTGTAATGGATGGCGATACGCGCCCCCTCTTGCGCCAGTTTGAGCGCAACGGCTCGACCGATACCCCGTGACGCGCCTGTCACGAGCGCTACTTGCTCTGCCAGGGCCATACGCACCTCCTTGCCTGAAATTCCAGCACACGCCTGCAAGTCTGAGTTGTAGAGGGAATCGGAGAGAGGGAAAAGCCCATGATATCGGACACCAATGACGCCGGCATGGGCCGTTTATGGGTTAGACACATTCGAGGCGGCAGGCTATTTCATTGGGGACCGGGGGTTGGGGACGAGGGTCTCCGCTCAAAAGAGTAAATGTGTCAACATTTTCTGTATGACTGGAGGACGCGTCTGCTCTGTATGGCCCTTGCCAAGTTTGTTCTGTAATCAGTAAACATGGTGATGTGAACGGCGTGCCTGGATTCCTCCTTATCAGCCTGATTCTCCTCCCGTTACTCGGCTCGCTGGTGGCCTGGCCGGAGCGTTGGCGCCAGCGTCTGGCGCCAGCCTATAGCCTTGTTCCGATTCTTCAACTGCTGATCGTCAGCTCGTTCTGGACAACAGTCCAGGCCGGAGAAGGGATTCAGTGCTCCTGGCCGTGGGCGCCGAGCCTGGGGCTGTATCTGAGTTTCAGTCTGGATGGCCTGAGCTGGCTCTTCACCGGTCTGATCTCGGGTGTGGGCGTGTTCGTTTTTCTCTATGCCGCGTTCTATATGGCTGACGATCCCACGCTGGCGCGCCTCTACCGTTTCCTGCTCTTGTTTAACGCCGCCATGATGGGCGTTGTGCTGGCCGACAACCTGGTCCTGCTGCTGGTTTTCTGGGAACTGACGAGCGTCTCGTCTTTTCTGCTCATCGGTTTTCGCTCCCAGCGGGCCGCGGCGTGTGAAGGCGCGAGTAAGGCGTTTGGTCTGACTGCGATTGGCGGCCTGGTCATGCTGTTCGGCATTTTGGCTGTGTATGCCGAGCACGGGACACTCGAACTGTCAGTCCTGCTTGCAGACTCCACCTCCATATCTACGGCCACGGGACTGTGCTTCCTGGTTGCTGCTTTCACCAAGTCGGCTCAGTTTCCGTTCCACATCTGGTTGCCGTCGGCTATGGAGGCCCCCACCCCGGTGAGCGCCTATCTGCATGCCGCCACGATGGTCAAAGCCGGGCTCTATCTGATTGCTCGGCTGACGCCGTTATTTGCGGACGATCCCACCTGGTCTGCCACGGTGACCAGCGTTGGTACAATTACTCTGGTGTGGGGCGGTGTGTTGGCCTGTAAGCAGGTTGATCTCAAGGCCCTGCTGGCCAACTCAACTGTAAGCCAACTGGGTTTAATCGTCGTCCTGCTTGGCCTGCAAACCGAAATCGCGCTCTTTGCGGCCATCCTGCATATTCTCAACCACGCAGCGTTCAAGGGCGCGCTGTTTCTCACGGCCGGGACGGTCGAGCACGAAACGGGGACACGCGATATCCGTCAGCTGGGCGGCCTGCGGCCCCTCATGCCGGTCTTCACTGTGGCAGCGACATTGGCTTCACTGTCTATGGCCGGCCTGCCTCCCTTAGGCGGCTTCCTGAGTAAAGAATTATTCTATGAGGGCGTCCTCGAAGCGGACCTGCTTCTGACGATACTGGCCGTCGCCGCCAGTTGTCTGACTTTTTTGTATTCTTTCATTTTCTTTCACGGGACGTTTTTCGCCCCAGCCCTCCACTCGCCTCAGCAACAGCCTGCCTCCCCTCATGCCGAACAGCACTCCACGCTCGGTCTGATTGCACCCATTGTCGTTCTGAGCGGCTTGGCCGTGCTGTTCGGGCTCGTTCCCAGTCTGGCTGAAGCTCTGGTAATGCCGGCTTTTCGTGTCATTCACGGGGCTCCCGCCCAGTTTCATCTTGCCTTGTGGCATGGCCTGACTCCTGCTCTGGGGTTGAGTGCGCTGACGATTATCCTGGGGGGTAGCGCCTTTTTGCTGCGCCAGCGTTTTCTTGGGGCCATACGCGAGCGCCAGGCCGCATATTCGTTCAACCGGCTGTACGCAGACAGTCTGACCGGCTTCACCCGTTTCTTTCAGTGGACGCGGGCGCTGTACATGACCGGCTCGGTGACTGACTATATCCGCTATCTCCTGGTCGCCCTCATCGTAGGGCTCAGTATTCCACTGTGGCATTTCTTTGAGGAGACAACTCTACGGGTGGATATCGTCCGCCCGGAATACTATGAGCTCGGCTTGGCCGGGCTTATGGCGGTCGCCGGGGTCATGTGCTGCCGGACCCACTCGCGTGTTGTTCTCGTGCTGTCACTCGGTCTGGTCGGCTCGCTCATGTCGATCTTTTTCGTGCTCTTCAGCGCGCCGGACCTGGCCTTAACGCAGGTCCTGGTCGAAGCGGTGAGCCTCGTCCTGTTTCTCCTGGTTCTGCACTACTTCTCAGTTATTGGGTCGCAGCCACAGGCCCCGCGCACGCGCCTGCTGAATATTGGAATGAGTGTGGGCACGGGCCTCTTGGTGAGCCTGCTGCTTTTTGCGGCGAATGTCGGTCCCTCACTCCCCTCCGCTATTCCGCCCTACTATCTGTCGAACAGTTATCTCCTGGCCGGTGGACAAAACGTGGTCAACGTTATCCTGGTTGATTTTCGGGGCTTTGATACTATGGGGGAGATTACGGTATTCAGCGTTGCCGTCTTTGGCGTGCTTGCCCTGGTTGGGCTGGGCGTCCGTGGGCAGCAGCCCTTGGGCACCCTGTTTATGTTTTCCTTCCCCTCGCCCATTCTCCAGTCATTTGCCCGGCTCACCCTGCATCTCATGCTGGTTTTTGCCATTTATCTGTTGCTGCGCGGTCATAATGCGCCGGGGGGCGGATTTATCGCCGGCGTGCTCACCGCGGTGGCGCTGACGTTTCAGATGATGGCTTTTCATACAGAAAACTTATTGCGGGAGATGCCCTGGAAGCCGCTCCAGATAGTGGTAGTCGGACTCCTGCTTGCCGCCGGCACGGGGCTGGGCTCTGTCTTCATTGGTTATCCGTTTCTGACCAGCGCGATCGGCCACTATAGCTTTCCGCTGCTCGGCGAGGTCGAGCTGGCCACCGCTATGGGTTTTGACATCGGGGTGTACCTGGTCGTGGTTGGCACCTCGCTGGGTATTATTCGGGCCATTGCTGAGGATTGATCCGTGGAATTCGTGATTATCAGCGTGATTGGCGTCCTCTTTGGCTGCGGGACGTATTTGATCTTGCAGCGGCATTTATTACAGGTGGTCGTTGGTTTGTCCTTATACTCACACGCGGCCAATCTCGCGCTCCTGGTCTCAGGGGGGTTGAAGCGGGGCAATCCCCCTCTGCTCACGACTGACGCGCCGTACGTTGACCCGCTCCCCCAGGCCCTTATCTTAACCGCGATTGTGATCAGCTTTGGTATGACGGCCTTTGCGACGGTCTTGGCCTTTCGGGTCAGGCAGGTGTATGGCTCGGACGCAGTGGATGAACTGGCGGGGGGAGAAGAGTGAGGGGGCTCGGGGGAGACTTCCCCCGTGAAAACACATGATGCCGCCAGACCTGTTCGTCCTGTTTGTTATCGGGCCGGTTGTCACGGCAGCGCTTTTAGCTGCCTTTCACAAATGGGATACCTTTCAGCGCGGGGTGAGTCTCGCCGTCAGTCTGGGGCTGTGGGGGCTGTCCGTCGTGGGCCTGCTCTCTCTGCTGCAAGAGGGCCAGCAGGGGATGGTCGTGCTGCGTATGGGCAATTGGGCAGCGCCCTACGGCATTATTCTGGTTGCCGACGTGCTCAGTATGACTATGGTCGTCCTGACCATGACGATTGCGGTTGCGGTTGTGGCCTTCTCGCTGCGCACGGTTGAACAAGCGCACCAGGAGCATTTTTATTATCCGCTCTTCTTTATTCTCATTATGGGTGTGAACGGTGCCTTTCTCACTGGAGATTTGTTCAACCTGTTTGTCTTTTTTGAAATTTTGCTGATCGCGTCGTTCGCACTCCTGGCCCTTGGCTCACAGCCCGGCCAACTGCGAGAGACAGTCAAATACGTGGTCATCAACCTGATTGCCTCAACCTTTTTTCTGATCAGCCTGTCCGTGCTGTATCGGACGATGGGCACGCTCAATATGGCGGACCTGGCCCATAAAATTCAGACGACCTCCGGGGAGCTGGACTCGACGCTGACGATTTTGTCCCTGGTCTTCTTGTTTGTGTTTGGCACCAAGGCAGCTATCTTTCCGCTCTATTTCTGGCTGCCCGGACCGTATTTCCAGCCCTCAGCAGGCTTGAGCGCATTTTTTGGCGGGATTCTGACCAAGGTCGGCGTGTATGCCATCTTCCGTACCTTTACGCTGATTTTTCGTCATAACCCGGCCCTGACCCATGAACTGCTGCTGATTCTGGCTGCCCTGACCATGCTCCTGGGCGTTTTTGGAGCGCTGTCCCAGATGGACATGAAGCGCATTTTGTCCTACCACATCATCAGTCAGATCGGCTATCTCATGCTGGGTATCGGCCTGTTGACGCCGCAGGCATTGGCCGGCACCCTGTTTTATATGGTGCCGTACGTGCTGGCGAAATCCGCCCTCTTTTTGATTGCCGGTGTCGTGCAGGCAGCAACCGGCTCGACCCACCTCAAAGCGGTGGGTGGTCTGCAATCGCACTCAATACCCTTAAGTGCGCTCTTTTTGCTGGCGGCGTTGAGCCTGGCTGGCATCCCGCCATTAGCCGGCTTCTTCAGTAAGTTTATCGTGTTGCAGGCAGGTATGGAGATCGGTCGCTACGGCTATGTTGGCATAGGGCTCTTGGGTGGTCTGCTGACGCTGGCCTCCATGCTCAAAATCTGGAACGGGGTCTTCTGGGGCGAAGAGACGGGCGACCGCCGACCGGTATCGCTCTGGCCCCTCTTCCCCGGCATTATCCTGCTCGTCTTTTTTATTGTTGGGATTGGGCTGTTTCCAGGTATACTGTACAGCGTGGCGCAGACTGCCGCGGCGCAAGTTGCCGACCCGCGTGTGTATATTGCGGCAGTCCTGGGAATGCAAGACTGATGGAGAGCCCCCATTATGGTGACTCGTTTTTTCCTCAATGTTATTCTGGCTTTGGCCTGGTGCCTGCTGCAAGACGAGATATCCTTGCGGCAGATGGTGATTGGCTTTCTGGTCGGCCTCCTGGCCATGCTGTTCTTCCCACGCTCCTTTCATCAAGAGCGTCGGTATTTCCGCAAGGCGGCGCTGAGCGTGCGCCTCGTTTTCTTCTTTGTGAAGGAACTCCTGATTGCCAATTGGACTGTGGTCAGACAGGTCTTGGCGCTGAAGCTCGCCATACGGCCCGGCATTGTTGCCTATCCGCTGTCCTTGCAGAACGATGTGCTGATTACCTTGCTGGCGAATATGATTACCCTGACGCCGGGAACGCTCTCGGTCGAGGTGAGTCCAGATCGGCAGTTTTTATTCATTCACTTTCTCGATGTCGCCGATGTAGAGGAAGAGATTCGCCTCATTAAAGACGGCTTTGAACGCCATCTGCTGCTCATTGCCCAATGATTACGCCATTTGTTTCTGTTGTCGTGCTGATTGGCATCACGCTCTCGATCTTACTCAGTGCGTATCGGGCGCTGCGTGGCCCTACGATTCCCGACCGGGTTGTGGCCCTCGATAATATTGCGATCAATCTGGTTGCCGCTATCATCGTCATTTCGATCCGTACTCAGAGCGCGCTGTATATCGATGTTGCCCTGGTCCTCGCCATTCTCTCATTTTTAGGAACGGTCGCGGCAGCCAAATATCTGCTGAGAGGAACGATTATTGATGCAAGTCCCCTACCTCCTCGACGTCCTGGTTAGTGTCCTCCTGCTGCTCGGCCTGTTTTTTCTCCTGACCGGGACGTTCGGCCTGTTGCGGCTGAGGGATGTGTACGCGCGCATGCACGCAACGAGCAAGAGCACGACGTTTGGTGTGGCCGGAGTGGTTCTGGCCTCGCTGCTCTACCTGCGGTATCTGGGGCTCTCCTCAGGGCTGAAGGAGTCCCTGATCGTCCTCTTTCTTTTTCTGACCGCCCCGGTTGGGGCGCATATGATCGCCCGGGCCGCCTACCGGGCCGGCGTTTCGTTATGGCAGGGCGGCGTGGTGGATGATTTCAAGAAATGGCTGGATGAAAATCGGTAGTCTGCTTGCCTTTGATAAAATTGAAGTCCGGGAGACGCTTAGGGAAAGATGTCTTGTGCCCCTCTATCACAAGCTCTGCTCAACAATACTCTGGGGCAAGAAGGAGACGGCTGACAGATGAGTGGAGGAACAGACGGTTTTTGGCAAGGGCTACGCCGGCTTACCGTTGTACTCGTGCTGACAGTGTATCCAGGTTTGGTCATGGAAGCGTCTGCCCGACACCCGCGCGTGCAACTCGGGCCTCGCCCATTTTACCTGGTCGATGCCATGCGTCCGGGCAGACTCAAGGCAGCGCTCCAGCGGTGTTCGACCTGGGGCCGCTATACAAAACGGGACTTCTCAATCGGTCACCGGGGCGCTCCCATGCAGTTCCCCGAGCATACAAAAGAGTCGTATGCAGCCGCCGCCCGCATGGGGGCCGGCATCATTGAGTGCGACGTCACTTTCACCTCGGATGGCGAGTTGATCTGCCGTCATGCCCAGTGCGACCTGCATACCACGACCAACATTCTCAATACGGAGCTGGCCTCCACCTGCGAACAACCCTTTACTCCCGCTGAGTTTGACCCCGTCACCGGCGAGCGGACAAAAGCCGCCTCGGCCAAATGCTGTGCCAGCGACCTGACCCTCGTCGAATTCAAGTCGCTATGCGGGAAAATGGATGCCAGTAATGAGAACGCAACCACTGTCGAAGAATTTCTGGCCGGGACGGCGGACTGGCGCACCGACTTGTACTCGACCTGTGGCACCCTCCTCTCCCATACCGACAGCATCAAGCTCTTCCAGCGTCTGAGGGTCAAGATGACACCCGAGCTCAAGGAAGGCGAGGCAGCAGACGTACAAGCGGTCTTTGGAGGCCAAAGGGCCTATGCCGCGGCGCTGATTGATGACTATGAAGAAGCGTGCGTTCGACCGGAGAACGTGTATGTTCAGTCCTTCAATTTTGACGATGTTCTCTATTGGATCGAAAATGAGCCGGCTTTTGGCGAACAGGCCGTTTACCTCGACGGCCGCGATGGGAGCATTGATCCGGTGGACCCCGACGACCCAGGCGACCCCGACGACCCTCATAACCCTACCTTGCAGCAGATTGCAGCCAAGGGCGTCACTATCATAGCGCCGCCCATGTGGGTACTCCTGACGGTCGCAGACGGTGCCATCGCGCCCTCGAAATATGCCGAGAAGGCAAAGGCTGCCGGCCTCGGCCTCATTACCTGGACCGCTGAACGCTCCGGTCGTATCGTTGAAGACGTGCTAGAGGGCCGTGGGAGCAATTTTTACTACCGCTCAACAGACGGTTCCTCCGCCACGGCCAACGCGCTTCGCAATGACGGCGACATCTTGACCACTCTTGACGTGCTCGCAGCTCAGGTAGGAGTCCTCGGCGTCTTTTCCGACTGGCCGGCCACGACAACCTTTTATGCGAATTGCATGCGCCTCAAATAGTGCCCTGAGTGTCCCGTCGCTGCCCGACTACCCCTCCTCCGAACGTTTAGTGTAGCCCTGGCATTACTTCTGTGGCAAAGAGTTCCATCGAGCGTTGACTCTTCGCCGGGTCGAGGCCGGGGAGGTGCATGCCCAGGACGAGATGCGTTGTGCGCACCTCTTGGGTAAACCGCTCAATCTCACGCCCGATTTCTTCCGGGGTACCGATCATGGGGCTGGCGAGCAATTGCTCGGGATGCTCCCGCAACTCAGCCGGGGGCGGCAGGTGGCTGAACTGCTCAGCGCCGGGAAAATCCTTGGCCTCGGACAGCCACCGGCCATACCAGCTCAGCATATAGTGAAGATGCTCCTGAGCCTCATCCCAGGCTTGATCGTGGCTCGGCGCGACATACGCCCAGCGCAATTGGGCGGCATGATAATCGTTGGGGTCGCGCCCATGCTGGCGCAACGCGGCATCATACGCTTCCTGAGCTTCCGAGGCTCCGCCGCCGAGAAAATGACAGCCCAGGCGCGCGGCGCGCTCAATCGCCTTTGGCGCGTTGGCGCCGATCCACAAGGGCGGATGCGGGCTCTGGGCCGGTTTGGGCTGAAGGCGAATATCCTTCAACTGGTAGTGTGTGCCTTCATAGGAGAAAGGGTCTTGGGTCCAGATGCCCCGGATGACCTCGACTCCCTCCTCCATGCGCGAGCCGCGCTCCTTGCGCGGGATGCCATAACCGGCAAACTCGGCAGGGGCATATCCCTGCCCCAGTCCCAGGTCAAAACGCCCGTTGGACAGGATATCCACGGTTGCCGCGTCCTCAGCAACCCGCACGGCATTATGCAGGGGCAGGAGGATCAGAAATGTCCCGATACGCACCCGACTCGTCATAGCGGACAGCGTCCCGGCTATCGGCAGCAGCGAGGGCGAGTAGCCGTCTTCGGCAAAGTGATGCTCAGTCAGCCAGATCGTGTCATAGCCGAGTTCCTCGGCCACCTGGGCCTGATGCAGTTGCTCGGCATAAAATTGCGGAAACGGCTTGCGCCATTGAGGGGGGTTCCGAAAGGGAAAGAGTAATCCGATATCCATACCGTCCTCCTGATGGTCTCAATGTTCTATATAGGGAAGCGCTAGATCAGCCCTGCTGCTCGCATAGCAGCAATAGCCTGTGCGTCATAGCCGAGTTCCGTCAGGACCTCAGCGCTATGCTCGCCGAGCAGAGGCGCGGGCCGTAGCGGGACGTCCGAAGCCGACAGTTTGATGGGATTGCCGGCCATAGTGTACGTTCCGCGCGTGGGATGATCAAGTTCGAGAATCATATCCCGTTCGCGCAAATGCGGATCGTTCATGACTTCGCCCGTATCCTGACACGCCCCGCACGGCACCCCAGCCTTGGCTAAAATTCGCATGACTTCATGTTTCGGTTTGCTCAATGTCCATGCTTCGATAAAGGCGTTCACTTCATCTGCACGCTCATTCCGGGCCTCGGGTGTGTGATAGCGCGGGTCGTCAATCAAGTCTTCCCGTTGTATGGCGCGCAGCAAAGGCTCCCACATCTGCTGCTGGGCAATAATGAACACATAGTCGTTGGGACCGCCGGGATGGCAACGATATGTCGTGGCGGGGACAAACCCGAGTTGATTGCCCGTGCGTTCAACCGGCTTGCCAGAGCGCTGGTGGTCGCGCAGGCTGACTCGAACCAGATTCACCACCGCGTCCTGCATGGACACTTCGACCTGTTGGCCGACTCCGCTGGTGTGGCGCTGCATCAGGGCGGCCAGGATGCCGATAACGCAGTGCATGCCGGTGCCCGAGTCTCCCACACACGACCACGTGACGGTTGGCGGATTGTCAGGAAAACCGGTCACGCTCATCGAGCCGCCCATCGCCTGAGCCACAGGTTCAAAACTCTTGAACGAGCTATACGGTCCATACGAACCAAAGCCTTTGATGCTGGCATAGACAAGGCGCGGATTGAGCTGTTTGAGGCTGTCATAGCCAAACCCAAGCCGTTCCATAGTACCGGGTCCGAAGTTCTCCAGCACGACATCTGCGGTTGCCACCAGTTTTTCAAAAGCTTGCTTGCCTTCTGGATGTTTCAGGTCAAGCGCCAGGCTGCGCTTGTTAGCATTGAAAAAAAGGAAAAACAGACTGTCCGTACCCGGCTGGTCATTCAGACTCACGCGGGCGATATCACCCCGTCCGGGCGGTTCGATCTTGATGACGTCAGCCCCGAGCCAGGCTAAAATCTGGCCACACGCCGGGCCAGCCTGATTGTGAGTCAAGTCAAGCACCTGGATACCATCAAGCGCAGCGCTCATTGTCTCATGCTCCCTTACTTTCTCTATGGACGTCCTCTGCATTATTTTTACTCCCGTACCGAGGACGCGCTTCGTCCCGATGCGTCGCCCCTACCTGATAGGGTTCAGTGTTACCCTATTATAAGCCTTCTTTACCATTGCAGCAGGCACATACACGATCCGTACATCCAGGATTTTACAGCGTGGTGGTTTGGCGACTCTAATTCGCCAAGTCTCTTTCGAGTTGTCCATAAAAATATCGGCAGCATCACTGTATAGGCAACCAGAACCAGAAAGTCTCCAACTGCTCACTATAGCTGCCTCGAATTTGGTCTTCCTAAGACTGGTCTCGTAAGAATAAGTTCCTGCTTTTTTGGGCAGGTTCAGCCGATAGCGATGAGTTTCGATGCCCGGACCGGCCAACTCTTCCTGGAATATCCTTTTTTCTTCCTCCGCTTTGTCCGCGGCTTCCGTAATCTTCTGGAGGAGCATTCTTGCTTTATCGTTCGTCACTTCCAAATTCTTGCTAATTTCCTCCGCCCTTTCACTGATTTCCTCGATCGCATACTCCTTCACGGCTTTTTCGACCGTGTTATTGATTAGCGTCGGGATGCCAAAGAAAGCTGCCAGAGCCAGGAGAGGGGTGATGACGATACCTGCCACTTTGAAGTCGCGACGCAAGCGACCGTTATCAGCTATCGCTTCGTCCCGAGCTCTGTCTGCTTCCTCTTTGATGAAATCTCGAAGTGATGAATCAATATTGGGTGGGTCGCTCATCGCATTCCCCATTTCTCAGAACAATACGCGTAACGTCCCCCAACACCACAGCGTTTTAGGCCAACGGAATAAACAAGGACTTTCTGGGCTGGCCGTTGACTGCTCGGCTGATATGGCCCTGGCCGGTGGTATCCTCGGCCAGCAGAATCTCTCCCGTGCCCAGGACGCGCTTCGTGCCGTCACCAATCTCGATCTCGACCGCACCCTCAAGCATGACCACATACTGCCGCCGTGGCGCATTGTGAAAATCGAGGTCATAGTCGCCGCCCGTTTCTCGAAAGATCACACCGGTTGCCGGAATAATCTCAGAGAGCTGTCCCACTCCGCCACCGTCTTTGAGCGGAATCTCGACATCCTCAAAATGTGACTGGTTATCTGGACCCGTATAGATGCGGGTGACTTTCATGCTGGGCCTCCTTTCCACAGGCTCTGAACTGTATGACACCGGTCCCTTGAGTGTCAAATGATACCGGATTTTCCGACCTGGACAGGGCTATCGCCCATGACCTATAGTGATGCGGCTGCAACGAGAAGAGACCAGCAAAGGGAGAGGAGAACACGATGCGCGCCGTAATGATGCTGAACCATGAACTGACAGTGGAAGATATTCCCGTCCCGGAGCCCGGACCGGGCGAAGTCCTGGTCAAAACCCTGGCCTGTGGGATTTGCGGCTCAGACCTCCATGCGCTGAAGCATACGGAAAAGCTGGTTGAGGTTTCAGAGCGTTCCAACGGCGTGTTTAATATGGACCTCAGCCGGGGCATCGTCATGGGCCATGAGTTCTGTGTCGAGGTGGTTGACCACGGGCCCAATACGGACCGCAGCCTCAAAGCCGGCGCCCGTGCGGTTTCCATGCCGATCCTCATTCGACCAGCCGGTGTCGAGACGGTCGGCTATTCAAACGATAACCCAGGCGGCTATGGGGAGTATATGCGCCTGAGCGAAAAGCTGTTGATTGAAGTCCCGAACGGCCTGCCGACGCAGAAAGCCGCCCTGACCGAACCTATGGCGGTCGGCCTGCACGCGGTTGAAATGGCGCGCCTGACACAGGACGACGTGCCGCTCGTCATCGGCTGCGGGCCGGTCGGTCTGGCCGTTATTGCGTCGCTGCGGATGAAAGGCGTGCAGCCGATTATCGCCGCGGATTTCTCCCCCCGTCGCCGCCAACTCGCGCAGGCCGTGGGCGCGGATAGCGTCATTGATCCCGCGGAGCAGTCGCCCTATACCAGTTGGCAGGACGCCGCGGTCTGGGCCGACCCGAGTACGGCTCCGCCTCAGCCGCCTTGGGCTTCGGGTCCGCCGTTGCGACCGGCCGTTATATTCGAGTGCGTCGGTGTTCCCGGGGTCATTGATCAGATTATGGCCGCGGCCCCACAAGGCACCCGGATTGTGGTTGTGGGCGTGTGTATGGAAAAGGACAGCTTTGAACCCATGTTCGGGATCAACAAAGAGCTGAATCTACAATTCGTCCTCGGCTATAGCGGGGAAGAATACGCCTCCACCCTGCGGCATATTGCCGAAGGCCAGATTATTACCGACCCCTTAATTACCGGGACGGTGGGGATAGAGGGAGTCGCTCAGGCATTCAAAGACCTGCACTCGCCTGAGCGGCACGCAAAAATTATTGTGGAACCCTGGCACTGAGGTGAAAGAGTAAACGTGTCCGGCATGTTTATTGGAGGACTGCCAGCAGGAGGACAGTATGGCTGATATACAGAATTGGACCCTTCAGGGCGACTGGTTTGATGTGTGCAGTTGCGATATCGCCTGTCCGTGCGAATTTGCCCAGCCCCCCACAAACAATCACTGCGAGGGCGTCCTCGCCTACCATGTCCGAGAGGGGAGGTATGGCTCAACCCGTCTCGATGGGCTGAATGTCCTTGCCGTGGCCAGCTTCAGCGGCAATATCTGGGCTGGCGAGGCCAAAATCTCACTGGGGCTGTTTATTGACGAGCAGGCCGACGCGCAACAGCGCGAGGCGCTCCAACTCATCTTTTCCGGGCAGGCCGGCGGATTTATGGCCGGGTTTGCTCGCTTGATTGGTGAGGTGCGCGGGATTGAGTTTGTTCCCATCACTTTTGATATTGCTGAGGACCTGGCCTTTTGGAAAGCGGAGATTCCCGACCGCGTCACGGCCTTCGCCGAGGCGCTGACCGGACCGACCACTCCAAAAGGAAAACGGGTGCAGTTGCTGAATCCGCCCGGCTCCGAAGTTGGACCCGGCCAGGTCGCGACCTGGGGCAAAACGGTTGACAATCGGGTCAACGCCTACGGCCTTGAGTGGGATTGGGCCGGGAAATCGAGCAAACACATCCCTTTTGACTGGAGTGGGCCCGCATAGCTCGGACCCTGACGCTGCTCAGGAACTGCAAAAAACAGGACTGAAACCGAAGCGGCGGGAGAAGACTCATGCAAGGGGCTCATGAGCTTCCCCCGCCACTGGAAGGAGGAAGAAAGAAAGGAAAGCTATTATAGTAGACGGATCAACCCCGGTCAGTATTCAACCCACCCCCCGATTATTCGGATAAATATTCCACTTTCTCTAAAAAAGCCTTGGCCCCCCCGGATGTCCCTCTGGTATTCATCTGAAAGCCGAATCGGCTGATTGGGGGCACAACAGCCTGACCAAACTGCGTGCGGAAGGTCTGGTCCAAATCAAATTCCGTCACCACCCGCTCCCCTGCCGGCGCCCCGCAGGGGGTACAGAAATAGCGCCCGCCGGTTTTATAGTAATTCCCGGTATAGGCCCGATTTGCCTGCTCTTTTTCCCCGAGGAAGAGGCCGATAAAATACGGGGCATTGGGGACAAAGAGTGAGCCACTCTTGATTTTTTCTGCCCCAAACGTGGTCATCACCGCAATAGGAACCGCAGTGACCCCCTGGCTCCAATCCGCTCCGCGCGGATAGCGTTCGACTCCCCAATGAATCCGAATCCGCTTGACCGGAGACACATGCAGAGGCAACTCGAACAGGCCGGCTTTTTTTTGGGAAGTATGTAAGACGAGGCGATTATCCTTGAAGTGCGGCTGTAAATCGTCTGCGTCCAGGCGAAAGGTAAAGCCTTGCTGCTTCAACCATTCCTCCGCCGGACCATCTGGATGGCCGGAGAAATCAATCGTATGCAGCGGGACCGCTATGGCCCCAGTAGCGCCCAACCACAGCAGCCACACACCCAGCAGGCTGAAAAGAATAAACGTGTCCTCCAACAGCATGTAGATACTGGACGCGTTTATTCTTCGAGTCCACACCACACCGTAATGACGAAGGCTCCGTGTCTGCATAATCTCCCGTGCACGGTCGAGCCGTCTATTTTGCTGACGAGCGGAGTCGAGCGCAAGGTCGCCCTCCAGACCGGGCGTCCGCATCTCTTTCCGACTTGACGATGGCCACGTTCCGGTCGAGAATGGCTCGCGCCGTATCACAAGAACCCCCATCCCACTGTCGATAGAGAGGAGAACAAATATGGCTCAAATTGGTCTGGCTTTGGCTGGCGGTATGTCGCCCACTGATGTTGTTGATTGTGTCACCTATGCAGAAGAGCAGGGCTATACCTCAGCCTGGTTTGCGGAAGGTCATGGCGGAGACCAGTTCTCTGTTCTGACCGCCTGCGCCCTCGCAACCCAGCGCATCCAGCTTGGAACGAGTATCAGCAGTATTTTCGTCCGCAGCGTACCGACCATTGCTATGGCGGCCGCGTGCGTCGATCATTATTCTCAGCAGCGCTTTATTTTGGGGCTGGGCTCCAGTCACAAGGTTCAGGTCGAGCCGGAGCATGGCATTCCATACGGTCAGCCGGTCCAGCGCATGCGAGAAACGGTCGAGATTATCCGCACGCTGCTGCGTGAGGGCTCGGTGTCCTATCACGGCGAGGCCGTGACCATTGAGCAGTTTGATCTCTGGTTTCAGCCCGCCCGCCCGGAAATTCCGATCTATATTTCAGCCGTCTTTCCACAGATGCTTCAAGCCTGCGGTGAACTCGCCCAGGGGACCATTCTGGTGTGGAGTGCCCCGGAAGCGGGCAAGCTGGCCGCTGAAAATATCGCGCTTGGCGCCCACCGAGCCGGCCGTCAGGCCGAAGCGGTTGATATTGTCTCGCTCCTGCCGATGAGTGTGGCCCAGGATCATCAAGAAGCTCTGGCGCGCCTTCGGCCTCTGGTCGCTTTCTACGCCGGATTCTTTCCGCGCTATAATCGCGTCATGGCCGAGCAGGGATTTCCCGAGGAAGCCCAGGCTATTCGGGCGGCGTGGCAGCAGGGGGACCGGCAAAAGGCGGCCCAGCTTGTTCCTGACCCTTTGATTGAAACGGTCAGTGTCGCCGGGACACCGACCGAATGCCGAGAGCGGGTCGAAGCCTATCGCCACGCAGGTATCGTGCATCCGGTTATTTTCCCCGTGAGCGACGGCCCAAACGGGAAACAGCACGTGCTGGATGCCGTCCGGGCCTGTGCGCCCTGAGCCGTTTACGGATACGCATGGCTCACCCCTTGTCAATCAGAAACAGAAATTCACGGTTCGGGCATTCTGCATCGCGCAGCCATGCGTTCGTCCACTTCATTCCCGCCATGACATTCCGCTTGTAGTCAACCTCGATAACATCAATGACTGCGCCATTGACCGATAAAAGGTTGTGTAATTCGTCTGCCGTTGCCCGGCCACCCGAGCTGTAAGAGAGGATAACCCACCGTGCCTGCGTCGATTGTATCAGTCGTTCTATTGCTTCAACCGCAATGAATCGGCCCGTACATGGGTTCCTCTTGAATTCCTCAAACACCGACCCAGAGAGCGTATCGGACGTATCTCTTCTTCTCTTTGCCTTACCGAATAATGCTGGGAAATCATTGAGGCAGACGGTAGTCCATAGGTGATAATAGGACGCATACCGAACGCGCGACGGGGGCATCTTTGCATTATTCGACCCATAGGGAGGATCAAAATAGGCAAGGTCAACATCGCAATTGACAAGATCAAATATATCGCCCCGACGGACCTCATGCGGACACTCGTAAGAAATCAAATCGGGTACTTCAAGGTACAAATCATGGAACGATCTGGGCGACCATTTCTGGAGATAGGAAACAAAATGTCCGAGCGTACTATCTACACGGTCTAACCCTAAAATGAGACTCGTCAGCGCTACTGCCCTTTCAATTGGTGACAAAGAAAGACGGTCAATTTCTTGACGAATCCCATCCAATTTTCGCGTATTATGAATTTGCCAGGGTCTTTTTAAGCCGTCACTCTGAACAGAACTGCCAACATTGGGCTTGCCGCCATAGTGTTCAGTAAACCATCCGTCTCTTGGCGGAACATTGTTCAGGCTGCGAATGAGAGTCGAATAGCTTTCCCTTGGCTGGTCGCTGAGCAAATAGCATTGACCAAATATCTCTGACCACACAGCAATGTCGTTGCTGACCACCTGATACCCTGCCTGGGCAAACGCCTGGGATACTCGCGTTGATCCTGAGAAGCCATCAAGGACACTCTTCGCATCAGTTCGACGTGTCAAATCGAGAATGTATGGAAGCAACTTCAGCTTTGAACCGGCATACTTTATGCCCTCTGTGGTTGGTCTATCGACTACGATGTCACTGAACAGCGATAAATTGTTCATCGCACAAGACCCGCGCGTTCTTTCAATAGTAGAATGTCTTCTTTGATCTTCCCGAGCGCAAGGCGCGAGGGGTGGCCGAAGGCCGGGGTGGGTTGGTTCCTGTTTCCTTATGGCCGCATTTCCAGCAGTCGGACTGCCATCATAATCAGGTAGGATTTCATGCTCTTGCCGTGCGACAGTCCAGCGGCGTCAATAATGGCGTACAGAGCAGGTTCTTTGTCGACGACCTCCCCATGCCACGCTTCGTCCACATCGCTGAGTGTCCAGGTATCCTTAAAGGCTGCTCCTGCCGTCTCGCTTCCCACAGGAGCGCTGTAATCCTCATTGCTGTTGAACGGCGGGTCGAGGTAGATCAAGTCCACAGACTCACTATTCATGCCGCGCATGATGTCCAGGTTATCGCCCGTCCACATCGTTCGGTTTTTCCAATTCGGTTTCGCCATACCCTACTCAACACTCAAAATCCTGATATCGCAGATGATAGGTTTTTGTTCCTCTTTCTGAAAGCCCACGAACGAAGGATGCCAGCCTTCAAGGGGGTTCTGGGCTCCCCAATATTCAAAAGAAATATATTCTCCGGTATGGTGTCTACGCTTGCAATCTTGAAACGTCAAAAACACAGCCTGACGCAAAAGTTGCTGCCGTGCGAATGGATGCCTGGACCTGATAGACCGGATGTGTCTGGAAGGCGTTTACGATGTCAGGACCGGCCTGGATGAATACGAACGGTGACGTAGATAGTGGTTCCGACTTGCCTCCGTTTTTTCCCCTCTCCCCTGGCGGGAGAGGGCCAGGGAGAGGGGGTCCGGCCTCCCGTCCCAAGCAAGCCGCATGATTACCCGCCAAGCAGTCCGCACCCTGCGGACCAACTCAACTGAGGCTGAGCGCGTCTTGTGGCACCAGTTGCGGGCCGCTCGCCTCAGCGGCTACAAGTTTCGTCGGCAGACACCCATCGGGCGGTATATTGTCGATTTCGTGTGTTTTGAGGCCCGTCTTATCGTCGAAGTGGACGGTGGGCAGCATGTGGAACAGCAGGCGTATGATACGGAGCGGACGGCTTGGCTGGAGGCGCAGGGCTTTCGGGTACTGAGATTCTGGAACACGGAGGTGCTGGGCAATATGGAAGGGGTGAAGGAAATGATTGTCCGTGCGTGTGGGGAGGAATCCCCCTCTCCCTAACCCTCTCCCGCCGGGGGAGAGGGGATCGGAAGCAGCGGCAGAACCTTGGATAATGGACGTTCAACGCTCTACCGCGTCAGCGATGGGAAAAGCGGTTCCGTGCTGATAATGCCCTCGTCAGAGAGCCGCTGCATCTCCTCTTTCGATAAGCCGAGCAGGCCGCCGAAGATACGCTCATTGTGTTTGCCAAAGCTCGGGGCGGGCCGCCGGACGACCGAAGGCGTATCGGAAAATTGAGGGACGAAGCCCGGATAGAAGTGCGGCCCGGTTTCCTCCTTCTCTATCGTTAATATGAACTCGCGCGCGGCCAGGTGGGGGTCACTCAGCACCCCGGCCCCAGACAGCACCACTCCGGCGGCGACGCCGGCTGCTTGCAGGCATTCCATCAGAGTGGTGGCCTCCTGCTCCTGTGTCCAGGCGCCTATGTATTGGTCAAGTTCGTCTTCAGCCGCCTTTCTGCCCTGCGCCGTATCGAACTGAGCGTTTTGCGTCCAGGCCGGATTCTCCAGCACGCGACAGAAATTGCGCCAGTCCTCGTCCGACGTGACCGCAATCGTTAGCCACTCGTCTTCGCCCTGACACGGATAACACCCGTGGGGTGCCAGGGTGGGGTGACGATTGCCCAATCGCTGCTGAGAGCGACCATTCATGGTGTATTCCAGCAGCGCGGCGGCGTTGAACGGCAAGAGTCCCTCAACGTGAGACAGATCAATCGAGACCCCTGCGCCGCGCCGTTCTTGTTCAAATGTCCCGACCAGCGCAGCGAAGCAGGCGTTGAGCGCCGACACCGGGTCGCCAATCGCGTTGCTCAGCATCTGGGGCGGGCCATCTTCATAGCCACTCACCCCGGTTATCCCGGCCATGGCTTCAGTGGTGGTGCCAAAACCGAGATATTCGCTCTCTGGACCACTATTGCCAAAGGCCGGCAGGGTGACCATCACGAGGTGCGGGTTGACCGCTTTCAAGGTGTCAAACTCAATGCCGAGTTTGCGTAAACTGCGCGGCGGATAATTGGCCACCAGGACATCGCTGATACCGACCAGGTCACGAAACAGCTCTCGTCCCCGCGGGTGGGTGAGTTCAAGCGCGATGCCGTATTTATTCCGATTGACCGTATTAAACGTGGGTGACTGCTCGTAGGGCCGGCCCCCGTCTTCTGTGACCTCAGGCGCGGCTCCGCGCCACCAGTCCATATGAGAGGGGGATTCGACCTTAATGACTTCTGCGCCAAAGTCAGCCAGCAGACAGGTCGCCAACGGACCGGCCCAGCCATTGGTTAAATCCACGACTCGTAGCGGCTTTGTCATAGCGTGCTCCTGTGTCTTGATGTCCCTGTTAGTTGATTGCCCCCGCGGCCCGGAGGCGCTGCAAATCGGTGTTGCTATAGCCCAGCTTTTCGCCCAGCACGCTCGCCGTGTGCTCCCCGACACAGGGAGCGCGACGCAGGCGGAGGATAGGCGCTCCACTTTCGCGGGACGGTGGGCCGGGTATGGTCACGGTTCCCCCTCCGGGACACTCGACTGCGATAAACGCCTGACGCTCTTTGAGTTGGGCCCATTCGACGACTTCTTGGGCAGACGGGATCGGCGACAACGGAATGCCGCGGGCTTGCGCGGCATGATAAATGTCCCATTTCTTGCGGTCGCGCATCCACGGAATAAGCGCGGCGTGTAATTCCTCGGCGCATAGTGCCAGGGTCGGGAGGTTCTGAAAGCGCGAATCGTTCGCCAGGTCAGGCCGTTCGACCAGTTCGAGCAGGGCAACGATTTGATGCGGCAGGCCGGCATGCACGCCCACATAGCCATCCGCACACGGTAGCGTGACCAGATTCGGAAACGCCGCATGGAACTGCTTGCCCGAACGCTGGCGGACAAAGCCCGAATAGGAAAACGCCACAAAGTCGTACAGGGACGTGGCAATCAGGGCCTCCTGAATGGACACTTCAACGTGCTGCGCAGCCTGTGTTTCGTTACGGTTCCGCACGGCTTGCAGGCTGCCGATGGCGGCGTATAACCCAGCCACGTATTGGCCGAACGCGCCCCCAGGCTGGACCGGCGGACGATCGAGTTCGCCCATGGGATAGGTCCAACTGCCCAGGGCAAAGGCCACACTGTCGGTCATACGATAGTCACGGTAGGGGCCGGCTGCGCCGAAGTTCGAGATGGCCACACTCACCAGCCGTGGATTTGCGGCCCGCAGTGCCTCTTGCCCCAAACCCAGGCGCTCAAGGGTGCCCGGACGAAAATTCTCAACGACCACATCTGCCCGTTCAATCAAGCCTAAGACCGCCTCACGGCCGGATTGACACGTGAGGTCAATCGCCACTGACTGTTTGCTGGTATTCAAAAAACAAAAGAGGCCGCTCTGCTCCTGTCCGGGCTGATCGTCAAAAAACGGAGGCAGGGTCCGCCCGCCTTCGCCGCGTGTTGGCGGTTCAATCTTGATGACCTCAGCCCCATAGTCGCCGAGCAATTTTGTACAATACGGCCCCGCAATACAGTGGGTGAAGTCAACAACGCGAATGCCGCTCAGGGCCTGTTCCAGGGACATGCCGAAACCTCCTGTCTTCCAACACTCAGGGAAAAGGTGAGTATTGGCCATCTGCAACGCGGCTGTCAAGGTTGACGCTTCAGGGGTGACGACCGCCTTCCGTCCTCAGAGGGAGTGCTGCAGGAGATAGCCGAGGCGAGCCCCTGCCGTGCGGTTGAGCGGATTGACGAAGGGGGAGTTCTCTCTATACATTGCTGGGATAAACGTATGCCTATACGATGAGTCACGAGGTTAAAGCGCGCAGAGAGGACTCGCATGATTATTGACTCGGAAACCTTCGGCGAAATAGAAAGCGCCGTCACCCAGGCGACCCAGGGGATAGGTTCCGCCACCCAGCTTGTCAAAGGACTGGGTCCCCAAACCGAAGAGGCTCGCACCTATATCGGCCGCCTGCTCAATCAGATCCTCGAAGTTCAGGTCTATGTCCAACGCGCGGGCGCTGTCCTTGACGCGGTCAAAGAAGCCAATCAGGAAGAGTCGTCCCGCCAGTAAGAGGAGCGTGCGAGTCGCCTTGCTCTGTTGTACGTTTCTCTCTCGGGCTCGTCCTTCTTCTTTCTTCAGACAAGAGCATCTCCTCCTCTCTGAGGATTGATCTGTCTGAGGCAGTGAGACAGGGGGAGATGCAGCGCCCGTTATGAACAGCAAAATTTCGCACATCCGTGGCCGGCTCGCGAAGCATAATCCCGCTCCGGTCGATATTGACGCGCCGATGCGGGCGGCGGTCGCTCTGCTGCTGCAACCTCGCCCTGACGATGTGTACGTGTTCTTCATCCACCGCGCGCACCATCCCCACGATCCCTGGTCCGGCCATATGGCTTTCCCTGGGGGGCGTCAGGAGCCGGAAGACCCAGACCTGCTCGTTACAATCCAACGCGAGACCTGTGAAGAGGTTGGGATTGATCTTGCTGAGTATGGCGAATACCTCGGCCGTCTGGCCGAAGTGCAGGCCTCGGCGCGCGGAAAACAAATCGGCATGGTGGTGTCCCCGTTTGTTTATCTCGTCTCTCGGGACGCCAGTCTGGTACTCGATCCGGTTGAAGTCCAGGACGTCATTTGGGTCCCGCTGTCCTTCATGCAACAGGACGGTGTGGAACAGATCGTCCAGCGTAAGCTTCAGACCGGATCGACCATTCAGGTGCCTGCGCTCCTCTACGGCGGGAAGACGATCTGGGGCCTGACCTACCGTATGCTGCGGGGATTTCTGGAACTTATCAGGGAGCCGTGAGGGGCCACCTCGCCCCTACTTACGCCCCGTTTTTCTCCAGAATCGCCTTTGCCACTTTGGCTGGCGACATGGGCAGCTCGGTCATCCGCACCCCGGTTGCCCGGTAAATGGCATTGGCAATCGCAGCGGGGGGCGGGACGATCGGCACCTCACCGACGCCACGAATGCCGATGGGATGGCCGGGATTGGCCACTTCGACCAGGATGGTTTCGATCATGGGCAGGTCGAGACAGGTGGGCATGCGATAATCCAGAAAGCCGGTATTCCGCATCGTCCCATCCTCAGCGTAGAAATACTCTTCGTTGAGCGCCCAGCCGACCCCTTGGGCCACGCCACCCTGAATTTGCCCCTCGACATAGCTGGGATGGACGGCTTTGCCGACATCTTGCGCGGCAGTGTAGCGGAGAATATCGACTTTCCCGGTCTCGGGATCGACTTCCACATCAACCACGTGAGCGGCAAAGGCGGGTCCAACTCCGCGCGGCCGGACAGACGCGCGACCCATAACCGGACCACCGGCGCGGGGAAACTTGGGGGCGATTTCCTTCAGGCTCAGGGATTCGTGGCCATTAGTCAGACAGGAGAGCACCCCGTCCTGGTAGGCGACGTCTTCCGGCTTGACTTTCCAGACTGTGGCTGCCCGTTGCTTCAGTTGTCCGACGGCATCCTGGGCGGCTTCATACACGGCCAGACCGGTCGCGAAGGTCACCCGACTGCCGCCGGTCGTATCCGTATGGCCAATGGATTCCGTGTCTGCGACAACCGGGTGCATGTCTTCCGCCCTGAGTCCCAGGACCTCGGCCGCAATCATGGCGCACGAGGCCCGGCTCCCACCGATATCGGGCGAGCCCGTCACCACGTTAGCAGTCCCATCCGTGTTGATGCTCACCGTGGCGCTCGACTGAAACGCGGCATTAAACCAGAAGCCGGTTGCCACTCCCCGCCCTCGGAGTTTTCCGTTTGCACTCTGGGGCGGTGGCGACTGATAGTGCTCGCTGTTGTGAATGGCCTCAACCGTTTCGAGATAGCCTATCCGTTTGAATTGAGGCCCGGCGGGTTGGGCCGTTCCTTCTTTGGCGCCATTGATCCGTCGTATTTCAAGCGGATCAATTCCCAGCTTTTCCGCCAGTTCATCAAGAATCGTTTCAGCCGCCAGCGCGGGGTTGGTGGCGCCGGGAGCGCGGTAGGCACACGTCTTGGGCTTGTTCAGCACAACATCGTATCCATCGATCTGAAAGTTTTCCAAGTCGTACGGAGCCAGAACGGTCATACACCCAGCCGCTACTGGTGAACCGGGAAAGGCACCAGCTTCAAACAAGAGGTGGAGTTCGGCTGCTGTGATTTTGCCCTCACGGGTGACGCCAATCTTGGCGCGAATATGCGAGCCTGGTGTCGGGCCGGTTGCGCGCAGCACCTCGCTCCGAGACATGACCATTTTCACGGGTCGGCCGGTGAGTTTGGACAGGAGTAAGGCCAACGGTTCCAAATACACCGTGGTCTTGCCGCCAAAGCCGCCCCCGATCTCGGCCGGCACGACTTTGATATCCCCGCGGTTTATTTGCAGCATGGTGCCGCACAACTCGCGCACGGCAAACGGCCCCTGAGTACTGACCCAGACCGTGGCCTTACCGTCCTGGTTATACTGCGCCACCGCGTTATGGGGCTCAATATAGCCCTGATGGACCATGGTGGTTGCAAACTCGCGGTCAATCACGATCTCGGCCGCGGCAAACCCGGCGGCGAGGTCGCCCCGTGAGAACTGGATATGGTTCGCAATATTGGTTTCTTTGTCATCCCCGGCATCGACGCCGGCGGTCCGCAGGTCCGGGTGGAGAATCACTGCGTCGTCTTGCATGGCCTCGCGCACGTTTTGGACAAAGGGCAGGAGTTCGTACTCCACTCTGATGAGTTTGAGCGCTTCCTCGGCAACATGTGGGCTGGTCGCCGCGACGGCCGCGACCGCATGACCGTCGTACAGGACTTTGCCGCGGGCCATAATGTTCGCAGCCAGGTGCCGCGGGTTGACAAAGTTCTCGCCGATTTGCAGCATCCCCGGTTCAATCTCAGGAAAGTCGGCGCCGGTAATGACCGCTTTGACGCCTGGCAGGGCGTGCGCCTCGGAAGTCTCGATGGATTTGATCCGCGCGTGGGGGTGTGGACTCCGCAGCACTTTCCCGTGCAGGAGACCCGGCAGGGTAATATCCGCTCCATAGCGGGCGCGTCCCGTGACTTTATCAACCCCGTCGTGCCGAATGGGACGGGTGCCAATCACCTTGAACTGATGCTCGTGTTGCGCTCCCATAGCCGCCTCCCGTACACAAAAACGGGGAAGAGCTGCTCACCCTTCCCCGTTCAAGAGCTACCGTCATAGTGGTTTACCCGCCTCCAATAGCCGGCACAAAATGGACTTCGCCTTCATCTGGAACCGATTCGGTCAACCCTTCCGTCCCAATCTCTCCGTTGATCGAAACCGCAATGGAGCCGACCAGGTCGCCGGCCTCAACCACGCGGCTCCGAAAACCGGGAAACTGGCGGTCAAGGTCTTCGATTATTGCTCCGACCGTTTTGCCGGTGGCAATCGTGCGATCTTTACCACCGGTTAATTTCCGCAGGAGCGAAGGGATATAGACGGTTGCCATAGAGTGCGGGACAGGGGCACATCGAGACGTGCCCCTGTGGTCGTTATCCGTTTTTCTCCAGGATCGCCTTGGTCACGCGTGGGGGTGACATGGGCAGGTCCAGCATCCGCACGCCGGTTGCGTTATAGATGGCATTGGCGATGGCAGCCGGCGGAGGAACAATCGGCACCTCACCGACACCCCGCACGCCCACCGGATGACCGGGGTTCGGGACCTCAACCAGGACGGTTTCAATCATGGGCAAATCCAGACAGGTCGGCATCCGATAATCCAGGAAGCCGGTGTTCTGCATACATCCGTCTTCGCCATAGACGTATTCCTCGTTGAGCGCCCAGCCGACCCCTTGGGCCACGCCGCCCTGCATCTGACCTTCGACGTAGCTGGGGTGGACGGCCTTCCCTACGTCCTGGACAGCCGTGTAGCGTAGCACGTCAACCTTGCCGGTTTCCTCATCAACGGCCACGTCAACCACATGGGTGGCGAAGCCCGGGCCCACCCCGCGTGGGTTGACGGACGCGCGGCCGGCGACCGGACCGCCGGTCCGCGGCAGCTTGCCGGCGAGTTCCTTGAGGCTCATGGACTCGGCCCCGTTCTCGGTACAGGTAAAGACACCATCCTGAAACGCGACTTTATCCGCGTCCACCTTCCAGGATTTGGCCGCCCGCCCTTTGAGTTGATTCAGCACATCCTGGGCGGCTTCATACACGGCCGTCCCGGTGGCAAAGGTGACCCGGCTGCCACCGGTCATATCCGTATGCCCAATGGACTCGGTATCGGCCACAACCGGGTGGACTTCTTCGGCCTTGAGGCCGAGCACCTCCGCGGCGATCATGGCGCAGGATGTCCGCGTGCCACCAATATCGGTCGAACCGGTGACCACATTGGCGGTCCCGTCGCTGTTAATGGCAACGGTCGCGCTGGACTGAAAACCGGCGTTGAACCAGAAGCCCGAGGCCAGACCCCGACCAACCCGCCGGCCTTCGACCTGAGGCAGCTCGGACTTGAAGTGGTCGCTATTCTGGGCGGCTTCGAGCGTTTCAAGAAAGCCGATCTGGCCAAATTTCGGACCCGCGGGCTGCGCCGTGCCCTCTTTGGCACCGTTGATGCGACGGATTTCCAGCGGGTCTATGCCGAGCCTTTCGGCGATTTCATCAAGTACCGTCTCCGAGCCCATGGCCGCGTTGGTTGCGCCCGGAGCCCGGTAGGCCGCGGTCTTGGGCTTATTGACCAGGACATCGTAGCCGTCAATTTTGAGATTCTCGATATCATACGGAGCAATCACGCACATACAGCCCGCGCCCACCGGGGAGCCCGGAAAGCCACCGGCTTCATAGGCCATCCAGACTTCGGCAGCCGTAATCTTGCCGTCCTTGTCCGCTCCCATCTTCACCTTGATATGCGAACCTGGGGTCGGGCCGGTAGCTTTGAGCACATCGGCCCGGCTCATCACCATTTTGACCGGCTTGCCGGTATGCTTCGAGAGCATGAGCGCAATCGGCTCGTAATAAATAGGAATCTTGCCCCCAAAACCGCCACCGATCTCGGCGGGAATAACCTTGATCTTGCTCGGCGGCATGTCGAGCACAAAGGCGGTTTGGTCCCGAGCCGTAAACGCGCCCTGAGTGCTGACCCAGATCGTACTCTGCCCGTCCGAACTGTACTGCGCCACGGCGTTGTGCGGCTCAATATAGCCTTGGTGGACCATGGATGTGTCAAACTCGCGCTCAATGACCACTTCGGCGGCGGCAAAGCCGGCGGCCAGGTCGCCGCGCGCGAACTGGATATGGTTGGCGACGTTCGTATCCGTGGGCTCGCCATCATCGCCCTTGCCCAAGCCGGGGATCAGGATAGGGGCTTTATCATCCATCGCTTCAACAACGTCCTGCACGTGCGGCAAGACTTCATAGTCAACCTTGATCAGCTTTGTGGCTTCTTCGGCGATATGCGGGCTGAGGGCTGCGACTGCGGCCACCACATGGCCGTCATACAGAACCTTGTCTCGGGCGATACAGTTCAGAGAGAGATGCTGCGGGTTGATCGGCAGCTCGCCCATTGCCGCCATACCCGGCCCAATCTCCGGGAAATCCTGGGCCGTGATGACCGCTTTCACCCCAGGCAGAGCCTTGGCCGCCGAGGTGTCGATCGATTTGATTCTGGCGTGGGCGTGCGGGCTGCGCAGGACCTTGCCGTGTAAGAGGCCGGCCAGGCTGATATCGGCCCCATACTGCGCCCGACCGGTGACTTTATCGACCCCATCGTGCCGAATCGGCCGTGTCCCGATGACCTTAAATTTATGTTCTTGTTGAGTTGCCATGATTTATCTCCCTTGCATTTCAGCGGCAGCGTCTTGCACCGCTCTCACGATCTTGTCATAGCCGGTACAGCGGCAGAGATTGCCAGCCAGGGCGTAGCGAATTTCGTGCTCAGTGGGGTTGGGATTCCGGTCCAACAAGGCTTTGGACGTGACTAAAAAACCGGGGGTGCAGATTCCGCACTGGAGGGCGGCATGTTCCAGAAATTTCTTCTGGAGCGGATGCAGGGCATCTCCGTCGGCCAAACCTTCGACCGTGGTGATGTCTTTGCCCTCGGCCTCAACACCGAGCACCAGACAGGAGTCGGTGGGGCGGCCATCCAGAATGACGCTGCACGCGCCGCAGTCGCCCGTCAGACAGCCTTCTTTCGTGCCGGTATAGCCGACAACATCACGCAGCACCTCAAGCAGGCTCTGACGTGGCTCACACAGGAACTCGGTCTCTTCCCCATTGATTGTTGTTTGCACATATACTTTCTTCATGTATGTCCTGCCTTCCCAATAACCTAGCGTGCCCGCGCGGCGGCTGCCTTCAAAGTACGGCGGGTGAGAACACCGACAAGATGCGTCCGAAATTCTGCCGTGCCGCGCATATCACTAATGGGCGAGGCGGCTTGCTGAGCGAGCTGTGCCGCCGCCTCGATAGCGGCATCGTCCAGCGTTTTCCCGACGAGAGCATCGCCCGCTTCTTTGGCCAGCAGTGGCCGGGCGGCAACCGCACCCAGACCGATACGGGCCGCGGTGCAGGTATCGCCGTCAAGCGCGACGCACGAGCCCACGCCCACGACAGCGATATCCATCTCGTTCCGAGGGATAAAACGTTGGTAGCAGTCGGCGGCCTGCCCTTGCGGGGCGGGAACCTGGAATGCCACCAGCAACTCGTTCGGGGCGAGTACCGTTTGTCCGGGGGCAGTCACAAAATCTTCCACTGCCACCTCTCGCGTCCCGTTGGGTCCGGCGATATGACAGACTGCGCCCAAAGCAATCAGGGCCGGCGTCGTATCCGCGGCGGGTGAGCCATTACAGACATTGCCACCCACCGAGGCCCGCGCCAGGATCTGATCGGAGCCGATCAGCCCGGCCGCCTCAACCAGCCCCGGATAGTGCTGCTGGACTGTCGCGTCTGCAATAATATCGCAGCACGCCCGCGCGGCTCCGAGTCGGAGTCCGGTTTGCGCCTCAAAAGACAAGGCTTGGAGTTCTGGGACCTTTTTGGCGTCAATCACCTGTCCCGGTTGTCGAACACCGGCACGCATCTGGATAATCAGATCCGTACCTCCTGCCAGCATACGCCCATTTTCACCCGCCGCGGCCAAAACGCTAATGGCCTGATCGAGCGAAGTCGGCGCTTCATAATTCAGTTCGTGCAAGGTCGCCTCCTTTTCCGATTTTGATTCGTCCTCGGTTATCTTCCTGCCTCTCCACAGGCTCCTAGATTGCTATATAAAAGCGCCAGGAAGTGCAAGGGTTCCAAAGAGTAAACGTGTTCCCCCAGATACAGCGCTGTTGACACCTGTACTCTTTCAGACGTTCTCGACCGCTAGAGCCTTATATTTTTCGTGTGCCAACCCAGCGGGCATACTCTTGGGGCGTATCAATATCGGCCCGAATACCGGGATCATTGAGCCCAAGCTCACGCACCCGCTCCGGGTCTTTGCGGACAACCATCTTTGCCCCGCTGTCCAGCGGGGCGGCCAGAATTTCTCCGTATACACCTCTGGAGAACAGCACCGGATGGCCGCGGCGGCCCTGGTAGGACGCAATGATAATGGGGAGGGGAGCGGTCGCAAACGAGGCCATGAGGGCCCGTATGGTCTCGGACTGGATAAGAGGGTGATCCACGAGGTTGACCACTGCGGCCTGGCTCTCGGGCGAAAGGGCCTGAATGCCCACTTGCAGAGAAGAGAGTTGGCCCAGTCGGTACTGCGAGTTCAGGACGGTCCGAAGAGCCGGATGTTGCGGGACGACCGCCCGAATCGATTCTGCGTGCTCATGCGCTCCGAGGACGACGATGAGTTCATCGACTCCAGCGGTCAAAAAGGCCGCACAGATATTTTCAATAAACGTTCGTCCCTGATAGTCGAGCAGCGCTTTGGGCGATCCCATGCGCCGGGACTCGCCAGCGGCCAGGATAATTCCAGAAATCATATCCAGAAATCATACCGCGCGTTCGTTGAGAAAGAGCGCGCTTAGGGCGTAAATTTGAGAGGTCCGTCAGGCCGGACTTTGGCGGCCAGCGAGAGCGTGTCCGCCGGGCCCTTGCGCCGGGCGCGAACGATCTCGGCAGTAATGGCGACGGCAATTTCCGCCGGCGTTTCTGCTGCAATATCGAGCCCCAGCGGCGTATGCACGCGGGCGACGTCTTCCGGGCTATAGCCTTGTTCAACCAAACGTTCGAGGGTCCTTTTTGAGCGCCGCCGACTGCCGATCATGCCAATATAGGCCGGATTCTTCTTGAGCGCGGTCTTGACCGAGGTCTCATCCCACACATGGCCGCGTGTGACCACAACGACAAAGGTCTGGCGGTTGATATGCAGGCTGTTCAGGACGTCCTCAAACGGTCCGACTCGAACCTCGGCGGCGCGAGGAAAGCGTTCTCGATTGGCAAAGGCCCAGCGATCATCCACCACAACAGTGTGGAAGCCGAGCATCGCCCCTATCTCGCACAGCGGCTGGGCAATATGGCCGGCGCCAACAATGAGCAAGGTCTGCATACCGGTCTGCACGTCAACGAAAACACGCGGCCAATCCTCTTTTCGGACAAGCGCGTCTTCTCGAATTTCGCCCTGTGGTGACACGGCAAACAGTTGGGGTTTGCCTGCAGAGACAGATGAGGAAAATGTCTTGAGGGTGTCTGCTGTGATTGAGACGGCCGGAGTCAGAGACGCCCCGCCGTTTCCATCCTGGCCAAGCGACAGGCAGCTCTTTGTTCCGGGTCGGACTCCGCTGAGCGGGTCGAGCGCCGTTACCAGAGCCGCGGGCTGGTGAGCGCGCGTCGCCTCGGCCAGGGTCTGGGCTAACTCGCGGTGTTCCTCCGGCTGCCAGAGGTCAAGCGCGACATCCATCACCCCACCACAGACCTGGATCTCGTCCTGATCAAAGTCGCCGGTCAAATCGACCTGAACAATACGCGGGGGGAGTTTTTGGTCCAGCACCGGATAGGCCCGGCGGAGCACTTCCCCTTCGCCACAGCCCCCACCAATTGTCCCAAACGGCTGTCCTTCGGGTGGCACGACCATTTTCGCCCCGACCTCACGCGGCACAGAGCCCCGCGTGCGGATAATAGTCGCCAACACAAAAGGCTTGCCAGCCGCCAAAATTTCTTCAGCACGTTCCCAGAGATCTTCCACGGCACGAATCCTATCTGAACAGTGGGGGGGAAAGCAACGGAATACTGTCCGTTTTGTGAGACTATTGAAAGCGGGGCATAATTTGTTGGGCGAAGGTCTGCAACACCTGGGCCGGATCGCCGGTCAGCGGGCCGAGAAAAATTTTCTCGGCCCCAGCCTCGGCGGCGCGCTCGACCTGCTCAATACAGTCCTGGGGCGTCCCCGCGATGGCGAAGCGTTCGGCCAGATAATCCTTCAGACCCAGTTCATCAACCATCCTGGCGTGAAATCGTTCGGCACCGAGCAATTCGTGTTCATGCGGACGGTAGGCGGCCTTGAGTTTTTCAATCGGCCCCCACAATTCGACAGGAATACGCTTGCCCTCCAAGGTCCGCCGAAAGGCATGGTTGGCACTCGCGGCCAGGGCCATGCGGATTTCATCCACCGCGGCCGGCGTGGTCTCGGCCACGTTGGTTTTGGCAAAAAACCAGATATCCAAGTCTTCAAGTTTTCGCCCGGCAGCCTTGGCTCCGGCTTCGATACGGGCATAGGCGTCCTGCACGACCGCGGGGCTCAGTCCGCTGCCCACAATCACCCCATCGGCTAATTCACCCGCCAACTGCAGGGTCTTTGGCCCCTCGGCACAGACGTACAGAGGAACCGGCCTTTTGACCCAGACTTGGCGAACGGTTTTGCCCTGGAAGCGGGTCTCGCCGGTATAAAATCCTTTGATCGCTTCAAGCGCTTCCCGAAACTCGGCGAGTCGAGCGGCCTTGAGACCCACATTATACACGGCACTGTCCCCTGTCCCGATGCCCAGAAAGGCGCGACCGTCCGACAGTTCGTTGATCGAGGCAATGGCCCCTGCCGTGACCGCGGGATGGCGGGTCAGGGGGTTGGTCACAAATGTCCCCATACGCAGCCGCTGACTGTGCAGCGCGCATTGGGTCAAAGTCACATAGCAGTCCGGCCACAGCCAGTGCGCGTCCGGCACGCCCACCATCTCAAAGCCCCAGGCTTCAATCTGGCGCACCAGCCCCGGCAAGTCAGGATAGTTATGCGCAAGGGGAATGGTTGCGAATTGGACGCTCATCGACCTACAGAGTAAAGGTGTCCTCTTTATGGTACAAGGCCGTTGGGTGGTGTATCAGTTTGAAATCCCCCGCCTCTTTTCTGCCGGAAGCTCAGACCCGCCCCCAGCCCTCAAACAAGGAGTGCGGGCTTCCAGCCCGCAAAGAGTCGCGGCCAGGATGGCCGCGCTCCTCATGCTGTGGGTACGTTTACTCACCAGGAGAGCGGGAGCCGCCCTACCGGAGGAGCAGGGGCAAGGGCGGCCCGGCAGGTCGTGTCTCAGTTTCACATTTTCCTGCCCCGCTGCCGGTGTAACACCCCCCACCCTGGCCCTCCCCCTCAAGACGTGTGATGCACATTGTGTGGCAGGCCCCCAGGCGGCCCGTCGGCCCCCTCACCCGGCCCTTCGACAAGCTCAGGGCCACCCTCTCCCTCCAGGGGAGAGGGAAAGACAAGAGCCCCTCTCCCGCTGGGAGAGGGGTTGGGGTGAGGGTCGAACCGGCTGGGGGCCGCCGAGCCCTGGAATCTGCATCACACGTTCCAGGGGGGAGGGAATCAGAGCCCCTCCCTCCGGGGGAGAGGGGGAAAATGCAAACTGAGACACTGCCATCTGTTGACACCTTCCTTGTGGGTGTACCCCACCCGCTTCGGTTCAAGAGCACCATTGCCGGGGCTTCCCGCCTGACTTATGCTGCGTTCTCATGCAGGTTCGTTTGCTCACCCAATTCGATACGACTCCAGCTCAAAGCGTGGCAACGGACCAGTATTTTCTTCACACCGTAGTTGAGACGCAGCTTCCAGTCCTGCGCATTTATACGTATCCAGACGACGTGCTGCTGCTGGGCCGGTATCATACTGCCGGCGCACTCAGCCACAACTCAGGGCTGACGATGACCCGGCGTCTGACTGGTGGACGAGTCTTTCCGAGCGGCAACGGGTTTGTCCAATTTTCACTCATCGTGCCGCAGCGTTCATTTTTCTTCTCCGCCGACCCACACCACATTGCGCCGTTTCAGATCCTCAACCGTTACGTCCGTGGGGTGCTGCACGGCCTGAAAACCGGTGGGATTGACGTCTTTTATCCAGGGCAGGATTTTCTGACGGTCCGGCGGCTGCCGATTGGCTGGCACTCTTTTGTGACAGCAGACAGCGGAGCCGTGCTGTATGAAGGCGGCGTGTTTGTCCAACGGGATATGAGTCTCCTGCCCCATTTTCTTGACCGGGCCGACCCGCAGGGAACTCTTCCCTGCCGACTCTTTCTGCCAGACCAGGTTCACAATCTGGATACAGTCCTCGGGCGGTCTCTGGCGCCAGGCCAGGTTGTTCACCTGCTCCAGAACGGCTTTACCCAGCAGTTCGGGCTGGAATGCCTCGACCACGACCTGGACGAAAACGAGCGGGCAGCCATTCTGGGAAAACAGGCTCAGTCCGACCGCGTGCCGAACAGCCGCCGGCTACGGTCCGACCTCCCCTATGCGGCAACGAGGCAAATCCCGCTTGGAGAACTTCAGGTCCGTTTCGCTCTCACCCCTGAGCGGACAATCGAGGCGGTCCAGTTCTCGGGTGACTTCATTGCCAACCCGGCCGGAATGCAGACGCTGGAGCGTCATCTCACAGGCTGTCCGCTGGAGAAATCCGCACTCTGGCAGGTCATTGACCGGACGTTTCTTGAGCCGGAGCATTATCTGATCGGGGCTGGGAAGTTAGCCGACTTGCCCGGAGTGATACTAAGCGCTTCTCCAGTCCTGCCAACCCAGTAGACTATGGAGGACACTCAGAACAAGGCGCCCCCGCGCGGTCAGATTGCAGCCGGACTCCTCGCCGAGGATGACTTCACGCGGCTTTCGGCGTTGGCTCTGCTTGAGTCGGAGAGCACATTAACGTCTCTCTCGGACGATGTGGTCCGTAACCTTCTCGCGTGTCTGGGGCATCGTACCAAAAAAATCCAACGTGGCGCGGCGACCGTCCTGGTCCGTTTCGCCCCCCAACAGCCTGGCATTATCGCGGCGCTGACACACAAGCTGACGCACCCGGACGCGCGGCTGCGCTGGACCGCCGCTTTTACTCTCTCCCAGCTTGAGCTGCCGAGCCCCTCACCTCTTCCTGTTTTGATCGAAAACCTGGGACATCAGGAAAGTGACCTGCGCTGGGCCGCGGCAACTGCGGTCTTGCAGCTCGCCCGGCACTCTTCTCAAGACGTTGCTCAGGCCATGCTCCAGCTCGTGCATACGGGCAATGCTGTACAACGCCGTATGGCCCTCTACTGCCTCCGCGACCTGAAGCAAACGGATCACACCGCCCAGGACGCCTATCTCGCCAGCCTGCACGACCAGGACCCTATGGTCCGCCTCGGTGGTTTGTCCTGTGTGGGTAAGCTCCGACTGAGGAGTGGAGCAATGCGAGCAGCGATGATCCGGCTTTTGGAACACGACCCGGACATGGGCGTCCGTCGTTTGGCCGCCATGACCTGCGGACAGGTCGGCGACACGGACTCGATCCTTATTGGGGCATTGCAACGAGCGTCTGAGTCCGACGACAAGAGCCTGAGCAGAGCCGCGACCGGAGCGCTCAGGCAACTGCTGGCCGACTCGTAACGGGCTGGGGTTCTTCTTCTGCTCGCAGCGCGAATTCAGGTCAACCGTCGCCTTGGTCGAGGACGGGTGGGGCGGCGTTATGCGCCGGCATGGCTGCCCCCTTCCCGCGGCGCGGTGCGTTCAATGAGAATTTCAAGGGCTCGATGTTGCACATCAAACGCGGCCAAGGTTTCGGTATGGCGCTGGTCGGCGCGGCGGCTCTCCTGTTTCAATTCTTCGGACCGTTCGACAGCGGCTTCGCGCATCCGACGCAACCCCCGCAGAATCAACACGGCGCTGACGACGACGCCGGCGACGCTGGCGAGAATCTGCCCTACGCCTATCCACAAGGCTTGGCCGTGGGCGGCGTGTTGAGCGGCCCAGGCGGCTTCCTGCAAGGCCAGCGTAGCGGTTTGAAATTCGGTCATGGTGACGCGCTTCCTTCTTCCGTTTTGATAATCGTGGGGCAGATTAGCGAAATATAATCCACCGGCGCGCGTATCCGCGGGTCAGGACAAGTACCCCATCGGCTCGTTTTTCAGCAGTTCAACAATCACCTGCTGCTGGGTCTTGGGCCGCGTTTGGTTTTGTCCCTTCCCATCCAAGACAAACAGACCGCGCTTATACGTTCCACCGCCGTGCTGGCACGTGTCCCACAACCGCTGCCACCGCTCGGGCGAGCGGACCCACCGTCTGAGAATTTTCTCTTGGTTGGTCATCCTTCCGTCTTGACTGAATTCTGACATGAGCGCAAGAGCCGTACCTGGAAAGTCAGGGTATGCACCGGAAGACCGCTTCCATTATGAGCAGGCTCTCCTTCCCCGTGTGAAACCAGGCTTACGGGGAAACCGGACTTACGCGGTCTGCCCCTCTACACTCGGCTGTAGCGTTCCGACCAAAGCCGTTTTTTCCCCGTATACGAAGCGAGGTTTGAACGTATTCAGGATCGCCGGCAGGACGGTCATCGAAACCAAGAGACAGGCGCCCATATTCAGCGACAGCATGGCTCCAAGATAAAAATTGGGCCGAAAATTCGAGGTGAGGAAGACCAAGAAGCTCGCCGTCACAACGAGTGCATTAAAAAAGATCGCTTTGCCCGACGTCGCCATGGTGGCGGCGGTAATCTCTTCCGGGTCCGTCAATCCGGAGCGGATTTTAATCCGGTATTTATTCAGGAAATGGATCGTATAATCGATGCCAATACCAATCACCATGGAGGCGGTCAACGATTTCCCAACCTCAAGTGGAATGCCAAGGAGTCCGAGCAGTCCAAAACTGAAGACCATGACTAAACTAATCGGGATAATATTAATCACCCCAGCGACCCAGGAGCGAAACATAAATGCCGTCAATAAAAAGACGGCCACGAGTGAGACGACGAGACTGGCCAACTGCCCAGATACTACGAGTTCGCTGAAACGGGTGGTCAGATAGCCATTGCCGGCAATCCCAAGCCGAAAACCGCTGTTGGTTTCCCAACCAATAACCGTCGGCTCAATGCCAGCCAGCCAGCGTCCAAAGCGGATAGACCACGGATCCTGTGAGCCGGTATCGGCTGTACCGCTATCCCCTGCCTGCCCAAATTCACGCACGGCAAAGTCTTGCACAATCCCAACCACGCGTTCGATGTCCTGGGTGCTGTCCGAGCGCAAAAATATGGTCATGTTGGCGTGCTGATAGTCATAATCTACGATTTCATCAAAATCGTCCGGGTCGCCAGAGAAGGAGTAGAGCAACAGGTACTGGGCGATGAGGTCTTGCGAGTCCGGAATCACTTCCATTTCGGGCCGATCCTCGTTCATGACCCGGTTCATGCGTTTGATATACTCGGCTAACGAGAGCGACCCGCCAACGATAGGGTCTTGTTCGACGACGGTTTGGAGGCGGTCAAGCTGCCCGAGCAGCACCGGATCTTTGAGCAGATCAGGCTGATGTCCTTCAAGCGCGATATACAGCGGGAGATTGCCTTGGAAGGTCTCGCCTAGGACGGCATCCGCAATCCGCACGGGGCTGTTTGGATCGGACATCTTGATAAATGAGGTATCGACAAAAATGCGCTGCGCCCCAAGCAGACACACCAGCATGACACTGGCTGTCACGCCCCCCACCACGAGTGGTCTTCGCGCAACGCCGACGCCTAAGCGGGAGAGCGTCCGGGCCGCCCAGCCCGTCGCCGCGAGGTCACCACTGCGGCCCATTTGGGCGCGCAAGCCCCGGCTGACCTTGACGGGCAGGAGGCTCAACAGGGCCGGAAAAAAAGTAATGGAGAAGACCATCGCGGCCAAGACGCCAATGGAGGTAAAGATGCCAAAATAGCGGATCGGGAGAATGCTGGCGGTCAGGAAGGATAAAAACCCGGCCGCCGTCGTCAAGGAGGTGAAGACCACCGGCTGCCACATCTCTTGCATCGCGGCGAGTACCGCATCGACTGAGGAAACGTCCGGGTGTTGCAAGACCTCATCGTAATAGCGGCTCAGAATATGAATGCCGTTTGCCACCCCAACCGCCATCAGGATAACCGGCATCATGGTGGAAATGGAATACATCGGAACCCCCACGGCCGCCATAATGCCTAAGGTCCAAATCACGGAGACGCCGACCACCGCCAAGGGGAGCAAGACGCCGCGCACACTCCGATAGGTAAAATACAGCGTGCCGAGGACAATCACGAGAATGAGCGGGATGAAGGTCTCCATGTCCTGCCGCATCCCCTCCTCAAAGGTGACCTCCAGAGCGCCTTGGCCCGCAATATGGAATTCCTCTGGAGCGCCGGCCGCTTTTTTCGCCTCAACCATATCCCGGATCGTCGTATAAATAGCCATCCGTCTGGCCGTGCCCTCGAGCGTCCCTCCGCCAGGTTCCATTTTGGCCGTGATGAGCATCCCGGTGCCGTCCTGGGAGACGATCCAATTGACGAACATCGCATTGTGAAAGAGGGCTTGCCGTAATGCGTCGAGTGACTCGGGTGATTGAGGCACCGTTTCCATGAACGGATCAACGGCCATGCCGTCCGCCGTACCGGTGATATTATCGAGCGTGGCCACACTCGCCACGTCTTCATCGCGGACGGCTTTGATGCCAGGCAACAGGGCGATCTTTTCCGAGAGTTCTTTGATCGTCGCGAGCGTACGCGGATTGAAGACGCCGTTTTCGCCCGGATTTTTATTCAGAACCCCGACAACGATCAGGTCGCGTATGCCAAAGCGCTCCTCGACCAGATCGTTATAGCTCATGACCGGATCGTTTTGGGGAATAAAGGCGTCGGCATCGCCCTCAAAGCGCAACGACTGCAGCTGGACCCAGGCCAGGCCGGTACAGCCCAGAACAAGGCCAATGACCAGGAAACGAAAGCGGATGATCCAGCGGAAAAATGACTCCATGCTGACGATAGTTCCTTATATTTCTGACACTGCTGAGTAGCTGTGAGCAAGTAGAAACGAGAAAGTGAGTTCACCGGTATTAGGGCGAATCGACAATTAACACAGGACTAGGGAGTAAGCTATTACGCAGGCCAAGGCGCTGCTCACTGGCCGCCGCGCCCGCTCCGTCATTGCCGACAAAGCCGATGATAGTCAGGAACTCCTGGCCTTCATTAAAAACCAAGGGGCTACGCCAGTCATTCCTCCCCGGGCAGGGCGCCTAGCGCCCCGGTCCTATGACACGACCCTCTATAAGCACCGCAACTGGATTGAGCGCACCTTCAATCGGCTCAAACACTGCCGCCGCCTTGCCACCCGCTATGACCGCAAGACCGCCCCCTGCCTCGCCTTCTTACACCTCGCGGCCTTCGCCCTCTGGCAGTATTACATGTCGATTCAGCCTAGGCCTCAGATTCTTGAACTACCACGAGTGGCGCTTCTTTATCGCCATACACAAAACGGGGTTTAAACCGATTCAAGATCGCCGGCAGGACCGTCATCGAGACAATCAAGCAGGCTCCCATACTGAGAGACAGCATGACACCCAGGTAAAAGAGGGACTCGAAGTTCGAGGTGAGAAAAATCAGGAAGCCGCCGATAACCACGACCGCATTAAAAAAGATGGCCTTGCCGCAGGTGGCCATCGTGGCCGCTGTAATCTGCGTGGGGTCTATTTGACCGTCTTGGAGCCCCTCTCGGACTTTGACCCGATACTTACTCAGAAAGTGAATCGTATAATCGATGCCAATACCGATGGTCATCGAGGCAGTCAGCGATTTCCCAATCTCTAGCGGGATATTCAGCAGCCCCAGCAGCCCAAAGCTAAAAATCATCACCAGGCTAATCGGCAGGACATTAATCAGCCCGGCAACGAACGAGCGAAACATGACCGTGGTAAGCAGAAAGACCGCGCCGAGCGAGGTCACCAAGCTCGCCAGTTGCCCGGACACAATCAGTTCGCTCAGGCGGTTCAGGAGGTAGCCATTGCCCGCAATCCCGATCCGAAAGCCGCTGTTTGTCTCCCACCCCGCCACCGTGGGCTCAATGCCGGCCAACCAGCGGCCCAAGCGGAGTCCCAGCGGATCATGGGTGGCAGCGTCGGTGGCTCCATTCTGGCCAAATTCCTCGACCGCAAAGTCGCGGATAAGCTGCACGACACGTTCGACGTCTCGGGTCCTATCGGAGCGCAGATAGACCGCTACGTTGGCATGCTGGTAGTCATAATCCACGACATCGTCGAAATCATCCGGATCACCCGAAAACGAATACAGCAGCAGATACTGGGCAACCAGGTCACGAGAAGTTGGGATGACTTCCATTTCTGCACGATCTTCATTCATGACCCGGTTCATCCGTTTGATGTATTCCGCTAATGACAAGGAGCCACCCACATCAGGATCCTGCTCCACCCGCGTTTGCAGGCGGTCCAGTTGATCGAGCAGGACCGGATCTTTGAGCCGATCAGGCTCATGCCCTTCGATTGCCACATAGATAGGCACGGTGCCTTGAAATGTATCGCGCAGGACCATATCGCTAACGCGTAGCTCGTGGGATGGGTGAAACATCCCGACCATGGTCGAGTTCACGACAATCCGCTGCGTGCCGAGCACGCACAGCACAACAACGAGCGCGGCCGGCACCCATACGACCAGTGGACGACGTGCCACACCGCGACCGAGGCGCGCCAAGAAGCTGGCTGCCCAGCCGGCGGCTGCCAGGTCTCCACTCCGGCTCATTTGATTGCGCAGACCCCGGCTGACGGTCGGCGACAACAAACTCAACATGGCCGGGAAAAAGGTCAGCGAGAAGAGCATCGCGGCCAAGATTCCCACTCCACTAAACACCCCAAAATAGCGGATAGGGACAACGGTCGCAGTCAGAAAAGATAAGAACCCGGCTGCGGTGGTCAGCGAGGTCAAAATGACGGGCTGCCACATCTCTCGCATAGTCACAATCACCGCGTCAGCTGAGGAAATATCCGGATGCTCTAATAGCTCTTCGTAATAGCGACTCAGAATATGAATGCCATCCGCCACGCCGATGGCCATGAGAACGACCGGCATTATGGAGGTGACAAAGTACATTGGAATACCGAGCGCGGCCATAATCCCGAGGGTCCAGATCACCGACACGACAACGACTGCCAGCGGCAGGAGGACGCCGCGCAGGCTTCGATACGTACAATATAAGGTTCCCAGAAGCACGACCAAGGTCAGGGGTAAGAAGGTTTCCATGTCGCGGGCTTCCTCTTCCGACAAAGTGACTTCGACCGCTCCACGCCCGGCAATATGAAATTCTTCCGGCACGCCCGTCGCCTTTTTAGCCTCGACCATGTCTCGGATCGAGGTATACACAGTCATCCGTCGCGCCGTGCCTGCCTGTGTGTCTTCGGCTGGCTCCATCTTGGCCATGATGAGCAGTCCCGTCCCGTCTTGCGAGACGACCCAATTGACGAACATGTGATTGGCGAAGATGGCCTGTTTAAGATCTGCCAGCGCATTGGCTGCGTCGGGAACGGCTTCCATAAACGGATCAACGTTTATACCGTCGACGGTGCCAGTGATATTATCCATCGTGGCGATACTGGCCACATCTTCGTCCCGGATGGCTTTGATTCCGGGTTGCAGAGCAAGGCGTTCCGAGAACTCTTTGACAATGCCTAAGGTCCGTGGATTAAAGACGCCATTCTCGTCGGCGTTGTCGTTCAGTACCCCAATCATAATGAGATCACGGATGCCGAATCGTTCTTCAACCACTCTGCTATAGGCGAGGATCGGATCATCGAAGGGGAACATGGCTTCAACATCGTTATCAAAGCGTAATGTTTGAATTGGAAGGGCGGCCAGCACAGTGCTGCCGAGGACCAGGCCGATGACCAGCCAGCGAAAACGGATGACGGTCCGAAAGAATGACTCCATAAGGGGCTACTCCCTAGTCTATGATCAGGCCGCTGCTTCTTGCTGCGGCGCAGTGCTCATGCCAGCCGCTTTTCCTTGGCCATACATAAACCGTGGCCGAAACCGATTCAAGATCGCCGGCAGGACCGTCATCGACACGACCAGACATGCGGCCATATTGAGCGACAGCATCGCGCCCAAGTAAAAGTTTACCCGGAAGTTGGAGGAGAGCAGGACCAGGAAACCGGCGATGACCACCACGGCATTAAAAAAGATCGCCTTGCCTGAGGTCGCCAGCGTGGCCGCCGTAATCCGGGCCGGGTCGGTCAGCCCCTCCTGGACTTTGAATCGGTACTTACTCAGAAAGTGAATAGTATAGTCGATGCCAATGCCAATGCCAATGACCATGCCCGCGGTGAGCGATTTCCCCAGCTCCAACGGGATACCCAACAGCCCGAGGAGGCCAAAACTAAAGATCATCACCAGGCTGATGGGAATGATATTAATCAGGCCGGCGACCCAGGAGCGAAACATGAGCGTGGTGAGCAGAAAGACCGCGCCCAGCGAAGTCACCAAAGTCGACACCTGTCCGGACACCACCAATTCGCTCAAGTGTTTGAACTTGTAGCCATTGCCCGCAATCCCGATCCGAAAGCCACTGTTCGTCTCCCAGCCGGTCACCGTAGGCTCAATGCCGGTCAGCCAGCGGCCCAAGCGGAGGCCAAACGGGTCATCTGCTGCCGTGCTGGAGTCTCGGTTATAGCCAAACTCACGGATGGCGAAGTCGCGGATAATGTTGACAACCCGCGTCACATCCCGGGTGCGATCGGTGCGCAGAAACACTACTACGTTGGCATGTTGGTAGTCGTAGTCCACGACTTCGTCGAAATCATCCGGCTCCCCGGAGAACGAGTACAGCAACAGATACTGGGCGACGAGATCCTTGGAGGTCGGGATGACTTCCATATCGGGGCGATCCTCGTTCATAATCCGGTTCATCCGTTTGATATATTCCGCGAGCGACAAGGAGCCGCCCACGACAGGGTCTTGCTCAACCGTCGCTTGCAAGCGGTCCAGTTGATCGAGCAGGACCGGATCTTTGAGCCGATCCTGCTCATGCCCCTCGATCGCCACATAGATGGGGACGGTACCCTGAAATTTTTCACGCAAGATCGTATCGCTCATGCGTAGCGCGTTGTCCGGGGCCAAGATGCCAATCCACGTCGAGTCGACAAAAATTCGCTGCGCCCCGAACAGGCACAGACCCATCACGATTGCGGTCGGCACCCAGACCGTGAGTGGGCGGCGTGCCACGCCACGGCCTACGCGCGCCAATAGCGTGGCGGCCCAGCCGGTGGCGGCCATGTCGCCACGCTGCTCTCTCTGCCGACGCAGCCCCCGGCTGACGGTGGGTGACAGCAGGCTCAGCATGGCGGGGAAAAAGGTGAGCGAGAAGACCATCGCGACCAAGACGCCCACGGCGGTAAACACCCCGAATTGCCAAATCGGGACAATGGCACACGTCAGAAAGGAGAGGAACCCGGCGGCGGTGGTCAGCGAGGTTAAAATGACAGGTTGCCACATCTCCCGCATGGTCACGATCACGGCGTCAGGCGAGGATGTGTCCGGCTGTTCCAACAGTTCATCGTAATACCGACTCAGAATATGAATGCCATCCGCCACGCCGATGGCCATGAGGACGACCGGCATCATGGAGGTGATGAAGAACATCGGGGTACCGAGCACTGCCATAATGCCGAGTGTCCAGATGACCGACACCACTACAACTGCCAGCGGCAGGAGGACGCCACGGATGCTGCGGTAGGTACAATACAAAGTCACCACAATCACGATCAGGACCAGGGGCAGGAAGGTTGCGGTGTCGCGCGCGCCCTCTTCCTCGAAGGTGACCTCAATCGCGCCACGCCCGGCAAGCTGGAATGCTTCCGGCACCCCCGTCGCTTTTTTGGCCTCGAGCATGTCGTGGATGGCCGTGTACACCGCCATCCGCCGCAGCGAGCCTTCCTACGTGCCGTCTGCCTGTTCCATCTTGGCTATAATGAGCAGTCCGGTCCCGTCCTGGGATACGACCCAATTGACGAACATGTGGTTGGCGAATAGGGCCTGTTTGAGGTCGGCGAGCGCCTGCGGAGCCTCGGGCACGGTTTCCATAAACGGATCGACGTTCATGCCATCGACCGTACCGATGATGTTATCCATGGTGGCGACACTGGCCACATCTTCGTCACGAATGGCTTTGATGCCCGGCAGAAGGGCAATCTGTTCTGAGAACTCTTTGACAATGCCGAGTGTCCGCGGGTTAAAGACGCCATTTTCGTCGGCGTTGTCGTTCGTCACGCCGACCATAATGAGATCACGGATGCCAAACCGTTCTTCAACCACCTCGTTATAGTTGATGATCGGATCATCGTCCGGGAAAACGGCGTCCACATCGCCTTCCAGGCGTAAGGTTTGAATCGGGAGAGCGATGAGCACGGTACTCCCGAGGACCAGCGTGATGACCAGCCAGCGGAAACGGATGACGTTCCGAAAGAACGATTCCATCATATTCATTATGGGGTACTCCTGGGTTTCTTGTCCGCCAGACGCTTCTTGCCGCGGCGAATATGAGTGCGTTGCTTGGGTGTATCGGCCCGAAGCAGGGCCACGATCAGATCCGGCAGCTCGTCAAATAGGTAGGCACCAGACAGATCCCAGCTCATGTCTCCTACGAGCTTATGGAGGCGTATGCTTTGTTCGAGTAATCCGGCGACGGTAAAGGACAGCAGGGGCAGAGGCAGCGCTTCCTCACTGCCAGTGGCGACGTGTCGAAGAGCGGCGTGGAAGGAGGACGCTCCATGACGACGGCAACACATGGCCCTGCGGCTGGAGATCGATCGACGGTATGGTCACGTTATTGAACCAGCGGGTTAGGCTTTCCGCACGGCTTCCCGCTCTCTGTGATACTGTGACAATCCCCTCAGAACTTCTCTTTAAACGGCCGAACCTCAAGCTCGGTTGTCCAGGCGCTTCGGTCCTGATGGGCCACATGCCAGTAGGTTTCGGCAATGGCTTCAGGTTTCAGCATATCCTCTGCTGTGAACTGTGGCACGTCTCGGCCGGGGATGTCGATGAAGCCGTCGACGTTGATCCAGCCGACATGAATACCCTTGGGGCCAAGGTCACGCGCTAGGGATTGTACCAGCCCGCGCATGGCGAACTTGGCCGGGCCAAACGCTACTGACCGAGCACCCGCCTTTACGCCTGCCGTGGCGCCGGTAAACAGCATCGTGCCGCGCCCGCGTGCGATCATGTCCGGTGCGACTTCCTTCACGCTGAGAAATGAACCAAAACCGTTGACGCGCCAGATCGTTTCGTACTGCTCTGGGGTGATATCAGTGATCGTGCCCATGATGCCGCTGCCGGCGTTATAGAGGAGCAGCTCGGGCGAACCGAGCTGCTCACGAATGGATTGAAACGCTGCTTCGACCTGAGTACGGTCTCCCATATCGGCGGGGACTTCTAACACGTGCCCGCCGGTCGCTCTGATTTCTTCAGCCAATGAGCGTAGATAGTCTGCCCGGCGGGCATTGATGGCAACCGCATAGCCGCCTTGGGCAAAGCGGCGGGCGAGCGCGGCGCCCAAGCCGGGGCCCACTCCGGTTATCGCGGCAACTGGTTTTGATTCTGCCATACTTCCTCCCTATTTGACTCAACAGGTAGTACTTTGCGCTTGTCTCCACCACTTGCAAAAAGCAAGTGGTGGGAGAATACCTCAACTGATTGTGTAATGCAAGTGGTTAGGGTAAAGAGAATGGGATATGGGGTCCAACGCGGAGACACGCCGGTCCGGCTGCCCGATTAGTTGCTCTCTGGATTTGCTGGGCGATAAGTGGAGCCTGCTGATCGTGCGCGACATGGTCATGCTGAGGAAGCATTATTTTAAGGAATTCCTTGCCTCGGCCGAAGGTATCGCGACCAACATCCTGACCGATCGGCTCAACCGGCTTGAGGGCAGCGGTATTATCTCCAAGCAGCCCGACCCCGAGAACCGGAGACAGATCGTCTACACGCTGACCGAGAAGGGCGTTGCCCTGATTCCCGTCTTGGTAGAGCTGATGAGCTGGGGAAAAATCTACGCTGGTACGACCAGTGTCGACCGCGACAAGGCTCGACGGATGCAGCAGGACAGGCGGTACAAGCAACGCGTCATACGCGAACTGACGGAAGGCTGTACCTCCACCCCTGGGCGCTCTTAGCCCTCCCTCCGCTCCTCAAATGTCTGATCGATCCGTTCAAACCGCCGCCGGATGGGCGTCCGACTTTCCTCGTGAGGCAGGATGTAGAGCCGGTTGGCAACAACGGCATCCACGACTTGCGCGGCAACATCATCGACGTCCAGGACCCGACCGGCGAGATTTTGATTGTCCTCTCCCTGGTCGAGCACCGGCGGTGACGCTTCCGGGCCCCCTAGTTCGTCGGGGCGATTGCGCTCCGAGTGCCCGATATTGGTGGCTACCCGCATCGGGCACAGGACCGATACGCCAATGTCGTGTGCGCGCAGCTCTCGACGCAGGACTTCGGCTAAAGCCACGACCCCATACTTGGAAACACAGTACGGACCAAGCCCAACGTTGGGAACGAGGCCGGCAAACGAGGCGGTAAACAGCATATGCCCGCCCTGGCCTTGGGCGATCATGCGTTGCGTAAAGGCTTCAACACCGTGGATCGGCCCCCATAAATTGACCCGCATGGTCCACTCCCAGTCGCCGTGCTGCATCTCGGTGATCGGCCCGCCAACGGCCACCCCGGCATTATGGAACACAATATGCACCGCGCCCATTTTTTCAAACGCGGTGTCTGCCAGGTGTTGAACGGCCTTCAGGTCACCGACATCACAGACCACTCCTTCTACGGTGGTGCCCGTGGCCGCCAGCTCGGTGGCTGCTCGGTCCAGGGCCGACTCTTCAATATCGGCTAACACGAGTCGGACGCCACGACTGGCCAGGCGGCGGGCGGTGGCAAAGCCTATCCCACTGGCTCCACCCGTGATGACGGCAACTTTGTCGCTGAGGTGTTCCATGCTTCATCCCCTCCCATACGTGTTTGTCGGTGTGTCACCGTGCCTACTCGACGACTAAAAGCCCCTCGATAAAGTGGAGGTCGGCGGTCTGCATATCGATGACCAGGACCTCTTCAAGCTTGTCACGCGCATAGGCCGACAGGGGGTCTAGGGCGGACAGCTCTTGTGGTGTGATCACGAGCGGTGAGCGGCGAGCCCCCCTTATGAAGGGGGGTTGGGGGGATAGAAATTGCGTCTGGAAGGTCTCCCAACGTTCCCCGAGCATTGCCTGTGGAAGCTGTGCGTGAAGCGCCTGAAGCTCGGCCCGGTTCAAGGGGTGAATGGTGAGCTGCTTTTCTCTAAGAGAAGAGCCGAGCACCCAACGCGCAAATGCCGTATTCCAGAGAGCGGTCAGGCCGACGCCTTCAGGCGCCTTTTCTTCAGGCAGTATGGCCCAGCGCCGGAAGACCTGGAACCAGGTCGGGATCTGGGCCAGCAGCGATTCGACCTGCCGCACTTCAGACAGATGCTCAAAGCGTCGGGACACGATCTCGCCCGGTGTCTCCAGACCAACAAAAAAGAGCGGCCGGCGTCGTCTGATCCCGGCATACATCTCCCGAAACGGCGGATCGAGATAGCTCTCCCATTCGGCCAGACCGCTCTCCTCTAACTGCGTAGCCATGAGCCCGGCCTGCTGCTGGAGCCGCTGCAACAAGCACCAGCCAATCTGAAAGAATGGACGCATCTGCGTCGTCTGGAGGAGTTCGCGCGCCGCGGCCTCATCTTCTTTGGCCGCGTAGGCCAGACCAATATTGACATAGTCGTGCGCCATGCCAACGCAGCGACGAATTTCGCTGACTTCTCCAGTATCCCGGGCCTCCGCGGTGACAATACTATTGGTCAGATAGGCGAGTTCCTGACCGATATGCGCAATGGTCTGGCGTGGCAGGCCTGCCAATACCAGGGAGAAGAAAGACGTGGGCTCGGCGAGGAGGGCCAGAGCGTGATCGGGTGGCGTAATGGTGTCGTCCCCGGCAGCAAGATGCAGCCTGTCAGGGAGACGTGGATAGGCCTGTAAAGAAATGGAGTCCGGCGGAAGAAAGCGGAAGAGCGTTTGCGCCTCCTCATATCTCGGATAGCCCCGATCTTCGAGTCTCGCCGCTCGCCAGCGAAACGCCTGCTCTTCAAGACCACCTTCGAGTTCAAACAAACTGTTTTCGAGGGCATGGAGATACCGGCGGTAATCAAGCGTGCGGAGCTGCTCAAGCAAGAGGTATAAAATCGGTTCCGACTCACCCCGGAAGCGGAGGAGATACTGCTCATCGAAGGTGAAATAGTCGGACTGATCAAAGTCCGACTCTTCCTCAACATCCACTTTACGGACCACCTCAAAGTGGCGTTGAATCAGGAGGACCAGGAGTTCGATGTCGGCGTGCAAAATCCATTCGGCCAGCTTACTGCTCCCGCCTTCATTGAGCAGCATCAGCCAGTTCGTCAAGCGCCCGTCATCCAAGCTGTCCTTGCGCCAACAATCCAGGTCGAGCAGGTCCCGCACCTGTTCGGGCGACGCCAGGGCCAGGAGTCCAACCGCATCGTGCAGCCCAATCTCCTTGAGCGTGTACAACAAGGTCTCGGAGGAGAGCGCCCGGACGATTGCCACACCATTCTTTGCGGAGAGGAGGAAGGCTTGCCGGTCTGCGGCATCAAGCTGCACCAGTTGAGCAGCCTGCTCGGCGACTGATAGCGCCGGCAGCTCAACTAAGTCGGGGTGGAGCGCATTCTCGGAATCTGCCATATTTTTTACTCGGTTCGCGTATAGTGATTGATAAAGGCCAGCGCTTGGTCCCAGCCGAGTAAGCCGTTGAACACCTCAGTAAACGGTAGCATCCCGTGCCACGCCCCTTGGGTTGTGCCCGTCTCGCGGAGCGTCCGTAAGGTTTTTTTCATATGATACGCCGCGGCCAGGACCGTGGTCACCGGATAGATGGCGAGACAAAAGCCGAGCTCCTCCAGGTCTCGCGCGGGCAGGAATGGCGTCTTCCCGCCTTCAACCATGTTGACCATCAACGGACTGGCCGAAAATTCGCGACAGACCAGCTCCATCTGTTTGACTGACTCAAACGCCTCAAAGAACAGCATGTCTGCCCCGGACTCCAGACAGGCGGACGCCCGGACCATGGCATCGTCGAGTCCATTTACGGCAATCGCGTCAATCCGGGCAATGATGACGGTGTCAGGATTCGTCCGGTTGTCTACCGCCGCCCGAATTTTGGCCGTATGGTCAGCGGCCGAGACTAAACGTTTTCCAGCCAGGTGACCGCAGCGGCGTGGGACATCCTGATCCTCAATGTGGAGCCCGGCGACAGCAACCCGCTCATATTCCTGGACCATACGGACGACATTCAAGACAGAACCAAAGCCGGCCTCAGCATCGGCGATAACGGGAACGCTCACCGCGCGGCAGACGCCTTCGAGTTGGATAACCATCTCGGTCAGCGTCCGCATGCCAAAGTCTGGATAGCCCAGCGCGCCAGCAGAGACGCTGCCGGAGTAGTACACCAGCGGAAATCCGGCTTCTTCGACAAGCCGGGCGGAAATAACGTCATAGGCGCCCGCGGCCATGAGAAATTGGTCCTGGGAAAGCAGGGTCCGGAGAGATTGAGCTTGGGCCATGAAAATAGAAACTCCTTACAGAGGGATGTGAATATCCGAAGGGACATTTCTGACACGCGCGGCGCGTGTGTCAAGGGAGGACGGAAAACCCCAACCTCTTGCTTTTCAGCGCAGAGTCAGCGACAAGGGCAAAAAAGGAGGGAATACTATGAGTAATCTCGCATATCAAGACGACGCTCTATACACGCTCGAACAGCTTGCCGAAGATGTGGAAGCGCTGGTCGCCCGTGAAAAGGAACACGCCGCGATTGTTGCCGCGGCTGAACCCCTGCTGGAACGTTTTCTGGCCGCCGGCAGCCTGCCGGAAGAGTATTGTCAGCCGGCTCCTGGTCGCATTACTACCGAGCATAAAGACTTCACCCTGTATCGTCTCCACCGTGGGCCTGAAGACTGCTTTAATATTATGGCCGCAATCTGGCCTCCGGGCGGGTCGAGCGGGGTGCACGATCATGCTGGGAATTGGGTCGTCGAAGGCGTATATCGGAACCAGCTCCATACCATTCGGTATAAACGTCTCGACGCCGGGACGCAGCCGGGGTATGCGGAACTCCGCGAAACCACCGCGCTTGATCTCCAGCCGGGTGATGTGGCTCACGTCCTGTCTCCAAATGAAGAAGTTCATGATTTTCTGAACCAGACTGACGAGCCGGTTGTGAGCGTCCATATCTATGGTGGGGATATCAGCACCGAAACGCTGAACTATTTTGACCCGGCCGGCAAGTCAGTCGAGCGTGTTGCGCACGACTTGCAGTACGATAACGAATAGGCGCGACTGTCTCTGCGCGGTCAGGCCCTCACCCTTCACATTAAGGAGAGCGTGACCGCCGCGGCTGCCGGGTTGAGCCGGGAGGGGGTTTTCCCCGGCAGCAGCATAAAGTCGTCATAGGCCGCTTCGGATACACTGGTCATGGTGTCAGAGTCCGAGAGCACGGCGATACCGCGCACCTCCCCCGGCTCAAAGCCAAAGAGGTCCTTATAGTCCTGGTAGAAATTCACGCTTTCCTGCCGCCACTCACCGGGCTCAGCCGGCCCCCGCTGTAAGACGATGACCTTGGCGCGCCAATATACTGGACTGTCGAAACGCGTGCCCACCGCGAGCGTCGAACTCCAGACGTATTTAATCGCCCGAGGCACGAGGCTGCTGTCAAAAATCACGTAGACGGCCGCAGCCGAATCATTCGTTTTTTTTGCCCGTTCGTTGGCGCCAGGAGGGAGTTTGGTCGCGCGCCAGCGCCAGCGCAAAATGGGATAGTCTTGAGGCTTGCAGACATATTCTATGCCAATCTGGACATCCTGGTTTTTCGCATAGGCGTGCAGAAACCGATTGCCCTCTTTCTCGGCAATATGGTAGACGGTTTGCGCAGTCGCTGCGTTGCCACGCACCTGCCAGCCCGACGGGAAGACACCGGCCGGGTATTGCTGAAAGGTCTCCTGAAAGGGCGGTGAGCCCTGGAGGGTCTGCGCTCGCCCATCATCAGGGTCGGCCGCTCTGGGGGCCAACACGCAGACGAGCAGGAATGCCATAAACCGCGCAACACGCACTCTCACCTCCCCAACCCTCTTTTGCTGACCGAGCTGGGTCCGAACCATCTCAAATAAACCATTGCGGATAGGAGCATGGATAGAGGAAGGACCTGCGGAGTGCAAGCCCGAAAAGAATGGCCGCTCCTTCGTGGCATTGGCACGTCTCCTGGGACTGTGGTATCTAGGCGGCACGTTATTAAGCATAAGCAAAGACCTGTTTGGACTTTTTGAGGAGGCTGCCGCACATGGAAATTCTGGCAGAGGGGCAGGGCGCATACCTTCCCCCTGATCCCGATGGATTCCGCGCCTGGGTGAGAGAGAACAAGCCGCGGACGCTCGTGCCTAAAATGCTGAACGAGCGCGAGGCAATCGAAAAGTTTGTGTCTGATGGAGACTATGTGGCGTATGACTGCAACTACTTCCAGCGCGGCCCGAGTTCGCTGATCCGCGAGATTATTCGCCAACAGAAAAAGGACCTGTGGATCTGTGGGAAATTCACCTATGTCGCGCTCGCGCTGCTGGTCGAAGGCGGCTGTGCCACCAGGGCGGATATTGGGTTTGTTGGTTTTGGCCCGTGGTTGTCCAAAGCCGTCGCCGCCGGTCGCCTCCAGACCTACGAGTACTCAAATGTGGTGATGACGTATCGTCTCCAGGCCGGCGCGCAAGGCTTGCCGTTTATTGGCGTGCGCTCGTTTGGCGGGACCGAGGGCTTTCTCCGGTCCGGGGCCAAGCTGGTCACAGACCCGTTTTCGGGCAAGCCGGTTGTTCTGCTGCCAGCGCTGAACCCGGATGTTTCGATCATCCATGTGCATCAGGCGGACGTGTATGGCAATGCCCGTGTCTTTGGCACTGGGATCTCGCATGTTGATTGTGCCCTGGCGTCCAAAAAGGTCATTGTGTCCGCCGAAGAAATCATAGAAACGGACGAATTTCGACGCGACCCGGCCCGAACATCCATCCCCCACTTTACGGTTGATGCCGTCGTTCATGCGCCTTTTGGCGCCTATCCGGGGACGGTCCAAGGACGCTATGCCTCAGATGTCCAGCACGTTGTCGAGTGTTTCGGCGGGACCATGCGCGGCGACCTGCAACCCTATCTTGAAAAATGGGTGTATAGTGTCGATTCGCACGAGGAAATGCTGGAAAAGCGCGTAGGGTGGAAAAAACTCCAGGAATTACAACGACGCGAAACCATTCGGGAGGGATACTCGATATGACACCGGCCACACATTTTGCAGAACGAGAGCATCTGATCTGTGCCGTCTCGCGGGTCATTGAGGAAGAAAAAAGCTATTGGGTGGGTGGCGGCGGAGAACCTTTATACAGCATTTTACTGGCGCAGCGGCTGTACGCCTCAGGCGTCCAATACATGACCGAGGATGGCGTGATTGCCCCGCAATCCATGATGCCCTGGGACCCCCTGATGACCATGGTGGCCTCACGCGCCGGCTATCGCGCGCTCCAGTGGGGGACGATGAATACGGCGGGCAATTTTGCCCAACTTGGCTATGTCGATGTTGGTATCCTCAACACCCTCCAGGTCGATCGCTACGGGAATATCAATTCAACCGTATTGGGAGAATACGAAGGGGGCCAGGGCCGGCGTTTTGGCGGGCCGGGTGGCGCCGATACTATTGCTGCCCAATGCTGGCGCACAATTCTGATGACCGACCAACAAAAGCGGAAGTTCCCCGAACGGGTGGACTTTGTTTCATCACCGGGCTTTCTCGACGGACCAGGCGCGCGCGAGGCAAATGGCCTGCCTCCGGGCACCGGTCCCTGGCGCGTGTTCACCCCCTGGGCGATGTTTGGCTATGAAGAACAGTCGTGTGAGCTGATGCTTATGGCGATTTCACCGTTTGTCACGGTTGATATGGTCCTGGCCGAGATGTCCTTTGAGCCGAAAATAGCCCCGACCATTGAAACGCTTGATCCACCCATGGAAGAAGAGTTGGAGATCATCCGCACCCAGCTTGATACGGATGGGCAAACAACGGGCCGCGGGCAGTGGGTCGAAAAACGGGACGGCAAATACGTCTTTGCCGAAACGCAGGGCCGCGAGTAAGGGGTCCCAAAGTCTGTGAGTCTATCTTTTGCTGGTGGGCACGGGGCGGGGACATATTACTCCTCGCCGCTCCTCACACGATCAATATTCTGCCCTGTTTCTTCCGCCCATTGCCGAGTGATTTTCTCCAGCCGGGCTGCATTTGTAGTCGTCAGACCATAGATAAAGCGTCCCACCTTCGTCTGCCGCCAGATGGGCAGCCTTTTCTGCTCAGGCATTGACTCAAAGGGGAAAAAGGTCTCACGATACAGGGCGGCTGCGATTTTACGGGTTTGTTTTTTGTCAATATTGCCCCAGCACCAACGGAAAAACTCCTGGAGTTGAAAGACGACGAGGGTGAAGAAAAAGGTTTCCAGCCACTCCTTGGACGACATCTTTTCTGGTTGCCTCCGGTCCGGCTCACTCTTCTTTGCCTCCTTTTTTGTGGCTTCTGTTTTTTTCCTTGTGACCGATTTTTTCACGGTCCGCGTTGTCTGTGCCCGTGTCCTCTTTTTTTTCAGTTGGGCTGCTGTTTTCTGCTCTTTTTGCGCCTTCCTCGCCATCGCTGTATCATACCAAGACTTCCTCTTGCGTCCATCGCTTCCTGAAAGGGGCTGTTAATTTTTCTCTACAGCATATTTTTCATATGATCTGTTTTGGACGAAAGTCCTTTTACAACAGTGACTTAAAAAGTACACAACGAAGCTCTGGGGCGCGTTTTCCCCCGATGCGTCCAATCTTCCGGTCGCCCGGTTTCCGCAAAAATCTCCTCAACCGAGAATGGTTTTCCCCCAGTGAACTCTCTGAAATCCTCCTGTTTCTTGTCATACAGATATGTAAAGTCCATGAGGTATGGCTTCGAAGCTGTCGGCGCGACTTCTCGGTCCAGGAAAAACTCCTCCCGAACGGCGTGATCCGTGTGAAGTACGCCCTCATAGCGGGTCCAGTCCTTGCCTTCCAGGACTGTCGGAACCTGAGATAAGGGGCAAACAACATCGGCGGCCGTCTGGACCGACCGTACGCACCCGAAGAATGCGTCCAGCAGGTCCACTGGTTCTTGATCGGAGCCTGTAATCGACATGTTTACCCCAACCTTACGTCATGCTGCCCAACTGCCGTCGGACCTCGCCGGTGCCCACAAACTGCGACAGTAGCCGATAGTTCTGGCGCTCATGTCGAATCTTGCCGGCTATGATCGCCGGATGGACCTGTAGCGCATGGGCCAGATTCATGACCGCTATAGGCGTCGGGCGTTCCCGCACCGCGCTCGCTTCCCAATCCGCCTGAGGGACAAGTGCCTCGATCGCCCATTCGTCGGCCTGTGCCTCCCTCGGGTCTTCCCGCCTGCCTTCCACTCCGCGGAGCGTCTGGTCATCGATAAAGGCATTACCCTGGTTATTGTCCAGGTGGCGACCCACGTGTGCCAGTTCGTGCAACAGGCAGAACCAGAAATTGTCGATCCGGTCGTAGCGTAGGGTCAACCCGACCACTGGCCGCCCATCGTTGAGTCGGAGTGCTGCTCCGTCGAGACAGGTCCTCGGCAAATGCGGCACGGTCACCAGTGCGATTCCGTGTTTTGCCAGCACCTCCCTGGCCAGTCGCGGACCGTCTTCGAACCAGCTCAACTGTGCAACCTCCCTGAGGAAGTGCTGCGTTACGGTGCCAGATACGTACTCTGTCTGCGGTGGATTCTTGTTTCCCGTTGCCAGCACCTGCCAGCACCATGCTTGGAGGGCGTAGGCGTCCACCTTGGCGTTTGTACGCAGATGGTCGTTCTTCCGGTAGAGGGCGGCATAGGCGATGTCCGGCCCTCCCGCCCGGTTAATCAATCCGCGTATAATCGTTTCGGCGCGTTTCACCAGGTTGGGACCATGTCGAATCCAGCCCAGCTTCGCCATGTCTTTGACCGGAAACCGACTCCAATTGAGATCAGCCAGTGGGTCGCTCAGGTCTACATCCGGTTCGCGCAGCAATACATCCGCCGGAATGCCAAGATGTTTATGAAGCGCCCGCGCCATCGACATGGTGATGGCACGCTTGCCGGAGAGCACCTCGGACACCTTCGCTCGGCTCCCGATGAAAGGGATCAGGTCACGCGGCCGCAAATTGCCCTGCTCCATGCGGAACTCGATTGCAGCGAGCGGACTTGGACAACCCATCGGCTCGTGCCTGCTCTCATAGAGTTCAACCAGATCAACGAGAATGTCGAGCTCATCGAACTCCGGGCTGCCGGGCGCTGCATCCATTAACGCGTCGACCCGAGCCAGCGCGTCCTCATAATCCTGCTCGGTCCGGACCGGCTTGATCTTTCCAGTGGCCATCTTACACCTCCAGAACATTCACGCGGTCATATTCGGCATGTGTTCCCACAAAGCGGACATAGACAATGCGTCCCGGATAGTTGATTTTCGCCACGAGTCGATAATGGTTACCCTTGATGTTGAAGACTACCCGGCTGTCACCGAGAATGCGGGCATTCGGATATTTCTCCTTTATCTGTACCGGCGTCTCCCACTCCTCCTTCACGACCTCCCTATACCAGGCAAGCAGCGGCTCCTCGGCGTCCGCATGCCGCTCCCAACACTCCCGCAGCCTCTTCTTGCTGATGATCCGCATAGCGAATTATAAATTGTTCCCAAAATAATATCAAGTAGAGTAGTCCCTAAATTATATAGTCCCTAAACTCTTGACAACCTCGGACCAAGAGACAACCGTAACCACATATTTCTTGGTATCCCGACGGCCTCCCTTGAGACGTGTGGCCCGAGACCCGCCGGAATGTGTACTAAAATTAATGTCCTAATCGAGTTTATACGAAAGTGCGGTGATGGAAGGTCTGGGGGTGATGGTAGGTGGCGAGAAAACCCCCGAGAAACGGCTGGCTTCTTCCCTATCCGGGCGAAGCAGCGGGAGTCTGGGGGCCAGGGGCCGGCAGACCGCACGCTTCGGCGATGAGTTCATAGGAGCGCACGCGCTTGGAAAAATCATAACAAATCGTAACAACGCCGAGGTCGGTGGTCTGAAAGACCTCGGCCAGGTGTTCGAGTTGCTCTTTCACATGCTGTGGGTCTCCGTCAACATTGGAGCGGCGGTATTGCTCCAGATAGGCCAGCTCGTCAGCGCTATACGGGTAGGCGCGCGCTTCCTCAGGCGTGGGGACCCCACGCCGACGCCCACGGATAATGTTCAGCCGCACCAGATTTCTGCTTGCCGACAGATAGTGCGCCTCTTCTTCGGTCTCCGCGCATAAAGCCTGAACAGTCACGTTGACTTTGGGCTCGGCCAGAGAGTCCGATGGACGAAAGTGGCGTCGGTAGCTCTCAACAATAGCCGGACCATGCTGGACGCCCATACCGAAGAAATAGGCATAGCTGAACGGCAGACCCCGCTCCGCCGCAACGAGGGCCGAGTCAATGCCCGAGCCGAGCAACCACACCTCCGGCGTGGTGCCCGCGGTGGGGCCGGCATGCACATCGGCAAAACGATGATCCGGGGGGAGATTATCCGCCAGGTAGGCGCACAGGTCATCGACCTGCTCCGGGTAATACCGAATATCGCGGGGTTGGCCGGGATAGGAGAGCGCAACCGCGGTTCGCTGATCGCTCCCTGGCGCGCGGCCAAGACCGAGGTCTATGCGGCCAGGATAAAAGGATTCAAGGACGCGGAATATCTCGGCAACTTTGAGAGCGCTGTAATGGGACAGCATCACGCCCCCGCTCCCGACTCGAATATGTTGCGTACGGGCGGCAATTTGGCCAATCACGATTTCCGGGCTGGTCCCGGCGAAACCGGGCAGATTGTGATGCTCGGCCACCCAGAAGCGTTCATAGCCGAATTTTTCCACCGCCTCGGCAAGGGCGACCGTCTCCCGCAACGCTTGGGCGGCTGTTCCCCCTTGTCTGACAGGAGACTGATCTGCCACACTCAAATGCAGTTGTTGGGCCATAGCTTAAAAAAAGGGCAGCCTCATAGGACTGCCCTCTGCTGCCTTGTCTGCGAGGCAGATTTTATGCCGTCTGTTCCTTAAAGAACGCCCCAATCTCTTCGATAGCCTGCTGGCCTTCGGGAAGAATCGGCGCAAACAAATGCCACACATGCGGCATTTCATCCCAGACTTTTAATGTCACATCGACATCGGCTTTCCGGGCTCGTTCTGTGATTCTTGTGGCGTCGTCCAACAAGGTCTCCGCGTCCCCGACCTGGATCAGCAATGGTGGTAGACCCGCAAGATTGGCATGCAGCGGAGCGGCCAGCGGATTTTTCGGGTCCGCGCCGCCCAGATATATCTTGGCCATACCGAGCAGGCCTTCTTTCTGGACAACCGGGTCGACCGCCGCCCGCGTGGTCATCGACTCTCCTGTGCCTTCCATATCAACCCAGGGTGAAATACCAATGCCGGCCGCAGGCACAGGCTCCCCCGCGTCACGAATAGCGATGAGGGCGGCAAAAGCGAGGCCTCCACCAGCCGAGTCTCCCGCAATAGCAATGTTTGAGGCCTGAATCCCCTGTCCGAGCAGCCAACGGTAGGCTGCCACCGCATCATCGACCGGGGCGGGGAAGGGATGCTCGGGAGCCAGACGATAGTTGAGGGAGAGCACGCGGGCGCCCGCTGTCTGCGAGAGACGACCGGTCATATCACGGTGGGACCCGGCGGAGCCCATCACATAGCCGCCACCATGAACGTACAAGATGACCTTATCCTGGTCAGCGCCATCGGCAACGCTCCATTCGGCAGACACTCCGCCGGCGTCAACCGGGGTACACGTTACGCCAGCCGGGGCTTGCGCTTCTATCATGATCGCGCGCATGGCGTTGATATCCTTTGCCTCGGCCATCTTCGCCCCCATCTCTTTGAACATATCGAGGGTCTGTTGTAGTTGCGGACTTGCCATAGAGAACCTCCTTCTTCTTACGGATCACTCGTTATGGATCACTCGTAGAGACGTATAACCGGTATAACCCCGGCTGGGCATTGTCAACGTACAGAGAGGGAGAGGGGGAGATAGAGAAGGGAGATAGAGAAGGGAGATAGAGAAAAGAGAGCGAGGACCGCACGCTATATCTGCTGTTGTCCCATTTCCACTATCTCTTATCTCTGTCTCTATCTCTCCCTCTCTATCTCCACACTCTAGGCGACCCAGCCGTACTGAAAGGTGTGGATTGTGCCGGGCGGATACCACCACTGGCCGGTCTGACATAAGGGACATGTCTTTGGCGTGGACCCCCGCTTATATTCCGGGACCCCAGCCATGGCCTGCACTGCGCCTTCAAAGGTCCCGTCTCGGGTGACCTTCTTCGTCAGCAGGTAGAGTCCTATGCCACAATCCGGGCACGACAGAATCGTTCCTGCATTCAAAAATGGGAGCGCGGTAATCTGATCCGGGAAGGGCTGCGGCATGGTCCCCTCCAAATACTCAGACCCGCCGTTGGCGCTGGGCCTGCTGCGCCTGGGCCGCAAACTCGGACGGCTTCATAATGAGCGAGCCTTTAGATTCTTCCTGTTGGTGTTGCTTTTCTTCCGTGTAGTGCAGGCCGATGCTCTGCTGGACCAATCCCTCACAAAAGGGAATGCCACTGCCGCTCGCCCCCTCTTTTTGGAGCGCCAGAGACACGGCCAGGGCGCGTTGGGCTGACTCCAAACGTCCGGTTGCCGCAAAATACAGCGCCATTTCTTCCAGGCGCCGCGCGTAGACCTGGCCGCTCTCTCCTGAGAACACTTCGGCCACCGCTTGTTTGATGACATCGTTCACCCGGTCTTTTTGCTGGTGCTGATTCAGCACCAGGGGGCTCTCCTGCGCACTGCTGATCTTTTCGACATAGGGCTTGGCCTGTTCCGCGTCGAATACCCAGCGCTGCATTTCCGGTTCTTCGGCGAGCTGGATGGACGTTACAAGTAAATTTTCGTCAGCAGCTATTGCATGACGATCTACACTGTCCGGCAGCGGAACTGTTTGGGTCAACACGTTTGCTCTTTCTGCAGGTGCGGTGAACACAAAGGACCGAGCCGCGGGGTAGGATTCCACCTCTTTTTTGTCCTGTGCCCTGGCACGTTCATAGCCTTCCTGCATCAGGAAATCGCAATACTGCCACGGCGCTTCAATCATCGTCACGCCGCGATTATCGCTCAAGTCCTGAAGCGCCTGCCGCAGCGTTTTACGCGATATTTCCGTGCCCTCAATATAGCGCATCCCTTCGGACTCGTTGATCAACGTAGACAAAAAATGCAGCCCGCCGCCAAGGCGTGATTTCACTATCCAAACGAGGCGATCGCCGCGGCCATCCATTGCGGACAGATAGCCCTCCGGTTCAATCGGGGTGAGAATGGACTTGCCCGCTCCCTTTTGTGGCCGGTCGGCCTGTATCCCTTTTTGTGACAGGCGATAGAGGGCGCGGCTAATCTCTTTATGCAAACGCTTGTCAGTCGCCTGCTCGATCCAACTCACCAGGAATTGGGCCGACTCTGCTGTCTGGACAGCGCCCAGGAAGGCGGCCAAGGCTAAGTCGGCGTCAGCATTCTGTCCTATGCGCTCATGCAGGCTGGCAATATCCAGGCTGCTGGCCTGTCCGGCAGGAGGCTGAATGCCCCATTCTTCCAGCACTTTTTTGCCTTGTGCCAGGCGAGGGTCGCGCTTCGCACTTTTTTTTGCCATGTATTCCTCCCCAGGGCTGCACGCAGCTTATCCAGCCTGCTCCTTGACTGTCAACTGGATTCGCTTCCGCCCCGGTCTAGCCCGTCTGGGGTATTGTTGTTAGGTAGGGTGCACGGAGGTAGAGGGAGGATGGCGACAGCGCGTTTTTGCCCGCAGTGTGGGACAAAGACTATCCCCAAAGCACATTTCTGTACAAATTGTGGGGAAGCCCTCGGGGGCCAGGCCGGCGGGCAGAAGGCCCGGAAATCGGCCGCCCCACCAGCGGCCGGCGCCCAGCGGTGGCCGCTTCCCGGCATCATCGTTTTGTCCTGCTACCTCGCCGTCGGTCTCGGACTCTGGGTGTTTGTCCTTCGGACAGAGCCTTTCACCCCGACCCCGACCGGTTCCACTCAAGCCAGCACGGGCGGTTCGGCCCTGCCTCAGGATCATCCCGAGGTTGCCTTGCCTGAGGAGGTGAAGAGTCGTATCGCGGAACTGGCCGCCCAAGCCAATGCCGCCCCGCACGACCCTAATGCGTGGCGGACCCTGGCTGAAGTCCAGTTCCGGGCGTCGCAGCTGGATGCCAGCTATCGCAGTGCGGCCCTGGCCTCGTATCGCAAGCTGTTTGAACTTGCGCCAAGTGACCTGGACGCTCTCCGCGGCTTGGGGAATGTGTCCTACGACCTTGAGGAACACCACAAAGCGATCGAGTATTATCAGCGCTACTTGGCGCTGAAACCGGATGATGCCAGCGTAACGACCGACCTCGGGACCATGTACCTCTACACCGGCCAGGTCGATCAAGCCATCGCTTCCTATCAATCCGTCTTGGCCAAGCAGCCAGGCTTCTTTCAGGCGCATTTTAACCTGGGGGTTGCCTACCAGGAGAAGGGCCTGCCCGAACAGGCGGTTGCCTCATTACAGCAGGCCAAGAGTCTGACGGATAATACCGCCATTCAGGCCCGTATCGACCAGCTCCTGGAACAATTCTCGAACGGGGCGGCCCCGTCCCGAACCGCGTCAACAACAAATTCCTCAGCCTCACCATTTCAGCAAGCGGTGGAAGCGCTCTTTCGCTCACATGAAATGATGGCGCCCAAAATCGTCCGCATCGAGTGGCTGTCGCCAACTCAGGCCAGGGTCTTCTTTCGCAATTTCCCTATGGCTGGTATGCCTCAGACGGTCCGCGATAGTTTCAGAGAAAAACTCCGGGACCAGATCATCGATGCCCGGCAAAAGGCTGCCGTCAGTGGTGTGGCGACCGTTGAGCTTATCGACATTGATACCCAGCAAGTTATGGAGACTCTCACGACCACTTCATAGCAGAGTAAACGAGTCACGATTATGAGCGAAGCAACTACTCCGAATGGCGCGGTTCCGTTTTATTTACCCATAGGCGATGAGGTCGAGATTTTTCAGGCAGCCTATGAGTGCCGCCTGCCTGTGCTGCTGAAAGGTCCGACCGGCTGCGGCAAGACCCGCTTTGTCGAGCATATGGCCCATGTGCTCATGCCCAACCGCGATCAGGAAGCCCCCGAAAACATCGTCACGGTCGCCTGCCATGAAGACCTGACCGGGAGCGATCTGGTCGGGCGCTATCTGATTAAGGGCGATGATACCGTCTGGGTGGACGGGCCGCTGACCCAGGCGGTCCGCACCGGGGCGATTTGTTATCTGGACGAGATCGTGGAAGCGCGCAAGGATACCATTGTCCTTATCCATCCGCTGACCGACCATCGGCGTATTCTGCCGGTTGATAAGCGGGCCGAAATCCTTGAGGCGCATGAGAATTTTCTGCTGGTTATCTCGTACAACCCCGGCTACCAGAGCATCCTCAAAGACCTCAAACACTCTACGCGGCAGCGCTTTGTCACAGTCGAGTTCACCTACCCGCCCCGCGATAAGGAAGCCGAGATCATCGCCCACGAGAGTGATTTGCCCCTGGAAACCGCACTCGACCTCGCCAAGCTGGGCGAAAAGGTCCGCCACCTGAAGGCCAGTGGCCTTGAAGAAGGCGTCAGCACGCGGCTGCTCATTTATTCCGGCCAGCTCATCCGCCAGGGCGTGACACCGCGGCGCGCCTGCACTGTGGCCGTCTCCCGTTCACTGACGGATGACAACGACTCCCAGCGCGCGATTGATGAGGTCATTAACGCGATCTTCGCGGAGTAGGTCTGGCCGCGTCTGTCGTCGTTTGTTGTCTGGATGATACGATTCCTACGAAGGAAGTCACCAATGAGCGTAAGGCAACTGCCGTTAAGCATCCTGCCCTGGATAATCGCAGGACATATTCCAGGCGTCTATTCGATGTACCAGTGGCTCAGGAAATCGGGGTGGGTGAGGACCAAACTCGTGGAGACCGAATCAGCCCGGTATTGCTACTCGGTTTGGTTACGTCACCTAGTCAAGATGCACGAGAACGCTCTGCCGACCGACCCGCAGGCCGTAGCCGAGCTCGGCCCGGGCAGATCACTCGGCGTCGGCGCAGCAGCACTCATTACTGGCGTGGAGAGCTACGAAGCGTTTGATGTCGTCCAGCACGCGCACACCGAGCGCAACCTGGCGGTGTTCGATGATTTGGTCGATCTGTTCAGCAGACGAGAGAAAATTCCCGGCGACGATGAGTTTCCCGGGATTGAGCCGAAACTTGCGTCCTGCCGGTTTCCGGACCACGTGTTGACGGACGAACGGCTCAACCGCGTCCTAGAAACGAAGCGGCTCGACCGCTTGCGGCGGTCATTCGCCGCGCTGGGCGACGGCGATTCATGCGTTCGCTACCAAGCCCCTTGGCACGACATCCAGGCGAGCAGGGAGGGATCAGTAGATCTCATCTTCTCCCAAACGGTGCTTGAGCATGTAGATAACATAGCCTTTACCTACGACGTAATGTACCGTCTGCTCAAGCCGGGCGGGTACATGTCCCACACTATCGACTTTAGCGGCCATAATACGGCGATAGATTGGAACGGCCATTGGACATATTCCGATCTCGTTTGGCAATTCATTCGGGGCCGACGTGCATATTTACTCAACCGCAGCCCCTGTTCATGGCACCTCAAAGAAATCGAGATGTGTGGGTTCGACATCGTCTACGCCGAGCGACGTATGCATCCGTCGAAGATTGACAAGCGGCAACTTGCCCCGTACCTTCAGGGGAAATTACAGACGGGCGACCTCACTACTTCGGATGTTTTCGTGCAGGCCGTAAAGCTACCCGCCACAGAAGCAGACTCTCGGGTATAAATCGTAGCCGCACGCCTCATGAAAGGATCTCCCGCGCCTCGCGGAAGACAGAGTGAAACATAGGCCGCGTCAGCCGACCGGTAAAGGTATTCTGTTGGCTGGGATGGTAGGAACCGATGAGGCTGACGCCATCCCCTTCGGCTCAGGGCAGGCAGGTCGTAGCGCTTGCCATGCCCGAATTTCGGCCTGGGCGTCGGAACCCGCAGGCCGACTTCTCGCCGGGCTTTGAGATAGGCTGAAAAAGCCAGTTGTCCCAGCCCAACAACGACCCTGACCTGTTTCAGCAGTTGGATTTCACGCAGCAAATAGGGTTGACACGCTTCGAATTCTTCTCGCGACGGCTTGTTGTCCGGCGGCGCGCAATGGACGGCCGCGGTAATATACGCGTCCTGTAACCTGAGGCCATCGTCGATATGGGTTGAAGTCGGTTGGCTGGCGAAGCCATAGGCGTGTAATGCGCCGAATACCCAGTCCCCACTGCGATCTCCGGTAAACACCCGCCCCGTCCGATTGCCGCCATGCGCTGCCGGCGCCAGGCCGACCACATACAGGCGCGCGCTGCGCTCACCAAGGCTCGGCACCGGCTTGCCCCAATAGTCCCAGTCGCGGTAGCGCTTGACTTTCTCCTGGGCCGTGCGCCGGCAGTGCTGAACGAGCCGGGGACAGCGCCGACAGGCAACGATCTGGCGTTGGAGTTGGGCGATGGTCCGCATAGGCAAGCAGGAATCCCCGTCTCCCCGGCGGCTGGCTCTACAAGCTCAACACATATTGCACGAGCGTCCGCACGCCAAAGCCGGTCCCGCCTCTCGGGGCCCGCTCTGAAAAGGCCGGACCGGCAATATCCAGATGCGCCCAGGGAACCTCCGAGACAAACTCTTCAAGAAAAAGCGCCGCGGTAATCGCCCCCCCATAGCCCCCACCGATATTTTTAATGTCGGCAATGGAACTCTTGATGTCGTCCTTATACTCCTTCACCAGGGGCATGGGCCATAATTGCTCGCCCGTCTCTTTGCTGCTGGCTAACAAATCATCCGTCAGCTTTTGATTATTGCTGAACAGACCGGCGACCTGGGAGCCCAGGGCGACCATACAAGCGCCGGTTAAGGTGGCCAGGTCAATAATGACGTCGGGCTTATCTTCTACGGCACAGATCAACGCGTCAGCCAGGATCAAACGGCCCTCTGCGTCTGTATTGAGGACCTCGACGGTTTTGCCGTTTCGATAGCTGATGATATCACCGGGTTTCTGAGCCGTGCCGCTCGGCATATTTTCAGACGAGGGCACATACCCCGTGACTTGCACCTGCGGTTTGAGTTGAGCAATCGCCCGCATCGTCCCCAGTACGGTTGCCCCACCCGACATATCAATTTTCATCGTCTCCATGGACTTGGCCGGCTTGAGAGAGAGTCCGCCAGAGTCAAAGGTGAGACCCTTCCCGACCAGGGCGACTTTCTTTTTGGGCTTGGCCGCAGGGGTATAGCGCAGCTTGATGAAGCGCGGCTCTTCTGGACCGCCGCGCGAAACCGCCAGCAGCCCGTGCATTTTGGCCGCCTTGATCTTGTTTACACCCCAGACTTCGGTCTTGAGTCCGTTTCCGTCAGAGAGCTTTTTGGCTTGATTCGCCAGATACGTTGGGGTTGAAACCGAAGCGGGTTCATTGACTAAATCGCGTGCCAGAAAGACGCCCGGAACCGTATTTTGAACCGTTTCGAGGGCGCGGCTCAGCCGAGCGCTTTTCCTGAGACCAGGACCAACCAGGGTGAAGGTCTCAATTGCCGTCTTCTTCCCGTTGTTGGATTTGTACTTCTGAAAGACATAACCGGACAGCAGTATCCCTTCGAGGATAGCGGCGCCCATCTCCTGAACATCCAGACCTGGTTCGACAAACCACGCCAGGCTCTTCGCTCGTTGCTCCTGCGCCTGGCGGCGGGCCGTGGCTCCGACCTGACGCCAGGTGGACGACTCAACGCTCCCGCGCTTGCCAAGTCCAACCAGCAGGACCACTACGCTGGGGAGACGTTTATGCGTCTGGAACAGGAGAGTCTCGCCACGTTTGCCTTGGAATCGGCGGCGTCTCACCTGCTCGCGCAGCGCGCCGTCCACCGCAGCATCAAGGGCTTTCAGGTTTTCAGCGTTTTGTTTCCCCTGCACGACCGAGACAACCAGCAGGTCAGTGCGGACTGCCGTAATGGCTTGCGATTGGACCCGAACGTTCATAGCCGTCTTCCTTTCATGCCTGGGCGGTTAGGGGTAGGGAGCAGTCCGAGCCGGCGGTGGAGACGGACAGAAAAAAGGAGAGGGTTCCCCTACCCTTTCTGGTAAAAGCCTGGGCTGAGGCCGAAGCACAAGAATATTACGCAGCCAGGGCGCGCAACTGCCGTTTAACAGAACGGATAGCGCGTCGGATCTTTTTGAGTTCTTTGTGTTCCTTTTGCTCCAGGGCCGTATCACGTTGCCCTTTGAGCTCTTTCATCTGTTTTTTCAGGTCGGCCTTTTCTGCCATGATTTCTTCCTTACGCTACTCTTCTTTTTCTTCCCGGTTGGGCTTGAAGGTCTTTTTTGCCAGATAAAACATTGCCGCGCCAGCCACCCCATACATCAGTATGCCCTCAACCAGCCCGACTCCGCCAGCGAGCATGAGCACCAGGACAACCAGGGCTGTCCCGATGACAGCCACAACCTTTTCAATCCGCTCCTCCCGTCCGCGGACCTCTTCCACATGCGCGCTCACCCGCGTTCCACACTCCGGACAACGACCGTTGCGCTTGCGGTAGAGGATTTTTCCGCACTGGGGACAGGGGATCCGGAGATGGAGTGGCATAGGCTGGAAACACGAAAAAGAGTAAACGTGTCCAGCTTTGTTTGATGTGGAGGACACGTTTACTCTTTGGCCCCGGCTCGTCACACGCAGAGACAAACCGGGGCCGGCTCAACGGTTGAGAAAATTATTCTACGGACCAGACATCTCCACGACGCAGGAGGGTGTCAATATTCCCTGGGCCAGACTTCTCGATAGCGTCCTGAATCTGTTTGTTCATCAAGGACTCAATAGTCGGCCGTTGGGTTGAAAACAGCACCCCGACCGGCGTGGGGAAGTCGGGGGGTGTCATGCGACCGAGCAAATAGGCCAGCGTTTGATCGTGTTCATCGTGAACCAGCAGGTCTGCGGTACCGATGCCATTCCCAATCGTGACCACTTCAGGGGTCAGGCCGTTAAGACGAATACCCCGATCTTTGTTCTTGCCAAAAACCATGGGTTTGCCGTGCTCAAGCAGCAGTTGGGTATCGGCCTTGGAGTCTTTCGCCTTCAGATATTCCCAGGCGCCGTCATTATAGACGTTGCAGTTTTGTAGAATTTCAATAAACGCTCCGCCCTGATGGGCGGCTGCGCGTCGCAGCGTTTCCTGCTGATGCTTGGCCTCGGTGTCGATGCTGCGGGCAATAAACGTCGCCTCTGCTCCCATTGCCAGGGCGATCGGGTTGAGCGGATGGTCGGCCGAGCCCATGGGCGTGGATTTGGCAACTTTGCCGAGTTCTGAAGTTGGCGAGTATTGGCCTTTCGTCAGGCCGTAAATCCGGTTGTTGAAAAGCATGATTTTGAGCTCAACATTCCGGCGCAACGCATGAATGAGATGATTGCCGCCAATGCTCAAACCGTCGCCGTCACCGGTAACCAGCCAAATGTGCAGGTCGGGTCGGGAGATCTTGAGTCCGGTTGCAATCGCCGGCGCCCGCCCATGAATGGTATGAAAGCCATACGTATTCATGTAGTACGGGAAGCGACTTGAGCAGCCGATGCCCGAAATGAAGACCGCTTTTTCTTTTGGGATGCCGAATTCAGGAAAAATCTTCTGGACCTGAGCCAGAATGGCATAATCTCCACAACCCGGACACCAACGGACATCCTGGTCTGAAACAAAGTCTTTCCGTGTCAGTTTTACCGCAGCTTCTGTGCTCATAGTCTTTAGTCCTCCAACATACGGGCAATGCGGGTTGCAACCTCAGACACCTTAAATGGACGGCCTTGGATCTTATTCAGCCCAACCGCGTCAATCAGGTATTCGGCGCGGATCAACTTGAGGAGCTGGCCCATATTCATCTCCGGGACGAGCACCTTTTCATACCGGCCCAGCACGGTGCCGAGGTCGGCTGGCAGCGGGTTCAGATAGCGCAGATGGGCGTGGGCGACCGCATGGCCTTGCGCCTGAGCGGCCTCGACCGCGGCGGCAATAGCGCCATATGTACTGCCCCAACCCAGAACCAGCAGCTTACCCTGCTCCGGTCCCTTCACCTGAGTGGGCGGCATCTCCTGAGTGATTTTCGCAACCTTTTGATGCCGGACGCGCACCATCTGTTCATGGTTGGCAGGGGCGTAGCTGATATTGCCGGTCAGGTAATCCTTTTCAATGCCGCCAATTCGGTGCTCAAGGCCGGGTGTACCGGGTTTCACCCAGGGTCGGGCCAAGGTTTCTTCATCCCGAAGATAAGGAAAGAAGCCTTGCGGATCAGTGCGAAATTCGACCGGAATGCTGGGCAGGTCGTCGACACTCGGCAGGAGCCAGGGCTCCGAGGCGTTGGCCAGGAACCCGTCCGTCAAAAGAATGACCGGCGTCATATACCTCATCGCGATCCGGGCCGCCTCAAAAGCGGCGTGAAAACAGTCAGCCGGTGTGGAGGCGGCAATCACGGGCAGGGGCGATTCTCCGTGCCGCCCATAGATCGCCTGGAGGAGGTCGGTTTGTTCAGGCTTGGTCGGCATACCCGTACTCGGCCCGGCGCGTTGGATGTTCGTAATCACCATGGGCAATTCAACTGTGGCGGCCAGACCCATAGTCTCACCCTTGAGGTTCATCCCAGGGCCGCTGGTTGTCGTAATGGCCAGTGCCCCCCCAAAAGCGGCCCCCAGGGCAGCCCCGACCCCGGCAATTTCATCTTCGGCCTGGAACGTATAGACGTTATAGTTTTTGTATTCGGCTAATTCGTGCAGCACATCGCTGGCCGGCGTAATTGGATAGCTGCCCAGAAAGAGTGGCAGCCCGGCCTTTTGGGCGGCTATCACAAAGCCCAGGGCGGTGGCCGAGTTGCCCGTGATATTGCGATATATACCAGGATCAATCTCAGCCGGTTTGATCTCATAGGACGAGGCGAACATATCGGTATTTTCACCCAGATTGTATCCACCTTTGATGGCCAGGGTGTTGGCCTCGGCGACAACCGGGGTCTTCCCGAATCGCTGTTGTATCCATTCCAGGGTCGGTTCAATCGGACGATTAAACAGCCATGATACAACGCCCAGGGCAAAAAAGTTTCGACTCCGCATGACCGAGCGGTTTGGGAGTCCCGTATCCTTCAGGGCCAAGGTCGTCATTTTGGTGACTTCCACTTGATAGACCTGGTATTTATCCAGCGAATTGTCCTCAAGCGGGCTGTTTTCGTATTCGGCTTTTCTGAGGTTGGCTGTGCTGAATTCAGCCGGGTCAACGATGAGAATGCCGTTCTGCTTCAGATCGGCAATATTGGTTTTGAGCGCTGCCGGATTCATGCACACCAGGGCATCGAGATCATCCCCAGGTGTATATACATTTTTATTACTGAAATTAATCTGAAAAGCGCTCACACCGTACAGCGTGCCAGTCGGAGCCCGTATTTCCGCGGGAAAGTCGGGCAAGGTGCCGACATCATTCCCGGCAAGAACGGATTCGGATGTAAAACGGGTGCCGGTCAACTGCATGCCATCCCCAGAATCACCGGCAAAACGAATAACGACGCTTTCACGCTCTTGCGTCGATTTCTGCAGGGGCCCCCCCGCTGGATTGGTGGCCATGAAATCTCCTCCCCCTCGGCTGTTACAGCACTTTTCGCGTAGAGTTGTTACAGACTCAGTCAGAATATGACCCAGGAAATTACGGACAGGTAGAATATCCGACGTTACAAGTTCAACGCAAGAGTCCGGCTGTCACCTAGGTTACAAAAAACGCAGAGAAAACGGCAGAATTGCCCATATCCGGTCTCGCTCCCAGGGCCAGCCGGTTCCGTAGACCCTCCCCCCCCAGGGCAGGAGGCGTAAAAGGGATGGAAACCGGAGGAGCGAAGCCGGCTTGGGGAAACGTTCGACCCCAACCGGCCAGTGGTCAGGCAGCCCAACTCGATATTTGAGTTCGGCCAGGGCCTCTTCCACCCCACCTATCCGGTCAACCAGGCCACGGGCCACTGCCTGCCGCCCGCTCCAGACTCTCCCCTGAGCACAGGCGTCAACCGTCTCATAACTGAGCGACCGACACTGGGCGACTTTCTTGACAAAGTCGCGATAGAAACTTTGGATTTCACTATTCATCCGCTCTTGTTCGGTCGGACCAAAGGCCAGATAGTCGGAGAACAGCGCCGCCCGCTTGCCGCGGGTCAGAATTTCCTTATCCAGACCAAGCTGCGCATAGAGTCCGTGCAATACCGCCTTACCGGCAATGACCCCAATTGAGCCGGTAATCGTTCCTTCCTCAGCAAAAACCGTCGTGCCGGCCAGCGCGATGTAGTATCCGCCAGAAGCAGCCACATCGCCCAGAGAGATAATGACCGGCTTCTCTTCTTTGGTCTGAAGAATCTCGTGCCAGACCAGATCAGAGGCCAGCCCGGACCCGCCCGGACTTGATACCCGGATCAGAACGCCCGCGATACCAGGGTCTTCGCGGATGTGCCTGAGGTCTCGGATTACACTGGCAGAGCCGGTGGATTGAATACCGTCACTCCCGGTCTCGGTTTCTCCACGGGTAATCGTTCCCCCCACCGTCATGAAGGCCATCCGCACCGGAGGATACCGGAGCGCGTGGCGTCGTATGAGTCGCCCACGGCGGCGCAGATAGGCACCCGCTTCAATGATTTGCACGCTCTGGGCCGCGTTCACGCCATCCGTCTGTCCTCCGCGGCTTTCGAGCCAGTGCGGGATATCATCCTCATAGCCAATATGATCGATCAGGCCCGCTTCCTGAGCTTCGTGGGGCAGAAACAGCCCTTGGTCAATAAGCTCCCGCACGGTCGCTGTGTCGGTATTCCGGGTTGCGGCGACTCCTTCGACTATCTGATCGTACAGGTCATCCAGGAGGCTATTCATCATCTCCCGATGTGGCTCAGACAGCGAGGTCCGCGTAAACGGCTCCCCGGCTGACTTATACTGCCCGGCCTGAGTAACCTGGGCTTCAACGCCCAGCTTGTCGAGCGCGCCCTTAAAAAACATTGTTTCCGCGGCAAGACCGGTGACGGTCAGGTGCCCGGCCGGTGCCATTGCCACCGCGTTTGCCGCACTGGCGAGGTAATACTCCTGGGTGCCCCCCTCGGCGAGATAGACGAGAACGTATTTCCCGGCGTGACGGAGCGCCTGAATGGAGCGCCGCAGGTTTTGCAGTCGGGCCCAGCCGGTATCCAGATTATCGATGATGAGAACAACAGTCGTGAGCTGCTCATCCTCCCGCGCCCAGCGCAGCAGAGTGGTCAGGCCGAACAGGTCCGGGGCGGTTGAACGGCGAAACGGCAGGAGCCCCAGGACTCCATCTTCGGCAAGATGACCAGTCAGCTCTATCTGAAGGGTGTTATACGGCCGGCGCCGGCCGGTGAGGCGCGCAAAAAGATCGATGGTCCAGAGAACACCGCGCGTAAGGCTGCGGAACAGGAAGCGTATCACAACTACGGAACAGTCTATGCTCCTTCTGTCGGACTCAGCAAGGGTATCTGGATTTGACTCCTTCTCGCCGCAGTGGGTGGACGCTCAAATTAGGTAGGGCATCCTCAAATTAAGAGGGTACTCTTAAGGGAAATCTTGTCAGACGACGAGAGATACGGTAGCACCTTCTCTTCAATGTCCGTGCATAGCCCTGCGATGAAGGATACTCCCTGGATACTGATTGATACCGAGACCACCGGGATCAGGCCGCCGATATTCGTCGTTGAAATTGGCGCGCAACGGATGCGGGGCTGGGATCCGGAGGGGCCTCCGTTTCAGCGCTTGCTCAATCAGAACCGGGATATTCCCCCCGAGGCGGCGCGCGTCCACGGCTATACCAAGGAAATTCTTGAGCGCGACGGCGAGCCTGCCGAGGCGGTGTATGCGGCATTCAAGGATTACGTCGGAGAATTGCCGCTCGTCGCTTACAATCTTCAGTACGACTTTGACCAAGTGCTCCTACCGGAATGGAAACGACTCGGCATCAGTCAGATTGGCGTGCGGGGCTTCTGCGCGTTCCGCCTTGCACAGCGATTACTGGACCCGGTCCCAGCCGGAAATTGTAAATTGCAAACGCTCCGTCAGTACTACCGGCTGCCCCAGCGTGGCGCGCATACTGCGCTGGGCGATGTGGAAACGGTTGTCGATCTGCTTGGGCAGGTGCTCCGTCCGCTTGCCGAGCAACGTGGCTTGGACTCCTGGCAGCGCGTGTGTGACTTCACCACCCAGGACTGGTATCCGACCCGAATCGCTTTCGGTGCCTTTAAGGACCACCTGTTCTGGGATGCGGAGACCGACCCTGCCTTGCGTGACTGGCTTGTCCGATTGTCGCAATCGTCCAACCGGCGCAACGCGGCTATCGGTCGGTGGTATCTGAGCCGATTGGCTGAGGGGAAACGATCGGACACGGTACTTCGACCGGCAGAGGTAAGCGCTCCAAGTGGTGCTGCCGGCAGTGCGCCGGACGCGGGCCTTATCATCTACACCGATCCAGCCATTGAAGAATTGAAACAACTCGTCGATGCTGCACGCACCCGGCTTGCAGAAGTCGAAGCGGGATACATGACCGCTCGTAAGTGGACGGATTTCGTCAAGTCAAGACTCTACACCCTGCTGCGCGACCAATACCGCCGCCGCGACCGCCTGAAGCGGCTGGTGGAGTATCGCCGCCGTTATATAGAAACATTACTGCAAGACGGGGAGGAAGCGGCAGGCAGTATCGCCGATGCGCACGGCGTAGCGCAGGCGAGTCTGGACGCGGATTACGAAGCCCTTGACCAGGATGCCGACAGCCGCGTCGAACCGACCCCCGAGCAAGAGCAGGAAGTCAAGGCGCTCTGGCTCAAGCTGGTGAAAACGTACCATCCCGACCATTATGCCGATGAGCCGGAGAAACGGACACGCTCCAATCAGTTGATGCAAGCCATAAATCAGGCCAAAGACAAGGGAAATGTCACCGCCCTACAGGAAATCGCGGATGATCCCGAAGGGTTTGTCCAGCGGCAGGGGTGGGGCACGCTGGCTCTTGACGATGACGATGATCTCAACCGTCTGAGGCACCTTTACGAAGGGCTCCAAGCACAGATTATCTCTCTGCTTGACCGTTTGAACGACCTCCAGGAAAGCCCCGCCTTCGACATATACCGGCGAGTCGAAGTCGAGCCGGACATACTGGAGGAGATGGCCGAAAGGCAAGGAGTGGTGCTGGACAAGGAAATAGCCGTGCTTGAAGCGGAAGCGCAACAACTGGCAACGGAAATAGAGGAATTGACCGGCGAGTCGTGCCAGGTAAGCCTGTGAGGAGACAGAGAGCCCATGAGTGACAAAGAGGACACCTCCCTTGTCCCGAGACCCGCCAGCGAGTTGGTGCGCATTCCGCCCGGAGCCAACGCAATCATTGATGGCATAGTCAGTGACGCGACGGACATCATTCGTGCGCGTGACGCTGTTCGACACAGGATTGGTGAGTACGAATTTCGTGAGCCCGACTACCGGCAAATTCTGACCTGGGCCAAAGCTGCGGGGATGACGCCAGAGGGGTTGGTGGAGAGGATGCAAAGAGGTGGGCTTGAGGTCTCTGACGGTGTCCTCATAGATATAGATGTCGGACGGATTTTTACGGGAATTGGGTTGGATTTTTCACATGTTTTGCACCTGGAGAAGCTTGATTGTAGGGATAATCATCTCACCAAGCTTGATTTGGCAAAGGTACCGTATCTGAAGGTCCTCTGGTGCGGAGATAATCATCTCACCAAGCTTGATTTGTCGCAGGTATCACATCTGGAGGAACTCCATTATGAGGGAAACCAACTCGTCGAACTAGACCTGTCGCAGGTGCCGTGTCTAAAGGTCCTCTGGTGTAGGAATAATCGCCTCACCGAACTCGATTTGTCGCAGGTGCCGTATCTAGAGGAACTCCATTGTGAGGGAAACCAACTCGTCGAACTAGACCTGTCGCAGGTGCCGTGTCTGAAATACCTTAATTGCAAGGAAAATCGCTTCACCGAACTCGATTTGTCGCAGGTGCCGTATCTAGAGGAACTCCATTGTGAGGGAAACCAACTCGTCGAACTAGACCTGTCGCAGGTGCCGTGTCTAAAGGTCCTCTGGTGTGGGAATAATCACCTCATCAAGCTTAGTCTATCACGGGTACCGCACCTGGAGACGCTCCTATGCGAGAAAAATCATCTTACCAAGCTTGATCTGTCGCAAGTACCAAATCTGGAGGGGCTCAGTTGTGGAGACAATAAACTCTCCAAGTTGGACCTGTCAGAGGTGTCAATGCTGCAGAGCCTTTCGTGTGAGGGAAACCAAATCATCGAATTAGACCTGTCAGAGGTGCCAATGCTGCAGAGCCTTTCGTGTGAGGGAAACCAACTCATCGAATTAGACCTGTCAGAAGCGTCGAGCCTGGAGAGCCTCATTTGCGGGAACAATAGACTCACCAAGTTGGACCTGTCGCAGGTACTCGAACTGTGGAGGCTCCATTGCGAGGGAAATGCGCTTACGGAGTTAGACCTGTCAGCGGTACTAGAGTTGGAGGTTCTCTGGTGCTGGAACAACCGGCTCACTGAGTTGGACATATCCGGTTTGGAGTCGCCAGAGTTGGTTGTTGAATACGATCAACACGTGGATATTCACACACGCGATGAGCAACTTTTTTAGGGTCTAGTGAAGGATCACTTTCTTTGACAGAGGCTTCTATTACCAAGCAGTCGCCTGCGCATCGTTGAGTTGACACGGACGGATATTTTAAGCTAGTCCGTTTATTCTTTCTTCTGCATACCGTTCAAGGTCGTTATTTCCCTGCTGGTGCGCCAGTGTGAGTGCTTGTTTGAAATCTGCCAAGGCTTCCTCGTTTCGCCCGAGTTCCTGCTTAGTGTCTCCCCGGTTGTTGTATGCCTTAACATAGTCAGGCTTTAGCTCAATGGCTCGGTCATAGTCGGCAAGAGCTGATTCGTACTCCCCAAGGGCAGACTTGGCATTACCCCGGTTGTTGTATGCCTTAACACAGTCAGACTTTAGCTTAATGGCTCGGTCACAGTCGGCGATGGCTTCCTCGTTTCGCCCGATTTTTTGCTTAGTGTCTCCCCGGTTGTTGTATGCCTCAACACAGTCAGGCTTTAGCTCAATGGCTCGGTCATAGTCGGCAAGAGCTGATTCGTACTCCCCAAGGTCAGACTTGGCATTACCCCGGTTGATGTAGGCGTCAGACAGGTCCGGCTTCAACTTGATTGCCTCGTCGTAGTCCGCGATGGCGTCTCTGTACCGGCGAATATACTCCTTCACAACACCCCGGTTATGGTATGCATCGGCAAGGTCAGCAGCATCGTCAGGCTTTAGCTTAATGGCTCGGTCATAGTCGGCAAGAGCTGATTCGTATTGCTGAATCTCAAGTCTGGCAAGCCCTCGGTTGAAATAGGCACGAGCAGAATCAGGCTTGAGTTCAATGGCGCGCTCATAGTCCGCGATGGCTTTCTCGTATTTGCCTAATGCAGCTCTGACATTGGCTCTTTGAAAATAATCCTCACTGAGTGCTTCTTTATTCATCGCCTTGGGCCTCCGCTTTTCTGATTTCTTCAGTGTAGTAATCCTCTGCGAGGTCCCGGTTATAAGCAGATTCGGCAGTGTTTCTTTCAAAAAAACCTGTAAGGTCTGAAAACAGTGTTTTTTCTGAAATGCCCATCGTCTCCAATTCTTGCAGCAACGTTTCCTTGTGCTCTTTAGGGATAAAAATTTCCCGCTCAATCATGCTTGCTTCTACTTCAGGCAAACCAAACAGGAAGACGGACTGCTGCATGGTAATGCGTTGGGTATCTACGGTAGAATTGTCTATGGATGGTTGCCAGAGATGCCATTGGCCGTCTTCCTCAAAAAACGTCTTGAGTGCCTGACCCAAGGCTCCTTTCGTTTTGATTTCCCTTATCTTGTCAGGTTGGACATTGACCACAAAGACTTTCCCGTCCGTTGCCTCATCCGTTTCCCCATCCGTTTCACATGCAAACCAGAGGGCAACCAGTGGATTGTAGGTAAAATCTATCAGCCCGGTGGCCCCTCTGTTGTGTTGCAAGTGCGCCATGCACTCCAATGCCGTCAGATTACTATAGACGCTGGAGTAGCGGAGTTGAACTTCGTCAATAATCTGGTGGATGTATCCCTTGAAAAGATACCGCCGTAGCTCGGAGTGTTTCAATGGTTCCTTTTGTAGGCGACGGAGAGCCCCGCTTTGTATGTGCCAGGTTTTGTTTTTTTGTCCGCGATAAATATAGCGGTTATCCTCGTTCGGAACCGCAATCTTGTTTATTTCTACGATGTAGTCCACCAGGTTGGTTAGTTCTTGAGCACTGCTCATCTGCTTGCCTCTATGAGTTTTATTTCTCCGTCAGTCAACCCGTCCTTCGCATAAATTCGACATATATGTCTCGCGTGCAGGAACGCAAGCTCGGCAAGCTGTCACCCCTGCATTTGGTACTGGTACAGGTGTACCGTTTTCCGTTCGTCACCTATACGAGGCGGGCCGCACGGAGTTGGCTCCGCACCCCTGTGGCGATGACATCCCGCGTGAGACCCATCGCCCGCTTTTCCCCACGAACCGACTCGACAAACAGCGCCATCGGCTCACACTCATTTCCCAGCTACAACTCCTCTAACCCTGCATGTCTTGGCGTAGCCTTGGTGACGGAGCAATAGGTGAGCAAAACCCCAACGAGAAGGAAGGAGCGCACGAGACGCTCCTTCTGGTCATGGGTCCCTACTTACAGTCGTTCCAGGTCTGCACCCCCCAGTTGCCGGAGCAGCGGTTGCCGCGCATCTGGTCCACCCAGTTCCGCTCATTTTCGATAGCAGCCCGCTCGCGTTCGATCTCAAGCATCTGCTGGAAGCGGCGCTCTGCGTTGGCCTCCGCCCTGCGCGCCCTTTGGTCCGCTTCTAACTGCGCCATCCATTCGCGGTGCTCCCGCTCCTGCCTGAGCCGGTCCTGCCTGAGCCGGTCCTGCCTGAGTTGCTCCTCATATTGCTGGTGATAGTCGGGCACGGACATCGGCCCCATATCCATATATTGCTCCTGATAGGGCTGGTCCCAGTTCGGCATCGGGATTTCAAATGCCAACCCCTGAGCGGCCGCGGGGCCGGCCCAGAAGACCATCCCTGCGATCATTAGTCCAACGAGAGAACTGCGCATTGTACATCTCCTGCTATCGTGCTGAACCACACGACAGGTGTACCACGTGGCCTTAACCTGCACCACTACCAGAAGACTGGCTGGAGGCATTGAATCGCCAACATGGGATCGACCGTAGAAGCCAGGAGGGGCGAGGTTGGCGTATTCTACAGGAGATGAACAACGGGTGGCCCACCATTAACCGTGAAATTTGTAATGTGCTCACGAAGAACGCGCGGGCACGCATTACGTGCTTGCAGGGGCTGCGCTCAAGAGCACATCAACAGCGGGACTAGGCGTTTTCCTCTTTATATATTTCCAGCCAGGCCATTTGGATGGCTTCGAGTTTGCCCTCACTCGACTCCTGGGGGTCATCGCTGAAATCCTCCAGGTCTGTGACCCAGCGGAGCAGGTCGGTAAACCGGATGCTCAACGGGTCGGTCTCGGGCTGCGCTTCGAAGAGCTGCTCGGCAATATCTTCAGGCGTGTCCCAGTATAGCTTCATGGCTCCCTCCAGGTTGCTATAAGTCGGAGAGCTGTTTCTCACCCAGCGCCGCCTGGATTGAAGAATCCATAATCCGTTGGGCAAACGGAGTTGTCACCTGGCTCAACTCCTCAGTCAGGTCCCGGATCAGATCGTAATCTTCTCCAGCGCACGCCTCGCGGACCTTTTGCACGACCTGAGCAATCTGTTCTTCCTCGCCCTCTTGCAGAAACGAGGCATTCTGGCTCAGGGCCTTGTCGGTGGCGTGCAGTACGGTATCGGCCTCAGTCCGGGCCTCAATCAGCAAACGCTGCTCAATGTCCTCCTCCGCAAAGTCAATGGACTCTTCCAGCAGCCGCTCTACCTCTTCGTCGGTCAAGCCATAGGACGGTTTCACCTCAAGCGAACGTTCGCGCCCGGTCCGCAAGTCGGTTGCGGAAACGTTCAGAATACCGTTGGCATCGATCATAAATGTCACTTCGACGCGCGGGACTCCGGCCGGCTTGGGCTCAATGGGAATGGAGAAGCGGGCCAAGCTCCGACAATCCTGGACCAGTTCGCGTTCTCCTTGCAGGACATGAACGGCGACCGCGGTTTGGTCATCCACCGCGGTCGTAAACATTTCCTTCACACTCGCCGGGATGGTCGTATTGCGCTCGATGAGATGACTCATGACCCCGCCCATAGTCTCAATCCCTAAGGATAACGGGACTACATCGAGCAGCAGCATATCCCGCCGCCGCCCGGACAGGGTATCCGCCTGGACAGCCGCCCCGAGAGCAACGACCTCATCCGGGTCGATGTCGGTGAGTGGCGTCCGGCCAAAAAACTCACCTACCCGCTGGCGCACCAGCGGCATCCGGGTCGAGCCGCCGACCAGAACGACTTCTTCAATATCATGGGTCTCAAGCCCGGCATCTTTGAGTGCCTGACGACACGGCTCAAGCGTGCGGGCCACAATCTCCTCAACTGCGGCTTCCATCTCTTGCCGGCTCAGGCTGCGCGAGATCTGAATGCCTTTTTCCGGGAGCGTCAGATTGAGGACTGTCTCCTCCTGCTCGGATAAGACCTGCTTGGCCTTTTCAGCCGCACGGAGCGCGTTATTCAGTACCTGCGGATCATTGCGCAATGCTTCAGTCAGTTCCGCGAGGAGAAAGCGCTCGGCTATGCACTGATCGATATCGTCACCACCCAAGCGGGTATTGCCGTTGGTGGATAGCACCTCGAAGATGCCGGTGTGAAGCCGCAGAATAGACACGTCAAACGTGCCCCCGCCAAAGTCATACACCGCAATCAGCCCCTCTTCTTTTGTATGCAGGCCATAGGCGAGAGCGGCCGCGGTCGGTTCGTTGAGGAGGCGAATGACCTCAAGGCCGGCCAGCTTGCCGGCGTCTTTGGTCGCCTGCCGCTGCGAGTCGTTGAAATACGCCGGAACGGTAATGACCACCTTACGGACCTCTGCTTGGAGGGCCGCCGTCGCCCGCTCTCGCAAGGCGCGCAGAATAACAGCCGAGACCTCCGGTGGTGTCACCTGCCGGTCGTGGATGGCAAAACGGACCAGACTGGCGGAGTCCTCTTGATCGTCAACGAAGCGATAGCGCTTCCGATCAGCAGGGCTTATATGCCCCATACCGAGGCCCATAAAACGCTTCACTGACCGAATGGTCGAGAGCGGCTGCGTTCGGGCTAACTCGCCCGCCTCGCGGCCAACAACAACCCGCTCATTCGGCAAAAAACTGACGATAGACGGGAGCGTCTTCTGCCCGGTTCCGCTATCGGCAACGACTTGTGGGCCAGCGTCGTCTACATACGCAATCAGACTATTGGTGGTGCCGAGATCAATCCCAACTATATGTTCCACGATGCGCCTCTATTTTTTCAAAGGATGGAGAGGGCCTTTTCCACGTCGCGGGTTAATGTCCGCAGATAGGCCATCTCGGACAGCACCCGCTTCAGTTCGCTCAAGAGTGCGGACGAACCGTCAGCCTGCCCCCATTTGGAGAAATTGGCCGCCAGCCTGTGCTGTAAATCCCGCATCCGGTCGTCCAGATCATCTCGTACCTGAGTCATCTCGGCTCTGAGGCCCGCCAGCGCATCCTGCGTGCCTTCGGTCTCGGCAGGGCGGGCCTCCCGTACGGCTGCCAGCTTTTCCTGTACCTCAAACACGAAGAGGGCCAGAGCAGGAGGGACTTTGTTATTTTCCTTGCCGAGAGGTTCCCCGTTGAGCGCAAGCCAGTACCGGCCGCGCTGGACAGGGTCGCGCAGTGTCCGGTAGGCCCGGTTCACCAGCGCTGTATTCTGAAGGCTGGCTTCCCGCTCCTGCGCAGTCCCGGTCTGGTGCAGGTCAGGATGGAGTTGGCGGCTCAGCTCATAATACGTCTGGGCCAGCGCCTGCTCATCAAGCCGCGGATGACGAGCCAGACCAAATAGTGTGAAATAGTCAATATCTGGAGGTAGAGGTTGGAGCGCCTCGCAGGCCGGGCAGAACACCTGGGGTCTATGCTCGTCCTGACAGCGCCAGCAGCGCGCCACCGTCGGCGTTGCCATAGTGAATGGTGGGCTAGACAGAGAAGGAGCTACCGCAGCCGCACGCACGTTTGATATTGGGATTCGTCAGCTTAAAGCCCGAATCCATTAAAGTCTCGGAAAAATCCAACTCTGTCCCGCGGAGATAGATAAAGCTTTTTCGGTCAACAATGACTTTGGCGCTTTCCCGCTCAAAGACACGGTCGCCGTCACGTGGAATATCCAGGTCCATCTTATAGGACAAACCCGAACAGCCTCCACCAACCACCTTGACCCGCAAGCCGCAAGCCTGCCGCCCGTCCTGGACCGTCAGGTCTCCAATCTTTTTGGCTGCGTTTTCGCTGATGTCGATTTTGAGCTTTGCTTTCCCGCTTGCTGCCATACCAGTTGTCCCAATCTGCTGTCGGTTTCGGTGTCCGTTGGTCTAGGCGGCATCCTTCTTGGGTGCCCCCGCTCCTTCTGCCCGGTCCCGCCAGTCCGCCACCGCCGCCTTGATCGCATCCTCCGCTAACACCGAACAGTGAATCTTCACCGGCGGTAACGCCAACTCGGTCACGATCTCCGTGTTCTTGATCGCCCCCGCCTCCGCCACCGTCTTCCCCTTCACCAACTCCGTCACATAACTCGACGACGCGATCGCCGACCCACACCCAAAGGTCTTGAATTTCGCATCTTCTATCACTTCGGTCTGCGGGTTGATCTTCAACTGCAACTTCATCACGTCCCCGCACTCCGGGGCCCCCACCACGCCCGTGCCCACGTTGCCTTCCTCGGCCGCAAAACTCCCCACGTTCCGCGGCCGCTCGTAATGCTCTACCACTCGCTCGGTGTATGCCATCTTCGCTTCTCCCTCAGTATATGGTGTTAAACGCTTGCCGCGCTCAGGTTTTCCACTGGACAGATTTGAGGTCTATGCCTTCCTTGGCCATCTCGTAGAGGGGTGACATTTCCCGCAATCGGACGACCACCTCGGAGACACGCCTGACAACGTAGTCCACATCCTCTTCGGTGTTAAAGCGTCCCAAGCCGAACCGAATCGACGTATGGGCCAACTCTTCTCCGACACCCAGCGCCTTGAGCACATACGAGGGTTCAAGGGTCGCCGAGGTACAGGCGGAACCGGACGACAGCGCGATCTCCCGGTTGAGTCCCATCAGGAAGGATTCGCCCTCCACATACGAAAAGCTCAGATTCAGGTTGCCGGGAATCCGCTCGGTTGGATGGCCGTTCAAATACACCTCTTCCAGGTTCTCGGTCAGGCCAGTATAGAGTCTCTGACGCAGACTCATCAGGCGGCCGGCCTCGGCTTCCAATTCCTGCCCGCACAACTCACACGCCTTGCCAAACCCGACAATGCCGGCCACGTTCAGCGTCCCCGAGCGCATTCCCCGCTCATGGCCACCGCCGTGCATCTGGGCTCGCAGGCGGACCCGGGGGCCCCGTGACCTGACATATAAGGCCCCACAGCCCTTGGGCCCATACATCTTATGGGCGCTCATCGACATCAGATCGATGCCGTCTTCATCAACATTCACCGGAATCTTGCCCACGCCCTGAGTCGCATCACAGTGAAAGAGGATGCCCCGTTCTTTGGCGAGCGCGCCAATCGCTCTAATGGGATGCAGGGTGCCGATCTCGTTGTTGGCATACATCAGAGAGATCAGGATCGTCTCGTCTCGGATCGCCTTCTTCACATCATCGACATCCACCCGACCATACTGATCCACCGGTAAGTAGGTCACTTCCGCAAGATTCGCCCGTTCAAGAGCCTGACAGGTATCCAGGACCGCCTTGTGTTCAGTGACCGCGGTAATAATGTGATTGCCCTTATCCGCGTAGAACTCCGCCACGCCCTTAATCGCCAGATTGTCCGACTCGGTCGCGCCACTGGTGAAAATAATCTCTTTGGGTCGTGCGCCGACCAAATTCGCAATCTGGCTGCGCCCCCGGTCCACCGCCTCTTCGGCCGCCCACCCAAAGGCATGATTCCGGCTGGCCGCATTTCCATATATCTCACCGAGAAACGGGACCATCGCCTCAATCACGCGCGGGTCTACAGGCGTGGTAGCCTGGTTATCCATGTAGATCGGGTCGCGCTCCATAATGCCCTTTCCTTGCCCAATACGAGTTGGGATTCTTTTAAGGTGGACTCTAAGGGTCCACCTTAGGATTTCTTCCCGAGCCTGTCAACCTGCGTGGCAAGGCCAGGGGAGAGGCCGCCCGCGAGTGGGGCCGCTGGCTTTTCACTATTCACTAGCCACTCACCACTAGGAGAGGCCGCCCGCGAGTGGGGCCGCTGCTCACAACAGGCTTTTCAAAAACTGGCCGGTATACGATTGCTCAACGCGCGTCAGGTCCTCAGGCGTCCCGCAGGCAACGACCTTGCCCCCGGCCTCTCCCCCTTCGGGACCCAAGTCGATGATCCAATCTGCGGTTTTTATCACCTCCAGGTTATGTTCAATCACCACAACGGTGTTCCCCGCTTCAACGAGTAGGGTGAAAATATCCAGCAAGCGCTGAATATCGGCCAGATGGAGGCCGGTGGTCGGTTCATCAAAGAGGAATAAGGTCCGCCCCGTGCTTTTGCGGCTCAACTCTTTGGCCAGCTTGAGCCTCTGCGCCTCTCCACCAGACAGCGTTGGGGCGGCTTGGCCCAGACGCAAATATGCCAGCCCGACCGCGCGTAAGGTCTCCAGACGCGCCCGGATTTCCGGGATGTCGCCATAGAGGGCCACCGCCTCAGCGATCGTCATATTCAGCACATCGGCAATACTCTGGCCACGCCAGGTGACTGCTAACGTCTCTCGATTATAGCGCTGGCCGTGGCACACATCACACCGGACATAGACATCGGGTAAAAAGCTCATCTCGACCGCGAAGACGCCATTGCCTTCACACGCCTCACACCGTCCACCTTTGACGTTAAAAGAGAAGCGGTCCGGGTTATAGCCACGCAGCCTCGCCTCAGGCAGTTGGGCAAAAAGGGCGCGCAGCGGGCGGAGGAGCCCGATATACGTGGCTGGGGTGGAGCTGGGCGTTCGCCCAATAGGAGCCTGGTCCACCATTATCATCTTGTTAAGCTGCTGCCATCCCGAGAGCTGGCCGAGGCCTGCTGCGGTCGAGGGCGTACCCGCCAGCGCAGCCGCCAGAGCCGGGACGAGGGCGTCGCTGATAAGCGAACTCTTGCCCGAGCCCGAGACGCCAGTCACACACGTCAGCGCCCCAAGCGGGAAGTCCACGCTGATATCTTTGAGATTGTGCACCCGCGTATGCGCGAGGGTGAGCAAATGTTTCGCTGCGCGTCGTTTTGTCGGTATGGAAATCTGCGACTCGCCGGAAAGATAGTGTCCGGTCAGCGAGTCCGGGGCATTTTTTACGTCCTGCGGTGTGCCGACGGCACACACCCGCCCGCCCTGCTCGCCGGCGCCCGGGCCTAAATCAATCAGATGGTCGGCAGCCAGCATGGTCTCAGGGTCGTGCTCGACCACCACAACCGTGTTCCCCTGCTGACACAGCCGTTTGAGCATCTCCAGGAGTTGCTTGGTGTCACGCGGATGAAGTCCGACTGACGGTTCGTCCAGAATATAGATGACCCCGGATAAGCCATTCCCAAGCAGCGTCGCGAGCCGGGTACGCTGGGCCTCGCCCCCGGACAGCGACACCATCGGGCGGTCCAGGCTGACATAGTCCAATCCCAAATCAACCAGGGCCTGGAGACGCGAGACAATCTCCTGGCAGAGCGGCCGGGCAATCGGTTCTGTCTGTCCGCAAAAAACGAGCTGAGAAAAAAAGTCAAGCGCCCCTCCAAGCTGCCGTGCGTTGAGCTCGCTCAGGCTCCTGTCCCCGAGGCGTATCCCCTGGGTCTCCGGGCGGAGGCGTGAGCCGTTGCACCCGGAACAGACCTGCGAGTCACCTGCGTCCTGGGCGCTCCCCCGCTTTTTTGTCGTCCGCTCCCGTTGTACGCCCAGCCCTTCGCAGGTCGGACACGCTCCTTCGGGGCTATTGGGTGAAAAGAAGGCCGGGCTCAGCTCTGGATAGGCAAAACCACACGCCGGACAGATGAGGCGCTGGGTGAAGAGCCGCTCCTCGTTTTCCTCAATCAGCACTGTGACCACATCCTTGCCATAGCGCAAAGCCGTGTCCAGCGAATCGGCGAGGCGTTGGGCCACGCCACTTTTGACCACAAGCCGGTCAACGACGATATCGAGTTGTGTTTCGGCGATCTCATCAGGACTCAGCTGCGCAATTTTTCCGGCCAGGTCCAGCTCCATCAGGTCGTGGATCGTTCCGTTCAACCGGATACGGACAAATCCCGCTCTGTGCAGGTCCTGGAGAACGGTGTCACCATCCTCAGGATGGAAAAGGCGGATGGGCGCCAAAAGCTGAAGCCGACTCCCTGCGGGTAAATCGAGCAATTGGTCTACAATCTGGGGCACGCTGTGGCGTTCGATGACACGTCCACATTCCAGACAGTGCGGCGTACCGACCCGGGCGTAGAGCAAGCGCAGATAGTCGGCGACCTCGCTGACCGTCCCCACAGTTGAGCGGAGTGACGACGTCGTGCGCCGCTGTTCCAGCGCGACCGCAGGCGACAGGCCACTGATGGCATCAACATCGGGTTTGGCCGGCTGCGTCAGAAACTGACGAGCCGAGGCGGATAGCGAGGCCATATAGCGTCGTCGGCCCTCGGCGTACAGGACATCAAAGGCCAGGGTCGATTTCCCCGACCCGGAGACGCCGGTAATCACAACGAACTTCTGGCGTGGAATTTCAAGGTCAATGTTTTTGAGATTATGTTGGCGCGCGCCTCGGATCTGAATCGTCTCCACGGCCAACAGCCTAGCAGAAAGCTGAAATGGAGGTTAGAGACTGAGGGTCAGGGATGAGGAGTTGACCCCATTCCTTATGAGTCTTGCGAGCGACTCCAGCGTAAGACTGGCCGGCGGGCGGCGCGGGTTTCATCCAGGCGACTGACTGGCGTGGTAAACGGCGCTTGTTTAAGCAGGTCGGGCTGGTCGGTAATCTCCTGGGCAATGGCCAGCAGCGCGTCGGCAAATTCGTCCAGGGTTTCTTTGGTTTCCGTTTCCGTCGGCTCAATCATCAGCGCCCCGCTCACCACTAAGGGGAAATAAATCGTCGGCGCATAAAAGCCATAATCAAGCAGACGTTTGGCGATATCCAGGGTCTTGACGCCAGTCTGATGAAACGAGCGATCCGAGAAGACACATTCGTGCATGCAGGGCTCTTGGGTGGCCAGGGTGTATACGGATTCGAGTCGTTTGCGGAGATAGTTGGCGTTCAGAATCGCCATGCGTGTGGCGTGCGTGAGCCCGTCTCCACCCATCGCCAGAATATAGGCGTAGGCCCGCACCAGGATGCCAAAATTGCCGTAGAATGAGCGTACCCGCCCAATTGATTTGGGAGCGGCGTCACTCCAGGACCAGGTGTCGTTCTGCCGGACAATCCGAGGGATGGGCAGATAGGGCTCCAGAATTTTTTTTACGCCAACCGGCCCGGCGCCGGGGCCACCGCCACCGTGCGGAGTGGAGAAGGTTTTATGCAGATTGAATTGAATAACATCCGCCCCCATATGGCCCGGCTTGGCCACACCCATCAGGGCGTTGAGGTTGGCTCCGTCCATATACACCAGCGCTCCGTGCGCGTGCAGCACATCGGTGATCCGAAGAATCTCGCGCTCAAAGAGTCCGAGCGTGTTCGGGTTGGTCACCATCAGGGCGGCCACTTCGGCGTCCGTACAGCTGGCCACGGCGTCGGCGCTGAGCAGACCGTCCGCGCCGGTGGCGACCTGCGCCACGTCATAGCCGCATAGGGCCGCCGAGGCGGGATTGGTGCCGTGCGCACTCGCCGGAATCAAGACTTTCTTGCGCGGTGTTCCCCGGTCCTGATGATAGGCCCGGACGAGCTTCATGCCGGTCAACTCCCCCTGCGCCCCTGCCGCGGGCTGCAAGCTGATCGCATCCATCCCGCTGATCTCGGCCAAACAACGCTCAAGCTCGGCGAGCAACATCAATGCCCCTTGGGCCTGATCGTCAGGAGTCAAGGGGTGGAGCTGGGCCAAACCCGGCAGGCGGGCCATATACTCATTCACCACTGGGTTATACTTCATCGTGCACGACCCCAAGGGATAGAGGGTCGTTGCCGCACTCATATTCCACTGCGACAGCCGCGTAAAATGGCGGACCACTTCGCCTTCGCTGACCTCGGGAAAGTCATCGAGCGCCTCCCGGCACAGTGCGGCCGGCAGATCGCGGGCCTGATCACGCTCGGGGATATCGTCCCGTGGGAGCGCGTAGCCGACCCGTCCGACTGATCCCCGCGCCGATATCAGGGGTTCGTTCAGCACCGTCCGTTTACCCGGACCGGGAGGGCGAGCTGGAGTCTTCATACGACCGCCTGCCTGAGCTGCTGTCCGAAGCGTTCAATCGCCTCCCGCGTGTGGAGCTCGGTTGCGCATACTAAGAGACAGTCACGGAGGTCCGCATACCAATCTTCCAAAACGATGCCGGCAATGACCCCTCGCTCTTTGAGGCGCGCCCACACCTGGCGTGCCTGGGGCACGGTCAGCACCCACTCATTAAAAAAAGGACTCGGAAAACGCGGCTGCACGCCAGCCGTCTGTTGGAGCGCCTCGGCCAGATAATGGCTGTTCTTCACGTTCCGCAGCGCCAGCTCGCGCAGCCCCTGTTTGCCCAACAGGCACAGAAAGACGGTGGCCGCCAGGGCACACAGGCCGTGATTGGTACAAATGTTTGAGGTCGCCCGCTCCCGCCGGATGTGTTGTTCGCGGGTGGCCAGGGTCAGGACAAATCCGCTCCGCCCCTCCTGATCGACCGTCTCCCCAACCAGACGACCGGGCATATTGCGGACATACCGACTCCGGCAGGCAAAGAGCCCCAGGCCGGGTCCGCCATAGCTGAGAGGAATACCCAGACTCTGGCCCTCGGCAACCGCGATATCCGCTCCGAGTTCGCCTGGAGATTTGAGAATGCCTAAGGCCACGGACTCAGGGGTCACAGACAGGGTCAGCGCGCCAGCGTCCCGCGCGCTGCGACCAATGGCCGCAATATCCTCGATTACGCCGAAGACGTTTGGATAGCCGACGACCACGCCGCACACACGCTCGTCCAGGTGGCGCGCCAGGGCCGCCGGCTCAAGCCGGCCGGTTTCATCCCAACCCAGCTCAACCAGCGACAGACCGGGAAACCCATCCAAATAGGTCTGAATGACCTGGCGGTATTGGGGGTGCAGAGAGCGGGCGACCAGCACCCGCGAGCGTTTGGGCAAAATGCGCTTGGCCATGAGGACCGCTTCAGCGCTCGCGGACGCGCCATCGTACATACTGGCATTGGCGACTTCCAGGCCCAACAGGGAAGCGACCAGCGACTGGAACTCGAAAATGACCTGGAGCGTCCCCTGGCTGACCTCGGGTTGATAGGGCGTATAGGCCGTGGCAAACTCTGCCCGCTGCACCATCTGGTCAACCACGACCGGCACAAGGTGCGGGTAGGCCCCGGCTCCCAGAAAAGACTGCTCTGGACTATAGCCGGTCTGCTGTTCAGCCAACGCGGTCAGGCGCTTGCTGATTTCAGACTCCGCCAGGCCGGGGGCGAGCTTGAGGCTGGCGCGTTGCCGCAGGTCCTCGGGCAGGTGGCGAATCAAAGCCTCAACGGAATCCACCCCAAGGACGGCCAGCATAGCCTGAATATCGTGCTCAGTATGCGGGATATAACGCATGGATTACCCCTCTGTGTCCCCCTATAACGTGTGATGTAGATTACATGGCTGGCCCCCAGACGTTCGGCCCTCACCCCACCCCCGCTCCCAGCGGGAGCGGGACTCTTGTTTTTCCCTCTCCCCTGGAGGGAGAGGGTGGCCCTGAGCCTGTCGAAGGGCCGGGTGAGGGGGCGGACGGACCACCTGGGGGCCGGCGACACAATGGGCATCACACGTCTATTAGGAGAGAAGTACTATTCCGCCGCCGTTTATTCATCCGCGCTTTCCTGTTCTTCTTCAACAAAGCGTTCATATTCCTCAGCGGTCATGAGCGCGTCCAGCTCTTCGGGATCATTCATTTCAACCTGGACCAGCCACGCATCGCCATACGGGTCTTCATTCAGCGTCTCCGGCGTGTTCAGCAGTTCGGTATTGACTTCTTTGACCGTACCGCTGACCGGGGCGTAGATGTCAGACACCGCCTTGACCGATTCCACCACGCCAAAGGGCTCATCTTGGGTCAGCTGGGTATCGGGCTCGGGCAACTCGACAAACACGACATCTCCAAGCTGGTCTTGGGCGTGATCGGTGATGCCGATGGTTGCCAGATTATCTTCCTCCACCAGGACCCACTCGTGCTCTTGTGAGTAGCGTAACTCCTTTGGGGCTTCCATAACCTCCTCCCTACTGACTTTTAGCTCCTCCGATAAAATGGCGGCTTGACGACCGTTGCCGGAATACGGCGATTCCGGATCGCAACTGCCAGCGGTGTCCCAGAAGAGTAAACGTGCCCAGCTTTGTCGGTTTGGAGGGCGCGTTTACTCTTTTCGTCCGCGCATGATGGGGAAACATAGCCTAACGCAATACCAACGCCCAGCATGGGAGACTGGGTTCCACTTGTCACCACACCGACCTGTTGTTCTCCACTCCAAATCGTATACCCCTGGCGCGGAATACCCGCGGCTTCCATCTTGATCCCCACCAGTTGTTTTTCAATCCCGTCAGCCTGCTGCTTGCGCAACGCCTCGGACCCAACAAAGGGGCCAGCCTCAAAATAGACGAGACGCCGCAAACCGGCCTCCAGCGGTGTGGTCCGGGCATCAATATCGTTGCCGTACAAAAGATAGCCGGCCTCCAGGCGCAGCGTATCTCGCGCCCCGAGGCCGACGGGGACCAGGTTCGCCGCCCGTCCCGCTTCGCCGCACGCCTGCCAGATATGTTCGGCCCGCTCAGCCGGGACAAACAGCTCAAAACCATCTTCTCCGGTATAGCCGGTGCGCGCCAGCAGAGTCGGGACCCCGGCCACCTCTCCCTGTGCTGCCCAATAGCGACGAATGGCTGAAAGATTGGGCGGTGTCAGATGAGACAGAACCGTCCGTGCCTGCGGACCCTGGAGGGCGAGCAGCGCGTACTCGTCACTCCGGTCGATTACCTCAGCCCGGTCACGATTGTGCTGCGCCATCCACTCGTAGTCGGTCGTCCGATTGGCGGCATTGACACACACCAGATAGCGCTCCTCAGCGAGGCGATAGATAATGACGTCGTCGACTATGCCGCCGTCGGCAAAACACATGACCGAGTACTGGGCCTGCATGACCTGTATGCGGGCAATATCCGTGACGAATAATTCCTGACAGACCTCATACGCACGGGGACCAGCTATCTCGATCTCACCCATATGGCTCAGATCAAACAGTCCGACCTGCGTCCGCACGGCCCGGTGTTCGGCGAGAATCCCGCTATACTGCACCGGCATCTGCCAGCCACCAAATTCAATCATGCGCGCACCCAAGGCACGATGCACCTTATACAGCGGCGTTCGGTTGGCCGTCATAGCACCTCTGTACCTTTCCACCCCTCTCCCTCTGGGAGAGGGGCAGGGGTGAGGGTCTGCTTTTCCGCAGTCTGGACAGTGTTGGCTAAGAGCATAGCGACCGTCAGCGGTCCGACCCCGCCTGGGACCGGGGAAATATAGGCGGCGCGGTCCTTGGCAGAAGCGAACTCCACATCCCCTTTCAGCGACCCATCAGGGCTCCGCGAGATGCCAACGTCAATGACACACGCTCCGTGTTTTATCCAGTCCCCTTTGATGGTGTTAATTTTCCCGACTGCGGCCACAACAATATCAGCCTGGCGTATGTGGTCGGCGAGGTCGGCCGTGTGCGAGTGGCAGGTCGTCACAGTCGCGTTTCGCTCCAGTAGCAGGAGAGCCAGCGGTTTGCCAACCAGATTGCTCCGACCAACGACGACCGCGTGCTGACCCTCGATAGCCATACCGCTCTGACCGATGAGATGTATGACACCCAGCGGGGTGCAGGGCCGGAGCCCGTCCTGGCCTGATAGCAGCCGCGCCTGATTCACAGGGTGGAGGCCATCCACGTCCTTGTCCGGCTGGATGGCCTCAATCAGGGTCGCCGGCTCCAAATGGTCCGGGAGCGGCAGTTGGAGCAGAATACCGTGGACATCGGGACGCGCGTTGAGCCGACCGATGAGCGCGACGACTTCGGCGGCTGAGGCGGTCGGCGTCAGGCGATGGCCGAATGGCGCGATGCCGACCGCACGGCAGGCTTTTTCCTTGGCGCTGATATAGGCGCGCGAGGCCGGGTCCTCTCCGATCAGAATCGTCGCCAGCCCCGGCTGCCAGTCGTGGCGTCCCGGCTGGTGCCGAATCCGGGCAATGCGCTCCTTCAGACCCTGGCGGACCGTTCGCGCATACTGCTTTCCATCAAGTACCACACCCATGCTACAAGGAGTAAACGTGTCCAGCTTTTTTCTATCTCATTGGAAGACACGTTTACTCTTTCGTCAAGATACGCGAAGCACTTCTCCAATGTAAAGCAAAGACCGGCCTGTCCTGAGCCTGGTCGAAGGGAGCGCTCGTATGGTGATTGGTATTCCCAAGGAAATCAAAGCTGAGGAGACCCGCGTGGCCATCACGCCCAGCGGCGTCGCCGCCCTGGTGGCGCACAGTCACCGCGTTGTGGTTGAAACCCAGGCTGGTGCCGGGAGCAGTATTCCAGATGAGCAGTATGCCGCGGCCGGGGCGCATATGCAGGGCTCCGCCCAAGAGGTCTGGGCGCAGGCCGACCTCATTCTCAAGGTCAAAGAGCCCCTGGCCGCCGAGTACCCGTTGCTGCGTCCCGGCCTCGTCCTGTTTACCTATCTGCATCTCGCCGCAGCAGAACAACTCACCCGAGTACTACTGGACCGGCAGGTAACAGCGCTCGGCTATGAAACCATTCAGTTGGACGATGGCTCATTGCCGCTGCTCGCGCCCATGAGCGAGGTAGCCGGGCGGCTGGCGCTTCAAGTCGGAGCCTGGAGTCTCCAGGCCCATAATGGTGGCCGGGGCGTATTGCTGAGCGGCGCGTCCGGGGTAAAGCCCGGTCATGTGGTCATTCTCGGAGCCGGCATAGCCGGAGCAAATGCCTGTCAGGTCGCCGTCGGCATGGGGGCCTATGTGAGCATCCTGGACGTCAATCCGGCGCGGTTGCGCTACGTTCACGATATTCTTGGGGGCCATGTCACCACCGTCATGTCCAACCGGGCCAACATCGAAGAGGAGGTGACGGCTGCCGATCTGGTCATCAGCTCGGTCCTGGTTCCGGGCGCACGCACGCCCAAGTTGCTGACGCAGGACCTGTTCCGGCATATGCGCGCCGGGGCGGCGTTTGTTGATATCTCCATCGATCAGGGCGGCAGCGCCGAAACCTCACGTCCGACCGTCCACCACGACCCGATTTACCGCGAGGAAGAAGTAGTGCATTACTGCGTCACCAATATGCCGGCCATCGTGCCCCACACCTCGACCTATGCCCTGACCAATGTCACCCTGTCCTACGCCCTTGAGCTGGCCGACAAAGGTGTGGCCGCTGCCCTACGCGAGAACCCCGCCCTGCAACGCGGGCTGAACACCATGAACGGGCAGGTTGTCCACCCCGGCGTGGCTGCCGCCTTCGACCTGCCCCGCGCCGACACAACCGCGAAACCGTCCGCCAAGGCTGAATAATCGTGCAGAACTCTCCACGGATGACTCAGCCCGGTTCCAATTTGACAAACCTGGAGAGATAAACTTAAACGGATTGCAGAAACACGAGGAGAACCGAGCATGAGCGAATTTGAAGCCGCTGCCATTGCCTACCAACAGGCCAGCCTCGCGGCTCAGCAAGCCGGGCTGGAGATCAGCCGGGCGGGGGTGACTGCGGCTTATGTGCAAGCCGCCGCCGCCGTGGCGGTGGGTATTTTACAGGCTGGAATTTTGGCCTGGGGTATCCGGGCCATGACCAAAGAAAGCGCCAAGCGGGAGCAGCACCACGCCGACCGGCACGACGAAACCATGCGGCACCTGGACACCCAGCATGAAGCCACCCTACTCGCCTTGCGAGAACTCATCTCCCGGACTGCTAAATGACTCTCGCAGTCACCCCAGCATAGAGGGAGGGGCTTACGATCCTATTAGTTCTGCGAGAATGTGGTCGAGTTCGCCAGGCGCTCCGAGGAAAGCAAGGAAGCCCTTGTCCCAAATGGCGCACGTGCGATCCTTGGCCAAGGTCCAGCCGCTCCCGTACTTATCGCCCCCATAGGAGTCGTAGTTCACGCGCATATGAAGTGCATGGAGCATCTCTATGGTCTTATGGTCTGACCCAATCTTAAAGGCCGTGTCTTCAAGAAAGCTATTGGGCCAATAGTCAACGAAGATAAGCGGTGGCTTTGGGTTTTTGCGGCGCGCCTCACGCAGCCGGGCATTGAGGTGCAGGTCGCTGAGGCCATAGCCGAGCACGTAAATGATATCGGCTACCATCGCATCGCGGGTTATGCTTGCGTAGTAATGCGAAAATGGCTGATGCTGCAAATGGGAGAGCTTGTCGAGGCCAGTAATCACCGAGGTGCGCCGAGTTTCGCTCCCGTCCATGCGGCGCTCTCCTGACCCGCTGTAAGATGCGTAACGCAAAGCCTCAGCTCGGCCATCAAACCAATGAAGGGTGCCCAAGTCTGCATCTCGTGTCTGTGGGAGACCGAAGCCGAGACGCACCGAACCGTGCAGGTGGAAGACGCAGTCGGCATCAGTCTTCTGCCAGAATTCTTGACCGTCAAAGCCTTTGGCGTCAGGACGCAGGGCAGAATCAAAGCCGGTGTACAGGTCGGGCGCAGCTTGCAGCAGAAAATCGTCGTAGTTGGTGGTATAGATGCGGGTGATATGGTGCTCCCGTAGCTTGGCAAGGAACGTGGTAAGCGGATCAAGACTTGGTGTCGGCTGCTCACAGGCCACAGACACCTCGGCGACGATGAACTTCGCCATACCCTCGACCAGTGCTCGTAACGCTTGCTGTTCTACCGCGATCCGACATGTGATAAGCGGCACGAGAAGCGGTCGATACTCGTTCACAGCTCCGGGGATAGGCTCGAAGGTGAACAGGAGCTCATGGGCACAGTGATAAATGTGCTCGAAGTTGACTGCGTGCTCACCGTCTTCGAGGTAGCCCGCGAGGGCCTGGCTAATCTGCAAGTAGGCGTCGTCGCCACCGCATTTCTGCATCCACTCGTCGGCACGCACCCTCGTCTCGATAGCTTTTGTCAGCTCGGCAGTGCCAGGTGCCCCGAATTCAAGTGAGGCACCCGCCCCTGCTAAAATCAGCGCACGCTTCTTCCGTTCCATCCCTACATCACTTTCCGGTTCCCTTCGCTTAGCCGAGAGTCTTTATATCATAATGCTGGAATTGAGTCATGCTCTGAGGTTGCTGCCAGCTTTCCGCTCAAGGAGTTAGGACCACACATTGCCAATTGGAGCGAGTTTTGGACGGAGCGCAATGAGCCGCAGAGCAGATTGAGAGGCGAGTTGGAGCGTATCCGAACAGCCTGCTCGTCTCACCTTTACCGCTTCCGTCTTCGACGTTTTCTCTTGATCGCGGCTGCGAGCGGAGCCCTCATCTTCTCATACAACCCAAACAGATGTTCCACCCGCTCCCGCTCGGAGGCAAAGCCGCCGGGGCGGTACAGCCGGTCTACTGTGCGGTTGAGGGCTTGGTGGGCCTTGCGTAGATTGGGCGGCATCAGGTCGGGGTCGTACAGGTCGGCCAGGGTTGCGCCGGGATGGGCCGTGCGGGCGTCAAGGACGGCCTGTGCCAGCGCTTCCAGTTTTGTCAGCTTCGTGCCTTCGGGCGGGAGAGGAAAGGTGTTGTAGACCAGGCCGATAGAATAGCGATAACGGCTTTCCAGCCGTCCGCCGACGTGGCGTAACCAAGCCATGTGCATGGCGGAGGTCAGTAGAGCAAAATCCGAGAGAGTGGCGTTCTCAATAACCCGAACCAGATTGCTCGGAATCACTGGCGGCTCCAACCAACCTATCGGTACATATTCCCGCCGTTCAGAACTCACTTCCGGGACAACCAGAAACGGCGCGGTCGGGATGACATTCACATGATAGAGGGTTGGCGTTGCAGCCAGCGCTTGCGTAGGTTTGCTCTTGCTGGCTTGGCGGTAGGCGCGAACCGCAGCGATGCGTTCCTTGATATGTGGCAGCCTCGCCAGTGCTGTCGGTGGCGCGTCATGCAGGGCAAAAATCCAGCGTGTTCCGCCTTGCAGATATTCACGCGCCCCGATAAAGGGCCGCAGGAAGACTGCGGCGTCCGGCTCAGCGTCCAGGAAGGCCGCGCGTTCCTCGGGATCGAAAATATAATGGCCGCCGTCAATGGGCTTTGAACCGATAATCAGCTTTTCCATCCCGTTAATCGGGCGGTTTTGTTTGCGCACGGTCAGATGCGGGTCGGCCAAGCCGTCGGCGTCGAACAGGTAGGGCGACAGCGCGGTATGGCGGGTTTCCTCCGGGTCGCCGTTGAGGTCGGGGTAAGAAAAGAGGCGCTTCTCCGTCCGGGCGTTGTCCCGCCGGTCCAGCCCGAGAATGACGACATGGACATGCGCCTTGCCGCGTGCATCCGAACCCCAGGCAAAGGTACGGTGGGCAAAGGCAATCTCCAGCCGGTAGCGGTTGAACAGAAGAGGCCAGAGTTGTCCGACCTGCTCACCCTGCGTGGTCGAATTGGTCGCCACAAAGCCAATCCGAGTCTGCCCGGTGGCATACGCGCCCGCCTTGAGGAACCAGGCCGTCACGTAATCCAGGGTCCCACCGCTCCCGCCCAGACCGGCGATGCTGCGCACCTGCGCTCGCTGTGTCCGGTTCTGAAGCTTCGCGCCGACAAACGGCGGATTGCCGAGCACGTAACGGCACTGCTCCGGCAGAAGAACATCCGTCCAATCGGTTTCCAGGGCATCGCCGTGTACGATATGGGGCGAGACGGTGAGCGGAATACGTGCGTAGGTCTGGCCGAATTCCAGGCTGAGCCGGTTGTTCATGATGTGGTCCATAATCCACAGCGCGGTCTCGGCAATGCGGGTGGGGAACGCACCGATCTCAATGCCGTAGAACTGGTCCACATTCACCACCGACAGAGTGGTCACGTCCAGCTCGCCCGTCCTGGCGTCATCCCGATAGGCCCGTAGCTCCTGTAGGACCTCCATCTCCAGGGTGCGTAACTCCCGGTAGGCAATAATCAGAAAATTGCCACAGCCACAGGCCGGGTCCAGAAAGGTCAGTTGCCCGAGCCGCTGCTGAAACCGTTGAAGCTCCACCCGCCGCCGGCTGTCCTTGCGGGCCTTCAGGCACATGAACTCCGCCTTGAGGTCGTCCAGGAACAAAGGCTCAATCACCTTCAGGATGTTCTGCTCGGTGGTGTAATGCGCGCCTTGAGAACGGCGTTCGGCAGGTTGCATGACCGACTGGAACAGCGCGCCAAAAATTGCCGGAGAGATGGCGGTCCAGTCAAATCGGCAGGCGTCAAGCAGGGCCTGACGCATGGGGGCGGTGAAGGACGGAATGCGGGCCGGCTCCCGGAACAGCGCGCCATTCACATACGGAAATCGGGCTAAATCTTCGTCCAGCGTGGCCGGGCGGTTGGCCTCGGGCGTGTCCAACACCTGAAAAAGCTGAGCCAGCCACGGCCCCAAGTCAGCACCGTCCTCACCTGTGCGGATTTCCAGGAAATCAAGAAAGCTGTCGCGCGGCTCGAAGATGCCGGTATCGTCCGCAAACAGGCAGAACACGGTACGCACCAGAAACAATTCCAGGTCGTGGCCGGCATAGCCGGACTGTTCAAGCGCGTCGTGCAGGTCGCCCATGAGTTCGGAGGCTTGGATATTGACCGGGTCCTGATCCTTGAAGGCGCGCTTTTGTACGCCCAGGATGAAGCCGAACTTCTCGACGTGTTGGGCGAGGTCGGCCAGGGCAAAGGAGGCGCGCTCGCGTTCGTCCAGGTCGTGCAACTCGAAGGTCTGGAAGTCGCTGACCAGGATGTAGCGCGGGCGGTCGCGTTCGGGCAGGGCGTCAAAATAGTGGCCAGCCTGCCCGAACGCCTGGGTCAGGTCACGCCCGGCGCTCTTGTGTTCAACCAGCAGCACGCCCGGCCAGAACAGGTCGATGAAGCCAGAACGATTGTCCAGCTTCTTAATATGCTCTTCGTAGCGCGCCACCGAACGGCGCTGTACGCCGAAGACCTCGAAGAAGTCATTATAGAAGCTCTGCGTCTCGCCTTTCTCATAGGCCGCATCGGCCCACTTCCGGGCAAACCCCGCGGCGCGGGCGCGTACTTCGTTCCAGGAGAGGCGCATCAGGTTGTTGCGTCCCTGGCTGCCCGTAATGTTGCATTCGCTTCAGACATCGGAATCATCTGCATCTCACGATGCTTCGCCCACTTTGCGGCGAGCGTTTCCCGCCCGTCTCTTGGGGTCGAGCTTTAAGGACGCATCGACGCGGTAGAAATCAGCGGTTTCGGCGCAAGCCGGTTGCATCGCATAGTCCCCCTCTCCGCCAATCCCATGATTTTTTGTGGAGTCCCGCAACGCTCACACCCCTTGCGCCCGGTCCACAATCGGCGCTACGCGGTCGAGCCATTCGTGCACTTTTCCGTCGGCAATCTCGGTGCCCATCTGTTGGTTGAACACTACGACTCCGGCCACGCCGGCCTCCTGATAGCGCTTCAGCGTATCAACGGACAGGTTGCCGTTGTCAGGATCGATAATAGGGGTCACCGGCACGCGGTCGGGGTCACGGCCCGCCTCTGTGACGAGCGTTCGGAGTTCCTCGATCTCAGCCCCCAACGCCTGTGGACTCCACGCCAGCGGAAACCAGCCGTCGTAGGAACGCGCGACCCGTTCCAGGGCTTTGGGACCATGCGCGCCAAGCAACACCGGCGGACCGTTTGGCTGCGCCGGCTTGGGCTCGCAGCGGACCGCCGGGAATTGCACCAGCTCTCCGTCATAACTGGCCTCTTGCTGCGTCCACAGCAGCCGCATGGCCTCGACGGTCTCGCGCAGGCGTCTCCAGCGTAGCCGAAAGGAGGTCCCCATGAGCTCGGTTTCTTCGCGCAGCCAGCCGCCGCCAATGCCCAGGATCACCCGGCCGTTGGCATACAAATCAAGGCTGGCAATCACCTTGGCCGTCAGGAGCGGATCACGCTCGGGCAGCAGACAGATCCCGGTGCCGAGTTTGATGCGATTCGTCACCCCGGCCGCTACAGTCAGCGCAATAAACGGATCGGCCCAGCGGTTGTAGTGCTCTGGCAGCACGCCATCGGCCGCTCCAGGAAACGGCGTGGTATGCCCAACCGGGATGACCGGGTGTTCAGGAATCCATAGAGAAGCAAACCCCAGCGCCTCTGCCCTGCGGGCCACTGCGCTCAGGTCTCCGCTCTCCGCCGTCGCTGTTACCAGTACGCCAACGTCCATAATCCCCTCCTTCAATAATATGCGCCTCAAAACACCATATTCCCTACCCCCGGACAAGCCTTTCCTTGACAGGGTTCTCAAGCTCCAGATAGCTTGACCGGCTATGCAGCGACACGGCCCCTTCGCCCTTTTTGTATGCCCTTTCCTGTGTAGCGTTTCCTCTGTAGTGAGGAGCGCGCCCCATTGAGCAGCTCCCCGTCCACACCCTCAGCAGCGACAATCGAAAAGACCGACAAGACCCTTTTTGGTTGTTCCCTGCCCTATGCCTTCCGGGCGCTCGGTCATCGAAACTTTCGCCTCTTTTTTGTCGGTCAGTTTGTCTCCCGGACCGGATTCTGGATGCAGAACATGGCCCAGGCCTGGCTGATCTATCGGCTGACCGAGTCCTCCCTGATGCTTGGGCTGGTCGCCTTTGCCGGTCAGGTGCCGACCCTCCTTTTTGGGCTGCTGGCCGGGGTTGTGGCCGACCGCTTCAATCGTTACCGGGTCATTCTGATTGCCCTCTGGCTCGCCATGTTGCAGGCCTTCGTGTTGGGTATTCTCACTATGAGTGAGTGGATTACCGCCTGGCAGGTCTTTGTCCTGGCCCTGGTTGCCGGCACGATTCAGGCCTTTGAGATGCCCGCCCGCCAGAGTTTTCTGATGGAGATCGTCGGCAAAGACGACTTGGCGAGCGCGATTGCTCTCAACTCGACTCTGGTCAACGCGGCCCGGATTCTCGGTCCGGCCCTGGCCGGGCTGCTGGTGGCCCAATTTGGCGAAGGCGTGTGCTTCACCTTGAATGGCTGTACCTTCCTGGCCATTATCGTGGGCTTTCTCGCCATGCGGCTCCCCCCGCGAGTTGTTGAGCCGCACCCCGCGCGGTCAACCTCCACCTTTATTGGGGAAGGTATCCGCTATGCCCTGCATACCCCGGCGATCCGGCTGTTGCTGATCCTGGTCAGCCTGCTCAGCCTGCTCAGCACCCCGTACACCGTTCTGATGCCGGTCTTTGCCGGCGATATCTTACATAGCGGGCCAAACGGCATGGGTCTGCTGATGGGCGCGGCCGGCGCAGGAGCCGTGGTGGGTGCCCTGCTGATGGCCCGTCACCAGGGCACGGAACAGCTCGGCCGGGTCATGGCCTTTGCCTTTATTCGGTTTGGTCTTGGCCTCATCCTGTTCTCACTGTCCCACAACTTCTGGCTGTCCATGCTCGTCCTGCCGCTTGTCGGCTCCGGCTTCATGGTGCCTCTGGCCGCCACCAACACTTTGCTCCAGACCTTAGCGCCGGACCATCTGCGCGGGCGGATCATGAGCCTGTTCTTCATCATGCTTATGGGGGCCACGCCTCTCGCCAGTCTGCTGGCGGGTTTTCTGGCTCCTCTTATTGGCGCTCCGCTGACGGTCGGCGGGACGGGCGTTCTCTGTCTGCTCGTGTCGGCCTATGTTTTCCTGAAGCTGCATGTGCTGCGGGCCGCGCAGCATTCCTAGACCCAGGGCCGGCCCTGGGTCGCCTCAGCCGGTCGCATCGGCCTTTTCCTGCCGCAAGACAGGACCGGCTTCCCGTGTCGCCGCCGACCGGGACGCCCTGCTGCTATTCACGATATAAATGCCGACACACACGCCGGCCACGCCAAGGAGCTGGACCACCCCCATGTGTTCACTCAGCAAGAGCCAGCCGAAGAGTACGGCGAACACCGGGGTGAGAAACGTCAACGAGGCAACGCGTGTGGGCGAATGGCGCTGAATCAACCAGGCGTAGGCCACAAACCCGAAGGCCGCGGAAATCACACTCAGATAGGCAATGGAGACGAGCACGCGGGGCGAGAGGAGAAACGGTTGATCCGCCTCAAACATCCAGGAGCATACGGTCAGGATGGGCCAGGCGATCCAGGTTTGCCAGCACACCAGCGCAACCGGATGAATCCGGCCGGCGACGCGCTTGGTGATAATGCCGGAGACGCCAATCGTCAGGGCTGAACTCAGGACAATGGCGTCGCCCATAATCGCCTCAGTCAGGCCACCGCCGAGCTGAGCCGAGAAGAGGACGACGATGCCGCTGAAGGCCAGACCCAGGCCGTATACCTTGCGGGCCGTCAGGCGGTCCCCAGGCAGAAAAAAGGGCGCCAGCAGGGCGATAAAAACAGGCTGGGCGCTAAAGAATACGGCCGAGCGGCCGGAGGTCGTGAGCGCTGTGCCCAGATAGACCGCCATATTGCCGTAGCAGAACAACAGTCCAAGCAGACCCAATATCTTGAGTTCGTTCCAGCCAAAGCGGAGTTGCACCCGCTGATACCAGGCCAGGGCCAGGAGCACGAGGGCCGTCACCCCGAACCGAAGGGCCGCGGCCCCAAGGGGTGGCATATCGAAGAGCCCGACCTTGATCGCCACAAACGATCCGCCCCAGATCGCGCTCAGCAGCGCCGTCAGCGCGAGCGCGGACAGCTCCAGCGGCCGGTCGTCCGTGTGCGCGCTCGGTCCGGCGGAAGCGCTCACGACCGCTCGGCTCGTTCCACAAAATGAATCAGCACGCCGCCGGTACTCTTGGGATGAATAAAGGCGACTCTGGAGCCGCGCGCGCCTGGGCGGCCCTTCTCGTCAAGAACGCGCAAGCCTTTGGCTTTGACTTCCTGAATGGCCGTGTCGATATCGTCTACCCGCACGGCAATATGATGGAGGCCCTCGCCTCGTTTTTCTATCCAGCGCGAGATGTCGCGCTGATCCGTCACCTTGTCGCCCAACTCGGGCATCCGGTCCTGCAAAAACTCGAAATCGGCCTCCCCAATCCTGGCAAAGGCAATCCGTAAGCCCTCATACGGGTCGGCCTCCTCAAAGTCGTGGATTTCCAGCCCCAGGATGTCCCCAAAAACGTGGAGATAGGTATCCAGGTCTTTCACTGCCACGCCAATATGATCGATTTGACGGATATGCATACGCACTCCTAAATGTCATCGAGGGGAAAGACCGGCCGCCGGATTTTTTCATACGGCAGCCGCGCATGCACCTGGGTTGCCCGCCCCGGCGTGTCCACGTCAATAAAGGCGCTGGCGATACCGGCAAAGCCGGCACGGTGTTGCAGTTCGGACTTGACTGCCAGGATTTTTCGTTGGGTCGGTTCAATGCCAAGGCTGCGGAAATGGTTGGCTTCAAAGCCGTGGGTCGGACGCGAAGTCAAAATAACCTCAACCCCGCCGCAATCCACTACTGCGGTTGCCCCACGGCGATACGTGCCGGCATTAAACGCGGTTGCCGCGCTATAGACTCCATCCTGAATGACGCGCACCCGGCCGCTGATCTCAACCGGCGCTCCGTGGAAGGCGTCCACCTTGCCGCCCACACTGAGGGTGACTTGTTTGCCAATACCGGCCCGGACAGCCTCCTGCGCGGCCTCCGGATCGGTAATATTGCCGACCACCGCCCCCTGGGCATTTTGTCTGAGCAGTTCCGCCAGCAAGACGGTCCCGTCGCCGGGCGTGCCAGCGCCGCCACTATCGGCCAGGTCTCCCAGCACGACCAGGCCATCCTCGGCTTCAATGGCCGCCCGCACGCCCTCCTCCACCGGAACCATGTCGGTATGAAACGCCTGCCGCTTGGCCCAGCAGGCGTCTTTGACGCGCTCGGCAATATCGTGAGCCAGGGCCGGTTCGTTATTCGTAGTCACCGTCACACTGATGCCGGTCTCGGGAATGTCGGAACAAAAGAAGCCGCCCAGCAACGACACATCAAGCACGCGCGGGTCACGTCCCAGGTGATGCGCCTGCCGCATCAGCGCTTCCATGGGCCAGCCTGGGGCGATATAGATTTTTTGCAGCGCCGGAGCCATAGCCGGTTGCGCCCAGGCGCTTGTCGGCGTGACACTCCCGTCAAACATGCCGGCCATGACCCGCGCCGCCTGTTCGCCGCCGGGGAAAAAATCATAGTGTGGGTTGGTTTTTACACCAATCAGCATACTGGCCTGCTCGACCATCAGCGGGGTGGTATTGGAATGGCCGTCCAAAGTCGCCAGGATGGGCGTCTTGTCGCCCAGAAACTCGCGGAGCGTGCTGAGCAAATCGCCCTCGCAGTCATCGCACTCGTCTGACACGGCTGTGCCGTGCAGTTGGAGAAACACGCCGTCAACCGGCGGATTCTGACGCAAAAGGTCGAGAAAGCCGGCCGTGGCCGCTGTATGCGCTTCCGCCGTGACCTTCCCCCCAACGCCGGGTACCACAAACGGAAGCGGCACAATGTCCCAATGGCGCTGCCGCGCTCCGTGCAGAAAGCCAGCAATCGAGCCCTGAGCGCCCCCCACCTGAAGCGCTCGTTCTCCGCTCAGCGTTGCCCGTTGAAACAGGTCCAGCCCCATTTTCTGGGTTGCAAAGGTATTCACGGCGACCAGATATCCACCAACGGCTACCCGCATATCGTTCCTTCCTGCTCTCTTCCCGCTCCCGCGGGGTGAGGGCTTGCTCCCAGCCAGCTCTGAATCTCGTCCTCAATACTGTCTATCGAACCCCACGTCACAAAGTCCGGCCGGCCCGTCGGTCGTTGGCGTTTGATATAGCGTACCCGCGTGTCGTCCTGCATCAGGTCCAGCCGCGGGCCGACCGGACAGCTCGACATGCACGCCGCCGCGCGAACTTCCGCCACCCCTCCGAGCCTGCGTTCAGCAACGAGTTTCCGCGCCGCGGCCAGCAGCGTGAGCCCGGTATGGACAACCGGCCCAGCCTCGGTACGGCGGACCTTGACCTCAACCGTTCTGTTCGTACACTTGGTCTTGGTACAGATATGAATTTCGAGTTTTCCCACTCGCGCCCCAACTCGTCTCACACGCTTTTCGTGCGCTTTTTTGGCTTCGCCTACAAAGACACAGGCACGGCGCAAATACAAGAGGCTTCCCAACGACCCGGAAAAGGAACCCCCCATGCATCCAGACGACATCAAAGAATACCGCCGCCAGCACGTCCCCGTTTTTAATACCAATACCATGAAGCTGGGCATTTTTGGTCAGAACTGTAGCTATGGCTGTACCATCACCCATGCCGAGTCCACCTTTGAGCCCACCTATGAACATAGTGTGCTGATTGCCCAGCAGGCCGACGCCTTGGGATTTGAACTCCTGGTTCCCGTCGGGCGCTGGAAGGGCTTTGGCGGGAGCACCGATTTTAATGGCACCTGCATGGAGACCTATACCTGGGCCACGGCCATGGCCACCCAGACCAAAAACATCATGCTCTTCTCCACCTCCCACGTCCCGACCATTCATCCGATTATGGCTGCCAAGCAGGGCGCCACGATTGACCATATTTCCCACGGACGCTGGGGTTTGAACATCGTGTGCGGCTGGTTCTCGCCCGAGATGGAAATGTTTGCGGCCAAGCAGATGGAACACGACGAGCGCTATCGCTATGCCGGCGAGTGGCTCCAGGTTATCAAGCGCCTGTGGACCGAGCAGAATTTTGATCACACCGGCGAGTTCTTTCAGGTCAAAGACGGCTATCTGCTGCCCAAGCCGGTCCAACAGCCCTATCCGGCTTTGATTAACGCTGGCTTCTCGCCCGCCGGCCAGGATTTCTCTGCGCGGGAAGTGGACTTTAATTTTATCCAGGTCGATACCCTGGAGCACGGCAAAGAGGTCGTCGCAGATGTGAAGAAACAGGCCAATGCCTATGGCCGAGAGATAGGCATGATGTCCTACGGTTTTGTCGTCTGCCGCGACACGGAAAAAGAGGCCAAACAGGCCTATGATTACGTTGTTGAAAAAGGGGACTGGACCGCGGCCCGCAATATCCTGAACCTTCTCGGCGTCGAGAGCCAGTCCTTCAGCGAAGCAACGCTCACCCAGTTTGCCGAACGTTTTATTGCCGGCTGGGGCGGCTATCCCCTGGTCGGCACGCCGGAGCAGGTCGTCGATGCAATGGTCAAAATCGCACACACCGGTATTGAAGGGCTGATTGTTTCCTGGCTGGATTATAACCAGGAGCTGAAGTATTTCGGTGAGCGCGTCATGCCGCTGCTGCGCCAGGCGGGATTGCGGGAGTAAACCTTTCTTCCCGGCTCTCGGAATTGCCGCCTGACGCATTGCTCCGGCCCGCCCTTCGGCAGTACAATACCGTTTATGCCCCAGGCCAAACCGGACCTGACATATGAATCCTATCTCCGCCTGCCGGAACTGCTCAGCCTCCAGACGCTTCAGTCCGACCCACCCGCTCATGACGAACTCCAGTTCATCATTGTCCATCAAAGCTATGAACTGTGGTTTCGGTTGCTGCTGTACGAAGTGCGCGCCATCATCGGCCATCTGCGCGCCGGGCGAGTGCGGCAGGCGGTGTGGCTGATGCGGCGGCTCATTGAGGTCGAGCGGGTGATGATCCAGCAGGTCCAGGTGCTGGAAACCATGTCGCCAGTGCATTTTCTTGAGTTTCGCGATCTGCTGAGGCCGGCCAGCGGCTTACAGTCCTTACAGTTTCGGGAGCTCGAATTTCTGTCCGGTCTCCGAGACGAACGCTTCTTTGACGTGTTCGCTGGGAGTGAGGCCGCCGGGCAACGCCTGCGGGCGGCCTATGACGGACCCAATCTGTGGAGCGCGTTTTGTGAACTGTTACAGAGCCGCGGCTTTGATACGGACACTCCTGAGCAACAGGAGCGGGCGGTTGAGCGCATCTACACCGACCCACGACATCTGGATTTGCAGCAGCTGTGTGAAATCATGGTCGAATATGATGAACAGTTTTGTATCTGGCGCTCCCGCCACGCCTTAATGGCCGAGCGTATGGTTGGAACAAAATCCGGTACGGGAGACGCGCACACCGGAAAACTTGTCGGTCAAGCGTCCTTCCAAGCTCCAGGAGTACGCTATCTTCAGGGCCGGCTCGGCGTCCATTTTTTCCCGATTCTCTGGGATGTCCGAACCCAACTCGGCGGAGGGCCGTATGACGCATGATCTCTACCGCTGGCGGACGGCATTTCCCATCCTCGAAACCTCAACCTATCTGATTTCGCATTCCATGGGCGCAATGCCCAGGGCCACAACAGACCGCCTGCGCGAGTATGCCGAAAGCTGGCAGCAGGAAGGGAGTGCGGTGTGGGAGCGCTGGATGGGATTTTTCGAGGAAAGCACCGGCCTCATTGGCCGGTTTCTCAATGCTGAGCCAGGCAGCGTGGTCCTGCACCAGAATGTGTCCGCCTTGTTTAACGCCGCGCTGTCCTGTTTTGACTTTGGCGGCAAGCGCAATAAAATCCTGTATGCCGAACTGACCTTTCCCACCCTGCGCTATAATATTCAGTCCCGAGCCCGACACGGCGCCCGGCCCGTGATGATCCCCTCTCCTGACGGCATCCGGCAACCCGCCGAACGCTTTATTGAGGCCATTGATGACGAGACGCTGCTGCTGGTCCTGGACCACGGACTGTATCGCTCCGGGGCCTTAATCGACATTGCCCCCGTTGTTCAGGCCGCTCATGCGCGCGGAGCCCAGGTTATTGTCGATGCGTATCAAACCGTTGGGACCGTCCCGATTGATGTGCAGGCCTGGCAGGCCGACTTTGTGGTGGGTGGATCACACAAATGGTTATGTGGTGGACCAGGCGCAGCCTACCTGTATGTCTGTCCAGATCAACTCCTGTCACGCCACCCCGTTATGACCGGCTGGTTCTCGCAGGCACAGCCCTTTGCCTTTGGCGATGACATTGATTACGCCCGCAGCGCGCAGCGTTTTCTGGGCGGCACGCCCGGCATGTCAGCCATATACGCCGCCCGCTCCGGCTACGAGATTCTGCTGAAAGTCGGCCCGGAACGGATTCGACAACGCAATATCGAATTATGCCAGCGCTTGATCGACGGCGCTCTTGCCCGCGGCCTCCATATCAACACGCCGCAAGACGCCCAGGAACGCGGCGGTCTGGTGTGTATCGACTTCGACGGCGCAGCCCAAGCCGAAGAACAGCTCGTCGCCCGGCGGGTCTTTGTCGATTACCGCCCACGCTGCGGTCTGCGTATTTCGCCCCATTTTTACACCACGGAAGACGAAATCGACCGTGTATTTGAGGAGCTTGACGCGATCCGCACGGGATAAGCTCTCCCTTGTGACAGAGAACGGCTGGCTTCACCCCTGGATATCAGCTTTGCGTTGAATCCACACGCGGACTTATGGCAAGATGCGGGGCCGACATGTCAACCCTACAAGAAAAACCGCGCCCCCTGATAGACGACCTCACCCGTCCGTTCTGGGAGGCGGCCAGGGAACATCGTCTGGTCATCTAGCGCTGCCGGGACTGTCGCTATTTTAATCACCCGCCGCGCCCGGTGTGTAATGCCTGTCATAGCGCAGCCCTCACGTTCGAGCCGGTCAGCGGCCGCGGCACGATCTACAGTTTCAGTGTGATGTATCAACCTAACGTGGCCGGTTTTGGGGACGAACTGCCCTACCTCAATATTCTCGTTGAGCTTGAAGAACAGTCGCAGCTCTTTCTGGTCTCCGACCTGCCAGGGGCGCAACGCGAGCAGGTCCGGGTCGGCGGGAAGGTCGAGGTCTCTTTCGAGGATGTTGACGCGGAGCTGACGCTGCCCAAGTTTCGGCTTTTAGTCTAACGCCGGCTGAGCAGAGGACACACCTATGACCTGGCAAGGGAAAGGCAAAACCGCCATCGTTGGCATTGGCTACTCCGAGCTGAGCCGCCGACCGCAGAAGTCCCTTGGCGCGCTGAGCCTGGACGCGTGTCGGGCCGCCCTTGATGACGCCGAGCTGCCGGCCGAGCGGGTTGACGGCCTGGCCACCTTTCCTGAAGCGCCTTTTCACGGCGCGGGCGCCCAGGACGGCGAGCATATTGTCAGCGTCGAATACCTGATGAACCATCTCCCGCTCGCGCCCGATATTCGGTGGTATGCCCAAATCGAAACCGGTCTGGTTGCGAGTGCGGTTATTGAGGGGGTCAACGCTCTTTTGGCTGAGGCGTGCGAGTATGTGCTGGTCTGGCGCGCGCTCCACAATCCGCGCGGTCGCTATGGGGCATGGTCCGGTAACCGGGCTCCAGGCGACGCCCAATTCATGGCACCCTATGGCTGTACGAGTATTTTTCAGTGGCACGCTATGGCCTGGCAGCGCTATATGTATCGCTACGGTGCCACCCGGGAGCATCTGGCGACCTTGGTGACGAATAGCCGGCGGAATGCGAACCGCAATCCGAACGCCTATTTTTATACCACGCCCATGACCCGTGAGGATTATTTCGCCGCCCGCTGGATCGCAGAGCCCCTATGCTTGTTTGACTGCGATATTCCGGTGGAAGGCTGTGTCGCCCTCATCTTGACCACGGCGGAACGCGCCGCAGACCTCCGCCATCCCCCGGCCTATATCGCCGGCTACGGACAGAACACGAGTCGCCGTCGGGCGCTGTTTCACTATTCGCTGGCTAATTATATGGAGTCCGGCCACTCGCTGGCCAGCAAGCTCTGGGCGTCTTCGGGCTTAGGGCCCCAGGCCATGAGTGCCGCCGAGCTGTACGACGGATTCAGCCCCTCCAGCCTGTACTGGCTGGAGGCGGCGGGCTTCTGTGGAGAAGGCGAAGCCTACAGCTTTATCCAGGACGGACGCATTGCCCTGGAAGGCGAGCTGCCGGTCAATACCTTCGGCGGCAGCCTGAGCGAAGGCCGCCTGCACGGTATGGGTCATATTGCCGAAGCGGTCATGCAGGTGACTGATCGCGCGGAAAGGCGTCAGGTCCCCAACGCCTCAGCCGTGTGTGCCATTGACGGTTCCCCCATGCTGCGCGGGAGCGGCCTGGTGATTACCCGGGAGCCGTGATGCAGTATAAAAAACAGCCCGCACCGAGTTTATTACGCATTATCGGTACTCATTGTCTTTGCCAGATACTTCCTGTCTCTTACGCATGACTGGCGTAAGCATTGAGTTTTTTAATGTGCTCCTTCAGTGCCAGTATACCTGGATTATCCGGTTTCCTTTCGACGAGCCGGGTCGCAAACCTCGCCAAGCTTCTCGCGTTCTCAATATGATCCTTTTTCCACCATTGAGAGCAGACATGGAATTTGTCAGCATACCGTCTCTTCCAGTACCTGGAGTGACCGTTCACTTCTCTTCCGTCTTCGCTATGGCGCAAAAGTGCAAAATTACTGATTTGGAGTCTCAAAGCTCCTTTACAGTATTCCCGGTCCATCAAGTCATCTCTCTCTGCGTCCTCAAGAAGCGTTGGGTGATCCTCCAGTAGTGTTTTCATAAGATTTTCGACAATTGACTGTAGGCGCTCCTCAGTTCCAAGGGCTTTTTCGTTCGTTTGGCGGGCGCGGGTATTCCTAGCTCCCGCCTCTGGTATTCCGGTGAGGTTCAAGAGTCTTGCAGCGCGTACGAACAACTCGGATGAGTCTGAAATGGTCTCCGTCGCTTCTAGCGTTTTTTGCAGTATCTCATCCGTGAAATCGCCATTGGTTATAAGATTCCAGTCGATTCTCGGGTATTCATTTCGCAATGTGATAAAAATATCTTCCAACGGTTTCTGCGTGATGGGATTTACTTTTGGAGAGGCAAAAGAGATGTGGAATTTTGTTTCGGAGCGCTGATAGACCTGCAATATCATATGGGTCCGTAGCAATTTCTTAAGCACCCTGTTGTCAGAACCACCTCCATAATTCAAACCAGATTCGTGAAAAGCGATTTCCAACGCATGGACATCACCTTGCAGGTCTATCCCGACAAGATCGATTTCGCCCTGTTTCAAAAATTGCTCGGCATTCTTTGTTTCCTTGAAAACCTTTCCATCTTCGTCAAACTTTTGCTTCATAAGACGAAATATCGTCTCTAGTTCCGCGTCGCTTTTATATCTCGGCCAATGTTCGGACGCTTTCCAATTGGTCTGTACTAACCAGCACTGCTTGACATGTCGCAGATAGGAATAGCCGAGTGATTCGCCAATCTCTATTTTCATGTGGTCACCAATCTTCTTGAGCCTACACGAAATAATACCAAAAGGCTCGCATTCTGCTGTCATTCCAGCAATCTCTTTTCAGAGTGGAAGGACAGGGGGAAGTCAAATACCCAACTCATACGAATAGAGCGTCTGCCCGAAGCCAAGACGGCCCGCGTCCGGCCTTCCCCACGCTCGTGAATCCTGAAATACTACTGGCGCTATGGCTGAGCCAAAAGAGCGGATTGTTTTCTGTGACGCTGAGCGGATTCCAGTCCATTTGATTTCCGGCTTTCTGGGCAGCGGCAAGACAACCCTCCTGCGCCGCCTGCTCGATTATTGCCTGAGCCAGGGTCTTAAACCCGCGGTCATGATGAATGAGTATGGAGAAGTCAACATCGATGGCGAGTTGCTGCGCGGGCAAGGCTATACCATCCGGGAAATGACCAATGGCTGCATTTGTTGCACGATTGGCGGCACCCTGGGCCTCGCGCTCCAGGACGTTGCCGCCCTCAAGCCGGATGTCATTTTTATTGAAGCCACCGGTCTCGCCGACCCGGTCGAACTCATGGACCAAGCCACAAAAGAAGAAGTCCTGCCCCTGGTCCGATTGGCGTCGCTGGTTGCCGTTCTTGACCCTGTTCATTTCAGTCGCCTGGCCGAAGAAATACACTCGGGCATCCGGCAACAGACGGCCCTCGCCGATATCGTGGTGTTAAACAAACGGGACCTGGCAGACGAGTCGGTCCTGGCTGAACTGGAGAAACAGATTCGTCGGTTAAATCCGCGCGCGGCGATTGTTCGGACCGAACGCGGGGACATGGATTACGCTCAGATTGTCTACCGCCAAACAGACAAAAATGCCGGACACGTTTCCTCTTCGCGTCGGGCGCCGGTGCACGACCATTTTCATACGCTGACGTGTCTGTGCGAAGCCCCCCTGGTCCGAGAACGGTTTGAGCGGCTGATGCGCGGCCTGCCGGACGCGGTGTGGCGCGCCAAAGGGTTCGTGCGCTTTACCGACTCGGACGAGCAGTGGATGTTTCAATATGTGACTGGCGAATTCGACATGGAGTGGCTGGATTTATTACCCGAACCACCCGAACACGTCGTTTTTATCGGCAAGGGTTTTGACCGGGACGGGCTGCAACACGATCTCCGGGCATGCGCCGCTGATAGCGGCCGGCTCAGCGTAGCGGACGCAAAAAGACAGCAAGCCGACAAGGAGAACCAGTATGATGTATGAAGTCAGGACCTACCGTCTCAAACCTGGGACGCTGGCCGAATGCGAACGGCTCTTTGGCGAGGCCCTGCCGCGACGCGAGGAATTTTCCTCACTCGGAGCGTTTTGGCATACCGAGATCGGCCCGCTCAACGAGATTATTCATGTCTGGCCGTATGAGAGCCTTGAGCAGCGGACGGAGGCGAGAGCGCAGGCCATGCAAAGCGGGGCGTGGCCGCCCCCGATTGGCGCTTTCATCGAACACATGGAGTCTGAAATCTTCATCCCTGCGCCTTTTATGGAACCGCTCGGCGCGCGGCAGCTTGGCCCGGTATATGAGATACGCACTTATATATACCGACCGGGCGCCCTGCCGACCGTGCTGGAGCGTTGGGCCAAAGCCCTTCCCGACCGAACCCGACTCTCGCCCCTGGCCGCCTGCTGGTACAGCGATCTCGGGACGCTCAATAAATTTGTCCATATCTGGCCCTACACGAGCCTGGACGAACGTAACCGCGTCCGGGCAGAAGCCGCCCACCTGCCCAACTGGCCGCCCGGCACCAAGGAGTTGCTGCTGACGCAGCAGAGTAAAATCGTCCTGCCGGCAGCGTTTTCGCCCATGCAGTAAATCGGCTGGTAGCTCGCCACAAAAAACGGGAAAGACACAACGCCATGAGCTGGGAAAAAGAAGTCCAGGGCATTGAGCGGCGCAGACAGCTCGCCCGAGAGCTGGGTGGGCCTGAAGCGGTTGCCAAGCACCATGACCGGGGGCGGTTGACCGTCCGCGAGCGCGTGGACCAGTTGCTCGATACCGACTCTTTCCGCGAGCAGGGGCCGATTGCCGGCTACTCCGAAACCGACGAACAGGGCCAGCTCCACTCGTTTACCCCCGCGAATTATGTGGTTGGCTTCGGCAAGATCGAAGGGCGTCCCTGCGTGGTCGGCGGCGAGGACTTTACCCTCAAGGGCGGCTCGCCCTCGTCCGCGGGCTTTCGCAAGAGCGTGTGGGCCGAAGAGCTGGCGTGCCGCTATCGGCTGCCCCTCATCCGCTTCCTCGAAGGCGGCGGTGGGAGTGTCCCCCGTGGGAAGAACAGCGGCGAAACAACCGGCAGTACGGAGTCGGTGAACGCCCCGCCCCGGTTCATGTCGGTCATGCAGGCCATGTCCATAGCGCCGGTTGCGTCTGCCGCCTTGGGGGCCGTGGCCGGCCTGCCCGCGGCCCGCCTGGTTGCCGCCCATTTCTCGATCATGACCCAGAAGTCCTCGCAGGTGATGATCGGCGGTCCGGCTCTGGTTGAGCGCGCCTTTGGACAGCCGATCACCAAGGAGGAACTCGGCGGCCCGCATATTCATCTTCGCAGCGGAGTGGTGGACAATGTTGCGGAGGATGAAGCCGGCGTATTCGCCCAAATCCGACAATTTCTGAGCTATCTGCCGACCAATGTCTGGGAAGTGGCTCCGGTCCGGTCCGGCGAGGACGACCGCAACCGCCAGGAAGAAGAACTGCTCAGCATTATTCCGCGCAACCGCCGGCGCGCATATCCGATGCGGCGGGTGATCGAATGCGTCGTTGACCGTGGCTCATTTTTTGAGATTGCGCCCCTGTACGGTCCGTCTCAGATTACCGGCCTGGCCCGGCTGAACGGCCAGCCGGTCGGGATTCTGGCAAACGACCCGCAGTGGTATGCCGGGGCCATGACCGCGGCGGGTGCCCAAAAAGTGAAGCGGCATATCGATCTGTGTGACACGTTTCACCTGCCTGTGGTCAGCCTGGTGGACGAACCCGGTTTCATGATCGGACCAGAGGCCGAGCAGAGCGCCACCATTCGCTATGGGACCGCGGCCATCTTTGCCCTCATGCAATCCACCATTCCCTGGGTGTCGGTCATCGTCCGCAAGGTCTACGGCGTTGCCGGCGTGGCCCACTTTGGGCCGGGCGGGATGGTGTTTGCCTGGCCGTCGGCCGAGAGTGGCGCCCTGCCGCTGGAAGGAGGTGTGGCGGTGGCCTACCGGCGCGAGATCGCCGCCGCGCCAGACCCGGAGGCCAAGCGCCGGGAGATTGAAGAAGCGCTCGCCAGCAAGCGCTCCGTCTACGCCCGCGCCGAAGGCTTTGCCGTCCACGATATGATCGACCCCAGACACACCCGACCGGCGCTGTGTGACTGGGTGGACTGGATTCAGCCTCAACTCAGCGCGCATACCGGCCCGCGCGCCTATACGATCCGGCCCTAGCCGGCGTTCGGGAACAGGGCTGCCTCCCCTTCGTCCCCGGCTTCACCCTGTTCCACAGGGGCTACGACCACAACCCGAGTACTGCGAGAAGCTTTCGTAAGTGTTGATCGTATGTGGCCGCACGCCGAACATCATCCAGTGTGAAACGTTGGCGCAACTGCTCGGCTGTCGGCGGTTTTTGATACGCAGGCCACATCTTCCGTAGCTCGCTTTCCGAGTCGGATGCCCTAATCTTTCTTTGTTCCTGTCCTGCATGTAGCCGGACTAAGAGGCCTTCCAGATTAGGGTCTTGAAAAATGACTTCGAGCTTATAGCGAGTTGCGGCGGCCTGAGCCTGAATCCCTTCTTGCGGTTCGGCTTCAATCCGGTCGCGGTCCAGCAATACCAATCTCGCCTGGTATTCGCGCCGGGAACGATTCCTTTTTAACCAGCGTCCTGCTTGTTCGATAACGGCCACGGAGCCACCGCCGTCTTGTGGCTTAATGTCAAGATGCACATACAAGCCTGCCTCATCGCAAAGGTACTGAAGAAAACGCGCAAAGGGACGCTCGCTCTGGCCTTCGCCAGCTATGAAGAAGCTACGACGTGGCCGAACCGGACGTCGGCGAGCGCGCATCGTGCCCTAACCGATTTTCGGAATGCCACCCAGCACGCCGGCACGATACTTAGGGTAGAGCCGCGTGTCACGCCGCAGCCCGCTCACGTCCTGGGCGGCGTGTACGCGAGTTGCGCTGTCCGGGCCCTTTTCAACAATGAAGAGTTCTTCCTTCTCCAGATCGTCAAGCAGGCCAACATTGTGGGCGGTGACAAGGAGCTGGGCGTTGTGCGGATTCGTCTTGCGGTCGTGAAACCAGTGGATGATCTCGTTGACGATATCTACGTGCAGGTCACCGTCAATCTCGTCAAGGATGACCGGATCGGCGGTGGCAAGGGCAAACCGGATTTGAGGCAAAATGTGGAACAAGCGTTTTGTACCGCTGGACTCGAACGGCAGGGGGACAGCACCGTCGAGTCCGTGATGATGGAAGAACGCCTGCTTCTTCGTACCGTCGAGACGGATATCCACGTCCTGGATTGCCAGGTCGCTACGCTGCATCTGCCGTTTCATCCAGCTTTTCATGGCGTCGTCCGCGTAGAGGTCCATAACCCTTTCGGTCGAAGGCTGCCAGTTGCCCTGAGTGGTAATGTTCGAGAATACATAGCCTCGTTGCAGCCCGTTAGCCATCTGTCTGGCGATATGGACGTTAAGCATCATAAGCGTCGCTATCACCGAAGCGTCAGCCTGAACTGCATCCAGGCGCGGGTCTTTTGGCTTCAGCCCGAACTTGGGAGAAACGTAGATCGCTTTCCCAGGTGTGCCACGTTCAAAGAGTCGTCGAGGCCGGCCTTTCGGAAAGTGGAACAAGGCTTCGCGAAGGATGAAATTGGAAGTCGCAGACGGCTCACGTCCCACGGAGAGTTCATAGCGGAATAACTCTCGGGCTTTACCTGGAGTCAGCCAGTCGGCGTCAAATTCTACGCGAAACCTAGTCGGCTCATTTTGGGCCTTTTCCGATAAAAAGGGGAGAATCTCGTTAATTGGAGCCTCTGCTGTTGATAAGCTGGGTATCGAGGCAATCCGCATAACGTCCACCAAAGCTCGGAGCAAGGTCGTCTTGCCCGAGCCGTTCGGGCCCATGATGACAGCCACAGTCGGAAGCCGAACATCGGGCTTAGCCTTGCTCTGTCGAAAACGCGGCAAGGCGGGCGCTGTGCCGGGTACGCGCAAATCGAGAACGGCTTCCTCGTAGATAGAAAAATAGTTAGACACTGAAAATTCATAAATCACAAGACGATTCTAGCATTTTTTCGTCAGGATCGGAATAAAACAGGTTAAAATACTCATCCCAATAAGTGAGCTGAGTACTCACATTCTAGTGCCACGGGAAAGTGTGCGTCCACGGCCTATGCGGACCATGGCGTCGCTGGCGGCTCCGGGCGTGAATCGGCGGAGATAGTATCGTCAGCCCTCTTCCGGGCTCTTCTCTTCAGTCTTATTCTTTTTGAGGGTGACGATATTGCGCCCTCCTTCGCGCCGATACTCGACGCTATCCATCATCTGATGCACAAGGAAAAGACCGAGTCCGCCCAGGGGCCGCTCTTCAAGAGAGGCTCCGATATCGGGTGTCGGCGCGTTCGACAGGTCAAATGCCGCGCTGTCGTCCGTGATGACGATGTCCAGCGCTTCCGCTTCCAGACCGACGGTAATCTCGATCCGATGCGGCTCGTCATCGTCATACCCGTAGCTGATGGTATTGGTCAGGAGTTCGTCCAGTGCCAGGTTGACCGCATAGGCGACTTCCGACGTAATGTCTCGGGAGGCGCAGAACTCGTCAATCTGCGCCGCGACGCGGGCGATCTCCCGCAGATCGTTCACCAGTGAGATTTCCAGCGTTTCTTCGTTCACGGCCCCTCCTTGTGTCTCCGAACCGCGTCTGTCAGCCCTCCCGGAGCGCGCGGAGAAAAAATCCGTCAACGGTCTGGACATCTCACTACGACGCCGGCCGTCCGGCGGGTGAGGCATCCGTCTCCATCGGCAGACTCGTATCCGCGGCCCATTCCATGAGCGAACCATCGTAGACGGCAACGTCTTCCAAGCCCAGCAGCGTGAGGACGAAGGCCTCACTACTCGCCGCGATCCCAGCCCCACAATAGGTAATGACGCGCGTACTGCCGGTTGCGCCCACGGCCTCGAATTTTTCGCGGAGTTGTTCGGCAGGCAGATAGGCGTGCGTCTCCGCATCGACCAGATCATAAAAAGAGACATTCTCACTTGACGCAATGCGTCCCGGCCGGGGATAGCGAATCAGCCCTCCTGTACCAGCGTGATCCTCGGCGGTCAGGGCGTTCAGCAGGCAGCTTGACGGTGTCTGTAGCGCCTCCAGAACTTCCTGTTTACCAGCCATCAGCGCGGGTCGCGGGGTGGAGACGAACTGGCCCCGTACGGGGGGAGCGGGACGGTTCGAGACAGGTCGCCCCTCCTGCGTCCACTTGTGCCAGCCGCCGTTGAGGACCGCCGCATTATCAAAGCCGCTCGCACGGAGCATCCACCAGACGCGGGCCGCCCAGATATTATAGAAATCGTCGTAGAGAATGACGCGGGTGTGGGCACTCACTCCAGCGCGCGTCATGGCGTCGGCAAATTGATCGGGGGGTGGCATCATCAGCGGCAGATCGCTGTGCTGGTCGGACAGGTCGGTGACGAAATCGACAAAGCCGCTGCCAGGGATGTGGCCCGTTTCCCAGGCGGGCCGACCGCTCTCCAGGCGGAAGCCGCCGGAATCCTCGGGGATCAGGTGGACCTGGCAGTCGAGCAGGCACAGGTTCGTATCGTTCAGATGTTCTTCCAGCCAGTTTGTCTCAACCAAGGCGTGGGGGTTGGCCTGCGACATAGCGTCCTCCTTGCTGTTTGCCGGCTGGTGTGAATGATATATATTCAGCGCCGGTTAGGCTAGAGCGAAACAGCGCGGTAGCCGACCGATCTTCTGAGCCAACGAGCCGCAGATGAGTACCCGGACAACCCGCCATTTTATTAACGGCGCCTATACCGAAGGGACGAGTGGTCGCACCTTTGAGAACCGGCGGCCTGTCGATAATGCGCTTATCAGTCATGTGTGCGAAGCCGGCCGGACCGAGGTTGATGCCGCGGTCCAGGCGGCCAGGACTGCCCTTGACGGACCCTGGAGCCGGCTGACACTGGCCGAACGTACCGAGATATTATACGCGGTTGCCGCCGGCATTGAGCAGCGTTTTGAGCAGTTCCTTGAGGCCGAGGTGGCCGATACTGGCAAGCCGGTGAGCCTGGCCTCTCATATTGATATTCCACGCGGCGCGGCCAACTTCCGCATCTTTGCCGATGTGGTCAAAAACGTATCCGGCGAATACTTCGACACCCCTACCCCGGACGGGACCGGAGCGCTGAACTACAGCCTGCGCGTCCCAAAAGGCGTGGTTGCGGTGGTGTGTCCGTGGAATCTGCCCCTGCTGCTCATGACCTGGAAAGTCGGACCGGCCCTCGCCTGCGGGAATAGTGTGGTCGTCAAACCCTCGGAAGAAACGCCGAGCACGGCCAGCCTGCTGGGCGAGGTGATGAACGAGGCCGGCGCGCCTCACGGCGTCTATAATGTCGTGCACGGGTTTGGGCCGGACTCGGCCGGAGAATTCCTGGTCAGCCATCCGGGTGTTGACGCGATTACGTTTACGGGCGAGACCGTCACGGGCGAGGCTATTATGCAGCGCGCAGCCGTGGGCGTGCGGGATGTATCGTTTGAGTTGGGCGGGAAAAACCCGGCGGTTATTTTTGCCGACTGCGACCTTGAGGCGGCCATTGAGGGCATCGGCCGGGCGTGCTTTGCCAATACCGGCCAGGTCTGCCTGGGAACCGAGCGGGTGTATGTTGAGCGGCCGATTTGTGATGAGTTTCTGGCCGCGCTGAAAGCCAGAGCCGAGTCCCTCACGCTCGGTGATCCGCACGATACGGCCACGACCCTGGGGCCGTTGATCAGCCTCGAACATCGCCGGAAAGTCCTCTCGTATTATGAGCGCGCCCGTGCCGACGGAGCAACGCTGATTACCGGTGGCGGCATCCCCGACATGACCCCCCCGTATACGCAAGGAGCCTGGGTCGAGCCCACCATCTGGACGGGTCTGGCGGAAGACTCCCCGGTTGTGCGGGAAGAAATTTTCGGGCCGTGCTGCCATGTCCGGCCCTTTGACTCGGAAGCCGAAGCCGTGCGTCTCGCCAACGACACGCCTTACGGGCTGGCCACCTCAATCTGGACGCAGAATGCGGCCCGGGCCAACCGGGTGGCCCGGCAGATCAAGGTCGGCATTACCTGGATTAACTGCTGGTTCTTGCGCGACCTGCGCACCCCGTTTGGCGGAGCCAAGCACTCCGGCATTGGCCGCGAGGGCGGGGTGCATTCGCTGGAATTCTATACGGAATTGCGCAACGTCTGTCTCAAGCTGTGAAGGGAGACCGTCATGCCACGGACGCAAAAGAAAGGGGCTATCGTTGCCGGTTTTCTGGCTCCACACCCGCCCCATCTGGTATATGGAGAAAACCCGCCCCAGAACGAGCCCCGGTCGCAGTGCGGCTGGGAACAGCTCCGCTGGGCGTATGAGCGCGCCCGCAAGAGTCTCGACGCTCTCAAGCCGGACGTGCTGCTGGTCCACTCCCCGCACTGGATTACGCAGCAAGGGCACCATTTTCTGGGCGTACCCCAGCTCAGCGGCAAATCGGTCGATCCCATCTTTCCGAATATCTTTCGCTATACCTTTGCGTTGAACGTCGATGTTGCCTTGGCCGAAGCCTGCTGCGCCGAAGGGGCCAGGCAGGGGCTGTACACCAAGCTAATGCGCAACCCGCACTTTCGGGTTGACTACGGCACGATCACCACCCTGCATATGATCCGCCCCCAGTGGGACATCCCGGTTGTCGGCCTGTCGGCCAATAATTCGCCCTATTATCTCTCGACCGAAGAGGGTCTCCAAGAAATGGACCGTCTGGGCCAGGCCACCCGGGCGGCCATCGAAAAACTGGGCCGGCGCGCCGTGCTGCTGGCCTCGAACACGCTGTGTCACTGGCATTTTCATGAAGAGCCGGCCCTGCCGGAAGACATGTCTCAAGAACATCCGCACAGCCTGTCCGGCTATCAATGGGATATGCGGATAATTGATCTTCTGCGTCAGGGCAACACCAAAGAGGTCTTTCGTCTGCTCCCGCAATTTATTGATGAGGCCTTTGCCGAGGTGAAATCCGGGGCCTTTACCTGGATGTTTGCCGCTATGGGCTATCCTGAGATTCCAGCCGAACTGCACGGCTACGGCACGGTGATTGGGACGGGGAACGCGGTGATGGAGTGGAACCTTGAAGGGGCGTGAAGAGGGGTTAGTGGCTAGTGAAGAGGGGTTAGTGGTTAGTGGTTGGGAAGAAAGAACTCTTTCCTAAGCTGCCCGCAAAACGAAGGGAACAACTATGGCTGTGGTCTCTGCCTTTCTCGTCCCTGGCTCGCCCCTGCCCTACGTCAAACGTGACAATCCGCCCTGGGGCAAAATTGCGACGGGCCTGGAACGCGCCGGCGCGGCGCTCGTCCGGTCCGAACCGGATGTGATTCTCTTATATTCAACCCAGTGGATCGCCGTCCTGGACCAACTATGGCAGACCCGTCCGCGGGTAAGCGGTCTGCACGTTGACGAAAACTGGCACGAGTATGGCGAGCTGCCCTACGCGCTGAAAATTGACACCCGGCTGGCCAAAGCCTGTGTCAGCGCGACCGGCACAATCGGGGTCAAGTCCAAGGCGGTCAATTACGACGGGTTTCCGATTGATACGGGCACGATTGTCGCCGCGAATTTCCTGAATCCGGGCGGCAAAATCCCGATGGTGCTGGCCTCGAACAATCTCTACCACGATTTTGCGCTGACCGAGAAACTCGGACGCTTGGCAGCCAGATTGGCGAGAAAACAGAAAAAACGGGTGGCGGTGGTTGGCGTGGGAAATTTCTCCGGCGCGTTCTTTCGGCACGAGATCGATATTGCCAAAGACAAAATCGTCGCTCCCAAATATGACCGCTGGAATAAAAAGATTCTGGCTCTGCTGCAAGCCGGCGACGGGAAAGGACTGTCTGCCGCCCTGCCCGAGTTTGCCACAAAGGGCAAGGCCGACATGGGCTTTAAGCACGGCGCCTGGGTATTGGGCGCGCTGGGCGGGAAGTTCACCGGCGCGCAGGTGCACGCCTATGGCCCGCTCTACGGCAGCGGTGGCGCGGTGGTCGAGTTCGACTTGTGAAAGAGAGGAGAGAGGGATAGAGCAGGTCGGATTACGCTACGCTAATCCGAAAAGGAGAGAGAACATAGAGAAATCATTATCAGAATATGCAGAGAGTTTATTGACCGAATACGAGGCAGAGCAGGGAAGAAAGATAAGGAGAGTGTGTGATGGGAGAGTGTGTGATAGAAGAGTTAAGATCGCTATTGAGAGAGTTCAACACATTAGGTGAAGAATATATAAAGTTGGATGACGTGGATGAACCGGCCAGAGTAGAGTGGAACAAGAAGTGGAAGGCAAACGAAGAGAAGTGGAAGGCGTGGAGAGAGAAGTACGGGATAGCAGAGCTTTAAGACCCCCGTGGGACCCTGTGGCGAAACGCTAGCAACCGTCCTACACCGACAATGGAATGGGGTTTTTTGTACATATAATTTGTGGAAATGGTGGAGAAAGATAAGGGGTAATTGGGCGAGGCGTGTTTCCTTGTCAATAAAGATGAGTAAGTCGGATTAGCGCAACGTAATCCGACAGGGACAGGCCGCCGGGCTGTCTCTCCTTAGCGTCTCTGCAATTCCAACTTGTCCAGGCGTTTGCGCACCTAGTCAATACGCTCGTTGCCCCAGAAGGGCTCGCCGCGGACAAAAACATCGGCACGCCAAAGACCTGATCTTTTTCCGCGCGTGCTTGGATTGCGGCGAGTTCGCGCGGACCGTCCTCCTCGACGACCCGCGTTCCCTTAACAGCCCGGCTGTTCCGCTTCTGCCTGCATGTCCTGATGCGCGAACGACAGCGGACACGGTTGTCCTACCCCGTCGAGTCCAACGGCGTAGACCAGCCGTCCGTAGCCAATAAAAATAGCTATCCGCCAGCCCAGGGCCATGATCTCGGGCTCGCTGTAATGGGTGCGCAGCTCGTCAAAGAGGTCTTGGGAGACCTGTTTGTGGTCGCGGGCCAGGGTGTCCGCAAAGCGCAGGGCGGCTTTTTCGCGTGGCGTGAACAAATCGCTGTCCTGAAAATGGGGCAGGGCGTGAATCATCTCCTCCGTCAGACCTTGTTGCCTCGCCGAGGCATACACGGCCGTCATTCAAAGCTGGCATTCGTTTATTTGGGCCACCTTATGCCGAATCAGTTCGGTCAGCTTCACGCTGATCCCGTCAGTATCGGCCATAATATGGGAGTAGTAAAAATCGACGAAGTGTTTGTAGAGGTCCGGGGTATGGGCAAAGACCTGTATCCATTCCGACCCGCCGAGCGCCTCGTCGCTCTGCTGCATGGTTTTTTGCAGATCGGGATCAACCTTCTCAAACGGCACTTTGCTGACACGGAGCATTGCTCTCCCTCCTTAATTGTGCAGTGGGTTTCCTTTGCCAATAAACCAACGCGGACGTATTTGGAAGAGCTTAGTCCGATAGATTCTCAATAGTCAGGGGCTTAACGGCTTCAGCCAAGGAGAAGCCAAAAATTCGTGAGTAAAAATACAACTCGCCGTCCAAAGCGCGTTTGATATTCTCGGCTTTGCGAAAGCCGTGCTGTTCGCCCGCAAACAGGACATAGGCGACCGGCAAGCCTTTCGCTCTGAGGGCCGCTACCATCAGCTCGGCCTGATTCGGCGGAACGATCGTATCTTCTGCGCCCTGGAAGACAATCAAGGGACACGAGAGCTGGTGGGTAAAATGAACCGGCGAGCGCGCCTGATAGACGTCCCGGCGTTCCGGGTAGGGTCCAACCAGATTGTCCGGGTAGCGAGACTCGAATTTATGGGTGTCCCGCGCCAGCGCTTCGAGGTCACTGATCCCGTAATGACTCGCCCCGGCCCGAAACGTATTGCGAAAGGTCAATGCGCACAGGGTCGTATAGCCCCCGGCACTGCCGCCGGTAATAGTCAGTCGCTCAGCATCAACCTCGCCCCGGGCGACGAGAGAGTGCGCGCCGTTGACACAGTCATCCACATCGACAATCCCCCAGTGGCCGTTCAGACGTTGCCGATAGGCCCGCCCATAGCCACTGCTGCCCCCATAGTTCACGTCCAGAACGGCAAAGCCGCGACTCGTCCAGTATTGAATGCGCAGATCAAGCGCCGTTTGCGCGGCCGAAGTCGGTCCGCCGTGGCTTTTGACGACCAGCGGCGGGCGTTCCCCTTGTGGAGCAACGTAGTCAGCGTTTGTGGGCGGATAGAACAGACCGTACGCGGTCCGGTCATGTTCGGTTGGAAAGGCAACGGCCTGGGGCGCTGACAGAGAGTCCGGGTCCAGGCCGAGTTGGCTGGATTGCCGCAGGACGGTGCAGGTGTGTGTTTCCAGGTCGAGTTGGACGACCGCGAGCGGCTCGGTTGGCGAGCCCGCCAGAAATATGGCTTTACCGGCTGAAGCGTGCACTCCGCTCACTTCGGTATACGGCAGCGCAATGGCGTCGCATTGCCGTGTCCCCGGATCAAGGCTGGCCATATGCCAGGTCCCGTTTTCCGTGTAGGTGCAGATAATTCGGTTGGCAGAAGCAAAGGCATAGGTCGCCATACCAAACATCCACTGCGGTCGGCCAAAATCCGCGGTCTTTTCCCACAGCGCCTCAATGCTGTCGTTACGGACTCGATACAGATTCCACCAGCCGGAGCGATCCGAAACAAAGTACAAGATACCGAGCGGAGACCATTCGGGCTGAAAAATGGACTCCGCGGTGCCGCCGGCTACCCGCCTGACGGCCGCCAGGGAACCGTCCGAGTGGACCGTTCCCACCAACAGTTCGGTGCCGTCCCAGGGCATCTGCGGATGGTTCCACGCCAGCCAGGCGAGCTGGGTGCCTTCCGGGTTGAGCCGGGGGTTGGAATAAAAATCGCTCCCGGAGACGAGGACCGTCTCTTCCCCGCTGGCGAGATCAATACTGGTCAGGCTGTTTACCGCTTCCTGCCCTGTAACCCGATGATCTTCGCGCACGCAGATCAAACGGCTGCGCTGGGTATCAACAACCGCGTCGGCATAGCGCAGCCCGTCTGCTGCGGTCAGGGGCGTGGGCTCGTCCGCTCCAGTCTGACGATACAGCCGCTGATCGGTGAAATTTGAAAAATAGAGCGCGCCGTCCCGGACGGCATACGCCCCGCCCCCATACTCATGCACACGCGTCCGGACATTAAAGGGCACCGGCGTCAGGTCCGCGATTGTTCCGTCAGGCGTGCGTCGCACTATGACGTTCCGCCCGCCTTCAGTCGGCCGCTGTTCTATCCAGTACACCGCCTCTCCATCCAGCCGAACCTGGCCCAAGCCAACTGTTCCGGCCACAATCAGGTCTGAGGTAATAGTCGACTTCCACGAACCGTATGGGGCGATTTTTTTGTCAGGCATGTCTGCTCCTCGGAGTGTTCCTACTGCCGTCTGGGTAACAGACCGAGCGGACCAGGGACAACTACCTGTCTGTTCACGACGGGCCTCCTTCTTCCCTTTACTCCTCCCCGTTCGCAGCGCTATGCTCCCTGGTAGCAGCTTCAAGGAGGTAGACGTATGGAAACGGTCCAGCCCTCGGCGTGCGGGTTTGACGCGGCGCGACTTGACCACTTCGTGGCGTGTATGCAGAACGATATTGAACAGGAGCAGTATGACGGAGCGGTCGTTATCGTCGCGCGTGGGGGACAAGTCGTGTTGCGCCAGGCGCTCGGCTTTGCCGAGCGGGTCAGCCGGCGCGCCATGCAGGAGGACGATGTTTTCTATCTCTTTTCCGTGACAAAGGCGCTGACGGCTACCGCAATTCTTGCCCGCGTTGACCGGGGCCAACTTGCCCTGACAACGCACGTGGCCGAGATTATTCCCGAATTTGCGAGCAAGGGAAAACAGCGAGTGACGATCGCTCAGCTTCTGACCCATACCGCCGGCATGTCGGCCGGGTTTCCACCCGTAGCCCAGGAGATGATGGGTAATCTTGAAGCAGTGGTCGCCGCGGTCTGCCAGCAGGGGCTTGATGCTTTGCCTGGAGAGGTCGTCAGCTATAGCCCGATTACCGCCCATGCGGTCCTGGGCGAAGTGGTCCGCCGGCTTGATGGAGGAGAGCGGTCGCTGCGGCAGATATTTGCGGAAGATATCTTTACTCCGCTGCGGATGCCCGATACGGCCCTGGGCCTTCGGTCTGACCTGGCTGAGCGCAGGGTTCCGGTTGTGGTGCGAGACCGGCGGGAAGGGCTCTTTCCGCCGGAAGTCCTTGAAGGCTTCAACCTCATGCTTCAGGAGGACACGGAAATTCCGGGCGGCGGCGGGGTCGGAACTGCCGCCGATATCTTCCGCCTGGCGGAAATGCTGCGGCGCGGCGGGGAGCTGGACGGCGTCCGCATCTTATCGCCGGCTGTCATTCGTCTGGCCGCCACCAACCACACGGGTCTCAGGCCGAATAATCTGTGGAACTACACCAGGGAAGTCCGTGGCTGGGACGAGTTTCCGGCGTCGCTCGGCCTGGGCTTCTTTGTGCGCGGAACGGGCATTTCCCCCAGCTATTTCGGGACGCTGGCGTCGCCCAACACGTTTGGGGCGGTCGGGGCGGGCTCAACCCTGTTCTGGATCGACCCGGAGCGCGATATCACCTGTGTGTGCCTGACCGCCGGAGCCCTGGAAGAGTCGTACAGCATGGAGCGCTTCCAACGTCTGTCCGATCTTGTTCTCAGCGCGGTTGTGGAGTAAGCCTGTCCTGAGCTCGCTCAAAGGGCCCGCGCTGGCATGATTACCGAAGCGCAGCTCCAGCAGATATTTACCCCGTTGACCGGGGAGCCGTCCCCGCGTCTTTGCCTGACGCTGGCCGGCAATATCAATACGATTCTCAAGGTTGAAGCCAGGGGACAGATGTACGGCCTGCGTATTCGGAGCCAGGAGCAGGTCTATCGCTACGAGCCGGACCTGATGAAAGAGGTCTTCATCAGTTGGCTGCTCGACCCCGCTCATGCCGGGGCGAACGATATGGAAAAAGCGCGAGCGCTCAGCCAGTTGTGGGAGGCGCAGCGTGGGGCCGGCCGGAAGAGTTCCGGTATCGAGCCCACCGGACTGGCCTTTGACTGGAGCCGGCAAATCCTGCCGCAGCCGTATTTCGTGTATGAGTGGATCGAAGGCCAGCCCCTGTGGGACGACCCGGACGAACAGTTATACCGGGCGGCTGGCCACACGCTGGCAAGCCTGCATCGGGTGCGCTTCGATGCCTTCTACGCCGATTTTTTTGCCATCGGCAACACGCCGCAGGCCTGGGCGGACCGCTTTCGGGCCGCGCTGGACAAGGAGGTCGGCGAGGCGCAGAGCCGACTCAGCCCGACGCTCTTACCGGCGCTGGAGCCTCTCTCCATTCCGGCCACGCTGCCGTTCTCTCCCTGTCTTATCCATAACGATTTCTCCCCAGGCAATATTCTCGTTCGGGACGGGCGCCTCGCCGCGGTTATTGATTGGGATAATGCGGTCGTGGATGTGGCGCCGCTCGATTTTGTGAAAATGAAATACTGGACGGCAAAAGACGCCCGTGGTCAACTCGGCCACAACCCCGCCCTCTTCCGGGCATTTGTCACCGGGTATGGTCCCCGCGGTACTGAGATCGTTGAGTCGGAGACCTTTGCCTGGTACGAATTATTGTGGCTGTTGCGCGTATGGAATTTTGAACGGTCCAAGCAGGAACGTGGGCTGGAGCGCGCTCCTGGATACCCGGCTGCGGCCGAGTATGCCGCAGCGCTGAAAGGGGTCATTGGCCGACTGAGCGCAGGTCACGGCTCTTTGAGTCCCACCTCCTCATCTGATCCTTTGAAAAAATAAGGCGTCTCTTTCCAGCGGGCCTGATCAAAATAGGTGATGCGCGCGGCCTTAGATGAGAAGATGAGAAACCGCTCGAAAGTCGGTATAATGATTCTTACCTATGAGTCAGGCCGCCGAAGATCGTGAAGAGACCGCTTCTCCTGAAGAAGTACAGACCGGGATGCCGCGTCGGCTAGCGCGCTGGAAGATCGTTCTGGTCAGCCTCGCTCTGCTGATGGGTGTGGCCGGCATGGCGCTGCATCCTCAGTCGCCTTCGGGCATTCAGGAAACGCGGACCGTGGGGAATCTCTCTGCCTCTGGAGCCGATACGCTGCCGGACCCGCCGGCTTTTCAGTCTGCCCCGGCTCCAGCCCTTGACCCGGCCTTCGATAGAATGGAGGAAACGACTGAAGCGCCTCTCCCTCCAGACTGGGAGCGGCGGTTGGAGGACTGGTCTCCTCTGCTCACGAAACTGGGCTTCAGCTTTGTTGTCGGATTCAGCATTGGCTATGTGCTGCTGATTTTTCTGCGCACGACCGCCTTTCTGGCCGGCGTAGTCATGCTGGCGCTGTTTGGTTTGCAGTATCTGGGCGTGCTGTATCTCAACTGGCAGAATATCGAGACGAGTTATCAATCGGTCCTGAGTTGGGTGTTGCCTCGGGCAGAAAACTTTCGGGACTTTATTACGCACAATCTCTCTTCGTCCGGTATGGCGGCGATGGGGATTCTCACGGGTTTGACGCGACGCTAGGGGGCTGGGGGGAGTATTCCCCTGAGATCAATGGCCAATTTCAAAACTCACTTGGCCGTCGCCGCGGTGGGGAGCGGACTCCTGGCGACGGTCTGTTTGGGCGCAGGGATGAGCAGCCCGCAAGAAGTCGTCACCCTGTCTGTGGTCGGGACGGTCGGCGGGCTCCTGCCGGACATCGATCTCGACCACTCCAGTCCGACCAGGTTGATCTTTACCGCTCTGGCTATTGTGTTTGCCTTTCTGGCCGCGTTCAATCGGGCCGCCAGCTACTCGATTGTCGAACTCTGGATAGTCTGGGGGGTGGCGTATGGCGCAGTCCGCTATCTTGCCTTGGGCGTCTTCTCTGCGCTGACGGTCCATCGCGGCATATTCCATTCGCTCATTGCCGCCCTCTTTTTCTGGTTCCTGGCCACCAGCCTGAGTTATTCTCTGTTTGCCCTGAGTGCGCTGTTTGCCTGGTCTATCGGCTTCTTTCTCTTTTTTGGCTATATCGTCCATCTGCTGCTCGACGAGCTTTTCAGTGTGGACCTCTTGAACTCGCGGCTCAAAAGCTCATTCGGGACAGCGCTCAAAATCGCTGATTTTCACAACGCGCGGACCTCCCTGCTAATGACGGCCGCGGCGCTGCTGACATTCTTTTCAACCCCAAGCGCCCAGCCTTTCCTGGACTGGGTCATGAACAAACAGACCTACCTCAGTATTGCCGATCGATTTCTCCCCGAAGCGCTATGGTTTACGCTCTAGCCTGTCCCTCCTCTTGACCCGACTTGGACAGCGGGTCATAAAGAGCGAACGTGTCCTTTCCCCAGCGAGCAAAGCCGGACACGTTCACTCTTTTCATGCTTCGGCTTGATTTTCTACGAGAGGACAAAACCGATTCTATGCTAGGACTTCCATGTTAGGACGGCTTGGCGCGGTGTGGGGCATTGGCGGTGTCGTCCTCTTACTGGTCTATTCTATCGCCCGACTCTCTGCCGTTACGCTGGACGCCTTTCACTACGAGTTTTCCTGGTATCACTGGCTGGCGCTCGGCTTGAATGTCGGCTGGATGGCCTACTCGGAAGGCTATTACGGCTTTCAGTGCGGCTTTGCGCCGCGGGTCGCGGCCCGCGCAAAATATCTGTCTGCCCATCCGAGTCCGCTCTGTGCGGTATTGGCGCCTGTCTTTTGCATGGGTTATTTCTCCATTCACCGACCCCGACAAATCTTCATCTGCGCTCTCACCGCCATGATCGTTGTCTTTGTCCTTGTTCTGCCCTATCTGGCGCAGCCGTGGCGCGGCATTGTCGATGCCGGCGTTGTTGTCGGCCTGCTCTGGGGGTTGGTTACCATTGTGGTGTTTGCCTTCCGGGCCTTTACGTCGAACGATTTTTCGTATTCGCCCGAGGTGCCGAACTACACACCGGAGTAGCAACCCGCGCTGTCTCATGGCGCTCCTCCGACGGCTTCTCAGGCATAAGGCCCCATAGACGCCCCCGGAGCGGAACAATCGTCACGTGTCTCGGACCGTCCACGCCTTATGGTGTCCAAATACAATGCGCCGGATGCCTGTCGCTTGACAGTGCTGGATAGCTTCAGGCAAAACCAGAACGAGAAACTCTACCGTACCGAGGAGACGACTCATGTCAGGACCATTGGCTGGTTATCGCGTTATTGACGTTACCCAGATGTTGTCAGGCCCTATGGCCACTATGATGCTGGGCGATCAAGGGGCGGATGTCATCAAGGTCGAACCGCCGGAAACGGGCGATCTGACCCGTGCCCTGGGTGGGAAGTCACGGCCCATTTCCCCGTTTTTTTCCACCTTGAATCGGAATAAGCGCTCGGTGGTCCTGAATCTGAAAGACGAAAAGGGAATTGGGTTGCTCAAAGACCTCGTCGCCGGGGCGGATGTGTTTGTCCAGAATTTCCGGCCCGGCATAGCCGAGCGCATGGGCATTGGTGAGGATGTTCTGCGCCAAGTGAAACCGGACCTCATCTATGTATCCATCAGCGGCTTTGGCGAGAAAGGACCGTATGTTGGCAAGCGCGTCTATGATCCGGTCATCCAGGCGCTGTCCGGTCTGGCCGATATTCAGGCCGACCCGGATACTGGCCGACCGCGTATGATGCGGCTCATCATTCCCGACAAGGTCACGGCCCTGACCGCGGCCCAGGCCATTACCGCGGCACTCCTGGCCCGGGAACGGACCGGGGAGGGGCAGCATGTCCGGCTCGCCATGCTGGACGCGGTTGTCTCGTTTCTGTGGCATGAGGGCATGACGCAGTACACCTTCATGGGCTCGGACATCGGCCCGGCCCGACCGGCTGACACGCGGGATATGGTCTTTGAGACCGCGGACGGCTATATCACCGCGGCTGCGGTCTCGGACAAGGAGTGGCAGGGCATGACGCGTGCCCTGGAGCGGCCCGAATGGCTGGAGGACGCCCGGTTCAGCACGCCTGCCGGGCGGGTCAAATACGCCGACGTGCGGTTGGATATGACGGCCGAGGTCTTGAAAGAAAGAAGCTCGACCGAATGGCTGGAACGTCTCGATGCCGAGCAGGTGCCGTGCGCGCCGGTCAATCGCAAGGCCGACGTATTGACCGACCCGCAGGTTGCGGCCAACAATCTGATTGTTGAATCCGATCATCCGCACGCCGGCCATATGCGCCAGGCCCGGCCGGCGGCGCGGTTCGAGGGCACGCCCGCAGAACTCCTGCGTCAGCCGGCCCCGCTGCTGGGCGAGCAGACAGACGCGATTCTGGCCGAACTGGGCCTGTCGGCGGACGCCTTGGCAGAGTTGCGTGAGGCCGGGGCGATTGCCTGACGCCTGGTCTCCGCAAGAAATGAAACTCCTTGGGCGCGCTGTCCGATGGGACAACGAAAAAAATATACGGCTCAAAAAAACAAGAGGGATCGGGTTTGAAGAGATTGTAGAAGCGATAGAGGATAACCTGCTGGACGATATGAGACATCCCAATGCGGAACGCTATCCGCATCAGAGGATATTTGTTGTTCGACTTAATGAGTACGCTTACGTCGTCCCCTATGTAGTAGCGGACGACAATTCATACGTTCTCAAAACAGCTTATCCAGATAGAGCTATGATGAAAAAGTATTTGCGAGAAGGTGAGGACTAGCCATGCCCGCCGAGTATGTTCACTTTCACGACGAGCCGCTGGACGAGGAGGAACGACAGTTGATGAAGGAACTGGACGCTGGGGAATGGGTTTCCGATCCTGACTTTCTTCGTACAGGTCCGTTTGTGGAGACTATCTCTGCACTCGAAGTGGCTGCTGACGAGCTTGCACGCACCCGAACGGACTCGTATCGCTGGAAATGGGTTATCCTGGCATTGCACAGCGCCTTACAGGGCATGATGGCCCTGGCGCTTGAAGGGGGTAATGGGCTCAGAGTGCTGAAACCCAAGGACGCAAAGCGATGGCTGGACGCTTACGAAAGCGGTGCCCCGCTCCCGGCAGACCTGGAAATGGACAGCTTTCTCAATCTGTATGAGAAGATCAAAAGCGAGACCCTTCGTTTTTATGTAACCAGCAAAAAGCTTACGCCTGAAGAAATTCAAGAAAAGTCGATCAAGGACCTTAACCGGCTCCGAAATCAATTCATCCATTTCACCCCGTGTACCTTGTCTCTCATATTGAACGGACTTCCAGAAATGACGCTTGACTGCCTGAACATTGCTCGGTTTCTTGCCTATGACTCGGGGAACATAGATTGGCCTGAAGAGTTGGTTGAGCGACTGGAAAAAGCCTTCAGGGCCGCGGCTCAGGCAGCACGGGAGATAAAAGAAGCCTACGCTCTCCCGCCTCAGGTATGAGAATATTCCTCTCGCATGGGCGAGCAAACGGACGCGATTCTGACGGAACTGGACTTGTCTGCGGACACAGTGGAGGAGCTGCGTGAGGCTGGCACGATTACCTGACCGAAGAGGGCGGCATGGTGAAGCAGTAACTGAGAATTATCAGCAATAATGCTACTCCAAGATAAGGACCGTCATGACACCAGAACTGATCGCTATCATCGCCGCAACCGTGGCACTAGCCGGACTTATTCTGAACGGCAATCGCGGTCTGACCCAGCGCATGGACCGTCTGAAGGATCGACTTGCAAGCGTGGAACGCGAGCAAGCCCACTTGGCGGGATTACTCGAAGGGCTTCGGGAAGCTATCAGCGGCCACCTCGCCGCTTAAGCATCGCTTATACTCTCTCGCCTCAGCTAGGAGAGCATTACTCCCGTGTCAATCTCGCTACCGGGCGAGAAGATGGGCGCGATTCTGATGGAACTGTTCTTGTCTACGGACACAGTGAAGGGTTTGCCTGAAGTTAGAAATATTGCCCGCTTCCCTGTGGACGAGAATGTCTTTGATTTACTGAATTAGTGGTTAGGGGGTTGGGTCGCTGTCAAGCGGAGTTTTGTTTTTCTTTTTCGTATTGCTCCCATCCGAAACTGGTCAAGTCAACCACGAAAAACTTGGAACTTCCACAGGTTTTGACAGGATGCAACATGGTAATGACTCTCTCATCAGACAGCTCTTCCATAAGTTGACAAACAACTTGGTTGTCCCGTGCGCCTATTTCTTCCTGGATGTCTTTCCACCAAAGTTCCAGAATCGGTCCCTGTAATTGCGATATTTTGTCTCCAATATAAAGACTAAGCTCTCGTTTTGTTGTGTAGGACTAATGAATTCACTCATAATCTAGTCTCCTCCTCAAACTCGGGAATGCCGTTATGTTTTCGACCGCCAGGGAATAGCGGCGAAAAAACTTTTCAACTCCTCGCAACGTTGCAGCCTGAGTTCGAGAATCCGAAGGTTCTCTTGCGAGCCTCCAAAGGCAGTTCGCAACTCCTCCACATACTTCTTGTGAGCCTCGTCAAGGCTATCTGCTCCCTCTTGAAAGGCGGCCAAAGTTTCGTCCCAAAACTTCTTGACTGTCCCTTCAAGAGTCGACAAAACTCGTTCTTCAACAAACAATTCTCTAATTTTTTTGGCTAAACGATACCGCCAATTGCCTGCGAAAATCCGCCATACCAGTGCTCCGACGCCAACAGCTATTGCTAACCCCAAAGTAACCGGCCCCCCCAAAGTGGCGACAATTGAGGTCACGCCAGCCGCTCCAGCCGCCGACGCGGAAGAGATGCCCAATGCAGCGGCCGCCTTGGCAACTATGATATACCCGCCAAGATTTCCTAACGTGGCCGCCCAGGCTCCAAGCGCCCCAAGCGTTCCGAGCCCGGCTAATCCGCCCAGAAATGCTGCCTTTGCGTCAAATGAAAATCCAGAATCTCCCGGTGCCGCATCGCTAAACTCTCCCATTTTCTCATCATAGTCTTGCACGAATTTTTCAATGAGGTCCCGAGTATCGTCAATTAGCCCTGATCGAAAACGCGCTGTCTTGGATTGAATCTCTTCCAGGACGTATCCAGCGGCAAGCTTTTGCGCGTCTTTTTTATTTGCGTAGCGCCGTTCGATCATCGCTTCCAGGTTTTCAATCCACGTTTCGTTCTGGAAGACCGTTCGTACATTTTCCAGGTCTCGGTCCTTGAAAGAGGTTATTTTGTGTTTGACGCGCTCAACTAGCGTGCCATGTTCCTTTCTTCTTGCGGGTTCCGCCTCTTCCAGCTTCTCAAGGAGGCTCTTTGCCTCATTTTTCTTTCTCAGAAGTTTTTCATACTTGCCAATTCGCTTCGCATAGAAGGCTGGTCCTTCCTCCTTGAAGCGGCGAATTTCACGTCCCGCGTCTCTCGTCTGAATAGTTGGCATACGTGCCTCCAGGAGAAGCTTCAGCGCGTATTCCAGCTTTTGCCGTCGTGCGGGAGTTTCCTGGTAAAAGCTGAAAAAGCGGGCTTGAACGTCCTCGAACGCGATGGGCCGTCCAATCTGACGCTTCAAGTCCTCAAAGAGATTCCCTTCAAAATGCCGGTAAAAATCCTGCGCTCCCTTCTCCAAAATTTCACCGGTGATCTGGTCGATTGTGATACCCGGATGAGCGTGTGAGGCAACGATGAAAAAGTTGCCGAGAACCGGGAAATGCTCGTCGCTCGCTTCATAGTGAGGAATCTTGCGCAACAAATGACCGATACGCATGAAGTCTCCGCTATCCAGGAATCCTTGAGCGCGGCAGATGTAGATCAAGGCAGAAGCTTGACTCCCAGCTTGGTCAATGAGCGTGGCTTTGGTCTGCGTGTCATCGTAGCCGGGCAAATCTACGAGGACGCATGAGTGGAGCAGCGGAGCGTTGACGAAAGCCAAGACGGCCCCTTCCTTATCGCTATCGTCCGCACTGTGGAGCGTTGCGTGTTCTTTGAGCGTATCCCAACTCCCGGCCAGTCTCCGGTTTTCTGTACAGTGCTGTTTGTCATGCCACTTCTCAGGCTCGAACTCCGGCCCCATGAGCCATAGGTCTTCCTTGAGCCAGTCGGGACGGTCGGACGTATGGTGAACAAAGGTCGGATATTTTGTCGTCGGACGGTAGGCGGTCGGCAGATATGGGCCACCGAGATAAAAATTACAAAGATGGGATTTGCCCGCGTCGAAGTGTCCGGTGACCACGATCCACGGTTTTTCTGTGAGGGCAGTCACGCGGTTACGGAATTGCGCGACAGTAAAAGGGCCGTCTTCTCCCTCACTTGTCTCCTCCAGATTGGGAAAGCGGTCGATGTATTGCTGGAGCAGGTGCAAATTTTCGGTCAAGTCGGCGTAAGGGCTGTCATCAAAACCAAAAATAGGCGTCATATCGACTGACTCATTATCGCCGGGTAAGATGTCGTCCGCCGTTACGCCGAGGAGCCGTGCCCACAGTTTTATCAGGCGAGGAGGAATTTCTTCGCTTTCCTCATATTTAGAGATTTGACCCTGCGTAATCCCGAGCTGTTGAGCGAGATCAGCTTGGGTCAATCCTGCCTGTTGCCGGAGTTCCGCCAACCTGGACCTATTTGAAACCATGACCTATCCTCCTCTGTACCGTATATGCTGAGACAGATATAAATATAAAAAATATAATTGTCAAGGATTTTATTAGTGAAAATAATCTATATTTGTATATATTTACGTTAATAATTCCATAATTATCTGTTGATGTTGATAATTAATACACATAAAATATCCACATGAAAGCAATACAAATTACCTTTGACGAAGGGCTCTTGGAAACGCTCGATCAGGACGAAGAGGTCCAACAGAAAGGCCGCTCGGCGGTCATCCGTCGAGCGGTGACTGACTATTTGCGCAAGAAACACCGGGAGGCGATTGCAGCGGCCTACCAACGCGGCTATGGCAAACACCCGACAGACTCAGACCTCAATGGCTGGGCGGATCAAGGAATATGGCCAGACGAGTAGAAATCGCCAGGGGAGAAGTCTGGACGTACGAGTTTCGGCGACCGGATAAACGCCGCCCTGTCTTAGTCCTCAGCCGGTCAGAGGCTATCAATATACTTCATACGGTACTCGTCGCCCCGCTCACGTCAACGATTCGTGGCCTTCCTAGCGAAGTCGTAGTCGGAACGACAGAAGGCCTTAAGCGTGAGTCGGCGATCAATCTCGATCATATTCAGACTGTCGAACGCACTCATTTATCTCACTATATTGGTCGCCTGAAGCCGGATCAGATGCAAGCAGTATGTCGGGCAATAGCTGTTGCAACCGGATGTGACTGAACATCTGGCAGAGTTCTTTCTTACCGCCACAAGCGGCCGGCCTTCCAGAGCAGGCTCAGCAGCACGACCCAGAACACCTGGGCGCCAAGCGCCGCCGCCCACAGGAACCAAGCCAGTTTATCGGCAAGGGCGCACAGCAGCACGAGCAGAGAATAATCGCGGCTGGTCAGCCCGGCGACCATCTTGTCAATCCAGACATCTTCCCAGCCACCGCGCGCCCGGCCGGCGTCTTCGGTTTTCTCAGCCCGTGTCACCAATGGGAAGGAAATGAACGCGGCCGCGGCCAGCAGACCGCCGAGCAGCGGAGCGGCAGCCAGTCCATCCTGTTTCCACACCGCCACCCCAACCCCGAGAAAAATGGCAATATGGACCACCGTATCCAGCGTGATGTCGAGCCACTCTCCCAGCGGCGATTCCAGCATTTTGACCCGCGCCACCTCCCCGTCCACGCAGTCAAGAACGGTTGAGAACTGAAGCAACAACGCCCCAAGCACCGACCCGCCATAACTGCCAAACAGGAAGCAACTCGCGCCCAGCAGTCCGGTCAGAAACGACAGGACGGTAATCTGATTGGGCGTCAGCGGGGTGCGGAGAAAAAGGCGGGTGAGCAGCCGGGAGCAACTGCGATTGAGGTAAGCATCAACCAGACCGTCACGCGGGTTTTCCAGGGTGAGGAGAAAGGTGTGTTCGACCGCGCCCCAGTCGTCCTGTTGGGTCAAACGACGCAAGAAGTGCTGACCGGGGGGCCGCGCCGGAAGCGGTTCTGTCTGCTCTGCCGGCAGGCGGCCCTCCCTCGTCCAGGCCGTCAGCAGCAAAGAGAGTTGCGCCAGCGGGGCAACTGCCAGGCTGGCATGATTGGGTCCGCCACGCACCCGCCAGCCGTCCTCGTGTTCTCGTCCCACGTCCTGAATCAAGGCTGGGCGGAAAAGCGTATCGCACGAAAAAACCAGACAGGGCCGGCTGTCGGAAGGGAGATGCGCCGGCAGCGGACCGTGCGGCGTGACCCATACTATGTCTGCGGTGAGGCGCGGGTCATTCGCCAAAGAATCTTGCAGGGTTGCTGCCTCTTCATTATGAGCCAATACGTAGCAGACCTGTGCGCCCGCTCGCTGGGCGGTCAGCAGCGCTCGCTTCAGCAGCGAGAGTCCGCCAAATTGCGTCAGTGGAGACGGGACGTCCACTCCTCCGGTTGAGATCACAGCAGCATGAACCATATGTGACCCAAACCGATATAGACGGATGCGGCTGACAGCAAGTCCTGTCCTGAGCTCTGTCGAAGGAAGGGCTGAGAGTGTCCTTGATTGCCTCCGTATGCTTGAACGCTTAGGATGCTTTCAGCATGAGTATGGAACGGTCTGATATGAAGCCTGGGTATGGGGTGTCCCGCCTGGTCGCGTGCGGGCTGAGTGGCCTGCTTCTGGTCGCCTGCGCCACGGAGAAAAAAAATTTCATGACCTCGGCGAGAGAGCTTGAAAGCCGGACATTATTTGCCCCGGCGATGAAGCAGTACGAAGAGGCCATCGAAGAGAACCCCAATAATGCCGAAGCCTACTATCGTATTGGGGCGTTGGCCAACGAGATTGGCAACACGGAGTTTGCGGCCCAAAAGTTTCGCCAGGCCCTGCATATCGACGCCAATCATCCGGGGGCGAAACGGGCGCTGTCAACCTACCATATCAATCGTGGGACGATTGCTCGGCAACAGGGCAGGCTGAGCGAGGCCCGGAGCGAGTTGCAAGCCGCGGCGCGGGTTGATCCAGGCTCAAGCGTAGCCCAGCTTGAACTCGGACGGGTCCACGAAGCCGAGGGCCACCTTGACGACGCCCTGCAAGCCTACAGCGCCGCGGCTGCGGCCGACCCGCAAAACATTGACACCCAACTGGCGCTCGGACAGGGCTATCTCGTCCAAAAGCAGTACGCTAAGGCGGTGACAGCGCTGAAGGTGGTGCTGGACACCAACCCGGACAGGGCGGAAGCCTATGCTGGTCTGGGGGAAGCCTATTTTCACCAGGGCAAGAAGCAGGTGGCCCGGCAATCCTTTGAGCAGGCTATTCGGCACTACCTGCTCACCGGGCGGCGCGACTTGGCCAGGCAGGTTCAGGAGAGGATGGACGCCTTGAGAGTGATAAGTGGAGAGTGATAAGTGGAGAGTGATAAGTGGAGAGTCTTTCCTCCACTCATACCGGAAAGCAAAGGAGGGAACCCGCATGGCAACTGCTGCACTCGACGCGCCGCTGACAAACGGAGCGGATCTGACCTGGCACGAGAAGTATAACTTTGACACCGCCCCCATTCCGATTGAGCCGTATATCTCCGAGGACTATTTCAAGCTCGAACAGGAGCGCGTCTTTCGGAAAGTCTGGCTGAATGTCGGTCGGATTGAGCAGATTCCGAATCCCGGTGATTATTTTGTCAAAGATCTGCCCATGTGTCGCACCTCCCTGATTGTGACCCGTGACAAACAGGGCCAGATTCATGCCTTTCACAATATGTGCGCCCACCGCGGCAACAAGGTGGTGTGGAACAGCGGCGGTTCCTGCCAGAACTTCACCTGCAAGTTCCACGGCTGGAGTTATGGACTCGACGGAACTCTGAAATTCGTGCCGGACGAGGAGAGCTTTTTTGATCTCAAGAAAGAACGCTTAGGGCTGACGCCGGTAGCGGTCGATACCTGGGAGGGGTTTATTTTTGTCAACGTCGATCCCAACCCGACCGAAACCCTCCAGGAATACCTGGGCGAGTTTGCCGAACGGCTGAGCGGCTATCCCTTTGCCGAGACGTCCAGCCAGTGTTTTTCCTGGCAAACGGAGATCAAATGCAACTGGAAACTGATTAAGGACGCCTTTCAGGAAGCCTACCACGTGGCCTTTTTGCATACGCGCAGCCTGCCCGACTCCTTTACCAGCCGCGACAACCCCTACGGACATGCGCTTGACTTCCGGCTCTTCAAACGCCACTGCCAGCTCTCCGCTTTCGGCAACCCCGCACACAAGCCCAGTCCGGTTGAGGCCCTGGCGTATAAAGCTGGAGCGCTCATCATTCCCAATGAGTTCACGCGCGAAGCCTTGCCGCCGGGGGTGAACCCCACCCGCGACCCGCGCTGGTCGCTCGACCTCAACATCTTTTTCCCCAATTTCTTTGTTGATGTGGGCCACGGCACGTATTTTACGTATAATTTCTGGCCGTTGGCGGCTGACCGATCCCTGTGGGAAGTGCGAACGTATTTTCCACAGGCGCAAACCGTCTCCCAGCGTTTCAGTCAGGAATACAGCAAGGTCATCTTTCGCGACATCCTCACCGAAGATGCCAGTACGATGGAGCAGACCCAGCAAGTGCTCGCCTCAGGCGCAAAAAAGGAATTCATCCTCCAGGACCAGGAACTCCTGGTTCGCTTTGGCAACCGAGTGCTGGAAGACTATATCAACGGCGCACCAGCGCCGTAGCGCAGGAATCTTCCGGCGAAAGCTGAGCAAAGGGGCGGCCTCCGGGTCGCCCTTTTTTCAGGCAAAGCGCTGCAAGAATGAGACGGCCGCTCGGTTGAAAGTCTCGGGCGCTTCAAGGTTGACGGCATGCCCGGCGTCGGCCTCAACAACTTCCAAATGGGGTAAGGTCTGCTCGGCAAAGCGACGGCGTGGCACAAAGCGTTCTTCTTGCGTGCCGCATACCAGCAGAGTCGGCACCCGATTGGTTTTCAGCAATGCTGGATCAATGGGATCGGCGAGCGAGGTATAGCGCGCCGTGTAGGCGGCCCCGAGGGGGTCGTGGCGCGTCGCATCCGTGCACAATGCCTGTTTGAATTTCGGCGCAAGACGGCGTGCATTCTTTGGATGGACGGCGATTCTTTCGAGCGCCGCAGCTCCATCGCGCTTCGCCAGCGCAATCAGTTTGTCGGTCCCCGGCCGTATCTCTCGCACCCAGTCCATACTGCTGAATGCGGTCGAGGAATTGGTCACCAGGTGAGCCAGGATTCGGTCTGGATGGGCTAAGACGTAGCGAAGGGTCAGGCCAGCTCCAAGGGACTGACCAATGACAAACCAGTCTGCCACTCCGAGTGCTTCCCGGATGCGTTCAAACGCTTCTACGTAGCGCTCCGGAGCGTACTCGTGGGGGTCATGGGGAGCAGGCGAACGACCGTGGCCGAACAGCTCAACCACCACCGGACGGCACACCGTGGCAAGCGCCTCAAGATTGGGCAGCCACTGCGCCCGGCTTGAGAGAAAGCCGTGCAGCATCAGCGCATACGGCCCTCGTCCGGCCCGGACTTCGTAATATGGCAGCAGCATGGAGGGTTGTCTTAGCATGACCGCTCGGCTGATCCACCCCCGCTCCTCCAGCATCGACCCCCGAACGGTCACATCGCCGTATGGATTCTGCTACAAGGCAGAGCAATGCTACCGGCGAGGAGCGACAGCACCCATGAATACGGAACAGATCAAGAGTTCTCTCAATACCGAAGGCGCGGCTATCCTGTACTGGATTTGTCTGATGATTGGCGTCCTCATGTGGACGATCGGCGAACTCACCACCACGTCGCACCTCCGCGAGATCTCCCGCAATGTTGAGGAGCTGAAAGCCTTGGTGGAGCAAGTCCAGGAGCAGACCGAGTGTGTGGAAATGGCGCATGGGACCGACCGCCAGCGCAACATCTCCAGCCAGCCGCCGACAATATGAGCAAGTCTGCTGATAGCCACCTGGCGTGTTCAGGAAGATGTACTGACAGCATCTTCGTAGCGTTCCGTATCCGGCTCGACGAACAGGATGGCAGGACCGCTGACGTGTCGATAATCACTTGGGCAAGCTCCGCTCATCGTAAAGGATATCGCCGTGTTCTACGGCTGCTGGCCCCGGCCTCAGAAGAGAAGCACAACATTTCACGACCTACATTCTTAAGGTCTGCCTCAGCCGTGTTATAAAGTTCCTTAATCTTGGCGATTTTATCCCGGTACTGGTCCGGGATCATTTTGAAGCCCCCTGGGGGTCTTCATCCTCGGCAAATACATCACCAGATAATTCAAATTTGCCATCAGCTAACAAGACGCTGCCTTCGGCATGCTGACGGACGACCTCCTTGGCGAGTTCGTCGCTCCGCTCCTCAATCTCCTGCTCGCTGGGGATGTGGGTTAGTGGTGCAGGAAAAATCATACGAAACCATTTAGAAGCAGTCAGATAGCGCACTTTTACCTCCTTTGCATATTCGTACGCGTCTGGCTCACTTCTTTCCCAGTCAGAGGTTCCTCATATGACATACTGCGCCCTCCTCACCTGATATTTCTTGTTTGTGCGGCACGATATAATGTGTAGCAAACAGAATGGCTGGGGTTCCCTTATGGGCCATAAAAGAGAATTTACTTCATATAAGGGACAGCTGGCCCCTGTATGTATGAAAAGTGACAAAAGTCAACTATCCCGACAAGAAAGTTTTGCTAGCTCACGCAAACCGGCGGCCTAGCCGCATTCCAGTTTTCGGCGGTATGTAAAGACTTGGGCATCTTCATCCCATTCCGCCGTCGCATTCTGCCCATACTCGGGAAAGTCTGGCACGAAGATCGTGGCGGATGCCCCGACAATCGGGCTGTCTAGCAGGCAACCCGACTCAACGGGTCACTGCTGGTAGTAGGTAGACCGGACGATAGCAGAGTAAGGAATGGACAGAAAGACCGTTATGGATAAAAATAGGGAATGGAATGTCGGATTATCCCTTTGGCTAATCCGGCGGTCCGGCTGCGGGTACTGCCCGTACTCCCAGGCGGGCGCGGGACGCGCCCCCTCACGCATAGACGCGAACAAGCCTCTTCCCGTATGTTGGGCTCCGGTCCAATATACTTGGAAGGAGTACCCCGTTATGCACCTCTACGATTTTCCACAGTCGCCCAACTGTCGGCGGGTGCGGATGTATCTGGCTGAAAAAGGGCTCACGCTCAGCCTTACGCCGCTTGACCTGTTGAGCGGAGAGCAAAAAACGTCGGCCTATCTCCGCAAAAATCCCTTTGGCGCAGTCCCGCTGCTCGAACTCGACGATGGCTCAGTCATTGCGGAATCGCTGGCCATTATCGAGTATCTGGAAGAACTGCATCCCGACCCGCCGCTGTTTGGCACGACGCCATTTGAGCGCGCCCAGGCACGGGCGTGGGAGCGCCGGGCGGAGTTTGGCGTCTTGCTCCAGGGGACCCGCCGCTTTTTACATACCAGCCCGTATTTTGCCGCACGGGTCGAACAAAGCCCGCAAGTTGCCGCGGAAGCCGGTCAGGCGCTCAGCGAACGGCTCTCCCTCTTCGATACGCATCTGCAAGACAACGAATGGCTGGCCGGCGCATACTCGGTGGCGGACATCACGCTGTTTGTGGCCATTGAATTTGCCGCTATGTCGAACTTTCAACTCGATCCGGCCTGGGAGCACCTGCAGCGCTGGTACGCGGCCATACGAAAACGTCCAAGCGCCCAGGCCTGACCCGTTTTCTCACGTATGCTGTAAACGAGATCGCCTGGCGGCTGACCGGCGGTTTTGCCCTCACCTCCAGCCCCTCTCCCCGAGGGAGAGGGGAGCCCTGCGCTTGTCGAAAGGCCGGGTGAGAGATACAACGACTGCCGATACTGCGTGAGAAGGAGAACAATATGAAAGCCGTTCTTTTCGACCAGCTCGGTGGTCCAGAGGTCTTACAACTCGGGGATGCGCCCGACCCGGAGGTGCGGCGGGGCAAGGTGCTGATCAAGAACCATGCGGTGGGCATCAACTTCGCGGACACCCTCTTCCGTCAGGGCCAGTATGCCATGCAGCCCAAGCTGCCGGATATTCCAGGTCTCGAAGCAGCCGGAGTGGTTGAGGCGGTTGGTGACGGTGTGGAGGGGATCAAGCCGGGCGACCGGGTGACGGCGATCGGCATGAAGACCTATGCCGAGTACTCGCTCGCTTCAGCCGGCCAGGTCATGGCCCTACCCGACTCGGTCAGTTTTGAGCAAGGGGCTGCCTTTCCGATTCAGGTGCTGACCGCGTACCATCTGCTCTTTACCTCTCATAGTCTGACTGCTGACCAGTCGGTCATCGTCCATTCGGCGGCCGGCGGTGTTGGTCTGGCCGCGGTCCAGATTGCCAAAACGGTCGGGGCGCGGGTGATTGGCACGGTCTCGACCGATGAGAAAGCGGCCCTGGCCAAGGAGTACGGCGCAGATGAAGTGATCAATTATGCCACCCAGGACTTCGCCGAGGAGACGCTCAAACTGACCGACGGCAAAGGCGTGGACCTGATTCTCGACGCTGTGGGAAAACCAACCCTGGAGAAGGGCCTGCGCTGTCTGGCGCCGTTCGGTCATCTGATCCTCTACGGTCGGGCCGGCGGCGCGCCGGACCCGCTTAACCTGTTCGGGCTGTTCCAGAAATCCATCAAGGTCAGCGGCTTTATTTTATACACGGTCTCGGCCATGCCGGAGGTCCATCACACCGGCATTCAGCAATCTCTTCAACTCATGGACGAAGGCAAGCTCAAACTGCTGATCGGCAAGTCCTTTCCCCTGGCTGAAGCGGCTGAGGCCCATCGCCACATGGAGTCGCGTCAGTCGGTTGGGAAACTCGTCTTGATTCCGTAGGCCGTGCGAGAGCGAGACAAAGCAAGGAGGCTCCGCCATGACCTGGCAAGCGCAGTGGAGCGACAAACTGGTGAGCGCAGACGCCGCGCTCGACTGTATCACGCCGACCGACCATGTTTTTACTGCGGGCCTGACCGGGACGCCGTTCACGCTGTGTCGGGCGCTGGTCGAAAACCGGGAACGCTTGCGGGGCCTGCGCCTCAATACGCTGGTTTCCCTGTTTGACTGGAACGTGCCCGGCCTGGATGAATACTTTCATTTCGAGTCGTGGTATCTGAGCCGCCGCGAACGGCCCCTGCTCCACCAGGGCAAGCTCGACTACGTGCCGGTCTCCTACTTTCGGGCCGAGGCCCTCCCCTACGGTATTGACGACCTGGACGTGTATCTGGTGGCGGTGTCGCCGCCCGACCGACATGGCAACTGTAGTTTTGGCACGAGTGTCGGCATGTCGCCGCTGATGACCCGGCAGGCCGCGCGGGTCATTGCCGAGGTTGACCCGAGTTTCATCCGAACCGGCGGGACGAACACAATCCATGTCTCAGAACTTGAGTGCCTGGTCGAACGCCAGAGTCCGCCGGCCACGCTGGTGACGCCTGAGACCTTTACTCAGGAAAAGCAGGATATGATCGACACCATCTGTATGCAGATCGCCAACGATTTGCTGGAAGACGGAGACACGATTCAGATTGGAGCGGGGGATATGACCAGCCCGCTGCTCGGCTATGTCTATGGCCGACGTGAGCTCGGGATGCAGACCGAGATTATTCCGCCGGGGGTGGTGGCCCTGGTGCGGGAAGGTATCATGACCGGAACACACAAGGTCGTTCACCCGGGCAAAGTCGTGGGCACCGCCTTCCACCCCCAGTTGAGCGCTGAAGAGCTGGATTTTATTGATCAGAACCCGGTTTTTGAGCTGTACGATTTTAATTATACCGACGACATTCGCCTGCTGAGCAAAGACCCACGCTTTACGGCCATCAATAACGCCCTGAGCGTCGACCTCACCGGACAGGTCGCGTCCGAATCCATCGGCTGGCAGATGTTTACCGGTACGGGCGGCCAGACGGCGTTCTCCATTGCGGCCTGTCTGGCCGGCGGAAAATCCATTATTGCGGTGCCGTCGAGTTCGTTCCTCGACGGCTCACGGATTTCCCGCATCGTGCCCACCCTGGCCCGCGGGACCGTGGTCACGACCCCGCGGGCTTTTGTTGACTATCTGGTCACAGAATACGGGATTGCCACGCTGCGCGGCAAAAGTCTCCGCCAACGCGCCCAGGCCCTGACCAGCGTGGCCCATCCAGACTTTCGGGCCGCGTTGCAGGAAGAGGCGGAACGGATGTTTTACGGAAAAGAGTAAATGCGTCCTCCAACACATCTCCAAAGCTGGGCACGTTTACTCTTTCAGACCTGAGCCTGTGCTTTCCGTCCCTCATTGACCCAGCGCGCGCAAGCTGTCATGAAAAGGGCTTATATCTTTACCCTAAGGAGGACGCAGTGAAAATTGGTATTACGATGTTTGCAACGGATTATGCCGTTCGGCCCGACACGCTGGCCAAAGAGTGTGAGGACCGTGGCTTCGAGTCCATCTGGTTTCCCGAACACACCCACATCCCGGCCAGCCGTAAGAGCCCGTTTCCGGGCGGCGGAGAGCTGCCCAGGGAATACTGGCACACCCATGATTTGTTTGTGACCCTGGGCGTGGCCGCGGCGGTGACCAGTACGATCAAAATCGGCAGTGGCATCTGCCTGGTTATTGAGCGCGACCCGATTACCATGGCCAACGAAGTGGCCACCGTGGACCAACTCTCCAACGGGCGCTTGCTGTTCGGCATCGGCGGCGGCTGGAACTCCGAGGAAATGGAAAACCACGGCACGCCGTTTAATCGCCGGTGGAAGGTCTGCCGCGAGCGGATCGAAGCCATGAAAGAAATCTGGGCCAATGAAGAGGCCGAGTATCACGGTGAGTTTGTGGACTTCGATCCGATCTGGTCCCACCCCAAGCCGGTTCAGAAGCCCCACCCGCCGATTCTGATGGGAACCTTCAACGGCGGCCTGAAACGGGTCGTCAACTACTGTGACGGCTGGATTCCGGTCGGCTTCGACACCACGACGTTGCCTGAGTCGATAAAAGAGCTGCACGCCCTGGCCGAGCAGGCTGGCCGCCCGGTCGACGAGGTGCCGGTCTCCGTTTTTGGCTCTTCCGATAAGGAAGAAGCCCTGGCCAGCCACCAAGAGTTGGGCGTTGAGCGAGCGGTGCTGTTTCTCCCCTCAGCCGGTGCCGATACCGTGCTGCCCCTCCTGGATAAATATCAACCCTATATCGCAAAATTTGCGTAAGGCATTCAGGGGCGCGCGGCTGTGCGCCCCTCGTCGCTCCCGATTGCGGACACATGCGCCGGCGTGTCTCTTGACATCGCTCTGGCACGAGAGGAAAGTGAATACGCCAACCCTGGGCGATGCACGCTTATCCTCTTCCTCATCTCACTAAGCATCTATCCTCCATCGTTGACCGGTTTCTGACCCCTCACCGTGCGGAGGTGTCGTGTACCTGGACGCCTGCTGTTCGAGCCGTAAGAGGAACCGTTAGTGTGAGGCGTTCGGAGGAGGATACAAAGATGTTCGGCGTACCGCTGGAGGCGATTGGCATAGTCGGCTTTATTTTGGTGGCAGCCTTTGCGATGTATCGTGCGGATCAAAAGCGAAAAAACGAGTCAAGCGACTGAGTTGATCCGTCTTCACAGGCAGGTCTTTGCGGGGTTGCTGGCAGTATCCTGAGCAGCCCCGCGAGTCAGGCCCAAAGCCCAGGCGGGCGAGCGGCCCTGTTCTTCTACAGTGGGGCGTCCCAGGCTGGCGCTTTCCAGTTCCTGGGACCGCGCCAGCGATATTTTCCCAGATCAACCCTACCATTACGGTCGAACGCGACCCCCTCCTCCTCCAGCAGCCAGCGCTGTTCCTCGGCGCGCAGAACATCGCCCCGCAGACTGATGCCGCCCGAAGCGTTAATCACCCGTTGCCACGGGACCTTTTTTGTCAAAGGACGCGGCAGATGGCGGAGCGCCGTGCCGACTGCCCGCGCGGCCCGGGGCGCGCCAAGCAGGGCGGCCACCTGCCCATAGGTCACGACTTTTCCGCGTGGCACCTGCGCGACCAAGCGATAGACATGGGTAAAAAAGCGCGGCGAACGGTCTGCCATTCTCTCTTACGAAGCCAGCACCCCAAGCTGCTTGAATAGCCCGAACACGTCCCACGAGAGCCAGACTTCTTCAATCTTTTCGTCCGCTATGCGATACAGGGCCACACCCGCGACCACGACTTCCTTGCGCGTTGGCGCAACGCCCATGAAATTGCCGTCGTGCGTGCCGTGAAAGGTCCAGCGGGCCACCACTTTTTCTCCGCGCGAGACAAAATCCTCTATCGTGAAATGGACGTTCGGAAATCCCCGGCGTACCGACGCGACGATCTGTTTGACATCGTCCGGCCCGCCGCCAAGATCATAGCCGGCCGGATAGTGGCTGACATAGGTCGGAGAAATGAGTTCATCGACGCTCTCCATTTTGCCCTGATTGAGACAGTCTTCAAAATAGCGCCGGACGATGGATTCGTTTTTTGCAATAGACATGAGTATACTTCCGCTTACGTGTGAAATTTCCCCTGTATGTATAGCCCTTATACATCCTGCGCTTCGGGTGGAAGGGACGGTGGCTGTTTACGGCGCTCGGTCCGCTGGACGCCGGGCACCAGCCTGGACACGGTTGTTGCGCCCTGCCAGTCACCCCGAACATCTGCGGCAATAACGGTGACCCGGACCATTTCACTCAAACCTTGGGGATTCGGGAGGAGATGCGCCTCCAATCGTCCGTCCTCGGGCAGCCGGGCCTCGACATCCGGCGGGGGGAGCGCGCCGGGGTCTTCGGGATAGTTGCCAATGGCCACGTGATACTCGGTCTGGGGCTGCTGTTGCACGACGACGGACACCGGATAGTCCAGGCCGGTCGGCAACCGGTCCGGCACCGCAAGCGTCACATTCGGCGCCTCCTCACCAAACCGCCCCTCTCGGTAGGTGGCCAGGCGCTTGTCGGTGTAGATCTGCCACTGCTGTGCGTCCTTCCGCAAGAGATGAGACAGAACGTCGGTAATGACCACCTCGCCCGCGCCGATATTGCGGAAACGGTCAGTATAGCGCAGGCGCATAGAGGTCGTGATGGCGGCGCGTGTGTCGTCCACCTCTGTCACCTCGACCTTATCCACGCGCAGCGCCACCTTGCTTTCCCGTAGCCGTGTCAGCACCTCCCCTACGCCACGCTTTGACCGGCCGGTGCCGCTGATGAAATCATCCGCATAGACGGCAAGCACCTGCTCCGGGTCAAACGCTTCCAACCCGCGGGCGAGTCGCCCAAGAGTCTGTCGCAGCTCAGGTGGAACCGCCGGGTCAGTGGAACCGTGCCGGCGTTCGCAGGCACTACCCACGCACAGGGCCAGCAGCACTGCGGGGGCGAGACGCAACGCGTTCATATGTGAGGCTGTACAGAAAAGTATGTCGCTCGACAAGCCTGGAACGACGCCGGCCCATAAAGCGGCACCCATCAAAACAGGCCGGGCTCCGTCTCCATGTAGAAGGGGCCGCGGTCTGGGCGGCAGACGCCACAGGGGGCATAACCAATCTCTTCCGCTCGGGTCCGTGAGGCAATGAACAGCCGATTCCCCGCCCGGATTCCCTGTGAAGCCTCACAGCCTGGTCGGCAAAATGTCCGCTCCGCTTGCCGACCGACATAGAGTCGATCCTGGGCAATGGCAAAGCCGGAGCGGGATGGAACCGTTGGGATGCCCTCAACCGCCAGAATATCCCGCTTGAGCGCGATTTTATTGCCGGCATAACCGGTCAGGCTGCCCGTAGTGCCAACAATGCGGTGACAGGGAATCCGAATCGGCAGCGGATTGTAACGCAGGGCTTGCGCCACCGCCCGGACGGCTGTGGGCCGCCCGATTCTTTCGGCCAGACCCAAATAGGTCGTCAGGCTGCCATAGGGAACCTCACGCGCCGCCTGTAAGACCTGCCGCTGAAAATCGCTGCGCATGAGGCCGTCATCGATCACCCAATCCAGGGCGTGGCGCGAGCCGTTTAAGTACGCTTCGAGTTTCCGGGTCAGAGCAGTATGGCCCTCATTTCCTTCAGCCTGCTCAAAGGAAAACTGAGCAAATTTTTCTCCGAGTCTCTCTGCTCCGCTTTCGGGATCGTCGGGAGAAACGAATGCAACCAAAGCCACGCCCTTATCCGTTGTGCCGATCCGCAGTGGACCCAGCGGAGAATGCCAGAGACTCAGGACGAGGCGCGGACGAGTATCCCGAGTCAACTGGGCCAACTGTGTATTGAGCGCGCGTCGAGCCGCGGCGAGTCCGGCCTCTGAGGCGGGCAGAGAGCCAAGCTGAAAGCGGACCTGTGTATACTGTTCCAGGCGCTGAGCGCAGGCAGGACAGACGGTCAGGTGGCTGCGGACGGCCTGCTGTATCCCCTGTGGATTTTCTCCGAGCGCTTCGGCAATAAGGTCGTCTTCGGCAAATCCACACGAGCGCGTGTTACGCTTCCGGGTTGGCATGACATCTCCTTTCTTCTCCTGTCGTAACCCGTTGCCAGTCCGCCCGCAGCTTCTTCAGAGCTTGATACACATGGGCCCGGGCGCTGTCTTCGGAGCAGTCCAGGTTTTCGGCAATCTCCCGATAGGCGCGTCCTTCAAGCTGCCGCTGTATTAATGCCGTGCGCTGTCGGAAAGGTAAGGCCCCAAGCGCATTCAGGAGGATATGGGCGGTCTCCTGCGAGTGAAACGTCTGTTCTGGCGTTGTGGGCTGCACTCCTGGAGCAGGGAGGGGCGTATCCGCGACAAAGACTTTTCTATAACGCTGCTGGCCGCGGATGTAGTTTTTTACGAGATTTGTTGCAATCCGAAAGAGCCAGGCCCGGTGGTTGGCGTCGGCCGGCAGGTCGGCATAGGCGCGATAGGCTCGGAGGAAGGTCTCCTGAAACAACTCCTGCGCGTCGTCGTCCTTGCCCGTACAGCGGACGAGATAGCGATAGATGGAGCGCTGGTGGAGATCGACGATCGCCCCAAACGCGCGCGCCGTGTTGCCGGGTTGTTCTGGAGGTGCCGCCATTCCAATCACGTAGAGCAGGCTTGCTCTAACACTCGCGCGCCTGAAGAAGTCATCCCCAGACCCCTACTGGCAGGGGAGCGAGAATCCCGAGAAAGCAGGTCAATGAAAACCACACAATGAGTAATGAGCGATAGACAGACATAAAACACACCCTCCGTTTCGTGTATTGTTCTTCCGTTCTTTATATAAGACACCGGAGGGCGCTCTGTGTGAAAAGAATTATTGCCTGACCGCGGTCCGGTCCGTATAGTCCGGGTGTTATGCAGCGCATTGTGACACCGCTCGTTGCCCTCCTGGTTCTGGGCGCGCTGGCGCGCGTCCTGACGGCGCCGTCTCCCCCTGGGCGGGCAAATTTTTTCCCGCTGGCTCTGCATAATACCTGGACGCATGAAGTAAAATTCTCCGGGGGAGACTATCACTACCATATGACGGAAACCGTGATTCGCGATGATTTTCCGCTGCTTGACGGCGTGTCCTATATTGTTGCCGAGGAGTATGAACCGTTAACCGACAGAGCGCCTGAGGCGAAAAGCACAGTCGCCTACCTGCGTAAAGACGGTTTTCTCCTGCGTTACCCCTGGCTTGATTCCGAGCAGGATAAAGTCTGGGATACAAATCTTGGCGAAGGAATCGAGCGAATCCTGCCCAGCCCCTATACCGGAGAGCGGAGTTGGGACGCCGGGCTCCAGACCAAGGCCTGGCCGCTTGAGGGCGGTCAGGAGGTGACGGCCTCGGCCCACGCGCGGATCGACCCGGTCGCGGTTCGGGTTCCGGCCGGAACGTTCCGCAACTGTCTGCGCGTCGAAACCAGGACAACCAGCAGGGTCGCCGACCCCAGACGCAAGACTACCGAATTCCACCTCTACTACACCGAGTGGTACGCCCGGGGGGTGGGCCTGGTCAAAGCCATCAGCAGCGAGGGCGCGGGCACGCCGGTCAAGAGCGTGACCGAGCTGGTATCATACCGGATTCACCCGCCGTTGGATTAACGTCGGTCGCAGACCGGAAAACTTGACAAGCTTCGCTCTCACGCTAAGCTTGCCTTCTGAATGCCTATGGAAGAGGTGTGAGAAAGGGAGACCAGATGCGTGCCGCAGGAGAGATAATTCTCCTCCAGGAGGGGAAAAGGAGAGGGCCGGAAAGGAATTATACGGCCTGGTTCAAAGTCGGACTTCTGCTTCTCACGTCTTTGGGGGTTGTCTGGTCTGTCTGGTACGGCCTCGAGGCTACCTACACCCACCGGTTCGACCAACTGGATGCGCGCATTGACCGGCTCGACGCCCGACTCACACGCATGGAGACGATACTGACCGAAAACATTATTGGTTTTCCTCGGGAAGGGACTCCTCCGGGAGACTCCCCTAAGCGTCCCGTGTCCGTCCCTCCTGCTGACCACATCCCGCCGCCATAAATAACGCGCCCACTCTCCGGTCCGACTCCCCCCTCATGGGCTGGGGCTGAACCGAAAAAACCCGGCTCTTGTTGGAACAAAGGCCGAGACGGGGGCGTCTCCCAATCCCAGGGAATGCCCCCTTTCGCTTGACTTCCCACTCCGGTTTGCTAGGCAGCAGGGAGAGGGGGACAGGATGTATCCCAAAGCCATTGAGAACTATTTTGCGCCGACTGATGTGGCCGAGGTGCTGACGCTCCTCCAGCAACATGGAGAGCAGGCAAAACTCCTGGCCGGTGGCCAGAGTCTGATGCCGCTGATGAAACTGCGGCTGGCCGAGCCGCAGACCATTATCGATCTGAACCAGGTTGCGGCGCTCGACGACATCCGTGAGGAGAACGGGCGCCTCCACATTGGCGCGCTCGCCCGTCATGCCGATGTGGCTGCCCACCCGCTCATTCTGCACTCCTATCCGCTCCTGGCGGCCGCCGCTCGGAATATCGGCGATCCGCAAATCCGCAACCGGGGGACAATTGCCGGCAGTCTCGTCCATGCCGACCCTTCGGCCGATTATCCGCCGGCAGTCATGGCTTTGGACGGCCAGCTGGTCGTGGCCAGGGCGGATGGCGGTACGCGGACAGTCTGGCTTGATGATTTTCTGGCCGGCCCGTTGATGAGTGATATTGGCGAGGATGAATTGGTCACGCGGATTGAAATTCCAGTTCCGCCCGCGCACTCCGGCGGCGCCTACGCCAAGCGCAGCCAGGTCGCCGGCGACTTTGCCATTATCAGCGTGGCCGCCCATATCGCCTTAGACCCGAGCGGAGTGTGCCAGCAGGCACGTATCGTTGTTGGCGGCGTGATGCCCAAGCCGGGCCGGGCCGAGCAGGCCGCCAGTCTGCTGCAAGGAAAAACCCTTGACGCGACGCTCCTGGCCCAGGCCGGAGAAGCCGCGGCCGAGGAAGTGGAAACCGAGGATGATGTCAGAGCCTCGGCAGCCTATCGCCGCCAGCTTATTCGAGTCACGGTGCCAGAGGTGGTGCGTCAGGCCGGGGTCCGAGCGGGGGAGTAAACGCCCCCTCAAAATAGGTAAAGCTGTTGGCGTGTTTACTCTGTGAGGAGAGGTCGGCATGAAACGGAGCATAGGCATAACGATTAACGGCGAAGTCTACGAGGAGACGGTTGACCAGCGCCTCTTGCTGGTTGACTTCATTCGCGAGGTAGCGGGACTGACGGGAACGCATGTCGGCTGCTCGGTCGAAGGGCGTTGCGGGGCGTGTACGGTGATTCTGAAGGGCAAGGCCGTCAAGGCGTGTCTGCTGTTGGCGGTTCAGGCGGACGGAGCCAGCGTGCTGACCATTGAGGGCCTGGCGAGAGATGACGCGCTCCATCCCATTCAAGCCGGCTTCTGGGAAAAGCACGGTTTGCAGTGCGGGTTTTGTACGCCCGGCTTGCTGATGACCTTGTACGAGTTTCTTCAGAACCCCAAGCATTCGGACGAAGAAATCCGTACCGCCATGTCGGGGGTCATCTGCCGCTGTACCGGCTATGTCCATATCGTCGAGGCGGTCAAGCACGCCATCGCCACAGTCGAGGCGCTGTCGCCACAAGAGCGCAAAGAATGGTTTCCGGCGTAAACCTGCCCTCCAGCACAGAGATGATGGGCGGGTTTATTCATTCCGGTGTCGCGTACATTTCCGGTAGACAGACAACAGAGGGAGCGCATCATGGCTAGCGCCAATGCCTGGGTCGGACAGTCCATTAAACGCAAAGAAGATCGCCGGCTCTTAGTTGGGGACGGGCAATACCTGCCCGATATCGTTCTGCCACGGATGGTCGTTATGGGCCTTGTGCGCAGCATCTACGCCCACGCAAAAATTACGGCCATCGACACTACCCAGGCGACTGCCCTGCCCGGTGTGCGAACCGCGCTCACCGGCGCGGACGTCAAACACCTGGGGCCGGTGCTGTCGGACATGAGTACGCCGAATCTGCCCGGCGAGACCAAACGGCCGCTCTTCTGGCCGTTGTCGATTGACGAGGTGAAATACGTCGGCGACCCGCTGGCGGTGGTGGTCGCCCGCGATAAATATACCCTCGAAGACGCGCTTGAGCTGGTCGACGTCGAGTATGATCCGCTCGATATCGTGCTTGACCCCGAGCGCGCCCTCCAGCCTGACGCGCCGCGTCTCTATCCCGACTGGGGCGACAATGTGCTCTACCATCAGCATATTCCCGCCGGCGACCCCGATGCGGCCTTTGCCCAGGCGGACCTGGTCGTCAAGGAACGCTTTCGGTGCCACCGCACCGGCGGCCAGCCCATGGAGACGCGGGGCTGCCTGGCCATGTATAACCCCGGCGAGGGGCTGACGCTGTGGCTGACCACCCAGCGCCCCCACATCAAACGCCACCTGCTGGCCGAATACCTTAACCTGCCCCACAGCCAGATGCGGGTGATTATGCCTAAAGACATGGGCGGCGCGTTTGGGACCAAGGCGCCGCTCTATCGGGAAGAACTCCTGGCCTGTCATTTGGCCATGAAACTGCGTCGTCCGGTGAAATGGGTCGAGAACCGTCAGGAAAGTTTGATGAATGTGGGGCAGGGCCGGGATCAGATTCATGAGCTGGAACTGGCCGTGAAGAAGGACGGCACCATTCTGGGCTTGCGGGATCGGATTCTGGCCGACTGCGGCGACGCCCGGACTGCTATTTACGTCGGTTTTGCCATGCCCTTTCTGGGTGCGATGTATCTCATCAACGGCTACGACATTCCCAACGTGGATATCGACCTCACCTGTGTAGTGACCAATAAAGCCTGTCTTACGCCAAGCCGGGCGTTCGGTTCGTTTGCGGGACGCTTCGCGCTCGACCGGGCGGTTGAACTGGCGGCCCGCGCCCTGGAGATGGACCCGGTTGAGATTCGTCTCAAAAACGCCATCAAGACCTTCCCACACGTCTCAGCGGTGGGCGTCCACGTGGACTCGGGCGACTTTCCCGGCTCGTTTGCCAAGACGTGCGCTGCGCTGGATTACGACAATTTTCGCAAAGAACAGTCCGAGGCGTGGCAAAACGGACGCTATCTTGGCGTCGGCTTCAGCATGGGGGTGGAAATTTCCGGGGTGCCCTCGGAGGTGCTGGTTCCCATGGAACGCCAGCCCGGCTTTGGCGTGGCAACGGTTCAGTTCGACGCGCACGGCAAAGTCCAGGTGGCCGAGGGCGACTCGCCGCACGGCCAGGGGCATGAGACGACGATCGCTCAGGTCGTCGCCGGCGAACTCGGCCTGTCACCCGAGGATATTTACGTCACCTATGGCGATACCCATTCCGGCCCCTTTGCCGCGGGCACCATAGGCTCCCGCGGTGCCTCCTATACGCTCAGCGCTGCGGTGCTGGCCGCGCGCGCCCTGCGGCCCAAGATGGCCAATATCGCCGCCCACCTGCTGCATATCGAGGCTGGCGAGGACGATTTCGTCTTCCGTGACGGACACGCCATTTTGACCAGAGACGAAAGCCAGCGCGTGCCGATTGCCAGGATTGCCGAGGTGGCGCTGCTCTCTCCAACCGAACTGCCGCCCGGCATGGAGGCCGGCCTCGAACACACCTCCCATTTTGAAGCCGAGACCGCCGGTATGCATAGCTGTAACGTCCACGCGGCCCAGGTCGAAGTATTTCCCGACACGGGTGAGTATAAAATCGTACGCTATGTTGCGGTGGATGACGCTGGGCAGCCGATTAATCCTATGGTGGTTCGGGGCCAAATCCACGGTGGGGTGGCTATGGGGATAGGCAATGCGTGTATGGAAGAGTTCATCTACGACGAAAACGGCCAGCAACTCACCACCACGCTGTTGGATTACCACATCCCCTCCTCCCTTGATCTTCCGCATATCGAAACCATCGAACACAACGTTCCCTCGCCGCACACCCCGCTAGGTTCAAAGGGAAAGGGCGAGGGCACGCCCGGTATGGTGCCGGCCGCGGTGGCGAATGCGCTTGAGGACGCCTTGCAACCCTTGGGCGTCAAAATCACGGAACTGCCGCTTACGCCAGAGCGAATTTGGAAGCTGATTCAGGCGGCGAAAGAAAAAGAATAGGGGGCGATAGGTTCGTTTTGGGAGGAAAGGACTTACGCGGCGTCTTTTCGCTGCGCCTTGTCAAAGTCAACAATCACTCTTGCCGGGGGCAGGTCTGGAATATGCCGATGCTTGCCGTGAAAGGGAAAAAGAATCCGGTCAATCCCTCGGGCGATCTCTTGTGAAAAGAACGCTCGACCGCATACCTGACAGACCTCAGCCGGAATATCTTCAAGAATAACCTCGACAGGGCTGCCAGTACGTCGAAAAACTCGGGTTATTGCCTCAGGACGAAGCTGACCCGAACATCCTTTCAGGCAGCGCTTGAGCGTCGCGTTCTTCGCCTTCGTCTCTTCCAATTGGATTCCCATTCCTTCTCTCACATCGACCGAGTAACAAAGTTCTTTCTATCAAGGGCCGGCCCAGGCTCATAGGCTTCCCTCTTGTCTGGTCTAGCTGAGGTGGTATGGCAAGGGCACGGAAAGGAGGAATGGGTATGACATCACTGACTGGGAGAGTAGTCATCGTGACTGGGGCGGCGCGGGGGATCGGCCAGGAATACTGCTGTGCCTTTGCGCGGGAGGGAGCCCGGGTGGTTGCGGCCGACGTCCTGTCGTGCGAGGAGACCGTCACCAAAGTCCGGGACTCGGGGGGCGAGGTGGTGGAGGTGACCACTGATGTCACGAGCGCCCAGAGCACCGCCGCCCTGGCCGCCGAGGCGCTCGAGCGTTTTGGCCAGATCGACATTCTGGTCAATAATGCGGCCCTGTATGGGGGGATGTGGGTCGGCCCGTTCGATCAGATCTCGGAAGCCGACTGGGATCGGATGATGGAGGTGAATGTCAAAGGCATCTGGCTGTGCTGTAAGGCGGTCGTGCCGACGATGAAGGAACAGGGCAAAGGCAAAATCATTAATGTGTCGTCGAGTACGATCTGGGCCGGTGATCCGTTTGCGCTGCATTACGTCGCCTCAAAGGGAGCGGTGTTTTCCCTCACCCGCGCGCTGGCGAGAGAGCTGGCTGGGACGGGGATTAATGTAAATGCCATCACCCCCGGTCACACCATGACCGAAGCGAGCAAGACGATACTTGACCCCGAAACCTTTGAGCGGTTCCGGCGGCAATCGGTCAAGCGGCAGATTATCAAGCGGAACGAAGAGCCGGCCGACGTGGCGGGTACCGTCCTCTTTTTGGCGTCGGATGCGAGTGACTTTATGAGTGGGCAAACGCTCAATATCGACGGCGGGCGGTGCCATTACTAATGGACGGGGCAGCGTGCGCCATCCAACGTGGCGGACCCCCCTTTTTTTCTTCCACGTTACATCTTTACCTGCACCGTCACTCCGGTCCGAGCGACCACATTCTTTTTATCAAGGTCCGGCCCGTGCGCTTCCCCCTCCACGACATTATCGGGCATGAGGTTCTGCGTGGTCTCCCGGCGCAGAATGACAATCACATTTGACTGATCGACCAGGGCAAACGGAAATTCGTGCCAGGTGCCGACCTTCATCGTAAAGCCAGACGAGCCGTCGAACAGGAGCGCCCGGACCTGTTCGAGGTCTGGCATATCGTCCTCAGTTGGTGGGGCGAGGACAACGACGAAGGGTTTTCCCTCAAGTGGAATGAAGGTCTGGGTATGCTTGAAATGGCGCTCCATCCACTGGACCTGCATCTCGCGGCGGTCAACCCTGGCCAGGGTGAGCATGGTCTCTTCATCCGACTCAAAAGTCACCGGAGCGTAGACGCTGACTTTGCCGTCGTAGAAGGCGACTGGAAGTGGCTTGGCCTGCTCATGGATACCGAGCAGTTGTCCGAACGGCGCCACCGTTTCCGGGGTGGCCTGTTCTACGGAAACTGCGTGGATAGTTGAGGTTGTCATACGAGACCCTCCTTTGTGGGGATTGTGCCAAGCCCGAAGCCATCCGACAACCATCGTATCCTAGTGCTCTTTCCAGAGAATAGATATGTTCTGTCCAGCCCAACAAGAACAACAGGAAGAAGAGGACATTATGGCCGAGACCGATCTGTTTGACATTATGTATTCGTGCCGGAGTATGCGCCGACTCAAGCCCGACCCTGTGCCGTTCGAGCTGATTCACAAAGTGATTGAGGCCGGCACTCAGGGGCCGAGTGGGGGTGGTGTGCAGGCCTGGCGCTTTGTGGTGGTCACTGAACAGCGGGTGAAGGAACAGATTGCCGAGATCTATCTGCGCGGCTGGCGCGGTGCGGAAGCCAATTATGCCAAAGCCGGCCTGACGCCAGAGAATAGCAGGAACGTGCGCGCCGCCGCCTATCTGGCCGAGCACTTGGCCGAGGCTCCTGTTCTGCTTATCCCCTGTCTCCGCGCGCGCAAGAGTCACGCAGCCCGTCTCAACGGACCGCACAGAGAAACCTTTCTGCGGATTCTGGGCGGGAGTATCTATCCCGCGATTCAGAATATGCTGCTGGCGTGCCGGGCCCTTGGTCTGGGTGCCTCGTTGACAACGATTACGACGCTGTATGAGGACGAAATGCGGAACATTCTCGACCTGCCCGAATTTATTACGACCTATGCGCTCATCCCGATCGGCTACCCCAAAGGCAAATTCGGGCCAGTGACCCGCCGTCCGGTCGAAGAGGTGACCTGGCTGAATCGATATGGGGAGCCGTTTCCACAGTAGGGGCAGCCCCCTGTGGCTGCCCGCCCCCCCTGTCTGTTCCTTAGTGAAGAGTGGAGAGTGGAGAGTGGGAATATCTGTCCGTCCCCCCTGTGGCTACCCGCCCCCCCTGTCTGTTCCTTAGTGAAGAGTGGAGAGTGGAGAGTGGGAATATCTGTCCGTCCCCCCTGTGGCTACCCGCCCCACCCCTGGGCGCCCACAGGGGGGCGCCCCTACGCATTTGTTTTCAGCGGGCAGTTTGGTTTGGGGCAGACGTGAGGTCCCGAGGTGCCCCTACGCATCTGTTTTCAACTCGGGGAAGAGGTCGCGCTTGGGTACATGCGCTTTTTTCCAGACCATCACGTTACGCGTGTACTGACAGACTAAGGCGCCGTCCTGCTTAACCCCCCGTGTCTCAACTTTGATAATGCCCCACTGCGGCTTGGACTTGGATTCACGTTTCTCCAGGACTTCCGACTCGGAATACAGTGTATCGCCGGCAAACACCGGATTCGGGAGGGTAATATTGTCCCAGCCCAGGTTAAAACCGTTCTCGCTCACGTCGGCGACACCGAGCCCGGCGACAATAGCCAGGGTGAGCCCGCTGTTAATCAGGCATTGGCCGAATTCGGTCTGCTTACCGTATTCGTTATTAAAGTGAATTTGGTTGGTGTTGCAGGTCAGCAGAGTGAACCAGGTATTATCCGTCTCAGTCACCGTCCGCCCCAAGCGACAGCGATAGACATCCCCGATTACAAAGTCTTCGTAGCAACGTCCTTCCCAGCCAGGTTTGACCGCCATAGAAACCTCCTTCCATAGTCTGATGTGTCCCGCAGTGTACCACAGGACCTCTGCCCGGAGGAGTGTGGGCTGAGAGGACACCTATCCCGGCCCAGGACTCTCCTTACTGAGGAAGGGAGCGCTGCTCACCAGTAGTGCGCCTTTGGTCTTGGAGCCTGCTCGGCGGGAGGTGACGCCTCTTCCCCTTCTTCCTCTTCAAGGACGGCTGAGACAAGCGCGAGTCGGCCACTCCTTCGGTAGAAAAATCCGGCCAACAGGACGGGTTTCCGTATATGCTCTTCGGTCAGGAGCGGCGCTAATATCTCTCCGTTCATGATACGCAGATTCGGTTTGTGGCGGCGCATATCCCGGAGCACGGACAGCTCGCTTTGGGCCTTACTCGTGGTCCGGCATTCATCGACCTGAAGATAGACTTCACCCTCGGCAATGCCGAAGGCCAGGAGGTCGGCATGTCTGCCAGGGTCGCCGGTCGGAACGAAATAGAGCTTCCCACTCAGGCGGACTCGCAGGGGAGGGCCTTCCGCGCCAGACTCTGACGGGAGGGCGAGCAAAGGGATGAACACCAGGACCAGGAGGCTGACGTGCCGAAAGAGGAAACATATCCTCCAACAGACTGGAGAGGCTGGACACGTTTCCTCTTTGAGGGATTGCCTGAACATCGGACGCCTCTCCTCTGGTTGCCTGATACGCCTCCCTGCCCGCTTCCTCATCCACTCTGGCTGTCCCCCTGCCTGGACTCCTCCTGACAGGGAGATACGGCCGGCTGTTGCACCGGAGCCAGCGGGAGCCGGACAGTGAAACAGCTTCCTTGCCCAACGCGGCTCTCGACACTGATCTGCCCGCCATGAGCGAGTACGATTGAACGCGCCAGGGCCAGGCCGAGGCCAGTGCCTCCGCGGCTCCGGGCCGGGTCGGCGCGATAAAAGCGATCAAAGATGTGAGGCTGCTCCTCGGCGGCAATACCGGCTCCGGTGTCTCTCACCGTCAGACAGGCCGCTGCCCCGCGTGGTTCCAGGGCCAGCGTTACAGTTCCGGCGTGCGGGGTGTATTTAATCGCGTTCTCACCCAGGTTAAACAGGAGTCGGAACAGCATGGCCTGGCTGCCCCGCGTCCAGAGTTCCACTGGCGCGTCATGCTTGAAGGTAATCTGAGCCGTTTCGGCCAGAGCGTCCAGCGCAGCGCCGACGTCCCGCAGGACCGCGGCCAGATTGACCGGCGTGCGCGCGATACGCATATTGCCGCTATCAGAGCGGGCCAGAAAGAGCAGGTCCGTGACGAGTGCGCTGAGGCGATCAACTTCCTCAAGGCAGCTGACCAGGACGGCGCGATACTCCTCCGGTGTCGGCGCAGAGCGGAGCGCAACCTCAAGTTCTCCTTTTAAGATGGTCAGCGGGGTCCGCAGCTCATGGGCAGCATCCGCGCTAAAGTGCCTGACGGCAGTAAACGCGCGCTCCAGCCGGGCGAGCATGGCGTTTAATACTGCGGCCAGGCGGCCGAGCTCGTCCGCGCTATCCGCAGCCTCAATCCGGCGCGAGAGGTCTTCCGCCTCTATTGCCCGGGCCGTATTGACCATCTCATCCACAGGGGCCAGGGCGCGCCGCGCCAGAAACCAGCCTCCTGCTCCCGCCCCCCCGAGCGCCAGCGGAATGAGTCCCAAGAGAATCAAGAGAAAACGGGAACGGGCCGTGTCCGCGCTCTCAAGGGGCATGGCGACCTGAACGAGATGAATCATACGGCCGCGCTCAATAACCGGCAGCGTCAGCAGCCGGACCGCTATCCCCTCCCGCTCTCCCCCCCTGGAAGGGGGAGGCAAGGTGATGGTCTGATAGGTCTCGCGACCGTGTCGGGCGTTCAACTGCGCTTCCGGGCTGAGTGGGAATTGCATGCGCGTGCGCGGCACAACGCGGGGGTCTGGACGACCGAAAGGATCGAGCAGACGAAAGAACCGAGAGGCCGGTCCAGGACCGAACGGACCGAGCAGCGCGTCCAGAGCTGCACTGAAATCCCGTCCCGTCGGCGGGGGACGCCGGACTGAATCGGCAATGGACACGGCGACCGATTTTAACGAGGCATCGATATTGTCACGCAACCCCCGGTCGAGGAGGATGAGGGCCGCTGCCCCCAGGAGGACCAACATGCCGGTCAGGAGAGCCGTATACCACAGCGTCAGGCGGGCCCGCAGGCTGGAAAAGAGGAACCGCATTATTCCTCGGGCTCCTTGATGACATAGCCCACCCCACGCACGGTATGGAGCAGTTTGGTGGGAAAGCCGGCATCGATCTTCTTCCTGAGATAATTGACATACACGTCAATCACATTGGTAAAGGTGTCGAAATCTACGCCCCACACATGCTGGGCGATAACGGCGCGGCTGAGCACGCGCCCCGGCTGACGCAAAAAGAATTCGAGCAGGGCGAATTCTTTTGCGGTGAGTTCAATGCGAGTTCCCGCGCGGCTGACCGCGCGCGAGAGCAGGTCGAGTTCCAGGTCCGCCACCCTCAGGCTGGAGGGGGACAGGGGGCTGCCTCGGCGCAGTAAGGCGCGCAGCCGAGCGAGCAGTTCTTCAAAGGCAAACGGTTTTGTCAGATAGTCATCCGCGCCTCGGTCCAGCCCGGCGACTTTATCCGCAACCGTATCACGCGCGGTGAGCATCAGGACCGGCACGCGCAGCTTATGCCGCCGCATCTCCTGGAGGACGCTCAATCCATCCCGCTTGGGCAGCATACCGTCCAAAATGACCAGATCGTACTCGTGCTCGAATGCTTGAGTCAGTCCGACCTCGCCGTCCGGGGCGATATCAACACGATAGCCCTCGGCTTCAAGACCACGGCGGATAAAACTGGCGACCTTTGCTTCGTCTTCAATCACAAGGATACGCACGGGTGTGTCTCTCGACTGCCTCAGGTTCACGAACGGATTGAATAGGCGTATTGTAGCAGACACCGCGGGAATCACAGACCCATGTCGGACTTCTTTCTCCGTTCTCTCTTTGCTGACTGCGTGTGAGCGCCGCCGTTATGCCTATCGGACGCCCGAGCCTGTCCCCTCTTCATATTTTGAAACTCGTCCGACATCTGCCGCAGTTCGCGAAGCTGTTCTGGCGGCTGTTTCGAGACCGCCGGGCGCCGCTACGGGCCAAGGCGGTGCTGGTCGGGGCACTGGTCTATCTGCTGCTGCCGATGGACTTGCTGCCCGATATTATCCCTTTTGTTGGTGTTGCCGACGATATTACCATCCTGTTACTTGCCGGTCGCTGGTTTCTTTCCCTGTGTCCCCCTGACGTGGTACAGGAGCAGGTGAAGGCATTGAGTGAGGAAGCCGCGGGTTAACGCCCGTTTGTCCTATAAAAGGAGTGAGCTATGGCATATCGCCCGACTCTGATGAGCACGCGAGGGATGATTTCGACCGAACACTATCTGTCGGCTGAAGCCGGCATGCAGGCGCTACGGGCCGGGGGCAACGCATTTGATGCAGCCGTTGCCGCGGCGTTGGCCGAAGGCGTGCTCAACCCCCATATGCATACATTCGGGGGCGAACTGTCCGCGCTCGCCTACAGCGCGGCGGACAAGAAAGTCTTCTCGATTAATGGCAATACCGTTGCGCCCAAAGCGGCAACGCGCGAGTGGTTTCAGCAGCAGGGTCTGCGCCTCATTCCAGGCCGCGGGGCCCTGGCCGCCGGACCGTGTGCGGCTCCGGATGCCTTCATATCCGCGCTGCAACGCTTTGGGACTTGCAGCTTTGCCCAAGTGGTTGCGCCGGCGCTGGAACTGGCCGAGAACGGTTTTCCCATGCACGGCGCTTTACGCGGTCCGGCGCCGGCCTATCTGAATATGGATTTTTCGATTGCCGGGAATGCCGCGCATTTCAGGCAGCACTGGCCGTCTTCAGCCAAAGTCTATCTGCCGGGCGGACATCTGCCAGATATCGGTCAGGTCATGACGAACCCGGACTTGGCCCGGACATTTCGGCGTTTGATGGCGGCAGAAGAGCGGGCCGGTGGAGACCGACTCGACGGCCTCGCCGCCGCCCGGGCCGAGTTTTATGAAGGCCCTATCGCTCGGACTCTAGCGGCCCATGCGCAAGCGCAGGGGGGGCTGCTGAGCACAGAAGACCTCGCCGACTTTCATATTCAGATCGAAGAGCCGACGACCCTCAACTACCGTGGCTATGATGTATACAAATGCGGTCCCTGGAGCCAAGGCCCGGTGTTTCTGCAGCAACTGGCCCTGCTGGAAGGGTTTGACCTCAAGGGGATGGGCCTGAATAGTGTGGATTATATTCATACGGTGACGGAAGCGGCCAAGCTGGCCTTTGCCGACCGGGAGCAATACTACGGAGATCCGAATTTTACCGAGGTGCCACTGGCAGGACTCCTCTCCAAAGACTACGCCTCCAGTCGGCGTGAGCTGATCGACAACGGCCAGGCGTCGTTGGAGCAGCGACCGGGGAATCCGCGGACCGGCGCTGCGTTGCTCACAGGCGAAGACATCTTTGCGGCACGGAATTGGGGCCCAGGCACTGTCTATGTGGCAGTGATCGATAAAGAGCGGAATATGGCCTCGTTTACCCCGAGCGGCGCCTGGATTCCGTCCTCCCCGGTCATAGACGGACTCGGCTTCCCTCTGGGCACCCGGGTGCAGACCTTCTTCCTGGATGCAAAGCATCCGAACGCCCTGCTGCCGGGCAAACGCCCGCGTACGACTCTGACGCCGACCCTGGTCATGCGAGACGGAAACCCCTGTATGGTTTTTGGAACGCCGGGCGGAGACCAGCAGGATCAGTGGACGCTCCAGTTCTTTCTGGCTGTGGCTGATTTTGAAATGGAAGTGCAGGACGCCATAGAAGCTCCCCGATTCTCGACTGCCCACTTCCCGAGCAGTTTCTATCCGCATAATTGCGCTCCCGGTCTGCTCCGGGTTGAGGAGCGGGTTCCTGAAGAGATACGGAATGAGCTCGAAGCCCGTGGGCATACGCTCCAAGTCAACCCGGCGTGGAGCGAGGGGGATGTGCTGGGTATCCGCATTGATGCCAAGTCTGGCACGCTGTACGGCGGAGCGGACGTGCGCGGGGAACAGAGCAAACGCATGCCGTCACATATCGTGGGCTGGTAAGGTGGCCGTGGGTTGGGGGAGGCTTTTTATGTCTCCCCATCGCTGGTACCCCTTTCTATTATTTTCTATTAGAAAAACTAAAATTCAAATTTAGCCCTTGACTCTCAACGCAAGGGTGCTAGGTAGGGAAGGGTAGTGGGTGCGGAAGGCTCGTGGCGAGGGTCAATCGTCCACGGACTGCGGACAGGAGGACAGCTGCTCTATATGCCAACTCGGGAGCAACATCTCAGCTCCGTTCCTCTCAGCCGAACAGTTCGGTTTTTTCCACCCACACAATCATCTCGTTCAGATACGATTCCCGCGCTTCTCTTCCGTCCCCGAACAATGCCGCCCCTTCGGGCTGTTCACGTCTTTGCTGCTCGGCAAAGCGTTGAACTCAGGAGCCGTGTCCGCTGTTCGCACAACGCTGTTGACGCGTCTCCTCTGTTAGAGCCCCGTCCGCCTCCACCCGGCAATATTCTAAGGCCGGCCTTTTTCGTGCACCCAAAGAGTTGGAGGAGTAGAATTATGCAACTTCCAGTGCAAATTGTCTCTCGCGATCTGTATCTTTCCAAGCACCTTGAGACCACCATTCATGAGAAAGCCAGCAAGCTTGATACTTTTTACAGCCGTATTACACGCTGCCAAGTCGTTATTGAATCCCCGACGCACCATCACTGGAAAAGTAAATCCTATAAAGTTCGGATCGACTTGAGCGTTCCTGGTACCGAGCTTGTCGTCAATCACCACGAAAACCAGGACTTAAAAATCGCCGTCCGAGACGCCTTTGATGCGGCCAAACGTCAGTTGCAAGACTATGCCCGCCAACAGCGCGGCGACGTGAAGGCGCATTCCGCAATGGCAGAGGCGTGGCATTAGAACGAAGAACCGACCGCTCCGGTTTCCTGAAGGAGAGGACAAGCTATGGCCGAGGTATTTCGCAAAATTGTGTGTCCCGTTTATTTGGATGAAATATCGCCTCAGACGTTGGCTCACGCTCGACACTTCGCCCAACTCGGAGATGGCACCATCTATCTCCTCCATGTTGTGCCCACCGATGAACTCCATCTGCTGCGCAAGGTCTATAGGCCGGACGAAAGTGGCGGGGCGGATATCAGTACGGCAGAACGGGTGGCCCGTGAACAACTGGAGGCTGTTGCTCAGGAACATCTCAACGACACCCACTACGACATTGTCACCCAATTCAACAGCAATCCGGCCGCTGGAATTCTGGAAGCCCAAAAAGAAATAGGCGCTGATCTCGTAGTGATGTCCTCGCACGGTCGAACCGGACTTGCCCATCTCATTCTGGGCAGCGTTGCCGAAAGGGTCGTCCGAGAGTCTGTCTGTCCGGTGTTGACCGTTCGTCAAGGAGAGGCAGAGGCCACTCCCTCTGCATTCCAGCATATCCTTGTTCCGGTGGACATCGCCGACCGGTCGGCGACCGCCCTCATCTGTGCCAGGCAAATTGCGGCACAGCATGGGGGAACCGTTTATCCGCTCCACGTTGTTCCAACCGAAGACATTTACCTCCAACGGGACGTATACCGGCTTCAGGAAGGGGAAGGAACGAATCTTGTCCGAGCGGAAAAGGTCGCCAAAGAGCGATTGGCGGAAATTTCGCAGACTTATCTTGAGGGCGTCCGCTCTGAACCGGTTGTGCATGTGAGCAGTGATCCGGCTCGTACTTTTCTTGAAATGGAAAAGGAAGTTGGAGCGGATTTACTGGTTATGGCGACCCACGGGTTTACCGGTCTGTTTCACCTCTTGCTCGGCAGTCTGACCGAAAAAATGATGCGCGAAGCCGGCTGCCCGGTCCTGGCCCTGCATCAGTAGCTAGGAGAAGGAGCGCGGAAGTCTGCTACGCAACACAAGAGAAGGGACACGATGATGAAGGATACGGCCTACAGGATCGTGAGTGAATCGCTGAAAGACGAGCTCCGGACGATTGATTTTTACTTGCTTGCCGCAGATGTCGCGCCCACTCCAGCCGCCCGCCTTGCAGCCCGGCAGTTCGCCAGAGAAGAAGAGCAACATTTTGACGACCTCATAGAGTGGATTGAATGGGAAGACGATCCAGAACTCCACACGGTCTTACAAAATATCCATCTCCTCCAGTACGACCCGTCGCCCCAAACCGATGCCGTGCGGCACTGGGTAGAGCTCTGCCACCAGCAGGAGGTCTCCGACCCCGTGCGGATGCTGTTTGAGATAGCGCTGGCGAAAGAGCAGGAGTCGCTCGGGCACTATCATGACCTGGAGCGCAAAGTCACAGAGCCGCTCGCTCGTCGGGTGCTGCACGCAATCTGCCAGGCCGAAGAACAGCACCAGCGATTCCTGGAAGAGCAGTATCACCGGCTGGTGGCTGAGCGTGAGGAGTCTACGCAGTCCTGGCATTAAGGGCGTTTCAAGCGAAGCTCCAGCCGTGCCGGGGGCTCCCGTCATGCCGGACGTGAGCAGACATCCAGCCGGCGGCGGGGGCTGGGGGCCTGGATTCCTGCTTCCGCAGGAATGACGGATGGGTACACAGCATCGTAATTTGCTCTAAGGGAAGAAGAGCAGCCTCAAAAGGATACTTCATACGGAGGACCCTCAGCTTCCTTAGCTTCCTTCACACGTACTGTCCGTTTTCCTGAAAGGCGAGAGAGATTGTCCGGGAGATAGCGTTCAACCTGCTCTATCCCTCCAAGGTCTTGCACTGCCTGAGAGATGTGCTGTAGCTTCTCTTCGGTCCTTCCCTCTTTTTCCCATGTCTGGCGGATATGCCAGATAGTTTTTCCCATGTCTGGCGGATATGCCAGATAGCGAGTTATGGACGGCGATAATCGGCCGATAGTTTTGTTGGATCTGCTTCTCCCTCAGCGCGAGGCCAGAAACGAAGGCGACATCAAATTGGCGCTCTATTCCTCGGCCGAGTGAGCGCGCTTTCTGTGAGGGCCCTTCGGAGAATAAGTTCGCCTGTCCTTGAATTGCCACGGCTCGTTTCGTTTCCAATATAGGGTATCGTCCAATAAAGACTATCACGATCAATACAGAATGGCGCTCTCTCCCCCCACCGTCCTCCAGGTCAAAACTCCATCTCCCTGGCATCTTCCGCAATATGGAGGGGCGCAGTCGCTGCTCGTACTGCGTCGGGGGTGAGGCTTGGCGCAAGTTCTTTGAGGACAAAGCCCTGAGAGGTCACTTGAATCAAGGCCAGATTCGTCAGCGCCCACGAGACATACTCGCGAGCGGTGAGTGGACAGGTACACTTGGGGAGAAGCGTTGGCTCCCCCGCTTTATACTCAGTGAGAAAATCTGGGCTGACCGCTCGGTCAGGTTGATCTTCGGCTGCCCGCCCCGTAATATAGCTCATCAGGCCGAATGAGCGAATAGAGCGTACAGAAAGGACAACCGGTGGCTGACCATCCAGTTTGGCTCTCACAAGGCGTCCCTGAGAGGGAAACACCGCCGCTGGCGCTATTTCACTATCCACTCGCTTTTACTCTTGTCGGTCAAGAAGCTGGAGCCCCGCCGACGGTGACAGTAGAAACCCCGCCGGATGATATCAGTGCCGCAGACCTGGCGTATATGGAGAAGGTCCTGAATTTTGTGAGCGCGCAGCAACAGAGCGGCAACGTCCGGCCGCTCGACTCCCAACCCTCCCCGGCGGGAACCATGCCAACGGGTCGGATGTGCGACCTGTGCGAGATGGCCCATTACACGCAATGGTATGCCGAATTTTACGCGCCCGTGCGCTTCACCATTCTCGACTGCGACTCCTGTGAGGTGCCCATCGCGGTCCTTGGTGAGCACCGCGTTGAGGTACGCCCGGAAGAGGTGGCGTTTATGGAAAATGCTCTTAATCTCGTGGCCGAACAAAAGTATACCGGAAAATTCCCGAAGTGGATGTTTGACCACAATATGCGGCAGATTCCGGATCATTATCATTTTCATGTCCGCCCCCTACTCTGGTAAGCGGTGAGGAGAAGTGACGACTATGCAGGCGGTGTTATTGCTCGGCCCTGGAAAGATTGCCTGTCAGGAATTGTCGGTGCCGGAACCGGGCCCCGAAGATGTGGTGCTGAAGGTTGGGTCTGCGCTGACCTGCGGAACGGACCTCAAGGCTTTTTTGCGGGGCCATCCCAAGATGCCGCCACCGATTCGTTTTGGCCATGAATACTCTGGAACGATTGCCGCGCGTGGGTCGCAGGTTACGAACTTTCGCGAGGGCGATGAGGTTATGCTCGCGCCAACCGGTCCATGCGGTCTCTGTTTTTACTGCCAGCGTGACCAGGAAAATCTGTGTACGTCGCTTATGGCGACCATGGCCTTTGGCGGCTATGCCGAATATGTCAGCCTGCCCGACCGGGTTGTCCGCTCCAATATGTTCCCCAAGCCAAAAAGCCTGCCCTTTGTTGAGGCGGCGCTGTTGGAGCCGGTGTCGTGTGTGGTCTTTGGATTACAGCAGGCGACCTTCACGCCTGAAGATACAGCAGTGATTATTGGCGCGGGGGGCTTTGGACTGCTGCATCTTATCCTCTTGAAAATGTTGGGTATGGAGCGTGTCCACATAGTGGCCAGGAACCCGGACCGGGCCAGAGTTGCGGGCGAACTTGGCGCAGACCGCGTGATTGCCTGTCCGGCCGAGGAAGCTCGGGCAGCAGTCCTGGAAGCCACTGGCGGTCGCGGGGCCGACCTGGTTATCGAGTGCACAGCCCAGCCGAGCGTCTGGGAGGAATCCCTGTTCTTCGCCCGTCCCGGCGGCCAGGTCATTCTTTTTGGCGGCTGTTCGCCGGGAACCAAGGTTACGCTGGACGCGACCCGGCTGCACTATGATCAGATTCGTCTGTCGAGCCCCTTTCACTTTAACCCGGCCGCCGTGCGTAAAGCCTCTGAACTGCTCATATCCAGACAGATTCCGACCGAGTATCTGATCAGCGGTCGCTACCCCCTGGTTGACCTCTGCCAGGCGTTTGATCGGATGCAGCGCGGCGAGGGGATCAAATACGAAGTCGTACCCTGAGGGCGAAAGGCCGCTATGAAAATTGTGACTCCAAACGAAGCCGTCCGGGCCATCCCCGACGGCAGTATCGCCATCTTCCCCCACAGCTGTGTCGAACCGACGGCCTTCTATACGGCCTTCCAGCGCGAGGTTGAGCGATTCAGCAATCTGACCGTGTATTCCGGGCTGGCGTTTGGAAAATATCCCTTTCTGGAGAAGGGCCTGGGAACGAATTTTCGCTATGTGACCTGGCAGGCTGCGCCCCAGCTTCGTCGCTTGTTCAAAGAAAACGACCCGCGCAAGGTCGGTTTTGCCCCCATGCGGTTTAGCGAGATCACCAGCATTGTGAACAAGAACGGCATCATCAAGCCAGATGTTGTCGTGACCCAAGTCTCGCCACCCGACCAGGACGGAACGGTCAGTTTGGGTATTTCCGTCAGTATCTATCAAGACTTTATCGATAGCGCGAAAATGGTGATCGCTGAGATGAATACGAATATGCCGGTAACGCATGGCCAGAGCCGGGTGCCGGTTGAGAAAATCGATTTTGCCATAGAGTCTTCCGAACCACTCGGGACCTATCGCACCCCACACCAGAGCGAGCGCGACGCCAGGATCGTTGACTCTGTTCTTGACTTGGTTCCTGACTTGGCCTGGGTGCAACTCGGGGTGGGTTCCGTCCCCGATGCGGTGCTGGGCCGACTGGCAGACAAACGCGGGGTGAATCTCTACTCAGGCATGTTGTCCCAGGGGTTGGTCCAGTTTCTTGAGCAGGTGAAACACACGCCAAAGATTCTCACCGGCGAGCTTGCCGGCGACCAGGAGTTCTTTGATTTTTGTGGTCGCAACCCGCTCATAGAAATGGCGACCGTCGATGTCACCCACAATATTCTGGAGTTGGCCAAGCTGCCGCGTTTTGTCTCCATCAATTCCGCCGTAGAGATCGACCTGCACGGGCAGAGCAATGGCGAGACCATTGGGCCGGTACAAATCAGCGGCGTCGGCGGCAGCCTCGACTATGTGGAAGCCGCGGCGCTGGCCGAGGACGGCGTGTCCATCATTGCGCTGCCGTCAACGACCGAAGACGGCAAACGCTCAAAGATCGTCGCCAGCCTGACCACCGGCGCCGTTGTCACCACGCCACGTTTCTGTACCGACTACATTGTGACCGAATACGGCATTGCCCGCATGAAGGGCAAAGACCTCCGCGGGCGGGCCGAAGCCCTCATCAACATTGCCCACCCGGATTTCCGGCCTGAGCTAGAGAAGAGCCTCTAATTCCCCTACAGAACTGGCAAAGGAAATCAGGCGGGTGCCTCTAATTCCCCTACAGAACTGGCCACGCGATCTGCGTGTTGCCTCTAATTCCCCTACAGAACTGGCCAAGGACAAGCTGAAATACCTCTAATTCCCCTACAGAACTGGCAAAGGAGACCCCCCACCCCCTCTAATTCCCCTACAGAACTGGCCGTGTATCACTCAACCACTTATATTTCAATGAAATTCCGATTTATTAAAGATAGTATTCATGTCTGAAATTAATGAATTTCAGCATCCAGATTCAATCTGGACATGGAAATTGAACAAACGAGGCGGGAAGACGACCCTGTGGCTGCCCTACGTCTCGCAGGTGGAGAGGGTTAAAAAAAGTGCCTGGCGGTTTACCTACAACGGGGGCGAGGTCGATGCCGATGTGGCACGCCTTGATTGTGTCATGTTCTACGGCGCAACCGGACAGATTCCCGTCGCACTCATCGATGAACTGGCCGCGTTCCGCTGCTCGTCCACCGGCTGCCGGGCGATATTCCGGGAAGGTAGAAATGCCTCCCCTTGTGTAGGGCGTCCGGGGAGGCGGGGACGCCTTCCAGATTGAGGTATGGATGATCAGTCCTAGGACCTGGAAGGGAATATGGAGATACAGTCGTTCATTCCTGCCTCTCGGTCAAGTCCCGAAGCGTCGCTCTCGACTTCTCCACGTCAATCCGCTCCAGAAAACGTCGTCCAATGTTGATCGCAGCGTTTTCGTCCGCGTGCCCCCCGAAACCACAGTCCACGTAAACACATGTGAAACGCGCCTGCGTGGTGTCGGGCGACATTTCGGATCTTGGGGCTTGACGCAGGTTTCGCTTGACGATGCGCTCAATGTCGTGGCGTGGCCGGATTCCCTTCGAGACCGGCGTGTTCAGCGGCGGCCTTTCCTTGCGGCGGCGGAATTCCTTCAGCGCACGGGGCGGATAATCGGCGCGTTCGAGAAGCCGTATTGTCCCGTCTCCAAGGGGTATGCGGCCGTCTTCTCTCACTTCGATCTTGTCCGGCAGGCTGCGTAGAGCGTGAAGTACGTTTCGTTTGCAACGATGGCAAATCTGGCTGGTGCCGGCCGGGTTAATCGCGACACCGGGAGAAGTGCGCAGCGGCTTGGACGGACCAGAATACTGTTTCTCCTTCTTGCCCCAGGTGCGGGTGTGGACGTAGGGATGCTCCCAGCTATCCGCGGTGAACCAGTGGTGGTGGCGAATCGTCTTATGCGCATCGACTTCGGAGAAAGTGTAGCGGCGCAGGACCGAGCCGTAGATCATTTCGAGTTGTCTGCTGCCCGCCTCGAAATTTCCGACCGAACTTTCGAGAATGGGAAAGCCCTGGAACCGTTCGCAGAGGGTCTCGATACGATTGCAGACGTCTCCCACGACATTTTCCCGAAACCGCATCAGAGCTTTCGAGTAGGTCTGGCCGACCTTCTGATTGGGCTGACGCGAACCGCGATGCCGGCGTACCGCGGCCATCAACTGCCTGAAGGCAGGAATTGCGACCGTGCCGACTTTAATAGGGTCCTGGCTGTTGTTTTCCACAAAATTTCTCAGTGAGAAGATCGCGTATCCGATACGTCGCTCCCCCTGGTCGATGGCAACGATGTTGTCGAACAACAAGTTGTCGTTGGTTTCGGGATACGGCCGCTTGTCAATCACGGGAACGGCAAGCTCGGCTTTAATTTTCACCGGCTCGGACAAAAGGCGTACCTCCTCGCCTGTGACGCGAAAAGACTGCTTGAAATATCGGTCAAGGAGCAACGTGTAGTCGCCGAGCTTGATATCCTTGCCCCGCACGGTATCCGTTAAGGCCCGGTCTAGCCACGTCTTGAAGGAGGGCGGTCCGATCAGCCGAAAAGCCGGCCTTTTCATGACTCTCCAGCGTTTGAGCTCGGCGGCGTTCTTCTTGATGGGTAGGCCCGCCAACTTTGGGGCCGTGCCGTGGCGAAGGTCGAGTTCGACGAACCAGTCATGGGGCGCTTGACGCAGCAGGGCGCGTGAACCCGGCTCGGGAAACTTCGCCTTGCTCAAGCCCTCCACCGTCTTACGGGGCAGAACGGCGTCGGTCTGGTCACGTGCGACCGCTGGGAGCGCCAAGCCTTTGGCAATCTCGCCCTTGGCTGAGGAATAGTCCGCGGGCGGCTGCCAGGGGCGATCCTTCGGGACATAGAACAATTCTTCGTGGCCGAGGCGCAGAAACTTGGTGCGAACGATGAAGCTGTCGCGGAACGCGCGAAACGACAGGCCGTTGATAGCGCTGTTGAACAGGTTGAACGCACGCACGGCCACGTCACGGGGAACCTCGTCAGCGTTGAGTTGCGCGGCGAGCAAAGGAGGGATGACGATGAAATCGCCGTCGAGTTCGGGTTTTGCCAAGCGCCCCGGTACATGATCGGGTAGCCCGCCGAGCCGTGTCGTAAAGACGAACGCTTCAATCGCCAAAAGATCGCGCAGACGCGCTTGATCCGCGGTTGGAACCGAGCGCAGTTCCTCGCGGATTTCCGCGGTCAGCTCCTCCAACCATGAGAGCCAGTCGGTTGCGTAGGCGCGGTCCATGTCGAGAGCGTACGCCCGATGGCGTGAAGTGCTGAATGGGTGTCGGTAGATGACGCCCCTGCGGTTGTGGAAGTAAAGATTTGCTTCCCGCTTCTCACGAAAGAGCGGCGTCATGGCATCCCGGACCCGTCCTCCCGCACCTGGCGACAGTCGGCGCGACATGGCTCCGATTCGGTTAAGCAGACGCCGGAGCGCGTATTCATTCGCCAGAGCGGGGTCCATGCCACGGTCGGAGAGTGCCTTCCGCTCGCGTTCTTCCAGAACGGGGAACGGGTCAAGGGAGGCAGCACCGCTCGCCCATTCGGTGAGCCGCCGGAAGTGCTCGCGGCGTCGCTGCATGGCTTCGTTCAGGCTGGTTTCCAGGCGTTGAATCTCGCCACTGGCGTCGTCGGTTCCGCCGGATATCCTGTTCAGCTTTGGCAGTTCCTTGAGACCCTTGGGAATGCCTGGCTTGAGCGATTTCAGGACCTCCGCCCGATTAGTGTCTTCGGCGTCTTCGATTTCCTGCTCAATGCGGTTGTCAAGCATGGCGAGTTGACCCGTGAGTTCGGTCAGTTCGCTTGCCACGGCTTCAACGGTGGCGATATGCTCCGGTCCGGGAATACCTTGACCTCTCAAGATGGCGAGCGCGTTGCCGGCTTCTTTGACCCGCTCAGGGAGGCGGTCCGAGAGGACCATGAGGCCGGCAGCATCGGTGTGCTGGCCTGAAAACAGCGTGGCGCTTTCGGCGTCCGTCAGTCGTTCGGGTATGGAGATGACCGGCGGCTGGGAGTGTAGCGCGGTGAGTTCACCAATCCGGTTCCAATAGTTCGAGACCCACGAGGAAATTTTCCCGCCGACGGAACTGCGAAACTCTGCATAGCCATCGGTGTCGAAGAACGGGTTGACCGGAATCGCGTCCGCGAATGCCTTGAGTTGCTCAACCCGCCGCCGCTCTTCGCGCGGGACACCGAGGTCTTCGATAATCTGCTCAATGCTTGATTTCCTAAAGGAACGCAGACCGTTCCCGAACAACCAGGATAGCTCGTTCTTCTGTCTGGTGACGACATACCCCTTCAGACGGCCGGCAAATTCGGGCGATGTCAGATCAAGTGTAGGCATATCCCGTTTCAGCCTGCTGGCACAAATTGCAACCACCTGATGCAGCCAGATTTCTTTGTTTTCGGCCATGTCCACGAACGGCGATTCGCGGTCGTAGGCGAGTGTGCCGGACGGACCGGTTCCGTCGGTTGCGGGCGGAAGCGCGCCAAGCTTTGGAAACGAACCCCCAAGAGTTGCGAGATGCTCGTCTACGCAGGCCAATGCACCCGCGGCATTGTCGGCGAGTTCCTTCCATCCGGAGAATTTTTTGGTGACTTTGTGAGCGATTTCCTGGGCCAATATGAATTCCGGTTGATCCTTCTCGATTTCCCGGGGTGAACGGTTGTTCCAGTCTTGAAACAGTCGTCGCGCAAGTTCGTCCGCCGACCACGGACGCTCAACCCCTCCACTTTTTCGCGGGAGCGTGGTGAAGACCTTTTCTATCGACCGGACCGTAACTGCGGCGTTCTTGACTTCGGTGTGCGCGCCGAGAGCCTTGGCGAAAGCGGCTTCAGGGTATCGGTTTCGGTTCAAGAACTGGCGCGTCTCCGCAGTTTTGGAAAATAGACGAAAGCCGGACAGATGCACCGCGCAGACCAGGCCGATCAAGCTCCCCCGCGAAATCCCTTCGGTGATGTCATACGTCCGAGCAGCCGTGTCGAAGTCCACGTCGCCATCCTGGATGTCCAGCTTGAATTTGTATGTAAAGACGCTTTCTTTCTGTCTACGCGCCAATGCGGACACTTTGCGCCGCCAGTCGCGGGCCTTCTGGCCACTGTGATGTTGTCGTCTCATGTTCGCCCTTCTCGTCCGATAGAAAGTCTTCCCACAGTACATCAAAAGGTAAAGGTCGGGTATGTTGGCCCTCTTAAATGGCTTGATTGGTTTGAGCCTCAAGACTAAGCTAGTCGGCATGACGACTGCATCAATTTCTGACTTGAAGGCGAATCTCTCCCGCTACCTGCGTGAGGTTCGGTGCGGTGGTGAGGTTCAGGTCCTGGACCGAGGCGCGCCGATTGCCAGGTTGGTGCCTCCCGCAGCGAAGGATGACCACGGCGTCCGAGGCCGTTTGATTGGCGCCGGCCTGTTGCGGCCGGGCAAGGGGGGGGCCGCGGCCATACTGGATCAGCCACCGCTGGTGTTGCCGGTGAGTCTGTCAGAGGCGCTGGCCGAGGAGCGGACGGAGCGGCTGTGAGATATTGGGACGCATCCGCGCTCGTCCCGTTGGTCGTCGCCGAAGCAGGCACTCAGGTCATCCCGTAGCTCAGGATATTTGCTCTTCCAGAGAAGCGCAGGCGCGCCTTTTTTCTCTCCGACCTGTTTGATACGCTCAACTTCTTCTGACGCTGTTCGTCAGAACCAATCTGCGTAAGGGGACGAGTATGATTGAACGGGCCGCTATTCTGAGCACCGGGGATGAAATCACGACTGGCAAAGTCGTTGATACAAACTCCAACTATATTGCGGATAAACTCATTGAAGCCGGCTTGGACGTGGCCTCGATTGTCACGGTTGGTGACGTTTCGGAACGGATTGTGTGGGCCTGGGAGCAGGCCATGAGGCACGCCGACGTGATTATTTCCACTGGCGGCATTGGACCCACCGCGGATGACCTCACGACTGAACTGGTCGCCAGGGTCGCCGGAGTCGAGCTGACCTTCTCTGAGGAAGTCGCTGAGAATATCCGGCGGATTTTTGCCTCGCTGAACCGCACCATGCCGGAGAACAATCTCAAGCAGGCGCAGTTCCCCGCCGGAGCGACCATTATTCCGAACCACTTAGGGACGGCACCAGGCTATCGCCTGGAGTTGGAGACACCGCACGGTCGGAAGCATCTGCTCGTTCTGCCGGGTGTCCCGCGCGAGATGAAACCTATGATGGAAGAGAGTGTCCTGCCCTGGATTGGTGAGATGCGGGGTGGGGGCGATGTCTTTCTGACCCGGACGTTTCAGACGTTTGGCATTAGTGAGTCCGGCCTGGATGAACTGGTGTCCGGCGTGATTGCCGAAGACGAGGGGAAGCTGGCTTTTCGGGCCAACTTCCCCCAGATTTCCATGCGCGTGACGGTCCGGGGGAAGGAAGGGGAGGTTGAGCGTCGGGTCGAAGCCCTGGCCCGGCGGCTGCGTGAGAAAATCGGCGCGTATGTCTACGGCGAGGGGGATGTCAGCATGGAAGGCGTGGTGGGGCAGCTCCTCAAGGAGCAGGGAAAAACGGTTGGCTTTGCCGAGGCGTGCTCGGGGGGATTGAGCAGCCATCGCCTGACGAATGTGCCGGGCAGCTCGGACTATTTCCTGGGCAGCATCATCGCCTATTCGGACAATGCAAAAACCCGGCTGCTGGATGTCAACCCAGACACGCTGAGTCAGCATGGAGCGGTCAGCGAGGAGACCGTCAGGGAAATGGCCAGCGGCGTCCGTGCTCGTCTGGGTGCCGATATTGGTGTGGCGGTCACCGGCATTGCCGGACCGGACGGCGGTACGCCGGACAAGCCGGTTGGGACCGCCTGTCTGGCGCTTGCTATGGAGGGCACGCTGGTGTCGCGGCAGTATAAGCTATGGGGCAACCGGGAGTGGATCAAAACCCTGACCTCTCAGTTGTGCCTCGACTGGGTGCGGCGCGCGCTTCTTGAAATTCCGATTGCAGAATCAGGGTTTATCCGTCGCTAAGGAAAGAGCGGGGCCCGTGTTGATTCGCGCCTTCATCGCAGCTAGTCTGGCTTCTTCAGTAGGCGAAGAAATGACAAAAGTCCAGTCCGCCCTCCAACAGGCGAACGGCGATATCCGCTGGGTCAAACCGCAGGGATTTCATCTCACATTCCGATTTCTTGGCCATATTGAGCCGAATCGAGTTGCGCCCATCCTGACCGCATTGCGAGTAGCCGTGAGTTACCAAGCGCAGTGCCGAGTCCGCCTGCAGGGGCTCGGCGCGTTTCCTTCACTCACCCGCCCGCGGGTGCTGTGGGCACGTCTGACCGGGGGCGGACTCCAAGAGCTGCATACGAAAATTGAGTCGGCTCTTGGCCCCTGCGGCTTTCCGCCCGCGGGCCGCGCGTTTCGCCCCCATATTACCCTGGGTCGGGTTCGCTCCCAGCGTGGCTGGAACCACGTACTGGAACGAGTCAAGGAATATCTGCAATACGATTTTGGTGAGAGCCTTATCGATACCGTGACGTTGTACCGGAGTGATCTTGAACCAGGTGGGGCGGTCTATACGGCCCTCGGCCTTGCCGGCCTGAAAAGTCGGCCTGAAAAGTCGGCCTGAAAAAATAGCAATCCACCGTCCACAACAGTAAGGAGTGTACATATGGCAGAGGACAGAGATCGTGAGCGAGCGTTGGGCTTAGCGATCAGTCAGATCGAAAAGCAGTTTGGCAAAGGCTCGATCATGAAGCTCGGCGAGGACGCTATCGGGCACAACATCCCCTCGATTTCGACCGGCTCGCTGGGCCTGGACCTGGCCCTTGGCATTGGCGGCCTCCCGCGCGGACGGGTGGTCGAAATCTACGGACCCGAATCATCCGGGAAAACCACGCTGGCCCTGCACGTCGTTGCTCAGGCGCAAAAAGGAGGTGGCTCATGCGCCTATATTGACGCGGAACACGCCCTGGACATGGGTTATGCCAAGAAACTTGGAGCAAATGTTGAAGAGCTATTGCTCTCCCAGCCCGATCATGGCGAGCAGGCGCTCGAAATCACGGATACGCTAGTCAGAAGTGGCGCGCTGGATGTTATTGTAGTGGACTCTGTTGCCGCTCTGGTTCCCCGCGCCGAACTTGAGGGCGATATGGGTGAGCCGCAGATGGGCCTGCAGGCCAGACTCATGTCGCAAGCGTTGCGGAAACTCGTCAGTACGATTTCACGCTCGCACACCCTGGTCATCTTCATCAATCAAATTCGGATGAAGATCGGCGTCATGTTCGGCAGCCCCGAGACAACAACCGGTGGCAATGCCCTCAAATTTTACGCTTCCGTCCGCATGGACATTCGCCGCACGGGCGCAGTCAAACACGGCGATCAAGTGGTTGGGAATCATACCCGAGTCAAAGTGGTCAAAAACAAAGTTGCGCCGCCCTTCAAGCAGGCGGAATTCGATATTTTATACGGGACCGGGATCTCCAAAGAGGGCGAGCTGATCGACATCGGCGTGGACCAGAATATCGTTGAAAAGGCCGGCGCCTGGTACTCTTTTTCTGAAGATCGCATTGGCCAGGGCCGAGAGAACGCCAGAGCCTATCTGCGGGAAAATCCCGAGATCGCGGCCACGATAGAGCGCCAGGTCCGCGAGAAGTTCGGTCTCGGTACGCCCCAATCCACAGCAGAAGCGGGACCAGTGGAGGAGGTTGCTGAGAAAGCCTAGCGTCCGCCTATGAGTCACGCTTGTTCCGCTCAGACACCCCTGAACTATGCCTATAGTCTGCTCGCACGGGGAGACTATAGCGCGGCGCGCTTAGGCGAGAAATTACGGGCCAAGGGGTTCACGTCGCAGGCCGTGAGCGCTACGGTTGAAGCGCTGCAAGCGCGCGGCCATCTGGACGATACGCGGCTGGCCCGCGGTCTTGCCGAACGGTTTCAAAACCAAGGCTTTGGACCGCGTGGCGTGCGGGCCAAACTCAAGCAAAGAGGACTCGCGGAAGACGTGATTGCAACGGCGCTGAGCGAGCGGGTAGAGCAGACGGATATCGAGGTCGCTCGGCGACTTGTGCAGCGCCGGTTCTCTCCTGCCGCGCTCGAAGAGCCCAAGACGCGCGCCCGCGCGTATCGCTTCCTGTTGCGACGAGGATACTCTGCCAGCGTTGCCGCAAGCGTGCTAGGAAGAGAAGCGTCCGACGACTAGCCAATGGAAAGAGTAGCCGCCATGACAGGGAACGAGATACGCGACAGCTTCCTGCAATTTTTTGCCGACCGGGGTCACCGGATTGTCCCGAGCGCGTCGTTGATTCCAGCCAACGATCCGACACTGATGTTTACCAATGCCGGCATGGTGCCGTTCAAGAATATCTTTCTCGGGACCGAGCGGCCGGCCTACCGGCGGGTGGTCGATTCCCAAAAATGTCTGCGCGTCTCCGGTAAGCATAACGATCTGGAAGAAGTGGGCCGCGATACCTACCACCACACTTTCTTCGAGATGCTGGGGAACTGGTCGTTTGGCGATTACTACAAACAGGAAGCCATCCGCTGGGCCTGGGAGTTGCTGACCGAGGTCTGGAAACTTCCCAAGCAGAAACTCTGGGCGACGGTGTATACGACGGACGACGAAGCGGACGAGTGGTGGCGGACGCAAACGGACATCAATCCGCAACAGATCCTGCGTTTTGCCGAAAAGGACAATTTCTGGGAAATGGGCGAGACGGGCCCCTGCGGACCGTGCTCGGAAATCCACATTGACCGTGGCCCGCAGGCCTGCGCGTTGGCCAATACACCGGGCCATAACTGCGCGGTCAACGCCGGCTGCGCGCGCTATATTGAGTTATGGAATCTGGTGTTTATCCAATACAACCGGGATGCGGATCAATCCCTGGACGATCTGCCCGAGACGCATGTTGATACGGGCATGGGCCTGGAGCGCATTGTCTCCGTTCTCCAGGATGTGCCGGGCAATTATGACTCTGACCTGCTGCGCGACATCATTACCTTTACCGAGGGGTTGGGCGAAAAGCAGAAACGTGTCCTCCAGCAATCCACAAAAGCTGGCCACGTTTCTGCTTTCACGCGCTACGGCGCTTCGAGCGAACAGGACGTGTCGTTTCGAGTGATTGCCGACCACGCGCGCACGGCAGCCTTTGCCATTGCCGATGGCGTGGTGCCAACAAATGAGGGGCGGGGCTATGTGCTACGGCGGATTATGCGCCGCGCCTTACGCCACGGGCGACTCCTTGGCTTTGAGGGACCGTTTTTCTCTCAGGTCGCCGGAAGCGTAGTCCAACTCTTGGGCGCGGCCTACCCTGAGCTGGTTGAACGCCAGGACTATCTGACTGAGGTCATACACAACGAAGAGACTCGTTTTTCGGACACCCTGGACAAGGGCCTGACCCTGCTCGAACAGGAAATCCACGATCTACGCCAACATCACACGACAACCTTGTCCGGCGAAACCGCCTTTCGTTTGTACGATACCTACGGCTTCCCGCTGGATATGACTGAGGATTTTCTGTCGTCCGAAGGCTTCAGCGTCAACCGCGATGAATATGAGAAGGCCCTGGAAGCGCAGCGAGCCCGGGCGCGTGGGGGTCAAAAGTTTGCTTCCACCTCCGCTTCTGGCGCGAGTGGTACGCCCGCTGCAAGGGCCGAAACTGTAAGGGCCGATTTTGTTGGCGATCGCCAGACTGAACACGAATCCGAGGTGCGCCTGCTGCTCGTAGACGGGCAGCCCCGAACAGACGCAGTGCGTGAAGGGGAAGCGGTTGAGCTGATCACTGCGGAGACGCCTTTTTATGGTGAGTCTGGCGGACAGGTCGGGGATACGGGGACGATCCGCACGGGCCGTGGCGATCTCATTGAGGTGCTGGATACGCTCAAACCCCAGCCTTCACTCATCGTGCATAAAGGCCGAGTGGTACAGGGCGCAGTGCAGACCGGGGATAGCGTCCAACTCCGCATTGACGCCCCGCGGCGCGAGGCCATTCGCTTGAACCACTCCGCAACGCATATCATGCATGCCGCCCTGCGCGAGATTTTGGGCTCCCATGTGCGGCAGGCCGGCTCCCTGGTCACCCCGGACCGGCTGCGGTTTGACTTTACGCATACCAGCCCGGTCAAGGACGATGTCCTCAGTGAAATCGAAGACCTGGTGAACCAGCATATTCGGGAGAATGCCGCGGTGACGAGCGAGGAAATGTCCTTTACCGACGCGATCCAAAAAGGGGCGTTGGCCTTCTTCGGCGAGAAATATGGCGAGATCGTGCGGGTGTTGCGGATGGGTGATTTCTCAACCGAGCTGTGCGGTGGAACCCATGTGAGCCGGACCGGAGACGTGGGGTTGTTCAAATTTAAGGCTGAGACAGGCGTGGCGTCCGGTATCCGGCGGGTCGAGGCGGTCACGGGCGAGGGCGCCCTCAACTGGGTGCGTCAACGTGAGCGTGCGCTCAGGGACATGGGCCGTATCCTGAAGGGGTCTGAGGAGGATGCGCTTGAGCGCTTGGAAAAATTGCTGGGTCGGCAATACGAGCTTGAAAAACAACTCGACCAGCTTCAGAGTCAACTCGCCGGCTCACAAAGCGACGATCTTGCTTCCCAAGTCCGCCAGACCAATGGGGTCAATGTGATCGCCTGTCGGGTCGAGGGCGTGGATCAGAAAGCCCTCCGGGAGATGGCGGATACGTTGCGCGACAAACACCAGCCGGCGGTTGTCGTCCTTGGAGCGACGAACGGGGCGAAAGTGTCGCTTCTCGCCGCGGTCAGTAAGGAGCTGATGCCGCAGTATCACGCCGGAAACATTATCAAAGAGATCGCCCTGTTGGTTGGCGGCGGCGGGGGCGGGCGGCCCGATTTCGCTCAGGCTGGAGGAAAAGATCCGACGCGCCTGGATGAAGCCCTCCAAAAGGTGTATGAGCTGATTGAAAAGGGAGTGTAAGGGGAAGTGGCGAGTAAGGGGAAGTGATTAGTGGCTAGTGATTAGTGGCTGGTAGGGGCAGGGCATGAATTGCCCCGATTGCTTATGACGGAGGCCGCTTGGCTGAAGTAGAACAGGTGACAGCAGAAACATCTCATATCGAGTTTGGCAATCAGCGCTTTTTACGCGATCTGCTCGGCCAACACGACGCGCATCTGCGTGGCCTGGAGAACGCGCTCGGCGTAAAAATATCAGCCTCGGGAAACGCCCTGCTCATTGCCGGAGACGAGCCCCAGCGCGACCTGGCGGGGCGGGTGGCGACCCAACTGTACGACCTTATCCAACGCGGCTATCCCGTCTATCCGAGTGATGTGGATTACGCGGTCCGCATCCTCAGCCGTGACCATACGGCGAATCTACAGGATATTTTTCTCGACACGGTCTATGTGTCATCCAACCGTCGAACCATTACCCCCAAGAGTCTGGCTCAGAAAGCCTATATCGATGCCATTCGCAACTACGATATTGTGTTTGGTATCGGGCCGGCTGGCACGGGCAAAACGTATTTGGCTATGGCCGTTGCGGTGGCCGAGCTGATGAAGCGGAAGGTGAGTCGGGTCGTCCTCACCCGGCCAGCGGTCGAGGCTGGGGAGAAGCTGGGTTTTCTGCCGGGCGACCTGGCCGAAAAGATCAATCCCTATCTACGGCCTTTGTACGACGCCCTGCACGATATGGTTGACTTTGGCCGCGCGCAAAAAATGATTGAGCGCGGCGTGATTGAGGTGGCTCCGCTGGCCTTCATGCGCGGCCGGACGCTGAATGATTCCTTTGTCATCCTGGACGAAGCGCAGAATACGACCCGGGAGCAGATGAAAATGTTTCTGACCCGGCTGGGCTACGGGTCGAAAGCCGTGATTACCGGCGATATCACCCAGATCGACCTGCCCGCCGGGACCCGCTCCGGCTTAAAAGAAGCCCGACATATTCTGCGCGATATCGACGGGATCCAATTCACGCTGTTCACGGAAAAAGACGTGGTCCGCCATCGTCTTGTCCAGGATGTGATTACTGCCTATGAACGCGCCCAAGAAGCCCAAGAGCGCCGCAACCAGGAAAGCCGCGCCCTCCGCCGCAGTCGTCTCCAGGCCCGGTCTGAGCGTAGACATCAGCGGAACAGCGCCGGGGTTGAGTCGGCCCCGGATTCGGCGCTGGAGTCGAACGATCCTGCGTCACCTGAAGGTGAAACAGGCCGAGCTGAGTCTGGCTTTCGTGACGGATCAGACCATCCATGAACTGAATCGGCAGTATCGGCACAAAGACCGGCCAACGGACGTGTTGTCGTTTCCGCTGGCCGATGAACGCTGTCCGACTCTTCTGGGCGATGTGGTCATCTCGATTGACACCGCCCGGCGGCAGGCCCGGCAGCGCAAACGCGCCTTCGCCGACGAACTGCGCGCCTTGCTCATCCACGGCATTCTGCACCTGCTGGGCTATGACCACGAAGTGTCGGAGGGCGAAGCCGTCCGTATGCGCCGAAAAGAGCGTGAGCTGAAGGCCGTGTTGCAGCAATCTGGCGATGGAGATCAAATCGCGTCCTGATGGACAAAGAACAGGAGACGTTTTTGTATGGGTATCCTGGTAGACATTTTTGACGAAGAGAGGCGGCACCTCTCTGAGAAAATTGGAGATATTCCTCCTGAAAAGGCTGCGCGTATAATCCGAAACTTTATAGTAAGCTGGTTTTTTTAAGGAGAAAGACATGCGGAAGATCGGCGCATTCGAGGCAAAAACACACCTCTCGGCTCTCCTGGATGCAGTTGCGCAGGGTGAAACTATCACCATTACTAAACGCGGACGGCCCGTGGCCCGGTTGGTGCCGCCCGAGGCGCCGGACCGTAGCCGGGCCGCTGAGGCTGCCAAGAACATCCGAAAGCTGCGCGAACAGTTCGGGTGGGCCACGATCAATGAGCTACTCCAGATGCGCGACGAGGGCAGACATTGAGCGCCCTGGTGTTGGATTGCTCGGTTGCTGTGGCGTGGTTGCTTGAGGATGAAGGCTCGCCGGAGGCTGGTGCGGCCTTTCCAGGCTGGGAGAGTCAGGCTAGGCTGCGGTCTGTATGCAGCGTGTGTGGTCCGTTCTGCTCGCCGGCGTGAGTGGTGTTCTGCTTGCTCTGGCCTTCCCGAAAGTCGATTGGAATATTCTGGCCTGGGTGGCTTTTATCCCGCTGCTCTGGCTGACACAGGGGCAGACGCTGCGCCGGGCTTTTAGCTTGGGCTGGCTTGCCGGTATGGGGTTTTATCTGTGTACGCTGTATTGGGTCGTCGATACGATTGGCCTGTACAGCAATATCCCTCATATTATTGCCGTCGGTCCGCTGCTCCTGATGTGTGCCATTCTGTCGGCATACACCGGCGTCTTTGCTGTTGGCCTGTGTATTTATCACCAGAGCGGTCCGCGCGGCGGCAACTGGGGGTTGCTGGTGTTTGGACCCATGCTCTGGGTTGCCCTGGAATGGGTCCGCTCGTTCTTTTTTATTGGGTTTCCCTGGGTCAGCCTGGGCTATTCGCAGTACAACTTCGTAAATTTGATTCAGTTTGTCGAATACACCGGCGTCTACGGGCTGTCGGCGCTGGTGATCTTTGGCAATGTCGCGCTCTTTCTCGCTTTCTCCCGTCCGGGCCGCGGTCGCTTGCTGCTGGTCCTGCTCCTGATTATCACCGGACTGTGGGGCTGGGGAAACTGGCGTCGTAGCCAGCTGGCCGCCCTGCCCACGGCCCACACGCTGAAGGTTGGGATCGCCCAAGGGAATATCGCCCAAGATCAAAAATGGGACCCCGATTATCAAGAGGTCACCCTGGCCCGCTATGAGCAGCTCACGCGCCAGATAACGGAACAAACCGTTGACCTCGTTATCTGGCCGGAGGCGGCAGTGCCATTCTTCTTTCAATCTGACGTGACCTATCGTGGCCGGCTGCTGGACTTGGCCCAAGACACCAACACGCCCATCCTGTTTGGCAGTCCGGCCTTTCGAGCCGACGGGACCGATATCACGCTGTTCAACCGGGCCTATCTCCTGTCTCCGGACACGACGGTCCTCGGACACTATGACAAGATGATACTCACCCCCTTTGGCGAATATATCCCCTTTCAAGACAGCGTACTCTTCTTCCTGGATAAATTCGTGGAAGGGGTAGGCGACTTTGCGCCAGGAACGACGCCGACCGTTTTTTCTCTCCCCTTAAAGCGTCAGCCTGCCCTCCACGCAGACGCCGAAGCTGGGGCCGTTGACTCTTTTGAGACTTTTGGCGCGCTCATCTGCTATGAGGGCGTGTTTCCTGACCTGGCGCGTCGCTTCGTTCAGAATGGCGCGCGGCTGCTGATCAATGTGACCAATGATGCCTGGTTTGGAGAGACCTCGGCTCCCTATCAACATCTGGCAATGGAGGCCATGCGGGCTGTCGAGAATCGAGTGCCCCTGGTGCGGTCCGCGAATACCGGGATTTCGGCCATTGTGGATATTGATGGCCAGATTCAGGCCCAAACTGCGCTTCTGGAAACCACCTTTATTGCCGACCAGCTGGCCTGGCCCCATGTGATTTCTTTCTATACCCAGTACGGCGATTGGTTTGTGACGTTGTGCGTCGCCGGGACGCTCGTTATGTTAGGCTACGCAGGGATAATGGTATTATTCGTCAAGCGAAACGGAGGCGGCAGAAATGCTGGCAGAAATCAGAGAAAAATTAAATGAGTTAAGCGTACGCATTGAGAGCCTTGGGAGGCATCTTTGACATCCCGGATAAGGAAGCCCGGGCCGCCGCACTGGAAGAACACACGCTTGCCGACGGATTCTGGCAAGATCAGGAGAAGGCGCAAGCCATCCTCAAGGAGCGAGCAGGCTTACTCGACACGGTGACGGAATGGAAAAAGCAGACGCAGGCCGCCTCTGACGCGCTGATCTTTCTGGAACTGGCCGAAGCTGGCGACGCCGAGGCGGTTGAAGAGGTAGAGCGGGCGGTTCCCGAGCTTGAGGCCGCGGTGAGCCGGGCTGAATTGCAGCGTATGCTGGGCGGAGAACACGATGCACGGAGTGCGATCGTCAGTCTCCACCCTGGCGCCGGTGGTCTGGAGGCCCAAGACTGGGCCGATATGCTCCTCCGCCTGTATCTGCGCTGGGCGGAACGTCGCAGTTATACCGTGGAGATGGCCGAACACCTGCCCGGTGAAGGCGGTGGCGTAAAAAGCGCAACCTTTACCGTTGAGGGGACCTACGCCTACGGCTATCTGCAGGCAGAGGCGGGCATTCATCGGCTGGTGCGGATTTCACCGTTTGACGCCAATGCTCGGCGGCATACCTCCTTTGCGTCTGTCTTTGTCTACCCGGATATTGATGAGACGGTCGAAGTCGATATCCGTCCCGAAGATTTGCGCGTCGATACCTACCGGGCCAGTGGAGCCGGGGGACAGCACGTCAACAAAACCGACTCGGCGATTCGGCTGACCCACCTCCCGAGTGGGATCGTCGTCGCGTGCCAGAACGAACGGTCCCAACATCGGAATCGAACCATGGCGATGAAAATTCTCCGCGCCCGTTTATACGAGCTGGAGATGGAGAAACAAAAGGAGAAGATGGAGGGCCTGCATAAAAGTAAAAAGGATATTGCCTGGGGGAGTCAGATTCGCTCCTATGTCCTCCATCCCTACCGCATGGTCAAGGACCATCGCACCGGTGTCGAGGTCGGGAACACAGACGCGGTTCTGGACGGCGATATCGATCAGTTTATTGAAGCCTATCTGCTCCAGCAATCGACGGTCGCCGGGTAACGATTCCGACCGGTTCCGCCCTTGATGGAAACCGGGGCACGAGACCGGCGCAATCTCTTGGCAATCATCCGGGAAGCAGGTACACTCCTGCGACGCCGGAGTATAGAGAGGGGAGATAGGGGAAATGGCCCGTGCTCTATCTCTCGTCTCTATCTCTTCTCTCTATCTCTCGTCTCTAGGGGGAGACCATGAACGCGTTGACAATTGAACGAATTCCAGAACTGAACGACCCCGTCCTGATTGTCGCCTTTGCCGGCTGGAACGATGCCGGCAGTGCGGCGACGCATGCCACGCAATTCCTCATCAAACGACTCCAGGCCCAGCGTTTCGCCAATATCGACCCGGAAGAATTCTATAATTTCAGCGAGGTCCGGCCCCAGGTGCGCCTGCGAGACGGGCTCTACCGGGAGATTCGTTGGCCGGCCAACGAGTTCTTTGCGAGCAACGCCGCGCCGCTCAAACGTGACATGGTCCTCGGTCTGGGCATTGAGCCGAATCTGCGCTGGAAGGCGTATTCGGCGGCCTACCTGGATGTTGCCAAGCAGTGTGGGGTCGGCCTGGTGATTACCCTGGGCGCGCTCTTGGCCGATGTTGCTTACTCCAGGCCGGTGCGCGTGGTCGGCTTCAGCAGCGATCCTGATATTGCGACGCAACTCCATCTCACCCCGTCCCGCTACGAGGGGCCAACCGGCATCGTCGGGGTGCTGAATGATGCCTGCCGTCAGGCCGGATTGACCTCCATCAGTTTCTGGGCCAACGTGCCGCACTATATTTCCGCGGCGCCAAACCCCAAGGCGGCCCTCGCCCTGGTCAGCCGTCTCGAATCCTTTCTCCACATCGCCCTGGATACCACCGAGTTGGTCACGGGCGCGGCAGAATTTGACGCCCAGGTCGCAAAGGCGATTGCCGAGAATCCCAACCTGGCCGCGTATGTCAAACGGCTGGAAGAGCAGGAGCAGGAAGAGGGGCTGGAAATGGAGAGCGCTGCCCAGGACACAGACGGTAACGGACACGGCAACGGCAACGGGCATGCCAACGGCAAGGATATGGCCGAGGAACTCCAGCGTTTTTTGCAGCAGCGTAAGGATCGAAAAGATGAGGAATAAGCCCCGGTCCGACCCGGACAGGTCTGTCTATCTGGTGAATCTGGGCTGTCCCAAAAATCTCGTGGATGGCGAGGTCATGCTTGGCCTGCTGGCGGATGCCGGCTATACGCTGAGTCTCGACCCGGAACAGGCCGGGGTCCTGATGGTCAATACGTGCAGCTTTATTGACGAGGCCAAGGAGGAGTCGATTGAGACGATCCTGGACCTGGCGGCCTATAAGGCGACAGCGGCCCGGAAACAGCTCATCGTGACCGGCTGTTTAGCTCAGCGATACGGCCAGGAACTGCGCGAAGTATTGCCCGAGGTTGACGTTTTTGTGGGAACGGGAGAGTTTCTGCGGATCACCCAGATACTGGAACAGAAGCGGCGCGCGCTTGAAAAGAGGGAATCATCCAAAAAGGCCGGACCCGCTTCCTCTTTTGGTCCCAGCCTGTATCTGGGGGCTTCCCACGTCCTGCCGGACCACACTGTTCCGCGTATCCCGACCACTCATTTTTACTCGGCCTATCTCAAGGTTGCCGAGGGCTGCAATCATAAATGCGCCTTTTGTATTATTCCGAAAATTCGCGGCTTACAGGAAAGTCGCCCGATTGCTTCTCTCGTGGCCGAAGCCACCCGACTGGTTGCGCACGGGGTCCGGGAAATCAACCTTATTGCGCAGGACCTGACCGCCTACGGACGAGAGCGCCGCGATGGGACGACCCTGCTGGCTCTGCTCAAGTCCCTTGTGCGCGTGGAGGGCCTGGACTGGATTCGGCTGCTCTATTGCTATCCGAATTATCTTGATGAACCCCTGCTGCGTTTCATTGCCGAAGAAGAACAGGTGTGCCCGTATATCGATATGCCACTCCAGCATATCAGCGACCGGATGTTGCGGCGGATGAAGCGCGAGAAAAGTGGGGACGGCATTCGACGCGTGTTGGACCGGCTCCGGGCCGCTATTCCCGGCGTGGTCTTACGCTCGTCCTTTATTGTTGGCTTTCCCGGTGAGCAAGAGGACGATTTCCAACAACTGTGTGATTTCGTGACCGAAGCGGCGCTCGACCACGTGGGGGTGTTTCGCTATTCCCAGGAGGAAGGGACGGCTGCCGGCACGATGGCCGACCAGGTCAGCGCAGAGTTCAAAGAAAACCGCTGGCACAAGTTGATGGCCTGCCAGGCCGAGGTTGTGCGTAAAAAAAATATGGCGCTGGTGGGTGAGGAACGATCGGTCTTAGTCTGTGGCCAGGACGATCACGGACGCTGGTGGGGGCGGACGCAAGGCCAAGCCCCGGATATCGACGGCATCGTCTTCCTGGAACAGTGCCTGGCTGACAGCGGCGACCTGATCCGCGCCCGGCTTAGCGGGGCGTCCGGCTACGATCTGCACGCTCTGTGTCTTCCCGAACAGCCGCCTCAACAACCGCATACGGCTCTTGACTTGGGCGGCGCTTCTCCCTAGAGTACCTGTCCTTTTTATCTCGACCGTGGTGAAAAAGGATAAACATATCCTCCAACTCATCTAAAAAGCTGGAGATGCTTATTCTTTGGAGAAAGTGTCATGAGAAAAGCGTTCCTCAAAAAAATGCGGACGACGCTCGCCGGACAAAAACAGCAAATCCTGCTGCAGCTTGACGAAGAAATCCGAGAGGGTAAAGAGAGTGAGCTGGACGAGGGGATGGATACCTATGACCTCGCCAGTGAGGAGCGCGACCGGGAAATCCATCTGATCCTGAGTGACCGCGACCGAGATAAGCTGCAAGCCATAGAAAACGCACTGGAGCGGATCGAAGACGGCGAATACGGCATTTGCAAAGACTGCGAGGAAGAGATCGCCCAAGCCCGTCTCGAAGCCTTGCCGTTCACCCGACTGTGTGTTGCCTGCCAAGAGGAACGCGAAAAGGAAGCGCGCTTTCAACGCCGTATTGATGACGGGGGGGGCTTTGGCCGGTCCAACCTGGTTGATCTGGACGACGGGTAAGACCGGCTCCGCCTTTTTCCTCGGTCCATTCAGGTTGCCGGCGCCATGCGCCCCAGCTGTCGGCGGCTGTGCTGAGATGCGACCCGACGACCGACACACGCTGCTCACGGCGCTCTTTTGGACGGCCATTGAGGCGGTCCACCCGCGCCATTTGATCCCACAGACTGTTACGGTTGAAAAGGAACATCTGCTCGTTCGGCCACGAGACGCGACCGCTGGCGCGTTGACGCTCGCTCTGACGGGTCGCCTCTTCCTGATTGGAGCAGGTAAGGGGGCCGGCAGCATGGCCCAGGCGCTGATGCCCGTGCTGGGCCAGAGGAGCATTGGCGGCTGTGTCATCATTCCGAGCGAGCAAGCGGTCTCTGACCTGTCTCTGCCTGGAGTGCGGGTAGTGCAAGGGGAGCATCCCTTGCCCGGACCGGGCAGTGCATACGCGACCCAAGCACTTGTGGAAAGCCTCTCTCAGGTCCAACCCTACGACCTCGTCCTTGTGTGTCTGACTGGTGGGGCCTCCAGTCTGCTGGTGCGGCCCGCGGTCGGGCTGACGCTTGCCGACAAGACCGCCACCAACGCGGTTTTATTGGAATGCGGAGCGGACATCCTGGCGCTGAACACCGTGCGCAAACACATATCCCAGATAAAAGGCGGCTGGCTCGCGCACCATGCACAGCCCGCGACTGTGGCCAGCCTGATCCTGTCGGACGTGATTGGTGACGATCTGAGTGTGATCGGCTCGGGCCCGACCGTCGCCGATCCAACGACGTTTATGGACGCCTGGCGGGTGGTGGAGCACTACGACATCGCAGCGCGGCTCCCCCAGTCCGTATGCATGCATCTGCGGCAAGGCGTCCGCAGGGCCTTGCCTGAGACGCCAAAACCCGGAGACCCGCTATTCTCTCGCGTCCACAATATGCTGATTGGCTCGAATCCTCTGGCGCTACAGGCTGTCCGCGAGGCTGCGGCGCGCCGAGGGCTGCGCTCTCACCTGATTGCTCAGCCGCTCGCTGGTGACTCACTCGTGGCCGGACGTAATTTTGCCCAGACCCTGCGCGCCGTTCGTCAGCGCTGCTCTGACCCGACGTGTCTGCTGGCTGGTGGCGAGACAACGGTGCAGGTCCGAGGGACTGGGAAAGGGGGACGCAATCAGGAATTTGCGCTGGCTGTCGCCCAGGAACTCGCCGGGGAAGCCGGGTGGAGCCTGCTGAGCGCGGGAACGGACGGCATAGATGGTCCGACCGATGCCGCCGGAGCCTTTGTGGATGGCCGGACGCTGGGTCGAGCGCGGCGCAAAAATCTCGATCCCGCTCAATTCCTGCGTAATAATGACACCTATACCTTCTTTTCTGCTCTCGGCGACGTGTTTCGCCCAGGCTCAACGGGCACAAACGTGATGGATATGAAAATTGCGCTGGTGGTTCCTCCCGGCGCTGAAGAGTGCCACGGCAAAAAAGAACAGGACAGCGAGTAGAGTATGCCTCGGCTCCTGTTGTTACGCGGAGTGGCGGCTTTTAACGCGGGCCGTTTCCTTACCGCTCATGAAATCTGGGAAGCCGTCTGGAATGAGACGGTTGGCGAAGAGAAACGTTTTGTTCAGGGGCTTGTGCAGTTGGCCGCCGGCTACCTCAAGCTTTCCAGCGCCCAGTATCAAGGTGCCCGCAAACTCCTCACGCGCGGTTGCCAGACGCTACGGACATATCCACCACTCTATGCCGGACTCCGGGTCAGCCTGCTGTCTGACGCCAGCCTCACAGTTATCCGCAAACTGGAAACGGGGAGGACGGGGACAGACATTCAGCCCCCGCAAATCCAAACGGCGCCATCAGAACCCCAGCCGGGCCGGTCCTGAATGGGCATTCAGTCAGTTTTTCTTGACAAAACCCAAGCGTCAATAGTATGACTGTACATCTGGACAGTACGAGGAGGGAGTGGAAACGGTTGAGGTCCATGTCCGAAGAAGTCTGCATGGCTGTCTATACGCTCCTTGACCGCAAAGCCGTTAATCGTCTCGTCAAAGACTATGGATTAGGGCGTTTGTCAACCATTCAAGGCACCTCTGCCGGGTCGGTGAACACCCATTATTGCCTTGAGGCCGCGAAGGGAAAATTCGTTCTGCGGATTGACGAGGTCAAAGACACGAGCGACGCGCAGCGCGAAATCGACTTTCTGCTCTTCTTGCGGAAACAAGGCTTTCCGTGCCCACGGCCGATGGCCGATAAAAACGGTTCCTATCTCCAGCACTACGAAAAGAAGGCGGTCTCACTCTATCGGCATCTGTCCGGCAAGGATTTCTCGGTAGCAACGCTCACCAATGCGCATATAGAAAAAATAGGCCAGACCCTGGCCCGGCTCCATATCATTGGCCAGGAATATGAGACCCCGATCAGAAACCGGTTTGCTTTTGATCGCGTACGCGATATCCATCAAAACCTGCGCGGCCGTATTGCGGTCCATCTGAAGCATCTCGGCCATGTCCTGGATGACGAAATCGCGCATCAGGAAGAATATCGAGCGGAAAAGCTCCCAAAAGGCATGATCCACGGAGACCTCTTTCCTGATAACGTCCTGTTTCGTGGGGGGAGAGTCGTTGGGGTGCTCGACTTTGAAGCGGCCTGTTCTGGAAAGTTCATTGCTGACCTGGCAACTGCCGTAAACGCCATGTGCTATTACGAGGAGCGCTACCATATTGGCCGGTTCAACGCCCTCCTTGACGGCTATCAGTCGGAGCGCACGCTTTCACTGTCCGAGTGGGACGCCTTTCCGAATGAACTCCGCTTTTCCGCCTTCCGGTTTACCCTGACCCGCCTGCGTGATTTTTTCTTCCGCCACATAGATGAAAAACGACGGGTGAATAAGGATTATCGGGAATTCTTTAACCGTCTCAGAATCCTCCGCCGGGAGCGGAGCGGGGGGATGGACCAGATGCTCCTCACAATGGCAACCGGATATGATTACCGCAAGTATCAAAAGATCCATGCCGAAGAAAAAGGCGTCAGCGTCTAATGGTCTGTCCGGTGCAGGCCCCTGCGTCCTGACAGCATTGAGAAGGCATCTGGACTGCTGTGTTTTCAAAGATACTCATTGCGAACCGAGGTGAGATCGCCACTCGTATCGCCCGGACCTGTCGCGAAATGGGTATTGCGACAGTGGCTGTGTACTCAGAGGCCGACCGTTCTTCACCCCATCTGTATGTGGCGGACGAGGCCGTGTGTGTGGGGCTGGCTCAGGCGAGCGAGAGCTATCTTCACGGGGAGTCCATCCTGGCCGCGGCCCGCCGGACCGGAGCTGACGCGATCCATCCTGGCTACGGATTTTTATCGGAGAATGCGACGTTTGCTCGGGCCGTGGCTGATGCCGGCCTGACCTTTATCGGTCCGGCCCCGGATGCCCTGTCCGCGGTCGGAAACAAAATTGTTGCGCGCCGGACAGTGGCCCAACTCGGCGTGCCGGTGATCCCCGCGCTTGAAGACCTGGCTACCGACCCAGAGGCTGTGCGTGAGCAAGTTGCAACGCTCGGCTACCCCCTATTGATTAAAGCCGCGGCGGGTGGCGGCGGTAAGGGGATGCGCATTGTGCGTGAGGAAGCCGAGTTGGTTGAGGCCTTGTCCGCGGCGCAGCGCGAAGCCGCAGCCGCCTTTGCCGAAGGCACGGTGTATGTTGAGCGTTTTCTCGAACGTCCACATCATGTGGAAGTCCAGATTCTTGGCGACACTGCCGGCAATATCGTCCATCTTGGCGAACGGGAGTGCTCCATTCAGCGGCGCTATCAGAAAATAGTTGAAGAGACCCCCTCGCCGGCTGTGTCCGCTGCTCTGCGGCAGAAGATGACGCTGGCCGCGCTGACTGTGGCCAGGGCGGTGGGCTACGACAATGCCGGAACCGTAGAGTTCATCCTCGACAACGACGGGAATTTCTATTTCCTTGAAGTCAACGCGCGCCTCCAGGTTGAGCATCCGATTACCGAGTGGATTACCGGTCTGGATCTGGTGCACGAACAAATCCGGATTGCCGCCGGGGAAGCGCTGGGCTTCCAGCAAGACGATATCCGCCGCAACGGCCACGCCCTTGAGTGCCGTTTGTATGCGGAAGATGCCGCGCGCGGGTTCCTGCCGTCGCCCGGACATGTACTGGCGTGGCATGCGCCCCAGGGGCCGGGGGTCCGGGTTGATTCCGGGGTCGAGTCGCAGACCGAGGTGCCGATATATTACGATCCCATGATTGCCAAGATTTCGACCTGGGGAGCGGACCGTGAGTCAGCCCGGAGACGCATGGCCGGGGCGCTTCGTCAAACGGCTATTCTGGGACTTACGACCAATCTTCCTTTTTTGATTGATCTCATGGACCACCCTGCCTTTGCCGCTGGCGATACCCACACCGGCTTTCTGTCCGAGCATTTTCCGAACTGGCAGCCTGGCGAGCAGCCGCATAGGCTGGCGGCTGCGTTGGCCGCCAGTCTGCGCCGTGGTCCACATCGAAACGGTGAGGGACAGACTCCTTTGCCGGCGCAGGACTCCCCCACACCGTGGCGACAGCTTGGCGGTTGGCGCTCCGGCTCCTGATACCCGAAATATTCTGGAACGACTCAAAGCGTAAGCATGTCCTCCACTAGACAGGAGAGGCTGGATACGTTTACCCTTTCTGAAGTGTATGAAGACTGTACTCTATGTTGCGGGCGAAGAGCTGGCGCTGGAATATCACCAACACGGCGATAGCGACGCTGTGTACGACCTGGTCTGGAACGGACAGGCTCAGCCACCGGCACACGTAATCGCTATCCGGGATGATACGATCACCCTCCTCGTTGATGGGCGTCCTCTTCATGCCTATGTGGTCCGGGATGGCGACCGCAGCCTGATATCCATCGAAGGGCGGACCTACGAATTCAATCACACTCCTCCCAGACACGCCCGCGCCCGTCAGCGGGGGACGAGCGGGAGCTTTGAGCCTGAGATCCGCTCTCCCATGCCGGGTAAAATTCTCGACGTTAAGGTCGTCGCAGGCGAGGTCGTCGCGGAGGGCCAAACCCTCGTGCTGCTCGAAGCGATGAAAATGGAGAATGCGCTGGCCGCCGAGGGGCAGGCCCGTGTGGCGAGCATCCATGTGGCCGACGGAGACCTCGTCGAACTTGGTCAGATTCTGGTCGAGCTTGAGCCCATCGAAGCAGAGTAGATGGATTAAAGACGAGGACCGTGCGCGTGCACGTATTCTCGTGAATCCGCAGGGGCAACCCGCATTGCCCCTGCGCACTGACATGGCTCTCAGCCGAGTTGGGACCCGACCTCAAGCCCAATATGCCCGGCGAGTTCATCCGCGGCGATTTTGCCCTGTTCACCGCGCAATTTTCTGGCCACGACCGTGCCACCGTTCAGGGCAATACGGACAGTCCCGTCCCCAAGAGCGACCACTTGTCCCGGTGTGGCCGGCCCGCCAGTTGGCTGCAGGCGACAGTCATACAGGCGAATTTTCTGCCCCTGCCATAGTGTCGATGCGCCGGGCTGCGGGTCGCAGCCGCGGATATGATCGAAGACGGCTTGCGCTGGCTGAGACCAGTCAATGCCGGAATGTTCATCCCGACACAATGGATCGTAATTGGCTTGGGATTCGTCCTGGACAATGCGCGGCGGACTGCCGGCGTGAATCAGATCGATGGCTTCACCAGCGGCCTCAACACCGAGCGGGAAGAGTTTATTGAAGTAGAGGGTTCCGGTTGTCTCTTCCGGGCCGATCTCGACTTCTTTTTGAACCAGTATCGGACCGGTATCAATGCCCTCGTCCACCCAGAACCAGGAGATGCCGGTCTTTTTCTCACCATTGATCAGGGTCCAATTAATCGCACTCCCGCCGCGGTATTTGGGTAAGAGCGAAGGGTGAAAACAAATACTGCCAAGTTTGGGCGCGTTGAACACTGGAGGCGGGACAATTTGGGTCACAAACGCCAACACCGCGAGATCAGCGTCAAGTGCTTGAAATTGCTCCAGAACCTCAGGGCCCTTCATGGAGCGGTGTTGATACACGGGAATATCGAGTTCCCCGGCCCGCTTTTTGACCGGATCAAACTTTCCCTCGACTCTATCCGGCGGGCAGAACACCGCCAGGATGTCCTCGCCCTTATCCCTGAGCTTATCGAGCGTTTTCTCCGCAAACGCGGCTTGACCAATGAGAATGATACGCATGGGGGTTCTCCTTTCCGTACGGGACGTTTGACAGTCTGTTGGCAAAGGGTAAACGTCTCCGGCTTTTTGTCTGACTGGCGAACACGTTGACTCTTTGGGGTGTTTTCAGCGTGAAGGAAACACGGACGTGAGTACCTGGCTCAGCTTTTGGCCTATTGCGGCAATATTCGTCCTGTCCAGCAATAAGCCGTTATTGATTTCGATTTCGAGATAGACGAGATTATGACGCTCGCCATGACTCCGGGCGCTGAAGATAAGACCCTCATAACCGGAGTAGGGCTCGTTACCGCGCACCCGATAGCCGGCATGGCCCAGCCCCTGTCCAAACTCCCGAGCGAGGTCTTCGTAGCGGTCAAATAGGATGCCCAAATCAAACGATCTTTTTTTCTCACCGAGGACCGGAGTAAAGCTGTGAACACTGAGCAGAAGAACAGGCGCTGGCGTTTTTTGCGCCAGCACGTGGTCAATAGCCGCATGATAGGGTTGGTAGAATTGCGTAATGCGTCGCTGTTGCTCTGCCTCAGTCAGATGCCTATTGGCCGGCACGCGCGTGCCATCGCTCTCGGGAATAATGAGACCGGCGTCTGACAGGTCACGGTTACAGTCAATCAAGAGGCGGGAGTATTGAGATAAAATAGCCGTGGAATCAATATGTTGAATGACCTCTTGGACAACCGCTCGCGCACCGATATCCCAGCCGATATGTCGCCGCAACTCGTCAGCAGGAAGTCCGAGAGTCCCGTATTCGGGCGGGAGCGCGCAGGATGCGTGTTCACAGGTGAGCACCACCGGAAAGGTCCCGTTCGGGTTGAGAATCGTGAAGGAAGCCTGTGATCGCATGTCGAAATTCCCGACAAAACAATTTTATAACTCTGTTGACAACCGAAGGGGGTTTAAATTAGAACAGTTTTTCCATTAGGAAACCGTTCGCATTTCCGGCTAAGGAGATATCGTGGTGCGACGAGAAAAAAGCAATTATATCATCCAGGCGGTCGCCCATGCCCTTGATGTTCTTGAGCAATTCCATACCGATGCGGAGCTCGGTGTGACCGAACTGAGCAAACGGCTCACCCTTCACAAAAACAATGTCTTCCGAATTCTAGCAACATTGGAATCACGCGGCTATATCGAACAAAATCGCTCGACTGAAAACTATCGTCTGGGCACAAAGTGCTTGCAACTCGGGCAGACCTATATCCAACACATGGGGCTGTTGCAACAAGCCAAGCCCGTCCTGTGTGAGGTTGTCCAGTCCTGTCGTGAGACGGCCTATGTGACCGTTATGCGGCAGGGAAAAGTTGTGCCGGTTGACATGGTTGAACCCGACCAGGCCGTTCGCATTGTCTCGCATATCGGGGAGAGCCTGCCCCTGCACTGTACGGCTGCGGGGAAAGTCCATTTAGCCTTTGAGACCAGAGAAGACGCACGACGCGTCCTGCTTGATTCGCTCCAGACGCATACCGAGCAAACCATTACCGACCGTACATTGCTCGAAGCCCAGCTCAACGAGGTGGCCCAGAAAGGCTATGCGCTTGAAAACGGTGAGCACCTGGCCGATGTACGGACGCTGGCCGTGCCGATCCGGGATTACACCCGGACGGTCGTCGGGAGCTTAGCGGTCAGCGGTCCTGCCTATCGGATTGGGCTGGAACGGCTTGAGCAAGAGTTGGTCCCTCTGGCCATCCAGGCGGGGAAAGAACTCTCCAGCCGTCTTGGTCATCCGATTTCTTGAGTTATACGGATTTTTTGGCCGCTGGAGGACACATTTACTCTTTCCGTCCCGCCGGTCCGGGCGTGCCTGCTTGACAGTCAGGGTGTGAAGCGTTGAACTAGGAGCGGCGCCTGAAGCGAGACAGACGAAGACCATAGATGCGCAATTTATGACAGGAGGAAAGCACTGGTGAAAGTACTTGTGACGGTCAAACGGGTCCCTGACCCGGAGACAACGATCCGTGTGAAATCTGATGGCTCTGGCATTGAGACAGATAATATCAAATATGTCATCAACCCGTTTGATGAGATCGCGCTTGAGGAAGCCCTGCGCCTCAAGGAAAAGCTGGGCTCTGGCGAGGTGGTGTTAGTCAGTATTGGCGATAGGGTGGTGACTGAGCAGCTCAGGACCGGACTGGCGATGGGCGCTGATCGGGCCATCTTAGTTGGCTGTGACCAGGACTTGGATTCCTTGGCCGTTGCCCGAATCCTGGCCAAAATTGTTGAAGACGAAAGCCCTCAACTTGTGCTCATGGGCAAACAGGCGATTGACGACGACGCCAATCAAGCCGGCCAGATGCTGGCGGCGCTGTTGGGCTGGCCCCAAGCGACCTTTGCCTCTGAAGTTGTGCTGTCCGATGACCAGCAAGCCGTCAAGGTCACGCGCGAAGTGGATGGGGGGCTGGAAACAATCGGCTTTGCCCTGCCCGGCATTATTACCTCTGATTTACGACTCAACGAGCCCCGCTACGCCTCCCTGCCGGGGATTATGAAGGCGCGCAAAAAAGAGATCAGAGAAATTGTGGCGACAGACCTCGGCGTTGATATTGCCCCCCGCTTGACGATCAAGAGCCTTGAGCCGCCAACTCAGAAAGAGGCCGGCAAAAAAGTGGAGACCGTAGAAGAGTTGATTGGTCTGCTGCACGACGAGGCGAAAGTGATCTAACGGTCCTGTGCGGTAGCGGTATATATTGGGCCCAGCGCCACACGAGGACATCTGGAGACGAAAAGAATGGGAAATATACTTGTTTTTGCAGAAACTCAAAAAGGGCGTGTCCCCAAGAGTTCGTTGATTGCCATTCAAGCCGGTAAGGACGCGGCGAGGAAACTCGGCGGTGACGTACTCGTGGCCGTCTTGGGCGCGGACACCGCGGACGCCGCAAACGAAGCAGCCGGCTACGGGGCGGCCAAGGTATTGGCCGTCAATGATGCAGCCCTGGAGAACTATCTCGCCGACGCCTATGCAGCCACGCTCGAACAGCTCGCGCGGGCAAACGATGTCACGCTGTTGGCGGCGACGGCGACCGCGGTGGGCAAAGACCTTTTGCCGCGTGTGGCGGCCCGACTGGGCGTGGGCATGGCCAGCGATGTGGTGAGTTTTCATGAGGATGGAACCTTGCAGCGGCCCATGTATGCCGGCAATACGACGGCCACCGTGACGCTTGCGGACACGATCAAGGTCGTGTCTGTTCGCAGTACCGCCTTTGACGCCGCTCAGCCAGGAGATCAGTCCGCAGTGGAACAGGTCAGCGTCAGCCTCGACGCAGACGCAACCAAAATGCAGTTTGTTGAATTTAATGAAACCAAGTCCGACCGGCCCAACCTGACGGAAGCCAGCATTGTCGTGTCTGGTGGGCGTGGGCTGAAGTCGGGCGAGAATTTCACCACCTATCTGGAGCCGTTGGTGAACGAGCTGAATGCGGCCATGGGCGCCAGTCGGGCCGCAGTTGACGCTGGCTTTGTCCCCAACGATCTGCAAGTCGGGCAGACCGGGAAAGTCGTGGCACCGGAGTTGTATATTGCGGTGGGGATTTCCGGTGCGATTCAGCACTTAGCCGGCATGAAGGACTCGAAGGTCATTGTAGCGGTGAATAAAGACCCTGACGCGCCGATCTTCAACGTGGCTGACTACGGCTTGGTTGCCGACCTGTTCAAGGCCGTGCCCGAGTTGACCGAGGCGGTAAAAAAAGCCAAGGAGTAGGAAACCACGTCCGACGAATGCCGTGTAACACAGGCCCACCATGTAGGCCGCGGAATTCTCCGCGGCCCCGTCCATACATTACATTTTGGGTAGATCTGTTCAGTATTCCTCGTCGCACCAAAGAATTATAGTGCTACCATATGATTGAATTGTGGCCTTGATCTAGGTCCTGATAGATCATATGGTCGATCCTGATGGAATCTCGCCAAAACGTATGGAATGGTCGCTCCTGTGAGCATCGACGACTCGATAAGGTGCCAACTTGTTGTCCTCGCAAGGCGAAGCAATGCTCGCGTGACCGAGTTCAGCCGAGACCGTCCGACAGACTGGCGGCCTGGAGAGGTTCGTGACCCGGCTGGAACACTCTGGCCCTATTTTACCCGTACCTCGGCATGGGAACTGATTGCGGACAAGTTGGAAGGTGGGCACGATGTGGAAACTATTGAACTCAAAAAGCCTCCGGGAGCCAAGGGCTATGTCATGAAAATCGATCTTGAGCCAAACAAACCACCCCTGTACGTCAAGCTCCAATTGGGCTCTGGAAAGATCATTGGGCGTAGCTTTCACTACTCAAAGCCGGAATAAGGGATTTGCAAATGGAATCTCGCGCCTCGACAACCCTGATGTCTACAGAGAGCAGAGACTATGTTTGCCCACAGTGCGGAGAGACAAGCACGGTTACGACCTCGCCATACCTCCATACGTTTCGCTACGGCTCTGGAGAATCAGCCGTTGATTTGACAGTTGAGTTGCCGTTGCGCCGATGTGGTGCCTGTGAGTTTGAATTCCTGGATGATGAAGCCGAGCGCCTTGAGCACGAGGCGATTTGCAGACACCTTGGTGTTCTTTCTCCTACCGAGATAGAAAAGATCAGAAAGAGTCACGGCATGTCTCGTGCCACTTTCGCGCAGGTCACCGGGCTTGGAGAGGCGACGCTGAACCGTTGGGCAAACGGTGTCAAGATTCAGACGCTCGCGAATGATCGATATCTTCGACTTTTGGCGCTACCCTTGAACATGCAGAGGCTCAAGAGGTTTGGTTCATCCGCCCAGACGTCGTCATCTAGTGTGAATCATAACGGCGGTAAATTCCAGGCGTTGAATGAGTCCGACATCGTTCGGCATCAACAAGGACAAAGGTCTTTTTCCTTGCGAAAGGCCGCCTGACAAGATGTACGTCACCACGTTTTACTCCTTCAAGGGCGGTGTTGGGCGCACGATGGCACTCGTGAACGCAGCCGTAGAACTTGCGAACACTGGGCGCCGAGTACTCGTGGTAGACTTTGACCTTGAAGCGCCCGGCCTCGACACCTTCGACATATTACATTCAAAAAATCAGGTCCCGGGAATCATCGATTTCGTTGGTGAGTATATAGTCTCCGGCCAAGCTCCAGAGGTCGATAGATTCATAGGAGAATCACCCGGCATCGGTGATCACGGTGGCGGGCTGTGGATCATGCCGTCCGGCGCTCATAATAAGAGTTACGCTACGAATTTCAGTCAGATTGACTGGGGTGCGCTCTACGAACAACACGACGGTTATCTTCTGTTCGAGGACCTCAAGGCGCAGTGGAAGCAGGTTCTCAAGCCCGACTACGTGCTGATTGATTCGCGCACAGGGCACACCGACACTGGTGGCCTCTGTACCCGGCAGCTTCCCGATGCGGTCGCGATATTATTTTTTCCGAACGAGCAGAATTTGCGGGGTTTGACCAAAGTCGTTCGAGACATCCGCGCGGAAGCAGAGGGACCGCGCAAAAAAGAGATTGAACTCCACTTCGTGATGTCCAACGTGCCAGACTTGGATGACGAAGACAGGATTCTGGAGAGCAAGATCAAGGCGTTCCAGAACCAGCTCGGCTTCAAGCGGAAACCGATGATCGTACATAGATACAACAGCTTGGCGTTGCTAAACCAAAAGGTATTCACAAAGGATCGGCCAAGAAGCCGTCTTGCACAGGAATACCGTGACGTCGTTCAAGAGATCGTCATGCTTAATCCCGCGGACCGAGAGGGAGCGTTGAATTACATGAACTCCATCCGAGAAGGAGAATTGGATAATATGGATGTCATCAGGCGAACACGCCGGCGAGGGATGGAGTCTGAACCACCGCATCAGACCGACAGAAAGCTTCAGCAAATTGAGGATGCGCATTCGGACGATGGCGAAATACTGGCCAAACTCGGCAGGCTGCGAAGGGATCACGGGAAACCGGAGCGGGCGGAATTGTTGTTCGACCGAGCGATTGAGGCTGGTTACGACGCACACGATTTGGAATGGGACCGCATGCTCAATCGTATGCGACGGGTATGGAACAGCGATGAATCAATAACCCGACTCAAAACGCTCATGGAGACTTCGACTATGCCGGAGAAGAAGGGGCATAGTAAATCCGATTAGCGTAAACAGTTGCGCTCCAATAGCCTGGTGGTGGAAATGAATCTGACGAGTCTTTTGATCGCCAATCGAGGCGAAATCGCTATCCGTATCGCCCGCGCGGCTGCCGAACTCGGCCTACGGACCGTTGCCATTTTCTCTGAAGACGACGCGCAGTCGCTCCATACCCGAAAGATGGACGACGCGCTGCCGCTCCAGGGCCGAGGGGCCGCGGCCTACCTCGATATCGAGCAGATCCTTGCGCTGGCCGCCCAAGCCGGCTGCAACGCGATTCATCCCGGCTATGGGTTTCTGAGCGAAAACGCAGAGTTCGCCCGGCGCTGTGCCGAAGCTGGGGTGACTTTTGTCGGACCCCAAGCCGAAACGCTGGCGCTATTCGGTGACAAAGGGCAGGCCCGGTCGCTGGCTGAAAGATGCGACGTGCCGATCCTGCCTGGGACGTCCGGTCCGACGAGCGTGGACGAGGCCAAAGCCTTCCTGGCATCCCTGGGCGCTGGCGGGGCGGTGATGATTAAAGCCCTGGCCGGTGGGGGCGGCCGCGGTATGCGGGCGGTGTCAGCGGTCGATGAGCTTGAAGCGGCCTACGCCCGATGTCAGTCCGAGGCAACCTCGGCGTTTGGCAATGGCGACGTGTATATCGAGCAACTCATTCCCCAGGCGCGGCATATTGAGGTCCAGGTCATTGGTGACGGGTCGGGCGCGGTCAGTCAGCTTGGCGAGCGGGAGTGCAGCATTCAGCGCCGCAACCAGAAGCTGGTGGAAATCGCCCCGTCGCCCGGGCTGTTGCCCGAACTCCGAGAGCGCCTGAGCAGCGCCGCGGTCCGCCTCGCTCAGGAGACGCACTACGCCAGCCTGGGCACGTTCGAGTTTCTGGTTGATGCGGAACAGGGCGGCGATAACGCGACATTTGCCTTTATTGAAGCCAATGCGCGGCTGCAAGTCGAGCACACCGTCACCGAAGAAGTGACGGGCATAGACCTGGTCAAGGCGCAGTTACGCCTGGCCGGTGGCAGCTCGCTGGCTGACCTGGGACTCACGCAGGAACGGATTCCCGAGCCACGCGGCTTTGCCATGCAGGTCCGTATCAATATGGAGACTATAGACTCTGACGGCACGCCGCGCCCGTCGGGCGGGACCTTAACCGCGTTTGAAGTGCCGTCGGGCCCCGGTCTGCGAACCGATACCTTCGGCTATGTCGGCTATACTACCAGTCCGAGTTTCGATTCCCTGCTGGCCAAATTGATAGGCGCTTCCCCCTCGTCGGATTTTTCCGATGTTGTAACCAGGACCTACCGGGCGCTGTGTGAATTCAAGATCGAAGGCGTGGCAACGAACATCCCATTCTTACAGAGCCTCTTACGGCACCCGGCCTTTGTGAAGAACCAGATCTATACCCGTTTTGTCGAAGACTATGGCGCGGAGCTGGTTCAGGCGGATCATCATCAGCGCTTCTTTTTTCACACCGACCAAGCCCAGCCGGACACCCCAGCGCTGGCGGGTGTAAAAGTGGATAGCATTGATCCCCTGGCCGTGCTTGAGCACGGCAAGTCTGCGGGCCCGACATCTGCTGTGGCCACGACTCCGGTCGGACAGGCGCCAGCCGTTGAGGTGAGCGGTCCTGACGGGACCGTCTCCGTCCCGGCTCCTCTCCAGGGGACTATTGTCAGTCTGGACATCAGTGAGGGCGACGAGGTGCACATCGGCCAGCAACTCCTCGTTATGGAATCCATGAAGATGGAACACGTGATCTCGGCGGAAACGAGTGGCATTATCCGCCAACTGACCGTCGGTCAGGGAGACGCGGTTTTTGAAGGCCATCCGCTTGCCTTTATCGAAGAGACCCAGGTAGCGGTGACGGCAGTCGAAAAAACGACCGCGCTGGATCTCGACTATATCCGCCCGGACCTTTCTGAGATCGTTGAGCGGCATGAACTCGGCATGGACGCCGCCCGGCCCGAGGCGGTTGCACGGCGGCGGAAGACCGGCCAACGCACCGCGCGTGAGAACGTCTACGATATCTGCGACCCTGATAGCTATGTCGAGTACGGACCCATGGTCATTGCGGCCCAACGGCAGCGTCGTTCGGTGGACGACTTAGTGCGGCGCACCCCAGCGGACGGTATGATTGCTGGCGTCGGCCGGGTCAATGGCGACCTGTTTGACGAAAAGGCGGCCCAGTGCATTGTTATCTCCTACGATTACACCGTGCTGGCCGGGACGCAGGGATTTAAGAATCACTACAAAAAAGATCGTATGTTTGAGTTGGCCGAGCGCTGGAAGCTGCCGGTGGTCTTTTTTGCCGAAGGCGGTGGTGGGCGGCCGGGCGATACCGACTGGTCGAGCCCATCCGGGTTGGACGTCCCGGCCTTTTTCCTGTGGGGAAAGCTCAGCGGGATGGTGCCCCTGGTCGGCATTACCTCGGGCCGTTGTTTTGCCGGCAACGCGGTGATTCTGGGCTGCTGTGATGTGATTATTGCGACCGCAGGGTCGAATATCGGCATGGGTGGCCCGGCCATGATTGAGGGGGGCGGACTGGGGGTCTTCCGGCCGGAAGAGGTCGGGCCGATGGAAGAACAGGTGCCGAACGGCGTGGTGGATATCCCGGTCACAGACGAAGCCGAAGCCGTCCGGGTGGCGAAGCAATATCTCTCCTATTTTCAGGGACCAATCGCCGAGTGGGCATGTGCCGACCAACGCCTGTTGCGTTATATCGTGCCAGAGAATCGCTTGCGCGTGTATGAGGTCCGCGATGTGATCGACACCCTGGCCGACACCGGTTCCGTGCTGGAAATCCGCAAGCATTTTGGTATCGGCATGGTCACGTCCCTGGCGCGGATTGAAGGCCGCCCGGTTGGTGTGATTGCCAACAACCCCAAACATCTGGGGGGAGCCATTGATTCTGACGCGGCGGACAAAGCCACGCGGTTCATGCAGTTATGTGATGCGTTTGACATTCCCATTCTCATGCTGTGCGACACCCCAGGCAATATGGTTGGCCCTGAGTACGAAAAGACCGCTCTGGTGCGTCACTGCTGTCGCATGTTTGTGACCGGCGCCAGCCTGACCGTGCCGTTCTTCACCATCGTGCTGCGAAAATCGTACGGACTCGGCGCGCAGGGGATGGCCGGGGGAAGTTTCAAAGCCCCGGCTTTTGCCGTTTCCTGGCCAACCGGCGAGTTTGGTGGCATGGGGCTGGAGGGCGCGGTGAAGCTGGGTTTCCGCAAAGAGTTGGAGGCTGAGACCGACCCGCATAAGCGCAAAGAACTCTACGAACAGCTCGTCGCCAAAATGTATGAAAGCGGCAAAGCGCTCAGCACCGCCACCTATTTCGAGATTGATGACGTGATTGATCCCGCCGAGTCCCGCCGCTGGATTATGGCCGCCCTGCGCTCCTCGCCCCCGCCCGCTCCCCGGACAGAGAAAAAGCGGCCGTGTATCGATACGTGGTGAGCTGAGACTATCTGCCAACAAAATTGCCGGGCCGGCGCTCAGCCACGGCTTTAATACCTTCTTTATGGTCTTCCGTTTGCTGGAGTCGGTGCTGCTCTCGAAACTCGTGGTCCGTGGCCGCCTTGACCGCGGCCGCAATGCCGTCCCGCATGGTGGCCCGCACGGACTGTACGGCCAGGGGCGCGTTCTCGGCAATTTCCCTGGCGAGTTCCAGGGCCGCAGGGCGGACGTTGTCCTTTGTGGTCAGAACCTCGCCCAGACCCCAGCTCTGGGCCTCCTCGCCGCCGACCCTCCTGCCGGTTTGAAAGATCAGGCTTGCGCGCGGCTCGCCGATCAGACGGGGCAGGGTATAGGTCAGGCCAAAACCTGGGTGAAAACCGAGTTTGACAAAGTTTGCCGCAAAGCGTGTTTCCGGGCAGAGCACGCGGAAATCCGGTACCAGTGCGAGGCCAAAGCCACCCCCAATAGCCGCGCCCTGGATCGCGCCAACCACCGGCTTTTTGCAGGAAAACAGACGCACGGCTTGAGCGTAGAGCGGATTGCCGGTTTCAACATCGCGCAGATCACGCTCTGCCTGGCCACTATGAAAATTTGCCCCAGCACAAAAATGTTTACCGTCTGCCGCGAGAACGATAGCCCGACAATCCATGTCTTCATCCAGAGCTTCAAACGCATCAGCCAGGGACTGAATGAGGGCCGTATCAAAGAAATTGTTTGGCGGTCGTTGAATCTCGGCGGTTGCCACATGATCGGCCAGGCTTATTTCAACATCTCCATAGCGTGTCTCCATCGATGCTCTCCTTTTGCTGTATCAGCCTTCTCCCCATAGCAGGGCTGTCGTTGCCCATCGGATATAGCACTATCCGGTCGCTCCCGGTAGCGTTCCCCTTCTTGCCTTGTCCACTGTGCGCCGCCGTGATTATCTCTTCCCGTAAGAAAGGACACCCATGCCAAGCCAACATATTCTCGGCCCCACCTCACATTATTTCTACTCCCAGCGCCTCAAGCTGCACTATGTTGATTGGGGCAACTCTGACCAGCCCTTGCTCGTCCTGATTCATGGTGGGCGGGATCATTGTCGGAACTGGGACTGGGTCGCGCAGGCGCTGCGCGAGGACTATCACATTGTTGCCCCGGATTTACGCGGTCACGGCGACTCGGAGTGGGCTCGCGGCAGTGAGTATTCGATGATTGACCACGTCGTCGATATTGCGCAGCTGCTGGCTCAGCTCAATTCGTTTCCGGTCACTCTGATCGGACATTCTCTCGGCGGTGGCATCGTGCTCCAGTATGCCGGCGTGTATCCCGAAAAGGTGAAGAAGGTCGTGTCCATTGAGGGCTGGGGACCCCCTCCGCAGATGCTCAAGGAGCAGCCGAAAAGCGCATTTGAGCGGATGCAACACTGGGTGGACGAAATGCGTGGGTTTGCCGGTCGTCTGCCGAAGCGCTACCGGACGCTGGAAGAGGCGGTCGAACGTATGCGTGAAGCCAATCCGCATCTCAGCCCGGAGCAGGCCCATCATCTGACCTTGTACGGAACCCACCGCAACGAGGACGGAACCTATACCTGGAAATTTGACAACTATGTCCGCGCCCGCTCGCCGTATCGCTTCAATATGGCGGATGCCCAAGAAATCTGGGGACGTATTACCTGCCCGCTGCTCTTGATGCGGGGCAGCGAATCGTGGGCGGTTGATTTGGAGAAAGATAGCGAACGCGCGAAAGCATTCCGCAATCCCTCTCTGATGACGATCCCGCAGGCCGGCCACTGGGTGCATCACGACCAACTGGAGCGCTTCTTGCGGGTGACCACGGAATTTTTACTTCAAATTCCGTCCCGACCAGCAGGATAGCTGCGCCGGTGGAACGGATTCAGGACGCCGGGGTGAAAAGAGTAAACGTGCCCTCCAAGCCGTGCACAGCTGAGCACGTTTACTCTTTCGGCGACACCACTTTTTCCTGGAGCCAGTTCGACAGATCGGTCAGACTGCGAGCATTGATTTCGTGACCCATATCATACTCCCGGTAGGTCACGGGCGCTTTGACATCCCGCAGGATTTCGACGGACTGACGGGCGCGGCCCACGTCAATCAGCTCGTCCGTACTGCCGTGCTGGACCAGCACGGGCAGTTGCTCGGTTGCCGGCACATCCGGTAATGCGGTCAGCATATCTTTCGGTAGCCACGAGCTGAGAGCCGCTAATACGGCAAAGCGCTCGGGCTCGCCGAGGGCCAGGCTATAACCCATTACCCCGCCCTGGCTGAAACCCACCACCCCCAGTTTTTTGGAATCAACAGGGTAGCGCTGCAACGCTTCGTCAAGGAAGGCGCGAACGGTCTCGCGCGCCGAGAGGACCGCCTGGACATCGATTGGCCCACCGCTCGTCAGCGGAAACCAGCCGTGACCAACCATGTTCGGACCGATAGGGACCTGAAGCGGGCCCTGCGGACAGAGGACGAGAAACCGGCCGCGACACAGATGCGGAGCCAGGCCCAGGAGGTCAAGGGCGTTAGCACCCCAGCCGTGCAGGGCGAGAATGGTTGGATGTGGGCCTGCACCCTCGGGCTCAAAAACCGTGTGGATAAGATTCATAGTCCTCATCTTGCCATGACTCCTGCCTCTCTGCGAGGGGCAGGAGAAGGGAAATACAGTCAGGAATACTGTGGGCAGGACTTTACTGAACTTATTTCTTGGGGACCTGTTTCAGCAGCAGTTCGATGATCTGATCGGCGCTTATGCCCTCTGCCTCGGCCTGAAAGTTCAGCAGGCAGCGATGCCGCAGGGCCGACAGCGCAACATCGGTGATGTCGGCAAAACTGACATGGACCCGCCCATCAAGCAGGGCGTTGACCTTGGCCCCTAAGGTGAGCGCCTGAGCCCCACGCGGGCTGGGGCCGTAGCGGAGATAGTGGGTGACCTCAGGCACCGGAGCCTTCGGGTTGCCGGGCGTGGCTGCCTCGATAAGCCGGGCAATATACAAACTCAGCGGAGGAGCCAGCAGGACTGCGCGCACCAGATTTTGCATCTCGGCGATGACTGCCGGAGCCGTGTCTGCCGAGAGGACGGGATTGATGCGGTACTGCGTCTCTTGTGTGGTGCGCTCCACAATTTCGGCCACCTCAGCCGCGCTGGGCGATTCGATAATGAGCTTGAGCAGAAAACGGTCCAGTTGCGCTTCGGGGAGCGGGTAGGTTCCCTCAATCTCAACCGGGTTCTGGGTCGCCACCACCAGAAAAGGGGGCGTGAGGGTATGCGTCTCGCCAAAAACGGTGACCTGCCGCTCCTCCATTGCTTCAAGAACAGCCGACTGGGTTTTGGGCGTGGCGCGATTAATTTCATCCGCCAGAACGATGTTGGCAAAGACCGGGCCGGGCTTGAATTCAAAATAGCGCCGGCCGTCAGCGCCTTCAGACAGGACTTGAGTCCCCACGATATCAGACGGCATGAGGTCTGGCGTAAATTGAATCCGCTTGGCGCTCAGCGCCAGGGCCTGGCTGAGCGACTTGGCCATCAGCGTCTTGCCCAGACCCGGCACACTTTCAATAAGGACATGCCCACCGGCAAAAAAGGCGGTTAATATCTTCCGCAAGATATTCCGCTGGCCAACGATCACCTGACCGACCTCTTCTTCGATGGTCGCAAAGAGGTGTCGAAAGCGTTCAACCCGCTGTTCCGGGGATAATAGCTCTGAGGATAAGGGTGATGGCGAGGCTGGCATGTATGATGTGGGGGGCACGTTTACTCTTTCTGTAAGATGGCTCGATATTCGAGTGGAATGCGCTGCTGGAGGGCATTTTTCTCTGGCGGGCGGTCAGCGAGCGGGGCGTTGCTATACGGCGTGGTTGGGATAGCCGGGCTGGTATTTTCGGTGAGTTCCTGGCTGTCCTGTTCCGTCTTGATACCGGTTGGAATACGAACTTTGACATAGCCGGCAGCCTGAGTCAGAAATCCGCCGGGCTGCTCGCCCGGTTTGTAAAAACGCTCGCCTTTGCCCCGCCCACCGGATTGTCCGGGCTGCCGGTCTGACTGCTCTGGGGCCTGCTGAGGCTGTTTTTGCTCATTGCTCTGCTGCGCAGTGTGGCGGCGCTGCTCGTGTCCTGCTTTTTGCGGGTCTCCTCCGAAAGGTGGCTGCTGGGCGTCCGGTTGTTGGCCCGGTTGCGGAGCCTGTTGCTGCTGACCGGATGTATTCTGCTGGGCCTGTTGCTTCCCCTTTTGTTCTTGAGACTGGGGCTGGTCAAATTTGATGCCACCACCGGGTTCCTGGGGGACATTTTGCTGCTTTTGTGAGGGTTGATTGTCTGCTTGATCCGTCTGGTTTGTGTTTTGTGCGCCTGGCTGCGACCCCTTCCTCTGCGCAGACAGCGATTTCTTGAGTTGCTCCAGATTGTCAGTTGTCTTTGCCAGCGGCGTATTCTCCGGCTGCGGGCTGTCGCCCTGGTTGCCCGGACTATCGTTTTGCGCGCTGTTGCTGCCAAAGGGTTTGAAATCAAGAGGAAGGATCTGCGGCACTGGCAGCGGCAGATTCATACGTTTTTGCGCCTCATCAATCAGACCTATCTTCTCCTGCGGGGTCAGAGTTGGGTCCTTGAGGTCCTGAGAGAGGACGAGGAGTTGTGCTCCAGCTTGCTGTTCTTCAGGAGAAGACTGTGAGCCGGCCAGCTGCCGGGCCAGGTCTTCAATATCCTGGAGCAGGGTCTCTGGCGTCGGCGCAACGGGTGAGGGGCCACCTGGAGCGAGGGCCGCGCTGCCGGATGGCAAAAACAAGAAGAGCAGGCCGCTCAGGACTGCGCCGACACACGCAAATGGAACCCGCCTGTCGAGTTGGAAGGGCAGGTCGCGCTCGGGAATGAAGAAGGCCGCCTGCCGAGCGGCTTCGTTCCGAACCTGTGCCAGGAAGTCTGAGGAAGCCGGAAGCGTCGCCAGGGTGAGAAAACGCTCTTGGCCATCTGTCTTGTCGTCCAGCAGGCTGGCAATGCGCTCGTCCTGGCATCTCTTTTTTTCCTGTCTGAGGGAGTTCAGAAGCACACCAAAGACGATGACGGGTAGAGGAAAAGAAACCCAGATGGGCAGCGAACATGCCAGGGCCAGACCATATCCCAGGAAAAAAACAGCAATCCCCAGGGGCAGAAAAAATCCGAGGGTATTGGCGCTCCGCTGCCACAATACCCGGCGGGCCGTAGTGGCGAACAGATGGGACAAGCTATCCATTGCGCGAGCGACGTTTCTGGAACCGGCGAACCGCGCGATTATGATCCGCAAGCCGGGAAGAGAATACGTGGGTGCCATCTCCCTTGGCAACAAAATAGAGGTAGTTCGTTTCGGCTGGGGAGAGGACGGCTTGAATAGCCGCGAGTCCTGGGTTGGCAATTGGGCCAGGTGGAAGGCCGGTAAACAGATAAGTATTATACGGTGTAGGCGTGCGCAGATGGCGGCGGGTCAGGTTCCCGTCAAAGTTTGGAATGCCGTAGATGACGGTCGGATCACACTGGAGCGGCATATTCTGACGGAGCCGGTTGTGAAAGACTCCGGCAATCAGCGGGCGTTCCTCTGCCGCCCCGGTTTCTTTCTCAACCAGCGAGGCCAAGGTCAGGACCTCATGCTGGGAGAACCCCAGTTCCTGGGCCTGCTGTTGCAGGGCCGGGGTGAAGACTTCGGACAGACGCGTGACCATACGTCCCAGAATATCCGCCGCAGAGCTTTGCTTTGAAAAAAAATAGGTGTCCGGGTACAGGTAGCCTTCAAGTCCGTGCTCCTGGAGGTCCCATTTGGCTAAGAACTGAGCAGAGGTGCCCAGAGATAGGAATTGCTCTTGGGGGCCAAACCCCTGGTCTTCTAGTCTTTTGGCAATTTGTTTGAGTGTCAGTCCTTCCGGGATCATCGCCATGTGGTGAATGACCTGACCTTGGGTCAATGTCTCAAGCAACTTCCGCGGGGTCAGCGGGGTTTCCAGGATATACTCCCCACTCTGTATGGAACGGTCTTTGCCTGTGAATTGCGCCCAGAAACGAAAAGGCTGAACGCTTACCAGTATGCCCTCGACAACAAGCATCTGGGCTGTTTGTTGGAGGGTGCTGCCTGGGGAGATAAAGAGCCGGGCAGGAGCCGCTAAAGACGGGCCTGGCGTGTTGAGCCGGGCATAGACGTAACAGGCGGTAAGTCCGCTGACGCCAATGACAAGGCAGGCAATAAGGAGCAGGACTTTTTTCACTGCCGCCCAACCTACCACCGGTATGGCAGCGAAACAACGTCGGACTATATCTCCTTGACTTTTCTGGGTTTTGTTGGCACCTTCCGTGACTATGCAAGACCGGCGGTTGGAGTATTGCCAGGAAATACTCCGCATCTCTCTCGGGCGCCAGAACGGCCACGTTCAGGCATTGATTATTGCCCCCATCCTGGCTGTCAGTTTTCTCGGTTTTGTTGTTCGGGCGGCGAGCTCAGCCGTTGATCCTGTTCTTGCCAAAAATAGGGTGATCGCTCAGTTCCAACAGCGTTTGAGCGAGATTCGGCAAAAAAACGACATTCCGGGAAGCGACGTTCCGAATAGTGTGGAAACGGTTCCGACCGAAGAGCAGTCAATAAAGCAGCTAATTCCAGAAGGGAAAGAAGACGCGCCGGCGTCCGCCACCGTTGCACTTCTTGCGCGGTCCGCGCCGGCAGCCGCGGTACGTAAGCCTGGCCAAAGCGAGCATTTTATCAAGCGAAATGAGACATTTGGAACCATTCTGAAAAAAGAAGGGCTTCCCCGGAGCCAATTCGACGCATGGATTACTGCGGCGCAGAAAATCGACCAATTCCGGCGTTTGCAGATCGATCATGCCATGACGCTCTCCTACGATCACGATCAAAAAGGGACGCCAACGTTGCGGACTGTTCTCTACAACATCGACGAGTACTCTGTGCTCGTGCTTGAGAAGAAGGATGAGAGCGGGCGTATTGAGTCACGGGTCGAGACCGTCCCCACGACACCTGTCTGGCGTGCAGTTGGTGGACGCATTACCAACAGTTTGGCTTGGACAGCCGCAAATATGGATATCCCGGCCGGTATTGTCGATGCTGTGGCAGATATGGACTGGGATCTGAGTCTTTACGAACTCCAGACGGACGATATTTTCAAAATCATTTTCGAGGAAAATCAGAGCGGCGGGAAACCGATTAGTCATGGCAAAGTACTTGCCGCAGAAATTGTGAACAAAGGGAAAACGTATAGGGTTTTTTCTCTTGGAGCCGAAGACGAATTCAGTGGGGGAGGTCCAGGGGGGCAGTTTCTGCGTTACCCCGTCCGGTTCACCCGCATCTCGTCAGTCTTTAGAGATGCCCGGTTGCATCCCATTTACAAACGCAAACGCCCTCACCTTGGCGTGGATTTCGCTGCGCCAGCAGGAACACCGGTCCGCGCGGTGGCGGCTGGCAAGGTTGCTTATGCCGGCTGGAGAGGCGACTATGGTCGTTTTCTCAAGATCAACCATGCCGGACCCTATAGTTCGGCATACGCCCACCTGCGACGAATCGCAAAAGGAGTGAGAGCAGGAACTTTTGTAAAAAGGGGACAGGTAATCGGCCATGTCGGGTCTTCAGGGGCCGCAACCGGCCCGCATCTGCACTTTGAGATGCACAAAAATGGCAGATATATCGATCCATTAAAAAAAGTGCCGGCGCCAAAGACTCTCGTTTGGCAAAAAAAATCGCGGCCCGACCCACAGCTCGCGGCAATACGAAAGAAACTTAAGGAGTATCTCGCTGGGCTGAGCGTACAGAACGGACCTGAGAGCCGTATCCATACAGCAATCCCACGGATTCAAACCGCGGCCCGTGAGGCCGCTGAGCCACACGCGTAATTGCCGGTCTTGGACTTTCCTATTTTGCTCTTACCCTTTGGGGATACGCGACTTTCCCGTTCAGGAACTCCGATAAAACCATGCTGTCCCATACGGAAAAACTTCGAGTGCGGTGGGTCGATACCGATGCGTCGGGCCGTATTCATTACACGGCAGCGTTCCGGTATTTTGAGATAGCCGAGTGGGAATTGATGCGGCGGGCCGGGTTCCCTCTGTCCGACCATCGCAAAATATCAGGGTTGCCGCGGGTGAATGTCTCGGCAACATTTTATGCTCCCCTCTTTGTTGATGAACCGATTGCGGTGAAAGTCTGGGTTGAGCGGATTGGGACCACCTCCATTACCTTTGCCGGGGAAATCCAGCGGGCCGAAGAGCGCTGCGTCAGTGGGTCGATCACCGCAGTTTTTGTGAATCAGCAGGACCAACCCCAGCCTATTCCTGAGGCCATTCGCCACGCTCTGAATACTGAGTGACGGAGCGCCTGGGAGTTGACAGAAAAAACACGCTCGCATAGGTAACGGGAGATGTCATACGCAGTAATTCGTACAGGTGGAAAACAATATCGAGTGACGCAGGGCGAATTCCTGCGAGTGGAGTCTCTCCCGGGAGAGCCAGGGAGTGATATGACGTTCTCTGATGTGCTGCTCACCTCAGCCGAGGGTGCGGTTCGCATCGGGACTCCGCTTGTTCCCGGCGCTTCGGTGACGGCTCGCGTTGTTGAGCATGGCAAAGAGAAAAAGATTATTGTTTTCAAGAAGAAACGGCGCAAAGGGTATCGGCGCAAACAGGGCCATCGGCAGCACTTTACGGCTGTGCAGGTCAGATCGATCAACCTGGGAGGATAAAGGTGGCACATAAAAAAGGACAAGGCTCCAGCCGGAATGGCCGAGACAGCCCAGGACAGCGCCGCGGCGTCAAGCTTTTTGCCGGACAATTTGCCAAAGCCGGGAATATTATTGTTCGTCAACTTGGAACGCGTATCTATCCAGGGACCAATGTTGGCATGGGACGAGATTATACGCTGTTTGCGAAGACCGACGGGGTGATTCAATTCGAACGCATGGGCAAAACGCGCAAGCGGGTCTGCGTGTACCCGCAGTAAACTGCTCGGTCACACGCGCGAGCAAAAGATCGTAGAAAAAGCCCCACTTCGGGGCTTTTTTTTGGCCTGCTTCAGTCTCCTACTTCTGATATACATGGGCTATGAACTTCGTTGACGAAGTGACCATGACCGTCAAAGCCGGTGATGGCGGGCGTGGCTGTGTCAGCTTTCTGCGTGAGAAGTTTCGGCCCTGGGGAGGGCCGAACGGCGGCAATGGCGGCAATGGCGGAGACATCATCCTGCGTGTTGACCCGCAACGGAACACGCTGCTTGATCTCGCCCATCGGCATCACGCCAAAGCGGCTCGGGGTGAGCATGGACGGGGCAAGGACCAACATGGGAAAAATGCAAAGCCCCTGGTCCTTTCTGTCCCAGCCGGAACCATTGCCCGTGACAGAGAGAGTGGAGAAGTACTCGCCGACCTCCACACCGCCGGCCAACAGGTCGTGGTCGCCCACGGCGGAAAAGGCGGAAGAGGGAATGCCTCTTTCACCACCGCCACAAACCGTGCCCCCCGATTCGCCCAGCCGGGATTGCCCGGAGAGACGCGGCAGGTCCAGCTTGAACTCCGCCTCCTGGCGGATGTTGGCCTCGTTGGGTTTCCCAACGTTGGGAAGTCGACGCTGATCTCTGCGGTGTCTGCCGCACGTCCACGGGTTGCCGACTTTCCCTTTACGACTCTCGTTCCGCACCTTGGTGTTGTGCGCTATGGCGATGCAGGTTCATTTGTCATGGCTGACGTGCCAGGGCTCATTGAGGGCGCGCACGCCGGTCATGGACTCGGGGTGCGCTTTCTGCGCCATCTCTCGCGGACTTCTATTCTGGTGCATCTTCTTGATATATCTGATCCCGTACGTGATCCGTATGCCGACTATAGCGTCATCAATCGTGAACTTGACGCTTTTGATACTGCCCTGGCTCGACATCCGCAGCTTGTGGTCGTCACCAAAGCTGACCTGACGCTCACCCGCGAACGTTTTTCTCAGGTGCGGGAAGTTTTTGGTCGGCATGAGAAAAAACTGCATCTCATTTCTGCTGCAACCGGGGAAGGGACACCGGAATTGGTGAGAGCAATCGCCCATCTGCTTGAACACAGACAACAGCGGATAGACGACGCAGGCGGGAGATTGAGGGTTCCCCACCATGAGTGACCGCAATATCCAATTTACGCATAAGGCTCGTATTCTTGAGCGCACGAAGCGGATTGTGGTGAAAGTCGGGAGCAGCGTGCTGTCCGATGGAGACGGTGTCCATGCTCCACGTATCAGCCAACTCGCGACGACCCTTTCTGCCCTGCCGCAGGCGGAGGTGGTTTTGGTCACTTCGGGAGCCGTTGCTGCAGGAATGGGCATCCTCAATATGAAACAGCGCCCGAGGACGATACCGGCGAAACAGGCGGCAGCCGCCATTGGACAGATTACGCTCATGGCGCTGTATGAAGAATGCTTTTCGCGGCACGCCATCCGGGTGGCGCAGATTCTGCTCACCCATGACGATCTGGCGAACCGGAGGCGTTACTTGAACGCCAAGCATACCCTCCTGACGCTGATCGAATCTGGAGTCGTGCCCATTGTCAACGAGAATGACACGGTTGCGGTTGAAGAAATCCAGTTTGGCGACAACGATAATCTCTCTGCCCAGGTCGCCGTCCTGGTCGAGGCGGATCTGCTGATCATATTGAGCGACGTTGCGGGTCTGTATGAAACCGACCCCCGTCTGGACCGGCGCGCCAAACGCATCGCTCTTGTCGAGCAGTTCGACGCCCAATTGATGCAGCGGTGCGGTGCGGCTGGCCCGTTAGGCCGCGGCGGGATGACTTCTAAAATTGAAGCCGCCCAAAAGGCGGCCCTGTCGGGTATTCCGTCCCTTCTTATAGATGGGCGGAGCAATGCAGACCTGTGTGCGGCTTTTGACCCGCAGCGGGAAGTGGGTACGCTGTTTCTGCCAGTCTCAGACAGGCTTGCAAGTCGGAAACACTGGATTGCCTACACGCTGAAGCCGGCCGGCTCACTCCGTCTGGATGCCGGGGCGGCGGCGGCGATTCGGCGGGCTGGGAAAAGCCTGTTGCCTGCCGGGGTGCGTGAAGTATACGGGAGCTTTGAGGAAGGGGACTGTGTGACCTGTCTCGACGAAAGCGGGGATGAATTTGCGCGGGGACTGGTGAATTATGGCGCCGCAGCTCTGAGGCATATTCAAGGCGTACACACGAGTCAGATTGAACAGACGCTCGGCTATAAGGTGAGTGATGAAGTGATTCATCGTGACGACTTGGCCCTGTTATAAGCTATAAGCCGAGTGAAGAGACACAAAGGAAGAGGCGATGAGTCTTGAAAATATGGTGGTCGCATTAGCCCAAACCGCAAAAAAAGCCGCCCGGGTATTGGCAACGGTGTCAACACACACGAAGAATCAGGCGCTTCTTGCCGCCGCCCAGCGCCTCCGGGACCAGACGGAAGTCTTACTCGCTGCCAATGCCCAGGATGTTGCCCGGGGAAAAGACAACGGTTTATCTGCCGCTCTGCTCGATCGACTGACGCTGGACCAGGCGCGTATACACGCTATGGCCACAGGGCTTGAAATCATGGTCGATCTGCCGGACCCAGTCGAGGAAACGGTCGCTACCTGGAAGCGACCAAATGGCCTGGAAATCAGTCAGGTCCGCGTCCCGCTCGGCGTTGTCGGCATTATCTACGAGTCGCGACCGAATGTGACGGCCGATGCCGCCGGCCTGTGTCTCAAGGCGGGCAATGCGGTTGTTCTCAAAGGAGGGTCGGAGGCATTTGCGACGAATAGCGCTATTGTCGATATTCTTGCGCACGCCTTTGCCGAAGCGGGTTTGCCGGACGGGGCGGTCCAACTGGTCCGTTCGACCGATCGCCAGGCCGTCACTTTTCTCCTCCAGCAGGACCGCTGTATTGATGTCATTATTCCGCGTGGCGGAGAGGAATTGATCCGCGCGGTCACGCGAGAATCGGCTATCCCCGTGATCCAGCATTTCTCCGGCCTGTGCCATACCTATGTCGATGCTGCGGCCGATATTGAGAAAGCGCGCCAAGTGTGTCTGAACGCCAAGGCCCAAAGACCGTGGGTGTGCAACGCCATGGAGAACCTGCTGGTGCATGAGGCTGTTGCGTCCCGTTTCCTGCCGGACTTTGTGGCGCGACTCGAACAAGAGGGCGTCGAGGTTCGCGGCTGTGACCAGACGCGCCAGATCGTCCCTCAGGTGGGCGTCGCGACTGAGGCGGATTGGCAAACCGAGTATCTTGATAAAATCCTCTCGGTCAAAGTGGTAGGCTCGCTTGAGGAGGCGATGGATTTCATTCATGCCAACGGGTCAGGACTGGCCGATTGCATCGTCAGCGAAGATTACTCACACGTCCGGCGGTTTCTGCGTGAAGTCGACTCTGCGACGGTCTATGCAAACGCTTCAACCCGCTTCACCGATGGCTTTGAGTTCGGATTCGGGGCTGAGGTCGGTATTTCAACGAACCGACTCCACGCCAGGGGGCCCATGGGGCTGCGTGAGCTGACAACGTATAAATATGTGGTCTACGGAGACGGCCAGATACGAGTATAACATGCCCATAGGCTCTGACGTATGAAGGTTGGACTGTTCGGCGGAACGTTTAACCCCATCCATTTCGGCCATCTGCGCAGCGCGGAAGAAGTCTGCACTGCGTACAGGCTCGACCGCGTATACTTCATTCCTGCCGCCTCTCCTCCGCACAAGCGTACAACGGATATCGCCCCTGCCCATCATCGCTACAATATGGTGGAGCGGGCCGTGGCCGCCAACCCGGCCTTCTTTGCCTCTCGTGTCGAACTGGACCGTGCCGGTCCTTCGTTTTCGATTGATACGATCCGGGCCTTTCGGGCAAGAGGAATGTTGACCTCGCTCGCCTTTCTGGTCGGGATGGACGCGTTCTGTGAGATAGAGACGTGGAAGGATTATCTGGAGATTCCCAGCTTATGTGACCTGATTGTCACGTCGCGTCCCGGGGTCCCTACACCGTCACTTGACCAACTCCTTCCCGTTGCTCTCCGGTCCGCCTTTTGGTATGATCCGGTCCAGCAGAGATACCAGCATGAATCAGGGCATACATTGACGCTCTATACACTGAACGGTCTTCATATTTCGGCCTCCGGCATACGTGACAACCTGCGCGCCGGTCGGCCTGCGGCCTGCCAGCTCCCGCCTGCAGTGGCAGACTATATCGCGACCCACGCCCTCTATCGCACCCAAGAGGCTTCTTCCCTTGAAAGCTGACGACAGCTGGCAAAAGGCCCTGCGGTGCGCTCAGTCCGCGCTGGACAAAAAGGCCTACGACCTGGTTGTCCTCGACGTGGAAGCGTTGACTTCTGTTGCCTCCTATTTTGTGATTTGTACCGGGCGGTCGGACATTCAGGTGCAGACGATCAGCCAAGCGATTGAGGAAGTCCTCCGGCAGGAAGGCCATCGCCCGTTAGCCCTTGAGGGCGTCTCGCACGGACAATGGCTCCTCATGGATTTCGGGGATGTGATCGTCCATATTTTCTACGAAACAGTCCGAGCATTTTACAATCTTGAAGGGCTCTGGGCCAAGGCTCCACGCTGCACGCTGCCCGAACCCTACTCGACGCAGGCTCTGGACCTCCGACTCGAAACCGGCTAGCGGTTTTTCTCTGGTGTCGAGAAAACCAGCCTTCCCTTTCCTTCCATACGGCTTTCCCCTTATACTAAGAGCAGAAACCAGCGAGGACACCTCGGTGGGAGATGCTATGGGTCGCACGGCTTCTGCTCAAGAGATACTGTATTACGGCAGTACACCCAAACACCAGTATTGGGAAAACGAAAAGCAGACCCTGCGTCTCGTCCGTGACCGGTCTGCGTCTGTCTGGCGGGCATATCACAAGCAAAGCGGTCGGTATCGCCCGTTGCTTGTGAAGTCTCGTTCCCCGGCAGGGCTCCGAAAAGGGAAACGGAAATCGACGCCGCTGACGGGCAGAAGCGCCGAAGAAGTCGTGGCTGACATCAAACGGGACTATCAGCTGCGATTGGTGCTTGAGCAACGCCTGCGTCGCTGGATGGATAAGTCGTCAGGCAAACGTGTCCTCGCCTTTCTTGACCCGAACCAGGGCGGCGCGCCGGCAATGACGGACCCAGGCACGTATAATGCCCAATAATATCAGTTAATCCCGGAAAATCCTGCGATTCATACTTTTGGAGACAGCATGAGTTTTGAAGATGACCTTTTCGAAGATAAGCTGAAGGCCCATGCGAAGCGTATCTCAGCTCGCCAGGACCTTGTGAAAACTGAAGAGGCAACCAAGAATTCATTGATTATGCCTTTTTTTCAAGATGTCCTGGGGTACGATATTTCCGATCCTACTGAGGTCGTACCCGAGTTCTCTGCGGACGTTGGGCCACTTAAGGAAAAGAAGGTCGATTACGCTATTATGGATGACAACGGCAACCCGGTACTTCTTGTCGAATGCAAAAAAGCATCAGTCAATCTTGCAGATCGAGAGATGGCCCAGCTATTTCAATACTTTAGCGTATCGGATGCCCGCATAGGAGTCCTCACTAATGGCATTGTCTATCAGTTCTTCAGCGATATAGAAAAAGAGAACTTGATGGACTCGGAGCCATTCTTAGAGGTTGACCTTCTTAACTTTGATGACAGCGCATTCATTGAACTAAAGCGTTTTGCAAAGCAGTCCTTTGATGTCGATAGCACTTTAGAGGCTGCTACCAGCCTACGACGCATACGTCTAATGAAGCAGGCACTCTCCAAGCAACTTGAGGAGCCGGAAGGAGAATTCCTAAGATGGATTTCAAAGCAAGCTTATCCAGGAAAGTTGACACGGTCGGTACAAGCGCAACTTTCTTCCCTTGCTAAACATGCCTTTAATGAGTTTATCGGCGACACGCTACGGCTCAGTTTCTTTAGTGCATATACTAGTGGCTCCACGGAGCAAGAAACGGCGAGTACCGAGGAAAGTGACAGCGGAGTGAGGATAGAAACAACCACTCAAGAATTGGAAGGTTATATAATTGTCAAATCCATGCTCCGTGATGTCGTTGATGTTTCCAAAGTCACAATAAGGGATACCCAGAACTATTGCGGTATTCTTTTGGACGATAACAACCGTAAACCGTTATGTAGATTGCACTTCAACCGAGCGAAGAAATACGTTGGCATTTTTGACGAGCAAAAGGTTGAAAAACGCTATGCCATAGATTCGCTTGACGATCTTTATAAGTATGAAGATCAGATTCGGGCAACGGTCGGATACTATACACTATAGAAATGAGAGAGGGGTGTGTACGTGAGTGAGATGATTAAATGTGACGTACAGGTTTTAGATTCGGATGAATCTAAAAGCGCTCTATTCGAGATACTAGCCTCTCCTAGAGCAAATTACGATCCTATGTAACTACAATGGGGTTCTGACGGCGGCGCGCCCCTACCAGCGGGCCACCGATGCCCCCCAGGTGAGCCCGCCCCCACAGCCGTTGAGCACAACAATATCGTCCTTCTGTACTTTACCTTCCCGAACCGCTTCATCCAAAGCTATCGGAATGGAAGCCGCAGACGTGTTTCCGAAGCGATGCACATTGCAGTGCACCTTGTCCATACTGGCCCCCAGACGGTCGGCCACCGCTTGGATAATACGTAAATTCGCCTGATGGGGGACCATCAGCTTGATATCTTCTGGGGCCAATCCGGCTTTTTCGAGGGCCTTTTTTGTCACATCGGACAGCGCGCGAACGGCCACCTTGAACAGTTCAGGGCCCTTCATCTGAATCCCCCAGTCGGGCTCCTGTTCACCGGCCTGGTCAAACGTTTGCCGCAGCCCGGCCCGCACGTGGAGCAACTGCCACAGGCCACCGCTGGACTCGACGACCGTGCTGAGCAAGCCTTGATCGTTCGGCTGATTTTCTAACACGACTGCCCCGGCGCCATCCCCGAACAGCACGCAGGTCGCCCGGTCTCCCCAGTTGACCATAGAGCTCAGGGCATCTGCGCCAACCAGCAGAATACGGTTATACTCTCCGCTTTTGAGATAACTATGGGCAACCGACATGCCGTACACAAACCCGGCACAGGCTGCCGCAACATCAAAGGCGGGAATATTATCAACGCCCAGGCGCGTTTGGAGCAGGCAGGCCGTGGAAGGAAAAGCATATTCCCCGGAGACTGTGGCGACCAGGATCACATCCAGGTCTTGCGCGGACAGGCCCGCCGCCTTGAGCGCCGTTTCGCTCGCTACGTGAATGAGGTCAAGCAAGCCCTCGTCCTGTCGGAGGACCCGCCGCTCCTGTATGCCGGTCCGCGTGACAATCCATTTATGATTGGTGTCAACCCGCCCGGCCAGATCATCATTGGTGAGACAGGTCGAAGGGACGGCGGAACCCGTGCCGATAATACGTGCGCCCATGCGCTACCTCTTTATTTCTTCTTGCCCGTCTTGAGCGCCTTCCCATTTGCGAAAGACGAGGCAGGCGTTGGTGCCCCCAAAGCCGAAGGAATTGGATAAGACGGCCCGGACCGGTGCCGGGCGGGAGGTGTTGGGCACATAGTCCAAATCGCACTCCGGGTCAGGTTCCTCATAGTTAATGGTGGGCGGTATGATCTGATGGTGGAGCGCCAGGGCGGAATAGACGGCTTCGACGCCACCGGCAGCGCCGAGTAAGTGGCCGGTCATGGACTTGGTTGAACTGATGGCGAGCTGTGCGGCGTGTTCGCCAAAGACTCTTTTCAAGGCCAGGGTCTCGGTCGCGTCGTTATACGGTGTTGAGGTTCCGTGGGCGTTGACGTAATCGATCTCGGTTGGGTCAAGCCCGCTGCTCCGCAGGGCCATCCGCATGCACCGGAACGCACCCTCCCCTTCGGGCGAGGGCGCGGTGATATGATGCGCGTCCCCATTGGCGCCATAGCCGACCACTTCAGCGTAGATTGTTGCCCCGTGACTCTGTGCGAATTCGAGCTCCTCCAACACAACAATACCGGCGCCTTCGGCCATGACAAAGCCGTCCCGATTCTTGTCAAACGGACGGCTGGCCCTCTCAGGTTCGTCGTTTCGCGTCGAGACTGCCCGCATGGCAACAAAGCCACCCAGCCCCAAAGAGGTCAGCGCTGCCTCTGCTCCCCCGGCAATAACAGCGTCTTGGTCACCGAGTCGAATGGCCCGATACGCTTCACCAATGGCATGCGCGCCAGAAGAGCAGGCACTTGTTGGCGTATAGTTAATGCCTTTGGCTCCATAGCGAATGGAGATCTGGCCGGGCGCCAGATTGCTCAGCAGCTTGGGGATAAAGAAGGGAGAAACACGTTTGAGCCGGGTATCGAGAAAGAGCAGGTGATTCTCTTCAATACTGGTGAGCCCGCCAATCCCCACCCCGATAATACACCCCACCAGGTCCTCATTGTCCGGCGTGATTGGAACCTTGGCCTCATCCATTGCCATCTGGGCCGCGGCAACACTGTACTGGATGAAGAGGTCCATCTTTTTGACCTCTTTCTTCTCGATAAAATCGGTGGGCGTGAAGTCGGTAACCTCGCCAGCGATCCGCGTGGGAAAGTCCGAGACGTCAAAGCGGGTTAAAGGTCCGACTCCAGAGCGTCCTGCAAGCAGCGCTTGCCAGTTTTTCTCCACCCCAGTCCCCAGTGGAGTGACCGCCCCTAGCCCAGTAATGACGACACGGCGTTGCCCGTCTTGCATAATGTCCTGCCTTACAAACTATTTATGACGACATCTCACAGTTTCAAAGATGTGTTCAATAGTTTTTACCAGCGCCTCTCCATTGCCCAAACCCTCTGCTCAGGCCGTGTATCTTAAAGACTCGGTGAAACCCCTGCAACTGGCCCGGCCCCCATCGCCGCTTTCCAGAGCGGCCCGGCCCGGTAGAGCGCGCCATGAAAGCGGGCGGGAGTCCCTTTCCTGAAGAAGGGCTGCTATACGTCATGCTCCGAAAAGAAGAGAAAGCGGTCAGCAGGAGTTGACAGGCGTATGCCAGAGCGCGGGCCGAATCAGCATAATCGACAGCATCAAACGGTGTTCCTGAATCAGCGCGCATACGCTTTCCCGCGCCGCCCTGTTGTTGCGATCTGCATAGACGGGTGTGACCCAGCTTATATCAAGACCGGGCTGGCCCAGAACATCTTGCCCAACATCCGGCGTTTTCTCACCCAAGGGTTTGGCGCTTGGGCGGACGCGGTCGTCCCAACGTTTACGAATCCGAACAATCTGTCCATTGTCACGGGCAGTCCGCCCGCCGTACATGGGATTTCGGGCAATTACTTTCTCGATCCGACAACAGGCCAGGCAGTCATGATGACCGATCCCGGCCAACTCCGCTCCGAAACCCTGCTGGCGCGCTTCTCCCACAGCGGGGCGAAAGTCACGGTCATCACCGCCAAAGAGAAACTGCGCCGTCTGCTTGGTCACGGCCTCGCCGCCGGCATATGTTTCTCTGCCGAAAAAGCGGAAGACTGTACCATCCCCGCGCACGGTATTGAGGACATCTGTCAGCAGATCGGCCGTCCACAGCCCGACGTGTATTCTGCCGAGCTGTCTCTCTTTGTCCTGGAAGCCGGCCTCGCCTTGCTCGAACAGCGCCGGCCCGATCTGATGTATCTCTCGCTGAGCGACTATGTCCAACATAAACATGCGCCGGGGAGTGCGGAAGCGAACGCGTTTTATGCCGCCCTTGACCGGGCGTGCGGTCAACTGGCTGAGGCGGGAGCCCTGGTCGCCCTGACCGCCGATCATGGGATGAACGCCAAACCGCGGGTCGTGTTTCTCCAGGATATGCTGAACGCGCGCTACGGTCCGGGTCAGACGCGGGTGATCTGTCCGATTACCGACCCCTACGTGGCCCATCATGGCGCGCTCGGGTCTTGTGTCCGCGTCTACTGTACCGGTACGGACCGGGCTGCCGTGCGGGCTGTCATTGCCAGCATTCCTGGGGTTGAGGCGGTCTACGATACACCTGCCGCGTGTGAGCAGTTTCTCCTGCCGCCCGACCGTGAGGCTGATCTCCTCGTGCTTGGAGATAAAAAAACGGCCATTGGCGCGGCAGAACGAGATCATGACTTGTCCGAGTTAGGCGATGCGCCGCTCCGCTCTCATGGCGGGCGCGCGGAGCAGGTGGTGCCATTCATTCTTTCTGAGCCCATCTCTGAGGAGTACCAAAGACGTGCGGCAACAGTCCGGCTCAGAAACTTTGACCTGTTCGACTACGCCTTGAATGGGGCAAGAGGGATGTAGGAGCGGATTTCAAACCCGCTCCTCCTCCTTTTTTCCGCAGCCTCGCGCCTTGTGTCATGAAAATTGAGTCTATAGACTGAAGGCAATGGATGTCTCAGGCGTGGTGCAGCAACTGTCCATTTGGGGACTGCCGGTTCTGACGGCTGTGGTCCTGCACGAACTCGCGCATGGCTATAGCGCCTATCTGTTAGGAGACCCGACCGCGGCCCGAATGGGCCGACTGACCCTGAATCCTCTTGCCCATATTGATCTGTTTGGGACAATTGTGTTGCCCTGTATGCTCATCCTGTCCGGTTCCCCGTTTCTGTTTGGCTATGCCAAGCCCGTTCCCGTAAACTTTATGAATCTGCATAACCCCCGACGGGACATGGTGCGCGTGGCTGCTGCCGGCCCGATTATGAACCTGATATTAGCCGGGCTGTCCGCCTTTGCGCTGAAGTTTCTGCTGTCCTTACAACTCATCACTGATGGACTGGTCGCCCGCAACCTGTTGAATAGCGTCCTGATCAATGTTTTACTCGCCGTCTTTAATCTGTTTCCGCTCCCGCCGCTCGACGGCGGGCGGGTCGCCACGGGACTGCTGCCGCGGCAGCCGGCTCTTGCGCTCGCCAAGCTTGAGCCCTATGGCATGTTGATCGTGATGCTGCTGTTGATGACCGGGATGCTCGGCGACCTGCTCCAACCGCTGACGCTCTTCGTCCTCAGCACTCTCCTGTGAGACGCTCCTCATGGCCCACAACACAACGACACGACAAACGATTGTGAGTGGCTTTCGCCCAACCGGCAAGCTCCATCTCGGACATTTACACGGCACGCTCACCAACTGGGTCCGGCTCCAGAGCGAGTACCGCTGTTTTTTCTTTGTGGCCGACTGGCACGCCCTGACCACAGGGAAGACCGATGCCGTAAGCATTCGGAGCAATACCGAAGAGATGGTGATTGACTGGTTGAGCGTCGGGCTTGACCCCAACCGGTCGGTGATCTTCCGTCAGTCCGATGTCAAAGAGCACGCCGAGCTGCACCTCTTGTTTTCGATGATTACGCCGACGCCGTGGCTGATTCGGAACCCCACCGTCAAGGAGCAGGCGCGTGAGCTGGGCTTTATTGACTCTGATGATGAAGCTGCGGTGACCACGATTCACTATGGCCTGCTCGGCTATCCTGTGCTCCAGGCGGCCGACATCCTGATGTATAAGGCGCAGCGGGTTCCCGTTGGGGTCGATCAAGTCCCGCATATTGAGCTGACCCGCGAGATTGCCCGGCGCTTTAACGCGGTCTATGAGGCCAGCATTTTCCCTGAACCCCAGGCCCTGCTGACGGAGATTCCAAAAATTCTTGGCGTTGACGGCCGCAAAATGAGCAAGAGCTATGGCAACGCGGTCGTCCTGTCAGACCCGCCGCAAGAGGTTGATACGAAACTGTCGCGGATGATGACCGACCCGCGCCGGGCGCGGAGGCGCGACCCTGGCGACCCCGCCGACTGCCCGACTTTTCACCTGCACCGCCTCTACTGCACGCCGGAAGAAATAGAATTTGTCACAGCAGGGTGTAAAACCGCGGATATTGGCTGTCTTGAATGTAAGAAAATCATGATTAAGCATGTGCTTGACGATCTGACACATTTCAGGGAAAAACGAACGTACTGGGAAAACCACCGCGACGATGTGCGCGACGTCCTCCGGGAAGGGGAACGCCAGGCTCACGAAATCGCCCGTCAAACCATGGCGGAGGTGCGGGAGGTTGTTGGTGTGTAAGTTGGCGGAAGGGTCAGGCCACGAGTGCCGGCCGGTGTCGGCCCTCCCTTTTGCCACATGGGAAAAAAGAGTCAACACGCTCTCCAAGTCATACAAAGCTGTCAGCGTGTTGACTCTTTATGACGAACGGCGAAGAACGTCCAGCCGACAAAGCCCTTTCCATGTTCTACCGTGTTAAACTCAACGTCTTCGAAGGTCCGCTCGACTTACTGCTTCATCTCGTCAAAAAGAACGAAGTGGAGTTGCCCGACATTCCCATCGCCGAAATTACCGACCAGTATTTGGCTTATCTCGATCTCCTCAAACAGCTTGATCTTGACATCGCGGGAGAATACCTGGTGATGGCGGCGAGCCTGCTCTACCTCAAATCGCGCCTCCTGCTGCCTCTTGAGGAAATACCTGAAGAAGAAGAGGGCGAAGACCCGAGAGCGGAGCTGGCCCGGCAACTGCTCGAATACCAACGCTTCAAAGAAGCGGCCGAGACGCTGATAGGTCAAGACCTGCTCAACCGCGACGTTTTTAGTCGTCCACCCATGCCGGTTGAACCGGATGGCAAAGACAATGTTGTGTATGATCTGTCGCTGGGCGACCTGCTTGATGCCCTGCACGATGTAATGACCCGCGCGGACTCTCAAGAGGCGCATCACATCCTGCTTGAGCACGTGTCTCTGCGTGATCGACTGCGGGCGGTGCTGGATACCTTACGGGAAAAAAGAGAGGTGCTCTTCGAGCAGCTCTTTCCTCAGGATTCAACCCGACTACAGGTTCTGGTGACCTTCCTGGCCGTCCTCGAACTGGTCCGCAATCGGATGATCCAGGTGCGCCAGGAGGACCTCTTTGGCCCGATTGTTGCCTCCCTGGCGGTGAGCCCAGAGGAGTCCTTACCAGAGGCGCTGGAACACCTATGAAAACAGATGACATCAAGGCGATCGTCGAAAGTCTGTTATTTGCCTCTGGCGTACCCCTGCCGCTCCGGCGTCTGGTTGAGGTCATTGGCGCAACCAAGACGGAAGTGAAGGAAGCGCTCGCCGCCCTGCGCGCCGAGTACACCGGCCCCTACCGCGGGGTCCGGCTCAGAGAAGTGGCGGGCGGCTATCAGTTTCGGACGGTTGCCGACTATGCCGACTACGTGCACGCCCTGGGTCGGGACAAGCCGGTCAAGCTGAGTCGCGCGGCGCTCGAAACGCTGGCTATTATTGCCTATCGTCAACCCGTAACCAAGATCGAGATTGAAGCCATTCGTGGGGTCGATGTGGACGGCGTGTTACACTCGCTCCTCACCCGCAAGCTCATTACGGTCCTGGGGCGCAAAGATGTGCCTGGCCGGCCGTGGATATACGGAACGAGCCAGCAGTTTCTTGAAATTTTCAATCTGGATAGTATTACGGACCTTCCCCCGCTGCCTGAACTCCATGCGCCAACGGCAAATACGTATGCAAAAGACACCCCGGACTCAACGGCTCCAGAAGATTCTGAGTCAAGCCGGGCTCTCCTCGCGGCGAGCGGCGGAACAGTTGATCCAAGCCGGCCGCGTGCGGGTGAATGGACAAACGGTCACACGTCTGGGAACAATCGCGGACCCGCGACAGGACCACATTGAAGTGGATGGGCGCCTGATCGAGTTGCCCACCGGTTGGCTCTATTTTCTGCTGCATAAACCGCCCGGTGTGGTCAGTACCCTCAAAGACCCGGAGGGCCGCCCAACTGTCCGCGATTTGCTCTCCGGTGTGCGCGAACGCGTCTTTCCGGTCGGTCGTCTTGACTATGACTCGTCCGGGCTGCTGCTGCTGACAAATGACGGAGCGCTGACGGAACGTCTGCTCCATCCGCGTTTTCAGGCACCTCGCACCTATCAGGCAAAGGTGGGCGGCGTGGTTGCCAGAAGAGCGCTGGCCGAGCTTCGCCACGGCGTACAGTTGGACGACGGCACGCTCGCGGCCCCTGCCAAGGTCTATATCCTCCGGGCAACGAGCCGCAAAACCTGGCTCGAACTGGTGCTGCGCGAAGGACGTAACCGCGAAGTGCGCCGGATGTGTGAAGCGCTTGGCTATCGGGTGGAAAAACTGGTCCGGGTACAGTACGGCCCGCTCAGTTTGGATGTGCCGGTAGGCGCCTACCGGACGCTTACTCCACAAGAGATCAAACAACTGAAGCGTCTGGTCGAAAAGCCCGCGCGCTCACGGCCCGAAATCCAGCCTCGGTCTTGACTCTCCCGTTTCAGAGCGATACATCTGTCCCACGCAGTACAAGCTGCATGTCTGTCCTGCGCGGGGTGGAGCAGCCCGGTAGCTCGCGAGGCTCATAACCTCGAGGTCCTAGGTTCAAATCCTAGCCCCGCAACCTATGAGAGCCCCGTAAGTTCAACAACTTCGGGGCTCTCGCCATTATACGGCCCGTTAAACAAGCGCAGAGTGTACGTATGGAATCAGACACGATGCCCGACAACGATACTATTCGTTACCAGCCCGACGAAAATCCACCGCCCCTGCTCTCCTTCGGTATCGGCTTTCAGGCGGCCCTGCTCGTGATAGGTGGGATAGTGCTGACCCCGGCGATTGTGATCCGGGCGGCCGGCCAGAGCGAGGGCTATCTATCCTGGGCGATCTTCGCGGCGCTCATCATCAGCGGGGCAACCACCATCCTGCAAGCCGTCCGGGTCGGACGCTTCGGAGCCGGTCACATCCTTATCATGGGGACCTCCGGCGCCTTCATTGCGGTGTGCATTACTGCGCTGGTGGAGGGCGGACCGGCCTTGCTGGCGACGCTCATCGTTATCTCGTCCTTGTTTCAGTTCGTCCTGGCGACTCGGCTGTCGCTCTTACGCCGGATCATTACGCCGGTTGTTTCGGGGACGGTGGTCGCGCTGATTGCCGTGACCATTATGCCCATCGCATTTCAGATGGTGTCGGCCGTGCCTCAGGGCGCGTCGCCGGCAGCGGCCCCAGTGTCCGCCACTGCCACCCTGATCGCGATTGCGGCGCTGGCCTTGCGCGCGTCCGGGGTATGGCGGCTCTGGGCGCCGGTCATCGGCATTGCGGTGGGCTGTGTGGTCGCCTCGCTCTTCGGGCTGTATGACGTTGCGCGTGTGGCCGAAGCGGCCTGGGTCGGTGTGCCGGCATCCGGCTGGGCCGGCTTTGAGCTGTCATTTGGGAGCGAATTCTGGGTGCTTCTGCCGGCGTTCGTGTTTGTGACGCTGGTCGGCGCCATTGAAACAATAGGCGATGCGGTGGCCATTCAGCGCGTCTCATGGCGCACCCCCCGCGCAGTCGATTTCCGGACGGTCCAGGGGGCGGTCAACGCAGACGGTCTGGGCAATCTGTTGTCCGGTCTGGCCAGTACTGTGCCGAATACGACCTATTCGAGCAGTATCCCACTCACCGAATTGACCGGAGTGGCGGCGCGCAATGTCGGGATAAGCCTCGGTCTTGTCTTCATCGCCCTCGCGTTTCTGCCCAAGGTGGCGGCCCTGATACTCGCCATTCCCAGCCCGGTGGTGGCCGCCTATCTGATGGTGCTGATGGGTATGCTTTTTGTACAGGGCATGAAGATTGTCATGCAGGACGGGCTCGACTATCGGAAAGGCGTGGTGGTCGGGATTTCCTTCTGGCTCGGTGCCGGCTTTCAGAACCAGGCCATCTTCGCCGACCAACTCGGCGAGCAGTGGGGGGCACTGCTCGGCAACGGCATGACGACCGGCGGTCTGGCCGTCCTCGTCCTGACCCTGTTCACCGAACTGACGGGGCCGCGTCGCCACCGTCTGGAAATGGACCTGGACATCGCGGCCCTGCCCAAAATCGACGGGTTTCTGCGTGAGTTGGCCTCACGCTTCGGCTGGAATACCGCCTCGACGGAGCGCTTGTGCGCGGCCGGCGAGGAAACGCTGCTCAGTCTCGTGCGACCGGAGGACGCGGATAGCCCCGACAATCGGCGTCTCTTCGTTGTTGCGCGTGGTGCCAGCGCGGCCATTGAGTTGGAATTTGTGGCTGCGGTCGGGGATGAAAATCTCGAAGATCGCATGGTCCTGCTCGGTGAGGGAGCCACCGCGCCCGAAGAGCGCGAGATTTCTCTCCGCCTGCTGAAGCATTTTGCGGCCTCGGTTCGCCATCAGCAGTACCACGACATCGACATCGTAACCGTGCGGGTCGAAGCGGCGCGCTAGGCTCGTCAGAAGGGGATTGGGAGTTATCCCCTCTGATCTCCTCGGAAGGGTGGCCGCAGGCCGAGGTGGGTTCCTGGGGGCAGGGCAACCACGGAGGGTTGCCTCTACATTTTGGGGGTGAGGGACGGTCTGGCCTTCTGCCAGGGGCATATCTTCTCGAACGCCGCGGAGGCGCGCAGCACGCCGGCGTCGTCAAACCGTCGCCCGACAATCTGGAGGCCAACCGGTAAGCCAGCTTTCGTAAATCCACACGGAATTGATGCCGCGGGGTTGCCGGTCAGGTTGAAGGGAAACGTAAAAGCGAGCCATTCATACGGGGCGAGGCGCGTGCCATTCACCGATTTGGCGTTATCCACCCCGACCGCAAACGGTGGGCAGGGCAGGGTTGGGGTGAGCAGCAGGGTGTATTTCTCAAAAAACTTCTGGACTCCGGTATTCCAGTCCAGACGCTCAAACCACGAGTTAATATAGTGGTTGGCTTTCCATTGGTGCGTTTTTTCAATCAGCTTCACCAGATTGGGATCAATATCCGACCGGCGCGTTGCGAGCGCCGGTCCCAACCGTGCGGCAATCCCGCCACAAAACAGACCCTCCCAGGCCGGTTGCGGGTTTGGCCACTTGGGTTTGACAGTTTCGACCCGACACCCCAAGTCCCTGAACCGCCGGGCCGCTTTGGCGCACAGGGCTTTGACCTCCGGGTCAAGCGCCTTGGTAAAGCCCAGATCGTCACACCAGGCCACCCGCCAGCCTGTCAGTGAGCCCTTGAGGGTTTTGACATAGTCGGTCGTGTCCGCGGGTAAAGAGTACTGATCGCGACCGTCCGGCCCTGCCGTGACGTTCAGCATGAGCGCGGCATCAGCCACCGTTCGCGTCATCGGCCCAACATGCGACAAACTCCAGGCTCCGCTCGGCGGATACACCGGAATCCGGCCAAAAGACGGCTTGATCCCATATACCCCGCTGAACGACGAAGGGATACGAATCGAGCCGCCCCCGTCCGTTCCTATGGCCAGGGGTCCCAGGCCGGCTGCAAGCGCCGCTCCGGCCCCACCGCTTGAGCCACCCGGTGTCAGGGCGACATTCCACGGATTCCGGGTTGGTCCGAATAAGAGATTGTGCGTGACTCCCAGCCAGCCGAATGTTGGCGTGTTTGTCTTGCCGAGTTGAATGCCTCCGGCCGCTTTCATGCGCGCCACCATAGGCGCATCTTCGGTCGGGATATTGTCGGCGAACAGCGGTGTCCCAAACGTGGTGCGCACCCCCTTGGTTACCACCAAATCCTTGGTTGAGAACGGCACGCCGTGGAGTGGGCCAAGTGAAGCCGAGTTCTGCATGAGCATCTTCTCGGCTTTGCGCGCGTCGCGCAGCGCGGCTTTGTCCGTCAGGGTGACAAAGGCGTTGAGGTGTGGATTGAGTTGGTCAATCCGATCAAGTACCGCGCGCGTGACTTCGACCGGGGAGAGCTGTTTACGCCGAATCGCTTTCGCCAGTTCGGTTGCGGACAGCCAGCAGATATCGTCCTGTGCCATGTCATCCTCCTTTGCCTTTTCTGTGTACGAATCTTCCAGACAAGAGGCAAGCTCTGGCGTTCCGGTTGGGTTTCAATTGAGAGAGATAATCGTCTTGACGAAGGGCCGGGAATGGGAGAAAACCAAACCCATGACTGATTTTGAGAAATCCCGAATAACCACTTATTGGCCTCAAGCGTCTGATACCTGGATGAACACCGCATTCCAACTGGCCAAGGGATATAAAAAGTGGCTAGAAAACCAGATGCTTGAGGCCAGTCATCCACTGGATATACCAGTCCATCATCCTGATCTTCCTGTGATTTTTACCTGTGCCGGACTGGCATTGGAACTCGCATTCAAGATACTTCTCGCCACAGAAGGGAAGATGATCTTCACGCATACCATAGAAGAGATTTATAAGAAGTTCACACCAGAAACACAAAAGCAAGTGATAGATTGTATGGTGGGAGGAAACAGTCAACACCTTTCCTCTCACCGAGCTGAGATGCTCGGAAAAGAATATTTCAGGATACTCAAAAACAAATACGATGTCCGAGACCTTAAATACTACAACGTGGGGAGCAAAACAAAGAAGGGGTGGTGGTCATCGAATAACTCACGTTTGTTGGCAGAAGATATGCCGCGCCCGTACTCATTATATGAAGTAGACCGTCTCAGAAAATGTCTTCTGTCTTTGGCGAAGGAGAAGAAGCCACCGTTACCAATGTAAGTAAGTACGCTGTTTCGATGAGGCCAGGGGTCACACCCGGAGCCGCATAAAGTATATAATTCCCTATGTGTAAGGGCCGACAGCTCAGCAAGAACTCACTGTATTACGAATAACGCGCGTGTGGACTGGCTGAACGAATCCCTGCGGGCAAGATGCCCGCGCTCCCAGAACCTTCCGTCCGTACCTTGTCACTGTTTGGGCTGAATGGTAGGGTTCCCCTCAATTTTACGGTTCATCCCTCGACTCGAACGCATTCAGGAGTTTATACATGCCCGAACAGACAGCAGACATTTCAGCCCAACGTGTGGCTTATCGTGTTGAAGAAGAACTGACCATTGTCGGCGACGCCTGGGGTGAGGCCGACAACCCGCCGGTCCTGCTCCTGCACGGTGGCGGCCAAACGCGCTTTGCCTGGGGGAATACGGCCCGGACCCTGGCCGAGCAAGGCTGGTATGCCGTATCCTTGGACCTGCGCGGTCACGGCGAGAGTGGCTGGGCTCCAGACGGCAACTACAATATCGAGAAATTTTCCGCAGATCTCCACATTGTGTTGGGTCACTTCGACCAGCGCCCGGTCCTGGTGGGGGCCTCCCTGGGCGGCATTACCTCAATGCTGACCGAAGGGGAAGCGCCGCAGCCGGTCAGCGCCGGGGTAGTGCTGGTCGATGTCACGCCGCGGGTAGAGCAAAAAGGCGTGGACCGTATCCGGGCGTTCATGACCGCCCGACCCGACGGCTTTGAGAATCTGGAAGAAGTCGCCGATACCATCGCCGCCTATATTCCTCACCGCCCCCGCCCAAAGGACGTGAGCGGTCTGGCCAAAAACCTGCGTAAGGGAGAGGACGGCCGCTACCGTTGGCACTGGGACCCGAACCTCATGAGCCCGGCCCGTTTTCGGCGCGACCCCGAACGGCTTATGGCCGCGGCTCGTGGGCTGCGGCGGGTGCCGACCCTGCTGGTCCGGGGGAAGCTCAGCGATGTGATCAGCGACGAAACGACCCAGGAATTTCTCGACGCCGTGCCGCACGCCAAATATATCGATGTGTCTGACGCCGGCCATATGGTCGCCGGGGATAAGAACGACATCTTCAGCCGGGCCGTGATTGAGTTCCTGACCGATATCAAGACAACCGCGCCGGCAGCTTAGGCAAATTGCGATTCTGTGTAGCCGCCCCCCGCTGGATGCCGGACCACCTCCGGCATGACGGGAGTCCCCTGCACGAAACTCGTCGTTAGGTCGCATCAGCGCTTGCCGAAAAATCTTGGCTTTCGCAATGGAGCCGGCTAGGCTGGGAGCCAGTTCGCTGTGCGATCTATTGCGAGACAAAAGGAGAGCCAGATGGAAAACAAGCCGGAAAAAACGGCGCTGCAAGACGATTACTCCTACCGGGCGGTCGATGCCTATAACACCCGGATGTATCTTCTCCCGGCTTTGACTGACCCCGAGCGCCGCGCCGCGCTTATTGCCGAGCACCGTGCCCGGCCGCTGTATGAGGCCGCCCAGCCCGGCAAGCCCGCCCCAATGGACAGTCCTGACCTTGCCCGCCTGCTGGACCGCCTGCGGGTCGTTCCCCAGCAGGACAAACACGTCATTGTCGAAACGCGCCCCTGGGAAGAATATCGCATTGGTGTTCTGCCCGGCGTCCGGGGCAAAGCGGTTGCAATAACGGATGAAGCCTATCCCACGCGGGAGGACGCTGAGCATGCGATTTTCCTCAAACGCCTCAATGCCTTACTTGACGCGTATGGGATTGCGGACTAAGCCGCGGTTTGTAAGGAGAGACGTATGACGACACTGGGTATCACCGGCTATAGCGACCGTATTTCCGTGCAGCCCGGACAGACTATTCAATTCCATGTGCACTCCGAACGCAGCGCATCCTACCAGGCCGATATCGTGCGGCTCATCCATGGCGATACCAATCCTGACGGTCCCGGCTATAAGGAAGAAGAGATCGAGACCACGGTGAGCGGGACATATCCGGGCCGTCATCAAGCCGTCCATGCCGGCTCGTATATTTGTGTGCCACACGATGCGCGGTTCGATATCAGCAGTTTTACCCTGATGGCCCTTGTTTTTCCTACAACGCCAACCAAAGGCATACAGGGCATTATCACGAAATGGTCCGGGCCGGAGGAGACAGGCTACGGTCTGTTTATTGATGAGCAGGGCGAGCTGGCTGTGCGGATAGGCCGGGGAAAAGGCGTGGTCGAACAGGTTTCCTCCGGTAAACCGCTCTTCCGTAAAGTGTGGTATCTGGTGGCTGCGAGCTTTGACGCGGCCAGCGGTCATATGACCCTGGTGCAAGAGCCGATTGTGACCAGCACCAATACCGGACACGGGATGCGTTTCATCCATCCCATCGAAGAGACCTGTGCCACTGTCGAGCGGCACGCCTCCCCCCAAACACCCGCCCCGAACGACTGTCCGGTGCTGATTGCCGCCGCCACCCAGGCGCATTCAGGGCGATACATCTGTGGGGGACATTTCAGTCATGTGCACTCACCGCTAGAGCTCCCGGAACACGAAGCCAAGTTCAACGGACGGATAGAACGCCCAGCTATCGCCAATCGCGTGCTGAACCGGGCGGAAATCGAACGTGTCCTGCAAGGTCCCCGACCCCTCCCGACTGAGCTGCGGCCCGCGCTGGTCGCGGCCTGGGATTTTGCGGCCAATATCGTTCCAAACGCGGCCTCAACCCAGGTGCTGGACGACTCCTTGCACCGCCTGCACGGCCACTGCATCAATATGCCGTCACGCGGCATGCCCGGTCACAACTGGACTGCGGATCATATGAGTTTTACCGCCGCGCCGCAGGAGTACGGAGCGATTCATTTTCATGACGACGCCGTAGACGACGCGCGCTGGGAGGTTGACTTTGCGCTGACCATTCCCGAGAGCATGAAAAGCGGGGTGTATGCCGCTCGGCTGCGTTTGGGCGGCCTGGACACGCCCGGCAGTGAAGACTACATCCCCTTCTTTGTCCGTCCTCCGGCGGGCAGACCCACGGCCAGGGTCGCGGTTATTATTCCGACGGCCAGCTATATGGCCTATGCCAACGAAAATCTCAGCGCGGACTCACAAGTCGCCCAGCTCCTGACTGGCCGCGTGCCGCTGATGCAGCCAGGCGACCTCTTACTCCAGGAAAAAGACGGCTACGGCTACGGCACCTACACCGTCCATAGCGACGGCTGGGGGGTGCCTGTCTCCTCGCGGCTGCGGCCCATTCTCAATATGCGGCCCAAATATACGCACGTGCTGTCGCCGTCGGTCTGGCAACTGAACGCCGACCTGCATCTGACCGACTGGCTTGAGGCCATGCAGTTTGACTTTGATGTACATACGGACGAAGACCTGCAACGCGAAGGAGTCGAACTGCTCAAGCAATACCGCGTCGTGTTGACCTGTCATCATCCCGAGTATTGTTCGGAAGAAATGCTGGACGCCTACGAAGCCTATCAGCAGCAAGGCGGTCGCTGGCTCTACCTCGCCGCCAACGGTTTTTACTGGTGTACGGTGTTCCACCCTGATAATCCGGGCATCATCGAAGTCCGCAAAGGCGACAACGGCACGCGGGCCTGGACCATTAGCCCAGGGGAATACTGCAATGCCTTCGATGGAAAACACGGCGGCCTGTGGCGGGTCCGGGGGCGGAATATGAGCAAGCTGACCGGTGTGAGTTTTACCTCGTTCGGGCTGACGGCTTCAAGCTATTACCGCCGAGCCCCGGACAGTTTCCGACCGGAATGCGCCTGGATGTTTGCAGGCATAGGCGAAGACGAGCCGATTGGAAATTTCGGTCTGGTCGGGGGTGGAGCCGCCGGGCTGGAGCTCGACCGCTACGACCTGGAACTCGGGACGCCCCATAACGCCTTTCTGCTCGCCTACTCCGAGGGGCATAACGATATTTTTGTCACGGTCTCAGAGGAATCGACCTTCAACGCGCGCGGCTATTTTGCGGCCGGTGGCGGCGGCGATCAGAATCCTTATATCCGGGCGGACATTGTCTACTTCAAAACCCCGAACAATGGGGCTGTTTTCTCGGCCAGTTCCATGGCCTGGTGCGGTAGCCTGTCGCATAACAACTATGACAATAATGTGTCGCGCCTGACCGCCAATGTCATTCGCGGCTTTCTCCAGGATGGGCCGTTGCCGTAAGGGGGATATTGCAGAGGGGTCCCGACAAGTCCGTGTCTGTCTTGTTTTAAGTGGTATGCTCAACAGCTTCTTCAAGAAGCTCATGCAGCAGGGTTTGATACGGTTTCTTTCTCTTTGCCGCCAGTCTCCGTAGTTTGGTCAGCAGTCCAGGATCAAGCCGAATCGCGATGAGTTGCTTGGAGTGATCCTTCCTGGGCCGGCCAACGCGCCGGCCCCGTGACAGCTCTTCGTCGCTCATCTCTGGAATATCGCCGAAGTCAATTTGGGAATCCGGTGTATGCCGCACGTTCTTTACGCGACGCTTGGCGTGCGCTGATGATCCGGGTTGTTTCTGTGCCATTACGGAGCCTCCTGATAGTGTAAATGACAAGTAAAATTCTTCCAGAAGCCGAGACCCCAAGTCTCTTGAAGCGTCTTTCCAGTGCTGAATGCTGAGGATCGTCGAAATCAAGACCGTCCGTATCTACAAAAATAGTTGCTGCTTCCTCGAACGAGACCCCATGCTTTTCATAATTTGAGATCGCTTTTTGTATAGCCCAGGAGAACATATTTCTGTATATACAAAAATATAGGGAAAGAAGAACGATTATGCTACCTTCCTCCCAATGAGCGCTCCCATTTACTTGGGCGGAAGATCGATAGATGGAGTGGGATGAAACCGCTTACACGTTGCGCCTGGGCAAAAAACGAATTGGCGATTCAGTACCACGACGAGGAATGGGGCGTACCGGTGCACGACGACCGGACGCTGTTCGAGTTTCTCATCCTCGAAGGGGCGCAGGCCGGTCTGAGTTGGGACACCATCCTCAAAAAGCGCGCTCACTATCGGACCGTCTTTGACCACTTCGACCCCGTTCGTGTTGCCCGCTACACGCCTCGTAAAGTTGAGCGGCTGCTGGCCGACCCCGGTATCGTGCGAAACCGGCTGAAAGTCGAGTCCGCCATAAAGAACGCCAACGCCTTTCTCGCTGTCCAGAAAGAGGCGGGCAGTTTTGACGCTTACATCTGGCAGTTTGTCGGCGGGCGGCCGCGCCGCAACAAGTGGCGGTTGCTCAAGCAGGCGCCGGCGCGTACCGCGCAGTCGGACGCGATGAGCAAGGACCTCAAGAAACGCGGCTTCTCGTTCGTCGGCTCAACAATCTGCTACGCCTTCATGCAGGCGACTGGTATGGTGAACGACCACACCACAGACTGTTTTCGGTATGCTGAAGTAGGGGAAATGAAATCTCCTAGCCCGTAATGACGATCTTGCCAAAATGTGAGGCGCTTTCCATGAGTTTCAGGGCTTCCTGAGCTTCCTCAAACGGATACACCCGATCAATCACCGGCTTGATCTGATTCACGGCCATAGCCGTATTCATGTCTTCAAACATCTCGCGTGAGCCAACATAGACACCCTGGAGGCGCAGGCTCTTCATCAGCACCGGAATGGGATTCACCTCACCATCCGTGCCAGCCAGAATCCCGATCAGTCCAATAAAACCGCCGACCCGCGTGGCTTCCATCGATTGCGCCAGCGTCCCGGCCCCGGCTACTTCGACCACCTGATCAACTCCCACACCATCGGTGAGTTCCAACACTTTTTTGCCCCACTCTTGTGTGGTCGTATAATTAATCACTGCAGATGCGCCGAGCTGGGTGGCGCGTTCGAGTTTTTCGTCACTGCTCGATGTAATAATCGCGCGCACCCCAGCGGCTTTGGCAAATTGAAGGGCAAAGATCGAGACGCCACCGGTTCCCAGAATCAATATCGTGTCACCGGCTTTCATATTGCCCAGCGTGACCATACTCTGCCAGGCGGTGACCGCGGCGCAGGGCAGGGTGGCGGCGTCTTCATACGTCATATAATCGGGAATCTTAACGACCCCGTCTTCGTGCAAGATGACCAGTTCGGCGAACATGCCGTCCAGGGCGCCACCGAGCGCTGAGGCCGCATGAGACGCATCCGGCCCACCGGCCAGCCAGTTCTGAAAGAAAATCCCCGCGACTCGGTCGCCCGGTGTGACGCGAGTCACGCCCTCGCCCGTGGCGACCACCTCGCCCGCGCCATCGGACAACGGAATGAGGGGGAGATTCAGCCCGCGCATCCCACCGTATTTGACGGTCATGAGGTCACGATAATTGAGTGAGGTGGCTTTGACGCGAATGGCGACCTGGCCGTGACCGGGCTGCGGGTCTGGCCGGTCGGCGAGAGTGAGATTTTCAATGCCGAATTCCTGATTGATTTGCCATGCGCGCATGTCAGCAACTCCTTTTTGTTTTTATGCGGAAAACGCTTTGACTATCGAGCGCCAGCGAGCATCGTTCACGCCCGGACGGTCGGGATGATAGAAGGCCACCCGATCGAGTAAGCCGTTGTATTTTGCTTTGAGCATGGCCGGGACTTCATCCGGGGAGCCAGTTACCGCATACTCGTCCAGCATCTCGTCGGTCACGTCGTTAGCCATAGCCTGCCATTCACCCTTGGCCGCTTTGGCGTTCAGGCTGAGACAGGCGTCGCCCCAGCCGTGGACGTCCAGCACAGGTTTATACGTTCGGGTCGAGGCATAGAACGCAATCTGCATACGCACTTTTTCGCGCATGGCCTCCATTTCTTTTTGCGTGTCGCCCATAATCACAAAAGAAGAGCTTGAGACCACAATGTCTTTTCGGCTGCGACCGGATTTCCGCGCTCCTTCTTCAATCTGCGGCAGGACGCGCTCGCGCAGAAACCTGGCGGAGTGAAACGGGTGGGCGTGAAAGCCGTCGCACAGCTCGCCGGCCAAACGGCACATATACGGGTTCACCCCAGCGATATAGATGGGAATCTGCGGCTGGTCGATTTTTCCCGGCGAAAAGGCCGGGGTCATCAGCGTATGCTGATAAAACTCGCCCTGAAAGTCCAACGGCGCGCCGTTTTGCCAGCAGTCCCAAATCGCCCGTAGCGCCAGAACAATCTCGCGCACCTTCGGACCCGGCGATTCCCACTTCACACTATACCGACGTTGGTTATGGCCTTTGACTTGGGTGCCGAGTCCCAGCACGAAGCGTCCGTTTGAGGCGCGTTGCAGGTCCCAGGCCGTGTAGGCCAGCGACATCGGACTGCGCGGAAACGCCAGGGCAATCGCCGTGCCAAGGGTGAGCCTGGTGGTTGCAGTCGCCGAGACGGCGAGCGACAGAAACGGGTCGTGCTGGTTCTCCATGCTCCACACGCCGTCAAAGCCCATGTCCTCGGCGGTACGCGCAATCGCAATCGCTTCGTCAAGTGAGCGGGCGGTCAGTAAGCTGTCGAGTTTCATATGTATCCTTCTCCGTTTCGTGGCGGGATCGTCTACGTGACCAGGGCGTAGCGGGCCGGACGTTGCAGCCGCCCTCTTATCAGTTACCCGCCAGATGTCCAGAGTAGGGCATCCGCGAGTCTTAATGGGGACTGGAGGGAACGAAAGGCCGGCGGGTAAAACGCCGGTCGAGTTCCTGCTTTGCCTGTTTTCTGAGTTGGATGCAATTTCTATAGCGCCAGCCGGTCCTGAGCCAATCCCACACGCCCCCTTGCTGAAAAGGGTTCATGACTTGGGCAAAGCCCAGTACGCCGTATTGCGGCTTTTCGATTTGTAGCAAGGCGGGGAGATTTTCCAGAACCGGCCCTTCGAGCGTCAAGCGGGCGCTTGTTCTGGTGTTTTCCACAACGATATTGAGCCTATAGGATTCTTCCGGCGCTGGGATGTTCTCGCTGTACACGTGTAACTCGGGCGAGTGGTTGTAGGTGTTGTCCGCCTTTGCATCGCGTTCCTCCGGTTCCACGAACTGTACCCAGTCCAGCTCTCCAGTAGCGGAGAGCTGGTACTCTTTGTCCTCAGGGTAATTGCCGGTGGAGTAGAGGTAGCTGGTTGCAATCGGGCCGGTAATTGTCTGCTGTGTCTGCTCGGCGACCAACTGCAAAGCCAGCCCGAACGGGTCGCCGTACCACTCGGGCGGGAGCGCAAACCGCTTTTTCTCAATGTCAAGAGCAACGCCGTTCAGCGCTTGCGCTCCGGCGACCCAGCCCACCCGCACCTTGGCCAGCACGAGCGCTCGGTAGCGGTCATCAGTCGCCGGCTGCTCGAAGAAGGCGTACGCCTGCCAGTAGGCATCGTAGCCGTGGCCGAGTTCAGAGCAGAGATGGGCAAAACTCAGGGAGTGGCCCCGGTCGAAGACCACCAATTCCGCGCGCTGTTGACCCAAAACGGTACTGGCAGACAATAAGAACACGGCGGTGAGGGCAACGATCTTCAGCATATCGTGCATCTCGCTGGTCAGGTCGGGTGAGGGCCGTACCCCCAACCTACTTGGCCGGCAACCGCTCGTCCAGGCGCTCAACCCGGAACTGCACCTACCTTACTACGGGAAATCAACGCCTAGGGTTTTTCCAGTCTCTCTCCCTCTAAGGAATTGACTCGGCGTAACTGTGGAAAGATACGCGCCCACAGGCCAACAATGGCCAGGGTGCCTAGACCGCCCAGCACCACCGCGGGCACAACCCCAAACCAGGCCGCGGTGACGCCGGACTCAAATTCTCCGAGTTCGTTTGACGCGCCAATAAAGACTGACTCGACCGCGCTGACCCGGCCGCGCATCTCGTCTGGCGTTTTCACTAAAACCAGGACGCGGCGAATGACGACGCTGACCATGTCAGACGCGCCCAGGATAATGAGCGCCAGCAGCGACAGCCAGAGATTGCGAGACAACCCAAAGACGACGATGGAGAGCCCGAAGATACCGACTGCCCCCAGGAGAATCGCGCCGGCATGACGCTGAATAGGCCGGCGAGCGACGAGCAGCGCCGTGACCAGCGCCCCAACTGCCGGAGCGCTTCTCAGCAGCCCGAGCCCCCAGGGGCCAACGTGCAGAATATCCCGCGCATAGACCGGCAGCAGGGCGGTTGCTCCGCCCAACAGCACAGCAAACAGGTCGAGTGATACGGCGCCCAGGACAACCGGCTGGCCCCGAATAAAGGAAATCCCCGCCACAACAGACTCCCAGGTAGCCGCCATCTGCTCTTTCTCGCGTTGCTCAATACGGATGGTGTTCACTAAAAAAACGGAAAGAAGAAACATCAGCACACAGCAGCCATACACCGCCTCTGGCCCAATAGCGTAGAGCAGCCCGCCGATGGCCGGGCCGACAATGGTCGCGGCCTGCCAGGCGGACGAACTCCAGGCTGCGGCATTGGTAAAGAGGCGCGGTGGCACGAGATTGGGCATCAGGGCGACCGAGGCCGGAAACTCAAAGGCGCGCGCCGTCCCGAACAGGACGAGTACGCCAAAGAGAAAGGGCGTGTTTGTTCCGTCTTGCAGCGTAAACGTCAAAAAGAGCACGGCGCACAGCGCCTCAACAATAATGCACAGCGCCATCACGGTTCGTCGGTCATAGCGATCAGCGACGTGACCGGTCACCAGCGCCAGGCCGAGCGACGGGAGAAATTGAGCCAGGCCGACCAGGCCGAGGTCGAGCGGCCGGCGCGTCAGATCGTAGACCTGCCAGCCAATGGCCACCGCCTGCATTTGAATGGCCAGGGTGACACACAGCCGGGCGGCCCAATAGCGTTGGAAGCTGGGGTAGGTAAAGGCCGATGCTGAAGAAAGGGCTGTCCGCTGTTCCAAAAAACCCGCCTAACCGCTCGGCTCATCAATATAATCGATTCCCCTCTTACGTGGCGTGTGCTGATGTTTGGCCTCAAAAGAAGAGGAGTGTAGACACGAACGCCGAGAGCGTCAATGAAGCCGGCGCTTGGCGGTCTGCCCTGCTCAGGGCATACTAACCAGTCTAAGGAGGAAATCTCATGTCAGAACCAGTCCTCATGCTTGAGAAAACCGAAGGTATCGCAACCCTGACCCTGAACCGCCCGCAGGCGATGAACGCCCTGTCTCGGGAACTCCGGCTCGAAATGGTCAGCGCCTTTGCCTCGCTGCAAAGCGACCCGGCGACCCATGTCGTTATCCTGACGGGCGCCGGTCGGGCGTTCTGTGCGGGGATGGACCTCAAAGAGCTGAGCCGGACGAACGAACCCTTACAAGAACCGCAACCAACAAAGGGCAGCATGGACGTGGTGCGGGTCATGGAGGCGTTCGACCGCCCCATTATTGGCGCGATCAACGGCTTTGCCATTACTGGCGGGTTTGAGCTGGCCCTGGCCTGCGATGTCTTGATTGCGTCCAGCGATGCGCGTTTTGCGGATACGCATGCCCGGATGGGTGTCATGCCGGGTTGGGGCCTGAGCCAGAAACTCTCTCGCGTGATTGGTATTTACCGGGCGCGTGAATTGTCTCTGACCGGCAACTATCTGTCTGCCCAGCAAGCCGAAGCCTGGGGGTTGGTGAACCGCGTTGTTGTACCCGACGATTTGCTGCCGACCTGTCACGCCTTGGCCAAGGATATGCTGTCGTGTCTGCCCGACATGCTGCGCAATATGAAGCGCGTGATTAACGAAGGCTACGCCCGGACGCTCAGTGACGGGCTCCAACTCGAATCAACCGCCTGGCGTGAACAGGTCAGGGGAGTCACCCCAGAGGCGATTGCGAACAGGGTCGAAGGGGTGAAACAACGGGGGCGGACGCAGACAGGATAGATAGGCCGGGCGGACACGGGGGTCCGCCCCTACGGCTAGACCTGCCCAATAACCGTGTCGCCAATCTCTGTGACGTAATCCGTAATTTCTGTCTCCGTGGCGCTGAGGGTGAACAGGGCGTCTCCTTTGGGCGGGAAGAGCAGAATCAAACGATCCACGCCCAGGTCCGCATAACGTTTGGCTGTGTCGAGATCGATCCGCCCAACCGGCGTTACGCTGATTTCCAGTTTGCCTAAGCTGCCCGGGCGTTCATTGTGCTCTCCGGCAGCCTTCAGACCGTCGAGGCATTTTTTGGTTCCGTCCACATCCAGGGCAAAGCCGTACCAGCCGTCTCCATGTGTTACGGAACGCTGGAACGCCTGGGGGGTCATGCCGCCAAACACGACCGGCGGACCGGGCTGCTGGACTGGCTTGGGAAATGCCTTGACGCTGCTAAAAGAGGCAAACTGTCCTTGGTAGGACGGGTCGTCCTGGCTCCAAATCGCTCGCATGGCATCAACGTAATCGAGCGTACGCGGTCCTTTATGACTGAACGGGGTTCCGAGGGCGTCAAACTCCGGCTTGAGATAGCCAATGCCGACGCCAAAGATCAGGCGTCCGCCAGAGAGTACATCCAGGCTGGCCATCTCTTTTGCCAGCACCAGCGGATTCCGTTGCGGCAGGATAATAATGCCGGTTCCCATGCGGATGGTTTGGGTCTGACCGGCCAGAAAGGCAAAGGCAATATTCGGGTCGAGCATGGGGTAGGTCGGGGGTAGAGGCGAAGGCGGCTCCTGCGGGTCCGGCAGTACAATGTGCTCGCCCGCCCAGACGGATTCAAACCCCGCGGCCTCGGCTGCCTGCGCCACCCGCGCTGATGCGTCCGGCGTACTGCACGGTCCCATATTGATGCCAAAAAGTCCGAGTTGCATATCTTTCCTCCTTTTTTGTCAAGTGTAGAGAGACATACGCCGAAACGGCATATTTGAGAAGGTGGGCCAGCCGTGTGCTTCGTAAGATTCTCATAGTCCGTAGACTGATAGACACCAAAACATAATATTCGCGCTAATGAATAACGGCGACATTCTGACGCGATTCGGTAAACGTGTACGGAAACTGCGCAAGTCTCAGGGGTACTCGTAAGAGTCATTTGCGGCAGAATGCGGACTTGACCGGACCTACCTGGGAGGAATAGAGCGCGGCGAGCGAAATGTCGCTTTACGGAACATCGGGGCGATAGCCAAGGCTCTCAGGATTTCCGTTTCCGAACTGACACAGGGACTCTAAGAAAGCGGAATGATGGTGGACTACGCTCAATTACGGGACGCCTATACTGCTGTCAAAAAAACATGCAAGGATGACTGGCGTTCAGAAGCCGTCAGTCAGGCCATTATCGATTTGGCCGCTACCTCCTTACAATTCCTGACCGCCGAGTGCGAACAAATAGCCCTGAACTCGCTGGTACCCGGCAAAAGATACTTCTCATTTTTGCGGAACAATACTGTCGCTCGTCCTGCGAACAGTGCCTTTCGAGTGATACTGCGCTCAGCCAACCTGTGTGGTCTCCGGCGCTAACACCTCAATCGCCCGCTCGTCCGGTACCATGCCACCCTTGGGGCTCAGCGGCATGATACACACATGTGATGCCCCGGCATCATAATAGGCAGCAATCCGCTCGCGAATCCTTGCCGCGTCTCCCCAGGCAATAACCGCGTCCACGAGTCGGTCACTGCCGCCGTTTGCCATGTCCGTGTCAGTAAAACCGACTTCTTTGAAGCGCTGGACGTAGTGATCGATTTGGAGATAGGTCTGCATATAACTGCGGGCTGCCGTGCGGGCTGTATCCGCGTCCGACTCCAGCATGACGCCCAACTCGGCACATAGCCACGGTTCCGGTCCGAGTGCCTTTCGGATTGCCGTAATCTGCTCAATCACCGTGAAATAGGTATGTGTCCCCTGGGTCTGCGTTGCGGCCAGGGCAAGCATCTTGGGCATCATCCCGGCCAGCACCACAGGGGGGTCGTGTTGCGGGGCTGGCGCGGCGTAGGGTACGGCTTTCATCTTGGTCAGATATGCGCGCGTGAAGCTGAGGGGCTTGCTATACGGAATGCCGCGCCGGGCGTTGCCCTGCGCATTACTCACGCCCAGGCCGAGCACAAAGCGGTCGCCGTATAACTCGGCCAGCGTCCGGGCGGCGTTGGCAATCGCAACCGGCTCATACGCATAGGTCACCACAATGCCGGTGGCGATGACCAGCCGCTCGGTTCGGCTCAGCAAATACGAGGCAAACGAAAAGCTTTCGCGGCCCAGGGTCTCGGGAAACCACAGGGCGCTATAGCCGAGTTGTTCGACTTTACGGGCGAGCTGGCCGGTCTGTTCGCCCGTAAGACCGTCCAGAAAGGTAAAAACGCCGGGAGGCTGGAGGTTCATACTTGCTCCTGCGGACTAGCGAAAGGCGGATAAACCACGTTACTCATTCATGAGCTTGTTTGATATTCAATCCCCAACCGTCCGTTCAGTCTTTTGGCTGTCCTTGAGTCTCTTGCTGCATTACGTTGGCTATTAGATCCCTATCTAGTCGCAGAGCTTGAGCATAAGGTATTTCGCCGAAGATATTCTGTATATTCGGGTCAGCGCCATGCTGGAGTAGAGATAAGATTATTTTGTGTGTTCCGGAACGTTCCCTGCGAGAAACTACATGATGGAGTGAGATGCAACCATACTTATCTCTTATATTTGGATCAGCCCCAGCCTCAAGCAAGATATCAACTGATGCAGGACTCCCAGACATGATCGCTTGATGAAGAGGAGTTCTACCCGATCTATCCTTTGCGTTTGGACTTTTGCCAGACATTAGGAGAGATAGCATTGTTTCAATCTCGTCGTGGCAGGCAGCTAAATGAAGTGCGGTCGCACCTGAGCGTTTTACCCAAAGAACGTACAGTATTACTCCAATAATCAGTATGGTCCCAATGAGTATGAATGTTGTCATAATGGAATTGTACTAGGCATACTTGATTCCTACACCGCATGGACTAGCGAAAGGCCGGAATAACCTTGCTGGTAAACAGCTCCAGATGGGGTTGAATCCAGCTTGCCGGCAGACCCGGCGGCAGCGTCCACGAATAATAATGCGTTAGCGGAGTCTCCAGGGCATAGTCACGGATCATCTGAATGCAGGTATCCACATCTACCACCTGAAACAGTCCCGATTCACGTAATGCGGCGGTATCCGGCACCTTTGGAAACAGGGGCATGCCGGCCTTTTCCGACCACTCGGCATAGGCATTAACCTGATAGCGGACGTGTTCAGCGGCTTCGTGCCAGGTCTTGTCTGGGTCTTCGGACGGAATCAGCCAAAAATAGCCACCCGCGAGGCGAATATCCGTTGTGGATTTCCCGACTTTTTCCAAGGCGGTCACATAGCGTTCATACGCCTCTTTCAGCGGGCCGACGCCGATATAGCCGTCGCCATACTTTGCCGCCCGCCGGAGTGCCTGCGGGGTGAAGCCGCCGACCCAAATCGGTGGCCGGGGTTGCTGAATCGGCTCCGGGGTGAGTTTGGCTTTGGTCACCGTGTAGTATTTGCCCTCAAACGTCAGGGTCTCGCCCTCCCACAGGCGACGAATGATTTCGAGGCCCTCATTCGTGCGGGCGCCGCGCTCTTTGCTCGAAACAGCGAAGCTCTCAAACTCCTCGACTTTATACCCAACGCCCACCCCTAGCTCGAACCGGCCGCCTGAAATCACGTCCACCGTAGCGGCATCTTCAGCCAGCCGGACCGGGTTGTGAAAAGGCAGGAGCACCACGCTCGTCCCGATATGGATTTTCCTGGTCCGGGAGGCAATCGCGGCGGCAATCGGCATCAGCGCGGGAGAATAGCCATCCTCGATAAAATGGTGCTCGGACAGCCAGATATCGTCAAAGCCGTTCTGCTCTCCCCATACAATCTGATCGATGATTTCGTTGTAGAGCTGGTCATAGGGACGCTTCCAGGCCGGCGGGTTGCGAAAGTCATACCACATGCCAAAGCGAATTTTCGGATTTCCATTCTCACTCATCGGACTGTCCTCCTTTACAATCGCTCGCGTATCTTATGGTCTCAGTGTGAAAATGGAAAGCGGAGGCTGCCACCATCGCTTCGTCCGATTCGTCAGCTGGTGCCTCTTTGCTCCAGAGCATCCTGGGTCTTCCCGCCTGGTTGACGGGTCGCAGGGTTCTCTGTATAGCGAACGGGTTTCGCACGAGAAGAGTATGGGAGAGAATAGCGTCTCTCCCCTTGGGAAAGGTATTGCATGACGGATCAGATTGGCTCTGAAACAAACCCCCTCCGCGTCGCTATTTTCGGCTCGGGCCCGGCTGGATTCTACGCGGTTGGCGAACTGCTCCGGCAAAAGGATATTGCCACTCGGGTTGACCTGTTTGACCGCCTGCCGACTCCCTATGGGCTGGTCCGGGGCGGCGTGGCGCCGGATCATCAAAAAATTAAAGCGGTCATTCGACAATACGAGAAATTTGCCAGTCGGCCCGGCTTTCGCTTTTTTGGAAACGTGACGTTCGGTGAAGATATCCGGCTGGCCGACACCCTGGCCCACTACCATCAAGTTCTGTTTTCAACCGGAGCGGAATCCGACCGGCAGCTCGGTATTCCGGGGGAAGACTTGGCCGGCAGCGACCCGGCGACGATCTTTGTCGGCTGGTATAACGGGCATCCTGATTACCGCGATCTCAACTACGATCTGAGCAATGTTGAACGCGTCGCCGTAATCGGAAACGGGAATGTGGCCATGGATGTCGCCCGTATTCTGGCCCGCTCTATTGAAGAACTCTCAAAAACGGATATTGCCGACTATGCGCTCGAAGCGCTCAAGAAAAGTGCGGTCAAGGAGATCTATCTGCTGGGCCGACGGGGGCCGGCGCAAGCCGCTTTTACCAATCCCGAGATTCGTGAACTGACTGAAATGCCGATTACTGACTTGGTCGTTGAGCCGAAAGACCTCGAACTTGATGAGGCGAATGCCGAGTTCCTCGCGCAGGCTACAGAGCCGGTGCATCAGCGGAATATGGATATCCTGACGGCGCAGATTCCCAAGGGCGAGGGAAGGGCTCCAAGGAAGATTCGGGCGCGCTTTTTTGTTTCTCCGGTCGAACTCTACGGGACCGATCATGTGGAGGGCATGAAACTTGAAAAAAACCGTCTGGTCAAGGATGAGAGTGGCACCCTGCGCGCGCGTGGAACTGGAGAATACGAGGAGCTGCCGAATATTCAGATGGTCTTCCGCTCCATTGGGTATAAAGGCCATCCGTTGAAAGACGTCCCGTTTGACGAGCGCGCTGGGATTATTCCGAATCACACCGGCCGGGTCATCGACCCGGAAACACAGGCGCCTGTTGAGCGGCTGTATGTTGCCGGCTGGATCAAGCGTGGTCCGTCTGGAGTGGTGGGGACGAATAAGCCGGACGCGATTGAAACCGTCGGGCTCATGCTGGAAGACCTGCAACAGGGGAAAGCGCCCAATACTATCCACGCCAGCGAAGACGCCATTGCTGCTCTACTGGCGGAGAAGGGTGTCCGCTACGTCTCTTTTGCTGACTGGAAATATCTGGATCAGATAGAAGTCGAGAACGGGAAAAAAGTGGGCAAGCCGCGCGAGAAGATGACGACCGTTGCGGAGATGCTGGCCGCACTCGAGACCCGTCATTTGCAAGCTGCTGAATAATGGCGAACTGCCGTGGAAGTGAGTACACGCTATGAAAGCTATTCGGGTACACAAATTTGGTGAACCGGAGGTATTGCAGCTCGAAGAAGTCGCGGACCTGACCCCTGGGGCGGGGCAAGTCGTGGTGCGCATGCACGCGGTCGGCGTCAATCCGGTTGAGACCTATATTCGGTCCGGCATCTATCCCAAACCGCCTACCCCGTTCACGCCTGGTTCGGACGGGGCCGGCGTAATCGAGGCTGTGGGCGAGGGCGTAGACCGGGTCGCTGTGGGCGACCGGGTGTATCTGGCCGGTTCTCTCAGCGGCACGTATGCCGAACAGGCGTTATGCAAACAGGAGCAGGTGCATCCGCTGGGCGAGCCGGCGTCATTCGCCCAAGGAGCCGCGGTGTTTGTGCCTTATGGAACTGCCTATCAGGCGCTCTTTCACTGCGGTCATGCCGCACTTGGCGAAACGCTTTTTGTACATGGGGCCAGTGGTGGGGTAGGCATCGCCGGGGTACAGCTCGGTCGGGCCGCCGGCATGACGGTGATTGGAACTGCCAGCACGGAACGCGGCCGCCAGCTCGTGTCCGAACAAGGCGCGCGGCACGTTCTCGATCATAGTGCCGCGTCGTATCTGGAAGAAGTAAAAACCCTCACGGACGGGCGGGGCGTTGATATTATTTTGGAGATGCTGGCCAACGTGAATCTCGCCAAGGACATAGACCTCCTCGCCATGCGTGGGCGCGTGGTTGTCATTGGCAATCGGGGCGAGAAGAATCAAGGCGCAATCGAGATCAATCCACGTGCGGCCATGATGCGGGACGCCTCCATCATTGGCATGACCTTACGCAACGCCACGCCGCAGGATCATGTCCGCATTCACTCGGCCCTTGTTGCCGGCCTGGAAAACGGCACGCTCCGGCCCGTGATCGGACAGGAACTCCCTCTGGCCGAAGCCGCCCAAGCCCACCGCGCCGTAAGCGGGACAGGCAAAGCCTACGGCAAGGTGGTGCTGATACCGTAGTCTGCGCCTCATCCTTACCTATCCGTCGCATCACTATTGGGCTGCCGGCAGCCGAAACAGGGCTTTTCAGGGACAGCTGTATAGGCTTGTGACACACCGGAATTGCTATATACTCTATGTATATAGTTCAGGGAGGTGCGCTCAATGCCTACGGGTTCCGTATTCGTTAATAACCGTACCCAGGCGGTCCGGTTACCCGCCGATACCCGTTTTCCAGACGAAGTGAAACAGGTCAACGTTCGCGTTGTCGGGAAGGATAGGGTGTTATCTCCTGTGGATAGCTTATGGGACAGCTTCTTTTGCTCTGAAGAACGTGTGAGCGATGATTTTCTGGAAGAACGGGCTTCTTGAGACACTACCGGCGATTGCCACATTAATCATTCTCCCCACACCAATCTGGACGCTCCCCCTTTCCCATGTAAGGTCGTCCATGTCCTGATTCGATCAGCGCCGTCGCCAAGTCTCGTCCGTCAAACACCACATCGGCGATCAACCTGAAGTATTTGCCACGCTCAATAGCGCGCAACTCAATGTTTTGCGCGGTCCAGAGCAGGCGTGCGGTAAACGACCGCGCCTTGCGCGCCAGCATTTTTTCCTGCTCGCACTTGCCGCGTATCTCAGGCGAATCAACGCCTCTGACACGCACCCGTATGTTCTCCGCAACAATGGGCGACCAGTCTACGATATCCGCCCGGAACGTGTCGCCGTCAATCACGGCGATGAGGGTATGCACCTGGGCCGTGCCGTAATCCTGGGCCCCAACCGGACATACGGCCAACAACGTGATGAGCACAATCAGTGCAGTCTTCATGCTGGCTCGCTGTTTTTGACTGCGTTGGTCATGAATCGACCGGGAGCAGAGTGGTGGGTCGTTCAAGAGGGGACTGAGAGAGGGGCCTTACTTGCCCACCCCACTGAAATCAATCTGGATATTGGAATAGACCTCGTTCAGGCTGGAGATATGCTCCCAGGGGACGCCTAAGCCTTCGCGGCTGTTCCCCATCATGATGGGTTGCAGGTCTTCTACAGCAAGGGGCTGAGCGTCGGTGAAAACGAGCACGCCGGCCGCGGTAATCTGGGGCTGGTCGAACTCGATAAACCGATCGGTTTCCCAGACGGCATCCTGCATCGTCAGCGTCAGCATCTTTGTTTCGCCCGGTTGGAGGAGTCCATCGGGCTCCACCCGCATCACCGGAATCTCGCCTTGCGCATCTGGGTAGAGGTCTTGCGTGGCAGGATTGATGAAAGACAGATAACTGGTTGTGAACTTGCGTAAGACCACCGCTTGATCCGAGGTGTTGGCGGCTTCAACCTGCATGCTCAGGGCGCGCTCGGTGGTATTATAGCGCAACTCTTTGACCTCGGTCTGGACAGCCCTCGGGACTGGGAGGCCGGACAGGTCCCACATTCTGGCGGCTTGGTGGGGAATGATCGGCGGGCGACCCGAGTTCGTGACCAATAACCCCCCGACAACCAGGACAACCAAGACTACGCCGAAAACAAGAGACGTTCGACGATCAGCGGGCGTGATTTGTTCTTCATCAACCCCGTGAACCAGCAGGGCGTAACGGACGAGCAGCGGCCGTCTGGCCCAATAGCCCAGCCAGGCCAGCCCGAGAATCCCAAACGCGATATGCCAGCCGACAACCCGCCCAAACCCATAATGCTCCAGGTCTATGGTCTCGCCAGTTGCCGGAATCTGTACGGTATAGGACGGTGGGCCGTCGCCCGGCACAACAGTGACCCACTTGGCCGGGCCCACCAGCCCGCCCGTACCGGACAGATTGACCAGCGGGTGGACATGATACCGGCCCGACTCTCGCGCCTGGAGAATCATCTTGAAATCGTAGCTCTCTCCTAACTCAATATTAAACGCGTTCTGGATAAAGCGGTCATTCACCCAGCGTTCGCGCACGGCGAGTTTCGGGCCCGGAACCAGGACGCCAACCCACGCCAACTCCGGCGTGGTCAGCATGCGCGGCCAGGAGTTCATCACTCTGAACTTGCCGGTGACGGTCATGGTTTCGTTGACAGCGAGCCGCTCGTGCGAGAACTCGACATTGAAGAACGAGACCCCGCGCATGCGGACAAACGGTTCGAGGTTGTGCTCGCCATGCGCCTGGACAACCGGCGTGGAGATAAACGAAACCGCAACGAGGCTGAGGGCCAGAATGATGGGGATCATAATACCCCCCAGCCTGACCTTCCCCCTCCAACGTGTGATGCAAATTAAGTTGTTCAGCGGCCCAGGGCGCTTTTCGCCCTCACCCCAACCCCTCTCCCAGCGGGAGAGGGGCGCTTGTCTTGCCCTCTCCCCTGGAGGGAGAGGGTGGCCCTGAGCCTGTCGAAGGGCCGGGTGAGGGGGCCGACGGGCCGCTTGGGGGGCCGGCGACACAATGGGCATCACACGTCTCCAGGGGGAAGGCATTGGAAACCGACCACTAAGCACTGACCACGAGTCACTATCATTTCAGGTTTGGCGCAGGACTTTCCGCAGCGGCATAACGCCGAGCACTTTCCCCAGGCCGATGCCAACCCAATACATGAGGGTGCAGGTAATGCCGGCCATGAGCACGCTGATCCAGATACGCTGGCCCAGGAAGGCTTGCAGCGTGCCTTCATCAATCCGGCGTAAGTATTCCGGCGTTTGGGGGCGGATGAAGTAATAACCCATCAAATCGGCAATGGTAAAGGTCTTGCCAAACAGCGTCACCGGCTGCAGGAAGGGCATGAGCATCAGCCAGTTCACGGGATAAAAGAGGAAACCCCATAAAAACCCGCCAATCAGACTTGTCGCCAGATAGCTGCGTGACCACAAGAGCATCAGGTCAAGCGCCAGCGCCATGGGAATCGTTGTGGCCGGCCAGACAAAATTGAGCGGATAATACTCCAAGCCGTAAAAGCTGAATATCCGACTCAGCCAGGCGCCGACCAAAACGAACACCGCGGTAAACGTGGCTCCCAGCGGCAGGCGCAGATAGTGCCAGGCCAGATAGTGACCCACCGCGGTGACCAACAGGGCGGCGCTCGGGCCGGCGATCGGCCACCACAGTTTGTCTTTCCAGTCAACCCAGAAATCCCAGTCGCCCATATAGAGCATGCGACTGACGTGGGGGATGACAGTGAAAAAGCCGACCAGGGCCAGGAGCAGAATGATATCAAAGGCCTTGGCCATCTTGTGATGGCCAAGCGCGGCAAGCTCTTCGGCCTTCATAACTCCCAGCCCCTCCTTGCCTTCTCTTCCCTCTCCCTCCAGGGGGGAAGGAATGAAAAAGGGGAACCATGTGGCTCTGATTCACGCGGTGTGATGAGTTTCGGTTGACGCCTGCTGGGCCATTGCCCCCAGGTTTTCAAAGATGCGCGGCACGGTCTTGAAGAGCAGCGCAAACCCGGCAAAAAAGAAATACGTCGCCCAGGCAAACGGAAAATGGTAGGGCTGCACGAACAGTTCTTCGGTAATCCAGCTTGAGTGTCCCAGCTCGTTAAACGCCACATTGGCGAACAGGAACCAGCCGCCGGCCGGAAACAGCAGATAGCAGAGAGGGATGCCTTTGCCCCCTTCACCGACATACAGATGGTGTAAGCGGTTATAGGCGTACCAGGAGCTGACGCCAGTCATGATGATCAACATGGGAAAGGTATAGAAGAAGAGGGGAATATGGCTGGGCGTAAAGGCCGTATCGCGCACCACAATTTGATGCCACGAGGCGTCTTGCTCGGCAAAATAGCTGACGCCAAAGCCGAACATGGCTGCCACGGCGACCGTGGCCCACAGCTTCCCGATGTGGTTGAGCTCGTGCTCGGGGTCGATGCGCCCCAACTCGCTTTTCTGCACGGCGCAGGTCGAACAGGGTTTGCGATAGGCCGTAAAGCCGATGATGGCGGCGGCAATAAGGACGACCCACTCGACGTACAGCAGACCCAGCCAATAGGTCGCAAATTCGGGTGTCGTCGCGTCCAGACCAACCGGGAACCACCACTCGCCCTGCCACAGTCTGATGAGAACCAACGACAGCAGCCCCAGGCCGCCGCCTAGGATCAGAAAGCGCATGAACGGCATCTCGCCGTGCGCTGTTTTATCGCGCTTCGTTTCCTCTATCTGGACGGCCTGCCTTTCGACTGGGGCTGACATAGATGTTGCTGCCATCGGAGGTCCCTCCCCGTACATTACTGCCCAGTCCCGAGCGGCCCGTAGTGGACAACCCCGGAACGATAATAATGCTGTGTATGGAATAGCCCCCTGTAACACATATCTTCCAAAATATGCAAACAGGGCTTTGAGTGCTGTCTCTTACCGATTGGGCTCCCCGGCCTCAAACGTCCCCGGCTCATGCCAGCGACGGCTGACGAGCAGTTTCCCGGCCTGCTGCCGTTTCTTGCGGAAGCCCAACAGGTGAAAAATTTCCATCACAAACCAGCGGGCAATGCGTGGCTCGACGACCAGGGTCGCGGCCTGGTCGGGATGTCGGCGGACTCCGGGCAGCAGCGGTAAGAGTCGCTCAAGCCGGAGGCGGCGCAGCCGCACCGCGAGACGCAACCAGAACCGCCGGACTGTTCTGACCAGGAAAAATCCGTCCGCTCCCTGGTCCTGATAGAGGGGCATCAGGATTTGCCCGGACTCAGGGGCACAAATCTGTCCGTGACGGTCACGGGCCAGGAGCTGGCCCCGCCTGACCGACTGGAAGTTTGTGAAGCCGGGTTCCATCACAAAGTCGTCATTGGCCTGGAGCAGATGGTGATAGCGGATTTCCAGGACCGGACAGACCGGCTGCTCGGGCGGCGTCCTTTCGTATGCGTCTTGGGGCTGGAGACAGCCGGCAGTTGTCAGGACGCTCCAGATGGCCGCGGTATGGTTCTCCACCGCACTTGGCGAAGCGTGCTGTCCGCCTTCAAAACCAATGGAGACATGTCCCTGCTCGCTCAGATAATTCAGCAGCGTGCCCTCCAGCTGTTCTTCCAGGCCAAGAATGACTGGAGCCTGAAGACCAAATGCAAAGCGGCGGTTGAGAAGGCTATCGCCAATTACCACAAACGGCTGACCCGCGGCAGAAGTGGTGTGCAGGTCGAGGAAGACCGCCGGTCCCTGGCGCTGCGCCAGCGCTATTTCTATTGCCGTAAGCAACTCCCGCTGTTCCTGCTCTTCCGAGGTCGGCTCGGCGCGTTGCCCGTCCTCTCCTTCGAGCCGCTCAGACCCCCACAGTCGGTTGAAATCCTCGTCAATATACCGGCAGCCGCGGGCCAGAGCGGCGCGGTTCCCGGTGAGCGCGAGCAGCTTGCCCCGAAAGGGGAGTCGCCGGGAGTGTAAGCTGCGCAGCACATCCTGCAAGGCAAACACCCCAGCCGGCTCATTGCCGTGCATTCCTCCAATACCAATCACGAGCGGCCCGGCCGTATCGCCGCCATAACTGCCGAGCCGGCGGGGAAAGCTGGACTGGGCGGGAGGGTCGGACATCAGTCCTTCCGGGCCGACTGTTCAAGCAGACGGGCCGTTATCCTGAGGATGTCATGCTCGGTCACGATCCCGACCAGCCGCCCGTCTTTGGCCACCAGCAGAGACTCGCTTTTTTCCTGTTGCATCCGGGCCACCGCTTCGACGACCGGTGTTTCGGGTGGCAGCGTCAGCGGCTTCGGTTGCATGACCGCCCCGACCGGAACCGGCTCGCTCTCGGCTTGTTGGAGTGACGGCGCACAGTGACGCAGGACCTCAAAGCACGAGATCAAGCCAACCAGCCTGCCCTGGTCGTCCTCAACCGGGATATGCCGAATCCGTTTCCAGTCCATCAGTTCAGCCACCAGGTCCATTGGTTCATTGGGATGAACGGTGAACAGATCGGTCGTCATACATTCTTCAATACGCAGGGTATGCAGTTTATTACTCCATCCTTCTTCAACCTGGGCCGACGGCCATTCATGCACCGGGCTTCCTTCCCATTGTCTCCGAGCGGTTGCTGCGGTCAGCGCGCTCAACCGCGCCGCTTGGGTGTCAGTCTCCGGCATGTCGGCCAACGAGCGCAAGAGCCAGGACGCGCCGGTCCGGTCTGTCGCCACTCGTTGTTCGATCACGCCCAGGTAACGTTCGATGTCCGCCGGATTCAGCCCCGCGGCGCGGAGTTCGTGCCGGGCCAGCGGTAATAAGTCCTGGCGTATCAAGTCGCGGGCGGGCACAATCTGTCCGCCGAGCCAGGTAAACTGGGCGTCCAACCCCATCTGCGCCGCGGCCAGAAAGTTGGCTTCCGCATCGTGGAAGGACATTTGCTGGGTAATATCGCCATAGCTGTGTTGCCCTCCCCGGAGTAAACCCAGGAAGAAGGCGGCATTGGCGACCTCATCAACAACACTCGGACCGGCCGGCAAGACGCGGTTTTCAATACGGATATGGGCTTTCCCTCCTCCGATGCCAAAACAGCCTCTATTCCAGCGATATACCGTTCCGGTATGGAGACGCAGGGCTTGTAATTCGGGCAGCCCGCCCCGCTCCAGCAAGCGCAAAGAATCTTCCTCTGACGGTGTTCCGATCAGGACGCGAAAGCGAGCCAAATCTTCCCGGATGAGTTCGAGTATCGAGTAGTCCACCCACTGCTGACCAAAGCTCACCCGTGGCGCGCGCTCGCGCATGTGGGAGCTGGCGCGGCGGGTGTCAACAGATTGTTGAAACAGCGGAATCCGCGTCTCGCGCCACAGACGGCGGCCAAACAGGAGCGGCGAATTAACGGCCGCGGCCAGGAGCGGAGCGGTCATGGCCTGGGCGATATTATAACACTGGGGAAACTCGGCTGGCTCGACCTGGTAGTGGACCTGAAAACTGGTGCAGCCCGCTTCCAGCATGACCGAGTCGTGTTTGAGACTCAGCTCATCCGCGCCCTTGAGCTGGAACTCGTAATCGCCCCCACGGAGTTGAGTGAGCGCGGTATTCAGCGCCCGGTAGCGCGGTTTGGGGGTCATATTGGTCAGGGCCAGGTCAGACTTGCGCAGCGTTGGTAGAATCCCACTCAGGATTACCTCAGCCCCACACTGATGAGCGGCGGCTCGCAGTGTGGCGAGCGAGCGGTTGAGTTGGCCCTCAAGCTGACTCAGACAGTCGCCCTCAAATACCAAGGGGTCCAGATTGATCTCCAGGTTAAACAGCCCCAGCTCTGTGGTGTAATGGGGATCATCGATCCGCTCCAGGATATCCAGCGCGCGCGGCGCCGGACGCCAGGCGGCATCCACTAAAAACAGTTCTTGCTCAGCCCCAATCCGGTGAACCCCGGATTCGATCAAACCGGTGTCGAGCATGTGTTCCAGCGCGTGGATATCGCGCAGGAGATGGGCGATAAAGCGGCGGAGTTGGCCCGAATCAGTATTGCGGAGTACGTCTTGATTGCCCACTTTTCTTCCTCGGGCCTGAATGCCTCGGTGGTCTCGAATGCAGTAGCGTATGTTATATGTCGGAAAAGCGGAGGCATAGGGCGTCCGGCGACAACAATACGGAGCACCACGCGTAGGAAATAGCGACAATGGCAAGTAAGGGCCGACCTTTCCGAACTCGCTCTTTTGAGGGCTTTGAGATTTTGGTGGGGAAAGGGGATACCCAGAATGACCGGCTGACCTTCGAGGTTGCGGAGCCTGAAGACTTCTGGCTGCACGTGGTCAACTTTCCCGGCAGCCATGTGGTGGTCCGCAACCCCGACAGGCTCGCCCAACTGCCGCCCGCGGTCTTGGTGCACGCGGCCCGGCTGGCGGCCTGGCATTCCAAGGCGCGCGGCAGCCGGGGCAAGGTGGAAGTCCATATCTGCCGGGCCGCGGACGTGTCCCAGCCGCCCGGTTTTCCACCCGGCAAGGTGCTGTTGCGTTGCTGGCAGAGCCTCAAAGTCTATCCGCTTGAGCCGGCCGATGAGGTGGACGGGTGATTGTGAATGGGGCGGTCTGTTAAGGGGCGAGGTAACGGACGAGGGCGATGGCAGCCCCGATGATCGTGCTGGTAATGGTCAGGATTGCCACAACCATAAGCCTGTACACGCCATGAATGCTGTTCGACATGTCTTGCTGGCTTTTCAACATGTCCCCCCGCAAGGTGACGATCTCGGTCTTCAATTCCGTCTTGACTTCGGCAATCTCGGTCTTGACCGCGGCGATTTCCGTCTTGACTTCGGCAATCTCGGTCTTTAACTCAGCCTTGACCTCGGCAATCTCGGTCTTCAATTCGGCTTTGACCTCGGCAATCTCGGTCTTTAACTCAGTCTTGACAGTCGCAATCTCGGCCTCCAGGCCGGCTTGGACTTCGGCGAGGTCGGCTTTGGTCGCCACATTGCCACTTACCGCCTCGCCGACCGTGGCCACGACGGCTTCGGCCAGGGGTTCGTCGGCCCCGGCCGCCTGGAGCGCCTTGACGGCCTTATAGGTGTCGAATGCAAGGGCGGGCATGATTCCCCTGTTACTGCACGCGGCCCGGCCCGTCAATGGTGAACAGCCGCCCCGTTTGCGTTTATTTTGCTCGGCAATGCCCCTGTCGGCTGACGCGCCGTTAAGCCGGTCTGCGGGACTAGGGACTAAGGATATTATCTAACTATTGCTGAAACTCCTTGGTGAAAGCGGCGCAATACTAAGGGCGGAGCCCAAAGCCCAGTCCGCTTACGCCAACCATAGGCTCGGCCTTTGTGGTTGATAGTAGGCATGAACAGGGACAAGGGTACGGTGTGAGGGTGACACGATGAGATGGCACCAAACAAGGGGCGGTCTTAGCCGGTAGAGGGGCGGGGATTCAGGAACTCTTGCGCGACTGCAACTAACAACCTGCTATGTCAAAAGAGAGAAAAGCCCATGACAACGAAGCAAATCAAACTGCTTGATACGGTCGCCTTACTGGAGAACTTACCAGAACGGCAACTCAAGCGTGGCGAAGTCGGCACGGTTGTTGAGGTTCTCGCGCCGGATGTCTACGAAGTCGAGTTCTGCGATGATGAAGGGCAAACCTACATGGAACTCGCATTGTGCAACGACCAGATTATTGCGCTCCATACTCAGGGAGAAGCGTTAAAGATTGGTGCCTGACCAGCGAAAAAACGGCCATCTCGAACACCTGCGGGCTGGAGTGTTTGACGATAACCCGCAGGCGTGCTGTTGCACTTCGTCGTGCCGGAGGTGGTCCGGCCTCCATGCTTCGACTCTGCCCTCCGGGCTACGCTTAGCACAAACGGCCTCGCGTTCGTCCTGAGCGTAGCGGAGCGAAGTCGAAAAGCCGGCCCCTGTTTTCACGGGGTGACGTTTTTTCGCCGGACTGACGGTGCTGGTGGATATACCGCGGCGTAAAGTGCTCCAGCCGTGTCGATTGTCTCCCGTTTAATCCCCGAAGGCTTCCTCTTTTTTTATTGGGGCCGGGACCGGAGGCGATTTCTGAACCGGCTTACGGCGAAAAAGCCGGCGCGGCAGGTTTCTCAGGGCCGGCATCGTGCGGCCCAACCATGCCTCAACATCATCGAACAGCGAATAGGCGACAGGGGTCACCAGTAAAGTAATCAATAAGCATAAACTCTGGCCGCCAATCACAACGACGGCAATGCCCCGATGACTTTCCGCGGCTGGGCCCTGGCCGACCAGAATCGGGACCATGCCGGCCACGAGGGCTAAGGTTGTCATCAGAATCGGTCGCAGGCGTTCCTTGTTGGCCCGCAGAATGGCCTCATCGCGCGGCAGCCCTGCGGCCCGCAAATTGATCGTATGGTCAATTTGCAGGATCGAGTTTTTCTTCACGATCCCGAATAATAACAGCATGCCCAGAATCGCGAACAACGCCAAATGCTGGCCGGCGATATACAGCGCCAGCAAGGCAAAGGGCACGGCCAGGGGCAGGGACAGCATGATCGTAATAGGGTGCAGAAAACTCTCAAACTGCGCCGCCAGGACCATATACATGCCAATAATGGACAACAGAAAAGCGATCTGAAAGCTTTCCATCATCTCTTCAAACATCTTGCCCATGCCGGTCACCCCGGTGGTATAGCCCAGCGGCAGGCCCATTTCCTCGACCTCGCCATCAATGTCGGCAATCGCGTCGCCGAGCGCTTTGTCTTGAGCCAGATTGCCGGTAATCGTAATCTGGCGCTGCCGGTCCTGGCGGTCAATTTGCACCGGACCGGTACCGGGAACCAGATTGACCACATTATTGAGTATGACCTGCCCAACAGACGCTGACGGGACCGCGACCTGTTGAATCACCTCGGGCCGATTCCGACTCTCAGGCGTCAGGCGAAGACGGACATCGTAGAGCTCATCGCCTTCGCGATAGGTCGTAATTTTCTCACCCGCGACCATAATGCGCAGGGTTGAGGCAATGTCCGCGGCCTCAATGCCGAGGTCTGAGGCTTTGCGGCGGTTGAGATGGACTTGGAGTTCGGGATTCCCACCCTCGAAGGTCGAGTCCACATCTCGCAGACCCGGCATGTTCTGGGCGCGGACTTTCAAGTCTTCGGAATACTGTTGGAGCGTCTCAAGGTCCGGGCCCCGCAAGTTGTACGAGACATCCACATTCTGGATACCCCCACCACTGACCGGTAAAATCTGGTCTACGCTGATCCTGAGATTGGGGAATCCCTGAACCTTCTCACGGGCCAGATCCATGACCTGACTCTGGTGGAGGGTTCGCTCGGAGTAATGCGTGAGGGTGACGACAATTTTTGATTTTGTCACAGACTCACCCACGGTTGAGCCAATCTCGGTCAGCAGATGGTTCACACCCGGAAGGGGATGGATTTCTTCCTCAATCTGACGTGTCACGGCGTCAGTTTGGGCCAACGAATAACCGGGCGGTGTCTTGATATTGATTTCAAACTCCCCCCGGTCGTCGCTGGCCATCAGGCTGGGGCGGACAAGACCGGCAATAAAAGGGGTGGAAACAAACACGCCCAGCGTGAGGCACACAATCGCCCAGCGGTGGCGCATCGACCACTTCAGCATAGCGGTATAGGAACGATCAATGAGCCCGTAGAAACGTGAATCGCGTGAAGAATGGGCGTGCCCGTCGAGATGTTTGGGCAGAAAGCGCGAGCACAGCATGGGCGTGAGGGTAAAAGCGACCAGCAGGGAGACCATGATCGAGAACGCCATGGTAAACCCGAAGCTGCTCAGCCACATACCGATGATCCCCTTGAGAAAGCCGACCGGAATGAAGATGACAACCAGCGACAGGGTGGTGGCGCTGACGGCCAGGCCCACCTCGGCGGTGGCGGCGCGCGCGGCTTCAAAGGCGTTCATGCCCTTTTCTTCGATGTAGCGATAAATGTTTTCCAGCACGACAATTGCGTCGTCAATGACAATGCCGACGGCCAAGGTGAGTCCCAGCAGGGTGACACGATTGAGGGAATAGCCGGCCGCGGCCAGGAGGGTATAGGTCGAAATGATGGACACCGGAATCGCGACCGCGGCAATCAGCGTCGAACGCAGATTGCCGAGAAAGAAATACACGATGATACTGGCAAACAGGGAGCCCAGGATGAGATGTTGCTCGACCTCGTGCACGGAAGCTTTGACAAATTCTGACTGGTCGCGGGTGACGAGCGCTTCGACACCCGGCGGGAGGAGCTGCCGAACATCAACCAGACGCTCCTGAACCGCCTCAACCGCGGCAACCGTGTTCGACCCGGACTGTTTGCGAATAATAAGCGATACGGCGTTCTTGCCGTCGTACCGGGACAATGAGCGTGGCTCTTCAACACCGTCCTCGACGCGGCCAATATCGGCCAGGGTAATGGGCACGCCGTCATTGGTGGCGACCACAATATCTTCGAACTCACGGACCGACTTGACCCGTCCGAGCGTCCGCAGGACGGTCTCTCCGCTCTCTTGGGTGATGCGTCCGCCCGGAAATTCGACATTCTGCTTGGCGAGGGACTGCGCCACAGTTCGGATGGCCAGTCCGTAGGCCTTGAGTCGCTCGGGGTCAACCAGGATATGAATTTCCCGTTTCCGCCCGCCCAAGACGTCAATGGCACCGACCCCGGTCACGGACTCCAGCGGTTCTTTGACCTGATTCTCTGCGATTTCGGTCAGTTCTTTCAGACCGCGAAAGCCTGAGACGGTAACGGTGGCAATAGGCGTGGCATCAATGTCGAACTTCTCGACAATCGGCGGGTCCGCATCTTCGGGCAGGTCGGCCAGGACCGTGCCTACCTTGTCGCGGACTTCTTGAGCGGCAATGCCAAGGTCTTTCTCCAGGACGAACTGCACAATAACTTGGGATAACCCCTCACGGGTGACTGACCGGAGTTCATCAATCCCGCTGACCGTGTTGATGGCTTCCTCAATGACTTTGGTCACCTGGGCTTCAATCTCCTCCGGGCCGGCGCCGGGCAGGGTGGTTGTCACCGTCACCACCGGCATTTCGACCTTGGGCATCAACTCCAAGGTGAGGCTGTTGTATGAAAACCAGCCAGCCACCACGAGCACCCCAACAAGCATGGTAGCAAAGACGGGTCGGCGAACACAGATATCGGCAAGAATCATACGCTCTCCGCAGGACTTACTGGGCTTGAGATAAGGAGTCTATTGAGTCGGTTGAGTCCTCTGAGTCCTTGAGACCCACGGACCCAAGGACCTCTTGAGCTTGCACGGTCATGCCATCAGCCAGACGGTTGAGGGCGCTGACGGCGACTGTTTCTCCTTCAGAAAGCCCTGTGGCAATTTCTATCCAGTCTCCGTCCTCCATGCCTGAGGTGACCTCACGCGAGGTGACGACGTTATCCTCGACGATAAAGATGCGCTCAACGCCAGCAAAGCGCGCCAGGCCGGTGCGCGGAATAAAGAGCGCGTCTTCTTCTCCGAGGACGCCAGTAATATGCGCAAAATAGCCTGGTCGGAGTTTGCCATCTGGATTGGGAATCTCGGCTTCAATCCTGAGTGAACGTGTCCTGTGGTCGACACGGGCGGCCATACGGGTCAGGATCCCTTCAAACACCTGCCCAGGGAGCGCTTCGACTTCAACCCGAAGCGGCATCCCAATCATGGAGGCCGCGGCAAACCGTTCTGGAACCGGGGCACGCAGCTTGAGCGGATTGACCACGACCAACTCCAGCAGTTGTGAGGCGTCCTGCTTGTATTCGCCGGGATTCACAAAACGTTCCTGGACAAAGCCGTTGACCGGCGACACGATGCGGGTATCCCGCAGGCGTTTCCGGGCGAGAGCCAGGATCTTTTCTGCGGTGCGGACGCGCGCCTCCGTCACTTTATAGTCGGCCTCATTGGTATCCAGCCGTTGCTCAGGAATCAGGTTTTCCGCGGCCAACTCCTTGGCGCGGGTATATTCAGCCTGGGCGCGGATGAAGTTGGCCTCTGCTTGTTTGAGCGCGCTTTCCTGTACTTCGACCTCCAGGGCGAGTTCTTCCCGCTCCATCTCAGCCAGGAGTTGGCCTTTTTTCACTTTGTCACCAAAGTCAACGTGCACCCGCTCAACATATCCTTCCCTTTTATTCGACAGAATGACACTCTCTTTCGCGAACAACGCGCCCTGTCCCTGGCCGGTCCGTTGTACAGTCCTCACGACTGGCTGTGCCACCTGAACGGTGAGGGGCGGGGGTGGGGCAACAGCGGCTTGGCCCTGCGTTTTGGCCGCTTCCGAACTGGACGATTGACAACTCGGAAAGGCCAGCAGGACCAACACCATAGACGCTTGGCCAAGAAGGAATACGACGTGCTTCACGATACCGGCTCCTTATGGTTCTGATGCTGATTCAAAACTCCGTTGAAAAACAAATCGAGCAAAATACTGGCGTCTTCGGTGACTGGTCGCGCCGTCAGCCCCAACGCTCGTTGCTGAAAGCAGCCACGAATCGCCTCGTTGAGGGCAAAGGCTGAGGCTTCGACATTATGGGCCCGAAAGATGCCCACGCGAACACCGTCCTGGATGATTTCTTCCATAAAACGGATATGGGCCAGATACAGATCGAGCATATGCGCCGCTTCTGGATGATTGGGTGAAGCGGCCAGAAAGTTTCGTTCCAGCAGCAGGGTCTTGAAAAAATCACGATGTGTATCGCTCAGTTCAAGGCTGACCTCAATCAGACGTTGGAGCTTTTCAATCGGCGTCAGCGCCTCAGCGACTTGCTCGCGCACTTGACTGGTAAAACTCTGTATTCCTTGCTCCACCGCCGCGGTGAAGAGCTCATCTTTGTTCTGGAAATACAGATAGACGGTCCCTTTGGCGATCTCCGCTTCCTCAGCAACGCGCTCAACCGTGGCCCCCTGAAACCCGTTGCGCGCCACCACCCGGCACGTGGCATCCAGGATTTCGCGGATACGGAACTCGCGAAGTACGTCTTCTTTTCTTGTGGCTGAACTTTTAGTCATATGACTGACTATACAGTCATTATGGATGTCGTGCAAGGGAGAAGAGTATTCGTCGAAAGAGGGTTTCAGTCGGAATTTTAATTCACGCCCGACTGTTCCCAGGGATTGGTGACGCCGACCTCCAAGCCATCGAAGTCAGCCACGTTCCGCGTCGCAACAGCGAGGTTATGGGCCACCGCCGTCCCTGCTATCAGCGCGTCTGCTAGTTCCAACACACGGCCATCCCGGTGCGCGCGTGCCTGGAGCGTGGCCGCCCACACGGCTTCTGGGGTCTCGACAGGCAATACATGCTGGTCAAAGTCCTCCATGAGTTTGGACAACCAGTCTTTCAGTCCGTCTCGACGGCGGCCTTCCGGGAGAAGTCGTACACCCAATTCAAGCTCTTCGACGACTATGGCCGATAGCCAAAGATCATCCTGAGCGGATAGAAAATTGACAACGGCCGGGTGCGGACGCCGCTTTACCAACTCCGAAACCACATTTGTGTCCAAAAGATAGCCGCTCATTTGTCTGACTCGTTGATGAATGGGATTTCGCGGCCGCTTGCACTACGACTTGGGATTTCAAGCTCAATCCCTCGTGGAGTGTTCTCAACTAACCACTGGCCAAGGGGTTTGCGAGATGAGGTTTTTGCGTACCACGTGTCGGCGGGCACGACAACGAATGGCCGCCTGGTACCTATAATCTGCGGTCCTTCCGCTTCAGCAAGACGGAGAATTTCCGACAGTCGGGCCTTGGCCTCGGCAACGGTCCATACACGGTTGGGTTTTGAAATTTCCATGGTCACACCTCCGGCAACCAAGCAATATTAGTCCAGTATAGACCATGTTGGACGTTGTACCAAAACGGGAATGTGTTAAGAGCAATGTCCGGCCCGTAGGCAGGGCTCCAGCCGAGAGGTTCGAGCCCTGCCAGGACAGTAGTTTCGACTGGGGATTCGGTAAGGACGGTCTGGGCTAGTCAGCCTGAGCCTCTCGCATTTTCTTGAGCGATTGGCCTTCAGCATCTTTCCACATGGCTGGTCCGTTGACATGTATGCCCACCAGAACGCTTGCTGCCTGGGAGGGCGAGTTGAACGTGAAATCCTGCACGAGCCGGTACGTGGTTCCGGTATCCTCAAGTATATCCTCGTCAATCAAGTGCTTCCGCAAACGGGAGAGATATGGACGGATGGCTGGCGCTTCGTTCTTAACAGCGGTTGCGCCGGCCCGGACGACGAACTCCTTCGCCTTTGCGGTTTTGTAACCCCACGCCTCAACGCCTTTCCGTTTAGTATACAGGCGTAGATCGTGCTTAATGGTCTCACGGCCGTCGGTACTATTTCCCCTGGAATTGGGGACGGCGTTTTTCCATGAACGCTTTTACCCCTTCCTGGTAGTCCTGACTGCCAAAGCAACGGGTGGACCAGGACTTGACGGCCTCCATGTCGCGCAGGGTTGCCGCTTTGGCACTCTCCCGGACGAAAAACTTGTGGGCCGCCACGCTTAAGGGGGCGTTATCGGCCAGCTTGAGGGCGTATTCGCGGGTATAGGATTCAAGCTCGGCCTTGGGCAGGACGCGATTGACCAGACCCATATGGGCCGCCTCTTCGGCGTTATAGACCCGGGCGGTCATCAGAATCTCGGCCGCATTGGAGACCCCGACAATATGGACGAGCCGCTCAACTCCCCGCTCAAGCGGATAGGCAATGCCCAGACGCGCCGCCGGAATCCCGAAGCGGGCATCATCGGCACACAGCCGCAGGTCGCACATGACGGCAACCGAACATCCGCCGCCCATACAGAAGCCATGAATCATGGTGATGACCGGCTTTTCGAGGCCGGCGAGCGATTTCAGCGCGCCAGCTACAGCCTGGTCATAGCCCCGCGTCGCCTCAGCCCCGGAGCGGACCTTGCCGAACTGTGAGATATCGGCGCCCGAGACAAAGGCTTCCTCACCTGCCCCGCGCAGGAGGAGCACGCGGAGGTCATCGTCTGCGGCGACCTCGGCAACGAGCTGCGGCAGGGTGCGCCACATGTCCAGGTCCACCGCGTTCCGGCGCTCGGGCTTATTGAAAACAATCCAGGCTAAAGGGGGCTCTTTGTGCAGAAGGAGCGTGTCTGACATGGTGAACTCCTGTTTTGTCTTTTGTCCGCTTGCGTCTGCCCAGCATACCGCTCTCGCGAGGGTGTTGTCTATTGCTGTGTCTCTTCGCCCGATCTTACCTGGCATAATCAAGCTGTCTGGTATTCCTTTCCTATCCGGTGTATCATGACAACCAATAAGAACTGGTTCTCAGTGCGACCTTTCTCTCGCATGGCTCTTCTTCCAGAAACTTCACACGACCCTCTGCCGGAGTGACTCGCAGTAGAAAGTCTCGGCGGCAGGAAAGACAGGGGGCAATATGGCAGACGGATGGCAAAACCAAGGCGGTTCTTCTCCCGGTGACGAACTCCTCCAGGGCCTTGAGGACCTTAAGAAGACGTTCCAGCGTTTTACCAAAGGGGCCGGGGTATGGCTGATTATCGCAGTCGTCGCCCTCCTGTGGATCGGCTCGGGCTTCTATGTCGTCGGTCCGAGCGAACGCGGGATTGTGCTGCGCTTCGGAGCGGTTGTGGCTGAAACGGACCCCGGCTTACGCTTCCATCTGCCCTGGCCCGTTGAAAGACATGTGGTGGTCGATATCGCCCGTGTCCGAAGTGCCCAGGTCGGTTATCGTCCGTCAGGGGTGCCCGGACGCAGCGGCAGCGGCAGCGGCCGCACAATTCCGCAGGAAGCCTTAATGCTGACCGGTGATGAAAATATCGTTGAGGTCAACCTGGTGGTGCAGTATCGCATTCAAGATCCGGTCAAATATCTTTTTGGCGCGTTTGAGCCGGAAAGCATGCTGCATTCCTCGGCGGAAGTTGCGCTGCGCAGTGCGGTCGGTGGAAACACGATTGATTATACGATGACGGATGGCCGGCTGGAGGTGCAGGAGCAAGCGAAAAGTGCACTCCAGAGCCTGCTCGACATCTATCAAACCGGCCTGTTTGTCTCCGAGGCCCGCCTGCTTGCCGTGGACCCCCCCAATGAGGTCCGGGACGCCTTCAACGATGTCGTCCGGGCCCTGGAAGATCGAGACCGCCTCCGCCAGGAGGCGGAAGGCTATCAAGAGGATGTTGTGCCAAAAGCGCGTGGTGAGGCCGCCCAAATGGTCGAGCAAGCTGAGGGGTATAAGGCCCAGCGGGTCATCCGTTCCCAGGGTGACGCCAATCGGTTTCTCCAGATCCTGGCCGAATATGAGAAAGCCAAGTTGGTGACGCGCGACCGGCTCTATCTTGAGAGTGTGGAGCGGATTATGCCAACGATGGAAAAGTTCATCCTCGATTCACAAAATGGCGGTGGCGGGGTTGTCCCCCTATTACCGCTGAAGGATCTGAGCGCCGGCGCGACCGCAGCCGGGGCAGTGGCGAGTCAGGAGGGGAGATAATATGGTACCGCGTTTAGTTATCGGGCTGGGCTTAGTCCTGGTCTTTGTCGCCGCCCAGGCTGCGTTCACGATCGGTGAGTGGGAACAAGGGATGGTGGTGCAGTTCGGCAATCCGAAACGGATCATTCAGGAGCCCGGCTTATACTTTAAGCTGCCCGTGGCGCAAAATCTGGTCCGCTTTGAAAAACGGATCCTGACAACCGATGCCCGTGAGTCCGAATATATTACGCTCGACAAGAAGCGCGTCCTGGTAGACCACGTCTCGCGCTGGCGTATCGAAGAGCCCCTCCAATTCTACCGGAGTGTCCGAGACCGCATTCGGGCCATGGCGCGGCTGGATGATATTATTTCGGCCCGTCTCCGACAAGAAATCGCCACGCATAATTTTCTCGATCTTATTCGTGAAAAGCGTGAAGATATTATGGCTATCGTGACCAAAGACACCCGAGAGACGGCCAAGACCTTTGGGATTGAAGTGACCGACGTGCGGATCAAGCGGCTCGATTTGCCCGAACAGGTCCAGGCCAGCGTGTTTGCCCGTATGCGGGCGGAGCGCGAACGGATTGCCAAGCGTTACCGGGCGGAAGGGGAAGAACAAGCCCAGCAGCTCCGCGCGGCTGCCGACCGGGAGCGTGAAGTCATCCTGGCCACCGCGTATGAGTCGAGCGAAAAGCTCAAAGGCGAGGGCGATGCCGAGGCCACGAGCATTTATGCCAACGCCTTTGGCAAAGACGCTGAGTTCTATGCTTTCACCCGACGACTACAGGCATATGAGAAAATCCTGAGTAATGACACCACGCTCATCCTGAACCCGGACTCTGAACTCCTGAACTACTTGCAGAGTCCGGGGAGCGGTTTGCCGGCCAGCGAATAGCCGAATATGCCTGGACTCTTGCGCCTTCTGCTCCTTCTTGGAGTGGGCTATCTGGTGATCGCGGGTATTCGTCGTCTCTTCTTGCCCGCCGTCTCTGACTCAACGAAGCGACAGGCCGACGCTTCGGGTCTGGAGGGCGTGCCCTTAGTCCAAGATCCCCAGTGTGGGCGTTTTATTCCGCAGAACGAAGCGGTTCAAGTCTCGCGGCGGGGTCGGACCGTCTACTTCTGTAGTCAGGAATGCCGCGCCGCGTATCGGCCGGCCTGAGGCGCGGCCTGTTCTCTGTGCAGAGCGTCCTGCGTGGCTGTCCCCCTCAGGCGCTCAGCCCGCCTCTTATCGAAATGCCGGAATGATCTCTTCCCCGATCAGGCGGGTGTTTTCATCAATATAGTCGGTTGGGCAAGCCGAGGGCAGGATGACGGTTTTCGCGCCGGCGTCAATGTATTCCTGGAGACGTTTCCGACACTCTTCCGGCGTGCCGGCCAGAGCATATTTCCCGATCAGCTTGGAAAAATCCTGGGCGTATTGTTTGCCGAGCCGGTTCGCCGCCATCTCCCGCCCTTTTTCTCCAGCCGCATGGGTCGCGGTGAAGATGAACACCCCAGGCTGAAACGAGTCGACATCCCGCCCATACTCTTTGCGCAGACTTTTGATCTTCTCAATACTGTCGTGGAGCTGGTCGGGCGTATACATATACGGCAGCCAGCCGTCAGCATATTGTGCCGTGCGTTTCATGGCCGTTTCCTTGCGGCCCGCAACCCAAATGGGGGGCCGTGGCTTCTGCACGGGCGCCGGTTCAATACTGACTTCATTCAGCGTGGTGTACTTCCCCTCGAAGGAAACTTTCTCTTCTGTCCATAAGCGGTTGATCACTTCGAGCGCTTCATTCGTGCGTGAGCCACGCTGCTTCACCGGTACGCCGCAGGCCTCGAACTCTTTTGGAAACTCTCCACCAATGCCCACCCCAAAGTTATACCGTCCGTGTGAGGCCACATCGAGCGCCGCGCCCATTTTAGCCACCAGGGCGGCCGGATATAACGGCAGGAGGACGATGGAGCTCAGCAGTTTAATCTTCTGGGTGGCGCCGGCCGCAACCGAGAGGGAAATAAAGGTATTGGCCACCGGTCCGTGAAACATGACGTGTTCGCCACAGCCGAGAAAATCAAAACCCAAGTGCTCCGCCCGCTGGGCAAACTCCCCGATATTATCCATCGTTGGCAACGCCGTCCCAAATGCAATAGCTCCCATACATCCTCCTGCGGAAATGATATTCTCTCATAGCGGTGAACCCGGAGAGGAATCAAGCCGAGCCCGCGCCTCGGGCTACTCCTCCGGCTTTTCGTCCATCCGTTGCCACACCCCTTGCTGCCGCAAACGCCTGACGTCCTGGGCGGTCTGTTGCGCCCGGATACCCATTGCGCCCAGGAGTTCAGTGCTCATATCCGCGGTAATCTGATCTTTGACACTGCCGTTGCCGTGGGGGTCGGCGTTCAGAAATGCTTCGATTTTTTCACGCGGCAGGCCGGTTTCGATACAGACGTCAAGGAATTGCAGCAAGCCGAGTTGCCCGCGCTGTTGGGTGTATAACTCGTGTAAGCGCTGGCAGTCTTTGCATATCCGTTTGAACCAGCCTGCCCGCGCCTGGCAGTATGCGCATTTCATTGACGCCAGCCTAACGGTTCACCCGGAGGGGAACAACGGGAGGGCCAGACGATTTTGTGCTGGACAGTAAGAGATGCGCGATATAACGTTACGCAGGAGGGAGACCTATGAGTGTGATGCGACTCGGGTATGTGCATGCCCGCGAATCGGACCTGGAGAAAGCGGTTGACTACTACACCAATGTCTTGGGGCTACAGGAAGTCGCCCGCCAGGATGGCAGACATTATTTCAAATGCTGGGACGAATATGATCATCACAGTCTGGTCGTTGAAAATGGCGGACTGGGGCTGGTGAAGATGGGCTATAAGGTCGCGACTCAGGATGAGCTCTCCCGGATTGAAAAAGGGGCCGAGCAGTTTGGTCTGCGCGTCAGTCGGGTCTCGGCAGGTGAGAATCTGGGGATAGGACAAGCCGTCCGCTGCACGCTCCCGTCTGAGCATGTCTTGGAACTGTACGCCGAGGCCGAGCAGAGCGGCACCCAGGTTGGCGTACTGAATCCTGACCCGTGGCCGAGCGACCGGCCGGTGGCCGGGATCGGGCCAGACCGGTTGGATCATTTGTTATTGACGGCTGAAGATGTGCAGACCAATGTGGATTTTTTCACCCAGGTCCTGGGTTTTCGGATGAGCGAGCGGATTATCCCCGACCTGGCCAACGAAGAACTCTTGGGGGCATTCCTGTTTTGCTCGAATAAGGCGCATGACATTGCCTTTGTCAAAGGCGCAAACGGCAAGCTGCACCACTTCGCTTTCTGGCTGGATAGCTGGAATGACATCCTGCGGGCCGGGGATATTCTGGGCCGGAATAATGTGAAGATCGACTTCGGTCCGGCCCGGCATGGGATCACTCGCGGGACCACGATTTATTTTCTGGGTCCGAACGGCAATCGCAATGAGGTTTTCTCAGGTGGGTACATGACCTATGCCGACTTCCCATGTATTACCTGGACCGCGGACCAGATTGGGAAAGCCATTTTCTATATTCACCGAGAGGTTAATGAGCGCTTCAACACTCATGTCACGTGAGGAGCGCTGGGTGAGTGATTAGTGGTAAGTAGTGGTGAGTGGTTAGAAAATGAGCTACTGACCACTAAAGACCTTCCATAAGAGCACGCTTGTGAATGCGAGGTTAAACCCAATCATCCGTTTAATGATGGCCGTGTCTTGATCGATTTTTGCAAATGGGCCTCAGGAGCGTACCTGAAAACTCTTGTGATAGATGCCGAGTTCATACGTTCCTGCTGAGGACTCCCGATATAAGAGTCGCCTTCGACGGACTCGCCTAGCCCGACGGGTTGGCCGCTCTTATTGGCCGCTGTTCTGATGCGGACATATAGGCAGCCGGCAGCTCACGCGGAATATAGCGGGTGTATAATTCGTAACGCTTGAGAATGGCATTCGCATACCGCACCGCCTCACCGCCGGGAGCAAAGCTGGTGTTGACCTGCCGATAATACGCGGCGTCTTCCAAAAGCGGGAAAACGCGCTCAACTGAGTCTTGCCAACAATGCGGGTCGTAGCCAAGGACTTGGGCGAGCCGCTGGGCCGCTCTGACGCGGCTCGGGCCGATCAGATAGCCGCTCAGGGCAAAGGCGAGACGCTCCTGGGGTTGCCCGTCGGGGAATTGGGTCAGGAGAAAGCGTAAATACTTGACGCCGGCTTCAAGATTGCCCCGGATGGTCTGAAAATCCTCGACGCCCACTTCACGCGCGGCAATGGGCATAACCTGCATGAGGCCCTGGGCCCCGCGCGGACTGACCCGGCTGTGGTCAAAACGTGATTCCTCAAAAATCAGCGCAGCAATAAGACGCCAGTCAAAGCCGGCCGGCTCGGCATAGCGGGCGATGAGCGGGTCGTGCCGCGACAAACGGTTGGCGAATACGGTGGATTCGTTCGAGCGGAGAAACCGCGTGCTGATAAAGTATTTTTCGTACAATATTTTCCGTAGGCCGGACCGCTTGGCCCAGGCGTGGTACTGATTCACGGCAGCTAAGAGTTCCTCTTGTTCTGGTCGGACCGCCCAGCCTATTCGGGCCGGTTCCGGCAGGGTGTACATGCTCCGTAGTGTCCCTGGAGAGGCGGTGTGGACGAGTTCGACAACGGGTGTCGGGACTGGCGCAAAAGGGACGCGCTTTTTCACCGTTGCCGATAAGGTGAGACCGGCTAAGCCCTCAGACAACCGAGCTTGCGGGGGGGGAGCCGCAGCATCTTTCTGTACGCTGTCCGGGCGAGCTGATGCTTCAGAAGGAACAGCGTTGGTATGGAGCGCCTCGGATGGGCCTTGGTTCGCATTGCGAAGCAGCGCTGGCGGGTGGGGCTGGTCTGCCCGAGTAATGACCTGGATATCCGTAGTGATATAAGCCTGGGAGTACCGAACGCGAGCGGCGGGGCCGCCATCCGGGATAAAAACACCGGCCGCAATGTCGCCTCTCCCTTCAACGAGCCACTGTGTGAGCGCAACGCCTGGGGGCGGGGTCTGGACCTGGAGGGTGACGCCAAGCTGCTGGGCAAATCCGAGCGCCAGTTCGTATTCAAACCCGTGTTCCCGACCGCGGTAGAGGAAATAGGACATTGCATCATGGTGCATGAGCACGGTAAGTACGCCTCGTTTTTGGATATCAGCGACGGTTGGACGCGGAATGTGAAGCACCTGAACGGCAGCTGGCGCAGGCAAGACAGGCGTGGGGGGCGGAGACCAGAGCGTCCCGCCGCCGAGCACGCTCATCAGAACCAGGACCAGGATGCTGAGACGAAAGCCACTGTGTCGCATACAGGCGTAAGGATGTCCTTTTCTCTTTTCGTTGTTGTGCAGCCCGTTCCTCCGGCGTGTTTGACAGTCTCAGACTTTTTACTTACCGTGCCCGTGTGAACACGCGCGAAAAAATTCTCGATGTTGCCGGTCGGCTATTTGCCACGCAGGGGTATGCCGATACCTCATTGGCGCAAGTGGCGCGGTCTGCGGAGGTGAGTAAAGCGCTTATTCTTTGGCATTTCAATAGTAAGAATGACCTCTTTCGTACCGCATTACAGAATTTTCTCTCTCCATATGCTATCGACGCCACAGGCTTACGTGGGCTGAGTGAACGGGAACAATTTGAAAAACTCATTGATGATTACTATACCTTTATCACTGACCACTTGCCATCAGTCAAATTTGTCCTTGGCCAAGTCGTCCGCGAGGAAGGGAACGCCAAAGAGGTTGTGGACCATGTCAGCGACCTCTACCATGTGTATCAGCAGTTGCTGACTTCTATTCTGAATCAGGGCCGAAAAACCCAGGTCTTCACGCCCGATATCCAGTCGGCAGAAGAGGCCGCCTTGATTATGGCAACCCTGAACGGACTGCTGATCCAGCAACTCGTTGATGCGAACAATGGTGCCAGCGCGCACCAGTTGCTGACCCGTTTTAAGGAGACGCTTCGGAGCCGACTCTATACGCCCGAGGCATTTCCTCCTGCGGTCCGCACTGCTGCTGCCTGTCGTCCCGTTGATGGAGCCGGCTCTGCCGCGGAGCGCTAGTCATATCAGTGAGCATGACACAAGGAGGGCCTATGGTCGAGAAAACGATTGAACTGACAGGCTTGTCTTCAACCAGTATTGAAGACGCGGTATCGCTGGCCGTCTCCCGGGCGGCGGTCACGATTAGCGGGATCTACGAGGTCCAGGTCTCGGACATTACCGCGGTTGTCGAAGAGGGAGTGATAGCCCGCTGGAAGGTGAAAATAAAAGCCACGTTTCCCATTAAGGACAGCATACACGAATGACACAGACCGAAACCCAGACCGACGCAAAAATTCGCGCAGTTGCTCCCGGCGTCTATCAACTGTTTTTACCGCTTCCGATGCGGCCGAGCATCGTCAATGTCTATCTTGTCAGGGACAATGATGAATGGGCGTTGATCGATACCGGCATGCACACCGCAGACAGTATCGCCACGCTCAAGTCCGCTCTTCGCGCAGTTGGCTGTCAACCGACGTCCATCCGCACCCTCATCTCAACCCACCATCACGCCGATCACTTCGGCACCTCGCAGACTTACCAGGAGTTGACCGGCGCTGAAGTCTACCTGAATGAACTGGAACTGTCCCGAGTTGAACGGCTCCAGTCTACCGAACGCCACCCCGAAGCCTTTGCCTTTTTTCAGCAACACGGCATTCCGTTGGACTCGCCGGAGCAACTGCCGACCCCAGGCAGCTTTTACGGCTCCCGCTATATGCCGGCCAAACCGGATCATTTCATTCGTGATGGCGAATCCCTCTATGTCGGGAAACGTGAACTGCGAGTCGTCTGGACGCCCGGTCATACGCAGGGTCACTGCTGCATCTACTTGCCCGAGGATAAGGTCATGATCGTGGGAGATCATCTCCTGCCCAAGATTACACCCCACGTCGGTGTGTACCACGCCGGGCCGGACAATCCGCTCCGGGATTTTCTCGACTCCCAGGAGAAGATTCAGGGCTTTGACGTGGAACTCGTGTTGCCCGCTCACGGTGGCGTGTTTAAGGATCACCGCTACCGGGCCAAGCAGATTATTCAGCATCATCGCTACCGTTTGGATGAGATGTACGATCTCATTCGTGGGCACGCCCATTCGGCCTATGAAGTCGCGTCCAAGGTCTTTGATTTGAATGCCGACCTGCCCATTTTTCATATGTTTGCGGCCACGTTTGAGACCTTGGCCCATCTGCACCTGCTGATGTACGATGGGAAGGTGAAACGAGTCGAAGACGAACCAACCACTCGTTTTATCGCCTGAAGCGGAGCCGTGGGTTGGGTGCCCCGGAGCGAACCCGGCGGCGGATTTTACACCGTGGGTTTTTCGTATGCGCTACACTGTTTTCGATATTGAGACCCGCATAGACAAGAGTCTGGTGCAGGCCGTCTATTTCCCACAGGCGGCAGAAGAGGGTCTGTCGGACGACGATGTCTACCGCCGGATGCAGCAACGCCTGCGTGAGGAGCAGGGCAATGATTTTTTCCCGCTGTCTTTTCATCTGCCCATTTCCATCGCTGTCGGGCAAGTGAATGAAGAGCGGGCGCTGACTGGAGTCGAGACGATTCAGGCCGCGGACACCGCTCAATCGGGTACGCCCGAGGAAGCCTTAGTGCGAGCGTTCTGGGAACGGCAGGAACGCTTCTCAGGCACTCTGGTCAGTTTTAATGGGCGGAATTTCGACCTGCCCGTGTTGGAACTGCAAGCGCTCAAGCATGGCTGCCGCATTCCACGCTACTTTCATGGCAAGGCCCGTTACCGATTCTCTGACGAAGGGCACTACGATCTCTACGATTTTCTGACCAACTACGGAGTCCACCGTCTGCGTGGCGGCTTTAACGCCCTGGCCAAGCTGATCGGGCTGCCGGGGAAAACCGGCATTGACGGATCGATGGTCCAGCAGTTGTGGGAGGACGGACGTTTGGACGATATCCACCGCTACTGTCGCACGGATGTCATCCAAACCTATTTTCTTTTTCTGCGGGTCGAGTTGATGCGTGGGCGGATAACCCAGCAGGAGTACGACGCGGCTGCCGAACAGTCCGCGTCTTTTCTTGAGGAAGAAGCCTAGGGCGCTGTGGTGACTCGGCTCTCGACTTGCTTGTCAGTAAGCAAGTCGGATGAGCGAAGCGCCAAGGCTGGCGAAACTCCAACGTCATACTGCTGTATCTCCCGCTGTGGACTGAAACCTCCGGTCGAGTTTACGCGGGATCGTTGTCCAGGAGTTTCAGAACCTCCTGCTTGCTGACAGGCGTCGAGTCTTCCCCGTCTTGGATTGCGTGAACCAGGGCAGTGTCCTCAATCGCCTCGGTCAATAGCGCGTGGAAAACACTGCTGCGCTCTTCAATAACCTCGATAAGCGCTTCCTTGAATAATTGTTTGATTCTGCTCTCGTCAAGAGAGAGTTCCATGATTGCCCCCTGCGTGGTACGAAACGGCGCTTACAGGAATAGTAGCCCTTCAGTCTACCGCCTACCAGTCCTTCCCTCTTGGAGATGTGTCGGAGTCAGGAGGGAGCGCCACAGGGCCGGAAACAGGAATCGTTCGTTCAGGCCGCCTGCGCAGAGGAGGTATAGGTCGATAACGCATGGCGCCGGCCACTCATGCGTCGGAGTGGAAAGCGGGCGACAGCTTCTCCCTGCGTTCCATCCTGCACAAGCTGGGTGTTTTTCCACTTGGCGAGTCCGTTGCGGAGATAATCGGCCTCAATACCGAGCAAAGCACAGATATTCTCAAACGAGAACGGCCAACTGGTGTCGCCTGAGTACATCCATTCTTCCGTCTCTTTGAGGAGACGGCGTTGACGACGGGTTGCGCCGGAAATCGAATGCTGGAAGGTCGCAATCGCGTTTTCCATGACAGCGAGCATCAGGCGCTTCTCAGGCTGGGCAGATTCCTCGGACCGAATCCGGTCAAAATACTGTGAGGGAACGATGATGTCCGCGTCGAGCGCTGGTGCAAATTGCTCTTCTGTAGCCATGCTTCTCCCTTCCGTTTTCCCAGGAAAGCAAGGTCCTGTGTTGTCCTGGTCCAATATAAGAGAGCAGAAAGTATGCCAGCACCAGAGAGAAAATAAATATGAGTATTATCAGCTAGATAGGACGGTACGAGACAACGTATCCGTTTATGATGTCATAAAAAGTAACACCCGAACGGAGAGGGTATGTCTTAAAACAAGACAGGAGGCCGAGAGCCTCCATGAATCTGTCCAGCGTGTAGAGTTTGTCCGTAATGGTGCATATGGTAGGCTGCCCTACCATGAACATTACGAAGGGATGTGTCTTTCTCCTGCTTGGCGTGAGCCTCTCCCTGGGGTGTGTCTCGCACACAGAACGCCTGCCGTACCGTCCGCACCTGACCCAGCAAGATGAAGGGGTATGGGCTGAGGTAAAGCGTGAGTTTGGCTGGCGGCCGTCGCGCAAAACAAACAAGCCGAAAAAAGGGCCGGCGTCGTTCTATGCAAGAATGGTCCAGAGCGTCACCGGCTGGTTTACAGACAATGAGCGACCCGCAGGACCGGACATTCATCCGCGCCAGTGGGAACGGATACACCAGGAATACGAGCAAGAGCAGAAGAGATTGGGGCTATACTAAGTGCAGGGAGAAAGGCTATCGATACGGTCAGGGTTCTGAGAGGGAAAGGAGCGCTATGAAAGCACTGATTGTTGGGGGTACGGGACCAACCGGACCGTTTATTGTGAATGGCCTGATTGAACGGGGCTATGAAGTCACGATTTTTCATCGCGGGACGCACGAGATTCCCGAGATTCCGCCTGAGGTCGAACATATTCACGGTGATCCGCATTTCCGAGAAACCATAGATGCGGCCCTGGCTGGCCGTACGTTCGATCTTGCGGTCGTTACCTACGGACGGATTCGCTTTCTTGCCGAAGCGCTGGTTGGCAAGATCGGACGTTTTGTTGGCGTGGGCGGGGTGGCGAGTTACCGGGGGTATATGGACCCCTCGGTACTCTCTCCGGTTGGGCTCAAAGTGGCGGTTGCCGAAGACGCGCCCGTTGTTGAGAGTGAAGCGGAACTCCGCTTTGCCTATCTGATCGCCCAAACCGAACAAGCCGTGCTGGAACACCATCCCACCGCGGCCTACTTCCGGTATCCCTACGTCTACGGTCCCTATCAGCTCATTCCACGCGAGTGGTGTGTGATACGGCGTATTCTTGATAAGCGCCCGCATATGATTGTCGCCGACGGTGGGCTGACGCTTTTTACCCACGGCTATGCCGCCAATCTGGCCCACGCCGTGCTGCTGGCGGTTGATCAGCCCGAGGCATCGGCCGGACAGTTATACAATTGCGGCGACGAGAGTCAGCTCACCATCCATCAGGTGATTGAAGTGATTGCCAGCGCCATGAATTATGAGTGGGATATTATCAGTATGCCCAACGACCTGGCGCGCCCGGCGCGCCCCTACACCATGCAGGAAACCTCGCACCACCGTGTTGTTGACCTGACCAAGATCAAAAACCAACTGGGCTATGCGGACCTCTATCCGGTCGAAGAGGCCATAGAAAAAACGGTCGCATGGTATCTGGCCAACCAGCCCGAACGGGGTGGAGAGATTGAAAAGCGCCTGCAAGACCCCTTTAACTACACGGCTGAAGACCGCCTCATCGCCGCGTATGCAGACAGTATGCAGCGTGTAGCCGCTATCCCCTTCGAGGTCCAAACGGACCGCCCACACCCGTACGCCCACCCCAAGGAGCCGGGCCAGGAGCGAGACCACCGGGAGCGCTAACAGACGTGGATCACGAGCGCGCCGCCGGCATCAGGCCGAAGTCGTACTCCAGCAGCGTAAAGGGTGTTGTGAGGCCATAGCGTTCGGCTAATGTTGCGTCCTCGCATTCCTTGAAGTCGGCCACGAGCGAGTCCTTGGTGGCAAATACCGCGTCAGAGTCCAGATAGGCGTCACCTTTCACAAAGATATGGGTGGTCAGGGGCCGGTAGCCGGCGGCGGAGAGCATGAAATGCACATGCGCCGGCCGCATCCCGTGCCGTCCGGTTGCGTCCAGCATGCGGCCGACCGGGCCATCGGTCGGAATCGAATAACTCACCGGAGTTTCGGAGACGAGCGCATAGCTGCCGTCTTCCTCAGTCGTGAACCTGCCACGCAGATTCCACTCTGGCGCCTTCTGGTCCTGAATATCGTACAGCCCGTTGGCCGAGGTCTGCCACACATCAACGGTTGCGCCGGCAATGGGCGCGCCCTCAGCGTCGATGACCTTGCCTCTCATTAACGTCGGGCGCGCGCTCAGGTCTCTGCGGATGATGGAGCTGCCATTCTTCTGCTCTGGCGCGCCCTCGACATAGAACGGACCCAGGACGGTCGATTCGGTCCCAAGGCCGGTCTTGGGATGACTGAGCGCATCGACCAGCATGGACACCCCGAGCGTGTCGGACAGCAGGATAAACTCCTGCCGTTTGGCGTCGCACATTTTGCCCGTGTCTGTCAGAAACTGAATGCCCGCAAACCATTCTGCCTCCGTGAGTTCAACGTCCTTCACAAAGGCGTGCATATGCGTAATGAGGCTGGTGATGATGCGTTGCAGGCGTGGGTCCGAGGTCTTGCTCGCATATTCTTTCACAACCGCTTCGGTAATGTTGTCTGCCGTATAGTCACGCATACTCTGCCCTCCTTTTGATACAAACAGCGCCCAACCCCTGGGGCCACGAATACACTCAGGCATAGCCGAGTGGGGGAGTATCGCCTAGCCCTTGCCGTCTTTTATTCTTGCCTCCCTCTACCGGGTTCCCAATCCTGGCTGTGGGCCTTATATTTTACCAGACGAAAGAAGAGGCTCACGTATGACGAAACCGCTCCTCATTCTGAAAACGGGTGCATTACCCCGCGCTGTGACCGCGCAGTGTGGTCGATACGAGCAGGCGTTCTTCAATGTCCTGGGTCCGGCGCGCTGCGTTGTTGTTGATGCGCGCAAGGAAAGCCTCCCCGAACCGGACTGGGCCGGCATCATTGTCACTGGCTCGCCTGCTTCAGCAAATGACCCCGACCCCTGGGTGACCAGGAGCGAAGATTTTCTGAAACGGGCCGCGGATCAGTCCGTCCCAATCTATGGGATCTGTTTCGGTCATCAGCACGTTGCCCATGCGTTTGGCGGCGCGATTGAAAAAAATCCGCACGGCTGGGAACTCGGCACGGCGATGGTCACTCTCACTCCAGACGGACAACGGAACGCGCTCTTTTCGACAGTCCCCGAATCCTTTCTGGCTCAGCAGAGTCACGGGGAAATTGTGACCGTCCTGCCTCCGGGCGCGACCGTCCTGGCCCAAAATGAGTCCTGTCCCTATCAAGCCTTTTCCCTGGAGAGGCACATCTGGGGAACTCAATTCCACCCGGAATTTACCCCCGCGATTATGGCCGGGCTGATTGCTTTACTGGCAGCCGTTCTGCCTCCCGAGTCCTTCCCTGGCTGGCCGTCCGCGCAGCAGCCGCTGCAAGACTGGTTGCTCAAGACCGTGCAAAACGCGCCTGCCGCCCAGCGCTGCCTCACGAATTTTGCCGCCCTGGTCGCCCAACGCTTAGAGGCGTAAATAGGATAAGCGCAGGCGGCCGGAGACAATCGCTCTGGTCGCCCGGGCGATGCCCTCCGCGTCATCAACCACCATCCAGGGGCCGGTATGCACAACGCCCTGCAATATTTCTCCTGCGCGGATGAGCTGCGGATACAGCTCATGGGTTGTGCTGAAGGCGCGACCCACCGGCATGGCCTCAAAAATACGGGGCGCTAAGACCTGGCAGCCGGTAAACATCAAAGCGGACAGCGGCTCGTTGATCTCTACCTCGCTCGGCTCGCCTCGAATACGCCGGACCGCGCCCGTCCGGTCTGTTTCAATCAGGCCATACGCAGCCTCATCGGGATTCGGTCTGAGCAGCAGGGTGCCAATGGCTCGGGTCTGCTGGTGGGCGGCCAGGAAAGCGGTCAGGTCGAAATCAAGGATCGTATCGGCGTTCAAAACCAGAAAGGGTTCACCGTCGAGAAACGGCTGGGCTTTCTTGATCCCCCCGCCAGTGTCCAGGATCGGGTCTTCCGCAGAATAGGTAATCCGCAGGCCGTAGGCGCTCCCGTCGCCCAATGCGTCTCTGAGCAGATGTCCAAGATGATGGAGGTTCAGCACGACCTCTTCAATGCCGTGGGATTTGACAAACAGGAGCGCGTATTCGATCAACGGCCGACCGGCGACCGGCACCAGCGCCTTGGGCAGCGTATCCGTCAGCGGTCGCATCCGGGAACCGAGGCCGGCCGCGAGAATCATGGCGCGCATGGAATCCTCTTGAGTTTAGAAGAGTGAGTGCTATTCATCTTCTTTACTTTTTTCATGTAAGGTTATTCATAAAGTGAGAAAAAGAGTAGGGTATCGTGCCTTCTTCTGAACAACCTTTGATTTATTATAGTTCTCTCGAATTGGAAAATGTTCGCTGCTTTGGCGAACGCCAAATTCTGGAACTTACGGACGAGAAAGGTCGGCCGGCTCAGTGGACTTTACTCCTGGGGGACAATGGGGTCGGCAAGACAACTCTTTTGCAATGCTTGGCATGGATGAGGCCCGTTCCAGCCGGAGCTCAAAACGATGATGAGCCGAGAGCTATAGAACCAGCCTTAGCTAACGAAGAAAATCGAGTGCTCGGTTCTCTATTACGAGCGGGAGACGAAGTGAGTCTTGAGCTTAAGGCTTCTTTAAGTCTCAACCAGAAATTGGGACTGGCCAAAGCTGAAAAGAGACGGCAAAAGATTACCACGGGAATCAGCATACAGGGCAAAAGGCAGAAATTGGAAGATTTTAAACAGGAGCGAAAGAAGATCCCTCTTCACCTCCATTCTCTGGATATGCCTATTTTTGCTTACGGTGCTGATCGCCGTATGGGTAGTTCGAACCTGGAAAAATCTGAACTCTTGGACCCCCTGGCCTCGCTCTTCTCAGGTTCGACAGAGCTCTACGATGCTGAGGAAAGGCTGCTCCAACTCGACTATCTCGCGGTGAAAAGGGAAGAGCGTCATAAGGATCGTTTGGAACAAGTCAAACAAATACTTTCCGCCATTCTTCCTGATATCTCAGGTAAGGACGACATAAAAATTCTCGGACCAAAAAGTGGAGTCCCTGATGAAGAAAGTGGTGTCAAGTTCCATACCCCCTATGGATGGGTGCCTCTCACCGGCCTAAGCCTGGGCTACCAGACAACCCTGGCGTGGGCGGTTGATTTGGCTTGGCGGCTCTATGATCGGTTTTCTGAGAGCAGTAATCCTATGGCTGAGCCGGCTATTGTTCTAATAGATGAGATTGACCTTCATCTTCATCCACGCTGGCAGCGCGAAATTATAACCAAGCTGACCGAAAACTTTCCGAACACTCAATTTATTGCCACCTCGCATAGCCCCCTGATAGTTCAGGCTGCCACAGGCGCTAACCTTGCAGTCTTACAGGAGCAGGACGGCAAAATAATAATTGAGAACCGGCCAAGGTTTAGAGAGAGCTGGAGAGCGGATCAGATTCTTACCAGTGGTCTTTTCGGTGTATCATCCGCTCGGAGTCCTCGTATCAAAGCCTTAATGGATGAGCGGAATAAGCTGCTAGACAAGTTGAGGCGAAGCCCGTCCGATGAGGAACGGCTCAGAGAGTTAGAGGAAAAACTGGACAATCCTCCTACTGCGGAGGGACATAAAGATCCGCACCAGGAGGCAATGAACATTATTCGACAAGCAGCAGCCCTTCTCAAGAAATAGAACCTCTGTCAGCGATGATTAAAATTGAGAAGCCCTCCAAGCCACCAAAGATTCTTATAGGGAAAGGTGCGAAAGAGAACGAAGAGAATTGCGCTACTTATGATTCTGGGCAGAGAAAATTCGAGTTTCAGAAAAAAATATATGGGGCACAGAGTGTGAAGAATACGTTACTACACGCTCAGCATGGAAAATGCTGTTACTGTGAATCCAGAGTCCGCGCGACTTCTTACGGTGATGTTGAGCACTATCGACCAAAAGGAGCCGTGAAACAGGTTAAAAACCATCCTGGATATTACTGGCTTGCTTACGATTGGAATAACTTGCTTTTCAGTTGTGAAGCCTGTAACCGGAGCCACAAGGGGACCCTGTTTCCCCTCAAGAATCCCGGTGCCCGCGCCCGCAGCCATCACGATGACATTGATGACGAACAACCTCTCTTTGTTAATCCGGGGGTTGAAGATCCTCGAAAGCATATCCGTTTTCAAGGAGAGAGTCCCGTTCCTCGTACAAAAGTCGGTAGAAAGACTATCGAAGGAATAGGATTGAGGAGGGAAGACTTAGAAGATAGACGTAGAGAACGGCTGCAAGTATTGAGAGCTTTGCAGGATATTATTGAGATAGGGAAAGATTCTACGGACTCTAAAGTAAAGGAAAAGGTGCGGGAAGCGCAGGAACATCTTGCTGCTTCTATCCGTCCGAACGCGGAATACAGCTCTATGGTCCAAGACTTTCTTGGTACTTAAATCGTAAATACCTTAGAGAAGCCTTTGTACAAGACAGGTCCCTAGTTCTGTCAAAGCTGGACAGTCAGCGAATGGCTCAATGCGCCGGACCTGTTGGGCGACTTCGGTACGCCGATTACGCATATAATACACGCTCTCCGAAGACCAGATTGACAGAGTTAATAGCTGTCCGAGAAACTGATCAATCACTCGAAAAACATAGAGAGCGTGCAAGATGCCTTGGGGAGATCGAAGCTCTCCTTTCCAAGGAGAAAAATAAGTGTCATTAGACGGACGAATCAGGGGCAGAGCCTGTTCGAGAAGTGTGAGCTGGAGATGCATTGCTTCATGCACGATAGACTCGGCAATACGTAGCTCACAGTTTTCCCTTTGTTGCTGTGGGACTGAGACAAATATGGAAAAGGGGACGTATGGGTCGCTATGGCTCACATCATAGTCATCGTCTTCGGGCTTGAGAATATGACAAACTCTAACTAACGAGTTCACTGTTTCCTGTAACGTTGGCACATGGGCTAGAATGTGTATTGCATCTTGTAAGCAATCGAAGATGGTGGACGCGGCCAACTCCGCCCCCGAATAAAAAGTGAGTCCCATTCCCTCATAGTTGCGCCGCTCGTTTTCTGAGAGAAGTTCGACCAGCAGAGCTGATGCGGCATTTCCGTTGCCGGGGCTCACTAACAAGCTACCTACAATATGACGGGGTGCTTCTGCTCTGCCGACGCGGACGCGACCCGTTCCATAATCATTTCTTGTTATGGCCGTCTGTCGATACAGCGTTCGCCACCGTTGTGCTGTAAGGGGAGAAGCTAAACCGGGGAACCACAGCGGAGTATATTGGTTCTTCAAGACCGCTCTGATGTTCTGAAGAAGATTAGCCATCTCCATGCCTCTCGAAAAATGAATAGACAAGCGTAAAACGCTCGCCAGCATGAATAGTCGAGACAGCGTGATACGAGTTTTGTGTAATAGCGAATCCGACAGCACTATTGTGTCGAGGACGAAAAATCTTGTGGAGGTCGGCAGGATCATCGCTCCGAAAGAAGAGCAGAAGCCCGCCGTTTTCATCCTGCCAACCCTTGTTGAATTGTATGAGCAGGCGATGAGTCTCGGCACCAGGAATAAAATCATTGTGAAGTCGGATACGTTGTCCAGGAATAAGCTTATGCGCGGTGATATCCGGGTGATCTTTCAGATCTACCTCAAAGACCTCCTCAAGGCGCTTTTTGATGGATGTCAGAAAGAAAGGAGAACGTAAAAAATTGAGACCCCGAGGCAATTGAACATCCCACAGGCTGAATTCAAATTGTTCATAGAAGGCGGTTTTGACCAATTGCCATGGAACATCAGTTTCCAGCCAGGCTAGGACCGTCTGACTAATATCTGACCGAAGAGCTTCAGGAGAAACGAAATACGGGAACGGCTTGGAAGACACTTCAGCCGCGGTGAGCCTCAGTGGTGTATTCATGCCCCGTGTGAAACGAGAAGGGCTGCTATACGGTCGCGTATATTCTCGATCAGAAAGAGTTGATCGGCGCAGTATACTGATGGGTTGTGATACCCGCTATCCTCACGCCACCTATGAATGGGCATCCCACCCCCGCAGATACTCAACTCTGGACAAGACAGGCAAGCGGAAGCTGTGGGATGTTGGAGCGTATAGTACCTAGAAAACTCGGATGAATTAGCGACTTCAGGAAGGGCGTGAGTGAGGATGGACCATTGCTGAGTAAAACGGTCCGCCCCATTGAACGCGCTTTTTAGTGTATCGTTTTTTGTCACAGAACCATCAGTATCGATAACGATAATTCCATAATTGCTCGTCCCCATTCCTTCTTTTGTTCCATAGCCACCTAAGACGAGTTTGATCATATCATCGAGCAGGCGAATCCGAAGTGGTTTCGGGTCAGCGAGATAGATATCCAAAAGAACGGTGAGCCATTGTCCATATTCAGTGGACTGAAAAGACGCCTTGCCATAGGGAAACTGCGAGTGGTTGCCGTCGCGATAAAGAAGCTCAAGGCTTGGGGCGTTGAGTGTCTTGAAAAAATTATAGACTTTATAGGGGTCCGACTCTGGATCAATCACGGCCAATAGACCAGTATAAAGAAAGTCAGAGTCCCGATGATTCTGGAGCTTTTCGATACCTTTGAGAATTTTTTCATGAGTCCCTTTGCCAGCGTGATCTATTCGATAGCGGTCGTTAACATCCGGTGGTCCGTCAATACTGACTCCTAAGCTGGTGCGATACTCTGAGCAAAGGTCAAGAATCTCTTCAGTAATAAGTATGCCGTTGGTTTGCAGGCTAAAGGGATAATCACTGGGCAGGGCTCTACGGAGTGCAGCAAGGAGGATTGCAAGTTTCTTAGGGCCAAGCAGTAACGGCTCACCACCGTGGAAGACGACTGCAAAGCGGCGTTGTTGCGCACGAGACAAATCTCCCAGGACCTTGGCTAGCGCTGTAGTCGTTGTATCAGAGATATGTTTGGGCATGGTAGCCCAACGCGTATCTCCCATACTATAGACATAGCAGTATCGACAGTTGATATTGCAACGGCTAGCAACTTTTACGAGAACCGTATCAATTGCTAGCACAACGTGGCCCTCGGAGCCCTTCTTGCTCAACGGCCTCGATTGTGGCGGTTATGTGTCCGATTGTAGGCGTGCGTTTCTGGTGCCTCTTCATTACGCACCTCTTCAATCAGTCTGGCGAGCGTGGGACTCGAAATTGTATTTGTGTCTATTTCTGTCATCTCGGAAATGGCAGATGCCTCTCCCGTCTGCGGAGCGGTATCTTCTTTCATTATAAATTCCTCCTGTATTTAATGGATTCTCTATTATAGAGAAGTTCCTCAATTAATTATGCTACGCGGAGAAGGTAAAAAAGGTATTACTTATCAAAGACTTATATATTATCTCCTGCTATCCATCAGAATGCTGGACTCAAACGAAAAAGTAAAGTGACTGAAAATTATCAAGAATAACAATCTCTTAGGGAAGAGTCCTATCTTCTGGAATAGAATTTATCTACTGGGCGTCTGTTTACTCTGAGAAGTGCTCTGGAAAATGCTCTGCAAGAATGTCTTGCAGGTGTCGATATTGTGGCAGGCGACCCAATACCCGGCGAATCGTTGCCAGCGTCGGTGGAATATAGCGCGTATAGCCGCTCTTGCCTTTTTCCAGCTCCAGATAATAGAACCGACCGACAACCTTACAGGCCTTTTGGAGCAGGCACAGATTATACTCGTCCCACACGTATTCAGACGCTAGCGTGTCCCCGCCACTCTGGTTCCACGCCTCGTGGTAGTAATGGACCAGCGCCTCTTCCAGCTCCGGGGAGACGACTTCCGGTGTATCCCGGTCATTGAGCAGCGTGGCGAGATCGTAAGTGGCGGGGGCAAGCAGGGCATCCTGAAAATCAATCACCCGAATGCGCTCCTGCTGCACGAATAAATTCCAACTGTGATAATCGCGGTGGTTGAGAAAAAAGGTGGCCCGGTCGAGACGGGTGGCGATGTCCTCAAAGATGTCACTCAGGGTATGCGTCTCTGTCGGAGAGAGGGACCTCTGGCCGCGCTTGTCCAGGCCCCACTCAACAAAGTGCTCAAACTCCCACAAGAAGAGGCGCTTATCAAAGCGTTGCCGAAAGGCAATACACCGCTCGTTTTTCTGACGGGTACCCTCGATTTGGATGAGCAGCAGCTGATCGAGGGCACGCCGATACCAGTGTTCCACCTCGGCGTACGGCAGGTCCCGGACGGCATCGCGCAAGGGCAGGTCGCCAATGTCTTCCAGGAGGAGAAAACCCTCCTGATAGCCGTCCACGTAGAGCTGTGGGATATGCACCCCCAGCGGCTCAAGAAAAGCATGCACATTGAGATAGGGCAATTCCTTGAGGGGTTCGTCGAACACGGCGAGCTCGTCTGACGAGAGCGCCAGACCGCTTCCAGCCAGTAGCATGACCACGGCTGAGGCTGGGCTGTCACCGCTGAGAGACAGGCGGACATAACTCCGGCTTGAGGCGTCCCCGGCTAATGGATCAATCCGCATAATCCGAGTCTCTCGTCCCCACTTCTCAGCAACGGCAGTGTCAAGCGTAGTGCGCAGTGTCGCATCCATAGCTGACGAGGTAGCAAGCAGGTGAAGACTTGTCAAAAATGGCGAGGGTCCCAGTTTGAAACTTCCCCCACACCCCCGCTCCCCACGGGAGCGGGCCTCTTGTCTTTCCCCTGTCTTTCCCTCTCCCCTGGAGGGAGAGGGTGGCCCTGAGCCTGTCGAAGGGCCGGGTGAGGGGGCCAACGGACCGACCGGGGGCCTGCGACCCCATGCCGATTATACCCTCAGCCCCCCCGTCGCGTCATTCCCGGCCCTTCGACTTCGCTCCGCTACGCTCAGGGTGAACGGAGCGGCCGTTCGTGCTGATTTGGTGGCGCTACGCTCAGGGTGAACGGAGCGGCCGTTCGTGCTGAGCGTAGCCCTGGAAGGGCGAAGTCGAAGCACCCTCGGCGCGCCCTGCGACCCAATGCACATCTCACGCCCTCAGAAGGGGGAGGGGATGTTCGCTCCCTCTCTCCTGCATGTCTACCCCCTCTCCCCTGGAGGGAGAGGGCTGGGGTGAGGGGGAAAGGCAAAGGGAGACACCACCCAAAAATAGCCAACTCTGCGTTGCAAACCGTCTGCGCCTGTGATGGAAAAAGGCAGTGGAACCTGAGTCTGATGTAACGGCATTATCGCACGGCCAACTGGTGGCTCTGGTCTCTGATCTGCGCCGGCAACTGGCTGCCAGAGAGCGGGAAATCGCTCGGCTGCAACGGGCCCGCGCCAAAAAGACCGCGCCGGATGCTGAAGACCACGCACCGGAAGCGGAGCCACCGCCCGGCACGCAGGCAGCCCTCATGGCGCAGCTCGAACACATATATCCCGAAACCTAGAGCGGCGTTCATCCACTGCCCACCCGCGTCCCCCCAATCTCTTTACCCCCAGATATGAAGCGGTTAAGCTAGGGCGCGTAAGGAGACAGGAATGGATTTCAACTTCACCCCGGAAGAGGAGGCTTTTCGGCAGGAGTTGCGAGCGTGGCTCCAAAGCCATCTGCCGGCCGGCTACGACCCCAAGCATTTTGATGATATCGACGCGGACGCGCGCTTTGAGTATCAGCGGGCGTGGCAGAAGACCGCTCACCAGGACCGCTGGGTGGGCATCCACTGGCCAGAGGAATATGGCGGGCGCAATGCCAGCCTCATGGAAATGTTCATCTTCAATCAGGAATTGAACAGAGCCCACGCCCCGCGTTTTGCCAATACGCTTGGGCTGATGATGTCGGGTCCGACCCTTATTCACTGGGGAACCGAAGCGCAAAAGCAACGCTATCTGCCCCGGATTCTGTCGGGCGATGAAATCTGGTGTGAGGGACTGTCCGAGCCGGGGGCGGGGTCCGACCTGGCTTCGATGCAGACGCGGGCCGTGGAAGACGGCGATTATTTTGTGATTAACGGCCAGAAGGTCTGGACCAGTTTTGCCCACCGGGCGGATTTCATCCAGCTCTTTGTGCGTACCGACCCCAACGCGCCGAAACATCGAGGCATAAGCTGCCTGGCCGTGGACATGAAAACACCGGGAGTGACGGTTCGACCCCTGGTCCAGATTACGGGCGATTCCGAGTTCAATGAGGTCTTTTTTGAGGAAGTCCGGGTTCCCAAGAGCAATCTGATTGGGCCCAAAAATGAAGGCTGGAAAGTCCTGGTCACCACCCTGATGCACGAACGCGCCGGGATTGGCTCAGGCTTGCCCGTCCACCGCCAGTTCTCCGAGTTGCTCAAGGTGAGTAAAGCAGTGGAAATCAATGGCCGGCCAGCCTGTGAGGACCCGGCCGTGCGTCAGCAGTTGGCGCAGTTTGCCATTGAATGTCAGGCCATCACCTACAATATGTTCCGCGGCTTCAGTAAACGCCTCAAAGGCAATCCGCCCGGACCGGAAGGGTCGGTCAATAAGCTTGCCGGCTCGGAACTCAATATGCGGCTCGCCCGGTTTGCCACCGAACTGCTCGGGCCGTACGCCCAACTGGAGCAAGGTTCGCCCTATACGATAGATAATGGCCGCTGGCCACGCGCCGCGTTATGGTACCGCCTGCTGACGATAGGGGGCGGAACCTCGGAAATACAGAAGAATATCTTGGGGGATCGGGTGCTCGGCCTGCCAAAAGGCTGAGGGAGTAGAGCGTGAACCCAGACACAAGGAGGCATCAGCATGGGAAAGCTTGATGGAAAAATTGCAGTCGTCTCTGGTGGAGAAGAAAAATCCGTGGCTATGACGCACTCCGCGTACAACGCGCCGACGCAAACGGCCGCCCTGCCGCCAGCCTTGGCGAACATGAACAACAATGTGCTGGATGACGCAATCCTGAAGAAGCTGGTCGATCCAGAGATCTATTACGCCTTTGCGCGCTGTCGGGCGACTGGACTGCCGATGGACAAGGAGGACGCCAACGCGCTGGCGGAGTCCATCCGGGAGTGGGCCCAGTCGAAGGGTTGCATCGGGTATTCGCACTGGTTCTCGCCGATGCGGGGACCGATTCACGGGGAGAAGCTTGAGACGTTCGTAGCGGTGGATTTCGCGACCGACCGGTTGATTATCAACCTGACCGGCTCCGAGTTGTTTCAGACCGAGACCGACGGGTCGTCGTTTCCGAACGGGGACTTGCGCGGAACGCATAAGGCGGCGGCCTATATCGGCTGGGACACCGGCTCTCCGCCATTCGTCTACCGGGAGACGCTGTATATTCCGTCCGCCTTTGTTTCCTGGAACGGCGAGGCGCTCGACCAGAAAACCCCGCTGTTGCGCGCCGATCTCGCGGTCGACGAGCAGAGCCTGCGGCTGCTGGCGCATCTCGGCGACACTGAGACCAGGCAGGTCGTGTGCAATGTTGGTTGGGAGCAGGAGTTCTTCCTGGTCGACCGGGAAAAATACTTGGCGCGGCCTGATCTGGTAGCCACGGGCCGCACCCTGCTGGGAGCCACGCCGCTTCGCGGTCAGGAGATGTCAACCAACTATTTTTCCAGACTGTCGCCACGGGTGAATCGCTACATGGCCGAGGCGCGCGAGAAAATGTGGGAACTCGGGATTTCGATCCACTGCACCCACAACGAGGTAGCGCCGGCGCAACATGAGATCTCGCCGATCTTCAATCTGGCCAATCTCGCCGCTGACACCAATGTGCTGGCGATGGACGTCCTGCGCGACCTGGCCTTCGACCACGGTTTCGCCATCCTGTTCCACGAAAAGCCATTTGCCGGCATCAATGGCAGCGGCAAGCACAATAACTGGGGTCTGAACACTGACACGGGCGTCAACCTGTTCGTGCCGGGGGAAACCGAAAGCGACAACCGCCGTTTCCTCGCGTTCATTGCGGCCCTGCTGCGCGGGGTGAGCAAGCATGGCGACCTGCTGCGTTGCGGGGTGTCGACCGCCAGCAACGATCACCGGCTGGGCGCGCAGGAGGCACCGCCGGCAATCATCACGCTCCACCTTGGCGAGCGCCTGGAGGCGCATGTGAAGAAGGTCGCCGAGGGCGGCTCATTCACCGCATACGGAACGCAGCACAAGCAGATCGAGGTGTCGGCGCCGGTTGCCGACATCCGGGCCAGCCTGGAAGACCGCAACCGCACCGCGCCCTTCCCCTGGTGCGGCAACCGGTTCGAGTTTCGCGCGGTGGGCGGAAACCAGCATATCGCTTTCCCGCTCACAATGGTCAACGCGGCGCTGGCGGACAGCCTGAAGCATATGTGTGATGAGGTCGAAGCCGGCAAGGAGGTCGATCAAGTCATCCGCGAAACCATCAAGCAGCATCAGGGCGCCCTTTTCAGCGGAAACGGCTACTCTGAGGAGTTGTATGAACACGCCGAAAAATTTTCATTGATCCACCTGAAGAGCAGCCCCGAGGCCTACCAGGCGCTCACGTCGGCCAAGAACGTCAAGTTGCTCGGCGGTCTGGGCATTTTCAACGAGCGCGAGATTGTGGCGCGTCAACACGTCCTTCAAGAGGCGTACTCGACAGAGCTTTGGATCGAGGCCCGGACGCTGCTGAATATCCTGCGGACTCTGATCCTGCCCGTCGCCATTGAGGATGCCCGTGTGGGCACCGAATCCGGCTACTCGTCCCAGCTTTTCGACGAAAAGGCGGAGCTTGTTCAGCAATTGCTGACGGAAACCGACAAACTGGCTGTGGCGTTCGACGCCTTCCCCGAGGATGACCCCGCGCAATCGGCGTCCTACGCCCACGAAACCATAAAACCGCTGATGCAGTCCGCGAGGACCGTGGCAGACCGGCTGGAGGCGATAGTGGATGGCCGCCTCTGGCCATTGCCGACCTATTCCGAGCTGCTGCACGGGCATCAATGACACAGTGAGAACACGCAGGGCGACCGGGCGCTCGGGCTGCCAAAAGGCTGAGAGGGCTAGAGCGTTGCCGGGGGCTCCCGTCATGCCGGACATGATCCGGCATCCAGCCGGCGGAGGGGGCTGGGGGCCTGGATGCCTGCTTCCGCAGGAATGACAGGTGGCTACACAGCATCGTAATGTGCTCTAGTCCGCATCGTGAACCCAGACACAAGGAGGCATCAGCATGGGAAAGCTTGACGGAAAAGTTGCAGTCGTCACCGGCTCGGGCCGCGGCATTGGTCGGGGCATTGTGCAGCTCATGGCCAGGGAAGGCGCGCAGGTCGTGGTGAACGACCTGGGCGGCAGCGTTGATGGCGAAGGGGAAGACAAGGCTCCGGCGCAGCAGGTGGTTGAAGACATCCAGGCGGCGGGTGGGGAGGCGGTTGCCAGCACGGACAATATTGCAACCGTGCAGGGCGGAGAAAACCTGATTCAGACTGCGGTCGATGCGTTTGGCCGGATTGACATCCTGGTCAACTGTGCCGGTATTCTGCGCGACCGGATGATCTTCAATATGACGGAAGAAGAGTGGGACGCGGTGGTGGCAGTTCATTTGAAGGGCCACTACTGTACAATTCGCCCGGCCTCGGCCCTGATGCGCCGCCAGAAGAGCGGGCGGATTATCAACTTCTCTTCCGGGTCGGCGCTGGGCGCGCCGGGGCAGCCGAACTACGCCGCGGCAAAGGCCGGTATCCTGGGCCTGACGTATAGCAGCGCCAACGCCCTGGCAAAGTATAATATTACCTGCAATGCCATACTGCCCGGTGCGGCCACCCGCATGACCGATACGATTCCGGCCAATTTTGCGCAAGAAATGGGTTTGTCGGAGAGCAGCGGTTCCGCCCAGGGGAGTCCGCTTGACCCCTCAAATGTGGCCCCGATTGTTATTTTCCTGGCCAGCGATGAAGCCCAATATGTCAATGGGCAGGCATTCGGGGCGAGTGGCTATAAAATCTCTCTGTACTCCCATCTCAAGCCGGAAAAGACGATTTACAGTCAGGGGCCGTGGGACCTGGAGCAGCTCTTCAAGGTCTTCAAGGGAACGCTGGGCTCCAGTCTGAAGCCGCCTCGTATGGAGTGACGCTCGACTCTCCGAGGAGGAAACGTGTCCCGCCTCTGTATGTCTATTGGAGGACACGTTTCCTCTTTAGGGCAGTGTGCTATGCTGGCGCTCAGCCCGACACATTCCCGGGCGGGTCTCCAGCGACGTTTGTGGAACGGCACTCAGGGCACGAGGATCAAACGGAGGTATCCTTGTGCCCTTCTTTATTTTGAGGAGGAAAGGACATGCAGACCATACGGTACGGGGGCGGGAAGGGACGGATGTTCTTCGCGCCGATGAGTCTGACGCTCCTGCTGACCGTCCTCGGACCCACCCCTGGAAACGCGCAGGAGACGGTGGCTGACGGCAAACGTGTGTCGCTCGAATATACCGTGACGCTTGAAGATAAGACGGTTTTTGACTCGAACATCGGCAAGGAGCCGTTGGTGTATATCCACGGCTCAAAAGAACGGGTCCCGTTCTTCTCAAAGCACCTGACCGGACTCAAAGTGGAGGAGGCGAAACAGTTCGCCATGCCGCCCGAAGACGTCTATGGCCCGGATGACCCTGAACGGATTATCGAAGTGCCGAAAGACAGTATTCCTGAAGACCGGCGGAAAGTGGGTGAGAAGCTTGAGGGAAGAAGCCCGGAGGGCCGGCCACTCTATGCAGAGATTCTCGCGGTGAAGGCGGAGACGGTAGTCATCGATACCAACCATCCGCTGGCCGGAGAAAAATTATTCTTCGATGTGAAGATATTAAAGGTGGAGACGGTGTCTGAGCAACAGTAAAATCTCTGCTACATGGCAACACATCCAATGCCGAACGCAATACGGACGATAAGAGGAAGGATATTCTCGATGGGAACGCTACGCTCTGGACAAGGAAAACGGGGAATTTTTATTATTACACTCAGTCTTGGACTCCTGTCGGCGCCCGCAGGCCATGCCCAGGACACGATCGGCGAGGGTACGAGCGTATCGCTCGAATATACGCTCACCCTCGAAGACCAGACGGTTCTTGACACGAACGTGGGGAAAGACCCGCTCGTCTATACTCACGGCAGCCAGGAAATCATTCCGGGCCTGGAGAAGCAGCTGATAGGATTAAAAGTCGGGGATACCAAGAACGTCGAAGTTCCGCCCGCGGAAGGATACGGCGAGGTTGACCCGAATCGCGTCCAGGAAATATCCAAGGACAATATTCCCGAAGAGGCGCTTGGCGTCGGGAAAAAACTCCAGGGCCGCGGTCCGGACGGCCAGATGATGTTTGCCGAAGTCACGGAGGTGAAGGAGAACACGGTCATTGTTGATCTGAACCATCCGCTGGCCGGCAAGACGCTGTTCTTTGCCGTCAAGGTCCTCAAGATCGAAACGGCCCAGCCACAAAAGGTGGAAATGCCGGGTTCGGCACCAGAAACACAGCAATAGGCTTTCCCGGCGCATTGCCCCGCTGACCCCTGCTTGCTGGAAGCGGGAGTAGGTATATGGCCACGCTGTTTATTGAAGATCATCGTCCGTTCAATTTTGCCCACCTCCTCACCAGTGTGCGGCTCGTCCTGACCCCGGTATTTCTCCTCGCCATCGAATACAGCCGCCAGCAGCCAACCCTGTTGCGCGCCGGCTGCGTGGGTGGGCTGTTTGTGGTTATCTGCGCCAGCGATTACTATGACGGCCCGGTTGCCAGGGCGTTGGGCCTGAGTTCCGACTGGGGCAAGATTCTCGATAATCTGGCGGATATCACTTTCCTGCTCGTGACCCTGACCTATCTGGCCTATAGCGGCATGACACCGTGGTGGATTCCGTGCGCCGTTGGGTGTGCCTTTGGCCAGTATACGCTGGACTCGTGGTGGCTCTCCAGACGAGACCGGTCTCTCGCGCTCGTGTCCAATCCCATCGGGCACTGGGCCGGCGTGCTGAATTACATCGGCACCGGGCTGATGACACTGCACGCCGCGCTGCGGCAGCAGCTTCTTCCCTTTCCTCTTGAGCAGGCTGTGCTCTTCTTGTGGCTCGGCTATCTGTTGCTGGCAATGGGTATGCGTCTGCGGTTTTTTTGCCGGGCCCAACGGACGGTTATCCACACCTAGAGGGTTCATTCCCTATGGAGAGAAAAATCACAGGCTTTCACCGTGACTCGAAAAATGATTGGGTCGCCGACCTCGCCTGTGGTCATGGGCGGCATGTGCGCCACAACCCGCCTTTTGAAAACCGGCCCTGGGTCGTCACCGAAGACGTCCGCGCGTCCAAACTCGGCGTGACCCTCAACTGCGCTCGGTGTGACGAACTCGAACTGCCCGACGGTTTCAGGCCGTACAAGCGCACGGCTGTTTTTCAGGCCGAGTCCGTTCCTGCCGGACTCACCTCATCCCACGCCACGAAACCGGGCGTGTGGGCCAAAATTCAGGTCCTGGCCGGACAACTCCGGTACGTTGTTGCAGAGCCCGTCAACCAAGCATTTGTCGTCGAGGCTGAGCGTGTCGGCATTATTGCGCCCGAAGTTGTCCATTACGTCCAACCCGAAGGGGCGGTTCGATTTTACGTTGAATTCTACCGCAAGCCCGAAGCGTAACGGCAAGTCGGTGGTCTTCGGACCTTCCTTCTGCTTGTGTCAAAGCCATGACCCCAGCCATTCACGCCCTCAACCGCGCTCGGATTCCCCATCGTCGGTATGAATATCACCACGACCCGGCCGCCTCGTCTTACGGGCTCGAAGCGGCCCAAGCACTCGGCGTTGACGCGGCTCAGGTCTTGAAAACGCTCATCGTCAAACCCGCTGCCGGAGCCCTTTTTGCTGCGCTGCTCCCCGTCTCCACTCAGCTCAACCTCAAGGCTGTCGCCCGGGCAGTTGGGGTCAAGAAAGCCGTCTTAGCCGACCCGAGAGAAGCCGAGCGGGCAACCGGCTATGTCGTTGGCGGCATCAGCCCGCTCGGCCAACGCCGCCGCCTCGTCACACTTATAGACGAGTCTACCCTCGGCCACGCCAGCGTCTACGTCAGCGCCGGGCGCCGGGGGCTTGATATCGCCCTGAGTCCGCAGGATTTGGTTCAACTGACGCAGGCGCAGGTCGCTCGTATCGCAGACTAGAGCATTTTACGACGCCGTGTATCCGCTGGCAGGAAAGAGCCTCGGGACCACCACGAGCAACGTCATTCCGGCAAAAGCCGGAATCCAGGCGGCCTGCACTCGTGTCCCTGTTTGGCAGTGGTTCCGTTTGCTTATTCCCCCTCACCCCAGCCCTCTCCCTCCAGGGGAGAGGGGGTGCACATATCCCCTGTTTGCGCTTCCTGCCCCACCGCGCTAGGGTCGTTGTGAAACGATTCTCACGTTTCTTCATGGAGGGCGCTTATGGCAGACCATCCACTTCCTCCTATGGTAAGCGGTGGCCTTCCCGTCTTTGGGCATGCGCTTCAATTTCTGCGCGATCCTATTCCTTTAATAGAACGGGGCTATCGCGAGCGCGGCCCTGTTTTCTCTCTACAACTCGCGCACAGGCGAGCAGTAGTATTGATCGGACCGGAGAACAATCGCTTCTTTTTCAGTGAGACCGATAAGCTGCTCTCAATCCGCGAGGGCTACCCCTTCTTCATCAAAATGTTCCATGAACGCTTTTATTTCTTTGCTGAGTTCGAGGAATACCTTGAGCAGCGGGCCATTATCATGCCACGTTTCCAGGGCCAGCAGATGCATCAGTATGTGACAACCATGACCAACGAAACGTTTGCGCTCATGGAACGCCTGGGCGAGAAGGGAACATTTGATCTTATTCCAACCCTGGGTCCGTTAGTGATGCACATTGCCGCCCACGCCTTTCTCGGTCATGATTTTCGGTCTCGTCTGGGAGGTCAGTTTTTCTCGGACTTCCGCTTGTTTTCTGGAGGGATGGAGCCGGTTTTACCCCTGTGGCTGCCGCTGCCCAAACTGATGCGGAGTCAAAAGGCAAAAAGAAAACTGCACAAAATCCTGGGCGAACTCATACAAGAGCGCCGCCGGGACCCAGTTGATCCGCCTGATTTCTTACAGACGCTGATTGCGACCCGCTTCTCTGACGGGAGGCCGATTGACGATGTTTTGATTATCAATCTGATCCTGCTGCTTGCGTGGGCCGGACATGAAACCACGGCCGGGCATATTAGCTGGGGCCTCATTGACCTGCTCCAACACCCGGCCTATTTAGCGTCTGTGCGGGATGAACAGGCTGAGGTTCTTGGCGATGGTCGGGACCTGTCTATGACAGACGCGCGCCAGCTACAGCGCATCGATTGGGCGCTCAAAGAAACCGAGCGGCTCCATCCGGTCGCGTTTGTCCTGATGCGCAAGGCCGCCGAGACTTTTACCTGGCAAGGCTTCCACATTCCTCAGGATGCAATGGTGTTTGTTGCGCCGACTGTCTCGCACCGGATGCCTGAGGTATTCCCGGACCCTGACCAGTATCGTCCAGAGCGTTTCTCCCCGGAGCGCGACGAGTCTCGCCAGCCCCATAGCCTGATTGGATTTGGGGGGGGCGTGCATCGCTGCGCTGGAGTCAATTTTGCCTATCTTGAGATGAAAATTGTCCTCTCCCTCTTACTTCAGCATTATGACTTCACGCTGCTGGACCCCGACCCCCCAGCAGTCGCTGGAGCAAAGACGAAATGGCCCGCCAGTCCGTGTCGGGTCCAATACCGGCGGCGAACCGACCTCCCAAAAAAGACACGGCGTCCCCCGTCTCACGCTGGGGAAGAGCGGCTTGCCGAAGCATCGGCCGGCCGCTGTCCGGTTGCGCACTGAGTGGTCTCGCAGTTATCTGTCACTCTGCCCCGGTGAGTCAGCGCGGCATTGTGATAGAGCGGAACATCCGCGTCCGGTCCAGCGCGCCCTTTCCTTTCCCCAGCCCAGCGGCTGCGCTATAAGGATGGACGTTTGGACCCCACAGGAGGAGACGTATGAGCATAAAAGGAAAAGCGGCCATTTCCGGGTTTGCCGAAATGGCTCCGCAAAAAGGCGCGGGGGATATTACGCCGCTGGGGATTATTGCCAATATGGCGCGTGAGGCCATTGCTGATGCCGGCCTGGAAAAAAGTGATATTGACGGCCTGCTGACCGGCTGGGCGCTGAGCGACTATAGCGTGCTGTGGCCCTCGGTGGTGGCCGATTACCTGCAAATCCGGCCGGCATATTTCAACCAGGTCGAGCTGGGCGGGGCCTCTGCCGCTGGCATGGTCTGGCGGGCCGCGGCCGCCATTGAAGCCGGGATGTGCAACACTGTGCTGTGCGTCGTGGGCGACCGGCGCGCCCGGGCGCGGCAAATGCCGCCCTTCCCGAGCATTGAGGCGGAATTCGATGCGCCCTATGGGCTGATTGCCGCCAACCCCGGCTATGCGTTAATCGCCCAACGCCACAAGTATGAATACGGCACCACTGCGGAACAGATGGCGAAGGTTGCGGTAGACCAACGCAAGAGCGCCTGTCAAAACCCGAGCGCCCTGTTCGGGAACAAGGAAATCGACATCGATGATGTGCTGAACTCGCGCATGATTGTTGACCCCTTACACCTGCTTGAGATCGTCAGTCCCTGTACCGGGGGCGGAGCGTTTATTGTCACTGGCGCCGAACGCGCCAAAGACGGGCCGCACAAGCCCGTGGTCCTGCTCGGAGCCGGTGAGGCTGGCGGCCATTCGAGCATTACCCATGCGCGCAGCCTGACGACCTCGTTAGTCAAACCGGCTGCCGAAGCCGCCTTTCGCATGGCCGAAGTCAGCCCGCAGGATATGGACTTTGCGCAGCCCTATGACTGTTACACCATCACCGTCATCGTGACCCTCGAAGACGCCGGCTTTTGTGAAAAAGGCGACGGCGGTCGGTTTGTTGCAGACCACGACCTCTCCTACGCCGGCGACTTTCCCTGCAACACCCACGGCGGCCAACTGTCCTTTGGGCAGCCGGGGCTCGCCGGTGGTATGAGCCATGTCATTGAGGGCGCGCGGCAGCTCATGGGACGTGGGGGAGGGCGGCAGGTCAGAGATGCTGCCATCGGCTATGTGAATGGCAACGGCGGGATCATGGCCGAGCAGTGCAGTCTCGTCTTGGGTGTCTAGCCGCCGGAAAGGAAAATCATGGGTGACTATACCAAACCCCTGCCCCATCCGAATGACGTCTCTCAACCCTTTTGGGATGCGGCCAAACGGCACGAACTCCAGATCCAACGCTGCAATGCGTGTGGGACCTCTATCTTTTACCCGCGTGAAGCCTGTTCGGAATGCTTGGCCGCCGACCTCATCTGGATTCCCGCGTCCGGCAAAGGCCGGCTGTATTCCTACACCATTGCCCAGGCTCCAACGCATCCGGCCTTTGCCGACGATGTGCCCTATGTGATCGCTATTATTGAACTCGAAGAAGGTCCGCATATCACCACCAATCTCGTCGGCTGCCAGCCCGACCAGGTGAGGATAGGCATGCCGGTTGTGGCCTCCTTTGAGGATGTGAATGCGGAAACGACGCTGGTCAAGTTCCGGCCCGCATAGGCAGGCGCCCCGCGGGAAAAGACGCCCGGTGGTGAGAAAACAGCCAGCGGATCAATGTTTGTCCAGCTGACTCTTCTATAGCGCTTCAAGCGCATCTTTTTCGACCCAGCCGCGCCGCCCATCGCAGCGGGCGACCTGCCACCAGTCTTCTCGGACATCGAGCACCTGGACCCGCGTGCCCTGGGTGACGGAGAAATGGACCGTGCCGCTCGCAGCCGGCTCAAAACGGACCGGAGTGTCCCCTTGTTTGAACACCACGGCGTGTCGCTGCCAATCGCTCGTCCATAGCTGCTGGGCCAGCGAGAGCGTGAGCACTACCAGGCCGGCGGCGACTCCCCAGCCCGCGTAGCGGAGCCACTGGGGCCGACGCGACCACAGACGGTACACAGCAAAAACCACAAAGAGCAGGCTATAGGCCGCACTGGTAAGCCGCGCCAACTGGTCGGTGGTGACTCTGTGGGCAAGCGGAAAGACCAGGCCTTGCCACAGGAGAGGCCGGCAGACTTCCGCGCCCGTGAGTGAGCGGGCGAAGCCCAGGTTGGCTGCCAGGTCCGGGTCGCTGGGGAGGAAACGCCGCGCCCGCTCGTAGCTCAGGATGGCTCTCCCCACTTGTCCTGCCTTGAAATAGGCATTGCCAAGATTGAAATAGACATTGCCGCTGGCGAGACCGGACTGAAGCACGGCTTCGTAGGCCTCCACCGCCTCGGCGTACTGGCCTTGGGTGTAAAGGGTATTGGCGCGAAAAAAGGCAGTCTGAGGGGTTGCTGGAACAGCGGCCGCCAGGAAGGCCGCCCAGCAGAGACAGACAGCGCTGAGCAGAGAAAATCGTACGCCTCGCCAGTGCCGAAGTCGGAGAAATTGCGGCAGCTTCATGGTCCCGTTATGTTAAGCGGCCTGTGTTTGAAACTGCCGGTGAGCGCGTTCAAGCTGGTCAATAAGCTGACGCGCCAGGGTCAGGATTTCGTGACTCTGGTCCCGCATGGATGCGGTCGTGCCTTGGGCGAAACGCAGCTGCTCACAGGTCTCCCACACCAAGTCAATCTGCTCCAGATACGTCTGAGAGACGCCCCGCTCGCGGAGCGCCTGGGTGTCAATGCCACTCGGGGGCTGATCGAACTTGGCGGAAACATAGTCTTGGAGTGTGTGCGCCAGCGTGGTGTACAAGGCGGGATACTCCTCCTGGGTCAAAAGGCGCTCCGCCTGGGCCAGACTCTGCCGCGCCTGTTTCCCCGCGGCAGTAAAGCGGGCGTAGCGACTATCGCTGTGCAGCCGGCGGCGGCGCTGGTCGTACCACCAGGCGCTGAGGAAGAGCAACGCCGGCAGGGGTTGCCACAGGAGAAAACCAGGGCTGTGATACCACGGCCTGGCGCGCGGAACCAGAGCGCCGGGCGCGTCTTTGATATAGACAAGGTCCTGACCAAGCGCCTCCGGCTCGTCCTGACCGCGTGTCGGTGTATCCGGCTGGCCGGCCACGACTGTTTTTTGCGGTGTGGTTTTCGGCGGACGAACGACAAGGGCAATCGGCTGACTTTCGAGCGTCCGGTAGCGCCCGGCCTGAGGATCGAAATAACTGAACTGCACCGCGGGAATGGCCGTCAGGGTCTGCTGCTGCGGAATGAGCACCTGCTCAAAGGATTTTGTTGACCCCTGCGTTTTTCCGGCAAGCGGCTCATAGGCGCGGAAACCGTCAGTCTGCACAAACATGGGCGCGGCGGCAGCGGCAAGATAGCCGCTGCCATTGATGCGCATATGGACGGTAATCGGGTCTCCGACAGACAGGGCGTGCGGTGCTGCGCTCACGTCCAGATCAAACGCGCCGACCGCGCCTGAGAAATTGGCGGGTCTGCCGACTTCCGGCAGTGGCTGCACGCTGAGGGTCAAGGGGTCGGAACGCAGGGTGAGCTGCCGCCGCTCAGAAGAAAACGTCGAAAAGAAGTCGTTCTGGAAGAAACGATCAAAGAACGGGGCGCTGAAAGGCGAGCCGCCCCGGCGACGGGTGAGGACGTTGAGCTGGAGACTCGCCGGACCGAGCGCCAGACTCCCTGAGCGGAGGGGGACCGCCTCTGTATCAAAATGCAGAACGGTGAATGTCCGGCCGCCCAGCGTCTGTCGCTGTTGGGTGGGTTCGGAGAAAGGCTCGACCGAGAAGCCGTCTTTGCTGAATTGCGGATACTGGACGTCAGAGACTCGGGCCGCTCCAATATGGAGCTTGACTGTAACCGGAACACGTTCGTGTAGATAAACTTCGGGGCGCGGAACGGACAGCTGAAGACGCAGCTCGTTTTGGCCGCCCGCGGCTTGAGGACGTTGTTGAGCCGGGGAGGGCTGTCTGCCAGACGGAGAGGGCGGCGCGGCCTGGGGTGATGGCTGTGCAGCCGCAATTGTAACGTCCAGCGGGTCGGTGTGATACTGCCGCCCCTGATATTCCACGGAAAATGGACCCAGAGTGAACCGGCCCGGCTTGCGCGAGAGGAGAGAGTAGCGATGTTGCACAGACGCTGCGACTTGACCGTTGCTGATAGACACTTGCGTGGAAGGACCAAGATAGCGACTCTCGAACCCGTCAATATCGAGCGGCGGGGCCGGCGCATCCTGGGTCCCTCTGACCTGAATGGACAGCGTCAGCGCCTCACCGAGCGTTGCGCGCTGCGGATGGACAGTGGCGTGGACACTCACCTCGGCAGCAGACAGCGCCGGACAGACAAGGCCAAACAGCAGGCACAGGGGGAGAATAAACGCGCGCCTTTTCATTTTCCTTCCCTACCAGTCTCGTAAGGGTTCAGTCATGCTGCCGCGTTGGGCTTGCCGGGCAAATTCATCCGGGCTGAGTTCTTCGTTACGGGCCGTATCGATCACAGACTGCGCTTCGTTCTCGGACATCTCGTCGGCTTGGTCCTGGCCTGTGTGTCTTTCCTGCTCTGCCCGAGCGGAGTCCTGGGGGTGTTCTCCGTCGGGTTGCTGGTCCTGCCGCTCCTGCTGCTGTTGCCGGTCGTCCGCCTCGGGTTGCGGTTGCTGCTCAAGTTTGTCTTGCAACTCTTCGATCCTTTTGGCCACAAACTCATAGTTGAACTTCGCATCCTGATCCGTTGGGTCGGCACCCAGCGCGCGTCGATACGAGGCCAGGGCATTGGTATAGGCGGCGAGGGCCGCCTGCGGATTCTGCTCCTCTGCCGGCGCGCCCATTTGATACTGGGTATTCCCCATGTTGTAGGCGGTTCGGGCGGCCCGTCCGGCCTCCGCGGCAGAATCTTCGGGGCGGGCTTGTACGCGCGAGAAAGAGGTGAGCGCCTGGGTGTACGCGCCGGCTTTATAGTGCGCCGTTCCCATATTGAAATTGAGCAGCGGCGAGTCGGGCTGGTCGACTAATGCCTGGCCGTAGGATTCGACTGCGCCGCCAAAGCTGCCCTCGGAGAATAATCGGTTCCCCTCAACCACCTGGCTGCGCAGACTATCAGTCCAGGCGACACACAGGAGAACACAGCAGCTCAGCAGCAGTCGCTGTACGCTAGTCATGCCTTGTGCTCCTCTCCAGGAAGCGAGGAGCGCCTGACCTGCTCGGGAGGCTCTTTGTCGGCCGCTTGAGAACGCTGGTCTCGAATACAGCCTTCCAGGGCGAGCAGGAGGAGACCCAGGGCGAGCGGGAGTTGAAAGCGCTCCGCATAACGGCGCTCCAGGGTTGCGGTGAGGTCTCGCTTTTCAAGCCGGCTCAGATAGCGCGTATAGATCTCCCCCAGACCCAGACTCGGGCCGGCATCGTAGACATAGGCACCGCCGGTTGTCAGCGCAATTTGCTGCAAGGTTTCCGTATCCAGACGCGACTTGATGACTTGCCCCTGGCGGTCTTTCAGAAAACTGCGTCTGCCATCCACACTAAGCGGAATCAGCTCGCCCTCCGGGCTGCCGACCCCGACAGTATAGATTTTGATGCCTTTTGCCGCAGCCTGCTGACTGGCCGCCTGAAGCTGGCCGTCATGGTCTTCACCGTCGGTGATAATCAGCAGCGCATGATGCTGGCCGGGCTGGTTTTCAAAGGCCGCCAGCCCGGTCTGGATGGCCGCGCCCAAGGCCGTCCCACCCTTGGGGATAATGCCGACCGTGACGGAACGCAGGCTCTCTAAAAATGCTCCGTAATCCAGCGTCAAGGGGCACTGGATAAAAGCCGAACCCGCAAAAGCGACCAGCCCGATCCGGTCTCCTTGAAGGCGCTGCACGAGGTCCTGAAGGGCCAGTTTGGCGCGCTCCAACCGCGTCGGGGTGACGTCCGTTGCGAGCATACTGCGCGAAGTGTCAAGCGCGACCACGATATCCGCCCCCTCGCGGTGGACCGCTTCCCACTGAAATCCCCAGCGGGGTCCTGCCAGGGCAATGAGCAGAAGAGTGAGTGCCACGACCAGAAGGCCGGCCCGCCAGTGATGACCATGCTGAGCCGTATCGGATGTCAGAACGGGTAAGAGACTGGCTTGGGCGAACTGTTCCAAGGCGCGCCGCCGCCGCCGCAGGGCCCACACCAGGAGACCGGCGACAAGCGGAACGCAGCACAACAGCCACAGCAATTGAGGGGTACGCCAAACCATCAGGGCAGCTTTCGCAGGAGCGTGTGATTCAGGCCCGTTTCCAGGCCAATCAGGGCGAGCGCCCACACAATACACCACGGATAGAGCTCATAATAATCGAGGTAGAGCGGCGCGCGAAAAGGGGTGCGCTCCAACTGATCAATCGTCTCGTAAATGGACTGCAGGCTGGCGGTGTTCGTTGCGCGGAAATAGCGCCCTCCCGTGGTCTGGGCGATATTCGCCAGCGTCTCCTCGTCAATATCCACCTGTATGGGACGGTAGACGGTGTTGCCAAACGCATCCCGGGTCGGATAGGGGGCCAGGCCGCGGGTCCCTGCGCCAATGGTATAGACTTTGATGCCTAGGGCGCTGGCCGCGTCCGCCGCGGTCAGTGGCGAGACCCGGCCCGCATTGTTCTGCCCATCGGTGAGTAGAATCACGATCTTACTCTTGGCCTCCGAGTGTTCCAGGCGACCCGCCGCGGTTGCCAGGGCAGAGCCAATGGCCGTGCCATCCTCGATCATCCCAATCTCGGCGCGATCCAGGTTCTGCAACAGCCAGCCGTGATCGAGGGTAAGCGGACACTGGGTATAGGGCCGGGCGCTGAACAGGACCAGGCCGATCCGGTCCCCGCCGCGGGCGGTTACAAAATCCCTGACAACCGATTTCACTACCTCCAGCCGGTTGGCCCGCCCGCGCTCCAGGTTGAAGTCTTCGGACAGCATGCTGCTCGAAATATCAACGGCCAGCACAATATCGATACCTTCACCGGAATACTGGCTCTCAGCCTTGCCGAGTTGGGGGCGGGCAAGCGCGAGGACCAGGAGGAAGAGCGCCGCCCCCCGGAACAGCGGTAAAATCCAACGCCAGCGTCGTTTCCCCGTCTGCGTCAGGGAACGCAGCAGAGCCAGGCTGGGATAACGGACCGCGGCCTCAGAGCCAGTCCGTCGTTGGAGCCAGAAGACCAGCGGAATGAGCAGCCAGACCAGCAGTACCCAGGGGTCATGCAGCCGCATGCCGGTCCTCCTGTGGCCGAGCGGGCGCGTCAGAGCTCGTCTGGGCGCGCCGGGGCCGGGTTTCGTCCACAAACCGTTTGGCCGCTTCATAGGCCGCCTCGCTCTCGTCCAGGCTGGGGCGATGTCGGGCGAATTTGACCAGATCTGCCTGGGCCAGGAACGCGCCGAGCAGGCGCTGCCGGGTCGGCGGGAGACGGCTGGGGCGCGTATCGCGGGTGACGGCCACAAGGAATTCTTCCGTCGTCATTTCCGGGGCGCGCACCCGGAGTCCATCTTCCAGATAGGTTCGGACAATAGCCGACAGGGCAACATAATACGCCTCAAACTGACCGGCTTGCGGCAGGTGCCTGGCCCGTAAATGCGACAGGGACTCAAGGGCGACCTCGTGGGCCGGCCGGGGTGGGAGAACCGCCGCGCGACGGAATCGGTTCAGAAAATAGTAGAGAGCCATGCCAATGCCGATCAACGCGACCAGGGCCGCTCCGCCCACGAGGGGGAGTCGCCAGTTAAAGGGCACGTCTTCGGGCGGTTTGATGTCGCGGATGTCGGTCGGCTGCCCCTCCTGCGCGAGCAAGCTCGCCACATGAACCCGGAGCGCCTCGCCAGTGACCTCGCGCCGGCTGCCGTCAGGCGTTGTATACGGCACGCGTAGAGCCGGGAGCATATGATAGCCCGTGGTGAAAATGGTGAGCGTATACCACTGGGTGATGATGGTCCGTTGAGCCTGTAGCTGGTCCGGCTGCCGACCAAAATCGATAATGTCAAACTCGCCGATGCGCTCGTGGAACAGGGGGACAGAGACGTCCAGGCCGGTCTCCGCGCTGATTGTCATGGTGTAGCGGAGGTGATCCCCGATGGTGATTTCGTCCCGATCGACACTGGTCTGGAGGTGAACCGGGCCAGTCTGTTTCCCCCCGTCCGCGGCGGCCCGAGTCACGGCCGGCAGGCTGAGGAGAGGCCACACGGCGAGCAGCAGGGCCAACGGCGCTTTGCGGGCAACACAGGGGAGGCGTCTCATGAGGAATCCAATAACTACTGCCGCTGCTCGCGCATGCGAAAAAAGCGTAGTAAAGCGTCTACATACGGCTGGTCAGTGCGCACCGTAATGGTATCCGCGTGAGCGCGGCGCAACATCCGCGCTCTGTCATCCCGGGCCGCTGCCGCCCGGCGGGCGAACTCTTCCCGAACCCGCCGGTCACCGGTATCCACGAGTTCCCGCTCTCCGGTTTCGGCATCCTGGAGCTCGATCAGGCCGATGTTCGGCAGGCTCAGCTCGCGGGGGTCGTCTAACACGATGGCAATCACGTCATGGCGACGATTGGCAATAGTGAGCGCAACGGCGGCGTGCGGGTCGAGCCAGTCGGAAATGAGAAAGACCACCGCCCGGCGCTTACTGACACGACTCAGATGCTCCAGGGCGGCTGTAATATGGGTGCCGCGCTGCCGGCTCTGGAAGGAGAGTACCTCACGAATCACCCGCAGGACATGGCGGAGGCCCTTTTTGGGCGGGAGCGACAGCTCGACCTCGTTACTGAACATCACCAGCCCGACTTTGTCATTATTGGTGATGGCCGAGAAGGCAAACAGGGCTGCCATTTCTGCCGCCATAGCACTCTTCAACTGAGAGACGCTGCCAAACTGAGTCGAGGCGCTGGCGTCCACCAGGAGCATCACTGTGAGTTCCCGCTCTTCACTAAAGCGTTTGACGTGGGGGATGCCCGTTCGGGCGGTGACGTTCCAGTCTATGGTCCGAACATCATCCCCAGGAAAGTATTGCCGGACCTCGGCAAACTCCATGCCGTGGCCTTTGAACGCGCTCTGGTATTGGCCGGCAAAGACGTCGTTGACCAGATGACTGGTCCGAATATGAATTTTACGGACCGCTTTGAGTTGTTCCGAAGTCAGCATAAGCTAGGGCACGGGCACCCCGTCAAAGATATGTTGCAGGACGCTGTCCGCGGTCAGTTCTTCGGCCTCGGCCTCATACGTAATAATGATCCGGTGGCGCAGAATATCCGGGCCGATGGATTTCACATCCTGAGGCGTGACGTAGCCGCGTCCCTGGAGCAGGGCATGGGCCTTGGCGGCAACGGTCAATGACAGGGTGGCCCGCGGTGAAGCGCCGTACTGAATAAAACGCTGGACATCAATGCGATAGGCCGCGGGGTCGCGCGTGGCAAAGACCAGATCGATAATATAGTCCTTGATCTTATCGTCCAGATAAATCTGGTCGGTCAGGTCACGCAACCGCACGATATCCTCCGTACTCAGCGCCGGACTGGCGGCGGCAGGTTGCGTGGTGGAGGCCATGCGCTCCAGGATCTGCCGTTCCTCTGCCCGCGAAGGATAAGTGACCCACAGCTTCAGCATGAAACGATCGACCTGGGCCTCTGGCAGGGGATAGGTGCCTTCCTGCTCAATGGGGTTCTGGGTGGCCAGAACGAGAAAGGGTTCTGGCAGGAGGTGGGTCTCCTCGCCTATTGTGATTTGGCGTTCCTGCATGGCTTCCAGCAAGGCGCTTTGGACCTTGGCCGGCGCTCGGTTAATCTCGTCCGCCAGAACGATATTGGCAAAAACCGGTCCCTTCTTGGTGGTAAACGTGCCCTCGCGCGGATTGTAAATCAGCGTCCCGATGAGGTCTGCGGGCAGGAGGTCCGGGGTGAACTGGAGCCGCTGAAAGCGGGCCCTGATTGCTTGGGCCAGGGTCTTTACCGCCAGGGTCTTGGCCAAGCCGGGGACGCCTTCCAACAGGACGTGACCGTTTGCCAACAGACCGACAATCAAGCGGTCTATGAGATACTGCTGACCAATAATGACCTGGCCGATAGCATCCCGTAATCGCGCCAGTGACGCAGCTTCTTCTCTCACACGTTCGTTCAGAGCCGAAATATCTCCGTCCATGTAGCTGGATATTCTCCTCAGTCGTGGCGGTCACAGGCAAGCTGTAGACGGTAATAGACGTTGACCAGCCTGAATTTCTTCATTGATCGGGTGCTGTTGTGTGTCCGAGACCGAACGGCGCTGATGCGGAAAAGTAAGAACCGAAACCACGAGTGTCAAGGGCGCTCAAGAAGAGCAGGACCCTTGAGCCCTATCCAATAAATAGGCTATGCTTTTTTGTTCCAGCCCTTTTGACGAGGGCGCTGGTCCGACAGGATAGATCATGAAACAGAACGGGGAGCGCGGTAGAAAACGTCCACGGGGCCTTCGTACTCGACCAAAAGGGCGCAGTGTTGACCCCCAGGCCCTCCGAGAAGTCCAAACGTTGCTGGCCGATGCCCCGCGCCGTCGGGACCTCCTGCTCGAACATCTGCATCTCATCCAGGATCGCTATGGTCATCTGTCCGCGGCCCACCTGGTTGCCCTTGCCCACGAAATGCAGCTCGCCCCAGTTGAAGTGTACGAGGTTGCCAGCTTTTACCATCATTTCGATGTGGTCAAAGAAGGGGAAACCCCTCCGCCGGCACTCACTGTGCGCGTGTGTGACTCGGTCAGTTGTGAGTTGGCTGGAGCGGAACAATTGATTCCCGCTTTAGAGCAGGAGATGGGCAAAACGGTGCGGGTCCAGCGTGTTCCGTGCGTGGGCCGGTGTGAAACCGCACCAGTTGCGGTGGTCGGCCAGAACCCGATCGGTACAGCAAGCCTGGAGCGGGTGAGACACGCGGTCGAACGCCAGGCGACGCAGGCCAGCCTGCCAGCGGACACGGTTGACTATCAAGCCTATCGGGCGGCCGGCGGCTATCGGGTTCTGCGGGAGTGTCTCAACGGCAGCCGCGACCTCGATTCGGTGCTGGGCGCGCTGGAAGATTCCGGCCTGCGCGGCCTGGGCGGCGCCGGCTTTCCTGCCGGACGCAAGTGGCGCATCGTGCGTGGCTATGCGGCTCCGCGCCTCCTGGCGGTCAATATTGACGAAGGCGAGCCCGGCACCTTTAAGGACCGCTATTATCTGGAGCGCGACCCGCATCGTTTCCTGGAAGGGATGTTGATTGCCGCCTGGGCGGCTGAAATCAAGGCCGTCTATATCTATATCCGAGATGAATATCCGGCCTGTCTTCAGATTCTCAAGAACGCGCTTGCGGCCCTGGAGGCCGACCCGCCGCCGGCGCTCCCCGCTATGCACCTTCGCCGTGGGGCGGGTGCATATATCTGTGGCGAAGAGTCGGGCATGATCGAGTCCATTGAGGGCAAACGCGGCATGCCGCGGCTGCGCCCGCCGTATGTAGCCGAGGTCGGCTTGTTTGGACGCCCGACCCTGGAGCATAATTGCGAGACGCTGTATTGGGTGCGCGATATTCTGGAGCGCGGGCCGGCGTGGTTTGCCAGCCACGGTCGGCGGGGGCGCAAGGGGCTCCGCTCGTTTTCCGTCAGCGGGCGTGTCCAAAAGCCAGGCGTGCATCTGGCCCCGGCCGGCATCAGTCTGCGCGAGCTGATTGCTGAGCATTGCGAAGGGATGCTCCCCGGACATGAGCTGTACGCCTACTTCCCCGGTGGGGCGTCCGGCGGTATTTTGCCGGCCACGCTGGCCGACCTGCCGCTCGATTTCGACACCCTGCAACCCCACGGCTGTTTCATCGGTTCCGCGGCGATCATCGTTTTGTCCGATAAAGACAGCGCTAAAGCTGCGGCGCTTAATGCGATGCGCTTTTTTGCGCATGAGTCCTGCGGAAAATGTACGCCGTGTCGCGTCGGGACTCAGAAAGCTGCCGGGCTGATGGCGCAAAACCACTGGGATGTGCCCTTGCTTGAGGAACTGGCCCAAGTCATAGGCGACGCCTCGATTTGTGGCTTAGGCCAAGCCGCTCCCAACCCGCTGCGCAGCATCATCAAATACTTCCCAGAGGAGCTTGCGTAATGGCTGCCGTTCCTGAAAGCGAACACACGACATCCTTTCTCCTGGACGGCCGGGCGGTCGACGCCCTGCCCGACGAAACCATTTTACAGGCGGCCCGTCGTCACGGGGTTGATATTCCTCACCTGTGCTACAAGGACGGGCTCCGGCCAGACGGAAATTGCCGTGCCTGTGTGGTGGAAGTGAAGGGGGAGCGCACCCTTGCGCCTTCCTGCTGCCGGACACCGCAGGATGGCATGGAGGTGGCGACCACGAGTGAGCGCGCCCGTCACTCCCAAAAGCTGGTTCTCGAATTGTTGCTCTCAGACGTTGTTGAGACCTCCTATACACACGACTCGGAACTGGCGACCTGGGCGCGCGCGCTGGAAGTCGGCCCGCCGCGCTTCGCGCCGCGCCAGCAGCCGGAATCGGACGGGTCTCACCCGGCCATTGCCGTGAATCTCGACGCCTGTATTCAGTGTACTCGCTGTCAGCGCGCCTGTCGTGAAGAGCAGGTAAACGATGTCATCGGCTACGCCCTGCGCGGCAGTCAGGCCAAGATCGTCTTTGATGTGGACGACCTCATGGGCAGTAGCTCCTGCGTCGGCTGTGGTGAATGCGTCCAGGCCTGTCCCACCGGAGCGCTCATGCCAGCCAAAGAGGTGGGACTGATTGAGCCGGATAAAACGGTGGATTCCGTCTGTCCCTATTGCGGAGTGGGCTGTCTGCTCACCTATCACGTCAAAGACAACACGATTCTGTACGTCACCGGGCGTGACGGTCCGTCCAACCACGGCCGGCTGTGTGTGAAAGGCCGCTACGGCTTTGACTATGTTACCCATCCGCAGCGGCTCACCCGTCCCTTAATCCGAAAGGCTGGGGTAGCCAAGTCCGCCGAGATCACGATTGATCCGGCTGATCCCTCAACAGTGTTTCGTGAAGCCTCTTGGGAAGAGGCGCTCGACTTTGCGGCGAACGGCCTCAAAAAAATACGCGACGAAAAAGGCGGCCAGGCGCTGGCCGGATTTGGCTCGGCAAAAGGCAGCAACGAAGAAGCCTATCTCTTTCAAAAGCTGGTGCGGATCGGATTTGGGACGAATAATGTCGATCACTGTACCCGGCTGTGTCACGCCTCGTCGGTTGCCGCCCTTTTAGAGGGCATTGGGTCGGGCGCGGTTTCTAACCAGGTGGCGGATGTGGCGGCGGCGGAGTGCATTATTATCATCGGCTCCAACGCCTCGGAGAACCATCCGGTTGCGGCGACCTTTATGAAGAATGCGGCCAAAGCGGGCAAGACGCTGATCGTCATGGACCCCCGTCGGACGGAGCTCGCCCGCCATGCGTCGTATTATCTCCAATTCAAGCCAGACACCGATGTGGCCCTGCTCAATGCCATGATGCACACCATCATTGAGGAGGGCTTGGCGCATCAGGAATTTATCGAGCGGCGCACCGCTGGGTTTGCGCGCATCAAACAAAACGTGGCCGGCTTCAGCCCCGAAGAGATGGAACCCGTGTGCGGGATTGCCGCCGAGACCATTCGGGAGGTTGCCCGTCGCTATGCAACCGCAGCCGGCGCGATGATTTTCTGGGGGATGGGTATCTCACAGCATATCCACGGCACCGACAATGCGCGCTGTCTTATTGCGCTCGCTTTGATGACCGGCCAGATCGGTCGCCCTGGGACCGGACTCCATCCGTTGCGCGGCCAGAACAATGTTCAAGGAGCCTCTGACGCCGGCCTGATTCCCATGATGTTCCCCGACTACCAGCGGGTCGACAACGAGGAGGCGCGGCAGCGCTTCGAGGCCCTCTGGGGCGTCTCCCTGGACCCGCAAGCCGGTCTGACCGTGGTCGAGATCATGAACGCCATTCTCGACCACCGGCTGCACGGTATGTACATCATGGGCGAGAACCCGGCCATGTCCGACCCCAACCTGCATCACGCCCGACAGGCTTTGGCCACGCTCGACCACCTGGTCGTGCAGGACTTGTTCCTGACCGAAACCGCGGCGTTTGCCGATGTGATCCTGCCGGCGTCCGCGCTCCCGGAGAAGACGGGCACGTTCACCAACACCGACCGGCGCGTACAGCTCGCCCGCAAAGCGCTCGACCCGCCGGGCCAGGCCTGTCAGGACCTGGACATCATTCAAGAGATGGCCCGCCGCCTGGGACTGGACTGGCGATATCGCGACACCGCGGCAGTCTACGAAGAGATGCGCCAGGCCATATCCGCCCTCGGGGGCATCAGTTGGTCACGGCTCGAACGCCAGGATTCTGTTACCTACCCCTGCTGGACCGAAGACGACCCGGGCCGACCGGTGGTGTTTCAAAAGAATTTCCCGACCTCGGACGGCATAGCCCAGTTCGTCCCCGCGCGTTTGATTCGCGCTGACGAACTCCCCGATGCCGAGTTTCCGTTCGTGCTGATTACCGGCCGCCAGCTTGAACACTGGCATACCGGCGCAATGACCCGTCGGGCGAGTGTCCTGGACGCCATAGAACCACAGCCCGTGATTAACCTGCATCCTGAAGACCTGGCCGGGCTGGATGGAGCAGAAGGAGACCTCCTGACCATTGCCTCACGCCGGGGGGAGGTCACCGCCTACGCGCGGGTGGATGCCGGCCTGCAACGCAACGAGATTTTCATGCCCTTCTGCTATCAGGAAGCCGCCGCAAACCTGTTGACGAATGAAGCCCTGGACCCTTACGGGAAAATTCCCGAGTTCAAATATTGTGCGGTCCGGGTCAGCGTGAACCGAACTGCGGAAGCCTGAAAAGAGTAAACGTGTCCTTCGATTTCGCTGACGCTACACCCTTCGGCACGGCTCAGGACGAACGGGAGGGGGCCGTCAGTCCTGAGCGTAAGGCGTACGCGCCTGGAGTCCTGAGCGTAAGGCGTACGCGCCTGGAGTCGAAGGAGGAGTTAAACGGAGAGAACATATCACAAGGAGAAGTCGATGGCCGCTCTCAGTCAGCACGCGCTCATGACCGCCGAAGAGCTGTTTGACCTGCCCGCTGACGACTACAAATACGAACTCGTCGAAGGAGAGCTGATTCGTATGGCCCCGACCGGTGGCGAGCACGGAGTCTTGACAGTCCGAATCGGTCGTATTCTTGATGAATACGTCGAAGCGCACGATTTGGGCATTTGCAGCGGTGCGGAAACCGGTTTTATCTTACGACGCGCCCCTGATATCGTCCGCGCGCCGGACGCCGCGTTTATCGCCAAGGCGCGCCTTCCCGAGACCGGTATTCCCAAAACGTATTGGCCGTTTGCGCCGGACCTGGCGGTTGAGGTCACCTCGCCTTCAGATCGTTTCAGCGCCGTACAAACCAGAATCGCCGAGTATTTCTCGGCCGGGACTCGTTTGGTGTGGGTGATAGAGCCGGCCACTCGAACCGTCTATGTCTATCGCTCGTCGCACGACGTTCAGGCGCTCGGGGAAGATGACGAGCTGAGCGGAGCGGATGTGTTGCCGGGCTTTCGGTACGCGGTGGGGCGGCTGTTCGGGTGAGTCCTGCCCAAGAGTAGAATAGGCTGCGGTTACTTAGCGCGCGGCAAATCGTTCACGACGCCAAGGCTTCCAATACCTCTTCCGGCGTCCGGTTCGGCGACGCAAACGGATTAAGCACCCGGGTCGTACCGAACTCGTGGCCGTGTTGCAGGTCTTCTGTCAGGAGCACCTTGCACTCACAGGTCTGTGCGGCGGCGACGATGAGTGCGTCCCACCAGGATACAGAGTGGCGGTCCTGCAGGAGCCAGGCTCGTTCCAGGATGGCGAGGTCAATCGAAACGGGATGCCAAGAGGTGAGACTGCGGACGATCTGTCGTGCGTCCGTGACAGGCATGGCCGGCCTCAACTTACGAGTGAGTGTCGAATAGAGCTCTTGCAGAACCTGGAAGCTCAGCCGTCCCCTGCGCGAGCGCCAGACGAACCGGAACCAAGCGTCGGCGCATGCTTGCTTCTCAGGCTCTCTGATATCGTAACGGTAGACGAGGATGTTGGTGTCAACGAAAAGCGGCTCGGTCATGCAGCTCTTCCCGCGTCGGCTTACGCCCGTCGACCCACTCCATCTTGCGGGGCTTGATCGACAAGGCGCGCTTCATTGCAACCTCGTACTCGTCCTCCCGGCGTTGCATTCCTTCCAGCAGCTCGGCCAGCCATTTGGACATGCTGCGCTCGTTTTCCGCGGCCTTGACCCGCAGCCATCGAGCGACATCCTCCGGCAGGGTAAGGGTGATGTTTGTCATGGCACATGAATAATGAAACACGGAAATTGTGTCAAGAATCGATAGTATCTCAGTTTACATGTTCCCCCTCACCCCAACCCTCTCCCCTTCGACAGGCTCAGGACAGGCCTCCAGGGGAGAGGGAGTAGATATTCCCTCCCTCCTCTGAACGTGTGATGCGCATTGTGTCGCCGGCCCTCCGACGGTCCGTCCGCCCCCTCACCCCAACCCCTCTCCCGCTGGGAGAGGGGTTGGGGTGAGGGTCGAGCCGGCTGGGGGCCACCGAGCCCTGGAATCTGCATCACACGTCTCTGAGGGGGGATAGCGGGCAAGGATGATACGCTAGAGCGTTTTACGCTATTCTGTAGCCGTGCCGGGGGCTCCCGTCCTGCCGGACGTAATCCGGCCTCCAGCCGGCGGCGGGGGCTGGGGGCCTGGATTCCTGCTTCCGCAGGAATGACAGGTCGCTACACAGAATCGTAATTTGCGCTAATGCAGGTCCCGGGCGTGTTCTTTCAGCAAGGCCAACGGAATATGTTCGAGGGTGGCTGCGTGGGTGGCAGCCAGTATCACTATGGGTGCGGCCCCGGCCTCATAGGCTTCTTTCCAGCGTAGTGCGCACAGACACCAGCAGTCTCCGGGCTGGAGTCCGTCAAAGCCAAGCTCTGGGCGGGGCGTGCTCAGGTCGTTGCCCTTTGCCTTGGAGAAGGCCAAAAATTCTTTGGTGACCTGGGTACATACGGTATGCAGGCCGACGTCTTCCCTGCCGGTATTGCAGCAACCATCCCGATAAAAACCAGTTAATGGCCGCGAACTGCACACCTGGAGTTTTTCGCCTAAGACATTTTTTGATTCGTCCATAGTCAACGCTTGTTCCTTTGCTGTTGATGAGCCGCTGTTTGGGCTTTGAGAAACGTGAGGAAGTGTCTCTCTCAGTGACCCAACTATTGGGGTGGTTTCGCCGGTTTCCGCGAGGATGATTTGTGAGCGTGGGAAATCGCATCGCGGGCCACTATACCGAGACCGGTCAGAAAGATGACAAAAGCAAGAAGGACAAGCCAATCCATTACAGTTCCTCCAGTTCGTCGATTTTTCGATACGCAGTCCGATTGACCCTCACAACTCCGAGAGTAACGCCGACAACCGCGAAAACACAAGCCAGGACGAGCACGGCATGAGCTTGACCTGCGTGCTGAGCGAGCCATGCGAGCATGGAAATATCGGTAGCCACAAAGATACCAAAAATAACTTTGAGCCAGCCGATTTCCTCCTTCAGTCTTTCTGCTTTCGACATTGGCTTCAGAGCCCTACGGCCCGCTTTTTCTCCTCCCCGACCAGACCCTGCTCGTTCCAGCCTCGGGCGGCATAATAGCTTTGAATCATCAGGCGGAGCTCGTCCGGGGTCAGGCTCACGCCCTGCACAACGCCGCTCGACAGCGGCTCCTCCAGGAGACGAGGCGGCAGCCAGTCGTCCTCGGGCTGCCAGCCCTCGCGCAGATTAAACAATTTCTTGAGTGTATTGATACGTTCGCCAACCTGTCTGAGGTCTGCGGCAGTATACTCCCAGCCCGTCACCGCGCTCATAAGCTGGGCTGCTTCGGCATAAAAATCATCGAAACACTTGCGTAAAAACTTGCACACAATCAGCGAATCCAGGACCGCGGAGAAGTCCTCGGACGCGGCCACCAGCGCCCCACGGCCGGCATCGGCTTGCAGACGATCAACGTGGCCCGAGAAGTCCGCCTCATACGCCCCCGAACGGTTATGGCAGGCTCCGCGTGGACTGACCGCCAGACCGAGCGCCATAGTCTTGAGGCTGCGCGGCTCGTAGCCCGGCAGCTCCATGCCTTTGACCTGCATGGCGAAGCCCTCCGCTTCGACCCCGAGATGAGTGGCCGCCTGCCGCGAGCCCTCGGCCAGGAGCGCCCCCGCTCCCCGTCTGTGGGCAATGTCCGCAATCAGGGCGAGAATCGCCTCCGCATTGCCAAAGGACAGCCCCGTTGCGCGCAGCTCGGGCCAGAGACCCTTGTCCGCACATTCTGCCGCCCAGGCAATAGTGCCGCCGGTACTAATGGTATCCAGCCCGTACTGGTCGCACAGCCGGGCGGCTTGCAGCACCGCGTCCGGCTCCTCAATGCCGCACATCGGGCCCAACGCAAAGAGCGTTTCATACTCAAGTCGCTGGGCCTCGCCACTCAGGGATTGAAAGAGGCGCTCACATCGAATGGTGCACGCGGCGCAGCCGTGCGTCTGACTGAAACCATTGGTGATAAAAGATTCCCCGCTGAGCGCTTCTGCCTGGGCAAACGGAACGTTCTGAAAATTATAGGTCGGCAGACTGCCGAGTCGGTCGAAGACGGCCAGGTTCGCCACCGTTCCAATCTCGCGGTATTTTGCCGTGTGCGGTCCGACACTCCGCTCGCGTAATGTGACGGCTATTTTTTCCACCGCCTCTGTATCGGCCACTGCCACCCGCCGCTGGCCCCGCAGGGCAACGGCCTTGAGTTTCTTGGCACCGAACACCGCTCCGACGCCACCCCGTCCGGCGTGCCGGCCCTCGTTGCTGAGGGTTGCAAAACGAACCAGGTTCTCCCCCGCCCGTCCGATGGCGGCAACCCGGACCTCCGCCTCTTCCTCTGTGCGGACCGTGTACCGAACGCGCTCTGCGGTGTCCTGGGCGCTCAGTCCCATCAGGTGGGCTGCCGCTCGGAACTCGACTCCGGCGTCCGTTATCTGAAGATAGGTGGGTTGCTCGGCTGCGCCCGTAATCACGAGGGCATCGACACCGACCCGCTTGAGTTCCAGGGCAAAAAAACTGGAAGAGAGCGAATCCGCGATAAAACCGGTCAGGGGCGACTTGGTGACAACGGCATACTTGGCGGTGGTGGTCAGGCCCGTTCCAACCAGGGGGGCGCTGGTAAAAATGAGCGGATTCTCGGCCGAGAGCGGCTCCACGCGCGCGGGGGCGTAATCGTACAGCAAGGCCGCGCCCAGGCCCACACCGCCCAGCACCGCCGTGAGCCGGGACGCGGCGATGTCCTGCCAGGTGTATGACTGCGTGGTGAGGTCTATATGCAGCAGACGGCCGTGAAACCCGTACATGCTCTATCCGCCCGCATCGCTCGACAAGATCAACAGGCTGTCACCCGCCCGGAGACGGGTGTGTGCGTCTCGAACAAAGTCTTTCCCATTGATATTGCAGGCATATCCGTTCCGTAAGCTGGTGTATCCCGTATCATCCGCGGACAGCACCGAACCCAGGAGGGCGGGACATGCCACTCCTAAGACCGTCAGCGCGTCCCCGAGCGTTGCCTCAGCTGCGAGGGTCAGCGGGACGCGTGGGGTGTGTGCGGTGAGGCGCGCAACGCCGAATAGCTCAACCGTGCAGGAAATGGGCGCCGACAGCGTCCGCCAGTGGGCCAGGGCGGCCTGATAGTCTTCCTGGGTGTTCATATTGAGAAAACTCAGCCCCTCGGGGTCAAAGCGTTTGATCTCCGCCGCCGGCACGGTTCGGGTTGGCACGGTGTCATACAAATAGACCGGGCGGAGGCGTTGGGTGGCGAGCTGTTCTTGTAAATGTGGAATAACGCGCCGGCGATACACGGCGTGCAGCGGCTGGAGCCGGTCTTGCCAAACGGGAACGACCACATCATAGCCACGACCGTTATGAGTAAGCTGCGAGACGAGATAGTCAATAAGGGGCAACTGGAGAAAGGGCGCATCGCACGAGGTGACAAAGGCGGCTGGGCCGCGGATTGCTCGCAGGCCGTAGTATATACCTCCGACCGGCCCCTGATGGGCCACGGCATCGTGGACCAGCGTGACCGGCAGGGACGGCAGGGTCTGGTCCGGCGCGGCGACCACGACGATATCGGAAAAGCGTTGGGACAGACGCTCAACCAGATGAGCGATAAGCGGCTTGTCATCAAAGGGCAGCAGCGCCTTCGGCCTTCCCATCCGCGAGCTTTTTCCACCGCTCAGAATAACCGCGGACAGGGCCGGGCTCTGGGTTGAGGCTTGCGTATCCATATCGTACCAAAGCGCACTATCAGGCTGGGGTCCACTCAAAACAGAAATGCTATCATCTCACCGCCAGGGGGACAATGAATTCCTGGCTCCCCTCTTCTTCATCTTTTATTGTAATCAAAAAGAGAATTTGCTACTTTCCATCCCCACCTCAGAATCGACAGGGTGGATAAGGCGAAACGGAACGAGAGGAGACATATTTTTGGCTGTCAAACTGTACGTTGGCAATCTCCCCCCCATGCTCTGCTTTCCAGAGCTTGAAGACTTATTCACCCCATTTGGGAGCCTTCAGTCTGCTGAACTCATCACCGACCCGGCCACCGGCCTGTCGCGGGGGTTCGGCTTCATCGAAATGGAGACGGAAGGAGCCGCTCAGGCGGCAATCTCAGACCTGAATGGTAAAGAAGTCGAGGGACAGGCCCTAACTGTCAATGAGGTCAAACCCGGCCGGGGTGGCCCCTCGCTCATTCGGGATAGCCGGCGTGGGAGACCTTCCCCGGTTACGAGCCGCCCGCCCTCGCAACCCCGTCCGTCATCCGGCACGCGCCTCTTTGTCGGCAACCTGCCCTATTCCGCGGGCAACACCGACCTGGAAAAAGTCTTTGCCGAGGTGGGCACGGTCAGTTCGGTCAGCGTTGTCACCGACCGCTTCTCCGGGCAATCAAAGGGCTTCGCCTTTGTTGAAATGGGCTCGAAAGAAGAGGCCGACGCGATTATTGAAAAATTTAACGGCCAGGAGGTCCTGGGTCGGGTTCTGAAGGTCAACGCCGCGCGCCCACCGGAACGACGGCGGTTTGGCGGCGGTGGCGGCGGGCGACGCTTCTAATCAACTTCCAGATGGTAGAACACGAGGCCGGTCAGCAGCTTGGGATAGAAATAAGTTGACTTCTGCGGCATGGTCTCGCCGCTTTCACAGACCTGCTGAATCTGCTCGAAAGTTGTTGAGCGCAGGAGAAAAGCAGCCTGAGCGTCCCCGGCGCTCACCCGTTGCAGCGCCTCGTCAGTATCGCTCGTATATGAGACGGCCTGCTTCTGGACAGCCGGCGGTAAACCCAGAAAACGCTCGAAGAGCACATCGTGCAACACGGTGACATCCAGCGCCCGCACGGCTGCCGAGGCGGACAGGCCGCGCGTCACGCGGTCATCAAAGGCTAACAGCCAGTTATGCTCGGCGCCGGCCATGACGCAGCCGATGCGGCGCTCTGGGCCAGGCGCCGAAAGGGCGTTGAGAAACGCCTGACGGTGGGCCGGCGCATAGCGGGTCAGTCGAAAGTCGCGCTTGAGAACGGCTTGCAGACTGGTCGGACTGGGTAGACGGGTCTGCCGGATGAGCCGGTGGGTTGGGAGGATAGTCAGGCCGCTATCCTCGGCACTGGTCAAATACGCCAGAACGTACTGAAAGGGCCGGTCCTCGCCGGCGCCGGTTTCCGCCGTCCGCTCGCGGCTGTATTGCAGCGCCGTTTCATAGCGATGATGACCGTCGGCGATAATCAGTGATTTGTCAGAGAGCTGAGCCGTAATGTCCGCAATGGTTGCCGGCTCCCGAATGGGCCACAGCCGATGCGTAACACCCGCGTCGTCTGCGATCTCAACCGCAGCCGGCCGGGCGAGCGCGTCCCGGAGCGTGTGTGCAAGCGACCAGCCTGAGCCGGCGTAGAGACAGAAGATCGAACTCAGATGCGCCCGGCAGGCGCGCAGCAGGGCGAGGCGATCTTTTTTGGCCCGCTCAAAGGTGCGCTCGTGCGGGCGAATAACTCCAGACTCGAAATCTTCAACCCGGAGCGCAGCAAAAATACCGGTCCGGCGACGTGGCTGGCCGTCCTGGAGCGTGAACTCCTGCGTGTAGCAATAGAAGCCGGGCTCCGGGTCGGGCTGTACAACCTGCTGGGACAGCCAGGTCTGAAAAGTCCGGGCCGCTGTCGTATAGGGGTCGTCTGCCGTACTGAAATCGAGATGGGTCGCGTTATACGGACTCTGAAGGTGGAGGAGCGTTTGTTGCTGCGGACTGATCACGTCATACGGCGGGGAGACGACGTTTTTCAAATCGCCAACCACGGTCGGATTATAGCGCAGCGCGCGAAAGGGACGAATCTGGGCCATATCTGTTCCTCTCCGTGACGTGGCGACTGGAAGAAATGCAGGGATCAGCCCGCCAGCGCTCGCTGGCCGATATCCCGCCGATAGTGCATGCCCGGCCACGAAATGCGTTGCACCGCCTGATAGGTTGTCGCAATGGCCTGACGAATATCCGGCCCGGTCGCGGTCACACCCAGCACGCGGCCACCAGTGGTGACCAGGGCGTCTGCCTGGCGTTGGGTGCCGGCATGAAAAATCGCCACGTCCTGCCAGTCCGCGCATTGCTCCAGCCCGGCAATGGCCCGTCCCTTCTCATAGCTGCCCGGATAGCCCTCGGACGTGAGCACCACACACACCGCGGCACGCTCATCCCAGTCGAGGGTCACCTGGTCAAGGCGCTCATCAATCACGGCCTGCATGACCTCGACCAGGTCTGACTTGAGGCGCAGCATGAGCGGCTGACATTCCGGGTCGCCAAAGCGGACGTTGAATTCAAGGACTTGCGCCTGACCGTGGTCGATCATCAGCCCGGCATACAGAACACCTTTATACACAATGTTGCGTTGCCTGAGCCCCCGGACGACCGGAGTGAGGATGTCCTGCATGATCTGAGCGGTCAACGCCGGGGTGACGACCGGCGCCGGTGAGTAGGCTCCCATCCCACCGGTATTCGGCCCCCGGTCTCCGTCAAAGACCTGCTTGTGATCCTGAGAAGAGGCCAGGGGCAGGATATGGCTTCCATCTGTCAACGCCAGAAACGAGGCTTCGTCGCCGCGCAGAAATTCTTCAATCACCACCTGATCGCCGGCTGCGCCAAACTGACGCTCGCGCATAATGCTTGTGATTGCGCTCTGGGCTTCTGCCTGGGTCGCGCACACCAGGACGCCTTTTCCCGCGGCCAGGCCGTCGGCTTTGACCACAATCGGCGCGCCGACTTTTTCGATATAGCGGCTGGCTTTGTCCGGGTCACGAAACACGCCAAAGGCCGCGGTTGGCACGCCCTGCTGCCGCAAGAGTTCTTTGGTAAAGGCTTTACTGCCTTCGAGTTGAGCCGCGGCCCGATTCGGGCCAAACACACGCAGACCCCGCGCCTCGAACCGGTCGACGATCCCGAGACTCAGCGGCAACTCAGGACCGACAAGCGTCAGCCCTATCCGTTCTTTTTCCGCAAACGCGCACAGCCCAGCGACGTCATCCGCGGCCAGCGCAACCAGCTCGGCCTGGTCGGCAATCCCGGCGTTGCCCGGCGCACAGTAGATTTTTGAGACGCGCGGACTCTGGCGAATTTTCCACACCAGGGCGTGTTCCCGGCCGCCGCTGCCGATCACCAGTACTTTCATGGCTAATGCCGAAAATGCCGCATGCCAGTGACAAGCATGGCCATGCCATGCTCATCCGCGGCCGCGATAACATCCTTGTCCCGCAGGCTGCCGCCGGGCTGAATCGCGGCGGTTGCGCCGGCCTGCGCCACCACGTCGAGCCCGTCGCGAAAGGGAAAAAACGCGTCCGACCCGACCACGCTGCCGTGGGTGTCCAGCCCGAGGTCGTGTGCCCGGGAGACGGCGATCTTGGCCGAGTCAACCCGGCTCATCTGACCGGCGCCCACACCAACAACCTGATCGCTTGAGGTCAGCACAATGGCGTTGGACTTGACATGTTTGCACACCCGCCAGGCAAAGGCCAATGCCTGGTACTCGGCATCGGTCGGCCGTCGCCTGGTCACGACCTCGCAGTCCTGCACCTTGACCTGGCCGGTATCGCGTTCCTGATACAGCAGGCCGCCGGTAATCGGTTTGGCCTCATAGAGGGCCGGCTGCGCGTCAACGCTCTCCGGGATTTCCAGCAAGCGGATGTTCTGGAGTCGCTTGGACGAGGCCAGCATCGCCAGGGCCGCGGCCGCATAGCCAGGGGCGAGCACAATCTCAAGAAAGCCCTGTTCGTACAGGTTCAGGATTTCCTGCGCGGTCGCGGCGTCAACCTCGCGATTCAAACCCACAATCCCGCCAAAAATTGAAATTGGATCGCAGGCGCGCGTCTTCCGAAAGGCGTCGGCCAGAGAGTCCGTCGAGGTGGCCACGCCACACGGGTTGGTATGCTTGATGGCCACCGCGGCAATTTCATCGAACTCCTGGAGCAGGGCAAACGCGGCATTGGCATCCACAATATTATTATAGGACAGGGCCTTGCCCTGGAGCTGGCTGGCGTTGGCAATGCAGGCTTCCCGGACGACCGGGCTGCGGTAAAAAGCCGCGGCCTGGTGCGGGTTTTCTCCATAGCGGAGGTCCTGGGCCTTGGTGTATTGCAGATGCAGGGTTTCGCCAAAAGGCCGGCGCTCTTCTCCGTCGAGGCTGCCCAGGTAATCGGCAATGGCGCCGTCGTAGCGAGCGGTGAGCTGGAAGGCTTTCCTGGCCAGGGCGCGCGTATACTCGGCCGACAGGACGCCGTCCTGTGTGAGCGCGGTCAGAAGGGCCGGATAATCGTCCGGGTCAACAACGACGCCCACATCGGCGTGATTCTTGGCTGCCGCGCGCAAGAGAGACGGCCCGCCGATATCGATGTTTTCAATCGCATCGGCAAAGCGGCAGTCCGGCCTGGCCACGGTTTGTTCAAACGGGTAGAGGTTGACCACCACCAGATCAATGGCTTTGAGATCATGCTCAGTCATGGCCTGGAGATGGCTGGGGTCGCTCCGGCGATGCAGAATCCCGGCGTGTATGCGGGGGTGCAGGGTCTTGACCCGGCCATCAAGCATTTCGGGAAAGCCGGTAAAGTCTTCAACCAGGGTCACGGCAACGCCGGCTGCGGTCAGCGCTTTGGCCGTGCCGCCGGTTGAGAGAATTTCAATCCCAAGCGCGGCCAGGCCACGAGCCAGATCAACAACGCCACGTTTGTCGCTCACGCTAATCAGGGCGCGGGTGACAGTAGGCATGGGATGCTCCTTGCTGATAACGGGGTTGGAAAGCTGTCCATCTGGAAAGGCAGACAGGGGAATACCAGAAGCCTCCTGGGTTGTAAAGGGAAACCCGTCGGCATATGGTGGGCCGCGATGACATTGCGGCTCAACGGCGATGTACGCGAGTGCCGAGAGGGCCTCACTATCGCAGCCTTAGTCGAAGAACTCGGCCTTGGAAACAAGCGGATTGCGGTTGAGGTCAATCGGGATATTATCTCCCGCGACGAGTACGCCAACTGCGCGCTGAAAGCGGACGATGAGGTTGAAATCGTACATTTCGTCGGCGGAGGCTGCTAGTCAGAGCGCGCACAGATCAACACAGTGAGGACGCCATGCAAGGCCCCAAAGACCCCTTTGTACTCGCCGGCAAGGAATATCATTCCAGGCTTATTGTCGGCACGGGAAAGTATAAGGATTTCGCGGAAACCAAACGGGCGATTGAGGCCTCGGGGGCCGAGATTGTGACGGTTGCGGTTCGCCGCGTGAATATCACCGACCCCAACCAGGAAAATCTGCTCGACTATATTGACCCCAAGCAGTACACTGTCCTGCCCAATACCGCCGGGTGCTATAACGCCGCCGACGCGGTGCGGACCTGCCGCCTGGCCCGCGAGGCCGGGGTTGGCAATATGGTCAAGCTGGAGGTCATTGGCGATGACAAGACCCTCTTCCCCGATATTCCGGGGACGCTTGAGGCGGCCAGGACCCTGGTCGACGAGGGCTTTATTGTCCTGCCCTATATTCATGACGATCCGATTTCCTGCAAAAAGCTCGAAGACATGGGCTGCGCCGCGGTCATGCCGCTGGCGGCGCCCATTGGGTCCGGGCTTGGCATCCGCAATCCGTATAACATCCGTATCATTCTCGAACACAGCAGCGTGCCGGTGATTGTTGACGCCGGAGTAGGCACGGCCTCGGACGCCGCGGTTGCCCTGGAGATGGGTTGTGACGCAGTGCTGATGAATACGGCCATTGCCGCGGCAAAGGACCCGATTCTGATGGCGGACGCCATGCGCCAAGGGGTGGAAGCTGGGCGCAAAGCCTATCTGGCCGGGCGTATGGGCAAAAAGCTGTACGCCACCGCCTCCAGCCCGCTCGACGGGATGATCGCCTAGCACAGGCTGGAGGTCCATCATTCCATCCCCCCTGGAAGGCATAGCCTGAGCGTACTTCGACTTCGCCCCTCCGGGGCTACGCTCAGCACGACCGGTGCCGCCGTTCACCCTGAGCCTGTCCTGAGCCATGCCCAAGGGCGTAGCGTAAGCGGAGTTGAAGGGGGCCGGTCTCCTCAGGCCGTCTGACTGATGCTCAACTTCAGCCTGTATTTTGTTACTGACCGCAAACAAACCGCCAACCGGCCCCTTGCCGATGTTGTGCATGCCGCCCTTGACGGTGGGGTGCGGGCCGTTCAACTCCGAGAAAAAGACCTCGAAGGCCGCGAGCTGTACGCCTTAGCCGAGCGGCTTCGGGCGCTGACCCGGCGCTATCAGGCACGCTTGCTGGTCAACGATCGCCTGGATGTCGCCCTTGCCGTTGAAGCCGACGGCGTCCATCTCGGACAGAATTCTTTTGCAGTCGAAGACGCCCGCCGTCTGCTGGGAGCCGAGAAGCTCATCGGCGTTTCAACCCATTCTCAGCATGAAATCGCTGCGGCCCAGGAGGCCGACTTTCTTGTCTTTGGCCCGGTTTATTACACCCCCTCAAAAGCTGCCTATGGCGAGCCCCAGGGGCTTGACCGCCTCCGCGCGGCGGTCGCTCACAGCGCGGTGCCTGTTTTTGCGATTGGCGGTATCAAGACCGAGCGCGTGGCGGAAGTACTGGAGACCGGCGCGCATGGGATTGCCATGATTTCGGCCATCAGCGCGGCGGCCGACCCGGCTCAGGCCGCGCAAGCGTTATTGCAGCAGCTTGACTGAAGCGCATCGGGCTTGCCCCGCAGTTCGCCTCACTGGTAGAATCTCCGCAATCCACGCCACCCTAGCTCAGTTGGTAGAGCAACTGATTCGTAATCAGTAGGTCGTCGGTTCAAGTCCGATGGGTGGCTCTCTTGAAGCCCTTGTGTCTGCAAGGGCTTTTTCCTTACCGGGATAGTGTCTCAGTTTGAATTTTCCCTCACCCGTTGCCGGTGCCGCGCCCCCTCCCCCCAACCCTCTCCCCTTCGACCGGCTCAGGACAGGCCCCCGGGGGAGAGGGGGTCTACTTCCCTCCCCCCTTGAGTCTGATTCCCTCCCCCCTTGAGTCTACTTCCCTTCCCCCTTGAGGGGGAGGGCCAGGGTGGGGGGTGTTCCGCCGGCAGCGGTGCAGGACGATGTGCAACTGAGACACGCCCTGCCGGGCCGCCCTTGTCCTTGCTCCTCCTGTAGGGCGGCTCCCGCTCTCCTGGCGGGAAATGCGTAAACGCGCCCACCTCATGAGGAGCGCGGCCATCCTGGCCGCGATTCTTTGCGGGCTGGAAGCCCGCACTCCTTGTTTGCGGGCTGAGGGCGGGTCTGAGCTTCCAGCAGGAAAGAGTCGGGGGATTTCAAACTGATACACCACCAAAACCGGGAACGGATTGACAGTTTTCCTTCCGCGCGTCATGTTGAGGCAACCCAGGAGGAAGCACACCGATGACAAATTTTCATGTTGAACCGCTTAATGCGAGCTTTGGGGCAACCGTAACCGGACTCAAGCTGGCCGACATTGACGAGACAACCTTCAGTCGGCTGTACGACACCTGGCTTGAGTACGCGCTGCTCATCTTCCCGAACCAGCATCTCTCCAATGACCAGCAGGTCGCCTTTGCCAAACGCTTTGGTGAGCTGGAGTTTGACCTGGCGCCGATCAGCAACGTCAAAAAAGACGGCAGCATTCGCCTCGAAGACGATGCAGACGAGATGATTCAGGTGCTCAAGGGGAATATGGGCTGGCATTGCGACAGCACCTATATGCCCGTTCAGGCCAAGGGCGCGGTGTTCACGGCCCACGTTGTGCCTGCGTCTCGTGGGGAAACCGGCTGGGCGGATTTACGCGCCGGGTATGATGCGCTTGATGCAGCCACGAAAGAGAAAATCGCCAATCTGTCAGCCTACCACTCCCTCCGCCATTCACAGAAGAAAATTGGGTTTGCAGCCAAAAAGGGCGGCGACTATAACGGCTATGGTTTGGATGTCCAGGACCCGCCGTTGAGACCCCTGGTGAAAACGCATCCCGAGACCGGGCGCAAGTCTCTGCTGATTGGCCGTCATGCGTACGGCATTCCAGGACTGGACCCGGCCGAATCCGAACACCTGCTTCAGACGCTGGTGGACCACACCTGTCAGCCGCCACGCGTCTATCACCACAGTTGGACCGCGGGCGACGCCGTGCTGTGGGATAACCGTCGCCTGCTGCACCGGGCCTGCCCCTGGGACATGACTGAAGCGCGAGTGATGTACCACGCCAGAATCGCCGGTGATTCGGTATCCGAATTTGCCAGCGGCCACGAGAGCGTTTCCCGCTAGGCTGGAGTTCTGCGTTCCGCTCTCGTCATGCCGGACCTGATCCGGCATCCATACTTCGACTTCGCCCTTCCGGGCTACGCTCAGCACAAACGGCCTCGCGTTCGCCCTGAGCCTGTCCTGAGCCGTGTCGAAGGGCCTGTCCTGAGCCGTGCCAAAGGGCCGGGGTGGGTTCTCTACGGCTCAGAACACGGCCCGGCCCGCGTCAATCGTGTCAACGTCTCCGTAATCAGACGCACCGCCTCGGCAAGGTCTGCGTCAGTCGTATCAAAGCCGAGGCTGAAGCGAATAGAGGCTTCCGCCTCCTCACCACTCAAACCGATAGCTCTCAGAACATGCGACGGCTCAGGTATCCCCGAGGTGCAGGCGGAACCCGTCGAAGCCGCGAGGTGGGGCTGTAAGGTGCTGAGGATGTCATCCGCCGAAAACTCCATAAACCGAATATTCGCGTTGCCGGAGTGGCGGGCCTGCCCTTGAGGGCCATTCAACGCTATCGGCCACGGCAGACGGTTGAGCATTTCAATAAACATATCGCGACGGCGGCATAACTGCGCCCGCTTCTCTTCCGCCTCGACAGCGGCAAAGATATCTGCTGCTGCGCCCATCCCAGCGCAGAGTGGAACCGGGACCGTGCCCGAGCGCAGACCGTTCTGCTGTCCGCCGCCATAAATCAGCGGCTCGATTTGATCCTGCAATTCGCGCGAAATATAGATGGCTCCAATGCCTTTTGGACCATACATCTTGTGCGCCGAAAGGCTCAGCATATCGGTATGGCTCGCCATTGACTTCATATCCATAGCAATGGGTGCTTGCGCTGCATCCGAATGAAATACCGCGCCGTAACTTCTCACGAGTTCGGATATTCGCCCAATATCTTGAATTGTCCCGACTTCGTTGTTGACCGCCATGACCGACACGATGAGAACATCATCGTCCAGCGCTTCTTCCAGAGCCGCCACTTTCACAAAGCCTTCGGCGTCAACCGGGATCAGCTCCACAACAAAACCGAACTGTTCCTGTAAAACTCTCGCAGCGGCCAGTACGCATTTGTGTTCGATGGCGCTGACCAGAATACGGCGGCGCTTGCCCTCGGTAGCCCGGCGACCCAAGCCTAGCAGAGCCAAGTTGTTTGCCTCGGTCGCTCCAGAGGTAAATATAACTTCATCGGCGTCCGCGCCGATCAGCCGCGCCACGCACGTAGCGGCTTTTTCTACGGCGCTTTCGGACTCCCAACCAAGACTATGATCCGAGGAATGCGGATTACCGAATGACTCCGCATAATATGGGGTCATGGCAGCCACAACACGCGCATTGACCGGCGTTGTTGCCTGATGGTCGAGATAGAGAGTCTTACCGATTTTCATTGTTTCTCAACAGTTTGCAGGCTCTTTTCTAACTTTAACATAAGATATAGGATACGAACTATACATGACCTGGAGCCCCCATCCAGAGGACACATGACACGCGGCCCACTTTTTCAAGACGGCTACACTCCGCATTTTTCGGGACACGAAACCTTCCCGCTCCGCTATGGCTGGCTGAAAAAAGTATTCGACCGGGTCGCCGAAACCGAAGACAAGCCCGATAACAGAAACGTCTGTTGGGACGACGGGGCCATTGCACGTTTTGGCGTTGGTAAAAACATGGTGGCTTCCATGCGCCATTGGGCAAAAGCGAGTGGCATCATTGAGGAGCCGAACGGTACAAACGCTGTCCGCCCGACAGAACTTGGCCGTATGCTTTTCGGGCCGAATGGGCTTGACCCGTATATGGAGCACCCCGCCACGCTTTGGCTGATCCATTGGCAATTGGCGGCATATCCCGAAAAAACAACTTGGTTTTGGGCATTCAGCCACTATCCTGCCGTGACCTTTGACCGGGACAGTCTTGTCAAGAAACTCGAACGCCTCGCCCAAGACCGACCCTGGCCGCGTATAGCAGGGAATACAATTAAAAACGATGTTGCCTGCTTCACTCGGACCTATGTCGCCCGGCAGGCGTCGGGAAAGATGAGACACGATGACGTGCTTGAGTCGCCCCTGACCGAGTTGGGCCTCATCAAGTCTATCGGTAAACAAGACGGATTTCGTTTTGTACGTGGCCCAAAGCCTACGTTGAGCGATGGTGTATTTGTCTATGCGCTAACCGACCTTTGGGCGCGCTATTTTCCTAACGCGGCCACGCTGTCGTTTGAGGCCATTGCCCACGCGCCCGGTGGACCGGGCCGGGTCTTTCTGTTTGACGAGAACGATGTAGCCGACCGTCTTGTCGCACTTGACGAAGTGACACGCGGCAAGCTCAGATGGTCCGAGACCGCCGGGCTGAAGCAAGTGGTACGTACTATCGATATTGGTGAAGAAGCCGCGCTTTCCTATGTGTCGAGCGACTACCACGAGCGTACCGGCAAGAAGGCTGCCTGATGGCACTATACGAACGGGTCCGCATAGCACGCCGCTTTCTGAGATCGATTCGTATTGACGCCGACCTGGGTGAATCCGCTGCGCTCAACGGGTTCGTCTGTCCCCAATCGTCGGCTGACGTTCTCATGACAATGGCGCGTCATGTCTCTGAAACAGGACACGGCGCATTTACATGGACCGGTCCATACGGGAGCGGAAAGTCAAGCCTTGTCGTTGCACTGAGCGCCTTGCTGAACGGTAATGCGGGACTGCGAGACAAAGCAGTGCGGGTCTTCGGGAAAGATTTGACAGAAACGATTTGGAGCGCATTGCCGACGGGTCCCAAAGGCTGGCGAGTTGTTCCGGTCGTTGGCAGGCGTGACCATCCTGTCCGCGTCATTGGAGAAGCCGTTCGGAACGCAGGGCTTGTATCGCGCCGGCCTCGCGGCGGTTGGACGGAGAGCAAACTGATCGCCACGTTGATAGCCGCGGCTGCCGAAAAGCCTGAGACTCATGGCGGTCTGATTCTGTTTATCGACGAAATGGGCAAGTTTCTCGAAGCCGCGGCGCAGGACAGCTCCGACATCTATATTATACAGCAACTTGCAGAGGCCGCTTCACGAAGCAATGGGCGTTTTCTTATTGTTGGAGTGTTGCATCAGGCATTTGAGGAGTACGCTCATCGGCTTTCGCGGGAGATGCGCGACGAGTGGGCCAAGATTCAGGGACGTTTCATTGACCTTGTTGTAGACACTGCCGGTGAAGAGCAGATTGACCTGATTTCCCGTGCGATTGAGAACGACCATCATCCACAAGAACCGAGCGAGTCAGCGTCTACGGTTGCTGTGATTGCGCGCCGCGAACGCCTGAGTGACGCTGAGCGGTTCGCCTCCCTGCTTGAAGCGTGCTGGCCGTTGCATCCGGTTGTGGCCTGTCTGCTCGGGCCAATATCGCGCCGACGCTTCGGTCAGAACCAACGCAGCATCTTTGGCTTTCTGAACTCATCCGAACCATACGGCTTTCAGGATTTTCTCAAATACGCCGGGGATAGCGAGCGGTACAGCCCAGATCGTCTCTGGGATTATCTGCGCGCCAATCTGGAACCCTCCATTCTGGCTTCGCCTGACGGGCACCGCTGGGCCTCAGCGGTGGAAGCGCTTGAACGCTGTGAGTCCATTGGTGGAGATGCCCTCCACATCAAATTGCTCAAGACGGTCGGTGTCATTGATCTGTTTAAGGAGCGCTCGGGGCTCATCGCGAGTTTCGAGCTGCTACAAAGCTGTTTCCCCGGCATTTCAGTCAAAGCGCTTCGAGCAGCATTGTCCCAACTCGACGCATGGTCGTTCACAATTTTCAAAAAGTTTCTTGGCGCTTACACCATTTTTGCCGGGAGCGATTTTGATATTGACCAAGCCGTTCGAACGGCGCTTGATGAGCTTGACGAAATTGATTTCGAGACTCTGAAATCCCTTGCAGGGCTTCAGCCGATTCTCGCCAAGCGCCACTATCACGAGACCGGCGCGCTACGCTGGTTCGATGTGGATATCGTTCCGCTCAGCGATCTTATTGAATATGCCTCTCGCTCCGAACCTAAAAACGGCGCAATAGGTCAGTTCGTGCTCGCAATAGCGACTGAAGGAGAAGACGAAGAGCAGGAGAAAGACTTATGCCGCAAGGCGGCACGTCACGGCGCCGAATGGGATATTGTCGTTGGTACTTCGAGTAGGTCTCGGGCTGTGATTCCGCTGGCGCAGGAACTGCTCGCGCTAGAAAACGTCAGCAATGACCATCCTGAGTTGGCGGGCGATCCTGTGGCAAGGCGGGAAGTTGATGCCCGGCTTGCGGATATGCAGGCCCTTCTTGAAGCGGAATTGCACAAGGCATTCGACAACGCGCTGTGGTTCCGAGAGAACTCTGCCCCCGAGCTTTTACAACAAGTGGACCTAAACCGTATCGCCTCCGATTTAGCCGGTAGCCGTTTCAAGCAGTGTCCCTACCTGCCCAACGAACTGCTCAACCGCTACAAACCGTCAACGAGCGCTATTGCGGCACAGAACAACTTGTTACGGCACATGGTCCTGAACGAAGGTGAGCCGCGTCTGGGTATTGAGGGCTTCCCTGCCGAAGGTGGTTTGTTCGCTTCCATTCTTGAGTCAAGCGGACTCTACGTACAAGACGGCAAGCGTTGGCATTTCGTTTCACCAACGAAAACTCATAATGATCCCAGCCGTCTCGCTCCGCTGTGGGAAACCACGCTCGCATATTTGGAAGAGAACGCTAAGCGCCCAGTTGCCGTCTCCGAACTGTTCGACCTGTGGAGCAAACCGCCATTCGGCCTCAAGGACGGGCTCATGCCGATTCTTGCCGTCGCGTTTGTGTTGTCACGCCGCGATAAACTGGCGGTCTATCGAGACGGTATTTTTCGAGCACGATTTGACGACGTGGATGTCGAATATCTGGCAAAGAATGCGGCCAACATACAGTTGCGCTGGATGGACCTGTCGGAGGTTTCCCGCAGTTTGCTTTCTGGTATGGCGCAGGTCGTCCGTGATCTCGACAGCGCAAACACTCTTATTCATCTGGAGCCTATTCATGTTGGCCGCGGCCTCGTGGCGATCTACGATCAACTGCCGCAATGGACCACGCGAACGATGCGGCTGTCTACAAACGCCATGCGTGTCCGCGATATTTTCAAACGTGCGCACGATCCCCATACGTTTCTGTTTGAGGACATTCCGGGAACGCTCGGCGAAGATGTAGCGCTATCCAATAACCAGGATGCCCGTCGGATCATCGCCAGCGTCCGAGAAGGATTGGAGGAATTGGTCCAAGCCTACCCTGAAATGCTTCACCGCTTACGTGATGTCATGCTGTCGGAATTGCAGGTCCCAAATATCTCGCCGCAATCGCTGGCGGAATTACGCGCCCGTGCCGAAAATATCAGGCAGCTTGCCGGGGATTTCAGGCTCGAAGCCTTTGTTGGCAGGCTCTCGCAGTTCGACGGCAGCGACCAGAGTTTTGAGGGGATAGCAAGCCTCGCGGCGAACAAGCCTCCCCGCGATTGGGTTGATCCTGATCTTGACCAAGCCGCTATTGAGCTTGCCGATCTGTCACAAAAATTCCTCCGCGCAGAGGTATTTGCCCGCGTGAAGGGCCGACCGAACAAACGGCACGCCCTGGCTGTGGTGGTGGGTATGGGTGGCCGGCCAACGCCGGTCCATGACGAGTTCGATATTACCGACCTGGAACGTGTGGAAGTGGAGGCGCTATTCGCAAAAGTAGACGAGGTTCTGGACTACAGTGGAGAGAGGCAGCGTAACATAATCCTGGCTACCCTGGCAGAGTTGAGTGCCAAGTATCTCAAAGCCGCTACGGAAACCAATTCGACCGAGAAGAGTTGGAAAAAGAGGCGGAGAGTGTCGTGAGTATGGCAGAGACGGAACGGCACGTACTCGGTCTGTCCGGCGGGCGTGACAGTGCTGCGCTTGCGGTTTATATGCGACAGCAGCATCCTGCTCTCGACATTCAGTATTTCTTCACGGATACGGGCAAGGAATTGCCCGAGGTCTACGAGTTTCTTGGACGGTTGGAAGGTTTTCTCGGACAGACCATATTGCGGCTGAATCCTGACCGGGATTTTGATTTCTGGCTGAAGCAGTACAACGATTTTCTGCCATCGCCACAAACTCGCTGGTGTACCCGGCAACTCAAGCTGCGCCCGTTTGAGCGCTGGCTGCGTCCGATGTTGGAAGAGGGTGAGACGATCTACAGCTATGTGGCGATCCGCAGTGACGAAGAATACCGGGAGGGCTACGCATCCAAGCATGACAAGCTCGTCGTCAAACTCCCCTTCAAGGAGGCGGGTATCGACAAGCCCGGTGTTCTGGAGATTCTTGATGGTGCCGGGTTGGGCTTACCGAAATACTATTCCTGGCGTACCCGAAGCGGCTGCACGTTTTGCTTTTTTCAGCAGAAGATTGAATGGGTACGCCTCAAAGAGCAGCACCCTGATGCTTTTGAGGAAGCCAAGCGCTACGAAAAGACCGCTGTCGAAAACGGTTCACCGTTTACCTGGAGTCAAGGTGAGTCATTGGAAGAGTTGGAACAGCCGAAACGCATTAAGCAAATCATGAAAGATCACGAACAACGCCTTGCACGTCAGCGCTCCAAGGTCCAGCCCAACCCATTAAGGCCGGATAGCGAGCCGCTGGACATTGATGATCTCTATGGAAAAGCAAAGGTGTGTTTGGCGTGTCATAAGTGAAGAGCGATCGGATGGTCTTAGAAACCGATGTACGGTCAAAAATAATTAGTGCGCCCAGCCCTACTCTGAAGGCTGCGATTTCAAATGCTCAGCCACTCTATTTTTTGCCAAAGGACCCTGTAATCCAGGAAGTCCTTATCCCAGCACTGTGTGCTAGCCGCTCTGTCAATTTGATGATGGGCTATTTTTCGAGCGGCTCTTTTGCAGAGATCGCACCGGGGCTCGCGACGTTTCTTAGGAACTCAAACGCACCCATGCGTATGGTAGTGAGCCCATTTCTTACTGAAGATGATTTTGAAGCTCTCACAAAGAGCGACGAAGATCTGCGTAATCTGGCAGAGCGCATCCTAAGCGAAGATGTTCCAGATCAAGACGTAATTGTCCATCATACTCTCGAATGTTTTGCCTGGCTGATCACTCAAGAACGCTTGGTGATCAAAATGGCAGTTTTGCGTGAGGCGCTCTTTCATCCGAAGGTTTGGCTGTTTGAAGACGGCGAGAATCGGGCTGCACTACATGGATCGACCAACTTCACAAAGAAGGGGTTGTCCAAAAACCGGGAGCAACTCACACTCTCCCGAGATTGGAAGGGGGATGAAGCAGTCTTTCACATCGATCGGCTTCGCCAAGAGTTCAATACTCTTTGGTCTGGGGGTGACGAGAACTGCACTGTTGTTCCTCTCCCCGACGCCGTCGAGAGAAAAATCGTCACGCGGTATAAGACAAATGAGATGCCGGACGAAAGCGTAGTCGCAGCTATTTGGCAAAAAGCACATGAATTGCCTCCACCGTTTATTACAGACACAGTGCATAAGGATGAACTCAGAATTCCCGACTATTTGATCTATGAGACTGGTGACTTTGCGCACCAGGGACAAGCTGTCAGGGCTTGGGCCGAGAGCGGACGCGGGGGAATTCTTGAGATGGCCACCGGCGCGGGTAAGACGATCACGTCGATGATCTGTGCGACCCAACTCCAAGACGAGGTAGATAGTCTCCTTGTTGTTGTTTCCGCACCCTATCGTCCTCTGATTGAGCAGTGGTGTGGTGAAATACGAGAATTTGGTGTGTATCCAATCAATCTTACAACCGTCGGTGGACCTGAAAAGCGAGACCGTGAAATCAAGCAAGCAAGCCGACGGCTCCGAACGGGAACGTCTCGTGCCGAGGTCTTGGTTACGAGTAACGATACGCTTTGTACGGAAAGATTTGTAAACTCCATTGCAAGTGTACAGGCAGCGAAGCTTCTTATTGCTGACGAGTGTCACAACCTTGGTGCGGAGTCTTTTATTAGCAATCCGCCTGATGTTTTCGATTTTAGACTTGGCCTCTCCGCCACGCCTCTCCGCCAGTACGACGAGGAAGGGACAGCCGCCCTCATCGCATACTTTGGTGATGTCTGTTTTTCTTTCACGCTGGAGCAGGCTATCGGGAAGTGCCTTACGGAGTACGATTATCACGTCCACTTTGTAGAGCTGACAGACGACGAGATGGAGGAATGGAAGGAGTTGACCGCTCAGATTGCCGCTCACGCTTGGAAATTGCATTCAAACCAGAACGATGATGACCCGCATTTAGAACACCTTCTTCGCTTACGGCGGTTGGTTCTTGAAACGGCAAGCGGGAAACTGGATACCTTAGCCGATCTTTTGGATACCGAGGGTCCTCGTACACTCAGATTCGCCCTTATATACGCCACGGACAAGAAACCCGAACAGTTGGAGCAGGTTAACCGTTTGCTGCAAAATCGGGGTGTCCTCTTCCGACAATTGACCTACGAGGAAACGAAAAGCCAAGAAAAAACTCGAAAGATACTTTCATCTTTTCAGAATGGACAGCTTCGTATATTAACGGCCAAACGGGTTCTTGATGAAGGTGTTAATATTCCTCAGATCAAACTGGCGTTTCTTCTCGCTAGTACCACCGTAAGGCGCCAATGGGTCCAACGACGAGGTCGTTTACTGCGTAGATGCAGGGAGATCGGCAAGACGCACGCTGTGATACACGATTTTGTTGTCCTGCCGTCGAGAACATACTTGTCAACAATGGAAAATCTTGATCAAGACACCCGGAAGCTCGTGCGCTCTGAGCTTGAAAGAGTGTGGGAGTTTGCCCGCCTAAGCCGGAACGGGCCTCTCAAGGGTGGTCCCTATGAAGCTGTACAGTATCTTCAAGAACTCGCGAACGAAAGTGGGATAGATTAGTGGCCTACAATAACAAGAAGATCAGAGAAGTTTTACAGGACCAGTTTAAGGACGTGCCGGAGCGGTGTGAGGGGTATAAGGAGAAACTCGCCCGTCTCCTTGTTAACGTCGTGAACCTAGAGCGCGCCCACGCAATCGCGAAACGTAGTGTGGTCAAAGACATTGCCAACGAAGTACATGAGGTGGGCATGTTTCTACACCGTTCCCGTTCCGCTTCTGATGGGTAGGAGAAGACCATGAAGTTGCTTCGCGCACGGATTGAGAATTTCAGACTTCTAAAGGAAGTTGAACTGGAATTCTCAACAGACACCGACCGTAACCTGTCGGTAATACGTGCAGCTAACGAGAGCGGTAAAACGACATTACTGACTGCTCTGCAATGGGGACTATTTGGCGATAAGGCATTGCCGGGTCGTGGAAAAAATTTTCGGCATAGTCCGCTTGATGCCTCAAGCGGAGAAGCGAAATCTGTCACGGTTTCTGTGGAAATCGATTACGTGATGTCCGACCTTGACAGCGGCGATACCATTTATCGATTGACACGGTCTATGACGGAAACGGTCAAAGGAGGGGACTGGAAGAAGGGACGTACCGACGTCTGCTTGTTTCAATTAAAGCCAACTGGTGCTGACCCAATGCCCAATCCTGACGCGCATATTAATTCCTACCTGCCTGAAGAATTGCGCGAGGTGTTTTTCACTGATGGTGATCGGGCATTGAGCTTTGTCGAAGGGGCTCGGGACGATCAAAAGGAACGTGTTGAAGGAGCCATACGCTCGCTCTTGGGATTAGGTGTCATGGAAAAGGCTCATGGTGATGTCCACGAGGTTGAGCTTGGCCTCAATAGAAAAATTAAAAGAGAGGCGGGGAATCGGAACGACCTTAAAGAGGTATCTGAGCGCTTGGTATCCCTTCAAGAGGAAATTCCTCAGCTTGAGAAGAAAATAAATTCGCTCGAAAAATCTCGTCTGAGATTTGAAGATCTTGAGCAAGAGGCAGATCGCAAGCTCTCCGATGCTTTACGCAAGGGTAATAGGACAGAGTTGGAGAAACAAAGACAAACGGCAATTCGAGGACGTGAGTCTGCGGAGAAGGATGCGACTCAGGCCGCACGAGACCACGCAAACCTCTTCAAGAGTGAATTTCTAGGTAAGCACCTTTTGGCTGAGCCATTCAAAAAGGCAAAAGAGATACTCGATGGGCTCCATCGCCAAGGAAAGATTCCTAGCCAGACGATTCCGGTACTTGAGGACCGTTTGAACCAACCGACCTGTATTTGTGGCGAACATTTAGACCCGAAGGGACAGGATGGACAAAAACGGAGGAGACATATTCAACATCTGATTGATGAGAGTAGAAATTCGGACGAGATTCAAAGGAAGGTGACAGAATTATTTTATAGCGCGCAGGATTTGCTGAAGCCTGTAGCCGGGCATCCCTGGATTGACGAATACAATGACGTACAGGCGCGTCGCCAACGCGCCCGCAGACGTTTCAAAGAACATGGTGAAGCGGAAAGAGCGACAGAGGCAAAGATCGCTGATCTCCCCGATGTAGATATTCAGCAACTACGCGATTCACGAGGCCACTACCGAAAACAGCATAGAGATGCTCAAAGCCAGGAAATGCGGCTGACCCAGCAGCTTGAATCAAAACGGCGGGACGTTAAAGATGCAGAAAAAGAACGGAAGAAGCTCTTAGATCAAGACGAACAGGGTCAAAAGTTGGATGCGGAACTTGAGGTCGCCAGAGACCTTCAAGATATCTTGATAAATGCTCTTGAGACCATGAAGACCCGGGAGCTTAAGAAAGTCAGCGATCACATGAATGCCTTATTCCTCGAAATGATCGGAGCGGACGTCTCCCAGAGGGCAATCATTACACGAGCAGAGATCACAGAAGCTTTTAGAATTGTCGTCTTTGGCAAATACGAGCAGCCTCTTGACCCATCGCAGGACCTAAACGGCGCGTCCCGTCGAGCTCTTACCATTGCATTCATTCTGGCGCTGACAAAGGTTAGTGAGGTTGAGGCTCCAAACGTGATCGACACACCTCTTGGGATGACAAGCGGATATGTAAAAACCTCGATTCTTCAGCTTGCATCGCAACAAAGCTCGCAACTCATACTTTTTCTGACTCACGATGAGATCAAAGGATGTGAAGAGATTTTAGATAAATATGCCGGGCGCGTTTACACGCTTACCAACCCTGCGCATTACCCGAGGATTCTTGTTAATGACCCCGGTGTGGATGACACTCGTGTGCTGCTTTGCGCATGTAACTATCGTCAGCATTGTGGGATTTGTGAACGTCGTGAGACAGTGAGCCTTGAGAACAGTGATTTCGATACTCCTGACATGACGATGGAAGCATAGATGAACAATTTTTCTTCCATAGACATACATTTGCCAGACAAATATCAGCAGTACTTTCATACTTACTGCCTGACGCGTGTCGAAGGGTCCCAAAATCGTCCCGAGCACAGTCCCTTCCCGAGAATGGTGGACATGTGGTTTCTCGCGCTGTGCATAGCCGTGAAAGAAGGACTGAAGCCGGAGCCACAGGTGACGGGTAAGACCTATAAGGCAATCGAAGGTAACGTATTTGGGAGCGATAGTTGGCGTTCTAATGCTCTTATGCTTATTGCTGTCGCGCACACAGGCGATGTCAAGGTGACGGATCAGCCCCGTGAGATGATGCGTATCGCAAATGCCTATGCCCTGGCTGGGCTCCCTCGGCTAATTGCAATTTTAGAGGAACACAGAGGAGACACAGCGCTCGATTACTTATCGGATGTGGTAGTTGAGATGATGGAATAACTGACTATCGTGTTGACATACGTGCTAGGGTGCACCCTCTCTGGTAAACAACTCTACAGAGCAGCAGACATGCCGAGAGCGCGGCAAGCAAGCATCACGCTGCGGTTATCAGAACGCCTGGGCATGTCTGCGCTCCAAGGCACAGCTCAACCCACTAAGGCCGGACATCGAGCCGCTGGATATTGACGATCTTTGCGGCAAGGCGAAAATCTGCCTTGCTTGCCATCAATGGTCGGTTCTACTCTTCCGTCGTCTCCACGCTCTGTCCCTCAGCCTTATCTTCCTTCTCATGTAAAATATTAAAAAAAGTGTCGATATCTTTATAGCCATTGCCCGCAGAAATCGGAATAATCCGCATGTTGTAGTCTTTCTTCCAGCGGTTCCGTTCAGTTATTCCCGTAGATTCGGTCGTCATAAGAGCGTAATGCGGTATTCCTCCTCGGGGAAACGCTACGTTAATATAGTTTAACAGTAAATTCAGTTCGGGATCTTGCAGGGAGCATCCAACAAATATCACGGAATACATTGTGAATATCGACTGTAACGCACTCTGATATCCTGGCTGCTGATACAGAAGTCGCCTATAGTCCTTATCGGTCAAAACGATATTTTCCGCCGCTGTTCGCGCATCGCCGTGAGCCTTCAATAAGAAAAATTCTCGTCTATAAAGTTGTCTCTGAATGGCATGCGCCTCATAATATTTATACGGCGTTTGAAATACTCCGCTCTTCACAAACGCTTTTTCTATCAATTGATCGTAATTGGTCGTAATAATGAAATTGTTATGTCTGAGGCTAACTAGGAGCTCGTGTGTTGGACATGGATCAATATCCTCCCTTGCATAAGTGTCTTCAATAAAGGTTTTCAGTTCCACACCTAATATGTCTTTCATTTCTTCGGCGAGCATTAGATACTTGTTAGAGTTTTCGGCAAGACTACGGCACTCGGTAGCGCGCTTAGGTACGAGAGAGTGATCGGCTTCCGCTTTTTCGATAAGCCCCAACAGTAAACCTTTCCAGTCAGGATATCCCGCAGCGTGGGAAAGGCCCGCTCCTATGAAGAAGCCGCATTTCTTATCGAGGTAGTTCTCAATCAGTTCCGTTGGGATATCTTCAAAGTCAAGAGACATTCTTTCCCTCCAGGACGCTCTTAAAGCGATGAATCAGAATCTTACTTCTTTGTTCCAATTTCTTGCGTTCGCCCCCGGATATTTTGAAGGCAAGAATATAATCATATAGGTTTCGTTGTTCTTCGGTTGGTCTTCTGTTTAATAGCCGTTCCGGCTCTGCTGTATGTTCGAGACGATGTTGGTCGAATTTCTCATAAGTGTCTGCAAATTCCTTTGGCCTAAGTCTCCCTAGCTTCGCCCTGTTTTGGTATAGAAGATAAAATAGATCAACAAAGGTCCACTTTTGCTTAATCCGTCTTGAAGTTCGTTCGTTTATCCTATCGAGGAATGTCAGAATATCGTCTGCATCACGCATCAGCGGAGCGTAAGTGTTGCTATCTGTAACGTTATAGTCATTCATCAGTTGTTGCGCTTTCAAGTCGTGTTTTGCCCGGTGCATACATATTGAAATTGCATGCGCGAGATAGTCTTGATGTTTGAAGCGGGCAGGAGAAATTTTTGAATTCAGAAAGAAAGGATGTGAGCGAGCTATCGTATCAATAGCGTGGCGTAGGCCGGTTTGAACAGCATTTCTAAGCTCTGGCGGGTTTAGGCGGACTCCCATTTGCATCCGAGAAAACAAAAGCGAAATTTCTGGTTCGCGTGCGTCTCTCACAAAGGCAACAACGACTCTAAAACCAGTGATTCGGTTCCGAAGGCTCTTTGGTAGGGCGTAATATTCCTTTCCTGCTATATTTATGTTCTCGACCTTATCTAAGTCGTTTGGAAGCGTATATTCACCATCAATGAAATTCCAAAGCGAGCGGAGACGTTGCTGGCCGTCAACTACTTCATATTTGTAAGGAATTCCAGGCGTGCATTCTCGTAAATAGATTATTGGGATATCATATTCACGCAAAATAGAGTCGATCAAAAGTGCCTGCTTCGAAGTGGACCAAACCGGTCCCCGTTGCCAGGCCGGGTTTAGATGAATCTTATCTCGAATTTCTATGAGATAACCGAGTTTTTTTATCTGGTGAGCGATCTTCAATTAAATTTCCTTTCTCGCTATCATGGCTTTATGCGGCTTTCCTCCTCCTTAGAATCTCACCCAAGGAATCCGCCAGATTCCAGGTCGGTTCCACCTCTCCATCCTTGAGCATTTCGATGACTCCTGGTAGTCCGACGATGGCGAGACCGCTCGCCCAGCGTCATCATCTTTCGTGGCTCGGATACGATCCGTACATCGCCCGTTTTGCCGATTGCGACTAACATCAGCGTATGGACACGCCACGGAGTGCTGCCAAAGATAGAGCTGTCGATAACATTCCCCGTATTGCATTTGTTGAATATAGAAGAGCCTAGCAGAACACACCTTTACGCGCCATGTAGTCTCGTCCAGATGGGAACAATTAGGATGCCTATGGACAATAAAGATCCGAATCATATCATTGCCGGAAGTCTGGAAGGGAAGGACTACGGGGAAGCGTGAAAACGATTGAACAAGTCCGCTTTCAACTAAATGTCGGCGACTTCGACTTCTCTCGCCACGCCTGAGGCGTATCGTTAAAAGAAACATGAGCGAACAGGAAATCAGACAAGAAGGAGATGACGTGCCTACATGCGCAGTCTGTCATGTATACCCCGCCAGAAACCCCGGCAATTATTTGCTCAGGAGCGCTCGGAGGTCCTTCATCAGCAGGAAGAGATGGTAGGGGTCGGTCGGGCTTGGCTCAAATTCCAGGCTCTCATACCAGATGCGCGCCTCATCGTCCTTGGCGTGGACAAGAAGCGCCCGGATGCCGGCAATGTCCGCGGCTTGAGCGGTCCTGAGCAGGGCATCCTTGAGGAGTGCCTTGCCCAAGCCCTTGCCCTGCTCTGTCCGGTCAATTGCGAGCCGGGCGAGAAGCATCACCGGAATAGGATACCGGGCCAACCCCCTGCCAACCCGGTCGGGAGCTTCTGCGTGCTCAACCGCGCCAACGGCAAGACTGTAATAGCCAACAACGCGCCCATGATCCCGACAAACAACGTAGGTCTGCGCGCCACCAGCCTTTTGATTGAGTAGTGCAAACCGCTTCAAGAAGCGATCAAGCGGCTCTTTTCCACAGTGAAAGGCGTCGAGGCGATGGGTTTCGCTAAGCTTCTTAATCGGAGAGTAGGATTCCGCTTCCGCTGTCACTCCAGCACGCTCTTTCCGGCCAGCAGTCGAGTTAAGCGAGGTTTCTCGGCGACCGGGCGGTCAAGCGCATCCTGAAACGCCTGCCACTGTTCGTCGTCAAGCCGGAACAATCGCCTGTTTATCAGGGCGTCCTCCGCGGCGCTCATACCCGCTTCGAGCAGGAAGTCTGTCACGCTCCTATGCGAAGCAGTCGCCGCATGTTGCAACAACGCCTTCATACTCGGCGTGGTGCGGACCTCAATGCGTTCTGACTTGGCCTCGGCAATTGACATAAGTCACCTCCTACTTGGCGGTAGCCTAGCATACGGCTAATGTACGGACAACGTGCCGCTGCCCTCATTCCTCCCTTATGAGTTCCGAGATCACATTGGTGTCGAGAACGATCATCCTCAGAAGTTCAGTCTAAGCGAGGCGGTTCGCGCATCAGCCGGTGTCCGGCCAGACGGAGGCCACGAGCGGCTAAGGCGACCTGCCAGCCTGCTCGGGTTCCAATCAACTCGGGCTTTTCATACAGCCCCTTTTTCTCCTCTTGGCGTGTCAGGCGGGAGAATTTCTCGTGCAGGGGATGAGCGGTAGAAATAAAGGTTTCTTTGCGGTGCAGAATCGGCGGATTGGGCGAATCCTGGTAGGTGCGGTAGCGAATATTGAAGGTCTGTAAGGGAACGAGCAGAGAGCTGGCCAGGGCGGGGTGCGGGTCGCGCTCGAAGTCCGGGTACGAAAGATAAGAGACCTGGGGCTGGTCGCGGTGCAGCTTGATGATATTCGCGCCCTCCACCACCCCGATATACGCCCGCGCGCACCCCTCAAAGGCGCGCAGGATGGGCGGGAGTTGAGGCAGGGCGGACTCGTGCACATATAAGGCCTGGCGCGTCAGTTTCCCGACCTCGGCGCGCCGGCAGGCCTGATCGACCGCAATACGGTCGCCCGCGGAAAACAGCAAATCGTCGGCCAATGCGCAGGCCCGGCGATAGGACGAGAAAAACGCGCGCACGTCACGCTGTAGATCGCGCGGGAGCTGGGTGAAGCGCGGACGGCCCTCAAAGCGTGAGAGCGCGACATAGAGGAGAATATCCTGCTGACGCTCGGCGCGAATGGTATTCCACGCTTCCTCGCCGGTGACGCGCCGGATGACGCCATAGGCCCGTTTGAGACTGCCTAAGGCCCGGCAAATGTCTTCCGTCTCGGGCAGCTCGGCGTCCTCCGGTAAGCGACCCCGGGCCGTCAGAAATGCGATCAGCGGTTCCAGGAGAGCCTTATGCCGCTCGAACAGGACCTCGCTGAGACGTTGGCGCGGAACTGTAAACCGGCGGCGATAGCGCGAGGCGGCAAAAGACTGGCGTTGCTGCGGGTCCCGAAACACATAGAAAATCCCCGGTCCGGCCGGCAGGCTTGAAGCGCCGAGCGCTGCGTCGATCCACTCGCGCAACTCTTGCTGTTCAAAAAATTTCTGGAAGGTCCCGCAGCGGGTAATGCCCCCGTCGGTATGGGGGGTCAGCGTATTGAGCGCCGCTTCGAGGCTGAGGCGGGCGGACACAATCAGCACTGTTCGGGTCAGCGCCCAGGCCCGTCGGAGGGCGTCGGCGCGCTCGCCTGGGCTTTCGATCACGTTGACCACATAGCCCAGATTCACAATATCGGCCGGCGTCCGCTCATTGTCCGGGAAATAGGCCGGGTCCCAGCCCTGGCAGGGAATCTGCCGCTGTCTGAGGCGCAGCATATCCGTTCCCCGCCCGCAGCCATAATCAAAGACGCTCGTCTCTGGGGTGATCAGGCCATCCTCAAGGGCGAGACGGACCGGACGAGAGAGGTCGGTCCGCGTGATTGCCGTGCGATGTCGCTCAATGGTGGGCGCTGCCATCGGCTCGTGGGCTGCTCGCGCCATAGGTTGCCGAGCAGGGTTCTCCGGCTGGCCACTATAGTCCTGGTTTGGCGTGTACTCAATATCGCCCCGTGTCTCGTTGCCCAACCCCTTGCATACTTTTGTCCGGCTTGACTACAATGGCCGACTGAATTGACAGGAAAAGGAGGGACTCGGAATGGCAAAAGGGAAACAAGTATTTGATGCGTTGGATGCGGCCCTGGTGCGGACCGATGCAGAAGAGTGGATTCAGAGCGGCGACGGGAATCAGTTCAAGGTACTGCGGATCAGTAAAGAGACGGGGGCCTGGAGCGCGCTCATCAAAGCCGACAAGGGCCAGGTAAATCCGCCCCATACGCATCTGGGCGCGGCCGACTTTTACGTCATCTCCGGGGGCTTCGACTATCGGGGTGGGTCTGCGCGGACCGGGGATTGGGTGTATGAGCCGGCCGGTGCGGTGCATGAAGCCACCTCACATCCGGTTGATACCATCTATCTGGCCAACGTCTATGGGCCGGTCGGTTTCCACGACGAGAACGGCAATATCGCCCATGTGCTGGACTGGCGGACGATTCAACTGATGGTCGATGAGGCCAAAAAGAAGCGGACCAAAGCCAAGCGGAGCGTCAAAAAGCGCGCGACCGCGAAAGCTGCCAAAACGACGCGAAGCCGGAGAAAAGCCGCCTAGTCGATACCGTAGAGAAGCGGAGGAAAACATGGCCACGTCTGCTCACAATCCGCAGCCCGTCGGTGCCCAGGCGGCCGACCAGTTTGACGCGATCGTCATCGGGGCCGGGGTGGCCGGTCTGTACCAGTTATACCGACTCCGGGAGTTGGGACTCTCGGTGCGGGTGTACGAGGCCGGCGCGGGTGTGGGCGGTACCTGGTATTGGAACCGCTATCCGGGCGCGCGTTTCGATTCCGAGAGTTATACCTATGGGTATTCATTCTCGGAGGAACTCTTACAGGAATGGGACTGGAGCGAACACTTTGCCGGCCAGCCCGAGACCGAGCGCTATCTCAACCACGTGGCCGATAAGTTCGATCTTCGCCGCGACATCCGGTTCAGCACCCGGGTCAGCGCGGCAAGCTATGACGAGGCCGCGCAGTGCTGGCAGGTGCGGACCGATACCGGCGAGCGGGCGCAGGCGCAGTTTTTGATTACCGCCATTGGCGTCCTGTCCGCGCCGTATATCCCCGACTTTGCGGGCCGTGAGAGCTTCACCGGCCCGAGCTTCCATACGGGCCAGTGGCCCAAGGAACCCCTGGATTTCAGCGGCAAGCGGGTGGGTGTCATCGGCACCGGCGCGACCGCGGTCCAACTCATCACCGAAGTCGCCAAGGATGTGGGCCATCTGACCGTGTTTCAGCGCACGCCCAATTACTGCGCGCCGCTCAGAAACAGACCGATAGACCCGGAGACCCAGCAGCAAATCAAAGCCAGCTATCCCGAGATTTTCAAACGCTGTCGGGAGACCTTTGCCGGCTTCCTGCACGATTTTGATACGCGCTCGGCGCTCGAAATGTCCGAGGAAGAACGGCTGGCGCGCTACGAAGAGTTGTGGGCTCAGCCCGGTTTCGCCAAATGGTTTGGCAACTTCGGCGATACCATGTCGGACCTGAAGGCCAACGCTACCATGACGGAGTTTGTCCGCAATAAAATTCGCGAGCGGGTCAACGATCCGGTAGTCGCCGAAAAGCTGGTGCCCAAGGACCACCCGTGGGGAACCAAGCGCGTCCCCTTAGAGAGCGGCTATTACGAGGCGTATAATCGGGACAATGTGGTCCTGGTTGACCTCAACGAGACACCGATCGCGCGCATCACCCCCAAGGGCGTCAAGACCAGCGACGCCGAGTATGCCTGCGATGTTATCGTGTATGCCACGGGCTTCGATGCAGTCACCGGGGCCTTCAATCAGATCGATATTCGCGGGCTGGGCGGCCAGACGCTCAAGGACAAGTGGGCCGACGGGCCGCGCACCTATCTCGGCTTGCAGACTGCCGGCTTCCCCAACCTGTTTACCGTTGTCGGCCCTCACAACGGCGCCACCTTCTGCAATATCCCGCGCTGTATTGAGCAGAATGTCGAATGGGTGACCGATTGCCTGCGCCATCTGCGCGCGCACGAGTATGCCCAGATCGTTGCGACCCCGGAGGCCGAAGACGACTGGACGGCCCACGTCAACGAAGTGGCCGAAGGCACGATTTTGCTCGATACCCCCTCCTGGTTTGTCGGGGCGAATATCCCCGGCAAGAAACGGGCCTTCCTCATGTATGCCGGCGGCTCCCCAGCCTACCGGCAGAAGTGTGATGAGGTGGCGGAACAGGGCTACGCCGGGTTCAGGCTGCAATAAAGCGGCCCCTGGACCGCCTACCTACGATCAATAAAGACGCGCTCTTTGGCTATCCACATGGCCGAGCGCGGAAAATCAATAAAATGGGACTCGTCCTCAACCGCAATCTCCATAGCCCGTTTGGCTTCCGGGATGTTGGCCAGGGTGGCCAGGTCGGCCCGGTTGAACCAGGCTTCGGCATGGCCGGTGTAGGGTGGGGTCGTTGTCCCGCGGCTGGCCCGTAGCTGGGCTTCCAGTTCGTCCGCGTAGTAGTGAACCTGGAAATAGCGCTGCATGCCCATGCCCTGGGCCACGCCTCGAATGACCGGGCCGTGGTTGGTGCGCCAGTAGAGCTGGGCCTGTTCGAGGCTCAGACGCTCGGGATGGCGCAGACAAAAGAAAATTTTCACCAACGGGCTGGATGCTCGGGCTACCATTTCTTCCGGTATCGGGTTGACCTGCGGGTATTCGTAGTTGAACCACAACGGCGAATGGGCCAGATCGATGAAGCGCGCCTCATCCTCGACGAGCTCTTTTGCCGCAGCCTGACCGTCCGCGTTCTCCAGGGCTGAGGTGAGCGCCTCACGAGTGGGCCACCACACTTCCGCCACGCCGTCATAGGGTTCCTCCATGCCGCCGCGGGCCTCCGCAAGCTGGTCGTTAATGGGGTCGTCCAGGCTGTGCACCTGAACGTAGCGCAGGATGTTCAGCGCGGTGGAACTCTTTGCTACCAGAGGGCCGTGGACGTTGCGCCAATACTGTTGGAATTCGGCCCGTGACATCTCCGGTTTGCGCCGCAGGACAAAGGTTAAGCGAATCATGGGATACCTCCTTTTTCTTGGTCGGGACAGCGGGGCGTCGAGTTTTGTTCGTCTGATAAGTCGTCACAGGGGCCGCCCTTGTCCAGCCGCTGTCATAGCGCGCCGGACCGGGGCCGTAAAGCGTTGGGCGAGTCCGACTCAACCCAGCAGGTCCTCATCCTTGCGTGTATAGGGGTCTCCCGCTGCCTGGACTTCGGCGTAATTATCGGGTTGGCCGTTGCTGACCAGAATGGGCTGGGCGCCGGCGCTCTCCAGAGCGTTGCCGAGTACACGGGCGATGACCTTATTCCGGCTGGTGTGACTGTGCGTTGTTCCGCTTGCTCCCTGCATCACAACGGCTGGTGACTGCCCGTTGAAAACATTCCGGGAGAGCGTCGCCACGACCCTGTTGTCTGTAGTCTCCACGTTGTCCAGGCCGGACCCGCCGACCAAATGGATCGCGTGTGCCTTCCAGTCTGCAATCTCATTCCGATCAATCACGACACGGCAGGTGTTATGCCGGGCCTCTCCCAGCGCCCCATGAACGGCGATGCCCACCGGGCTGTTGGCAATCGTATTGCCGGCAAGCAGGGCGGTGAGCTGGCCGTGTTGGGGCACCTTCTCCGCCAGGGGAATGGCGGTCAGGATGTTGATGCCAAACTGTTTGTTGCCACGGAGCGTATTGTCCGCGACGGTCAGCGCCTGCCGGTTGGACGACGGTCCGAACGAACACGAAAACAGCAGGCCGCCCCGTTCACAGTCTTCAATCGTGTTGCGTAGAACCGTGGCGTCAAAGGCTACCCCGTCCGGTTCGGGAAAGAAACAGATAAAGGCGAGGCCATCGGCAAAGCAGCGGCGCATGATATTGTCGGTAATGGAGAGCTGGTTGCGTTGCCCGGCCCGGGCTTCGGCAAAAATATGATGACCCTGGCGCGCGCCTGTTCCGCGGGGCAGGGAGGGCTCGAAGCGTTCCAGCCCGTTGTCTGAAAAATCACAGTCTGTTATGAGGGCTGCGGTCACTCCGCATAAGAAAATGCCGTGATCCCCGTGTTTGCTGATCGTGCACGAGCGGACCGTGACCGAGGCTGACGGAGAAACGCCAATCCCGTGTCCGCCGCCCTGGGTGACGGTCACGCCGCTCAGACTCGTTCCGTCTTTGAGGACGACGACCGACTGCTCCGGTCGGATAGGCTGAAAGGAAGGAGAGAAGTGTCCTTCTCCATCAATAATGCACTCCGCTCTGGCCGCGCCCTGGACATGGACACCGGGCGGGAGGGTTAAGGGGAGACGCTCTCCGGTCAGAGACGGGGAGTAACGCCCAGGCTCGACCAGGACAACATCGTCCGGCTGCGCCTGTTCAAGCGCTGCTGAGAGCGAGCGCGCGTCAGCGCGGGCAGTGTGAGGCGAGACAAAAATCGTCTTCATCGTTTTTCCTTGTTCTTCTTTTTTAACGGGGTCGGTCGATATGAAAAGGATTGAAGCGCCTGGAAAACAGGCGCGGAAGAGTCAAAAAAAGGCCCGGATGAGACATCCGGGCCTAGGGCTCAAGACGGCGGGGTTCCCACACTCCAGACGTCTCTACGCATCCAGCAGCCTAGCGAACTCAACCCCCAGGGTCAATACCGGAGCTGGGGGTTGAATTTAGAATACTCTGTTATTTTGGGACATCCATTTTTAGCAACACCATTTTAAGTTGACGAACTCCCTATTTCAAAAGGACTTTTTTTGAAAAAACTGTTCCAGAATGCCCTTTGGGCATTGACGCTTTTCTACTGTTTTGGTAAAAAACTGTTCCAGAACGAGCTTTGCCTAGGGTTCACGGTCAGGAATGGGGTTCCCAACCGAAAATGGAAGTCGTTGAAGACGAGCGCGAGGGGGCCAACACGCTTCCCTAGCTGTTCCTTTCACTTCCACACTCCAGACGCGGACGCTACTGTGAGGTAGACAGGATCAACCCGGAAGTTGATCCACAGGCGAGCAAATTCAGAAGAAAGGCCCTGTGAAGGGCCTTTCTATTTTTCAGGTGGCAATACATGGCAACTGACCCAACCGAAAAGCTTCCCAAAATACAAGTCTCCAGCGCCTATCCGGGCGCATGGTATATCGTTGAGGTAGACGGTGGCGATGGTGGTTTGTCCATGGAGTTGCGTCGTCCGGTTGGCGAGGAAGACTCAGATGTCTTCCACCTCACTATTAAGACAGCGGCGCGACCGTTTGATGTCAAAAGCGCGCGTGACGGCGGAGAGGCGCACACCCACGAAGGCGTGCATTCGACCCACCTGACTTTTACCAGCCCCCAGGCGGTCTGGCCGGATTTTGTCCGTTGTATGCAGGCCCTTGCCAGCATATTTGACACGCTGGCAACAACGCCACTCGATCGCGAAAAGGTCCGCGAGAACCTGCTGAAGAAAAAATAACGGGACCGCGCCGGCCGCCGTGCTACTCGACCGCATAGCCCTTTTGCGTGCGGATCACGATATCAGGGCGGGCGCTTTCTACGCGGACACTCCGGTACTGATTGCTACTACCCGAGGATGTATAGCCGAGACTGTACTGGAAACGGAGTTCGCGCGAGATCGTCTGGGTCGCCGTGTCCAGCACGGCCCGGCTGTTGACCACATCCCGGGTATTGAGCAGGAAGTGGCGTCCGCCGGTTTCATCACTCAGCCGCCGAAGCGTTCGTGAATCCACGCGCTCATCCTGTCCACCAACGACAACGCCAAATGGGCCGATAGTGAATCCGCTTCCACCGGTCGCGTAACGGTGGTGCGGATTGCCGATCCCAATCGTGTAAATCAGCACGCCGGCACGTTGCGAGACGGCAATCGTTTGCGTGAGGGAGGACAGGCTGGCGGTATCCATGCCGTCGGTCATCACAATCAGGGCTTTCTTGCGGTGTTTACCCTGTCTCATCCGTCGGAGGCCGGTGAGAATCGCGTCGTACAGGGAGGTTCCGCCCCGTGGACGCAGGAGGCCAATACCCTGCGCCAGGAGCACCCGACTGTCCGTGAAGTCTTGCAGCACAAACGGCTGTGCGCTGAATCCAACCAGGAAGCCCTCGTCCTGCGGCTTAATAGAGCCGATAAACCGCTGCAGGGCGTGGCGCGCATGCCCGATTTTATTCCGCATGCTGCCGCTCGAATCGACGATTAAGCCCAGACTTATTGGCTCGTTCTCGCCGGTATTGAAGTAGGTAATCTCCTGACGCGTATCGCCTTCATACACCACAAAATCGTTCGTTTGCAGTCCGGGCACATAGCCGCCGTTTTGATCCGTCACAGTCACAGTCACCAGTTGCTTGGGACGCGGGCGGAGGGGCTGGAGGCGAGGCGGAAGGCTCGCTTGCTGGCTCGGCGACGGAAGGGCGGGACGTTGGGGCTGGACGGGAATTTCGAGCACCTGCTTCCCGGAGGGAGCGAGCCGCTGTGGGGCTGGCGTGAGGGTCCGCTGCTCCGTAGGCGGTAGTCGCTTGCCCTGCCAGCCTTCGGTTTGCAGCGTTCTTTCCTGGGTCAAAACCTGGGTCGCGCTCAGGAGGACAAGTCCTGCCCCAAACACGAGGCCAGCGAAAAGAGAAGTCCGACTCATGATACGTCCGCTCGTCGTCTCTGTCTTTGACTGTAATAGACTCTTCCCTACACGGGAACAAGAGGGAAGGGAGGACGGCCTGGCCAGCCTGCGGTGGGCCAGTCTCCTTGACCCAGGGTAAGCCAGCGCTTATGACGATCCGACAGAACGGAGAACGCTATGATTATCACCCACCACGGGATGACTCCTCAGATCGATTCCAGCGCCTATATCCAGCGGAGTGCCCAGATTATCGGCGATGTTCAGATCGGTCCGCAGTCCAGCGTCTGGTTTAACGCGGTGGTCCGCGGTGATGTGTGCGCGATCCGAATTGGGGCACGGGTCAACATCCAGGACAATACCACTATTCATGTCTTTAGTGGAGGCATTCCAACTATTCTTGGGGAGGGCGTCTCGGTCGCCCATAACGTGGTGGTCCACGCCTGCACTATTGGTGATTTTACCCTGGTCGGCATGGGCGCTCTTGTCCTGGACGGGGTCGAGCTGGGAAAAGAATGTCTGATTGGCGCTGGCGCGGTGGTCACACCAGGAACGAAGATTCCGCCGCATTCACTGGTTCTTGGCAACCCGGGCAAGATCGTGCGCGCGCTCACCCCCGAGGAAGTTGCCGCGCTCCACCGCTCGGCCAATAATTATGTCAAGTTTTCCCGTGAGTATATTGCGCAAGGCATTGAATAGCGGCGCTGCCCACTCCCGTCCTGCGCCTGAGGTGGTAAGGTAACGCGATGCTGGATGTATCGTCTATAACGTTGCTCTCGGGTCTCTTTTTTCTCGTCATTGGCACTGGCATTATTTATCTCCTGGTCAAGGTCTTTGTGTCGGGTTTCCGTAGTTCCTTTGGCGGTTTGTTTGAACGGGCGGCTTTTCGGCGTCAGAGTCTGCGCTGTCAGCGTGGCGATGAACTGCTTGAACGAGGCGACCTGGCTGGGGCTGTCCAGGCGTTTGGGAGCGCTTTTTTTCTCAGGCCCATTCGCCAGGACTCGTCCCTGCTGACAGCAGTTGGCAAATATCATACGGGCTTACTCAACCGTTTGCTGACTGTGGCGGATGAAAAGAGTCAACATTCCCTCCAAACACACAAAAAAGCTGGGGACGTTTACCCTTCTATGGACACTGGCCGCCTCAGCCTGCCGGCCTTGGCGGACACTGATCGTCTCCTTGCCGAGCGCCTGGAAATCCAACTCGACGCCTTTCGGGAGCGAACCGGAGGGGACCTGCCAACTGCTGCTATAGACTCTCGGCTCAAAGAGAATGAGCGCCAGCTTCGGAGCGCCATTGACCGCCTCCTGCACGAGATTGCCTCGTCCGGCGAAGAGCGCGTGGTGTATCATTAAAGTCCAGAAGAGCGCGGTTTTTGTTGACAAACGCGCCGGACCCATCGATGGTGGGGAGCGGACTGAATCTGCCAGCGCTGGCGCTTTGGGAGGGATTATGTTTGACGTGAACGCGATACGCGCGGATTTTCCGGGAACAACACAGCAGGTCTATCTGAATGCTGCCGGGGTCGGGTTGCCGCCGAAGTCCGCCACACAGGCCGTCCAACGCGCGGCGACCCTGCTCGGTCAGGGGCCGGCTGAAATGGGCTACCCAGCCTATTATCGGGCCTTGGGCAAACCGAGCGTTCAGGCCAGACAGGAAGCTGCCCGGCTGCTCACGGCCCAGCCCGCAGAAATCGCTTTTACCGACGATACGACTATGGGGCTGAATACCGCCCTGGCTGCCATTCCCTTTGCGCCTGGGGACAATATTGTGCTGTGCGACCTGGAATATCCGCAGGTTGCCATCAGCGCCGCCCACTCCCAGAAGCAGCAGGCGGTTGAAGTCCGGGTGGCGCGGCATCGGGCCGGCATGATTGGTGTGGATGACTATGCCGAGCTGATAGACCAGCGCACCCGCGCGATTGTGGTCAGCTCAGTGCAATGGATCAACGGCTTGCGCATGGACCTGGCCGCGTTTTCACACCTGGCTGAAGAGCGGGGCTGTTTTCTGGTGGTGGACGCCATTCAGCAGTTGGGCGCAATTCCGCTCGACGTTTCGAATCTGCGCGTCGACTTTCTGGCCGCGGGGGCCCAGAAATGGCTGAACGCGCCGTTTAATATCGGGCTGTTATACATTCGTTCAGGAATCCAGGAGCAGGTCGAACCGGGCTTGGCGCACGGTCTGTTCGCGCTGGCCGAGCCACCGGAAGGGTGGCTGCGCTATCTTGGCGACCCAGGACTGACACCTTTTATGTCCCTGCCCCTGGCCTCGGACGCCCGCCGGTTCGAGGTTCATGGCATGCCCAAAAATCTTGGGACCGCCGGCCTGGCGGTGTCGCTGGCCTATGTCAACCAGCTCGACTCTGCCGCCGTCACCGAGCATATTCTGTCGCTGGGTGACTTTCTGATAGAAGAGCTGAAACACCGCGACATCCCAGTCTGGACCCCAGAGGCGCATGCGCTGCGGGCGGGCATTGTCACCTGCGAGCCGTTTGCGGACGCAGACCGGGTGCATCAACTCAATCAGGCGCTGGAAGCCCGGAACATCTATCCGACCGTGCGGTACTGCTCCGGGGTCGGTGGGCTACGGGTCTCGATTCATTACTATACCAGCCGGGACGACCTTGAGGCCTTGTTAGCCGCGCTGGATGAGATAATGAAGGCGGACGGTGGGGCCTAGCCGGATGGATATTCGCGCCATATTTTTCGATGCCGCCGGCACGCTGTTCCGCGTGAACGGTTCAGTTGGCGAGACCTATGCCCGACTGGCCCATAAGCATGGGAAAACCGTCAGCGTCCAAGACCTGGAAGTCGGCTTTCGGCGCTGCTTTGCCACCGCGCCGGCCATGGCCTTTCCGGGCGCGGACGCGGCTCAGATTCCGCGGCTGGAGAAAGTCTGGTGGCATGACGTGGTCCAACAGGTCTTTGCCCCGCTCGGTCCGTTTCCCGGTTTTGAAGCCTATTTTAATGCCCTGTACGATTTCTTTGCCGAGCCGCGGGCGTGGCAGTTATATCCAGAAACTCGACCCACGTTGACCGCATTGCAAGGGCGGAGGTATCGGCTCGGAGTGATTTCAAATTTTGACTCTCGTTTGTTCGGCCTGCTTGACGGGCTGGACATCGCCCACTTTTTCGATCCCATAGTTGCCTCGACTCACGCTGGGGCGGCAAAGCCTGAGCCGGCTATCTTTCAGCACGCGCTCGCCGCTCATGGTCTCAGCCCTCAAGAAGCCCTGCATATCGGTGACAGCTATGACATGGATGTTGTTGGGGCGCAGAACGCCGGGCTGACCCCGGTGCTGCTTGATCGCTCCGATCATAAGCAGAGCGCAGAAGATGCTCTGGTTGTCAGGCGTTTGGATGGTCTGCTCGCGGCGCTTGAGGCGCGCGAGGGGCAGTCTGGGGACGGCTGCCCCTGAGCCTGTCAGTGGACTCGGCGTTTACACCGCTTCCTTGTCTCGAAAGCGGGCGATATCTTCCCACGAATAGCCGGCTTCCAGCAGAATCTCTTCGCTATGCTGGCCGAGTTCGGGTGGAGGATTAGAGGTATCCAACGGCGTAGAACTCAGCGTAATGGGCGTACCGGCTACGCGGACCGTCCCAATCTGGGGATGCTCCATCTCGGTAAGATAACCGTTGGCCAGGGCTTGCTCGCTGTTCAGAATGTCCCGGTAATCCTGGACCGGGGTGGCAAGAATATCGACCCTGGTTAAAATCTCCATCCATGCGTCAGTCGTTTTGGTCGGAAAGACCTCGTCCAAGAGCCGCTCGATTTTGATACCGCGAAAATTACGAATCACGTTGTCACTGTATTCCGGCTCAGACACAACGTGCTCAATCCCCATCACGCGACAGAAATCCGGCCAGCGTTTGTCGTCAACACCAGCCAGACACAGCCAGCCATCTTTGGTCGGAAACGAACCCCACACGCCTTGCAGGAATTGATGCCCACGGCCGGCCTTGCGCGTTTCAACGCCACTGACTGAGGTGAAGTTAATTTCCATCGGCTGCATAGCGATGACGGTGCCATAGATGCAGGCATCGACTTTCTGGCCCGTGCCGGTTTTCTCGCGGGCATACAACGCGGCCAGAATGCCGCTCATCAGCATAAACGCCCCAGAGTGATCGGCGACCAAGGCGCCGCAGGGGAGGGGGCGATCATCCGGCATCCCGTTTTTTGCCATGATGCCGCCCGCGGCTTGGGCGAGCGTGTCACGGCTCGGGCGTGTCGCCCACGGCCCTTGGGGGCCCCACGATGACCCCAGGGCGTAGATGAGCCGCGGGTTGCGTTTTGACAATGCTTCATAGCCAAAACCGAGTCGGTCAAGCACTCCGGGCCGATAGTTGCTCAGCAGGACGTCGGCGGAATCAAGCAGACGGGCGAGAATCTCTTTGGCTTCTGGCGTTTTCAGATCAAGCGTCAGGCTGCGCTTGCCGCGGTTCATTGCCAGGAAGTAGGGGCTGAAGTTCGCATTCTGCGCTTCCGCTCCAGCGACAAGCTGGACAACCAGAAAACGACTCAAATCCCCCACATCACGCATTTCAATTTTAATGACATCCGCACCCATGTCGGCCAAAAACAAGCCGGCGTATGGCCCCTGAATTTCCTGGGCGATCTCAATCACGGTGACTCCGTTGAGTGGTCCTGGCATGATGTCCTCCCTTTTTCTTGTTGTGCCGAATTGAGCCGCTTGTACGGCAGGCGTTCTCCAGCGTCAAGCTGCCTCTACAAGCCCTGAACCGGCTCAGCTATAACAACGGCATATTCCATATCCAAAAAAGGAGGGCCGCTTATGCCCGGACGCGAAGCCATACCAAAAGTCTCAAACTGGGGTCGGTGGGGAACGGACGATGAAAAGGGGACGGCCAATTTTATCACTCCGGCAGTGATCGTGGCCGCGGCGAAACTGGTCAAAAAAGGAACGGTCTTCTGCTGCTGTATTCCGATTGACCAGAACGGGCCGGTCTTTCCGACCCGCACCCCGCCCCAGCGGTTTATGTCGATTCTCAACGTGCCGGTCAAAGAAGTCGGCCTGGCCGGTTCGGCGATTGCCAACGACGACTACATCACCATGTATCTGCAAGGCTCGACCCAGTGGGACAGCCTGGCCCACGTGGGCTACGACGGCAAGTATTACAACGACGTGCCGGCCAGCGCCATCACCGCCCACGGCGGGGCGTCCAAGAACGACATCGGTAAGCTGTACCAGTCGTTTGTCACCCGAGGTGTGTTGCTCGACATGGTTCGCTATAAAGGCTGCGAAGCCGACGGGCATCTCCCGGCTGACTATCCGATTACAGTCGAAGACCTGGACGGCTGCTGTCAGGCCCAGAACGTCGAGGTCAAAAGCGGCGACGCGCTATGCGTGCGTACCGGCTGGGTGCCGTATTGGTATACGCTTGAAACGCCGGAACAGAAGGAAGCCTACTTCCACGCCCAGCCCGGCGTTTCGGTCTCAACCGCGGAATGGATACATCAGAAAGAAATTGCCTGCATTGCCGTGGACAATATCGCCGTCGAGCGGCTGCCGTCCGAAGTGGATGACGAATTCATTCCCTTTCATCAGGTCGCCATCCGCGACCTGGGTCTCTCGCTGGGTGAAATTTTTACGTTCGAGGCCCTGGCAAAAGACTGTGCCGATGACAGCGTATACGAATTCCTGTGGGTCGCCCCACCGCTCAACATCCCCAATGCGGTCGGCAGCCCGCTGAACCCGCTGGCGGTGAAATAAGGCAGAGGCGGGCATGGTGCCCGCCTTCAAAGTTGCAGGAAAGTATGGAAGAGACGCGGATTATCATCGCTATTGTGGCGGTAGGAATGTCCTTGGGTGGCCTGGTCCTGACTGGTCAGCGAGCGACCCGTACCGAATTGGTGGCACTCCGCACCGAATTGGTGGCACTGCGAGAGCGGATGGCGCACTTGGAGGGTCTGTTGGAGGGCCTGCGCGAGGCCATCACCGGCAGTCGGCCGGCGGCCTAGAAGGTGTGGAGGTCAGTATTTCTCCATTTCTCTTCTGAGCCCTGAGCGCCCCTGAATCAAAAAGGGCAGCCACAGGGGGCTGCCCCTACAAAAGGTTGTGTGAAAATCGAGGCCGTTACGCCATTTGTCCAGACATCGCCCGCAGCCGTGTGATACGCTCTTCCAGCGGCGGGTGGGTGGTGAACAGACCGGCCATGGACCGCCCGGACAGTGGGTTGACGATAAAGAAGTGAGCCGTCTGAGGCGAGGCCTCCACGGGAGTGCGCTCGGACGCGAAGCCGAGCTTTTCCAGAGCTGAGGCCAGACCCTCGGGGTCGCCGCTCATCCGGGCGCCGGCCCGGTCCGCGGCGTATTCGCGCGTGCGGGAGATGGCCATTTGGATAATTGTGGCCGCCAGTGGCGCCAGGATTGCCATCAGAATGAGCCCCAGCATTCCGCCGCCGCCTTCATCGTCATCGCTCCGGCTGAACCCGCCAAAAATGGCGGCCCACTGCGCCATGTTGGCAATCATCATGATGACCCCAGCCAGCGTTGCAGCAATGGAACTGATAAGGATGTCGCGGTTCTTCACATGGGCGAGTTCATGCGCCAGAACGCCGGTCAGCTCGCGTTCATTCATTACACGCAGAATGCCCTGCGTGACGGCCACAGCCGCGTTTTCGGGATTCCGACCCGTGGCAAAGGCGTTCGCCCCCTCGGAGGGGATAATATACAGCTTGGGCATGGGCAGCCCGGCCCGAACGGTCAGGGCGTGAACAATGCGGTGGAGCTGCGGCGCGTCGGCTTCCGAGACCTGCTGACCGCCGTACATTTTGAGGACGATCTTGTCCGAAAACCAATAGCTGCCGAAGTTCATAATGACGGCAAAGATAAAGGCAATGATCAGTCCCGAAGCGCCGCCGAAATACTGCCCGATCAGCATAATCAGGCCGGTCAGGGCACCCAGTAAAAGCGTGGTGCGTAGCATGGTTGTCACCTCCTCCGCGCTCGATTCAAGCCAAAGCGAGCGTCGGTTGGTCATCTTATCGACTATAGGTATACGCTAAGTCTGCCCGGAGGCGATGTCAATTCCACGCCTCTGCTAGCCGACGAAACGGCTGAGCAGGAGACCGACAATCAGCAGGGCGCCGTATTCGAGGTGCAGCTTTGCCGTCTGCTCGTCTATACCGAGCAACTCGTCTTCTTGAAACACGCGTCGCACCGCCGGAATTGCCAGTCGAAGGGACAAAAACGTCAGCAGAATCGACCACGGCGCAGAGCCGAAAAGGACGAGAAGCCCGGTCAGGATGAACGCGCCATAGATCAGAGACGCGAGTTCCCAGTTGGCCACTCGACGCCCAACAACCGTGGCCAGCGTATTTTTGCCGTGGGAGGTGTCGGCCTCAATGTCGCGGATATTATTGGCCTGTAAAATGGCCGCAACCAGACAGCCGACCGGCAGAGAGAGCAGCACTGGAGTCAGGGCAAACACCTCACGCTGGACATAATAGGCGCCGATGATAATCACTGTTCCCATAAAGACAAACACGGTGGCTTCGCCCAGCGCAATATAGGCGAGTGAGAGCGGCCTGGCCGTATAAAAATATCCAGCCAACACGCTGGCGACCCCCAGGGCGAGAATGGGCCAGCCACACAGCCTGACCAGCACCAGACCAAAGACGCTGCCAATGACAAAGGCGATAATCCCGCCCCAATACATTGCATTGGGTGAGAGCAATTGGCGCGGCAGGACCTGACTGCCACTCTGGGAGGCCAGCGTGTCCACGCCGCTTTGATGGTCGTAATAGTCGTTGACCATATTGGTCCCGATATGGATGAAGAGCGCGCCACACAGCGCTATAAAAAAACGTCCCCAGGAAAAGGGGCCGTCCAGCGCGCCCAAGACCGACCCGACCACCACCGGCGTCACGGAAGCGGTGAACGAAAAGGGGCGAGAGGCTTCAATCCAGACTTTGAGGCGGCTGGGGGCCGGACCGCTCGGCAGGGCGCGCTCCATAGTCATGCAGGTCTCCTTTCGCGCCAATTATGGACCAGCCGAGGGGAAGCAGTAAAGAGGGAAAAGCGTGGCGTTCCCAGCCTCCCCCCATTCCATGTGACACCTGTACTTCGACACAGGCAGTCCTCCAGCCTCTCTTGCCTTTAACGGCCCAAACACGCTACACCCTCTCCGAGCGCGGCAGGCGTACAGGAGGAGTCATGGCAGAGGACAGCCCACCACTGGGCCGGCTGGATCACGTCGGCATTGCCGTGCGTAGCATCGCACAGGCCCGGACATTTTTTGAGGGGATACTCGGGGCAAAGTTTGTGTTTGAACGCGTTGAGCGCAGCGGCACGTTTCGCTTTACCGTTTTTGATCTCCAGGGCTTTACGATCGAACTTCTGGAGCCGATCGCTCCAGACGGCTTTCTCGCCAAGTTCCTCGAAAAGCGGGGCGAGGGCGTGCACCATATTACGCTCCAAACCCCGGACCTCAAAGAAAAAGTATCGTTTCTGGAGGGGAAGGGGGTCCGCGTGGTCGATAAGCATCTGGATGAGTCGGATTTTCGTGACGCTTTTATCTCGCCGAAAAGCGCGTGTGGCGTGCTGTTTCAGCTCAGCGATACCAAACCACCGCTCGATACCGAACCGTATTGGGAAAAAGGAGAATTGTAGGGGCAAACCCCCTGTGGTTGCCCAGTCTGTGGTTGCCCAGTCTGTGGTTGCCCAGTCTGTGGTTGCCCCGTTTGGGCAGGCACAGGGGCCTGCCCCTACCCGATCATGAACGTCAAACGCGCCCTGATTCTGACCCCCCTGATACTGGTTGCGCTCTTGTTGCAGTCGTACTTCTGGGTGCCGAGCTATGAAAAGCAGTCCGTGGGCAATCCTGCCCGGTTGCGCACCTATATCGAGGGGTCGATTGCCGATGCCAAAATTCTGAATCCCATTCTGAACGCGGATGGGGCGAGCAGCCGCATTACGGATTTCGTCTTCGACGGTCTGCTCGATATGGACGAAAACCTGAATCTACGCGGCCGGCTGGCAACGGACTGGTCGATTACCGAAAAAGCCTATCTGCTTGCCCGGCCCGAGATGATACTGCCGGACGGGAGTCCGGCGACCGGGGAACGGCTGCTTGCGGTCCTCTCCCAGGCGCAGACGAGCGGCGGCCTGCCGGCGCTGGACGGCCGGCTCCTTTCTCTCCGGCTCCTGCCGGCCACAGAAAGAACTGAGACGCTCACCCTTGTGGAACCGGATGAGCAGGGAAACCCGTCTCCAACCCCGGTTGAGGTGACGATTCGGACTCCGCAGCGGGTCGAGTTCATCTTAAACGCGGTGGACCAGGACTTCTTCACGCGCCTGACCCCGCTCCTGGGCGCAGCCTATTTCCAGGATTTTCCCTACGCCGACCACATCACGGTTGCAGACGCGGCCCTGCGCGAGAAAGTGCAGCCGCAGTTCCCGGCCGTATTGCCCGTGGCAGAGCATAATCCGATTATCCTGTTTCACCTGCGACAGGGGGTCCGCTTTCATGACGGACACCCGTTCGACGCCGGGGATGTCAAATTCACGTATGAAGCCATTATGAACCCGCGCAACATCTCGCCCCGGACCTCGGACTATGAGCCGATTAAACGGATTGACATTCTCGATCCCCATACAGTCCAGGTCACCTATAAGCGCCTGTATTCGCCGGCCATTAACGCCTGGACGATGGGCATTCTGCCCGAGCATTTGCTGAACGCTGCGGCAATGGAAAAAGAAATGACCGCGCGCGCGCTGTCGGACGCGGCGCGGGCCAGTTTTGGGATGCGCGACAGTCAGTTTAACCGTCAGCCGCTCGGGACCGGGCCATTCCGGTTTGTCGAATGGCAGGGGGACGAGTTCATCCATCTCAGGCACAATGAAGATTATTGGGAGCGTGTCCCCGAATATGAGCACTATTATTTCCGCGTCATCCCTGAGTTGTTGACCCAAGAGGTTGAATTCAAGAGTGGCGCCATCGACGCCTACGGCGTACAACCGCACCAGGTGGCGCGCTACAAACAAGAGGCGGCGTATCAGTCGTTTTCCAGCCTGGGCTTTGGCTATTCCTATATCGGCTATAATCATCGCAACCCCTTATTTGTCGATAAGCGGGTGCGGCGCGCGCTGGGTATGGCCGTTAATGTCGATGAGATCATTACCTATCTGCTGTACGGAGAAGGTGAGCAGATCACCGGCCCCTACCCGCGTCAGACCGAGTGGTATAACCCGATGATTCAGCCGCTGCCGTATGACCCGGAGGGCGCGCAACGCCTGCTCGAAGAAGTGGGCTGGCAACGCAACAGCGAGGGCTGGCTGGAGAAAGACGGGCAGGTGTTTGAATTCAATCTCATCACCAATAATGGCAACCTGATTCGAGCCAATATCATGACCATCGCCCAAGACGCCTGGAAAAAGATCGGGGTCAAATGCAATACCCAGGTCTTTGAGTGGGCGGTTTTCCTCCAGGACTTCGTCAATACCGGCTCGTTTGACGCGGTTGTCCTGGGCTGGAGTATGGGCATCGATCCCGACCTGTACCAGATTTTCCACTCAAGTCAGGCCGGACCCCAGCAGTTGAATTTTGTCGGCTATAACAGCCCGGCGGCAGATGCGCTGATCGTCCGTATCCGCCAGGAATATGACCACGACCAACAACGCGCCCTGGCCCATCGCCTGCATCAGGTGATTGCAGACGACCAGCCCTACACTTTTCTGTACGTTGGGCTGGCGACCCGCGTTCTGGACAAAAAAATTGTTCTGGTCGAGAGAGCGGCCGACGGCCGGGCGCGCTATGAAAAAATCTACCCAACCAAGAGCGGCAGTATTGCCTTTTACTTCAACAAGTGGCGCAAGCTTGAATTTACGCCCGACTTTTAGGACGGAAAAGAGTAAACGTATCCTCCACTAGACATGAGATGCTGGACACGTTTACTCTTTTGACTCATGTGGGTTTTTCTGTTGCGCGCCATTCTCCAGCGCCTGGTTCTGCTGGTCGTTATTTCGATGATCGCCTTCTCGATCGTCCATCTCGCGCCCGGTGAGCCCAGCGAGGTGGACCCCGCCAATCCGCGCATGAAGCCTGAGGATATTGCCCGCATTCGCGCCGCCTTCCATTTGGACGAACCCCTGTCCGTGCAGTATGTCTACTGGCTGCGCGACCTGGCAACCGGCGAGCTGAAATCGTTTAAGGACAGCCAGCCGGTGCTGCCCAAAATCTGGCGGCGATTTCTCAACTCTCTGCCGCTCTTTATCTGCGCCACGCTGATTGTGTGGAGTCTGTCCTTTCCGACCGGCATTCAGGCCGCCATCCAGCGGGGCTCTCCGTTTGATCGCACCACGACCTTTGTTGCCTATGCCTTCATCTCCATCCCCGGCTTCTTCCTGTCCTACCTCGCCATTCAATGGGTGGTGGACCTCTTCAACGTGCCCATCATTGGCATGCGCACCTTTGGGATGGAAAACGCGCAGCCGGCCTTTCGCTGGATGGACCGGCTGTGGCATCTGGTCGTGCCATCCGTGATGTCGGCGATTGCCGGCATTGCCATTCTGTCCCGTTATGTCCGCTCTCAGATGCTCGAAGTGGTGCGTCAGGACTACGTGCGCACCGCGCGGGCCAAGGGGCTCCCCGAGGAGAGCGTGATCTACCGTCATGCCTTACGCAATGCCTTGCTGCCGTTTGTGACGATGTTCGGCTTTTTGTTGCCGGGCCTGATTGGCGGCTCCGTCATCTTTGAACAGATATTTGCCTGGCCGGGACTCGGGCGGCTGGGCTACGAAGCGATTCTTGCCCGGGATTTCCCCGTCATCCTGACGATTAACTTTATCGCCGCCACGCTGACATTGGCCGGCACCCTTGTCTCGGACATCCTCTACGCCGTTGCCGACCCCCGTATTCGGTTGCAATAACCATGACTGACTCGACTCATAGCGGAGCGTTTGCAGGGGAGTCGGAGCCGCCGCCGGAAACCCCGCTGCAGGAGGCCTGGCGCATCTTTCGGAGAGACCGGCTCGCCCTGAGCGGCCTGATCGTGCTTGCCGTGCTGGTTATGCTGGCCGTTGCCGGGAAAGTGTTGACCGAATGGGTGGTTGTTTTCGACCCGGCCACCGTTCGCTTGCCGGACAAATTCCTGCCGCCCTTTTCCCCTATCTCCCCAGCGCTCATCCCGGCCGCCCACCAGCCGCTCGGCGGGGTCTATCTGCTCGGCACGGACGAGCTGGGTAGAGATGTGTTTGCGCGTATGTTGCAGGGCTCGTTTGTGTCCCTATCGATTGGGTTTATTGCGGTTGGCATCTCGGTCACGATCGGCATTATTCTCGGTGGCCTGTCCGGCTTCTACGGGAACGTCAAGCTCGGCCTGATCTCGGTTGATACGCTCATCATGCGCTTTACCGACATCATGCTGTGCTTTCCGACGTTTTTTCTGATTCTGACCGTTGTGGCCCTTCTCCCACCGAGCATTTACAACATCATGATTGTGATTGGTCTGACCAGTTGGATGGCGACGGCGCGTTTTGTGCGCGCCGAGTTTCTCGCCCTGCGTGAGCAGGACTTTGTGGTGGCCGCCCAGGCCCTGGGCCTGCCCGAGAGTCGGATCATCTTTCGGCATATGGTCCCGAACGCTATCGCCCCGGTCCTGGTCTCGGCCACTATCGGCGTGGCCGGCGCTATCCTGACCGAGTCGGGCCTCAGCTTTCTCGGCTTTGGGGTGCAGCCGCCGTATGCGACCTGGGGCAATATCCTGGCCAGCGGCAGAGGATTTATCTTTGACGCGCCGTGGCTGTTCTTTATCCCCGGTCTCGCCATTTTTATCGTGGTCCTGGCGTTTAATCTGGTTGGCGAAGGACTGCGTGAGGCGCTTAACCCGCGCCTGCGGAATCGCTGAACAGTATGGCCCAAGCTCTGCTCACTATTTCCGACCTGCACGTCTCCTTCTTCACCGAGCAAGGCGAGGTCAGAGCGGTGCGAGGGATTGATCTTGCGGTCCAGCCGGGACAGACCCTGGCGCTGGTCGGTGAGTCGGGCTGTGGCAAATCCGCTACTGCCCTGTCGATTATGCGCCTGATCGAATCTCCAGGGCGGATCGTCAGTGGCTCCCTGGTGTACAACGGCCGCGACCTGGCGCAATTATCCGAGGCAGAGCTGCGCTCCATTCGTGGCAAATCCATCGGTATGATCTTTCAAGAGCCGATGACCTCGCTGAATCCGGTTTTCACCATTGGCAATCAGATCGGCGAGGTGCTGCGACTCCATCAGGGACTGTCGGTCCGCGAGGCTGACCAAGAGGCCGGGCGCTTACTGGAAACGGTCGGGATTCCCTCTCCGCGGCAACGGCTCGCACACTATCCGCACGAACTGTCGGGCGGAATGAAACAGCGGGTGATGATCGCCATGGCGCTGGCCTGCCGGCCGGCCTTGTTAATTGCCGACGAACCGACCACCGCCCTGGATGTCACGGTCCAGGCCCAGATTCTCGACTTGCTCGCCCGCCTCCAGGACGAGTTGGGCATGGCGATTTTGCTGATTACGCATAACCTCGGCGTTGTGGCGCAGTTCGCCCAGGACGTGGCGGTCATGTACGCGGGAAAAATTATCGAACGCGCCCAAGTCCGTCCGCTGTTTCACAATCCGCTGCACCCGTACACCCAGGCCTTGCTCCAGGCCGTGCCGCGTCGAGGGCAGCGCTCCGAACGTCTGGCCGCGATCACCGGCAGCGTGCCTTCGCCGTTACACTATCCGCCGGGCTGTGCCTTTGCTGCCCGCTGTCCCGCTGCGCTCGATTTCTGTGCAGACAAACCGCCCGCGCTCAGCGCAGTTGAGCCCGGTCACGAAGCATCCTGCTGGCTGCATGAGGAAAAAGGGGCCGGGGATTATGTCCCTCCTGCTCCCCCTCCCCTTCCTGCTCCCTCTCCCCTTGAGGGAGAGGGCTGGGGTGAGGGGTGAGGGAAACGGAAAGAGAATTATGGCAACTGATACCATGCCTCAATCACCGCCTGTTCCTCCCCTCCCTCCCTTAGTGGAACTCCGCAACCTCAAGAAATACTTCCCGGTCCGTAGCGGTGTCTTCTCGCGCGTCTCGGCCTGGGTCAAGGCGGTGGATGATGTGTCATGTACGATTCAGGCGCGCGAAACGTTCGGCTTGGTCGGCGAGTCAGGCTGTGGCAAAACCACGCTCGGCCGCACCCTTTTGCGGCTCATCGAACCAACGGACGGCGGAGTGTTTTTTCAAGGCCAGGACTTCTGCCAGCTCCCCCCCGCCCAGGTGCGTCAGGCCCGGCAACAGATGCAGATGATCTTTCAGGACCCGTATAGCTCGCTGAATCCGCGCATGACGGTTGGCGCGATTATTGGCGAGGCGCTCAAAGTGCACGGCCTGGCGCAGGGAGCCGCATTGGATCGCCAGGTCAGCGCGCTGTTGGAACGGGTCGGCCTGGCAGCGACGTATCGATCCCGCTATCCGCACGAATTTTCGGGCGGACAACGGCAACGGATAGGCATTGCGCGCGCATTGGCCCTGGAGCCGCGGTTTATCGTGTGCGACGAGCCGGTCTCGGCGCTGGACGTTTCCATTCAGGCCCAGATTCTGAACCTGCTCCAGGACCTGCAAAACGATCTGGGACTCGCGTATTTATTTATCTCGCATGACCTGAATGTGGTCGAATATATCGCCGACCGGGTGGCCGTGATGTATCTCGGCAAGCTGGTCGAAGTCGCTCCGGTCGACGAACTCTTTCGTAATCCTCAGCACCCGTACACCCTGGCGCTCATGTCGGCCAATCCCGTCCCCGACCCAACGGTCCCGACCCAACGGACCGTTCTGACCGGCGATGTGCCTTCGCCCCTGAATCCGCCGTCAGGCTGCGCTTTTCACACCCGTTGTCCTCAGGCTATGGAGCGCTGCAAGACCATACCGCCGCCACAGGTCCGCAGCGGGCGGGGGACAGCCGAGCATAGCGTCTGGTGCCATTTATACGGGGAGGGAGCGGCCGGGTAGGGTGGCTTTGGGCGGTTCCGGCCTGTACCGGGGTGGGCTGGCGTGGAACGCCGCGCGGATTCGGCCTTCGGCGTCTGCCTTTTTGCCCCTCCCGGTTCGGGGCGGCTACCGACCCTTTTGCTCCCCCTCCTCGTCGGTGTCTTTCTTGCGGCTGGAAATGACCTCATCAATCACGCCGTACTCCAGGGCTTGCTTGGAGGTCATGAACATATCCCGGTCCGTATCCTTTTCAATTTTCTTGAGGGTCTGGCCGGTATGTTTGACGAGAAGGTTGTTGAGTTCTTCCCGGATGCGCAGCACTTCTCTGGCGTGGATGTCGATATCGGTCGCCTGACCCTGCACGCCGCCGAGCGGTTGGTGCAGCATGATCCGGGAATGCGGCAGGGCAAACCGTTTGCCTGGCGCCCCGGCGGTCAAGAGCACCGCGCCCATACTGGCCGCCTGGCCGACACACATGGTGGACACGTCAGGAGTGACGTACTGCATGGTGTCGTAGATAGCCAGCCCAGCGGTCACCGAGCCGCCCGGCGAGTTCACATACAGGTGAATATCCTGCTCGGGCTCTTCAGATTCGAGGAAAAGGAGCTGAGCGGCGATCACATCGGCTACCGCATCGTTGACCTCGGAACCGAGAAAAATAATCCGGTCTTTCAGCAAGCGGGAATAAATATCATAGGTCCGTTCACCCCGACCGGTCTGTTCGATCACGTATGGCACATAGTTCATAATAGACGCATCCTCATTCTGTGTTGGTATCAGCGTACATTCGTTGAGCCTGCCCACTCATTAGTACGCACATAACGAATTGCTGCAAGGGCGGCTGTGGCTCCATCTCCAGCCGCGGACACGAGTTGCCGTGAGGAATCGCTGCGGACATCACCCGCGGCCAGGACGCCGGGCGTTGCCGTTCGCATCCAGAGATCGGTCACAATCTGTCCCCTCGCATTGAACGGAACCAGGTCTCCCAGAAATTGGGTATTGGCCGTCAGGCCGATGTAGAGGAAGACGCCGGCGACCTCCAGTGTGGATGGTGTTCCCTGCGTCACGTCTTCAAGCTGGATTCGTTTGACACCGGCGTCGCCTTCGATCTCCCGTACAATGCTGTTCCAGCAAAAGGAGAGCTTGTCGTTTGCCTGTGCCCGTTCTTGTAAAAGCCGACAGGCGCGCAACGCCTCCCGCCGATGAATGACCGTGACGTGCGAGGCGTACTGGGTGAGGTGGAGTCCTTCGTCAAGCGCGGCATCCCCGCCCCCCACAACGGCGACCGGCTGGTCCATAAAAAATGCGCCGTCACACGCCGCACAGTGCGAGACCCCTTTGCCGATAAATTCTTTTTCACCTGGAACGCCGAGGGCGGAAAAACTCGAGCCGGTGGCGACGACCAGCGCTTTTGTGTGAAAGGTCCCGCTATCCGTTTGCAGCGCGAGCGTTGCGCCGTCCCGCCGGACGGCGCTGACCTCTGTCAGTTGCAGCTCAAGCCCGAGGCTGGTGGCCTGCTGTTGCAGCAGTGGTCCCAGGGTATAGCCGGCGACGCCATCCGGAAATCCCGGGTAGTTTTCGATATGCTCACAGTTGAGCACCTGTCCGCCGGCAGAAAAGCGTTCGAGCAAGAGTGCCCGACAGCGGTCACGCGCCGCATACAGACCGGCCGTGAATCCGGCCGCGCCGCCGCCAATGATAATGATGTCGTAGGGCTGGGGCATGGGTGTATCCTCGATATGAAAACATTTCTTTTACGGAGCGAGTGAGGAAAGAGCCTGTGGCGTAATTACAGAAATACCTCGATAGCGCTGAAAATCGTCCATATTGAATGTCACGAGTTGATGCACGTTATAGACCTTCATAGAGGCAACAATCCGAGCGTCGTGGACGGCAACACCCGAGATAGTATGAGTGACAATCAAGCGTCGCCATTCGAGATACGTCGCAAGGCTATCGGGTAGTAAATCGAGGTAATGCTCAATGATCTTGGCGCGCCGTTCGGTTTCTCTTGGAGAAAGCCCAAAGCCACCGCGCGCTGATGCTGGGCGTGTACACACATTCCAGAATTCAGCCAGTATCTGAGGAGTATAGTAGAGAGGCTCCCGGCTGGTCCGAAGGGTCCGAATGGCAGCTAACGATACCTGACGCAAGGGATCGTTTTTGTGTGCCACCCGTAATAAAACGTTCGTGTCGAGAAGTGCCGACATCTAGTCGTGGTCGCCATAGATGTCGGCACGAGAGAAGTGAGCGGGTAGGGGAGGGACATCTTCTGTCCCGTCTGCAAATTTTTCCAGGACCACCTCAAACTCTTCCTCCGAAGGTTTTGCCAGCAGATCTTTCTGAGCGGATATCCCAAGGAGGGATGTAAGGTAGGTATCGACTGAAAGTCCCTGTGCCTTGGCTCGGTCTGCAAGGAGTTTTGCCGTCTCGGGTCTTACGTGCTCAAAAACTGGGCTCATGTCCATATCCTCTTCAAAGAGTATGCGTGCGATTGTTTATACCAGCATAACACCACGAAATGTCAGACAATAGAGTCTCAGTGCCTGTATCTACAAAATTACATAGGCTCCGGGATTGTCCGACTCTCCCAAATTTGCCATATGGGGGGTATGTCTGATGGACCGTTCTGGAGCCGTTTTCGGCGTGCAGTGGCGCATGCGTTTGCTACTGTCCCGGCAGCCACACCGCTCTCCGCGCAGGACCGTCAGCTTTTGCAAAAAGTGGCCGACGCCATTGTACTCCGGAGACTGGAGACGCCGGCGGTCCTCTTGCTCGAATCCAGCGAGCCGCTCAATTTTCTGAGCAGCCAGATTATTTACGGGCTGCGGCCTTTTCTTGATTTGGTGTGCGCGCCGGCGGAAACGGAACGGTTGGCCGGTATACTGGAGCGGAGAGATGCCGTAGCCCGGCTTGTTGAGCTGATTCACGCCCAGCTCGACAAACGTCCCCCTCCGGGCGCAACCGAGAAATTCGCCCCTCCAGGACGAGCTCCCAAGACTGGGGTGTCATCCTGATAACGCAGAACCTCCTGACCGGTATGGCTCCATCGCCGCGCGTCTCCGGCTTCCCTGACCCGTCCGCTGAACCCCGGCGCCGAAGCGGACGCCTCGGCTGGCTCCTGCTCCTGGGACTGGTGTTCGCCTTTATGGTGGTGGGGACGAGGGCGCTGGCCATCGATTCCCGCCTGACTGGGGAAGCCTTTGATATGCCGGGGGACGCTGGTGGCAGTATCGGTCTGCGCTGGCAGGGGCACTTTGAAGAGACGGCAGAGGCCCACTACCAGATTGTGCTCAGCGACCAGGAGCAGGGCGCGTTTCAGTTGGTCACGACGCTTCCAGCCAATACCCACTATGAAAAGGACCGCGCGGCTCCGTGGTGGATGAGCGGCCCTCCGCACCCGCCGGCGCATTTCCTGCAGGTCAGTACGTTCGCTGAGAGTCCACTGCTGAACGGGAGGCGCTACTTCGTGAAGATTCTTGCGCGCATTGGGGACGAGCGATTTGAGAGCCGGGTGTTCTCCGGCGTGCCTCAGCCGAACTGGTTTCAGTGGGCCAAGCTCAATAATTTTCTCTTTATGCTGGCCTTCAGTGCGGGTGTGCTGCTCTCGATTCGCTCGGCCCGGACGAAGCCCACGCTCTTTCTCCGCCGTATCCCCGGCATCGATGCGGTCGAAGAGGCGATTGGCCGGGCAGCGGAAACGGGTCGCCCGATTGTGTATCTGACCGGCAGTGGCGAGTTAACCGGGCGCGGCGATGCGTCCAATATGGCGACGATTGCGGCCACGGTTCTGCTGGGCGAGGTAGCGAAGCGGTCGGCCGTGTCCGGGACCGCAATCAAAGTCCCGCACCGCTCGCCCATTGTTATGGCCATTGCCCAGGACATGGTGAAAGACGCCTATCGGACGGCGGGTCGGCCAGACGCCCATGCTGACGAGAGCAATTTTTTTATTGCCGCCGATCAGTTTGCGTATACCGCGGCGGTGGACGGCATGATGCTGCGCGAGCGGCCCGCGGCGAATTTTTTCATCGGCTATTATTACGCGGAGTCGCTGCTGTTAGCCGAGACCGGGGCCGCAACCGGCGCGATTCAGATTGCCGGGACGGATGCCGAGCACCAGTTGCCTTTTTTTATTGCCACCTGTGATTACACCCTGATTGGTGAGGAGTTGTACGCCGCCAGCGCGTATCTGTCACGCGACCCAGCGCTGGTCGGCGCGCTCCGCGGCCAGGATTTGGGGAAAGGCTTCTTACTCGTCGGTCTGATGGTGGGGACCGGCTTACTCACCCTTGGCGAGGTGACTGGAGTGACCATCTGGGAGACGGCCGTGCAGATATTTCATGATTTTCGTTAGGCGCGCCGGACGGGAGGAATATGTATTTCTGGCAACGGAGTCTCCCCCTCTTGATTACGTTTGTGTTTGGGCTGGCGTTAGTCCTGCAATACTATGTACCCCATCCGGCCTCGGAAAGTTTTTTGCAGGAGATTGCGCTCTGGAGTCAAATTATTGCCGGGTTTGCCATTGTGCTTGGCGTCGGCAGCTTGCTGTCAGCCCATTACCAAAAAATTGCCCGCCAGGAAGCCGGCTGGGGCTATAGTGCCGTGCTGTTTGTGTCCCTGCTGACCGTGTTCGGAGCCGGGCTGTGGGCCGAGGGAAAAGCCGCAGGGACGTTCTTCGGCTGGCTGTACGACTATGTTCTGGTTGCGCTCCAGGGAACGATGTTTTCGCTGCTGGCTTTTTTTGTCGCGTCTGCGGCCTACCGGGCCTTTCGGGCGCGGACGCTTGAGGCGACGATTCTGCTCGGCGCCGCCGTCCTGGTGATGGCGGGTCGGGTGCCCCTGGGTGAGTCCCTGCTGCCTGGGGTCGGCGCTCTGGCCGACTGGATTATGACTGTGCCGAACACGGCGGCCCAACGCGGGATTCTGATTGGCGTCAGCTTAGGTGCCATTGCCACCTCAATCAAAATCATTTTTGGGATCGAGCGCGCCTATCTGGGCGGAGGGCAGAACGACGGTGCGTGAATTTGCTCTGCGTCTGTTGCAGTTGGACCGGCGTTTCATCTTCGTGCTGATGAGCGTGGTGACAGTGCTGCCGCTGCTCTACCCGCTCGGTCTGCCCGTCCGTATTTCGCCGGAAACGCAGCAGCTCTACGATACGCTGGAGCGCCTGCCCGAGCGCTCGGTGGTGCTCCTGTCGCTGGATTTCGACCCCGCTTCAAAGCCTGAACTCTATCCCATGACCGTTTCTCTCCTACGCCACGCTTTTGCCAGAAACCTGCGTGTTGTGGCTCTGACCCTGTGGCCGGCGGGTACGAGCATGGCAGAGTCCGCGGTCACGCATGGAGCAGAGGAAGCCGGGAAAAAAGACGGGACGGACTACGTTTTCCTCGGCTATGGACCTGGGGAAGCCAACGCCATTATCAATATAGGGCAGAGCCTGACCAACGCCTTTCCGACCGACTATGCGGGCCGAAAAACCGCAGCGCTGCCCGTGCTCGAAGGGGTCCGCAGCTTACGCGATATTGACTACGCGCTCAGCCTCAGCGCTGGCTTTCCCGGCCTCGACACCTGGTATGTATACGGCAAGGAAAAATATGGCTTTGAGCTGGGCGGGGGCTGTACCGCGGTCAGCGCGCCCAAGTTTTATCCCTTGCTGCAAACCGGACAGATTACCGGCCTGCTGGGCGGACTGCGCGGCGCGGCCGAGTATGAAACCCTGCTCAATCAGACCGGCAAGGCAACCGCGGGCATGGACGCGCAGTCGGCCACCCATTTTCTGATTATCGGTCTGATCATCGTCTGCAATGTCTGCTACCTGCTGAGCGGGCGAAAAGAGTAACCGTGTCCAGCATCTGCATGTCTAGTGGAGGACACGGTTACTCTTCAGGGCGCGTATGAGTCCCGAGACACTGTGTGGCGCCTGGCTGGCCGTGGGTTTAAGCCTGTGTATCTATTCGTTTCTGTACCGGGATAATCCGTTCTTTAAGCTGGGCGAGCACATCTTTGTCGGCGCTTCGGTCGGCTATCTGCTGGTCATCACCTATCACGAAGTCATGCTCAAAAAGCTCGCCATGCCGCTTATCGAGCAGCGCGAATGGCGTCTGATCATACCGCTTATCCTCGGCCTGTTGCTGTTAGCCCGGTTTTTGCCCCGTCTCGCCTGGACCAGTCGGCTGACGTTTGCCTTTATCTTAGGCGTGAGTTCCGGGGTCGCGATTCCACGCCTGTTATCTTCGTTCGTGCTGCAGCAGGTCCAAGGGACGCTGAAGCCTCTCGTGACGGTTGGTCCCGCGGGTATCAGCTTCGGCCTGGCCGAACTGAACACCCTCCTCATTCTTATTGGTGTCGTCAGCGTACTCGTCTATTTTTTCTTTTCGGTTGAACATACGGGGAGCGTGCGGCGCGTGGCCCGCGTTGGGAGCTGTTTTCTCATGATCTCCTTTGGCGCGGCCTTTGGCTATACCGTCATGGCGCGGATGTCGCTGCTCATCGGTCGGTTTGATGAGCTGATTCTGTATGCGACGCCGGAGTACGGCTATGCGACCATCGCGCTCCTCGGCCTCATAACAGGCGGGCTGGTATGGTGGCAGCGGCGCGTCCGTCAGGCGGAGACCGAGGCGGGGCCTGACGACACGGAATAGACAGACCGGCGGGCACGCCCCAGGACCGAGAGGGGAGGCGTGGCGGCGAGACGCTTATTCCTCGGCTTCTTCGGACTGCTCCAGTGTCTTCGCTCTTTCAGCCAGGGCAATGACCTCGCTCGTCGCGCCGACCTCTGGCGTTTGGAGACGGGTGCCTTTGATACGGGCTGCCTTACCGGAGCGTTGACGCAGGTAATACAGCTTGGCCCGCCGGACCTGCCCCCGGGCGATGACCTCGATCTTCTCAATGCGCGGCGAGTGCAGGGGAAAAATACGCTCGACCCCGATCCCATAGGACACTTTCCGAACCGTAAAGGTCGCCCGGTTGCCCTTACCGTTCGAGCGGCTGATGACCGCTCCCTCAAAGACCTGAACCCGCTCTTTGTCACCTTCAATAATCTTGGCATGGACGCGCACGGTATCCCCGGCCTTAAACTCTGGAATATCAGTCTTCTGCTGTTTGGCCTCAATGGCGGCAAGTAGGTTGCTCATGATGCTGTTCTCCTCCGCGGTCTTTGCGTACACTGTGCGGCAGGTGGGACGAACGATAAGACGTCTGCAAGTATGCCTCACCTGAGACAGAGAGGTGCAGTATTGCTAAAGCCGTGTGTTTGCTGAGTACGGACGGCGCGGGCGCACTGCTTCTCTTGTACTACCCTGCTGCTGACAGACGGTCAAGAAGGCGTCCCCAGCGGTAGGGTCTCAGTTGCACATCTCCCGCCCTCGCTGCTGGCTCAGCGCCCCCCACCCTGACCCTCCCCCTCAGAGGGGGGAGGGAATCAGACCCCCTCTCCCCTGGAGGGAGAGGGCTGGGGTGAGGGGGAATAAACAAACTGAACCACTATCTCCCCAGCAGGCGGTCAAGCATAATGGCCGCGGCCGCACGAACGGATAGATGGTTATACGCTCCACACCCTTGAATAGGCTCAAGAATTGCCTCTGCCTGGGCAAAGACCTCCTGGGTCAGCCCCCAGCCGGTCCCCAAAAGCAAGAGGACAGGGCTCTGCTCGTTTTTCAGACTTTCACGCAGGTCGGCAAAAGTCAGACGCGCTTCCCCGCCTTTTGCCGATGTGGCAATAACGCGCGGCGGCTGACCCGCGCTCCGGGCAATGACCGCCCGAACCTCCTCAAGCGAGTCGGCCAAAGAGACAATGGACAGAGCGTCTCTGCGGGTGGCGTTATACACGCTGCCATGCCCGCTCTGCCAATGGTCAAGGATTTTCTCCGCCAGGGCCTGGAGCGTTCGTACCGGATGGACCACGAAATATTGTTTTACCCCGTAGGTGAATGCCGACCGGGCAATATCGTGAATATCCATATTCGTAATGGAGGTGGTCACGACTTTGTGCGTTTTGTCATACACAGGATGATGAATCAGGGCGATATAGACGTCGGCCATACGTGCCTTCGCTGTGCGTTATGTGCGGGCTGGATTGCTATGTGTCCGTATCATCCCGCTGCGTGAGCCAGCGCCGTTCTTCGGGACTCAGGTCAGCCTTTTTGAGCAGGTCTGGCCGCCGCGCGCGCGTCCGAATAAGCGACTGTTGGCGTCGCCACTGGGAGATTTCTGCATGATGACCGGATAACAGCACGGGCGGAACCGGCATGCCCCGGAACGCTTCCGGTCGTGTATACTGCGGATATTCGAGCAACCCTGCATTAAAAGACTCGTCTTCGGTTGATTCTTTCCTCCCGACCACACCCGGCACGAGCCGGGCAACGGCATCAATCAGGACAAGGGCCGCCACTTCTCCCCCACTGACAATATAGTCTCCAATGGAAATCTCTTCATCAACAAATGCTAGAACCCGTTCATCTACCCCTTCATAGCGACCGCAGACCAGGGTCAGCGCCTCGCAGGCCGCCAGCTCGGCCGTTTTGGCCTGGGAAAGCGGCTGCCCTTGAGGCGAGAGGAAAATCCGCCTCGAATCGGGTAAGGGCTCACTCACTGCTTCGATCGCAGTGACCAGGGGCTCAGGGGTCATCACCATCCCCCAGCCCCCACCATAGGGCGTATCGTCTGTTGAGCGATGTTTGTCCAGTGCATAGTCACGCAGATCGTGCACGTAAAACGAGAGGATGCCCTTACCCTGAGCTTTGTGTAACAAGCTGGTAGAGAGGGGCGAGGCAAACCACTCCGGGAAAATGGTGATGATGTGAAACTGCATGGGCTATTCAAGCAGTCCTTCGGGCGGGTCAATAATCACCAGGCGGTCTTCGATGGCGATCGTCTGTATCACCTCTTCAACAACCGGGATCAGATATTCTTTTTCTCCATTCCGCACCACGAAGACATCATGGCCCGGAGTCGTCAACACCTCCGCAATAGTCCCGATAGATTCTTGCGTCAGCGTTCGGACAGGCAGCCCGATCACCTGGTAGTGGTAAAACTCTCCCGCGTGGAGTTGGGGCAAGTCTGTCTCGCCCACAAGCAGGCTCGACCCACGGAGGGCCTCCGCCCGGTCGAGAGAATCCACCCCGGCAAACTGAAGCAGGAGGCAAGGCGCGTGTGGCCGAACCTGTCTCAGCTCGAATTCCTCTTCTGGGGCGTCCGTCTTGCGTAGCGTGACCCGCAGGCCGGGCCGTAACGTCGGGCAGGTGGATGAATGGGGGAGGAAGCGAACCTCTCCCCGCACACCATGCGTATTGACCACACGACCAAGGGCAATCCGTGTGGCTGGGCTCGGACGACTATTTTTCTTCGACAATCTCAAGGACAACTTTGCGGTTTGTACGGGAAGCCGCCGCATTGAGCAGGGTTCGGATCGACTTTGCCGTACGCCCCTGTTTGCCGATAATACGGCCAAGGTCCTCCTTGGCCACACGCAGCTCAAGGATGGCCGCGGTTTCTCCCTGGATTTCTGAGACCTCAACTTCATCCGGGTTGTTCACCAGCGCCCTGGCGAGGTATGCAACAAGGTCTTTCATAGTCTTCTCCCCGTCCCCCAGATTCAGGAGTCCTGTGCGCGCCCTGCCTTTTTGATGAGTCGAGCAACTGTCTCGGTCGGCTGAGCCCCGTTCTTCAGCCACTTTGCAAGCCGGTCCTGCTTGATCTCGATCAGCGCCGGGTCCTGAGTCGGATCATACGAGCCGAGCCGTTCGAGAAACCGCCCGTCCCGGGGCGACCGTGAGTCCGCAGCAACAATACGATAGAAGGGGCGCTTTTTCGCCCCGTGCCGAGCCAGTCGAATTTTTACCATAATCTTTTAGTGTCCCCAGGCCGGAAGAGAAAAACGTTTTTTCATCTTCTTCCCCCCGCCGGTTCCGGAAAGCCTCCTCATCATCTTTTTTGCTTCGAGATATTGCTTGAGAAACCGATTCACCGCAACCACCGAAGTGCCGCTGCCCTTGGCAATCCGTTTGCGGCGGCTGCCGTTCAGGAGTTCCGGCCGCCGGCGCTCTTCTTTTGTCATGGAGCTGATCATTGCCTCAATATGTTTGAACTCTTTTTCCGCCCCCTCCATATCGGTGCCCTTGAGCATTTTTTTTGATCCGGGCAGCAGGGTCACCAGGTCCGTGAGTGAACCCATTTGTTTGACCATGCGCATCTGCTCTTGAAAATCCTCCAGGGTAAACTGGTTTTTCCGGAGCTTTTTTTCAAGCACCTCGGCCTGCTGCTGGTCGTAGACCTTTTCGGCTTTTTCGATCAGCGACAGCACGTCACCCATGCCGAGGATACGCGAGGCAACACGGTCCGGGTGAAAAGGCTCCAGGGCGTCGAGTTTTTCCCCAATACCGGCAAACAGAACAGGCGCGCCGGTGACGGAGCGTAAGGACAGGGCGGCCCCACCTCGGGCATCGCCTTCAATTTTGGTCAGGATGATACCGTCAATGGCGAGGCGTTGGTGAAAACCTTGCGCAACATTCACCGCTTCCTGGCCGGTCATCGCATCGGCCACCAGCAGGGTTTGATGCGGCTGGAGCGCCGTTTTCATCCGCTCCAGGTCGGCCATCAACTCGGCGTCGACCTGCAGACGACCGGCGGTATCAACCAGCGCAACATCACAGCCACTCTTTTGCGCTGCGGCAATCCCGGCCTGGGCAACGACAATCGGGTCGGGAGCCGAGCCATCGTTCGGGGTCGGATAGACCGGAACGCCCAGTTCTTGGGCCAGAATGGTGAGCTGATCGATAGCGGCCGGACGAAAGGTATCTGCCGGAATAAGGTAGGGGGTACGCTGCCGTTCGAGGGTCAGATAGCGGGCGAGTTTTCCCGCGGTCGTCGTTTTCCCGGAACCGTTCAGACCAACGAGCAGAATGACGACTGGGGGCCGGGCCGACAGGTCCAGTTCGGTCTGCTCGCCACCCAGGAGCGCAACCAGCTCGGCATTGACGATTTTAATGAGCTGTTGGCCGGGCGAGAGGCTGGCCAGCACGTCCTGACCAAGGGCCTGGGTCCGAATCCGTTCGACAAAGTCTTTGACCACGCGAAAATTGACATCGGCCTCCAGCAGGGCCAGCCGCACTTCGCGCAGCGCTTCATCAATGTTCTTTTCGGTCAGTCTGGTGTGTCCGCGCACCCGGCGCAACACTCCATCCAGCTTTTCTCCCAGGGCCTCAAACATGCTGATTCACACCATTTTGTCCAACCTTCCCCACATACAGAAACAGGGGTGGAAAGTCAAATCAACTGCGCCGCGCACGGGCTTTGCTTGCGCAGGGTCTCGAAATCGGTTAGCTGTGAGCTATGGCAGCAAAGCAAAGCAAATTCCTGGTAGGAGCCCTGCTCATCGTCGGCGCGGTCGGCTATCTGATCTATACGAGTATCCAGGAAACCAAAGTGTATTACTTCACCATAGACGAGTTTCTCCTCAACAGGACGACGCTGGCCAATACCGACGTCCGGGTTGCCGGGCGGGTGCAGGCCGGCTCTATCCAGTGGGACCCGGCGGCGCTCGATCTGACCTTCAGGCTGATGCCCATTGAGCCGGGCACAATCCCGGTTGGCGCTCTCCCGCCGGGGGTCGCGGTCTCCTACCAGGGGATTTTGCCGGATATGTTTGCAGAAGGCCGAGACGTTATTGTCGAGGGCCTGTATACGCCAGACCAGCAGCTCGTTGCGTCGACGATTATGACGAGCTGTCCATCAAAGTATGAGCCCGAAATCGAAGGCTGAGCACTTCCCCGGTGCCGAGCGACCCCGATTGTTCCACTGTCAGATCGGCACCCTGTAGATATATAGAACAGTTCACTTATGACCCATCTTGGTACTCTCGCCCTCTATCTTGCGAGCTTGTTAGCCGTTTACGCTATTGTGACGAGCCTGTGGGGCGTTCGGACGCGGCGGACGGCCTGGATTGCCAGCGGAGCCCAGGCCGCCTACGCGGTCGGCGGCTGCGTGGTTGTGGCGTCCATCGCCCTCCTGCACGCCTTGCTGACGCGGGATTTTAATGTCGAATACGTGGCAAGCTACTCCAGCTCCACCTTACCCCTGCATTATACGGTCGCCGCGTTTTGGGGCGGGCAAAAAGGCTCGCTCCTGTTCTGGGCGCTGATTCACTGCTTTTTTTCGGCGGTCGTTCTCTTTCAGAATCGCACCAGAAACCAGGAGTTGATGCCGTATGTGACGGCGACGCTGATGACCATTGCCCTCTTTTTTCTCGGTCTGTTGTGTTTCATCACTCCGCCGTTTGAACGTCTGTCTTTCATCCCGAGCGAAGGCTCGGATCTCAACCCCTTACTCCAGAATTACTGGATGACCATTCATCCCCCGGCCCTGTATCTCGGCTTTATCAGCGCGTCTGTCCCGTTCGCTTTTGCCCTGGCCGCCCTGGCCACCGGAAAACTGGGCGACGTGTGGATCAGGACCACCCGGCGCTGGGCCCTGACCTCCTGGTTTTTTCTGTCCTTGGGTAATCTGCTGGGCGGACGCTGGGCCTATGAAGTGCTGGGTTGGGGTGGCTACTGGGCCTGGGACCCGGTTGAGAACGCGGCGATTATGCCCTGGTTTACCGCAACCGCCTATCTCCACTCGGTCATGATTCAAGAAAAGAAAGACATGCTCAAGGTCTGGAATATGACCCTCGTCATCCTGACCTTTGTGCTGACGATTTTCGGCACCTTCCTGACGCGCAGCGGGGTGATCTCATCCGTTCACTCTTTTACCCAGTCCGGCTTAGGACCCTATTTCCTGGCCTTCCTGGCCTTCATCCTGCTCGTTTCAATCGGACTCCTGCTGTATCGTCTGCCGGACTTGAAGAGTGCCAATGAGTTCGACTCCCTGTTGTCCCGCGAAGCGGCCTTTCTGTTTAATAATCTTATCCTCGTGGGGCTTGCCTTTGCCACGTTCTGGGGAACCATCTTCCCCATCCTGTCTGAATGGGTGCGTGGCGTAAAAATTACGGTCGGGCCGCCTTTCTTCAATCAGGTGAACGGCCCGCTCGGGGTGCTGTTACTGTTCCTGACCGGCATCGGGCCGATTATTGCCTGGCGGCGGGCAAGCTGGAGCAGCCTCAGACGACAGTTCACGATTCCGCTTGTGGTCGGACTGGTACTGGGTGGCCTGCTTTTTGTGCTTGGCTACCGCAATTACTACGCAGTCGTGATTTTCTCTCTGGCCGGATTTGTCCTGGCCGGGATTCTGGCTGAGTTCTCGCGTGGGACCCGCGCCCGACAGGTGATGCTGCACGAAAGCCCGCCTCAGGCCCTGGGTCGTCTGGTCGCCAAAAACCCACGTCGGTACGGCGGCTATATTGTCCATATTGGTGTGGTCCTGATTTTTTTCGGGGTGGCTGGCGCGCTCTTCACTATTGAAAAACAGATTACCGTGAGCGCAGAGCAATCTTTTGCCGTTGGCCGCTATACCCTGCACTACACGGGGATCACGGAACGGGAAGATGCGCATATTGCCGCCCAGATTGCTACGGTGCGGGTTCTGGTTGACGGACAGCAGATCGATACCATGCACCCTGAGAAACGCTTCTATAAAAAACAGAACCAGCCCACCACCGAGGTCGATATTCGACCGACCCTGGTGGAAGACCTCTACCTGGTGCTCGGCAGCTACGATGTGCCATCGGGCCTGGCAACCTTTCAGGTCTTCATTAACCCGCTGGTGTCCTGGATTTGGATTGGCGGGCTGATCCTGATTCTGGGCACCTGCGTCATCATGGCCCCGAATCCGGCTGAGCGACAAGCCTTTGCCCTGGCGCGGACATCGGCGGACATACGGGGGCAAGCCGTTGCGGAATAGACGCCTGTTCCGGGTATTCCCGTCCGTTTGGGCCGCGCTGATCGTCTGGGGTTTCTCCGTGGCCCAGGCTGCGCCTCCCCTTCGACTCGGCTCAGGCCAGGTGACGAATCAGGAGATGGAGGCTGCGCTTACCTGCCAGTGCAGTTGCGGCCTGACTGTGCATAACTGCAATCACTTGCAGTGCGGCTTTGCCATTCCGGCCAAAGAGCAGATTGCCGAGCAGCTTGAACAAGGCCAATCACGCGAAGCCATTCTGGCCTCTTTTGTGAGTCGGTATGGAGAAAAAGTGCTATCCGCGCCGACCGCTACAGGCTTTAATCTGGCTGCCTGGGTCACGCCCTTTCTGGTTGTTCTGATTGGCGCGGTCAGTATTGGATTCCTTGCGCGCCGCTGGGCAAAACGTCCTTCGACTTCAGGCGCGCAGGGCCTCACGCCCAGGGGCGACGGCCGGCCCTCCGTTCAGCCTGAGCGCAGCGTGAGCGAAGTCGAAGGATATCAGGAACGACTCAAAAAAGAGCTTGAGACGTTCGAGGGCTGAACGGAGAGCCATGACCCTTGCGCTGTACACTGCCGGTATTGTTCTGGTCGGGCTGATTGCCGTCCTGGTTGCCTGGCCCTTACTGGCTGCTCAAACAGAGTCCGTCCAGCCTCTCCCGGTCGCAGAACACATTGTCCGCTGGGAAAAACAAAAAGCGGCCGCCTATGCCGCTATCAGAGAAGCGGAATTTGACAAACAAATGGGAAAGCTCACGGACGAAGATTATCAATTCATCCGGCAGAAATACGAAACGCGAGCAATTGAAGCGCTCACACAGCTCGACCGGCTCGCCCGGAAGGGGCAGGGCTCAGCGTAGCCTCGCGAGGCGCGGGCATACTGTGTGCGGCTGTCGCCGGCCCTTTTTCATACGGACTACCGAACTCTGCACGCATAATGAGCACTTGGGTTGTTGAGGCGCAAAATCTCCACAAGACCTTTGCGTGGACGCCGGTCCTCAACGACATCTCCTGCCGTATTGCCCCTGCCGAGGCAGTCGGCATATTTGGTCTGAACGGGGCGGGCAAAACGACGCTGTTACGGCTCTTGGCGACGCTGCTGAAACCCACCGCCGGCAGGCTGACCCTCTTTGGCTTGGACTCTTCCGAGTTGGCGGTTCGGCGAAAAATCGGCTTTCTCGGCCACGAGAGTTATCTGTACCCGGACCTCACCCCAGAAGAGAACCTTACCTTTTACGGGAAAGCCTATCAGGTCCCGGACCTCAAAGACCGGATTGCGCAACAATTGGAATACGTCGGCCTCCAGGACTGGCGGACGATGCCGGTCCGTTATTTCTCGCGGGGAATGGAACAGCGCCTCAGTTTGGCGCGTGCGCTCTTGCACGGCCCTGACCTCCTCCTGCTTGACGAGCCCGACACCGGCCTCGACCCCAGGGCGCTCTCGACCCTGCACGCCACCCTGGCTCAGGCCAAAGACCGGAAGAAAACCGTCATGCTGACCTCGCACGATTTTGCGCGCAGTCGGGAGCTGTGCACCCGCGCGCTCATCCTGCACCGTGGACGGATTGCCTGGCAATCGGAGGAGGCCCTTCGACCAGGCTCAGGACAGGCCCTCCCGTCTCCGCAAGAGTTTGTCGAGCTCTACACCGCGTGCACGCGCTAGGTTGTCCCATGTGGGCGATTCTTTGGAAAGATATTCTCCTGGAGCTGCGCACCAAAGAACGGGTGTCTGCTCTCTTCGTCCTGGCCCTGCTTATTATCCTGGTGTTTGTCTTTGCCCTCACTCCAGAGCAATTGAAACAGCCCGCCTTTGGTTCCGCCCTGCTCTGGGTCGCGCTGGTCTTTGCCGGCATGTTGAGCATCCAGCGCGCGCTCATTCTCGAACAGGAGCGCAACTGCTTTGCCGGGCTCCTGCTGTGTCCGATTGATCCGGGTCAGGTGTTTTTTGCTAAGTTCCTGAGCAACGTTTTCTTTCTGACTGTGGTCGAAGCCGTTGTGGCGCCGCTCACGCTTGCGCTGCTCGGTCTGTCTTTCTCGGTTTCTCTGCTTGGGCTACCGCTTGTCCTGCTCTTGGGTATTATAGGTTTCTCAGCTCTGGGGACATTGTGCGCCGCGATTGCCGTTCGGACGCGAGCGCGGGAAATTATTCTACCGCTCATGCTCCTTCCCCTCCTGGTTCCACTCTTCATTGCCGCGGTGCATGTCACTGGAGCGCTCCTGGTCGGAGAAGTCTGGACAGGGACGTGGTTCCGTGTCCTGGTTGCGTTTGACGTTATTTTTGTGGTGACCGGCTGGCTGACGTTTGGTTTTGTTGTGCAAGAGTAGCGTATAGAGAAAGAGAGAGATAGAGAAAGAGAGAGATAGAGAAAGAGAGAGAAGGGATCATTTCTCGCCCTTTTCTCTTCCTGTTTACGTATGAAAAAGGTGCCGCTGGGTTCGCATCTGGTTGACTCTTTCCTGCCGTGGCTGACGTGTGTGGCGATGCTGGTCGCCTTGGCTATGGTTTTTCTGTACGTCCCCAACGAGCGGGTGCAAGGTGAGGTGCAGCGTATTTTTTATTTCCATCTGCCGTCAGCCTGGATGGCGTTTCTTGGCTTCTTTATTGTGGCCGGGGCGAGTGCGGCCTTCTTATGGCAAGGCAAGCGGTCGGCTGACTTGCTGGCCCAGGCTGCCGCCGAACTCGGTATGGTGTTCTGTTCGCTCGTCCTGCTGACCGGGCCCCTCTGGGCGCGTCCGATCTGGGGCGTATGGTGGACCTGGGACCCGCGTCTTACCATGACGCTGGTGTTATGGCTGATTTATGCCGCCTATGTTCTGCTGCGTGTTTTTGCCGGAGATAACGAGACGGTCGCACGCTATGCCGCCGTCCTGGGCATTGTTGGCGTGATCGATATTCCGCTGCTCTATATTTCCATTCGTCTCTGGCGTGGCATTCATCCCAAGGTCGAACAAATGGCGCCGGAAATGGCCTGGACGCTCCTGGTCTGTACCGGGGCGTTTGTATGTGTGTTTACGTGGCTGTTGCGGCTCAGGTTACGCAGCCTGCACTTGCGCGACGAAATCAGAGCCCTGCGTCAGCACGTAGTGGCGGCCTCATAGAAAAAGGAAAGGATATGCCGTATTTGTTTGCCGCGTTCAGCGTTGTGTGGATTGTTATTTTTCTGTATGCGCTGTCGATCTCCCGCCGTCAGCGGGAGCTGTCCCGGGAGGTTGAAACGCTCCGGCGGATGACGGAAGAGCGGACGAATACAGAATTATCGTGAGGGCTTCGTCAATGGTGACTCTCTGCGTTGTCGCTGGACGCAAAGACGTTAGCCTCTGCCGGATAGTGTCTCAGTTTGCATTTTCCCCCTCACCCCAACCCTCTCCCTCCAGGGGAGAGGGTGCAGATATGCCTTCCCCCTCTGTCAGGGAGGGGGGCGCTGAGCCGGCAGCGGGGGAGGGAGATGTGGAACTGCGACACTACCCTTTGCCGGCCTTGGCGTTTTCCGCCCACTCCTGCATGGATATGGTGCCGCCCGCTTTTTCCGTCCGGCCCTGATCCTTCGGTGGCAGGACGTCCTGGAGCATATCGATACGTTTCCATTCCGCGAGCGGGGTGTCACACGCCGCTCGCGGAACGTACCGGGACGGGGCAACTTTCTGGTAGCGATGGACATAGCGGGGACAGTTGGTCCAGATTTCGGATACCTGCACCCGCACGAGCAGTTCTGCTTCTTTGTATTCGGCCAGCAGCGGATCGTCTGCCAGGACGGTTGCCCGGCCCTGCAGGCGGACCCGGTTCGGCGTCTCAAAGTCGATGAACAACAGGCCGACTTCGGCATTGCCGGCGATATTCCCCATCGAGAAAAACATGCCGTTGCCGTCATAGCTGGGGAATACGACCGTCTGCTCGTCAACCACTGTGACAAAGCCGGGGTCGCCGCCCTTATACGAGACTGTGGGCCGGCCCTGATGGTCAATGCTTGAGAGGAAAAACATATCCCGCGACTCGATAAAAGCTTTGTCGCCCTTGCCAACCTGAGTCTTGACCACAGCCTCTTCCACCCGGTCCGCCAACTTGCGCGTTGCAAACTGGTCTTGCAGGGCGCGATGCCGCTCGCCGTACAGTCGGCTCACAGTGTTTCTCCTCTCAAGCGGGGTCACACGCCTCATTTATGCTGCCCCGCCGCTGCCACTTTTTCCGTCAACCACACGTTGATGAGAGTCTCTGTCGAGACTCCCTGCTGACGGGCACAGGCTGTCAACTTTTTTGCTAGTTCTGGCTCCAAGACGGTGAGAAACACACGACGCTGAATATCCACCTCAAAGTCCGCTTCCCTGGTCAGGTCCCAATAATCGGTCAAGTCATGGCCGTCCCAGAAGTCCGCCGCTTCCGTAATGTTTTGGAAGTGCCGCGGGATAGGCTCGTGCTTCTTGCTACTTCTTGGCATACGCTCTCTTTTCTTTCCGAGTCATTTCCCGTGCACTGACAACTAAGGCTTCCCTGGTGGCTTTGTATATAAAATAGATAATGAGATATCGTCCCGCATCCGTCCGCCCCATCGCTGCATAGAGGTCTTCTCCTCCTATATCACCTGCCTCAATAAAGCGAAAACGGCGCGTGGCCGTCAAGGCTTCTTCAACTTCATCCGTTGTTACATGGTGCTTCCATGCAAGCTTGTCAACAACATCTCTCAGCCAGATGGTCCCCGTTATTCTCATTGCCTAGAGTTCAGAGCCAAGAATGGGAGTACCGTTCTTAGTTCTGAATCGAATGACGGAACTACTCTCGCGAGATTGAATCTCGCAGCAAATTCCCCATTCCTTATTGTTCCGTGAAATAAACGTAAGACGTGGCCATAAGCCGTTCCTCGATGCTGTTTGACGCACTGAACTGTGACAGCTCGGGAGGAAATGAGGGGGAGTGAAAGTCGAGTTTCACCCGCAGGCCGCTCGCCCGGAGCGAGTCAATGCGCGGCTCGCTCCGGGTCGTCGGTTACAGGTCTGCGGCCGGCACCACGATCTGTTCGGCCAGCTTCTCGATATCGCCCTTGACTGCGGCCGCGTTTTCGGAAAATCCGCCAACAATGACCTGATGCACGCCCAGGTCACGAAAACGTTTGACCTCATCCAGGCTAATCGGTGTGCCAATGCCCGGAGACACGGAATACTGAAACTGACTGTGGTCGCGTCCTGCGGCTTCGGCATAGCCCTGCATCCGCTCGATGTGCTCTTTGCAGGCTTCGGGCGTGACGTTCACCCCAAACCAGCCGTCGCCGACCTCGCCAACGCGCCGCAGAGCGGGTTTGCTCTCGCCGCCGAAGATAATCGGCGGATGCGGGGTCTGGACCGGCTTGGGATAAGAGCGGACTTTGGGGAAGCTACAGAACTCACCGCTGAATTCAGACTCTTCCTCAGTCCACAGCATTTTCATCACCTTGAGATATTCCCGCGTGCGTTGCGCGCGGCGTTCCCAGGGCACGCCCACCGCGGTGAACTCTTCCGCCAACCAGCCCACACCGACACCGAAATCAAAACGGCCACCCGACAGCTTATCCAAACTGGCGACTTCTTTTGCGGTGACAACCGGGTTGCGCTCGGGCACCAGGCAGATGCCGGTTCCCAGGCGGATCGTTGTGGTCTGCGCGGCGGCAAACGTCAGCGCGCTAAATGGATCAAGAATGTCGATCTGGGTGGTTGGCATGGGCAGGCGACCATCTGGTGAATACGGGTATTTTGAGGTGTACTGGTCGAGTAAGACCACGTGTTCGGGTGCCCAGAGTGAGTGAAAGCCTGCTTGCTCAGCGGTCTGCGCCGTCAGGCTGACCACCTCAGGGGCTGCGCCCAGCCCAATGCCGATCGCAAAATATCCAACTTGCATATGCCGTCCTCCTTCGTGAGATTCGAGCGTATGCTATACTAGGCGCTCAATCAGGCGCAAGGCGTGGCCTCTCAGGCAAGGGTAGATTCCTGACCTTCAAATTCCATGCTAGAGTCTTGCGTCTTGTGTGTAAAAGCAGCGCCTTTGGCGACTCTCTCGAACGTTCACATGTGTGAAAGCGGAACAAGTCATGTACTCTATCGACACAACGGCAGAGCATCATTCGACCTATGCCGGCCTGTATCTGATTGCGCTCAGCATCGTCCTGCTGCTGGGGGCTGCCACGCCGCCGGCCCATGCCCAGGATTCCAACAAGCCCGGCGACGGCGACGCCTCCGAGAACGCCCTCTTTCTCGCAGACGTCATCGTGACCACCCAGAAGCGTGAGCAGTCGATCCAGGACGTGCCGGTGTCAGTCACCGCGTTCGACGCCGAGCAGCTTGAATCCGCAAAGACGCGCGACCTGGGCGACCTCACGGTCGGCATCCCCAACGTGGGGTTCGACGAAATCGGCACCTCACGCGGGACGGCGAATTTTTCAATTCGTGGCTTGGGGGTCAACAGTTCCATTCCGACGATTGACCCGACGGTCGGCGTGTTCGTCGACGGGGTGTATATGGGCACGAACGCGATGGTGCTGTACGATGCGTTCGACCTGGAGAGTATCGAGGTTTTGCGCGGGCCGCAGGGCGTCCTGTTTGGCCGTAACGTGGTCGGCGGCGCTGTCCTGCTCAACACCAGGACTCCGACCGGTCAATATGAAGCAAAGGTCCGCAGTGCGGTCGAAGGCGGCGGCAAAGCGCCTAATATGTACGTCGCGGGTACGCTGAACGCGCCCCTGACCGACACCCTGGCCGCACGCTTCACGGTGTATTCCAACCAGGACCAGGGCTGGTTCGAGAACGAGTACGACGACCGGGCGTTCGGGGCGCAGGACACCCTCATGCTGCGGCCGGTTCTCTCCTGGCAGCCGACCGACACCCTGGACCTGACCCTGCGCTACGAGTATCAGGATCTCGACGGCGACGGAGCCGCGGTCCAGAACACCGTCCGCTTCAACCGCCGGAGCCACGACTTTGCTGTCAACAACGACGGTTTCTTTGATGCCAGGAGCCACCTTCTGAACGCCAGGCTGGATTGGGACGTGCCGCTGGGCAAGGGCACGGTCACCAACATCTTCGGCTGGCGGGACGCGCGGGCTGATGCCCTGAGTTCCGTCGATGAGTTGGCCTCTACCACTACCTTGCGCAACTTCGAGACCCTGCTCCGCGCGGAACAGTTCAGCAACGAGGTGCGCTATGCCGGGGTGTTTGCTGACCGCCTGCACCTGATAACCGGGTTATACTACTTTACCAACGCAATCGATTATCATGAACGGCGGAAGCTGACGGACGACCCCGCGGGCAGGGCCAGAGTGCAGAATGGCGGGGGCCTGTATGACGTTGACACGCTGGGCGTGTTCCTGGCCGGCGACTACGACCTCACCGACTGGCTGACGCTGAACGCCGGCCTGCGCTACAGCTATGAGGAGAAGAAAGCCGACGTGACCACGATTGTCCTGGACCTCACAACGTGTAACATCGTCCACGGCCCGGCCTGTCCGAGCGATTTCAAAGACAAGGATAGCTGGGGCACCCTGTCCCCCAAGGTCGGACTGACATGGCGGCCCGCCGACCATAGTCAGCTCTATGCCCACTGGACGCGGGGGTTCCGGTCGGGCGCCTATAATCTCCGCAATACGCATCCCGACATCGGTCCCGGCCCAACCGATGAAGAGCAGATCGATAATTTTGAGATCGGCTTCAAGAGCACGCTCAGGGGGCGCGCCCGTCTGAGCGGCGCCATCTTCTACAGTCAAATCGAAGATATGCAGCGCGAAGTGCTGTCCGACCTGCCCGACGGGAGCCCCTTCCAGGTGATTCGCAACACCGCGGATGCCGACATCTTCGGGATTGAACTGGAAGGCTCTTTTGCGCTGACCCAAGACCTGCTGCTGCTGGCTTCAGTGGGCTATATTGACACGGAATATGTCAAGGTCAGGTTCGACCTGACCGGCGACAACGTGGTCGACGGGAAAGACAAGGACCTGGAACCACCCCGGGCGCCGACCTGGACGTATAGCCTGGGTCTGCTCCATAGTTTGTATATCCGTGACCGCCATCAGCTTGACGCTCGGATCAATTACGCCTACCGGGACAGAGAATACCACACCGACGACAATCGCAGCTTCAACCGGCAGTTGAAAATGCTGGAGGCGGGCGTGGACCTCCGCCTCAATGACAGTCAGTGGGTCATTGGCCTGTACGGCAAGAACCTGCTGGATCAGGTTCGCCACGGCATCAATGGGGTAGGTGGCGCCTTCTCGCCGTTGGCGAAGGGCCGGGTGTTCGGCCTGGAACTGACCTATCATTTTACCGGCGCCTGAAGGCGGCGTGACATCGGGACAAATCGTCTCGAACGGGAAACGCTCGTCCAAGTGTCATCCAAGTGTAACGAAGCGTTTACAGACAGGAACCGGTACGGTAGAAAGGCCGATGTTGCGGAAAACTCCCCAGACAATCATTCCGCGCATGGGATCGGAGGGTTCATGAGCTTCATCAATTGTATATCCGCATTTCGACCGGCCACCCTGTTCATGGTCCTGACCCTGACGGCCGTTGTGATGCTGCGTGCTGTCATCCTCCCGCTCCCGGCCGCGGCCCAGAATACTCAGCCGGACGCTCAGCCGGATGCTCAGCCGGAACAAGAGATAACCTCCGCCTCCGAAAGCGCGACGCTGTTGGAAGATATGGTTGTAACCGCCCAAAAGCGCGAGCAACTGCTCCAGGACGTGCCGCTGTCAATCACCGCCTTTGACTCCGAACAGCTCGACGCCCTCAAGCTGCGCGACCTGTCCGGTCTGTCGGTCCGTATGCCCAATGTGGCCCTGGACGACGCCGGCACGGCCCGCGGGATTGCAAATTTTTCCATCCGCGGCCTGGGCATCAACAGTTCGATTCCGTCTATTGACCCAACGGTTGGTGTGTTTGTCGATGGGATATATCTGGGCACGAACGCAACGGTGCTGTACGACGCTTTTGACGTGGAGAGTGTTGAGGTCTTGCGTGGCCCGCAGGGTGTGCTGTTCGGGCGCAATGTGGTCGGCGGCGCTGTCCTGCTCAACACCAAAGCTCCCACCAATCGGTATGAAGCCACGGTCCGCAGTGCGGTTGAGGGCGGCGGCAAAGCGCCTAATATGTACGTCACGGGCACGCTGAACGCCCCGCTGACGGACAGCCTGGCCGCGCGCTTCAGCGTGTATTCCAACCAGGACCAGGGCTGGTTCAAGAATGAGTATAACGGCAAGGCATTTGGGGCGCAGGACACCCTCATGCTGCGGCCGGTCATCTCCTGGCGACCGACCAACACCCTGGACGTGACTCTGCGCTATGAATATCAGGATCTCGACGGCGACGGTCCCGCCTCCCAGAACCATACCAACGGCTCCGGCATGACCAACCCCTTTACCAGCTTTGACCGCGACAGCCACGACTTCGCTGTTGACGAGGAAGGCTACATCAAGTCCGAGATCCACTTTATCAACGCCCGGGCCGATTGGGCTGTGCCGCTGGGCAACAATGCAACCATCACCAACATCTTCGGCTGGCGGGATGCAGAGGGGAGTAGCCTGAGCGACATCGACGCGACGCAACTGAACCTGTTTAATGGGGGGGCAGACTTTACCGCGGAACAGTTCAGCAACGAGACGCGCTATACGGGGCAGTTTTTTAACCGCCTGCTCCTGACGACCGGGTTCTATTATTTCAACAACGACATCGACTATCACGAATATCGTTCTCTCGCCTTCGGGCAAATCCTGCTCAACGGCGGCGGCCTGTATGACGTTGAAACCTTCGGGCTGTTCATGGCCGGCGACTACGACCTGACCGACTGGCTGACGCTGACCGCGGGGCTGCGCTATACCCATGAGGAAAAGGAAGCCGACATCACCAATCTGACCCGGAACGGCTCAACGCCGTGCAATATCGTCAAAGGCCCGGACTGCCCCAGCCACTTCCGAGACAAGGAAACCTGGACCAATCTGTCGCCCAAGGTCGGGCTGACCTACCGGTACGATGACGACACCTTGTTCTATGCCCACTGGACGCGCGGCTTTCGCTCCGGCGGCTATAATCTGCGCGATACGTTTTTCGGCCTGCCGGGAGATCCTCGCGATCTCGGTCCCGGCCCCTTTGACGAAGAGCAGATCGACAACTTCGAGATCGGCTTCAAGAAAACCTTCGGGCTCCGCGCCCGTCTCAACGCGGCGTTTTTCTACAATCTGATCGACGACATGCAGCGCGAACTGAGTTTTACCGAAGCGCTGCCGGTGATCAGGGACGGAGAGATAGTGGGCACCCAGGGCAACGTCGTGCAGGTGATCCGCAATACGGCCGATACAGACATGTACGGCTTTGAAGTAGAGGGCAGTCTGGTTCTCGCCCCCGGCCTGAGCCTGTTCGGCGCGACCGGCTTCGTAGAGTCGGACTACACCACGGTCAAGTTTGACCTCAACAATGACGGCAGGATAGACGGCAAGGATGAGGACCTGGAACCACCCCGGGCCGCAAAGTGGACCTACAGCTTGGGCCTGCTTCACGGCCTGCAGCTCGGCAGCCGCATCCGGCTGGCCTCGCGGGTCACTTACGCCTACCGGGACAAAGAGTATAACACCGACGACAATCTCGGCTTCATCCGACAACAGAAGAGACTGGAAGCCGGCATCGATATCCACATCAACGACAGCCAGTGGGTGGTCGGCCTGTACGGCAAGAACCTGCTGGATTACGTCGCGTTCGGCGGCGATACGCAGCTTCCAGCGGCACTCGGCGGCGGCACCTTTTCGCCCTTGGCAAGAGGCCGCATCTTCGGCCTGGAATTGACCTATAATTTTGTTGGCGTCTGACCGCGCCCGTCGTTTTCTGCTACGCCTTGTCGGCCAGTTCCCGGCCCTTGCCCGGCGTCGGGTCTTTGACCGAGCCGTAGATTTGCCGCCCCTCGTGGTCTGCGGGCAGATACTCGGTAATCGGCATACCCTCGGGTGTCACGAACAGCAGGCAGTGGCAGTATTTCCATTTCTTCATTTCGTCACAGGCGCAGACCCACTCGCGGCTGCGCTCGACCTCGGCTTTTTTATCGGGGTAAAAATTACATGGGCAGAGCGGCCGGCCGACCTCATCGATATTATTGGCCAGACCCAGAATCACCGATTCGGTCACCTCGGACTCCGGGTGGCCCGAGGTTCCGGTTTTCTGCATGTATTTTTCAACATAGATGCGCATGCGCTTAATGCTTTTCTCGGAGGGCTGGTCCATTGCTTGACTCCTCAATTCCAACTCTTTTTCCTGGCGATTCAGGGTTTCGCTTTTAGTCTAGTATTTCAAGCGAGCCTATGCCACCCTGTGTGGGCTTCCGCTGGATGAGAGCATATTCATGGCTCGGCAACCACCGAGAATTTATGTCACCCGTCAGCTTCCTGAAGCAGCGCTGGTCCCCTTACGGACCCGCGGCGCCCTGTCTGTCTGGGCGTCCGATCAAGCCGTTTCGCGTGAGACTCTGCTGCGCGAGCTGCGCGATACTGTTGCCCTGTTGAGCATGGTTACGGAACGCATTGACGCCGACCTGCTCGACCATGCGCCCCAGCTCAGGATCGTCGCCAATATGGCCGTCGGGTATGACAATGTGGACGTCCCGGCGCTGACCCGTCGCGGCATCGTATTGACCAATACGCCGGGCGTTTTGACCGAAACGACAGCCGATCTCACCTTCGCGCTCATGCTGGGTATTGCCCGTCGTATCGGCGAAGGCGAACGCCGCGTGCGCGCCGGCCAGTGGCCGGTGTGGAGTCCGTTTGTTTTTCTGGGAACGGACATCCATCATGCCACGCTGGGCATTATCGGTCTGGGTCGCATCGGAGCCGCCGTTGCCAGGCGGGCGCGCGGCTTTGATATGCGTGTGCTCTACCATAATCGCGCTCGGAACAAAGAGGCTGAGGATCAACTCGGGTGTACCTGGGTCGCTATGGACACCCTGCTGAGCAAATCGGACTTTGTGGTCGTGCTGGTTCCGCTCGGTTCGCAAACCCGCCAGCTCATCTCGACGCCGCAGCTCAAAAAGATGAAGCCGACCGCTTTTCTGGTGAACGCCGCGCGTGGGCCGATTGTTGACGCGCGTGCCCTGTATGCAGCCCTGCGTGATAAGGTCATTGCCGGGGCCGCGCTTGATGTGACTGACCCCGAGCCGCTGCCCGCGGACGACCCCTTGCTGACGCTCGACAACTGTTTGGTTGTCCCCCACGTTGGCAGCGCCAGTATTGCCACCCGGACGCGCATGGCCACCCTGGCGGCAGAGAATATTGCCGCTTTTCTCAGCGGTCAGCGGCCGCCCACGCCGGTGAATCCAGAGATCCTGTAAAAAGGCAGATATTGGATCGGCATCCCTTTTTACGGCCGGAAATACGGGACCACATATTTCCCAAACAGGCGAATCGAATCCATAATGTTCTGGTGCGGAATCCCGCCGAACTGCATAAAGCACAGCACCTGATCAATCCCGGCGGCCTCATATTTCTTGAGCGTCCGAATGCAGGCGTCCGGGTCGCCCATACAGAACATCCCGCCTTCGATAAGCTCGTCCAAGGACTTGCCCGACCTCTCCCCACGGACTGAGTCAACTGCAAACTTGTAGGAATCGGGTACTTTTGTCCCCTGTTCCTGCCAGGGCCGGTAGAGTTGGAGGGTTTTATTCAGGAACCATTCGCCCGCCGGACCCCCCACTTCTCGGGCCTGTTTGTCGCTCTCAGCGCAGTGGACGATGCCGAGGGCGGCAACCTGGTCATTCACAAAAGCGCCAACGGGCTCGGCCTGTTGTATGCCTTCCCGGTAGAGTTGCACCCGGCGGGCGAGTTCCTCCGGTTGGCCGATATGAAAGCACAACGCGCCAATCCCTTTCTGACCGGCAGCGGTAAAACTGGCGGGCTGGGCGCAGGCCACCCACAGGGGAGGGTGGGGTTTCTGGACGGGTTTGGGAATGACCGAGCGGGGCGGAATCTTGAAATACTGCCCCTCGTGCGAAAAGGGGTCTTCGAGCCACATCCGTGGGATGATCGAAATGGCTTCTTCCCACATGGGCTTGGTATCTTCTGGATCAATGCCGAAGCCTTCCATCTCAATCAGCGTGGTCGAGCGCCCTGTGCCAAGTTCGACCCGGCCATCACTCAACAGGTCTAGGACCGCCGCGCGCTCCGCCACACGGACCGGATGATTGTACTGGGGCGGCAGCAGCGCAACAGCATGACCGATTCGGATGGTCTTGGTGCGTTGCGAGATCGCACCGTACAAGACTTCTGGAGCGGGACAATAGGAAAACTCGGTTAAGAAATGATGCTCGACTGTCCAGAAATACTCGAATCCCATCTCCTCAGCCAGCATGACCTGGGCGATGACCTGTTTATAGGTATCCTGCACAATATTCGGGGTGTGGGGCTCAGGAATCTGGATCTCATACATCATGCCGAATTTCATCTGGCAGCTCCCTTTTCTGTGTAAAATCAGGATGCTTCGCGCCTCTGGAAAATGGCATAGTGCGGAAAAGTCTGCAACCTTTGTAAGAGCGCTCTCTCTCGGCTTTGAGGTTGGCGACTCACGACCGCCAGCAGGCAGCGGCTGCCCGGGCATGAGGGTTTGACCTGATGGGCATATAGTCCGGGCTTGCCTGCTCGGAGGGGCCGAGGTTCAGTCCGAACCTCATTTCATGAACTCGATCAAACTTCCCTCCACATCTGCCGCCTCAAGCGCGCACTGGCTCACGAGCGCGGTATCGACCTTGCCGAGCAGTGCGGCGGCTTCCTCGGGCGTGCTCAGTTCGTCCAGCGAGAGGATGGTCTTCCGCCGTGGGACCTGAGCGGCTAGCGCTGAGACGTGGGCGGTGTCGAGTTTTCCGTCTGGAGAGGCTAAGCCGATAATGAAACTCTCAGCGGCCAGCGCCTGGCGGAGTTCGTCGGGTGTCCGAGCCATGACAACGGGGGCCACGTGGATGGAACGGGCGGTGGTCATCAGACGGGCTAAGGTCGGCGCGTCGCCCGCCCCGGTCCACAGCAAAATCGCATCCGCCCCGCATAGCCGAGCCTGATGAATCTGACTGTCGTGCAGGACCAGATCGAGGGCCAACAGCGGGGTGGTGACTCGATCCGAAATCGCGCGCAGATCCTCACCCGACGTGCCAAACACGCTCGGTTCGGTATACACGCCAATGGCCCCGACTTCCGTATCGTCGTATGCTTGGGCCAGCGCCACGAGGTCCAGCTCGGGCCAGGACTGCCCTGTATCCGGGTCCACCCGTTTGAGCGCGGGGATAATGCCGAGTTCTTGTTTCTGTGTCGTCACAAACTGAGCAAAATCACGAATGCTCGGGGCGACCTCGCTCAGCGGCGTCGCTGCACGTTGCTGAATATCGGCTTCTTTCGTCGCCCTCAGAGCTGCCCAGTCCACACGCGCTCCCGATTAACTGTCGCGGATGCTCAGCATGTTCGGCAGTCCGGTATGTGAGGTCACGCCACCGTCCACGGCGAGCGCCTGACCGGTGATGAACGAGGCTTCATCCGACGCGAGAAACAGGACGGTATTGGCAATTTCCTCTGGCTCTCCCATGCGTCCGAGGGGGTGTGCTTTGCCTTGGAGACGGCGGAATTCGTCAGCCCGGTCGCCCCCCAGGAGCTGCGCCGCGCGCGTATTAATCGCGCCGGGGCAGACGCAGTTCACCCGGATATTATATTGGGCGTTCTCAATCGCCGCCGAGCGGCTGAGGTTGATGACGCCGGCCTTGGCCGCATTATACGCCGACATGCCGTAATCGCCGCCTATGCCGGACACGGACGCCGTGTTGACGATAGCGCCCCTGGCCTGCCGCCGCATAATGGGCAGGCAGTACTTCATGCCCAGAAAGGTCCCGGTCAGCGTGACGGCCAGCGTCCGATTCCAGCCTTCCAGGGAGGTATCCTCAAGCCGGGCCAGCTCTCCGAGTCCGGCATTATTGAACATGACATCGAGACGGCCATAGGTATCGAGCGCGAGCTGAAGCGTGGCCTGGATGCCTTCCGGGTCAGCAACATCCATTTTTATCATGGTCGCCTTTCCGCCCGCGGCCTTGATCTGAGCCGTGACCGCCTCTGCCCGTTTTCCGCTCAAATCCGCGACAATGACCGCCGCCCCTTCCTGGGCAAAGCGGACGGCTGACGCCGCGCCAATCCCGGAGCCACCTGCGGTGACAATCGCTACCTGTCCGTCGAGTTTTCCCGCCATAGCTATTCTCCCCTTTTTCTCTGGCACTTTTTTCTCTGGATAGCACAGGGTGAAAGGACGAGGTAGCCTGAGCCTTCCAGCAGAGGCGACGGCGCTCTGCGTCCAAGCCCGGTCTCGCCGAGCCGCCTCAGGTCACACCGGGGGCCCTTTTTGAGGAGCCGTACTCACGCTTGCGCCGGTTTCGGGCAGGTCGGGCACGAGCGCGGCCAGATTGCGACTCAGGTCGTCGATGGCGCGCACAAATCGAATGTCGGTAAAGGTCCATAAATTTCGGACCATGCTGGTCACCAGGCTCACCGGGGAAAGTGGGAGTCCCATTTCGTGCAAACGCGTCGTATAGGTCTCGTGGAGGAGTATGTCACCGCTGGCCACCCCAACGACGCGGAGGGTCCCTTCCAGGGCCAGTTGGGAATAGACACCGACATAGATATTGTCCGGCTTCGAAACGAGACCGTAGACGAGCACGTCACACTTGAGCCGCCGACCGAGGTCTTGCGGGGCCAGTTTGTGCCACTTGTCTATGTCGGCCAGGCGTGCGTCTATTTCGTGCAGCTCCACGTCGGTAAAGCGCTTGACGCTCAGATGACCAGCGACCCCCTGGCGCACCTTTTCATCCAGCCCGTCAATATGGCTGGTGTTTTCAAAGGGCAGGACGCACATCTGTTTTTTATGAGGAAGAGCCTGTTGGCTCCAGGTCATAAAATTCGGCGTTGGTGTTGGTGGCTTACGCGACGAGCAGGCCGGCAGCAGGAGACATATCAGCACCCCACATATCCACATCCCTCTCCACATCCTCAGCTCCTTCCACACTCAGGCCCGCTCAAACGGGCTGAGCAACGCTCCCAGCGTTATCAATACATTCCGTATAGCAAATTTCCGGGTAAAGGAAAGGCTTGTTGTGCTGCTGGTGGCCCGAATCCTTGTCGGTTCCCAGGAAAGCCGATACAGTCCGGGTGCGAGGGGTCGCCCAGACAAGGAGGGAGACAGCATGCAGTATGACCTGCTGATTAAAAATGGATTGCTGGTCGATGGCTCGGGCCAGCCCGGCTATTACGGAGATGTGGCGGTTGCCCAGGGCCATATTGCGGCCATAGGCAAGGTCGATGGCCCGGCAACGGAGGTCATTGACGCCACAGGGCTGGTCGTCTGCCCCGGCTTCATCGATGTGCATACCCACTATGACGCCCAGCTTTTTTGGGACCCGCTGGCAACGCCCAGCTCCTGGCACGGCTTCACCAGCGTCTTCATGACCAACTGTGGCTTTGGCCTGGCACCGTGCAAACCGGAAGACCGCGACTATATCACCCGCATGCTGGGCAAAGTCGAGGGCATGCCGCTGGGCAGCCTCAAGGCCGGGGTCCCCTGGACGTGGGAATCGTACGGCGAATATCTCGACGCCCTTGACCACCAACTCGGGGTGAACGTCATGGCCTTAGCCCCGCACTCAACCATCCGCTACAACGTGATGGGCGATGACGCCCGCAAACGGCCGGCCTCCCAAGACGAAATCCTGGCCATGCAGGCGGTGGTGCAAGAGTGTGTGACGGCTGGCGCGTTCGGCTTCTCGTCGTCATACGGCCCGGTCCATTTTGACGGGGATGGCATTCCCGTGCCCAGCCGTTTTGCCGAAGAAGACGAAACCGTTGCGCTCGCCCGGACCTTGAAAGATTTTCATCGTGGCACGGTGTGTGTCATTCCGCCGGGTATTCCAACCGTGGGTCCCAAAGATATGGACTATCTGGCCCGCTTATCACGCGAGAGCGGACGCCCGGTGCTGTGGAATCTGTTGTCTCAGACCTGGGCCGCCCCCGACCATTGGAAACAAGTCCTGGATTGGACCGAAGACGCCTTTCGGGAGGGCGCTCGGGTCCATCCCCTGTCCTTGTGTGAACGCTTCGACCTCACTTTCTCCCTGCGGGGAGCCGTGTTTGAGGACCTGCCGGCCTGGAAAGCCGCCATTCGGGGCCGCCGGCCTGAAAAAATCGCCAACCTCTCGGACCCGGCCCACCGGGCCGCCATGCAGCGCGACCTGGATGACCCTGCGCCGAAAGTGTTCTCAAAGCGGATGCAGGATATCCTGGTGGACAGCGTGCGCCAGGATGAGCATCGTTCCCTGGTGGGCAAAGACCTGGTCACGATCGGGCGCGAGCAGGACAAAAGCCCGCTGGAATCTATGCTCGACCTGGCGGTTGCGGAAAACCTGGATACCCAGTTTCTGATCAAGGGCTTTCAGAATGGCGACGAGGAGGCCGTGCGCAATCTGGCCACCAATCCCTACGTGCTGACAGGCGGCTCTGACGGCGGCGCCCATATTTCGTTTCTGTGCCAGGTCACCTATCCCAGCTTTCTGTTAAGCCACTGGGTCAGAGAGAAAAAGGCGCTCAGTCTGGAACAGGCGGTCAACCGGCTGACCTTTACGCCGGCCCAACTCCTCGGCATTCCCAAGCGGGGCCTCCTCCAGCAGGGCCTGGCCGCGGACCTGACCATCTTTGATCCCGATACGGTCGAGGCCAAGCCCAAGGAATTCGTCCAGGACTTTCCGGGTGGGGCCTCGCGCCTGGTCGCGCGCTCCGAAGGCTATCGCTATACCGTCGTCAACGGCCAGGTCCTGTTGCGCGACGGCGAACCGACTGACGCCCGACCCGGCCGCGTACTGCGGAGCTATGAACACTGATTCTGGATGCCCGCCTGCGCGGGCATGACGGGCCATGCTGAAACAGACCTTCCGCCATATCCAGGGGATAGGCGAGAGAACGGAGCGGCGGTTGTGGAAGGCTGGGGTCACCTGCTGGGAATCTTTGCTGGACCACCCGCCGCTCGGCTCCCTGCCCCCCTGGCTCCGGGACAAATCGCGTTTCGAACTCGAACGCTCATTGATCGCGCTCGAAAAACGAGACGCCCAGTATTTTATTGCCAAGCTGCCCCACCAACTCCATTGGCGCTTGTATCCTGAGTTTTCCGAGCGGGTCGCCTATCTGGACATTGAAACCACCGGCCTCGGCACCGAAGAATCCATGCTGACCGTTATTGGCCTGCATGACGGCGCGCGGCCTCAGGTCTACGTGCAGGGTCAGAACCTGGAACAGTTTGTGAGGGACATTGACACCTTCACCCTCCTGGTCACGTATAACGGCAAGCAATTTGACCTGCCCTTTTTGCGCGCCAAACTCGGCATTCCGCTCAACCAGGCTCATATTGACCTGCGTTATCCCCTCGCCGCGCTTGGGTATAAGGGCGGTCTGAAGAAAATTGAAAAGCGCCTGGGTCTTGAGCGGCCGGGCCTGGTCTCCCAGCTGGACGGCTGGTGCGCGGTCGTTTTGTGGCGCTACCACGAGCGCGGCGAAAGCGGAGCGCTGGAAACGCTCCTCCACTACAATCTTGAAGATGTTGTGCATCTGCCGGCCCTATTGGCCGAGGTGTATAACACGTCGATTCAACGGCTCCCGTTTCCGGTCGAGCCGGTGACGCCGCCAGACCCGCCACCTATTCCGTTTCACGCTGACGACTCCATTATGCTGCGCGTTCTTGCCGACACGGGCCGTTTGCCCGAGGGAGGCACGTACCACGCTCAATGACGTGAGGGAGGCCAGCCCGGGTCGTCAGCCCTGGATAGGAATGTTTGAGGGGCCAACCTCAATCCAGCCCTCGCTGCTCCTTACTCCAGTTCCCCTCCGACGGTAACCTCAGAGCGGATAACCTAGGCGTTCGAGCCCCGGGCGGCACGCTTCGGTGAGCGCCGCCTGCTCGTCGGGCTCCAGCCGCTCGAACTTCGACGGTGTCGGTCGTGGGATGGAGGACACCTCCCGCAGCCATGCCTCGTCTTCCAGGGATGGATCGATAAACCGGATGAGCCGGCGGTTCTGTCCGTCCGGGTCTGCCTGCACGTCCTCAAACCTGACGTTCAGCATACGGTCCGAGGGCAGCCGGCCAAGCATCCGCTCGCCCCGCTCGATCATGGCACTCCAGAGCGTCCCGAAATACGGGAGCGTCAGCTTGTCGTAGGGCAACCGTTTGGGGTTGAGCACCACCCTCGCCAACGGCTCCAACCGAAAGCTGAGTCGCTCCCAATATCGCCCACGGGCCAGCGACTTCATGGCATTGAATCCGTATGACCGCATTGCCAGCATGTTCGCCGCGATCAGGCGAAAAAGGTAATGACGGCTCATTGAGATGGCCGTTTCCCGCCCATCGCGGTACACGTGGATCACCCGCGCCTCGGGAAACTCAAACAACAGCCTGGAAGCGAACAGGAGAGACCCCCCAGAGCGTTCGGCCCAGGTGCAGCAACCAAACCGTTGGCACAGCCACTCGAAAAGATAGCGCAGATGGTCGGGCGGCGACTGTCTGCGCTGCCCCCGCACCACCGGTCCGAGTTCATCGAACAACTCCTCGTATCGTTCGGTGAGATGTGGGAGCGTGGCGCACAGGATGGGGGGGACGTCGTCCTGGGAGAAGCGGGCGCTCGGGGCGTCAAGCGGATACAGCAACTCCTCGTATCGCCCCTGCAACATGAGACGGGTTCGATGCTGTTGCCGGCTATAGCGATCCCACATCCAGTCCCCCGTGGGTCGGTGCCGGCTGAGAGAACGTATCCCGATATAGCTGATAAACTCGGACAGGCTGAGCACACGCGGGTGCCGGTTCAGGAGGTTCGACACCATTGTCGAGCCGCACCGTCCGGTACTCAGAACGAAGACGGGAGGAATGGTGACGGCAGGAGGGTGGCTCACCACGGGGTTGCCTCATCTGCCCGCAAGTGATCTGGAATCCGATAGCTGAGGTCATCGAGCACCGACGCTTCCAGGAGAAAGACAAAGTTCTTCCCTCGCCACTTGTTGGCGACGCGGGGAGCTATGCGGTGCGAGACCCCGTGGGTGCGGCGGAGCCACCGCATCGACGCCAAAAGCCCGACCGTGGACTGCTGGGGGAAGGCGAGTTGATCCGCGAGGTCATGACCGATGAGCGCACGCGAGACCCGGTAGGCATGTTTTACCATTGATTGGGCGTCTTTCGGATCCGTCTTGCCGGCGATGGTGGGCAGGGCCTGGACCAGCGCATTCGCAATGATGCGGGATTCCTCGCCCGGCGGCGGTTCGCAGCGGTGAGCGATGCGGGATAGCTCGTTGGTCTTGGCCTCGTCGCCCTCGAACAGCAGTTCCTCGGGCGAACCGATCAAGCACGAAGCATAGCGCCAGATTTGCATAAAGCTCTTGCGCACCTCGTCGTCCATGACTGCGCCGAGGCTTTTCGCATGTCGTAACATCGTGGCCGAGAAATTGGCCGACGCCAGCGACATATGCGCCTGGCTGAGCGGCACACCATAAACAGACTCGTCCCAGTTGCCCGAGGCACGGATCAACCGCCGGACCTGCGCGTGTACCAGCCGGATACGGACGGACAGCTTCCAGCCGTCTCCGTAGCGTTCGAGGGCGCCTGGGAGCATGATCTCGATGAAGTGCCGGGTATTCTGCCGGATTCGTCGGGGGCCAAACCCACTCACGACTCGGCCCGTGGCGTAGAACGCCTTGGCAATCAGGGTCGAGGCGTTCTGCAAGGTGGCGACAAAGAAGGCGGGAATGAACAGGTCCGAGAATTTGTGAAAGGCAGTGCAGCCGGAAAGCACCGCAGACGGGTCGAACCATGCTGGTCGGGGTTCGATGTCAGCGAAGAAGTCACGCAACAGCTTCGGAGCCTCGGCGAGGCTCTTCTCGTCCCTTTCCATGCCGGCCTTGATGAACCGGTGCACCTGGCCATGGTCAAACGGGGCCAACGCCTCGATAACGGCGTCGGCCACCGGATCGTCCATAGTCGTGTGCTCAATATACCTGGCGGCCAGCTCTGGATTGACCTCGCGCGCCCTGGCGTAGCCAGCCTGATATGCCGAAGGTATCCTGATCCCGTTCGTGATTATCATTTATCTTATCTCTCTAGCGCCCGGCGCACCGTCGGTGAACGCGATGGCACGTAGACGGTTGATGCGAAGGGCCCGATGGATATCATGATGGCCAAAAGGACAAGGCCGGCCAGCCCGGGAGCGACCGGCATGGCGTTCGCCACCTGCACTCTTTCATCGGCTTGATGCCTGCTGAGACGAAATGTCATGCGATCTCCCTACGATAGGTTAAACTCTAATCCGAACCGAGCAGATTGACAAGTTTCTCAGGAAGTTGACAATGCAAAAGAAGCCCGGCTGGGATCAGCCTTGCTCTTTTTCGCTCAGCGGATTGAGTTATACGTCCGGTCCGATATTTAAGGAGGGAGAATATGCCGACCCAAGAATTTGCCCCAATGACCAAGGATTTCCCGACCTTTGACTGTGACGCGCATGTCACCGAGCCGCCCTGGATCTGGGAGCGGGCCAAGGACTGGCTGACAAAAGATGAGCTGGAAGCGCTCAAGACCACGATGTGGTTTGACCAGAAGACCAAACAGCTCATCGTCAACGGCCATGCTGGCGCGGGCCTGGGCTCGCAACGGATCGGCGGCACCCCCGGCGTTGTGAATATCCTTTCGCTGGCCGGGCCGGGACTCAAGCATGACATCCAGCGCGCCCTCAATGTCCGTAACCTGCACCCTGAGACGGCCATCTCTCAGGAGCAGGCCGCCTATCTGGACCACAAGGGCTCGTATGAACCTCAGGCCCGCCTCCGCGACATGGACGTTCAGGGCATCGACCAGGTGATGATTATCCCGACCGACATCGACACCTATCCCTGGCTGCAAAATGCAGTCGGGGCCAAGGCCATGTGTAAGGCGTATAACGAATGGGCGTATGAGTATTGCCAGGCAGACCCGGAGCGAATCTTTTTTGCCGCCCTGCTGCCGATGCAGGACCCGGTCTTTGCCGTCGAGGAACTCTACCGGGTGGCCGACAAGGGCTGCCGGGTCGGTCTGGTGCGGCCTGTTGACGCTATGGGCAATTATCCGATTCAGCCCAAATATGAGCCGGTCTGGCAGGCCATGCAGGAGACCGGCGTGGTGTACGGCATGCATCCCTTCCCGGCCTTTGGCGCGCTGAAACCTCCGGGCTATACGGCCCAGTATTCCGGGGCGGAGTTGATCGCCCGCACGGTAGTCACCTCAAGCCTGCCGCATCAATTCTTGACCAACGTCCAGAACTTCCAGTCCGAGGCCGCGCTGTGGGTCGTTATGGTGCTCATGTCCGGCTTTTTTGAGCAATATCCCAAGCTCAATGCGGCGGTGTTTGAGGCCTCCTCCACATGGCTCAGTTTTCTGTTGGACGAGTGCGACAAGATGTACAAGCTCTACCGCAACGAGCGTGAACTGCCGCCGCTCAAACGGCTGCCGAGCGAAACCTTTTTCGCCCATTGCGTGACCGGCTTTGAAGGAGACGAAGCCCCGCCCTCGCGCTTGCCTGAGTTCTATGGCGATATTCTGGCCTGGTCGTCCGATGTTTACCATCATGATGGCGACGATGCCTGGCGGGCGATTGAGATGATGCGCGAGTGCAACTTGGCGGAATCCCATCAGACGAAGTTTCTCGGAGAAAACGCCCGCAAGCTGTATCATATCGACACCCCGAAGACCTTCATCCGCGAACGGGTGACGGAAATCGAACGCCCGGACTGGTGGCCGTCTGAAGCGGAAATTCAGCGTGCCCTGGAGCCCGAAGCCTCGCTGGTCCGTCCCTACGGTGAAGGCGCCCACCGGGTCAACGGCCATGCCGCCGAAGGAGACCGGGTATGACCAGGCCGTTTGCCGTCTTTGATAGCGACAGCCATGTCGTCGAGCCGCGGGCGGTCTGGGAGGACTACCTGGAGCCGGAGTTTCGCACGCTCGGCAAAACGGCCCTGTGGCGCGAGGAAGGCCAGTACGGCTCCTATCTCAAGGTCAACGGCAAGATGTTCCGCGACCCGATGAATCCGAACATCCCGCGTCACGCCATCTGGAAGCCAGGCATGACCTGGGACCAGGTCGGCGACCTCGACCCCAACACCCCGCATGCCAAAAGCGCCGGCGCGTCAGACCCGCACGCCAGACTGGCCGATATGGACGCCATGGGCGTGGACCAGGCATTTCTGTACCCCACCTGGTTTGCCGAGGGCTTTCATCTGATCGAGGACCCGGATGTGGCAGCCGCCCTGGCCCGGGCCTATAACAACTGGCTGACCGATTTTTGTCAGACGGCCCCCGCGCGGCTGTATGCCGCGGCCATGCTGCCGCTCCAAAACATGGATTTCGCCCTGGAAGAACTGCAACGGGTGGCCGCGCTGCCGCATTTCCGGGGTGCGTTCATTCGGCCTATGTTTATCGAGGGGCATTATTTCACCCATCCGTACTACGACCCGCTCTGGGCGGAATTGGAACGCGTGGGTGTCACCGCAGTGGTCCATCCGACGCCTGGGCTGTGGAACCCCGAGTGGACGTCACACGGCCCGTTTATTGAAAAGGTCAAAGATCGGTTGAATCAACACGCCCTGGTGAGCGATGCCGGTGGGGGTCCGACTGCTGGTGGTGGCAACGGCCTGGCGCATTTTTCCTTCTTTGCATCCCCGGCGGTCGGCCATCCGGTCTCTCCGATTCTCTCCGGCTGGCTCGATAACCATATGTTCGTTGCCTCCACCCTGATCGGCTTTGCGGTCATGCAGCGCTTTCCCGAGCTGAAAGTGGTGGTCGCGCACGGCAAGGCGTCGTGGATGGAAGAAGTGCTGGAAAAGATGGAGGCCTCGACCAAGACGATTCCGCTCCTCAACTACTATCCGGTTCGGACCGATCCTGAAGCACTATGGGAAGAGGGCCGGGTGATGCTCGGCTTTGATGCCGAGGAACGCATGATCCAGAGATTGCCCCACGCCTTTGCCGAAAAGGTCGTCTGGGGTTCGCGCTATCCCCATCACGATACCACCAGCGCCTGGGACGCGATCGAGGCCCTGACCCAGGCCGCTGTGGAAGAGCCGCTTATGGCCCGCATGTTGGGCGGCAACGCCGCGGCCCAGTTTGGTATTCCGCTCACGCGGCATATTGAGTGAGTAAACGCGCCACTGGGCCTTGCAGGCCACAGATATGCGTTTAATTCTCGAATCGGGTGAAGCACTTCACCCCGATCATGGCCATGATCTTACATTCAAGGACGCGGGTCTGAGTGCTGACCGGAATCTGAATGACATAGGTTTCGCCCCCGGAGCACTCGGCATTCCAATAGGCGGCCTGGTTTTCATCCGTGCCTTGCAGAAAGGAACGCGAGACTGTCGCGCAGGTTTTACCGCTCGTCTGCAAAATGCCGGCCAGCGTTGTGGCGCGTTCGGCCTTAGTCTGGCTGAGTAACAGTTGATGACCTTCGTTGGCAAAGGCGGTTGCCGCAAGAGTCAGGCTGAGCAGGCTTATCCATACTGTCTTCACCATTTTCATGTTTCTGACCCCACGCCTGTGAATACACACTTATGGGAAGCGCTCAAAAAAACAGTTTCCGTCGAATGACGGGCATCATTGCACGAATGGGCGTTATTCAGAAGAGGCGGCGACGGTCAAGTAGGTAGGTCTTGGCCTACCCAATGGCGCAGTGGTATGGATGAGAAGACTAGAGCCGAAAAGAAATGGCACAAACCGCATGAAGCAAGGCGACATTCGTACCTTCCAGAAGGACGGGCATATCATTTATTGGGGGGATGCTGTAACCGTACTCAAAGAGAAGGTCGCAGACCAGTCTGTTGACCTCATCTTTGCCGACCCACCCTACGGCATCGGAAAGCAGTTCGCCAACTTCTACGACAAATGGCCCTCGGAAGCGGATTACGTACAATGGTGCAAAAGCTGGCTTGACTTGTGTATCGCCAAGCTCAAGCCAAACGGTAGCCTTTACGTCATGACCAGCACGCAATGCGTCCCGTATCTCGATTTGTTTCTTCGGGAACGGCTGCACATCGCGTCACGCATCGTCTGGCACTACGATAGCTCAGGGGTCCAGGCGAAACGGCATTTCGGTTCAATGTACGAGCCTATCCTGTTCTGCGTAAAGGATAGGAACAGCTACACCTTCAACGCTGATGACATTAAGGTGGAAGCCCGCACTGGATCGCAACGAAAGCTCATTGACTACCGAAAGGCGACGCCCACTCCTTACAGCGCCGAGAAGATTCCGGGCAATGTCTGGTACTACGCCAGGGTACGCTACCGAATGCACGAGTACGAAAACCATCCCACGCAAAAGCCTGAGTCGCTGCTGGAACGCATCATCCTGGCAAGCAGTAATCCGGGTGACGTCGTTCTCGATCCATTCTCCGGCACGTTCACAACTTCCGCTGTTGCAAAGCGGCTAGACCGCAAGACTATCGGTATCGAATGGGAGGAAGACTATATCAAGACAGGGCTTCGCCGATGTAGCATTCAACAGGTCTTGGATGGCGAGCGGCTTCAGGCAGTCGAAAAGAACACCGAACGCCGCAACGGAAATGGCCGGTACGGCGGGGCCACAAGGGCCGGGCAGCAAGACACGCTTTTTGAATGATGTCCGATGGAGCACCAGTTTACAGCAACAATTCTGTCCCTCCTCCGTGAAGAGTTCGGGGAACACGCTGACGAACTCTACCAGTACAGTGAGCTTCTTCGTTATCTGAACGAAAAGACCCGTTCAGCCTCACGCGGCTCAACGTCTCGTTCCTCCTTTGGCAATCTCTACGCGATTTACGTACTTGTGGAGGATTATGTGAAGCAAGGATTCCCAATGGACGGCGACTATAGTGAGTATGAAGGGGCTCGATTTTCGGACTTGTTCAAGCGGCAGAGAGAACTTCCTTTTGGGTCGAAGCTGCAAAATCATGCCTTGAACCATCGGGCGAACCAAGAGTTCGCGAGGTTCTTTCCCACCTGCGAATACCAGCCCATTATGCGAGAGGTCGAAACCAGGCGGTACTGGATAAACGAAAATCTTTTGAACGTCACTATCGGAGAGCAGACGTTTAACCTCGCGCCGACGGTCATCAAGATCATTGACGCGTACATTGGAACGAAAAGGTCTGCTTTCGAAGATTTCATCAAAGACTGCGAGAGAATGGTCTCTCTGCAGGAGAGTAATCCAGATGAAGTCCGCGACTTTATTCGAGGTCGCTTGGAAGCGAATGTAGACGCCCGCGTGTTCGAAATCGTCAGTTACGCCATCCTGAAAACGTTCTACGGTTCACAATCCATTTTTTGGGGGTGGACGATAGATGAGGTTCGCGAGGAAGGTCTTGTCCTTTACAAGACTGGACGCACGAATGCTAATGACGGTGGGATAGACTTTGTCATGAGGCCGCTCGGGAGGTTTTTTCAGGTAAATGAAACGGTTGACGTTAAAAAATACTTTCTCGACATAGACAAGATTCAACGCTTCCCACTAACATTTGTCGTCAAGTCTACCGACTCGTCTGAGACACTGCGGAAGCGAATCGAAGTGGGTGCGAGGCGACTGTACTCGGTCTCAAGAATTGTCTCGCGCTACATGGATTGTATCGAGGAAATCATCAACATCGACATATTGCTGGACCGCTTCGAGCAGGTACTTGCGGACGGGAAACTCGGCTCAGTCATCGCCGAGATTGTTTTGCAGAGTAAAGTCGAATTCAATTACGAAGAGGAGTGAGCCTGGAAGAGTCAGGGTTCTTTCTTCACCTAAAGCTATTATTGTGCGAGATTCGGGTGAATGAAGCGGAGTAAGTTGTTGTGGAGGTAGTATGAATATCACGTTTCATTATCCGCCTGAGTTAATGAATCTCCTGATCGAGACTATCCCGCTTCTGTGTAAATCGAAACGGAATACATTGCTGTTCTTTAGGGGGGCTGGTGTAGAAGATGAACTTACCAAGGACCTCTGGGAGACCGTACAGGACAATCGGGACAGCATCACCAAGTATGAGATCGTGCGAAGCGTTCTGACCCGGCTTAATGAACGAGGCGAGTCTGCTTTACGCGAACGTAGAGAAGTATTGAAGAGAGTTGTTGAATTCGAGAACTATGCTGGATGCTGGCCCCAAGATCAACTTAACGCGAAGGGCTTGGTTGCCGAAATCCGCGAAGTTATTAACGTAAAGGATGCTTTTACTCGGATGGATGAGGAACGTAGACGTGAACGACAACAGCATATCGATAAAAAAGAGGAGGAACTGCGATCTAAACAGAAACGAACTGAGGCTATTGGAAAACTGAAGGATGAATTTTTCTCTCTTTTCAGCGAGTTAGATGCGACGAAACGTGGTAAGGCGCTGGAAAGTGTTCTTAATAAACTGTTCCAAGTATATGAGATATCGGTTCGGGAAGCTTTCACTCTCACGGGAGACTCAGGAGAAGGGGTCGTTGAACAAATCGACGGAACAATCGAATTCGGGGGATATCTGTATTTTGTCGAAATGAAATGGTGGAAGGAGCCGATAGGTGTCCCTGAAATTTCACAACATCTTGTCCGCATTTACCATCGTCCAGAATCACGAGCGATTGTCATATCGGCGAGCAACTTTACGGACCCAGCCGTCTCTATGTGTAAAGAAGCACTGGTGAAGGGAAAAGTCATTACACTCTGTACGCTAGAAGAACTAGTAATGCTCCTCGAACAGCAAGGCGACCTGACCGACTTTCTGAGACGTAAGGTACAATCGACAATTATTGACAAAAATCCGTTTCCGCGAGTAGAGATTCACTCCACCCTTAAGACAGGAAGTTGAGAAATAACCGTATGGCAAAGTACAGAGACCTCACCTTGATTGGTCGCGGCGGCTTCGGAGAAGTCTGGAAATGTATACGTAAAGAGGATGAGCGGGAATTTGCCAAGAAGCAGCTTAGCTTTGACGCTCCCTCCGCGAAGGAACGTTTTCAGAAAGAAGTGCGCATTCTTGCGAAACTGGACCATCCAAATATCGTCTCTATTGTTGCTCGGCATCTTAAAGAAGAGCCACTTTGGTATGTGATGCCTCTTTATTCACAATCTCTCGCCTCTGAGATTACAAAGCTGCAAGGTGACCCTATCCGTATCCAGAAGATTTTTGGAGCAATCCTCGATGGGATGGAATATGCACATGCCGAGGGTGTACTCCATCGAGATTTAAAGCCGGACAACGTACTAATGAATAATGATGACGAGGTGGTTATCACTGATTTCGGACTTGGTCGAATTATCGACTCCGAATCGACTCGTCTCACTTCAACAGGGCAATGGATGGGAAGTGTATTATACATGTCTCCTGAGCAATTACGGGATACAAAATACGCGGATGAGCGCTCCGACATTTTTAGCCTAGGTCGAATTCTTTACGAGTTGTTTACTGGCCCACTGAGTTCCGCCATTCAGGACACCACATCACTCAACCCGGCGATTGCTCAGATTATTAACCGTGCCACCCGTCCTGACTCCGACGACAGATTCCAGAGTGTTTCTGATTTGAAAAAGGCGTGGAATGCCGTGGTCAGTGTCCCAGACAGTATTTCTGACTATAAGCGCATCAAAGAGATAGTTGCAGGGCTTGCGGCGGTGAGGGACCCAAATGAATCCGATACCTCTGAACTTTTACAACTTCTTGGTCGCTATTGGGATGACAATGATCTGCTTCATGACACGCTGATGGCACTCCCAGCAGAAGTAATTGCACTAATGGCAGAAGAAAACCTCCCACTGGTTAGAGGTATAATTGGACGCTTCGTAGAACACATTACCTCACAAAGGTGGAACTTCTCTTATACTGACTCTATTGGCAATCAGTGTGGAAAAGTCTTTGAATTGATCGATGATCCACCAATCCGGGCGGAGCTTCTATTCTGTGTTGTTGAGGCCGGCGTTAATCACAACAGATGGCATGTTATGTCAGTTGCGAAACAATTATTCGAGTGTCGGCGGAGCAGAGCAGAAAGTCTAGCGATTGCTGAGCGCTTCAAAGACAAACCGCCATCATTAATGGGATGGATACGAGAGGCGGTGTCGCTTGCCAAACTCGATGACATCTTGAAGGAGTTGATTTGCGAGCCGGAGAAACAAGGGCTAGGCTGGACCGCACCAAATACGACCCGATTGGGGTGAGAAGATATGAAAAATACAAGCACAACACTGACCCGACGCGAATTTGTCGTGTCCACTTTGGCCACAGGCTTTGCCCTGGCCGCGCGTCCGGTTTCGGCCCAAACGATAACCACGGATACCAGTGGCCTGAAAGCCGAAGAAGTCCAGATACCGGTGGGCGATATCACTATTCCCGCCTACCAGGCTCACCCGCAAACCGGCGGGCCCTTCCCGGTCGCGCTGGTCGTCCAGGAAATTTTCGGGGTACATGAACATATCAAAGACGTGTGCCGCCGCTTCGCCAAGCAGGGCTATGTCGCGGTTGCGCCGGAACTCTACGCCAGGCAGGGCGATGTGTCACAGATGACTGATATCGGTCAGATTATTCGGACCGTGGTTGCCAAGGTCCCGGATGCGCAGGTCATGTCCGACCTGGACGCAACCGTGGCCTGGGTCGAGTCGTCCGGCACGGGCGATGCGGCCCGGCTCGGTATCACCGGCTTTTGCTGGGGCGGGCGTATTGTGTGGATGTATGCCGCCCACAGTCCGCAGGTCAAAGCCGGAGCGGCCTGGTATGGGCGTCTGGTCGGGCAGGCCTCCGAGCTTACCCCAAGCCATCCGGTTGATATGGCTGCGCAGCTCCACGCTCCCGTGCTGGGTTTGTACGGCGCCGCTGATAGCGGTATTCCAAACGAAACGGTTGAGCAGATGCGCGCCGCGTTACAGGCCGCGGAAAGCCCCTCGGAGATTATTCTGTATCCCGATACACCGCACGGTTTTCACGCCGACTATCGGGCCAGCTATCGTCAGGAAGCAGCCCAGGACGGCTGGCAACGGCTCCTCGCCTGGTTCAAAAGCAACGGGGTCGCCTAGACACGGCGGATGCGGCGAGCCCGGGTAGAAGCGGAACGGGACGTGCCCGGTCTACGCGGGCTGCGGTTCTAGCAGCGCAAGCACGGCCGGCCACAACTCGCGGTCGTGGACATTATAGCGATACTCCGTATCAAGCTTTTCCAGGAGTCGGACGATCTGGGGAGATGCCGCGCGGTCCCCGTTCCAGTCGCCAGCCCGTTCGATAATCTCTTCGAGAAAGCCGTGGAGAATCCCCAGAATCCCGCCGTGTCCTTGTGTCAGCACCTTGAGGAAAAACGCATGGTTGAGCACGAATCCGGGCCCCTTAATGAGCCAGCCGGTAAACCCAGGCTCCTCTTCTGAGGACTGCTGCCACCAGTGGAGCCAGGCGAACGCCAGCAGCACCTGTTCCGCATGGGGCAACATATAGAACGTCGCCGCCCAACTCGACGGCAGCCCGTCCTCGTGCGACACTTGTGGCAGCCCCGGACGCGCCTGAGGATCGTGCTCGGCCACCAGTTGTCTCCAGTGCTGTCGGGCCTGCGCCAACAGGGCGTCGGTCCGCGCATGATCGGTGAGCCGGGTCAGGAGATAGTGCATGGTTTTTGCCTGGGCCGGGGCGCTTCAATGGTGGGCGGATTTCTTGTTACGCCCGACCCAGAGCGTCCGAGACCCGCTGCAGGGCGGTCTCGACATTCTCCCGACTGTTAAACGCGCTCAGGCGCACATAGCCCTCGCCGCATTTCCCGAACCCGGCTCCGGGCGTGCAGACCACTCCGGCTTTTTGCAGCAAGCGGTCAAAGAATTCCCAGGAGTCGGTATTGGTTTTAATCCACACATAGGGAGAATGTTCTCCGCCAACGCACGCATAGCCCAAGCTCGTCATCGCTGCGCGGATCAGGGCGGCATTGCCGAGATAATAGGTACTCAATTCTCGAATTTGTTTCCTGCCCTCGGGCGAGAAGGCGGCCTCGGCTGCGCGCTGCACCGGATAGGAGACACTGTTGAATTTTGTGGACTGACGCCGGTCCCAGAGATCGTGAAGCGCATGGGCGTTGCCCTGAGAGTCGTACACCTGGCACTCTCTGGGCACGATGGTGTAGGCGCAGCGCGTTCCGGTAAAGCCGGCGGTTTTGGACAGACTCCGAAATTCGACCGCCACCTCCTTGGCGCCGTCGATCTCGTAAATACTCTGCGGCAGGCTGTTGTCACGGATAAACTCGACATAGGCCGCGTCATACAGAATGAGGGCGTTGTGCTCCCGCGCGTAGTCCACCCAGGGGCGCAACTGGTCTGCGGTAATCATGCTGCCCGTGGGGTTATTGGGAAAACACAGATAAATGAGGTCAACCGCTTCCTGGGGGAGCGCCGGGATATATTGATTGTCAGCTGTCGATTCCAGATAGACCAGCCCCTCGTAGCGCCCGTCCCGCCAGGCTGCGGTCCGCCCGGCCATCACATTAGTATCGACGTACACCGGGTAGACAGGGTCGGGCACCGCCACACGCGTGTCCGGGGCAAACAGCTCCTGAAAATTACCGGAGTCACACTTTGCGCCGTCACTCACAAACACCTCGTCGGGCCTGAGCGTCACCCCGCGCGGCTGAAAGTCTCCGCTTACGATGGCTTCTTGCAAAAAATCATAGCCCAGTTCCGGGCCGTAACCGCGAAAGGTGGCGTCGTCCGCCATCTCGTCCACGGCTCGATGAAAGGCGCTGATGCACGCCTCGGGCAGCGCTCGCGTCACATCGCCAATCCCCAACCGGATAATGGTTTGATCTGGATGGTCGGCCTGATAGGCATTGACCCGCTTGGCAATATCGGAAAACAGATACGAGGCCTGGAGCTTCAGATAGTGTTCGTTCATGGTAATCATGCGGGCGGTCCTCCTGTTTCTCCTGCTGGTCCTTAGAGTGCGGGCATAATCTCTTTTGCGCACATCTCCAGATGTTCCATGTCGTCAAAGGCCGGGTTGAGTAAGAGGTGTTCGGCCCCGGCCTGGACGATCTCGCCGATCTTATTGCGGCATTCGTCCAGACCGCCCCAAATCGCGACCTTTGAGGCCATATCCGCACTTTTATACCGGACGCCAAACCACTCCCGCAGCCGCCGTTCCGCGCGCGTCCGGTCGTTGTCAACCGCGATATAGACTCGCTTGGAGATCGTAAACGTGGCCGGGTCACGCCCGGCTTCGTCCAGAAACTGACGAACCAACCGCGCCTGCCGGATGAAATCCGCGGTTGAGGACGACCCCGCACCCATCCAGCCGTCCCCGTGCCGGACGGCCCGCCGTAACGGTTTTTCCTCGCGGGCACCGAACCAGATAGGCGGGTGCGGCTTTTGTGCCGGCTTGGGTTCCATGGCCACATTCTCGAAGTTCCAGAACGTCCCGCTGACCGTGGCCCTGGGTTCTGTCCACAGCGCCTTGATGGCTTGAATGCCCTCCACAAAACGCCGGGCGCGGAGTTCGCTGGAGTAGCCAAAGAGCGTCTCTGGAACGTGTCCGCCAATACCCAGACCAAAGATGAGTCGGCCCTGGCTCATCTGATCCAGGCTCGACAAACTCTTGGCCAGTTGCACCGGATTGCGCAGCACCGTCAGCAGGACCGAGGTGCCGAGGCGGGCTTTTGAGGTAATGGCGGCAATATAGTTGAGCAGGGCCACCGGTTCGAGAATGGCAAAGTCGCTGACAATGGTCTCCTGCACCCACAAGCTTTCATAATCGAGGGCTTCGGCGCGCTGGACGAAATCCCGGATGAACGGCATGTCAATTGGCGTATCAAGAAATACCTGGGGAATGGCAATCCCACACGGAATAGAGCCTGTAGCCATGTCTTGTCTCCTTACACGGACGGTCTATCTGGTTCCTATCATGCCATAGGAAGAGGAGGGACAGAAGAAGAGTGAAGAGTGGTTAGTGGAGAGTGGAGAGGAGGAAAACGCCTCACTCATCACTCGCCACTAACCCTTCCCCCCACCGGTCCACATCTGACCGTCCGTCAGCATGTCCAGCCCGGCCCGTTCCCTTTTCTCTATCTCTATCTCGTCTCTCTATCTCGTCTCTCTATCTCGCCTCTTTTCGGCCAGCCGCGTTCGTCCTTTTTCGGACAGCGTGAGCGTTCGCTCCCACACGCCCCGCCCGCGAATATAGCCGAGTTGATCGAGCCGGTTGACGATCACGCTCAGCGGTGAGGCGGCCATCTCGGTCGCCGTACTGAGATCGCGCAGGCTTTTGCCTCCGCCCGTCAGCTGCTCCAGAATCGAGCGGCTGTCCGCGTCCAGCCCGACAAAGCCGCCCAAACTCGGGGGCGCGTCAGGCAGGGCGGCGAGCGTGCGGTCTCCCTGCGGTGTGAGGCCGAACGTAAAATAGTCGAGCCCGCTCCTGCCCCAGCGCTGGACCAGCCCGGCCCGTTCGAGCTCTACGATGAGACGGTGGCACTCGGCCGAATTGAGCAGGGTGAAATCGCTCAGCTCAACCATAGTCGTATAGCCAGTTCGAATCAGGACCAACAAGCGTTCCTGTTCCGGGGTGAGACGCAGGGGTTCTGGCTGGTCCGGGAGAGCGCCGTCCGGCTGCGTCAGCGCGGACAGGCCGAGTACCGTCGGAAAGGTCACGATGGAGCCTACCACAACCGTATGCACGGAGCCCAGCGGGACGTCCAGGAACTTCAGTATTTCGTAGACGAGCATCGAGACGGTCCCGCTGAGCGTCCCCCAAAACGCCCCCGTAGGGGTGATACAGGCCCAGCGGTGTCCGAGCAGCAGGACGCAGGCCGCGGGGCCGAGCATGGCGCAGCTCACGGCCAGGAGGTAATACGGCCCGCCCGGATAAAAACTCAGCAGCCAGATGGCAAAACCGGTCAGCAGGGTGAGCAGGCGGCTCATCTGCAAGACCGCCTCCGGGGAAGCCTCCGGCCGAATAAAGCGTTGGTAGATGTCGCGGGAGAGCGAGGAGGTAATCCCCATATGCGCATTGCTCGTCGTAGAGATCGTTGCGGCCAGGGCCGCCACCAGACCCAATAAGGCCATGACCGAGGGAAAGTCCCGCATGAGCAGGCCATACGCGCTCATGGGATTGGCAGGATGCACGGGGTCCAGAAAAGCGTCGCGGTGCACACTCCCGGCGTACAGACCGAGCACGCCCATCGAAGCGTGGATCACCAGGACGAGCAGGCCGCCAATGATGAATTGCCAGCGGGCAATCGGTTCGGTCCGCGCGGCCGCGGCGCGCAGCCAATAGTAATTGCCCCCCCACTGAATAAAAAAGCCGATTACGAGCGAAACCGTCAGCACACTCGGATAGCTCAGCCGAAACCACGGAAAAGAGCCGAGCACGCCGGCTGAGAGAGGCGTCGCCGTCACGAAACTCGTCTCGATCAGTTCCCAGCCGCCATAGCTGATCAAGCAGTAGACGGCCAGGGCCGGCAGGAAGAGGAAGCCCAGCAGGACCTGTACGACGTCGGTCAGCGTCAGCGCCCACATCCCACCCAGGAAAATAAACGTCAGGTGCCCGCCCAGAACAATGGTAATCATGAGCCACAGCGGCGCGCCCAGGAAACCCTGCATAATCAGGGCCATAGCCACCACATTCATGGCCACCACGCCGGTGACGCCGAGCAGGGTGGCGATACTGACTACCACCCGGGTGCGCGTGTCAAAACGCATCTCCAGCCACTCGGGGATGGTATACGCGCCACAGCGCCGGATATACGGGCCGGCAAAAACGCCATACGCAATATAGCCAATCACCAGGGGCAGGCTGCCCCCCAGGATCCAGCCGAGAAAACCGTACTGTATGGTCAGGCCGGGAACGATGCTGGTCATGCTGCCGGCGAATGCAATACCACAAATGCTGGCAATCCCGGGCATGAGACTGACCTGCCGGCCGGCCAGCAAAAAGTCGCCGTCGGTGCGCACCCAGCGTTTGGCATACCAGCCCAGCCCCCAGAGCAGGATAATCAAGGCCAGAACGGAGGCGATGAAGATCGGCATGACGCGGCTGTTCCGTAAGACTAGACGGGCCGCTCGTAGCGTCCCCTTCGACCAGGCTCAGGACGGGCGAACACGAGCAGAGCAAGAATCTGGAGGGCATGAATGAGGACCATCAGGCACATGATGAGGGTGACGAAATCGGACATGGAGGCGTAGTCCATATAGAAATGGGCCTCAAAACCGGCCACACCCACTAGGCAGAGGGCAAGGGCAAGGTTTTTGGCCTGCCCCAGAAAGAGACTGAGCGCCAGGAGGATAAGACCATCGAAAAACGGACTGCCGATCCAGAAAAAGGCGGCAAAATTTTTCGTATGCAGGCTACCGTCAATATCGATAAAATTTGGAATTGACAGAAAGAACAGAGCGAAGCCGGCCACGATAATATAGGCGGCTATCATCCGCACCGTCCGCTCTATCATTCGGGCGGCTTTCTCCGGGTTGCTGAGTTCTTCGGCCGATATGCCGGCCAGGAGACGCAGGAGTTTCTCCCCAAGCGCGTTGACCGCTGGCGTCTGCGCGTCTTTCTGTTGTGGGCGCTCTGTCATCGCAACCGACTGTACGAAGCAATCTGCCGGCAACTTACGCGGTGTTGCGTCTCAAGGCAAATGCCGCGGCGTAACCGCTCCTCCCTTTCATCCTGGTCCGGGAGCCGTCACAATACATACAGGAGGCGCATGACATGACACGACGGCAGCGTGACACATATTGGCTCTGGCTTGCTCTTAGTCTCATCCTCGGACTGACGTTTTCGTCATACACGAGCGCCCAGGACGGGCTGTCCGCTATTCCAGAAGGAAGTGGCAGCATTATCCAGCCAGTCTCGTGGCAACTGACCAGTGAGAACGCCGCCGACCTGACTGAGCGGGTTCGAGCGGTCGTGCAGCAATTCGAGGGCGCTGTCCTGGTCAAGGATGAGGAAAATATGCTCGTTCTTTCTCTGCCCTCGGCAAAACTGACCGACCTGCATCAAAAGCTGTCTGGTCTGGGCGCGCTGACGAGTCCGGGAGCCACTGACGAATACCAGGCACCGACCACCCTGCTGCGACTCAGTCTGGGTTCTGTCCCCGAGTAGCGCGTGGTCAGGTTTCAGTGCCGGCGCAGGGGCGATGGACACAGCCGCACGGTCGTGGCTATACTCACGGCACTTTTCCGAACGAGGAGTGTACCATGAGTCTGCGCACACCGGAGCAATATAAAGAGAGCCTGAGAGACGGCCGGGAAGTCTATTATCGCGGCGAGAAAGTTGACGATGTGACCACCCACCCGGTTATCGGGAAAGCTGTCCAGCATGCCTGCATCGACTATCAGATGGCCGAAGACCCGCGCTACCGCGACCTGGCGGTTGTCACCGACCCGCAGACCGGACAGGCCTACTCCCGCTATTATCACCTGCCCCAGAATGCCGAAGATCTGCTCCAGCGCAGTCGTCTGATTGAGGCCAGTACCCGCGAGGGGGCCACGCTGGTCGTTCTGATCAAAGAGATTGGCACGGACGCGCTGCTGGCGCTGCATATAGTTGCCGAAGAAATGGCCAAGCATGGCGCGGGACAATATCGCGAGCGGGTCCAAAAATATTATGCGCTGTGTCGGGATAACGATTACGCGGTGGCCGTGGCCCAGAGCGATGTCAAAGGGGACCGCAGCATGGGTCCTCAGGGCCAGGAACATCCAGACTATTATGTGCGTATAGTTGACCGGCGTGACGATGGCATCGTTGTCCGCGGCGCCAAGATCCATACCTCGGTCTCCACCAATACGGACGAGATCATTGTCCTGCCGACCAGGGCCATGCGCGAGGGCGATGAGGACTACGCCGTAGCCTTTGCCGTTCCCGCGGCCACTAAAGGGCTGAAACTCCTGGCCAGTTCCTATGGTGGTTTCCAAAGAAACGATTTTGAGTATCCGATCAGCGCCAAACACAAGATGATGGAGACGCTGACCGTTTTCGATGATGTGTTTGTGCCCTGGGAGCGGGTATTCCTGGCCGGCGAGGTCGCCGCGGCGGGGCTGATGGCCCTGACCTTTGTGAAGTTTCACCGTTTCACCGCGGTGTCGTACAAGCTGCCACTCCTGGAACTCATGGCCGGTGCCTCCCAGGCGATTGCGGAATACAACGGCATTGAGCGGGCCGGCCATATTCGTGAGAAGCTGACCAAGCTGGCCAGTTATCATGCTACCGTCCAGGGGTTGATTCTGGCCGCGGCCCAGCAACACACCGTGGTCCCGCCGGGCATCGCCGTTCCGAACACGCTGATGACCAATGTGGCCAAGTATCAGTTTGCCTCCAATTACCACCAGGCGGTTCAGATGGTGCAGGATGTGAGCGGCGGCCTGCTGGTAACCGGGCCGAGCATGGAGGACTGGCGCAGCGAAGCGACCGGCCCCTATGTCGAGAAATATCTGGGCGGCAAGAAAGGCACCTCAACCGAGCACCGGCTGCGGCTGATGAACCTGATTTCAGACCTGACCGCGGGGGACTTTGGCGGCTACCAGGAAGTGCTGGCCGTACACGCCGAGGGCTCCCTCGAAGCTGAAAAGCTCCAGACCTATCGCGAGTATGATTTTGCGGCCGCGGCGGAATATGCCCGCGAGTTGGCCGGCATTAAAGAGGGATAGGGCGGGATTGGGGGTTGGACCTCCGCGGCGCTAATCCTCCTGCCCGAACATCTGTTCATAACGCGCCTTGAACGTCTCAAACAGTGCGAGTTCCTGGGCGGTGTATGTCCGGTGGGTCTGGCTGGCGTGCGGGAAGTAGAAGCGCAAAACAGCATTCCCCTCTGCGTCATCAAGACTGACGAACGCGCTGACGGAATCGCCGTGGCTCGGCGCTTCGGCAAAGCGCACCTTGGCAACGATGTCGAGGTTGGCATGAATATGCCAGCCGCTATACTCGACCGTGGCCCACGGGTCGGTAAACTCGACCTTCTGGACCGTCTCGTCAAGAAAAAGTTCGCTGACAACGCCATCCCGCCCGACAGTACAGACAAGGGCGGGTGTGCGCGCCAGGTCTTCAAGTAACTGTTTCACGCCGGAGATCATGCCTTCCTCTCGATTGCCCTTCTCTCTCTTTCATGGTGGTCTAACAGGAACTTGAGCAGACGAGGAGAGGCGCGAAAGTTCGTCCTCTGTAAGCGTTCAATTGCCTCGGGAAGGTCGAGAAGTCCGTATCTGGCGGCCTCACTCAAGAGTCCGAGCAGGCCAGTCACCTAGCAGTAGCAGAGAGGGGACGTATTGGAGATAGTAATCACGGGTGAGTGACTGCGCGGAGCGTTTCAATATCCCCTGCTAAGTCTTCTTCGGTATAGTCCAGATAGGCGTGGGCTTGCTTGAGCACCCTGTCAACCTCCCAACGTGAGGAGAGGCAGAGCATTTCTTGCACCTGCGCTTCGGTCAAGACTCCTGCTCGATACGCTTCGATTGCGACTGCTTCGAGAGTCCGCTGAGAGAGATTGCCCCAGCTTTGTGTGAGATGGAGGGCGATATCGTCCGGTAATTCAATGGCAACGTTCATTCTCCATGCTCAGAAACCAATAAATTCTCTTTACACTACTTGAATATCTACCCTCCTGTCCATGCCGAGCTATTCAAAGAGAAGAGAATCTACGGCATAGGACAAGGCCGCTTGGGCATCCTCCCTGACGAGACGTGGATATGCCTCTAATAAATCTGCTTCTGTTGCCCCTTTACCCAGCTTACGGAGAAGTACTTCTACGGAATACGAGTACCACGGGTCACGGGCTTCCCGAGCATCACTGCCGGATTAATCTCAATGCGGCCGGTTGTCATGGGGTTCTTCTGACTCACCTGAGAGCCTAAGCGCTCGTGCAAGTCCTCTATCTTGGAAAAAGTTCTGGTTCGCCCTCGTACACAGTTGAGGCGTATGAAGATCTGATCCGATCTATAGCGATCAAACGTTCTCGACGATCCATGACTGGAAGGTTTGTATGATATGGAAATTCATCATACGTTTCACCATCGAGCTCCCTTCCAGTCAATTTCTTTCGTACACCACCCCACTGCTTGAAGAAGAAGGGTACATCAGCTCGATGACACTGGTCTCGGATAGACCTGACCCACTCTTTCTTCATCAGCCTCGCACCGCTTCCACTCTCCCCTCCGACAATGACCCATGAGATTCCACATAAATTGAAGAAGCCGAGGTCTTCGAGCAATGGCTCAATAGAGAGGAAGCGGACCCGTGCCGGAGCTGCTCGTAGATGCTCAATGCGGGGAAGACCATACTTTCGGTCTTCAACGCTTACACCCCACCAGATATGTGGCAGGTTCGCTACAGTTTTGAGCTTTGTCTGTAGCAAATCTCGCATTCGCTCCGAGCGTTTCGTTAAAACTTGATAGGTATGCCAGTTCGTGAGCTGCATAATCTGAGCAACGGAGAGAATATATTCGTCTGGCACTCCTTCCTGAAAAAGGTCACTCATAGAGTTGACAAAAACCATCTTCTGGGCGTTCCATTGCAATGGTTCAGTGAGCTTATGCGGAACAATCCGGAGGTCGAATCCTTGCTCATAGGGATGTCCCGGCACCCCTCGAAACCGTTCTGCGAATGTCTCTGCGTAGCAGTGCTTACAACCGGGACTTATTTTGGTGCATCCGCGTACAGGATTCCAGGTTGCATCCGTCCACTCGATTTTTGAGCTATTACTCATCTTCCTAATTTCTGGTAGGCGTGTAGTCTTCAGCCTATCAGATTTCTCTTCTGAGGCCAGATAGCCTCAATTATCATCCAGGATATTGCGGGCGGCGACGTAAGTAGCTAGACTCGGGCCACAAGTTAGAGTGGGTGGGTGGTATGCGTCTAGGGGGTGTAGACCCTTCAATCTTGCGGGAATTATCAGGGGTCTATAAGCCCTTTGTCAAAGCTTTCAAAGAGTTAATTAGCAATGCCTTTGATGCGGATGCAGAATGTATCCGTGTAGAATTTGCGGATAATTTCTCCTCCGTCACTATCATTGACGATGGTCACGGAATGACCCCTTTCGAATTCCGCGATGACTTCACTCGTATAGGCGGAGGAAGTCGCCGCTGGGCTGGTGGAAAAACCCTTAAGGGACGACTCCGTGTCGGGAACAAGGGGATCGGTTTTTTGGCCCTGGCTCGCTACTGCGAACGGCTTATAGTGGAGTCAGCAGGAGAACGGGGCTTCCATCGTGAGGTCGAGCTCGTCAGGACCCCAGATTCTATTGATATCCCCGCTACTCTCGGTCTTCCTCTTTCCTCCGAGTTGTTGTCCCGATGCCTTTCATGCCAAGTGTCTAGGAGCGGCCCTCGCCGGACACGACTTAAAGAAGGGAGAGATTATACGTGGAAACGGGGTCGAAGACATCTCGCTATTCCTAAGAACGTCGGTCCTGTTAAGGTCAGGCTCGCAGTAGATTGTAACCAATTAATTTTCAAAGCGTCTCTCGATTTTGAGAGGCTCTTATGCCTTGCAGATAATGCAGACCTGGAGAAGATTGAAGACTTCGCTTCTATTGAAATATATGATCGTAAAACGCAGCCCCCTTTTTCGGGGACCCGGGTCTGCGCGGAACAACTGAAAGACTTTGTCCGCCGCGAATTACGCATGGAGCAGAGAAAAGGTTTCGTCCGCAATATCGGTAGCCGGAGCGGCTTCGAGAAATTTCGATGGTCGCTCTCACGTTGCACTCCGATTCCTTACATGACGCTGGGCGGGGATACAGAGAACCCTCTTGCAGACCTTCTCACCATTCCTCCTGGCTCTGCTTTGTCGAGTCTCCATGTCAGTCATGGAGAAACGTCTTTTTCTCTTCGGAGACCTTTGTATCCCTTCGATCCGGACAGTCCGAGTCTCCCGCCGGATATGTTGACCAAAGCTGAAATAGATGAGGGCGGACTCAAAGCGGCGGGTTTTCTGGCTGGATATACGGGCATCATCTTCCCTGCTGAATACCGTGGCCTATCCATTCGAGTACGAGGCGTCGCTATAGGTGACCCAGGGTTTCTTGGCGCAGAGACCCTATTGACAGGGGCGTCTAAGGCAGCTCTGAGTCAAATCACTGGCGAAATCAACATTCTCGCTGGTCTCGACGCTGTTGGTGCTTTGAATCCGGGTCGTGAAAGTTTCTATGAGGAGAGTGAGCACTTCAAAATTTTGAGACGCGCCCTCATCGGTGAGGGCGAGCGTGTTGGCGGATATCTAGGAGGTGTTGTTGCTGCGGTGCTTCGTCGGACCTCAGTTCAGTCGGGCTTAAGTGATGTTCTTAATCGTGCAGCCCTACGTCGGCAGGCCCTTGAGGATATGTCGGCTGCAATCACTCAGTTGATTGCCAGAGGCGATGGTACGGCTCGTGCACTTCTGGAGATGGCTAGGTCCAGGCGATCTCATGTAAACGGACTCGCGTCTGCGAGTATGCTGGAATATTGGATTCCTCCGCGCATTGGTGGACTCACTGTTAAGTTCACCAAAAATTTGACAGAACCTGCGACAACCAACTATGAAACTGGTGAGGTCAACATAGATGAGGCCAGATTGAACCAGGAGCGCACCCTCCTCCTTTTCGACCGCCAGTTTTCAATAATTCATAAAAAAGGACAGCCAGACCAGCCAATCGCAGAGATGGACCCCGAACGGGGTGAGATTTTTATAAACTGGGGACACCCGGTTCGACTTCAAATGGACGAGCGAGGCTTCCTGCGAACCTCCCTTGCCTGGTTATTGGCGAAGGAGGCGGCCAAAAAAGACCCCGACCTGATGATGGACCTTGCCTTACGGCTGCTCTCATTTAACGCGGTTTCTCATGGCTAAAATCGTAACAACTCAGACCTTTCTATCGAGACACGTCAGAGCCAAAGACCAGATTCTCCTCGTCAATCCGCCTGTTGAAGAAACACGCTATAACTGGCGACGCTGGAATCAACCACTAGACCTTTTGAAAATAGGCTCCTGGTTGAAGGCTCATATTGGGTGCGGCGTAGACCTGTTCGATCTCATGCAGCCTGACAAGAAAGGAAAGGTTGCAGCAAAATGGCTTCCGCGTGACCGGCGCTATTATTCTATTAAAGGCGACCGCTACCCCGTGCGGCATTTTGGACTCCCTTACCAGAGTCTTGCTGACAGGCTTGTATCAATGAAAACCGAACGTTCCGAGCCGACGCAGGTTTGGGTTACGTCTCTATGTAGCTATTGGTATGAAAGTGTGGCCGAGGTATGCAGGCTCGTTCGTCAAACATTGCCAGATGTCCCGATCATCTTACTCGGACAGTATGTACGTCTCATGCCGAAACATGCCAGTCTCGCTTGTGCAGCAGACTTCGTGCTCTCTCAACCTTTCGAGCTCCGCAGCCAACAGGGTGCATTTGACCTTTATGGTAAGAACCAGCCGCCTTTTTGGGCCTTACAAGTAGAGCCGGAAATTGCTGTCAAGGAGATCAAAAGCGCAGTTGCTCAAGAGATTGTTGATTTCACGTTTTTTGAAGAGGATATCTGCAGGGAGAATGGACAACCATTGATTGAAATCTATGAAAAAACCCGAGACCTCCATGAACGTGTACGTTTCCATATCATTTGTGGCCTCCATCCGAGCCGTCTAACTCCAGCGCTCGCTCGTATTTTTGTGGATAAGAAGTTCGTGGAATTACATTTTGAAGAGGATGATAGCGGCGCTACCCTTGACATAGATTCGTATGGAAGAGCGCGGGCCTATCTGCAAGAAGCCGGGCTGGAGATGACTACTAAGCATACGAGCGGCTTTGTCTGGCTTGGTCGCCCTGGAGACCAAATGGAGCAGCTTATTCTGCGAAGTTTTCAAGTGCTAGATGCCTTTGGAGGACTTATTCTGAAGCCCTTTTCCCCAACCCCAGGGAGCGAAGAACATCAGACTCACGCAGAATATCTTGATACGGTCCTTCACCGCGAGTGGACACCGCACTTCTTCCCATTTTCTGAACTCAATAAAATTTCTCGCCAGGAATACCATGATCTATACCGTATGGCAGCTTTTCTGAACGAAAGGGTACGTAATAAAGCCTTTGACTTCTTAAACGGGACCTTGGGTGCACAGATGCTACGTAAAAGCTTACAACGGGAGGTATGGAAAATTGAACCCAACTCGCTCCGCCTTGCTAGTTAGTCCGCCCGTCTACGATACCCAATACTGGGCACATTGGAGTCTGCCATACGGGCTGCTTCGAGTCGCCGCATGGCTCCAGACCAAAGGCTATATGCTCAAGCTTATTGACTGTATGGAGGCCAATAAAAGGCGGACGGTGCCGCGCAAATCGCGTAAGGTTCGCAAGCTATGTTCAACAGATTCATACACACCCGATTCCTGGCAAGGCTTTTCGGTGGCAGAAGATGAAAAGGTCGAGTTCTGTTTTGGCATCCCTCCCGAAATCCTAAAGAAACAACTCAAAGAGATACAAAAGAAGGCTCGTGAAGCTCAAGAGTCCCTATTTGATATACAAGTCTTTCCCGAGCCGGATGAGGTCTGGATTTCGTCTATTATGACCTATTGGTGGGAGAGCACTCGGGATGTCATTACGGAGTGTCGAGAGGTTTTCCCAAATGCGGTGATCCGAGTTGGTGGTATTTACCCGACCCTTGCACCTGAGCATGCGATGGAAAACCTTGGTTTGCAAAAGCCTCTACATCTCCAAGGTCGTGAACTCGACCCCCTAGACCCAGAACAGCAGCATCGAGATATTGTTGTCTCCGCCACCATTCCAGATGCAAACCCACTTCCTCTCTGCTTGGAACTCTATCAGGAAGACGGTGCTGGTGAACCAGAGCTAGAAGAAGGTGCTCCACGGAAAGGGCTTCCTGAATATACGATTCTCACGACAAGTCGAGGCTGTCCCTTTAAGTGTTCCTACTGTGCGGCGAACGTACTTAACGAAGGACGCAAGGTCTGGGTGCGCGAGTACAACAGCGCGTATGAGGAGGTCAAGCGGCGTTTTCAACAGGGAATCAAGGAGTTTTGCTTCTACGAAGACAATCTCTTACTAGGTAAAAACAATTTCCTTGAACTGATCCGGCTCATTGCTGAAGACCCTGACCTCAAAGGAATAAAGCTTCACGCCCCGGAAGGTATTGAGGTCCGTCTTCTTCATCCTCACGTTGTGCAACTTATGCGCAAGGCGGGATTTGGAAGGTTTTATTTCCCATTAGAGACCGTCAATGCGAATATGCAGAAAAAGTGGGACCGTACTCATACGAACATGGAGAAATTTTTCTATGCTCTCCAGAATACGGTTGATACCGGGTATCGCCTGCGCTGCCAAGACCTCAATTGCTTTATTCTTTTCGGACTTCCAGATGAAGACCTCCAAGCCGTCTACGATACTGTAGTCTTCGCCTCCAGCCGAGTCGGCTCAGTAATCCCAATGCTATTCACCCCAGTTCCGAACACTCCAATATTCGAGAATTATCGGAGTTATATAGAAAGCAAAGGTTTTGACTTACAGCATCTCAACGGGAAGCTCCTGCCTTTTCTTGATTATAACCGTCGGAAATATAAAGACCTCTCAGTACGGGATTACACCGCCCTTGAAAGTCTCATGTGGCGGTTAAACGCAAAAGTTAGACAGGAGAGTTTCGACCTAGGAGGAACGGGACGAGTGGCTAGTATGTTCCGGGAAATTTTTGTGAGTACTGATCGGCCCGGGATGCGACGTTCGCCGCTCTTTCTCGACACGCCCAATGCGGAGGTCCGGTAAGGATCGTTCCTCACTAGATTGTTGGACGGTACAGGAACTCAGGGAGGGACAATTCCAGGGGGGGTCATATCAACACGGGGTATCATTCCATCTAACCTTAGGAGTGGGCGATTAGCTAGGTCAGCAAGGCGCTCCGTTTCGATGAGTGGTGGCAAGGATCGTGATTGATAAATGAACTCAGCATAAAAGTGTATTAGTGTGGCGGAACTTCTGTAGACAATAGTATCTGCGAATCTAACAACGAAGCCGTTTGAAAATCCGGTTTGACAGCAAAAGAACGGAAAACAAAGTTTAAGTCGGGTCGCTTGCTTCTTTGTATGTTCCCTGCAGCACTCCTCGACATTTCTCCAGCCAGCTAAGGCTTGTGGAACCTTATCGATATACTCCATATACTCAGAAAAACCTTTGTCGCGGACGTTAAAGGTACAAATCAACACAAACGATCGATTTTTTGCCGATTGGCGAGCTATCATTGACCTCAGGCCCTCTATGCATCGCGCTGGTCCCTGCTGATTCGGATGAAGGAATCCTCCGTAGAAGTCCAGATTGTACAAGTCATAGCACTCGTCAGTTTTATGAATAAAATCTATTATATCTGTAGGTGGGTCTACGAATCGAATTGGGATATTAAGCCCAAGTCGGTCCCACTCGATTCGCATATCCCACAGTACATCGGGGTCTAGTTCTACAGCACAAACTGATCTTATCCTGTCCTGCCATTCCCTGATGTCAAGGAACTCAACGCTGGGCAGGCCACAGTACTCAAGCCCTAAAGGAAGCTCCTGTTGAGACTTGAAAGTAGCAAGACTACGACCATCTCGCCGGCGAAGTTCACGCTTGGAAAGAGTGTCAGGAAAACGGTTTTTAGGCATCAATTAGTCCATTTGTTTCGAAGATATTCTTGATCCCCTCACAGAGTTCTGTCGAGAGGTCGAAATCGTCTTCGATTTTACTCTGAACCACCGCAAAGATTTCGGACAAAAGCCTTTCATAGTCGGTTATAGCCATAGTTGTATTCCCATCAGATTGTGACGGCTCAGAGGGAGTACGGCGATTTGAAGGCCGTTGGGGCGACGGGGACGGGTCAGTTTTTTCACCATGTCCGTTGGGCTGTGTCGTATTGGATATGTCCTCAAGTTTCTGCATTAGCTGACGTCGTGTCTTTTTAATCTGAGGCATGCTGAGGAGTTCACGTAGGCGTCTTTTTCTCTTGTCAGATGGTTGCCTCCCACGAGTTATTGAATCTCGCTTCCGGACCTCTAAAAGAAAGTCCTGTGCCTGAGCATCGTTCAATGGCTCTCCTTGTTCCAACCTTTCTTCGATTGTCTTAATGAGCCGATTATAGCCATTCAGGTCTGCCAATGCCCGACTGTCAGCTATTCGATCCTCGTAGAATGCTCGAATTTCTTCAATAGCCCTTCTGGAGAGCGTATCCAGTTCTAAACTGCTGCGAGGAGTATCTGGCTTGATGTCGGGATGAATAATATGGATTTCTCCTACATGCCAATTTAAGTGTGCTGCACTATTGAGAGTCGGTATTCTGGAAATTCCGAAGCCAGACCCATCCTCGTCGTCAAAAATCCCAAGGCGGCCGACCGCAAAATTCTGAACGCGTAAGCGAAAATTACGATACTCATATCCACCACGAGGAGGGATAGACCTACTGTGTGTGCAAAACCATGCACGAGCATACACTTCACCATCGCGCTCCAAACTGACAGACTGGGGGGGGTGTAGTCCGGCTGGGAATTTCTTGAGGACTTCTCCACCATCGACTAATATACAAAACTCCGAATTATCACCAAGAGATTGTGCAAATTCAGTAACGAACGACTCATGATCAAATTGGGGGTCGACTTTACATGGTAACGTCTGACTTACTATCCGCTGAAGCTCTTCTCGCTGGGTAAGGCGTTTATAGTCGTCTCGGAGCCCAACTAGTTTTACGATAGTGAAATGCTCGTCCTGACCTGCCGCTGTCTTAGTTATCCGAAAACGATTATCTAAGAGCTCTTTTATGTTAATGTCTTCATCGACGTGCTGAAGGATATCTCTAAAGTCTATCTGTAATTTGTATCGATTTGAGTCCCCTAACTTCGTAGTGTCGATTTCAAGCTGTTTGCAGGCTTGGAAGCCTGCCCATATGCCTATACCTCGGAAACCAACTAGCCCCTCTTGATTACTTTTAGGCGAGACAGCGATTTTCTTACTTGCCTTTATATCGCCCTCATCCATCCCGACCCCATTATCTTGGATGGAGATTCCTGAGTCTCCAGTGGTACGGATGTGAATCGTGGCATGTTCCGGAATATTAGGGAGACGACAATATGAATCTCGGGCGTTTTGGACATATTCGCGTAAGACAGCTTCATGGTTGTAAATGCCGCGTGCAAGATTCGCTAGCAGCCGAGCACCTATATCATCAATGGTAAATTCATCTTGTACGTTTGACCAACTCATCTTCCACCCTTCCTCGAAGTGATGACGCTGTTATTGCTCTTACCTACCGATGGAAACTTAAAATCGGAGAGACCTTGGACAATCTACCTTGGGTTGCGTACTACTTTATAAACGCCCAGCTCTGTCGGAAAAGCTAGATATCTCAACCACACGTCCAATATTTTCACTCACAGTATAAGCACACCCTCGTGGAAGCTGCGTTATGATCCTGGAAATATCTCTAAACGAATATGGATCATGGACCCTCCTGCCTAAGTGTCGAGAGACTGTATTCTTTTCATCTCCAACCTGGAAGACAATTTTTGTTGCCGTGTTGGCAAACGCCACAGGACTGAAATCTTCCGGTTGCTGTGAGGCAAGGATTAGGCCGAGACCGAATTTGCGTCCTTCACGAAGAATCCTTTCCACCGGCGAACCGGTATCAAACGAGAGTTTATGCGCTTCGTCAAGGACCACAAAACAGCGCAGAGGTGACGGACCAAGTGCTTCCACGTATCCAATGAGGTTCCAGAGCAGGAACTCCGTCACAGCTTTTTCTAGCGAATGTTCAAGTCCCTTCAATTGAAGAATGCAGGTCTGACCACTCGAAGCCAGTAACTCTGGCCAAGTGAGTTTCCGTCCGCTAGGCCGAAATGTGTTGAAGACGAAAAGAGTCGAGACATGGGAAGCAGTTGACGCCGCCTGTCGGCTGTGAGGATTCGTTGGATTTCGAGCGTATGAAACCAGCCTGTGGTGAATTGCCTCAAACGCTGGAGGCTCTTGTTTCCAAGAGGTGGAATCGTCTGCTGTAATCCCACTCTCGGCCATCTCGTCCAATATGGCCTCTCGCAGTACGGCGTGCTGTTGAATTCCAATGCGGGGATATACGCGCGCAAAAGTATCCGCGACTCTTTGAGCAACATTCACCGGACCAAGCAGATCAGAGGAGAAAATCTGAAGTGGATTAATATCCACCCCCTCTCGGGTCGCCTGGATTTCTACCGGATTGGTTGCCTTAACAAATTCCTCTGGCAGAGTCGCAGGAGAAAAACCTTGCCCATAGTCGAAGACGATTGAGCCGATTTGCTCCTGAGCGAGCTCAGCTAGAAGACAAGCAATGGTATATGTTTTTCCATAGCCACTTTCGCCAACAATGAGGACGTGCGGATTTGCTGCTCCTGTCTCAGGGTCAGGATTCCAGAAGACTTCTTCTTCCGTTTCAGCGTCAATCCCCAAGAAAATTGGCGAAAAGTTTCCTTTAGACGGGTGTCTGTTTTGGAGACTGTGAATCTGACTCAGTAATTTCTCGGTTTTGCTTCCTGTCTCAGATTCATTTCCACTCTGTTCCATCCCCTCAGTCGGTAAGGTATAGGTGCCCATTTTGACATGGGCTGCAATGGCAGAAACCTGCCCAGGTGTAACCCCAGTGCTCGCCGCAATTGTCTCGCGATCGACTCCTTGAGCGAGCATGTGGAGTACATCTTCTCTCTGAACGTCTGTGATACGTTTTGGCATCAGTTGAGCTTCTATCGCTCCTTATGGCTTAGACAGTTTTCCCCGTTACTACTCCACCGTCACGCTCTTGGCCAGGTTGCGCGGCTGGTCTACATCGGTCCCGCGATACACGGCCACGTAATAGGCCAGGAGCTGGAGCGGAATGCTGAGCAGAATCGGCATGACCAGGTGGTTGGTGGTCGGAACCTGGATAATCTCCCAGGCGATTTCTTCGAGCTCGGGCGAGGGGGCATCGGTCAGGGCGATAATGCGGCCGCCGCGCGCCTCGACCTCTTTCATATTGCTGAGCGTTTTCTCGTACACCGGGTCCTTGGGCAGGAGGACGACAACCGGCATCTGCTCGTCGATCAGGGCAATCGGACCGTGCTTCATCTCCCCGGCCGGATAGCCCTCGGCATGAATATAGGACAGTTCCTTGAGCTTGAGCGCGCCCTCCAGCGCAATGGGATAGTTGATGCCCCGCCCGAGGTACAAAAAGTCGCTGGCATGGCCGTATTTCTTGGCGATCTTTTCAATCGCCTTGGTCTTCTTCAGTATCGCCTGGACTAAGGCCGGCAGGGTGACGATGTCTTCGATGAGCTGCCGGCTGCGGTCGCGGTCGAGGAGGCCGCGGCGTTGTCCCAGATGCACCGCCAGAAGATAGAGGGCGGTCAGCTGTGTCGTGAATGCCTTGGTTGAAGCCACGCTGATCTCGGGTCCGGCATGGGTATAGACCACCATGTCGGATTTGCGTGCAATGGACGAATCGACCACATTACAGATGGCCAGCGTACTGGCTCCCTTGTCCTTGCCCCCGGCGAGCGCGGCCAGCGTATCCGCGGTCTCGCCAGACTGAGAAACCGCCAGAACCAGGCTGTCGGCATCGAGCGGCGTGGGGCGATAACGAAATTCACTGCCGTAATCGACCTCGGTCGGCAGCCCGGCCAATTCCTCCAAAAGGAATTTGCCCACCAGACAGGCGTGCCAGGCCGTACCACACGCAACCAGGGTCGCCCGCTTGACCGTATCGAGTACGGGCAGTCGGTCCGTGAGTTCGCCCAGCGCGATCTCGCCGGATTCCTCAAGGATGCGGCTGCGCATGGTATCGATAATAGCTTGGGGTTGTTCATGGATTTCTTTCAGCAGGAAATGCTTATAGCCGCTCTTCTGGGCCGTGATCGGGTCCCAGGCAATATGACGCGGCGCGCGCGCAATCGGCCGGCCGGAGAAGTCCGAGATCGAGACGCCCCGACGGCTCACCTCGGCCATCTCGCCGTCATCCAGGAAGAGCACGCGGCGGGTGTAATCGAGCAGGGCGGGAATATCGGAGGCCACAAAGCTTTCTTCTTCTCCGAGCCCGATCACAATGGGCGTGGCATTTTTGGCCGTCAGGAGCGTCCCAGGGTCTCGCTCGCTCAGGGCAACCAGGGCGAACGAACCGGAAAGATGCCGCAGGGCGGCCCGGGTCGCCTCAGCGAAGGAGTGGCCCTCTTGCAGGTATTGGTCGATCAGGTGGGCGATGACTTCGGTATCCGTCTCAGAACTGAACGTCCGGCCTTTATCCATAAGCTCGTGGCGCAGCTCAAGATAGTTCTCGATAATGCCATTGTGGATGACCACCACCTCGCCGGCGCGGTGCGGGTGGGCGTTCTCCTCGGATGGCGGCCCATGAGTTGCCCAGCGGGTGTGGCCGATACCAACCGAGCCGGGCAGGGGTTCGGCCTGCAAGAGCTGGTCAAGATTGGCGAGCTTGCCGACCGTCCGCCGGATGGCAATATGGCCGTTTGTGAACGAGGCGATCCCCGCGGAGTCATAGCCGCGGTACTCAAGCCGCTTGAGCCCCTGGAAGAGGAGCGGGGCTGCCTCGCGGTGCCCAACATAGCCCATAATGCCGCACATGGTTGAGTCCTTGGGGTCCTTGGAGTAGAGGAGTCCGTAGGTCGGATGAGCGAAACATAATCCGAACACGTCCCAGGAGGGGAGCTTTTCACTTGTCACTCACCCCTGTTCACTTGCCACTCTCCTTGTCGCGTTTGGCCGCGGTCCAGCCTTCCCGTATTTCTTCCTGACGCCGATTAAAGACCAGCGCGCCGGCAGGCACATCCTGCCGGACTGTGGTTGCGGTGGCAATATACGCGTCGTCGTTGACCGTCAGCGGGGCAACCAGGGTCGTATCCGAGCCGACCTGGACGCGGTCTCCAATTCTGGTTTGATGCTTGCGGAAGCCGTCGTAGTTGCAGGTAATCGTGCCGGCGCCGATATTGGCCTCGCGGCCGATTTCAGCGTCGCCAATATAGGCCAGATGTTTGGCCTTGGTACGCTCGCCGATGGTGGATTTTTTGACCTCAACGAAATTGCCGACCTCGGCGTGGGAAGCCAGAACGGCCCCGCCCCGCATATGCGAAAACGGCCCGGCTGAAGAGTTGTCGCCGAGCTGGCTGTCACTCAGCACAACCGAGAAATAGATGCGGACATTATCGCCGATGGTACAGTTCTCAATATAGGCGTTGCCGTCGATCCGGCAGTTCGACCCGATGACGGCCTTGCCTTTAATATGGGTGTTCGGACCAATAACTGTGTCCGGTCCGATGGTCGCTTCCTCACTCAGATAGACCGTCTGTGCATCCTCAAAGCTGACACCGGCGTCCATCCACTGCCGGCGAAGTTGTTCCTGGCGTGTTGTTTCCATACGAGCAAGCTCCTGTCGAGAATTCACCCCTTCGACTTCGTGACAGTCAGGCGCGAGCGCGGCCCGGGTCGGGAGTCCGGCCTGGACTGCCGCGGCCACAATGTCGGTCAGATAATATTCGCCCTGGGCATTTGTGGGTTGGAGACGGTCGAGCGCGGAAAAGAGAAAGTCGGCTGCAACGCAGTATATCCCGGTGTTGATTTCCCGGACGCTGCGCTCCCGGACCGAGGCGTCACGCGCCTCCACAATGCGGACCACTTGGCCGTTGGCGCGGCGTATGACACGCCCGTACTGAGCGGGGTCGGCGCGCTGGGCGGTCAGGACCGACAGCGTCGCCCGGTGCGCGTGGTGCTCCGCGACAAAGCGCGCCAGCGTCTGGGGCGTGAGCAGGGGGACGTCGCCGGAGACAATCAGAATATCCCCCCGAAAGCCGGCAAACTGCTCTGTGGCCGCGCGGACCGCATCGCCGGTCCCACGCTGCTCTTTTTGAAGCGCAAAGACCACCCCGTCTTCCCGACACGCCTCTTGAACCGTGGCGGCCTGATGACCAACCACGACAACCAGGCGACTGGGGTGGAGACCGCGGCAGGTCTGAATGACCCGCGTCAGGAGGGGTTTTCCGGCAAGATGGTGCAGCACCTTGGCCCGCTCGGAACGCATGCGCGTCCCCTTGCCCGCAGCCAGAACGATAACGCCCAGGTGTTGCGCCTGTTGTTGGTACGGTTCAGCCACGTCAACCCGCCCATGCCTCTGCATACGACCGTTCGTTTCTGTCATCCAACCAGCGTTCTTCTTAATCCGCGGCGTGCAGCCGATCCGGGAGTTGTTCAAACCAGGGCCGGACCAGGGTTTCGTTGATGGAATACGTATAGGCGTGCCCCCAGTCGGGCAGCTCCGTATAGCTGACGTGGGCAAAGTCCTGTCCCTCTAAGAAATCTTGGGCCATGCGCGCCGAGGAGACCGGGAAAATAAAATCCTTTGCGCCGTGGACAATGAAGATGGGCAGGGCCGTCGCCTGTTTGTAATCGAGCCAGGGCGGGAGGACCCCGGCAATCGGGGCGATGCCCGCAAAGAGCTTGGAGCAACTGATACCGAGCGCGTACGAGAACGTCCCGCCGTCGGACAGACCGCTGACCAGAATGCGGCTCGTATTCACCGCGTATTCATCCATGACCGTTTCGAGCATGGACAGAATGGAGCGCACGTCGAGGCCGGGCTGCTGAATGGACCAGGTCTGGCCCAAAGATTTGGGCGAGAGGAGAATATAGCCCCGACTCTTGGCCGTTCTGAGCCAGGTCAGCAGATAGTCATCGCCGCGCCCGTGGCCGCCGTGGAGGGTAATCACCAGGGGCCAGCGTGTGTTGGGATCGTAGTTTTCGGGAACGTATACGGAATACTCGGCGTGTTTATTGGTCTGCTTGCGATGCATTACGCCGGTCTGAGCAGTATTGTCCGGGGCGGGTGTCTCAAGCTCGGTCTGCCGGGAGAAATCATCCGGCAAAAACCAGTACGGCTGAATGGGCGGCAGCTCGCCGCGCAGGCTGTACAACAGATATTTGCCCAGTGAAAACGCCCGTCGGCTCTGCATATAGGCGACAATGAAATTATGCGCCGACCCGGTGCGAAAGGACGTATAGGCGTCGTCAAGATGTTCGAGCGCCTCCAGCCAGTGTGTATGGAAGGCGGCCCGTTCCGGCGGGACTTCCAGGCGCTCGTTCTGCGCGTTGATGACAGAAAAGAGATCACCCACCTGTTCGACCAGCTCGGCCTGATGCTGGGGGATTTTGCCCAAATGAATCTGCTCCTGGAGCGCCTCAAAGGTCCGCAGGAAGCCCAGAATCCGTTCGGCCTGGCGGGTTGTCGTCTCCTGATAGTGTTCCGCAACGCTTGCCATAGTCCGCCTCCCTTGTCTGTCGCACGAGGCTAGCAGTTCGGCTTTCGCAGTTGCAAGGGGGAAGGCCGTGTGACAAGCTGCCACGGGTATGACAACCCCGGCCTCCAAGGCCCTCCTGCGCACCCTGCCCTCTGTGGAAAAACTGCTGGCAGCGTCAGCGCTTCAGCCCGTCCTGGAACGCTACAACCGAACCTATATCACCGACCTGATTCGTCAGGTGTTGGAGACGCTGCGTCAAGACATGATGTCCGGCGTCCATACCGCTCCGCTTGCCGAGCGCGACCTGATCGAGCGCATTACAACCCGGCTCCGGCGCTCGGACCAATCTCCGCTGCGTTCGGTCATCAATGCCACCGGCACGGTGCTGCATACCAACCTGGGGCGCGCCCTGCTGGCCCAGGCTGCCATAGACGCCGTGGTCCGGGCGGCGTCCACACCCGTGACGCTCGAATACGACGTGTCTCGGGCCGGTCGCGGCGACCGGGACGACCTGGTCGAGGCTGACCTGACGGCCCTGACCGGCGCGGAAGCGGCCACAGTGGTGAATAATAATGCGGCCGCGGTGTTATTGGCGCTCAACACGCTGGCGGAAGGGCAAGAAGGAATTGTATCCCGCGGGGAGCTGATTGAGATCGGCGGCTCTTTCCGCATCCCGGAGGTCATGCGCAAGAGCGGCGTGGCGCTGCGCGAGGTCGGTACGACCAACCGCACCCATCCGCGCGATTATGCCGGCGCCATCTCGGCCCGAACCGGAGTTCTGCTCAAGGTGCATACCAGCAATTATCGGGTCGTGGGTTTCACCGCCGAGGTTGGCCTGGAAGAGCTGGTTGCCATCGGGCAGGAGCATGGTGTCCCGGTCATGGAGGACCTGGGAGCCGGGGCGCTGATTGATCTGGCGCACTACGGGCTACCCAGGGAACCGGTTGTGGCCGAGCGGGTCGCCCAAGGCGCGGATGTAGTCACCTTTAGCGGCGATAAACTCCTTGGTGGTCCGCAGGCCGGGCTTATTGTGGGACGCAAAATCTGGGTAGACAAGATCAAAAAGAATCCGCTCAAACGGGCGTTGCGCCTCGACAAGCTGACGCTGGCGGCCCTGAGCGCAACCCTGCGCCTGTACCGCCGTTCACCCCAGTTGCAGCGCGACCTGCCCACCCTGCGCTGGTTGACTCGTCCGCTGAACGACATGGCGGCCCTGGCGGCCCTGGCGGTTCCGCTTATCCAGCAGGCGCTTGGCAGTGCATTCTCTTTGAGTGTCGAGGAGGCAACCGCCCAGATCGGCAGCGGGGCGCTACCGGAAGAGGAACTTCCCAGCACGGTCATTGCGGTGCGGCATCGCAAACTGTCCGCAGCAAAAATAGCCCAGCGTTTTCGGCAGGCAGAGCCTCCCATCCTGGGCCGGATTCACAACGATACGTTTCTGCTTGATCTGCGCGGTATTTTTGATCCGCAGGATTTGGTTCCGTGACGCGAAAGATCGCAATGCTGGACCAATAAAGGGGTATTAGAGGTCCGCTCTATTCGTAACGACTTCAGGCTTGGGCGGGTGTGGAGGTTCAAGGACTTCGAGTTCAGGAAACGGGGTAAAATCCTTAATGGCATAGAATTCTGCTAAGACCTGCGGGACGACACACAACCCGGCCTCACTTGCCTGGGCATGGTCAGTAGGGTGAGCGCTGGCGGGATACAACGGATGGTCACGAAAGAAGGAATAGACGAGGACATTCGTGTCCACGAGGACGAGCTCAGTTGTCATCCTCCTCGTACAGTTCCTTCCGGCTCAATGTCCCGTACACAGTCCCAGCCCGCACACCGAGCTGTATGCGCTCATGGCCATTGGCCCTCGTACCGGCCAGTTTCCGGGCCATCTCGGCGACTGCCTCCAACCCGCGGGCAACCGGTTCAGGGAGGTCTTTGACATCAATGGTTTCCATATCCTGGTCTCTCTCGTGTCTCTCCTCTACAGTGTGCGTTATATTCCCCACAATGCCGCCAGAATTCTTCTGGCCATGCCAGTCCGAGGGAAGTGGCGGAGAAGGGATGGAGTCGAACCATCCGCGCAACATTACGCCACGCAACTCGGTTTTGAAGACCGGTACGGCCACCGGGCCGTATCCTTCCCCGTAGGGGGAATTTACCGGGTTTTGCGTCTCACAGGAAGATGGGGGTAGTGTCCGAAATTGACAGGCTCACAGGAAGATTTTATAGCGGAGGACTGAAGGGAGAGGAGCGGTATGGCCGGCCAGACAAACATTCATAAAAAGATGGATAAAGTTCTGCAAAAGCTGGCGACGCTGGAAGCGAACGATAAGGGATTGGCCAAGCAGCCCAACTATCTGGCACAACTGGTCGTGCTGGCCAAGCAAGACTCCGCTCGCCAGCATCAGGAGTCCCAGACGCTGTTGCACGACATGGGGCAAATGCTCCTGGAAGTCAGAAAATCCTCGGCTCGAACCGAGGAACGGGTAGCGGAGATACTCGCGGAAACGCGCCGGCACTAAGCCATGATGGATACTCGTTTGTGAGAAACGACAGTGGAGGGAATATGAGAGAATCGAGTGGAGCAACAATCGAAGCCCCAGTTGAACTGGTGACCTCTATTGCCGATCTACAGTTTCCTCAGAAAATCGATACGCATCTTCAGATATTGATGGATCGGAATACAGAGGGTCGCCTATCGGAAGCGGAACGAGCGGAACTCGAAGCCTTGGTGGAGCTGAGTGAAACGATCTCCCTCCTCCGCGTTCAGGCTTTGCGCGCATTAGGTCGAACCGTGCCATGAAGCGTGCACGAACCGAGATTCAGCGGCAGGTTGAAACTCGGGCTTGGCAACGTTGTGAATATTGCCGGATGCACCAGTCCTTACAAGGAGCCTCTTTCCACATCGAACACATAATCCCAACCTCTTTGGGAGGGACAGACGGACTGGATAATCTTGCGTGGGCCTGCCCTGGCTGTAATCTCAAAAAGTCAAACCGAATAAGAGCTAGAGCTTTAACAGGACATTCCTGGCATAGGAGAGGAAGTGGTGGAGAAGGGATGGAGGCGAACCATCCGCGCAACTCGGTTTTGAAGACCGGTGCGGCCACCGGGCCGTATCCTTCCCCGTAGGGGGAATTTGCCGGGTTTTGTGTCTTACGGGAAGATGGGGGTAGTGTCCGAAATTGACAGGCTCACGAGTCTTCTTGTTCGCCACCAGAAATAGCATTAGGGTCACTAGAGGTTTCAACTTCAATCTTACCTCTCTCGCCCCAATGGAAAATAAATCGGAAATTCTTGTTCTTGAAAACCACAGCGTAGAGAAATATTCCTACCCCTACCCCAATAGAAAAACTGATGGGATCAAATGTGAAACCTGTGGGGAACAGGCTCTCGAACATCCTCTTAAGCAGCCCGCTCTTCCACAAGTGATTCTAGTTGAGGGAACACAACTTCTACTTGAGAGGAATCATTTCTCTCAAGTACGATTTTGTTCTTATTTTCGTATTTTTCGTTTGCGAGCCACCGGAGAACACCAAGAGCATGGTTAACTACTTCACCCCTAGACTTAGCATTGAGAATTTCTTTCAATGTGTCTAGCTCTTTCACTGCTGCATCAGAAAATTCAAATTGGATTCGCATAATTCATATTTCAATCAGAGTCAGCGATAGGGCCGATCCTTGTTTCTTGTTCAATTTTCTCCAAAGGCAGGATTTCCTTCGGGGCGTGCGGTTTCTCCTCAATCTCTAGCGGCGTTCCATCAACTTGACCCCCATCTTCTACATGGTTTTTTTGTTCCACTACATAACCTCCCCGTCATCACATGGGTCTTTCTGCCATACATCGTATTCCCTCCCTTTCCAAAGACCCTTAAATGCTACCAATAAGAGAGTTTATTGTCAATTAAGAACGCTTTTCATTCCTATAAAGCTCTCTGAATGCTCCCCTTCAGGTAGATATTACAGTCCAGAGGGAATTTGCCGGGTTTTGCGTCTCACAGGAAGATGGGGTAGTTGCCGAAATTGACAGGCTCACAGGAAGATTTTATAGCGGAGGACTGAAGGGAGAGGAGCGGTATGGCCAACCAGACAAACATTCATAAAAAGATGGATAAAATTCTGTAAAAGCTGGCGACGCTGGAAGCGAACGATAAGGGATTGGCCAAGCAGCCCAACTACCTGGCACAACTGGTCGTGCTGGCCAAGCAAGACTCCGCTCGCCAGCATCAGGAGTCCCGGACGCTGTTGCACGACATGGGGCAAATGCTCTTGGAAGTCAGAAAATCCTCGGCTCGAACCGAGGAACGGGTAGCGGAGATACTCGCGGAAACGCGCCGGCCCTAAGCCATGATGGATACTCGTTTGTGAGAAGTGAATTCCCAACCTCATCCGAATCCATAGGAAACAAAACCGCTCCTTGTTCGTGCTCTACATGGAAAAGAATATCCATTTCTATTCAAGAGCTTTCTCTCGGCTGCGAGTAAACCGCTCTAAAGGGATGGCTCCTCATAAGCCAATCTTGCTTTTGTCTGTGATCGAACTTATCGGACAGGAAAAGATAAAACAAAATCAAATCTTCCTTTCTCCTGAGCTAATCGCCTCATTTCTGAAGTTTTGGTCCCAACTCGGAACGGAATCTTACCGCCCAGACATCGCTCTTCCCTTCTTTCATATGAAAAGCGAAGGCTTCTGGCACCTCAAGGCAAAACCGGGATTTGAGGCAATTCCTTCTTCTCGGATCAGACTGAGAACCATCGCGGCTCTGCACGATGCTATCCAGTACGCTTTTCTCGACGCTGAATTATTCAACCTATTACAAACTCCTGCGGCGCGAACCGCTTTGGCCAATGTTTTGGCTATGAAATGGTTTCCTCATGGAAAAACCGACATAGAACGAATGCTGGAAATTAATTCTCTCCAAGCTCTCCAGGATCAATTACAGAGAGAAGGAGGTGTAGTGTACGGCCCGGAAGACTTGAAGGAGGAAGCAGAATTCGTCGTGAGAAATACGGCATTTCGGAGGATAGTTATTTCGGTATATGAACATCGCTGTGCGTTTTGCGGCCTCCAAATTATCGACCCATTCGGCCAGGGTGTTGTGGATGGGGCTCACATAATGCCTTTCTCCAAATTTCGCGATGACCGGATTAGCAACGGCCTATCTCTCTGCAAAAATCATCACTGGGCATTTGATCGTGGCTGGTTCAGTATAGATGAGGGCTATAAAATTCTTGTTTCTAAAAGTCTCCGAGAAGAGTCTCCGAATGCAAGGCCGACAAGTAGTTTTGATCGAGAACGGATTCTGTTGCCAGCAAAAGAAATTCATGTTCCCCGCCCCGACGCACTCCGCTGGCACCGAGAAAATGTGTTCAATTCACCAGGTTAGTGAAGAGTGAGCTTTCTTTAACGACAAAGGAGATGAAAGACCTTGTGCGAGCGACGGCTCGAAAAAGGCTGCCCCTCCGCCAATGCCTATCCCCAAACCTGAGTCAATCTCCCCAAAATTCTGTTGATTAACGCCCAAAAATGTCCGAATAGAATCCGGTGAATTACCGAATATGACCGGACATTTTCGGACACCAGAGCAATTGCCGATTCCGTATAGCCAGCCGGTCCCCGCCGTCATTCCGGCGAAAGCCGGAATCCAGGCTCCCCGCCGCCGGACAGGCCCTTCGACTTCGCTACGCTACGCTCAGGGCGAACGCGAGGCCGTTTGTGCTGAGCCTGTCCTGAGCGGAGTCGAAGGGCGGAGTCGAAGCAGGGATGCCGGATCACGTCCGGCATGACGAGAGCGGAACGACATGGCTACAGCCTGACGTGAAACGCTCTAGCCTTGGGGAACAAACCCTTGTCCGCCCACGCCAAACAGGCTAGAACTCAGGCCAGGAGCGGCTCAAAGATGGAGTGTGGAGAGACGGAGGTTCCCTCCGTTTTTCTTTTTGGGATACAGCCGCTCCCGACAGGGCGAGGCAAGACATGCGGGTGACAGTGCTTGGCGCGGGCGATGCGTTCTGTAACGGGGGACGCCGCCACAGCGGCTATCTGGTTGAAGCCCCCGAAGCCTGTTTTCTGCTCGATTGTGGCGCGACCACGCTGCTCGCCCTCAAATCCCTTGGCATTTCAGCCGAACGCATAGACTTTGTGGCCATCAGCCATCTGCACGGCGATCATTTTGGCGGCCTGCCGTTTCTCTTTCTCGAATATATCTATGAAAACCCGCGCTCCCGGCCGCTCACCATCGTTGGGCCGCCAGGCACCGAAGAACGGGTCCGCACCCTCCACGCTGCCATGTACCGCGAGTTGTCGAAACGGCCGTGCTGCTTCGATATGCGCTTTCGGGAGATGATGCCGGGACACAAGACGACCCTCTGTGACGTTCAGTTGTTTCCCTTCCGCGTGCCGCACCAGGAGCGGGATATTTCGTTCGGCTATCGGGTCGAAACCGCGGACCGGGCGCTATTGTATTCGGGCGACTGCGGCTGGAACGAGGATTTGATCCGGCATTCGCACGGGACCGACCTGTTTATCTGTGAGTGCTGTTATTTTCAGACCGAGACCGCGTTCCATATCAGCTATCCCAGGATCGCCCAGGAGCAGCATCGCCTGGGCTGTAAACGCCTGCTGCTCAGCCATATTGGTCGGGAAGTTCTTGAACGGCTGGGCGAGGTCTCGCTGGAATGCGCCCACGACGGTATGGTGATCGAGGTCTAGCGGAGATTGCTCTTGACGCCATTCACGCCGGGCTCAGGCAGTGCCACTACCGGACGGCGCCCAACAAATCTATGCTCAACCTGCCGCTGAAATATGAGGACGAAATCCGCAAGGCGGCAGGCCGACTGGATGATTTCCTGCGCCGGACTTCGGCCCGATTTCTTTTCCTGAGACGCTCGTCCTCCTCACGCTAACACCTTGACGCTATTACTGTTTACCCCTACACTTGCCTCCTTCTGCACTATGTCAATACGCATCCTTGTCCTCCACGGTCCGAACCTGAATATGCTGGGTCTGCGTGAGCCCGACATCTATGGCACGACAACCCTGACCGATGTGAACGCCCGGCTTGTGGCTCTGGCCCAGGAACTCGGTGTTGAGGTCGAGACCTTCCAGTCGAATCATGAGGGCCAACTGGTTGATAAAATCCAGGCCGCGCGCGGACAGTACGCGGCGCTTATCATCAATGCCGGAGCCTATACCCATACCAGTGTCGCCCTGCTGGACGCGATTTTATCGGTCGCGCTCCCGACTATTGAGGTCCACCTCTCGAATTTGTACACGCGCGAGCCGTTTCGCCATCACTCCTATATTGCGCGGGCGGCGGTCGGGCAGATCTGCGGCTTTGGCCTGGATAGCTATCTGCTGGGCTTGCGGGCGGCGGTTGCACTCGTGAAATAAGCCCGCTCTCGGACCTGTCAGAACCATGTCGGGGCAACGCAGGGCGTGCTATACAGAGGGTGCCGCCGGGAGGCCATTGAGTAAGGACACCTATGGAGATTGACGAAATCCGCAGGCTCATTGAGCTGATGGAAGAAAAGGGCGTAGCCGAGTTGGAGCTCAAGAATCGTGCTGGTGAGATTCGCCTGGTGCGTGGGGAAGCGGCTTCCGCGCCCGCGACTGTCCAGCCGCAGCCGGCCGCGCCTCCGGTTTTGCCTCCGAAGACGCCCGGCGCAGCCCAGGAGCAGGACGGCCTCGACCCCAGTTTGACCATCGCCTCGCCTATGGTCGGGACATTCTATGGCGCGCCCAATCCCGACTCTTCGCCCTTTGTGGCCGTCGGCGGGATGGTGGAAACCGGTGATGTGGTGTGCATTATTGAAGCCATGAAGATGATGAATGAAATCGAGGCGGAGATTCGGGGACGGGTGCGCCGGGTTCTGGTCGAGAACGGTCAGCCGGTCGAATATGGCCAGGCGCTGTTTCTCCTTGAGCCCGTCTAGTCTGGGTCTCTTGGGTCTGCATAAAAATTTTAGTCACGTGTTTAAGAAAGTACTCATTGCCAATCGGGGCGAGATTGCGGTTCGCATCCTGCGGGCCTGTCGGGCTATGGAGATTGCCACTGTGGCCGTGTACTCGACGGCCGACCGTGACGCCCTGCATGTTCGCCTGGCGGATGAGAGCGTGTGTATCGGGCCGCCGAGTCCGCTCGAAAGCTATCTCAATATTCCCGCGATTGTCAGTGCCGCGCTGGCCTTTGGCGCGGATGCCGTTCATCCCGGCTATGGTTTTCTGTCCGAGAATGGCGATTTTGCCGAGGCGTGCCAGCGCTCGGGCCTGACCTTTATCGGCCCCCGCGTCCGCAATATCCGTCTGATGGGAGACAAACCGCGCGCGCGGCGGATCATGGAGCGCGCCGGCGTGCCGGTTTTATCCGGCACCTCGTCCGGGATCACGGATGTCAAAGAAGCCCAGGCTGTGGCGGCTCAGGTCGGCTTTCCCATTCTGATAAAAGCCGCGGGCGGCGGTGGTGGGCGCGGCCTGCGGGTTGCCCGGAATCAGCAGGAACTCTCGACTCTGTTTGCCGTTGCCCGCGAAGAAGGCGAAAACGCGTTTGGAAATGGGACGCTGTACGTCGAGAAATATCTGGAACGCGCCCGTCATATCGAGTTTCAAATCGTGGGCGATCAACACCGCAACGTCATTCATCTGGGCGAACGCGAGTGTTCGATCCAGCGTCGCTATCAGAAACTCATTGAGGAAGCGCCCTCGCCGGCCCTGACCAAACGCCTGCGCGAACGGATGGGCACCGTGGCGGTCAAGGCCGCCCGAGCGGTCGGCTATACCAATGTCGGAACGATTGAGTTTCTGCTCGATCCCCAGGGCCATTTCTACTTTATTGAAATGAATACCAGGGTCCAGGTCGAACACCCGGTGACGGAGATGATGACGGGCATTGACGTGGTTCAGGCCGGCATCCGCTCGGCCGGGGGTGAGCCCTTAGCCTGGCGTCAGAAGGATATCCGTTTTTCAGGCCACGCCCTTGAGTGCCGGGTGGTGGCCGAAGACCCCATCACCATGCTGCCCTCCCCTGGGACGATTCGGGCCTATCATCCCCCGGGCGGGATGGGTGTCCGGGTGGAAGCCGGCGTGATGGAAAACAGCACTGTGCCCGTTTACTATGACTCGCTCGTGGCCAAGGTCATTGTGAGCGCTCAGACGCGCGCCGAGGCCGTCCAACGGATGCGCGCCGCCCTGGCGGAATATCGGATCGACGGCATTAAAACGAATATTCCGCTCCACCAGAGAATCCTGCGCGACCGGGATTTTTTAGCCGGCAAGCTGCACACGCGCTATCTGGACACATTTCTGGCCCGCTCGAATAATGGGGCGACTCGCCCGTCTCAACGCCCCCGGTCCAGCTCATCCGAGGCGTCCCCCAAGGAGGTATAGCCATGCGTTTCAGGACTGCCGCCCTTGTGCTGACCGCCCTCTTCTCACTTGCCCATCTCAGTATCGTCCCAGGGGCGCCGGCCGAGCCCGGGACGCCGGCGGTCGGACAAACGGAGGGCGAGGCGCCCGACAGTCCAAGCCCCGCTACAGTTGCCTTTACCGGTCCTCGGATGCAGGTTGACAAGCCTGTGTTCGATTTTGGACAGGTCGAACAGGGAGACAAGGTGACGCATGCGTTTCGGTTTACCAATCAGGGCAACCGGGATTTGCGGGTGCAGTCCGTTAAAACGTCGTGCGGCTGTACCGCTGCGGTTATTGCCGCGGACACCATCCCACCCGGCACGGAGGGCAGCATTCAGGCGACGTTTGACACCAAACGGTTTGCCGGCCAAAAAGCTAAAAACATCCGCGTCCACACCAATGATCCCCTCAACCCGGTCACGACCCTGACGCTCCAGGGAGAGATTACCACCGAGGTGCAGGTGCAACCCGCCCAGGTGTATCTGGGACGGATTCAGCGGGGCGTGCCGACCACGCGCACAGTCAACGTCCTGTACGATCAAAACAAAACCTTTGAAATCACCCACATCAGCAATGACCATCCGGCAATCAGCGTCCAGGCTGAAGACGCGCGGGTCAAAGGCAAAAAGGGCAAGGCGCTTCAGGTCAGCGTCTCCAAAACCGCCCGGCGGGGCCCGCTCAACGATACCATTACGATTACCACCACGAGCCCCAAAAGGCCGAGTATCAGCATTCCGGTTGTGGGGAGTATCGAAGGCGACGTGATTGTCCTGCCGTCCCAGGTCTCGTTCGGGGTCGTCCGCCAGGGAGTCGGGCAGACGCGGACCGTTCGCATCAAGAACCGCTCCGCTCAGCCCCTCAGCATCGGACAGGTGCGCAGCTCGCTCGCCAGCGTTGTCCCCGAGCTGACCGAGGTCACGCCGGGCAAAGAGTTTTCGCTGCGTTTACATATCTCGGGCGACACTGAGCCGGGCAAGATACGCGGCAATATTGAGGTCCTGACCGACCATCCCGAAGAAAAACAGCTCACGATTCCCCTCTTCGGTCTTGTCGCCGCTGGGCGGCAGGCCAGCCGCTAACACCGTCCTGCGTCAAAGAATACACATGTCCTCCAATAGCCATCAGACGCTGGACATGTCCACTCTTTTGGATGGGGGCCTGTCTCACGCTGCACCCCTGTCGGTTGCCCTTGAGACAACGGCTCGGCTCAGTGCCGCTGAGCCCGCGCCCAACCTCATCCGCCTGGCAGGACTCAAGGGCGCGGCGCGGGCGTTTTTTATAGCGCGCCACCTGCAACAGACTCCGCATCCTACGCTGTGTGTGCTGCCGTCGGATAAACAGGCCGAGACCTTCGCCGCCGACCTGCGCTTCTTTATCGGGGCGGCCCTCGCCCCGCGGGTGCGTTACTACCCGGCCTGGGACGTGACGGTGGCCGACGGCTTGTCTCCAAACAGCGACGTCATCGCCGCGCAGCTTGAGGGGCTGTACGACGCGCTCTCCGTCGCCACGCCCATTCTCGTCACCTCGACCACGGCCCTGCTCCAACGGCTCCTGCCCCAGGAAGAGTTCATCACCGCAACCTTTCGGCTGCGCATTGGAGACGAACTCCCGCTGTCCGCTTTCGTCGACTACTGTCTGCAGTGGGGCTACCGGCGCGTCCCGCTCGTTGAGGAAAAAGGCGAAATCAGTGTCCGTGGAGGGATTGTCGATCTCTTCCCGCCGCTCGCCCAGCACCCGCTCCGGGTTGAGTTCCTCGGCGACAGCATTGAGACCATGCGCTCGTTTGACCCGGCCTCGCAGCGCTCGCTCGACACCTGCGAGGAGAGCATGGTTTTACCCATGCGCTTTTTTTCGGTCGCGCGTCTCCAGGCCGCCTGGCGCACGATTGAAGAGGCCCTGGATGCAGGTGATATCCCCCACCGAGAACAGCAGCGGATTATCGAGAACCTGAAAAGCGGCCTGCCTTTCCCTGGGGTCGAATTCTTCCTGCCGTATCTCTATCCCGACCTGGAGCGCGTAAGCGAGTATCTGCCACGCGGAACGGTCGTGTGGGCCCTGGACCCGGCTGAACAGGAAAGAGCGGCTGCGACGTTTTGGGAACAACTCGAATCCCGGGTGGCCACGGCCCGAGAGGCCGGCCGGTTTGTCCCGCCGCCCGAGCGCTCTTACCTGTCGGCGCAACAGGCCCTGGACGGCCTCACCGCTTTCTTAACCGTTGAGGTCCGCGGCCTGGAAACCGTTGAAAAGCGTCAACGTCCCCTCCAATCGGACAAAAAGGCTGGGGACGTTCACTCTTTTGCCGACTGCACTGTCACCTCGACGCTGCATATGGGCCTGAAACCTGGCGTCTCTCCGCCGTCTGCGGAAAAAAGTCTGGCGCCTCTTGTCGCGCGTATTCGGCAGTGGCAGGACGAGCGCCAGCAGGTTTATCTGACGGTTTCGAGTCAAGGCCAGGCCGACCACCTCCAGCATCTCTTGCTCGGCTACGAGCTGGAACTCCCCGTCGAACAGGTGTGGGACGCGCAGCAGAGAAAGAGTGAACGTCCCCTCCAAGCAGACAAAAAAGCCGGGAGGTTGACGCTTGTAGAGCGCCAGGGCCCTCGGACCGCAATTGTGGTTGGCCATTTGTCGCAAGGTTTCGTGCTGCCCGCGGATGGGCTGGTCTTCCTGGCGGAAGAAGAGATCTTCGGCGAGCGCCGCCACCGCCGGCGTTCCCGACCGCGTCCGGTTGCCGACTATCTGACCGGTCTGGGTCAATTGGCCGCCGGCGACTATGTGGTCCACACCGACCACGGTATTGCCCGCTATCACGGGCTCCAGCACCTGAGCGTGGCCGATACCACGGGCGACTATCTCCACCTCGAATATACCGGGGGCGACAAATTATATGTACCGGTCGAGCGCATCAATCTGGTCCAGAAGTATGCCGGCGCGGACGGCAAAGAACCCGTCCTGGACCGTTTGGGCGGCCAGACCTGGGAGCGCGTCAAGCGCAAGACGCGGGAGGCCATTCAGGTCATGGCGCGCGAGCTGCTCGAAATTCATGCGGTCCGGGAAAGCGTCCAGCGGCCCGCGCTGGTCACATACACCAGCGACTACGAGGAGTTTGTGGCCCGTTTCCCGTTTGAAGAAACCCGCGGCCAACGGGCCGCCATAGAAGACGTGGAAGCCGACCTGCAAAGTCCCAAACCCATGGATCGCCTGGTCTGTGGCGATGTGGGCTACGGCAAGACCGAGGTCGCGCTGCGGGCGGCCTATCTGGCGGTTGAAAATGGCAAGCAGGTCGCCGTCCTGGTACCCACCACGGTGCTCGCCCAACAGCACGCCGAGACCTTCAGCCGGCGCTTTGCCGACTCTCCCATCCGGGTCGAACTGCTGAATCGATTCCGCTCGGCCCAAGAAGCCAAAGCCGTGGTCCGCGGCCTGGCCGCGGGAACGGTGGATATTGTCATCGGTACCCACCGCCTCTTACAGCGCGACATTGGGTTCAAGGAACTCGGCCTGGTCGTTATCGACGAAGAGCATCGGTTCGGGGTGACGCATAAAGAAAAAATCAAACGCCTCCGCCACGAGGTTGATGTTCTGACGCTGTCGGCCACGCCAATCCCGCGTTCGCTCAATATGGGCATGATGGGTCTGCGCGACCTGAGCGTGATTGAAACCCCGCCCATAGATCGCCAGGCCATCCGAACCTATGTGGCCGGCTTTGACGAAGACCTCATCCGCTCGGCGATACTGCAAGAACTCGCCCGGGGCGGCCAGGTCTTTTTTGTCCATAACCGGGTCGAGAGCATTGAAAAAATGGCCGAGCAGTTGCGGGCGCTCGTGCCGGAGGCGGTTCTGGCGGTTGCGCATGGCCAGATGGGGGAACGTGAGCTGGAAACGGTCATGCTGGACTTCATGCACCACCGGGTGAACGTGCTGCTGTGCTCGGCCATTATTGAGTCCGGGCTCGATATCCCGACCGCCAACACGATTATCATTAACCGGGCGGACCGTTTTGGTCTGGCGCAGCTATACCAACTGCGCGGTCGGGTCGGCCGGTCCGCCATGCGCGCCTATGCCTATTTGCTCATTCCAGGGGAGCGCGCCCTCACTCGGGACGCCCAGCGGCGTTTGGAGGTCCTCCAGGAGCTGGACGACCTGGGCGGGGGCTTTCGTTTGGCGGCTCACGATTTGGAGATTCGTGGAGCGGGTAATCTGCTGGGCAAAGAACAGTCTGGCCGCGTCGCAGCGGTCGGCTACGAACTCTACGCCGACATGCTGGAAGAGACAGTCCGTGAGCTGCGCGGGGGCGAAATTGAGGTGGCGATTGAGCCCGACATTCATATTGGCCTGCCGGCCTATCTGCCCGAAGCGTATATCCCGGACGTCAATCAGCGTCTGGTCTTCTACAAAAAACTGGCCAATGTGCAAGAGCGCAGCGACCTGGAAGACCTTGCTTATGAAATGGAAGACCGTTTTGGCCCCCTGCCGGCGTTAGTCCTGGATTTTATTGAAGTCATGGACCTGCGCCGGGTGCTGCGCCACTATTTCGTCACCGCGGTCTCTCGTAAGGGCGAGCGCGTCACCCTGCATTTCCACCCCGACTCGCCCATACAGGGCGAGCGGCTGGTGGCCTTTATCCAGCGCAATGACCGGGGCGCCCAGCTCAGCCCGGATGGTCGAGTATCGTTTGCGCTTGCGCCCAAGGAAGACGTCATGCCGGCGGTCAAGACTCTCTTGCACAGCCTCGGCGAGAAGAGTTAAGCTGTCCTTCAACGCTCTTATATGAAGCTGGACACGTTGACTCCTTATCGTGGGTGCTGGTGAAACATGATGAAAAGAACGCAAATCCTGATCGGCGCTCTGGTCGGCATCGTATGGCTGGGGCCGACCACAAGCCCGGCCGAGGTCATTAACCGCATTGTGGCGACTGTTGATGGCGCGCCGATTACCTCACACGAGATGCAGGGCTTCCGGGAAGTGGCCGGCGCGAGCCCGCTGGCCCCCGCCGGCGGGGCCGCCGGGATGTCGGATAAGGAGGTCCTGGAAGCGCTCGTCATGCAGAAATTGATCAGGAAGGAAGTTGAAAAGCAGGGCCTGAAAGCCAAAAAAGCAGATATTGACGGCTATATTGCGCGTATTCAAGCCCAGAGCAATCTCAACGATGAAGAATTTGAAGCCGCCCTGACTGAGCAGGGTATGACTATGGAGGCCTACCGCGAACGGGTGGCGACTGAGGTGGAACAGGCGATGTTAATGAGTCGTGAGATCGGTTCCAGGGTGAATGTCACGCCCGAGGATGTCCAGCGCTACTACGATGAGCATATTGACGAGTACACCCAGCCGGCGCAGGTTCGCGTCCGCCATATTTTCCGTCCGTTATCGCCCTCCGCGGGCGAGCGAGAGGCACAGGAGACGGTTGCGCTTGTGCATCAAGTCCGTCAGCGCGCGCTGGGAGGCGAAAATTTTGGCAATCTGGCAAGCGAGTACTCGCTTGGTCCGGGCGCCAACAGCGGGGGAGACCTCGGCTATTTTGAACGCGGACAAATGCCCGAAGGCATCGAACAGGTCGCCTTTTCTCTGGAAAATGGCGATGTCAGCCAGCCTTTCCGGACTAATTCCGGGATGCATCTGCTCAAAGTCGAAGACAAACGGAACGCCGGCCTGCAACCCCTGGAGACCGTCTCCGAGGAGATCAAGAACAGGCTGTATAACGAGGCCTTACGCGACCGCTACGCCCGCTGGTTTAATGAGGACCTGCGCTTCCGCCATCACGTCGAAGACTTCCTCGAAGCGTCGGAAGACTTTGGCTCGGGCATCACCGAGACGAGTGTCGCTTTAGATACCGCGGTGGAGGACGTCGCGCCGGACCGTCTGGAGGTCGGCAAGAAAAAGGGCCTCCTCGGCTGGCTCTGGCCGTTCTGAAGAACGCCGGCCCAGAGTGCGCATGCCTATCAAGCCGGTGATCGGGGTGACTATGGGCGACCCCACCGGGGTCGGGCCGGAGGTCATACTGAAGGCTCTCCAGTCACCGCCGCCCGGCTGTCGGGTCATCGTCCTTGGCGACCTGGCGGTTTTACACGAGACCGCGGCCCGTCTGGCGTCTTCCCTCCACCCGTATCAATGGCAGCCTGGCACTGCCCTGCCAACCGACGCGCGGCAGCTTCCCGTTCTGGCTCTTTCCCAGCTCGCGCCGGCCGAACGCGTACCCGGTCATCCCACTCTCGCCGGCGGGGACGCTTCCTATCGCTATGTTGAAAACGGCGTGCGTCTCAGCCTGGACGCGACCCTGGACGGGCTGGTCACCGCTCCGATCAGCAAAGCCCTGTGGCAGGCGACCGGCCATGCTTATCCTGGCCATACCGAACTCCTGGCCACGTTGACGGATACGGCCGAGGTACGGATGATGCTGGCCGGGAAGCAGCTGCGGGTGATTCTGGTGACCACGCATATGCCTCTGGCCCAGGTCCCGCGGGCACTCTCGCGGGAGCGGATTGAGAAAACGATCACAGTCGCCGCGACGCATTTGCGCCGTTTTTACGGTCTGGCCCAGCCACGTCTGGCCGTTGCCGGACTCAATCCCCACGCCGGAGAGGCCGGCGCGTTCGGCGATGAAGAACAACGACTGATTCAACCGGCTGTCGAGCAGGCCCGTAGCGCCGGCTGCAATGTTGTCGGGCCGCTGCCGGCGGATACCGTTTTTGTACGGGCGGTGCGGGGCGAATTCGACGCCGTGATCTGCCAGTATCACGATCAGGCCCTCATCCCGCTCAAACTCTTATCCTGGGAAGATGGGGTCAACGTCACGCTGGGTCTGCCGATCATTCGCACCTCACCCGACCACGGCACAGCGCTTGACATTGCCGGCCACAACAAAGCCAGTCCGCGCAGCATGCAGGCGGCTCTCAGGCTGGCAGCAGAAATGACGCAACCGCGGCAGAACCAGGGAAGAAAAAGAGGAAAGAGGCGGCATGACCACACACGCCCGGGTCGCTGAGCGGCTGAGACAGAACTACGGAGAGCCGGGACGGCACGCCCAGGCACGCCTCCAGCGCTGGCTGGCGGGTGAGGTGCCGTACGCCTATCCCGAAGTGCTGGCCCGGCATCTCGATGACGGCCATCTTGCTCTTGTTTTTGACGCCTTCTGGCAGGTCCTGCCGTTTGGGACGGGCGGCCGCCGCGGCCGGGTTGGCTACGGGCCGAACCGCATGAATCCGACAACCGTGGCCATGACCGTCCAGGGGCATTGTCAATACCTCGCGTCAGTGTTTCCGAACCGGAGCGATCTGGCCGTGGTTGTGGCCAACGATGTCCGGGTGTTTCATGACCTGGCTGGGGTGTACGGTTTTCTGGGCAACACCCATCCCCTCCTGGGCGTGTCGTCCCGCTCGCTGGGCAAACTGGCGTGTGAGATTTACGCCGGGAACGGCATCGTCGCCTATTTCGCCGAGCCGGAAAACGATCTGGCCGTACTGACCACGCCGGAGCTGTCCTATCTCATCGGTCAGCTGGGCGCTGTCGGCGGCATTAATCTGTCCGCCTCGCATAATCCGCCTGACGATAACGGCATCAAGGTGTATGACCAGTATGGCAGCCAACCGGTCGCCCCGGACGACCAGCGGCTGGTTGATATCATGGCGCAGGCCACGGACATTCACTCCATTCCCTTTGAAGAGGCCCTGAGTCAGGACCTGATTCGCCCCATTCCCCATCAGTTGCATGAGGCCTACATCCAGACCTATGTGCGGCTCTACAACCGGCTTCATACCCCGCTCCCGGCCCATCCGGTCGTATTCACTCCCCTGAGCGGCTGTGGGCTGCTGACGGTTGGCGCGTTGCTGGACCGTGTCGGTTTCCCGGTGCAGACCCCGCCCGACCAGGGCCCGGACGGGACTTTTTCAGCTATTCCTTTTCGGACGCCCAACCCTGAAGTCCCACAGGCGACGGAGCCGGCAAAAGCCTTTGCCGACAAGCACGGGATTGGCCTGGTCCTCTCCAGCGACCCGGACGCGGATAGAGTCGGGCTTGAGGCCAGACTGCCCGACGGGAGCTGGTATCATTTTGACGGCAACCAGCTTGCCGCTGTGCTGTGCTATTTCCTGATGCTGGACCCCAGAGGTCCGCGGCGCCGGGGCCTGGTCATTGAGACCCTGGTAACAACCCGGCTGCTGGGCAGGATTGTGGCTCAGGCGGGCGATTCCTGGATTGTGGACGACCTGCTCGTCGGCTTCAAATATGTGGCGGCTGTCCTGAAAGCCCTGGACCAGACTGGAACCTATGGCGACGTTCGGTGCGCGCCCGAGCAACTGGTCCTGGCGGTCGAGGAAAGCCACGGCGGTATGCTCATCCCGCACATCAAAGATAAAGATGCCGCGCCGGCCTGCCTCTATTTCGCCACTCTCTACCAACAGCTCCGCCAAGAGGGGAAAACACTGCTCGACTACTATATTCACATTCTGGAAGAGTTGGGCGGCTATGCGGATGTCAATCGCTCCATCATGCTGCGCGGAGCCGAGGGGGTGTTGCGCCGCGACCGGCTGATGCGTTCCCTGCGCGATACACCGCCCCGGCAGCTTGGCGGGTTTGCCGTCACGGAGATGATTGATTACTGGGACGAGACGCGTTTCGGAGCCTTTGTGAGCGAAACGGATAAGCTTCCACGGAATGTCTTGCAGGTCGTGACAGACGGCTGTGTGACGATCATCCGGCCGTCAGGCACGGAGCCAAAACTCAAATTCTACTGCCAGCTCCCGCCCCACAAAGCCGACACCGCCCGAAGCGGAAACGCATCCCCCGATAGACATGGGACGCTGGACACGTTTCCGCTTTTGCGCGGGCGGGCGCTTTTGGATACCGTCCGGGCCAGGGCCGAGGCTGTGGCCGGACAGGTCTATAACGATCTCCTGGCCCGTCTCGACTGTCTCCTGAGTGAGGGGGGTCTCCTCATGTCCGATATTATCGACCTCGACCACAAACGTACTTTCGATACCACCACGACCGCGCAGTTGCGGCGGGCGTTTCTGTCCGGGTCGCTGCTGAGCCTGGACGACACGCTCGCCTGGCTACGAGAGAAAACGGCTGGAATGACGCCAGGGGCAGACCCCTTACCCGCCCTGAAAGCGCCGCTGGCCGCGCTGTGCGAGCAGTGGCGGACCGAGGGGCTTTCGAGTCCCGCCCTGGGAGCGCTGCGGCGGTGGACCCGGCAACCGACCCAACCGACCCAACCGACCCAACGGACATGACCATGCGACGGAGAGTGAGCGTCATTGGCGGTGGGACCGGGTCATTCAACGTCCTGTCGGGGCTGCGCGCCTATGCCGACCTGTGGATACAATCCATCGTGACCATGATGGATTCGGGCGGTGACTCGGGGCGGCTCCGAGATGAATTCGGGGTGCTGCCGCCGGGCGATATGCGTCGCTGTCTGGTGGCCCTTTCAGAAGAGAGCCAGCTCCTGCGCGATCTGCTTTCTTTTCGCTTTGTGGACGCGCCCCTGGAGGGCCGGAGCTTTGGCAATCTTTTTTTTCTCGCCCTGACAAAAATTCTGGATTCCGAGAAGCAGGCGATTGCAGCGATCAGCCGGATACTCAAAATACGGGGCCGCGTTTTGGCTGTGACCTGGGATCACGCCCATCTGTGCGCGGAGCTGGCGGACGGCACCCTGGTCGAGGGAGAAGCCAATATCGACGCGCCCAAGCATGACCCGGCCATCCCGATCCAACGGGTGTATCTCACGCCCGCGGCGCGGGCCAACCCCGAAGCCGTCCAGGCCCTGCAGGAGAGCGATTTCATTATCTTTGCGCCGGGAAATTTATACACCTCAACCATTCCCAATCTCCTGGTTCGCGGCATTCCAGAAGCGCTCCAAAGCGCGCGCGCGCCGGTCGTGTACATTCTCAACCTGATGACCCGGCATGGCGAAACCGACGGCTATTCCGCCTCTCAGCACGTGGCCAAGCTGGCCGAGTATGCGGGCCGACTGCCTGATGCGGTGGTTGTCCACCGGGGTGAGATCCCCACCGCACTGGCGCGCAGATATCAGGAAGAGCAGGCCGCGCAGGTCAGGCTCGATACTGAGGCGCTGTATGACCTGGGGGTAAAAGTGGTGAAATTCGGGAATGTCATGTCGGCCCACTCTCTGGTGCGGCACGACCCGGCCCGGACGGCGCGCGTGGTGGGCGAACTGTTTGAAGAGTGGGGCGCCGGCGCGCGCCAGTAATGCGACCGGACGCGGTGAAAGATGAGCGAAACGCAGACGCTTGATCGGATCAGGCAGCTCGTGCGCGCTGCGGACCGGATGGCCCTGGACCAGTATGGCCGCAGTCCGAGTACGCTCAAACCCGACGGCTCATGGGTTACGGCCGCGGATGGCGCAATTGAGCGCTTTCTGCGACACGAGCTGGCAGCCCTCTTTCACGGAGACGTGGGTATTTTTGGGGAAGAGCAGGGCTGGTCTGGAGCGCGCGGGGCTGCGTATATGGCCATACTCGATCCGATTGACGGCACTGCGGCCTTCCGCAGCCGCATTCCCGTGTGGGGCATTTCCCTGGCGGTGTTCAAGCAACAAGCGAAGACCGACCTGTGGGAACCGTTCAGCGGCATTTTCAGCATGCCGGCGGCCAAGCATGTCTTTCTGAGCGCACCCGGCAAAAGCGCCGAGTGGAACGCTGCCCCACTCACCCTCCCGCCCGTCCAGCCGGACATCAGAAAATCCGACTATCTCGGGGTCTCATCGGACGCGCAGCACTGGAATCTCAGTCGCTATCCCGGCAAGATTCGGAGCTTCGGCGTCTCCGGCTACGAGGTCATTCTGGTCGCCACCGGCGCACTCCAGGCCACCTTTCTGACCCGTTTCCACTTTTACGATATCGCGGCGGCGGCGATGGTGTTATGGCAGGCCGGGGGCGGGCTGTATCGACTCTCTGGCGCGCCGGTGACGCCAACCGAAATGGTGCGGAAGACCAGAGACCAGCCGGAGGCGTCAGAAGCGCCCATTATCGCCTGTCACCCAGCCCACCTCAACGCGCTGCTGAAGATGAATTTCCGGCCCTGGTGACGGTTGTTTCAATCCTCATTCCCCGTACTCACCACCTTGCGGCCTCGGCCAGGTCGGCCCCTGCACGTTCCCTCCCTCAAGGGTAGAGACGGTGAGAGAATCCATTGACACCGCCCAGCCACTATCGTACTTACATTGTATGCACGCAACCAAAACGGAGGCTTGCTGATGAAAACCGCCCTCGTTCAAATTGGGAATTCGCGTGGTGTCCGCATCCCCAAAGCATTCCTGAAGCAGTGCCATCTTCACGACCAAGTCGAGCTCGAGCTCCGGCACGACCATTTGGTTATTCGTCCAGCCATACAGCCCCGGAGCGGGTGGGAGGACGCCTTTGGCCACATGCGTGAACATGGGGATGATGCCCTGCTTGATGGAGCGTCTCTGTCAGCCACAGAATGGGACACCACGGAGTGGGAATGGTAGCTGCTCGTTTTGAGGTTTATTTGGTGCGGCTTGATCCTGCACAAGGGCATGAGATTCAGAAAACGCGTCCCTGTGTCGTCCTATCGCCGGATGAAATGAATCGACATATCGGCACGGTTATTGTCGCTCCAATGACGACAAAAGGGCGTCCTTATCCGACCCGGATTCCCCTCCGTTTTCAGCGAAAAAGCGGTCAGGTCGTCCTGGATCAGATACGCACGGTTGACAAAACGCGCTTGGTCGGCCGCCTGGGGAAAATCAGCGACAGGGCTGCGCGAGAGGTCCTGACCGTCCTGGGCGCAATGTTCGCGCCGTAGGGTTTGGGCGGGTTCAGCTCAGAGCGGGGCAGACCGTCGGGTCTGCCCCGCTGACACGCTAGGCGCTGGCCGCGACCAGCTCGGCCTGCTCCTTGGGCAGTTGGAAGGCCGGGTCGGTCTGAAGCACGGGCAGGACTTTCTCGGCAAAGAGTTGGAAGCTGCGATTCAGCTTCGGTGCCGGCAGGCCGCCGAAAGCGAACGTGCCGACCATGTGGTCGAGCGCGACCGTCTCGTGAATATAGCGGATTTTTTCGAGCACCTGCTCCGGCGTGCCGGCCGCGTGCAGGCTACGAAAGAACTCAATCGCCTTGACCTTGGCCTGCTCGTCCGCGTTGAGCTTGGCATAGGTTTTGGCCAGTTTGCCGTAGAACTCATAGCCTTTGACGCTTTTCAGCTTGCCCGAGGAAAAGCCGTAGTGGTTTTCAATGGAGTCGAACAGCGTGCCCATATAATGCTGGGCCAGGTCTTCGGCTTCGGTGGCATCGTCGGAAACCAGGACGTTGAATAATCCGATGGGTGGCCGGGGCGTGATGTTGTTGGCCAGGGCGGTCTCGCAGTAGCGCTGGTAGTCCGCGGCCGTGTCTTCCCAGCTGCGCTGGGCAATAATCAGCACCCCAAAGCCCATCTTGGCCATAATATCCGCTGACTCCGGGCTGACCGACGAGGCATAAAAGCGGGTCTCGGGATTGGAGATGGGCCGGGGACGAACCTGAATATCTGGAATCTGGTAATACGTGCCGTCATACGAAAAGCTGTCCTGAGTCAGGCCCAGGCGAATGATATCGGCGCATTCGACAAAACGCTGGCGCGACTCGTCCATCGGAATCCGGAAACCGGCGTATTCGACCGTGGCTGCGCCGCGCCCAAAGCCGAAGATCGTGCGCCCGCCGGACACCAGGTCGAGCAGGGCGATTTTCTCGGCGATTTCGACCGGGTCATGCCAGGGCAACACGATCACCGCGGTGCCGAGCTGAATCTTCTTGGTCCGCCCGGCCATATAGGACAACAACTGACATGGGTCAGGCGACATCACATAGCCGGTGAAATGGTGGTCCAGACTCCACAGCGAGTCAAAGCCATAGTCTTCCGCCTTATCCGCCAGCGACAGCTCTTCCTGATAGGTCTGCAGGTCCGGCTTGCCGTCAAAACTGGTCAACTGCATGATCGTACCGACTTTCATGGTTCCTCCTTTTTTCTTTCCTGGGTTTTCCTCCGAGTCCGACGGAGCGCCTATTGTAGAAGAGCCGAGCCGATTACACAAACGGTCAAAAAATCCGATAGGGGTTCAGTTTGTTTATTCCCCCTCACCCCAGCCCTCTCCCTCCAGGGGAGAGGGGGCAAACATCCCCTCACCCTCAGCGGGAGCAGCTATTCCCTCCCCCCTCTGAGGGGGAGGGCTTTGAATTCTGCGCCCAAATGATTGTCCACCGGATTCCCTCCCCCCTCTGAGGGGGAGGGCTAGGGTGGGGGGGCGCTGAGCCGGCAGCGGGGGCGGGCGATGTGAAACTGAGACACGACCAAAAATCCAGGTTCCCTCGGGCCGCTTGGGCCGCGCCTTTGAAAACTGGCCGTCTTTCTGGTACAGCGTCGAGTCGATACCACACAAGGGAGATGTATGACAACTGATTCTGTACTCATTGACTGTGACGGACATATACTCGAACCGCCCGACCTGTGGGAACACTATCTTGAGCCGGCCTATCGTGACCGCGCGCTGCGTATCCGCGTGGACCCGGACGACGGGTACGAATACCTGGAGATTGACTCCCGGCGGGCCAAGCTCACCCGTCCGGGCACGCTGGGCACCCTGGGCGGTATGGGCAAACAGGTGGACGAGGCCATTCAACTGCGCGGGCGGGCAATGCGGGGCGAGATCCGGCCCGAAGAGGTGCGGGCGATCCGACCGGGGCCGGAACTGACCTATCTCAAGGGAGCGGCCTTCGGCACAATGGATATGAAAGAGCGGGTGAAACTGCTTGACCGCGAGCACATGGACAAGGCCATCCTTTACCCGACCCTTGGGTTGCTGTGGGAGGCCGAACTGCTCGACCCTGAACTGTCCGCGGCGTATTGCCGGGCGTATAATCGCTGGATTGCCGACTTCTGCCGGGACTCGGGCGGGCGGCTGACGCCCATTGCCCACGTGTCGCTCGGCGACCCCCAGGAAGCCGCCCGCGAGATCGAACGCGCCGTCACGGATGGCTGTAAAGGAGTGTTTGTCAGCCCGTTTACGATTTCGCGTATCCCTCACGGCGACCCTCGCCACGATATTGTCTTTGCCACCGCTCAGGACTGCGACATCCCATTTGCCATTCATCCCACGTTTGAGCCGCCCGAATGGGGTATCCACCAGCGCTATGACAAATTCGGTTGGGCCATGTGGTATGTGGACCTGTTCGCCGGCCAGGGCGTGCAGCACGCCTTTGGCACCTTGTTTCAATGGGGCGTGTTTGAACGCTTCCCGCGTTTGCGAGTCGTCGTCCTGGAGTCGCAAGCCGGCTGGATCGGCTATTTTCTCGACCGGGCGGACGCCATCTTCGAGGGCACGACGCTTGGGGCAACCGTGCGTCTCAAGGAAAAGCCGTCCTACTACTTCAAGCGGCAGTGTTATATTTCCGCAGACCCCGAAGAGCGCACGATCGCCTCCCTGACCGATCTTGTCGGCGCGGACAAGTTCTTCTGGGCGAGCGACTACCCCCACCCGGACCACCCGGCAAACTACCTCGAAGAATTGCAGGCTATGGTCGCGCCGATGAGCGAAACCGCCCGCCGCGGCATCCTGGGAGAAAACGTCGCCCGCGCCTACCAGCTCGACTGAGCGGCGCGAGTAGCGGAACACTCCTGGCGAGTCCACGCTAGCGCCGTTTACGCCAGGTTGTAGCCCTGTCGTGCCGCTCTTGTCATGCCGGACCTGATCCGGCATCCCTGCTTCGACTTCGCCCTTCGGGCTACGCTCAGCCCGCGCGTTCGCCCTGAGCGTAGCGAAGCGAAGTCGAAGGGCCTGGATTCCGGCTTGCGCCGGAATGACAGGTGGCTACACAGCATCGTAATTTGCTCTAACCACTAACCACTAGCCTACGCTCCCAGGGGAACATCTTTGAATATCAGCCATCTTTGAATATCAGCCATCTTTCTGGTATAGCGGCCAGGGCAATATCACCCCGAACACGACATTCCAGACAAATAAGGAGAACGCATGGCCGACCGCGATATCAAGAACGCAGTCCAGGACATTGAGTGTCCGGTGTTTGAAAACCCGGCCTTCACCATCCCTCCACCCTTGGAAGAAGCAACGGTGGCCATTGTGACGTCGGCGTCGCTGCATCATCCCGAGCAGGACGATTTTGCGGCGCGTGATACAAGTTACCGGGCGCTGGACGCCGCCCGGCGAGATTATATGGTCGGGCACTGGAGCCCGAACTTCGACAGCTCCGGCGTGGCCGCTGATCTCAATGTTGTCTTCCCCCTTGACCGGCTGGATGAACTGGCCGCGCGAGGCACAATCGGCAAAGTGGCGGACACCCATCTGGCCTATGCCGGCAATCAGTTCGATCTGGCTCAGATTCGTATGGACGGCGGGCCGGCAGGCGCCGCCCTGCTCAAGGAACAGGGCGTTGACGTTGTGCTGCTGACCCCGGTGTGACCGCTGTGCACGCGTACCGTGTGTACGCTGGCGCATATTTTTGAGGCGGCCGGCATGGCGACGGTAGCGTTCGGCTCGATCCGTCAGCATATGATTGGCACTGCGCCGCCGCGCGGGCTGGCGTGCGACTTTCCGCTGGGCCGCCCGATCGGGAAACCGAATGACCCCGCGTTTCAGCACCGCGTCCTGGCGCACGCCCTCTCGATGCTGAAACGGACCGCCCCTGGGGTTGAAGACTTTGCCGAGTCCGTGACGGACCAGGAAACTGAAGCGCTGGCCTGCCCGCTGCCGCCCCGTCACGACCCGGACGCCCATCCCGCAGTTGATGAAGCCCGTGGTCTGCGGGCCGCTTATGAGCGGGCGATCACACAATACGGCAACCGGGTGGGAGCCGGGCGCGCCGTCAGCGCGGACGATATCCCTTCTGCCCTTGAGGCGTTTATCCGCATTGGCCAGGGCACGCCGTGGAAGGAAGCCGGGATTCCCGGCGTGCCGGCTCGCGTCGCCCATGACATTCGGGGCTATTATGAAACCGCGGCCCTGGCCCTCGCCGATCATACGCCCGCGGCCTGGGCCGGGTTGCGCTGGTTTCGGGATTCTACCCAAGCCGGCAAAGTCATGCGCGCCGCACAGCAGGCCATGAAAGATGCCGAGGTGCGGCGCGATCTGTGGTTTTTTCTGCTGCCTATGGACAGCATGCAGAGCTAAGGGGGGAGAGATGGCGTCTTTCTTATCAATGGACGATCCTGCGTTTTGGAAGCAATACCCGCAGGAACTGAAAGAGCTGGTCGAGCTGCCCTTAGACGGGGTGACCGGCCTGGCCTATTTTTTACTCGGCGACCGGAAGGACAACCCGCCCACAGTGGTGACGCTGCGGATGGGCCCGAACTGGACCCTGCCGCGGCATGCCCACGCCTGTCATCGGTTTGAGATTGTCGTGCAGGGCACGCTGGACGTGGGCGAGCGCGTCCTCAAGCCCGGTGACGTGATGATGACGGAGCCGGGAGTGGCCTACGGCCCGCATATCGCCGGACCGGAGGGCTGTACCACATTCGAGATTTTCAGCAACCATCGGGGGTCCTACGTCACCCTGGTTGACACCCCGGAGGGCCGGATTGAGTGCGATGTCTCCACCCGAGAAGGCATGAAGAAAATGGAACAGGCCATGCTGCGGGATATGGAGGCTGGGGATCGTTAGTGGTCAGGTGCGAGGTTTTCGTTTCGAGTCGGCAGTGTTTCGTGAGAACCCCCCTCACCCCAGCTCCCTTCGCCTCCGTTCGTGCTGAGCGTAGCCCCATAGGGGCGAAGTCGAAGTACGCTCAGGACAGGCGCACCTGCCAGGGGAGAGGGAGCAAAAGGGAAAGGCCAGCCGTCCGTAGCGACACAGCAGCGTGAAGCGGGCTTGCCACTCGCCACCGTCCATTCATTATGCCTCTTTTCCCTGCGCTCTTTTACGGTTGGGTCGTCACCGCCTGTGCGTTCGTTGTCCCCTTTGTGACTACGGGGCGCAATACTCCTTTGGGGTGTTCTTGCCCGCCATGTTGGATGAACTGGGCTGGCGGCGTGTCAGCCTGGGCGGGGGTTTTCGCTCTACACTATGGTCTATAGCGGCAAACTGGATCAGCGGCCGGCGGTTTCTCGGCGTGAAACGTGAATGGTGGCGCTCCACCAGTTGCCCGTCCCTGCTTTCCAGGATAAGACCGAGCGATCAAAACAACCGAGAGGGATGATGAGCATGGCATCAGACATCACGTTTCACTACTTCCACGGGAGAGGAATCGGAGAGCCGATCCGCCTCCTGTTCACCGTCGGTGAGATAGCATTTACAGACCGGCGCTATACCGTAGACGAATTCGCCAATATGGCCGCGTTCAAAGCCCAGCTCCCTTTCGGACAAATGCCCGCCCTTGAAGTGGACGGCGTATTCCTGGGTCAGACTGACAGTATCGCTCGTCTTGCCGCGCGCCTGGCTGGCTTGTATCCGTCGGACCCCATTGAGGCGGCGCGCAGTGATATGATCGTCGTGCATCAAGCAGAAATGCAGTCCGCCCTGGCCAAGATGAGTTTTGACGGTGTGCCCGGCGCGCCGGGGACGAAAATGGTGCCGCAGGAAGAGCGGCAGAAACGCATCGCCACGTGGCTTGAGACCACACTGCCGGGCGCCCTGCTGCGCCTGGAAAAGCTCTCACAGGAGTCCTGTATGGTGGGCTCACAGCTCTCGTGGGCCGATATCTGCGTCTTCAATCGGTTGAACCAACTGTTCGACCTGAACGCAGACGTGTTGCACGCTGATTTTCCAAAACTCCAGGCGGTGTACGAACGGGTCGCGGCGTTGCCGCAAATCCGGGCATGGATACAGGCCCACCAAGAGGACTATCCCCGATTCAGCGCGGGTGGCTAGCGCAATTCACCATTATGTGTAGCTGCCCGTCATTCCGGCGAAAGCCGGAATCCAGGCCCTTCGACTTCGCTTCGCTACGCTCAGGGCGAACGCGCGTGCTGAGCGTAGCCCGAAGGGCGAAGTCGAAGCATGGATATCGGATCACGTCCGGCATGACGGGAGCCTCCTGCGCGGCTCCAGCCTATCGGGAAGCGCTCTCAGAAAAGGGATAGGGCAGCAGATGCTCTTTTGCATTCAGGTCGTGGATGGAAGCACAGCCCAGGAGCCGCAGGGTATCCTCAATTTCTTTTTTCAGGATGGCAAACGCCTTGCGCACTCCCGCTTCTCCACCCGCCCCAAGACCGTACACATAGGCCCGTCCGGCTAAGACCGCATCCGCGCCGTGGGCTAAGGCAATGACGACATCTCCGCCGGAACGAATGCCGCCGTCTAACAAGATTGTCAGCTTGGAGTCCTTGAGTTCGGCTGCGATGTCTTTCAGGACGTATAAGCTTGGGTAGACGCGATCCATCTGGCGACCGCCGTGGTTGGAGATGATAATGCCGTCCACGCCATGTTCGACCGCCAGCCGGGCATCTTCGACACATTGGACGCCCTTCACGAGGATAGGCTTATCCGTCCCCCAGATTTTCCGAATCCAGGGCAGATGCTCCCAGGTGACAACCGAAGCGCGCAGTTGAGCCCCAACGTCCGCGTAGGGCATGGGCTGTCCGTCGTTCAGAATGACATTGCGGAATTGCATCAGCCCGCCGTCCGCGTAAAAGCTCTTCAGCCAGGAGAGATGGGGGAGCATCTGCGGGCCAAATTGCAGTTTCTGGAAGGGCGTGCCGTTAATCGCTCGTGAGGCACCCAGCCATTCGTGCCGGGCGCGATTCCCGGCGACCGCGGTATCAATGGTCAGCACCAGCGCAGAATAGCCGGCGTTTTTCGCCCGTTCGATACCGCGGGCGGCGACGTCTTTTCCCCCAACGAGATAGAGCTGATACCAACACGGTCCGGGCGAGGCGGCGCTGACTTCTTCCAGGTCGGTCCCCGTCAGGGTGGAGAGCGTGCATATCGTCCCGGCTTCACCGACCGCCTTGGCAGCGACGGCTTCGCCGCGCGGCCAGAGCATGCGGGTACTGCCTATCGGCGCGGCGATAACCGGCAGGGCAATGGCGTGTCCCAGAATTTCGGTCCGTATCTCTACTGTGTCAAGCTGGACCGCACTTCTCGGCTTAAAGCGTTCTCTTTGAAAGGCTTTGACATTATCTCTGAGCGTGATTTCATTATCGGCCCCACCACGATAATATTCCCTCACAATCGGCGGCACGCGCTGCTCCATCACCTGTCGGAGATGATCGATGGTGACACATTTTTCGACCGCTCTGGCCCAGCGCTTCGCGCTTCTGGCATGAGACCGTTGGAGGTAGGGGCGCAGCAGCCGCAGCCCGGCAGGGTGTTCGTTGAGAGCAGACGTGCGCCCGAGATTCCGTTCGAGAGTCTGCGGGTGAGTCATCGATACGCTGCTCCTATTCCTCAATATGTCCGGGGCGGGTGTATATGCTACGGTTTTTTGGATGCAGCGAGAGAGTGATATTGTAATCGTAGAAGCTGTAAGAATCAGAATGATGATCTGGTTCGTCTCTTGCCAAATACGCGCACAAAATATCCTCTCGTCTATTTTTTAAGTTTTCCGGGGCGAGCGTATCGAGGGTGACTTTTCTGCCTTCTGCCGGGAACGCAAATTTTCCGTGCGTTTCCCCCAAAATTCCAATTCTTCCTGTTTTGATTTCCCCGAGAGCAATCGAGCAACATACTCGGCACCGAGACGTTTCAGGGCTACGCATTGAGGTTCACAAATTGTCATATTGAATTACCTCTAACGGAGAATAGATGCCAATGTGACCGTGGCCATTAAGCACGTTGACTGCATTATATTTTGGGATTTTATCAAAATGGACAATATGTCTGAAATTCCAGCTTACTATAAGTTCACAGCCCGATACCGTAGCGATTGCGACATGAAGAGCATCATCAAGTGATGCCTCAGTAACCACGCCTGATTTGATATAGTTTAATCGAAGCTCTAAGGCTTCTTCACTGATATCCATAATCTGGGCTGACTCTGCATATTTAGCAAAGAATGCCCGGATTTTCTCAGGAGCCGGTTCTATCTCCGCTTCAACAACAGCAGAGGTCGCCAGGATAAACCGCCCGGCATCAATTTCATTAAAGAATTGTCTGCTCGACTCAGAAAACTCTCGGTCAAATACACCACCAAAGACCGATGTATCCGCGTATATCTTCATCTCGTCTCAAATTCGTCGCTTAAGAGGAGTCGAGTCATTCGCTTGACTCGGCTTCCCCAAAACCAGCTTGGCCTGGGTCCAGTCCGGTTTCAGGTCGTGTTCTTCCGGATCGTCCGCGATCAGCTTTTCCAGCCTCTCATCCGTCAGCGCATCGACTTTGGTCCAATCGGTCTTACTGGGCAACGTTTTGAGTGCTTCAAGCATATAGTGCTTGATATATTCTTTTTTCTTCATCTCTGGCAAGCAATCTCAGCCGAACTCCGGCATGACCCGCGTGGCGAACAACTCCATTGAACGTTCGGACTGAGCCTGGGGCAGACTGCCCCAGGCGAGCGACACCAGAATATAGTTGCAGCCGGTCTGCTCGAAGTAGGCCGCAATCTCGTCCTGCACCCGGCTGGGAGAGCCGACGATGGCGACGTCCAGACTGCGGGCGACCTGGAGGTCGGGTGTGAACAGGGTGTGGGCCACGCCGAAGTCGAGCCACAGCTTTTCGATGTTGGCGTAGTAATCCTTATACGCCGGGGTGGCGATGGCTTCGGCCTCCTGGTCGGTGTCCGCCACAAAGACATGGCGGAACGCGCCCATTTTCGGCGTTTCGACCTGGGGGTTGAGGTTCAGCGGATTGTCCCGATTGTGCGACCACATTTCCTGGTACTGGGTGGTCAGCTCTTTAAGACCGCTGTTGGGTCCGCCGCTCGCCATATGCATGCCGCGCTCCGCGGCAAAGCGGAGGCTGTTCGCATTGATGACCCCATACCAGAACGGCGGGTTGGGCGTTTGCTTGGGATGCAGTTCCATCGGGACATCGACACATTGGTAATACTTGCCCGTGTAGGTAAGTCGCTCCTGACGCAGGCCGGCGCTGACCATTTCCAGGGCTTCTTCAAACATGGCCCGCGAGTGCAAAAACGGCACCTCAAAATAGGCTTGCTCAAACGGCGATACGCCACGCCCGACCCCGATTTCCAGGCGGCCAGCGCTCATATGATCGAGCATACAGATTTCGCTGATCAGCCGCAGCGGATGATACAGCGGCAGCAAATACACCAGCGGCCCTAAACGAATGCGTTTGGTGCGCTGGATGGCCGCGGAGAGAAAGACGCTCGGAGACGGGGCCATGCCCAGCGGCGTGGCGTGGTGTTCGGCCAGGTGATAGCCGTAAAAACCGGCTTCATCAGCCATCTTGAGGAGTCGCAGGCGTCCCTCATACAATTCACCCAGCGAGTCTGCCCTGCGCTCCAGGTGGTCAAAAATTCCAAAAGCAACAGTACCCATAGGTTAATCCTCGTGCGGTACGCCCCTCACCCCCCTCCCAGCGGGAGAGGGGAAATATATTCATTCCCCCATCCGAGGCAACACCTGGTCCGTGAATTGGAGAAAACTTTCATGGCTCAGCGGCGCGCCAATGATGTAGTCCAGATGGATTTCTTCATGTAGGCGCGCAAGCTCGTCTCTGACCTTCTCCGGCGTGCCGTGAATGACGACTTCGTTCACATAACGCTGAACCGGGTCGCCCGCGCCGTACATCTCGGGCGGCACATAGGTATCCACCAGCCATTTCGCTCCCTGACGGGCGACTTCGGCGGCCTTTTCCTGGGTAGAAGCAATGGCCAGGAGACGCGCCATGGGTATCTGACGGCCTTCAATGGAATAGCCGTGGAGTTCGAGCGTATCCCGGTACAATTCCCATTTGTGACCTAATTCCGCATGGGTGGCGTGCGGGTCCATGAGGATCGAATGGCCGGCGGAAGCGGCCCACTCAATCGCCGACGGTGAAGAGGCCGCGGCCCACACGGGTGGATGCGGTTGTTGCAGGGGCTTGGGCAAGACTTCGACGTTATCGAACGAGAAATACTTGCCGGTATAGGTCAGGCGGTCAGTGGTCCAGGCTTTGAGCACGATGTCTACGGTTTCCCGAAAGCGGGCGTGGCTTTCCTCGATTGGGACTCCGAAGGCTTTGAACTCCTTGAGGTCAAAGCCGCGCCCGGCCCCCCAGTTCACCCGGCCGCCTGACAGCGTATCGAGCAGCGCGATTTCCTCGGCCAGCCGCAGCGGATGGTAGAAGCCGGCCAGGCACACGCCGGTCCCGATCCGAATATTCCTGGTGCGGGCCGCGGCGTACGTTCCCATGACCGGGATCGAAGGGCACACGCTATAGTCATTAAAATGGTGCTCGGTCAGCCAGACCGCATCGTAGCCGTTTTGATCCATGATCTGGATCCGTTCCAAACCGCGCTGATATACGGTCGCCAGCTCGGTCCGCCGGCCCGGCCAGCTAAAGAATTGAAGAATGCCGAATTTCACGCGATTCTCCTTCCGGGCGATTAAGTGCCGTCGCCAAGTATAGCGTGATTAGGGCGGAAGTCTGCCCCCTCCTGACCTGTGGCTCGGGCGTCATTCTTCGACCGGCCTTGATTTAACTGTTCGTTCGGTTAATTATGAGCCGTCATGGCTCGTCCCGTCAAAACACCCTCATCCCCGGACTATCGCGCCAGGATTGGCACGGTTGCCGAGGCGCTGTTCGCCGAGCGCGGTTTTGACGGCGCCTCGATTCGGGAGATTGCCGAACAGGCCGGCGCGACCAAGGCGCTCATCTACCACTATTACGACAATAAAGAGGCCCTGTATCAGACGCTGCTTGAGGATGCGGTGAGCGGGGTGGTGACGCAGGTTGAAGCGATTGCCGGGAATGGGACTGAGCCCGAGGCGCAGATTCGGGCCGTGGTTCAGGTGTTCATTGACGCCTATCACGACGCGCCGCACCGATTTCAGATGGTGCAACGGACCATTGACGACCATCATGCGATTGCCGCGGTGCTGGCCGAACGCTGGTTTTCACGGGCGCACCGCGCCTTGCAGGCCATTGTGGCGCGCGGCGTGCGCCAGGGCAGTTTGAAGCCGTTGCCGGTCCAGATGACCCCATTCGCTGTCATCGGTCTCGTTATCCACACCCTGCGCGGACAAAAACTTGTGGGTCATGTTGATCCGAAATTGTCCGGCGAGCAGGTATTGACCGCCTTGCCGGACCTGGTTCTGGCCTTGCTCACTGCCGAATCCAGCCATCCAGAAACCAGACACAGCAGCGCCAAAACAGGCGAGACAGCATAGAGGAACACTGAGTGGAATCCATTTTTCGCGCCATCATCCGTTTTCGTTTTCTGGTTATTGCGGCCGTCCTGGGAGTGACGGTTGCTGCGGTCATGCAGCTCCAATACCTGCGCTTCGAGAGCGATGCCGAATCCATGATCCCCCCCAATGATCCGGTCTTGCACTACAACGATGTGGTGGAAGAGCGCTTTGGGATGCTGGACCTCATCATTGTCGGTGTCCTGAACGACAACCCGCAGGAAAACGGGGTCTTCAATCCGCGCACCCTGGGCATTGTCAAAGAGTTCTCCGAGAAAATTGCGCTCCTGCCAGGCATCAAAGCCGTCCGGGATGAAGACGTGACCAGCGTGGCCACCATGGATAATATTACCGGGACGAGCGATGGCATGGCGGTTGACCCGTTCATGGAAGAGCCGCCGCGCTCGGCCGCCGCCCTGGCCGCGCTGCAAAACGCCCTGTTTGACAACGCCATGTTTGTGGACTGGGTGGTGTCGCGCGACGGTACTGGTCTGCTCATTATGGCTCGGATGGAATCGTCCGAGGGGACGCTTGAGGGCGTCGCCCGACGGGCGGCGATCTACCGCACCATCCGTGACATGATCCGGGAAAAAGAGGCGGCCGGCGTGCCCGAGCAGTTCCATATTGCCGGCCGCGGCGCGATGGAAGTCACCTTCTCCGAAGACGCGCGCGGCGACATGGAACTGTTCATGCCACTGGTCCTGGGCATTGTCCTGGGCACGCTCTATCTGACCTATCGGAGTCTGCGCGGCGTCCTCCTGCCGCTGGCCGTGGTGATTATCTCCGTCATCTGGAGTATGGGCCTGATGGCCTGGGTCGAGGTGCCCATGTACTTCGTCTCGACCATGATGCCGGTCACGCTGATGGCGATTGGCGTGGCCTACGGCATTCATATTCTCAGCCGCTACTACGACGAAATTCTCAGCCAGCCCGAACCGGACGCGCACGCCGCGGTCCTGGCGGCTATGGGGGAAATGTGGAAGCCGGTGGTATTTACAGCGCTGACGACCGCGGCCGGCTTTCTGTCCTTTCTGACCGCGGCGATGGTGCCCATCCGCTATTTCGGACTGTTTACCTCGGTGGGCGTTCTGGCGGCGATGGTGGTCTCGCTGACGTTTTTTCCCGCGGTGCTGAGCCTGCTGTCGCCTCGGGTCGGGCGTGGCCTGCGGCGACAAATGAAACGGGGCGGCGACCTCGCCGCCACCGGCTGGGCCGCGCGGACCCTGTCCAGTCTGGGCCGGGGGGTCGCTCGACGCCCGTTGCTGGTGTGGAGCATAGCGGTTGGCAGTATGCTCGTCTGCCTGCTCGGCCTCCAGCGCCTGTCCGTTGACTCGTCATGGATTGATGTGTTCCACCAGCAGAGCCCGATCCGTATTGGCGACGAGGTTCTGCGAGAGAAATTTCAGGGCACCTTGCCCGTGTATGTGGCCATCGAAGGCCACGAACCGGACCTGCTCAAAGACCCGGTCCTGCTGCGCAAGCTTGACCGTCTGCAAGCCGAGGTTGAGCAGGACCCCATTGTGGGTGGCTCGCTGTCCATTGCCGAGTTCATCAAACGCATGAACCGGGTCATGAACGAGGATCGCAAAGAGATGGAGGTCATTCCCGACTCGCGTGATCTGGTTGCCCAATACCTGCTGTTGTACTCGTTCTCCGGAGACCCGGACGATTTTGATGAGGTGGTCGATTATGACTATCAGCATGCCAACGTGTCGTTTTTTCTGCGCTCGGACCACAGCTCCGACATCGAGCGCGTGATCGACCGGATTCAGGACTTTGTGGTCCGGGAATTCGGCCTGGCCGAGGGGAACGGCAAGAGCGGCCAGGCCGGCGAGCGCGATCCGCTGACGGTCCGGTTCGGGCGCTGGCTGGCCGGTATCACGCCCACGGTTATTGGCTGGGAGACCCAGAGCGGCTTCTGGATCGGTTTTGCCGGGCAGGGCTATATGAGCAACCGCTTCAGCGAGCTGGTCGTGTCCGGTCAGTTGACCAGTCTGGTCACCTCGCTGCTGGCGGTCTTTCTGCTTACCACCTGCATGTTCCGCTCCGTGGTTGCCGGGCTGATCAACATCATTCCCATCAGCGCGGTGATGGTCTTCAGCTTTGGCCTGATGGGGCTGCTGGGGATTCCGCTTGAAGTGGGCAAATCCATGACCGCTTCCATGGTGATTGGGATCGGGATCGACTACACCATCCACTTTCTGAATAAATATCAACTGAAAACCAAAGACGGCCTGGTCGACCCGGAGCGCATTACCGTGGCGACAATGGCGACTTCGGGCAAAGCCATTTTCTTTAACGCCGCGGTGGTGATCGGCGGTTTCCTGGTCTTTCTGACCTCCAACTTCAAGCCCAATTTCTATCTCGGAGCGATGATGGCGCTGAACATGGGCGCCTGCCTGCTGGCCTCCATGACGCTGCTGCCGGCCATCCTCAATACGTTCAAGCCACGGTTCGTGTATGGCACCACGCCGTCGCCCGCTCCGCCGACGAGAACGGACTATGTAGTTTCAACCCTGCAAGAGAAGGAGACAGTATGAAGATCGTATGGATGAAAAGAGTGCACGTGTCCTTCAATAGAGACAAAGGCTGGATACGGGTACTCTTTTTCGGACTGGGAGTGTGGGTGCTGAGTGCGGCGCCGCCTGCCTCTGCCCAGGAAGTCCCTGGAGAGCCTAGCGGACGGGAGATTGCCGTCATGGTTGACGAGCGTGAAGACGGCGACGATCAAATCTCCGAGGCCGTCTGGACGCTGACCAATAGCAAGGGCAAGACGCGCAAGCGCGATACCCTGCGCTACTGGAAGGATTATGAGGGCCGGGATGGGCTGTCGAGCAAATCTTTTGTCTATTTTGAGTCCCCGCCCGATGTCAAAGACACCACCTTTCTCAACTGGTCGCAGGAAGATGCCGAGGCCGACGACGACCAGTGGATCTACCTGCCGGCCCTGCGCAAGGTGCGCCGGATTGCCTCCGGGGATAAGGAAAACTCCTTTATGGGCAGCGATATCATCTACGATGACATGGCGGACCGGGAGGTGGAAGAGGATACGCACAAACTGCTGCGCGTCGAGCAGAACAATGGCACCAAGTTCTACGTCCTGGAGTCCGTACCCATCAAGGAGAATTATATCTACAGCAAAAAGCTCCGCTGGATAAACGCCGAGAACCTGACCGAACCCAGAATTGAATTTTACGACCGCAAGGGCCGCCTGCTCAAAATCTGGACAACGGAGTGGACACAGATTGACGGGATCTGGAACTGGAAACGGACCGTGGTGGAAAATCAGCTCACCGGCCATAAGACCGAGGTTGAGTTTAGCAATGTGCGATTCAACCAGGGTCTCAAGGAATCGATTTTTACCGAACGGTCGCTGCGCAAGGGCGCACCCTAGATTGTTCTCCCTATGAGCAGCACGCCCACGAGGCTGAGGACCTGGGTCTTCGGCCTTATCGCGATCCTCTGGATTGGAGCAGGAACATCGCTCGCCCAATCCGCCTCTCCCTCGGTCATGCGTCTCCACAAGGTCCATCTGACTGCCGACGGGAGTCAGCGGCAGGTGGTGCTGCAATTCTCTCAAGCGCCGAGCGCCATCCACGCCTTTCCGCTTTCGACCCCGACCCGTCTCGTGATCGACGTCATAGGGCCGGTCCTGCCGCTCCCCTCAGCAGCCTATCCGGCCAAGGATACGCTCCTGCGCCGTGTCCGGGTGGGCACTCACCCGCAACATCTGCGTTTTGTGCTTGACCTCAAAGGCGAGAAACTGCCGGCCTTCAGCGTAGAGCAACAGGGCAGTCGGGTGAGTGCGACGCTCCAGACGCCGGACCGGCCTGTCCCGGAGGTGAGGGCGCAGATTCTGTTTGAGAGTCCTGAGGCCAACCGCTTCGCCCAATCGATTCCGCCAGCGCCGGCTTCGGCACCTGAAGAGCGGCCGGCCAAAGCCGCCCCGCCAGCACCGAAACCGGAGGCCGCGCCAGCCGTGCCCAGGAGTAGCGTGGCCAGCCGGCCGAGTCCTGCGCGCGTTGCTCCGGTTGCTCGGCGTCCCGGGAGAGAGCCTCAGCCCGGCTTGTTCGAGACCCTGCGGGACCGTTTGGACGTGACCGGCTTTGTCAAAAACGAGACTGCGCTGCGACTCTACTCGCCGCATCAGTTCTCCAAGTCTCAGAACTGGTTGCAGGCCGAGATTGAGTTTGAACTGACCGATTGGGCCGAACTCACCATCCTGGGGCGGTCGATGTTCGATCCGGTCAATCATCTGGAAACCAATATCGAGGATTTTCATACCGCGCCGATTGACCGGCTGGAGGCTGGCGATTCGTTTCAGGCCGAGCTGCGCGAGCTGTATCTTGACGTGCTCTACGAGGATTTTGATATCCGCCTGGGCCGGCAACAGATCGTGTGGGGCGAGTCCATTGGCTTACGCATCCTGGATGTGATTAACCCGCAGGATTTTCGCGAGTTCATTCTGAACGACTTTATTGATGCCCGCATCCCGCTGTGGAGTCTGCGGGTGGACTACACGCTGAGCGACTGGACGTTTGAGGGTCTGTGGTTGCCCGACTTTGAGGCCAGCCGTCCGGCCGACCAGGGCAGCGAATTTCAGTTTCGGAACCTTCCCCTGCCCGCGTTGCCCGTTCAGCCTCCGCCACCGTTCCCCTCGGTCCAGGTGGGCTCGGTGCGCCAACCCGAGGATTGGCGGCTGAGCGATTCCGAGGTTGGATTTCGGGTGACGCGCTTTCTGCGCAATATGGACCTGTCGCTGAACTATCTATACGCCTGGGGCGACTTCCCGGTCCCGTTCCGGCGGGTGCTGGGTCCCAACACATTTCGTTTCGAGCCTCGGCATGAGCGCTTCCACCTGCTTGGCGGCAGTTTTAATTACGCCTTTGACGTGTTTGTAATCCGCGGCGAGGGCGGCTTGAGACTTGGGGAACACTTTGTGTCTGGCGACCCGCACGACCGCGACGGTATCCGGCAGCGCGAGTTTCTATCCTATGTCTTGGGGGTAGACTGGACGGTCAATGATAATCTCATGGCGAATGTGCAGTTCTTCCAGAATGTGATTTTCAACGCGCCCGGCGCGCTTATTGGCGAGTCCGTTGAGAATGCGGTGTCGCTCTTCTTGCTGTCCGATTTTATGAACGAAACCCTCCACCCTCAACTGCTGGCGCTGTACGGCATCAACTTTGGCGACCTGCTCATTCGCCCCCAAGTCCGGTACGATTTCTCGGACTATGTGTCCGCCACTATCGGGGCTGATTTCTTTATTGGCTCGCGCTCCGGGCTGTTCGGCCAGTTTGCCGCGCCGGTACGCACCCGCGATCGGTACTGGACGGGCCGGAACAGTCGGATTTTTCTTGAAGTCAAGCGCTCGTTCGCGCTGTAAGCAGACCGTCCTGCTTCCGGCAGGGCCGTTACTGCGCCATATAGCCGCCGTCAACCGGCATGGGATGCCCGGTGACAAAAGAGGCCGCATCCGAGCACAGCCAGACGACCGCCTCCGCAATTTCCTCAGGCTGCCCCAAACGGCCCCCCGGCTGGGCGGCGGCCATTTTCTCCACCACCCGAGGACGCCGCTGACCGACGCTCTGAAGCATGGGCGTGTCAATCGGACCGGGGCAGACTGCGTTGACGCGAATCCCGGCCTTGGCATACTCCAGGGCTGCCGTTTTGGTCAGGCCCACCACGCCATGTTTACTGGCCACATAAGCGCCGGCGCGCGGCACGCCGATCAGCCCGGCGTCGGACGCCGTATTGACGATGGCCCCCTTGCCCTGGGCGAGCATATGCGGAATCTCGGCTTTCATGCACAGCCAGACCCCCGTCAGATTAATGGCAATGATGCGCTCCCAGTTCTCCTCCGTGCAGTCAACCGTGCTCTGAGACTTGCCGGCTATGCCGGCATTATTATGCGCGCAGTCCAAGCGGCCATAGGTCTCGACCGCCGCATTGATCAACGCTTCTACCTCAGCCGCCTGCGAGACATCGGCCTGCACAAAGACCGCCTGCCCGCCCGCGCTCTGAATCAGGCGAACCGTTTCCTCCCCGCCTTCGACGACAACATCGGAAACGACCACCTTGGCGCCTTCACGCGCAAAGGCCAGGGCCGACTGTCTGCCTATGCCTGACCCACTGCCCGTGACCAGCGCCACTTTCTCCTCAACCAATCCTGCCATGAGTCCCTCCAAAAATAAGAATTACCGATTCTCCTCGACCACTACCCCGGCCTCGCGCAGTTGTCGGACTTCTTCCACGGATCGTCCCAAATATGAAGTCAGCACCTCTTCGTTATGCTGTCCCAGCGTGGGCGCGTGGAGGGGGAGTTCGTCCGGGAACTCGGAAAACTTGAGCGGAAAACCGGGTACGTCGAGATCACCCTGGATTGGGTCGTTGATTGTTGTTACGGTCCCACGTTCGCGCAGATGCGGGTAGTCGAGAGTCTCGGCCACAGAGAGCACCGGAGCGACTGGAACGTGAAAACTCTCTAAGTGAGCCACTGCGCTCTCGACATCAGGAAACGTCTGCAACCAGTCTTCGACCAGTTTGGTCACTTCGTCTCGGCGTTTGAGCCGGGCTTGATCCGTACTGTACTGTGGGTCGTCAACCAGCTCAGGCCGGTTGATTGCTTTGCAGAAGTCCGGCCAGTGATGGAAAATGGCCATGATAACCAAGTAGCCACCGTTGCCACGAAAGACACCCGAAGGGCAGGCATAAGTCATATGGCGGCCAACACGGGTTGGCTTAATCGCGCCTTCTGTGGCACGCGGGGTATGCACGTTGACCTCGTGATAGTGGTAGTACACATCCAACAGCGCAACATCGAGATGTTGGCCCCGACCGGTATTGTCCCGATGGCGCAGGGCCGCCAGGACGGCGAGCGCGCCATGTACCCCTGTGCTGACATCCCCCATACCGACCAGCGGGATGTAAGGTGCATCGTCCTCCTCTCCGATCATTGAGGTCACCCCGGAATACGCCTGAGCGATATAATCGTAGCCAGGCTTATGGGCTAAAGGGCCGGTCTGGCCCAGGGCAGAGATAGAGCACAGAATGATATCAGGCTTGAGCTCTTTGAGCCGCTCATAACTGAGACCCATATCTGCCATGACACCGGGCTTGAAATTCTCGACCACAATATCAACGTGCTGAATCAGCTCGGTCACAAGCGCCATGCCGCGCGGGTCGCGCAGATTGACACACAGACTTTTCTTGCCGCGATTGTGCTGAACGTGGAACAAGCTGCGCTTGTTGCCAAACGTTGAGAAATTTCGCCCAAGATCGCCCCTGGGCGCAGACTCGACCTTAATGACATCAGCGCCCATCTCGGCCAGCATGCGGCTACACGTCGGGCCGGCGAGAGCCCGAGTGAAATCGAGTACCCGCAGTCCGCTGAGAACATGTTGTGCGCCTTGGGTCGGCATAGTCACCCCCTTACTACGAATTTTTTTCAAACAGCACGCCAGCCTCACGTAACTGCTGTACCTCTTTGGGCGACCGTTTCAGGTATGCGGTGAGAACTTCCTGGTTATGCTGTCCCAGCGTGGGGGCGGTAAGCGGCAGGTCGTCAGGAAAACTGGAAAAGCGCAGCGGCATGCCGGGAATATCAAACTCGCCAGCAATGGGGTCCTTGATGGTGCGCACGGTGCCGCGTTCACGCAGGTGGGGGTGCTGCGTTGTTTCGGCTACCGACAAGACCGGCGCAACCGGCACCCCCACCTGCTCCATATGGGCCACCGCGCTCTCAACATCGGGAAAGGTTGCCTGCAACCAGTCTTCGATAATCTGGACGACCTCATCCCGATGTTCGAGGCGCAACGCCTCAGTGCCATAACGTTCATGGTCCACCAGCTCCGGTTTCTCCATGGCCGCGCACAGGTCCTTCCAGTGATGCAGAAAGGCCATGATGACAAGCGAGCCGCCTTTGGCGCGAAAAATGCCGGCCGGACAGACATAGGTTAAATGCCGGCCGGCCCGGGTGGGGTTCATTTTGCCCTGGGTGCCGCTGTACTGATGAACATTGACCTCGTGATAATGGTAGTACACGTCCAGCAGGCCGATATCGAGATGCTGGCCCTCACCCGTGCGGTCGCGGTAGCGCAGGGCGGATACAACGGCCAGGGCGCCGTGGACGCCCGTGCTGACATCCCCCATGCCGACCAGCGGCAGATACGGGGCTTCGTCAGGGTCGCCAATCATGGAAGTGACCCCAGAGTAGGCCTGGGCAATATAGTCATAGCCGGGTTTGGTGGACAGCGGTCCTTTCTGGCCCAACGCTGAAATCGAGCACAGAATGATATCCGGCTTGATTTTCTTGAGTTCCTCATACCCCAGCCCCATCCGGGCGATTACGCCGGGCTTGAAATTCTCGACCACCACATCCATCTGCGCAATCAGCTCTTTGATAATTTCCATGGCTTTGGGGTCGCGGATATTCACGCATAAACTCTTCTTGCCGAGATTCTGCTGAATAAAATAGAGGCTGCGTTCCTTTTCAAAAACCGAGATGCCGCGCACCATATCGCCGCCGGGCGCAGACTCGACTTTAATGACATCGGCTCCCATCTCGGCCATCATCCGGGTACAACTCGGTCCGGCCAGGGCGCGGGTAAAATCCAACACCCGCAGGTCGCTCAGAATATGCTCCATTCCGTGTGGCATGGTGTTCCTCCGTTTCAGGTATGTGCTCTCAGTCCCACATCAGCCCGCCGTCAACATTGAACGATTGGCCGGTGATATTGCGCGCCTCATCCGAAGCCAGGAAGACGGCCATATTGGCTATATCATCCGGGCTGTTGGAGCGCTTGAGGGGAATCGAGGCATCCAGCCGGGATATCGCCTGTTCTTCGCTTATGCCCTCGCGCTCGGTGAGTTGCTTCATCACGTTGGTGTACAAATCTGTGCGGGTGGCGCCGGGACAGATGGCATTCACATTGATATCGTGTTTGGCGAGCTGCGCGGCGCCGATACGGGTCATGGCGATGACGGCGCCCTTTGAGCCGGCGTACGAGATATTCGACGTGCCCCGAAAGCCCTTGCCGGCGATGGACGCGATATTAATGATCCGGCCTTCTTTGCGTTTCGCCATCTCCCGCGCCACGGCCTGCATACAGAAAAAGACACCCTTGGCGTTGACCGAATGAATCCAGTCCCAGTCTGCCTCGGTGACATCAAAAAACCCCAGGCTTTTTGTCACACCGGCATTATTGACCAGAATATCAATCCGGCCAAAGGTTTCCATTGCGGTGGTGACCATGGCGTTGATGTCTTCCACCCGTCCCATGTCTGTTTTGACAAACAGGCCGCGGCGGTCGTGCGCGCTCACCTCAGCCGCGGTTTGCCTGCCGGTGACCTCGTTGATTTCCGCGCCAACGACATGGGCGCCCTCTTTGGCGCACCGCAGGGCAATGGCCTTGCCCATGCCGGTCCCAATCCCCGTCACAATGGCGATCTTTTCTTTGAGCAACATACTGTCCCTCCTTCGCTGGCAGCGTAGTCTGAGAAACTGTGGGTGAGGAGCGCGCGCCCCTATGGGTAAAACTAGTGGCTAGTGACTAGTGGTTAGTGGCTGGGTGAGGGGCGCGCGTCCCTATAGATGAAACTCTGGCATCACTTCCTTGGCAAACAGCTCCAAGCCCTGACGCGCGCGCTTGGGGTCGCGCGCTCCGGCGTGAAAATAAAAAGCAACCTGATCGAGACCAAATTCGTCGTTGAGCTCGTACAGCCGGCGTCGGCACTCGGCTGGGGTGCCAACAACCGCCCGTTCTTCGACATCGGCCGGCATGGAAAGAATAAATTCGAGATAGGAACGCATGGGGTCGTGGGCCGGGACCTGACCGAGTGCCTCACGGGGCACAAATGAGGTGATTAACTCCGTATAGGCGCGTGTGGTCTCTCTCGCGTCGCGTACGGCTTCCTGATGATCGTTATGCACGAACAGAAAAAAGATACACGTCGTCCGGGTTGGCCCATGTCCATATTCCTGCAAGGTTGCCCGGTAATGCTGGAGTCGGGAGACGACCTCGGGGTGGGGCGCGCTCAACCAGGGGGCGATAAACGCGTTGTCTCCGACCTTACCGGCTCCGTCAAACGATTCACGACTGAGGGTGCCGCGATAGATCGGCGGGTGGGGCTGCTGGACTGGCTTGGGGCCGACCGACAACGACGGCACCTGCCAAAAGCTGCCCTGATACGCAAAAGGGTCCTCAGTCCAGGCCCGTCGAATAATCTCCAGGGCCTCTTCGTAGCGGGCGCGACTCTCGGCCTGATCAATACAAAATCCTTCAAAATGCTTTGGAATAATACCGCGGCCGGCCCCAAAGTTGAGCCGGCCATTGCTCAGGATATCGAGCATGGCAAAGTCTTCGGCCTTCCGCAGCGGATTTTCAAACGGCAGGAGACTGATCGCCGTGCCCAGCCGGATACGCGAGGTCTCGCGCGCCACCGCGGTCAGAAACATTTGCGGACTGGGACAAATGCCAAACGCATAGAAGTGTTCCTCACCCAGCCAGATCGAGTCAAAGCCGAGTTCCTCGGCCTGGATGCAGATATCAAGGGTATCTTGAAAATACTGCGCCTCGTCCTGCTTGTCGCGGAAAAAATCAAAAAGAGAAAACAGACCAAATTCCATGAGAAACTCCTTATGCAGGCCGGGCGCAGTGATCCCGCGCCTGCGGTCTAAAGCGCTGCGCGAAACTCCGGCATGACCTCATTGGCAAATAATTCCAGTCCATAGCGCGCCCGCTTGGGGTCGCGCGCCCCGGCGTGAAAATAAAAGGCGACCTGGTCCAGCGCAAATTCGTCGTCCAGTTCGTGCAGCCGGCGGCGGCATTCGGCCGGCGTGCCGACCACCGCGCGTTCCTCAATCTGATCGGGCATGGCCCGGGCAAAGTCGATGAACTGTCTGACCGGGTCGGCGGTGTGCATCTTGGTGAGCAGTTCTGCGGGGATCATATTTGTGAACAGGTCGGTGTAGGCACGGGTTGCGGCCTGTCCCTCGCGCAGGGCGACATTATGGTCCGGGTCCACGAACAGAAAGAAAATGCAGGTGGTTCGCTTCTGGTCGTGCCCGTTTTCTTTGAGCGCGGCGCGGTAGCGCTGGACGCGCTTGCGCACCACGGGATGAGGGCCGGTGAGCCAGGGCACGATGAAGGCATTATCACCGATAATCCCTGCGCCCTCAAACGACTCTGTGCTGATCGTGCCGCGATAGATGGGTGGGTGAGGCCGCTGGACGGGTTTGGGTCCGAGTGACAACGACGGGACCTGCCAGAATTCACCCTGATACGCAAAGGGGTCCTCGGTCCAGGCGCGGCGGATGATTTCCAGCGACTCTTCATAGCGCGCCCGACTCTCGCGCAGCGGCACCCGAAAACCCTCAAAGTGTTTGGCAATAATGCCGCGCCCGACCCCGAAGTCGAGCCGGCCGTTGCTCAGGATATCGAGCATGGCAAAGTCCTCGGCCTTCCGCAGCGGATTCTCAAACGGCAGCAGGCTGATCGCCGTGCCCAGCCGAATGCGCGAGGTCTCACGGGCGACCGCGGTCAGGAAAATCTGCGGACTCGGACAAATCCCAAAGGAGTAGAAATGCTCCTCCCCGAACCAGACCGAGTCAAAGCCCAGCTCTTCGGCCAGAATGCTCAGTTCAAGCGTATCCTGAAAATACTGGACCTCGTCCTGTCGATCCCGGAAAAAGTCGAATAACGAAAATAAGCCGAATTCCACAAATACCCTCCCCTTCGTTCGTTTGTCCGAGACCCACGGCCTGCCCGCAACCCGCACCCCCGCGTGGCACCGTACGCCTCGCCTCAGCAATACACGCGGCTGCATCATCTGCCAAGAGCAAATTACCGTGCGTCTCGGAGTTGACTTAACCGCCAGAGTCCAGGATAGTCTGGAAGCTCAAAAAATTCTCCAACGGAGGTGTCTGGTATGAAGATGTATAGTTATCAGCTCAGTAATTTTGCCGGAAAGTGCCGGGTCGCGGCCTACGAAAAAGGGCTCAACATCGAGTTTGTTGACCCACGCGAGAACCCAGGCCAGAAAGAGTACAAAAAAATCAACCCTACCGGCAAGGTCCCGGCCCTGGAAACCGACGACGGACAGCTCATTGCCGAGTCGGAAGTCATTAACGAGTATCTGGAGGATAAATTCCCGGAGACGCCGCTGCTGCCGAGCGATGCGGAAGGCAAAGCCGCGGTTCGCTCCATTACGCGCTATCACGATCTGTATATCGATCCGCCAATGCGGGCGTGTTTCCCCAAGCTGTTCGGCCAGGACCTGGATGACCAGTTTATTGCCGACAAGATCGCCGAGGTGAATAATAATCTCGATCAACTCGAAGCGTCCATTTCCGACGGGCCGTGGCTGGCCGGCGCGGCCTTTACCCTGGCCGATGCCGCCATCGCGCCAACCCTGTTTCTGATGGATAATCTGCTGCCGAACTTCGGCTCAAAGAAGCCGTTCGAGGGCCGGCCCAAACTGGCCGCCTGGTGGCAGCGCATCCAGGCGCGAGAGTCCACCAAGACGGTGTTGGGCGAACAGGGAGCCGCCCTGGCAGCCATGATGAAGGGCTAAATCTCAGTCAGAACAAAAGGAAAAAAGGGCGGTCGGACAACCGCCCTTTTTTCTTGTGCCAGCGCACGCGCGAAGGTGGACAGCCAGCGCAAAGTACGATGCTGTGCAGCCAGCTGTCATTCCTGCGGAATCCAGGCCCCCAACCCCCGCCGCCGGCTGGATGCCGGCTCATGTCCGGCAGGACGGGAGCCCCAGGCACGGCTACAGACTAGCGTAAAACGCGCTAGCCGTCCGTACATTTGGGGTCGCACTGAACGGCCTGCCGGGCCGCGTCTTTTTCACACGGCTCGCTGGTCGCATAGGTGTTTTTCTGGTCCAGACACTCCAGGATGCTGTTGATCTGGACCGTCAGGCAGTCCCTGAGACACTCCGGGGCGTTATCCCCGCCCGCGGCTTCCAGTTGATCGTTGACATAGGTTGAGAGCGCCCCGAACCGCGCCAGGATATTCGTTGCCCCCGTCTCCTCCGGTTTTGAGGGGGTATAGCCCTCTGGATAGCCGTCCGCGGCTCCGACAGGAGCGGTGGCGACAAGGGCGCTGAAACAGAGTCCACACAGCGTCAGGAGTATCTTTTTGACAGGCATACTTCTCTTCCTTTCTCTCTCTGTCTGATGACGAAGTTCTTACATTGCAAGAACGAGTGTTTCATACCTTCCCCGCTACGGTTGCGCAACTCCAAAGAGCAGACTAAGGACAAGGGAATGTTGCGCGGGTATGCGGTGAAGAGAGGCCGGCGTTCTAGCGTGGCTGTCTGGATGAACTGGATGTGCCAGCTTGCCACCGTTCTTGTGGCCTTTTGGTGGCCGGCCCTGCTCTCCGACCCCATTTATACCTCCCGGCAAGTCCGCTTGGCTGGTCAGCAGGTCGCCTTACCGGATGGCGCTGTTGCGCAGACCGCAGAAGAGCGGGCGATGGCCATTTTCTGGATGTGGAAGTACCGCACGCTGGCCCAGGACCCCTGGCTCTTCGGGCCGTACCGCGGGCTGCGGGATGTCAATGGCCGCACGCAGACCTTGATGGTGATTGCCGGCATCTGGCTCGTGCGAGTGGGGGTCTTTATCTGGCAGCGCTCCGCCGCCAAGCGCGCTCAGTACCGCTGAAACCGTCATTTCTTTCCTGGATTTCCGTGTGTCGCCGTGGTAGAGCCTGAAACAAAGGGGGAGGTCCTATGACTCATACTGTCCAAGTCGTATGCCCGCACGATTGTCCCGATTCCTGTCTCATGGATGTGACTGTCGAGCATGATCGAGCAGTCAGGATTACGGCGAGCAAGGAACATCCATTTACGCGCGGAGCCTTGTGCGCAAAGGTCAACAAGTTTCTGGATCGGGTGTACGCGCCGGACCGCCTGCTGTATCCGGTCAAGCGCGTCGGCCCGAAAGGACCCGGGGCGCAGTTCGTCCGGATTTCGTGGGATGAAGCCGTCTCGACCATTGTGGAGAAAATGCAGGCCACGATGGCAACGCACGGACCGCAGTCCATCCTGCCCTATTCATACCGGGGCAATAACGGGGTGTATCAGAGTAACGGGATCGACCGGCGCTTCTTTCATGCGCTGGGTGCCTCCACCCTGGCGCGTACGATTTGCGCCGGCGGCTTGCTGGGCGCAATGGAGTACTCCGACGTGTTTTTTGGTTTTGCTCCAGAGGGCCTGGCTGAGAGTAAACTCATCATCTTCTGGGCCTCTAATCCACTGAACACAGGCTTCCATATCTGGCCCTTCGTCCGTCAGGCGCAGCGTCGGGGGGCACGGCTGATTGCCATTGACCCGTATTGTTCGCGGACCGCTCGGGCGTGCGATGAGCATATCGCCGTCCGGCCAGGCACCGACGCGGCCCTGGCTCTGGCCATGATGAAGGTCATTGAAGAAGAAGGGCTGGCCGACCTTGACTATGTTCGGCAGCATACCATCGGCTCCGAGCCATTTTTCAGCCGCCTGCGCTCCCTCTCGCTCCCGGGCCTGGCGCAGACGTGTGATGTTCCAGTGAACATCATTCAGGACCTGGCGCGCGCCTATGCGACGACCCGGCCGGCAGCGGTCCGAACCGGCGTCGGCATCCAGCGCAACGGCGGCGGCGCGGCGGCCGTTCGCGCCCTGGCCTGTCTGCCGGCGCTGACTGGGGCCTGGCGGGAGGTTGGCGGGGGCTTGTGCAACTTTGGCGGAGCCATGTTTACGGCCCAGAATCTCAAAGGGGCGATGCGCTTTGATCTCTCGCCGGAGGGCACCCGTGAAATCAATATGATGCGGCTGTCCGAGCATCTGCTCGACCCCAGTTTTGATCCGCCCATCAACGTGCTGTACGTCTATAACTGCAATCTGGCCGCCTCCCTGCCCGATCAAGCCGAGTTGAGGCGGGCGCTGCAACGGGCGGACCTGTTTACGGTCGTCCACGACCTCTTCCTGACGGATAGCGCCGACTATGCGGATATTGTCCTGCCGGCGACCTCTCCACTTGAGCAGGATGATCTGGTTCTGGCCTACGGCGGTGATTTTGGCAGCTTCAGCCGCAAGGCGCTCGAACCGCTGGGCGAGGCCAAGTCGAACGCCGACGTGTTTCAGTTGTTGGCGACCGGGCTGGGCATCACCGAGCCGGCGGTGCACGCTTCGGCGGAGGCATTTACCGCCGAAGCCTTAAGAGCCGACCTGTCCGCCGAGGTCTTCCTGTCTCGTCCCTTTATGCCGACCCGCCCCGCGCCCGACCTGCTGCCCAGGGCGCAGGGCGGCTTCCTGACACCTTCGGGAAAGTTCGAGTTCTTGTGTGAAAAAATGGAGCGGGCCGGACTTGATCCGCTGCCGGCCTTTGTCCCTCCCCACGAGACGCTGAGCGAGGGACCGTTTCCGCTGAATTTCCTGCCGCGCAAGCATAAGGATACGCTGAATTCCTCCTACGGTCATCTGCCGGTAATGCGTCGTCAGGAATCCACGGCCCGAACCCTGGAAATCCATCCGCGCGATGCGGCTGCTCGCGGCTTGGACGCGGGTGATGAGGTGCGGGTGTTCAACGACCGAGGCGCGTTCGTTCTCCCGGTTGTCATCTCGGAGCGAGTCCGGGCTGGCACGGTTGCGACCTACTGGGGCTGGTGGGACAAATTGGCCGGAGGGAAGGGCACTGTCAATAATGTCACTTCGACCCAACTGACAGACATTGGCGGCGGCGGCACCTTTTATGACTGCCGCGTTGAGGTCGAACGCTGGGATGGGCAGGCGCTCGCATAGGACACAGGACAAGAGGAATTACCCATGCCCCGAATGGAGCCCGTCGATGACCTTCCGACCGCCATGCTCCGGGTCCGCATGAGCGGCCAGGATGCCCACTATGGGGGCAATCTGGTTGATGGCGCGAAAATGCTGCAACTCTTTGGTGATGTGGGAACAGAGTTGAGCATTCGTCTGGACGGGGATGAGGGGTTGTTTCGCGCCTATGACAACGTAGAATTTCTCGTCCCGGTCTATGCCGGCGACTTCATTGAGGCGTCCGGGCGTATCACACGGGTCGGGCGGACCTCACGTCGGCTCGAATTCGAGGCCTGGAAAGTCATTATGCCTCGACCTGATATCTCGGATTCGGCAGCAGACCTGCTCGAAGAACCCATACTGGTCTGCAAAGCCAGCGGCACCTGCGTGACCTTGCAGGAAAGGCAGCGGAAAAGCGGTTAGCGCAATTGACTCCGGGCTGGAGCCCCGCGGGTATGCGCTCTGCCGGGTGTGATCCGGCCTCCAGCGGCCGGGGGCTGGGAACCTGGATTCCGGCTTGCGCCGGAATGACGGCAGGGACCGGCTGACTATACGGAATCGTGAAACGCTCCAGCTATGCCCGATTCGCTTGGGCGAGGAGTAAATCGCTATACGACTTGGCGACAAGGTCGTGCGGCTGAATGCCGAGCTCTGCCTGAAATGATTGGCACTGGGTAAGAAGCTGTTCCTGGCCGATCGTGCCTTCTGTATCGATTGCCTCGATTTCAACAAAATGTCCGAGCCCTTCGACGCTATCAATATGAAATTTAACGTTGTCGATAAACGCAATCTCTCGTCGCTTTTTGACCACCACAAGCACGCCCAGAGCCTGGGTGAGTTGGGCTTTGAGGGCCGAATCCGATGGTGTCTTGGTTAAGAGGACATGCGATTGTTTGGCCGACTCCTGCTCTACGCGCTCGTAATAGATGAGGGCGTTTTCAATCCTGCCTTCCCGTAGCTTGAGCCGTCCATGCGGAACCTGAAAATAGGTATCTGTCTGGTGGTCGATGCCTCGCAGGTCTGCGCCGTGCGTGCACAGATAGTCCAGGACAGACTGGGCCTGCGTGCAGCGCGCCTTGATTTCAACGATGGTGATGGGGGACATATAAACGACAAAACAAAAGAGGGGCGACCCACTGGCCGCCCCTGCCAGGCAGACTGTGGAAACAGCGCCCTACGCGCTGCGCAGCACCCGCCCGGCAAACGCGCCGGTATGGTCGAGCCCGTCCATAAACACCTGGCCGTTGACCAGGGTGTACTCATAGCCCGCGGACTTTTGAATATAGCGTCCGCTCCCGGCGGGGAAATCATACACAAAGGTCGGCGGCGGCAGACGCAGATTGTCATAATCAATGACGTTGACATCGGCGTAAGCGCCTGCGCGCAGCGTCCCCCGATCATGAATGCCAAACAGCTGCGCCGGTTCCGCGGTCAGCATATGAATGGCCTGTTCGAGCGCGAAGTGTGCGCGCTCCTTCACCCAGTATTTCAGAAAATAGGTCGGCAGGCTGGAATCCATGATCTGCCCGCAATGCGCGCCGGAGTCGCCCAGGCCAATGACGACCTGCGGATGATCCAGCATGTGCTGCACGGCATCAAACTGCGGGTTGAGGAAGGGATAGTTGAACAGCGTCTCGCCGTTATTGTCGAGCGACAAGGCGATAAAGGCTTCGCCCGGACTCACGCCCAGGCGGTCGGCATGGGTCTGGAGGCTGTCCGCGGTCCCCAGGTCATAGCGCACTTCGCCCTTGGGCAGGACAAATATCTGACTGAAATCAATCGGCGGTGGGTCGTCCTTGGCCTCTTGTATCATCTGCGCCTGATAGGCCGGGTCGCGCAGCTTGGCGACTTTGGCGGTGAGACTCAGGCTGCGCAAGGCTCTCCACGCAGGAGCCCGGTCAAATGGCGTCCGATTGACAAAGCCGAACAACACGCCAATGCCCCGGGTGGTGGACTGGGCAAAGACTTGAGCGCCGCGCCTGGCGCTGGCGTTGATCTGGTCCAGCATGGACGCGTACGCCGTCGGATGCGGGCGGCTCTGGGCCAGGCCAAAGGTCACGGGTCGGCCAGTGGCCAGACTGACTTCCGTCATCCAGTGCACCTCGCGTTGCAGGTCTTCCTGGCTGCCGCTATCGATACCCGGCGCGGCCTCAACCACGCCGCGTTGCAACTCGCCCAGCGCACTGGCAATGCCCATCAACTCGTCAAACTCGGCAAAAGTGCCGGGCACGGGCTGCCCCTCCGGGGTGCGGTGGAGAATGGTCCGCGAGGTGGAAAATCCGAGCGCCCCGCCAGCAATGGCTTCGGCGACAATAGCGCGCATCTTGCCAATGGCTTCGGGGCTGGCGGGTGTGTTTTCCAGGCTTTCTTCACCCATAGCCCAATAGCGGACCGCGCAGTGCCCGACCATACCGCCGACATTGACCCCCTTGGGGGCGGTATCGAGCGCCTTGAGATATTCTCCGTAGGTTTCCCATTTCCAGGGCATGCCTTCGGTAATGCTGGCCGCGGGAATATCTTCCACCGATTCCATCAGGTGGGCCAGATAATCACGGTCTTGCGGACGGCACGGGGCAAAGGTCACGCCACAGTTGCCCATGACAACCGAGGTCACGCCATGCCAGCACGAGGAGGAGACCGTGGGGTCCCACCAGACCTGGGCGTCCAGGTGGGTATGAATGTCAACAAAACCGGGGGTGACGATTTTGCCTTCGGCGTCAATGGTTCGTTTGGCCGCGCCGCTCACCGTACCGATTTCAGCAATCCGGTCGCCCTGGATAGCAACATCCGCTTGCCGTTGTTGACTGCCGGTGCCGTCGATGACGGTTCCGTTTTTAATGACTACATCGTAGGCCATAGCTCCTCCTCCGTTTACTCAGTTCGTTTCTATTGCCAGTATGCGGGCGTATTGACGCTTTACTTTGCGCAATCCGAGACTCTGTGTCAATTCGCCCAAAAAATGGTACTGAGCCCGGCAGCCCCCAGACGATTAGGCCCTTACCCCGCTCCCAGCGGGAGCGGGCCTCTTATCTTTCCCCTGTCTTTCCCCTGTCTTTCCCCTGTCTTTCCCTCTCCCCTGGAGGGAGAGGGCGGCCCTGAGCCTGTCGAAGGGCCGGGTGAGGGGGCCGACGGACCGCCTGGGGGAGCCGGCGACCCAATGATAGCGTCCAGTTTGGTCGCCGGCTTCGAGGTTTCAATCTCCTACGGAGCTAAGTGGTCATTCCGACCCTTCCAGCATCATCCGGCCTCACCTGCGAAGTCGTTTCAATCTCCTACGGAGCTAAGTGGCCATTCCGACAGGATGAACACTTGCGCCGGTTGTGGATACGAGCTTGAGTTTCAATCTCCTACGGAGCTAAGTGGTCATTCCGACAGCCGTTTGGTCGGTGGCGCTATGGGCGCTCCAGAAGTTTCAATCTCCTACGGAGCTAAGTGGTCATTCCGACACCCTCTGAGCCTCCCCGGAGGAGAGGGCTCGCCAGTTTCAATCTCCTACGGAGCCAAGTGGTTATTCCGACGCGCTCTCGGGAATCCTGACCGGCCTGTCATTCAAGTTTCAATCTCCTACGGAGCCAAGTGGTTATTCCGACAGCTGTAATCAACTCGGGTGCCGCTGTCCACCTCGTTTCAATCTCCTACGGAGCCAAGTGGTTATTCCGACCTCGATCCGAGCGCTGAACCGGCCACCCTATTAAGTTTCAATCTCCTACGGAGCCAAGTGGTTATTCCGACCCGCCCCAGCCGCGCCCCGTGCAGCAACAACTGCCCGATGTTTCAATCTCCTACGGAGCCAAGTGGTTATTCCGACCTCCATACTGCTCATCCCAGTCATCCAGCCAGATCAGGTTTCAATCTCCTACGGAGCCAAGTGGTTATTCCGACCCAGCCGGCGCGTGGCGGAGTCCGGCCCCATGCACGTTTCAATCTCCTACGGAGCCAAGTGGTTATTCCGACGCCCTTATATGCAGAATTATCTGGCCGCGCTCAACACGTTTCAATCTCCTACGGAGCTAAGTGGTCATTCCGACCCAGATCACCATCCCCAGCCCGACCGGCACCCGATTCGTTTCAATCTCCTACGGAGCTAAGTGGTCATTCCGACTGGTTTCCGTCACAAGGGCCAAACGGGCTTCAATCCTGTTTCAATCTCCTACGGAGCTAAGTGGTCATTCCGACGTGTTTCGGGTTATTCACCAGAGTTTGCTGAATCTCGTTTCAATCTCCTACGGAGCTAAGTGGTCATTCCGACGATTCGACCTTGATCTTGCCGTTCGGCAATTCCGTGTGTTTCAATCTCCTACGGAGCTAAGTGGTCATTCCGACAAACCGGCGGGTGACGTAGGGCTGGGGGGTCTGAGAAGTTTCAATCTCCTACGGAGCTAAGTGGTCATTCCGACCGGGAATCCCCCACGTGCTAAGCACGCATCAAGAAAGTTTCAATCTCCTACGGAGCTAAGTGGTCATTCCGACCTCAGTCGGCGCTGGCGAGGCGTTCGCCACCATCCTGTTTCAATCTCCTACGGAGCTAAGTGGTCATTCCGACCACCCTCACCGCCACACTGCCTGTCCCGCAAATGGTGGTTTCAATCTCCTACGGAGCTAAGTGGTCATTCCGACTACGCGCCGGTTTCCGTCCACCGCTCTTGACTTCGATGTTTCAATCTCCTACGGAGCTAAGTGGTCATTCCGACACGGTGAGGCCGTGTTCCTGGGAGAGGTTGCCCGCGTTTCAATCTCCTACGGAGCTAAGTGGTCATTCCGACCGCCTGTCGGCTGTGTCCCCATGTCCACCGTATGTCGTTTCAATCTCCTACGGAGCTAAGTGGTCATTCCGACGCCCAACAGCAGGCGCAGTTGGACTTGGAATTACAGCGTTTCAATCTCCTACGGAGCTAAGTGGTCATTCCGACGCAGACACAGTAGCACTTGGTGCGGTCTGCCATTATTCGTTTCAATCTCCTACGGAGCTAAGTGGTCATTCCGACAATATGCCTGACTGCCTGGACTGACGCCAACCGCATAGGTTTCAATCTCCTACGGAGCTAAGTGGTCATTCCGACGAGCCGAGAGCATACTCAGCAGCGCCCCTTGGACGAGTTTCAATCTCCTACGGAGCTAAGTGGTCATTCCGACATCTCCTTGCGAGATCGCTTGAAAAGGGCACCGTCGCTGGCTTGGTGTTTCAATCTCCTACGGAGCTAAGTGGTCATTCCGACCAAATCCAGCTCGAGGAGTCCGCAGCGTCGGCTTCCTTGAGTTTCAATCTCCTACGGAGCTAAGTGGTCATTCCGACAGCCATTGCCGCCGCATGGATAGCGCCGGGTACGCGGGTTTCAATCTCCTACGGAGCTAAGTGGTCATTCCGACGACCATAGCAAAGCAACAGCAGCCCGTGTTCAGGGAGTTTCAATCTCCTACGGAGCTAAGTGGTCATTCCGACCTTGCTGCTCTGCCTGCTGTTGACCTGGGCGCGGAGGAGTTTCAATCTCCTACGGAGCTAAGTGGTCATTCCGACTGCATCGAGCCGGTCGGCTTGGCTCAAAATGGCGTCGTTTCAATCTCCTACGGAGCTAAGTGGTCATTCCGACGTGGCACGTCCGGTTGATACGGTGGAGGGTCTGCGGGTTTCAATCTCCTACGGAGCTAAGTGGTCATTCCGACTGTGACTTGGCCGTCCTGGTTGATTTCCGGGAGTAGGTTTCAATCTCCTACGGAGCTAAGTGGTCATTCCGACGTCGTGCTGCACATTGGGGGGGAAGACCATTACGAGTTTCAATCTCCTACGGAGCTAAGTGGTCATTCCGACAGGTCCGGGAGATTCTGATTGGCACTGCAAAGTATGTTTCAATCTCCTACGGAGCTAAGTGGTCATTCCGACCCGAGCGGGGCCATGCTCCCGGAGCTCTCGTCCGAGTTTCAATCTCCTACGGAGCTAAGTGGTCATTCCGACTCCGGCGTTGACCGCCACGACCTGCTTTTCCGCGGGGTTTCAATCTCCTACGGAGCTAAGTGGTCATTCCGACCAAAGCCCGTGCAGTCACTCATCGCCGCCAGTGACGTTTCAATCTCCTACGGAGCTAAGTGGTCATTCCGACTCGGTTAGCCTTTCACACAGACAAGCGCTTGGATAACGTGGTTTCAATCTCCTACGGAGCTAAGTGGTCATTCCGACTGCGGGTAGCATTTTTCTTGTAAAATTACCAGCTTAAAGGCGCTCTGGCGCGAGTCGCTGGTTTTCAGATGGATTTCCGGGCTATTACTCGCCCCCGTTGTCATTCGCATCTTCCTAAACCCTTGATTCTTCGGCGTTTTCAACCAAGCGCGGATCTCCCGCTCTTTTGCCAACAGCTTCGACCCGCGTTGACACGCTACACAATAACTGCCCCCTCTTTTCGGGGCTTTTCTCCGCCTATGCGCTTGACCTGCTGCTTGCAGTGCTCACACAAAAAATAAAACCGCACGCTGTCATCCTCACTCGGTCGGATGCACTCGTTCAGACGATCCTTTAAGCGCACCAGATTTGTTTTATCGAGTTCACACTCAAAAACACTGTACTGCATCCACTGTCCGAAGTTTTTGAGCGTCTTAAAAACACGATTGCGCCGTTTGTCACTGCGAATATCGTATGAGATGACAACAAACATAAGATTACTCCTTCTGTCAGGCTCTATCTCGCCACAAATGGTTCATACTGCTCAATCTCTCCCTGAACACGCTTAGCCAGAATACGCGCCTGAAGCTCAAAACAGCGTTGATACGTCGCCCGATAGGTAAACACCGGATGCTGTACCTCCGTCTGCTTGCGCTCTTCGTATTGCACAAGAAACTTTTTACGCGCCGCTGGCTTGAGACGGTGCACCTCGCCCAGACTCACTTCAAAATCCGTGGGTTGCAGAATCCGCTTGTTGAGACAGGTCAGGACAACCGTGTCTACTATAATCGGGCGGAACTCCTCCATGAGGTCCAAGGCTAATGACGGACGGCCATACCGGTCGGCGTGGAGATACCCGCAATACGGATCAAACCCCAACACCTGGACCGCTGCATGTATATCGTTGGCCAGCAGCGCATAGCCAAAGCTGAGCAAAGCATTCACCGGGTCGGTCGGGGGGCGTCGTACCCGTTTCGGAAAAGCAACGCCCTCGGCTTTGATGAGTTGATTAAACACACCAAAATAGGCCGCCGAGCCTTCGCCCTCGTGCCCGCGCAGGGCGTCGATATTGTCCGTCCGCTCAACACCGCGTTCGGCCCGGCGGAGGGCGTCCACGGCCCTATCAACGTCCAGCCCGGCGGTATTGCGGGCCGCTCGCAACAGGGTCACGCGCAGATTAGCGAGTTTGCCGGCAACAAATCCTCGGGCCAAGGTCAGGGTTTGTTCCGTATCGAACGCGGCTGCGTATTGCGCCCGGCGCAGCACGGAATTTTTTGAGAAAGCGGGTTCAATGCGTCCGATATAACGGCCATATTCCGTCAGATAGGTCAGACAGACGTTCCGCTCCATCAGGGCCGCTACGGTGTAGGGAGTGACTGTCACCCGGCCCATTACCACAACTTGCGAAACCTTGAGCATGGGCAGGTCAAGCAGCTTTTCGCCCTTGTGGGTGACTTTGAGGCGTTCGTCTTCTTTGCGCAGGACGGCATCTTGTTGAGTGACGTAGAGTGTAGACATGGCTTTGGGAAACAGGCTTACGGCTTGAGGGGGCTGGTTTGTAATTGGGCTGTTTCTTTGGGAAGACAGATGTCGTGTAAGCTGCAACCCTTACAGCGCGGTGTATAGGGGTTTGGGGGGCGCTGGCCGGATTCAATGAGTTGGCGGACGGCGCTGATTGTGTCAATGGTCTGCTGGCGCAGGGTGTCGGTAAACCGGACCTCTTTCCGCCGTCCTGTTGAGATATAAAACAGATAGCCCTTTGGAATGGCTTGCCCCTGCATCTCTTCCAGACACAGGGCTTGAGCGCAGAGCTGAAGTTCATCGTTGGTCCATCTGCCGCGCCTGCCTTTCTTGTGTTCGACTGGATAGAGCCGCCCGTTTTTCTCTTCAACAACGTCCGCCTTGCCGGTCAGGCCGTAGGTATGCGAGTAGAGAGAGACGCTGCGGAGCTGTAGGATGCCGTCGCGCATACTCGTTTCTTCAGAGTGCGCGCGGGTATGCCGGAGCGTGCCTTCGACCGTATGCTCGTTATCGAGAAAGGTATTCTCCACAAACAGGTAGTAACACCGCCGGGGGCAGTAGGCATATTGGTTCAGAGCAGAGATGTAGATATAATCGTTCATGAAAATAGCCTAATCCCGAATCCTCCGCCCCACCCCAAAGCCCATTGTTGTGCGCGCGCCAATGCCGGCAAAGAAGGCCAGGTCGGCCAGCGCGTTGAGCGGTTGCACGATCCTCGAATCACGAATCCCGACCAAACGGAAATGGCAGTGACCGATGAATCCGGGAAACGTCGTTGTCCGATAGGCGCCGTCGGCCTTCTGGAACACGAGCCGCGCATGTTGCGATGAAATACGATGGGATGTCATTTCCAGATTGTGAGCAAACACGTCTTTCAGCGGCGTTTCCTCAGAAAAGGGCAGGGGGGAGAACTGGTTCCAGTTCCTGAGCAGACTGCCAAACAATAAATCCGGCAAGGGCAGGGGAACCATCAGGTCGGGATAGGCAGGACCACCGCCGCGTTTGAAAAAGGTCGGCGTGGCAAAGTGAAAAGAGAAGCGTTTTTCTTCATGGGAAGCCTGTTCATGGATATCCTCAAAAGTGGTACAGCCGGCCCAGGTTTCCCCGCTGTGGGGTGTGGTCAGCACACGAGCCACAGTCAGTTCCGTGCGGACCAGCTCAAGCCTGAGGTTGGGCGTGGTCAGAAAATAGCGAGCCAGCAGCGGATAGATCGCGTCATCAAGAAAGGTGAAGCGGACCTTCAGTTCCTCGCCGGCGCGTATGCGCCCCGCTCGCCGCTGACGGTCATTCAGCAGCAGGGCTGTTGAAAAGGGTTTGAGTCCTGACGTGTCGTGGACCTCATCGCCTTTGGCCGCGCTGGCCTGTTGCAGCAGTTCATAAAAGAGGCCATGCAGAATCTTGCCCTGGGCATGAATCAAAGGCAGGTCGGTTTTCGGGAAGGCGTGAATGACAATGGCGTAGGGCATAGGGGAATCTCCTGAAAAGTCTTCCGTTGTTTCAATCTCCTACGGAGGTCCATAGCCGTCTTGACGGATTGAGACCGCCCGAAACGCCGCCACCGCACTCCTGAAACTGGCGAGCCAAGCAGACACCCCGCCTCCCGAGGACTACCAGGCCTGGGAAGAAGAGTATGGGCGTGTGAAGTGGGCGGGTCATGGCGGCTGAGGGAAGGCTTGTTTTTCTTGACGCCAACATCATTATGTACTGTCTGGGGAAAGAGCATCCGCTAGTCATTTCGATCAGATTGCCGGAATTACGCGCATGAAGCCGGAGAGAGGAGACTCCTAGCTTCACGCGCGTTCCTCTATATGGGGCGATTTGCCTGCATTCTCAGAAGGCAAGTTTTCCGCTTCACTTCCAAGTTCAAGCAGCTTAGGATCGCTCAAATAGCGAAAGAAAACATCCGGCCTTTTAGCTTTCTTCGCGCTGGCATCAACGAAGACGCCTCCGTCGGAATCTGTTTTGGATTCATCCGGTAAAAAATACCCTATTCTGACTTCATACTCTCCGCGCCGAGAGGCATGGGAAAAAACCTTCGGAAGATCAACAAATCCGAGTTCCGGTGTATATCCACAAACATTGGGGTCTGAGACGTTCACTCGAATTTCTCGCTCGTAGAGAGAACCACCTCTTTTCTGGATCGGTGTCCAGTGCCACTTTCTCGAATCTTCCTCCCACTTCCACTCCTCCACAACGATCCCTTTGGGAGACTCCTGTATTTTTCCTACTAGCCAAGACACTTCGACGGTGATTTCTGCTTCTCCATCGTCATCGCTTTTGATAACAAGAGGTATGGCTGGCTCCCAGCTTCTGGTGGCAATAAAGCCGCGCTCATATAAGGGCTGGTTTTCCAGAGCAAACTCGTACACGTACTCATAGAGCATCTCAAAGGCGGTACTAGCTCTCGGATCAAAAAGAGGCGGCTGCTTAAGGCAATTAAGCAACTGCGTGATAAATCCAGGGGTCATTACACTACCAGTCTTTTTCTGGAGAAGGGCGAGATAGGCTTTTTCTTGCTCCGGCACTAAAGAAAGGGCGTGCTGGGGAATCGAATTTCCCACAACAATGATTTCTGCTGTGGTATTGAAATCGCCTCGCCTGTTGCAGCGTCCAGACCGCTGAACGAGGGAATCCGGTCCACAAATCTCTGTGAGCAGCACTTCAGCATTGAGGTCACAGCCGACCTCAATAGCCGCGGTTGTCACCAGAATGTATGGGGAAGTACTCAGACCTCTGTCGATATCTTTCAGACGTTGGTAGATGAGAGTTCTCTGTTTGGAATCAAGACGTCCGTGGTAGAGAAAGAGATTCTTTTGAGGAATAACTTCTTGAAGTCCAGCAGCCTTAAGTTGGCAATAAACCCCAACTGCTCCTCGTACTGATTCCATAGCGACTATGAGCCGTGTTGGACGTTCCCGCCAGCGTTCCATTGCCAGAGTTGTGAGTTGATGAATTCGCCACTCCCTCTGTTTTTCTCGGGAGTCTTCATCTTTCTCAGAAGTTTTTTCGGGATCAGAGATATGGATGATCTGCTTTGGAAAAAATTGACTCTTCGCAGCTTGGTTGGTCGTAAAGTCCAACCACTCGGGGCTTCCATCTACGCCCTGAACACGCAAGAAATCCAGTCGGTTTCGGAATGGCTCTGGTAGGGTTGCCGTCATGGATACGACCCCCACTCCTTTCTCGTACAGGGCGGTGACGAGATGACGAAAATTAGTAAAGGCTGTCGCCTCGTAACTATGGGCCTCATCAAAGCAAACAAGGGTCTTTTGACGGCTGATCCGAAGGGGGTAGATGTAGGATTTTCGGCCCCAGGCAAAACCAAAGAAGCGATAGATGAACTTATCCAGGGTGGTGACGATGATATCGCCCCGGTAAAGATGGGAGCGATCTTTGACGATTTTTTCTCCAGAACGAGGATGAATCTGCTTCCCTTTGTAGTATACGGTTCGTTCCATACGAGTTCCGGTGTCTACGATAAGGGTGCGCTGACGGGAATCTTCGTTGGACCAAACTTTGAGGTAATGGTGTAAGCGGCCAAGCGGTCGTGAAGAAGATTCGAGATCGAGAGCCGTGAGATCATCAACCAGACTTCGCGTTGGCAGGACAAGAACAAGCCGATGCTTAAAAACAAGAGAGGGGAAAACAATCGCTTCAGTTTTCCCACTTCCCGTAAAAGCCTGTAGGAGGAAAGCAGGGCTCTCGAAATCGTCAGAATGCTGACCAGAGAACTCTTCCCAAACGCGGCGCTGCATTTGGTTTGGAGAGAAATTCCCCAGCGTCCTGTAAGCCTGTTCTATGCCAATGGACATATCGTTACCTCAACTGAAAAGAGAGAAAGTTCTGGCCGTCGGTCTTCTCCCTTCCCTGGCGCTGTCAGATCATCCTCACGACTCGGGGGATTCTGCCAGACCCAATATTCAATACGATTCGTTATCGGTTCCTTGAAAGGGAAGGGGTCGAGGGTAAAAGTCACCTCTTTTCCAAAAGGAAACGCGCAGTCCCGCCGCTCTGGTCCAGAAAGAACAAAGTCAAGAAACGCTCGGGATTCCGACTCACCATAGAACGCTCGTACCGCTGTCTCGGCTTCGAGTTGGTCGCACATGCTGAGCACGTATAGAGCCTCTGGAAAATAGTGATGATATTTTCTTTCGTCTTGGCTTCCTTCCCTACGTATTCTTGCTGCGGTCCTAATGATCTCAGGCGTTGAGTAATCGTGATGGCCTTGCTCAACCATCTCTGCAAAGAGATTCATCCCTTCCGGGGTACGGAAGCGATGACCTCGAAAAGAATAGTCGAATGAATCCCCGTCTTTTTTGATAATCCGAAAGGTCTCTGCTTTCCCTCTATCGTGATCGTGAGCCGCTTCTTCGATCCAGTCCCATACCGCTCGTGGAAGCTGGCCGCCTGGAAGCTCTCCATCCTCCTTCTCCTTAATCCACGCTTCCACAAATTTGATGATATTGCTTCTGTGATTCTCCAAAGGCTGATAGGCAACTTGGGATAGGGGTAAAGACTTCTCGGGCCAGAAAAACGCACGTCCGACTTTCATGTCTGATTTCCTTGTAAAACGGTCAAAAGGTCGTAGGGCAGGTGTAAATCTCCCGCTGAGATATACGAAAGAGGAACTCGTCTATTCTCAGCACACAAGGCCGCTGGAAAGGGTTGATAGCCTTGGACCGGGCTGCGTTGGTCTGAGTTTGGAGGAGGAGCCTCCTTGCCTTCTTGCCAGACAAAGGAGTGGAGTGTGTAGAGGTCAAAAGGACAGTCTGGAGCAGCGTCAATGAGTGAAGATGCCGGAACGATACTGGCAGGGAAAGCGGTTTGGTCCTTCCTCTCTGCTTCCGTCGGTCCTTCGACCGCCTCAGCATAGGCAAAGCCTTCCTTACCGAGCTTACAGCCATATCCCTTGATCGGACTGAGGGATTCCAGAAGCGAGGAGTTTTCAGAGAGAACATATCCTCTTAACCGATCAATCACGAAGTATTCCCAGGTATGAAGCTGGAATGTCGGTTGTTCTTTCCCGGTAATCCACAAACGGGTGAACGAGGTGTCCGTAAAGTCTTTCATGCCTTTCCGACGAGTCCGATGGATACTCCCCCTTTGACCAGGCAGAGGGTAGGCTCCGAGAGCAACGAGAGAGGGTGGTAAAACGTAATATGGAGCGTCGCCTACAGAAGTTTCTGGAATATCGACGCCCGCTGCCAGCATGGCCAGTCGCCGTAAAAAACCAGACAGTGTTGTCGGTGGGACGAAAGGGTAGGTCGTAATATCCAGGATTGATCCCGGAAGGATACGAAAAGTGAGAGCCGCCGTTGGGCGAATATCTACTGTCAGGAGATACATGGACTAGCTCTTTTTCAGAACCTCGTTGACGAAGCTATCAGCGAATTCCGCCAGTTTATTAAGCGCTTCTTGCCCACTCCAGCGCTCGAAGTTGTCTGTTGAAATGTGGGAAGTCTGCCGCTCTTTACCCTCGACGTGCCGAGCTGCGCGGAGGAATTCCTCACAGGCTTTCTCAGAGTCCTCAAGCGAAGGAGAGAGGATGGGTCTTTCTCCTTTAGGGACAAGATAACGGTCAAATACGAGCAGGGGTGTCCCGTCGTGGCTTGAGATTCTGACTCCTTTCGGATTTCCCGCACCAATACGAGCGAGGGAATCCTGAAAGGCATAGGCGACTGGTTGAAATTCCCCATCTGTCACGCTCAAGCAGTGATTATAGACGGGGTATAGAAGACCAGGTTGATTATACTGACGCCGGAATGGTGTAGGTTCGCCGCTATCACCCCCTCGGCGTATATCTGATGGGTGCATGGCTCGCTGCTTTTCCTCCGGTGCTTGGGCCTGAATCGCGACACCCCCACCGTGTGTAAGACGACCGATAAAGGTTGTCCGTTTCCGATCTTTTTCATCTTTGGTGATAAGGCCACCGTAAACATTACAGACCGGACACTCCTGCTTGGCGCAGGTCTTTGGAATGCCGCAGTTCCACCTGTCTCCGAGAAGCTGACCGTCGCCAGTTGGGGCCCATAGGAGGGTGCGGCGTTCCACTCCTCGGCGTTTGGTCGGAGAGAGATAACATTTTTCTACCTCTTCACCATTCGGGCGGCGCACCTTGACCAATTCTACGAGGTTGACGTTTACCTGCACTTCGTGACCAAAGTACAATTCTTGGGCTCCTTCCAGCAGGGCATAAATGTCGAAATGCCACCGTTGCCCATCAGCTTTTTTTAGTCCAGTCGCCATATTGGTTCCTCTCCTTCCCTGTATTTAATTACTGCTGGAATCCTTAAAACATTCGGGAAATCTGGAGTAGAGCGAAAGCTTCGTCTGATAGAGAAATTCTTTCCATTCCCTTTCCCCTGTGCAGTTCGTACTAAAATACTCGTAAGCCTTGGTGATGTCGTCAAAGTGGAGTTGAAGATAAGAAGAGGTCTCTTCATGCTCCTCTCGATTGCCTAACCCCAGACATTCCAGAAGGGATTTCAATCGGTCATAGAGAAAATGATGACGAGGGTCTTTGTAGAGTCGTGCGGATTCAGAAGGTAGCTTGTTCGTGACCACCGTATAGGTAAAGAAGGCTGGACTGTCGTCTACGTACTCTATTGCTTTGCTAAGAATCCTTCCAACATCCTTCTCCCTGTCCTTGCGGACCTCATTTCTGAGCGCTGCACCAAAAGCGTAGAGTAAGCCGGTCAGGGCAGCTACGTCACCGTAGAGTTTTGCACGCTGTTCGTCATGGTTATTCATTGATTCCTCTCCTTGTTTTTTAAGAAATTTCCATAGCTCGCTTCGATGTCGTTCAAGGCTAATCCCCTCGCCATATAATCCCTTTGCGACGAGCGTATATTCTGCGGCGTAAAACCTGCCGGCTCGAATATGGCGAACGACTTGACCCAAAGTTGTGTTTAAGTCGCCACCAACAATCATGCGTTGCTGGTAGCCATCAAGGAACCCAGCGGTGGCGAAGAGCACTGCTGTATCAAGAGAAATGTGCGACCCCTCAGTGATCAGGACGAGATTAAAATCGCGAAAAACATCCGCCGGGAGTTCTAGTCCGAGCTTAGCAATTGCATAGACGACTTTTCCTAACCGTGTACTGGCGAGGACTCCTTTTGCTGTCTGTTCTGTGCAAACAAGAGACAGATAGCGGCCCGCCGACGTGTTCAGTGTCCCAATGGTCAGCATACGGTAGTAATCACGTAGATAGTCATCAGTGCCGACAGCTTCAGTCTTTGGGACCAGGCGTATTACCACGTTCTGGTCGCTCAGCTTTAGGGGACAGGTCAGAGCAATTGCTGCACAGCTTGAACAAGCCTTTGGGCGAAGAGCCGCAGAGCCAGACTGAGGACGCTGGTCCGGTGAAGAAAAAAGAAGGCGGCGCACCTCATACGCTGTCTCCTTCTTGCCCAGCGCTTTTCCGCAGGAATAGCACCACTCACCAGAACCATCTCCGGCATTCCGTGCCGCTGGAGCTAGAGGGCCGGTGGAGAAAAGCGCTGGAATCTCGGTAAGGGGGATACGCCCGTCAATGAGTCTGTACGCTTCTAGGACAATCCCGGCGAGTTTTGCACCAACGGCTGTCGCGAGTTGATTCCCCGCCCGTTCGGTGAAGCGTTCCGCCGCTTGTAAAATGGGACGAAAGACATCCGGCCGGGCTTTCTGGTCTTTGGCGAGAAATTCAAAGGGATTTCCTCCGCTTGTATTTAGCAAATTTCGGAAGTGGCGGACTTGTTCTTCCCGAAAGGTTGTAGAGAGAGTCGCCACCCTTTGCGGCTTACCTTTTCTCTTTGTTGCTTTTTGGAGCCGTTTTCCTTCTTTGTCCAAGAAGACAGTCAAAGCCTTGGTAAAAGCTGTTTGGTACTTTTTAAGCTCCCCTTGTTGTTTGTCTTGGAGAGTTTTGAATCTTTTTTCTGTCCGCTCTCTTTCTTTTTTGTCTTGTGCAGTCTTCAACTCTTTTTCTGTATTCTGTATTTCTCCTGCACGCCATTTGAGGCGTCGTGCGACTTGGTCCACCGCGGCTAGATAGAAACCGGCAAGGATATGACGTTGTTTTTCTGAGATGATTGGGACGTCAAGAACTCCGAAACCACGTCTGGCCAACTGGACGGAATTGAGAAGAAGGACGAAACTTTCGGCGAGTCCTTTATCAGAAAAGACATCCTCTTGAACGTATTTCTGCCACATTTTTTCTAAGTCTTTTTCTAAGTCAATGTGTTGCTCCCCAGGGACAAACAGGGTGATATGAGCGGGCGAATCGTTCAGAAGACAGACATAGCGCGTCCGTTGGAGGTAGGACAAAAAGCCATTCTGAAAACACTCGTAAGCCAGATGTGCTTGGGATTCTCCGGGAAGGGACGACTTGAAAAGGAGAAGAGTTTGTCCTGGAGGGAGGGAAATATCCTGAGAGGTATACGGGTCCTCTTTGGCGTGAGCTATATAACGATGGAGATAACGATGGAGGCGCGGCTGTCCAAAGCTTCGCAAGACTCCTTCGAGGGCTTTTTGCTCAACGGGAGTACCGTCCTGAAGTTTCCGAGCAATTGCCTGACACCAGGATTTTTCTGGCTTTTTACCTTCTGCAAGAGACGCAGCAATAGTGGCTGCGACCTTATGAACAGTTTCTTGGGTCATTAAGTTTCCTAATTGTAAGTCTTCATCCGTTGCTCAGGGTTCTATGCGTTGCGTCCTCATTGCGTCTCTCCCTGTTGTCCCTTTGTGGGTAGTTGCATTAGGATGGCTACTCACTCTCTTCATATTCAGAGTATTGATCGACTTCTTGCCTGTTGCGATTGACAAGGGTATCAAGGTCGGAAAGACATTTGTCACAAAAAGGACGGCACCCATCACAGCAGCTATTTCGCATAAGGCGGATATTCCAAATGGCATCCTCTAACGTCTCGATTCCGGTCTCCTTCTCTTCTATTTCCTCTGCCTTCTCTTCCTGGTCTTCGTCCCACCATCGCTTTGATACCATAATTTTCCTCGTTATAAGAGTTTTCTATAAAACAGTAATAGGCGCAGAATCATTATTGTGCAAGATGGTTCGGCAGAAAAACCCGTAGAAAACCCGTAGGGTATTGAAAAATAAGAGTTTTTTATTTTTTCCCTCTCCGCAGGAGTTTGATTTAGTAGCCGAGATATAAAAGACCATGCCAAACGTATCCATAGATATTCCTGAAGATTTACTCAGCGCTCTCCGCGAGCAGCCGGCTGAGCTGTCTCAAGAGATACGGCTGCTCGCGGCTCTCCATTACTTCAAAGAGAAACGTCTGTCCCTTGGACAGGCGGCCCGGTTTGCCGGCCTGAATCGTCTGGACTTTCTCGATGCCCTCAACGCACGAGGGGTTCCTGCTTTTGACCTTTCGGTCGAAGATGCAAAGGCAGAAGTACAGGCAGCACAAAGAGATCCTTAATCGCATGATTGTCAGTAACTCGACCCCTCTGATTGCGTTTGCTCGTATCGGGGAGCTGGCTTTACTGCAAAAAATTGTTGAACATGTCCTCATCCCAGAGGCGGTATGGTGGGAGGTAACAGGAGCCGGAAACCGCCTTGGAGTGGAGGAAATTCGGAATGCTTCTTGGGTAGAAGTGCGAACTGTTCGCACAATTCCACCAGAGATTATCCCCTTGCTTGATATGGGGGAAACTGAAGCTATTGCTCTGGCGGAAGAAATCACTGCCAGCGAATTGCTCCTTGACGAGCGGGCAGCTCGGGCTATTGCTACGGCTCGGGGATTAAACATCATCGGTACGGCGGGTCTCCTTGCCCGTGCCAAACAGCAAGGGCTCATTACTCTTGTCCGTCCTTTTCTCGAACGTATGCAGATTCGAGGGATTCGCTATAGCCGCCAGTTCGTCGAAGGGTTTCTGAAAGAATTAGGAGAATGACTCTCCGGCTCTTGGCTACTCCTTATCATTCTTCTTCCCTCTACTGCTTGTTTCCTGCCGGGCTGCTATCCGGCATACACCCCCATCAACTGCTCCGCGGTCTGCCTTAATTCCTGGCGCAAGCTGTCCGGCTCCAACACCTCTGCTTCCGCGCCCCACTGCAACACCCACCAGCCGACTTCGCGGGGTTCGCTGACCTCGACCTGAAACAGCAGACTGCCGTCCTGTTCCTCGGTAAGCCTCTGCGAGTGATGCCAGCAGGCTTCACGAATGAACGGCGCAATGCGTTTGGCAAAACGGACCCGCACCCGCTGTACCTCGTCTCCAACAAATACGCTGAAGGCGTGCTGATGACGCTGGGCAAAATTGTATTCAGGCCGACGGGTGAAGCGAATGGGCCTCGGCTGCACCTCGGTAATACGATTGACCCGGAAGACGAGGGCCTTGCCGGCTTTGGGGCTGTGGGCATCAAGGTAGAGCGCCCGACGTTTGAAGTAGATTTGGTACGGATTGAGCGTATGCGTCTTGGCTGTCCCATCGCTCGGGCGGGTATAGGCAATCGTTACCTGGCGGTTGTCACGGACCGCGCGGGTGAGAGCTTCCAGAATGTCTCGCTGGCAGCCAAAGCCTTCTCTAAGCACCGTCTCGTTCAGGCATGTATTAAGGAGTTCTCGCTGCTCGCCCTGGGCGTTGGCAATCAGCTTTTTGATGGCTTCCAAGGCGTCATAGGTCAACACAAAATCTCCCGCGGCCGAGAGCTGCCGAACCGCCAGGGTCAAGGCCAGCATCTCGGTCATGCTCAGGTCGTACACCGGCAGGTAGGGCTCTTCCTGAATAACGAAGCGGTTTTGTTGCCGGGAGTAGGCGTAGAAAAAGCCTATTTTTTCCAGGGCCTTCTTATCGCGGTAGTACTGAGCTTTGCCGATGCCAAGCGCGTTCCATAATACTTGTGGAGATTGGTAGGGTTCGGTTTTGACTTTGGTGGCGTGCAGCAATAAACGGCCAAGTTTGTTTGTGTTCATTGCCCGCAATGGTAGGCAGAGGGGGAAACTCGGTCAATGAAAAAGAAGGGACTCAGAAGGGGAAAATGACGCTCAGTCTCAGGCTGAGGAGACTGAGACTCGAAAAAAAGAGACGAGCGTGATGACGATGAACGCTGGCGCGTTTCACGCTGGGTTGTAGCTTCTCGTCCCCCTCACCCTGGCCCTCTCCCTCCAGACGTGTGATGCACATTGTGTCGCCGGTCCCCCGGGCGGTCCGTCGGCCCCCTCACCCGGCCCTTCGACAGGCTCAGGGCCACCCTCTCCCTCCAGGGGAGAGGGAAAGAAAGGAGCCCCTCTCCCGCTGGGAGAGGGGGTGGGGTGAGGGCGAAACAGCGCCCTGGGCCGCTGAACAACTTAATTTGCATCATACGTTCCAGGGGAGAGGGGAGAAGTAACTGGCGGCCGGCCAGCAGGCTGGTCAACGCCTTCTCCCTCCAGGGGAGAGGGGGAGAAGAGCCCTCACCCTGGCCCTCATTGGGGCTGCACAGAATGGTGAAACGCGCTAGGCGGCAGCAAATTCCCTTACTTTTGGTTCGATAACCTGAAAACGAAAGGCCTTCTCGTCAAGGCAGGTCAGCAGACATTTGAGGGGCTCGCGCGTCAGGAGCTTTACCACCTCGGTCTGCCACTGAGAAGGGAACTGTTTGAGGGTGTCGAACGAAAGTTCGGGTTGTTCCAGTAGTTGAGAATAAGAAAGCAACATGAGACGCACGGGAGTTCTATGATTGGCATCGGTCCAGAGAGTGACATTAGGGTGCAATTCAATACCTCCTTGAGGCTTTTCGCCGGTAAGCCGAAAATCCACGTCAAGAATGTCTCCTTCCATGTCATACACGATTCTAATTGATCCCATGACTAGCTCCGTGAGACCTGATAGGCCGTCAAAACAAAATTGTTTGTCCGTTCGGTTCCTTGTTGATCGGTGCGTCGAGAGAATTTTACGACAACAATAATATGGGCAATCCTGAGTGTGTAAGACCCTACCGCATGGCCACGGCCTGGACCTGTTTGTAATCGGTCAAGCCTTGCAGGCATTTCAGTACGCCGTCCTGCATGAGTGTGGTCAGACCCTGACGACGGGCGGTGATGAGCAGGTCGGTGGCCGGGGCGCGGGTGAGAATCAGGCTTTTGATCTCAGCGGTGACGACGAGCAGCTCGTGTAAGGCCACCCGGCCTTTATAGCCGGTCCGCCGACACGCCTGACAGCCGGAACCGCGGACCAACCGGAAGTCAGCGTCATAGGGGATATTGAGCCGGGCAAACGCCTCCTCGCCATAGGCGTACGCCAGGCTCTCATACTCTTCTCTGGACGGATGGTAGGACTCTTTGCAGCCAGCGCACACCGTCCGGGCGAGCCGCTGAGCCAACACGCCAAGCAGGGCATCTGCAAAATTAAAGGGATCAAGCTGCATTTCGAGTAGCCGGGTGATGGTCTCGGCGGCGCTGTTGGTATGCAGCGTGCTCAACACCAGATGGCCGGTCAGGGAGGCCTGTATGCTGATGCCGGCCGTCTCCGGGTCACGAATTTCACCGACCATGATAATGTCGGGGTCGGCGCGCAGAAAAGAGCGCAGGGCTGCGGCAAAGTCGAACCCGATCTTGGGATTCACATGGACCTGACGCAGACCGGCCTGAGAGATTTCCACCGGGTCTTCCGCGGTCCAAATCTTTTTTTCCGGGGTATTCAAGGAGTCGAGCGCGGCGTGCAGGGTGGTGGTCTTGCCCGACCCTGTCGGTCCTACGCACAGCAGCATGCCGTAGGGTTTGCGTAAAAGTTGGCTAAACGCCTGGAGATTGTCGGCCGACATCTTGAGCTGGGCCAAGGGCAGCGGCTCATGGGCGGTCAGCAGGCGCAGCACGACGTCCTCATTGCCTGTGCCCGCGGTGGGGATGGTGGCAACGCGCAGCTCAATATCGCGCTGGTCCAGGCGAAATTTGATCTTGCCGTCCTGCGGTTTGCGCCGTTCGGCAATATCAAGCTGGGCGAGCACCTTAATGCGCGAGGTCATGGCCCGCCGGTTGCGCGCGGGAACGCGCAGGTGGGTGTAACAGCTCCCGTCTTCGCGAAAGCGGACCAGGGTCTCCTGCCGTTCGCCCTGCGGTTCGATATGGATATCCGACGCCCCGGCCTTATAGGCGTCGATAATGACCTGATTGACCAGGCGGACAATGGCGCTGTCATTCTCATCTGCTTCGGCTTCCGGGCCAGTGTCTGCATCGTCCTGGTCTTCGGCCACGAGTTGACCCAGGATGGCCGTGCGGGAGGCATCGGAAGCCAGGTTCGTGCTGACCAGTCCAACCAGCTTGCCAATGTCCTCCCGCAGGCCGACGACGTAGGTGATCTTTTTGCCGGGGAAGAGCCGTCGCATGTCCTGCTGTTTCTGAAAATCCCGCGGGTCGTCGGTGAGGACTTCGACAACAGTGTCCGTGGCTCGGAGCGGTAGCCAGTAATTCGCCTGGAGATAACTCGGATTGATGCCCTGGAGGAGGTCGGGGGCAATATCGAGGTCCTGGCCCGCGTCCAGAAACGGACACTGGTAGAAGGCGCTCAGGGCCTGGCCGACCTCGCGTTTGGGCACCCCAAACCGCTCAATCAAAATTGACTCAATCGGCATCTTTGTGGCGCGCGCCGCGGCTCTGGCCTCGCCAAGCTGTTGCGGGGTGATGTGCTGGGCGGTGAGCAGGGCGTCGAACTTGGTCTGGCGGGCGGCGAGTTGGTATTGATTGTGGAGTGCAATGCCGAGAGTTGCCGCGATTTCCCGGACCTTTTCCTGGTCCGCGGCTGTAAACCGGGCACTCCCTTTTTTGTTGATGAGCTGGATCACGCCGGTCAGGGTGTCGGTCGTGTCGCAAATGGGAACGGTTAAGAGCTGCCTGGTGCGGATACCCGTTTTCTTGTCCCAGGAGCGATCAAAAGAAAGGGAAGGGCTGAGGCGGCGTAACTCGGCCGCGTCATAGGCATCGGCGATATTCACCGCCTGTTTGTGTTGCGCCACATAGCCGGCAATGCTGCGATGCTCGATCGGCACGCGGATTTCGTGAATCTGATCAATATCGAGAAAGCGAGAGTACAACTCGTCTTTGGCTCGGTCCACGGCATACAGGGTGAGATGTTCGGCCTCAAACAGGCTCAGGATGTCGCGGCTGAGCGAGACCAGAAGTTCATCAAGATTCGCGGCGGCATGGATGCGATTGGTGACGGTTTTCACCCGCTCGGCATGATCGATTCGGGCCTGGAGGGTGGACAGGCTACGCACGGGCGTGGATGGCTGTGACATGCCTGATTTTCTAGCGGATTCTGGCCCGGTCGGGTAGCCTTGGCTGCTTGTTTCCAGCCGAGCAGGTGTGGTACACGGGGCACTCATGAATCTGGCGCGTCATTTCTGGAACCGGCTTTCTCAGGATGCAGACCGCGTGCTGTTTGAACATCTCGCGCCGTCGGGAGAAATTACCTGGCGGCAGAGCCGCGGCGCGTTGCTCACGGAGGCTTCGCTGTGGATGGCCGCCTTGCGCGCTGCCGGTATCCGGCCGGGTGACCGGGTTGCCCTGTCGCTGGGCAAAGCCACCGGTCTGGTCACCGCCCACCTGGCTGTTCTTGGCGTCGGGGCGGGTGTGGTGCCGCTCAACCCCGCGCTGTCCGCGGTCGAGACTGAAGCTGTCCTCAGACAGGCCGAAGTCAAACTGGCAATTACGACCTCATCAACGGTCAGCCGCGCGCCGGAGATTGTCGCCGCGGTCAACGGCCCGTGGTGGGTCGCGGCCCAGGCGGAAGAGCCGGACGAGGTTCCGCCGCCCACCATAGCCTTAGCCGAGGTCCTGGCCGGCTATCGGCCTGGCGACGAACCCTCTATTGGCCCGGACGACGCGCTTGCCTTGCTGCTGTTCACCAGCGGTACGACCGGGCAACCCAAAGGCGTTGGGCTGACGCACCATAATATTGGCGCCAACCTGCAAGCCTTGTTAGTTGAGACCTGGCAAATGAGCGCCGAGGATCGGCTCTTGCACGCTCTGCCGCCGCATCATCTGCACGGCTTGGGTCTCGGTCTGTACGGTACGCTGTACGTTGGCAACGCGGCTGTGCTGCTGGACCGCTTCGATCCTCTGGTCGTTCTGACCGCCCTGGCTCAACATCGCATCAGCGTGTTTATGGGCGTCCCGACCATGTACCACCGTATGACCGAACGCATGGCCGCAGGGGCGAAAGACCCCCCCCTTATAGGGGGGGGTCTTTCGCCCCTGCGGGTGTTTATCTCCGGCTCTGCGCCGCTCTCGCCGGAGACCTTTCGGCGTTTTGAAGAGCAGTCGGGCTTTCGCATCGTTGAACGCTACGGCTTGACCGAGACCGCGATCAATACGTCCAACCCGTTAGACGCGGAGCGTCGCCCCGGTACGGTTGGTCTGGCCCTGCCGGGGGTTGAGGTTGGGATTTTCGATCCGCACACGCAGCAGCCGCTCTCGCCTGGGGAGACTGGGGAAATCTGGGTGCGCGGTCCGCATGTCTTCAGCGGGTATTGGAACAATCCTGAAGTCACCGCGGCGGCCTTCTGTGACGACTGGTTCCGTACTGGTGATCTGGGGGTCCTGTCCACAGACGCCTATCTGTCCATTAACGGCCGGATGAAGGAACTCATCATTGTGGGTGGAACCAATGTCACGCCGGGTGAGGTCGAAGCCGTATTGGAAACCCAGGCCGGCGTGCGTGAGTGCGCGGTTGCCGGTGTGCCGGATGCGGATTTGGGCGAAAAAGTCGCGGCCTTCATTGTTCCCCAGGCCGACCAGGCCGCGGCTTCCCTTGAAGCCGACCTGCGCAAACGCGCCGAACAGGACCTCGCTCCGTATAAGCGCCCACGCCTGTATCGCTTTCTGGCTGAAATTCCGCGCAACTCCATGGGCAAGGTCGAACGCGGCAAACTCAAGGACCTGGGAGCCGCGGCCCCGAAACCGGAGGAGTAGCGCTCATGCAGCTCGTTACCTATGAACGCAACCATCAGCCCAGCACGGGCGTGTTGACTGAGGCCGGCGTTGTCGATCTCCCCGACGCCTCGCATGGCGCGCTCCCCGGCGACATGCTGGACTTGCTCCAGGGCGGAGCGTCCGCGCTGGCTCTGGCGCAGGAAGCCATCGGGGCCGGCAGCCCGATTCCCCTGGTTGAGGTCCAGCTCAAAGCTCCCATTGCGAGACCGGGAAAAATCCTCGGCATCGGACTGAACTATGCAGACCATGCCGCGGAAGGCGGCCGGCAGAAACCGGACTATCCGCTGATTTTTGCCAAGACCGTGCCGGCGACGGTTGGCATGGGCGAGGCGATTCAGCTTCCGCGGGTGAGTCAAATGGTGGATTTTGAAGGCGAGTTGGCGGTGGTGATCGGCAGCCTGGCCAGAGCCGTTTCCGCCCAGGACGCTCTTGATTACGTTGCCGGTTACACGATTTGTAATGATGTGAGCGCGCGCGACTATCAGCGCCGGAGCGGCCATACGCCCGGCAAGTCGTTTGAGACCTTTGCGCCGTTGGGGCCGGCTATTGTCACTCGCGAGGCCATTCCCGACCCTCACCGGTTGGACATTCGGACCGTGGTGAGCGGACAGGAAATGCAGCGCTCCAATACGAAACATCTGATTTTTCGGATTCCGTATTTGATCGAGTACCTGTCGCATATCTTTCCTCTGGAACCGGGCGATGTGATTACCACCGGAACCCCCTCAGGCGTCGGGGCCTATCGCGAGCCGCCCCGCTTTCTCAAGGCCGGCGATACAGTCCGAATTGAAGTGGAGAGCATTGGCGTTTTGGAGAATCCGGTAGTGGCCGGCTGAACCCGCGGACCGGCGCTCGTCCTACCCCCTTGCGCTTGCAACCCTGTCCTTACACAAGCACGCAGGTAAGGAAGTGAACGATGGCGGAGCCGCCCGCAGACATCCACCGGGACATTCGCTATGAGCCTGATGAGCGTCCCCCGCTCGCGCTTTCCATCGGGCTTGGGCTCCAGTATGCCGTCCTCGCTGTTGCCGGTGTCGTGCTGACACCGGTCATGATGATTAAAATTGCGGGCAGTAGTGAAGCCTATCTGTCATGGGCAGTGTTTGCCGCGCTCGTGGTCAGCGGGGTCACCACGGTGATGCAGTCCGTCCGTATCGGGCACGTTGGCGCGGGCTATATTCTGCTCATGGGCAGTTCCGGTGCCTTCATTGCCGTCTGTGTGTCTGCGCTGGAGCAAGGCGGGCCGGGGCTGATGGCGAGCCTGATCGTGAGCGCCTCTCTGTTCCAGTTCGTGCTGGCGACCAAGCTGTCATGGTTCCGGCGAATTTTCACGCCAACGGTGGCCGGCACCGTCCTGATGCTGATTCCGGTGACTATCGGACCGCTCGTCCTGGGTAAGCTGAGCGACGTACCGGAGGGGGTATCACCTGCGGCTGCGCCCGTGACCGCTGGTGTGACTCTGGTGATCTCGGTTGCGCTGTCGCTCGCCAACTCTGGCGCGTGGCGGCTCTGGGCTCCGATCGTCGGGATAGGCGCGGGCAGTGCGCTTGGTGGTCTGGTTTTCGGTATCTACGACACCACGCGCATCCTTGAGGCCGACTGGGTCGGTTTACCCGCCGTTGCATGGCCCGGACTCGACCTCAGCTTCGGTCCGGCCTTCTGGGCACTTTTGCCGGCATTCGTGCTAGTGACGCTCATTGGCGCGCTTGATACGATCGGCGACAGTATTGCGGTCCAACGGGTCTCGTGGCGCCGGCCGCGTGCCATCGACTTCCGCGCGATTCAGGGCGCGCTCACCGCCGACGGTCTGGGCAATCTGCTCTCCGGTTTCGCCGGCACAGCGCCCAACACGACGTACGCGGCGAGTATTTCAGTCGCCGAAATTACCAGAGTGGCGGCCCGTTTTGTTGGCGTGTGTGTGGGCGTCATCTTCGTTGTGCTGGCCTTTCTGCCGAAGTGTGTTGCTGCTGTGGTTGCCATACCGAGTCAGGTGGTGGCGGCCTACTTCATGTTGATGATGGCCATCTTCTTTGTCATGGGGATGCGCATCCTCTTTCAGGAAGGGCTCGACTATCGGAAGGGCATCATCGTGGGTCTCGCGTTCTGGGTTGGGAGCGCGTTTCAGCTCGACTGGGTCTTCCCGGAATATTTTCAGGGGCCGTGGAGCAAATTGCTCGGGAACGGGATGACCGTTGGCGGCTTCACGGTGATATTCCTGACACTGTTCGTGGATCTGACAGGGGCGCGTCGCCAACGCCTCAAGACCGCCCTGAGCGTTGCGGCCTATCCAAAGATTGACGCCTTCCTGTCCGGGTTCGCCGCCCACCGGGGCTGGAACGAAGAGATGACTGCTCGACTCCGCGCAGTCGGTGAGGAGACGCTCCTTACCCTTATCCAGCAGAAAGAGAGAGGGACGGCGCACGCTGGACGCCGCCTGCTGCTGACCGCGCACGGTGATGGCGAGGCGGCCGACCTGGAGTTCATCGCCGCCGCCGCCGGGGCGAATATCGAGGATCAGCTGGCCCTGCTCAGCGACCGGGCGGCGAGTACGCCGGTCGAGCAGGAGCTCCCCCTCCGGCTGCTGCGGCATTACGTCTCGTCTGTGCGCCACCAGCAATTTCACGATACCGACGTAGTTACGGTCCGTGTGGAGTCGGCTGCCTCTTGATGAGCGGACCCGCTCGACGCAGGGCTCCTTACCCTGCGTCTTCCTGACGCTGCGCTCCGTCCCTGCTATAGTCAGGGGGTGCCCCCAACCGACACGCCTGTAGACTCTTCCCAGCGGACTCCTGACCCTGTGCGCTCCCGAATCGCTCGGAAGGGCCGCCCCATTATTATTGCGACCCTGCTGAGCCGGCCGCTGGGTTTTATCCGGGAAGCCGTTCAGGCCGCGCTGTTTGGGGCGTCTCGCCTGACGGACGCCTTTCTGGTTGCGTATAACGTCCCGGAAATGATGCAGACCCTTTTCTTCAGCGGGGCGCTGAGTAATTTTTTCGTGCCGGTCATCACCCGTTATCGCGACAAGAAAGATGAGCTCAGTACGATTTTCAGCCTTGCTCTGAATGGCGCCGTGCTGTTGGCCGTGCTGCTGGCCGGCGGGTGCTATGTTTTTGCCTCCGGCCTGATGGCTGTTGCCGCGCCCGGTTTGGCCGGGGACGATCATGCCTTGGCGGTTTTTCTGTTCCGGTTCATGCTGCCCATGCTGGTTCTGCACTGTCTGCTGGCCGTGATGAAGGGCACGCTTAACAGCCTCGACCACTACGCCATGCCGGAATACGCGGGGGTGTTTTTCAATCTGGTCATGATTCTGTGCGCTCTGGCCCTCACGCCCAGGTATGGCATTACCAGCCTGGCAATCGGCGTTGTCGCCGGCAGCATCCTCCAGGTGCTGATCCAACTGCCCAGCCTGAGACGCTGCGGTATCCGCTATCGACTGACCCTGGCGTTCTCCCACCCGGCCCTGCGAGAAATGGGGAGCCTCGCGCTCGGCGCATTTATTGCCACCGCGGTTGTGCCGCTGAACGCCTTTGTGGCGCGGGCGCTGGCATCAACCCTGGCCGAGGGCAGTATCTCCGCGCTGGCGTATGCCTTTCGGGTGTTTCTGTTGCCGGTCAGTCTGGTTGCGGTGCCGGTCTATACTGTCCTGCTGACGGAACTCTCAAGCGCCCACAACGAGGGACAGCTTGCGACCTTCAAAAAACAGGCCGAGGCCGGGCTCTCTCTGCTCTTCGCCCTTGCCCTGCCGGCAATGGCGGTTCTGATTGCCCTGGCGCTGCCCATCACCCGCCTGCTGTACGAACGCGGCCAATTTACCCCGGAAGACGCAGCCATGACCAGCCAGGCCCTGATGGCCTACGGGGTTGGCATCCTGGCCTATGGGACCAGTCAAGTGATGGTGCGCCTCTTTAACGCAACAAAAGACACCCGAACGCCGGCCTGGATTGGCGTCGGCTCGATTGGGCTGCACGCGGCCGGCTGTTGGCTACTGATGCAGATCTGGAGCCACTGGGGCATTGCGCTGGTGACCTCGCTGGTGTCCTATCTGAATACGCTTGTCCTGTACGTTATTTTTCGGCGACGACACGGGCCGCTGGATGAAGCGCTACTCATCCGAACACTTGGGGTCCATGCCCTGCTCGCCGCGATTGTGGGCGGCTGTCTGTTTGTGCTGAGCCAGCCGCTGTCCGCGGCTTCCGGTTCGCTCCTGACTCCCGCGCGCCTCCTCCACCTGGCCGGGGTCGTGGTTGCCGGCGGAGGTGTCTATCTGGCGCTCGGCCTGCTCTTCAAGGTCGCAGAGGTCCGGGCGTTCATACGGCTGCTCAAGCGAGCGGCCCCAGTGCGGAGCGGTCTCCAATAAAAAGGAACAAGTCACCGCGGTAGTGTCTCAGCCTTGCATCCCCCTCACCCTGGCCCTCTCCCTCCAGGGGAGAGGGGAAGACACTCATACCGAGAGAGATCAGCGGAGCCCCTAGCCCTCCCCTCAAGGGAGAGGGAGTAGACATTCCCTCCCCCTTGAGGGGAGGGCCAGGGAGGGGGAAATGCAAAGCGAGACACTACTTCGAGGGCAGAAGGCTATTGCGGTCGTGTGCTATGAATGACATTGGACTCAAGCTGGCCGCTTTATCTCCGGCATATTTTCGAGTAAACAAAGCGGGCACTGTGGAAGGAAGGCTGCTATGGGACAACTGGAAAACAAAATCGCTCTGATTACCGGCTCCGGGCGGGGCCAGGGGCTGGTGGCCGCCCAGCGCTTTGCCGCAGAAGGGGCGAAGATCGTAATCAACGACCTGGACGCGGAGTCTGTTGAGGCCGCGGTTGCCGCGGTCAAAAACGCTGGGGGCGCGGCGGTTGGAGCCGTCGGGGATGTGTCCAAGACCGCGGATGTGCAAGCCGTTCTGCAAACGGCTCAGGACGCCTGGGGCGGGTTTGACATCCTGTATAACAATGCCGGGATCGGCTACTCGGCGACGCAACGCTTCGGCATTGCCATGAGCGATATCGTCAATTGCAGCGAGGACGACTGGCGGCGCATTCTGGACATTAATGTCGGGGGGATTTTCCTGTTTTGCAAATACGGGATTCCCGCGCTGATCGAACGCGGCGGCGGGGTCATTATCAACACCGCCTCCATTGCGGCTCTGCGCGGCGCCCAAGACGCCCATGCCTACACAGCCAGTAAGGGCGCGATTCTGGCTCTAACCAGGGCAATTGCCGTCACCTATGGTCCCCAAGGCATCCGCGCCAACACGCTCTGCCCCGGTGTGATCGACACCGAAATGATTCACGACACCTTAATCAGCGAGAAGAATATCAGCGCTCTCCTCGCTCGGAACACCCCGCTCCAGCGCAATGGCACCCCGCAGGACGTGGCCGATGTGGCGCTCTTTCTGGCGAGCGAGCAGTCTCGTTTTGTGACTGGCGAGGCGTTTGCCGTTGATGGCGGGATCATCCAGCACCTTGGGTTGGCCTAAGCAGCCTGTTGAAAAAGGGAAGCCTATGAATCAGGAACAACTCGTCAGAATCTACAAGAACTCGGTGCTGGCGCGGCGCTTTGAGGCCAGAATCGTCGAGTTGGCTATGGCCGGCGAACTCCCTCCGTCGCTGCACGTTGGCGCCGGCCAGGAGGTGGCGCAGATCGCCGCCATCGAAGCGCTGCGCCCGGCTGACTACATCCTGTACGGCCATCGCGGGGTGGCGTATATGATCGCCCGGGGCGTGAGCCTGGCCGACATGCTGGCCGATATGGCGGGGAAGGAGGGGGCGACCAGTCGGGGCAAGGGTGGGGTGATGCACGTCGTGGATGTGCAAAAAGGTATTCTGGGTGAGAGTGGGACCTTGGGGGGCAGCTTTGTTGTCTCGGTTGGCGTGGGCATGGCGCTCAAGCGCAAGCAACCGGACACAGTAGTGACCTATTTCTTTGGGGATGGGACCGCGAACCGGGGCCCGTTCCACGAGGCGCTCAACTGGGCTGCGGTGCAGAAACTCCCCTGCGTCTATTTTTGTGAGAATAACGGCTTTGCGATTTCCATGCCGACCAGCCGCTCGACCGCGGTCGAGAATATCGCGGACCGGGCCGCGGGCTATAATGTCCCCGGCGTCGTGGTTGACGGGAGTGATCCGGTGGCGGTGTACGAAGTCATGGAACAGGCGGTGGCGCGGGCGCGGGCCGGTCATGGTCCGACGCTGATTGAAGCCAAAGTGACGCGGCTGCAAGGACATTATGTCGCCGACCAGCAGGAATACCGGACCGACCGCAACGTTGTGGCGGAAAAAGACCCCTTGCCGAAACTGCAACACACCCTGTGCGACCGAGGTATGCTGACGCAGGCGGAGGTGGACGGCATACAGGCCGACGCGGACCGGCAGGTTGAAGCCGCGGTAGCAGCCATGCGGGCGGCTCCGCTGCTCGCGCCGGAAGTCGCCTTGCAAGATGTGTATGCGTAGGAAAAGGGCTGGGCAAGGCGTGGAGAAAACCCCGAATTACGAACCGCTCTGCTAACAGGAGCGAAGCCCTAAGCCCCAACCCCCTCAGGAGTGTATATGCCAACACTGACCTATAGTCAGGCGATTAACGATGCGCTTGCCGAAGAAATGCGGCGCGATGAAAATGTGATCCTGTACGGCCAGGACGTTGCGGTCTGGGGCGGGATTTTCAAAGTCACCGCTGGGCTGCTTGAGAAGTTTGGTCCAGAGCGCGTGTTCGATACGCCTATCTCCGAGAGTGTGATGGTCGGCGCCGGTGTGGGCGCGGCTTCGATGGGCCTGCGTCCGGTGGTGGAGCTCCAGTTTGCCGATTTTGTCATCACCGCGGGGGATGAAATTTTCTTTAAGGCCGGTATGTGGCGCTATATGCACGGGGGCGCGCATACGATTCCGCTGGTGGTGCGCGCCCCCTCGGGCGGCTCGGGCTTCGGACCCGAGCATTCCGCCTGTCCCGAAGCCTTTATCATGCACGCGCCCGGCCTGCTGTGTGCCGTGCCCTCAACGCCGGCAGACGCGAAGGGCCTGCTCAAGCAGGCGATTCGACTGGATAATCCGGTCATCTATTTTGAGCATAAACTGTTGTATCAAATGCGGGGCGAGGTGCCGGACGGAGAGGCGCTGACTCCCTTTGGCCAAGCAGTCGTCCGACGCGAGGGCGAAGCTGTGACGATTGTGGCCTGGCAGGATATGCTGCGTCGTGCGCTCGCAGCCGCGGAGCGGCTGAGCCAGGAGGGCATCGAGGTCGAGATTATCGATCCGCGTACCCTGAATCCGTTTGACCGCGCAACCATTATCGAGTCGGTCAAAAAGACCGGAGCCTGTATCGTGGTGGAAGAGGCATATCGCACGCTTGGGGTTGGGGCGGAGATCGGGGCGCTGCTCCTGGAAGAGGCCCTGCCCTATCTGGACAAACCCTTCAAACGCCTGGCCATTCCTGATGTGCCGATTCCGACCAGCCAGCACCTGGTCGATGCTATTGTTCCTTCCGTGGACGATATTTATCGGGCGGTCAAAGAACTCGCTGACTGAGGCTGGTGTGCAAAATACCAAGATCGTAATGCCCAAACTCGGCCAAGCCATGACCGAGGGCGTGGTGGTGCGCTGGCACGGCAAAGATGGTGAGCGCGTTGCCGCCGGTGAGCTGCTCGTCACGGTAGAGACAGACAAGGCCACGTATGATCTTGAGGCGGGCGCGAGTGGGACGCTCCACGTTGTGGTTCAAGAAGGTGAAGAGGTCCCGATTCATACCGTCATTGGCGAGATTGGCGACGCGCCAGTCCGGGCGGATACCAGCGCTGCTCTGCCCCCTGCCGAACCGGTCGCTCCACAGCGAACAGCGGCCCGCCCAGGACGTGTCCTCGCCTCACCAAAAGCCAGGCGCCTGGCCGCTGAACGCGGCATTGATCTTTCAACCCTGCTGCCGTCAGCTGCGGATGGTGTGATTTCCGCGGCTGATGTAGAGCGGGCCGCGGAGAACGCGGTTGCCCGGCAGCAGTCTGCGACGGCCGCGCGCCCTGCTTCCGCTCCAACCCGGACCGCGCGTGAACGCCGCCCTCTGACCGGCATTCGGAAGGCCTCCGCCCGCCGGGTCCAGGCCGCCTGGCAGACCATTCCGCATATCGTCCAGATGATCGAGGTCGATGCCGGCGCGCTGCAAGCCGTCCGGGAGCAACGCAAAGCGGCCATTGCCGGGCTGACGCTCAACGACCTGATTTTATACGCCGCGGCGCGGGCGCTGGCCGGACTGCCCGACCTCAACGCAACGCTCGAAGACGACGAGCTTATTCTCTATGACGGGGTTGATATCGGCCTTGCCGTTGACTCACCGCGCGGCCTGCTGGTCCCGGTCATCCGTGGGGCGGACGGCCTGTCAATAACACAGATTGTGAAGGACAGACGGCGGCTGGTTGAAGCCGCTCGGGCGGGGCAGCTGCAGCCGGCCGATATGGGTCAGGCCAGTCTGACCGTCTCGAACCTTGGCATGTTCGGCATCCGGGCCGGAACACCGGTCATCAATGTGGGGGAACCCATCCTCGTCTTTGTGGGCGCGGTTGAAGAGCGGCCGGTCGTGCGGAATGGGCAGATTATCGCCCGTCCCATGCTGACGCTCAGCATTGCTTATGACCACCGGGTGGCGGACGGGGTGGCGGCCTCTCGTTTGAGTCAGAGTCTGAAAGAGGCGCTGGAGAATCTGGAGTCAGCGCCCTTCCTGGAAGCCCCCAACCCCCAGGAAGCCCTGGACAAACGGGAAGTCCGTTCAGTGTCCGACGGGGATGGCTATGCGGTACAGGTACGCAGTGACGGCCATGCCTGGAGCCTTGACGAGCCGGCGAGCGACGGCGGAGAGGACACCGGCCCGGACCCGGTATCCGCCTTTCTGGGCGCCCTTCTTTCCTGCTTGACGATTGCTTTCAAAGCCGCGGCTCGTCGCCGCAAGGTTGCCATTACGCGCATTGAGGGACATGCCAAAGCAACGCCAAAGGGCCAGGTAAAATCAATATCCCTGACGCTGGAAGTGTGGAGTGTGGCTTCGGGGCAAGATTTACAGATTCTCCTCGAACGGGCCAAGCGCGGCTGTTATGTAAGCGGAGTGCTGAAGCCGGATATCCGGCTTACGGTGGAGCTGGTCAGGCACGCGCCGCAAGCTTCCGGGTAAAGCTGTGGGCCTCCACTCTTATTCCCTCGTCTTCTGGGAACGCGGCCATCCTGGCCGCCTATGAGCGGGCTGGAAGCCCGCATTCCCAGAGGCCGCAGCCCTAAGGACGGTTCACGAACCGCCCCTACCCAAGTCGCTCCCATTCCTCTAAAAAAAGTCATTCCGCTGGTCAAGCGGCCAAGCCGGCCCGTAAGGCCGCGGCCGCTTTTTCCAACGCCTGGCCTGCAGGCTCAACGACCTTGGCCATGCCCATAAAGCCGTGAATAAGCCCCTCGAAACAGACGTATTCAACCGCGACTCCGGCCTCCCGCAGCTTGGCTGCATACGCGGCTCCCTCGTCCCGCAGGGGGTCGTATTCTGCGGTGGCAATAAAGGCCGGCGGCAGGCCGCGGCATTGGTCGGTCGAGGCACGCAGGGGGGAGGCCAGCGGGTTGTGCCCATCCGCCGCGCTGGCGAGGTAGTGATCCCAGAACCAGGCCATCATCTCGGTTGTCAGAAAATAGCCTTCCGCATTTTCGGTGTGCGACGGCAGGTCAACCGCGTGAGCCGTGACCGGGTACAGGAGGAATTGACAGGTGAGAGCCGGCAGGCCGCTCTCTTGCGCCTTGAGGGCCACCGCGGCCGCCAGGTTGGCGCCGGCGCTCTCACCGCCCACAGCCAGCCGAGCGGCGTCTCCGTTCAGGGCGGCGGCGTTGAAAGCGACCCAGCGTGTCGCGGCGTAGCAGTCATTGACTGCCGCCGGAAACTTGTCTTCCGGCGCGAGGCGGTAGTCTGCGGAGACTACCACACAGTTGGCAAGATTGGTTAAGGCCCGGCAGGACGTATCCACCGTATTCAGACTGCCAACCACCCAGCCGCCCCCGTGAAAATAGACCAGCAGGGGAAACGGGCCGTCTCCAGCGGGGGTGTAAATACGGATGGGCTGTTTGCCGGCAACTCCGGGTATCAGCCGGTCCTCGACCGTACCGACCGGCTCAGGATCAGCCGTTGCGCCCCGCGCGGTTTCCATGGCGGTCCGCGCTTCCTGGGGCGAGAGATGATGTAAGGGTGGGCCGGCCGCGGCCATGTGTTCGAGTGCTTTTGCGACCTGGGGATGGAGTGGCATGGCGTTTTCCTTTCATTCGAGCGCGCCTGGGGTCAGAAAATTCTGGATGAGTCGGACGCATTCGGTTGGCTTTTCCAGTGGCGGGCAATGACCGCAGTGCGGGATGATTGCCACGCGGGCGTTGGGAAGCGCGCGCTGATACAACGCGCTGCATTCCAGCGGCACGATCCGATCGTCCTGTCCCCAGATAATAAGAGTCGGCAACTGCACTCGGCCTAAGAGCCCAGGCAGGCTGGGGCTGAACATATACGGCTTCCAACAGTAGCGGACGAGGGTTTCCTGGTTGCGCGTGTGTATGTCGCGCTCCTCTTTGGACGGCTTGCGCTGAAACAGTTCGGCATACTCGGCAACCTGCTGCGTATCGAAATACGTCAGTTGTCTGGCGCCCTCCTGTCCGTGCAGAAAGATATCGGCAATTTCTCCGTCCCGGGGCTGGATGCCGGCCGCGTCAATCAGAATGAGCCGATCAAACGTCCTGGGCGACATGACCGCCATTTCTGCCGCCAGCCAGCCGCCGATGAAGTGGCCGGCCAGGGTCACCTGAGGCAGCTCCAGCGCATCCAACAGCCATAAACTGAAGCGCGCCAGGTCCGTAAAGGATTCGAGCCAGGGGGGCCGTTCGGACTGCCCAAAGCCCGGGCAGGTTGGCGCATAGACGGTGAAGGACTCGGCTAACTGTTCGTGATACTGTCGCCAACCGAGACTGCCCTCAGCGCCGTGCAGCGCGACCAGCGGCTTGCCCTGGCCGCCTTTCAGATAATGAATCCGCGCGCCGCCAACTTCGATAGCGTGTTCTGCATGTTCTGGCATGGTCGTTGCCCTTGTTCTATGGAGTGTTCTGTGGAGCTTAGCTATGGAGTGTTCTGTGGAGCTTAGCTATGGAGTGTTCTGTGGAGCTTAGCTGTGGAGCTTAGCTATGGAGCGTGTTCAAAGGGTCCGGGCAGCCCCAGCTCTGTTCCCATTTCCCGCACTGCCGGGAGCACGTCATGCTCCATGAGGGACAAACAGCGCATCGTATCCTCATGTCCGATGGTGCCGTCATTCGTCCAGACGCCAAGAATGCCGGGACGGACAACGCTGAGGACTTCGCGTAATTTCCTGACTACCGTGTCCGGGTTCCCCACAATAACCCGGTTGCTGTCCACAACTTTTTCCCAGCCGGCGGAATCAACGCCACCGTAGAGGGGATCAGGGCGGAGTGCATAGCGGCGGTACTGGTCCACAATACGCCTGGCTCCTTCGCGTGAGTTGTAACCCGGCGGGGCCATGAAGTCGCCCGGCAGCGGTACGCGGCCGACACCGGCATTCCCGATCAGAAAACCTTTCCCGACCTCATACGCTTTTTCGTCTGTGTCCTGGACATGGACGCGGACGAGGTAGCCAAAGTTTTGCGGACCCGGCTCATAGCCCACCTGCCTGGCGGCCTCGGTATAAATGGCGGTCAGATCCAGGGTCACCTGGGGATCGGTTTCCAGATAAATGTAGGGATAGTGGTGCTGGGCACACCAGACCAGCGTCTCCGGGCTGCCGATGCCGGGAATCCAAATGGGCGGATGCGGCTGTTGGAGCGGTCGTTCAAACGGGTTGACGACCCGAAACTGATAATGCTTACCCTCCCAGCGCCAGGGTCCTGGGGTTGTCCAGGTTTTGATAATCAAGTCGTGCGCTTCTTCAAAACGCTCGCGGTTATACACCGGGTTGGTATTCGTCGCCCAGCTCTCAATACCCGTTCCCCGCACAAAGCCCGACACGAGGCGGCCCCGCGAGATCATATCGATCTCTGCCAACTCTTCGGCCAGTCGGAGCGGGTTATCGAAAATCGGTAGCGGATTACCCAGCAGAACGATCTTTGCCCGCTTGGTGGTGCGGGCCAGGATAGCGGCTTCGAGATTCATGGCCGCCCCCATACACGTCGGGGTATTATGATGCTCATTCAGCATCAGGCCGTCGAAGCCAACCGCTTCTGCATACTCGTACTCGTCGAGATAGGTATTATACAGGTCCGCTCCCAGGCTTGGATTGAAATGGGCATTCGGAAACGTCAGGCGGACTGCGCTGCGGAAACTCTGGCGCACATCTTCTTCCGAGTAGTCTACATAGGCCCGTTCTGTAAAACGCATGAGAAACATACCCATGTCCCTCCTTTGTCTCCCGGACACTAGCGCGTCTGGCATGGCCGGATCAAGAGAAAGAGGCGAACGCAGCTTGACTCCTGTCAGCAGGCCGCATACGGATAGCCGAAGAGGAGGGCTGAGTATGGCAAAAACGTACGCCAAGAGCACGATTTCATATGAATCCGCAGCGGCAATGGTGGCCGCGGCTGTCGCCAAAGCGGAAGAGCTGGGCTGCAAACAGAACGTGGCGGTTGTTGATGATGGCGGCAATCTCAAGGCGTTTGGCCGCATGGACGGCGCCCCGCTGCTCGGGGTGGAGGGCTGTCAACGCAAGGCGTTTACCGCCTTGTTTGGGGTCGGAACACAAGACCTCTACCAGGCCATCAAAGAAGACCAATCCCTGGTCGTCGGCTTGTCGCATTTTTCTCGGGCGACCATGGTCGGGGGCGGACTGCCCATTGTGGTTGATGGGGAGGTCATCGGGGGGATTGGCGTTGGCGGCGGCACGGTCGATGAAGACGTGGCCTGCTCGCAGGCGGGGCTTGACGCGCTCAACGGCTAGCTTGCAGAGAGATTGCTTAGATCGGTCGCGGCACGCGCGGGACGGGACGTTGCGACCCGCCCGACGGCAGGGTGGGGGGGGAAGTCTCTTCTGCCTCGTCCGCCCGGAGTTGGTCGGGTGTGCAGAGTCCTTTTTCGATCAGCACCTTTTCCAACGAGGCCAGCCAGTGTTCATAATAGCCGGTCACGGGAGTGTCCGGCTGGTCGGCCTGCGTCTTGTCCGCGACTCCAATTTCTGCAATCAGATGGTCCCGAAACTCGTCCCACTGATACTGCCCCTGCTCACACAGCGCCACGGCCAGGGCAAAGGCGCGCCGTTCCCAGGCGTCGTGAAAAACCAGCTCGCCGCTCTTTCGCGGCAGAGCGGTGTCCCCTGCCATATTTGAGATCTTGCGATCGGGCGCAGGTTTCATGCTGCTGGAGGTTCGACCTTGGCGACGCCAATCATCGAGTCGCGGCTGACCAGCGCGGTGAGTTCCGCTTCGCTCATGCCCTCGGTTCCGGCGGGACGCTCGGGCAGGACCATATAGCGGATTTCGGCGCTGCTGTCCCAGACCTTCACCGCAGTTGAGGCGTCGAGTTCCAGACCGAAATCACGCAGCACACCACGCGGGTCCACCACCGAACGCGAGCGATAGGCCGCATCCTTGAACCAGGCTGGTGGCAGCCCCAGAACCGGCCAGGGGTAGCAGGAGCACAGAGTGCAGACGACCAGGTTATGGGTGTCCGGGGTGTTCTCAACCACCACCATATGTTCGCCCTGGAGGCCGCTGAAGCCGAGCTCGGCAATGGCGGCGGTGGCGTCTTTGAGTAAACGCTCTTTATACGCCGGATCGACCCAGGCCCGGGCTACAACCCTGGCCCCATTGATCGGCCCGAGGTCGTTCTCATACGTTTCGACCAGCTTGTCGAGCGTTTCCGAAGAGACCAGACCCTTGGTGACCAGTAAGGACTCCAGGGCCTGCACCCGTTGCTCCAGAGCCGCGGTCTGTTCGGGAGTGGTGTGTTTCTCCAGGTAGGGATTCGGCGGGGCGGCGTGGGCGCTATGGCCGTGAGTATGATCGTTACTCATGACTCTTCTCCTGAGGTGGGGTCGAGATAATCTTCCCACAGGTCGATATACAGATTGTCTGTTGCGGCAGCGTCCGGGCCCCAGAGTTCCTGGGCGGTAAAGCAGACCGAATACAGCGGCTGGGGCTGTTCGCCCTGGCCGTGAGCATTGGTATCCGGGTACACAAAAGTGCCATAGACTTGGGCTATTGCGCCGTTTTTCCCTCGGACGTAGCGCGGCAGCCGGGTGTGACCGGTTGGATTCAGGTTGCGGGCTCGAACCTGGTCGCCGACTGAGAAACGCGGGGTCAGGCGGCCTTCTGTCCGCTGGCAGGGCGCTCCGCCTTGCACAACTGCCGGGACCGCCTCCGGTGGAAGCGGCCCTTCTGCTCGCTTGCCAGTCTCCTGGGCGACTCCGGTTGCTACTTCCTCTGGGGTAAGAACACCTTTTTCCACGGCCAGGGTTTCCAGTGCGGCCAGCCAGTGCTCATAATAGGTTGAGGAGAGGTAATGGGTCGGGTCCATGCGTTCGATTGCATGCCGGAAGGCGTCGAGCGTATCGAGCTGGCCCATGCCCAGCATGGTCATGGCAAACACGCGTTTTTCCCATTCAGCGTGGAAAACCGGCTCGTTCTCCTCTGGTTTGACCGGGCCGTAACAGGTCATACCACCCATGTCATGCACGCCATTCATACGTCTCTCCTCGGGCTTAACGCAAAGCCCCAGCCTAACACCCGGTCTGGTGCGGGTCAATCAATTGAACGCGGTGTGAGTTCAGGGGGTGGTTGCCGCTATCCATGTTTGGGCGACTTCACAATGCGTTGCAAACCAGACGCCCTCATGCCCCAGGATGTGTTGAATCAGCCGCTCCAGCATGGCCATACGCGAGCGACGGCCAATAATCTGCGGGTGCATGACAATGCCGAGAAAGCCGCCGTCCGCATAAGCGCCGTCAAACTCGGCCTGCCAGATTTCGTACACCTTGTTCTGGCTCGACATACCCGTGAAATAGGGGGAGAAGCTGAACAGAAAATGCGGCGCATCGTCCAGCTCCCAGCTATAGGGCACTTCCAAGAGCTGGCGCTTGGTCTGCGGGGTGGTGAGCCAGTAGGGGTTATCATCGCCAACCAGGCTGCTGTCATACAGAAAATCGTGGTCGAGCAATAAGTCAAAAGTATGCGGACCGGTATTGCCGGCCGGAGAGCGATAGCCCCGTGGTGCCTGGCCGGTAATCCGCTTGAGGCTCTGCGTGCCCTTCAGTAACACCTCCAGTTCGGCCTCACGGCCTTTATTGCCGACAAACTCGTGCTCATAGCCGTGATGCCCGATCTCATGCCCGTCGGCATACATCTGTTCAACTAACTGCGGGTGGGTATCCGCGGACCAGCCCGGCACAAAGAACGTCGCCTTGAGATCATATTTTTTGAGCAGCTTGAGAATGCGCGGCACCCCAACCCGCGCCCCATACTCGCCGCGCGAGAGCTGGCCGGGGAAGGGCTGTCGCATGGTCCGGTTCCACAGTGTTTCCGCATCAAAGTCAAAACTCAGGCCAACCGCACAGCGTTTATTATCCGGCCACATGGGACGCTCCTTTGTCACAGCTCAGCTCAGTCTTCCGTCCGACTGTAAAAGAGTGGGTCGATATTCTCAATGGATACTGCCCGGAATCTCCGCCCGCCGTTGAAAAACAGGAGATGGCGTTCTAGGCTGAAAAAACAACGGAGAACAAAGATGCCTCAAGTAAGCAAGCCAGGCTGGCCAGGTTGGGCGGAATATTCCATACCGGTGAAAATCAATGTGCAGGCGGTCCAACTGACGGATGAACAGTTCGCGCTGCTGTGCCAGGAGAACCCGGAGTTGCGGCTTGAGCTGACCGCGCAGAGCGAGTTGGTGATTATGCCTCCAACAGGATCAAAGACGGGATGGCGGAATAGTAAGCTGACCCAGCGTTTAGCAAACTGGGCCGAAACGGATGGGACTGGTCTGGTATTCGATTCTTCAACCGGATTCAGGCTGCCGAATGGCGCAAAACGTTCACCGGATGGAGCGTGGCTGAGACGCGCCCGCTGGGAGGCTTTGACCGAAGCACAGCAGAACGGCTTTGCCCCGTTGTGTCCCGACTTTGTCGTCGAGCTTCGCTCGCAACAGGACCGCCTCGCCACATTGCAAGAAAAAATGCAGGAATACCTTGCCACCGGCGCCCAGCTCGGTTGGCTGATTGATCCGCTTGAAAAGCGGGTCCATATCTACCGCCCGAAGCAGGCCGTTGAAGTTCGAGATGATCCGGCTTCCCTCGCTGGTGAAGCCGTTCTGCCCGGATTCGTCCTGGAGGTTCGGGAGCTATGGTAGAAGTACGCCACTTGGAGAGACGCCCATGCGGAACGAATTTACTGCGCTGATTGAGCGGGAAAGCGAATGGTATATTGCCTACTGTCCTGAAATTCCCGGAGCAAACGGCCCTCCGTTATGACTTTGAACAGGGAAAGGGACATCATAGACATGTACGGGGAAACGAGTTCCCTTATGAATGGCGAGGCGTTGAACAGCTTCTTGCCGACTTTCGTCGGGACGTTGAATTAGCGAAGAAAGGGCACTTATGAAACTAAAACGGATGAAAATTGTCGTGCAACCAGAGGACGATTTTTTCGATCAGGTTCGCGAAGCATTTTCTACAGTTGCCAAAGCGTCACGGAAAGACGAAAAACTCCCACGGTCCACGCCGGTTCTCTCCTTTCCCAGCATCAAGGAGATGGCTCGGACACTGACGCCAAAACGGCTTGAACTCCTGAGATTGATCCGGCGAAACAATCCTCAATCGGTGCGCCAATTGGCCGCGTTGGCAGGCAGAGATATTAAGAATGTCTGTACGGATCTGAAAGTGTTGGAGAATCTTGGACTGGTCGAAGCTGAAAAGCGGGAGTCGCCTCGCCAGCGTAAACGTCCGGTGAGCCCCTTTGATCGATTGGATATGGAAGTATATTTATAGCCGGGTTTCCATAGAGCACCTTTGAGTGGGCTGTATGACAACATTTTTCGACGGACCAAAACCCAGACTCTTTGCGCACCGGGGTGCCAGCGGGGAAGCGCCCGAGAATACCCTGGCCGCGTTTCAGCGGGCTGTAGATATAGGCGTTGAGTATATTGAGCTGGATGTGCATGCGTCTGAGGATGGACAGATCATGGTCATCCATGACGCGACCATTGAGCGGACCACCAATGGTCTGGGCGCGGTGAACAACTATTCCCTGGCGGCGCTGCAACAGCTCGACGCCGGCTATCGGTTTTCGCCGGATGGCGGCAAGACTCTGCCTTTCCGTGCCTCGGACGTGGTTATTCCCTCACTCCAAGAGGTACTCAAGAGCTTTCCGCAGGTGAAGTTTACGGTGGAGATCAAGCAGTCCGACCCGCCGGTCGAAGAACAGGTAATCGCGGTTATCAAAGACTGTGGCAAGGCGGGTGAGGTCATCATTGCGTCAGAATATGATGCTGTCCTGGCACGCACGCGCACGCTGGCCCCGGATATCCCGACGAATTTTGGCTATAGCGAAGTGGCCGATTTTATTCAGCGCGTTGCCACGAATCAGCTTGAAGAATACCAGCCGCCCGGCCAAGCGCTTCAGATTCCACCCACCTATCAGAATATTCCGCTGGTGACGGAACACACGCTTGCCGCCGCGCATCAACTCAATGTGGAAATCCATGTGTGGACGATTAATGAGCCGCCCGAGATGCGCCGTTTACTCGACCTCGGGGTGGATGGGGTGATGTCGGACTTTCCGGCGCGGTTGTTGGCAGTGGCGCGGGAGAGAGGGTGAATCTCTTTTCACCCTCTTCCTGACCTTCTCCCTCAAGGGAGAAGGGATTTTTAGTCAGACTGCCCAGGTCAGCGAATCTTCGGCATAACCTCGGCAGCAAAGCGCTCTATGCCGTTTCGGAAGGTAGCGGCATCAGCGTAGCGGCCAAGACCGAGAACGTAGTGATTCGCCCCGGCTTCTTTCAGGGCCGATATGCGGTCAATCATGGGTTCGGGACTGCCCTCGCGGATCATACCGCCGACGATCAAGTCGGGCATGGACCGCCCGTGCCTTTCAGATTCTTCGCGTAAATGGGCGGCAACCTGGGCCAACTCTCCCGACTGGAGTCCGATCGGATAATAGCCGTCGCCCCATTTGATGGTCCGTTCAATGGCCTTGGGCCCGGCCCCCCCAACCCAGATGGGCGGACGCGCCGGACGCGGGGCAAAGACAAATTCTGGAAATTTAATGTGCGTGCCGTTGTACGCACTCACATCGTTATCAAACAATTGGTGGACGACTTCGAGGGTCTCATTGGTAATCGCGCCACGCTTGCGCGGGTCCACGCCCAGGGCTTCAAATTCCGGCCGCATCCAGCCGACCCCGGCGCCCAGGATAAGGCGCTCAGCTGAGAGTTCCTGGAGGGTGGCTACCTGCTTGGCCAGATACACGGCCGGACGGTAGGGAAAGACCAGGACGGAAATACCGAGCTGAATCTTCCGGGTCAGCGCGGCAAAATAGGCCAGCGTCGTCAGCGGCTCAAAATAACGACCGCCCGAGCCTTCGGTTTGGTCCGGTGGAATCGCCAGATGATCGACCACAAACGCGGCATCAAAGCCGGCTTCTTCCGCGGCCTGCACACATGCGCCGAGCGTGTCTCGGGTCGCGGCCGGTCCCATATTGCGGATGACAACACCAAATTTCATACGTCTTCTCCTTCGCCGTCTTGAAACAAACGTTCAGCCAATTCCTCGGCGAGCGCCGAACGCTCGTCCTTATCCTCTCGCAGCAGATCAAAAGACAGGTTCATGAGCATTTTCCCGAGGACTTCGCGTTGGAGCAGGTTGAGGCTGACGGCTTGCGGTTGTTCCTCTTCGAGCTGAGTCAGGAGGGTTTCCATAGAGCGTACCCCAGCGTCATTCTCCTGTCGCGCCAAGCGATCGCCAGCCATACCCGCGGCCTGCTGGAGCAAAGCTGCTTCTTGGACTGTGAGGGGATACGAGGACATGCTGGATATTTTCTACCCCAAGTCGGGAAACAGCCAGGGCGCTTCGTTTTTACGACGTTGCTCATAGGCCGTGATATCGGCCTCTTTTTGCAGGGTAAGCCCGATTTCGTCCAGGCCGTTCAGCAGACAGTCTTTCCGAAACGGATCAACGGCAAAATGAAAACTCGTCCCCCCCGGTGTGGTAACGGTTTGGGCCGCAAGGTCTACGCTGAGCTGATAGCCCGGCTGGGGTTCAACTTCTTTGAATAATTGATCGACTTCAGCGTTTGTGAGGACAACTGGCAACATGCCATTCTTGAAGCAGTTGTTAAAAAAGATATCGGCAAAGCTGGGGGCGATAACGCATCGAAAACCGTAGTCCAGCAAGGCCCACGGGGCGTGCTCACGCGACGAACCACAGCCAAAATTATCCCGCGCCAGGAGTAGGCTCGCGCCGTCATAGCGGGGTTGATTGAGGACAAAGCCGTCCTGGGGGTTGCCGTCGCTGGCGTAGCGCCAATCCGAGAATAAACCTTCCCGCAGGCCGGTGCGCTTAATGGTTTTGAGATACTGCTTGGGGATGATTTGATCGGTATCGACATTCACCCGGTCGAGCGGGGCAACAATACCTGTGAGCGTGGTAAAAGCGTCCATAGATGCCTCCAATGCGGGTCTAGCTCCAGTTTCTGATATCAACAAAGCGGCCTTCAATAGCCGCGGCCGCAGCCATAGCCGGGGAGACCAGATGGGTGCGCCCGCCCTTGCCCTGGCGGCCTTCAAAATTGCGGTTACTGGTTGAAGCGCAGCGCTCGCCCGGCTGAAGGGTGTCGGCGTTCATGGCCAAACACATGGAACAGCCGGCCTCGCGCCACTCGAAGCCGGCGTCCTTAAAAATAACGTCGAGCCCTTCGTCCTCGGCCTGCTTTTTAATCAGGCCGGAGCCCGGCACCACCAGAGCGTTGACGGTTGAGGCAACCTTGCGGCCCTTGGCATACTGAGCGGCAAGGCGCAGGTCTTCAATGCGTGAATTGGTACAGGAGCCGATAAAGACCCGGTCGACCGGAATGGCCGTTATGGGGGTTCCGGCTTTCAGGTCCATATAGGCTAGGGCCCGCTGCGTAGCCTCTTGGATTGCCGGCGAGGACATAGCGTCCGGGTCCGGCACAGCCCCGGTAATATCGGTGACCATGCCCGGATTCGTCCCCCAGGTGACCTGGGGAGCGACGTCTTCCGCTTTCAGTTCTACCGTCTTATCAAAGCTGGCGTCCGGGTCTGAAGGCAGTTGTCGCCAGGCCGCCACCGCTCGCTCGAACAGCTCACCCTTGGGCGCAAACGGGCGGTCTTTGATATAGGCAAACGTCTTTGCATCCGGCGCGACCATACCGGCTCGCGCGCCGCCCTCAATAGACATATTGCATAGCGTCATACGGCCTTCCATGGACAGGGCCCGGATGGCTGAGCCTGTGTATTCGATGACATGGCCGGTTCCACCGGCCGTTCCGATTTTACCAATAATGGCCAGGATAATGTCTTTGGCAGAACACTGCGCGGACAACACGCCCTCCACCCGCACCTGCATGGTCCTGGCTTTCTTTTGGAGCAGGCATTGTGAGGCTAACACGTGCTCAACCTCGCTGGTGCCGATACCAAAGGCCAGCGCGCCAAACGCGCCGTGCGTGGCGGTATGGGAATCCCCGCACACAATGATCATACCCGGCAGCGTGAGTCCTTGCTCCGGCCCGATCACATGCACAATGCCCTGGCGGATGTCGTCTATGTCGAAAATCGGGACGCCGGTTGCGCGACAGTTCTCCTGGAGGGCTTCGATCTGCCTGGCCGCGACGGCATCTTCAATGGGCTTGTCCCGGTCTGTTGTTGGCACGTTATGGTCGGGCACGGCTATTGTGGCCTGGGTGCGGCGCACGTTGCGGCCGGCCAGTTGCAGACCCTCAAACGCCTGTGGAGAAGTCACTTCATGGGTGAGGTGCCGATCAACATAGAGGAGGGCCGTGCCGTCCGTTTCGGTCCGCACAACGTGCGATTCCCAGATTTTTTCAAACATTGTCTTGCTCGCCATGATCTACCCCTTTATGTCATATCTTTCTTTTGGGCCGTGGCTGCTGAAAGAGCTATACCTTTCTCAGATTTGGTAGGGGCTGGCAAGATGGAAGGAGCGGAGACGGTATGGTAGGATAGCGCGCCTGAGCAAGTGGGCATGGGCCAGCCGGCCCCAGCGCTTCAAAAAACAGAACAAACGATGATCGTGCAGGGGGAATTTCATGGGCGAATGGACCGTTGATATCAATGAAAAAGACTTTGAGCAGGATGTGCTTGAACGCTCGTACAGCGTCCCTGTTGTGCTGGATTTTTGGGCTCCGTGGTGTGGTCCGTGTCGTGCCATCGGCCCGGTGCTGGAGAAACTCGCAGACGAACAAGCCGGCAAGTTTGTTCTGGCAAAGGTGAATGTCGATGAAAACCCCGCCCTGGCCCAATCCTTTCAGATCAGCAGCATTCCGGCGGTGAAGGCCGTCAAGGAGGGCGCTATTGCCAACGAGTTTCTGGGCGCTGTGCCCGAGCCGGCGATTCGCCAATTTATTGAAGAGCTGATGCCGTCTGAGGCCGACGCGCTGGCCCGGCAAGGCCAAGACCTGCAAGACCAGGGTAAGGATCAGGGCGCCGAGAGTCTCTACCGCGCCGCCCTCTCCAAGGATGAGCGGCAGCCGAAAGCACTGCTTGGGCTGGCCCGTCTGCTGACAGGCAAGGAAGAGCACGCGGATGCGCTTGCCTTACTGGGTCGTATTCCGCCGCATACGCGGGAATATGACGAAGCGCAGCAGGTCGCCGCTCAGATACACGTCAAACAGACTGGAGCCAGCGCCGATGAAGAGGCTGCCTGTCGCGAGAAAATTGAGACCGACCCGAACGACCTGGACACGAGGTTTGACCTGGCCCGGATTCTGGCCGCTTCGACTCGCTATGAAGAGGCGCTTGCCGAATATCTGGAGATCGTGAAGAAAGACCGCACCTTCCGAGACGACGGGGCGCGGAAAGCCATGCTCGAAATTTTTGAGGTGATTGGCGCTCGGAGTGAATTAGCTGACCGGTTCCGGTCGGAGCTGGCCAAGGTGTTGTTCAGTTAGGCTGGACTGCCGCGCCCATCCGCGACATTTCAGTCCTCATGCCTGATTCGGTCGCCGTTCTTCCAGGAGATGTCTCAGCGCTTGGGTTTGTATTTCCAATGTTGCAGTGTGTCCTCGTAGCGTCTCGGCCACGCCCTGCAAAACGTTAGCATTTGCTTTCATAACATCGGCGTTGGCTTTCCGTTCTGCGTTGCTTTGGGACATCAGCCAGATGCCCCAGGTAATAAGACCAGTCTGTAATAGGCTAATCAGCAGGCCGAGGGCTTCCGCTATGGTTAAAGGTTCATACGCAAGCATATGTTTCCTCCGCGCAACATAGTAGGTTGGGTGGGCGAAGTGTCACCCGACGCTTCTCTACGCTAACGCCCACTCCTCCCCGTTGTTTTTCGCCACGCCTTCTTTTTCCAGCTTAATCAGGTGGGACTGCACGGAGTTCCCGGCCGCGGCGTGCAGAAACTCGGGCACGTCAACATAAATGCGCTTCACCATGTCTGGAATTTTGGTGAGGCCGGCATTGAGGGCGTCCAGTACCTGCCGCTCGCGCAGCTCGCGGTGGGCGATGTAGGCGTTCAGTTTTTTGTACGGCTCGCGGATCGCTGGGCCGTGGGCGGGATAAATTACGGATAGATCAAGGTTGAGCAGCTTGCGCAGCGACGCCATATAGTCAATCAAGCCACCACCGTCTTCCGGTACGACCGTCGTGCCAGCCCCCAGCACCAGGTCGCCGGTAAAGAGCGCTTTTTCCTCTTCGAGGTAGTAACACAGATGGTCTTTGGCATGACCCGGCGTATGGATCGCGCGCAGGGTGGCCCCGTCGGTGGCAATGGTGGCCCCGTCTTCGATATAGGTCAGTGGAAAATCATACGCCCGATCTTTTTCCGGCCAGCGATGTTTTGAGACGCTGAGTGCGCCAAAGCGTTTGTGCACATTGGGCACCCCGCCGATGTGGTCCTGGTGGACATGGGTGAGGACGATCTCCTGGAGTTCGTTGGCGCCTTTGGTTTCGGACAGGCCCTGTTCCAATAAGGGATCGTACACCTCCAGGCCGACCCCCGTGTCGAGCAGCAGGGGCCGTTTGCTCGTGCCAACCAGATAGGTGTTGGTTCCGGGTCCGGTGAACGGCCCGGGGTTTTGACCAAGCACGGTCGCAACCCGCTCGCTCCAGGTGTCGAAGTCGGGCAGCTTCAGCCCGGCCATGCTATCCGTAACAACACGTTGTGGGTGGGTCATGCTCAGCTCCTTAGCAGGTTGGCGGCAATGGTTTTGAGTTGCATATTTGAGGTGCCCTCATAGATTTTGCCGATCTTGGCGTCCCGGTAGAACTTCTCGGCCGGATAGTCCTTGGTAAAGCCCACGCCGCCGAAAATCTCCAGAGATCGTGAGGCGACCCGTTCCCCGACCTGGGAGCAAAAGAATTTGGTCATGGCCGCGGAATGGGCAAACGGCTGTCCGCTCTCCTTGAGACGGGCCGTGTTATACACCATCAGCCGGGCGGCTTCGATCTCGGTCGCCAGCTCGGCCAACTCGAATTGGATGGCCTGAAAATCTGTAATCGCCCGCCCAAACTGGGAGCGTTCCCTGGCATAGCCCAGCGCGCACTCAAAGGCGCCCTGGGCCAGGCCGGTCATTTGCGCTCCGATCCCAATCCGACCCTCGTTCAGCGTCTCAATCGCAACCTTATAGCCCTGGCCGACCTCGCTCACGACCTGACTGCGCGGGACCCGGACGTCTGCGAGCGTCAGCTCGCAGGTCGAACTGGCGCGAATACCCAGTTTGTCTTCTTTTTTCCCGACGCTGAAACCTGGCATATCGCGTTCGACCATGAAGGCGGTCACGCCCTTATAGCCCTTGTCCGGGTCGGCATTGGCAAAGAGCAGATACACGCCGGCTTCTGCGCCATTGGTGGTCCACATCTTCTGGCCGTTCAGCACAAAGGTGTCGCCATCCAGCCGCGCACGGGTCTGCATGGCAAAGGCGTCGCTCCCGGAACCGGACTCGGACAAGGAATAGGCCCCGACCGTGTCTGTGGCCAGGCGGGGGAAAAACTGAGCTTTTTGGTCAGGGTTGAGCCACCGGACGAGGGCATTATTGACCAGGGTATTCTGGACATCCACACAGGTGGCGACCGCCGGATCAATCCGGGCAAACTCTTCAATGGCCAGGATCGACATAAAGAAACTGGCATCTGCGCCCCCATAGCTGGCGGGGATTTCAATGCCCATGACCCCCAGGTCAAAGAGTTGGGCAATCAGCTCCTGGGGTATCCTGGCCGCGCGGTCCATCTCCATGACGTGGGGTTTGATCTGTTCCTCGGCGAACTCCCGCACCATAGTCCGAAACAATTCCTCTTCCTCACTCAGCGTCGCCAGAGGCAGATGTGCCGCGTGCTCCATAGACATCCTCCCCCCTTTTTTGGTTGGATGGTGTCATTGTTGGCATGTTGTTTCTCGGATGTCCAGCCGGTATACCACCAGGAGAAAACGTTCGCGGAAGGTTTCTCTTGCCATGAAAATCGGACTCATCGCCGACTCGCATATCCCGGAGGCCATGCCGGAGCTCCCCGGCCAGGTACGGACAGTGTTCGCCGGGGTTGACCTGATTGTCCATGCCGGCGATCTGCACTGCCTGGCCGTGCTGGACTGGCTCGAAGCGATCGCGCCGGTGGTGGCGTGTCGGGGGAATGGCGACGAAGGCTCAGGCGGCCGCGCCGTCGTCCCGGAAGACCCCCGGCTGCACGAGACCGTGGTGACGCAGTGTGCCGGCTACACGCTGGGGCTGGTTCACGATGTACTTGATCCGAACGCATATCCGCACTGGCCGATTGAGCGAACGATGGAGCAGGCTTTTGGCCGGCGGACCGATATCATTGTCTGCGGCCATACCCATGTCGAGCGTGTCCAGCGCTACGCCGATGTCTTGGTCATTAATCCCGGCAGTCCGACCTATCCGCACAATTACACGGCTCAGCCGGGCACAGTGGGCCTGCTGGCCCTGGAAGAGGGCGGGGGCGGCACGGTTGAGATCATAGATCTCAAGACGCTGGCCGTGTTGCCGGAATTTTCGACGACGTTCTGACTCGGGCGGCGTGTCCCAGGTGGCGCGCCCTTAGCCACCCAGACTAATCATCTCGATTTTTTTATGCTCTTTGGGGTCGTAGCCGGCTCCCGAGCGCAGGGCCGCCAGGCGTTCTTCCGAGTAGCGGTCTGTCCGCTGGAGCCAGACCTTTTGCAGCATACCGAGCAGCGTGTCATCGCTGGCCCCACCGCGCAGCAGGACCTTGAGGTTGTGGCCGGTGTTGGCAAAGAGACAGGTCACGAGTCTGCCATCCGCGGTCAGCCGCGCGCGCGTACAGGACGCACAGAACGGCTCCGTGACCGAGGCGATCACCCCGATATCACCGCTGCCATCGACGCATTGATAATCCACCGCGGGTGCGCTGCCACCTTTTCGGCCCACTTCCCGGAGGGGAAAGCGGGTGTTGATAATGTCCAGGATTTCCTGCTTGGGCACGATGGTGTCCGACTGCCAGTGATTGGCATTGCCCACGTCCATGAACTCAATGAAACGGATGGCAAAGCCCTGCTCAAGCGAGAACGTCACCAGATCGATGATCTCGTCGTCATTCACCCCGCGCTCGATGACCGCGTTGATCTTAATCGGCGAGAACCCGTATTCCTTGGCTACAAACAGACCGCGCAGAACTTTCGGCAAGTCTCCGCGCTTGGTCATGCGTCGAAAACGCTCGGGTTTGAGGCTGTCGAGGCTGACGTTCAGCCGGCGTAAGCCGGCCGCTTTCAGGGCCTGAGCTTTTTCGGCCAGGGTTGAGCCATTCGTAGTGAGGCAGAGATCACGCAGGCCGTCGAGGTCGGACAGGCTTTGGATGAGTTGCTCAAGGTCCCGCCGGGCCAGGGGCTCGCCCCCGGTCAAGCGAATTTTCTCGACCCCAAGCTGAATAAACAGGCGGGCCAGCCGCGTGATTTCCTCAAACGTCAGGACCTCGCTTTTGTCCAGCCAGTCATAGTCGTCCAGCGGCATGCAATAGGTGCAGCGAAAATTGCACCGGTCGGTGACGGAAATGCGCAGGTCCTTGACCGGGCGTTGCAGGGTATCAAGCAGCATGCAGTCTCCTTAAGGCCGCCTATTATAATGATTTTGCCGCGTGAGCCAAGGTGATCCGAGTGAGAGAGTTTTGTTTGACATATTGATGTCCAGTTCATATGTATTGGTGTATGCGTACAACCATCCGACTCGATGATGAGCTGCTGGCCTCAACCAAGCAACTCGCCCTCCAAACAGGGCGCACTCTGACCGCGGTCATCGAAGATGCGCTGCGGGAAGTGTTGGCTCGACATAAAAACCAGCAGGAAAAAACATGGATCCGCCTCACAACCGTTACGGGGAAAGGGCTGTTGCCGGGCGTTGATCTTGATGCTGCTGCCTCGCTATTTCCGGCGCTGAGACCGGGCAGCTCTTCGACCGGCCCGACAAGGCACTTCGCGCAACCCCCTGAGGAACCGGAGGGTGTCAGTGGCCAGCGGTTACACCATTGACGAACGAGGCGAGCGCACCCGCGTCAATGTCGGCGGGAAGAGGCTGCGTCCATGCGGCACTCACGCAGCGTTTCAGCGCCACCGTAAGCGCGAGGAGGAGCCTTGCGCCGCCTGCGCCGAAGCCGAGGTTCGGTGGCCGCGCTACACGAAGAGCCGCGACAAGTACCAACGCCGGAAAAAATCCGGTGCGTCCGCCGACGAACTCGGTCCACTCAACGAGGAACGGCTTCGCCTTGAACTTGAGTACCGATCGCTAGAGCGGACGACGGACACTCCCCAACCGCCGCCGAGCCGCCAGTGGAAGGTGTACCGATTCGACTTTGCTAACGGTTCACAGTACGTGGGCATCACCCAACGCTCCGTTGCGGCTCGCGCATCTGAGCACACATCCGGGTCCGAACGCCTTACAGGCGGCTCCGCAGAGATCAGCAGGTTGGTAGCAGAGGGTGTCGACTACAAGCTCTGCACGATCGCGACCGACCTGACCCAAGCCGAAGCGGAAGCGATGGAGCGCTCTGAGATCGCCAAGCTTCCGCAGCCGCTCAACATCAAGGGTCGGATCAAGGGGTGACGACAGTAAGAATCACCCGGATAGCCCGACCTTTCAGCGGAGGAGGAACGCATGCGTATCAAAGACAAGGTGGCGCTGGTGACTGGCGGCAGTCGAGGCATAGGCCGGGCGATTTGCGTGCGCCTGGCCGAGGAGGGCGCGAAAGTCGCCATTGCCGATATTCTGGAAGACGAAGCCCGGAAGACCGCCGACGATATCCTGGCCGCCGGTGGGCAGGCCCAAGTGGTCAAAACCGATGTGACGCAACTCGGCCAAGTCCAGGCCTGCGTGAGACAAGTGACCGATACCTGGGGAGCGATTGACGTGCTGGTGAATAATGCCGGTTGGGACAAGATAGAGCCCTTTCTCAACAGTGCGCCCGAGACCTGGGAGAAGGTGATTGCGATTAACCTGCGCGGTCCTATTCATTTTTGCCATACCGTAGCGGCGCAGATGGCTGAGCGTGGCCAGGGCAAGATCATTTCGATCAGCTCGGATGCCGGCCGGGTCGGCTCGACTGGAGAGGCGGTCTATTCCGCCTGCAAAGCCGGGATTATCGGCTTTTCCAAAACGCTGGCGCGTGAGCTGGCTCGCGCCAAGATCAATGTCAACGTGGTCTGTCCCGGTCCCACGGATACGGCGCTGCTCCAGCAGGTTTCGTCGGGCGAAAAGGGAGCCAAAATTATCGACGCCATGACCCGCGCAGTCCCGTTTCGGCGTTTGGGTCAGCCCGAAGAAATTGCAAACGCGGTCGCGTTTTTTGCCTCGCCGGATGCGGATTTTGTGACCGGCCAGGTCTTGTCTGTCAGCGGTGGGCTGACCATGACGGGCTAGGATCGAAAGGAATAATCGCGTGCGTTTTGCAAACAAAGTGGCTCTTATCACCGGTTCTTCACGGGGCATAGGCCGAGCGATTGCCCTGCGGCTGGCGTCCGAGGGGGCAAGGATCGGTGTGAATTACCGCCGCAATGCGGCCGAAGCGGAAGCGGTTGCCGCCGGGATCGCCCAACGGGGCTCCGAAGCGTTACTGCTCCAGGCTGATATGAGTGACGCCGAGGCGGTCCGGGCGATGTTTCGGCAGGTGAAGAAGACATTCGGCTGTCTGGATATTCTGGTCGCCAATGCCGCGGCCACCGCCTTTCGGCCGCTGTTGCGCCAAGGCGAACACAATGTGACCCGGACCTTTGATCTGACCATCACCGGCACCCTGGTTGCCGTGCAGGAAGCGGTGCCCTTGATGGCCGGCCGCCAGGGAAAAATCGTCACTATATCCGGCATCGATTCCTTACGTATGCTGGCCGGCCACGGGCTGCTAGGCGCGGCCAAAGCCGCCTTGGAAAACATGACGATGTATCTGGCGCACGAACTCGGCCCACGTGGGATTGCCGTCAACGGCATCAACCCCGGCCTGATTCGGACCGACTCGGCGCAAATGTACGCGGGCGGGGAGGCGGCCTACGCGCAGTATGAGCGCGACGTCATTCCCCAGACACCGGCCGGCCGGACCGGCCGGCCGGAAGATATTGCTGCGGTGGCCGCCTTTCTATGCTCCGAGGATGCCGATTTTATTCGCGGCCAGACCCTGCTCGTGGATGGCGGCTTGCTGTCATCGTCCATCGCCAGTCGGGAGCCGGCGTAGCCGCTTTGGCTGCGGTATCCTGACCGCGAGGTCGAAGGAGTCAAGCGTCCGCTCAACCTCTGTCACCGGACCGCCGGCTTTGGTATGCTGCAAGCCACGCCCGAGTGATACGCCTGGAATTATCAAGGAGGGATGTCCTATGGCCGAACACGTCAAGGTCAAAATCAAACCGCTTACCGCCGCAGTCTTCGCACCCTACGGGAAAGTCCTGGAACAGAAAAAGTTGATCTACCCCGAGGTCGAAGAGGGCCGGGTCGCCATGGAAATGCTGTCGTTTCAGTACCGACCCGACGCTAAAATTATGGATCAGATGGCCATCCATTTTTCCTATAACCAGACTTTCATTCCTGTCCAGGGGTCTTTGATTCTGGTCGTCGCCCCGCCCCCCGACAGTCGCGAGGGAGGCCCTGAGGACTATGCGTTTGATTATGACAACGTGGCCGCTTTTAACGTCGATCCCGGTCAGGCGGCCTTCATCTATAAGGGCACGTGGCATAACGCGCTGACCCTGGGCAAAGAATGCTCGTTTATTAATGTGACCCGTAAGAACGAGGGCGAAGGCATCAGTCCCGCCGGTGAGATGGAGGGCAAGATTGAGCAGGCCCACGCCGTGCGGTCGTATGTCGAGTTCGTGGACATGAAAAAGCGGGACGGGCGGGTCATTGAACTCGAAGTCTGAGGAGAGGACTGTGACGTATAAGATCATCTCTGCCGACTCCCATATGTGCGAGCCACCGACGTTGTGGGTAGACCGCATAGAGCAGCGGTTTCGCGACCAGGCGCCCCGGGTGGTCAAAAACCCCGGCGATAAAAAAGGCCACTTCTTTATGTGCCAGGACCTGCCGCCGCTCCGCCTCTCCGGGGCATTTGCCGCGGGTCGGACGTTTAATAAAGACTTTATGGAAGCCGGCCCCGAAGACGCCCTGCCCGGTGGCTGGGACCCGGCGGCCCGGCTGAAAGACATGGAGCTGGACGGCATTCAGGCCGAAGTCCTGTACACCACCTGTGCCTTTGTCCTGTTCTGGCTGGAAGACGCCGCGCTGCAACACGCCTGCTTCCGGGTCTATAACGACTGGCTGGCCGAGTTTTGCCGTTATGACCCCAAGAAGTTCGCCGGCCTGGGGCTGATCTCCCTGTTTGATATTGAGCAGGGTTGCGCCGAGCTTGAGCGCTGTCAGAAAATGGGTCTCAAAGGGGCCATGATCTGGGCCTCGCCGCCCGATGACCGACCCTACGGTTCGGCGGCCTATGAGCGCTTCTGGGCAACGGCCCAAGAGCTTGAGATGCCCCTGTCGCTGCACCTGGCGACCGGACGCAGTAAGGATAGCCAACAGGACGAGTCGGACATTGCCGAGCTGTATGTGCGCATGATTATTCGCCCCAGTGAGATGCAGCATTCTTTTTTGCGGCTGGTCTTCAGCGGGGTGCTGGAACGCTTCCCGCATCTCAAGTTTGTCTCAGCCGAGGGCGATATCGCCTGGGTGCCGCATTTATTGGAGCGCGCGGATAAATACTATCGGCGGTTTAAGCAAGGCTATGGGGTAAAGCTGTCGCTCAAACCGAGCGAGTACTTCCAGCGTCAGATGTACGCCACTTTTATTGATGACCCCGTGGGGCTCAAAACCTACCCTCTGGCCGGCGGGGCGGAGCACTTCATGTGGTCCACCGATTATCCGCACCAGGCCTCCACCTTTCCGCATACCCAGGAAACGCTGGAGAGCGCCTTTCAGGATGTGCCGGAAGCAGATAAACAGAAGATGACACGCGATAATGCGTCGAAGCTATACGGATTGCCAGTGGAGTAGGCATATGCAGACACAACCCAACGGAAACGGTAGCAACGGGACTTCTTTTTCCTGGCCGACAGAAGGCGGCGCGCGGGTGCCGTATCAGGTCTTTTATGACCCCGCCATTTATGCCCAGGAGCAGGACAAGCTCTTTCGTGGCCCCATCTGGAATTATGTGGCGCTCGAAGCGGAAGTGGCGCAGCCGGGTGATTTCAAATCGACCTTTATCGGCGACACGCCGGTTGTGGTCACGCGCGACAAAGAGGGCGGGCTGAACGCCTTCGTGAATCGCTGCGCGCACCGCGGCGCTATGGTCTGCCGTGAACTGAGCGGCAACCGCCCGACCCATACCTGCATCTACCACCAGTGGAGCTATGATCTCAAAGGCAATCTGACCGGGGTGCCGTTCAAGAAAGGGATCCGCGGCGTGGGCGGCTATGGCGAGGATTTTGATCGGTCCGAACATGGCCTGCGCACCCTCCGCGTCGCCACCTATCGCGGCCTGATCTTCGCCTCGTTCAGCCCGGACGTTGAGCCGCTGGAGGACTATCTCAGTCCGCCCATGCGAGAATGGCTGGACCGTCTGTTCAATCGGCCCGTCCAGGTCCTGGGTCACACCCGCCAGTGGGTGCAGGCCAACTGGAAGCTGTATTTTGAAAACGTCAAAGACCCGTATCACGCCAGCCTGCTGCATATGTTTCACGCCACGTTTGGCCTGTACCGGTCGTCGCAACAGGGCGGTGTCATCATGGACGCCCACTCGCGCCACGACGTGCTGCACGCCAAGCCGCGGGCTGAGGAAGATCTCTCGACGTATGAATCCGGGCTGCACAGCTACCAGAAGGGCTATCAGCTGGCTGACCCGTCCGTGCTCCAAGGCCGGCCCGAGTTTGAGGGCCTCTTTATTCAGACCATCTTTCCCTGTCTGATTGTTCAGCAGATTGCCAATACGCTGGCCGTCAGGCAGGTTCTGCCCAAAGCGCCGGATCGTTTTGAGCTGATCTTCACGTATTTCGGCTATGAGGACGATGACGAGGAAATGCGTGAGATTCGTCTGAAACAGGCCAACCTGGTTGGTCCGGCCGGCCTGATTTCCATGGAGGACGGCTATGCCGCCGAGATTGTCCAGCAATCGGTGACGGGCGACCGCAGCGCGACGTCGTTTGTTGAAATGGGGGGAACCGAGGTCGCAGACGAACAAAGCCTGATTACGGAAACCGCCATCCGTGGGTTTTGGGGCTATTATCGCGACACTATGGGCTTTCACGCCGGTGCGTAAGCGGGGAAGGTGAGGGCCATGAGTGGCATGAGCGCTATTGAAACCCGTTTTGCGGTCGAAGACCTGTTGCACGCCTATGTGGCCTGTCTGGATCATGACGAACTCGAAGACTGGCCCAACTTTTTTGTCGAAGAGTGTCTGTATCAAGTTATTCCCCATGAGAATGCGTCGCAGGACCTGCCCATCTCGCTGATCTATTGTGACAGTCGAGGCATGTTGCAGGACCGGGTGACCGCCTACCGCAAGGCCAATTATTATGCGCCCCATCTGTACCGCCACGTGGTCAGCGGGGTGCGGGTTCTCGGTGAAGACAACGGCGTGATTACGGCCCGGGCCAACTACGTGGTTCTCCAGACCCACCTGGACCCGGTCGATTACGGCAGCACCGAGGTGTATAGCGCCGGCGAGTATCGAGACAAAGTGATTATCAACGACGGGGTTGCCAGGTTAAAAGAGAAAATCGTTGTGGTTGACACCAGTCGGATTTCGTCGCTGCTGGCGACGCCGCTGTAAGGGGTCTGTCCCCCAGCTATTCAAATCCCCGCGTCTCTTCGCCGGTAGTCCGGGGAGAATGACGTACCGCTCGTTTCCCGGCTCCCCAGACGATTGCCAGTGAGAGCGCGCTCCACAGTCCGGCCCAGATAAAAGCCGGTACCGCAGTTAGCTCTGCCAAAATAACCGCGTCTGTCCGCGCGCCGATAAAGAGGAAATCCGTGAGGTCATACACGGCATACAGCGAACTCGCGACCGCCAGGATGTCCACGATATAGTGCGTACCCGGAAAGGGCCGGCGCGAGAGTAAAGCAAAGGTCAGGGCGGTCCCGCAGCCAAATACCAGCCCAAAGCCATTACGCACAAAAACGAGTGTCACCAGCCCGAAGAAAACAGCCAGCCCAAAGAAGATCGCCGAAGCCCACTCGTCCCGGGTTGAGAGCAGGAGCAGCAAGCCGCCAAAAAGGGCGCTGCCGATATAGCCGGCAGCGGCAATGAACAGCGAGTTGCCGCCAACATGCTGGACATAGCCCGACTGCCACGGTGTCACCACCATGGAGACCACCTGCCCGCCGGTAAGCACCGTGGTGAACGCATGGCTCGCTTCGTGGATAAAGACCACGAAAATTTTAATCGGGTAGAGAAACGGCGTATGCCAGAAGAGCAGCGACACAAAACCGATAGTGAGGAAAACCAGCAGTTGGCGGAGGTTCAGTGGTCGGAGGTGTTGACTGTCTTGCATCGGTATTTCGTTCCCATCCTGTTCTCTCGCTCCTGGGAACGCGGGCATCTTGCCCGCCCGGAGGCAGGCTGGAAGCCTGCGCCCCCAGAAGAGGCCCCGACTCCCCTGCTTCACTGCGAGGGGGTGAGACTCGAACATCCAGGCTGCACTATACGCAAGAGAAAGACTTGAGGTAAGGTAAGCCGGAGCAAAAAGGTTCCGAAGCAATCATGCCAAGGCTCGAAGAAATCACATCATGGAACACTTTGCGACGGAAATGAAGCTGGCTTAGTATGGAGAGGGAGACCCTATGCGTGACAAGAGGTGGCCGATTGAACACCCTGACCGCATTCAACTCTATTCCCTGGCAACCCCGAATGCCAAGGTGTGCGGCTTTTCGGACGATGAGACTGATGGAAACCGATAGCGGACCCGACCTGGTGGTTGATATTTTTATTGATGGGCGGCTGGTAAATCCGAGTGAGATACCGACCGCGGTTGTGAGGGAGATTGAAACGTCGGCCTCAGCGGCGGCGTCCGGCAGGCTGACATCCGAAGGCGTTGTGTACGAGTGGTCCACGCGACCGTGTGTGTACCCGTAGAGGCCTGGCAGTGAGGGAGAACCATGCGAAAGAATCTACGCCCCGAAGACCTGGGCGACTTCCTGGAGCAACCCAAATGCGCAACTCTGGCGACCCATTTCAAAGACGGGACGATCCTGATGTCACCTGTCTGGCACGAGTGGCAAGACGGCGGATTTACGGTTGCGGTGGCGAGCGAAGACATTAAGACTCGTCACATTCGGCGCGATGCGAAGGTGAGTATCAGCGTGGCCGACGATAGCGCTCCTTACCGAGGTATTGAGGTGCGTGGGGAGGCCAGCATCGAGCGGGCAAACGCGTTTGAGACAATCCGTCGTATCGCCGTGCGCTATCTGGGAGCCAAACAGGGAGCGGCCTATGTTGAGGCCTTCCGCGAGGCCGACCTGGTGCTGCTCCGAGTCAAACCGGGCGTCCTGCGGGCCTGGGATTTTGCTGACGAGAGCGCGCTCAGCCGGGAGCCGCAGGCCGACTGAGCGTGGCCTCAGCCGATACCCCAACGCTTGTCTTACTTTGCCACTGCTGCGCGGGCCGCTGAGTGACCGCTGGGCACGCCCCGGTCCGTGCCAGCCCCGGCGTCGAGCAAGGATTGTCTATGCAGGGCCGCCGGATGCGGCGCGCTGAGCTTCGGCCCTTTGCCGTACAGCTTCTCGCGCAAGGTGCCTTCCTGATAGTCCTTTTGCATACGACCGCGCTTTTGCAGCACGGGCACCACCCCGTCGACAAACTCCTCAAAGGAACCCGGCGTGGTGGCATAGGCCAGGTTAAACCCGTCCACCCCCGCCTCGATCCAGTCCTCGAACTGATCGGCAATGCTTTCCGGCGTACCGACCAGAACCGGCCCGGCCCCACCAATGCCGACATATCTGGCGAGGTCGCGTAAGGTCCATTTGCGAGTAGGGTCCCCCTCCGTAAAGCTGTGGACGAGGGTGCGAATGGCATTCGTCTCAATATACTCAAGCGGCTGATCGGGTTCAAACTGCCCGAAGTCTATGCCGCTCCAACCGCTCAATAAGGCCAGCCCGCCGTCATAGCTGCACTGCTCAAAATACTCTTCATAGCGTTGTTTGGCCGCGGCTTCGGTCTCCCCTGTAATCACTTTCATGTAGGCAAAACACAGGATGTCCTCTGGGTTCCTGCCGTTCCTGCGAGCGATCTTGCGGATATCTTTGATATACTGGCCATCGACCTCAGGCTTTGAGCCAATGACAAAAACAGCTTCCGCATGCTGAGCCGCAAAGGCGCGACCACGATCTGAGGCCCCAGCCTGAAACAAGACGGGCGTCCGTTGCGGGGAGGGTTCGGCCAGGTGGCAGCCTTCAACCTTATAGTATTTGCCTGCATGTCTGACATCGTGGACTTTGGTTGGGTCGGCATAAATCCCGCGCTTGACATCTTTGAGCACGGCATCATCTTCCCAACTCTTCTCCCATAGTTTGTAACACACGTCGCAGTACTCATCCGCGATGTCGTAGCGATTGTCATGATCTGCCAAACCGGCCTGGCCGTAGTTTCGGCCGGCGCTTTCGAGATATGACGTCACGATATTCCAGGCGATCCGGCCTTTGGTGAGATGGTCCAGGGTGGAAATGAGGCGTGCAAAAGTGAACGGGTGGTTTTGGATGATGGAACTCGTAAAACCAAATCCGATATGCTCGGTGGCATAGGCCATGGCCGGGATGAGCAGCATGGGATCGTTGACCGGTATCTGGGCGGCTTCGGTCAGCGCGGCCTCCCGGTTGCCGCGAAACACATCGTACACGCCGAGCACGTCGGCCAGAAAAATGGCATCGAACTTTCCCCGCTCGACGATCTTTGCGAATTCGACCCACTGATTGAGATCGGTGTACTCGGTCATGTGGTCATCGTCGCGGACCCACAGGCCGGGTGACTGATGGACCACACAGTTCATATGAAAGGCGTTGAAATAGATGCGTCTCTTCATGGATTCTCTCCTTATAGAAAGCCGGAAAGCTGGTCGTCGGGTTGCTCGCTCAGGTTCCCGGATAGCAGAACACAAAAGCAGAGGAAGACTGGAAGTGTCAAGTGGAGGAAGACGCCTTGCCATATGAGGCGGGCGGGCGATATGATCTGCAATTAAATCCGGGGCGACACCTGCTCACAGCCTGGAAGGAAAACGTATGACCAGATCGACAGCACCGGCTACCGGTGACACTGGCAGTTCGGGTCGGCTCAACTACCTCGACTCCTCTCTTCAGAGTTCGCTCTACCGCAACGGCAAGGTGCTCCTCCGCCGCGATGCGGACGGCAGTGACAGCGGCATGGAAGGGGTTGTCTTTGATGAGCGGCAGATGACGGTCCATAATGCCAGACTGCTAGCGGAAAAGGATGGGCAGAACGGACACGCGCCGCGCAGCCTTGAGACAAACGGCTTTGAACTGCTGACCCGTCCCCTTGCGCGTCCAGACCTCGACTTTTTCGATCATCAGGAAGTCATTCAGGACTACTACCGCGAATGCGCCCAGATCGTCAGCGCGGCGACCGGGGCGGCCTCTGTCATGGCCTTTGACCATAATGTCCGGTCCGCCGCCGGCAAGCACAGCCAGCGCCGTATTCGCGGCGGGCAGCAGGTACAGGGCCCGGCCTCTATTGCTCATGGGGACTACACCCTGCGAAGCGCTCCGGAGCGGTTGCAACAACTCGCCCAACCGCCCGGCGGCAACGACACGCTCCGCTCGGCGCTCGACCAGGGCCAAGCGCTCATCGCGCCCGAAAAGGCGCGCCAGGCGCTCGCCGCGGATGGACGTTTCGCCATTATTAACGTCTGGCGCAATATCGCCGCGGAGCCGGTCGCGACCCATCCCCTGGCCTTATGCGACGCGCAGAGCGTGCATCCCGAAGACCTGGTAGTCTTCGAGATTCACTATCAGGACCGGGTGGGCGAGAACTATTTTTCCAAGTATGCGCCGCGACACCAGTGGTATTCCTATCCGGCGATGACCCGCGATGAGGCCCTGCTGATTAAGCAGTGGGACTCGGCCGGGCCGCTCGCCCGCTCAGCGGGTCGCCGGGCCGATAGCGACGACACAAAAACGCCGTGCACCTTCAGCTTTCACACCGCCTATCAGGAGCCGGCAACCCCTCCCGACGCGCCCGAGCGGTGGAGCATCGAGGTCCGGTGTATCGCCCTGTACGCCTGAGCGCGGGGTGAAAAGAGTAAAGGTGTCCTCCAATAGGTCCAAAGGTGCTGACACGTTTACTCTTCAGAGAAGGGCCGTTCTCATGACGGCTGACGAAAATATGCCCGCGCCCGGTCTTCGGCCCGGGTTTGAATAAGCAGGGTCAGCAGCAGACCGCTGCCCAGAGTTGAAGCGACCAGCGCATAGGACAGGGCGGCGTAGCCGATGTGGGCCACCGCCAGCCCTCCGATAGCAGCCCCCACCGCATAACTGGCATAGCCACTGCCGGATAAGACACCGGTCAACGTTCCTCTCGCCGTTCCACCCACCTCAACTCCGACGACAAAGAGAAGGGTTGCCAGCGGCATGGTGAGCAGCATGAACACGCTGGTAACGGCCACGCTCAGCCACAGGCTGTCGTCTAATAAAAAAGCGGCCGTGCCAGGCAGAGTCGCAATGAGCGCTGTGACTGCCGCGATAGACAAACGCCTTCGGCTTTTCCCTATTTTTCCGCCCAGGAAGAGACCGCAGGTTGTGCCCAGGGCGACAACGGCAACCGGCAGGGCGAGCTCTGCGGTGCTGAGGTGATACGTCACTTGGAGAAACGGAGGAAAGAAAGTCATAATGAGCCCGTAGGCGGTCCGGACGGTGAGGTTGGTGAACGCCAGCAGCCAGGTCACGGAAAAACGTCCGACCTGTCTCAGGCGACTGCCAAGAACGAGCGGCTTTCGCTGTGCGTTGCGCTCCGGCGTATAGAGAAACACCAGCAGCGCGCACCACAGCAAGGCGCCGCCGACGGCCAAGAACGCCGCTCGCCAGCCGGCAGACGCGGCGATGAGGGTGACGAACGGGACACCGAGTACGCTGCTCAGACCCGGTTGGGTCGTCACCACGGCGACCCCCAGCGCCCGTTTTTCAGCGGGCAGGAGGTCGCCGAGTAAGGCAATACAGGTGGGTGGGACCATGCCTCCGCCTACGCCGGAGAGGATGCGGAATACGGCCGCGCTGGGAAGATTCGGAGCCAGGGCCGTGCCGATTGAAGCCAGGCCGACCAGCAAGGTGCCAACCAGTAAAACCGGTTTTCTCCCATAGGCGTCGGAAAACGGACCCACGACAATGGCCGTTGCCGCCCAGGCGACAGCGGCAGCGGTGACGAGTTGGGCAACGGCCGGAACGGTGGTGTGCCAATCGTGTGACATGGCGACCAGCAGCGGTCCCAACATGCTGAGCGCGGTCAAAACGACAAAGACCGTACCGCCGATTGTGATAAGAAACAGAGGTGTATTGACGGGCTGGGTCGGCTCTGGCGAAGTTGGCATGGCGAGGTGTGACGAATCGCGCTATCAGTTTGCTGTGGCCAGAGCAAGACGGAGAGCGTCCGGTTTGATGCTGTCATCGTTTGCCTGACACGAGCAGCCTGGGGGGAGAGTCGGCATGGTGGAAAAAGTCGGTATTGTCACTGGGGTTGGACAGGGAACAGGGCTGGGTGTCGTCCGCCGGTTTGCCGCGGGCGGCTACCGGGTTGCCATGCTGGCCCGCAATAAAGAACGCCTCACCCAGTTCGAGCAGGAGATTGCCGGGACCACGGCCTATCCGTGTGACATCAGCAATGAAGCGGAAGTGAACGCCACGGTTGCGGCCGTTGCCGAGCAGCTTGGCCCTCCGACCGTCCTGATTCATAACGCCGTCAGCTTTGATGCGCTCTTTGGCACCTTCCTGGAAATCGACCCGGCGAGTCTTCAGCACAACTTTCAGGTCAACACTATGGGGCTGCTGTATATGGCTCGGGCGGTGACCCCGTATATGCTCGAAGCCGGCCAGGGCGCGATACTGGTGACGGGTAATACGGCGTCGAGACGGGGCCGACCGCAATTTGCCGCCTTTGCGCCCACCAAAACCGCCCAGCGTATTCTTACCGAATCCATTGCGCGCACCCTCGGTCCGCAGGGCATCCACGTGTCTTTTCTGGTCATTGACGGCGGTATTGATATGCCGTTTGCCCGTGCCTTGCTCAAGGACAAACCGGACGAATTTTTCATTAAAACGTCGGCGATTGCCGACACCATCTGGCACATCGCCCACCAAGACCGCTCGGGCTGGACCTTTGAGCTGGATATCCGGCCGTTCGGGGAGGAATGGTAGCGGAGATTGCAAACAGCGAACGTTGGAGAAGGATAAAATTTCTGGAGTTCTACCATGATTGTCAGCCATCTGTCAGTGAAGAACTGGCGCAATTTTCAGCGCGTTACTGTTGATCTTCGTGAACGCCAGTTCATAGTCGGAGCGAATGCTTCCGGGAAATCCAACTTTCTGGATGTGTTCCGTTTCTTTCGTGACATTGCGAAACCCGAAGGGGGCGGGCTCCAAAAGGCCGTCAAAGATCGGGGCGGGGTGTCGAAGATTCGGAGCTTGGCTGCACGGCGTGACCCGGAAATCGAGTTGGAGGTCCACCTTGCCGAGTCCGCCGGCGAACCGCCGACCTGGCGGTACGCTCTCGGTCTGCGCCAGGAAACGCGAGGCTATCGCAATACGTATCTCACCCATGAACGGGTCTGGAAGGGAACCCAACAGCTCCTTGATAGACCTGATAAGGAAGACAAAAAGGATCAGGACCGACTCACCCAGACATTTCTTGAACAGATCAATGTCAACGGAGATTTCCGCGCGGTCGTCCGCTTCTTTCAATCGACCACCTATCTGCACCTGGTTCCCCAACTCCTGCGATTTGCCGATTCCATACAGGGGCGTGTTCTCGAAGACGACCCGTTCGGTCAAGGGCTTCTGGAACGCCTGGCGAAAACAAACGAGAAAACCCGCCGCTCTCGTCTGTCAAAAATTGAGAAGGCGCTGAAAGTCGCCGTGCCTCAGCTTGAGCAACTCCAATTTGTCCGAGACTCGGCAACGGGCCGCCCGCACATCCAGGCCCTGTACTCTCACTGGCGGCCGAAGGCGGGCTTGCAGCGAGAAGACCAGTTTTCGGATGGGACGTTGCGCCTGATCGGTTTTCTGTGGTCGTTATTGGAGGGCGATTCGCTCCTCCTGCTTGAAGAACCGGAGCTCTCGTTGAATGCGGCTATTGTGGCAGAGCTGGCTCCTCTTATCTCCAGAATGCAGCGCAACCGCCGCAGGCAAGTGCTCGTCAGTACCCACAGCGACGCGCTGCTGACGGAGCAGGGCATCGACGGTCACGAAGTCCTTTTGCTCACTCCCGCGAAAGAAGGAACCGAGGTCAAACCGGCGGCAGATATTGCCGAGGTCCGTACCTTGCTCGCATCAGGTTTTACGGTTGGAGAAGCTGTCCTCCCCCGGACAGGGCCAACCAATGCTGAGCAGTTGAGCTTCTTCGGATGAGCGGGAAAGGCACTATTCTGGTAGTTGAAGATGCGCTGGGCGAGGCTGTCTCGATACGAATTCTTACAAGCCTGGGTATCGCTGTCAGCCAGCGTCTTGGATTGAAAGGAAAAGGCTATCTGCAAAACAAGGCAGACAGCCTGAACAGAACGGCCAAGGGATTTCCGGTCTTTATGCTGGCTGACCAGGATGCCCCCAACCCGTGTCCGCCGCGATTAATCCAATCTTGGATCAAAGGGAGACAGCATCCGCACTTCTTCCTCCGGGTTGCTGTCATGGAAGTCGAGTCATGGATTATGGCAGACCGGAGAGGGGTCGCAGACTTGCTGGCAATCCCGTTGAGTCGCATTCCGCGCGATACGGACACGATACCGCACCCAAAAGAATTTCTCGTTGCTCTCGCACGGCGGAGTAGGAAGGCCGGTCTGCGAGAAGAGCTTGTTCCGAGACCTGGAGCAACCAGTACCGTCGGCCCGGAATACAACAGCCGCCTTGGGGAATTCGTCCGTAGCGATTGGAATATCCGACGAGCAAGCGCGGCCTCCAACAGCTTGAAGCGGACGATAGACCGTTTGAGGACTTTCCGGGCGACATGATGTGACTCTCGGGCTGGACCTTTGAGCTGGATATCCGGCCGTTCGGGGAGGCATGGTAGGGCAACAATCCAGACAAGAGCGGCGGTTACATCGCCAGATAGGTATTGATGGCCTTCTTTCCGTCCACGACAAGGGCAATATCAACGCTCTCGATGGCCGGTTGGGTCGTCAGCTCCAGGGTTGTGCGGATATCGTTTACGGCATGCTCAGTGACATCGGCGATAACGTACAGTTTGCGTTTGCCGAGGTCGGCCAGCGTATGGATGATGGTCACACCGGGAAAGGGATTCATGAGCCGTTCCTGGACGACCTGGGCTGCGGCTCTATTCTCTGCCTGACTCGCTCCCGCGCGCCATGTGACGGTAATCAATACATCCATATACGCCTCCCGTGGGTAAAAGAGTGCTGTGGCCTGCTTGTTGTACTGCTTTTTGCTGCCACTGCAAACCGTCCCTTCCTGACGCAGCGCTGCTCGGGAGGGCTGGTAGAGCGCTGGTCTAAGCCGGGCCGAGGGGGAGGACGAGGGCAGAGCGGCGGATCACTCGCCGGGTGTTTTTCCCGGCGCTATACTGTCTTGTCCGCAAGGGTGGTATGAGACTGGACCGGCGGGCCGAACTGATGGCCGCCAGAGAAGGGGTGTTCTTCATATGGCGATACACACACACCACGACACGGAGGCCGGCACGAGCGGCACAGTCTGGCACGAGGCTTACCCGGAACTTGGAACCGGGCCGATTCCGATTGAGCCGTGTGTTTCAGCCGAATACTTCGAGCTGGAGCGAGAGCGCATTTATAAGAACACCTGGCTCAATGTGGGCCGCATTGAACAGCTGCCTCGGCCTGGGGACTATTTTGTCAAAGACCTGCCCGTATGTGACACGTCGGTTATCCTGACGCGCGGCCGGGACGGCGTCCTGCAAGCGTTCCATAATATGTGTTCCCACCGGGGTAATAAGATCGTCTGGGAGCAGCATGGCTCGTGTCAGAATTTTACGTGTAAATTCCACGGCTGGAGCTACAGTCTCGACGGCAGCCTGAGATTTATTCCAGATGAAGAACGCTTTTGCGATCTCAAAAAAGACCGGCTCGGTCTGACGCCGATAAAGGTCGAGATGTGGGAAGGCTTTATTTTTATTAACCTCAACCCGACTCCTGCGGAAACCCTCACCGAACATCTCGGCGAGCTTGGAGCCGGCCTGGAGGGCTATCCGTTTGCGCGCCTGACGACCTGCTATGCCTGGTCTACGGAACTGAAGGCCAACTGGAAGGTGCTCAAAGACGCCTTTCACGAAGCCTATCATGTGCCCTTCTTACATAAGCGTTCCCTGCCCGATTCGTTTACCAGCCCGGACAACCCGTATGCGCACGCTTTTGCGTTCAGGCTGTATGAACGCAACCACCGCATGTCCGTCTTCGGGAATCCTGGCCATCAGCCGAGCCCGGTCGAACTCCTGGCCCATCGCTTCGGCGCGTCGATTGTCAAGCGTGACTGGGAGATGGCTGACTTGCCGCCGGGGGTGAATCCGACCCGGAGTCAGTTCTGGGCCTTTGACGCCAATATGATTTTCCCCAATTTTGATGTGTTTGTTTTTGACGGCACCTATCTGACGCATCATTTCTGGCCACTCGCGCCGGACCGGACCCTCTGGGAAGTCAAGACGTATTTCCCCGCCGCCCAGAACACGGCGCAGCGTTTCAGCCAGGAGTACAGCAAGGTGCTCCTGCGCGAGGCACTCCTGGAGGATGCCAGTACCCTGGAAGCAACCCAATCCATGCTGGGCTCAGGCGCGAAAAAAGAATTTATCCTCCAGGACCAGGAACTCCTCGTCCGGCACGGACATAAAGTCATAGAGGATATGGTCGGTTTCTACCGAAGGCCATAGGCCCCGGCTGTGCGTTATTGACCAAAAAACTCTGCCGTGTTTTAAGTTTGTTCTCCACCATGCCGAGCCTGTTCTGCTCCCGTTCTCGATCAAAGAGTACGGACACGACACCGGACTATGGAATAAGAAGACCACAACAGGGAGGAAAGAGAATGAGTGCAACACCAAACGGAACTCCGGCAAACGGCAACGGCGCGGCCGGCGGCTATAAATGGCACAATAAATATCCCCACCTCGGGACCGGCCCGGTTTCGGCGGATGTGTTCACCTCGCAAGAGCAATTTGAGTTGGAACGGGAGCGCATCTTCAAGAAAGTCTGGCTGAACGTCGGGCGGGTGGAACGGATTCCCAATCCGGGCGACTATTTTGTGCAAGACCTGGCCGTGTGCAATACCTCGGTCATTGTCGTCCGCGGCAAAGACGGGGCGGTCCATGCTTTTCATAATATGTGCTCGCACCGGGGGAATAAAATCGCGTGGGATCAGGGCGGGACGTGCCAGAATTTCACCTGCAAGTTCCACGGCTGGAGTTACGGCCTGGACGGGAAGTTGAAGTTCGTGCCTGACGAGGAGAGCTTTTTCGATCTCAAGAAAGAGACCCTGGGCCTGACACGGGTAGCGGTGGACGTGTGGGAAGGCTTTATCTTCATCAATGTCGATCCCAATCCGACCGAGACCTTACCGGAGTATCTGGGCGACCTGGCAACCGGACTGGAGGGCTATCCGTTTGGCGAATTCTCAACTACCAGCACCTCGTGGACCTCGGAGGTGAACGCCAACTGGAAAGTCATCAAGGATGCCTTTCAGGAAGTGTACCATATTGCCTTTTTGCACAAACGCTCCATCCCGGACTCGTTTACCAGCAAAGACAACCCCTACGCCCACAGCCTGGATGTCACCCTGTATCCGCGCCACGGCAGTATGTCGCTGTTCGGCAGCGCAGACTACAAACCGAGTCCGGTTGCCAAACTGGCGGCCCAGCATGGCGAGATTGTCATCCGCAGCGACTTTTCGATGGACGGCCTGCCGGCAGGGGTAAATCCGCTGCGGAGCGAGGCCTGGTCGCTGGACCTGAACGTCATCTTCCCGGCCTTCTTCGTCGATGTTTCTCAGGGGTCGTATTTTACCCATCAGTTCATGCCGATTGGCGTGGATAAGACGCTGTGGACCTCGACCCAGTACTATACCAGGGCGACCACGCCGGGGCGGCGTTTCAGTCAGGAATACGGCAACGTGATCTTCCGCGATATTATCATGGAAGATGGCCGGACCTTTGAGGAAACCCAGTCCATGCTCTCGTCTGGCGCGAAAAAAGAGTTTTACCTGCACGACGAAGAGATTCTCGTCCGTCACAGCCACCACGTCATCGACCAGATGCTCAAGGGGCAACCCGTCGATGCGGCGTTTGCGGCCAATGGAAAGGAGGCGGCTTCCCATGCCTGAGACCCGCTTACCCGAGCAGTTCCGGGATTTGGAACAATGGATAGGGTGGTCGTTGGAAACCGAAGGCGAACGGAGCGACCGCCGTCAGGCCAGCGCTATGGAAGACATCACCGCCTTTTATGAGGCCATGCTGGCGCGCATGGACGAGGCGCTGTCCTATCTGGAGCAGTTCAGCCTGGAAGAACTCCCGGACGACGCCAGGCGCTTGTTTTATCTCACGCTGTCCTTGGCGGAAGTGGCGCCGGCGGTTGAGCAGTTCGGCCAACCCAGCGTGGTGGACGGCTACGACATCAAACGCTTTGTCGCCACCCACAGATAGGGCAGGCGGCAGCCGCGCACGACTCCGCAGGCCAGGAGGGAGCTATGAAAGTCGGTGTTGATATCATTCATCAGAACCTGGGTCGGCCGCAGCCCGACCACGAGGTATATCGGGAAGAACAACGCTTGGCCGACCTGGTTGAGCCCCTGGGCTTCGATTCGTTGTGGAGCGTGGAGCACCACTTCGACGATTACACCATGGTGCCTGATGTGCTCCAATACCTGACTTTCATGGCCGCCCGGACCACGCGTATCCAACTTGGCAGCGCGGTCGTGGTGCTGCCGTGGCACGACCCGGTGCGCGTCGCCGAGCAGATCGCCATGCTCGATATTCAGTCCGGCGGACGGCTGCTGCTCGGCTTTGGTCGAGGGGCCGCTCAGATTGAATATGACGGCTTTCGCGTAGCTATGGATACGTCGCGGGCGCGCTTTACCGAGGCTGCCGAGGTAGTCACCAAGGCCCTCATGAACGAACGCTTCTCGCATACTGGCGAGTTTTTTCAGATCCCTGAAATGAGTATCCGACCGCAGCCCGCTACCGACTTTACGGGCCGGATGTATGGCGCGGCCATCAGCCCCGAGTCCGCCGAGATGATGGCCCGGCTCGGTTTTGGGGTGCTGGTGATTCCGCAGCGCGACTGGGACACCACCGCCGAAGAGTTGGAACGCTATAATGCCATCTGTCGAGGCTTGGGCCAGGAGCCGGTCAAGCCCATTGTCGGCTGCTTTGTCTATGTTGACGACACCGAGGCCAAGGCTATGGATGGCGCCCGGAAATATATGGGCGCCTATTGGCAGTCGGCGGATGAGCACTACCGTTTTTCGCACGGCGCGCACGCCGGCGTGAAAGGCTACGAATACTACGACAAAATGGGTCAGGCCAGCAAACAGATGGGGCCGCAGGCGGTCAACGATTATTTCATCAGTTTTCAGTGCGTGGGCACGCCCGAGATGTGTTTGGAGAAGATCGAGTTCATTCGGAACAAGGTCGATACCGAACACTTCATCGGTATTTTCAAATACGGCGGGATGCCCATACAGCGTGCGGAAGAGAATCTGCGCCGTTTTGCCGCAGACGTGATGCCGGGATTACACAGGGAAGACTTTCGCGTCCACACCGAGCCCGCCGCGGCCGTCGCCGATTAAGGCAGGCGTCAGCCGCGCACGACCCCGCGGGTCAGGAGAGAGCCATGAAATTCAGTTTTGCGCGCGGTGCGCCGGCGGGGTACATAGCCGACATGAAAACCCTCTTTGTTCTCGTAGCCGTTGTTACCCTGGCCGGTTCTCTTGCTTGGGCTGATACGTCCTCCAGTGTCGACGCCAAAAACACTAAGAAGTACGGGAACTGTGGTGTGCTCACCGGCGTGGATATGTTCACGGATGAAGAGGTTCACGTATTCGGCTGTCTCGAAGAGACCTTGACCGATAAGACGGAAATAATCATCTTCAGCGACGCAAAAGGTCTCAACGTTGCCCTCAGCAAGGGATTGCAGTTTCACATCGAAGAGCGCATCCCCGTCGCCATCCGTATTGATAAAGGCAATCTCATCAAACGGGACGCCCACTGGAACAACTCCGCCTCAAGCGCCTTTATCTTCGACGAGCAACTAGCCCGCCAACTCCTACACGATCTCGCCCGCGGTCAGCGCGCGGCTATCCAGGTGGGAGACGAACGCGGCAACGTCCGGCTGAACGGCTCAGGCAAGGCTGTTGCCGACTTCCGCCAACGGCTTGGACTCCCGGCCCAGGAGACCTTGACCCCCCAGCAACGCCAGACACTCGAAATCCCCGTCCATAAACACCAGTGAAGTGGCAACCGCGCCAGAGGGCAGAATGCGCTCTTTCTCCGATTTGGATGAGGCCGTTGTCGTAGACGTAGAGACAACCGGGTTATCGCCAGAAACAGATCGGATCATATCCGTATCTATGTTGCGGGTGCGATTTTCCTCACTTCAACGCAACCCCAACCATCTGGAGGGAGACACGCTGGACGCGGAGTTCGACCCGCAGCGCAAGATTCCAGTGGCAGCTACGCGGGTTCACGGCATCACGAACGAGGATGTCGCTGACAAAGGCCCGTTTGCCGAGAGCGCCCAGCAGCTTCGGGATTTCATCGGCACCTGTCCGATTGTCGCCCACAATGCAGCTTTTGACAAAGCGTTCTTGAACGCCGAGTTCAAGCGCGCAGGAGTGAGAACATTGCAGCGGAATAAGAGCTACTGCACGATGCTGCGCTATCAAGACATGAACGGTGGCCGGCGCACAGGCAGCAGCTTGGATGCAGTTGTGCAACAGTTCGGTATTCCTGGGCGTAGCGGTCGGCTCCATCTGGCTGGTGAAGACGTGCGCCTTACCTGCGCTATAGCGCGAGAATTCTACCTGATAGACAACGGGTTAATAGCGGCCCCCTCAAGGCGGAATGGGAGGCCCGTTCGTGCGAAACCCGGACTCTTCAGAGCCTTCTGGGATTTCGTGATGAGGTAGAGATAGTATAGTGATGGCATAGCAAATCGCCGTACTGGAGGACCAATGAATTTTACGGACCTAGAATACGTCATCCTCGATGTGCTTGCTGACTCTCAGAAGAAATTTTGGACAGAGCAAGACCTGCGTGTAGAACTCCGCACGCGTAAAGTGCCCCTACCCTCCCAAGAACCATCCGAGCCTACCCTCTATGACATCGTAGAGCGGCTACGCGGTTTTGTTGACTTTCGACCACTATCTACAACCAAGCATCGCAGCTTCACCAGCTTGCACCTGACACACGCCGGTCGTGACAAAGTTGCAGAACTACGGGAAGGGAGGTAGCCATGCTTCTCTATCTGCTCTTCAGAGATATTAGGGTTCCCGACTGGCCGACCGCGGAGTCAATATGACCCTCTCGCTCGCCGAGATTGCGCCGGCGGTCGAGATGTTTGGACAGCCGCGAGAAGATGATACGTTTGATCCGTTTCGGTTTGTTCCACAACATCACTAAAGGAGGTCGGTATGATACGCCCCGAACGGATTGCCCATGTTGTGATTAAGGTGAGCGACCTTGCACGCTCAAAGAAGTTCTACACCGAAGTGCTGGGGATGCAGGTTATGAAAGATACGCCTGAAATTGGCGCAGTCTTTTTGTCCAATCATACCCGCGACCATCACGAGATCGCCCTCTTTCAGATCGGTCTGGATGCCAAGTTGCCCCGGCCCGACCAGGTCGGACTCGCTCATATTGCCTTTCGGTTGCGGAGCGAAGAGGAACTCAAGGCCGCCTACGAAGAACTCAAGGCCAGAGAGGTGCCGGTGAACTTCACGGTGAACCACGGCGTAACCAAGAGCATCTACTTTCGTGACCCGGACGGCCTTGAGCTCGAAGTCTACTGCGACAACCCCATAGAAGAATATGCGGGGATGCCCAACTCTTATCTGGGGATGGACAAGCTGGAATTCGCGCAGAACGAGCGCGGCCTGGCGGATATCATCGCCTCGCTCCGGCAGTGATCTCTTTATTCCCCTCACCCTAACCTGGAGTACGCATGGGCATTCGGACCGGCGCACAATATCGAGAAAGTTTGCGAGACGGGCGAAGCATTTATGTGAATGGTGAACGGGTTCAGGATGTCACGACCTATCCGCCGTTCCAGGGGGTGGTGGATACCATTGCCTCTCTGTACGACCTCCAACACCAGCCTGCGCAGCAGCCCCCGCTGACCTACCCGTCACCCAAGGATGGCCAACCGGTCGGACTCTCCTTTCTGATGGCGGACTGTGTCGAAGATGTCGAGCGCCGTGTCCGGGCCGAGGAATTTCGGGCGGAGCTGACCTGTGGCTTAATGGGCCGGATGCCGGACTTCATGAACGCGCTGGTAACGGACGCCGCGATTGCCGCGCCGTTTATCGGTCAACGCGAGCCCCGTTTTGGTGAGAATATCCTGCGCTATTACGAAGCCTGCCGGGACGCGGACTGGTGCCTGACCCATACCCTGGTTGACCCCCAGATCGACCGCTCAAAAGGGCCGGCGGAACAACGTGACCCCGAGGCGGCTTTGCATGTGGTGCGCGAGACGGACAATGGCCTCGTGGTCAGCGGTGCCCGGATGCTTTCCACCCTCGCCCCCTTTTCCAACGAACTCTGGGTAGGACCGTTCTATCCGCGCAAACCGGGAGAAGAAGCCTATACCCTCTGCTTTGCCGTTCCCATGAATACTCCGGGACTCAAGTTTATCTGTCGTGAAGCTTACAACACGGGCAGGAGCCGGTTTGACCGCCCGTTGTCGTATCGGTTTGACGAAGAAGATGCCCTCGCGATTTTCGACACCGTTGAGGTGCCCTGGGAGCGCGTGTTCATCAACGGCGATATCGAGGCCTCCAACTACATCCTTGGCCGAGCGCCCGGCTATGCGCTGCTCCAGGCGGTCGTTCGCGGAACTGTCAAGCTCCGTTTCATGGCCGGGCTGGCCTGTAGCGTGGCCGAGGCAATCGGTCGGACCAAGGCGCAGCATGTCCAAGCCCAGCTCGGTGAGTTGGTGGCAAATGTTGAAATTGCCAATGGCCTGCTCCGGGCGGCGGCACACAATGTTGTCACCAATCGGAAAGAAGGGGGGTCGCTCCGTTCGCTCGCCGCCGCGCTGTGGGTGTTTATTCCCCAGGCGCAGATGCGGGCGGCTGAGGTGATCCGGCAGGTCAGCGGCAGCGGACTGATTATGACCCCTACGGAAGGAGATTTGCAGAACCCGGAGATCGCGCCCTATCTCGAACGCTATCTCCAGGGCAAAAACCTGTCGGCGCGCAATCGGGTGCAACTCTTTAAGTTAGCCTGGGACATGTTGGGTGAGCAGTTCGGGAGCCGTCAGTTGCAGTACGAGTGGTTCTACGCGGGTGATCCCACGTTTACCCGGTCACGTTTTTATCACTCGCCAGCGGTGCAAGAGTATAAAGCGATGGTGGAGCGAATCCTGGACGAGGGGAAGAGCGCCTAGACGCGCGGGGCAACCCCGGGGTTCCCCGCTGGAAGGAGTGGTTCGAGAGCCTAGCTCGGCGGATTGGTGGAAACGATATCCGGCGTCTCTTCCAAACCAAGCGCGGCAATGGGTGCCTCAAAACGTTCGGTCATGACTGCATCCTCGTCGTGAAAGTCCCGGGTGAAGCAGCAGTATTCCATCTGCATACCGTTGGGGTCCTTAAAGTAAATCGACTTGGCCCAGTCGTGATCCACGACTTCCGAGACCTCCACGCCTTTATCCCGCAGCTCTTGTTTTTTTTCTTCGAGCGCCGCTTCTGTCCCGGCCTCAAAAGCGAAATGGTAGAACGCGCTCGGGACACCGAGCCCCCGGTTGATGCCGGCGTCGTATTCGACCGGAACATCGGGAATATCCTTGGCTTCCATAAAAGCGAGCAACTGGTCACGGCCCGTATCAAAAAAGATATGCCGAATGCGGCCACCTTCTTTGATCTTGATAGTGTCGCAACGAACCGGCTTGAAGCCCAGGATGTCTTCGTAAAACTCGCGCGTCTTATCCAAGTCGAGCGTTGACAATCCAATATGAGAAAAGCCTTTCTTTGTCATGACCGAACCCTCCTTTTTCGCGCTGTGGTCCCGCTACTTTTCTGGTCTACCACAGCTTCTGAATGAAAGAAACCGAGAAAATCGGTCGTGTCTCAGTGTTTCGCCCTCACCCCACCCCCGCTCCCGGCGGGAGCGGGACTCTTGTCTTTCCCTTATCTTCCCCTCTCCCCTGGAGGGAGAGGGTGGCCCTGAGCCTGTCGAAGGGCCGGGTGAGGGGGCGGACGGACCGCTGGGGGGCCGGCGACACAATGGGCCTCACACGTCTGGAGGGAGAGGGTTGGAGTGGGGGGACAATGCAAACAAAGACACTATCAATCACTCCCCGCGCGCTTCTCATTGACACCCTGCGAGCAGGCCGAGTAGGCTTCCCTGGCCGGAGCGTGAGGAGGTAGGTATGGATTTCGGCGTACTCGTATTTCCCCAACCGGACCGCTGTGCAGACCACGCCAGGCTGGCTGAGGTAAAGGGCTTCAGCCATGTGTGGGTTGAAGACTCGCCCATGATGGCCGGGGATGTGTATTTATGTCTGGGCCTGATAGCGCAGCGCACCTCCCGCGTCACCCTCGGAACCGGCGTGGCAGTGGTCGGAACGCGCAGCGCGCCCGTGGCTGCCCACGCCATTGCTACAGTCAATCAGCTTGCTCCCGGACGTGTCATCTTTGGGCTGGGGAGCGGCAATAGCGCGCGGCGCGCGATGGGGCTACCGCCCTGTTCTCTCCGTGATCTGCGCGAATATACAGCAACCCTGCGTGGCCTGCTGAGCAACCGGGAGGTGACCTATCAGGAAGGAGCGGAGACGCGCCGAATCAGATTTTTTCATAAAGACTACGAGTTTATTAACACGCGCGAGCCGATTCCCATTTATGTGGCGGCCAATGCGCCACGGGCCATGCGGCTGGCCGGTGAGTTGGGCGACGGCTGGCTGACCTCACGGACCAATACGGTCGAAGGCTTTGAGGCGGCCTGGCGTCAGGTCGCCACCGGCATTGAGAACGCTGGGAAAAATGCGGACCGTGTAGACCGGGTGCTCTGTACCACGGCCTGTCTCCTGGGCCCAAACGAAGGGCTGGATTCTGAGCGGGTCAGAGCCCAGGCCGGCCCGTGGGCAACCGTCGCCCTGCACTCATTGTATGAAACGCTCAAGGAGCCCGAGGCCGCCCCGGTACCGCTCCGCTCAATTTTTGCCCGATACAAAGCCTTTATGGAGCAACGTCTCCAGGACAAGGATGCGTATTATTTTGACTTGCACGACGGCCACTGCTTATACGTCCGTGAGGAAGAAGCGCAGTTTGTGACACCGGAAGTCATTCAGGCGACCACGCTGACGGCTCAGCCCGCGGCCCTGCTGGAACGGCTCCGCAGTCTGGAGCAGGCAGGCGTCCGCCAGGTTACGTTTATTCCGACCTTTGACGCCTTTGAAGAATTTGTAACCACATTTGGAGAACAGGTTCTTGCCCGTTGGTAGGGCTGCGTTCCTGCTGCCGGCTTGCTCTGGCCGTCGCCCTCCGATACAGCAGAGAAAGGTTTGACGCTGCGCCCCGCCCTCTGAGTCGTGAGAGAACAGGCAGGACTATGGCCCATTTTGACCCCACTACCCTTGAAGAAAAAAGCCAGCAGCAGTTTCAGGCCGCGCTGGAGGGACTCTCCCCGACGCACTCCTCGACCTTGCTCAATGCGCTGACGCAGCTCGAGTCGCCCATTGTCCAGGCCTGGGTGCAGGAAGAACTCCTCCAGGAATGGGTCCGGCAGGGCCGGCAGGTGGGTGAAACGCTGGGCGCGCGTGGGGAAACGCTCGCCGCGGCCATGTTCGCCGCCACCCCTGAGCTTTTACCGGTATTATCCCGGCTGGAGATGCTGGAATGGGTCCGTTTTCTGCTGGATATTGAAGCCGTCAGCGGCGCAACCGATTTTACCCGTTTCCCGGACGGTCTGACTGCCCTGGACCGTGCGGAACGGATCAGCGTCTATCGTCTGGGCCGGTCAGCCGTGTATCACTCGCGTGAGGCTGCCGCGGGCATTTATCATGCCCTGCCCCACACCCTGGTCAATCTTCCAGAGTCGCTGCGGAACGTGTTGCTGCGTTGCCTCCAACCGGTGGCGGCCTTTGACCCGGAACCGCTGCCGGCCGTGATTCCGTTTCTTGAGCCCACGCTGAAGAGCTTAGCGCCAGACCAGCAGCTCTCCGTATTGGAGCGGATTGCCGAACTCGCCCGTATTTTTCCCGCCGGGATTGCCCGCCTCTTTCGGACGCTGTCGCGCGCGTATGAAGAAGTCGGCGCCGAGGGGGTATTGACCTGGATTCAAACCGGAGAGGAGATCGCGCAGCGCAATCCGCACGCCGCAGAAGCATTTTTCACCCTGGAGTCCCGGACCAGTTTCCAGGTCTTGCGGCATGAGTCATCGGCCGTGCCGCTCTCCGAAGTGCATAGCGCATTGGTGAAGTTCATGCATATGCTGTGTGGGGAAGCGGTCAGTATCCAGGAAATCGGGGAGGTTTCTTTCCCACCCCCGTTGGCGATTGTTGACGACGAAGACGAGTTTCTGCCCCTGCCGGCCAGTATTGATCTGTTTTCGACTTTTGAGGAAAACTTTCGGCTGTACTGCATGTTCGCCGCCCACCAAGCGGGGCGGATCGAGTTTGGCACCTACGCTCTCTCCATTCCCGACATCTGGTCCCAGGTGCCGTCATTTGTACGGAAACGGGCCGAGGCGAATGCGCGCCCGCCACGCGGTCTGGCTGCCTATTGCAAGCTCTTCCCCAAGCCCGAACAGATTGAGGCGCTGTTCCTGTTCGTCGAGGGCCAGCGGATCAACGCCTGTCTGGCCGCGGCGTATCCCGGCCTGCAAAAAGACCTGGCCTGGGCTGTGTCGCACTCCCGTATCCTGCCGCCCCTTATCCAGTCGATCCTGCCGTATTTGAACGCCACGCTGAAACCCGGTTGGGAGCGCGACGCCACGGTGGCCGGCTGCCTGCTCATGGCCACCGAGCTGTATGCTTCACTGCCCGAATACGCGTCACAGCTCGCGCGGGAGCGAGAGGACGAAGATGGCTTGGCCGGCGCGCCGGACGCGATGATGCAAGGGACGCGCGAGCCTGAGCTGTCTGAGCGAGAGCAGGCCGTCCTGCAGCGGATTCTCTTGACGCTGCGCCAGCATCAAAAACAGAAAAAGATTCGCCAGACCCGGCCCGCCTCCATCCACGGGACGCCGCTGGATGCGCTGGATACTGAGGAAGACGAAACCGGACAGGAAGAATCCAAAAAGGAGCAACTGCGCCGCCGGCATGCCGTTGTGGGCGTCCGCTATGTCTATGACGAGTGGGATTTTCTGATTGAGGACTACCGCGCCCGCTGGTGCGAACTGCACGAAGTCCCCCTGGCCGGCGACCGGGGCGGCTTCTTTGAGAGCACGCTCACCCGCTATAGCCAGGTCATCCCAAACATCAAGCGTGAGTTCCAACAGCTGCGGCCCAAGATGTTCCGTTTGGTCAAGGGGCTGGAAGATGGAGAAGTGATAGACCTGGACGCGGCTGTGGCGGCTCGGGTTGATCTGCACACCGGGGTGGCGCCGTCCACGCGGTTGTACGCGGCCAGGCAGCCCCTGGAGCGTGATGTTGCCGCGCTCTTTCTCCTGGACCTGAGTGCTTCGACCGATGCCAGGATTCAGCAGGAAACGGACAACGGACACAGCGAAACGAGCGGTATCCGGGTGATTGACGTCCTCAAAGAGGCGGTTGTGGTGTTGTCTGCCGCCCTGGAGGAAATCGGTGATGCCTACGCCGTTTACGGTTTTTCCAGCGCCGGGCGGTATAACATTGAGTTCTATCCGGTCAAAGCGTTTGGCGAGAAGCTGTCAGATGACGTCAAAGGCCGTATCAGCGGTCTGGAGCCTCAGCGCAGTACGCGTATGGGCGCCGCCGTCCGGCATGCCACCCGCAAACTCAAAGACGTTGCCAGCCGCGCGAAAATTCTGGTCCTGCTCAGCGACGGCTTCCCCGAAGACGCGGACTATGGCCGAGACGAAAACGCGCCGATGTATGGCCTGCGCGATACCATGATGGCCCTGCGTGAGGCCGAGCGCGAGCATATCATGTCGTTCTGTCTGACGATTGATAAGGGCGGGCATGATTACCTGCGCGAGATGTGTCCGCCGTCACGCTATATGGTCCTGGAAGACATCCCGTCCCTGCCGTCAGAACTGCCCAAGATCTACCAACGCCATATTCGGATGCAATTGTCCGAGTAGCATCCCCTCACGCTGCTCTGTTTCATTTGTCGCTGGTTCAGAGAAAAAGCGGGGCAGATACGGATAAATTCGTTGAAAAATCGGAGAAAACGGCCAAAAACCCCGCTAAAAGTCTTGTAACTTGTAATTTTTAGCAGTATGGGTCCGATAAGCTCCGATCAAATCACACGGATCGCGAGCAAAAATTCCAATCCCTAAAGGAGGGGCGCTATGCCGGAATATGATCTCGTGATCAAAGATGGAATGGTCATCGATGGAACGCGACTGCCGCGCTATAAGGCGGACATCGGCGTCAAAGACGGCAAGATTGCCAAGATCGGCCGTCTGCAATCGCATCAGGGGACGAAAACCCTGGATGCGGAAGGACATATGGTGGTGCCGGGCTTTATTGATTTACACACCCACTATGACGCGCAGTTGTTTTGGGACCCGTATCTGACAATTTCCGGCTGGCACGGCATTACTTCCGTGGTGATCGGCAACTGCGGGTTTGGCTTTGCCCCGGTCCCGCCCGAGGATCAGGAGCGGGCGATGCTCACCATGACCCGGACCGAAGCGATTCCGTACGACTCAATGAAGGCCGGGATGCCCTGGGACTGGGTCACCTTCCCGGAGTTTCTGGACAGTGTTGAGCGCACGCCCAAAGGCTTGAACATCCTGCCGTACGTGCCCATTGCGCCGCTGATGGTGTGGGTGATGGGGCGCGAAGAGGCGAAGTCGGGCCGGCTGCCGACGAACGATGAACACCGGGAGATGGTGCGGTTACTGCACGAAGGCATGGACGCGGGTGGTTGTGGCTGGTCGGCCCAACGGTTCGGTAAGGACAGTGTGCAGTGTGACTATGACGGCACGCCCATGCCGACCGATATCATGCACAACGAAACCTGCCTGGAACTTGCCAAGGTGTTAGGCGATCGCAACGAGGGCTTCATTCAGATGTCGCTCATCCCCAGTGTGGCGCCGATGGAAGTCATTGAGAGCCACTACGAAGAACTGGCCCAGGTGAGTGGGCGGCCGATTCTGTATAACGTCATCCAGGTCCAGGATGCCGACCCGAGCCGTCACCGGAATCTGTTAGCCTGGATCGAACGCTGCCGCCAAAAGGGCTTGCGCATCTACGGCCAAACGATCTCAACCGACGCTGGCTTTACCTTTACCTTTACCGACTGGAATTTGTGGGACGATGATCCGGCGTGGCGGGAAGCGACGCTGGGGACGGTGGAAGAACGGAAGTCAAAGTTGGCAGACCCGACCCGCCGACCGGCCTTAAAGAACGATCCCACCGGCGCAGTCACCAGCTCGTTTGACGATGTCATTATTCTTGATGTAAAGCGCGCAGACATGAAGCACCTGGAGAATCTGACCCTGCGTGAAGCGGGCGAGAAGGAAGGCAAGCATCCCGTGGATGCCATGCTCGACCTGGCCCTGGCCGATAACATGGAGACGACCTTCTTCACCCCGTCCGTGGGCTCGAACGATGAATACCTCCAGGAACTCGTCACTCCAGAGTCCTCGCTGCTGGGGGTCTCGGATGGTGGCGCCCACACCAAGTTCTTCTGCGGCGGACGCTATTCCACGGAAGCGATTACGCGCATAGTCCGCGACCTGAACATGATGAGCCTGGAAGAGGTCCACTGGCGGTTGAGCGCGATGCCGGCGGCCTGCGCCGGCTTTAAGGACCGCGGCGTGCTGCGGGAAGGCGCGCCGGCCGATATCGTGGTCTACGACTACGACAACCTGGAAACCTTGCCGATGGAAGTGGCCCACGATCTGCCGGGCAAAGAATGGCGGCGGGTGCAAAAGGCCAAAGGCTACCGGGCGGTCCTGGTAAACGGCGAGATGACGCTGGAGCATGACCAGAACACGGGCAATATTCCCGGCAAGCTGCTCCGGCACGGCGGCTAAGAGCAGAGACCAGCTTGGGGCCGTGGGTCCTGGGCTGAGAGCGGACGATAGAGAGAAGGGCGCTGTTGCCGGCGTCCTTCTCTGCGGAAACGCTAAAGGGTCGTATCAATCCACTCTCCCTCCCCTCTATCCCCCGCGCAAGAGTCTTGCGATAAACTGTTTTTCACCATATATACTGAGCGGACCGCGGTTCAATCTACTGGACCGCGAGCAAAAATCTGAGGCCTTTAAGGAGGGGCGCTATGCCGGAATATGATCTGGTGATCAAAGATGGAATGATTATCGATGGGACGCGACTGCCGCGTTACCGAGGCGATATTGGTGTCAAAGACGGCAAAATTGCGAAGATTGGCCGTATTCAGGCCCACCAAGGCACCAAGACGCTCGATGCTGAAGGGCATATGGTGGTGCCGGGCTTTATCGATTTACACACCCACTATGACGCGCAGTTGTTTTGGGACCCGTATCTGACAATTTCCGGCTGGCACGGCATTACTTCCGTGGTGATCGGCAACTGCGGATTTGGCTTTGCTCCCGTGGCGCCTGAAGATCAGGAACGGGCGATGCTCACCATGACCCGGACCGAAGCGATTCCGTACGACTCAATGAAGGCCGGGATGCCCTGGGACTGGGTCACCTTCCCGGAGTTTCTGGACAGTGTTGAGCGCACGCCCAAAGGCTTGAACATCCTGCCGTACGTGCCCATTGCGCCGCTGATGGTGTGGGTGATGGGGCGCGAAGAGGCGAAGTCGGGCCGGATGCCGACGGATGATGAACACAAGAAGATGGTGCAGCTCTTACATGAAGGCATGGCGGCGGGTGGCTGTGGCTGGTCAGCCCAACGCTTTGGGGAAGACAGCGTACAGTGTGATTATGACGGTACGCCCATGCCGACCGACATCATGCACCAGGAAACCTGTGTCGAATTCGCGAAAGTCTTATCCGAACGGAATGAGGGCTTCATCCAGATGTCTCTTATCCCGAGTGTGTCCGGCTTCAAGGAGATTGAGAAGAATTACGAAGAGTTGGCTTTGGCCAGTGGGCGGCCGATTCTGTACAATGCCATTCAAGCCCTGGATTCCGACCCGAGCCGTCACCGCAATCTGTTAGCCTGGATCGAACGCTGCCGCCAAAAGGGCCTGCGCATCTACGGTCAGCTGGTCTCGACCAGCGCTGGCTTTACCTTCACCTTTCATGACTGGAATTTGTGGGACGATGATCCGGCGTGGCGGGAAGCGACGATGGGCACCGTAGAAGAGCGGAAGTCGAAGTTGGCGGATCCGACCCGGCGCGCCAGCTTAAAGAACGACCCGACTGGCGCGGTCACGGCCTCGTTTGACGACGTCATTATTCTTGAGGTGAAGCGTGAAGACATGAAGCACCTGGAGAATCTGACCCTGCGCGAGGCGGGTGAGAAGGAAGGCAAGCATCCCGTGGATGCCATGCTCGACCTGGCGGTTGCCGACGATATGGCCACGACATTCTATTCGCCTGCGGTTGGCGAGAAGAACGAGTTTCTCAAAGAAATCGTCAACGACTCCACGCTGCTGGGGGTCTCGGACGGTGGCGCTCACACCAAGTTCTTCTGCGGCGGACGCTATTCCACGGAGTCCATCACCCGGATGGTCCGTGAGATGAATATGATGAGCCTGGAAGAGGTCCACTGGCGGTTGAGTGCCCAGCCGGCAGCCTGCGCCGGCTTTAAGGACCGCGGCGTGCTGCGGGAAGGCGCGCCAGCCGATATCGTGGTCTACGACTACGACAACCTGGAAATCCTGCCAACGGAAGTGGTGCACGACCTGCCGGGCAAGGAATGGCGGCGGGTACAAAAGGCCAAAGGCTACCGGGCAGTCCTGGTGAACGGCGAGATGACGCTGGAGCATGACCAGAACACGGGCAATATTCCCGGCAAGCTGCTCCGGCACGGAGGTTAAGAGCAGAGACCGGCCTGGGACCATGCTTCTGGGCTAAGAGCGGACGAAGAGAGAAGGGCGCTGTCACCGGCGCCCTTCTTTTTTGAGTCCGGGCGCTAGGGGATGCTGAAACACGGAGACATCTGGCCGTGTTCTTTGCTTATTTTGACTGGATGCCTGCGGACGTTGGGTGAGGAGGGAGGCGGATGGCTGAATCCCAAGGTGTGTTAACGCAGGACCTCAGACGTATCGACGGACGCCCCTACGGGTTTTACAAAGATCTCCAAGGACAAACGTACACGCTCGGCCCGTATGGATTGAGGTTCGACCACATCCAGGGCGACCCCTTTGCGTCGCCAAGCCGCGTGCGGGTCGATATTCCGGCCAGCCGGGCCTCACTGCCCGACTGGTCATGCGCTGGAGCGACAGCGCGCCGGGCGAGCGCTGACTTTGTGCATCGGGCTTTTCTTCGTACGCTTTCAGCCAGCCGGGGCAAACTCGGCTCCGGCAAAAGCGGTCTGCTCGAAATCATGCCGGTGGGTCAACAGGCACTTGAGCGAACCGCGGTTCTGGTCCGGCCCAACGGTGCCCTGCGAGTCCGGCTGAGCGTGGGCCTGCCTGCCGCAGGGCGACGCATCCTGGGGCGTGAAGCGGCTCAACTGCTCACCCGGCGATTGCCCGAAGTCCTTGATCGTGTCTTTGATGGAGGAGAGCCCAAGACCCTACAGCGTCACGTTCATTGTATCGAAGACCAAGTGGCGCTGCGGAAACAACTGTCCGACAACGGCCTGGTCGCTTTCTTGGCAGAAGGCAGTATTTTGCCCCGCCGGAGTGGAGCGGATGACCGACCCCTGGATGCCGCGATTCCGCTCGACGTTCCTCAAGCGCTCGCGTATGAACTCCACGCTCCTCATGCGGGGGTGCTGCGTGGGCTGGGCCTCCGGGCCGGTGTAACGCTGATTGCCGGGGGCGGCTATCACGGCAAATCGACCCTGCTCTCGGCGCTGGCCAACGGCGTGTATGACCACATCCCGGGCGATGGTCGAGACCGCTGTGTTTCCGTCGCGAGTGCGGTGAGCATTCGGGCGGAAGACGGACGTTCTGTGCGAGGGGTTGATCTGCGTCCGTTTATCAATGCGCTCCCCCTGGGACGTCGAACGGATTGGTTCGATACTGCGGATGCCTCGGGCAGCACCTCTCAGGCCGCGGCTATTGTTGAGGCGCTGGAAGCCGGGGCAACCGCGCTGCTGATCGATGAAGACACCGCGGCGACGAATTTCATGATCCGCGACGCGCGGATGCGTCGTCTGGTGCCCAGTGAAAAAGAACCGATTACGCCCTATCTCGATCGGGTCCGTCAGTTGTGGGAAGAAAAACATATCTCGTCGGTCCTCGTTGTTGGGGGAGCCGGAGACTACCTCGATGTGGCTGACACGGTTATCCAGATGGACGCATACCGACCGCAGGATGTGACGCAGCGGGCGCGAGAAGTTGCCCACCAGTTGCCACAAAAAACCTCCGGTGCCCAAGCCCCGGGACTCTGGCCTGAATCGCGCCCGCGCCGGCCCGACCCACGCAGCCTCGATCCCAGGCGTGGGCGCAAACAAGAGCGCGTCCGAAGCGTCAAAACCCGCGCCATTGAATTCGGGAGCGAAGAGATCGATGTTTCCCTCCTGTACCAACTGGTCGATGCCGCCCAATGCCGCATGATCGGGGATGTGTTGCTGCAATGCGCCCGCGGGCTGTGTGACGGAGAAAAGACGCTGCCTGAGCTGCTCAACCGGGTTGATGCCGAGATCGATAAAGCGGGTCTGGATGCAGTCACCGACCGAGATTTCGGCGACCGCGCCCGCGCTCGGCGGTTCGAAATCGCGGCGGCGCTCAATCGGCTGCGGAGCCTGCGCTTGGTGGGCGGAGGATAGTAATAATAATCCTGGTATTGATGAATTTCCTGAAGGGCATTACACGCTATGTCAGAAGTCGATGAAATTAAGGAGTTTATCGATTATCTTTTCTTCTCATCACCATTGTGATAATCGCTCTCATCTTAATCAATCGGAAGATCCCCAGCGACATAAGACGACTCAGGGAGCTGTGAGATGGAAATTCTTGTTGTCCTCACCGTCACTTTCTTTGTTGGGGCTCTGGTCTATATTGTCGGTCAGGCTCTGCGGCATTGACCTGAAAGATACAGCTCTGGATTTCCAGAAAATCCAGCCGCAGCCAAATTTGCACGGCTTACGGTTCGAGCAGTTCCCAGATGAGTCGTTTCTGAGGTTCCGCCCGCCCCCATTCCGCCCCGTTCCCTCTCCCGCTACACTCTGGCCTTCATGCCTGCTTCAGCCCCGCTACACTCCGCTCGCGTCCGGTTTGCCACCAAGATTTTTTATGGTGTCGGGTCAGTTTCCGAAGGTACGAAAAATACGGTTTTCAACGTTTTTCTCCTCTTCTATTACAACCAGGTCCTTGGCCTTTCGGGAACCCTGAGCGGCATCGCGATCTTTATCGCGCTGTGTATCGACGCGATTACCGATCCCCTGGTTGGCTCGATTTCCGACAATTTTCATTCACGCTGGGGACGCCGCCATCCGTTCATGTATCTGGCCGCACTGCCTATGGCGGGGTGTTTCTTTCTCCTGTTTAACCCGCCGGCGCTGAGTCAGAGCGGACTTTTCGTGTGGTTATGCACCTTTGCGGTTGGGGTGCGCCTGGCCATGACGTTCTACGCGGTGCCGAGCGGGGCCATGCTCCCGGAGCTCTCGTCCGACTATGATGAGCGGACTTCTCTGGTGAGCTATCGCCTGTTGTTTGGCTGGTCCGGCGGCCTGACGGCGTCCGTTGTGGGCTATTTTTACTTCTTTGCGCCCTCTGAGGCGTTTGCCGATGGCCGCTTGAATCCTGGCGCGTATGAGGGGTTTGCGCTGGTCTGTGCCGGGATGATGCTCACGACAATTCTGGCCTGCGCGCTTGGGACGCATGGGCTTATTCCGAGCCTACGCGCCCCAGCGGCAAAACAGAAGCTGACGCTCGGGCGATTTGTCGGCGAGCTACGGGCGGCCTTCTCCAATCGTTCCTATCGGATGCTGGTCATTGGCTCTTTGTTTGCCGCTGGGGCGCGTGGGTTTAATGACGTGGTGTGGCTGTATATGAACACCTATTTCTGGGGATTCTCAACCAAGGAAATCGGCTTGCTGACCTTCGGCCTCTTTCTCTCTGCCCTCATCGCCTTTTGCCTGACACGTCCGCTGACGGAACGATTTGATAAAAGACAGGTCGTGCTCGGTTTAGCCGCCTTTGCCATCTTTTTTGGGCCTGTGCTGATTTTTTTGCGCCTGCTCGACCTGCTGCCTGAAAACGGACATCCGAGCCTGCTACCCCTGATCGCCGGCCATGTCATCCTCCTGGTGACAGCGGTGGTTGCCATCGACATCCTGATTCCTGCCATGATTGCCGATAGCGTAGACGAAAACGAAATGATGACCGGAAGACGCCAGGAGGGCATTTTTTTCTCTACTATCACATTTTGTGCAAAGGCCGCGTCCGGCATCGGCGGGTTTCTGGCAGGGGTGGCCCTTGACCTCATTCAATTCCCGACCATGGCCGCACCCGGAACAGTGACGGCCTCTCAGGTTTTCACTCTGGGTCTGGCTGTTGGCCCGGGGTTAATGGCGCTCTTTTTGTGCGCGCTGGTCTTTTTATCCCGGTATCAAATGACGCGGGCCCGACATCTTGAGGTTCTGGCTGAGCTCGGTCGCCGCCAGAACGATACTGCACAGTATGAACCAGGAGTTGTTTCTGAAGGCAGTTCAGTCAGATAGGCGCGCGGCTGTATTTTCAGCCGCCGTTATTTTTGGGTATGGAAGGAGGCGTTGTGGGATTCGCCAAGGATATTCTGTGTATCGGGGCGGGCTATGTCGGCGGGCCAACCATGGCCATGATCGCCGCCCGCTGTCCACACTACAAAGTGACGGTTGTTGACATCGACCACGCCCGTATTGCGGCCTGGCAAAGTGACCAGCTACCGATCTATGAGCCCGGTCTCGACGCGGTGGTGCGGCAGGCGCGGGGCCGCAATCTTTTTTTTTCGACCCACATCGAGCAGGGTATCCGTGCCGCCGATATTATCTTTGTCTCGGTCAATACCCCGACGAAAACCTTTGGTCAGGGTGCCGGGAGAGCCGCGGATTTGCAATACTGGGAGAAAACCGCGCGCCAGATTCTTGCGCACGCCGATCGCAACAAGATTGTGGTGGAAAAATCAACGCTGCCAGTCCGAACCGCTGAAGCGATGGAGCGCATCCTCAACGCCAATACGAAGAATATCCGTTTTGAGGTGCTCTCCAACCCGGAATTTCTGGCCGAGGGCAGCGCCATCACCGACCTGGAAGCTCCCGACCGTATCCTGATTGGGTCGAAAGAAACGCCCGAGGGCCTCGCCGCCAGGAAGGTCATTGTCGATATTTACGCCAACTGGGTGCCGAGAGAGAATATTATTGAGTCGAACGTCTGGAGTGCGGAGCTTTCAAAACTGGCGGCGAACGCCTTTTTGGCCCAGCGTATCTCTTCCATCAATACGATTTCCGCCCTGTGTGAAAAAACAGAGGCCGACGTGGATGAAGTCGCCTATGCGATTGGCAAAGATTCGCGTATCGGGTCAAAGTTCTTGAAGGCGAGTGTCGGTTTTGGTGGGTCATGTTTTAAGAAGGACCTTCTCAACCTGGTCTACCTCTGTCACAGTTACGGTCTCGGCGAGGTCGCCGCATACTGGGAGTCGGTCGTCACAATTAACGAGTGGCAGGAGAGCCGCTTTGTACGGACCATCCTCGAAAGCATGTTCAACACGGTGGCCGGGAAACGCATTGCCTTGCTGGGTTTTGCCTTTAAGGCCAATACCGGAGACACGCGGGAATCCCCGGCCATTTATATTGCGCGTGGTCTTGCCGAAGAACGGGCCGAGGTCGTTGTGACCGACCCGCAGGCGCTCGCCAATGCACAGGATGAGCTGACGGATATGGGAGACCACGTGCACTTTGCATCCGACCCCTATACCGCCGCGGAGGGGGCCCACGCTCTGGCAATTCTGACCGAGTGGGAGGTGTATCGCCAGCTCGATTACGCTCGTATTTTCGCAGGCATGGAGCACCCGGCCTTCCTCTTCGACGGCCGCAACATCCTGGACCACCAGCGGCTGTTTGAGCTGGGTTTCAACGTCTTTCCAATCGGCAAGGCCGCGCTCACGCATTTCTGATGGCCCGGCTGAACCCCGGTTTGGGTCGGGAGCGCCGGGCTGCTATTTTTCAGAGTCCTACACCGGCCATGCTTCGGTCCGATACGCCTGCTCCCAAAAGAGATATTCATACCGACTACTCTGGATGAAATGCTCCGCCCACCGTTTCCGCTCAGCCGTAGAACTGTCCTGGGCAAGACGGTCGATCAGCGCCAACTGCTGCTGGACATGGGCACCAAACCCTTCGCCGCTGTAGGCTTGCGTCCACTCTGCGTAAAGCGGGTCGGGAGGGGGCGGGTCGTTGAGCTGCTTCCCGACCTCCCAATATATCCAATAGCACGGCAGAACGGCGGCAACGATTTCTGCCAGACTGCCACTCTGCCCAACCGCGAGAAGATGGCGGGTGTAGGCCTGCGTGACGGGCGCACGCTCGGTGTGGGCCAAGTCTTGGGGGGTGAGGCCGAGCTTATTGCTCCAGTTAGTGTGCAGATTGCGTTCCACCTGGACCACACTGGCGGCGTGGTCGGCAAACATATGGAGCGTGTCTAGTGTGTCGGCCTTTGCGCCGCCCAGGCACAAGGAGCGGGCGAAGTCCTGTAAGTACAGCGCGTCCTGCTGAACGAAAAAAAGAAAGCGCTCGCGACTGAGCGTGCCGGCGCCGAGTTCCCGGACGAAGGGATGAGAAAAAATGGCCTCCCAGATGGGTTGCGCTGCCGTGCGTAAGGTAGAATGAAAGGGCTGCGACACGAAGCGCTGTTCCTTTCTGGCGCGGCCCACTAGGCCGAGAGCTGTTTCAGCGCCGGTAAGACTTCGGTGTTAAAAAGTTCGTCGTGCAGCGTCAGATGAAAGCACTCCACCCCAAGCTGCCGGAACTCTTGCATCCGCCGCAAAATAGTATTCGGACTGCCTATCAAGCCGCTGGCATAGCCTTCGTTGGAATCGAGCATGGCGAGCTTATTCTGTTGGTCTGCCCACATGCCTTGCGCGCCGCTTACCCGCTTCCCTCGGCGTTCCAGCAGGGTCTCATCGACCGCATCTATCATCGCCGTGATTTCTGCCGCGGCTTCCGCATCCGTGCGCCGACACAGGGGGATGGAGTAGAGGGCAAAGCGGAGCTGCCGGCCGGTTTTTGCGGTTCGTTTGCGAACGGCCTCAATGATGCCGGCTATTTTTTCCGGGGAGCCGCCGTTTAAGAACATCCAGTCTGAATGGTGGGCGGCCATATTCATTGCCGCCTCGGATTGTCCGCCCTGAAACACCTCAAGCGGGCCGAGGGGGCGCGGTTCGAGCCGCAGTCCATTGACCTGATAAAAGCGCCCGGCAAACGAAAACTCTTCGTGCGTCCAGGCGCCCCGCAGGACTTGGATAAACTCACTCGTCCGGGCGTAGCGTTCATCGTGTTCGATGAGTTCGGCGCCGTACATGCCAAACTCGGCTTCATGCCAGCCCGAGGTCACATTGATGGACCAGCGACCATGAGTGAGCCGGTCAAGTGTCGCGCTCCATTTGGCAATGGGAGCCGGGAGAAAAAACCCCGGATGAATGGCGGTAATCAGGTGGATGTGGGCGGTATGGGCAGCATAGAAATCCGTCATCGCCAGACAGTCGTATGAAGAGCCCTCAATCTCCTCCCCCGTGCCCCACCAGCGCTGGGCAACGAGCAGATAGTCGATGCCCAAGGCTTCAGCCTTCTGCACCGGGGCGAGTAAACGCTGCACCAGAGCGGGACCAGACCGGCCAGCATGAGCGGGTTGAGCCGTCCTTTTCGGCTTCTTTTCTGTGGCCTGCCGTGTCAGGTTTGGAGCGGCGAGGGCGGTTGGAGCCCAGGTGCATGTTTTGATGATGGCCATAATTGCTATGCGGCAAGAGTGGGGCAGGGCGCTCCTTGAGGGCTTCACATGAATCGCAGGGCGGCATTGAGAACGCCCCCTTCATAGTGGGCGACGATATACCCTCCCGCGGCAAAAGGACCGGCATTCAGTATTTTTGTGCGGCCGATCGTATCGACTCCAGGAGACTCATGGATGTGGCCGGTGATGCACAAATGGGGCTGTTTTTCCGCGATGAATTGGCGGACGGCGGGGCTGCCAACCGGTCTTCCGTCAACGAGGCGATCGAGCCGCGTCGCATAGGGTGGCGTATGACAGACCATAATGTGACACGGAGCAGGGGGGACGTCGGCAACCGCCTGGTGCAGTATCTGCCACAGGCTCTCATCCGTATACTCGAGCGGTGTCTGGAATGGGGTCAGATTTGATCCTCCGCATCCATAGATGGCCACCTCGCCATAGCACTGATGTTCCCCATGCAGGCTGACCTGTTCAGCCCGAAGAAAAGCAATCGTCTCTGGCTGGTCCAGATTCCCCGGCAGGGCTCGGACTATGGGACAGTATGTTTGGGCGACCCGAATCACCTGCCGGACGGCGCGTGGCCCTCCGAAGTTCGTCAGGTCGCCCGAGAGCAGGACCACATCGGCGCTCGCCAACTCGGCGCTGATGGCTGCCATGGGCGCGGTAGCCATATGTATATCGCCAAACGACACGATTTTCATGGTGGTTGCTCTGAGGAAAGAAATAGAGCGCGACGCTTCTGGACTTGTAATGGATTCCAGGCTGAGGGTCAACGGACCTGCCCTTTCACCGGTCTTGCAAAAGCCACCGGAATCAGGAAATACTACTGGGTCTTCTGAAATATGGTGCATACATGCCGAAAAACATCCGATCGAAGGTGCTCGCTATTGGTCGTCCATTGCGAGTGGAGATCGAGCTTGATGGAGAATGGCTCGAACGCCTTCGTGGGGTATTACAGGAGATAGGAGAGGGAGAGAAGCCTTACCCTCTCCATCGGTATCTCGAAGAGCTACTTGAAGCGGATATCGTCTACCGGGAAGGCGATGGACGACATCGCAAACGGTTTGTAGAGCGAGAAGCGCTTATCCGCCAGCTGCGTGAACAGCGGCCGTACGGCCACACTCCACGAGCCTCTGCGAATAAGCGTTAATGGCGTGGGGGAGTGACTGTTTCCCCGCTGCGCTCGATACCGAGACTGCCCGAATAGGGTTGACACACCGCCCCTGAGGCGGTCTATCACTCTCCGTATGAGCTTGGTCAATCTGCGTATTGTTCTTGTCCGGCCGAAATACTCCGGGAATATCGGCGCGACTGCGCGGGCGATGCGAAACTGCGGGATGACTGAGTTGCATCTCGTCAATCCAGACCCGATACAGCGTGACCTAGCTGATGCGTTGGCAGTCCACGCTAAAGACGTACTCGACACCATGCAGATACACTCTTCCCTGCGCGCGGCCGTCAGCCCCTGTGGTCTCGTTGTGGGAACCACGTGCCGAACCGGCCTGTACCGGGAAGGGGCAGGCCGGCTTGAGGCGCGTGCGGCTGAGATCGTCACCAGCCTCAAAAGCAATCGTGTTGCGCTCGTTTTCGGTCCGGAAGACAGCGGGTTGAGCAACGAGGATTTACGCTGCTGCCACACCTTACTGACGATCCCAACGGACCCGACGTTCGCCTCACTGAATGTCGCTCAGGCTGTCCTGCTGTGCTGCCATGCCGTTTTCCGCGGGGCACGGCAGACACAGGCTGATGATCCGCCGGTAGTCGCGTCGTCTGAACGACAGGAATTGATGTACGCAAAGCTCAAAGCTGCGCTCTTACAGGTTGGCTTTCTACCCCAGGATAACCCTGAGCATATCATGCTCGCCCTCCGTCGGCTGTTTGGCCGAGCCGGACTCGAAGACCGTGATGTCCGCATTCTTCTTGGCATTGCCCATCAAATTGAGTGGTATGCCAAAGGAGGATGGCAGCGCCGGGAGCAGGCCGAGCCTCAGTCGTCGCGAGGCCGTGCGGCAAAACGCGGTGCGCAAAGAGTGAGCGAAGATCGTGGCTGAGATCATTTCCTTGCGGAAGATCATGCAGGCTCGCCGTCGCGAGCAGCAGCAAGAGTGTGCCGCGCGGTGTGTGGAGATTGTGGAGAAGAGTCTGCGTCACCACATTGAGGCGTTCGCGCACGCCCCACCCCAGGAGTGGGCGGTCCGCGCCACCAAGATTCGTCAGCTCGGAGAAATACTGGAGTATTCAACACATCTGGTCTAGCTCACGATACTCCTCGGTTCTCTTTGGGAGCGTCTCCTGGTGTGTGACCGAGAAGAAAGGAACGGTATGGCAAAAGCAGTCTCAAAACCGACAAGCGGGACAACGGCAAAAAAGACCGCTGGCGCGAAAAAAACGACCAAGCGGACGCGGAAAAGTCCGGTCAAGAAAACCGCTGGCGCGGCTGAGCCGGCGGTCCAGGCCGCGCTTCTGACATTGCAGCAACGGCTCGACACCTTAGAGGGCACGCTCTCGCAGGGCTTAACCGCACTCGTGGCTGAGGTCAAGGAACTCCGGTCTGCCGCTCCGGTCGATCCGCCTCAATCCGGCTTGACCGAGGAAACGATCGGCACTCTCATCCAAGAGACGCTGCAAAAGCATATCGAGGAGCAGATAGAGCCCGTGACGACCACGCTCCGGCGCATTGAGGAGCGAGTTGGTTTTATCGGGAACCGTTTGAAAGCGTCAGGCGGAGGAGGGAGGAATAAATCGGGCCGGCGGGAGCAGCCTCCGAATGCGCGCGCTAAGGGGCCGAATGCGCCCCGCCCTAGTCAGAGTTCGGGCCAGAGTCCGGGCCAGAATTGGACGCCTCCCTCTGCCGCGTCGGTCCAGGGACATTTTACGCCACGTCCGATGAGTCTGGATCACTTGGCCCGAGAAGACGACGAATAGGGCCTGGAGTTGGCTCTGACGAATACCGCGCTAGTCAACCGCGTGCGGGTCTGCTCGGAGCGCAATATCACGCAGAAAAGCATTCAGCCGCCGTTTGTCTTTCTCCAGGGAAAGAAAGAACTGGGTGGCGTCGGGCAGGTCCGGGTCCCAATAAATGGCCTGCTCGTTATACTGTTGGGTCAGGGTTTGGCTGTCCTCAAGGTCGTGAACAACCCGGGACCAGTGGTTGTGCCCCCCTTTTGGTGGAGCCTCTTCCGCTTCACTCCACTGGCCCTCTAACTCCACGATTTTATCCTGAATACGCTGGGTAATACGTTCCTGCTCTTCCGCGGCGGTCCGCAGCTGATCCCGACCCGCCTGATGGGGCGCAAGCTCTGCGTGGGCGAGAATTTGCTGAGCGAGCTGTTTTTCTGCCTGACAGCTCGTCACGAGGGTTGGTACTAACTGTTGCGGATCTTTATGCTGCGGCTCCTCAGAGCCAACAAAACGTTGCCAAAAACCCATAGCGTTCTCCCGGACCGGAAGTACCGTGCCGGGTATGACTTGTCAAGGTCGGAAACGGTCCCGTTTCCTGCTTCCTTCTTTGTCGATGATAAGCTAGTATGATACACAACGGTGAAATGGATAAGAAGGAATCACAATGGCACGTATCACGGTTGAGGACTGTCTGGCCCGGATCCCGAATCGATTTGAACTCGTTGTCGTGGCCGCGCACAGAGCGAAAGAACTCCTCAAGGGCTCGCCCCGGCTGGTTGACTCGGACAACAAAGAAGTCGTGACTGCCCTGCGTGAAGTTGCGGCCGGCAAAGTGTGGAAGGAAAAGGCCCAGGAAGCGATTGAAGAAGCGTAGCTTGTTGCCTTTTGCTTTGCGGTATCCAGCGCTCTTCCCTCCATCAGACGCGGCGTATCGGGGTACGAGCCCAGCGCACAGGTCCAATGTGGTTTATGAGAGACACGGGGCAGTCAGAGCCGCCCCCGCTCGTTTTCGCTGTGGAATAAAGCCCTCATGAAACGTGTGGCAAAAGATACAGAGACCGTTGCCGTGCCCGTTCTTGCCGAACCCGAACTGGCAGACTCCGCGCCGGTTGAGCAGAAAGGGCCGTCAGAACCGCCCATCCAAGTCAGCGCCACCCCAGCCGACGAGGCTGACAAGATGGAGACGGCGCTCATCCCCACGGATTCTCTCAATCGGTACATGGCAGAGATTCGTCGCTATGCCCTGCTCTCGCCCGAAGAGGAGCACGAGTTGGCGGTCCAGTATAAAGAGTACGGCGATGTGCAGGCCGCCTATCGGCTCGTCACCGCAAACTTACGCTTAGTGGTCATGATTGCCCGGAGTTATCAGCGGGCATTTCAGAATTTGCTCGATTTAATCCAGGAGGGGAATGTCGGCCTCATGGATGCGGTTCGGCACTTTGACCCGTACCGGGGCGTGCGGTTTCCCTCCTATGCGGTCTGGTGGGTACGGGCGTATATCATTCGCTACATTATGAACAATTGGCGTATGGTGAAGCTGGGCACGACCCAGGCTCAGCGCAAGCTCTTCTTTAATCTGCAAAAGGAAAAAGAACGACTGGAAGCCGAGGGATATTCCCCCGAGCCAAAATTGCTCGCCCACAACCTGGGAGTGAAAGAACGTGAGGTCGTGGAGATGGAGCAGCGCATGGCAGCCCGGGACCTCTCGGTTGATGCGCCGCTTGACGCGGGGGACGCGTCTGCCACGTTTCTCGACTTCCTTGCCGACCAGGGCTCGAATGCAGAGGAGGCGGTCTCGACGCGCGAATACCAGCAGCTGATTCGTCGCAAGCTGACCGACTTCGCCCAGACCTTGGAAGGCAAAGAAGAGGTGATATTCAATCAACGTCTCTTCGCCGAAGAGCCCTCGACGCTTCAGGACATTGGCGACCAGTACGGCATCAGTCGTGAGCGGGTGCGCCAACTCGAAAGCCGACTCAAGAAAAAATTAAAGGAATACCTGGTCCGCGAGATTCCAGACCTGACGGATCTCGATATTGGCCTGGCCGACGCGGGGTAATCTTTTCCTTCATATTGCCACAGAGCGGAGAATCGGTTTATAGTGTGATTGTGCATGAACTGGATGCGGGTATTGTCATCATTGGCAACGAGATACTGTCCGGCAAGACGGTCGATACCAATTCGTCCTTCCTGGCCAGGGAACTCCGCAAGATTGGGGTGACCCTGAAGCGGGTCGTGGTCATCCCTGACGAACTCGACATCATTACCGAGACGGTTCGTGATTTTCACCGCCAGTTCGATATTGTCTTTACCTCGGGTGGGGTTGGCCCGACGCATGACGACATTACCATTGAAGGGGTGGCGCGCGCCTTGGAGCGAAAGGTCATCCGCCATCCCATGCTGGAGGGAAAACTACGCTCCTATCTCAACGGCCGACCGGCAAATGACGCCTACCTCAAGATGGCGGAAGCGCCTGAAGGGGCTGAGTTGATTGAAGATGGCGCGGTCCGTTTCCCGACGATCAAAGTGGAAAATGTGTATGTCCTGCCGGGTATCCCGGATATTTTCCAGCAGAAATTCCTGGCGCTCAAGAGTCGCTTTGCCGCGGCCCCCTATTATCTCAAAGTGCTCTACACGCGCGAATATGAGAGCGTGATCGCCGGCTTCCTGAATGAAACCTTACGCGAGTATCCAGATGTGATGCTCGGGTCGTACCCGAAGAATAACGATCCTGAGTACCGGGTAAAAATTACCCTTGAGTCAAAAGACAAACACTACGTTGATCGGGCTTTTCAACATTTGGTCACGTTGCTCCCCGAGGGGTGTGTGGTGAAAACAGAAGGATGAGGAGGATGTTATGGGAAAAACGTTATCTGTCATGCTGTGCGGAAGTGTGCTGGGGCTGGCGCTGAGCGCGCCGCCGGCCGCGTCGTCCGACCTCGACTATCTCGAAGATGCCGGCATCGGAACGGCGACCGTGGCCGCCAACGTGTTCTACATCCCGGCCAAGCTGACGTATGCCACCCTGGGCGGTATTACGGGCGGTCTGGCCTATGTGCTGACCGGGACCAACCGCGAGATTGCCGAACGGGTGTGGAAGCCATCCATGGGCGGAGACTATGTGCTGAAACAGAAGCATATCCGGGGAGAGGAAACCATCTACTTCAGCGCGCCTCACCCCCGAGCGGATGCGGGCGGTATCATGTCGGAACCGCTCCCCGCGGCCTACTGACCCGTCCTGAAGAGTAGTGCATGAGCAAGCTGCGACTGGGCCTTTCCCTTGGCGCGCTCGCGCTGCTTGGCCTGGGCGTGTGGGCCGGCCTCTCTTTCCAGCGGATGCGGACCGCGGCGCTGCAATGGGAGGGGCCGGTCGCCGAAATCCTGAGCGAACGGCTCGACAAGCGCGCCGATACCATGACGATGGAGTTCACCTCCCGCCTCGATGCCCCGCTGGCCGATATCTGGCAGGCGTTCTCCGAGCCGGAACGGAGCGCGGAGTTCAGCGGGACCATCCGCGTGTCTCGCCTCCTTCAGGCCCAGGATAACAGGAAGCTGGTACTCTTTGAGATGGTCATGCTGGGCCAGCCACAGCGGCTGAGTATGCAGTTCACTTTTCTGCCCGGAGAAAACCGGGTCCGCATCCAGAGCGTCGAAAGCCAGCTCAGCGACATTCAGGGCGAATACCGCTTCACTGCTTCGCCGGACGGAACCAAAACCCTGCTGACCTACACCGGCACGCTCAAGGACAAGGTGAGCCTGCCGATTCCCCTGGCCCTGCAAAAGAACGCCGCCCGGGAAAGCTTTGTGTCCACCGTGCGCGCCCTGAAGCAGGGTGTAGAGCGTCGAAATACGGCTGGCTCATAAAACGAATCGGCTTCTTGTCCTCCTCTGCGTTGGTGGGTATGGTGAGCCCCGGCCTCCTTCCCAGAGAAAACATCATGAGCGTTGAATTGATCAGTGTCCTGATAGCAGTCGTGGCAGTAGGGGTGGCCCTGGCCGGGTTGATACTGACCAGTCAGCGGGCCATCCGCGCCGAACTGGCGGAACAGCGCGCCGAACTGGCAGAACAGCGCGGAGAACTGGCCGCCCAGCGTCAATACTTCAGCACGGAGTTAGCCGCCCAGCGTCAATACTTCAGCACGGAGTTAGCCGCGCAACGTCAATACTTCAGCGCGGAGTTAGCCGCGCAGCGTCAATACTTTGACGAGCGGTTTACAGCCCTGGAGCAGCAAATCGCCGAGTTGCGTACTCAAATTACCGAACTGCGCACTCAATTCGCCGAACTGCGCGAGCGCATGCCCCACCTCGAAGGATTACTTGACGGCCTGCGCGAGGCCATCGCCATCCGGCAGGGCGCCGCGTAACCCCACCAGAAATCCCCTCCCGTACCACCAAATTCGTTTCATGAGCAAAGTCCCGCAGGTTGATGGGAGGGGCCAGCCCATCAACCTGCGGACTATCTCTCGGTCCGGGTGGCCGGGGGCACAACAAAGAGGACCAACAGGACCACGAGCCCTGCGGGAATAAGCCACTCAGCCTGAAACGTTCCAGGGCGCGAGGGCAGCTACGGGACCGGGCGACCCTAGGACCGGGCCGCCACAGAACCGGGCAACCCCAGGACCGGGCAACCCCAGGACCGGGCAACCATAGGGCCGGGCAACCCCAGAACCGGGCAACCACAGGGCCGGGCAACCACAGGGGGTTGCCCCTACATTTTGCTCCCTCTCCCCTTGAGGGAGAGGGCTGGGGTGAGGGGTCATCGGAACAGTCCCCTCTATACACCGCCCCCCTGCGCTGTCGGAAGCCGCCCCGCTCACCCGCCCTACAGGTCCGCTTCCTCTGGCGGTCGCCCAGCAGAAACTTCTCCCTGCGCGGAAAGCGCTCCACCGTCGGCCCCAGCCAACGGCTGCCCAGTGCCTCTGTCATCTCCTCCTTCCTCCCCAAAAAATGCGACCAGGGGCCTCGCCCCCTGGACCCCCGGAGGTAAAGAGGTAAAGATTCACGAACTAATCCAAACTCCGGGCAATGCGGAAGCCGAATCTGTAGCTCCGAAGGCCGGTGGAGTACCTGTAGCGGATAGCCGAGCGGCGGTTCCTCGGTCTGTCGAACCAGGAACCGCCGCGCAGGACACGACGACTACAATCCCCCCTTGTCCACGCCCGCCCGTTGCTCGGGGCCCCGGCGTAATTGGCATTCCAGCAATCCTCCACCCACTCATATACGTTCCCCGACATGTCATGTATGCCTAATTCATTGGCCTGCTTCTGTCCCACCGGATGCGTCTTCCCTTCGCTGTTCCTGACATACCACGCGACGGCATTCAGGTTGTCACTCCCCGCATACTCATACCCCCGGCTCTGCCGACCCCCCCGTGCCGCATATTCCCACTCCGCTTCGCTCGGCAGCCGATACCGCCCGCCCCCCGCATTCAGCTTGCGGAGAAATCCCTGGATGTCGTCCCAACTCACCCGCTCGACGGGACATTGGGCACAGCCTTGGAACCGGCTCGGGTTCGTCCTCATCACGGCTTCCCATAACTCTTGCGTCACTTCATATTTGCCGATCTCAAAGCTCCTCACCTCCACTTGATGCGCCGGCTTTTCATCGTCATGACAATTGCTCTGCTCCCGCGTGCAGCCCATTGTAAAGCGCCCGCCCGGCGCCCGCACCATCTGTAATAATCTTCCATATTTTTCCGTCTGGGCCTGTTGCCGCGCTTCCGCCGCGCGTTGTTGTTCCGCTTGTTCCTGCAAGCGCTGCCGGGCGGCCCGCGCTGCGCTCACATGCCGCCCGGCGGGGTATTCTCGTACATACGCAGCATACCCTTCGGCGCTGTTGGTGCGCTCCGCTTCGGCATACGCCGCATCGTCCGCCCGCGCCACTTCTTGCGCTGCCTGCGCCTCTGCCGCCTGCGCCGCTTCTTGCGCCGCCCGCCCCAACTCCATCAATGCCGCCGCCTGCTCCTCTGTCACATACCCCGTCGCCTCCAGCCTCTTCGCCTTCTGCCACTCCCGAATCGCCTCTCGCGTTTGCGCCCCCGGCCCCCCGAACAGCCCGTCCACCGGCCCCGGCTCCTGCCCCACCGCCCCCAGCCCCCGTTGCACCAACCGCCGCGCCGCCCGGTCTAACCCCAACCCCGCTTCCAGACATTCTCGCGCCGCTGCCTCATACGCTCCCCCCGGATACTCCTCCAGGTACAGCCGCATCTCCACGGCATCCTCACACACTACGCTTTGCCAAAAAACCTCCTCTACCTCCCGCGCTGTCTGCCCCCCGACCGGCCCCGCCCACAGCAGCGCGAGGAGTAACCCGGCTCCCCATCTCCGCATAGTCTCTGTCATGACGCCCTCTCTGGTGCTGTCACCTTCCTCGGATACATTTTTCTCACCCCTCATACCCCAGCCACCCTCGTGGCTCAAGTTTGACCGATAGTGTCTCAGTTTGCCTTTTCCCCCTTCCCCCGCTGAGGACGTGTACTGCCCATTGTGTCGCCGGCCCCCCGGGCGGTCCGTCGGCCCCCTCACCCGGCCCTTCGACTTCGCTGGCGCTACGCTCAGGGTGAACGGAGGCCGTTCGTGCTGAGCGTAGCCCTGGAAGGGCGAAGTCGAAGCACCCTCGCCTCGCCCTGCGCCTCCTATTCCCTCCCCCCTGGAGGGGGAGGGTCAGGGTGGGGGGGCTGAGCCGGGGGAGGGAGATGCGAAACTGAGACACGACCGTCTGACCAGTTTACTATTATTTTCGTCGGGGCTACTATTTGCCGTGCAAAAGAGCTGCGCCCATGTCTAAAATTCCCTGTGCCAGCATAGGACGGAGCAAGGCCGCGGCCATAACCATTGCGCATGAAACCGTGTCGCGTACGCACGCCGAAGTCATTCCCCTGACCGACGGGTGCGTCTATGTCACCGACTGCGCCAGCCGTAACGGCACCTTTGTCAATGAAGACGGGCAATGGCGGCAGATACGCCAGGACTTTGCCGGGCCAGCCGCGCGGGTCCGATTCGGTGATGTTGAGATGAGCGTTCGTGATCTGCTGACGGAAATCGCCCGCCGGCAAGGCTCCGCCGGAGCCGGAGCCAATGCCGGAGCGGCAAACGGGCCGGTCGCCGGCCAGCCGGTTGCCCGCCCGCCGGACAAACTCGACGCCAGTCAGGGCGTTGTGCGTAACCCCGAGACCGGCGAACCGATGCCGCTCGCCGACCAGAATCATTAGAGAGAAGCAGCATGAGCCAGAGAGGCACTGTTTTTGTAGGGGCGCTGCTGACCGGCCTTGTCCTGGTCGGCCTGCTGAGCTTCGTGCTGACTGAAGGGTTTTTTGCCGATTTCCTGCTTGACCGAAATACGCGGGCCATGCCATATCCGTTCACTATCCAGAACGTCATGTGGCTCGTGTTCTGTATCGGAGCCGGCGAACTGCTAGTGCGCTATCGTGAGACCGACCGGGAAATGCTGCAAATCCACAAAGGGCTGTTGCCCGAAGATGAGGCCACCCTGCTGAGAAAGCAGGACTTGGGCGGCCTGTACAAACGGGTTAAAGAAACCCGGGCAGACGGGGCCTATTTCATGCAACGCCTGCTGGCCCGCTGTATGCTGCAATTTCAGGTCAGTGGCTCCATTGACAAAGCCAATAATCTGTTCAACTCCAGCCTGGAATTGTTCCAGCATGAGATTGAACTGAAATACAACGCCCTGCGCTATGTGGTCTGGCTCATCCCGACCCTGGGCTTTATCGGCACGGTGGTCGGCATAGCCCTGGCTCTGAGCGACGCCGGCAATGCCCCGGACTATCAGGACCCGGCCCTGCTCAAGCAGCTCACCCAAAGCCTGGGCGTAGCCTTTTACACCACCCTGCTGGCCCTGTTGCAGTCCGCGGTTTTGATGTTTGTGCTGCATGTTGTGCAAGGCAAGGAAGAAACCACCCTGAACACAATCGGGCAATACTGCCTGGATAACCTGATTAACCGCCTGTATGAAACCGACTAGGAGGGGATCATGCCCATAAAACGTGACGCCGATGGCAACATCGTTGAGGAAAAAACGGAAAGAGCCGGCTCGTTCGGACGGGAAGCCCAGCCCGAAGACCCGACCGTAGGCAAGGGACCTGTGGAGGGCCGGCAGCCGGCTGTTGATGCCGGCCCCCGTGCCAACATTGCCCCACAGTCCGGTTATGAAGCCGATACCATACTCGCCAGGTCCAAACCGGCTGGCGGCCAGGCACAAGCCGCCCCAGCCGGCGCAGCCGACACAGCCCCGGAGAGCCGCACGCGAATCTACCGGCCCGGCGCCAAAAAAAGCCCGGCTCCCGAACGACCGCCCGAGCAATCATCGGGTGTGGAACAAGCCGTCGAACCACCGGCAGCCAGCGCAATGGACGACCCGCCGGTCGGCTGGCTGGTAGTTATCCAGGGTCCGGGTCAGGGCAACGTCGTGACCATCGGCAATGGCTCGAACTCGCTCGGTCGTGATCCCAGCGAGCGTATCTGCGTTGATTTTGGTGATGAGATGATTTCCCGTCGCGGCCATACCACCATTACCTATGATCCCAGGGGCAAGAAGTTCTACATCCAGCACGGCGGCGGGACAAACCTGACGTATATGGAAGACAGCCCTGTGCTGTTGCCAACCGAACTCCAGGGGTTCTCCAAAATACAGCTTGGCGAGACCGTGCTGCTGTTTGTCCCCTTGTGCGGGGAGCGGTTCGATTGGGCAGAGTATGAACAATAGTGCCGCCGGCTCTTCCAGCACAGCCGGGTCGTCCTGGAATGCGGTGGAACACTGGACCGCCGGCGATCAGATTCAGGGCGGGCGTGACTATCAGGAAGACGAGTTTGCCATCACCTTGCTGACGGGCGATCGGTCGGCCGGCGACCGCCTGCTGCTCGTGCTGGCAGACGGCATGGGCGGCCACGCCGGTGGAAAGGTCGCCAGCCAGACAGCGGTACAGGCTTTTTGGGACGGTTTCCGCCAGCCGGCGACCGATATGGCCGCCCATCTCAACGCCGGCGTTGATGCAGCCAACGAGGCGGTGCGGACCAAACAGCAGGCCGAGCCGGCCCTGTATGAAATGGGCACTACCCTGGTGGCGGCTCTGGTCCGGGACGGGCGCCTGTATTGGGCCAGCGTGGGCGATTCCCTGCTGTGGGTGTTCAGAGACGGTGCGTTGAAGCGGCTGAACGCGGATCACTCCATGCGTCCGCAACTGCTGTATCTGGCCGAAATCGGGCGTATGACCGAGGAAGAAGCCCTGCACGACCCCAGGGGGCATCAGCTCCGGTCTGCCATTATGGGAGAAGAGATTCCGTTGCGCGACATTGCAGCCGACGGCTATCCACTTGAGGCTGACGATGTGGTGCTGCTGGCCAGCGACGGCCTGGAAACCCTGTCCGAAGCCGACTTGGCCGACCTGATAACGCAGTACGGCAACGACGCGCGAGCGCTGGTAGCTGCCCTGCTTGCGGCTGTCACCGCGGCCGGCATAGACCATCAGGACAACACCACCGTGCTGGCCTATCGAGTTGGCGACGAACAACACGGCCTGAGCGCCACCCTGGCCCAGATGGAAGCGCCCACCACGCTGGCCAAACAGGCGGGTGCAAAACCCCTACCGTCCAGGATTATCATCCGTGAGGGGGCCTTCCGCCAACCGACTCCAGAAACCCAACCGACCCAACCGACCCTAAAGACCCCAAATATCTGGACAAAAATCAAGACATACATGTCCGGCCCCGAGCGATAGGAGCATCTGTGAAGATATTGACCGCGATAGCCTTGACCCTTGTCCTGTTATCCGTCCCGGCCGGAGCGGATGACCCACCCGTTCCCGCCGCTCCCACTGATCCGGTAGCTCCCGCTACCCCTACTGACCCGCCCGCTCCCGCTACCCCCACCACTCCCCGCCCGGACTTCTCCACGATCCAAAAACATCTGGTCGTGGTCAAAGACGGACTTGAGAGCGCCAACCAATCTCCAGGTTTCAGCATCAGCGATCAGGGCCATATTGTGACCTATGCCGGCGAGTTGCGGGACAGCCAGTCGTATCTGGTCGAGACTGCCGGGGGCCAGTTTTCAGCCACCAGAATCAAAGCCGACGAGACCACTGGCGTGTGGATTCTCCAACTGTCCGACGCCGGTCACGGCCTGACCGGGCTGCCATTCGCCAGCACCGCGCTGCAAGCCGCGGCCCCGCTGCACGCAGTCAACTTCAATCCGTCCGGCTCCGAGCGGTTTACGTCGGTCCCCGGCAGTGTCACCCAACTCACGACGACCGAGCAGGGGCAGATGATCCGGCATAACGCCCTGTTCAGTGTGGCCTCAGCCGGCACACCGTTGTTGAACCGCTGCTTTCAGGCGGTTGGCGTCAACCTGCTGGAGGAAGAAGGGCGCTTCTTCTCGCGTCCAGTTGACCCGACCCAAAAAGGCAGCGCCCTGTCCCTCGCGTCTGCTTCCCTGGACAGCCTACTGACCGGGCTTGGCCTGTCCCTGCCCGCGGCAGGCTCCGAATGCCTGAGTCTGGAAGAAGAACGAGAACAGGAACGAGAACAGGCCCGCCAGGCCCAGGAGGCCGAACGGCAAAGAGAACAGGAAGCCGCGGCCCAGCGCGTCAACGAAGCCGAGGAAGAAGCCCAACGCAAAGTGGAGCAAACCGAGCAGGAAAAGCAGGCCGCATTGCAAAGGCAACGAGAAGAAGCCGACCGCAGAGAAGCCGAGTTGCAAAGGGAGAAGGACGAAGCCCTGCGCAGAGAACAGGAAGCCGAGGAAGAAGCCCAACGCAAAGTGGAGCAGACCGAGCAGGAAAAGCAGGCCGCATTGCAAAGGCAACGAGAAGAAGCCGACCGCAGAGAAGCAGCCCTGCGCAGAGAACAGGAAAAAACCGAGCAGCGACAACGTCGCATTCTGCTGGTCGGTTCCGTCATTGGCGGGCTGGCGCTGCTGGGCGTGGCGTGGCTCATGCGCCGTAAACAAAAACGACTACAGACCACAGAGCAGGAAAAGCAGCACATCGAACAGGAAAAACAAAACATCTCGGGCGCTCTGAACCGGGCGCAGTCCGAACTGTTCCAGGCCGAGGAACAGAACCGGCTGCGCAGCACTGCGCCGGACGTTTTTATTGAGGGCGAAACCCCGCCTATTGCCCTCAAAATTCCTGGCGCTGCGCTGGTAGAGCGGGCCGGCGCTATTGTTGGCAGAAGTCCATCAGCTTCGGTATTCGTCATCAATCACGAACAGATATCCCGACAACATTTCCGGCTCAGCCTGGTGTCGCAGCAAGTCATGATAGAGGATCTGGGTTCGACCAATGGCACCAGTGTTGATGGCGTAGCATTGGAACCGGGGCAGCAAAGGCCGGTCGGGGAGGGCAGCCGGCTCGGGCTTGGCGACCTGGAACTGACGCTGCACATAGGCGGGTGAAGAGGATTGGGAGCGGGGCTTTTGTCTTTCCCTCTCCCCTGGAACGTGTGATGCAAATTCAGTTGTTCAGCGGCCCAGGGCGCTGTTTCACCCTCACCTTACCCCCGCTCCCAGCGGGAGTGAGGCTCCTTTCTTTCCCTCTCCCCTGGAGGGAGAGGGTGGCCCTGAGCTTGTCGAAGGGCCGGGTGAGGGGGCGGACGGACCGTCTGAGGGCTTGCGACACAATGGGTATCACACGTCTTGGGAGGGGTGGCCCGAAGGGCCGGGCAACCACAGGGGGTTGCCCCTACTGTTTGCCCCCTCGCTGGGACAACCGGGGCTGGGCAACCACAGGGGGTTGCCCCTACATTTTATTCCCTCGCCCTTGGGGGGGTGAGTAGGGCGAAGGGCAGAGCCATGAATCACCGTATATTATGCTGTCTGACGCTTGTTTGGCTGGCCGGCTGGGCCGCGCCGCTGTATGGATTTGAGTTGAGTCGGGTTGAGCGTAGCGTAGTGCGTGTCATCAACCAGACCCGGAGCGGTGTGGGAACGGGGTCGGGGACGGTCATCAACGCCAACGGCGATGTGCTGACCAACCGGCATGTGACTGAGGGTAGCAACAATCTGTTCGTAATTTCCGAATTTTCCAATGGAGAACAACCAGCCCGGATTGTGTGGGAATCAGAGGAAAAGGACTTGGCCCTTATTCGGGCGTTGGGCCTGGGCCTGCCGGCCGCCACGCTCTTCTCCGGGGAACCTGAAAAAGGAGCCCCGGTGTTTGCCTTGGGCTATCCGGGTGCGGCTGACCTTGGTTCGCTGGCCTTGGATGCCACGCTGACGGATGGGCTGCTCGGTCGTGTCTTCCAGAGTTCAAGGGGATGGAATGTCACAATTTTGCAGCACAACGCCGAAATCAACTCTGGAAACAGCGGCGGACCGCTCTTCGACGACTGTGGGCGGGTCATCGGCGTGAATACCGCGGGACCGGCTGAAACCGGAACACGGGGAATCAACTGGAGTTCTCATATCAAGGAGGCCATCGCTCTTCTGCGGGCAAGAGGTATCGAGTTTTCATCGGAGGCTTCCCCATGCGTGGCCGCCGCGCCCAGTTCTTCGGGCGCTGGGGTTGACGAACAAGCCAGGGCGCAGGCCGAACAGGCCACCCAAGCCGTAGAAGATGTCAGGAGCGGGATCAATTCCGCCACCCAGACCGCACAGGACGCCCGGACACAAGCCGAACAGGCCACCCAGGCGGTGGAGGACGTCCGGGGTGGGGTCGAGTCTGCCACCCAGACCGCGCAGGACGCCCAGGCGCAGGCCGAGCAGGCTGCGCAGGCCGTGGAAGAAGCCAGGTCGGTCGGCCGGCTGACCAATACCCTGGTGGCCCTGGTTGCCGTGGTCACGCTGGTGGCCTTGGGGCTGGCGCTCCGAAAGCCCCGCCAGGAGATCGTTCGGGTTGCCGGACAAATAGCCGCGCCGCTCAGCCGGCTGGTCCAGTCCGTCCGACGCAAAAAGCCGGCTGTCGCCCTGACCGGCTTTGATGCCCAGGGCCGGCCGGTTACGCTCATGTTGGGCCGGGCCGACCTGGACACCCAGCAGGGCGGCTTTACGGTCGGGCGGCATCCGTTATTGGTTGATCAGGTGCTTGAGGGGGAACGGTTGTCAAAGCGCCACGCCCGGTTTTCGGGCAGTAACGGGTCCATCTTTGTTGAAGACCTCAATTCGAGCAACGGCACCAGCGTCAACGGGACGGTCTGTCCGCCCTTTCAGCCCATGCAGATACAACCCGGCGACATGATTGATGTCGGCGATATTGCTCTGCGCGTCTCGTCCTGAGTACCGCCCGCCACAGGAGCATCGCCCATGAGAGCACGCAGCCGGGAAATCAATATCTTCAGCATGTCGGCCCTGGACCTGTTCGCCTCGGCCCTGGGCGCGTTCATTCTGATTGCCGTGCTCCTGTTTCCCTACTTTCCGAATACCGGCGACTCCCCGGAGCGGGTGGCCGAAGTCCGGGCACAACTGGAACAGGTCCAAAGTCAGTTGCAAGCCTCCCAAGCGGAACTGCAAGCCTCCCAAGCCCAGCTTGGCGCGTGCGAAACGCAGCGACAAGAGGTACAGGCCGCCCTGGACGCGTGTGAGGAACAGCTTGCGTCATCTGCGTCACAAGATGCCCTGGGCGCGTGTGAGAGCCGCAATCAGCAGTTGGAGGCGAACCTTGAGACGTGTCAGGCCCAGGCCCGGAAGAAATTTCTGTTAGTCCTCATGAGTTGGGGCACTGCGGATGATATTGACCTGCATGTGATAGACCCTGCCGGGCAGGAGTTCTTTTACCAAAGCAGGTCATTCTCAGGTTCTCGGGCCAAGCTGGAAGAGGACAATACCCGCGGCCCCGGCAATGAAATCTGGCTGCATCCTGCTGCCGAGCCCGGCCCCTATCGAATATACTATAAATATTTTGGGCGCATATCCAATGGTGGGGTGCGGGTGCGCGGAGCCGTCCTGACGCCGGACGGGAGGACTCCGTTACCGAATACAACGCTCAGAAGAGAAGGCCAAAAGCCCCTCATCGCCACTGTTACGGTTGATTCCGAGGGCAATATGCGTGTGTCGTGAAGATAAGGGGCGTGTGCCGTATTGCTCCCTCTTTCCTGTTGGTGATAATTGACCGTGTAGGCGCTTCTCAACGCTGCTCCGAATACTGGAGAAAGCTTGTATGAGTGTGGAACTGCTCGGAGTCCTGATAGCGGTGGTGGCGGTAGGGGCGACCCTGGCCGGGTTGATGCTGAACGGTCAACGGGCCATTCGGACCGAGTTGACGGAACTCCGCCGGGAGTTGGCGGCCCAGCGTCAGTATTTTGACGAGCGATTCACGGCCCTGAAGCAGCAAATCGCCGAACTGTGCGAGCGCATGGCGCATCTGGACGGCCTGCTGGACGGCCTGCGCGAGGCCATCGCCATTCAGCGCGGCGCGGCCTGACGCCGGCTGGCAAATCCGACCAAGCATAAAGGATAATCTATGGAGCATCTGAACGCGTTGCCAGGCGGGACACAGCTCGCGGACTACGAAGTCGTGGACGTGTTGGGGGCAGGCGGGTTTGGGATCACGTACCGGGCGTGGGACACCAAGCTGGAGAAATACGTGGCCCTCAAGGAATATCTGCCCCGGGACTTTGCCACGCGCACGGCCACCTACACCGTGGTGCCGACCTCCCCGACAGACCAAACCGACTACAAATGGGGGTTAGAGCGGTTTCTGGACGAGGCGCGCACCCTGGCGCGGTTCGATCATCCGCATCTGAACAAAGTGTATCGCTTTTTCGAGACCAACGGCACGGCCTACCTGGTCCTGGAGTACGTAGAGGGCCAAACCCTCAGCCACCTGCTCAGCACACATCCCACCCTCCCGGATACCCACCTGCAACAGATTATCGCCGACATATCAAGCGGGCTCGAAGAAGTGCATGCGGCGGGCTATGTGCATCGCGACATCAAGCCGAGCAACATCATGCTGCGCGGGGACGGGAGCGCGGTGTTGCTGGACTTTGGGGCGGCGCGCCAAGCGGTCGGGCAGCGGTCAAAGAGCCTCACATCAATCCTGACACCAGGCTATGCGCCGATTGAACAGTACGACACCAAGGCAGAAGACGTCGGGCCGTGGAGTGACCTGTATGCGCTGGGGATGGTGGCCTATCGGGGTGTGAGCGGGTTGCGGGACACCGACTTGCCGGACGCGGTAACGCGGGCCCGCACCCAGCGCAAGGGCGGCCCCGACCTGACCCCGGCGGTCGAGGTAGGAAAAGGGGCCTATGCCGCCGACTTCCTCAAAGCGATTGACTGGGCAATTCGGGTCAACGAAGAAGAACGGCCTCAGACGCTTGCGGCATGGCTCATGACCCTCTCCCCCGGCTGGGGCGAGGCGGCCCCCTCCCCGAGTCCGGTCCCGGCCGCTGCCTCGCCGGCGAAGGCTATCGCCGACTCGGGCGGGAGCGGTCCGCGTGGCTGGGTGTCCAAAGTCGCGCTGGCTGTGGTTGGGGTGGCGATCATCGGAGCAGGGCTGTGGGTCATGTATCCGGGTATGAATATGGTGAAAAAATCTGCCGTCAATCCGCCCGAGCCGCCGGAAGAAAGACCGGAAGAAAGACCGGAAGAAAGACCGGAAGAAAGACCGGAAGAAAGACCGGAACCAGTCCCGGTCACGCCTGTTCCTGTCGTCCAAGCCGAGCCGCCCGGCGATGCCCTTGCCGATTGGCGGAACGCGCAACAAACCGACACGTCGGACGCCTACCGCGCGTTCGTGGCGCGGCACCCGGGCAGTCCATTGCGCCGACTGGCAGAAAAGAAATTGGCGGAGAAGGGACCGACGCGATGAGCGAGCCGACAAGGGGAGGGGCCGGCCTTCCCATGCGCGGGCGGTGGGGACTTGGCAGGGCCTGGGCGCGGGCGGCGTGTCTCCTCGCGCTGCTGTGGGCGGGGCCGGCCGGGGGGCAGACAGCGGAGGAGGTAGAAGAAGTCTTCTGGCAAAGCGTAGTGTGCGAGGATGCCGTGGAGATGCGGCTGTACCTGGAGGAGTATCCGGGAGGAACCTACGAAGCGGAGGCGCGGGCGTGTCTGGAAGCGGGGTTGGGGTTGGATCAGGCGGCGCGACGGTTGGTGCAACGGGGGCTGGCGGCGGTGGGGCAGGCGCCGGGGCCGGCGGACGGGCTGTTCGGGGGGCCGGGGGCGCAAACGCGGGAGGCGATTCGGGAGTGGCAGAAGGCGAAGAGGCTGGAGGCGACGGGGTATGTGACAGGGGAGCAGGCGGCGGCATTGATGGAGTTGGGGCGGGCGGCGGCGCAAGAAGCGGCGCAGGCGGCAGAGGAGCAGGCAGCGCAAGAAGCGGCGCGGGCGGACGATGCGGCGTATGCCGAAGCGGAGCGCACTAACACTGCCGAAGGGTATGGGGCGTACTTGGCAGCGTACCCAACGGGGCAGCACGCGGCAACGGCGCGGGAGCGACAAGCGGCGCGCGAGGAAGCCGAACGGTGGCGTGCCGGGCGAACCTTCCGGGATTCCCTGCGCTCGGGGGGCACAGGGCCGGAGATGGTAGTAGTGCCGGCGGGGACCTATCAGATGGGGTCGCCGTCGTATGAAGGGGGGCGGGATGACGATGAAGGGCCGGTGCATCAGGTGACGATAGCGGAGCCGTTTGCTGTCGGGGTGTACGAAGTGAGGCGGGAGGAATACGCGCAGTTCGTGGAGGCGACGGGATATGCAGGGGGGAATGCGTGCTGGACCTACGAGGGCGGGGAGTGGGCAGATCGGGCTGGGCGGAGTTGGCGGGATGCGGGGTATCGGCAAAGCGGGCAGCATCCGGTGGTATGCGTGAATTGGGAGGACGCGCGAGCCTACGCCGCATGGCTATCCCGGCAAACCGGCCAGGGCTACCGTTTACTGAGCGAAGCGGAATGGGAATACGTGGCGCGGGGAGGCACGGCGACAGCGCGGTACTGGGGGGAGGGAGAGACAGGGCAGTGCCGTCATGCGAACGGGGCGGATGCGACGGCGAAGCGAGAACATCCCGACTGGACGACAGTTGCGTGTACCGATGGCCACGCCCGTACGGCACCAGTGGGGAGCTATGCAGAGAACGGGTATGGGCTATACGACGTCTTGGGGAACGTATGGGAGTGGGTGGCGGACTGTTGGCATGAGAGTTATGAGGGAGCGCCGAGAGATGGGCAAGCGTGGACGGGAGGGGATTGTAGTCGTCGTGTCCTGCGCGGCGGTTCCTGGAGCGACGTCCCGGGGTTCCTCCGCTCGGCTATCCGCCTCAGGTACACCGCCGGCAGTCGGTACGTCAGTAACGGCTTCCGCATTGCCCGGAGTTTGGATTAGCTCGTGAATCTTGGCTTCTTTACTTCAGGGGGGACCAGGGGCGTGGCCCCTGGTCGCATTTTTTGGGGTGGGAATGCTACTACTCCTGGGGCGCGGCTGTCGTCGCCGGGCTGGTTTCGGCAGGGGCCGGCGGGGCCTCCGCTTGTTCAGGCTTCGATTTTGGCGTCCAGCAGGCCCAGACTTCGACACTGCGGTCTTTCGCCCGGTTCATTTCTGATGCCTCTCCTCTCACGTACAGCGGACCGGCACTCAGGAGCAGGGTCCGCTCTCGTAACGCCTTCTTCTGCTCCGGTGTCGTAAATTTCTTGACCAACTCATCCCAAATCCATTTCGCCCGACCTTGGGCCAAGCCACTACTTGAGCCATAGAGGGCGAGCGTTTGCTTACAGACCGGTCTGGCATCTGACCGTCCAACCAGAACGAGTTGCCCGAGTGTAGACTCTGCGAATTTTTTCTCCATCTCGATAAACAGAGCATTCAGTTGCTTTTGCCCGTCAGAATTTTGTTCGAGTTCGTGCTCCTCTTTGGGAAAGGGCCAGATAGTCGTTACTTTTTTCCAGCCCTGCGGACAATGGCCCTGGACCGGGGGCTGACCCGGGGGCTGGACCGGGGGCTGGCCTCCACAAGAGATGTTCAGTCCCTTGATTGCTGCGGAGATTTCCGTCGTATTGCTGTTGAGTTCCTTGGTTATTTTATTCGTATGGTTATTAACTGCCTCGGTGACTCCATCCAGGCCGGGGTCAATCACGACTGTCAGAGGATTGAAGCCGCTGACTGTTTGATTCAGCGTATTGATTGCCTGAACGATATTCGGATTAGCCACGACCGCTCGATTAAGATTTTTGAGTTCCTTGGTTATTTTATTCGTATTTTTCCTACTATTTTCCTTGATAGCGGCGATGGCTGCGACGATATTGGGCAGGCCGACTTGAGGAGATACCTCTTTCTCTTCTTCCTCTTCTCCCTTCGGATTGAACTCCAGGGAAGCTATGTTGGCGGTTGGTATGATGAATGGCCGCCCGTTCTCGCATTTCTTGGGTCTTCCATCCTTATTCTTCAAGGCTACCCCATTCTCATCTATCAGGGCCTCCCCGCATTCATAGAAAAAATGAAAACTGCTCGTCGTGCCGAGAAGTAAGGTACGGTCTGATGGGGGGATGTTGGGCGAGGCTCCGTCTTGACGAAGCGTAACCCTGACACGGCGCTCCTCGTCTTTTAACGCAGCCTTGCCATCGCTCACGCCTGCCAGGAAGGGAAGGATGAGGATAGCCCCTGCCAGGAGAACAAAAGCAAAGAGCCTACTCCCCAATGTGATTCGGTCGCCCCTGCTGACGTTCCGCAAAAGCCTGTAGAAGTAGTAGACAAAAAGGACAGGGACGATGGCGCTAACCAGATAGAATGACACCTTAATTCCGATAGAGATAAAAGGCTCAGACCAGTCCCACTCCCACAAGAAGTAGGATGAGGTCACCCAAAGGTAGTAGAAGATAAGGAGAGTAAACAGCCCGGAGACAAACAGCAAACTGGCTACCTCCTGTTTGATCCGGGACTCCTGTTCTTTCCTGCGTTTGTCCCCACCAAATTGATAGGCGCTATAAATACTTGAGTTATAGAAACGATAGGCAGTGATGCCGATGCTAATTAAGGTCGCAACGACTCCGATAACCAGCATTTTCATGTCCTGAAAGGCGCTGAGCAGGAAATCCGGAGTATCGAAGAAGTCAAAAATGTGAAGAGAGTCAAAATGTGAATAAAAAGCCCAGCTATAGGTCACGCCAATGAGCGAGAGAAGAATATACCATGAGGCGGCCCAAGCTGCTATTGTGGGCTGTGCGAAGAATCTTACGATTTTCCATCTTACCCCCTTTTGGGCTGCAAATAGGACTCGTTCTCTGGCCGCGCCGGCCCGGCGTCGGGCCAGTGCGGATTGAGTTTCGGCAGACTCGCTCATTAGGCGTAATTCCTATATCCTACACGTCTCAGTCCGCGGCTTTTTGTTCATTTTCCAGGGCTTTTAGTTCCTCCTTCAGGCGCTCTTGTTCGTTTTCCAGGGCCTTTCGTTCGTTTTCCAGGGCTTTTTTTGCTCCGTCCGCTGCGATTTGGGCTTTGTTTACCTCGGTTTCAATTTTCTTGATAGCGCTTTCCGCAGAATTTTTGGCGTTCTTGATAGCTTCGTTCGCTTGGGTTTGGGCTTTGTTTACCTCGGTTTCAACTTTCTTGATAGCTTCGTTCGCTTGGGTTCGGGCTTTGTTTACCTCGGTTTCAATTTTCTTGATAGCGCTTTCCGCAGAATTTTTGGCGTTCTTGATAGCTTCGTCCGCTCGGGTTTTGTGTGTTTTGACTTCTTCGATAGCTTTTTTGACTTCTTCGGCAGCAGCTTGAGATTGAGCGGCGTAGTTCGCTTGTGTTTGAGCCTTGCCGATTTGGTCTTGATAAGGGTCTACTCGGTTTTGAGCGTCGTCAGCCATATTCCTTACCTCCCCTTGGATTCTTGGAATAGAAACCTTTGTAGGACAGTCTCTCTCCGTTTGTCAACCGAAAGGAGACCGAGCCAGGCTGTGGAGCGGGCGTTCCTTCCCTCCTGGGAGCGCGGGCATCTTGCCCGCCCAGGGGCAGGCTGGAAGCCTGCACTCCCAGGGAAAGGGGCCAGCTTCATGGCCATCACCCGTGTCAGGAGCGAGGGCGCAAGAGGGAAAATGAGCGGGGCGGCTTCCGACAGCGCAGGGGAGCGGTGTATGGGGGGCGGTGTATAGAGGGGACTGTTCCGATGACCCCTCACCCCAGCCCTCTCCCTCAAGGGGAGAGGGAGCAGAAGGGGGAGAGGGCGCAAAAGGGAAAAGTTGCGTTGACTTTTCGGGCCGGGGGGCGGTGTGTGGGTTGTATGTGGAGCAGCTTCTTTAGCGGCTGGGGTTTGCTGGGCACGTTTACCGCTTTGGTAATAGCCACCATCAGCTTTGCCCTGTGGGACCGGCGGACCATGCTGCGCCCGGTGGAGGGGCGGGTGACGAGCCTGGAAGAAGAGATGGCCGGCAATCGGCCCCGGACGGCTGCTCTGCTGGACTCCTTACGCACGCTCAGTCAGCGCGACCCCGAGTTGGCCGCGGTGCTCAAAACCTTCAATCTGTGAAGCCGCGGCAATGACCTCTTCCTTATGTTCCCGCAGGAACTGGGCGACCTCTTTTGAAGCGCGGAGCAGAATCTCGATATAGGCGATGTCTGCACTCGATACGCTGGCCAGCGTATGCTGATAGGCGCCCAGGGCAGCTATGAGGTCTGTCTGCCGGTCTGGGATCACTTCAAATTTTTCTGTCAGACAGGCGTTAATGCGTTCCGCCAACGCATCGAAGGTTTCCTGCTCAACGCCTTCGGTCGTTCCTGAGATCATCTCCTGCCAGAGCATCTCCAGGGCATACCGGGCGGGGTGGTCGCGCCGCAGGCCGGCGCTGAGCTGGTAGAGTTGATTGGCCAGGGGCTGCCAGCGCGCAGGACGTTTGTGGGAGACTAAGGCGTTGGCCTGCAGCAGACGGGCGTGCAAGGCGCTGAGCCCATACTGTTCGGTTAAAAGCTGAATCAGCGTATCAAACTCACCTGACGTGACGTGTGCCATAATGTTCCTTTCTGATGGTATCCGGGTTCGGTTTGGTGACTCGTATGCCAGTAATCGCGCGATCATGACAAAAACCCGCGCCGCTCGCAATGCGCTCGTTTTCTTGCCCCCCGTTCAGACTTGGTCTAAAGAAGAGAAGGCGGTGGTTGGAAACTCCTGCAAGAGCGGTCACGGCTGAGGGCTGTTCAAGCCACAAAAGAGGGGAACAGGATGGCGACAGACCACGAAAAAATTCTTGAAATTATTCGCCTCAAAGATAAGGTCCCGCTGGTCCTGGCGCATGACAAAACCGCCCTGCTGGTGATTGATATGCAGCGCTATTTTGTCAGCCCCCATTATCCGCTGATGCAAACCTTTGAGAAATTGGTCCCAGGGGTAAGCGCCGCCTACTGCGAGCGGGTCAATGCGTCCGTCATTCCCAATATCAATCGTTTGCTGGGCTGCTTTCGGGCGCGGCAGATGCCGGTTATGTACACCGCAATCGGTACCTGCCTGAAGGACGGTCAGGATTTGAACCCCATGTGGAAGGCGCTGGATCAGCTCAGCCTGGACACGATAGGTGAGCGCATGTTTCCCGCGGTTGACGAGCCAAGCTGGCAGATTGATGACAGCGTTGCGCCGCAGCCGGGTGAGCTGGTTGTGAACAAAACTTCGAGTGGGACCCTGAACTCGACCATGCTCGATCAGACGCTCCGCAATATGGGGATAACCTCGCTCCTGATCTGTGGGGTGACAACGGATGTGTGTGTCGAAACCACGGCCCGAGACGCGGCTGACCGGGGCTTTGACGTCACCATTGTCGAGGATGCCTGCACGGCCTTCAGTTCGGACCTGCACCGCGCCGCTCTGCAAGCCTTCAGCTACGCATTCGGTCGGGTCCGCAAGACGCATGAGTTGATTGATATGGTGAACACCACAGAGGAAGTATGAAAGCACTCGTCTTTGCCAAGACAGCCCAGAAAGACGCGCCGCCGGCCCCGGACTTTTTGCCCGGTCTGGCCAATCTCCAGCTACGCGAGGTGCCGACTCCCGATCTGCCCAATGAACGCTGGGTGGTGGTCAAGAGTAAAATTTCCGGTATCTGCGGCAGCGACCTGGGCTTTTTGCAGTGGAAGCCCATGCCCGCGGCCGAGCCGTATTTCGAGTTGCCCCTCATTCCCGGTCACGAACTGTTCGGAGAGGTGGCCGCGGTGGGCAAGCGCGTGCGCGGGCTGCATGTGGGCCAACGGGTGACCATCGATCCCACGCTCGGCTGTCGGGAACGGGGTTTTCGGAAGCTGTGCCCACAGTGCCGGAACGGCAACCCCGGGATTTGTGAACATATTGCCGAGGGCCAGCTTCGTCCCGGACTGTTAATCGGCATTTGTCCCGACACGGGTGGCGGCTGGGGCGAGTATTTCGTTGCCCCCGCGCACCGGCTGACACCTCTGCCGGATACAATTGATGATGATGAAGCCTCGCTGATTGAACCGTTTGCCGTGTGTCTGCGGGCGGTGCTCAACAATCCGCCCCGCCGCAAAGAGTTGGTGGTTGTGATCGGCGCCGGGACTATCGGTCTGATGAATATCGCTGCGCTCAAGGCCATTGAGCCGTCGTGCCGGGTGGCGTGTGTCGCCAAGTACCCGTTTCAGGCCAGACTGGCGCGTCGCCTTGGAGCGGATCATATTATTGATGCCCAAGGCCAGGATGTTATGACCCAGGTTGGTGAGCTGGCCCAGACCAAGGTCTATCCGCTCTCCGGCGGTGGTGCAGTTTTGGCCGGTGGGGTGCGGCTGGTGTACGATACGATCACCAGCGCTGTGACCTTAAACCAGGCCCTCCGCATGGCACAGGGCAAGGGGAGCGTTGTTGTGCTGGGTTTGGCCGCGCTGCCTGAAGGCGTTGACTGGACGCCGACCTGGATGAAAGAAATTGCCATCGTCGGCAGTCTGACGTATGGAGCTGAGACCTTTCGGGGCAAACGCCAGGATACGTTTGTGCGCGCGGTTGAACTCCTGAAACGCCGGCGCGCGGACCTGCGCGCGATCCGTCCGCGTAAATATCCGCTCGCGCAGTTCCGACAGGCCCTGACCGAAGCCGCCAGCAAGAAAACCTCGGGAGCGGTCAAGGTCTCATTTGTGCCCTGACCGCCCCGAAGAGAAGCGCGCTTCCTGCGGCGTTTATTGCAGAGCTTCCATCAACGGGGCGATTGTTCCGCTGTCAAAATAATCGCACCATTTGCTGATTTTGCCATCGGTGATGGTGAAGACGCCGAGGACGGGCAGCAGGACCTGAACGTCCCCTTTGACCCAGGTCTCCAGGCGCTCGTTTGTGACGATATTGCCAGCTGAGGCCGTGTGAGTGATTTCCATTTTCTGCAATAAGTTTGCGCCAACAAAAGGGTCAAGGACCTCATGCACGCCGGCATGACCAGTCACCGGAGCCCAGGGCATGTTATGATAGAATACGTCCTCTGACAGATAGGACACCACCGTGTCCATATTCCCACTGCCCAAGGCGTTGCAAAACTCCGTCACAAGGGCTGCATTCTCCGCGCTCATACTTCCTCCTTATATGCCTATGCGCATAGGCTTGTGTCTCGCTAGAGCAAATTGCAATTCGGTGTAGCCACCTGTCATTCCTGCGGAAGCCGGAATCCAGGCCCCCAGCCCCCGCCGCCGGCTGGAGGCCGGACCACGTCCGGCAGGACGGGAGCCCCCGGCACGGCTACAGACTAGCGTAAAATGCTTTAGCATAGGGGGGGTAGCGGCTGCAAGCGAATCCGGGCGCGCGACCGGTTATGCCGGACACCGGAATTCCGGCCTGTGGGACTCGCCTGTATTGCGCTGAACGGGCGGAGTGTGCAAAACATGCAGCATGGGTCGCTCTGGCAGACCCCATAACCGTTTCTTATGCGCGAGCGCGACCTTCTGGCTTTAGAGTTTGATAAAGTCCTGCAACTTCTGGCCGACTACGCCCTGTCGTCTGCCGGCCGGGAAGCCTGTCTGGCCCTCAAACCGCAGATTGCCGAGCCGTTCGTCGAAGAAGACAGCGAGCGAACGTGGCAGTGCTTTCGGCTGGTAGAAGAACGCTTGAGCTTACCGCTCGGACCGTTCCCCGATATCCGTCCGACCTGTGAGAAAGCTGACCTCAGCGGCGTCGCGCTTGAGGGGCAAAAGCTCCGCGACGTTCTGGCTGTGGTGACACGCGCCCGACTTCTTGCCGGGTTTTTCCGTCGAGACGCCGCGGCATTTGACCGCCTGAAAGGCTATGCCGACCGCCTGCCGGCTCTGCCTGACCTGGAGGCTGCCCTGGACCGTTGCCTGGACGAGAACGGCAGCCTCAAAGACGGGGCCAGTGCGACGCTGCGTTCACTCCGGCGGCAGGTCCACAGCCTGGGCGAGGACATTGAACGCCGCCTGCAACGCACCCTGCGCTCAAGCGAGGCCCAGGAGGTGGTAACTGACCAGTTTGTTACGATTCGGAATAACCGTTTTGTCATTCCCGTCCGGCCCAATTTTCAGGCGCGGTTGCCGGGGATTGTCCAGGATCGTTCCGGGTCGGGTGAGACCGTGTTCATCGAACCGCTGTTCGCGGTCGAACTCAACAATAGACTGCTGCTCGCGCAGAAAGAAGTCGCGGCCGAGGAACACCGGATTCTGGTCGGGCTGACCGTGCTGGTGCGGGAGAACCTGGATCAACTCAAACAGACGTTTGCAACCCTGACAGAAATCGACGTTCTCCACGCCAAGGTTGTGTTTGCGCAAGAATACGGCGCAATAAAGCCGTCCTTCGGGTCGGCCATCCAGCTCCGTGGTGCCAGGCATCCCTTGCTGGCGGCCTCGGACACTGAGGTTGTCCCTATCGATGTGATCCTGCCGAACGATAAACGCGGGCTGATTATTACCGGTCCGAATACGGGTGGAAAAACGGTCGCCCTGAAAACCTTGGGTCTCATCTGTCTCATGGCCCAGACCGGCTTTCTGATCCCGACGGACGAAGCCAATGAACTGCCCATCTTTCGGAGCGTGTTTGCCGATATTGGGGATGCCCAGTCCCTGGAGCACAGCCTCTCTACCTTCTCGGCCCATATCACCAATGTCAGGGATATGCTGGCGACGCTGGCAGAGCCGGCGCTTCTCCTGCTTGATGAACCCGGCGGCGGCACAGACCCGGCCGAAGGAGGGGCCCTGGCAAACGGGCTGCTTACCGTTCTGAAAGATCGCCGGGTGTCCCTGGCTCTGGCCACGCATCTGAGTCCGGTCAAACTCTTTGCTGTGGGAGACGGAAGTTATCAGATTGCGGCGGTGGCGTTTGATCTGGAGACCCTCCAGCCGCGCTATCAGCTCCAGTACGACGTCATGGGTCAGAGCCTCGGGCTGCCCCTGGCCCGGCGTCTCGGGTTGCCCGAAGCCGTGTGTCGCGCGGCAGAGGCGGCACTGTCCGCAGAGGCGCGTCAATTCTCTGAAGCCTTGACCCGGCTCGAAGCCACCTCGATCAGCCTGGAACGCGAACGGACCCGGATACAGTCTGAACGTGAACAGGCGACCGCCCAGCGTGCGCGTCAAGAGCGACTTGTGGCCGAAACCGAGGAAAAATGTCGGCAGCTCTGGCAGGACGAGGCGCGCGAAGCCAAACTGCTGGTCCGCCGTGTTCGTGAGGAAGGCCGCGAGATCATCGCGCAGCTACGCAAAAACCTGCACACCCCGCCCGATGAGGCCCGCCGCGACCTCTCACGGTTTTTACGCGAGCGGCACAAGGAGATCGCCGCAAAAGAGCAAATGTTCCAGACCGAGCCCGTCACTGATACACCACCGCCACAGATCGGGGATGAGGTCGAGATTCGTGGTGGGAAAATTCGGGGCACCTTGCTGACGCTCAATGGTAGCAAAGCCAGGGTGCGTCGGGGTGGGACGACGTTTGAGGTTCCCGTTGTCCAGGTCCGGCGGACGTCCGAGAAAAAACCTGTGCCAAGCGTTCGGGTTGCCGTCGATCACGCGCCGCCGAGTCAGCCCGAAATCAATCTGCTCGGCCTGCGGGTTCGGGAGGCCCTGCCGCGTTTGGAAGTCTTCCTGGATCATGCCCTCCTCAATAATCAATCCTCAGTGCGTATCGTGCACGGTATGGGAACTGGTGCGTTGAGGCGGGCGGTACGGGCGTATTTATCCGACTCTCCGTACTGCGCGTCCTTTAACGAAGCGCCCCGGAGTGAAGGGGGTGGGGGCGCAACAGTTGCGGAGCTCTCCTCATGAAAGTTGCCACCCGTGACGCATTAGCCGACCTGCTGCTTGAAGCCCTGGACGATGCGGCCACCGCCGCCACAGTGTGTGGTCTTGCCGCCGCCGCCCGAACGAGCGAGGCAGAGCCGCGCCCGCGCGCGCTTGAGGCGATGCTGCGCTCCGCGCTTCCGTCGGGTTTTGACGTAGAGTGGCCGGCGATCAGAGCCACACTCATTCAATATGGAGCAGCCTTGGAGAACTGGTCCGGGCCGGCTGGAGGCGCAACGCGCGATGTTGTTCTGCAGAAAAGTGCGCTCCTCTTTAATCATCATCTGTTCTTTGAGGTGCATGAAGTTCTGGAACCGCAGTGGATGCAGGAGCGGGGCGAGGTCAAAAAATTTTTGCAGGGGCTGATTCAGATTGCGGTCGCGTTCTACCATCTCGGACGTGGCAACCTGGCCGGTGCCCGCTCCTTGCTGCACGAGGGACTGATAAAAATCTCCCCCCACGCGCCGGCCTGGCTTGGCGTTGAACTCCAGGATTTCATTGCCGGTCTTGAGAAATGCCGGCAGGTCATCTCAAGTCTGAGCCCTGAAACCTACAAGCAGTTCTCTCCAGACGCGATTCCCCGGATGCGCCTCAGCGCGTAACCCTGTTGGTGGTATATCGTCATGCAAGTGGAGCGGCTCATTGTCACGGCCCGAGCGCAGACTATACCGGGCCCACTTTCGAGTGAGGCCATTGTGGAGCGTGTTGCGGATGGAAGCTGGGAGGCCGCAAAGAGGCAACGTGGCCTTCCAATCGACAACAACGCTGGACCTGTTGCCTCTTCGGACCGCATTCTCCTGGCAACAGGCAAAGTCGGAGCCGGGGAACAGTATATTCAGGCGGTTGAGGCGCTTCAGCAGCGCGGCATTGTCGCCATTATCGCGCCGGCCTTTGCCTGGCCGTTCTTGCGGCTCTGTCTCAACATCGGTCTGCCGCCGCTGACCCTCTGGGAAGCCGGGGAAATTCGGACAGGCGACCGGCTGCGGATCGATGTGAATAACCGCATTGTGAAATCCATGAGCGCCGGCAGCCGCTATCCGATTCGGGACCTGCCCGACCTGTATATCGAGGTTCTGGCCTGTGGCGGGCTGGAGGGCTATGTGCGGGCGCGGCTGGCCGAACAGCGCAGGGCGGCCTCCTCATACCAGTAGGATACAGGTAGGAACGAGGGAACCCTGTCTGTTCTCTTCTCCCTTTTCCCTCCCTGTCCGGGCTGGTAGCATAGGCGCTTACACAGGCAACTGACATGCGACGCATTCGAGACCTGCGGAAATATGAGCTGCCGGACTCCTTGCTTGAAATCTGGGAACGCCAGCAGGGTGAATTTCTTTTACCCGTGCAGGAAGTTGCGGTACAGCGCTATGGACTTTTTGACGGGCGCAGCCTCGTCATCTCTTCTCCGACTTCATCCGGCAAAACATTTGTGGGCGAAATGGCGGCCATGCGCTCAGCCTTTGCCGGCCAGCGCGTGCTCTATCTGACGCCACTCCGCGCGCTGGCGGAAGAAAAATATGAAACGTTTCGGGCGCGCTATGGAACGTATGGCGTGAAAGTAGTCGTGGCGACGCGCGATAGACGCGAGTTTGACCAGGATATTGAACGCGGCGACTTCCACCTGGCTGTCCTGGTGTATGAAAAACTCGCGCAGCTGCTCGTCCGCCATCCGCATGTGCTGCGGACCGTCGCCCTGGTTGTGGTAGATGAGCTTCAGATGCTGGGCGACCCGGAACGCGGGTCTGGGCTGGAACTGACGTTGACAAAACTCCTGAGCGCCGCCCCGCGGCCACAGCTTTTGGGACTCTCCGCGGTCCTGCGTGAGGCTGCGCAAGTCGCTGAATGGTTGAATGCCGACCTTCTCTTACAAGACGAACGTCCGGTTGAACTCTACCGGGGCGTTGCGCTTGGCGACCGCTTTCGCTACCGCACGTATAACACGGGCGAAGAAGGCGAGGAGCAACTGGCTTCCGTTGAGTCAGACGACCCGCGTGAACTCTTATACGCCCACGTCACGCATCTCGCACGGCAGGGGGAGCAGATCCTCATCTTTCTGAAAGGCAAACGGGATACGGTCCAGTGCGTCCTGGAACTGGCTGAAGCCTCCGAGCTGCCGCCGGCACCCGACGCGCTGGCGGCGCTTGAGCCCCTCGAAGAAACATCCCTCAAGGCCCAGTTACGTGCCGCCCTTGCTGGGGGTGTGGCGTTTCACCACGCCGACCTGACCTCGGCGGAGCGGACGATTGTTGAGGCTGCCTACCGCCAGGGTGAAGTGCGGGTCATCGCGTGTACCACCACACTGGCCTTTGGGGTGAATCTGCCGGCCTCCACGGTGTTTATCGAAGCCGTCAAATGGGACACGGACAAACGGACCGGCACGGCGATTGAAGTCCCGCTCTCCTGGGCCGAATATGAAAACATCTCCGGTCGAGCCGGCCGCCTCGGGTTTGCGTCGCCTCCCCCTTCTGTGGGGGGCCGCCCTGAGCCAGTCGAAGGGCGAGGGGGCAGAGAGGCATTTGGCCGGTCCGTTTTGATAGCCACCAATCAGTTCCAGGCGGACTTATTGTGGCGCGGCTATGTGATGGGCGAGCAGGAGCAGTTTACGCCGGCTCCGGGCCAGACCGGACTTACGGATCGTATCCTCAACCTGATTGCCTCCAAAACCTGCCTTTCGACTGACGAACTCCACGACTTTCTGGGGCTGACGTATCTCGGATTTCAGCAGCGCGGCAAAAACGCTCAGGCTCCAGCCCTTGCCCCAGGTGAAGCAGAGCTGGCGCTGAATGTGCTCATGAAAGCTCAACTTATCAATCGCAGTGAGGACGGGCGGCTGGAAGCCTCAACCCTGGGAGAGGTTGCAGCCCGCAAAGGCATCCGCGCGGCCACCGCGGTGAAGCTGGCCCGATTCTTTGAGTCTGCCCACGGACGCGACGTGCCCGAGCTGGAACTCTTTTATGCGCTGAGTCTGACCGAAGACGGCCAGAAAATACAGATTCCGTTGTCGTCTGCCGAACACCGCGGCCGGGGATATGAAAGCCAAGTGGGCGAGTGGATACGCGAACGCGGCTATGAGCCGGGCGACGATCTCCAGAAACTTCTCAACGCCGGTATGCTGCCGACAACCCAAGAGGCTCGGTCGGCCAAGCTCTCGCTGCTGCTGCTGGGCTGGATTAATGGGGATGCGCTGGCGTCCTTGGAAAACCGTTGTCAGTGTTACGCTGGCACGATTCTTACCCTGACGGATGAAGTCGGCTGGCTGGTGGATGCCGCGGCGGAGATTGCCCAGGTCATGGGTTGGGCGTCGGCCAAACAGCTGTCCGAACTGGCAGAACGGGCGCGCCTCGGGGTCGATTCGCCGAGCCTGGAATTGGCCCGGGCGCAGTTGCCAGGGCTCAATCGCGAAGAAATCAAGACGCTGGTGTCTGCGGGTTTCGACTCGCCCCTGGCCGTGCGCGAAGCGTCTCCAGAAGCCCTGGAGCCCTACCTGTCGCCGCCACAAATTGAGGCGTTGCGCACGCCCTGAGACACGCCGCAGTAACCGGCTACTTGCTCATATGACCAGCCTACCTCCTGCTGCTGTTTTGGAACTGGCTCTCCAGACCCTGGAAGCCGAACTGGTTGAGCCTGACCGCCTGGCGGCTTTTCGGACTGTGCTGCATACAACCGAGCCAGTCGTTGAGGCGGACCGTTTCCGCTGGTATGCGAACGGGCAGGTCTGCCTGGAACGCTCTGCTCACGGGACGCTGACGTTCTTCCTGCCGGCCATTTCTGCGAGTTCGGCCCCGCGCCGTCTGGGGACTTTTGATCGTCAGGGGCGTTTGCTTTCACTTTTTTTCTATGCCGCCGATGGGCTGGCGCAGCAGTTTAAGGTGCGCAATATGGACGGCCATTTTCTCGGTGTCGTCCGAGGCGCAGTATCCCATCTGGGCTGGGGCAGGTCCGACGTGATTGGGGCGTTGGCCGGTGAGGGCGGCTTTGAGATGGACAGGACGCTCACCTTCTTCCGCTCGGTCTCGTATGAAGATGTGGAGACCCTACCGCCGTTAGATGCTCCGATGCGCCTCCCGTCCGGTGGCGGCGCCGCCATCTTGAATGTGCTGGCGCGGTTAGGGCAGGACCAGGAAAAACAGGCGTTGCGCTACTATGGACCGTACCCCAGTGACCAGCTCTTTTTTACCCTGCGCGAGTCCTTCGTCTGTAGTGGGGAGGTTGGGGCCAATCGCGAGCGTTTCACCCAGGGAGCCGAAGAGGCCGCCCTGCATATGCGTATGGTTGAGAGTGTGGTTGACTGGCGGCCCGCCCCGCACGAACGGTTTTATCCGGGGGCGCATACCTGCGTGCAGCTGCGCAACGGAGTCGAAAAAGTCTACGACCACGGCCATACCTATTACCGGGCCGACCTGGTGGCCGAAGCCCATCGGCTCCGCGTGCTCCAGACCGAAGCGGGACAACGCCGCTATATCGCCAGCCTGACCATACTGGGACAGGCGCTTGAGGATCATCTTATCCTGGATGAACACGGGGAGATTCTCGAACGTCTGCCTCAGCCCGTACAGCCTGTCCTGCGGGGCGACCCGGTCCTCTCTCCAGACTGGAAGGCTGCCCTCGTCCGTCTCATTGCCGCAGAGAGCACGACGCTGCTGCACACCGCGTTGTGGCCGGCGATGGATGAACTGACCGTCCTGTGGGGGAGGGTGCCTAAAGAACTGTGGGCGCTGAGTGGGAATGATCTCGTTTTGCACGCGGGGATGATTGCCGTCCATCAGGACATGCAGAGCCGGGCCAACAGCGCAGCCGAAAAAATCCTCATCGCCTCTCGCTTTCTGTCCGAATTAGCCCGGCTGGTCGGTCCGGTGGTCCGCGGCCGGGCCCAAGCCCAGCTGGCCAGCCTCTCGCCGGCGGACCAGAATGTGGCGCTCTTGTTCGCGGCCGCGGATACGCCAGGGCTGGCGGATAACGAGTTGCGGGCGTTTCTGACGGGTCTGGCGCAGGGGGAAGAGCTGCCGCTGATAGTCGAGTAAAGGAGAGCAAAGGGCTGCTACGCCAAATGCGAGAGAAGGAGCAGCAAGAATGAGTGTTTTAGAGCGGTTTCAGTTGGCTATTGGCGCCGGCTTATTTATCTCACTCGCTGTCCTGGGGGGTCACTCGACACTCACGCCGGGACAGGAGCCTGTAGTCTTTGCCGCTCTTATCGTCTGGCAATGGGCGGCCACAATCCGATTGATATCCCGCGCATAGCCGCCGCCTAAGGTTACAGCAAGGGGTATGCCCGCCCGTCGGGCGAAGTCGCACGTTATCCGGTCCCGTTCCCCAACCCCAGCCATCGACAGCGCCAACTTCCCAAACCGGTCGCCCTGGAGCACATCCACGCCGGCCTGATACAGGATCAGGTCTGGCCGGGCTCGTTTGAGGAGGAGAGGCAGGCTCTCTTCCAGTCGGCCTAGATACTGTTCGTCCGTTGTGCCGTCCGGCAATGCAATATCCCACGAGCTGTGTTCTTTGTGGGCGGGGTAGTTATTGGCGGCGTGCATGGAAAAGGTGAAGGTGTCCGGGTCAGTCTGACACAACGCAGCCGTGCCGTTCCCCTGATGTACGTCAAGATCGAGAATGAGGGCGCGGCTGATACCGCCCTCGGCCCGCAACCGTCTCAGGACGATGACCAAGTCGTTAAAAATACAATAGCCTTCTCCGTGGTCGGCGAAGGCATGATGGGTGCCCCCGGCCAGATTGGCGGCAATCCCATCCCTCAGGGCAGTCCGGGCCGCCCCCAGCGTTCCGCCAAGCACGGCCAGCGCGCGCTGGACAAGTTGCCGAGACCAGGGCAAGCCGAGGCGGAGCAGGGCCTTGCGCTCCAGCGTCCCGTTAAGAAAGGCGTGGACATACGCCGGCGTATGCACGCGAAGAATATCTTCAAGGGCTATCGGCTGCGGCTCAACGATTTCCTCTGATGTGAGGATGCCCTCGGCCAGTAGCCGTTCCGGGACCAGGCGATACTTGGTCATGGGATAGGAGTGATTCCCCATGGGTGGGGTGTAACGGGCGGAAGTGTAGGCCTGCATAACGAGGGTCTGGCGTTTTCGACGCTCCCGCCGCCTCACTCCCTGAATACCGCCTTCATCAACGCCTGAACATTGGTTGCCCGGACGACCCGCCACCGACCTTCCGGGGTAGAGCGGAGCCCGACCTCAATCTCTTCGCCGCTGTCGAGTGGAACGGAAAAGTAGCGGATGTCTTCCCGAGTATCCCCGCCGATGACCGTTCCGATAAGGGCAATAGTCGGGAGCTGCGGAAGCGCCAGGTCCGGGTTTTGAAAGGCTTGCTGTACGGCAAACGTCACTCCCGCCTTGGCCAGGTCCTGGACATTCCGGGTCAGACTCTTGAGCCCCTTGTGCAGGAGCCCGGCGAGGGAGTCCGGCGGAGCGGCCCGCGGTTGCGGGACATCCGGTACGCTCTGCCCCAAATCCTCCAGGGCATAACTGACCACACTGTCGATATCGACATATTGCGTAAAGGTCTCATAGTTGCGCGTCCTGAGAGACTGTTGGATGTGATAGACCGCATAGGAGGGAGTCTGCATCCAGGCGTAGACGCCACCCAGCCCGAGGAGGACACAGAGGACGAGCGCTCGTAGGCTTTTCATGTGCCCCATCATACGGGAGGAATACCCGGTACGAAATGCGGGGTGCGGAGGCAGTCCGACTCTGGTATGCAGGAGCGATGGTTTGACAGGCGGAGCAGCCTGAGAGAGAGACGCGATGCAGGCAATAGGCATCCTATACCCCGGTGATATGGGCCATAATGTAGGGCGCGTGCTGAAAGAGGACGGCTTTGCCGTTGTCACGACGCTGGTCGGGCGGAGCCGGCGCACGCGACAGCTCAGCGCCCAGGCCGCAATAACCGAGCTCGACTCTCTGCTGGCGGTCGTCGAACAGGCGGATATCGTCCTCTCGATTATTCCCCCAACGGCCGCCCGAGCCGTCTCACGCGATTTTGCCCAGGCCGCGCGGCAGGCGAACCGGAGGCCGCTATTCGTCGACGCGAATGCCGTTTCTCCCATGACCGTTAGCCAGGTCGGTGAGACCGTTCGGGCCGCGGGCTGTGACTTTCTCGATGCCTGTATCATTGGTCCGGCCCGGGATGTGCGGGGCCGCTGCACCCTGTATGTCAGCGGTCCGAATGTCCGGGAGTTTGAATCGGCTCTCGGGCAATCGCTCCGCATGCATCCTTTAGGGGATACCATCGGTCAAGCCTCGGCCTTCAAGATGTTGTTCTCCGGCCTCAATAAAGGCCTGGTTGCCGTGCTGAGCGAGCTGACGGTGGCCGCGCAGGAGTATGATTTCCTGGACCCTCTGCTTGCCTGTTACACCGAGCTTTTTCCAGGCGTCATGCAGTCGTTGGAATGGCTTGTGCCGACCTATCCCTTTCATGCCGCCAGACGGGCTGAAGAAATGCGTGAGTTGGCCGAAACGCTGGAACATCTACGCTCTTCCGCAGTCATGGCGCGCGGGACTCAGCAGACCCTGGCCGAGATTGGCCAGCTCAACCTGACTGATCAATTCCCGGAGCATGGAGAACACGGCTGGACTTTGCGTCAAGTGATTGAGGCGCTTGGCCACTGTGGAGCGCTGAAACGGGATTCCTGATATATGCGCTGTCCGGGCATGTTGACACGGATGGGGATAACAGGTTAGAGACGAAGCCAATATTCCAATACTGAACTATTCAGTAAACTTCAAAAACAAGGAGAATCTGATGTCACAGACGCATACAGTGAAGGCAACCTCCGATGCAATTTTTACCCAACTGCTCGATGTCCAGGACCAGGACATGCGTCGTCTGTACGAGAAGGCGAAACGCGACCAGTGGAATGCTTCGACCGATATTGACTGGGAGGCCGGGGGCGACCCGGACTGTGGCATTTTACCCGATGGATTGATTGATATTTACGGTACACAATACTGGGACAAGCTGGACGACAAGCGCCGACTCGCCCTGAATCGGCACTTCTCCGCCTGGCGAATCAGCCAGCTCATATACGGCGAGCAATTCGCCCTCATGGTCTGTGGTCAGATTGCTAATATTGTTCCGGGTATCGACTCGAAGTTTTTTATGGCGACCCAGGTCGCGGATGAGGCGCGGCACTCAGAGGTACTTGCCCGCTATCTGTACGACAAAGTCGGCGTCACGTATCCGCTGACCACCAGCCTCAAGAATCTGTTCGACCGCACCCTGGCCACGCCGCAGTGGTATCTCAAGACTGTGGGAACCCAACTCGTCGCGGAAACCCTGGCGGTCTCGCTGTTTCGGATGCTGGCCGACCACAGCCCGGACCCGTTAATCAGCCAAATCTGCCGCCGTATTCTCTCTGACGAATCCCGCCATATGGGCTTTGGGATGCTCAGTCTGCCCGACCAGATACAGGAATTGTCAGAGCAAGAGCTCGAAGAAGTCGAAGAGTTTGCCTGCGAAGCAACCGCGGGAGTCCTGCAGGGCCAGTTTCCGCGAGAAGCGTATGAAGCCGTCGGTTTTACCCAGGCCGAGATAGAAGACATCCGAACCATGCGTTACGAAGTGGCCAAAAAGAACGAATACGTGGCGTTTCGGGCCTTTTTTAAGAAAGACTTTCATGCCGCCTTGTGGGGCAATATGGAGAAAGTCGGCCTGCTGAGTGAGCGGGCGATTGGGAAGCTCGGAGCCATGGGCATTGCCGCTCCACAGTCACAGCCACGGGCGCAAGCGGCTGCATAAGGGCGGACATGCGGGGGCGGGTTTGAAACCCGCTTTCACCTTTCTTCAGCAGGAGGCTTCGGCTTCCTGCTTTTTTTGTTCTTGGCCCCTCCCGACCCTGTAGGTCTCAGACGTGGCGTGTTGTCCGGCCGGTGAGCGCTATACTCCCCCCGCTCGTATAGTATAATCAAGCCTGCTTGAGCTGCCGATTGATCTGTAGGCCGGTCATGCGAGACGCCGGCAGCAAAAGGAGCAACGCTATGGCCGCCAGCCAGACCAATGTCCACAAGAAGATGGACAAGATATTGCACAAGCTGAATACGTTGGAAAACAATGATAAAGCGCTGGCCAAGCAGACTAACTACCTGGCGCAGTTGGTGGTATTGGCCAAGCAGGACTCTGCGCGCCAGCACCAGGAGTCGCAGGCCATGCTGCGTGAATCGCAGGCCATGTTACGCGACATGGGGCAGATACTGTTGGAAGTCAGGCAATCCTCCGCCCGGACGGAAGAGCGGGTGGCCGCTATTCTGGCCGGGACCCGCCAGCATTGAACCCTACGCGATACCCCGGTAATCACGAAGTTCCACAGTCCGAAGGCGAACAGGAACCCACCCGGCCCTTCGACTTCGCCTGCGCTACGCTCAGGGTGAACGGAGGTGCCGTTCGTGCTGAGCCTGCCCTGAGCCGAGTCGAAGGGCGTAGCCCCACAGGGGCGCAGTCGAGGTACGCTGCGGGTCATGTCAGGTGCATTACACGTCCAGGGAGGGGATAGGAGCCAGGCGTGGGGAGGGGAACTCGCCACTGTTTCCCTGCTCCACCCCGATAATGACAAAGTTCTGCGAGGCTTGCTGCCAGTCAACACTGACCTTCGTTCCCTGCCTTGGAAAATTCGGCAGCCTGTAGGCCCCACTGACTCCTCTCAGGAACTTTATCCCCAGCGTGGTCACAACGCTACGGGCAATAACCGAAAGTGAGAGCACGAGCAGGACAGGCAGCACTTTGGAACGGCATAGCGCCATCAATTATTTGCACCCGACTACTCAAAGCCGACAATGCGAACGTTTTCGAGTCGAAACTCGCCGTCGCGTTGCGCGTACCAGCCGGTGAGTTCGAGCGGGGTGCCGGGCTGGGCCTGGGCAATTTTTGTGAGCATGTCTCGGGGGCCGGTCACATCAAGGTCGGTTTTTCTCTTGCCGGCCCGGTGGAGAAAAATCTGCCGCGGGGTGAGTCGGGGCGAGTCGGGCGCGGTGACATTTGTAACCTCCAGTTGGAAATCGCCCCGATAGCCGGTCACGCCCAGCTGGATGACCGCCAAGGCATCTGGGGCCGGGTCGGTATTGAGAAAGCCGGTTACCACCACTTTGAAAGGAAAGCGACGGGTCTTGGCCGAGGGCCGGTCACCGCCCACGCCGGCTCCACCCTGCGCCAAGACTGAGGGGGCGGGCAGCAGACTCAGGCAACAGACCAGGAAGAGGGATGTTTTGAGCGCTGTGCGCATACGACACGCCATACAAATCTCCTTACGCGGCGCTTTTTTGAATGGACCGGGCTAACAAATCAAGCGCAGTGTGGGTGAAGGTCCACATGTTTGCTTCCCGGTCCGGGCTGCCGGTCTCTAATGTCAGCGTTTCTTCAACCGGCCCGACAATAGCAAAACAGGCATGCCCGGCTGCATCACCGTAGCGGTTGCCGGTCGGTCCGGTTGCGCCGGTTTCACTCAGCCCCCAGGTGGTCTCGAAACGCTCCCGAACCTGACGGGCAAGCCGTAGCGCATATTCCTCGGTGCTCGCTCGAATCCCTTCAAGCGCTTCGTCAGGCAGGGCCAGCAGTGACCGCCGCGCCGCATGAGTATAGATCACCCCGCCGCCCAGAAAATACGCCGACGCTCCCGGCACAGTCAGGAGGGCCGCGGAAATCAACCCACCAGCCGAAGACTCGGCTACCGCAATCGTGTGGCCCTGCGCCTTGAGCAGTTCACCAACCGTACGTCCTAAGAGTGTTAAATTTTGCATGACTCTCTTGTACTGTGAGCAGAGCGGAAGAAAAAGCCCCGCTCCCTTTCTCAGAATGATTCCTGGCGACTGGGCATTATGCTTGGCGCGTCAACTGCCTGACAGGCATAGAAAGGCGGCCCGCGAGTGTGCCCGGCGTCTGGTTGCCACGCTTGAGCCCCTACCGTAAAAGAGGGCCACGTCGCAGTATCTTGCGAGACCTCTAACGATTAAAGAGCTCCAAGCCTGTCAGAAACGTTTCTTCCCTGCCGCTCGGTCCAGCCACGTCAAGACCGCCTCCATAAACGGCGGCAGGCTTTTATACCGCCGCATAGACGGCGGGAGGGCGCGCAGGACCGCGGCCAACTGGGTGGCGCGGTCTGGTTGAGCGGCAAGCTGAGCGAGTGGCCTGACATAGACGCGGATGGTGAAGAGGATATCGTGGGTGCGCGGCAGACGGCGAAGGGTCTGGCGTTCCATACGCAGCCAGAGTGTGTCCCCAGCATTCTCTGGCGTGATGTCGGTATTGGTTCCTGTTCGACCATGCCCGGTCGGCTGAAAAAGGGTCGGGTCGTCCATCAGGCTCCAGTTGAGCCGCCAGACGGGCTTCTCGACTTTCAGCCGGTCAAAAAACTTATCCATGATGGTGGCGAGCTGTTCTGCATAGCCGGGAATCGGCGCATGAATCGTATTGAGGGGCTTGCCGATTTTGTCCGCCAAGCGCCAGCGCGTCGGAAAGCATAGCGACGCTCCGACCAGATGGTAGACCTGCGTGTGTGTCTGTCGCTGCATGAGACACAGGTCTTCCTGGACAAGCCGCCCGGCCAGATCGAGAGGATGCAGCGGCGAGGCGTGAATCTCCCACCGTTGACCGGTGGCAAGATTGTCGAGCCGATGTCCGTTTCTCTTGTACACCTCTGGAAATTGGCTTGGAAGATGCTCAACAAGCAGCGCCAGGGCTTCGGCCGAACCTGGGGCCGCTTCCGGCAGGGCGGCAAAGACCTCATCATGCCGTTCGGTAAGGAGGCGTTCTTTCTCTTTCAGCTCGACGGCGCACTGGGTATCAGGTTCGATCCAGTCTGTGAGATCAAGTGGCATGAGTCCCATTGAGAGCCGAAACGGCCCGGCCTTGAACGGAGCGTAGTCAGGTGGGGACGGAAAGGGCATATCTGGGGGTGAGATTGTCATCAGTCTGCGACCTGCACGGAAGCGGCTGTCTGCCCCCTCCTCTTACGCCGCGGAGCGAAAATATCAATCTCCCGCCAGCGGCCTCGGGAGAAGCGCCACCATAAACCAAAGCCAAACAACGAGACGTTGATGGTTCCGGCCAGCCACGGGCCGAGGGATTCGAGATTGGTCAAGAGCACGGAACCAAGACTGAGCGGCGTGAAGACGCAGACTAAAAGCGTTAGCGTCAAACCGGCAATCCAGTGGGTATCTCCCGCCCCACGCAGGGCGCCGGCAAAAGTAATCCCCATACTATCAAAAACCTGTAGCAGGGCGGCGCAGATCAGCAGGCTGCTGCCGACCTGGATGACGGTCGGGTCCTGGCTGAAAAAGCCCAGGAAAGAGGACCGAAACAGGACGTAGCACACGCCCATCAGAGCCATATACGACATAGCCAGAAAGAACGCCTCATACACGCGTTGGACGGCAAGTTCAGGCTTTCCCTCTCCAATATAGCGTCCGACCAGCGCGGTCAGCGCCTGGCCGAGTCCAAGCGCGGGCATGAATGAGACCGTCATGTATTGAATGGCGATATTACTGGCGGCCAATTGCTGCTTGCCAAACTGGCCCACCATTAAAATAATCAGGACGCCCCAGCCCAAGACATCGATGGCCATCTGCGTCCCAGCCGGCCAGCCAATATGCAGTAAACGGCGGGTAGAGGTCCAACTCGGCTTCCAGCCCGCCCGGGTGGCAAACTGGGTTGCGTACGGCTTGGAGAGGAACACCCGAAAGAGTACCGCGAACTGCACGACAAAGCTGAACACCATTGCCAAGGCCGCCCCCTTGAGTCCCAGGGCGGGTACGCCGAATTTACCAAAGATCAAGGTGTAGGCGAAAAAGACGTTTACGATATTGGCCACCACCGTAGCGGCCAGGGGCACCTTGGGCCGGTGCAGCCCGTAGAAGAATCCGCTCAGCGCGCCGATGGCCACCGAAAAGCCTATCCCCCACAGCCGGACACGGAAGTAGACGACCTCCAGCGCGATAATGTCTGGCTCGTGTCCGAACAGGGAAAAGAAGCCGGGCGCGGCTGGCCACAAGGCGAAGAACACCAGGCCAACCAGGCCACTCAAATACAGCCCCTGCCAGGCGACCAGCGAACCCTCTTCGGGCGTCCCCCGCCCCAGGGCCTGAGCGGCGAACGTACTCACGCACTGCGTAATGCCCAGCGGCAGGGCGGTGAGCGTATAGGCAATAATGCCGGCCGGCATGGCCGCGGCCAGCTCAGCCGTGCCGACCTGGGCCACCATCCAGGTATCCACAAAACCAATCACGGTATATGAGGCCATCGACAGAATAATCGGGAGGGCCAGATATAGAATTTCGTTGAGCCCGGTTCGGGTGGGAATAAACATGGATATGGTTTGCAGTCAGCGCGTGTTTTGTATAGGCAGATGAAAGATCAATTCTCTCCTGGGTAAACGCCGGTATGGCAGACCAGTTTGACCTTATCATCATTGGCGGTGGAATCCTTGGTCTGGCTACTGCCCTGACCGTTACCCGCCAATACCCCAGGCTCAAACTGGGCGTCCTCGAAAAGGAGACCCGCCTGGCCGTACATCAAACCGGTCATAACAGCGGGGTTATTCACTCTGGTCTTTACTATAAACCCGGCTCGCTCAAGGCCCGGACCTGTGTGAGTGGCGGTACGCTGCTCACCGAATTCTGCGACCGACACGATATCCCCTATGAACGCTGCGGGAAAGTCGTGGTGGCAACGTCCGCGGATGAGCTCCCCCGGCTTGAGGAACTCCACCGGCGCGGCACGGCTAACGGGGTGGCGGGGCTGGAAATGATCGGTCCTGAGCGGCTGCGGGAACTCGAACCCCATGCCGCCGGCATCCGCGCTCTGTATGCCCCCCCCACCGGGATTATTGATTATGTCCGGGTGGCTGAGCAGTATGCCGCCCTGGTTCAGGAGGCTGGGGGCGAGATCCAGTGTGGGCGGCAGGTACAAAAAATTGTCTCAGCCGACGGCCAGCTGGTGGTCGAGACTGCCAGCGGCGCCATACGGGCGCGGGCCGTCATTAACTGTGGCGGTCTCCAGTGTGACCGGATTGCACGCCTGGCAGGAGCTGAGCCGGCATTGCAGATTGTCCCGTTCCGAGGTGAGTATTATACTCTGGCTCCGCACAAACACGCCCTGGTGAACAATCTCATCTATCCGGTTCCAGACCCGGCCTTTCCTTTTCTGGGCGTCCATTTCACCCGGACTATGAGCGGAGAGCGGGAAGCCGGTCCGAATGCGGTTCTGGCCTTTGCCCGAGAGGGCTATCAATGGGCGGACCTGGACCCGCAAGAGTTATGGGAAACGCTGCGCTTCCCGGGGTTTCGGACGATAGCGCGCAAATACTGGCAGACCGGCCTGGGGGAAATATATCGGTCTTTGCATAAAGCGGCGTTTCTGCGCGCGCTCCAGCGCCTGCTCCCCGAGTTGCAGGCCGAAGACTTACTGCCGGGCGGCAGCGGCGTACGCGCCCAAGCGATTTCAGCCGCCGGCGCTTTGGTGGACGATTTTGTCATTGCCAACTCGCCGCGCGCCATCCATGTGCTGAACGCGCCCTCGCCGGGCGCAACCGCTTCGCTCGCCATCGGGCAGCAGGTTGTGAGGCAGGCCGCGCAGGCGTTCTCGTGGGGGACGTAGCGGGGCAAGGGGCGATGTTTCGTCGAGTCTTCATTGGCGTCGGGTCAAATCTCGGCAACCGCCGGGCGTATTATCAAAAGGCGCTCGCCCTTATGGCTGACCTCTCCCGGACATCCATTGTGCGCGGTTCTGCGTTGTATGAGAGTGAACCGATTGGGGAGGCGAAGAGCTGGTATGTCAATGGTGTGGTTGAGTTGGAGACCGGGCTGAGCCCTCAGCAGCTTCTCAGTCGCCTGCAAAAAATCGAGTCGGCGCTCGGGCGCAAGCGGACCGCTCTGACAAAAAAATGGGCGTCGCGCACCATTGATCTCGATATCTTGCTTTTTGACAGGCATATTGTGAATGAAGAGCGGTTGAAGATCCCGCATCCTGAGATGCACCGGCGTCGGTTTGTCCTTTTGCCGCTCTCTGAACTGGCCCCGCAGTTTGCCCATCCCCTCCTCGGTTCGACGGTGACTGAACTCCTGGGCGGTCTTGTGGACGACAAACAGGTCCGGCGCCTGCCTTCAAACGGTTGAGCCAGAAAGGGCGGCAGATTGCCGGCAGAGGCCGCGTGTGATTATTCGGCAGCCAGGAGCGTCTCGACTCGCGCCGCCTGGTCTCGGACCGCCTGGGTCTGGGACCGAAAATGATCGAGGCTGCCAGGTTGAACGCGGAGTCGGTCAGCTTCTGTAACGAGGCTTTGATACACATCGAGGAGCCGGTTGAAGGCCGCCAGCGAGGGCCGGTCGGCGTAGCGCTGGGCCACAATGCGGGAAAAGTCCCGCGCCCGTTCGAGCGGATACAAGAACTCGTTCAGCATGACTGGGGTCAGCGTGTCGTGGTCTTCCAGGAGCCGATTCATTTTGTCGGTCATCGCCCCCATGAGTTGGATATGGGTGCGCATGAGTTTTTCGTACTTGAGCCAGTAACATCCTCCCAAACTGCACTGCAGCGCAAGACCCAGCAGGAGGCCGACGCGCAGCAGGGGCTGGAGGGCGGGAGGCCGGGCTTGACGATTAGGAAACCAGCGGCCTAACATAGTGGAGCAAGAATACTCCTGAGCGGCACTTGAAGAATGCTGCTCAGCTCTCGGTGCAGAGTGAACAAGTAAGTGGTCTTCCATGTTCCAGCTTTCCTCTGTTTATTTTGAACGGCTCCTCGAAAGTTCTCTCGACATTGTCATTGCCGTCGATCATCGAGGACAAATCATCTTCTACAACGACGGGGCGAGCAAGACCCTGGGCTATACCCGAGAGGAGGTCCAGGGGAAGCGGGTCCTGCTCTATCCGAGCATCGAAGAAGCCCGGCGGGTGCTGGAGACGATGCGGAGCGAGGACATTGGGGAAAAGGGCAAGGTCAAGAATTTTGAAACAGCCCTGGTCGCAAAGAGCGGCGAGCATATTCCCATCTCTTTCTCGGGCTCGATTATTTACGACGAAAACGGGGCAGAAATCGGTTCGATCGGCTTTCACCGCGACCTGCGTGAGATCCGTTTACCGCCGGGATATTTCGAGCGCTTGCTTGAAAATTCCCTCGATATCGTTATTGCGCTCGACCATAAGGGTCAGATTATTTTTTATAACGACGGCGCGCATCAGACCCTCGGCTATACCTCACAAGAGATCCTCGGCGAGCGGGTCTGGGCCTCCGTCTACCCGGACATCGATGAGGCGCGGCGCGTCATGGAGGCCATGCGAAGTGAAGAAGTCGGCGAGAAGGGAAAAGTAAAGAATTTCGAGACCACGCTGGTGACAAAGAGCGGCGAGCATATCCCGGCCGCCATTTCCGCTTCTATTATTGCTGATGAGGCCGGGAACGAGGCCGGCTCCATTGGCTTTCTGAAAGATCTGCGGGAGATCCGCCGCCGGGATCAGTTAGCGACTCTGGGTGAATTAGCCGTTGGCCTCGGACATCGGATTAATAACCCGCTTGAGGTCATCTTTAACAATCTGGATATTCTGACCAAACACATGGCGCAAAGTTTTCCAGACGAAGAATACGTGGTCCAGGAAGAACGGGTGGAATCTATTCAGCGGGAGCTGGCAAAGATTCGGGGGATCGTCGCGCGGATTGACGATATGGCTCACGGTGAGCGCTATGACACGACCGAGTACCTGCACGGCTCTCGGATGGCGGACCTGGGGCGGGATGAAGTGGTTGCTCCCCATCACACGAGTGTCCGGCCAGCAACACAGGCCCTGGCCGGGCTGCGGCTCCTGGTGGTCGATGACGATCTTGGCGTGTGTTACTCACTGCGCGACTTGTTGGTCGAAGACGGCGGTCATGTTGAGGTCGCGACCAACGGTATTGAGGCGCTGAAGATCCTTGATCGGAGTTTTCTTGACCAGAACCCTTTCCATATGGTGCTGAGTGACGTGGTGATGCCTGACCTGGACGGGTACGATCTCTATATGGAGGCAAAGGAGCGCTACCCGCAACTGCCGGTTGTCCTGATGACGGCCTATTTTTACGACAAAGACCATGTGATCAAACGGAGCCGTCTGGAAGGACTGGAGGATGTCTTGTTCAAGAAGCCGGTTGATCCCGACCGGCTGAAAGAGATGATTCTCAAACTGTGTAAACCTGAAGAAGCGCCTCAAGCCTAGCGTCTTGAGGCGCTGGGCCCCTCAGTGGAAAGCCCCCTCTGGGACTGGCTCGCCACCTGCCCGATACTGGACGGAACTGCCTGAAAAGTCTATTCTTTGGGCCAGAAGCATTCTTGACGCTCTCCCTGGGGCGAGATATAAAAAAATCTTATCCTTCTTTGTCTTCAGTATTAGAATCCACTCTTATTCAGAGGAGACCCCCCCGACTATGCCAACCCCACTCGAACAATGGGTCGAAGAAACGGCCCGGCTCACGCGACCAAAGAACATTCACTGGTGTGATGGATCGGAAGAAGAAAATCAACGCTTGATTGAGGGGATGCTCGATGACGGGACCCTGACCGCGTTAAACCAGGAGAGATATCCGAACTGTTATTTACATCGGAGTGACCCCAAAGATGTCGCGCGCACCGAGCACCTGACCTTTGTGTGCACGCGGGAAAAAGAAGACGCCGGTCCGAATAATAATTGGATGGCCCCCGCGCAGGCCAAGGAAAAGGTCGGCGGACTCTTTCAGGGGGTCATGAAAGACCGCACCCTGTACGTCGTGCCGTATATCATGGGGCCCGTTACGTCGCCCTACAGTCAGGTTGGCGTAGAAATCACTGACAGCCCGTACGTCGCAGCCAGTATGCGCATCATGACCCGCATGGGCAGGGCCGCGCTTGAGCGGCTGGGTTCATCCGAGAATTATGTCCAGGGCCTCCACTCGCTCGGAGACCTCAGCCCTGACCGCCGGTTTATCATGCACTACCCGGAAGACCGCGCGATCTGGTCCATTGGTTCCGGCTACGGTGGAAACGCGTTGCTTGGAAAAAAATGTTTCGCTTTACGCCTGGGGAGCTATATGGCGCGTGAAGAAGGCTGGCTGGCCGAGCATATGCTGATCATCGGCATTGAGGAGCCGAGCGGTCGCACAACGTATATTGCGGCCGCCTTCCCCAGCGCCTGCGGAAAAACGAATCTGGCCATGCTGATCCCACCGGAAAGCCAAAAGGGCTATAAAGTCTGGACGGTGGGCGATGATATTGCCTGGATGCACCCCGGACCGGATGGACGGCTGTGGGCGATCAATCCCGAGGCTGGATTTTTTGGTGTTGCGCCGGGAACAAACTCTCACACCAATCCGAATGTCATGGCGACGGTTACGAAGAACTCCATCTTTACGAATGTCGCGCTCACTCCAGACGGCACTCCCTACTGGGAGGGCCTGGACGGTGGTCCGCCGGCCGAGGCGATTGACTGGCAGGGCAAGCCCTGGACACCCCGGTCCGAGGGGAAAGCCGCCCACCCCAACTCGCGTTTTACCACGCCCGCCCGCCAGTGTCCGGTCATGTCTTCAGAGTGGGAATCTCCCCAGGGGGTGCCGATCTCGGCCTTCCTCTTTGGCGGCCGCCGCGCGGGTTTGATTCCGCTCGTCTGTCAGTCTTTTAACTGGCAGCATGGGGTGTCGCTGGGCACGACGATGGCTTCTGAAACAACGGCCGCGGCGACCGGAAAGGTCGGGAAGATTCGGCGCGATCCCATGGCCATGCTGCCCTTCTGTGGCTATAACATGGGCGACTATTTCGGCCATTGGCTCAACATGGGCAAAAAGCTCGCCGATCCGCCAAAAATTTTCCGGGTGAACTGGTTCCGGACAAACCAGGAGGGCAAATTCCTCTGGCCCGGCTTTGGAGAAAACCTGCGGGCGCTGCGTTGGGTTATTGCCCGGGTCCACGGTGAGGCCGAAGCGCGCGAGACCGAAATCGGCTATCTGCCGCATACCAACGACATTGATACGACTGGGATCGATGTCTCGCCAGCGGTGCTTGACGAACTCCTCAGTGTAGACCGGCCGGGCTGGGTAAACGCCGCGGAGAGGCAACGCGAATTCTTCCAACAGTTTGGAGACCGGCTCCCGCGGGAGCTGTGGCAAGAAAACGCGGCGCTGGATAAACGCCTGCAAGCCTGAAGAGGGATGCGGTTGTAGCCCCGGGCCTCTCAGCCCCACGTCGCAATGGTCCGTATTACAAAAGTTTATACTCGGACGGGTGATAAGGGTTCGACCCGGCTCGTCGGGGGAAAAAAGATCGCCAAGGACGCGGCCCGTATTGAGGCGTATGGGACGCTGGACGAACTGAACGCCGTTGTGGGCCTGGCCCGAGTATTCAATGCCGACCTGAAGAGTAAACGTATCCAGCCTTCGCCGGCGAGTGGAGGACACGTTTACTCTTTGAAGCCGGAGCTGCCGGCCGCCGAAAACCTGGACAATATTCTCCGCCAACTCCAGAATGAACTGTTCGATCTGGGGAGTGAACTGGCGACTCCTGCAGACTTTTCCTACGAGGGCATGTTTCGAGTCAGCGAGCAGGAGGTGCAGGGCCTCGAACGCCTTATCGATTCCTGTCAGAAAGACCTGGAGCCCCTCAACTCTTTTATCCTGCCCGGCGGCGGAAAAGTGAGCGGTTTCCTGCATCAGGCCCGCACTGTCTGTCGGCGGGCCGAGCGCGATATCCTGCGCCTCTCGCGTGAAGAAGAAGTCAGCCCCTGGCCGCTCATGTATGTGAATCGGCTCAGCGATCTGCTGTTCGTACTCTCCCGCTGGGTGAGTCAAAAGCTGGCAGAGCCGGAATATCTCTGGGAGCGCGGCCTGCGCAGCAGTGAGCAAAAGGCGGCTCGGTCCGGCCGGGCGCAAAAGGCAACACCCGCCCGAAGAGCCAAAAAATCCGCGAAGAAACGCTCGCAGAAGGGGACGTGATGGCGGAGTCTTCCCTCTATTTTAAGCAAATCGAAATTGGTCCCATGCAGAATTTCGCCTACCTGATTGGAGATACGGCCACGCGCGAAGCGGTCGTGATCGACGCCGCCTGGGATATTCCGGCCATCGTCCAGACTGCGGAACACGACGGTTTCACCATTACCCAAGCGCTGGTGACCCACTATCACCAGGACCACCTTGGCGGTGATTTGTTTGGCACCCACATCCAGGGGGTGGTTGAACTGCTCGAACAGGTGAAAGCCAAGGTGTATATCCACAAGGCCGAGGCCGAATTTCTGGGCCGTCTGGTCGGCTTGTCCGATTCCGACATCGTTCAGGTCGAGGGCGGCGATACGACCGCTGTGGGCGCTCTTGGCATCAAATTCATTCACACACCCGGACATACGCCCGGCTCACAATGTTTTCTGATTGAGCATCGTCTGGTGGCCGGTGACACGCTATTCATCAACTCGTGCGGCCGGGTTGACCTGCCGGGCAGCAGCCCGGAAGACATGTACGCGAGTCTGCAAACGCTCTCGCAGTTGGCGGACGAGACCGTTCTCTATCCCGGCCATAACTATGCTGCTCAACCCTGGGATACCCTGGGGGCCCAAAAACGTCACAATATGTATCTGCATCTCAGCGCCAGGGGCCGCCAGGAATTTCTCGCCGCCCTGAGATAAACGGACACAAAGGAGCACGGGTGCGTATCCGCAAAAAGCGCGGTCATTTTCTCGAAGATTTCTCGGTTGGTCAGCTGTTTCGACATAAGGTCGGGAAAACCGTGACTGAAGGCTTGTTTAACGCCTTTACCGAATTCGGCATGACCACCAATCCGCTGTCGAAAAACGTGCGCTACGCCGAACAGTACGGGTTCCGTAGTCTGGTTGCCCCGCCCGGTCTGGTGCTGAATATCGTCTTCAGCCAGAGCGTTGAAGATATTTCGGAAAACGCGCGGGCCAATCTCGAATACCGCGATATCCGGTTTGGCGCTCCGGTGTATATCGGCGATACAATAGAGGTTGAGACGACCATCCTCGGTATCAAGCCTTCCTCACGCGACCAGGACCGAGGCGTTGTGCACGTGCAGACGACCGGTCGGAACCAGTCTGGCGAAATCGTGCTGACCCTGCAACGCAAAGTCCAAATCTGGAAAGACAACAGGGACGCCCGGGTCGAAGCGGCGGCCCTGGCCGAGATCCCGGATATTGCCTGCGCTCTCGGCGTGCCGGAGTATGAGAAGAGTCGGCGTTATGAAAACCTGGCCCACTTGGCCAATCCCGATACTTATTTCGAGGACTTTCGGCCCGGCGACACGCTCGAACATTCCCGTGGACGGACAGTGACTACTGCTCACATGGAATGGACCGCCCTCTTGGACAACACCTCTCAGGTCCACTCCAACCAGTATATGATAGACCGGAATCCGGAGCGCTATATTGGCGGTCAGCTGATTGTCTACGGTGGGATTCCGTTTAATCTCTGCCTGGGCCTGTCCTGTCCCGACGTTGGCGATAACGCTGTTGGGGATGTCCGCTATGCGACTGGCCGACACACGGGACCGGTTTTTGTTGGTGATACCGTCTTCGCCTCGACCGAGATCACCGGCACCCGTGCATATCCCGGTCGGCCCGACCTGGGTATTGTCGAGACCATCCTGCGCGGGCATAAATTCAGCCCACAGGGCGGTGCTGAGGAAAAGGTGGAGATTTTCTATCTCGAACGTGAACTGGCCGTAAAACGGCGCAGCCATTATACCTGACCGCCCAAGCAAAGAGCGGCCCGCGGTGCCTGTCTCGCCTTTTCCCCGGTCTCGACGGCTGATAAGGCGTCAACAGGATGACCTTCCGTCGGATCGTATGGCCGCTGGCGGTTGCGGAAACGCTGGTCTGGGCGGCGCTCTATTATTCATTTCCCGCGCTGCTGCTTGAGTGGGAGCGTGACCTGGGCTGGTCGAAAACCGAGCTTGCCGGCGCGCTGACGCTGGCCCTGATGACTTCGGCCCTGCTCGGGCCCGTGACCGGGCGCTTGATAGACCGCGGCGTCGGACGGCTGGTCTTCAGCGGCAGCGCCGCCCTGGGGGCGGTCCTCCTGGCTGGCCTCGCCTGGGTTGAACACCTGTGGCAATTCTACTGTGTGTGGTTCGGCATAGGCGTGGCCATGGCTGGCTCGTTGTATGACGCGTGCTTCTCGGTCCTGACGCATTCCCTGGGCAATGCGGCCCGCAAAGCCATTACCCTCGTCACCCTAGTGGCCGGGTTCGCCGGGACACTCGCCTTTCCGAGTATCCACCTGCTCGTCGGCGGGTTGGGCTGGAGAAATACCGTAGTCATTGTCGCTGGGGTCAATCTCCTCATTGCGGTTCCCCTCATCTGGAAGGCCTGCCAGCATGCGGACCAATACAGAGCCGCTCAACGCGCGCCAGGCAGCGCTCACCCCAGAGCCGCCTCACGCGCGCTCAGAACACCGGTCTTCTGGCTCCTCGCCGTGGCATTCGGCATGGCCTCTGTGGAACATTTCAGCCTGCTGACGCATCTCCTGCCGCTGTTATCTGAACGGGGTCTGTCAGCTGAGGTGGCAGTCCTCACGGCCTCCTCGATCGGACCCATGCAGGTAGCGGGTCGCCTGGCCATGTTGGCAGTGGAGAAATACGTTTCGACGTTTTGGATAGCGCTCGCCTGTTTCCTTGCGATGAGCGGGGCGGCAATAGCCCTGTTCTGCTCCAAGGCCGTTCCCTTGCTGCTCCCGCTCTTTGTGGTACTCCAGGGAGCGGGGATTGGGATAAGCAGCATCCTCCGCCCGGTGATGACCGCCGAGCTGTTGGGCAGAGCCCATTTCGGGGTCATCTCCGGCTTCCTGGCCATCCCGTCCATCCTGGCCGCGGCACTCGCCCCAACCCTGGCTGCCCTGGTGTGGAGAATGGGAGGAGGCTATGAGATGGTCATTTTGATGGCAATTGTTACCGCAGTGATTGGGCTGGGCTGCATCAGCAGCATCCCTCTGCTGGCATCTCGGCGTTGACGGACTATGGTGAAACTGTTGTCTTTACCGGAGCGTTAAAGGTTCCTAGAAGAGATGCTGCTGATGTGGCAGCGAAGGTTGGGTGCGCGGTGGGTTCTGATGTTACCAAGAAAACTACCATCCTCATAGTTGGTACGCAGGACAAAGATAAACTCAACGGGTACGAGAAGAGTAGTAAGCATCGTAAAACTGAGGAATTGATCAATAAGGGAGTAGATATCCAGATTCTATCTGAAAGTGATTTTTGGAATCTTGTTGGCATTTATGAATCTTCGTATTTGCCCGAGTCAACACCATGAGTACCGACGCCGAACCGCTCAAGCCGCTACGGAACTGGAGACCGTCCTGAGTTCTTTTGCCGGACAGATCGAAACCAGCGCGCACTATATGCGCTTCTATCTGACGAAGAAGCTGTAGGGGGAGAGAAGCGAGGATTTGCGGATGCCGCCTTTTGTTGAAGAATCTGCCGAAGAATCGTTAGCCGAACATCTGACGCGCATCGAACATTATATGCGCGGGTGTGAGTTGCTTGATTTCCCGCGCGAAGCCAGCGCCCTGCGGACCGAACTTGCCGCGTTCATGCGAGCCCACGCCACCGCGGTTGTCCAGGCCTGGGTCGAACTGATTGCCCCCACATTCCCGCTTCCGCCCGAGCGCATCCTGGGCGTTACGCGCGATATGCGGGCGGCCCTCCTGCGGTGGGCCCAGCATATCGAGGACCCCCAGGATACGCAGACGTACGCCTACCTGCGCGCCCATGCCTGGCAAGGGTTTATCTCGCTTTTCCCGGCCTCCCGTTTCCTGGCCAGCCAGATGAAAATCCGCCTCCTGCTCGTAGAACGCTTGCGCCACGCCTATGCGAAAAATCGGAAGCAGCTCGTTGCGCTGCTGACCCTGCTGGACCAGGAGTTTTCCGAACGGCTGCTGCATATTACGGATTTCTTTGTTGAGGCCCGAGAAGAAGCGCTCCGGGATGAGGAGGAGCGCCATCGCAAGGCGGTTGATTATGCGCCGGCTCCGATCTTTCAGATCAGCGGTCGTGACGGCACGATTCAGCAGGCCAATCGAGAAGCGGAGAAAGTCACCGGCATGGCCCAGGCGGAGCTTGCCGGCCAGGCCATCTGGGACCTGCATCCCCCAGAGGAAAAAGCCCATGTCCGCCGGCTCTATCACGAGACCTTGAAGCGGAGCTATCTGGGCTGGGAAGACCTGCGTCTGGTAACGAAAAAAGGTGAGGACGCAGTGCCCGTCTCGGTTTATTTTGGGGCGATCGAGCACCGCGGAGAAAAAACCATCCAGGGGATTTATGTCGATATTTCCGACCGGCGTCAGTTGGAGAGCCAACTCATCCAATCCGAAAAAATGGCCGCCATCGGCCAGCTGGCAGCGGGGATTGCCCACGAGATTCGCAATCCCCTCGGCATTATTTTGAATGCGTTATACGACCTGGACCATATTGACGATACCACCAGCCCGGACTTTCAAGAGGACCTGCACATCGCCAAGGGAGAAATTGCGCGCGCCCAGGAAATCATCACCAATCTGCTTGAGTTCTCACGCGAGGGCGGAACCGATATGGAAGAGGTTGATCTTGACGATCTGCTGGGAAAAACGCTCCAACTCTTGCGGAAATATCTGGAGACGCATCAGATTCAGGTCACAACCCGTTTGGGTGATGTTGGCCGCTGTCTGACCAACCAGAATGCGTTGCGCCAAGTCTTTCTGAACCTCATCACCAATGCGGTCCAGGCCATGCCTCAGGGGGGCGAGTTGCGCTTGCAGACGCGACGGAACGCCCACAATCACATCTCGATTGAAGTCAGCGACACCGGGGTCGGGATTCCCGAACACCAGTTAAACAGCATCTTCAATCCCTTTTTTACGACCAAGGAGCCTGGACAGGGGACCGGACTCGGCCTCTCGATCGTCCATTCGGTAATCAAACGCTACCAGGGCAGCATTGCCGTGCACAGCGATGTGAACCAGGGGACGACCTTTCTCATTGAGCTTCCCTGCCCGTGCGCGGATGAAGCCCCTGGGCTGGAAGTGTCCTCGACTGCCCTCCCTCGGCCGGCCGTTTCCTGAGCGATGTGGTTGAGACTCCCCTCATGCGTGGACATCTGCTCCTGGTTGAAGACGAAGCGAATATGGCCAGGATGCAGGCCAAGATTCTGCAACGTCGCGGCTATACGGTAGAAGCCGTCGGTCATGGGCAGGACGCCCTCCGCCTGCTGGGCCAGATCAATTTTGATGTCGTCATTACCGACCTGAAGATGCCGGTCATGGATGGCATGCAACTCCTGGACGCAATGCGGGCCGGCGCGTATGAGTGTCCGGTCATTGTCCTGACCGGACACGGCACAATCGAGAGTGCGGTTGCGGCCATGCAGTCCGGGGCGGCGGATTATCTGACAAAGCCCTGCAACCCGGATGAGCTGCTGCTGAAGGTCGAGAAGCTGGTTGCAACCCATCGGCTCCGTCAGGAGGTGACGCAGCTCCGTCACGAGGTCCGGCGCTATAAACGCTTTGGCGAACTCATCGGACACAGTGCTGCCATGCGCCACCTCTATACCCTCATTGGTTCGATCAGCAGCAATAAAAGTACGGTGCTCATCACCGGCGAGAGCGGAACGGGCAAAGAGCTGGTGGCCCGCACCATCCATCTCAAAGGGCCGTGGGCCGCTCAGCCCTTTCTGGCTCTCAACTGTGGGGCCATGTCCGAGACGCTGCTTGACAGCCAACTGTTTGGCCATAAGCGGGGCGCTTTTACCGGGGCCATTGCAGATCACGACGGCATGTTCCAGGCGGCCAGCGGCGGCACCCTGTTCCTGGATGAAGTGGCAGAAATTCCCCTGCCACTCCAGGCCAAATTTCTGCGCGCCGTGCAAGAGCGGGAAGTCACGCCGTTGGGGGCCAGCCGCCCAGTCAGGGTCGATGTCCGTATCATCGCGGCGAGCAATACCAATCTCGAACAGGCCGTTGCCGCGGGAACGTTTCGGAAGGATTTATTCTATCGTCTGAACGTCGTCCCCATCCATCTGCCACCGCTCAGGGAACGGCGGGATGACATCCCGCTACTGGTCAGGCATCTCGTGGCCGTGTTCAGCGCGGCCTACAAGGTTCAGCCCAAGCGCCTGACCGCGGCGGCGCTGGACAAGCTGGTCGCGTATGCGTGGCCGGGAAATGTGCGTGAGTTGCAAAATGTGATTGAGCGTCTGTTCGCCCTGCACCACGGGCAAGAGATTGCCGCGGCCGATCTGCCGGCCCCTGTCAGCGGGGTTGTCCAAGCCGAACCACATTTTGAGGCGTGGACGGACCTGCCTTCCCTGGCGTCTATGGAACGGTCTCTCATATCGGCGGCCCTGCGGCGGGGACGCGGCAACAAAAACGAGGCCGCCCGCCTGCTCAAAATTGATCGCCAGCGTCTGTATCGGAAGATGGAGAAGTATCAGCTCGAGGGCGGCGACTGAGCCGCCGTCCTCCGATTATTCAGGCGTTATCATGGACAACCGCTTCTTCGACCAGCCTATCCGGAACTCACCCTACGAGTATCCCAGGCAACACTGGGAGCTTGATGACCAGGGGCAGCCAACGCAGCAGATCATCGAGAGCCGTCGCCGGGCCGAGTTTATTACGCCAATTCCAAAGCCGAGAAAACGCAAAGGCGCAGCGCAGCAGCAACTCGTCCTGGATGAGGGCAAAGGACTCTCAACCGCTGAGCAGCAGTACGACTCCACGTCAATTATCACCGCGTTGCGGCGTCAGGTGGACCAGTGGCGCAGCCGACCCAATCCGGCCGACTGGCAGGTAACGCCTGAAACCGCTCGTCTGCTGCAACACTGGCGGCAGCATCCGTTCAGCAATATCCGTCCCTTCTTCTGTCAAGTGGAAGCGGCTGAAACCGCTATCTGGCTAACCGAAGTCGCCCCGAACGCGGGCAAGACCGGCAGAGATTTTCTCGAACACCTGACGAATGCCAACAACGACGCCAATCCGGGCTTGCTGCGCCTAGCCCTCAAGCTGGCCACTGGCGCAGGCAAGACCACCGTTATGGCCATGCTGATTGCCTGGCAGACCATCAACGCGGTCCGCCATCCCAACAGCCGGAGGTTCACCCGAGGCTTTCTGGTCGTCACGCCCGGCATCACCATCAAGGACCGGCTGCGCGTCCTGCAACCGAACGACCCGGACAGCTATTACGCCAGCCGGGAGCTTGTGCCGGGCGACCTGCTGGGCGACCTCGACCGGGCCAAGATCGTTATTACCAACTATCACGCCTTTAAGCGGCGCGAGCGCCTGGCGCTTTCAAAAGGGGGCCGCTCGCTGCTCCAGGGTCGAGGCGCGGAGTTGGACACTCTGGAGACCGAAGGGCAGATGCTCCAGCGCGTCATGCCCGACCTCATGGGTATGAAAAATGTCGTAGTGATGAACGACGAGGCCCACCATTGCTACCGTGAGAAACCGGAAAAAGACGACGAAGGAACGCTGAAAGGCGACGAGCGAAAAGAAGCTGAGAAGAACAATGAGGCCGCTCGGCTCTGGATTTCCGGCCTGGAAGCCGTACAGCGTAAGCTGGGTCTGGCTCGGATCATAGACGTATCGGCCACCCCATTTTTCTTGCGCGGCTCAGGCTATGCCGAGGGGACGCTTTTTCCCTGGACGATGAGCGATTTTTCACTCATGGACGCCATCGAATGCGGTATCGTCAAGCTGCCCCGGGTGCCGGTGGCTGACAATATCCCTGGCGGCGAAATGCCCAAGTTCCGCAACCTGTGGGAACATATTCGGTCTCGTATGCCGAAGAAGGGCCGGGGCAAGGCCAAGACCCTTGACCCGCTCAGCCTGCCGGTTGAACTCCAGACCGCTCTGGAAGCCCTGTACGGCCATTACGAGAAGACCTTCAAGCTCTGGCAGCGGGAGGGCATTCAGGTTCCGCCCTGTTTTATCGTGGTGTGCAATAATACCTCGACATCCAAGCTGGTATATGACTATATCTCGGGCTTTTGGCGGGACAATGCAGACGGCTCAAAGACGCTTGAGAATGGCCGTTTCTCCCTCTTTCAGAATTTCGATGAACGCGGCAATCAACTGGCGCGCCCGCGTACCCTGCTTATCGACAGCCAGCAGCTCGAATCCGGCGAGGCCCTGGACACCAATTTCCGAGCGATGGCGGCTGATGAGATTGAGCGTTTCCGCCGCGAGATTATCGAACGTACCGGCGACCGGCGTCAGGCCGAAAATCTTTCAGACCAGGAATTGCTTCGAGAAGTGATGAACACGGTCGGTAAACCGGGCCGGTTGGGCGAGTCGATTCGCTGTGTGGTGTCGGTTTCCATGCTGACCGAGGGCTGGGACGCCAACACCGTCACCCATGTGTTAGGCGTGCGCGCCTTTGGCACGCAACTGCTGTGCGAGCAGGTCATTGGGCGCGCCTTGCGGCGGCAATCCTACGCCTTGAATGAAGACGGGCGGTTCAATGTGGAATACGCCGATGTGCTGGGGATTCCGTTTGACTTCACCGCCAAGCCGGTTGTCGCCCCGCCCCAACCGCCCCGCGAGACCGTTCAAGTCCGAGCGATGCGGCCTGACCGCGATGATCTTGCCATCCAGTTTCCCCGGGTCGAAGGCTATCGCGTCGAGCTGCCGGAGGAGCGACTCAGCGCCGAGTTCAACGACGATTCCATTCTGGAATTGACCCCGGACCTGGTTGGTCCCTCAATTACCCGGAACGCGGGCATTATCGGCGAAGACGTTGACCTGAGCCTGGCACATCTGGAAGACCTGCGCCGCTCAACCCTCTCGTTCCACGTTGCCAAGCGTTTGCTCTACACCAAATGGCGCGACCCTGGCGAAGAGCCGAAGCTCCACCTCTTCGGCCAGTTGAAGCGTATCACCACACAATGGCTCGATACCTGCCTGATCTGCAAAGGCAGTACCTATCCCGCTCAACTCATGTACCAGGAACTGGCCGATATGGCCTGCGAACGCATTACTGCCGGCATTACCCGTTCCTTCATAGGCAACCGACCTGTGAAAGCGGTATTGGACCCCTACAACCCTACTGGCTCAACCATGCACGTCAACTTCAATACCTCAAAAGCGCACCGCTGGGAGACGGACGCACGGAAGTGTCACCTCAACTGGGTCGTCCTCGACAGCGATTGGGAGGCCGAGTTCTGCCGTGTGGCCGAATCGCACCCTGCCGTGCAGGCATACGTGAAAAATCACAACCTCGGCCTGGAAGTGCCCTACCGCTACGGCTCGACGCTGCGGACCTATATTCCTGACTTTATCGTCCTGCTGAATGACGGTCACGACGACCCCTTGCACCTGATTGTTGAGATCAAGGGCTATCGGGGTGAAGACGCCAAGGAAAAGAAGTCTACAATGGAGACCTACTGGATTCCCGGCGTGAATCATCATGGGCAGTATGGCCGCTGGGCGTTTGCCGAGTTCACGGAGGTATATCAGATTGAAGCCGACTTTCAGGCTACGCTCGAAGCCCGCTTCGACAGGCTCATCGATCAAGCCAGCAAGTGAACCGTATTTCGTCCACGCCTACCACAAGGAATCCCGCGTGCACGGAGCAGCCTTTGCGAGTGAGAGTGGGTTGACAACTGTACAAATTGCTTGCAACTAATGAACTAACCAGCCCCTTGGCAGTACGTCTTGCTCCCGGCTCAGCCGGTGATCCTGAGCGAGGCTGAGCCCTTGGGGCTTTTATTTTGCCCGAGCCTGAGAAAGAATCGCCAGATGACCAAGGCAGCGATTCTCATTGATGGCGGGTACTTCCTGAAACGGTTGCCCTGGGTCCGGCACGATGTCGATACGTCGGACCCCGACGATTTGGCTTGAACGCTTATTGCCTATTATCAGAAAAAAGTGATAATGAACGTGTGGGACTTCCGAGAATATAAGAGTGCAGCAGGGAAGTTTCCCGTATCGGAATGGTATAAAGGGCTGTCACCGGGCAGTCGAGCGAAGGCAGGCAGGTCCATGCGTATCGCCCGGAAGCTGGAGCGACTTGAGATGCCGGCCTTCAAGAGTCTACGAGGGAAGAAGTTCAAAGGATTATTGGAAGCGCGGTGGCCCGGTGAAAACAATGTTCCGCATCGGATATTCTGTTACGTCCCGTCTGGCAAGCAAGTGATATTTCTGTGTGGCTGCATCCACAAGAACAAGCGGTATAATCCGACAAACGCATACGATACGGCTGTAAGACGCCGTAAGGAAATACAGAATGGGGGAGCAAGCACACGTGAGTTCGATTTCTAAGCTCTGGCGAAAATTACATAACAAAGAATACCGGGACGGCTACACCGAGGCGCAGCTTTCCATCGAGGTTCCATTCCAAATTCGGGCGCTCCGAAAAGCGTGCGGCTGGACGCAAGCCCAACTCGCTGAGCGGTGCGGCATTCCGCAAGCCCGGATATCCCACATTGAACAGCCCGGTCGTGACCCGCTCTCATTACGGACACTGTACCGGCTGTCATCAGCCTTTGATGTGGGATTACTGGTTCAGTTTGTCCCGTTCAGTGAGTTGGTACACCGCGAAGCGGCCTTTGATCCCAAGACCTTTCATGTCCCCAGCTTCAAGGACGACCGGATAGAGAGGGTTGTCCATAGCACTGATACAGCGTTGCCATTGCCGCTTCTCAAAACCGAATCCACACTTGGAGTCCGGTGGGACAGCACTACGCCGTTTCTCAAAACCGAACAGATACAGATCGGAGGGAAAGCACAGATGCGGCGATCTTCCCCTGAGAAGAAGCAGAAAATCAACGTGTCACTAGCCAACACGAAACTTGAGCCGCCCTTCTTCAGTCAAGATTACAACGAGAGGATACAGTATGGCTACGAAACGCAAGCCACAGGATAAGCCTATAACCATCGATGAATTGCCCCAGCAGCAGGCGGCAGCGTACGTTTCGGCATATTCGAATAATGTTCAAATAGGGACCACGCCTTGGGACTTCCAGTTTCTCTTCTTCGATATGACGGAAGATGAAACCGGAGAGCTAATACGAGAAAAGAAGGCGCGCGTGGTTATTTCCCCTCAGCAGGCGATAGCCTTTGCCCAAATGTTGAACGACACAATTGAAAGGTGGGTGAAAGAGTACGCTTCTGATGCACGAAACATACTTGCCCAAAAGCTCGACGCCTAACCAAAAATAACACGCTGTTAAGATATCTGCCCCTTGAGAGTATGCCCGCTCACTTATCCAGAGCGTGTGTAGAAATCCTGGGGCTTTTTAATATCTACACGCTGGATACAATCCCATGCCCCGAAAACCTCAGAGAACAAAAAAGACTGTCGCAACACTCACCCACCCTGACGCGTCGCGCAAGAATATCCCGACGGCTGAGTTTCAGTCGGTGATGCGGAAGGATGAGCAAAACCCGGTCCGGGTTGCCTATGAGCGGCGCAATCGGGATTTGGACCCGCAGTTGGTCTGGCGGGGCAAGGACGAACAGGACTGGTCGGATTTGGTCGTGCAGGCGCCGCCGCTGTATATCCAGGAGAAAGTGCATCCCAAGGTGCTGATTGATGAGCTGATGAGGAGTGGCGAGTGGAGAGTGGAGAGTGGAGAGCGGGGCATAGGGGAACTGTCCACTCAACTCGACCTGTTCGCCGACTTCAACGGCTTGCCCGATGAGGCCCGCTCTGCCGATTTCTACCAGCATGACGCCAACTGGACGAACCGCATGATTCTGGGCGATGGCCTGCAAGTGATGGCGTCATTGGCCGAGCGTGAGGGGCTGCGCGGTAAGGTGCAGTGTATCTACCTCGACCCGCCCTATGGCATCAAGTTCAACTCCAATTTTCAGTGGTCCACGACGAGCCGCGATGTGAGGGACGGCAAGGCCGGCCACATCACGCGGGAGCCGGAGCAGGTCAAGGCGTTTCGGGATACGTGGCGGGATGGGATTCATTCGTATCTGACGTACCTGCGCGACCGGCTGACCGTGGCGCGGGATTTATTGACGGAGAGCGGTTCGGTGTTCGTGCAGATTGGGGATGAGAACGTCCATCGGGTACGGGCGCTGGCAGAGGAAGTATTCGGAGAAGATAATTTTATTTCTCTGATCGTTGTGTGGAAGACAAGCTCGCAAACTTCAGCAGTGCTTTCTACTACATGTGATTATATTGTGTGGTTCGCTAAAAACAGGGAGCATCTGAAGTATCGCCAAATTTTCACAGGGAAAGATTTTGGCGACACAAACTCATCTGCTGGGGAATACAAAAATTTTTGGGTAGGATTTGGGGAGTACCTGACAGATAAGCAGGCAACGGAAGCTGAAAAACAGGAACTGAAGCGGTTTCGCCCATCGCCGACAACAAGCCAATCTGGCTCGGAAACTACTCGTTTCCCTTTTAGTTTTCACGGGGCAGTATTCAGACCAGGACCAGGAGGATGGAAGTCGAACAATGTTGGATTTCATCGTTTGGCTAAGGCTGATCGAATAATAGCTCGGGAAAAGAGTGTGTCGTACGTTCGGTTCTTGGCGGATTTTCCGGTTGTTCCAATCTCGGAGTTGTGGACGGATGTTCGATGGGGCTTTGATGCCTCGTTGAAACGCTACGTTGTAGAAACCAACCCACGTGTGGTCCAACGCTGCATCCTCATGTCCACCGACCCCGGCGACCTCGTCCTTGACCCAACCTGCGGCGCTGGCACGACGGCCTACGTGGCTGAACAATGGGGCCGGCGCTGGATCACGGTTGATACGTCCCGTGTGGCGCTGGCATTGGCCCGTGCCCGCATTATGGGCGCGCGCTATCCGTATTATCTCCTGGCGGACAGCCGCGAGGGACGGAAGAAGAGTGGAGAGTGGACAGTGGACAGCGGCGAGCAAGAAAAACTATCCACTCATCACTCTTCACTAGCCACTCTTTTACCCACTCATTCCATCCGCCAGGGTTTTGTCTACGAGCGCGTGCCGCATATTACGCTCAAATCCATTGCCAATAATGCCGAAATAGATGTGATCTGGGAGAAGTTTCAGGAAACGCTGGAACCGCTGCGCGAGCAACTGAATTGTACACTGGGACAAGAGAAGACACCGTGGGAGGAGTGGGAAATTCCTCGTGAGGCTGACGGGGGGTGGTCGGAGGAGGCGAAGCAGCTCCATGCAGAGTGGTGGGAGCAGCGGATTGCACGGCAAAAGGAAATTGATGCGTCTATCGCGGCCAAGGCCGACTATGAGTACCTGTACGACAAACCCTACGAGGATAAGAAAAAGGTCCGGGTTGCCGGGCCGTTTACGGTCGAGAGTCTGTCCCCGCACCGGGTGTTGAGCGTGGACGAAGACGACGAACTGATCGACGGCGTTGCCGAGCCGGAAGCCGGGTACGGCGGAGAGCATGACTTCGCCGGGATGATTCTGGAAAACCTCAAGACCGCCGGCGTACAGCAGGCCCATAAGGAAGACAAAATCACCTTCACCGCAATCACCCCCTGGCCGGGCGAGTTGATTTGTGCGGAAGGAAGGATTAGTGGAGAGTGGCAAGTGAAGAGTGGAGAGCAGGGGGATGGAAAACTGTCCACTCGCCACTCGCCACTTACCACTGAAAATCGTGTTGCGATTTTCATCGGCCCGGAGTTCGGCACGGTCTCGCGGCCGGACTTGGTTCAAGCGGCCCGTGAGGCGGGTGACGCGGATTTCGACGCGCTGATTACCTGCGCCTTCAACTACGACGCACGCTCATCCGAATTTGACAAGCTCGGCCGCATTCCTGTGCTCAAAGCCCGCATGAACGCCGACCTGCACATGGCGGACGATCTGAAGAATACGGGCAAGGGCAATTTGTTTGTCATCTTTGGCGAGCCGGATATTACAGTGGCGAGTGAAGAGTGGTTAGTGGATAGTGGTGGAAACAGGATTGCGCCTTATGACATCTTTACGCTCGTATCGGGAGTTGATCGTCTGGCAGAAATCAATGGACTTGACGGTGAGGATTTACGCGCTTACGCGGAGCTTTCCCGCCGAGGAGAGATATGGGATTACCTCACAAATGCGGCGGGCGGCGTACTCGATACCGGCAAATATCGCGGAAGGGCAGGCAAGGCGTACGACGGGGGAGTTTCTTCAGTCGCTTGGCGTTGCGCGGGGCTCGCTGGCGGAACTGGAAACCTTCCTGACCTTGTCCGAAAGGCTGGAGTTGATGCGAAGCGAGACCTGCGGGAGCTTGTCGAACGATTGCGCCGAGATCAGCAAAACGCTCAACGCGCTGATGGCCTCACTCTCCACTCGCCACTAACCACTGTCCACTACAGCCAGGTCGCTGTTCATGGCGTGGACGTGTTCCATCCGAACACCGGTGAAATCCGCAGTGACAGCGCCGACGGCATCGCCTGCTGGTTTATCGACACGGACTACAACGAAGAGAGCTTCTTCGTGCGCCACGCCTATTTCCTCGGAGCCAACGATCCCTACAAAGCCCTCAAGACCACCCTCAAAGCCGAGATTAACGCAGACGCCTGGGCAACCCTCAACAGCGACACCTCCCGCCCGTTCGACAAACCGCAGTCTGGACGGATTGCGGTCAAGGTCATCAACCACCTGGGGGATGAGGTGATGAAGGTGTTTCGGGTGTGAGAACAGCATTTATTTTCTCATATGCTCAATTATATCTGTTTTAATGTATAAATGGGTATAAACAGGTATAGCAAAAAAAGTTGGGCGGTAGCCTACTTCAATCCAAGTAGACCGTGAAACGCTCCAGCACGTTTTACGCTGCTGTGTAGCTCCCCGTCATTCCGGCGAAAGCCGGAATCCAGGCCCGCCGTCCCCCCGCCCGCTGGATGCCGGATCAGGTTCGGCATGACAAGAGCGTCACGACAGGGTTACAACTCCGAAATCGGCCATGTAAATCTCGCCCGGCTGGATCATGACGCCTCATTCATACGGCCAGCGGCGTTACGTAAGGCCACTGCGTGGATCTCCTGCTGACGCTCCTCTTCCTCCAGAAGCTCCTGGATAGCGGTATAATCCGTCTCCCGGATAAGGACATAGGCGGTGTTGGTCCGAGGATCAATGATACGTGGCAGGCTGGTTTCCTGTATGTCCAGCGCCCGCTGTTGCTGCGGGGTCAGTTGAATACTCATGTTGTTCTCCTTAACAGAACATTCTACTTTTCCAGCAGGAAGAAGGACACTCTAGCGATTATCCCCAAACGCGGCGTCGCGTTCCTTGGCCCGCTTCGACCCGGAGAAGGTGTCTTCGCCTTTTTCCAGCCGATACATGCGGGTGAGGGCATACGACTGAAACGCGCCGGTGACGCCGGTCCGAAAGCCGGCTTCGTCCTGCATCTGGTTCATTGAGAATTTGGCAATCCGTAGCGCATAGGCGTCTTGCAGGGCAATGCGCCGGGCCAGCTCCAGGGTCTTCGCTTCGAGCTGGTCACGCGGCACCACCTCGTTGACCAGCCCCAGCCGTTCGGCCTCTGCGGCGGTGATCCAGTCGCCGGTAAAGAGGTATTGCTTGGCCTTGCGAAAGCCGATGTCCCAGGCCAGGCTGGCATACTGGACATGAGCGCCGGCCCAGCGCACAGTGCGATCACAAAACTTGGCGTCGTCCGCAGCAATAATGAGATCGCAGGCCGAGGCCAACATCAGCCCACCCATAATGCAGTAGCCCTGGACCTGGGCAATGGTCGGCTTGGGGCAATCCCGCCAGCGCAGGGTGCAGTCGAGATACAGGTCTCGGCCACGCTTATATTCGCCTGGCATGCCCTTCGGATAGGGGCGTTTTTTCCAGTCTGCCCGTTCTTGGGGGGTGCCGATGTCATGACCGGCGGAAAAATGCTTGCCGGCCCCGGCCACGATAATGACTTTGACCGACTCGTCTTCCGCGGCGGCGGCCAGGGCGTGGTCAAACTCTTCCAGCATCAGGCGGCTCTGGGCATTGAGCGCCTCGGGGCGATTGACGGTGATGGTCAGGACCGCCTCGTCCTGTTTCCGGGTCAGGGTTTCATAGCGCATGGGTCCCTCCTTGGTGGGATCAGTGAAAAGTGGATAGTGGACAGTGAAAAGTGGATAGTGGATAGTGAAAAGTGGTGAGTGGGGAAACTCCCTCCCTGGTTATGTTCTGAGGGCCAGTTCTTCTTGTGCTTCTTTGCGGGCGCGTCTCCCCAAATAGCCCCCGTGGTGGAACTTGGCGTAATCGGCTTTGGTAAAGCGTTTACGGGTCATGAGGACCAGGGTCAGGGCATCGCCCAGGGCCAGGATGGCTGTGGTGCTGGCCGAGGGCGTCAGGCCGATCGGACAGGGTTCTTTAATAGCGCCAACACTGAGGACGAGGTCGCTTTTCCGGGCAATGGGCGAGCGCGGATGACCGGTCACGGCGATGAGCGGTATGTCGTACAACTGTTTGGCCCGGTCAATGGTTTCCAAGACCTCGCGCGTTCTGCCGCTGTTGGAAAACGTCACAATAACGTCGTTTTCGCTGACGAGTCCGAGGTCGCCGTGAGCGGCCTCGCCGGGGTGCAGAAAACAGGCCGGTGTGCCGGTTGAGGAAAGCGTGGTCGCAATTTTCATGGCAATAATCCCGACTTTTCCCATGCCGGTGAGAATCACTTTGCCGCGGCAGCGCTCCAGCATATCCACGGTACGCAGAAAATCGTGGTTGAGACGAATAGAACGGATCGCCTCGGCTTCGGCCTCAAGAACGGCTCGGGCGTGCGTCAGCTCATCCGGTTGTCTGGTGTGGGCGGTGCGGTCTTTGGGCATGGATAGTCCTTTACGGCTCGGTCGGGCTGTCCGCCTTTAGCAGTTTATGAGCGCCCTGATATTCTCCGAGGAAGCCAATCTGCCGCAAAGGCGCGTCTCCCGACCCCGCTCAGCGTTGCCAGCGCGCGCGCCGGCCCCGAGACAGGGCTTTGCTGGCGCTCCGCGCGGCAGCCTTTTTCGGGCGGCTCCGGCCGGCCGGTTTCCTGGCTGTCGAGGCCGGAGTATCCGTTGCCGCGCGTGAGGCGACTGCTTCGCCGGGCAGACCCAGGGCGCGCCGTTCCAAATCCTGCACGCGGTCCCGGAGCTCTGCCGCCTGTTCAAAATCCAGGGCCGCGGCCGCGGCCTTCATTTCCTTACGGGCCTGTTCGATCAGCTTGGGCAGGTCTTGGGCGGCAATATATTCTTTGCTGTCCTCGGAAACGATGGGGACTGTCACATGGTCGGCCTCATAGACCTTCACCAGGGGCGAAGACAGGGCTTTGCGGATACTCTCGGGGGTGATGCCGTGCTGCTTATTATACTTGGACTGGATGCGCCGCCGCCGCAGGGTTTCATCAATGGCCCGCTGCATCGAATTGGTAATTTTGTCGGCGTAGAGGAGGACGGTCCCATTCACATTCCGGGCAGCGCGGCCAATGGTTTGAATCAGGGAACGCTCAGAGCGCAGATAGCCCTCTTTGTCCGCATCGAGAATGGCCACCAGAGAGACCTCAGGAATATCGAGCCCCTCACGCAGGAGGTTGATGCCAATCAGGACATCGAAGCTGCCCTGGCGGAGCGCGCGAATAATTTCGACGCGCTCAAGCGTGTCGATGTCCGAGTGGAGATAGCGCACCCGGACGCCTATGTCCTGATAGTAATCGGTCAGGTCTTCAGCCAACCGTTTGGTCAGGGTGGTGGCCAGCACCCGCTCGCCTTTTTCAGCCCGCAGCCGGATTTCTTCCAGCAGGTCGTCCACCTGTTCTCCGGCCGGTCGGACTGCAATTTCGGGGTCCAGCAGGCCGGTGGGACGAATGAGCTGTTCCACAATGCGGCCTTTGCCCTGTTCGCGCTCATAGTCACCCGGCGTCGCCGAGACATAGACCGTCTGGCCGGCGCGCCGCTCGAATTCATGAAAGCTGAGGGGGCGGTTATCCAGGGCGGAGGGCAGCCGAAAGCCATACTCCACCAGGGTGGTCTTGCGCGAGCGGTCGCCGCGATACATGCCCCCAATCTGGGGGACGGTGACATGGCTTTCATCAATGAAGACGAGGTAGTCGTCAGGAAAATAATTGAGCAGCGTATGGGGCGGTTCGCCCGGCTGGCGGCCATCCAGATGGCGCGAGTAATTCTCGATGCCCGGACAAAAGCCCATTTCGCGTAAGAGCGCCAGATCGTACAGGGTGCGCTGCTCCAGGCGTTGGCTTTCGAGGAGTTTGTCTTCCTGTTGCAGCGCTGTGAGCCGCTCTGCCAGCTCCTCTTGGATGGCCTGCGTGGCGTACTTCAGCCGGCTGGAGGTGGTGACATAGTGGCTGGCCGGGTAAATGGCAATTTTATCCAGCCGCCGTAGCGCCTTGCCCCTGAGCGGATCGATCTCGGTAATCGCATCAACCGTATCACCGAAGAACTCGACCCGTACCGCCCGACTCTCCTCATAGGCGGGAAAGACCTCGACCACATCGCCCCGGACCCGAAACGTGCCGCGATGAAAATCAAAATCGTTGCGCTGGTACTGAATATCGACCAGTTTACGGAGCAGCGCGTCCCGGTCCACTTCGCTGCCCTCTTCAATAAAGAGAATGAGATCAAAATACGATTCGGGCGACCCGAGCCCATAGATGCACGAAACACTGGCGACGATAATCGTATCGCGCCGCTCCAACAGCGCCTTGGTTGCGGAGTGACGCATCTTATCGATTTCTTCGTTAATCGAGGCGTCTTTCTCCACATAGGTGTCGCTCTGGGGGACGTAGGCTTCGGGCTGGTAGTAATCGTAATAGCTGACGAAGTAGCGGACCGCATTGTCAGGGAAGAGTTCTTTGAATTCATTATAGAGCTGGGCCGCCAGGGTTTTATTGGGTGCCATGACCAGCGCCGGCCGGTTCAGCCGCGCAATAACATGGGCCATGGAAAAGGTTTTGCCCGAGCCGGTCACGCCCAGCAGAACCTGATGTGACAGCCCGTCCTGCAAGCCTTGGGTCAGCTGCTCGATCGCCTGGGGCTGGTCGCCCTGAGGCTGAAAGTCTGAGACGAGATTGAAGGCGGCGTGGGCTGGCATGTCGGCGCATCATAGCAAGGCAGGGTAAGTATGCCAGCCCTGGAAGCGAACGAGCCGGCGGTCCAGTTGCAATCAGCGCTGGGTTGTGGCTCACTACACGTATCCTAGCGCAGTGAAGGAGGATGGTATGATCCAGCAGTGGTGGAGAATAACACGAACAACGCTGAGCCTGCTCGCACTCGGCGCGATGACAGTCACGCCCGTGGTATGGGCGGACCAGCACGCTGAAGGAGAGATGGCCGCGACTCGGAAATTTACAGTCGTGAACGTCTTATACGAGGGCGCAAAAATGTTTGTTCCGTCTGTGTTGATTGCCGAGCAGGGCGAGACCGTACAGATCAAGATTGTGAACAAGATTCCGGGCGACCCGCCCAACCACGGCTTTGCCATTCCCGCTTTTGACGTCGAAGAGGTGGTCAACAGCGGCGAGACCAAGACGGTCGAGTTTGTGGCAGACAAAGCCGGTTTGTTTGATGTGAAGTGTCAGTTGCACCCCGCCCACATCTCTGCCCAACTGATTGTGCGCGACGGGGGAAAGAAAAAGTAGTACTGTATCGCTAACCTCCTGCCCCGAAGCGTACCCGGCAGAGGAAAAAAAATTGCCGAGATGAGGATAAAGCGCGGGGCTTCGGCTCCGCGTCGCCAGCAGGAGGATAAAATGACCGAGCTTGAAGCAGCAACCATCGCCTACCAGAACTCGTCCTTAGCAGTCCAGCAGACGTCCCTGGAAATTAGCCGGGCCGGATTGTGGGCTGTGTATGCGCAAACCGGAGTCGCTCTGTTCGTTGGCCTTCTCCAAGTAGGACTCATCTATGGAGGTATCAGACTGATGCGACGGAGCGCAGACCACCGCGATAAGCAGCACGAGGCGACAATGGCCGCCTTGCAAGAGCAACGCGAGGACGCGAAAGCGCAACACGTCGAGACGATGCGGGCGCTTGAGGCCCTGATTGAGCGCACGGCACCAAAGGGGCGGCCCTGAAAGTGCTTATTGTCGCCGTGTTGGTCGCTCTGGTCGGCGGTGAGCCGCAGGAAGGGACGACCGCGTCCGAGAAGTAAAGACAGCGCTGGAGGAGTTGTTCTCGCTCCTCCTACTCTTTTGAATGTTCATACGTATTCCACAGGCCCTTCGTCCAGGAATTGAGACTCATGACATTTACCCGCCCACTAACGGGACAAAGCGGACCAGCCCCAGGTTCTCCTCAATAATCCGGCCGTTGTGTTTGCGTAATCTCAGCAGGTGCTGCTCCTCGCCGCGGACGACTGGCAGCGCCAGCCGGCCACCCTCGGCGAGTTGTTCAAGAAGCGCCGGCGGGATATGCGGGGCTGCGGCGGTGACGATAATCGCGTCATACGGGCTGTCTTTTTCCCACCCCTTATTCCCGTCGCCGAGCAGAACGGTCACATTGTCATAGCCGAGTTGGCCGAGCAGCTTACGCGCGGAGGACATCAGCTGGGGCACAATCTCAATGGAATACACCTGTTTTGCCAGGAGGCTCAAAACCGCAGCCTGATAGCCTGAGCCCGTGCCGATTTCCAGCACCTTCTCATCGCCTGTGAGCTCCAGCCGCTCGCTCATGAGCGCCACGATATAGGGCTGGGAGATGGTTTGCCCCTGACCAATGGGCAGCGGGCCGTCGTCGTAGGCATGATCCCGGTAGGCGGGCGGGATAAACAGGTGACGCGGGACCGTTGTGAGCGCGCGCAAGACGCGTTCATCCTGGATGCCTCGGTTTCGTATCTGCTCTGTCACCATGCGGTTCCGAGCGGCTCTGAAAGAGGTATCCTCGTGGCCGCTGTCAGTATTGATCGTACAGCCCGTGTTCAGCGGCAGCCCGCACCCCAGCCAGCATAAAACAGGTATCAGCCTGATAACAGCGTTGCGGAGTTTAATTTTTCGCCCTCCTTCTCCCGTCCATGATGACAGGCTCAGCCCTGATTGCGCCAGGCAAAGACGCCGGCCAGCAGCGTCGCGCTGAGCGCCGGCCCCCAACCGGCCAGGGTGGGTGACAGGCTGCCGCCATAGCCGAGTGAGGCGCACACTCCGGTCAACAACACATAGCCGACGCCCAGGAGGCTACTCACCAGCAGGGTCACGGCCGGGCCCGGAAACGGCGGGCCGTGCAGAGCAAAGAACAGTACGATGGCCGGCAGCAGGATGCAGGCCAGGGGCGCGGCGTATTTGACGTTGAGGTCCACGCGATAGGTGGTGACGTCGTAGCCGGCCATTTCTGTCCCGATAATTTCCTGGGCCAACTGCCAGACGCTCAGGTGCATGGTGTCAAGCTGTATATCCGGGGCCTCCCCTAACTGGATAAGCGGCTCGGCCGGCTCGCGCTGGAGGCCGTTTTCCGAGATGCGAATGCGCACCGGATCATCCAGTTCCCACAGCCCGTTGCCAATATGCCTGGCCCGGCGCGCGTCGGTGCGGCTGAGGGGTAAGCCCTGGTCTCCAAGTTCGTAGATCGACAGGTCGGTCGCTTCTTCCAGAGCCGGGTCGAGCCGGGTTGCCTGGGACACATGGCTACCGGCGCGGTACCAGACTATTTTCTGTAAGGGGCCGGTGGGGAGGGCGCGATCCTTGATTTCGGTTTCTTTGAGGCGGTCAGCCAGGGCGTTTGAGCGGGGCACGATGGATTCGTTCAGGGCAAAGGAGAGGGGCGTGACGAGGCCGGCAACGAGGAGTATGCAGGACAGCGTGCGGGTGGCAGAAATCCCGCACGCCCGCATGCCAATCAGCTCTCGGTGGAAAGACAGCAGGCTGACGGTCAGGGCGGTTGCCAGCAGGAGGGCCATTGGAACGATCCGTGAAGTCAGCAGGGGGGTACGGGCGCTGTAGAACCGGAGGGCTTCGACCGGCGTGGCATTGTGGCGGGCAAGCCATTCGAGTCGTTCAAGAACATCAACCAGGAGATAACCCACGAGTAAAAAGCCGAAGGCCAGGCCCAACATCAGGAGATAGTGTTGCAGCACGTAACGGGGCAGTAATGCCGGTCGCATGTGGAGAGCCGCTGGAGGCGTTGCCGGGGCAGAATCCTGGGCCGGCTGTGCATTGGGGGGGCGGCGTTTTACCCAGGGCCGGTCTTGCCGCCCGATGAGGAGGCCGGCAAGCCCACCGACGAGCATATTGGGCAGCCAGACTCCCAGCCCGACTGTCACCGCGCCGGCCTGGGCAAGTCCGTCGCCGAGTTGCGTGAAACCGTAATACACCACAGTCAGAACCAGCCCGAGGACGCCACCCGACGCGCGCGAGAAGCGCGGCCCCAGACAGGCGAGGGGCAGGGCCAACAGGCTGAAGACGAGGCCGGCTGCCGGGGCGGCGAAACGCCGATGCAGCTCGGTGCGGGCACGGCGGGCAGCCAGACTCTCTCCTGCCAGGGCGGTTGCTTGAACATGGTCCAGGAGAGCGCGAAACGGGAGGCGGGCGAGCGGCTGGGCCGGCCAGGGCTGGGTGCGCTGCGGTTCCCGGATGACGGTCTCAAAAGTCTGGAAGCGGGTCTCCCCACCGCCCTCCCGGGGAGAGAGGAGAATAACGCCGTCGTATAAAACCAGCCGAGCGGCCCCCTGGGCCAGGGGCTGTACCCTCCCGTGTTCGGCAAAAAGCGTCTGCCCGGCAAAATATTCCTGGCTGGTATCAGACAGCCATAACAGCACGCCGCGCAGGCTATCGCCGCGCGCCGAAATTTCTCGGGCGACCATGCGGGCATCACCGAACTCGTGCACGCTGCCGGGACGGAGCGCCACGCCGGGATTTTGCTGGATCATACTGCGTAAGGCGTTATCCAGTGAGCGGAGGGAGGCCGGTGCGGCAAACAGCGAAAAGCCGAGCCCGAGGAGTGTCATGGCCGTGGCAAAGCCCAGAATCGGAAGCGCCAAATGCCGCCGGGCAAGACCGGCCGCCTCAATGGCCAGCAACTCCTGGTCAGAGCGGAGCCGGCCCAGCCCGACCAAGGTACCGACGAGCACGGCGAAGGGGAGGGTGCGGGACAGGAGCGGGACCAATTCGTAAAAGGCGATCCAGCTGACCGCGGCAAGGCCCAGACCCCGATTGATTACCAGGTCAGAGAAGCCGAGCAGGTCTTTTGTCAGCACCAGCGCGGTCAGCCCGAACAGCGCCCACAGGGTTGGCGCAAACAACTCAGCGACAATATAAAAGCCGAGCGGTTGGCCGAGTCGGCGCGATGAGAAAGAAGGGAGGGAGCGCATTGCCGGAAGTCCATCTTTGGTTGTCGACGGCCTCATCCTGCTTGATTCGTTGCTGGTTTTCTCTTATACCGGGCAGACGAATTCGGCTACTGTGCAGCACGTCATGAAGGCTATTATTTTGAGCGCGGGGCAGGGCAAGCGCCTCCTGCCCCTTACCGCCGCAACACCCAAGTGCCTGTTGCCGGTTGATGGCAGTCGGCCCGCTCTGGAAATCCAACTCCGGACGCTGGCCGCGTGTGGCATTCAACGCGCGACGGTTATGGTCGGGTTTGGGGCAGACAAGGTGGAACATTTTCTCACCCACTGCCGGCTGCCGGAGATAGCAGTGACCACCCGCTTTAATCCTTTTTTTGCAATCTCGAATAATCTGGCCACGTGCTGGACGGCCATCCCGGAAATGACCGAGGATTTTGTTCTGCTGAATGGTGATACTTTGTTTGAGCCGGCCGTGTTAGAGCGTCTCCTGCTCGCTCCGTCGGCCGCGGTCAGCCTGGCGATTGATCGCAAGCCCAGCTATGACGAAGATGATATGAAGGTCTCGATTCGGCATGAACGCACCCTGGCCGCGGTGGGGAAAACGCTGTCGCCGGCGGTTGTGCATGGCGAATCCATCGGACTGATGACTTTTCGCGCCAGTGGCGTGCAGGCCTTCCGGGGTGCCTTGGAGAAAGCCATGCGTGATCCGACTGCGCTCCAGCGCTGGTATTTGTCAGTCATTGATTCCCTGGCAAACTCAGCCGTGGTTGAAGTCGTCTCCATCGAAGGGCTGTGGTGGGCCGAGACGGACACGCCGCAAGACCTGGCGGAAGTCCGTGCCCGTTTTTCCAGCCAGCCCGACTCGCCAACTGCGTTTGTTACGTCCCCGCCGAATGTCGAGCCGTAACGCCCACGCCGACCTGCACGAACCGCATTCAATTTCCCAGCAAAACGTCGAGGTAGCGCTCGACCGCGCAGTCAACGGAGAAGAGCTGCGCCCGGTCGCGTAAGCGGTCCCGAGGGGGAGGATTGTCCAGCGTTGCCAAGATGGCGTTGGCTAAGGCCGCGTCATCTCCCACAGGCACGAGCCTGCCATACATTCCTCCGTCCAGGATTTCCGCCGGTCCGCTCGGACAATCTGTGCTCACAATCGGGCAGCCGCAGGCGAGGGCTTCAATGACAACAGTTGGCAGTCCTTCCCAGGCCGAGGACAGGGCGAAGACCGCGGCGCGGCCAAGATAGGCGAAAGGGTTGGCCACAAAGCCGGGCAGGGCGATATCGTCGGCGACGCTGAGTTGGCGGGCCAGGGACAGCAGAGTCTCACGCTGAGGCCCTTCGCCTAAAATGAGCAATCGAGCCGGCCGGGCCGCTCGAACGCGGGCAAAAGCCCGGATCAAACCTCCAAAATCTTTCTGGGGCTTGAGCTTGCCAATACCAAGGACGACCGGAGGAGCGCCCGGAACAAACCAGGCATGCTCAAGCGGCGCTTGGGCCAGGGTCACAATATCCGGGCGGAAAACCGGGTTATAAATCGTGCGAATACGAGCAGGCGGCAGCCGCATCGTTTGGGCCAGATCAGCGGCCACGCCGTCTGACACTGCAACAACACGGTCTGCCTCTGGATACAAACGACGGGCCAGGTGGGGAAAGTTTTTGTCCGCGGCTTTGCCGGCCTGGGCCGTGGCGACGGACAGGTGATTATGCACGCTGATGACCAGACGGGTTGCCGCCGGGCTCAGACGCCGGGCCAGCACGGCAGCGATATTGGGATAGCTGAGGGCGGATAACAGGGCTGCCGGTCGCTGCTGGTTCAGATACGCCGTCAGGCCGGGGACGGCGCCCAGAATCCAGGGCGCTTTGGGGCGTGACAAGATTGAAGCCAGAGCGCCCGCGACCCGCGGCATTTTCAGTGCCGCGGGTAGCAGTTGGTAGGCTGAGCGAACTTTGAGGTCAATGATGTTGACGTTATCGGGGATTTCATCCAGGAAATGGCCTTCTTTCCGACCCATCACCAGGTCAATACGATGGCCTTGGTCGGCCAGGGCCGTGGCCAGGTTGAGCATGACCCGCTCTGCGCCGCCGCCACCGCCAAAAGAGCGGACAAAAAGCCCTATATGTCTGCCACCGGCGCGGTCAAGGGGACTTTCTCCATTACGGGTTGTTGATATATTCATAAGCATTCTATGTTGAGAGGGCGCTTCTCGGCTGAGACAAAGACCTTCCGTCTTGCGCGGCGGTTACGATATCTGTGCTCCCGCGCGGTTGGCAACCGTCTCCAGAACTCGCAACAGACGCTGTTTACCACCCGGAATGGGAAACGTTTCAAACGGCTTATTCTGCGCGACACTGCGCTTGCGGCGGAATTCGAGCGAAATTTAGAAGCTTTCAAAGGCAGCCCTCATTTTCCGTCCGTTGCCATTCGGTATGAGCATGAGCTGTGGCTCGAATATGTTGAGGGCAGCCCGATTACCAATGTCGATGCCGCCCTCGTCGAAAAGATAGCGGATTTCTACGCAGCGACGTATCGCCACAGCACTCAGGCCGTGAGTATAGCGGAGACGACCGTTTTGTATCGGCTCCAGCGTGACCTGTCCCTCCTCAATCAGGTTGGCGTTCTTTCAGAGTCTGTCTACCGTAGTCTCAGTGCCGCTGCGGAGAAGCTGGCCCCGGAGTCCGTCTGAATAGGATTCGATTATGTGGACGCCGTCCGCAAAAATTTTATCGTAACCCACAGAGATGGCCTGGTATGCGGCGTTGATGCCGACAGTTTGCGTAAGGAGCAATTGATTGGAACGGGTGTGACAAGCGCTGTGGCCCGTTGGCTCGGTCCGTTTCAAAACGCCTTTTTCCAGCATCTCTTTCGAGACGGGGTGCCTGACTTTCGTCCTTATCTGCCTTTCATAGAACTCTGTTATATCGCTGTCTGGACCAAGATGTATTTCTTTGAGAGAAAAAAGAAGAGGATCGACCCGGGGTTGTTTGAGCGGTTTTGCGAGACGCGCTGACCTTCTCGCCGGCTTCCCGCCCCTGAACGACGCCACCGTTGGAGAGAGGTAAAGCCGCGGTCGGGAAGACCCTTCACCCAAGGTCAACGCCGTACTCTTTGAGCAGGGTCCGGCTGATCACACTATTCTGAATTTCCGTTGCGCCGTCCATATAGTGGGTCATCTTGGCCAGGGCCAAATGCCGACCAAGCGGGTGGTTGGCGCGTAAACCTTCTGCGCCCATGACCTGCATACACTGTGAGACGCCGCTGAACGCCACGCGGCTGGCGAACTTCTTGGCATGGGCGGCCTCCACGATGGCATTCTCTCCCCGGTCCAGGGCCAGGGCGGCGCGATAGGTCAGCAGACGCGCGGCCTCAAGCTCTGTTGCCACATCCGCGAGTTCCCATTGCAGGCCCTGAAAGTTCAGAATTGGCTGGCCAAAGGCGTGTCGCTTTGCGCCATACGCCAGGGCGGTTTTGAGGCTGGCCTGCAACATGCCGCAACAGCCCGCCCCAACAAATGTCCGGGCCATATTGATGCCCCGCATGGCGGCCTTGAATCCGTCTCCCGGGCCGAACAACAGATCGGTCTCGGAAACCGGACAGTTGGTCAGCCTGAGCCCCGTCACTCCCAGCGCCTGTCCGCCCAGCATGGTGTACTGGGGGGTGCGGTCAAGACCTGGGGTATCGCCAGCCAGCAGAAAGCTGGCAATACCGCGCCAGCCTTGGGCGGGTGCGGTCTGGGCATACACGCCAAACACATCCGCACTGACGCCATTGGTGACCCAGGCTTTCTCTCCGCTCAGCCGCCAGCCGTCGGACGATTGCTCGGCCAGGGTTGCAATTGCCGCGGCATCGCTGCCGGCGCTGGGCTCTGTCAGGCAAAACGCCCCGATTCTTTCTCCTGCCAACATGGGGGGGACGTAGCGTGCGATTTGATCTGGAGTGCCATTGCGCGCAATGGTGTTGAGCATATTGTTGTGCACCCAGAGGCCAAAGGTAAAGGCAAAGCAGGCCCCGGCCAACTCCTCCAGTACCTTGGCGGCCGCCAGGAAACTGACGCCTTGTCCCCCGACTGATGTAGGCGCCAGCACGCCGGTGAGGCCCACGGCTGCCGCCTCCCGAAAGGCAGCGCGCGGGACTGTCCGGTTGAGGTCCCAGTCTGCGGCAAAGGGCGCGATCTTTTCGCCCGCAAATACTCTCGCCGTCTCAACCAAGCGCGTTTCTGCGGCGCTTAACTCGTAGTTCATGGCTGTCCTCGTATGCGCTCCAGCCGGCGGAACTCCTCAACGCTGTACTCACGGGTGAGGGACGGCTACCATTTTTCTCCGAACGGGCGTAACTCGACCAGAAACGACCAGGCCGACCTGGGCTGATGGGCGGTATGAAAAACCGTTTCCGCTAAATCCGCTGGCTGGGAAAAGAAATCCTTGGGCTTGTCAGGGAGGCGGCGGCGGGCAAACGGCATATCGATCATGGCATCGACCACAATATAGGCCACATGAATCCCGTCCGGCCCCAGCTCGCGGGCCAGGCTTTCGGCCAGGATGCGTTGCCCGGCTTTGGTTGGTGACCAGCCGACAAAATTCGGCGTGCCCCGCTGCGCGCCCGTATTCCCGGTGACCATGAGAGCGCCGGAGCCGCGCGCGACCATTGCCGGAGCCAGCTCCTGGGCCAGGATCAAGAGGCCAGCGGTATTTGTGCGAAAATTGAGTGTAAAGTCCTCCATGCTGATGTCGCGATAATGTCCCAACGTCGCCCGCGCCGCATTGTACACAACGACTTCCGGGAGCCCGTGCTCGGCGACAATGCGGTTGAGCGTCTGACGGAATGCCTTTTCGTCAGCGACATCGACGGGAAATCCCGCACTCTCAGGAATTTCAGCGGCCCAGGACGCCAGCCGACCGGCGTGCCGGGCAATCATCGACACTCGGTAGCCGCCGGCCGCAAAGCGACGCACACAGCCCAGGCCTAAACCGGGCCCAACGCCGACAACTAAACAATGCGGGGTGGTCGTCATAATGAATTTCTCCTACGGCTGGAAAAGTAGGTCGGCATTATTTCTGGAAGGTTCTCCCGGCGCAAGGCTGCGTCGCTTATCTGAAGCGGCGCTTTTTCCCTTCCAATCCTTGCCCACTCCTGTACATTGAAGGGGCCATGTCGGAACTGGACAAGCTCAAGGAGGCTATTAACCAGATGAGGTTATGGCTCGGTATTTGTGTCGTCACGAATATCAGCTTGATTGGCTGGTTTGTATCGAATCTGGACAGAGCAGAAACTTTTCTGCTTATCGCGTCTATGGCTGTTATAGTGGGCTTAGCGGTCGCTATTCTAACTCTCAATAGAAGAATCGAAGCGGCCATCGAACGTCTGGGAGAGCTGTAAAATGGAAATTCTTGCAGTTTTGGTTTTCCTCGTGTTTATCGGTACGCTGCTCTATTGCGTCTTCGATACGATCCGGCACGCCAACAAGCTCCTTCCGCCGAAATAAAGTGAACCGACTTAATATCCCTTTGCCTTCCAGCCCAAAAGTCGTTTGATGCGTTCGACCGGTCCAAAGCGACTGACCACCACAATAAAGACCTTGCGCAGCCGATCCTCTGGGCACTGAAGTGGCCGCATGGCGTGCCAGGAGCTGCCGTTGCGGGCGAAGAGCAGGCTGGAATTGCCCACGGCGTGTGAGGGGGAGACGCTATCAAATTCCTTTATTTCTGGCGCGGAGTTGCGCGGAAAGCGCCCTCTGTCGTCGAGGAGCAAGGTCTGTCCCCCCCAGCTTGGGTCCCAATCCTGTTCGGTATTGAAATAAAAAATATGCGATCCAAGCTTATGCTTGGCATCGCAATGCGGCGAGATGGAACAGCCGCGCGGGGTGTAGTGCCAGTGAAAGTGTAGTTCGAAAGCGCGCGTGCCGAGTAAACGACCGAGAAAATCCCGATAGGTCGAGCCACGTAACTCGGCAATAAAATCTTTCCATTCCTGGGCCACCGGCAGGGCGTCGTGGTAGGCCAACATAAAACGATCATGACTGCGCTGGCCGTGGGCGCGCTGTCTGCCAAAGCTGGGGGTGAACTGTTCTTGCACGGGAAGCTGGGCCACAAGTCTGTGATAGCCTTCTGGAGTGAGCAAGCCCCGCGGGTTGATCCAGGGATAGGGCTGCTGTGCCTGGAAAGCTGCCGGGTCAATAGTATTGAGCCGGTTGCGATCAAGATAGCGCATGAGATGTATCCTCCTCCATCCACTGCCGCTGCCAAGCTTGATATTCCATCAGGGCCAGAGCGCCTATCCCACCCCCGGACGACCCGTTGATCGGGGAGGCCGCTGGCCGAGCTTCGTCTTCAGCCAGCGTTGCAGTTTTGGAGCCCGGCGGAGGTAATAGTGTCGGTGTGGGACGGCGTCCTGGTCAAACTCGTACACAAAGGGTTCGCCTGTCAGGGGGCGTTTCACCCGTGGGATATCTTCTGCTGCCACGCCATCCAGATATGTGGTCAGGGCGCGCAGGCTGTTGCCATGCGCCACCACGAAAATCTGCTGGCTGTTCTTGATCTTCGGGACAATGACGTCGTGCCAGTACGGCAGCACTCGGGCCCGCACCTCCTTCAGCGTTTCCGTGCGTGGCAGCTCGCTGTCTGTGAGGTCGGCATAGCGCGGGTCATGGCCGGGGAAGCGCGCATCGGTCGGGTCCAGGGCTGGCGGCGCAATATCAAAATGCTGCTGCCAGACCACGACCTGCTCGTGTCCGTACTGCTGGGCAATGTCCTGTCGGCTGAGTCCCTGGAGCGCTCCGTAATGTCGCTCGTTCAACCGCCAACTCGCATGGATAGGAGGGACGGGTTGCAAATCCGCCTCCCTTGCTGTGTTGAGGGCCTTGAGGACAATCTGAAGCGTGTCCGCAGAACGCTGCAAATATGAGGTAAAACAGACATCAAAGGAAAATCCACCCGCCTGGAGGAGCCGGGCGGCCTGTTTGGCCTGCTCCCGTCCGTGTGGACTGAGCGGAACGTCGGCCCAGCCTGTGAAACGACGCGCCTGATTCCATACGCTTTGGCCGTGACGCAGAAAAACTGCTCTGGTCATGGGTGTCCGTGAAATCCAAGTAAGCGGCGAACGTGTTGAGCAACAGTATCAAACTCGTGCAGGGCAGGACGCGGGGAGAGATCGACCGACGCCCCAAAAAAACGGGCAATATCTCGCTGTACTAAGGCTTCGTGCAAGGCGTTCAGGTCGCGCCGCGGTTGGACAAGGCCGCGTTCGATCAAGCGGGCACACAGATAGGACACGCCCCGCTGCGGTCGCACGCTGCCACGCGGTGTGAGCTGTTTCGCCCGCGCTTGGTTGATAACCCATTCCTTACCGCGTCCCACCATGTCGTCTGGTCGTTCCGGCAAGGGATAAATATAGAGCGGTGTAGCAGTGGTCGCCGCTTCAGCCAGCATGGATTCGCTCTCACCGGTGACGATTAAGACATCGGCGAGCGCGAGATAGCCCATATAAGGATTATCCTGTTGATCGGGCTGCCAGGCATACACAAAGTGCGAGGAGCCGAGTCCCTCCCGTAAGGCTACGGTTGCGGCTTTGCCTGTCCGGCGGCTCGTAGTGGCAAAGACTTTGCCATTGACGCGGGCGGCAAACGCGCGGACGTCTTCTCCCATTTTTCGGGCAATCTGCGGATCAAACTGATAGCGAGCGGTTGCACCACCGACCAGGAGCATAATCCAGGGATGCGGGGCGTCCTGGACCAGATGTCGCCATTGTTTTGCTCCCTGACAAAGCCGTTCAGGGCGGACTTGAGTCAGCGGAGCGAGGGTCTCAATCCGGCGTGGATGTGGGGGCAAACGAAAATGGGCGCAGACGACACTCACGTCTGTTGGATGCGCCGGACGACTGCCTTTGCGACCGAGTATCACGAGTTGGGTCCGTCCGCGGCTCTGCTGCTGAATCCAGCGTGCGACCCGTGCCGGTCGCCAGCCGGCCGTCAGAATCAGGTCAGGCCAGGGCGGGCTGAGCGGGTCTGAGCGCGGGGTATCCATGCCAAAGCGGGTGGCGCGGTGGGTTCCGGGGAGGCGTTTATGGAGATTTGTCCAGGCACGAAAGCGTAACGTCTTGGTCGTGTACGGCCAACCCAGCGCATCGGCCAGACCCAGGACTTGGGTGGTATGTCCCGGCTTGTGCGCGGTCAGGACCCATACCACGGGCGGGCGACCGAGATTCCCCCCGGAACAACTGCCGACCGAATACGTCTGGGCTGTTGAGCGCTGCCTACCCGGCCAGGCGTGTCTGTGAGACTGCATAGTGAGGGACCAATGCACGCTTGGGTAGCGGCGGCTGATGCCGTCCAGGTGGGTCCGCCACCAGGATATCGGGCGCGCCCGGCCCTTGAGGCGGGCGCTATCTGGCAGGTGTCGCTCACACGGAAAATCGCTGACCGAGATGTACACAAAGCGACGGGCGTGACGGAAGAGTTCCTCCAACGTCCACGGAACATCCTCGTCGGGCAGAAAATCCAGCGTATCCGCACAGACAACGCCGTCCGCGGCTTCGCAGGTGTGGCCGGCTGGAGCGGCCAAGGCTGGATTGTATGGGGACACTGCCGGGCCATGGCCGTTCGTAAAGGAGGGACCGAGACCAAAGGAATACTCCAGAATTGTACGACTCTTCGTTTCTGCGATGAGTTTTTCTACCTGCGCCTGAGGGCTGTCAGCGCGACCATTGCGGACCGCTTGAATCAAAGCGGTCGGAGGAGCTAAGGGGCGCGCGGCCATCCTGGCCGGTATTATTGTGGGCTGGAAGCCGGCACTCCTTGTTAAAGCTATCCGCAAGTGAGAGCACAGCTTCGTGTATTGCGCACTTGGCCGATGGGCGCGAAACACCTGATAGCCTGTTTCATTCGCGGTACGCTCTAAGCTAAACCAGACCTGCGCAACGGGATTATATTGATACGCGAATCGCTGGGGAAACGGCTGCCAGGGCTGGGCATGAATCGTCGTATAGTGCAGCACTTTGGAGCGTTGCGGATCATACTCATCGTCCCGGGCGTTCCAGTCCGGGTCAAGCCGGCCCCACAGACCGGGAACGGAGCCGGCCTCAGCCTCCAGCCTTTTCCGCCGCTGCTGTTGGGCGGCCTCAAGCGTCCAGACTGTGGCCATACGTTGACAGTCGATCAACATCACCGAGGTATCCCGGTCATGAATGGACAGAAAACCAGAGCCGCCCATATCGGTGTCAAAGAGTTCGCCTGGGTCGGTCAAATAAATCTGATCGGTGTCATTATAGATGGCGCGCCCGTGGCCCTCGGCAAAATGTGGAATGGCAAAGCGGTAGTTCGTAAAGCCAGTCAGCCAGCCCCGCCGGTCAAAGCCAGCCAGGTCTTTCATCAGGTATAATTCATAGACGCGAGACGGGTCGCGGACCTGTTCAATTGACCAGATAAAAATACGCTCAGCCCGGTACTGGCCCGGCTCCGTCCCGACAAAGATGCGGACCGGTGGCTTCTCGCTCGGAGTCCTGCCCTCTCGGACACTGAGGATGACACGCTCTGGCTGGGTCCGGGTGCCCGGTCTGGCATACGGCTCTGTTCGCAGCATTGACGCCACTCTCCGGCGGAGTGTTGTTGAGAAACCCGAAGCGCCCATAGAGTGATAGCTCCGCCCCTTACGCAATTTTCTGTACGTAATGAGGCGAAACGGCTGAGTCAACTGGTCTGAGCTGGCCGTTCTCCAGCCGATACACATGGTCGGCAATATCCAATAAGGCCGGTTGGTGGGAGATTGCCAGGATGGTCATGGTTCCACGCAGGCGTTGAACGGTCTGGCAAATGGCGGCCTCGCTCTCCGGGTCAAGCGCGGTAGTTGCTTCATCTAAAATAAGGAGTTGAGGCGCATGTACCAGGGCGCGGGCAATGGCAATCCGCTGCCGCTGGCCGCCGGACAAACGGGCACCCCGCTCTCCGACCCGCGTCGCCATTCTGTCCGGCAGGCTTTGCACAAACTCCCAGGCCCCGGCGGCGCGCAAGGCTGATTTGACAGCCGTTTGGGTCAGCGCGGTATCGCCCAGCGTCACGTTGGCAAAGACACTTTCGTGCAGCAGTAACATTTCCTGCGGGACATAACCGATGGCCTGCCGCCAGGCTGTCAGATCAATTGAGCTGAGCGGCACCCCATCAATACAGACTGCGCCACTCCGGGGCTGGAGCAAACCGGCAATCAGATCAACCGTAGACGTTTTGCCCGTTCCCGAAGGGCCGATAAGGAGCGTCACTTCTCCTGCCGGAATGGTGCACGAGGCCCGTTCAAGGATGGGTTTCTCGGCATAGGCGAAGCTCACTTCTTGCAGGACAATGCCCTGGGTGAGTCGCGGTTGGCGGGTACCGGTGTTGATTTCTTCCGCGGCCTCCGATTGCCGCAGGGTGTCTTGCAGGGACCAGTAGGCACTCTCCCGGGCGACCATGCGTTGGTACTGGCGTTGGGCCTTGTTGAGGCTGCTCAAGGTCCGACCGAACAGGATAACGAGCATAATCACTGCATCGAGAGACAATGCCCAGCGTGTTAAGGCGATATACAGTCCCCCGACCAGACAGGCGATCAGCAGCGGGTCCTGCAGGGCGCGCAGGGCCTCTTTGCTCAAGACCTCACGCTGGAGCGCGCGATGTAAGCGTTGGGTCCCGCGCTCAAGGAGTGGGCCGACCTGGCTCTCGCGCGCCATGGCCTTGAGCGGCTTGACTGCGTACAGCACATCGGTCAGTTGTCCGAGCATGTCCTTTAACACCGTGGTCTGGCGGGCTCCGGCGCGTTGTGCCAGCCGCACCAGGCGATGCAGCCCAAAGACGATCAACACACCAAAGAGCGCGGCCGCCAGGGTGGCCTGCCAGGAGACGGACAGCGCAAGGGCAACATAGAGGACGGTTTGGAGACTGAAGGCAATAATCGTGACCGCGTACAGATAGGCTTCAGAGGCCCGACTGGCTTCGGTCGCAAACGCATTGGCAAAGCCGCCCACCGGCTGACGGACATAGTATTCCCAGCGGGCGGCCAGGAGTGAGCGCAACAGGGAGAGGCGCAGGTCGGTGGCGACATGGGCGACCGTATAGCCAACCTGCTTTTGGGCGAGGAGGACAAACCCGGCTTTCAGGACCATACCGGCGATGATGAGCAGGCACAGCAGGCCGATACTCGGCTGGAGCCCAAAGGCGGCCAGCGTATCGCGGCTGACCTGTTCCAAGCCGGTTGGCGCTGTGTCCGGTGACGGTACGCTACTGCGTGCCCGGGTTGCCAGACTCAGGAGCGGCAGGAGGCTGGAGAAGCTGATGCCTTCCGCAAAGGTGGCGAAGATGAGACAGGCGAGCGTGAGGGCACTCCGGCCGGGATAGGCACGGGCAAAGGCAAGCAGGAGACGCATGGTGAGAAGAGAGAGAACGGAGACAGAGAAGAGCCTATTCCGCGCCCCTTGCGCTCTCCTTTCTGTTCCAGAACTGCGCCAGACGAAGCGTATGAAGGCCGAAAGAGACGACCTGCCACGCGACGATCAGGCCAAAGGCCGCCACAGGGAAGCCAAGCAGCAAACCAAGCATAAAGAACGGAACATTGATATTGCGCCGCGAGATCCAGGTCCGCATACGTTCATCAAACGGGGTGCAGCCATGAATGGACCGGCCAACCCGCGCGCTGAACAGGCCGGCGACAATCCGGTCCAACACATAAAAGACCGCCATCCAGACGGCGAACTGCATCACCGGGGCGGCGCTGTCTCCCGCCCCTAATGCCCACGCCCAGGCAAAATACCACAGCGGCGGATGGATGATGTCCAAGCCGTGATCCAGAATATCGCCCAGCTTGGAGGCCCGGAAGGTCAGGCGAGCGAGCTTGCCGTCAACGGAATCAAGCACACTCATCGTATACGCCAAAGTAAAGCCCGTCAGCCAATAGCCCTGGGCAAAGAGGGGCACGGCCAGGAGGGTAATGCCGACATTAAAAAGCGAAATCACATTCGGATGGACCCGCCAACGCGCCAGCGGACGGACCGCCCGCCAGACTAAGGGGGGGTAGACGTATTTGGTAAAGAAGTCGGTCGAACCCTTGTAGTTGGACCAGAACAGAAAACGTTCCGCCCGGTCTCGGCCGGCGGGGTCTGCAACACGAAACAGATAGACGGGCAAGTCGCGCCGCAACTTTCGAATATGGGACGGAACCTCACTCAGGTGTAACTCCTGCGCCCTGCCCTGGCGGAGGCTTTTTTTCGCCAGCTCCGGCAGGGAGCGAGCGGAGACATCAATGGAGTTGAGCGGCGAACCGTCTCCTTCCAGGCGTAAGACCGCGGTCTGCTCCGCTTCTCCACGCGCTACCCAAGAACCGGTCAGTCCAGCAAGATGGTGGAGGAGCCGACTGTCAATAACCGCGTCAGCCTCCAGGACAAGCAAGGGGGCGTTCTGGGCATCCTGCGACAGACTGGTCCGATATTCCCCGAGCGTTCGAGAGTCCTGACCCCACTGGAGCGGAAGCCGCCGGAGAAGGGGCGCGGGAAGCAGGGAGGGCGCACTGGTCGTCTCAGCGGCAAGCTGAACATAGACCTCTGCCGGTTCCAGGCCGGCCTCAAGCAGCGTATGGAGCTGTCGTTCGAGCAGCGTCATGCCGAAGAGGCGTAGCTCGCTCCTCGGGTTCGTTGCGTCAATCCAGATACGCAAAAAATACCCTTCCTCTGAATGCTGTGCAGTCTAGCTGGGTGGCGATAAAGGGGAAAGGGGAGCAGGACGGACAGGAGACAGGCTGGAAGAATAAGAGAAATCCTGAAAATCCGGGTCAATTGCATCCTTCTCCAGGCTGTCTACAATACCGGCGTGACCAGCGCAGCAGTTCAGCAGACCGGGGAGAGTGGCCGGCTTCCTGTCACGGCTTTGGTCCTTGCCGGACGCCGTGGGCCGAGGGATAGCCTGGCCCACGCCGCGGGTCAAAGGTATAAAGCCTGTATCGCGGTTGCCGGCGTTCCCATGATCGTGCGGGTGCTCAGCGGTCTTCGGACGGTCAGGCTGGTGCAGGACATTGTGGTCAGTATCGACGACGCGTCAGTCCTGGCGGACTGGGCGGAAGCGGGGGATATCACGTTTCACGCGAGTCTATCCTCACCGGCAGCCAGCGTGCTGGATTACTTTGAAGCGCACGGGGCGCAGGGTCCTGTGCTGGTGACAACGGCTGACCATGCGCTGCTCTCTCCCGTCATGGTTGAGTATTTCTGTACCGCGGCCCAACACAGCGATGCCGATGTCGTTATTGGAGTGGTCTCTGCTGCACTCTTTCGTGCGTCGTATCCCGAGTCACGCCGCACGTTTCTCCCCCTGGCGGACGAGAGCTGGGGCGGAACGAATCTCTTTCTCCTGCGAACCCCGCGGGCGGCTCGGGCGGTGCGGTTCTGGGTGCGAGCCGGGCAGTTTCGGAAGCGGCCCTGGCGGCTGGTGAGTACGTTTGGGTTGAGAAATCTCCTCCGGTTCTTTTTTCATCGGCTCGATCGTCCCACGGCCCTTGTCCAGGCGTCTCGTATCCTGGGAGCGCGGGTCGGCCTGGTCGAGATGCCGTTTGCCGAAGCGGCTATTGATGTGGATACCCTCGATGACTTGGTGACGGTTGAACAGATTCTGGCAACCCGGGAGTCAGACTGCCGGACGGACATCTGAATCGGACAAGGAAACCGCGTATGGCCAAGAAGCAAGACCTCGAAACCATGCTGGAGCAGACGGAGCAGCCGTTCAGCTCCCCGGCGTTTGATACCTTTACCGCGGCTTGGGCGGTCTCACAACGCAAGAAGGCAGCACAAACGACGGGCCAGGCTGGAACACGCTCCACTCCGGACACCCAGCTTGACAAGACGCACGCTGTGGAGAATGACCCGGAAGTGTTACGTCGAAAAACGGAAAATGTGTTTCATGGCCCTGTCCTCGATACCTTTACCGCGGCTTGGGCGATCTCAAAGGATAAGATCAAAACCCGCCCAGAACCCAAGCCGGACAATGCGTATATTGTCCGCCAGATTTATACCCATCTCCTCATGGCTGGGGTGCAGGGCGACGTCATGCCCATCCTCCAGCCGCTGTCGGACGATGTGGAATGGCAGTCACCCGGACCCGAGGCGATTCCCTGGGCTGGCGCCGTCCGTGGGCGTGAGCAGGTCGTGCAGTGGTTTGCCACACGCGGGAAAGCGATAGAGGTCGAACAACTTGTCCCCAAGGAATTCATTGCACAGGGCAATCAGGTGATTGTGATGTGTGAGGAACGCAGCCGGGTGAAGGCAACCGGAAAAAGCTACGAGGTGGCCGTCATGGCCGCCTGGACCCTGCTGCATGGGGTGGTCACACATTATCGTGAGGCGTATGACACGGCAGCGGTGCTGGCCGCCTTCCAGAATGATTGAACTCAAGTTTTTGCAACATGTAATCACCGAAAACAACCCACAACTCCTTGTTGTGTCGAACGGCCCGCGACACCGCGGCTAAATGCTGGTACTGCTCATAATCATGAATGCCGCCGCCTAGCGAAATTTTATCAAGCCGATCACGTATTCCTGGTGCATCCGCTCTTCAATTTGCGAATGTCTTTGTGACCCCCAGCGGGCCGGCATCATGCGTTTGTCGCGGTCCAGACGACGAACACCGATACCAGCCAACTCAAAGCCCACCTTTTCGCCTAGGGCTGCCAAGCCTTTATGTGTTTCGACATCCAGACCTCGGAGGTTTGAGGTGCCGACAACAATCACCGCCGGCTGGCCTTTTTTCAGAACTCGCCACATCTCCTTGATTACCGTGGACATCTCGCCGAAATATCGACGCAGGGCCGCGGCTTTTTTTGCGTCACGTTCAGCCAGTTGTGTCAGTGTTGTTTCACACTGCCGGGGTAAGCCGTTGAATTGAGTCGTACCTGCTGCGTCGTGTCCCAGATACCGGGCGCGAATCCTGGACAAGGCGTCGATATTCCAACCAAACCAGACCAGCGAGAACTTATGTGCACGCATGTAATCAATCGCGTTGTTCGCATAGGGCGGTGAGGTCACGATCAAATCTACGCTGTCAGACGGCAAGCCGGTGCTGGCCGCACCAGTGGACAGGACGCGGCCGCTGTGCTTCGGGTTCGCTGTATCTGCGACATGGGTGGCGAGGTTCTGTTTCAGGCGCTTGGTGAATTCGACGAATGCCGAGTTTGGCTTCTTATCAGTGACTTTATGTGGGCGCGTATGCGCCAGATCGCGGGCCAGCGAAACGCCACCAGATTTGGCGATAATAGTCGATGAGAAAACGATCTTGAAGAAGGCTTGTAGCCCTTCTTGTTGGACTTTTTCGATACCCTGCAAGAGCGCGAGGAGTTCCAGTTGTTGTTGGGGTAAAAACCAGAAATCAATAAAGGCGCGGGTTTTCGGATCAAAACGGCGGTTCAAGGCGTGTTCCAATTGGTCACGGTCTCGATGCAGGGCGCGTTGAGCCGCCTGGATCAACGCGGTTCCGGTTTCCAATGCTTGGACTGCATTGACAGGAAGCAGCTTTGCCGCGGCAATCATACGTGCGAGGGGGTCAATGTCGCAGCCGATAGCCTGCCGGCCCAGACGCGCGGCCTCTACCAGGGTCGTGCCCGAACCGGACATAGGATCAAGAACGATATCGTCTGCGACTGTGAAAGATTCGATAAAAAACTGTGGGAGCTGCGGTGGGAATTTGGCAGGAAAGGAATGCCACGCATGCGTAGCGTGTTTCCCGTTTTTACCGTGAAAATCCAAATCGGCGCGTAAGGCTTCTCGCAAGCGGTCACAGCCCTGTTCGTGAATACTACTCCCGTGTGCAGGCATAAAGTTGTGCTGACTCTAAAGGGTGTTATACGTTAGGGCCAGTCCCGCGTCCTGTCCCATTGGGGACAGTGGAGCTAGGTCGCCTGGAGCGCTTCTGCGGTGTCCGGCTTTTTCGGGGGAGGGGCCGGGCGAAAGTACTGATCCCTGTCCGAGGAGCGCACTGTAATATCTTTGATCTCGGTCCCGTGGAGGAGCGTGAGGGTGATATCGGCCCCAGCCTCCCCAATCGCCCACATCTTTCGATAGAAGTCTGCCTGATCTGCGACCGGCTGACCGGCAACCTTGAGGACCAGATCATTGACCTGCACCCCGGCTTGTTCTGCCGGTCCGTCTGGCGCCACAAACATGATAATCAGCTTATCGCGGAATTCCTCGGTAAAGAGTCCGAGCCAGGGCCGAGGGGCGGCCCTGGCGCGTCCGGTACGAATCAGGTCGGTGAGGATGGGTTTGAGATGGTCAATAGGCACAAACATATTCCCGGCTAAAGACTCCCGGCCGGGCAGGGCGTCGTTGACCAACAGCGAGCCGATGCCCAGCAGCTTCCCGTCCGGTCCGATCAGCGCTGCGCCAGCATAGCGGGGATGCGGCGGCGCGGTGAAAATGGCGTCTTCGAGCAGGTATTCCCAATAGCCGGCAAATTCCCGCCGCGAGGTCACCAAAGTCGGGCGTACCGAGGCTGCGCTGCTGTCGCTGGCAATAATCACCTCTGTCCGTTCAGTCAGGTCAGCGGACGTGCCGAACGGCATGGGGGTAGCGTTGAGCGGTTCGTCCGCGCGTAAGAGCCCAAAACCGGTTTGCGTGTCATGGGCGACAACGCTGGCCGGGACGCGCTTCCCGTCTATCCCCATGACCTCAACCCGGCGGGCTTCCATGACCAGATAGCCGATGGTCAGAATATGGCCCTGCGTATCGATGACCACGCCGCTCCCGCTGCGTTGTTCACCAAGAAACTGGGCCGTGCGCGCACTGGCCGGGATCTCGGCATGGACCGTCACCATAGCTGAGAGGACATCGCTGGCGACGGGTGCCGGAGCGGCCGGTTGCGGGCTGAAAACCGGGCTCAGGAGACCAACAAGGAACAGCAGCAACGAAGATGGGCGCTTCTTCATAATCAGACTCTCTGTGCAGACTGCTTTGCTTCTAGCTCCAGGATTGTGGCAGAGTCAAGAGTGAGGCCATGCGAGAGCTGCTGCTCGGCAAAATGGTGGAAACCGGTCGTTCTCGGATCATACGCGCGGGAGGTGAGAGTAATCTGAAAACGTGTCCGTCCATTCCCCTCGGCGTGTGGCTCGATCCGATAGAGGTGGTAGCGTGAACGCCGCTGCGGCCGCCGGCCAATCGCCGTAGAGGCGGGGACCCCGACAACCGGAATCGGTCCCCAGGGTCCGGGGATGCTTGCCGTGACTGTGCGGTGCATATGGCCGTGCAGAAGCAGCTCTGCGCCGGTTTTGGCGAGCACGGCCCGCAAGGCCGCGGCGTCGGTGAGTCGGCGGCGGGCCGATATGGCGATGGGTTGGGGGGGATGGTGAATGAGCACGACCCGACCCAAGGGCGTGTTTGCCAATGCGCTGAGGAGTCGCTCAAGTCGGTCGAGTTGTGTCTGGCCTATCGTTCCTGAGGCGTCGAAGGGGACCGTTGCCCGCGCGGTTGAGACGCCGACGAGAGCGAGCGGTCCACAGATACGGAGGGTTGGAAAATCGGCTGTCGGAAAGTCTGAAGGCAGCGCCGCAGAGTCTGGCAGCGTATCCGTCGGGATATACGAGCGCATATAGTCGCCCCAATACGCCCACGGAAAAGACTCGCTCCCGCGCGTATAGATGTCATGGTTGCCCGGGATAACGGAGACCTGCTGTGGACCGCCCAGTTTTTGCAACCACGGCAGGGAGGCGGAGAACTCGTCTTGCAGCGCGATATTGGTCAGGTCGCCGGTAACGACCACATGGTCCGGCCCTTGCGCGTGTAAGTCGTCGACCAGCGCGGCCAGAACCTCGGGGCGATATTCCTTGCGGCGGCGCAGGGACCACGATAAGGCGCCCAAGAAGCGCTTGTTCAGAAAGTCTCGTGGCCGCCGGACCCCGACCGGGGTGACATGCAGATCTGATAAATGGGCAAGCGTAAAGGCTGGCATAGTGTTTCGCTCCAGGCGGCGCTCTCCAACCTATACCACCTCCCTGGCGTATGATAAAACCGCTCACTGTCGTGCGGTGATCCATTCAGAGCCTGCCAGCGAACGGCAGCGTGGTGAGAAGGAGCGATATGAAGCCGGTGGCAGGAGCCGAGCGTGTTCGGGTGTGGCTTGCTGATTCCGCAGCTCAGGCTGAGAGCGGTCTTACTGCCCCGGTCGAAGTGTGGGGCCTCTCGCCGGCAGAACGGCTGCGCCGCACCCTCCGCGCCGCGGGGGTGCCCGATGCGCGGATTGCCACCGGAACCTCCTGTCCTCCTGTTTCCCCCGACAGCCCGCTCCTCGTTTTCCGAACCGATTATGTTTTTGATGAGCGCTTAACCCGCGTCTTGCTTGAGCAGAGTCTTGCGCGCAGGAGCGTCCGTAGCCTGGCGCTCGTCGATCCGGAGACACCCGCAACCATTGCCGCGCTCGTCACAACAGGAAGTCAGAGCGAGACGCTGCTCCCCTGCCTTACCGCTCCGGTGGGCGATGGGCAGCGGAAACACCTCCTCTGCCGGGTTCCCGACGATCTTGTTCCCGCCTATTCCTCGGCCTTGCGCAAATACGACCCGCCCTATCTGCTCCGGGTGGGGGCGGACGCGCTGACTCAGGTTGAAAATCGTATGTTTCGCGCGTCGTATAAGGGCATTACCGACGTGGTCACCAAGTGGGTCTGGCCGCTCCCCGCCCGCGCCGTTACGCGTTTGCTGGCGCGCGCCCATGTCTCTCCCAATGTCGTGACCGGGTTCAGCTGGATGCTGGTGGGCCTGGTCACCTGGCTCTTTCTCCAGGGACAATTTGGTCCTGGATTAGTGGGCGCTTGGCTTATGACCTTTTTGGACACCGTGGACGGCAAGCTGGCCCGCGTCACCTGTACCTCAAGTCGCGTGGGCCATGTGCTGGACCACGGCCTTGACCTCGTCCACCCGCCATTCTGGTATGTGGCTTGGGCGATGGGCCTGGCGGGCAGCTTTGCTCCGGCCGTGATCTGGCATGACCCGGTCGTGGCGATTATCGTGGGCGGGTATATGCTCGGACGGCTGCTCGAAGGGCTCTTTCTGCTGGCGTTTCGCCTGGAAATTCACTCGTGGCGTCCCATCGATTCGTTTTTTCGGACCATTACCGCCCGCCGGAATCCGAACCTGATTTTATTAACGCTCGGGACCCTGGCCGGTCGTCCCGACCAGGGTTTCTGGCTCGTTGCCGTCTGGACCAGCTGTTCTCTGGGGTTTCACACGCTGCGCCTGGGCCAGGCCGCTATCCAACGCTGGCGCGGCCGGCCGATTCAAACCTGGCAGGAAGTGGGGACACCGGCATGAGGGGGTTGGCGCGTGGGCTCCGGCGTAGGCCGTCCTGGCTGGCGCTGCTGCTGGCTGGCTGCTGGCTGCTCATGGACGGGCTGCATTGGCGCGGGCGGGCCGGGTCGCCCTTTGCCGCTCCCGAGCGTGGTAGCCCAGCCGCTCTGAATCCTCTTCCCTCACTGCGACTGGAGGTTGCCTTTTCGCTCTTCTCAGGATTACGGGACTTTCGTGCGACTGGGTCTGCTCAGTAATGGCCAGGCCGGTCTGAGCCGCGCTTCCCCGGTCGCGCTCACGCCGGCCCGTGAGAACGCGCCTGAGGTCGTACAGGTGACGACGCAGGCGAGTGCCGATGTGCCCGCGGCGCTGGCCTGCCTCGCGCGCCAGGGTGTGACCCTCCTCGCTGTGAATGGTGGAGATGGAACGCTGCAACGCGTCCTGACTGAAGTCTTGGCCGGTTCAATTTTTCAACCGTTACCGGCCATTGCGCCTCTGCCTGGCGGACGAACAAATATGAGCGCTGCGGATATTGGCAGTACGGCTCCGCCGGCCGCCGGCCTGGTTGCGCTGCTCCGCGCGCTGCGGACCGATACGCTTGAGCGGCGCATCGTGAAGCGGCCGGTGTTGCGCGTCGACTCCGGCCCAGGCACGAGCCCTCAGTATGGTATGTTTTTCGGGGCCGGTGTGATCCAGCGGGCGCTCGCCTTTAAGCATCATCTCTATCCCAAGCGGCGTTTACAGGGCCTGTTCGGCGCCGGCCTCTTTCTAGGCGGAGCCCTCCTGCGGGTAGCGAGCGGTTCCCCCGACGGCATTTTTGCTCCAGACGACATTGGGCTGGCGTTCAACCGTCCGACTCTGGCAAAGGAAACACCCGGAGAGCAGCTTGCAAAAAGGCGGTTTCAACTTGTGATGGCGACCACGCTGGAACGGCTCTTCCTGCGTATCCGTCCGTTTTGGGGAACCGAACAGGCCCCGCTCCGGTTTACCGCTATTGCGGCCAATGCTGCGCGCAGCCCGGTTGCGGCCTGGAAGGTCTTGCGCGGGCTTCCCCCGCCGCCGTTTGCGCTGGACTCGGGCTATTGCAGCCACAATGTTGAACGGCTGACCATGCAGATGGACTGCGGTTTCACCATTGATGGAGAACTCTTTGAGCCACAGCCCGGTCGAACTCTCCATCTTGCGACAGACCACCGACTCCGCTTTATTCGAGCCTGAGTATGCGAGACGATGCGCAATCGCTGTCTGCCCTGACGGCCCTCTTGGCCCAAGAATGGACCCAGCCGGTGCCTGAAGCCGCCCACGTGGTGGCTGCGGAAATCCAACGCCGTCACGCTGAGGCCGTCGATGCCGTACTGTTTTACGGTTCTTGCCTCCGCACCCAGCAGACGGCCGATGCTGTGCTCGACTTTTACGTGCTCGTCCGCTCGTACCGGTCTTGCTATGACCGGCCGCTGCTCAGATGGCTGAACGCGCTGCTGCCGCCGAATGTGTTCTATATTGAGGTCGGGCAGGGGACGCGGACGCTCCGGGCGAAGTATGCGGTGATCTCGACTGCGGATTTTGAGGCGGCGACCACTCCCGCGGTTGTCCCCGCCATTATCTGGGCCCGCTTCTGTCAGCCGACGCGGCTCGTGTTTGCGCGCAACCAGGAGGTGCAGGAGCGCGTCATACACGCCGCAACACAAGCTGTGCTCACCTTTCTCTCTCGCGTTATTTCGTTTTTCGCGCAGGAGAGTCTTACCCGGTCTTTTCACCTTGCCGACCTCTGGCAGCGAGGGTTTCGAGAAACGTATCGGACTGAGCTGCGAACCGAACGGCCGGAAACCATCCGGGCATTATACGCAGCGTCTCCTGAGCGCTACGACCACATTGCGCAGTTGGGGCTCCCATACCTGGAGCAGCAGGGACGATGCGTCTGCCGAGAAAAAAACGGACAGTGGTCGGTTGCCATACCGCGGAGGACGCGCTGGACAGGGCGGGTCAGTTGGGCAGTCAGGACGACCGGAGCAAAATGCCTGTATGCCGTGCGCCTCTTCAAAACCGCGCTGATCTTTGACGATTGGCTGCCCTATGTCTTATGGAAGCTCGGCCGGCATAGCGGGGTGTGGGTTGAGCTCTCGGAGCGACAGCGGCGCTACCCACTGCTTTTCGGCTGGCCGGTGTTGTTCAAGCTTCTTCGCCAACGCGCTCTTCGCTAAGCGGCGCGGCGCGGCGACTCCGGCCCATCCGGCCGACCAGACTCCAGATGGCCGAGAGCATACCGCGTTCAATAGTCTGCTGATAGACACCAGCGGCCGGCCATTCTTCTTGCAATTGACGATGGAGCCGACCGAGACTGTGGTAGGGCACGTTGGGTAAGAGATGGTGCAGCGCGTGATAGCGCAGACCCACAGGGGCGGCGAGAACGGTGAACACTGGCCAGCCGCACATATTGACGGAATCGAGGAGTTGCTCGACCGCGCTCAACCGCCGCCCGGTATTGTCATACCGATGCGCCGCTAACGTCCTGACCTGGTTCACGATCAACATGCCGGCCGTCACGACATACCACTGCATGAGCCAGACACCAGGGAGTTGTCCTGTATACCAGCTTACGCACACCAGCCAGGCAACCAGCGCGGCCGCCCATTCCTGGACGAGCCACCGTAACTGATACTGCCTTCCGGGCAGAGGGCGGCGGTACGCCGGATTGATCGCCAGGGTGGAAGCCCGCTGAATAACGATCTTTCGCAACGGGGGGATAACGGCCGAAAGGGGGCCGATGACCCCCCAGCGCAGCGGCAACAAGACGGGCACAATGCAGACGCTCAGAACAAACCAGACCAGGCCGGGGAGCGTGCCGTGAACGAGCGGCGCGTACTCGGGGTCGCCGGCTGTCCCGAAGGTGTGGGGCCGGTGATGGTCTCCATGTGAACCCACATACATGAGACTGGGAAGCATGAACGGCAGACCGACCACGGCGTGCCAGGCGTATTCAAAACCAGGCAGGCTGCCCCGCTTCTGGTGGGCAATTTCATGAATGAATAAGGCGGCGCGGAGGAGGGCGAGGAGAGCAATACTCGTTGTCGCGAGATAGGCCAGGGAGCCGAATGGTTGCTGGACGCTCAACCAAAAGGCCGTCCAGCCCATCAGAGAAGACAGCAAGAGATCAAGCCAATAGAGGAGCGCCTTGGGCCGGAACGTGGAGGCAAAGCGCTTCCGCACTTGCGCAGCGAACTGCTCGTCCGATATATCGCCAGGAAATTCGTTTTGGGACGCCACAGATGAATGCTCCGGTTGTGTGCCTCGGGCCCTGCCACCGCCTCATACAGGAGCCTCTATAAGAGCGACCAGAACAGCCTTGTCAAGAGAGCGCCGGGAAACGATAGGCGGCGATATCGTTAAGAACGGCGTTATTATGAATAAAACAGTATGACGGCTCTGTTACCCCTTGGTTAAATTGGGGAAATCTGTTATCTAGCGTCCGACTTTACGTGATTCGAGCGACTGTGAGTACCCGAGGGATAACACCACGCGCCCCGCTGGTGAAGGCAGGCACCCGTGTCCTTGTGACTGGCGGAACTGGCTTTATTGGCTCGCATCTTGTTGAGGCGCTCATCGAACAAGGCGTGTGGCCGCGCGTGCTTGTTCGCCCAATGAGTGATATCGCGCGACTTGCCCGCGAGCAGGCTGGCAAGGTTGAACTGGTCGTGGGGGCGCTGGAAGACCACGACAGTCTCAGGCGAGCGGTTTCTCAAGTCGATACCGTCTTCCACCTGGCAGCCGTGACAAAAGCCCACACCGAGGAGGACTATCGGCGCGCGAATGCTGAGGGAACGCAGCGGCTCGTTCAGGCCATGCGGGCCGCGCAGCCGCGTCCGCGGCGACTGGTCTATTTGAGTTCGCTTGCCGCAGCGGGTCCGGCGCGAGACGGGCGGCCGGTTGAACCGCGCGACGAGCCACACCCGATTACCGCCTATGGGCAGAGTAAGCTCGTCGGAGAACGGGCCTGCTTTGCTGCGTCCGACGCCTTCGAGGTCCTGATTCTCCGCGCGCCGGTGGTCTACGGCCCACGCGAGAAGGATTTCTTTTTGCTCTTCCGTCTTGCCGCCCGTGGTGTTTTACCGCTGCCAGCGGGCCCGGAGAGCGTTGTGCAACTCGTCCACGTTACAGATCTCGTTCAGGCAATGCTCCACGCGGCCACCATGCCACAAGCGCGTGGGATCTATCACGTGGCAGAATCACGCTCCTATGACTGGAGCGAAATTGCCACATGCATAAGCCGGGCCGTTGGGCGTTCAGTCCGTATGATTCGTATCCCGCGGTTTCTGGTGCGGATAGCGGCAAGTGTGAGCGAAGCAGGCGCTGCGCTCAGCGGGCGAACAACGATATTCAATCGCGAAAAAGCCAAGGAACTCCTCGCTCCCGGTTGGCTGTGCGAAACCGCGCTGGCCAAGCAGGAGTTGGATTTTGAGGCACAGATTCCGATTGCAACCGGATTTGCCGAAACCGCGGCATGGTATAAACAACAGACATGGTTATAGCGAGAACCGTCATTGGGGTGGGGAGATTGGGGTTAAACCGGGACCGCAACATGTCATGCAAACTGACAATCGAGGATGTCACGGAGAGAGGGGGACGGAATGAACCTTTTCGAGAAATGCGCTCGTTTTACGCGCGCTCGAGAGGCTCAAGCGACTGGGTACTATCCGTTTTTTACGCCAATAGAATCGTCTGAAGGAACTGAGGTCAGCGTGCGGGGGGAGTCCAAGGTGATGATGGGCTCCAATAACTATCTTGGCCTTACCCATCACCCCCAGGTATTGGCGGCCGCCGAGGCCGCGCTCAGACGCTATGGCAGTGGGTGTACCGGCAGCCGCTTCTTAAACGGGACGCTGGACCTGCACGATGAACTCGAAGCGCGCCTCGCCCGTTTTCTGAACAAAGAGGCCGCGCTCGTTTTCAGTACAGGCTATCAGACCAATTTAGGTATCCTGGCAACCCTGATCGGAAAAAGCGATTATCTCTATCTGGACAAGCTCGATCATGCCAGCGCGGTAGACGGTTCTCAGCTTGCCCACGGGACTGTGCTCCGTTATCCGCATGGGGACCTTGAAACCCTGGAACAGCAGCTGCAGAAGACCCCGCCCAAGGCGGGGAAGCTGATTGTCACCGACGGCATCTTTTCTATGGAAGGCGATATCGCCGACCTGCCGAGTCTAGTTGCCCTCGCCGCGCAGTACCAGGCCGAAATTATGGTTGATGATGCCCACGCCTTTGGGGTGTTAGGGCAGAACGGGGGGGGGACGGCGCAGCATTTCGAGGTTGAGGACCGGGTCGGTCTCATTATGTCGTCATTCTCCAAGTCTCTGGCCGCGATTGGCGGTGTGGTGGCTGGCCCGGAGCCCGTTATTCACTATCTGAAACACCACGCCCGTTCTTTGATTTTCAGCGCCAGTATGCCGCCCCCGGCGGTGGCCACGGTGTTAACCGCCCTGCAGATTATTGAAGCAGAACCCGAACGGCGCGCCGCCTTGTGGCGCAATACCCGCCGCATGCAGGCTGGGCTCAAGAGTCTGGGCTATAATATCGGGATGAGTGATACGCCGGTAATTCCCATCATTGTCGGCGATATGTGGTTAATGGGCATGATCTGGAAGGAATTGTTTGACTCCGGCATCTTTACCAATCCGGTGATTCCTCCGGCCGTCCCTGAGAATTCGTGTCGGATTCGGATTTCCATGATGGCAACCCATACCGATGAACAGATTGACTTTGTCTTAGATGTCTTTGCCCGTATCCGGCCCCACATCCAGGTGGAGAAGGTCGCCGTGTAGGGGCGACTCCTCTGTACTGGGCAATGTTTCAGCGAGTGCCGGCCAGACATGCGACGCTGGCCCATGCTATAGATGTCCAGAGATGTACGGATAGCCCCGGTCCGTAACCGGCAAGACCTTCACCATTTCACTCAACTGCCGTGGCGCTTGTATAGCGATGATCCGGCTTGGGTCCCGCCGCTGCTTTTTGATCTGAAAAAACTCCTCTCTCCAAAAAAGCATCCCTTCCACCAACACGCCGATGTCCAATATTTTCTTGCCCGCCTGAATGGGCAGGTCGTGGGACGGATTGCGGCCATTGTCAATCATCGGCATATCCAATTTCACGCTGAGTCGGTCGGCTTCTTCGGTTTTTTTGAGAGTATCGACGACCAGGAGGTTGCCCAGGCGTTATTGGCCGCCGCGGAACAGTGGGTCGGTCAGCGCGGAGTGCGGAGTATGCGGGGCCCGATGAGCTTCTCGACCAATGAGGAATGTGGACTGTTGGTCGATGGGTTCCACGCGGCTCCTATGGTGATGATGCCCCACCATCGTTCCTATTATGCCCGGCTGCTCCGCAGAGCGGGCTATACCAAGGCCAAGGATCTATTGGCGTATCTCATTGATCTGCGTGAAGATGCGACTATCCCTGAGCGGCTCGTGCAGGGGGTCGAACGCCTACGGAAGAAACAAGCCATTACTATCAGGTCCATCGACCTCCGACACTTCACGGAAGAAATCCGCGTGCTGCACGCCATCTACCATAGGGCTTGGTCGCAAAACTGGGGATTCGTGCCGATGACTGAGGCTGAGGTGGATCTGCTTGCCAACACGCTGCGCCTCGTCGCCGACCCCAGGCTGTGTCTTATCGCCGAACTGGAGAACCGGCCGGTTGGCTTTGCCCTTGCACTGCCGGATTACAATCAGGCTCTGCGGCATATGAACGGCAGACTCTTCCCGGTCGGCTTCCTGAAGTTTCTGTGGTATCGGCGCCGGATTGATGCTCTTCGCATTCTCTTGCTCGGCACCAATCCAGATGTACGGGTGCGTGGGCTTGACGCCATGCTGTATCTCAAACTCTGGCAAGACGTCCCCGCCTACGGCTATCGTCTCGTTGAATGTTCGTGGATTCTTGAAGATAACTGGGCCATGCAGCGCGGTCTCGAACGTATGGGCGCTCAGATATACAAAACCTATCGGATATTCGAGAAAATCCTGTAGCGCTGGGGACCGCCGGCCCGAGCCGACAGCCGGGCGGGCTGCGGCTTACCCCTTATCCGCGTTGGCGTCCAGCCGGCGCTGCATCTGTGGGTCAAGCGCGACGCCCAACCCATCCGCGAGTCGATTCATAAAATTGAACACGCAGGTGATGAGGACAATATCGACGACATTCTCCTCACTGAAACCGTACTGCTGTAAGAACTCGAGGTCTTCCCGTTTCACTGTGTCCGGGGCGCGGGTGAGCTTGAGCGCAAAATCGATCATGGCCCGGTCTTGCGCCCCGAGCGGGGCCTTGTCCGGGTCGGTCTTCAGGTGCCGAACCAAGCTGTGATCGCCGGATTCCATACGCAGCAACTCTGCGTGGGAAGCACGTCAATAGTGGCAGCGGTTGAGAGCGGAAACCGAGGTGGCAATCATTTCTTCGCGAGTGCGTCCCAAGGTTGACGCCCCAAACGTGATGCCCATATTCATCTGCCACACCCCGCGCAACGCCTCTGGACGCAGGCCCATACAGGCGATGACATTGGCCACGCGCCCGCCGCTCAGCGGGTGTTGACACACCTCTTCGTACACTTCAGCCAGCCGTCCGGTTGCCTCGTTTTCGGCAAATGTTGTCACCCACGTCATAGCGTCCCCCTTCTTGCGACTGCTCTGGTTTATAAAAGAAAGAGACTGCGGTGGAAAGGTCCCGCGCCAGGACCAACATCCTTGCCAGATGATAGCGGTCACCCTAGACTGCCAGCCAGCGGAGGACACATGCTAACAGGCAATCAGTGCGGTGGAGGCCGGCGCTTCCTGTATCACTGGTTTCGACGGGAGACGGTGCAGCGCGCGCTGAGGGTGGCCGGCATCGTGGGGCCCATCCTCACCGTGATCAATCAGTACGACCTGCTCTTGAATCTCGAATTCTCTCCCCGGTTGGGTTTCAAGATTGCCCTGACCTTCCTTGTCCCGTATAGCGTGTCGTCCTATTCTTCCGCCAGGGCCTATATGGACAAGGAGCGCTCCGCTTCATGACCGCATGTGCAGGCGTCATTATCAATAAAGAGGCCGCGCGCTTGTGCCGCGGAACGGGGAGCCAGGCTAGAGCGCCGCAATGGGCGTGGCCAGTTCCTGCTCGGCCTGTGGATTCACGATGGGGTCGGCGCTCAGGTCCACATCCTTGGCTGTCCGCATGGTGCCGATAACCCAGTCTGCCAACACGTTCACCACATTGAGGTTCTGGTAGGGATACCGATGGTGAATATAGTGATGGGTCTGTACGAATTGAAATGCCTGGGTGCGTTCAATCCATCGGTTGCGCGGGACGTGCATACAATAGTGAATGTATTCATACAGGACATAATCGAGGGCCAGGGCCAGGAGTCCACCAATACAGACGGACCAGCCAAACGCCCAGCCGAGGCCGAGCAGGAGGGGCAGATGCAGTCCGATGAGCAGCGGCGCATTCCACCACGCAAAGGTGACCTTTTTGGGATCGACCCCAGGCTGGATATGGTAAGTGGCGTCAGCCCGGAAGAGCCCATGATGGACAAGGGCATGGGCTTGGAATGAATAGGGTAAAGTCAGGGTGTGCATCAAATACTTATGCAGCGCCCATTCAAAAAAGCTGGAATACAAAACGAGTCCAATAAATCCGGCCGTGCCTTTTACGAGCCCCCAGAGCATCAGTTCAAGCGTCAATATGTGCTACCTTTCCTACGTTTCCCTCCCCCACCTCAGCTCTGCGTCTCTCTGCACCTCGGGTAAAGAAAAGACTCTTTGGGGATAGTGTGGTCTGTTTGTGTAATCTCTCAAGAAGGTCCTGACTGTATAGAGAAAAGCGCTCTCCCTGGCAATAGCCTCTTTGTTGGAGAGGACCCTGAGCGTCACGGCTGCGCCTGGCTGATTCCTGTCGGCCTCTGGCCCAGTCATACTTGACGCTCGAAGAGAACTTGCCTAAAGGGTGGAGTCGCCTCAGACCTATTGCGTACAGCCGGGGGAGGGCCCTATGTCCACACTAGCCGCGATTCCCATGCCAGACTATTTTGTCGTTTCCGCAGACTGCCATGTGCTGGAGCCGCCCGACCTCTGGGAGAAGCGGATTGAGGCCAAATTTCGCCACCGGATTCCGCGCTTGACGGTCGATGCCAATGGGCGGAAGTGGCTGGTCGTTGAGGGTCAGGAAAAAAAGCGTATCCGGGACTTCACCCTGAGCGGAGAAGATTTGGAACGGGCCAAAGGCGGGAGTTTTGACCTTGAGCGGCGTCAGCAGGATTTGGCCCGGGACGGGATTAACGCGGAAGTCATTTACCCCAATCGCGGGCTGCTGATGTGGACCTCGCCTGATCCCGCCATGCAAACCGCCATGTGTCGGGTGTGGAACAACTGGGCCATTGAAGTGTTTAGCCCAGCCCAAAAATACTCGCTCCCCACCGCGGCTATTGCCCCGCAAGATGTTGACGCCGCTGTGCAGGAAGTTCAGCGCGTTGCCAAGTTAGGCTATAAAACCGTTTTCCTGCCCGTCACTGTCCCGGACCAGCCCTACAATCTCACGCTGTACGATCCGCTGTGGGCGGCCATTCAAGAAACCGGCATGCCGATGAGTTTCCACGTGGGAACGGGCAAAGACCCGCGGACCGCCTCGGGCAATGGCGGTGCGATTATCAACTATGTTGTGCACGCCTTATCCACGGCGATTGATCCCGTTGTCCATCTATGTGCGTCCGGGGTGCTGGAGCGTTTTCCCGAACTCAAGTTTGTGACCGTCGAGGCTGGGATAGGCTGGCTGGCCTGGACACTCTGGGTCATGGACGAAGGCTTTCACAAACACCACTTCTGGATTGCCCCCAAGCTCCCCATGCCGCCGAGCGAATACTTTCGCCGTCAAGGCTATGCCACTTTTCAGGACGACCCGGTCGGACTGGAGACGCGCAAATGGATTGGTGTCGATCGGCTCTTATGGGGGGATGATTATCCGCATCACGAAGGCACCTGGCCGCGTTCGCAGGAAGCCATTGACCGGACTATGGGCGATCTCACCGAGGCCGAACGGCGTCAAGTCTTGGGGCTTAACGCGGCCCGGCTGTACGGCTTTGAGTCGCCCGCGGCGCAGCCCGACGCTGAGGAGAGCCGGGTATGAGCGCCGCACGGCCTGAGACGCTGAGCCTGGACTGGGGGGAGGCCGAGAAAGCGCCGGCAGATCGGAAGCGCTGGCTGGGCGCGTGGCTGGTCAGTCAGCAGGGGGAAGAAGGCGACTATTTTTACGATGGTCCCGGCGGGCGGAACACCACGCATCGCGTTCCGCCCGAAGCCATCGGCTTTCGCCTGCGCTGGTATCCGAGTGAGAATGAGGTCAGCGTCAACCTTGAACTCGGCCCTATGGCCAGTGTGGTCGACGACTACTTCTTTGCCGAGCCGACTGGCCCAGCGCTGACACTGGCCGTACTGGAACTATTGCCCGAACAGCGCTGACCCTCCATTATGCGATAAAATAAAAGCCGCCCGGCGCGGTTGCCCGGAGAGGACTGTGACGACGTGAATCGGCCGTCTTTCCCCTGCGCTCCTCCGACCTTCCTGCTCTCCCTTGTCTATGTTGACTTTCTGGCTGTCCTGCTTGCTCTCGGTCTTGGCTTTATCTGGCATCAGAACCCCACCGCGTATACCGGTGAAGGCGATCCGATCACCTGGCTGTCGTTTGCGCACCTGCTCGCGATCAGCGGCCTTGCTGGCGGCGTATTCTACTGTCGGACGGGTGGCAGCCGAGACCCGACGGTGTGGCGTCAACCGGCTTTTGTCTGGCTGCTGATTGCTCTTGGCTTTCTTTTCCTGGCAGTAGACGAAATCGCCAAGATACATGAATCCCTGGACCGTTTCGTGCACCGGCTCCTGCAGCGCCCAGAGACCGCTCTGTCTGACCGACTCGATGACGCGATTCTGCTGGGATATGGATTGAGCGGTGTGGCCGTCCTGTATGTCTACCGCTCTGAGCTGGTCTCTTATCGAGCGGTTCTCCCTCTGGTCGTGTGTGGATTTGTCCTGTTCATCTTTATGGGGCTGCTTGACGCCCTGGTGAATCGCCCCGATGTGTTTCTCTTCATGGGCATCAGTCAGGAGGGAAGTGAGAGCCTGGGGAAATGGCTCGGCGGTGTTGAGGAGGGCTTGAAAATTTTGGCGGAAGCGGCATTCCTTGGAGCGGCGTATACCTGTCTCTTCCTGACTCCGCGGGCCGATTGCGGCGGGCAGCGCGATTGACAAAACCAGCCTTCCCAGAGTAGCTTTCTCTTGGTGAAGGGGGCTCAGACCGCGCGCTCTGGCAAAGCGAGAAGGGTGGTCCCGGATATTGTGCATGCGTTTCAGATTCCTGAAGAGTACGCAAAGGAGGGCATTATGAAGACTCGATTTCTCACAAGAGTTGCTGTTGGGGGGCGGACGGTGCTGCTCGTTGCCGGCCTGTTGCTCTTGCCGCTTTTTTCTGAACTTGGGCAGGCTGCGCAGGAACTGCTCGACATGCAGAAAACCCCTGGCCAGTGGGCGACCTCAGGCCGGGACTATGCCCTCACTCGCTACAGCAGCCTGGACCAGATCTCCACGCAGAATGTGAAGGGCCTGAAAGTCGCCTGGACGTTTTCGACTGGCGTCCTGCGCGGACACGAAGGCACGCCGCTGGTTATTGGCGACACCATGTATATTGTGACCCCCTTTCCCAATATTGTGTATGCCATTGATCTGGCAGACCCGGGCCATGCCATTAAATGGAAATACGCGCCCATACAAAGCGAGGACGCCATTCCGATTGCCTGCTGTGATGTGGTGAATCGGGGCGCGGCCTATGCGGCTGGCAAGATATTTTTTAATCAACTCGACGCGCACACCGTCGCCCTTGATGCCGAGACAGGCAAAGAGCTGTGGAAGGTCAAGCAGGGTGACATTAAACAAGGCCAGACCATTACTATGGTGCCCCTGGTCGTGCGTGACAAAGTCATCACTGGCGTGAGTGGGGGTGAGTTCGGCGTGCGCGGGTTTGTCACCGCGAATCATATTGATACGGGTGAGCAGGTCTGGCGCGCGTATAGTACCGGACCGGATGCCGAGGTGTTGATTGGCGAAGATTTTTCCTCGCCGTATGCCTCGCACCAGGGTAAGGACCTGGGAGTCACAACCTGGAAGGGCGAAGAGTGGAAACGCGGCGGGGGCACGACCTGGGGCTGGTATAGCTACGACCCCGAGCTTGACCTGTTCTACTATGGAACCGGGAATCCGGGCGCCTGGAATCCGGACCAGCGGCCAGGTGACAATAAGTGGTCCATGACGCTGTTTGCCCGGAATCCAGATACGGGCCAGGCCAAGTGGGCGTATCAAATGACCCCGCACGATGCCTGGGATTATGACGGGGTTAATGAGAGCGTTCTGGTTGATCTCCCGGCCAACGGCAATGGCCAGGCTCAGAAAGTCCTGGTTCACTTTGACCGGAACGGATTCGCCTACAAGGTTGACCGGACATCCGGCAAGGTCCTGGCCGCGGATAAATTCGGCCACGTGAACTGGGCCAAAGAGATTAATCTTGAGACCGGCCGCCCGGTTGAGAATCCTGAAAAGCGAACAAAAGAGGGGACGAATGTGGAAGGCATTTGCCCTGGCGCAATGGGGACCAAGGACCAGCAGCCCGTATCATATTCACCGAGAACCAACCTTTTTTACGTGCCAACCAACCATCTGTGCATGAACTACGAGGGGATGAAAGTCCGCTATATTGCCGGCGTGCCCTATGTCGGCGCGATTGTAAAAATGTTCCCCGGCCCTGGTGGACACCGGGGTGAATTCATTGCCTGGGATCCGGTTGCGGGTGAAAAGAAATGGGGCATCAAGGAAAAATGGTCGGCCTGGAGCGGGGCGCTTTCGACCGGCGGTGATGTGGTGTTCTACGGGACCATGGACGGCTGGTTCAAAGCGGTCCACGCCTCGACCGGCGAAGAGCTGTGGAGGTTCAAAACCGGCTCGGGCATTATTGGCGCGCCCATGACCTATCTCGGACCAGACGGCAAGCAGTACGTGGCGATCATGTCCGGGATCGGTGGCTGGTCCGGCCTGGTTGTCGCCGGAGACCTGTCAACGGACGATCCCACCGCGGCCCTTGGCGCGGTGGGCGCTTTTGCCGATCTCGGACAAGATACGAATAAGGGCGGGATGTTATACGTCTTCGCGCTTGAGTAAACGGACGCGCGCGACCCGATGTCCAGTCTCTGCATCCATGCGCAATCACACTGAGGGGGCGCGGCGAGCCGCCCCCCGTGCCTCCGCCTGTCTCGCTCTCCTGCTGTTCCTGTCTGTCCCTCTCCTCCGGGAGGCCGCCTGGGCAACGGAGGCCGGAGAGACGGCCACACGGTTTCGTGTCTGCGCGGACCCCAATAATCTGCCGTTTTCCAATCAGCAACAGCAAGGATTCGAGAACAAAATCGCTGAAGTCCTGGCGCGTGAGCTGGGCCAGGCCGTCGCCTATACGTGGTGGCCCCAGCGACGGGGTTTCCTGCGCAGTACGCTCAACGCCGGCAGGTGTGATGTGGTCATGGGGCTGCCGGCCGACATTGATATGGTCTTAACGACGCAGCCGTATTACCGTTCGGTCTACGCTTTTGTCTATCCCGAAGACGCGCCCTACGATCTCTCCTCCTTTGATGACCCGGTTCTCAAAGAACTGAAAATCGGGGTACACCTGATCGGTGATGACTACACTAACAGCCCGCCGGCCCATGCCCTGAGCGGGCGTGGGATGGTGGACAATGTGGTTGGCTACAGCGTCTTTGGCAATTATGCCGACCCCAGTCCGCCGGGAAAAATTATTGAAGCCGTCGCCACCAAAGAGATCGACGTGGCTATTGTGTGGGGACCGATTGGCGGCTATTTCGCTCAACAGCAAGCCGTCCCGCTGAGGGTGACGCCCGTGTCGTCCGAGGACGAGTCCCCTGCCGTCCTCCTGGCCTATGATATTGCGCTCGGCGTTCGGAAGAGTGACGCGGCGCTGAAAAATACGCTCAATGGCCTGCTGACGCAGCACGCGGAAGAAATCCGGCAGATCCTGGTTGACTACGGTGTCCCCGGCGTTGCCCCCCAGCCGACCGGGCCGCACGATGCTCAACCGGACACGGGAGCGTCTGACCCACACGCGCCCCAAGCTTCCGACGATCGGCCGCCTGTGGCCCGGGGTGAGGCTGGACAAGCAGGGGCCAACGGACTGGCAAGGCTCAATCCGTATACGGGCAATCCAGCGGCGATCAGCGAGGGCGAAGAGCTTTACAAACTCCTGAACTGCTATAGCTGCCACGGCTTACGTGGCGGGGGAGGGATGGGGCCCGACTTAACGGATGAGCAGTGGAAAGAGGGCACGGGCAGTGATACCCGAGTGATGGACCAAGTCATGACCGGGCGCAATAAAATGCCCGGTTACGACGGGGTGATCACCGAGGAGGAAGCCTGGAAGGTAATCGCCTATGTGCGGACCTTGTATAAGGGAGCTCCATCGACCGTCGAGTGGTAAGGGAGACTGAAGTCTCGTCAGTCTCCCTGGATAAATCAGCAACTGGGGACAGGGGAGCCGGCCTATGCCGTGCCCGAATTGTGGAAAAGCCAACCGGACGGGCGCAAAGTTCTGTGACGAATGTGGAACGCCTCTTCCGGTCCGCCCGCCTGGCGAAACTGCCCCTGTGTCGTCGGCGCAGTCAAAACCTGAGCCATATCAGCCCAATCGGCCACTTGTGCCTGAGCCGGTGCGCGCGCCAACCGGACGGCGGCAGTTGACGGTCATGTTCTGCGACATTGTGGGATCAATGGCCCTCGCCGGCCAACTTGACCCCGAGGAGTGGCGGGACATCGTTCGGACGTATCAAGCGACCTGTGCGGGTGTCATTCAACGTTTCGGCGGCTATATCGCCCAATATCTTGGCGATGGGATTCTGGTCTATTTTGGCTATCCGATTGCCCACGAAGATGCCGCTGTGCGGGCCGTAAAAACGGGCTTGGGCATTCTTGCTGAGCTGAATCAGATGAATAGCCAGCTCCGGCAGACCGGGCGCTTGCAGTCCTCCCGCCCGGGTACAAAAGACGCGCCGCGGCTTCGGCTGCGGATCGGTATTCACACTGGACAGGTGGTGGTGGGCGACATGGGTTCCGGCGAGCGACACGAGCACCTCGCGCTCGGCGAGACGCCCAATATTGCGGCGCGCCTCCAGGCTATTGCCAAGGCCAATACGGTCGTCATGAGCGCCGCAGTCTATCGACTCGTCGAAGGCTTTTTTGAGTGTCACACGCTTGGGCCCCATGCTCTCAAAGGCAAGACAACGCCTATCTCAGTCTACCAAGCCATTGGAGAAGAAGGGGCGCAAAGCCGGTTTGAAGTAGCGCTTGAAGCCGGCTTGCCTCCTCTGGTTGGACGAGCGGAAGAACTCGCGTTCCTGCAGCAACGGTGGGAGACAGCCAAGGTCCGAGAGGGCCAGGTCGTGCTGCTGGGGGGAGAGCCGGGCATTGGAAAGTCCCGCCTGGTCCAGGAACTCAAAGAGCAGATCGCCAAAGCGGGCGAGGCGCGCAGAGAATTTCGCTGTTCAGCCTATGCGCGCAACACGGCCTTTTATTCGGTGATCGACCATCTCCAGCGCTGGTTGCAGTTCCAAGGAGATGAGCCCGAAGAGGAAAAGTTTCGCCGTTTAGAGACCGCCCTGGAAGGCTATCGCCATCTGCCGCGGGAGAGTGTGGCCCTTTTTGCTTCCTTACTGGCCTTGGCGCTGCCCGAACGCTACGCTCCGCTCAAGCTGAGTCCGGAGCGACAGCGACAAAAGACACAGGACGCCCTGGTTGCGTGGCTGGCCGAAGAATCAGAAGAACGGCCGCTCCTCATTGTGTGGGAAGACCTGCATTGGGTCGATCCTTCAACGCTCGATCTGGTGCAGATGCTCATTGAGCGCGCCGCGCCGCGGCATCTCTTCGTCCTCCTGGTTTTTCGTTCATCTGAATTTACGCCTCCGTGGCCCCCGCGGCCGCCTATCCACTTGCTGACGCTGAACCGTCTGGAGCGTCGGCCAGTGGAAGACCTCATTGCCCATGTCGCCCAAGGCCAGCGACTGCCTCAGCACTTGGTGGAACACATCGCGGCTCAGACTGACGGCGTCCCGCTCTTTGTTGAAGAGCTGACCAAAACTGTTATCGAGGCCGGCCTGCCCGAAAACGGTGGGGGAGGGGCTCCCAGCGCTATTCCCGCCACGCTTCAGGATTCGTTAATGGCCCGGCTTGATCAGCTCAGCAACACCGCGCGGGATGTTGCCCAGATCGGCGCCGTGCTTGGTCGGGCGTTTTCGTATGCACAGCTCCGGGCGGTCTGGCCGTCTGATGAACAGCGGCTCGCGCGGGGGCTGGCGCAACTCGTGGAGGCCGAGCTGATCTTTCAAAAAGGCCTGCTCCCTCAGGCGCGCTGGGTCTTTAAGCATGCCATGCTGCAAGATACGGCGTATCAGTCCTTGCTCAAGAGCAAACGCCAGCAGATTCACCGCCACGTCGCCGCTGTCCTCGTCAAGCAGTTCCCCGATATCAGGCATAACCAACCGGAATTAGTGGCCCACCATTACACGCAGGCTGGATTGCTCGATCAGGCTATTGGCTATTGGCAGTACGCCGGAGAGCAGGCCGTGCAACGCTCAGCGCACCGTGAGGGCATCGGCCATTTTCTCAAGGGGCTGACGCTCCTCAACGCATTGCCAGAGACACCCGACCGTACCCATCGGGAGCTGACCATCCAGACCCGCCTGGGTCCAAGTCTCATGGCGACCAAGGGCTATGCCGCTCCAGAGGTGGAACGCGCCTATGCCCGTGCCCAGGAACTATGTCAGCAGCTTGGTGAGACCCCGCAGTCTTTTCAAGTGCTGCGTGGCCTGTGGGTCGTCCACGAGATGCGGGCCGAGCTCAGAACCGCGCGTAAACTGGGCGAGCAATTGCTCACCTTGGCCCAACACCTGAACGACCCGGACCTGCTCATAGAGGTACATCGAGCCTTAGGCAATACCTTGTTATGGATCGGGGAGTTTGCTCACGCGCGAGAACACCTGCAAAAAGCCCTTGCCCTGCATGACCCGGAACAGCATACCGCCCTGGCGTTTCAATACGGCACAGACCCGCGCACCGTCTGCTTGTTATATGAGACGCTGGCCTTGTGGATCCTGGGCTATCCGGAACAGGCCCTGCAGAAGAGCGGAGAGGCGCTGACACGGGCTGAAGAGGGGGCCCGCCAGCATAGTCTCAGTCTTGCGGCTGCCCTGAACTGGACGGGCCTGCTGCATCAGCTCCGGCGCGAAACAGAGCTGACCTCTGAGCGCGCCACAGCCGGGATTGCGCTCGCCCAACAGTGCGGCTTCCCCGATTGGGAGATGATCGGGACGATCTTCCGAGATTGGGCCGCGGCCGCGCAATCGCACAACGAAGCGCCGGTTGAGCAATTGCAAAAGGTGATTACCGCCTGGTGTGCCACTGGAGCGGAACTCCTCCGCCCCTACTTCCTCGGGCTTTTGGCTGAGCAGTATGGAAAGATCGGGCGGATTGAAAAGGGCTTAGCCCTCCTGGATGAGGCGTTGGCGGTCGTCAACACCAGTGCGGAGCATTTCTCGGAAGCCGAGCTGTACCGATTGCGAGGGGAGCTGCTGCTGCGGGATGCAAACCGGCTCTCAGCGCAGACAAGCCCTCCCAGACCAAACAGTGAGGCGGAAAGCTGCTTCCAGAAGGCCCTGTTTGTTGCGCGTCAACAAGGCGCCAAGTCGTGGGAGCTGCGGGCGGCGACGAGCCTGGCCCGGCAATGGTTCAAACAGGGCAAACGAGAGAGTGCGCGGCGGGTGCTGACAGAGACCGCCGATTGGTTTACTGAAGGGCGTGAGACGCGGGACTTTCAAGCGGCCCAAGCCCTGCTGGCCGAATTGGGATAACAATGGAGAGGCGATACATCACAATGCAAAAGACACTGGGGATACTGAGCATCCTGCTGATGGGGGTCGGGATTGTGGCTCACGTCGTCATGGCGCAGGCCATTGAAGAGGTAGACTTGGGAGCGCAGGAAATCCAAGAAAGCCAAGCGGAAGCAGAAGTCATGCCGCAGGCTGAGGCGGAAGCGCCGGCGGAAATGCTGGCCGAAGCCTTTAGCGCCCAGGTGTATACGCAGTTGCCCGATACCCCGGAAGGAATCGGGGTGGACAGCCAAGGCAACCTGTATGCCTCACTGTTCAATACCGGTGAAATCGTGCAGCTCAAAGAGGATGGGCAATACGTCCATATTGCCTGGGTTCCCGCCGAAGCCGACAGCGGGAAGGGGCATGTCCTTGGGATTGCCTCAGACAAAGACGATAACTTATATGTGGCGTACAAGGCCCGCTCCAAGTACGATCGGGTCGGCGACCCACGCCACCCGGCCTGCCGGGATGCGACCGATGTGACGAGTGGGGTCTATCGGATTGATGCAGAAACGCGCGAGGTCACGCCCGTGGCCACCCGCGGGGATGGTTGGCCCTTTTGCTTTCCCGACGATGTTGCCATTGACGATGTGGGGAATATCTATCTGGCCGATTTGACCTATGCGGGGATTTGGAAAATTACGCTGGACGGCGGAGTCACCTTGTGGTCGGAGCATCCGCTGCTCCACTGGTCGGCGACGCCGTATTCCGGCTTCCCACTTGGGGTGAATGTCCTTGCCCTTGATGCCGGGCAGCGGAATATCTATGCGGCTACCAGCGGCGACCCGCTCGTGCTGCGGATTCCGATTCAGTCGGATGGCAGGGCTGGCGAGCCGCTTGTCATATCCCGTGGACATAGCCTCCTCGACGGTATCGCCTTGGACGAGGAGGGCAATATTTACGTTTCAGAAATTTTTCGGAACGAAATTATTGGTCTGTCGCCTGACGGCAGTCGGCGGGTGGTGGTCGCGAATAAGCAATCCGCGCCGCTGGACGGCAATGCCAGCCTGGTGATCCACGCGGGCATCCTCTATGTGGCGAATCTGGGTTTTGCCCATTCGCGTTGGCAGGACGCGGACAGGACGGTGGTCGCTATTCGGGGGTTTCCGCGGCCGTCCCAGTCGCCGGGGAATTAGGACTCCCCGAAGGATATCGCCTGACGGAATTTCCTAGTCTAAGGTCTTAACGGTCGTAATTCATTATTTGAAGAATCACAACACCACCAAACAGGGAGGGCGCCGCGCTGCGGAGGTCGGCCGATGAGAAAAAGGTAGGAAGTGTCGTCGGCCTCCGGCCACTCCCTATTGACCTCTTGGCGTAGGGCATCGAGTTGCCTGAGCTTAGCGTCGAGCCACAGTGCTTGCCGATCGTAGAATACGAGCACTTTTAAGGGGGCACGCCACATGAGCAGCTTCCACATTTCTTCTTCGACCTTTTCCCCGGTTTCGTGCTCGATTATCACATTCAGGCGAGCCGGACGTATCCGTGGGGTGTGCTCAATGTTGTGTGCCTTCGTGGTATAGTAAACGACATCCAACCTTTGTCTTTCGGGGAGTGCCTGCTGGTCCAATCTTATTGCCAAGCGAGCAAAGAAGGTCTCGGAGAAATTCTTCTTGTCCAGCATATAAGCGGTACTCATTTTGCCTTTCTGGTAGGCGTCTCGTAGTGCTCTGCCCCTGCGTTTCTGGTCAGCATTCCATTGTCGAGAAAAAGCGTTGAGAAAGTCTTGCACAGAAACCATAGCGTCACTCCTCCTTACCGTTGCCTAAAAAGTCAAAAGAAAAAGGGGCAGGAAAAATCCTGCCCCTTTTTGGTTAGGCGTCAGGAGAGTGTACGGCTTAGTCTCTGCCGTGGCGCAGCAGGTGGCCCGGGGTTGCGCCGGTGCAGTTGCCGTCTTCAAAGGTGACGTCGCCGTTCACCATGATCCAACGATAGCCTTCGGCGTACTGGACGCGCCGCCACTCGCCGCCCGGAAAGTCGTGAACGACCTTTGGCTTCTCCGGGGTGAGCTTCAAGTTCTCAAGATCGTAGACGACCACATCTGCTCGGGCGCCTTCTTGCAGGACGCCGCGATTCTGGAAGCCGGCGCACTGGGCAGGCATGGCGCTCAGGCGATAGTGCGCTTCTTCAAGGCTCATAAAGCCCGCGTCGCGCACCATCCAAGTCAGCAGGTCTGTTGGATAGGCGCCAATGGTGATGAACTTGGTATGCGCCCCACCGTCTGACACCCCAGCCATACTGTACGGGGAAGACATCAGCTCGGACACATAGTCCTCACGGACGTTGCGAGCGGGAGTATAGAATTCGGTTTCCAGATTCTCCTCAACCGCAATATCGAACATCGCGTCTATGACATGCTTGTTCTCCATCCTGGCGACTTCTTCGACCGTCTTGCCAATGAACTTTTCGAACTTCTCGTTCTTCACGGTTTCAACCGTGAAGTCTTTGAGCGATCCGGTCACGACCGGCGTATGTCCGGTATCATACTCTGCGACCAAAGCCTGGCGAATGGCAGGGTTTTTGAGCTTTTCAAGCCGTTCGGCTGGCGTGCCCATGGTCACTTCACGCAGGACATCATTCCCGTCGAACAATCCTGACATATCGGCAAAACTGAAGTACAACCCTTGACGAAATGTCGCGGTCTGGTTGTAAATCTTACGCCCGGCTTTGTTGGTCTTTTCCATCCAACGCAGGATACGGCGATGGATACTCGGCCGGTCGTCACGCGTAGCCGTGGCATTAAACAGAATCGGTCGGCCACACTCGTCGGCCAAACGATCGTAGAATCTCATATCGGCTTCAAAATCGGGGCTGGATTGGGTAAGCTGGATGAAACCTTCTCCCCGTTCCCTTAACACCCGCCCAAAGGCGAGCACGTCTTCGTCCGCCATGGTGTCCGTCACCATCGGGGTGCCGTCGTAGTCGCGCTGGACAGACACAAAGCCGTCCCCCAAGCGCTGAGCCGAGAAGCCACAACCCCCGGCGTCCAGTGATTCACTCAGAATCTGGCACATGGTTTGTTTTTCTTTGTCTGTGGCCGGACGACTCTTGGCCGCTTCGAGCCCCATGGTCCAGATCATAATCGGTGCAATGGGAACAAAGCTCAGGACGTTTACCCCTTTGGGAGTTTGGTCAAGGAAGTCAAGCCACTCTGGGAAAGTGACCCAGTCCCACTTCATGCCGGCTTTCATGGACTCGTACGGAATAGCTTCGACACGTGACATGGTCAGCATGGCTCGCTCGCGCATCTCGGGTTTCATCGGAGCGAAACCAAATCCACAGTTGCCGAGCACAATCGAGGTGACCCCGTGCCAGCCGGACAGCGTGACGTAGGGGTCCCAGTTAATCTGGGCATCGTAGTGGGTATGGAGATCAATAAAGCCCGGCGCGACGACCAACCCGTTCGCGTCCAGCGTTTTTTTGGCATCGCTCGGATTGAGCTTGCCGTTCGGTTCGATCTTCGCGATCTTGCCATCTTTGATCCCAACGTCACCCATAAAGCGTGGGGTGCGGGAACCGTCGACGACCGTGCCGCCTTGGATGAGTACGTCATATTCAGCCATATCTGTCCTCCCTTATAGGTCGAAAAAATTGAACGCTCACTCAGTCTTTCCCGAACCATGCCACAGGCCGACTATTGCTGTCAACACGGCGTTGCCCAATTCTTTGTATGGTCTCCTACCAGGAACGAGCAAGAAAAGCAGCCAAGCGAAAATACACACGCAGCAGGAGAGAAGGGGGCTGCTCTACCTGCTGCAAAGGATTCCTTTTTCCTATTGGATACCGTACAGTTCGGCCGCATTCCCGCCGCCGACTTTTGCTATCACATCTTCTGGCGCCGGGGCGAAGTGTTCGGCGATATATTCCTTGGAACGTGGCCACGGCGAGTCGGTATGGGGATAGTCTGACGACCACATGATCTTGCCCATGTCGTAGCGTTTGTGGGTGTCGATCCACACATCCTCAAACTGGAACGTCGCCCAGACCTGCCGTTTGACATACTCGCTGGGCATCATCGACAGCTGGACATTCTCGAAATGCCGCAGCCGCTCATAGCCGTGGTCAAGCCGATACATGAAATGCGGGAGCCAGGAAACATCATTCTCAGCCGAGACGATTTTCAGTTTGGGATGTCGCTCAAAAACGCCACCGTAGACCATGTCAGCCAAGGTGATCTGAATTTCCTGCGGCAGACTCATATAGGCATGCAGGATTTTGCTGAAGTCGATGCCATGTCCGCGCCGAGAGGTCAGGATATGGAGTGAGAGCGGCATATTGAGGTCAGAGGCGGCATCCCAGAACGGGTCGTATTCTTTGCTGCTATACGGACGATCGTCAGGCGGCGCACCCCAAATCAGCGCGCCTCGCATACCCTTCTTGGCGATCCGTTCAAGCTGGCCAAGCGGAGGATAGTATCAAAATCGGATTCTGCCTGCTCCGCTGTGAATGTTGAGAATATAGGACTGTCCGATTACGAAAGTCAAACGGTCGAAAGCAAGCCCAACACTCGGCGACAAGGCACGATTCTGGCACGCTTCTGTTTGCCGACTTTAACGGTTGATGATATAAATAACTCACGCCTGTTTACTGTGGTGCTATGTGAAGGGGGAGAGAGATGAGGAAAGAAATAGGTGGGCGAGGGGGCGGTGTTGCCTTTGTTGTTTTGGGTCTGGTCCTGAGCATGGGTCTGACGGCCCTTTGGGTTCAGGCACAAGAGCAAGGACAAGGAGGCGCACCAGCCGCGGCTGAGGCTGTCGAGTTGGCGTCTGGTCAAGAGGCGGCGGAAGCCGCTGAACAGACGGGGCAAGCGGAACAGGCCGAACAACAACCGCCAACTCTGACACTGGCCCTGGCTGAGCAGTTTCTTGAAGCAGCCAAGGCAGAAGCGATAAAACAAGGCTGGACCATGAGTTTTGCTGTCGTTGATACGGCCGGTCGCCAAGTGGCGCTGATCCGTATGGACGGCGCCCGCTGGATGACGACCCGTGTAGCTCAGGCAAAAGCCTTTACTGCCGCAACGTTCCGGCGCCCTTCGGCGGCGGTGGAAGAGCTGGCAGAGCAACGCCCTGACTTATTTCAGAGTCTGATCCAGTTGATTGATGAACCCATGCTCCTCGCCGGCGGGGGACTGCCGATTATTATTGATGGCAGGTTGCTCGGTGGCGTTGGGGCGAGTGGCGGCACTGAGGCTGAGGACATTGACTGCGCCCAAGTTGGTCTGGACGCCATAGGGGCGGAGTAAGGGTTATGGGGAGCGGACTTTCACGCCTGCCCGCTCCTCTTGCAAAAGAAACACCGAGGTCGAGTCGCGCTCGCCCCAGCCGCGGGCAAGGGCCTCGATGAATTCTTGCTCCAACAGGTTGGCCATTTTCATTGGTACCTCAAACTCCCGTCCCAAGCTTGTGGCGAGCCCAATATCCTTGCGGGCGAGACGTAAGGCAAAGCGGACGGTATCGAAATCGCCTGTGAATATGCGGTGTGGCAGGGTGTGGTTCAGGGTGAGTCCCTGGCCCATAGCGCCGTCTGCAATGGCGCGGCGGAGCGCCTCGGGCGCAACCCCAGCCTTCACGCCGACAGTCAGTCCCTCCGCCAGGAGGGCGCGAAACCCGTTGCTGCCCATATTATGGACAATCTTGGCAATCAGACCACAGCCAATCCCGCCGACGTAGGAAACCTTGTTGCCAATCGCGTCGAGGACCGGCTTGACCCGCTCATAGATGGCGGGGTCGCCGCCGACCATGACCGCCAGCGTGGCGGCTTGGGCTCCGACCGGCCCACCGCTGACGGGCGCGTCTAATACGTGTACTTTTTTCTCTTGATATGCGGCTTGGATTGCTCGGATAAGGGTCGGTGAACTCGTTGACAGGTCGATGTAGACCGAGTCCGGTTGTGCGCCTTGGAGAATGCCGCCCTCGCTCAGCGCTACCGCCTCGACCTCTTTCGGGCCTGGCAGAGAAGTAAAAGTAATTTCACTGGTGGCAGCAACCGCGCGGGGGCTATCGACCCACTCGGCGCCGTGCTGTAAGTGGGGGTGCGCCGCTTCGCGACGGACATCATAAACGGTGACGGCATGTCCGGCCGCGATAATATGCGAGGCCATCGGGCCGCCCATATTGCCGAGTCCAATAAATCCTATGCGCATGTGATTCCTCCTTTTTGCAAGAGGGAGGCCCGTCGTCTTCTCCGCGCCGCCTCTATGGCTCACTCGTCGCCAGTCTTGTCCGGGACTGCGCCTTGTTTGGTATCACCCACACCAACAATGCAGACTATGGCACACAGTTCCTGAAGCCCCATACCTTGGCCCTCCGGCTCGGAGCGTAGTCGAAGCCGGAGTGAGAGCGCAAGTCGCGCGACGCTCGGACGCTTGACGAGAGAGGACACCGGCGGATAAGGCAAGAGATAATCAGGAGGGCTGAGTAATGAAAACAATGATTCAAATGGTTCCCTCAATGCCGGTGCGCTCCAACGAAGAACGCCGTCAGTTGCGACCCGTTGGACGAAACGTCGAACGTTATGCCCAGATCATTGACGGCATGGTCGATATCGTGAAAGCCGCGGATACGCTGGGCTATTGGGGCATGAGCTTTATTGAGCACCATTTCCATTCTGAGGGATTTGAAATGCTGCCCACGCCCGGACTGATGAACGCCTGGTTGGGCCCGTATGCCAAACAAATGCGGATGGGGCAGTTAGGCTATGTCATGGGCACGCAAAATCCGTTGCGCGTCGCGGAAGAGACCGCAGTGCTGGACCATATTCTCAAGGGTCGGTTCTTCGTCGGCTTTGCCCGCGGCTATCAAGCCCGCTGGGTCAGAACGCTCGGGCAGCAGTACAATACGCTGCCAACCTTGTCGAACCGCGAGTCTGAGCAACAAGCCACCGCGGATGATGTCAACCAGGAGATCTTTCGTGAGATGGTCACCATTGTCAAAAAAGCCTGGACTGAACCGAGCTTTTCGTACAACGGCGATTTCTTCAAAGTGCCGTTCCCGCACGAAGGCATCGAAGACTATCCGGCCTATCCGTGCGCCCGGGAGTATGGCGCGCCCGGAGAGATTGACGCACACAACCGAGTCAGTCGGATCAGCGTGGTGCCGGCACCCTACCAACGGCCGCATCCACCCGTCTTTATCAGTTCATCGGGTAGTGCGGACTCGGCGCGCTGGTCGGGCGAGCAGGGATTCACCTGTTGCTATTTTGCGCCCATGGCCGGGGCGCGTATCCAGGATGTCGCCTACCGGGAAGGCGCGGCCCAGCTCGGGCACACGCTCAGTCCCGGACAGGGGCAGGGCTTGTTGCGCTTCTTGTATGTCGGTAAGACGCGAGCGGCGGCCTACGAAAAGGTGGAAAAATGTATCGTGCCGTTTTTCTCGGAGTTTGCCTCGCACTTCTTCCCGGTTTTACTCAGCGAAGGCAGTGGGTCCATGCTTGAGCGGGTGCTCAACACGGGGCTGATCGTGGCCGGCACAGTCGATGATGTCAAACGGCAGGTGGCCGAGGTCTATGAGGAGATTCCGTTCGAGTATTTCTCCCTGGTCGCCTACAACGGTCTCGAACCACAAGACCAACTCCTCGAAGACATCGAGCTGTTTGCTACCAAGGTCGCGCCGGAGTTTGCGTAAGACCCTATCAAGGTCTCTGCGTATGCCCTAGTCATATGCACGCACTGCGGCGTAGTAGTTCTGCTAACGCCTGTCCATGACGATCTAAGGCCTGGCCCTGGCGTTCGAGGGCCCGACCGACCTCAGACAGTGTTTGGGCCTGCCGCTCCGTGCTCTCCCGCAACGTCTCCGTCATGACGTCAATCTCCCTATCCCGCCGCCGGCCAACCTGCTGCATCTGGGCCAGTCCCCATAGAATAGCGAGAACCCCAACGAGGCCGGTCATTGTCTGGATGAGGGTCAGCGTATCGCCTAACTCCATTGTGTCTTCCTTCTGTCCCTATCGCGATTAGTAGTATAGATAATAAATTGCATAAACGCTGGAAGTCGAAAATCTTAAAAACAGGGAGGAGCATACTATGGTGTATGAGATGCGTGTGTATACGCTACAACCGGGGAAGGTGCCGGAGTTTCAGGCACTCATAGAAAAGGAAGGACTGCCAGTCATCAGCAAATACTCCAAACTGGTCGGCTGGTGGTCAACCGAGGTCGGTCCGTTAAACGAGGTTGTCCACATTTGGGCCTATGAGGATATGAATCACCGGGCGCAGGCCCGGGCAGCCCAGGCGGCAGACCCTCAGATGCAAGCGTTCCGTCCCAAGGCCCAAGGCATGGTTGTCAGCCAGTACAACAAAATCCTGACCCCAGCCAGCTTTTCGCCCCTACAGTAGCCTTGAGGGCGGCCAGGGCATTGCCCTGGCCGCCTTGCCTGTAGCGCTGGAGAATGTGTCGCAGACGGCAGTCTGTCAGCACCGGTGGAGAAAAGGGTTTACTCAGCCAGACCCGCAATAAACCTGAGCGTTGCCTCGGCACATTCTTCCGGCAGCGCCGCCGCAAGATGATAGGCCGCGCTGGGGAAAACCAAAAACTGAGAGTGCGGAATACGCGTCTGCCAGTCACGCACGGTTTCGACTGAAGCCAGCGCACTCCGGTCGCTGGTGATCACTAGGGTCGGGACCTGAATCTGGGAGAGCAATGGGGTAATGTCCATATTCCCGACATACCGAAAGATGCCGGCCATCACCTGGGGTGAGGCCTTGCCCATGGCGCTAATCCACCACTCCTTCATCGCTGGGCTCACAGTGCCCAAACGACGCTCCATTGTGCTACGCGCCCAGGCTTCGACCCCGTCCTGTTGGACCTGCGTGAGCCAGGCATCCGGGTTGAGCGCACTTTTGGAGAGCGTCGCCGGTCCGCCAATGACGACCAGGCTTGTGACACGCTCGGGATAGTCATGCGCAAATTGCATGGCGACGCTTCCACCGACGCGCTGTCCCACCACGTGAACGGTCGCAATCCCCAGCCGGTCGAGCAGAGCCTGGAGGTCTTGGGCAAAGCCAGACAGAGACCAGCCATAGTCTGCGGACGGAACGGAAGAATGCCCAAAGCCTCTCAGGTCCGGCCGCAGTACTCGGAATTGTCGGGCCAGACGAGGTACCCAGGCGAACCAGGCCTGGCTCGTATCGGCAACGCCGTGCACGAGCAGAATGGTTTCCGAGGCAGTCCAGGGGTCGGTAAAATCGTCGAGTTCGTAGTACAAATCGAGGGACGCATCAATGCGCAGCGTTGGCATGTTTTCCTCACCGGAGAAGGATAATCCGGCCGATTGCCCCTACAAATTCTTGACCGACTCTTCAATGAGCGTATCCAACTCCGCGGCTTTTCTTTTTTCCATCTCCGTCCGTTGCGCCAGGATGGCGCCCCACGAGGCGCCCTCGTAGGTGTGGAATTTCTCCGCGTTCCACAACTCGGCGCGTTTGAACGATTTGGGGCAGTGGAAGTAGCATTCTTCGACGCTGACTTCGATGGCAAGCTGGGCCGGACGGCCGCGGGCGCTGAGTTTTTCCAAGATCTGAGGTTCGTCGGCAATCCGGGCGCGGCCGTTGATGCGCATAGTCCATTCCTCGCCGGGAATGAGAAAGAGTAAACCGACGTGCGGGTTCTCCAGAATATTGCTGATGCTCTGAAACATCTTGTTACCGGCCCGGTCCGGGAGGTAGAGGGTGTGTTTGTCTGCGATTTTGATAAACCCCGGCGGGTCGCCCTTGGGTGAGGCGTCGCACCGCCCTTGAGTGTCTGCGGTTGAGACAATCACAAACGGACATTGCTCAAGAAACCGCGCGGCAGCCTCATCGATATAGGGCAGCTTATGCTTGACGGCGAGTTGATCTGGATCGCCAAAACGCTCGGCTAACTCATGCGGACTCTGCGGGACACTCTGGGCCGTTGCTGTGCTCATACTCCCCTCCTTCTGTGCCTGCTCGCTCCCGGGGAGAATAGGTCAATTTGCAAGCAGATGCAAAGGATTGTACAGAGGAGAGAAGGATAGAGAGTAAGAGATAGAGAGTAAGGGATAGAGAGTAAGGGATAGAGAGTAAGGGATAGAGAGTAAGAGATAGAGAGACTCGAAGCGGAGCCGGGGGAAGCATGACGAGTAAGGCAGACTACCTGGAGGCTATTCGGCCGCTGGAAGAAAAAATCCTGCTCTTTTTACGGACGTTTGAAGACGTGCAAGAGCATATGCACTTCGGGAAGATCCCGGAAGCGCAAGCACGGATACGTGACACTCTTGATGATTTTTTTGAAACCGCACTCTCCAGCGCTGCCAGCCTCGAACCGCCCGAAGAATTCACCGGGTTTCACGCGGCCTTCGCTGCCGCGTTGACTCATCTCAGCAATACCAGCGCAGCTTTTCTCGGCGGGGCGCCCGGGCCGAATTTTGGCGGGGCGTTTGTCAACAGCCGTTTCTCGCTATGTCGAGGACTGGATTTGCTGTACAACCAACGCGCGCATCTCCCGACGCTCTCCCAATACTGGCTGCTGCCGGAGGCCGCATCCCAGCGCAACGCCTTGGAGACGCGGGCTGACGGTGTGGCGCTGCCGGTCGGTATGCTCCATCAGACGCAGACGCAGGAACATGCCGAGTACTCGTTATACGTCCCGGAATACTACAGCCCTGACACAGACTGGCCGCTCATTGTCTGCCTCCACGGTGGGTATGGCCGGGGCGATGACTATATCTGGACATGGCTGCGGCCCGCCAAGAGCAAGGGCTATCTGCTGCTATCGCCTAAGTCCCTCGGTCCGACGTGGTCCGTCCTGCAACCGCCGGTCGACAGCCGGTCCATCCGGGCCATGTTTGACACCGTGTGTGAGACCTATCGCGTTGATCGTTCGCGGGTGTATCTGTCCGGTCTGTCTGATGGTGGAACCTATACCTATCTGCTGGGCTTGGAGCAGGCCGAACTCTTTGCCGGCATAGCGCCCATCGCGGGCGAACTGAGCCCCGCCACTGATGGGATGCTGCGCCAAAAGCGCGGTATCGAGGTGCCGATCCATGTGATTCACGGTGTGCACGACTTCATCTTTCCGGTTGAAGCCATTCGCTCATCGAATGAACTGCTCGAACACATCGGCTATAAGGTGAAGTACACCGAGCTGCCCGACTGGAGCCACGCCTTGACCTACAGCATCAATGAAACTCTGGTGCTGCCGTGGTTTGAAAGTTTGGAGCCGAAAGAACACAGGTAAAGGGAGGAAATAATGTCTCAGGATATGGAAGCCCGTTTGCAGGCACTGGAAGCAAAGATTCAGGATTTGAGTGACCGCGAAGCTGTTCGCTCGCTACGGTTTCGTTATCACGAGTGCATCAACGAGGGGGAACTGGAAGCTATTCCCGATCTGTTCACTGAGGATGCTGTCCTCGATTTTGACTATCTGGGCAAAGCCACCGGCCGGGCCGAGCTGACGAAGTTTTTTCAAGGAGTCGAGAGTCTGCTGTCTTTTGTCAAACAGTTTATGCATAACCATGCGGTTGAGGTGCAGGGGGATACGGGCAAGGGTTATGCCTACCTCGAAGCAAAGACCATCTCCAAAGGGGAGGCGTATTTCGTGGCCGCTCGTTATGACGACGAGTATGTCAGACAGAACGGCGAGTGGAAGTTTCAGAAGATGTCGCTCACCCCGTATTTTACCGTTCCTTTCAAAGAGGGCTGGGCGCAAGAGAATCGGCTTAAGATGGGGAGATAGCAATCCCTGAGATCAGTCACGAGCACCACACAGGAGGTACACCATGCCCTACCAACAACTCAGTCTGGACCAGGTGGAAACGGCTGCGACTGGATTCAAAGGCCCAGAGGGCGTGGTCGTTGATCGTGCAGGGAATGTTTATGGCGGGGGAACGGACGGTGTGATCCGCAAGCTTGCGCCGGATGGAACTGTCGCGGAATACGCGCGTACGGGCGGCCGACCAGCGGGGATGGCACTCGACCAACAGGGGAACCTCTTTGTGTGTGACCCTGTGGCTCTCCGCGTGAGCCACGAGAGAGTCGAGCCGGCTTCAAACTCTATCAAGAGCTTCGCGCGACGTTCCATGAGAGCCCATTGGGCCACCACGTGGAGGTCAGGTCCACCGAGTGCCTGAGCGTATGCCCGCGCCCCTGCGGAATCGCGCTCTCGTCGCCTGGGGCGTGGACTTACCTCTTCGGGGATCAGCACCCGGGCGAGAGTGCATGTGACATCGTAGAGTGCGTCTCGCTCTACATCGGTACCGGAGATGGGTTTATGCGGCGGGAGCGACGTCCGAAGTCCCTTCGTGCAAGCATTCTGGGGCGTGTGCCGCCATACGAGGGGGGCGCTGATGCATCCTAGCAGAAGGCATGCTTCCGCTCAGCCAGGCCGTCGCGCGGAGCGCCCTGGCCGTACCCGCCGTGGGTTTGGAGTCTCCGTCACTGCCCACTTGGTCAGACGCAGCGCGTGTGTTGGCGAGCGCTGAAACGCCTGCCGTGACGCCACCCAGCCCCATCTTTGGTCTCGCCGTGTCGCAGGGAGAAGAGAGAGCATGTTGATCAACTCATTACCACGCCGCCCGAACCTCGAACGGGTTCGACGTATCAAGGAGGCATTGCGCGAAGCGCTAAGCCTCTCCCATGACACAACGGTCACGGTCACCGAGTTGGCGTGTCTCGAAGAGGGCTGTGCGCCCATCGAGACCGTGGTTGGCCTGCTTCGGCCCGATGCGCCACAGCTCCAGTACAAACTACACAAACCCACGGACGCCGTTGACGCCGAAGACCTGGTCCAGGTCTGCACGGCGTGGGGATTCGACGTCCAGATTCCGGTGCTCGCACCGCTGCTCCAGGAGAACTAGATGAATACGCCAAATTTAGATTTAGAAATTACACCTCGAAAAGTACCTGTTACCATCCTCACCGGCTTCCTCGGCTCTGGCAAGACGACTCTGCTCAACCGGATCTTGAGTGAGGAGCACGGCAAGCGCATTGCCGTGATCGAGAACGAGTACGGGGAGGTCGGCATCGATCAGGCGCTCGTCATCGACGCTGACGAGGAGATATTCGAGATGTCGAACGGCTGCATCTGCTGCACGGTGCGCGGAGACCTGATTCGCGTACTCGGCAATCTCATGAAGCGCCGCGACAAGTTCGACTATGTGTTGGTGGAAACCACAGGGCTCGCCGATCCCGGTCCGGTCGCTCAGACGTTCTTCATGGACGACGAGATTCGTGAGGAGTTCTCGCTTGACGGGATCGTCACGCTCGTCGATGCAGCCCACATCGAGCAGCAGCTCGGCCGAAGCGACGAAAGCACGGAGCAAATCGCGTTCGCAGACGTCCTCGTGCTCAACAAGACGGACCTCGTCAACGGCGAGGCGCTCGACAGGCTCGAAGCTCGGCTCCGAGACATGAACCGAATGGCGCAAGTCGTGCGTAGCGAGCGGGCGAATGTCTCCGTCGACACGGTACTCAACCTCGCTGCCTTCGACCTGGACCAGGTGCTTGAGCGTCGTCCCACCTTCCTCGAGTCGGAGTATCCGTTCGAATGGACTGGAGTCTATTCGCTCCATATCGGCCGCTACGAACTCAGCCTCGCCGATGGACCTGATCCGGCGATGTCGCTCGTCGTCGTGTCCGACCAGGGCATGGATGAGGCTGCCCTCCGTGAGGGTGCGGAGTGGTGTGTGCGGCGGTACGCCGAACCTGCGGAGCTCATTCGCCCGGGGGAAGAGATTCCTGTCGGAAAGCATGTGAACCTCCGGCTCGATTCCCCAGGGCGCAAGTCGTTCTTCTTGGAGGTCGATACGCAGGTGCGGGTTGGCCTCTACGCCCAGCACACCGCGGAGGAGTTCGATCTCCAACTGACGAACGCGGATGGAGCGACAATCAGGCAAGAGGTCGAGCGAACCTGGGTCGCACAGCACGAGCACGACGACGAGGTGGGCTCGATCTCAATCGAAAGGGACGGCGACGTCGATCCCGACAGGCTCAACGCCTGGCTTGGCAAACTGCTCAGTGAGCGTGGGGTGGACATCTTCCGAATGAAGGGCTTCATCAGCCTCGCGGGTGAGTCGCGTCGCTTCGTCTTCCAGGGGGTTCACATGCTCTTTGACGGCCAGCCGGATCAGCCATGGGGCGACGCGCCCCGCCGCAATCATCTCGTCTTCATCGGCCGCAACCTCGATGAGCAGAGCATGTGGCAGGGGTTCGAAGCATGTCTGATTTGAATGTCGCCAGGAGGAGTCTGCATGATCGGCACCGAGAGCAGTGAAATCGTCTATGATGTAGTGGTCGTCGGCGCCGGTGCGGCAGGCGTGGGGGCCGCGGTGGCTCTCAAGCCTGCTGGCATCGAGAACTTCATAATTTCCGAGCGTCGCACGGTCGGCGCATCGTTCGCCTCATGGCCGGCCGAGACTCGCTTCATCACGCCCTCGTACCCAACCAATTCGATTGGCATGCTCGATTTGAACTCGATCGCGATTGGAACTTCACCCGCGTTCAGTTTGGGGGTCGAGCATCCGACGGGTAAAGAGTACGCGAGATATTTGCGTGCAGTCGCACAATTCTTTGAGGTGCCTGTACGCCAGGATACCGACGTGATGCAGGTCGCAAAGGTTGGCGACGGCTTTCGCATCGATACGGCCGACGAGACCTTGCAAGCCAAGCACGTCATTTGGACCGCTGGCGAGTTCCAATACCCACGCTTAAGTGGGTTTGTTGGGAGCCAATTGTGTTGCCACACCGCGACCATCCCCAGCTATGAAGAGCTTGACGGTGACGACTTCATCGTTGTGGGTGGCTACGAAAGTGGTGTCGACGTGGCCTACCACTTGGCGTGTCGCGACAAACGAGTGCGGTTGTTCGACAAGGGTTGCCCGTGGGAGGACGAGAGTTCCGATCCCAGTGTCGCGCTTTCTCCGTTTACGCTCGAACGGATGCGTGAAGACCAGTTTGTTGAGCAAGTGGAACTGTTTCCGCACACCCCTATCGAATCGGTCACTCGCGCGGACGCCATGTATGAAGTTACGGCTCGGGACGGACATCGGTTTCAAACCCGCGTGCCGCCACTATTGGCGGGCGGATTTGAGGGGAGTCACAAGTTAGTCGCGGATTTGTTTGAACGACGCGACGATGGCTCTCCGCTTCTGAGCGAACACGATGAATCGACCATCGTACCGGGAGTGTTTCTCTGCGGCCCCACAGTTCGCCATAACAATTACGTCTTCTGCTTTATCTTCAAGTATCGACAACGATTCGCCGTTGTCGCCAAAGCAATTGCGACCTCGTTAGGGCTGCCGGCGGAAAATTTGGAAGAGTACCGCAAGTGGGGCATGTATCTCGATGACCTCTCCTGCTGTGGGGAGGAGTGCGTATGTTGACGGGAAACGACGAAGGGGCCGTCGTGTCTGGCGCGGGGCGAAGCCGACTAGCCAGGGTGCGGAGCATCGAATGGCTCGGACAAACGGCTGCCAGCGTTTGTTGGATTGGCAGCATGCTGGCTTACGGGATCAGATCCAGTGGGGATTGGTTGCAGTTATTTGCTGCATCCGCATGGCTGTTGGCCAACATCGTAGCGATTGCGACTGCCGAGGCTGATTGAGATGTCGGTAGTACTTCAAGGAGTCGGTCATCTCGTCTCCATCGGCCGCAACCTCAATGAGCAGAGCATACGGCAGGAGTTCGAAGCATGTCTGATTTGAATGTCGGCAGCTCGAAGGGTGCTCTTCGCCGGGGCTGGTCTGCGGCGGTCGGCGACTACGCTATCGCCGGGGGTTGGTGCCTACGCGGTGAGGCGCTGATGGTCTGTGATGCTGAGGGGAGTGTCTACGCATTCGACGGGAAGTCTGGCGCGACCGTCTGGGAGCGGCGCGGGGTTCATGAAGGTGGTGTGCTCGCGGTGGCGATCCACCCAAGTGGAACCGCGTTCGCTACGGCCGGCCAGGACAGACGGGTCTTAATCTGGAGTGCTGCCGAAGGTCAGGTAAGCCGGGCTATCGACGTCGGAAGCGGTTGGGTAGAAAACGTGGCGTGGTCGCCGGACGGCCAATGGTTGGCGGCCTCCTGCTCCCGGCAGGTTCATGCGTATGGTGCGGACGGCGCGGAGGTTTGGCGATCTGATGATCATCCCAGCACCGTCAGTGCGATCGCCTGGTCGAGCGTAGGGGAGCTGGCGACGGCCTGTTACGGTCGAGTGACGTTCTTCGACGCGTCCACTGGCGAGCTTCGCCAGAAGCTGGAGTGGAAGGGCTCCTTGGTGTCGATGGTACTGAGCTCGGACGGGGATATCGTGGCCTGCGGCAGCCAGGACAACTCGGTGCACTTCTGGCGTCGCTCCACGGAGCAGGACTCCATGATGTCAGGATATCCTGCCAAGCCGTCGGCCCTGGCTTTCGATGACACCGGCACCCTTTTGGCCACCGGCGGAGGGGAGGCGGTGACGGTCTGGAGCTTCCAGGGAAGTGGTCCCGAAGGCACGCGGCCCGGCGTTCTAGAGCTTCATGTTCAACCCGTCACGACGCTTGCCTTCGCTCGCCGCGCGATGCGCCTGGCATCGGGAGGCCGCGATGGTGCCGTGGTTGTGTGGTCGCTTCAGAGAGATGGAGAAGGCGGTCCGATAGGGGACGCGGTTGTGGCGGGTGTAGTGGCCGAATTGTACTGGCGGCCAGACGGGCGCTCGCTTGCCGCGCTCGACGCGCGGGGTGGCGTGACGGTTTGGCGGATAGGATGAACAAAGGCCCGAATTGCCCGCGCACGCGCAGTGCTGGGCCAAGGTCTCGTCTTCAATATATTGGGTCTGGCTGTCTAGGAATCCCCAGCCCGCCGGTTTTGACAAAAGATCGTCTACGAATCCACCGTAATGCCGTAGTGAATGAAATCTGCTGCACTACACTGAACGAACCTTCATTCGGCAACAGGCAGTAACAGGCCGAAGAAAAAAGTAAAATTGGCTTTGAATAATTCCTCCACGTCTGCTAGGCCGTTTGTGTAGGAGGGGTAATATGAAATTTGGTCTGTTAATGCCGTTCTGGAATCCGGCTCGCTGGGAGCGGCCCTTTCCTGAACTGTATCAGGACCTGCTGGACCAAATCGTCAGAGTCGAGGAACTTGGCTACGATAATATCTGGTTGACTGAGCACCACTTCGATGCCGACGGCTGGTCGCCTGCGCTGTTGCCCCTGGCGGCTGGTATTGCCACCCGCACGACCCGCATCCGGATTGGCACATTTATTCTCATTCTGCCCTTTCAACATGCCTTACGCGTGGCCGAGGATGCCGTCACCGCGGATATTCTGTCCAATGGCCGGTTCGATCTTGGTGTGGGCAAAGGCTATCGCACTCAGGAATTTACTGCCTTTGGTTTTCCCCGTGAGCAGCGCGATGCGCGTCTGGAAGAAGACCTCGCTGTTCTGCAGGGACTCTGGACAAACGAGTCCTTCTCTTTTGACGGGGACTATTATCAGCTCAAAGATGTTCGTCTCACTCCACGCCCCGTCCAGCAGCCTCATCCGCCGATTTGGATTGGCGCCCGCGGCAAGAAAGCGGTTCAGCGAGCGGCACGAATGGGGTTTCACCTGATGGGCACGGGAGAGGTTGCCCAGCAGCGAGCCTATGACGATGAGTTGGAACGGAATGGCCGGAATCCGAAAGATTACTATCTGGCCCAACTGCGCTGGGTGTACGTGGCAGAGAGTCGGGACAAAGCCTGGGACATCGTCGGTGAGCATATGCATTATCTCTTCTCCTCTGCTTTTCCGTTGCTCAAAGAAGCCGGAGACCTGCGGGCCGACCGAGCTATGGAGCGGGTGCCCAGCATTGAGGAACTGCGCAATATCGATCCCACCATTCCGGGCGGGGCGCCCATTGTGGGAACGCCGGACGATTGTATTCAGGCCTTACAACGCTACCAGGACGAAACGCGGGTGACCCATTTGGCTATGGGCATGCATCTGCCAGGACTCGCCCTGGACAAGGTGACCGAGTGCCTTGAACTCTTTGCTCAGGAGGTCATGCCGCATTTTCGCTCATGAGGAGACTAGAAGGACGCGAAACACGCGGAGTGAAGGGGAAAAAAGATGGCAAACGACTGCCACGGCAGAGCCCCTCCAGGTAAGAGATTTATTTTTTCCGCCTGAAGGTTGACAGCCGATTTTTCTAAGAGTATGGCGAAAGTAAAGCACGGGTAAAGGAGGACAGCATGCCACAATTCGATACAGTGATTAAGAACGGCACGATCGTCGATGGAACGAAGGTGCCCCGCTACCAGGCCGACCTTGGTATCAAGGACGGAAAAGTTGCTGAGATTGGGAAACTCAGCAGCAGCGACGCCAAAAAAGAGATTGATGCCAGCGGGCAGATCGTTGCTCCGGGGTTCATTGATCTGCACACCCACTATGATGCCCAGCTGCACTGGGACCCGTACTGCACCATCGGCAGTTGGCACGGTGTGACCACCGTCACCATTGGGAATTGCGGGTTTGGTTTTGCCCCGTTGCGGGCGGAAGACGCCGACCGGGCCATGCTGGCCTTGTCCCGTACCGAAGCGATTCCCCTGGAGCCCATGCGGGTGTCGATGAAGGTGGACTGGGAAACCTTCCCGCAATACATGGACCGTCTGTCCCGTATGCCCTTGGGCGTCAATGTCTCTCATCTCTTCCCGCTGGCCCCGGCAGTGGCGTATGTGATGGGTGGTTTTGATGATGCCAAGAAGCGCTTCCCAAATAAAGAAGAGATGGACACCATTACCGGCCTGTACAAGGAAGCCGTGAAGGCTGGGGCCGCGGGTTGGTCCGCCCAGCGTCTGGTGCCCGAGAGTCGGGTGTCTGTGCAGCGCGACTATGACGGCACGCCGATGATCACCGACATCCTGCCGGATGAGTTCTATATGGATATGGCCAAAGCCATGAACGAAGTCGGTGAGGGCTGTATCCAGTTTACCCAGTCCGGGGCAAGTGAAAGCACCTTTGGGGTTGAGGATGACTTCAAATTCCTCGAAAAGATGACCAAGACCGCGGGTCAGCCGCTGCTGTACAACGCCATGTTAATCAGCGATAAGCATCCTGAGTCCCACCAGGCCCAGTTGAATTGGGTCAATGCGGCGAACGAACGCGGCGCGCGCGTGTTCGGACAGGGCGTCACCGCCCGGGCTCCAGTGCGGATGACCCTGGAAGACTGGAACCTGTTTGACGGGATTCCGGCCTGGAAGGAAGCCACGCTCGGAACGGTCGAAGAGCGCAAAGCCAAACTGTCGAAGCCTGAACTGCGCAAGGAAATGCGCGAAGACTACGACGGTGGCGGCATGGAAACCATGAATATCGTCTTCGGTGAGTTTGACAAGTTTATTGCGCGCAAGGTTCGCAATACCGGACTCAAACTCCAATATGAGGGCATGTCCGTGCAGCAGATTGCCGAGAAGGAAGGCAAGCATGTCATCGACGCCATGCTCGACCTGTCCGTGGCTGACGATCTGCGCACCGAGTGGGCCGGCCCCGTGTCCAATGCCAACATCGAGGGCTACAAGGAACTGATGGGCTCGCCCTACACGCTGCCGGGTGTGTCGGATGGTGGGGCGCACGTGAAGTTCATTACGCCGGCTATCTATCCGACCGAAGTCCTGTCCTGGCTGGTACGCGAGCAGGGCGTCATGAGTCTGGAAGAAGCGCACTTCCGCCTGAGCGGGATCATGGCCTGGGCTGCGGGCATTAAAGACCGTGGGACGTTGCGTCAAGGTCAAGCGGCCGACATCGTGGTCTACGATATCAACACCGTGAACGCTTTGCCGGGCGAGATCGCTCACGACCTGCCGGCCAATGAGTGGCGGCGAGTCCAGAAAGCCGAAGGCTATAAGCATATTCTGGTGAACGGCGAAGAGACCTTCCAGAATGGGGAATGCACCGGGAATACCTCGGGCGCACTCCTCCGTAACGGTACGGCCCGCTAGGCGATTCGCTGAGCGCGGTCCCCCGAGTATCGGAACCAACTGACGGGGAACCGGAGAAATACTCTCCGGTTCCCCGTTTTTTTTGTGTGCTCTATATCCATAAAGGAGGAATCGTAGATGGCGGTAGATACCCAAGGTTATGTGTCTGCGGACGGTCATGTTGTTGAGCCAGCAGACCTCTGGACCACGCGCATGGACAAACGGTTTCGTGACCGCGCCCCGCGGGTCGAAGCGCGCGAGGATGCTGACTATTACATTATTGATGGGCTGACGCCATTTCCGGTTGGGCTCGAAGGCGCCACCATGGAAGACAAGCTCGCCGGCAACATCGAGACTATGGCGAGTCGGCACGCGGATACACGACCAGGGGCATGGGACCCACAGCAGCGACTGCTTGACCAGGACCTGGACCATGTCCGGGCTGAGGTTATTTACGCGGGCGCGTTCGGCCTCCAGTTCTTCACGCTTCAGGACGCCGAATACCAGCGCGAAGCCATGCGGGTCTATAACGACTGGCTGAGTGAATTCTGCGCCGCCGCGCCAGATCGACTGCTTGGTGCGGGCTTACTGCCCGTGCGCGGCCCGCTCGAATGGGCCTGTGAGGAAGCCGAGCGTTGCGCCAAGCAGGGTCTGCGGACCCTCACGATTCCCGCGGATGTGCCCGATCGTTCTTACGTGACGTCGGACTATGAGCGTCTGTGGAGCACGCTCGAAGACATCGGGCTGCCCGTTGCTACCCATTCCGGCACGGGAACGGCCGAAGAGTTTTATTCCAAATACAACCGCATGGGCACCGGTATGGCCGTGGTTGAAATGAAGATGTTCCAGCCCATGCGCGGTTTAGTCGACCTGCTCTGGAGTGCCGCGCCCCAACGCTATTCAAAGCTGCGCTTTGTGATCGCTGAGGGTGGCGTCGGTTGGATCGCCTCTATGCTCGGCTTTATGGATCACTGGTGGAACGATCATCGCCACTGGATGGAACCCAAGCTCGACGAAAAACCGAGCACGTATTTCAAGCGCCAGTTCTGGGCCACATTTGAAGATGACCGCGCTGGCATTCAGACCCGCGATATCATTGGCGTAGATCGCTTGATGTGGGGCGCAGACTATCCGCACACGGAAGGCACGTTTCCGCGTTCGGTCGAGCAGGTCGCCAAAGATTTTGCCGGGGTGCCTGAAGGCGAGGTCTATCAGATGGTGGCCGGGAACGCTGCGCAGTTGTATGGACTCGATCAATAGACGGACAGGACGCATATGACTGGCTGTCTCGACGGAATCAAAGTTCTTGATCTTGGACGCTATCAGGCTGGGCCACGCTGTGCGATGGTGCTCAGCGATCTGGGGGCAGAGGTCATTAAAGTCGAAGCGCCGGGTGGGGATGAGTCGCGCGGCCTGGGCCGCGTCTACTGGTCCGCCTACAACCGCGGCAAGAAGAGTATTACGCTGAATCTGCGCAGCGGGCAGGGCCTCACTCTCCTCAAGGCACTCGTGCCCAAGGTTGATATGCTGCTCCAGAATTTCCGGCCGGGCGTCATGGATAAGATGGGCCTGGGGTATGAGACGCTCAAACGGCTCAACCCTGGGCTTATTCTCATCAACGTCTCCGGCTTTGGCCAGTCAGGGCCGTACCGGGACCGACCGGCCTACGATCCGATTGGCCAAGCCATGTCCGGTCTCATGGGCTTCACCGGATTTCCTGACGGTCCACCGGTCATGACCAATTCACCTATCATTGATCGGATCACGGCGCTGCACGCCACTATTGGGGCGCTGGGCGCCCTCCACCACCGAGATGTCACCGGAGAGGGACAGTCCCTTGACGTGTGCCTGCTCGACACTGGCTATACGCTGATGGAGATCCCGATTGCCCAATATCTTCTCACTGGCAAGGAACCACCGCGACGGGGCAATACCCCCGGCGGTATCGCCCCGTGTAATACCTACCAGGCGAAAGACGGCTGGGTCTATATTCTGGCCGTACCCCAGCATATGTGGGGGCGGTTCTGTCGCGGAATCGGCCGAGAGGAACTCATCGACGACGAGCGTTTCTCCAGTATTGCCAGGCGGGCGTCTCATGCGGACGAGGTCAATGCGCTGGTCGATGCGTGGGCGCGGGACAAGACTGTGGCAGAGGTCGTGCAAGTCCTGGAGCAGGCCGAGGTTCCGGTCGGGCCGGTGCATACCATTCCACAGGCAGCCCACGACCCTCACCTGTGGGAGCGGCACATGCTGGTTGAAACTGAGGATCACGAACAAGGGCGCACGTATGTGCCTGGGCTGACCGTCAAATTCTCAGATACTCCCGGAAAAATCGGGCCGATTCCACAGCCCGGAGAGCATAACAGCGAGGTGTATTGCGAGTGGTTAGGGCATACGGAAGCGGCTCTGACACGTTGGAAAGAAGAGGGGATTGTTTAAACCGATAGCGACAACCGATAGCCACAAAGGAGGCGCCATGGCAAACGGACAAGAAAGTATGAGCACGAGCGTTGCCCGGTTTGAAGAGCTGCAACCGATTGACTACGCGAGCTTTATCAAGAACTACAAACCTGACGGCACCCAGGGCTATGCGCTGATTGGTCGGGCGGGCAAGACCCGCCCGGCGATCACGGGCGACCACGGCTTTACCATGGCCATCAATAAGGTCAGTCCGGGAAAGGGAGCCCCGTTGCATAGCCATCCGAAACCCGAGGTATTTGTGGTGCTGTCCGGCACCTGTGCCTTTTTCTGGGGAGACCAGGGCGAAAATGAGGTTGTCCTCGGACCGTGGGACACGATTTCCTTTCCGGCAGGAACCCCGGAGGGGTTTCGGAATATAGGCGACCAGGAGGCTAATCTTCTGGTCGTCCTGAGCGGCTCGGAAGTTGGTAAGGTGACTTTTACGAAACAGAGCGAGGCGGCCAGCGTCGAGGCCTAGTGTCTCGACCGAGAAAAAGGAGGACTTCTCATGGCAACATTTTCAGTTGATCAGGTTGATGTTTTTGGCAAGGGTGTATTGCAAGCCGAGGGGGTGGTGGTGGACAAGGAGGGCAACGTCTTTGGCGGTGGCCGCAACGGCATGATGTATAAGGTCACACCCGATGGCACAGTGAGTGAACTCGCCACCCTGCCCGAGGGCTCTATCCCCAATGGGGTGACTATGGACCGCAATGGCGATCTGGTCTACTGCGATCTGGGCAAGCAGGCCATGATGCGCGTGACCCAGGGCGGGGAAGTGTCGCTGATTGCCGACCAGGTTGGCTCACTCAAACTGACCCTCCCGAATTTTGCCAGCTATGATGCCGAGGGCAATCTCTACGTCTCGAATTCGAGTACGTCGAGTATTGAGAATGTCCTGGCCGAGTTGGCCACTCCTTCACCCAAAGGGGCGCTGGTTGTGATTCGCCCGAACGGGAAGAGTGAAATCGTGGCCGAGGGTATTTATCTGGCCAACGGCACCGCGATCGACCCAAAAGAAGACGCGGTCTACGTGCTGGAAAGCACCCGGAATGACTGTCTGCGCATTCAGATCAAGAAAGATGGCACGTTTGGAAAGCCCGAGGTCTACTCCAAGGATTTTCCGGCCCTGCCAGACGGCATGGCTTTTGACGTGGACGGTAACATGTACGTCACGCTGCCGGCGGTGGTAACGGGCGGGGATATGGTGCCGGCCCATCAGGTCATCGCCGTTGATACCAACGGCAACTGGAGCATGCTGATCGATGATTCGGCCGAGGGCAAGAAGCTCAACTTTCCGACCAACTGTGCTTTTGGCGGGCCGGACTTGCAGACGCTGTATATCGCCAATCTCGAAGGCGATCACTTCAGTTGCGTCAAGACGCCCTACACCGGCCATCCGCTCTACCATCAGCGCTAGATGGCTCGCCCGAAATCGCAATTGAAACAAACCGGAGGGGGCGCCTGCTGTGGCTGTCCCTCCGCTGTCCATGTCTATAAGGAGTAAGCTATGGCACTCACACTAGCGCTGGCAGAACAATTCATCGCCGCCGCCAAACACAAGGCCCAAGAGAAAGGCTGGGATATGAGCTTTGCGGTCGCAGACTCGGCCGGGAATCTGGTCGCCCTGGCCCGTATGGATGATGCCCGCTGGCTGACGACTGGGGTGGCCCAGAGCAAGGCGTTTACCGCAGCGACTTTTCGGCGCACCTCGCGCGAGGTGGCAGAACTGGCGGAATCCCGCTCGCAATTATTCACGAGCGTGGCGGAGATTATTGGGAGACCGTTGTTATTGGCCGGAGGTGGTTTGCCGCTCTCGGTGAACGGTGAATTTCTCGGTGGCGTCGGAGCCAGCGGCGGGACAGAAGACGAAGACATCGAATGCGCCCGCGCGGCGCTCGAGGCCATTGGGGCCGAATAGGCAGACTGCCGGCAACCCGCATGGCCCAACCTCTCAATATCCTGCTCATTGGGGCGGTGGGAGACGCCGTCATAGAAAAGATAGAGGCCGTTGATTCCCGCATTCGGGTTGCCGATGCACGCGGGAAGTTCGAGGTTGAGTACGCCGAGACCTGGCCGGCGGAATCCGTTCGGCGCTACGTCTCAAAAGCGCTCGTAGCGGCAAACACCTCAACCCGCGCCGAGCGGGATGCCCTGCTGGCTGAAGCCGAGGTGATCTGCATTCGCTTCCCTTTTCCGCTTGACCTGCGTGCTCGGACGCCGCGCCTCAAGTGGCTCCACCAAACACCGGCGGGCGCCTCGAATCTGCGCATGTGCGACATCTGGGGCAGCGATGTCGTTGTGACCACGTCGCGTGGTCTGAATAACTCTTTGCCTATTGCAGAATATGTGCTGTCCCTGATTTTTCTCTTTGCAAAGGCGCTCCCCCAGGCTTTTCACGATCAGAACAAGCAGGAATTCAAACGGCGAGCCTATCGCCCCCTATTGGTCCAGGGAAAAACCGTCGGCATTATCGGCTTGGGTGGTATTGGGAGGTCTGTTGCGCGTCTCGCCAAAGCCGTGGGGATGCGGGTCGTGGCAACCCGGCGCTCGGCAGCCACCTCGCAGAGTCAGACGCAGGACATCGACCAACTCCTGCCGCCCTCAGCACTCGCTGTTTTGCTTGAGCAGAGCGATTTCGTTGTGGTAAGCGCCCAATGGACTCCAGAAACGGACGGACTCATTGGTGAAGCCGAGCTGCGCCAGATGAAACCGAGCGCGTATCTCATCAACGTGGCCCGGGGTGAAATCGTTGAGCAAGCGGCACTCACCCAGGCATTGCAGGCTGGCTGGATCGCCGGGGCTGGTCTGGATGTCTACGCCGGAGAATTCACCGGGCCGCCACCGGAAGAACTCTGGCAATTGCCGAATGTCGTCATTACTCCGCACACGTCAGGTGGAACGGATGTCCAGCAGGCCAAGGGCCTGGACTTGTTCTGCGAGAATCTGGGGCGTTACGTCAGCGGCCAAGCCCTGCTGAATGTCTTGGACTGGGAACGAGGCTACTGAAGCGGGGCAGTGGTACCGATTCGTCGGGAAATGGGCCAGTTCACGTCAGCCAGGCGTCTGGATCAGCGAGGAGATCGTCTCACCAGCGGACGTAAGTTTTGTATCGCCTGGCTTGTGCATCCCCCTAGCGACTCATGCACAGGCATAGTACAGTGCGTGCAGGCGTCCCACGGGTCTCCTGTTCGCCTCGGAGGGTCGAAGTCCAAAACATGTGCAGCGGTTATACACTCCCTTTTCAACGCTCCTGTCTGTGGCTGCTCCCTGGCCTGCTGCTCGTTGGGGGTCTGGTTGGATGTGGCCCTGTGACTGATGACGGCGTATGGCTGACGGAAGTATTGCGCCGTGTACAGCGCCCCCCGAAAGTCCGCCCCGTCAGTGTTGGATATATTCCGAGATTGACGCGACGGAAGCCCCCTATGCTCCCACCGCTGTATGTGCTCGTCTTACGGCCGCTTGATCGTCGCTCGTCTGTGCGGGTCCACGAGACCCGACAGAAAAACATTCCGCTGCCCGCTGACCAAGGCGCCCTCATCGGATTCTCCGGTCTGAATTTTGAAGAAGGGCAAGTGACCATCGCTCCAGCCGGCAGCGTCCCCGATCTCGGAACATTGCGCCACATGGACGCGGGGATGCCGCAGCTCCCGGATATCCCCAAGACCTTTTTTACCCTTGCCCGGCTTCCCGAGACCGTACAATACGCCCTGACTTTGCACTTTCGCGAGGCTGGCATTGAAACGGAAATGCTGCCGTTTCCGTTCCCGGAGCCGCTCGCCGCGGAGAATCAGCGGGCGACCTATGCCCTGGGGTGTACGATAGACGATTTTTCTTTGTTCAGCCTGCGCCGCTATCAACAAGTTCGGGTCGGATCACGTCGGCTCGAATTGCCGGTGCGCGGACCCACCCGCGCCGCGGTCTCGCTCAGACTCTCGCTGCATCAGCTGCCGTCCGGTCGGGTCGTGTGGCAAGAACGGGTCTGGGACGTTATCCACGACCCGCCGCGAGGGGGCACGCAACATCGCTATCGCACGGCTGACGATGCTCTCACCCTGGCGCTCAGCCGCACGGTTGGGCGTATTCTGTCGATTCCGAAATTTCAGGCTGCCCTGCGTCTCCCTCGTCCTGATGCGGCCCTCGCGCGGAGGCCGCACGGATTACGGTTCAGCCGCCCGCAGCCGAGCGATCTGCTGACGCACCTCGGCGACAAAAGGCGCTCGGGGATCTAATCGAAGAGCCTGCTCATAGGCGGCTACGGCCTCGCCCGTCTGGCCTGTTTGCCCGAGGGCCTGCCCGAGGCTCACATAGGCATAGGCGTAATCGGGCTGAAGATGGATCGTCTGCCGCCACGCAAGCAGAGCCCCCGTCAGATCACCTTCTGCGGCGAGTAAGTGCCCAACGCGATGATGCACATGGGCTGAAGTCGGGACCAACTGCAAGGCTTTGCGATAGGCTACCAGCGCGTCTCGGGTATGCCCTTCGGCCTCACATGCCCGGGCAAGATGAATATGGGTAGTCGCATCATCTGGATTGAGACGCGCGGCTTCACGAAATGCCGTTATTGCCTGGCCCACCTCTCCGCGTTCTTGCAGGGCGACTCCTATCCGGTAATGCGCCTCAGCATGGCTGGGAGCCTGGTGTATGGCTTCGCGCCATTGGCGAATCGCCCCATCTAAATTTCCTTGATTATAGAGGGCATAGCCTTGTCTGAGATGCTGCGAGGCGGTGGGTGACACGGGCGGTGGTTGCGGGGTGTTCTGAGACGAGATGACCGGGGCCGGCGCTGGCAGCTCAGGGACTGCTGGAGGAGTGTCCTTGAGCGGGACAGCCGCTCTCCGTTCCTGGGAAGATGACGGTAAGGGGGGAGTCTGCGCCGGAACTTCTCTGTCAGGCGTCACACGTGGCGCGGGGGCAGGAGGCGTTGCTCGGCGGAGTGGGGGCGGCGGGAGATTTTTTATCACTTTTTTCGCGAAAACCGTCGGAGCGGGAGACGCCGGCGCCTGGGCTGGCCTGGGGAGAACGCGCGGAGAGTTGGTCTCTGGGGCGCGGGCAAAGAGCACCTGGGTGTTGCCCTGTTGAGGACCCTCAGCCTGTTCGGCGTTGTCATTGGGAGCGTACGGTTTGTTCGGCTTGTTCAGGATAGCAGTCACCACATGCGCCTGTTGTTTAACCGAAAAAGGCGGAATCTGGTTGGCTTTGAGGTCAAGCACAAAACGGGTGTAGTGGGGATGGGAGCCAGCCCGGACCTGTGTAATCAGTGCATCGGCTGCGGTATACGTGGCTGAGGCTAAGCGCTCGACTTCTCCTCTGACATCAATGACCAGGCGGGCCGGTGAGAGTAAGGCAAAGGCGTGGACAGAGCCCGGCGGCCGGGAAAAGTGGAGGCTGAGGGTCCGTTGGTTTCGGCCCTGAGCGAGCTGTATCTCCTGCACATACAATCCCGAGGGCCGGACAAGGGATTGAGCAACACTCTGCCAAGGGGCGATCAGACCCACCCCGGTCAACGTCACGACGAGGAAGAGGAAAGCGGAATTTTTCTGCATCGCTACTGTTTTCTCGCTACGATCCTCGTAAACGCGTCACACGTTTGCGTATCTCTGCGCACAGGGCCTCTGCCTTGCTTTTTTTTCGCCGCTCCTCAAACGCTTGCGTAAAGCGAACGCAGATTGGTACGGCGTTCTTGTAGGTAGACAAGGCATCTTTCTGCCTGCCCATCTTTTCGAGCGCTTCGCCGTAGTTGGCATAGGCATAGGCGTAATGAGGAGCCAACTGTATGGTCTGGTACCACTCATTTGCGGCACCCTGCCAATCCTTCCTCCCGGCTAATATATATCCCAGCCGATTGTGGACATACGGGGCGGAGGGGACCAACTGTAAGGCTTTTTGATAGGTGTCAAAGGCCTCCTGTTCCTTCCCCAAGGCTTCAAACGCTCGGGCCAGATGGACATGCGCCGTGGCATTATCCGGCTCAATCCGAAGCGCTTGCTGAAAGGCGGCGGCTGCTTGGGTGTGATCTTTCTGGTCTCGGAATGCAAGCCCTAACAGATGATGCGCCCGGGCGGCCTGCGGGGCTAAGCGCAGGGCCTCTCGCCACTCGCCGATTGCCTCGTCAACCTTGCCGGCATCATAGAGAATCTGTCCCTGTTCAAGATGATAACGGGCCTGTTGTGATAAGGGTTCTGAAGAAGGGGAAGGCGTCAAGTCAACCCGCGGGGAAGGGGGAGACGGGGTTGGGACCGCAGCCAAGACAGGAGCTGGACTCTTGCCCCCACGCTGGGAAGCCAGCGTTGTCTGAGACCGCGAAAAGAGCACCTGTGGCCGGATCGGTGGAGGGCCACCGTCTTGCTCTCCGCCCGGTTTGCCAAGTTTGGCAAGAACCCTGGTCTCGTGGTGTTCAACCGAATGCGCCGGCACTGTTTGGCCGCTGAGGTCCAGGACAAGGCGCAGGCGTTGTGGATGCGAGCCGGTGCGTACGTGTGTGAGGAGCGCGTCCTCTGCCTGATAGATACGGGACGGCACGTTCTGCACCGGACCGTGCACATCAATGACAATGCGTGAGGGCGATGACAGGGAGAACGACCGGATGGAGTCAGGCGGATGAGAAAACTGAAACAGGACCACCCGCGCCTCTCCCTCAGCCGTCAGGCGTATTTCCTGTAAGTGGAGAGCGGCGGACTGAGCAAAGGCAGGGGGCAGGCCTAAGACGAGCGCGACGATCCCCAGCCTGACCCGGAGGGCAGCGAATGTCCTGAAGCCGGTTCGTTTTCTTTGCATGACGCTGCTTGCCCGGATATCCAGCCCGCCTATGAGCGTGAGGGCTCGTGGTCGAGACGAAGCTGATGAGAGACGGTCGCCAATTCCTGCTGCACGTCAGTGAGATGGGTTTCTACGTGTCGCAACGAGCGCATAATCGCGCCACTGTCTGTCCGCGTTTCAGGTGTCAGGCCGCCGGATTCAAGCAGACGGCTGAAGACCCGAACGATTTCCTCGGGCGTAATCTCACCCCCGGGTTGATACCAACGGTATAACCAGTTGCACATGCCGGTAAAGGCGTGCATCAGTAGCCGAGGATTTTCATTGATGACCTCACCTTTCTCGATCCCGTTTCGAATTTCATCCTCGATGAGCAGATCAATTTTTTGTTGCATTTTTTCAACGATCCGAACCGTTTCCGGCGGGAGATTTGCCTCCTCGCGGAACAGGAGGCGAAAGAGCGGTTGGTCAGTAGTGAGCGAGGCGATCTGATGCGCCATTTTCTCGTTCAAGTGGATATCGGATGTCACTAAGTATTTATGAGTGACGGGGCGGTGTTTTATCGTATTCATGCAACTCAATCCTTCCTTTCTTTTGCGCCAGAATGTCGGCGGTGAACCTTACTAGAGCGCAGAACTCTTGCAGCTCTCCATAATCGGGTTTCACTATTGCAGAACTTCCTACGTAATAAATCCCGTTCCCTTTCTTAAACTGTTGTACGTGCCCTAACACGAGTAAGTTATCAGGAACCTGTAACCACACTCCCCCGTCTTCTTTATGTCTCTTTCTCTTGTCTCTGTGCGCGATGTTCTTGTCCCTTCGTTCTTCGTATTTAACGAAAATACGCCTTAACGCCAAACCCAACGACACACCATCCGGTGCCGTGATTGGGTATTCTAAATGCATCCATGTTCCATTCGGAGGGTTGAATATCAATCTTTTTACCTGATTACTCTCCTTACCTTTCTTAAATACTGAGTAATAGCTCATAATTGCCGAGTAAAAGATAGCGGCAATTATGTGGTTTTGTAATACATGAAACGCGTTGATAGCGTCTTTGCATAATGTGAAAGCAAGCAGTACGCGTGTCAGATCGTCGTCTATCTTCCAACCTACTCGATTCTCTTTCTGGGCCATGTTTTATCCTTTCAATTGGACCGCTCTAATTTTCGCGGTCACTTCGCAGCATAACCTGTCGAATCTTCTCTGGACGTGAGAGCGGTCGGGCCAAGAGCTCTTCCAGGGTTGCCTGATAGTTTTTGAGGGAACGGGTAAAAATCGCCGTGAGCAGAGCAGCCTTGCTCTCAAAATAGGTGTAGAACGTCACCCTGGAAATACCGACCAGAGAGACGATGTCATCCAGCGTTGTTTCGTGGTAACCACGCTGCGTAAAGCAGTCGGTGGCGATGCGGAGGAGTTCTGCTTCTACGAGTTCGCGCTTCTACGAGTTCGCGCTTTTTTGCCATCCCTGCCTCCAGTACAAATAAAATTTTCCTCTTGACGGCAGAGAATATGTACAATACTTACTACGACTTACTACGAGTAAAGAAATCTGTATAAAAGTAAAGTTCTCTTTGCTTTCAGACAAGAGGGGCACCTAGTATGGAGAAGCGAGCGCTACAGGGACCGGTCAGCTTTTTGTCATATTTTCTGATAGCCGCCTTGGCGCTGGCGTTCAGCGGCCTCTGGGCGTCACCCCCAACCGCGCTTGCCAACCAGGACCAGAGCTATGACACGCTGCGGAACTGGATTGAGCACGCTCGTCCAGAGACCGAACTGACACCCGGACAGCATCTCACCCTCAAAGACCGCGCCATACTGGAGCCGCTCATTCCCCAGCCGGCCTGGGAATACTACTTCTATGACGGCATGGATATGGAGATTGCGGAAACCGGGACGTACCCGCCCCCGGCAGACTGGGGCAAGAATGTCCCGTCCGGGTACCAACTGGACGAGCAGGGGGTGCTGATCGGCTTCTCGGGCGGGGGCTTTCCTTTCCCGAACATCGACGCCGCCGCCCCGCAGGTTGCCCAGAAGGTTATCTGGAATATGTTGTGGCGACCTGGGGCCGAAGATTATGTCATGCCTATGGTGGCCTGGTCGCGGAGTCCGAACGGACAGCTGGACCGACAGTTTGAATTTACCGCCGTCACTTCCCGTTATGCCCAGGGGGACCACTGCCTGGTGCCGGGCTATGAAGAAGTGCGAACCAAGCAACTGATGGAATTTCGCTCACCGCGTGACATGGCCGGGGCGAAAATGCTGACAAAAACCTATGTGGATCACTACAAAGAGGACAATGGCTGGATGTATATGCCGGCCCAGCGCAAGCCACGGCGGACGCTGGCCTCCGAGCGCACCAGCGAGGTCATGGGTATGGACTATACCATGGAAGACGCTATGGGCTTCGGCGGCAAGGTGTATGAGCACAACTGGAGCTATCTGGGAAAGAGGCGAGTGATCGCCACGATCAATGTCGAGACTAATCCGGAAGCCGGCGGTCCGCACTTATGGGTCCCGAAGGACGCGCGCTGGGAGGTGCGCGAGGCGCATGTGCTTTTGGTTGATCCCAAATCCGCAAACCACCCGTATAGTCATAAGATCATCTTTATCGACACCGAGACGTTCTGGACGCTGTGGATGTTCGGCTTCGACCGGCAGGATGATCACCTCTTGCGCATGAACCAGCACTTTCTCAAGTATTCCGAGAGCTATGCCCACGAGACCGCCGCCCAAGCGCCCTATATGAAGCTGGATTACGCGAATAATGTCGGGGAGCGGGTGTTCTACCATCTGGGAGAGACCGATATTAACCCCAAAAAACCGCACGCGACTTTCTCGCACTGTTATGTCATGACGAGACATTTCTCCTCGGGGCGGGCGAAGCAATTCTATTCCGTCCGCAATATGGTCAGCGGACGGCGCTAGACCCCTCAGGATAGTGTACATATGCGCCTTCGTACCTGCTTCGCCTCGTGCGTCCTCTTCCTCGGCTTGGCTGTGATGCCGGCGCCGTCGTGGGGCATTATTACCGTCACCGACGATATTGAACTCGAAGGGTTTGTCAAAACCCAAAACATCCTCCGCACCCCGATGTTTCGGGATGCGGAACTCATCATGCAGCGGAATACGGCGCAACTGGAGGGCAAGTATTACTTTTTGCGTGAGAGTCAAGCCTTTGGTCGTTTCGCCACCGGCCCGCTGGAAGAGGCCACGCTGACCCTTATTGGCCGTGGCGTGTACGACTCGATTTACGACATTCGACACACGTATAATGAGGCGTTCGGCAAGAACCAGCGACTGAACCGGCAGTTTGAGTACAAACTTCGTGAAGCCTTTGTCGATATGGTGCTACCCCCGTTTACACTCCGGCTGGGTCGCCAGCAAGTCGTGTGGGGAGAGACCGATAATTTTCGGGCGCTGGATGTCATCAATCCCCTCGATCTGCGCTGGCACGCCAACTGGGAGCCCTGGGAGGATATCCGCATTCCGCTGTGGATGGCGCGGGCGATTTACGACATCGGCAAATTCGGCCCGCTCGAAGAGTCCTTTGTCGAGGCCGTCTGGATTCCGTGGGATTTTCAGCCCAATAAGGTCGCCGCGGACCCCCGTCGGCCGTGGGGGTTTATTGGCGACGGCCTCGCTAGAGTTGCCAACTCCGCCCTGATTGGGGGCCAACTCCTTGATCTTGATTTCATGGTGAGAGATGACAAGCCGAGTAAAAAATTCAAGAATGGTCAGGCCGGGGTACGCTTCAAGGCTATTTGGGGCGGGATCGATTTCAGCCTCAACTATTTCTACGGTTTTTCCGGCGACCCCGGATTCAAGGTTCGCTCGGACTTGGCCCGTCTTGAGGGCAGGACCCTGCACGCCGTACTCGACCGCGTGCATCCGCGCTCCCACGTTGTCGGCATTGCGGCCAATTATTCGGAGGAAAAATATACGCAGTCAGTTTTCCGGGTGGAAACGACTTTTACGACAGGCGTGCCTGTCACGATTGCTCAGAACGCTCCGAAACGGCTCGACCCGGACGGGAATCAATTCGACACTGCTGACCGCTCGGTTGTCATGCTGGCTATTGACCGCCCGACCTGGATTCGCCCGCTGAATAATATACGGACGTTTTTCCTCTCCGCGCAGTTCTTCTGGCGGCGCTATCTGGACTACAGTCGTTTCTACCGCGGCATTCCGTCCGTCCGGCGTGCTCACATGAATGGGGAGGTCGTCCCAGATCGATTCATCAGCACGAACGCAGACAAAATCGATCAGAACGAGTTTGTCATTACCTTTTCCGCTTCCACCAGCTATGGGCCAGGCGGGCTCTGGCAGCCATTGTTTGTGTTTGCGCTCGATCCGCTCTCCACAGGGGCGTATAATAAATTTTCTATGGACTACCTGTGGTCAAACCATTTTGTCTTGCGGTTCGAGCAGAATTTCTTCTGGCGGGTCCGCTCGCACGACCCTGGCCCCTGGGCCATTGGCGACCTGTACGGCCGTCCCCGTGACAGCCGTCACGAGAGTGTTTTCAGCGCGATCTTTCAATTCTAGGTCCGGCGACAGCGACCTACGATTCCGAGGCGCGGAGGCGGTCAATCCGCTTCTTGACCTCGGACGCAAAAGACGCCTGCGGGTCCAGCTCGACTGCGCGCTCGTAGGCGGCCAGCGCCTGTGTCTTCTGCCCCAAGCTTTCAAGCGCCTCACCCAGATTGGCATGGGTGTAGGCATAGTCCGGGTCTAAGGCGATCGCCTGTTGCCACTCGTCCGCCGCGGCGTGGTGATTGCCCTGAGCCGCAAAAATATGACCCAAGCGGTCATGGATATACGACGAAGTGGGAACGAGCTGGAGCGCTTTCCGATACGCGACCACCGCCTCTTGGACAGTGCCGTCGGCTTCGAGCGTGCGGGCAAGGTGAACCTGCGCCATGGCATTATACGGATCGATCCGTAGCGACGTCCGTAACATGTGAATCGACTCATCACGCGCGCCATGATCCCCAAGCGCCAACCCGAGCAGGTGATGGGCTTTGGCATTGGTCGGAGCGAGGCGAACGGTTTCGCGCCACTCGGCGATTGCTTTTTTTAGCTCCCCGTTATCGTAAAATTCTTGTCCCTGCCGCAAGTGGAGCAGGGCCTGAGAGGATAAAGACCGCTGAGGCAACGGGTCGGATGGTTGAGCGGATGGCTCGGCCTCAGGCTGCGGAGCGGGGGCCGGGAGTGGTGGTGGCACGGACGGTGCGGGCGTCTCTGGACGGACGGGACGAGCGCGAGCCATTTGGGGCTTAGGTGGGGCTTTGGCCGTCTTAGGCGTAGGCGATGCCTTTGCCGTCTTGCTGGTATGCGAAAAAAGAATCTGGGAGTAGGCTTCTCCTCCAGCCTCGTTTTCATGGCCAAAGACAATGACAACCCGGTCGGTGCGTTGTTCTACGGTAAAGGGCGGAATCTCGGCCTGTTTGAGGTCCAGGACAAGCCGGAGATAGGCCGGATGCGTCCCGAGGCGAACCTGGGCAAGGAGTTCGTCATCCGCCGGGTAGGCCGCTGTTGGTACACCCCGAAGCGGACCGCGTACGTCAATGACCAAACGAGAGGGGGATGCGAGGGCAAACGAGTTAACGGCGTCCGGGGGACGCGAGAACTGAAAGAGGACGGAGCGCCGATTTCCTTGTACCGAGAGTTGGACTTTCTGCAGGCCCAGCAGCTCGGACTGGGCAAGGGCGGAGGTCCACCCTAGGCCGAGCCAGACACCTATTGCACTGACAAAGATCCACGCCTTACACACTGTTGTTCTCTCTCGCCTGGTCTTAATCTACTACAGCCGGCTCTTTTTCAACAGCTCGCCCGGCCTGGAGGCGTGTGTCAGAGTCATGGGTGAAGTAATAGCAGGCGGCTGTACACACGACACTCAGCAGGCCCGCACTATAGAACATACTGCTCAAATCATAATAATCGACCACGATACCGAAAACAGGCGGAGCGATGGTCATGCCAAAGCTATGGACCGTCAAGAGCGCGCTCATCACCGTTCCCATACTCGAGCCCGGGGTGTGCTCCATAGCCAGCGCCATATGGGCAGGATAGGCCAGCCCAAACCCCGCGCCGACCAAGGCATTCAGGCCGAGTAAATGCCAGAACGTTGAGGCCAGGGGAAAACCGGCCAGGGAAACGGCGCTGATCAGGCCACCAATACTGATCAGGACCGCTTTATTCATGCGATCGGACAGACGTCCGCACGGTGCCTGAAGGACGGTGCTGATCAAGACATTCAGAGAAATCAGCGCTCCCACCTGCGAGGTGGTCAGCGGCAGCAGGGAGGCCGACAGCAGGGGCACAAAGACCCAAATAAGGGTGCTGGACAAGGCATACACCACCCGAAAGAGGGAGACACCCAGGATGGGGCGCGAGGATAAAATCGTACGCCAGGAGGCCTCCTCTTTTTTTTCTGCCACATGCTGTTTCTGGACTTCGGGTAAGAAGAAGAGCAGCAGGAGTAAAGACAACAGGCTCAGGACCCCCAAGAGCATAAAGCTGGCCTGCATATTGAACAGGTCTTTAATCACTCCGCCCAAGATCGGTCCCCCGGCCACACCGCCCAAAAAGGCCGTGTTGACATAGCCGGCATACGCCCCCTCCTTGCCTTTGGGGGTCAGGTCGCCCACATACGCCATCGAAACCGGCTGAACCATGGCGGTGGCTATCCCTTGGAGAGCCATAATCACGATAAGCGTCAACAGGCTGTTGGCGAGCAGGTAGGCAACCGAGCTGAGGGCATAGCAGAACAGCCCCCAGAGTAAAAACGCCTTGCGGCCATGTCGGTCCGAGGCCCGACCGATGAGGGGCAGCAGAAAAGTCCGAGACGCCGAGTGCGCCCCGAACAGGAGGCCGACGGCCACGCCGCTCGCTCCGAACTCCTGGGCATAGATGGGGATAAAGGGAATCACCACCCCGTTACCGAGCATAGTGGCAAACAGCGCCACCGACAGAACAAAAAGCGGCCCACTCATACTGCCATCCGAGCCATCCGCCGCTTGTGGGAAAAGGTCGATCGCTTACCAGGCGGCTCAAGGCTCCCGACCGGGGAATAAAATTGCTGATGAGGGCGGAACAAGTGTTGCTTACTCTGCCCGCACCGAGGGCCACTGCGCCGCCCAGGGCTTGGCCTGCTCAAGCTGTGAGGCCAGGCGAAACAGCATGTCCTCGCGGCCATAGGCGGCCACGAGCTGAATGCCGATGGGCAGCCCCGCGCTGTTCCAATGCAGCGGCAGCGAGATGGCGGGCTGGCCGGTGACATTAAATGGCACGGTAAACGGCATGAGGGTGGCCGAACGCCGCGCCCCCCCCAGGGGATTCTCCGCTGTGGAGACAAACTCGCCCAACCGGGGCGGGGGCTCGGCAATGGTTGGAGTGACGAGGATGTCAAAGCCGGCTGAGCCGTCTTCGGGCTGCCACCAGCGGGCGATCCGGCGCGTGTCGGCCTGGAGCCACTCCACGGCTTCGATATAGCGCGTCGCGGTGCGAGCCCGACCAATTTCCACCATGGCCCAGGTATGAATCTCAACATCATCCTGGGTGACGGCTTTCCCTGTCTGTTTGCCTAAGGTGTCGATATGAGAGGCGATGGCGCTCGTCAGAATCGCCCATACCTGCCGCCGACGTTCTTGCTCATCGTTCAGTGCGCTGGGACAGGACTCCTCAACCGTATGGCCGAGCGAACTCAGCAGCTGAGCCGTGGCGTGAACGGCGGCGACGCAGTCCGGGTGCAGCGGGGTTGCCTGCCCAGGGAAATCCGCCAAGACGCCAATCCGCAATACTCCCGGATCGGTGCCGACCTCTTCAAGAAAGGGGCGTGTCGGCGGGGTCGCAAAATACGGATCGCCCGGCATGGGGCCGGCAATCGCATCCAGAATCGCGGCCGTGTCGCGGACACTCCGCGTCACCACGTGCTCGTTGACCAGACCCTGCCAGACCTCGCCATATTCCGGCCCGAGGGAGACGCGCGAACGGGTGGATTTGAGTCCGACCAGACCGCACTCGCTGGCCGGTACGCGAGTCGAACCGCCCCCGTCATTGGCATGGGCCGCCGGGACCATACCCGAGGCCACGGCCGCACCGGCCCCACCACTGGAACCGCCTGTGGAATGCTCCGTATTCCAGGGATTCCGACTCGGGCCGTAGGCGTCCGGTTCGGTCGTCGGCATGGTCGCAAACTCAGGCGTATTGGTCTTGCCCAGGAAGATGAAGCCGGCGGCTCTGAGTTTGGCGGCCATATAGGTGTCTTCTTTTGCCGTCCAGCCCAGCTCTTTCAGAAAGCGGCTGCCCTGATGATAAGGGTCGCCGGCGGAATGACAGCCAAAGTCCTTGAGGAGAAACGGGACGCCGCTGAACGGCCCGTCGGGCAGCTGCGGCGATGTCGCCTGATCGCGCGCTTTCTCAAAAAGAGGCGTGATTACGGCGTTGAGCCGTGGGTTGACGCGCTCAATGCGGGCAATGGCGGCGTCTACCAGTTCGAGCGGCGTTGCGTCCCCGGTGCGTACCAGGGCGGCCTGGGCCAGGGCGTCGAGGTGGGCGAGTTGGTCAGCCATAATACATCCCTCCTGATATGTTCTCGTAACAAAGGCAACGCCAAATGAGAAGGGAGACGCCCGCCAATTCGGCTTTCCCCTATCTTTCCGTCTCCTTGCCTGGTATGCGAAGGCGCAGGGAGGGAACGGCGCTATGTCCACACGTACGGATATTACCCCACCAGCAATGCGGAATATCAGAGAACGCTTCCGCTACTCTCCGGGCGTGAGAGCCGGGAATTTCTTGTATATCGCCGGGCAAGTCGGCCGGGATGAGAATTTGCAGGTTGTGGCGGATAAGGAAGCGCAGTTTGTGCAGGCGTTTGAAAACGTCAACAAAGTGCTGACTGAAGCCGGCGCGACATTTGACGATGTCGTGGAAATGGTCACCTACCATACCGCCCTGCGTGACCTGGAACTCTTTATTGCCGTCAAAGATCGCTACATTACGAATCTTGACCGACTCCCGACCTGGACGGGGATCGGAACTCCCGCCCTGGCGATGCCTGGGCTGTGTGTCGAGATTAAATGTACCGCCTATCTGGAATAGGGTTATTCCTCGAAGAAAGCAGGGTGCATGCCGCAAGCCGCACGAGTGGAACAAGATCAATCCTCATACGGGTGGGTCATCGTCTTTGCCGGACTTATCATCAGCCTGTGCATGTATGGCGTGATCGAATCTTTCGCCATTATGTTCAAACCTATTGCTGCGCAGTTTGCCTGGGATCGTGGCACAGTGTCGGTCGCGTCGATGATAAGCTGGATCAGTTTTGGCCTCTCCAGCCTTATCTGTGGCCGCCTGAGTGATCGTTTTGGCTCCAAGTGGGTGATTATTGCTGGCGGTCTGTTCTTTGTGGCGGGTACGTTTTTGATGAGCCAGGTGCAATCCCTGTGGCAACTCTACGTGTATTTTGGGGTGGTTTTGGCGATCGGTCGCTCGGCGACCGGGGTTCCGATGGTGGCCCTGGTGACCAAGTGGTTCGTCAAGCGCCAGGGGCTGGCGCTGGCTATTGCTCAGTCACAGAATGTGGGCTCGGCCGTGTTTGCCCCGCTGGCTGTTTTCCTGCTCGCCCATAATGACTGGCGCTGGTCGTATATCTGGCTCGGGCTTATCACCCTGGTGGTCCTGCCTCTTTCTCTGCTCATGCGGGATAAGCAGGTCGCACCGGCTCAGAAGTCAGGCTCAGCACGCAAGCATGATCCAGTATATGTCTCAGCCCCTGTCTCAGCCCCCGGCATGACACTGGGTGAAGCCATGCGGACGCGCGCCTTTTGGACGCTCAATTTTATGGTGCTGGGCTGCTGCATGTGTCACTCGTGCATTTTGTTGCACGGCTTCAACCATATGACTGACGTGGGTGTGCTGGAATCGGTTGCGGCCCGGGTCGTCATGCTGATGGCCGTGTTTGGCATGGTCGGGAAGATCATCAACGGTCTGTTAGCCGACCGGATTGGCGCGAAGTGGGCCATTGCGTTCTTTCTCGGTCTCCAGGCGGTGATGATTCCGTTTTTTATCGAAGCCCGCCAGCCACCCTCTTTCTACTCGTGGGCCATCCTGTTCGGGCTGGGTTTTGGGGGACCCATGCCGGTCTATGCCATGCTCTTTCGAGAATATTTCGGCACGCGGGCCATCGGGACCATCTTAGGCGCGTTCTTCATGGTTGCGTCCATTGGGATGGGATCGGGTGGTATGATAGGCGGCCTCCTGCATACTCAGTTTGGAGATTATGTCGTGCCGTTTCTGACGAGTACGAGCACTGGTGTGCTCGCGGCCTTACTCGCCCTCACGTTGCCCGCTCCGAAACGGGTGATGCGCCTGCCAGTGCCGCAGGTCGCCCTCCAGACAAGCTAACAGAGCGCGCGTCCATGATGGAGCTTGACCTGTATCGTGGAAAAGCAGTAATGCAGAGGGACGAACAATGATTTCGGGAAATCTGCCTCGGTGTGCAGGGCAGATGTGTAAAGGAGGATGTGTGTATGCAGTTCTTTAACTTTCATCTGATGCCATGGCCGCACGTTCCCGAAGACTTTGACGATACCTCGAAATATCCTTCGGCCTGGGTCACCTTCTCAAACGAACACTATGATCCGATAAAAGGCCGTGACCTTTACAATCGTTATCTTGATGAGCTGGAGTATGCAGAAACGCTTGGTTTTGACGGCGTATGTGTGAACGAGCACCATCAAAACACCTATGGCACCATGCCCTCACCCAATATCATTGGCGCGCTGTTGGCGCGGCGCACCAACCGGGTCAAAATTGCCATGGTCGGCAATGGGCTGCCGCTGCGGGACCATCCCATCCGGGTTGCCGAAGAAATCGCCATGCTGGATGTGGTCAGTGGCGGACGGATCATCTCCGGCTTTGTGCGTGGCATTGGCTGTGAGTATTATTCGATGGGCGTCAATCCAACCCATTCGCTTGCGCGCTTCCGCGAGGCGCATGATTTGATTATTCGCGCCTGGACGGAGACGGGGCCATTTCATTTTGATGGGGAGCACTATCAAGTCCGCTACGTGAACGTCTGGCCCCGCCCGTATCAAAAACCACACCCGCAAATCTGGATTCCCGGCTTCGGGAGCAAGGAGACGATGGACTGGTGTGCCGACCCGGCCCGCAAGTATCCGTATCTGGCCGTGTATATGTCTGACGATCTGGTCAAGATGTATTTTGATCAGTATCGCGCTGCGGCGGAAGAATCCGGCTATACCGCCTCGCCCTACCAGATGGGTCATTTACTACCCATTTATGTGGCGGAGACGGACGAACGCGCCCGAGAAGAAGCTGCGGAGCATGTGCTGTGGCTCTATCACAGAGGGCTGCGTATCCCGCTCAATATGTTGTTCCCACCGGGCTATGTCACCCACCAATCCATGCGGCATATTCTCAGTATTGCGGACGAGCTGGACTATGCGAATATGTCTTTTGACGATTTTAATGCACGTGGCTATTGTGTGGTGGGCAGTGTCGAGACGGTCAAGCAACGGCTGGTCGAATCAATCGGCAAGCTGGGCTATGGCATTTTACTGTCCCTGCTGCAAATCGGCGATATGCCCCACTACCGAACGATTAAAAATATGGAACTCTTTGCCACTGAAGTCATGCCCTATTTGAAAAAAGAGTTTCAGGACATGCCGGAGAAGTGGGACCGGGCCGCGTAAGGCCGTCTGGCCGCCCGCGCCACATATGCGCCTGCTTTTACTGTGACGGGCGCTGTTCTTTTCGGAATCCGACGGCCGCTATGACGAGAGGTTCAATCCGGGGCGGCGTTGCGATTTACGCCGCAGCCTGAGTCGGGTCCAGCCCAAGAGCCAGCCAATAAGCAGCACGCCGGCCCCGGCGAGAAAGCTCGATACCGAGGTGTCACGTCGGAGTTGATTCCGCTCCAGCGTCAGGGTCTGGATCCGGGTTGTGTGTTCCGCCTCATTGCGCTGGATTTCTTCCTGGGCGGCTTGAAGCAGGGTGTTTTCCTCTCGAAGACGAGCTAACTCCTGATTCTGTCTGGTGACCTGGGCCTCGAGAAGCTGCACCTGATGCGCGCTTGGGATTTGCTCGGTCAAATACGCTTTCGCAACATAGCCCTGGCGTCCGTCAGGCAAGGCGACCAAGTAATAGTCCCCCTCGGCTTCACGGATCAATGCCACCGCATCACCGGTCTTGAGTACGGCAACGATTTTATTGGCCAGACTCGGTCCGGTTCGCAGCATGAGCTCTCGATAGCCACTCACGTATAAATCTTGTGCCGGACAGAAAGTGGGAAAGAAAAGAACGAGAACAGTAAGTATTGGCAGCTTCCTCATCACCACATCACTTCCCACACCGAGGGTGCTCTATCGATAACCCGACTGTTCATTGAGTACAACCCCAAGCCTGTACCTCCCCTCAGAATAGAACGACTTCAAGACGGGCTGCCTGGGAGTTGCTTGAGAACGTCCAGCATCGCCCCATGCAGATGGCCATTTGAGGCCAGGGTTTGTTCGCCATGCAGATCGAACGGGTGGCCGGAGAAATCGCTGGTCCGCCCCCCTGCCTCCTCTACAATCAGTGAGCCTGCGGCAATATCCCACGGATGGAGGCGCCATTCCCAAAAGGCATCGGCTCGCCCACACGCCACATAGCACAGGTCCAGCGCGGCTGACCCGCTCCGTCTGACTCCATGTGTGCGCAGCATAAAGGCTTCATAGTACCGCAGATAAAAAGCGCTATAGCTGCGGCGGTCGTAGGGGAATCCGGTCAACAGCAGCCCCTGATCCAGCTGGGAGGCTGTGGAGACACGAATGGGCTGGCCATTGAGCTGCGCACCTCCCCCGCGCCGGGCGCTAAAGGTCTCGTTTCGCACGGGATCATGTACAACGCCGACGATGGCTGTGGATTCATGGGTGAGTGCCAGAGAGACGGCAAAGTGCGGGTAGGTATGCGCGAAGTTTGTTGTGCCGTCCAAGGGGTCAATATACCAGCAATATGGGCTCTGAGGACCAGATTGAGCCGACTCTTCGGCGATAATGGTGTGCGTGGGGAAGTGGGTGCGGAGTTGCTCAGTAATCAGGCGATCGGCCGCTTTGTCCACATTCGTGACCAAATCGACCATATCGGTTTTCACACTGACCTGTTTTGTCGCAAACCGGTTTTCCTGGAGTAATTCTCCAGCCTGCCGCGCAATCGCCTGCGCAACCTCTTGGGCGGCTGTCATGATGCCTTGCACATTGGTATTGTGGCAAGCGGAGCACGAGTCTGCAAGGTATGAGAGGAAGCCACAAAGGAAAAACCATGCGTGTTCTCGCTCCCGCAAAGGTCAATCTTTTTTTACGCATTATTGGCCAACGGCCCGATGGTTATCATTTGCTCGACTCCCTGATGGCACCCGTCAGCCTGTATGACGAGATTGAAATTGCAACAGACAGGACGGCGGGTACGGAGCCACACATCTGTGTGCAGTGTAACGATCCAACAATTCCTACCGACCAGTCCAATCTCGCCTATCGAGCGGCGGCCTTACTCTGTCAGGAATCTGGTATCAATACGCATATCACTATTACTTTGCACAAGAATATTCCTGCTGGCGCAGGGCTAGGCGGCGGGAGCAGCGATGCTGCGGCCGTGCTCAAGGCGCTCAACCGATCATTCTCACTCGGACTCAACACTGACCATTTGTGTCGGCTGGCCGCCCAACTTGGTGCAGATGTTCCTTTTTTTGTCCCGTGTCAGATGGCTCGGGTGGGCGGGATTGGGGAAATTTTAACGCCACTTCCAGCGCTTCCGCAACGCTGGCTCGTCATTGTCGTGCCGGATTTCCCTGTTTCAACTCCGTGGGCGTATCAACGTTTTGACGCGCTTCAGCCGGACTCGCCAGAGCGGCAGCTCCATGCAATCGACCGGACTCCGCCACTTGACCCGAAGCAATGGCCGGATGCCGCCCTTTTCGTTAATGACCTTGAACAGGCTGTCCTGCCGGAGTATCCCCTGATTGCGGACAGAAAAAAGCAACTCTGCGCCCTTGGTGCGGAAGTGGCCTTGATGTCTGGGAGTGGCTCCGCCGTCTTTGGCATCTTCACGACGCAGCAGGCCGCTGCGCACGCTGCGGCCGCTTTGGCTGGCTCGGAAAACGTCTTTGTTGTGACGCTGCTGGAGCAGGATGCCGCTCAGCTAACGGCTGAGCCATAACCGCAGGAGCAGGTAGACTTCTCTCGCGAAAGATGCTAATGGCTATGGCCTCAAGTAAGCCCGGCAGATTCTATAATCTGTTGATTTCACTAAACAATCGGATCATTCGGAAGCTTGTCCAACACGGTCAGCAGCCAGAGTGTGGAACATCGACATTCGAGAAGATAAAGAGAAGCTGAGCGGTCGAGCGCAATACGACTGTCACTGCCATCCTGTTGGGGAGTCGCCAAGTCCGGCAAGGCACCGGGTTTTGGTCCCGGCATTCGCAGGTTCGAATCCTGCCTCCCCAGCTCCCTCTCTTCCGGGCAGGAGCAGCAAATGGCACCGCTAACGACCCCTATCCATGTGAGACACCCTGCCGTGCTAAAAATATTTTCCGGGAATTCAAATCGTCCGCTTGCGCAAGAAATATGTGCCTATTTGGGAACCTCGCTCGGCGCGGCCGATATCCGCACGTTCAGCGATGGCGAGATTGCGGTTGAGATTACCGAGAATGTGCGGGGCGGGGATATTTTTGTTGTCCAGTCCATCTGCACGCCAGGAAACGATAATCTGATGGAACTCCTGCTGATGATTGACGCCTTTAAGCGGGCGTCCGCGAATCGCATCACGGCAGTGATTCCGTACTATGGCTATGCCCGTCAGGATCGGAAGGTTGCGCCGCGGGTTCCTATTAGTGCCAAACTGGTCGCTGATCTGTTGACCACGGCGGGAGCCTCACGGGTGCTCACGGCAGAGCTTCATGCTGGACAAATCCAGGGGTTTTTCAATATTCCTGTGGACAATCTTTTTTCCGCCCCGGTGCTGTTGCCGTATTTGCGTTCCCGCATTGGCAGCGAACCCGTGAGCGTCGTGTCGCCGGATGCCGGAGGGGTGGAGCGCGCCCGTGCATTTGCGAAGCGTATGGGAGCCTCACTGGCTATTATTGATAAGCGCCGCGCGCAGGAGGATGAAAGCGAGATTGTGGGCAAGGCGAATCGTGATGTGATTGAGATGAATGTGATCGGTGACGTCGACGGCCGTATCGCTATTCTCGTTGATGATATGGTGGACACAGCCGGAACGTTGACGACCGCGGCAAAAGGGCTTCAAGATGCGGGGGCCCAAGCAGTGATTGCCTGCTGCACCCATGCCGTGCTGTCTGGCCCGGCTATAGAGCGGGTGCGGGCTTCTACCCTTGAAGAGTTGGTTGTCACCAATTCCATCCCCATTACGCCAGAGGCGCAAGAGACCGGAAAGGTCCGAGTCCTCTCCCTCGCCACCCTGATCGGAGAGTCCATCCGCCGGATTCACAATGAAGAATCCATTAGCTCCTTGTTCGTATAAGCCGTTGGATAGAGAAGGGAAAGCATGGAAAACATCAAACTGAGTGTGGAACAGCGACAAGAAAGAGGCAAAGGGGAAATGGGCCGGCTCCGACGAGGGGGGAGAGTTCCTGGCATCTTCTACGGTCCAGGCAGGGATACCGTTTCCGTCTGTGTCAATACACGGGAATTCCAGTATAAAGTCGAGAGCTTAGAGGGCTCCCACCTCATTGAATTTCTCTCACAGACAACAGACCTCAATGGAAAAATTGCACTCCTTAAGGATGTTCAGCATCATCCGGTGACCGCGGAACCGTTGCACATCGACTTCTACGAGATTGATGTCAATATACCGATTCAGGTCGGGGTTCCTGTCCATCTCGTTGGCAAAGCGGAGGGCGTGACTGCCGGTGGCGTCTTACACTACTTCCGACGTGAAATCATGGTGGAATGCCTCCCGCTTGATATCCCCGAGAGTATTGAGGTCGATGTGACGCCTCTTGAGATCAACGACGTTATCCGGGTTGAGGATTTGACATTAGCGTCCGGGGTCTCCGCGCTTGAGGACGCCCAACTCGTGCTTGCCTCCGTTGCCGCTCCATCTGCGGAGGCAGAGTCGGAAGAAGAAGGAGCTGACGAAGCTCCGGCCGAGGATGGAGACGCATCGACAGCCGGAGAAGCTCCGAGTGGGGAGACACCGAGCGAGTGATAGCCGGCTCTGTTGCTGTAGATACGCTGAATATGACACTCCTCGCATAGGCTGATGTTTGCGGTCATTGGGCTGGGAAACCCCGGTTGGGACTACGAAAAAACTCGTCACAATATTGGCTTTCGGGTCATTGATATCTTAGCGCAACGATGGGGAACCCGTTTGTCTCAGTCGGTCTGCTCCTCCCGAATGGTCTGGACGCGCCGGAACGGGAAAAAGATTGGCCTTATTCAGCCACAGACCTTTATGAATCACAGTGGGCAAGCGGTTGGGTGCGTGTGTGGGCAATACCAATTGCAGCCAACGGATTGTATTGTCGTGCATGATGATGTAGACATTCCGCTCGGCCGCCTGCGTATGAAACGGACTGGTGGTTCAGGCGGACATCGTGGCCTCGCCTCGATTATTACTGCTCTGGACAGCCCGGACTTTATCCGCGTAAAGGTCGGCATTGGCCGTCCTGCTGCCGGGCTTGATACTGCCGACTTTGTGCTTCAGCCCTTTACTCAAGAGGAAGAAGCCTTTATTCTCCCGGCGGCACAACGCGTAGCGAGCGTGGTTGAGCTTATCCTTACAGACGGGCTTGAGCGTGCTATGGCGGTATGGAATGGCGCGGCAGCTGCGACGCTCGCACACCCCGTGCAGGAGGAACGCTGAAAAATATCGCCGCCGCGCCGCGTGAGAGCTAGACGAAGATTGAGAGAGACCCATCGGAGGAGTTCATGCCGACTTACGAGACAGTATGTATTCTCCACCCCGAACTATCTGAGACACGGGTGAAGGATGTGATTGAAGGGATGCAAAAGACTCTGGAGCAGAGTCAGGCAAGTCTGTTGCAGGTTGAAGAGTGGGGGCTGCGGAATCTGGCCTACGACATTCAAAAGCAGCGACGTGGCTACTATGTACGTTTAGAGTATGATTCTCCTCCTCAAGCGGTCAAGGATTTTGAGCGTGGCTTACGGCTGAGTGAAGACACCATGCGCTTTTTATCCGTTGCGCGCTCCGCTCCCTCGGACGGACAATCTCCCATTCCTCCGGGTGGCTTAACCGACCGCTCTGTGGGTCATCCACCTGGGGCGCACGCGGAGCCCAGGCGGGCGGAAGGCCCGCCCGCCCCGAGTGCGGCTGCAACAGAAGCGACGGCGACTGAGGTACAGGCGGCGGCTCCAGCCGAGCCGGCAATAACCGCAGCGGCTGAGGCGCAGACTGATGCGGAGGGAGAGACGAACGAGGGGTGAGTTGCTTGAGTGAGGCAAGGCTATAATAAGGTTATTTTTGCCGGACGGATCGAGAGCAGTCCGGAACTGCGGCGTACGCCCCAGGGCGTGGCCATTGGCGCGTTTTCTCTATGTGTGCCGAAAAGTCGAGCGAAAGAAGAGGATTTACTCGTTGACGTCGTTGCTTTTCGGGAGCTTGCAGAGGAGTACTGTCCGCTGTTGACAGTTGGGCGAACCGTCTTGGTGGAAGGGGCGCTTGCGCCGTATCGGTGGCATAAGGTGAAAGGCGCGAGACAAAGAGCGTATGAGGTCCACGCGACAACGCTTCGTATTCTTGAGGAATAGAGCATAAGCGGATCACGAACGAAAAAGAGTAGAGGGAAGAGCTATGGCAAGACCACCCAGGGAGAGATTTAACCGACGAGGCGGCGATGACCGATACCCGCGACGCATGCGGCGTAAAGTCTGCCGTTTCTGTGTCGATAAGCGGGACTCCATTGACTACAAAGAGACCGGCGTCCTCAAAGATTTTGTCACTGAGCGTGGAAAAATCATCCCAAGTCGCATCACCGGTACCTGTGTCTGGCATCAGCGGAAATTGACCTTGGCGATTAAACAGGCACGTGCCATTGCTTTACTCCCTTACGTAGCGGCACAGGTGTAGGGGCGTATTCTTCAGGTCTGCCGTTTAGTTGCGTTTTCACCGATGCTCCCGTACAGTGAGGGCTCATATGGAAATTATCTTACAAGAAGACGTCGAGAACCTGGGAGAAATCGGGGACCTCGTCAAAGTCAAAGACGGATACGCTCGGAACTATCTGCTCCCACGCGGCCTTGCGCTGACGGCCAGCCGCCGCAATGTGCGCGTCTTAGAGCACCGGAAACGTCTGGCCGCAAGGAAAAGAGAACGCGCGCAGCAGAATGCCAACGCTGTCCGCGACCGGCTGTCCGGCCTGACCCTGTCCATCACGGCGCGTGCCGGAGAAGAGGACAAGCTCTTTGGCTCTGTGACGAATATCGATATTGAAAAGGCGCTTCAGGAGCGGGACGTGGCCCTAGACCGACGGAAAATTATCCTTGCCGAGCCCATTAAACAGCTGGGCACCTATACCGTACCGATTCGTCTCAGCAGAGACGTTGAAGCGAGTGTCACCGTTCAGGTCCGTCCGGAAAGTGCGGCGTAGCCATTTTCTTGACACGCCATAGGAAAATTGGTACGCACCAAGCCACTATTGAACAGCGGAGCGACCTGCAGGCACGTAGCTCAGTGGGAGAGCACTTCCTTGACGCGGAAGGGGTCGGCGGTTCAATCCCGCCCGTGCCTAGTGTCCTATACAATATGTACAACTCAGGGCCTATACCCCATCTTAATGACAACGAAGTAAGGCGACCCCTCTGAGGCGTGAACAGAGAGGCAAGAGGCATCGAAGATTGATGATGCCTCTTTTCTTTTTCCTATGAATGACATTGTTCAACAGCGCCCTCCCAGCGCCAGTGAGCGGCTCACTGACAACAAGATGAGTGCTGGGGTGCCAGCAGATCGCCGCCGGCGTTTCTCAAAAGCTATTGCCGCCCGAGTGGATGGGAAAGCCGTAGACGTGTCGTCCCCCTTGGTCACTGAGGAGGCCGAGCCCATCTTACCTTCCTCTCCTGAAGGGCTCGAAGTCTTGCGCCATTCGACCGCCCATCTCATGGCGCAAGCAGTCAAACGCCTCTTTCCTGAAGTCCAAATAACAATTGGCCCTGTTATCGAGAGTGGATTCTACTACGACTTTAAGCACGAGCGTTCCTTCACACCGGAGGATTTGGAACGCATCGAAGCGGAGATGCAAACCATCGTCAAAGAAAACCTCCCGGTCAGCCGCGAAGAAGTGCCGCGCAATGACGCCGTTCGCTTCTTTACCCAGATGGGCGAAGCATACAAAGCTGAGATTATCGCCAGCATCCCGGAGGGTGAAATCGTCTCGCTTTATCGTCAAGGTGAGTTTGTTGACCTGTGCCGCGGTCCCCATGTCCCGTCAACCGGCAGCATCCCGGCGTTTAAGCTCACCAGCGTGGCTGGAGCGTATTGGCGGGGAGACGAAAAGAACGAGATGCTCCAACGCATCTACGGGACGGCCTTTGCCACGCCAAAAGAACTCCGCCAACATCTCGCATTGCTTGAGGAAGCCAAGCGGCGTGACCATCGTCGCGTGGGCAGGGAGCTTGATCTGTTCAGCTTCAATCCCGTTGCGCCGGGGAGTCCATTTTTTCACCCGAAAGGGACCTTGATCTATAATGAACTGGTTTCCTATATGCGGGGGCTCTACCAACGCTATGGCTACCAGGAAGTGCTGACCCCACAGATCTTTGATGTTGATCTCTGGCGCCGTTCCGGCCACTACGAGAACTACAAGGAAAATATCTTTTTTACTGAGGTGGAAGGGCGCGACTTTGGCGTCAAGCCCATGAATTGCCCCGGTCATACCTATATCTATGCAGCAAAGAAGCACTCCTACCGGGACCTGCCGTTGCGCTATGCGGACTTTGCCCGCCTGCATCGTTTCGAGCGCTCGGGTGTCTTAGCCGGCTTGACCCGGGTGCGTTCATTTTCTCAGGACGACGCCCATATTTTTTGCACGCCGGAACAAATCGAAACTGAGGTCAGTGGCGTCCTGCGTATGATTAACGAAGTGTATCGGACCTTTGGCTTTGAGGAGGTGCATTTCTATCTGGCGACGCGGCCAGAAAAACGACTCGGCGACGATGCCACCTGGGAACGAGCGGAAGCGGCCCTGGCCGGAGCGCTCAAGGCGAATGAGGTGCCCTACGAAGTCAATACCGCGGATGGTGCCTTTTATGGGCCCAAAATTGACTTCATCGTTCTCGATGCCTTACGCCGTGAATGGCAATTGGCGACGATCCAGCTCGACTTCATGCTGCCCGAACGCTTTGATCTGAGCTATGTCACCGCCCACGGAGACGAAGCCCGGCCAGTGATGATCCATCGTGCGGTCCTCGGCTCCATCGAACGCTTTATGGGTGTTCTGATCGAGCACTGCGGTGGGGATTTCCCGTTGTGGTTGGCTCCAGTCCAGGTGAAGATTGTGACGGTGACAGATAATCAAGACGCGTATGCACGGCAGGTTGACGCCCAACTCAGGCAGGCCGGGATTCGGTGCGAGCTGGACCTGCGGAACGAGAAGCTGGGCTATAAAATCCGAGAAGCGGAGATGCAGAAAATCCCGTATACCATCGTCATTGGGGATAAAGAGGTGCAAGCCGGGACAGTCGCCCCACGGGTGCGCAAGCGAGAAAAAGTCGCTCCGCTGTCCGTGCAGGCTCTTATTGAGCGCTTGCACCGTGAACGTATCCCGGGAGGTGCGTCATAGCAAAAGAAACGGGAACGCGGATCAACCAGCAGATTCGTGCGCGGGAAGTCCGGGTCATTGATGCAGATGGAGAGCAGGTTGGGATTCAGCCCCTGGGCGAGGCCTTCCGCACGGCGCTTGGCCAAGAGCTTGACCTGGTTGAAATTGCGCCAAACTCCTCTCCGCCGGTCTGCCGTATCATGGATTACGGCAAGTTCCGCTATCTGCAGAAAAAGAAGGTGCAGGAGTCCAAGAAGCATCAGACCCAAGTGATGGTCAAAGAAGTCAAGCTTGGGGCGCGTACCAGTGAGCACGACGTTGACTTCAAGATTAACCATATCCGTCGCTTTATCGATAAAAAACACCGGGTCAAGGTTTCTGTCTTTTTCCGAGGACGGGAGATCACCCACCCGGAGATTGGAAAAGAATTGCTCAATCGTGTCTATGAAAAAGTCGAAGATGTCGCCTCTCTTGAGACACCACAGCCTCGTATGGAGGGGAGAAATATGTCAATTCTTGTTGTTCCGAGGTAACTATGCCCAAGATTAAAACCCGCCGTGGAGCGGCAAAACGGTTTAAGATCACAGGCAGCGGCAAGGTGCGACGGCGCCACGCCTACCTGCGTCACATTCTTTCAACGAAGACACGAAAACAGAAACGGAATCTCCGCCAGCCGGCGCTCGTTGCAGCCTCTGAGGCCAAGGCGATCAAAAAACTGATTCCCTACTTATAGAAAGAGGAAACGTGTCCTCCAATACATATGAGATGCTGGACACGTTTCCTCTTTGAGACGGAGAGGAGTAGTTCGTATGCCACGCGCAAAACGCGGCTTCAAGGCACGCCGGCGGAGAAAGCGGATTCTCAAACTGGCCAAAGGGTTTACCGGCGGACGCCGTCGCCAGTATCGTCAGGCGCGTGAAACCGTTGAGCGGGGCCTCGTCTACGCCTACCGCGACCGACGGAATAAAAAGCGTGAATTCCGGCGTTTATGGACGGTCCGGATCAATGCCGCGGCGCGCCTGAATGGGCTGAGTTACAGCCGACTCATATATGGGCTGTCTCAGGCCGGTGTCGAAATAGACCGAAAAATTCTGGCCGCCCTGGCCATGCAGGACCCGCAGGCATTTTCCGCCGTCACCGACGTGGCAAAGCAGCGTCTCGCAGCCTAGGAGGCCGCGCGCCTCCTTTTGCTATTGAATAGCGGGAAGGATGCCGCCCGTGTCGTCCTTCCTCGTCCTAACGGAGGCGCAGACCTTTCGACTCCAGAAAGGTGATATACTCCTGCTGGAAGGCTTCTATCTGCTCTCCGGTAAGGGTGCTGGCCTGAGACTCAATCCAGTAACGGAAGGTATAGCTGGCCGTCCCTTCCGCCAGCCCCTTGCCCTGATACAGAGCCATAAACTCTCTCTTTTTCAGCAGGTCGTGAGAAAACTCGTCGAGCGTGCGGACCAACCCGGCAAAACCCGCCTGGGCGTTGGCCACGATAGAGAAGTCAAACCACGAGCCAGGATAGCGAGAGGCCGGGGCGTAGCTGGTGGCCGGAAAAATTGACCCTTCAAGCCTGTCGAAATCCAGCTCGAACCAGACCACCTGAGCGGCGGGTGCAATTTTCGCCAAGAGGGGATCAGCCAGAAAGCCAAGCTGGCCAACCCCCGCACCGTGGAGTGTGATGTCAACATACCCGCCGGGAGTGTGCCACGGCGCCGTCGTTGGCGTGGCCGGCGTAAACGCCAGGACGCCCAGACTGAGCTGTGCGGCGAGAGCCTCAAGGGCGCCTTTGATCTGGCGAAAATGCTCTTCCAAACCTCCCAGGCGCTCGTGCTGACAGCTTGCCCCGGCCAGCACATTCTTCTCTCTGCGATCCTGTTTGCCGGTCGGCAGATATATCCGCCCCAACTCAAAGATGCGGAAACGGTCCCGCAGGGCTGTGTTTTTTTTCACAACAGCAAAAATATTGGGCAGCAGCGTGGTCTGTAGCCGGACATTGTGTTCTGCGCTGGGATTGGCCATCTCCAGCGTTGCCTCAGGCTCATAGCCGAGTGTCTTGAGCCATGTTTCGTCAAACCAGCTATAGTTGTGGACCTCAGAGAAGCCGTGGGCCTGAGCGAGAATACGCCGCGCTTTATGCTGGGTCCGCAGACGATCATTAAAGGCCACGCGCTCGACCGAGAAGTGGGGCATCTGTGGTTCGAGGTTGTCATAGCCCTGAATGCGGGTGACTTCTTCCAGAATATCAACGGGTAGGGAGATGTCTTTCTCACTCCGAAACGGGGGGATGCCCACGGAGAGGGCATCGTTCGTAATACTGGCTTCAAAACCAAGCGAGGTCAGTATGGACACTATCTTGTCCTGGGCAATCGGGTTGCCTATGCGTCGATCAAAGAAGTCGGTCGGAATATCGAGATAGCGGGTGTGCTCTTTCAATGTTCCCTGAGCAGTGAACCGAGAGCGCACCTGGGGCTGAAGGCCCGATTCGAGCAGCAGAGCGAGAAAGCGCCCGGTTGCAATTTTTGTATTCACGGGCGGCTGTTGCTTCTCAAAGCGTTGACTCGCATCGGTATGAATACCGAGCCGGGTGGCGGTCCGGCGAATGCGCGCATCCTTAAAATTTGCACTCTCAAGCAGCAGGTCGGTGGTCGTCTCGCTGACCTCACTATTCAGCCCGCCCATAATGCCGGCTACAGCAATTGGCTCGCGCTCATTCCAGATCATCAGATCTTCCGGGACCATAGGCCGCACTTGTCCATCAAGAGTCGTAAACCGGCCCGTTGCTCCAAACGGGGCGACACGGACGGCCTGGAGGCGGCTCGCGTCAAAGGCGTGCATGGGCTGACCGAGTTCAAGCATGATATAATTGGTCAGGTCGACCAGAATATTGAAGGTGCGCTGTCCCAGGGCGTGCAGCCGGTATTGCAACGTCAGCGGCGAGGGCAGGGCGGCCACCCCGGCCATCTCGATACAGCAATAACACGGACAATTGTCGGGATCGTCAAGGGTCAGCGGATAGGCAGGCAAGTCGTTATACTGTTCCACATCAACCAGCTGGAGGGGACGTAGCGGTCGCTCAAAAATGGCAGCAACTTCACGGGCGATGCCGTAGTGGCCCCACAGGTCGGGGCGGTGGGTCAGGCTCTTATTGTCGATTTCAAGCAGGGTGTCCGAAGACGGCATGCAGTCGGCCAGAGCAGCCCCACTCTCGAGAGACGCGGGGAGGTCAAGGATACCGAAATGTCCGCCACCCATGCCCAACTCCTCGGACGAGCACAAGATTCCTTGACTTGTTTTCCCACCAACCCGCCTTTCTGTAATCGTCTGCCCCCCGGCAACCATCACTCCAGCGGCGGCAAAGGCTGATTTCATCCCTGCCCGTACATTGGGCGCCCCACAGACTGTCGTAAACTGCTCCGTTCCACACTGAACGGAAACGAGGGTGTACTGATCGCCCAGCGGTTCAACCGATACGACCTGGCCGATACGGACCCCATCAAGGGAACGAACCAGGGTCTCAACCCCTTCGACCTCAGCCGTTGCCATCGTGAGCCGATGCGCAATTGTTTGTGGTGAGAGGTCCGAGAGGTCTACGTACTGGGCGATCCAGTCAAGGGAGATATACATATCCGACTCCTGCTCAGACGGCTGCTGGAAACTGTTCGCAGAAACGAAGATCGCCCGAGTTCAGAAGCCGAATATCTGGAATATTATATTTCATCATGGCTAAACGGGTGAGACCTAAGCCAAAGGCGAACCCGCTATAGCGGTCCGGGTCAACCTGACCGAATTCAAGCACCCGGGGATGCACCAGGCCGCACGGCAACAGTTCAATCCAACCGGATTTTTTGCAGGTTGAACAGCCCTCGCCTGTACAGAGCAGACATTGGATGTCGAGCTCAAATCCGGGTTCGACAAAAGGGAAATAGCCCGGACGTAAGCGCACCGTGACCTCTCGGTGAAAAATCGCGGTCAGCACGGTGCGCATAACCGCAATCAGATTCGCGACAGAAATCTCTCTGTCTACCATCAGGCCTTCGAGTTGGTAGAAGGTATTCTCATGGCTGGGATCAATGGCCTCATTCCGAAAACAACGGCCCGGGAATATGGCCCGAACGGGTGCGCCATAGTGCTCTAAGGCGCGGACCTGATTGGCCGATGTGTGCGTCCGGAGCAGCAGACCATTCTTGAGCCAGTACGTATCCTGCATGTCTCGCGCAGGATGGTCACGGGGGATGTTCAGGCTCTCAAAGTTGTAAAAGTCTGTCTCCACGTGGTAGCCATCAAGGATCATAAATCCCAGAGATTGAAAAATTTCTTCGAGTTCCAGTTGGACGAGAGAAATCGGGTGCAGGTGGCCGAGGTGATTGTTGAGGCCCGGAAGCGTCATGTCGATGCTCGGCGGGGCGAGGGTCGCACTTTTCTGGCGCGCCTGTGCGGCTGCGATCTGCTGCTCCGCGAAGCGTTTCAATTCATTAAACTGTTGTCCAAAACGTTTCTTTTCATCCGCTGACATTGCTGAGAAATCAGCGTTTTTTCGCAGCAGGGTGATGGCCCCTTTCCGTCCGAGATAGCGAACGCGAACAGCTTCGAGGTCTGGGCCTGTTGTCGCGGCGGTCAGGTCTTCACTCAACTGAGTACGGATCTCCTGCAAGGGATGTCCTCCTTCACTCTCTTTGTTCTGTATCCTAGCCGTGGCGCTTCTTTGCTGAAAGCCCTCCCGGGCAGAGGATGTGAGCGATGAGAGCCCGGCGCTGCCTTTCAAAGCGCGTTCAAACTTGACTTCAAGACGCGGCTCCACTATGTTCGCAGCGTTGTTATTTATCATATTGTCCTGGTATTACATGATCTTGCGCCGCTTATCCGCTTCCTGGGGCGGGGCGTATGCGCTTGGTGAACACCAATGGGTTTCTGCCCGTGTGATAATAGCTGAAAGCTTCCTTGCCTCCTACTGATGGAGGGGTATGGTGAGGCCCTGTATGACAAAAGCGGACATTGTTGAGCATATTTACGAGAAGGTCGGCTTTTCAAAAAAAGAAGCGACCGAGGTGGTTGAGTCGATCTTCGAAATCATCAAAGGTCATCTCGAAAAAGGAGAAAAGATCAAAATCTCCAGCTTTGGGAATTTCGTCATTAACGAGAAACATCCGCGTAAAGGACGGAATCCGCAAACAGGGGAAGAAATTATTATATCTGGCCGGCGGGTGTTGTCGTTTAAGCCGAGCCCTGTCTTGAAAAAGGCCATTAACCCATTCCTCCAGGACTGAGTTTGTCGTGGACCAGGTTGAACTCTCGAATAAGCTCTATTTCCGCATCGGCGAAGTCGCCAAGATTGTTGGTGTGAAGCCCTATGTGTTGCGGTATTGGGAGACAGAGTTTCCCATTCTCAAGCCTGGCAAAACCCCCTCACGCCATCGATTATACCGCCGGCGCGATGTCGAAACCCTCCTGGACATTAAGCGGCTCTTATATGAAGAGGGATTCACGATTGCAGGAGCCAAAAAACGGTTAAAAGACGGTCAGAGATTATCGGATGAGACCCCTCCTCTTTCTCAGGCTGCCCCAGAAGTGTCTCCTCCCAGCCGACCGGATCAACAGCAACGAAAAATTCTGATAGCCATTCATAGAGATATTCTCTCTCTCCACAAGTTCTTGAGTGATGAAACCCGCTAGGTACAAGATGTTGTGGGTCGAAGGTTGCTTTTTTCTTCCCCTGAGATAAACATCTTGAGAATAAAAAAGTCCTTTATTGACAATATCTTACATATGATGTTAGCATGGGTTACTGTAAATTTTTTATGGTCCACAAAGGACCATGTTCCCATGTCCTGATCGGGCTATGCGCAGGGGGTAAGGAGGGGTGGATGCAATCATACACGTGGGCGCGAGTCCTTATTGCCTGCACTATTATCGGCAGTTTCCTGAGCGGCTCTCTACCGGCAGCATTCGCAGCCGGTGAGAGCGAATATCTTCCTCAGCCAAAACTGCCTGCTTTTAAGCATTTTGAAGCGGCGCTCTTACAAGACGCGCAGACCGGCCAAGTGCTCTTTTCCCACAATAGCCAAAAGATATGGCCCCAAGCCTCTCTCACAAAGATGATGTTAGGGCTTATTGTTTTTGAAGAAATTGAAAGAGGCCGGGCCAACCTGGAGACTCAGGTCACTATTAGCCGGCGTGCGAGTCGGACAAGAGGACGAACGATCTCTCTGCGGGCTGGGCAAACCTTTCGACTGGCAGAACTGCTCCGAGCCGTCCTTGTCACCTCTGCAAACGATGCGGCAGTTGCCATTGCCGAGCATGTCTGCGGCTCTGTCAGCCAATGTGTACAGCGGATGAATGCACGCGCCCGGCAGTTAGGGATGGAGCAGACGCGATACCGCACGGTCAATGGCATGCCGACCAGAACCGACCGGGCGCCAGATAAAGCGTCGGCTGACGATCTTGCCCTGCTCACCCGGACACTTTTGCGCCATCACCACGTTTTAGCGTGGACTTCACAGCCCTCCATGCCCTTCGGTCGCCATCGTAAGCATTTACCGAATACTAATCGACTGGTAGGGCGCATACACGGGGTTGATGGGCTCAAGACCGGCTTTACGAACAAAGCGCGCTTCAATCTTGTCACTACGGCTCAACGCGGCCCGCTGCGTCTGATTGCCATTGTCCTGGGCGGGAAAACCAGCAGGATGCGCTTCCGTGTTGCAGAGGATTTGCTGGAGTGGGGGTTTGCCAATTTTACGCGACTGCCGCTGATCGAAGGGGGGTCTCTTTTGTGGGTGGAGGTTCGGGTTGAGAACGGCAACCTGTCCGCCTTTCAGCCCATTGCCGCCGCAACATCGGCGCCATTGATCCCCAAAGGCGATGTTGGGGCTGTTTCCATTGCCCTCCAACTGCCCACCCAGGTGGCAGCCCCGGTTTTTCGCAACCAGGTCCTGGGCGAGATCGTTGTCCGCCGTGGGAAACAGACTGTGGCAACCATCCCGGCGGTCAGTCCGAGTGATATCCCCCAGGCTCGCTGGGCACATGCCCGTCAATGACAGGCCAGGCCCGTCCGCGCTTGCATTTCGAGGAAAGATGCTTAAGTTGCCTCTGCGCGACAATACATATTGACCACGAGGTGCATGAAAGGAGATCAGTGGTATGGCGAGTAAGGTAGTCCACTTACATGAGGAGTCTCGGGACGGGATTCTCAAAGGTGTAAATATTATAGCGGATGCAACGCAGGTGACCCTCGGCCCCCGAGGACGCAATGTCCTCTTGGAGAAAAGCTTTGGCGCTCCGGTTGTCACGAAAGACGGTGTGACGGTTGTCAAGGAAATTGAACTTGAGGACAAATTCGAAGACATGGGTGCCAAGATGATCCGCGAGGTCGCAACGAAAACTGCGGACGCGGCCGGGGACGGGACAACCACGGCAACCATCTTATCCCGTGCCATCCTGACTGAAGGGTTGCGGCTTCAGGTAGCCGGGTTTGACCCGATGTCGCTCAAGCGTGGTATCGATGCCGCAGTCGAAAAAGTGGTCGAGGGCATACACGGACAGAGCCGTAAGGTCCGCGGCAAGGAGCAAGTCGCTCAGGTCGGAACGATTGCCGCCAATGGCGATGCCCAAATAGGAGGCAAGCTGGCCGAAGCTATGGAGCGCGTCGGCCAGGAGGGTGTGATTACCATTGAAGAGGGCAAGGGATTAGAGACGGTGCTGGACGTTGTGGAGGGGATGCAGTTCGACCGCGGTTTTCTCTCACCGTATTTTGTGACCGACCCGGAGCGGATGGTTGCCGAGATTGAGCAGCCCTATATCCTCCTGCATGAGAAAAAAATCTCGAATATGCAGGAACTCGTCCCTCTGCTGGAGAGAATTGCGCAGAGCGGCAAACCGTTGGTGATTATTGCTGAAGACGTTGACGGGGAAGCGTTGGCGGCCCTGGTCGTGAACAAGATTCGAGGAACCCTGAACTGCACTGCGGTGAAGGCCCCAGGATTCGGTGATCGGCGCAAAGCCATGCTGGAGGATATCGCCATTCTGACTGGCGGCCGGGTGGTTGCCGAAGAGTTGGGCATGAAGCTCGAACATATTGATCTGGCAGACTTGGGGAGCTGCCAGCGCATCATTATGGATAAGGACAACACCACCATTGTGGATGGGGCAGGGAAGAAAAAAGACATCGCCGGTCGAGCCGATCAAATTCGTGCCCAGATTGCAGAAACCACCTCAGACTACGATCGGGAAAAGCTCCAGGAGCGCTTGGCCAAGCTTGCCGGCGGGGTGGCGGTGATTCAGGTCGGAGCCGCCACTGAAGTCGAGATGAAAGAACGCAAGGCCCGGGTGGACGACGCCCTGCATGCCACCAAGTCGGCGGCGGAAGAAGGGATCGTTCCCGGCGGCGGGGTGGCGCTGATTCGGGCGCAATCCAGTCTGGACGAACTGGCGTTCAACGATGACCGGGACGCGGGGGTGAATATCGTCCGCAGAGCGATTGAAGAGCCGATTCGACAAATCATCAGCAATGCCGGCCTGGACGCTCCGGTGGTGCTCAATCGGATCAAAAAGAAGAGCGGTGATGCGGGATTCAACGCTGCATCGGGCGCGTATGAGAATTTGTTCAAAGCCGGTGTGATCGATTCCACAAAGGTTGTCCGGATCGCGCTCCAAAATGCGGCGAGCGTGTCCGGCTTAATGTTAACCACAGAAGCGGCGGTGGCCGAGAAGCCCGAAAAGCCCCAAGCCGGGATGGACGGTCACAACCACGACGACGACTTTGATGACTACTAAGCTGGAACGCTGCCGGGGGAGGCTCTCTCTCGCCGGCTGAAAATGTCGATGCCACGGGGGCCGCACGGCCCCCTTTTTTCTGTCTTTTATACTCCGTACGGTCCCCGGTCGGGATAGCATTCCCGACCGGAATCCATTACGAACGAGCGTATGATTGACTTCTCCCCGCCACCGAACGTTGAGCAAACGGTTCGCGATATTCACCGCTTTATTGAAAACGATATTGCTCCCATTGAGCATAGTCTGGCCGAGCGCCTCACCAACGAGCGCCTCTATCTCCGTGAAGATGGCCGGCTGGCTCCCGAAGTGCTGACCGCCCAGCAGACGATTCGCCGACGGTCCGCGCAGCAGGGATTGTATGCGCTGCATATGCCCAAAGAAGTCGGCGGTGGCGGGTTTAGTCTGACCGATATGTTTTTTGTACATGAGGCTGTCTATCAGCACGGCATTGGGGTCGCGCAATGGATGTTGTCCTGGACGGAGGGACCCAATCACATGCTGATGTTTCTGACTGAGGAGCAGCAGCAGAAATACCTGCTGCCTCTGGTTCGGGGGGAAACAACGGGGGCCTATGCGATCACCGAATACCGAGGCGGCTCTGACGTGCTCGGCATGAAGACTCGGGCCGAAAAACAGGGCGACACCTGGATTGTGAATGGCACCAAGGCCTATATTACCAATGCGCAGTATGCCGACCTGATATTTGTCTGTGCCTTGCACGACCCGAGTAAAGGGGGAGCCGGCGCAACGGCTTTTATCGTTGAACGGGACAACCCTGGCCTGACAATCGGACGGACGTATCGGACCATTATGGATGACGGCATGACTGGTGAACTCCAGTTCGAGAACTGCCAGCTCTCAGCAGACCATATGTGGGGGGAGGAAGGGCAGGGCTTTTACCTCAGCATGGGAATGATTAACTGGATTCGCGTCCGGCGTGGGGGGATGTGTACCGGCCTGGGACAATACCTGCTCGACCGCTGCCTCGACTATATCAGGAACCGGCGCGCGTTTGGGGGGCCACTGAGTCGGTTTCAAGCCTTACAGTGGATGGTGGTCGATTCCTACTTGGACGTCCAAGCCATGCGGAGCCTGTCGCTCCAAAGCCTGTGGCAGGCCGACCAGGGGAATTTGTGGGCGCTCAAGGTCGACCCCCACCTCATCAAAACGGTATGCGCGCTCAAAGTCTTCTGCGACGAAGCGCTGTATCGTGTGGCCGATAGAGCCGTCCAGCTGCACGGGGCGCATGGCTTGATGAAAGAGTCCGGGATCGAAAAGATATTCCGCATTGCGCGTAATCTGCGCATTCCCGGCGGCACGGATGAAATTCAGCGCGTGAACATTGCCAAAGCGCTGGGATTATAGCTATACCGGTCCTTGCCCAGGAAGGGAGTAGGGAGAAGTATGCAACGTGCACGCATAAACGGGGTTGAACTGGTCTATGAGCTTCACGGGACAGGCGACCCCCTCGTTCTCATCCACGGGGCGCAAAGCGACCGGAGCGTCTTTGCCAGTCTGCTGCCGGATTTCGTGGGTCACTTCCAGGTCCTCATCTTCGACCAACGCGGCTCTGGCCAGAGTGAAAAGCCGGACATCGAATACACGCTGGGTATGCTTGCCGATGATACCGCCGCGCTCATGGCCCATGTTGGCTTCTCGTCCGCGCACGTGTACGGCGTCTCAATGGGAGGGATGATTGCCCAGGAATTGGCCATTCGTCACGGAGCCGCGGTCCGCTCCCTCGTGTTGGGTTGCACCACCCCTGGCGGTCCGCAAGCCGTCAGCCTGGAGGGTGAGGCCATCCAGAGTTCCCATTCAACCGCCGCGCTCTCCGCGGAAGAGCGCGGTCGGGCGCTAGCCGAGACCGCCTTTACCGAAGCCTATGTCGAACAGCATCCTGAGCTTATCCCGGCATTGATTGAAGCCCGCAAAAAGCAACCCCTTGATCCCATCGGTTTCGCTCACCGAATGAGAGCAGCGTATCGACACGATACGTTCGACCGTCTTTCCCAGATTACGTGTCCGACCCTGGTGATTACAGGAAAAAACGATGCCTTGATCGCCTGGGAGAATTCACAACTCCTGGCTGACACTATTGCCGATTCCGAGCTCGTACTCCTGGAGCCGGCCGGCCATGCTTTTTGGGTAGAGCAACCAGCCCAGGCGAGAGACGCGATTGTCACATTCTTGCAGCAACACAAGAGCTAACAAACAAATGACAATCGGCGCTCTGCGCGACTATCTCCGGGCCTTGCGCCCGCACCAATGGGTCAAGAACCTGCTCGTGTTCGCGCCCCTCATTGCGGCGCACGAAACGACCTTGGGGTCGTATCTGGTGGCTGCCGGCCTGTTCGCCGCACTCTCCGCGGTGGCGTCCGGCGCCTATGTGCTCAACGACATGCTTGATCTTCCGCACGACCGCCGGCACGAGACGAAACGCTATCGTCCGCTCGCCGCGGGCAAGGTGTCGCCGCTCCCGCTGCTCGGCCTTGGCGCGGCCTTGACGGCCGGCGGTCTCGGCTTGGCTTTCGCGCTCTCCGCGCCCGCGGCCTCCTGCGTTCTGCTCTATCTGGTCATGACAGTGGCCTATTCGCTGTGGCTCAAACGCAAGACCTTCATCGACATCATCACGCTGTCCCTGCTCTACGCAGTGCGCGTTCTCACCGGAGCGATAGCGGTCTCCGTGCCGCTGTCTCCCTGGTTTCTGGCCTTTTTCCTGTTTGTTTTTCTCGCGCTGGCAATAGTCAAGCGCCAAAGCGAGTTGTACGCGCTCCATGAGTCTGGCCGGTCCGCGGTTGGCGGGCGGGCGTATTTCGCCGAAGACCTCACCACGCTGACAGCGCTCGGCACGGCCAACATCACCGCTTCGGTCGTGGTTTTCACTCTCTACATCCAGAGCCCGGAAGTCCACACACTCTATGCCCGGCCAGAACGCTTATGGCTGATCTGCCCGCTGCTGATTTACTGGATGGGACGCATGACCCTGCTCGCCAATCGCGGGGCCGTGAACAATGATCCGCTGGTATTTACGCTGGGCGACCGGGCGAGCTGGCTGACCGGCTTCGCGGCGCTGGTCGTTTTCGCTGCTGCGCTATGACGGAAGGGGCCATCGATATGAAACTTTCCGGCTGGGGCCGGTATCCGGCGCTTGATTGCCGGCTGGAACATCTCCGCCGGTGCGAGGACCTGCCCGGCCTGCTTCAGCGTAGCGATACATTGATCGCCCGCGGCAACGGACGGTCCTACGGCGACGCCGCGCTCAACCCGAACCTGACACTCTCGATGCTGGCGATGGACCGTATGCAGGCCTTCGACGCTGAGACAGGCCGGCTAACCTGCGAGGCCGGCGTGCTGCTCGCCGACATCCTGGCAACGTTCGTGCCGCGCGGCTGGTTCCCGCCGGTGGTGCCGGGCACCAGGTTTGTCACGGTCGGCGGCATGATCGCCGCGGATATACACGGCAAGAACCACCACCGCAACGGGACCTTTGGCGCGCATGTGGAATCGCTGACCTTGGCGACTGCGGACGGCGAGATACGGGAGTGCAGCCGCACACAACACGCCGACCTCTTTCGCGCGACTCTCGGCGGAATGGGACTGACGGGCGTAATCCTGTCCGCGAGCTTCCGGCTGCGGCCGATTGAGACCGCCTTTGTGATACAAGAAACCCTGGCAGCGCGCGACCTGGACGAAGCCTTCGCCCTGTTTGAGGAATCCCGCGACTGGCCCTACAGCGCGGCCTGGATCGACTGCCTGGCGCGCGGCGCGAAGCTGGGCCGCTCGCTGTTGATACGCGGAGAATTCATGGAGCGCAACGCATTGCCGCCACGGCTCGCGTCCGACTCCTTGCGCTTGCCGCCCGCGGGCAAGCTCACGGTTCCCGTCGATGCGCCGTCCGTTCTCCTCAACCGGGCTTCGATCGGGCTTTTCAACGAACTCTACTACCGACGCGGACGGGCGCAGGCCAAGGCACGGCCAGTCCATTTCGACTCATTCTTTTTTCCTTTGGACCGTATCGAAGCGTGGAACCGTCTCTACGGGCGGAAAGGATTCGTCCAATATCAGTGCGTGCTGCCCAAGGCCGAAAGCCCGACCGGCATAGCGGCCCTGCTGGAGCGCGTCACCGCTGCCGGGCAAGGCTCGTTCCTGGCGGTGCTCAAGCTGTTCGGTCCCGCCGGCGACGGGCTGATGTCGTTCCCCCTGGAAGGCTATACGCTGGCGCTCGATTTTCCGATGCGCCGCGGCACGCGGGCGCTGCTCAACGAGCTTGATGAGATTACCCACCGGCACGGCGGGCGCGTCTATCTCGCCAAAGACGCCTGCTGCGCGCCGGAACGGGTGCACGAAGGTTATCCCCGCCACAGTGCCTTCGATACCGTGCGGGCCGAGGCGGCTGGGGCCACATCCCGGTTCGCCTCCGCGCTCTCCCGGCGGCTCGCGCTGACGGCTCCCCATATCAGAGAAACAATATGACCATGCCGAATGACCCAACGCCGCATGACCACTGGAATACCCCAGGGACAGCCAAGGACAAAGATGACATCTACCCTCCGAAAAACTTCGTTAAATTCAGCAAGTTACCGCCTCCACTTTATAACGTGCTGTACGGCCTGTTCCTCGCGGGCATCCTGGCCTACGGGGCCGCGTTCGCCTGGTACATGCTCGCCAAATTCGATCTCATCAACCTCATCCGCGACGTGAACACCGACGACTCTTTCTATTACTTCCAGATCGCCCGCAACCTGGCCGAGGGGAAGTTCTCGACCTTCGATGGCGGCATCACCCAAACCAACGGCTATCACCCGCTCTGGCTGTTTCTGATCACGCCGTTCTACTGGATATTCGACAAGGAAGCGGCGCTGTTCGGCATCAAGGCGTTCGAGATCATGCTCGTGGCCGCCGGCGTGGCGCTCGTCGCCGCGGCGGCCCGGCTGGCACGCCTGCCGTGGGTTCTGCTGTTTGCCGCACTGCCGATGCTCTACCAGCAGCGCGCGCTGTTTCTGGGGCTGGAAGCGGCGGTGGCGCTGTTCATGCTGGGCCTGTTCTTCTTGGCGCTGTGTCTTTACGCACGGCATCCCGTGCGATGGCTGTGGCCACTGGCCGCGGTCGCCTTCGCTTTGCCCTGGGTGCGCTTGGAGTATATCGCCATATCGCTGGCGACGACAGGAGCGTTCTGCCTGATCGAGTGGTCGAGGCAAGACCACCCGCCCGGCGCGCCACTCGGAGCGCGGGCTCGTTCCATGCTCTCCGTCAAGGCGGTCGTCCCGTTTCTCGCCGCCGGCGCAGGCCTCCTGGTGTACTTCGCCTACAACCGGCTCGTGTTCGGCGGCATCGTGCCGGTGAGTGGCGCAACCAAGGCGGCTTGGTCGCAGGCTTGGTGGGAGGAGGAAGGCGGATACAGTCTGGCACAGAACTTTCGGGAGGTATTGCAGATTCCTGTCTTTGACTACGAGCTGCGGGTTGCGCTGGAGGTTTGCGCCTACGTGTTGCTGGTCTGGTGGCTCGCCCGCCGTTCCCGCAGTCGGCAGGACTGGCTGCTGTTGGCCTTTCTGGTGGGCGTGTTCGGCCTAGCGGTCGGCCATCTGGCCAAGTTCGCCCAGACCGTCCTCACCGTGCATCCTTTTATCCAGGGGGACTTTCCTTGGTATTTCGTCCCGGCGTACCTGATGATGGCGCTGATCATTCCAGTGCGATGTTATGTCGCCATTCACTTCATTCGCCGGTTCATCGGGTCGAAGTCACCCCGCGCGGCCAATATTCTGAGCCTGGGCATTGTCGTTATCGGTGCGGTCTTCCTGCTCGCAAAGGCAGACTTCACCTATCCATTCCGGTGGGTTGAAGCGAGTAGTGACTCTCCCGAAGTTACCAACGCATGGGCTGAAGCCTTTTATGGGGGTACGCAGGTTATGAATCGCCTACTTCCCGAGGATAGCGTAGTCGGGTCGTGGGACGCCGGCGTCATCGGATATTTCTCCCGCTTTCCGGTGGTGAACCTGGATGGTCTGGTCAGCTCCTACGACTATTTTCACGCGACAAACGTGGATAGAGACGGATACGCCCTCTGGAACGACAAATTCATTCCCCTCTATCGAGAATTTGGGATAGCTTACTTTGCCAACATTACGACAATGAATTTTAAAGGTCAGGTGCTTTTTGAAGGTTCACTAAGCATATCTGGACGGCTGTTCTATCTATGGCCCATCGAGCCGCCGGAAGATGACAATACCGCCGCTTGGCTATGGAAGAGAATGGAACCGCACTTCGACCACCGATCGGACGCAGCCGGGCTCCTTGTTGACGGGCGGCTGGTACAGACCTTCGCCAGGGAATGCGGTCCGGATGAACTGGTTGTGTGGTCCGGTGCCGGACCAAGGGATGAAACGGTCGCCAGAGCCTGGACGCGAACGCAAACGGGGTTGTGCGTAACCGCCGCCATTCTGCCCCACACTATATCCAGCCCGATTCGGTTCAAGACAATGTCAGTAAGCGATTACGTGGCAAGACTGGTCGAAGATAACCAATCGGTCATCCGGTCCGCTTGGGATGTGTATGTTGTCGGGAACAGTCTCATCTACAAGAAAGAGCAGTGCAGCCCGGAGGACGCGGAACCAACCTTCTTCCTCCACCTGGAGCCGGTTGACGTGAACGACCTCCCGAGCTACCGCAAGCAGTACGGCTTCGACAACCTGGACTTTGCTTTCAGGGACGGCGGTGTCATCGGGGGAGAAGTCTGCGTAGCGATACGGGAGCTGCCTGGTTACGCCATCGCCGCGATCCGCACCGGCCAGTACACCGGCGAGGGCCAAATCTGGGAGGGCAGTTTCGCTGTTGTCGAGCTGGCGGGTGACAGGTAAAACCGCACCATGAACGACGGGGTTGAAAGGGTGCTGGTCATCGGGGCTACGTCGGACATCGTCCGCGTCATTGCGCGCGCAGGCTGGCGGAAGTGCGAGTGAGCCAGGTGGCCGGCGCAGTCAAGCATGCCTGGTCGCAGTTCGGGCGGGAGCGGGAAGGCGGATACAGCCTCGTCCAGAACTTCCAGGATGTATTGCAGATGGACGTTTTCGACTACGAGCTGCTGGTAGCGCTGGAAGTCTGCGCCTACGTCTTGCTGGTCTGGTGGTTCGCCCGCCGCTCCCGGAGTCGGCAGGACTGGCTGCTGCTGACCTTTCTGGTGTGCGTGTTCAGTCTGGCGGCCGGCCATCTGGCCAAGTTCGCCCAGACCGTTCTCACAATGGACCCCGGCTGGGTGAATTATTCTTGGTATTTCATCCCAGCATATCTGATGATGTCGCTGATCATTCCAGTGCGATGTTATGTCGCCATCCACTTCATCCGCCGTTTCATCGGGCCGCGATCGCGCTGCACGGTCAATATCCTGGGTATGAGTATTGTCGTTATTGGCGCGGTCTTCCTGCTCGCAAAGGCGGATTTCACCTCACCATTCCGGCTGGTTGACTGGCAGAGTGAGTCAACCAGCCGCGAATGGGAGGTCACTTCATATATGGGCGTGCAGGTTATGAACCGGGTGCTTCCCGAGGGTAGCGTAGTTGGATCGTGGGACGCCGGCGCTATCGGGTACTTCTCGCGCTTTCCGGTGGTGAACCTGGACGGTCTGGTCAATTCCTACGACTATTTTCGGGGAATGAACGCGGATAGGGACAGATATTTCCATCAGAAGGATGAATTCAAACCCCTTTATCAGGAGTTCGGAATAACTCACTTAGCTAGTGCTGACATACCTTATCTCGCTAACACGTTCTTTGAAGGCAAGCCCTTCCTCGTACAGCAAAATCCGCAAAGTTTCAAACTCGCGTCCGCTGAGCCATTGGAAGACGCTGATACCACCGCTTGGTTCTATGAAAGGATGGAGTCGCACTTCGACCATCGGTCGGATGGCGTCGGGCTGATTGTGGACGGACGGATGGCGCAGGCGTTCGTCAGAGATTGCGCGCCGGGCGAGTTGGTCGTGTGGTCTTGGGTTGTTGGCCAAGGAGAGGAAACAGCCGTCGATTCCTGGACGCAAACGGGGTTGTGTGTGGACGCGCGCGTGTTGCCCCACAATGCGCTCCCGCCGGTCAGGGTTGAAACGATGTCGGCAGACGATTACGTGGCAAGACAGGTCGGAGACAGCCCGCCGATCATCCGCTCCGACTGGGATGTGTATCTCGTTGAAGACAGCCTCGTCTACGTCAAGAACCAATGCAGCCCGCAGGACGCTGAACCAATGTTCTTCCTCCACCTGGACCCGGTTGACGTGAACAACCTCCCCAGCCGTAGCAAGCAGCACGGTTATGACAACCTGGACTTCAATTTCAGGGATCACGGTCATTCCATCAAGGGAGAAGTCTGCGTAGCGATACGGGAGCTGCCGGAATACGCTATCTCCGCAATCAGAACCGGCCAGTCCGAGCGTGTGAAAGACGGTTTCCATAGTCTCTGGGAGGGCAGTTTCGAGGTTGCCGGGCAAGCGGGTGCCAGGTAAAACCGCGCCATGAACGATGGGGTTGAAACCACGCTGGTCATCGGGGCTACGTCGGACATCTGAACGATTGCGCAGGAAGTCAACCGCCGCCGCGTGGAACGGTGACACTTGGTCTGAGGCATAGAAGCTGATTTATATCTTGCCCCATTTCCGATTATTGATATAGTAGATTATATTAAAATAAAAATATATATAGTTTAATATATCAAATGAACTATAATTTAGAACAGACCTTGGAGACTCTGAGAACTGTCCGCTTGGCTAACAAAATGAGTCAACGCGCGCTCAGTGCCAAATCGGGTTTGCCGCAAAGCCATATCTCTAATATCGAGAATGGCGTCGTTGACCCCAAGCTCTCGACGTTGATTGAATTGGCGCGCACGCTCGAGTTGGAACTGATACTCGTGCCCCGTAAACGGCTACCGGCTGTCCGAGCCATTGTTCGGAACACCGGTAATGTTGCAAGGGACACTGACGATGGCCGCGTGACACGGGATGGGTTGCGCCCAGCTTATTCGCTGGATGAAGACGATGCCTGATATTACCATCCTTGAAATCCTGCTCTACGGTGAACCCGTCGGCACCCTGACGCGCATACCGGGAGACAGGTCGATATTTGCGTTCAATGAAAGCTATGCTGAAGATGCCGAACGGCCGACACTCAGTTTGTCGTTCAAGGGCCACCTTGGTGAGTTGCTGTCTGACTTTCGCCCCTTGCAGACCCGCATAATGCCCTTTTTTTCTAATATGCTGCCCGAGGGACAACTGCGCGAATACTTGGCAGACCGCGCCGGCGTGAAACCGCAACGGGAGTTTTTTCTGCTATGGGTGCTCGGACAGGACTTGCCGGGTGCCGTCACCGTCCGCCCTGTCGATGGCAACGCCGACATGCACCTTAAAAACTGGTCCCTTATTTACCCGGACCGGCGGACCGCCTCCCTCGCGCCGGCCTACGATTTCCTTTCGACTATTGTGTACTTAAAAGATGACAATGCTGCCCTCAAATATGCAAGAACCAAACGTATGGCTGAATTAACGCCGGATGAACTTGCTTACATGGCGGCAAAATCTCATTCAGGGGAAAAACTCGTGATGGACGCCGCCGCCGAAACGGTTGCCCGGTTCCATGAAACTTGGTCTGCCGAGAAGCGAAACCTGGCACTCGGTAAAAAAGCCGTTGATACGATTGATACGCATCTGGCAAAACTGCCGGTTGCGAAGCTATAAGTAAGAAAGAAGAACCATAATGACCACGCCGAATGCTTGACTATGTGATGCTGGCGCGGCGCGACACGGCCGGTCCCCAATGAAGGAGAATGTCCTCCGAAACGCGCGGGTAATTCTGCTGCATTTGCCGTGGTTGGCATCGCTGGGCTGGCTCTCCGCAACTGCGTGATTCCTGTGCGACGACGTCTTCATCAGGTTTCTCTATGCCCGCACGTTGCATCCGGTGAGGTAATACCTTAGAATTTTTGTCCATGAGCGAAGCCATCGCCTTCGACCCCCACCAATTCGTCAAGCACCTGCCGGCGCCCGGCTTTACGGAGGAACAGGCGGAGGTTTTGGCGACCGAACAGGTCCATCTGCTCACCAGCAATCTAGGACCAAAGCGGATATCGCGGGAGTCCAGCGAGAGATTGAAGCCCTGAAGGTCGCTCTGCTGCAATGGCTGTTTGGCGCTCTGATAGCCCAGGGCGGGCTGATTGTCGCGCTGGTCAAGCTGTTGTAGGAAACCAATTCGCCTCCACGCTCTCCCGGCGGCTCGCGCTGTAAGTTCCCCATACCAGAGAGAAGGTATGACCATGCCGAACGACCCAACGCCGAATAGCCGCTGGAATGCCCCAGGGACAGCCAAGGACACAGATGGCATTTACCCTCCCCCCGAAAAACTTCGTTAAATTCAGCAAGTTATCGCCTCCACTGCACAACGTGCTGTACGGCCTGTTCCTCGCGGGCATCCTGGCCTACGGGGCCGGCTTCGCCTGGTATATGCTCGCCCGCTTCGACTTGGTTAACCTGATCCGCGACGTGAACACCGACGATGCCTTCTACTATTACCAGATAGCCTTCAACCTGGCCGAGGGGAAGTTCTCAACCTTCGATGGCGGCATCACCCAAACCAACGGCTATCATCCCCTCTGGCTGTTGCTGGTCACGCCGTTCTACTGGATATTCGACAAGGAAGCGGCGCTGTTCGGCATCAAGGCGTTCGAGATCATGCTCGTGGCCGCCGGCGTGGCGCTCGTCACCGCGGCCGCCCGGCTGGCGCGCCTGCCGTGGGTTCTGCTGTTCGCCGCGTTGCCGATGCTCTACCAGCAGCGCGTACTGTTTCTGGGGCTGGAAGCGGCGGCGGCGCTGTTCATGCTGGGCCTGTTCTTCCTGGCGGTGATGCTCTACGTGCGAGACTCGCAACGGTGGCGCTGGCCGCTCGCCGCCGTCGCCTTCAGCCTGCCCTGGGTGCGCTTGGAGTACATCGCCATATCCCTGGCGGTCACCGCCGTGCTGGGTCTCATCGAATGGTCGCGGCGGGAGCGGCCGCCCGGCGCATCCTTGAGAGCTGCCATAATTTCTACCCCCCCCCGTACATTTGTTCCAATAATTGGCGCCGTCGCCGGGCTGCTCGTCTACTTCGCCTACAACGGTCTCGTCTTCGGGGGCGTCACGCCAGTGAGTGGCGCGACCAAGCAGATGTGGTCGCAAGCCTGGTGGGATAACCAAGGCGGGTACAGCTTCGTTCAGAACTTCCGAGACGTCTTGCAGATACACGTCTTCGACTACGAGCTGCTGGTTGCGCTGGAGGTTTGCGCCTATTTGCTGCTGGTCTGGTGGTTCGCCCGCCGCTCCCGGAGTCGGCAGGACTGGCTGCTGCTGGCCTTTCTGATTGGCGTGTCCGGATTGGCGGTCGGCCACCTCGCCAAGTTCGCGCAGACTGTTCTCACGATTCACCCTTCCTTGGGGCCCTGGCGTTGGTATTTTGTCCCGGCGTACCTGCTGATGACGCTGATCGTTCCCGTACGATGTTACGTCGCCATTTACTTCATCCGCCGTTTCATCAGACCGAGGTCGCCCCGGGCAGCCAACATTGTGAGCGCGAGCCTCGTCGTTGTCGGAGCAGCCTTTCTGCTTACAAAGGCAGACTTCACGGAGCCATTCCAGCTTGTTGACCGTCTTAGCGAGTCAACCGGCCGCAACTATGATGTTGCTTCTCATATGGGCGTTCGGGTTATGGACCGTGTGCTGCCCGGAGACAGCGTGGTCGGGTCGTGGGACGCCGGCGTCATCGGGTATTTCTCGCGTTTTCCGGTGGTGAACGTGGACGGTCTGGTCAACTCTTACGATTTCTATCGCGCCCGCAATCGCTACCCTTACTGGCAGGCCCGCAAGGAAGTAACCGAGGACGCGTTCTATCAGAATTACGGAATTACCCGATTCGCGAACGTCGCTGGAGGCGATTTGAATGTAAAGCGTGGATTCGCCTTGGACAACGTCATGTTTGAGGGCGCACTATTCCCCGAGTCTGATGTCCACGGACTACGGTTCAAACTCTGGTCCTACTCCCCAACGAGAGACGCCGCCGACTGGTTCTGGCAGCGGATGGAGCCGCACTTCGACTATCAATCGGGCAATGTCGGAGTGATCGTGGACGGACGGATGGCGCAGGCGTTCACCAGAGATTGCGCGCCGGACGAGTTGGCAGTGTGGTCATGGACCGGCGCGGATGAACCGTTCCCCCAAGCCTGGACGCAAATGGAGACGGGGCTGTGCGTGGACACGCTCGTGCTGCCCCATGACGCCTCCCCTCCGGTGAGGGTGGAGACGGTGACGGACGACGATTACTTGGCAGATCTGGTCGACGGCCGCGAGCCAGACATCCAATCCGAGTTCGACGTGTATCTCATGGACAACCGCCTCGTCTACATAAGGGACCAGTGCGGAGAGGAAGACACTGCCGTCACGTTTTTCCTGCACCTGGACCCGGTGGACGTGAATTCCCTCCCGAGCCCTCGCAAGCAGTACGGCTTCGACAACCTGGACTTTGCTTTTAGGAACCACCTTCTCATCAAGGGAGAAGTCTGCGTAGCGGTACGGGAGCTGCCTGATTACGCCATCGCCGCGGTCCGCACGGGCCAGTATGTGCGCGTGGACGGCGGCTACAACCACCTCTGGGAGGGCAGTTTCGCTGTTGTCGAGCCGGCGGATGACGGGAAGGCCGCACCGTGAACGATGGGGTTGAAACGGCGCTGGTGATCGGGGCCACCCCAGACAGGGGCCGCGTCATTGCGCGCGCTGGCTGGCGGAGGTGCAAGTGAGCCAGTTGGCCGGCACGTGGTCCGCCCCGGCCAGGGCGCCGCGTTGCTGATTGCATCCGGGGCGGGGATGGCTTAGAATCGCTCGGCATGAGCGAAGCTATCGCCTTCGACCCCCATCAATTCGTCAAGCACCTGCCGGTGCCCGGCTTTGTTGCGCTGGTCAAGCTGTTGTAGGAAACCAATTCGCCTCCCGCTCTCACGGCGGCTTGCGCTGACGGTTCCCCCTATCAGAGAAACAGTATGCCCATGCCGAACGACCCAACGCCGCATGACCGCTGGAATGCCCTCAGGACAGCCAAGGACACAGATGGCATTTACCCCCCCCCGAAAAACTTCGTTAAATTCAGCAAGTTACCGCCTCCACTTTATAACGTGCTGTACGGCCTGTTCCTCGCGGGCATCCTGGCCTACGGGGCCGGCTTCGCCTGGTATATGCTCGCCCGCTTTGATCTCATCAACCTGATCCGCGACGTGAGCACCGACGACTCTTTCTATTACTTCCAGATCGCCCACAACCTGGCCGAGGGGAAGTTCTCGACCTTCGACGGTGGCATCACGCGCACCAACGGCTATCACCCGCTCTGGCTGTTGCTGATCACGCCGTTCTACTGGGTATTCGACAAGGAAGCGGCGCTGTTCGGCATCAAGGCGTTTGAGATCATGCTCGTGGCCGCCGGCGTGGCGCTCGTCACCGCGGCCGCCCGGCTGGCACGCCTGCCGTGGGTTCTGCTGTTCGCCGCGCTGCCGATGCTCTACCAGCAGCGCGCGCTGTTTCTGGGGCTGGAAGCGGCGGCGGCGCTGTCCATGCTGGGCCTGTTCTTCTTGGCGCTGTGTCTTTACGCACGGCATCCCGTGCGATGGCTGTGGCCACTGGCCGCCGTCGCCTTCGCTTTGCCCTGGGTGCGCTTGGAGTATATCGCCATATCGCTGGCGACGACAGGAGCGTTCTGCCTGATCGAGTGGTCGAGGCAAGACCACCCGCCCGGCGCGCCACTCGGAGCGCGGGCTCGTTCCATGCTCTCCGTCAAGGCGGTCGTCCCGTTTCTCGCCGCCGGTGCAGGCCCCCTGGTGTATTTCGCCTACAACGGGCTCGTGTTCGGCGGCATCGTGCCGGTCAGCGGCGCAACCAAGGCGGCCTGGTCGCAGGCTTTGTGGGAGCAGGACGGCGGTTACAGCCTGACGCAGAACCTTCTGGCCACCTTGCAGATCGACGTCTTTGACCTCGAGCTGCGGGTTGCGCTGGAGGTTTGCGCCTACGTGTTGCTGGTCTGGTGGTTCGCCCGCCACTCCCGCAGTCGGCAGGACTGGCTCCTACTGGCCTTTCTGGTGGGCGTGTTCGGCCTAGCGGTCGGCCACCTCGCCAAATTCGCACAGACTGGTCTCACTGTGCATCCCAACTGGGGGAGTGATCCCTGGTACTTCGTTCCGGCATACCTGCTGAAGACGCTTATTATTCCCGTAAGGTGCTATGTTGCCATCCACTTCATCCGCCGTTTCCTCGACCCGAAGTCGCCCCGCGCGGCCAACCTCCTGAGTATGGGCCTCGTTGTTGTCGGAACAGCCTTCCTGTTTACAAGGGCGGACTTCGCGGGGCCATTCCAGTTTGTTGACCGTCTTGGCGAGTCAACCCACCTCAAAATGAAGGTTACTTCTTATATGGGTGTGCAGGTTATGGACCGTGTGCTGCCCGAGGACAGCGTGGTCGGGTCGTGGGATGCCGGCGTCATCGGGTATTTCTCTCGCTTTCCGGTGGTGAACCTGGACGGCCTGGGCAATTCTTACGACTACCTGCGCGCCCGAAAGGAAGGAACCGAGGCCACGTTCTACCAGCGATACGGGATTACTTGGTTCGCCAGCGTCAAGTTCCTACCGAAAGGAACCGAGGTCCACGTTCTGCCAGCAGTACGGGATTACCTGGTTCGAAAACGTCTGGAGCGATCGAGCGTGGGCGCGGTCCTGTTCGAAGGTCCGCCATATCTCCATCACAGAAAGAACGTACCGCACAAACGTCAATTCAGGCTCTTGACCACCAAGCTGCCAGAGATGTCGGGCGGGCTCAATCGTTCCGACTGGTTCTGGCAGCGGATGGAGCCACACTTCGACCACCGGTCGGATGGCGTCGGGCTGATTGTGGACGGACGGATGGCACAGGCGTTCGTCAGAGATTGCGCGCCGGACGAACTCGCCGTGTGGTCTTGGACTGGCGCAGTGGATGAACCGGTCGCCAACGCCTGGACGCAAACGCAAACGGGGTTGTGTGTGGCCGCGCGCGTGCTGCCCCACAATGCGCTCCCGTCGGTCAGGGTTGAAACAATGACGGTGGGCGATTACGTGGCAAGACTGGTTGGAGACCGCCCGCCGGTCATCCGCTCCGACTGGGATGTGTATCTCGTCGAGAACAGTCTCATCTATGTAAAAAAGGACCAATGCAGCCCGCAGGACGCTGCACCAATGTTCTTCCTCCACCTGGCCCCGGTTGACGTGAACGACCTCCCGAGCTACCGCAAGCAGTACGGCTTCGACAACCTGGACTTCAACTTCGACGAGCGCGCCGCGATATTCGACGGCAAATGCTTGGCGGAAGTCCCTCTGCCGGAATACGCTATCTCCGAAATCAGAACCGGCCAGTATGTGCGTGTGGACGGCGGTTTCAACCATCTCTGGGAGGGGGAAATCCGCCTCAATGAGTAGCGACCCAAGGCGCGCTAGTGCCCTCCGAAACGCGCGGGTAATTCTGCCGCATTTGCCGTGGTTGGCACTGCTGGGATGGTTCTCCGCGGTTGCGTAGTTCCTGTGCGACGACGCGTTCATCAGTTTCCGCTGCGTCCGTAACCTGCTCGAAGGCCACGGCCTGCTATTCAACCGCGGCGAATATGTCGAGGGCTATTTCAATTTCCTGTAGGTGCTGGAGCTGGTAGCGATATGGGGATTGTCGGGAGTGGCGCCGGAGCGAGCGGCGCCGTGGCTGTCGGTCGCCTTTACCGCCGGCACCGTCGGCGCGATGCTGTGGTGGATCGCACGCCTGCCGTTGCTGTGCCACCGGGGGCTGGTCGCATGGATGGCCCAAGGGCTGGTGTGCGCCAGCGCGACTTCGCGGTGTGGACGTTGGACTCGGATTCCCGATTTCTCAGCAATGAAGGTGTTTCGTCAGGGTGGTGTTGCGGAAAATCAGGGGGTTGGTGACTTGCATTATCTACTCCCCACCGGAAATTCGGCCTTCCAGACCGGCCCCGATTCGGGAATATACTGGCCGGTGCGGATTCTGGTGATGGGATAGTCCGGCAAGAAAACCCGCGCGATGCACTTGCCCTCGGAAATTAGGCCGGCTTGGGCGAAGTTAAAGTCCAGGTTATCAAACTCGTACTGCTGGCGGTTGTCAGGCAGGTCATCCCGGTCGGCGGGAATCAAGTGTAGAAAGAATCTGTCCGAAATATCCGCCGGGGCGCACGGCTCCCTGGTGTAAACCAAAAGGTTTTCCCGCAGATACACGTCGAATTTTGCCCGGATAACCGGCTCGCCGGCAGCTTCGATTATTCTTTCCACCTCTCTCAATTCGGTGAGGGTTCCCCAAAAATAGTTCTTGCCGCCGAGCTGATGCCCCATACTAATCTGGTCGATCGGGTAATCAGGGAGCCGAAAGACCATTAAGCATTTCCCGTCAAACCTTACGCCCTTCTCGCCAAAGTCGAAATACAGAGTGCGCCGATTCCCTCCCCGTTGCTTGAGATATACCGGCAAGTCATTCGCGTCAATTGGAACCAGGGAAAGCACGAAACGGTTAGCTACGTCCTCGGGCTCACAGGATTCGTTGACGTAAGTCAGCGTTTTTTCCGATTCGTTGTGGTACACGTCAAAGCCACTGCCGCTGACGACCGGAGAACCGGTTACCGCATCACGGTAGATTTGTCGGTAGGCGTCGGCGGTGGTATCGTCCACCGCCGACAGGTTGAGGGCGGCAACGCTCAGGACGGGGTTGTTATATACTTCGCGACGGTGGACGATGGGAGCAAATACCGCTACCTTCCTTCGGTGAAAGTCGTTGTTAAAGTGGTTGGTGACGTAGAAATCGGGGATGGCTTCTCCTTCGCCTTTGAGCGCTATCCTCTGCCAGGCTGACTCTGGAAGAAACGCGCGATCCCGATGCTTATGCCAGTTATTACTCCCGCCTTTGTTCACTATCCTTTGCCGGGCTGACTCTGGAAGAAACGCACGATTCCGAAGGTTATGCCCTTTATTACCCCACACGTGTATAAGTGAGTCTGGATACGTTTCCGTCAGCCAGCGCAGGCCGTCCAGATAAGCAGTTCCCCAGTATTCCACAGGATACTGGTCGCCGAGGAGCCCCGGCGTTTCCCGGTCCACCAGGAAATTGAAATACGCTTGCTGATAGGGATGAATCCGAACCATTTGCAGGACAACGAGGAGAATACCCGCTCCCACGAGGGTGTACACCGTCGCGCGGACGCCTGTACGCCCCGAGACAGAGGCCAGCCAATGCAGCCCGAACGCTGCCAGTGCGCAAAACGGCGCGTAGAGGAAGTACGTCTGTCGCCATCCGTTGTACATTGTGGGAGTAACCACGACGACTGCGATGAAGGTCATAAGCAGGCAGCCGATTAGCAGGAAGCCAAATTTCAGGTTGGCGTGGCGCAGGATGCCTCGGGGACTGGCCCAGCCGCGCCGGATGACGGCGATTATTCCGGCAACGCCCAGCAGGAGCGCGACCGGCGGGGTCGTAATGGCGATCCAGGTTGGGATGTAATGAGGCGGCAGATCGTTTCCCATTATCAACTCGCCCTGGAACAGTTGGGGGAACACGGTCGGATGATGGGACAGCGTGACGAACATCTCGACTGTGCGCTCAATGGGGTTAGCCCAGAGGTAGGGAAGGGTAGCGTAAAGGGCGAACATTGCGGCCAGGACGAACACGCCGCTGGTGATTAAGGCGTGTTTTCTGCCTTCCCCCGAGGCAAAGAGTAAGTCCAGCGCGCGTACGGCCGGCACGGCGGCAAACAAGACCACGCCCAGGATGCGAATGTTGATGAGAATACCGACGGCCAGACCGCACAGCAGGAACGCCCCCACCGTATCTTTGCGGAAAGCCCGGTGCGTCAGGAACAGGGCAACCATGAACATAGCGGCCAGGGGGAGGTCTTTGGTGTTGACGAAGGACTCGGCGTACAGTCGAGGGTGCAGCAGGAACAGCAGCATAGCGAACAGCGCGATGACCGGACTGCCGAACAGCCGGCGTATCAGCAAATAGCAGAAGAAGCCACCCGCTATGAAGAACAGGTGGCTCAGGATGTGGCGGCTAAGTAAGATGGCGCGGGTGTCGTCTTGCAGTCCCAGGACGCGCTCGACAATCAAGAGGGGCATCTCGAAGGTCGTGCCGTAAAACTTATCGTGATTGCTCAGAAGTTCGTCGTCCTGGCCGAGAACGTAGCGGATTGTCTCCAGGGCAATGTCGCGCTGATAGAACTCGTCCCACGATACGCCGTAGTCGTCGAGGACAGCGATTCCCCCCGCGGTGAAGACCGCGCATACGGCGAGGGCCCAAACCGGATGGGGAACTTGGGACGCACGGAAGCCAAACGTCCCCAATAGTGCCCCAACCCTCAAGTATCCCCTCATTCGAAAGATCATAGTAGTCGTCAAACACGATGGTCTCATCGGGACGAGTGTTGCAGCGGGGAGAGCCTACGCAAACCCGTGCAACTCTATCAAGTAATGGACATAGTAATGTTTGTATATCTATACAAGCGCTGAGACAGGTTGTCACGGGTTCCGGCGAGACGGAGTGCCTCCTACCAGCGGTGCCACCTCCACTACCCTCACGCTCGCCTTCACCGGCGACACCGGCTTCGAACTCGCCGGCACCCTGTCGCTGAGCATGCTGGCGTCCGCCCATTCCGGCACCTCGGTCGTCAGCACCGACACAGTGACCGTCTTGGCCACGAACGCCGGGCCGAGCTTCGGCAGCGGCTCGGTGGCCGCCAAGAGCTCTCGGCCCGGCAGGGCCCTCGCCGAGTTCCAGGTGCCCGCCGCCACCGGCGGCAACGGTGCCCTCGCCTACAGCGCGTCCAACCTGCCGACAGGTCTCGCGTTCGACGCGGACGGCACGGGCGCGTGCTCCGGTACCGAGCCGCGCGAAATCTCCGGAACGCCGCGCCATAAACGATGGGGTCGAAACATCGCTGATGGTTGGCACCACCCCAGACAGGGGCCGCGTCATTGCGCGCGCCGGCTGGCGGAGGTGCGAGTAAGCCAGGTGGCCGTCACGTGGTTCGCCCCGGCCAGGGTGCCGCGTTGCTGATTGCATCCGGGGCGGGGATGGCTTAGAATCGCTCGGCATGAGCGAAGCTATCGCCTTCGACACCCATCAATTCGTCAAGCACCTGACGGCGCACGGCTTTACGGAGGAACAGGCGGAGGTTTTGGCGACCGAGCAGGTCCATCTGCTCAACAGCAATCTGGCGACCAAGGCAGATATCGAAACCCTGCGGCAAGCGACCAAGGCAGATATCGAAACCCTGCGGCAAGCGACCAAGGTGGATATCGCGGGGGTCCAGCGAGAGATTGAAGCCCTGAAGGTCGATCTGCTGAAATGGCTGTTTGGCGCTCTGATTGCCCAGGGCGGGCTGATTGTTGCGCTGGTCAAGCTGTTGTAGGAAACCAATTCGCCTCCGCGCTCTCACGGCGGCTTGCGCTGTAGGTTCCCCATATCAGAGAGAAACAGTATGACCATGCCGAACGACCCACCGCCGCATGACCGCTGGAATGCCCTGGGAGCAGCCAAGGACACAGATGGCATTTACCCCCCCGAAAAACTTCGTTAAATTCAGTAAGTTACCGCCTCCACTGCACAACGTGCTGTGCGGCCTGTTCATCGCGGGCCTCCTGGCCTACGGGGCCGGGTTCGCGTGGTATATGCTCGCCCGCTTCGATCTCATCAACCTGATCTCCAACACGCACGATGACGCCTTCTACTACTTCCAGATCGCCCACAACTTGGCTGAGGGGAAGTTCTCGACCTTCGACGGCGGCATCACGCAGACCAACGGCTATCACCCGCTCTGGCTGTTTCTGATCACGCCGTTCTACTGGATATTCGACAAGGAAGCGGCGCTGTTCGGCATCAAGGCGTTCGAGATCATGCTCGTGGCCGCCGGCGTGGCGCTCGTCGCCGCGGCGGCCCGGCTGGCACGCCTGCCGTGGGTTCTGCTGTTCGCCGTGCTGCCGATGCTCTACCACATCCCCGTGTTGATTGCAGGAATGGAAGCAGCAGCGGCGCTGTTCATGCTGGGCCTGTTCATGCTGACTGTCTGCCTCTTTGCACGAAGCCCGGTGCGGTGGCAGTGGCCGTTGGCCGCGGTCGCCTTTGCCCTGCCTTGGGTGCGCCTGGAGTACATCGCCATATCGTTGGCGGCGACTGCCGCGCTGTGCCTGATTGAGTGGTCGTGGCAGGAACGAGCGCCCAGCGCGTCACTCGGAGAGCGGGCTCGTTCCGTGCTCTCCGTCAAGGCGGTCGTCCCGTTTCTTGCCGCCGGTGCGGGCATCCTGGTGTATTTCGCCTACAACTGGCTCGTGTTTGGCGGCATCGTGCCGGTGAGCGGCGCGACCAAGAATTTCCGGTCGGAAGTCAAGTGGGAACAGGAAGGCGGATACAGTCTGGCGCAGAATTTTCAGGACACACTACAGATTCCTGTCTTTGACCATGAGCTGCTGGTCGCGCTGGAGGTTTGCGCCTATTTGCTGCTGGTCTGGTGGTTCGCCCGCCGCTCCCGGAGTCGGCAGGACTGGCTGCTGCTGGCCTTTCTGGTGGGCGTGTTCAGTTTGGCGGCCGGCCATCTGGCCAAATTCGCACAGACTGTTCTCACGATTCACCCTTCCATGGGGCCTTGGTCTTGGTATTTTGTCCCGGCGTACCTGATGATGGTGCTGATTGTTCCCGTACGATGTTACGTCGCCATTTACTTCATTCGCCGGTTCATCGGGTCGAAGTCGCAGCACGCGACCAACATCCTGAGTTTGGGTATCGTCCTTACGGGCGCAGCCTTCCTGTTTATCAAGGCCGATTTCACCGAGCCATTTCAGCGTGTTGAAGCGATTAGTGTCTCAACCAGAACTGACGACAAGTGGGACAAGTGGACTGAAGCTGTTTATGGAGGTACGCAGCTCATGAATCGCGTGCTTCCCGAGGACAGCGTGGTCGGGGCGTGGGAGGCCGGCGTCGTCGGGTACTTCTCGCGCTTTCCAGTGGTGAACTTGGATGGCCTGGCCAACTCCTACGACTATTTCCACGCGCGTAAATCGGCTAGAGACGGATATGCTCATCTCTACCGAGAATTCGGGATAACTCATTTTACCGAAATTAAGCGCTTTGAAGGTTCACCACTAAATATCCTCAATAGATGGGAACTCCGGCTATGGCCCATCGGTCGGCCGGCGGATGAAAATACCGTCGCCAGGACTTGGGAGAGGATTGAACCCACTTTCGACCATCAGTCGGATGGCATCGGGCTGATCGTGGACGGCCGGCTGGCGCTGGCGTTCGTCAGGAATTGTGCGCCGAACGAGTTGGTAGTGTTGTCCTGGGTTGGCCTGGGAGAGGAAACGGTCGCCAAAGACTGGACGCAAACTGGGCCGTGCGTGGCCGCGCTCGTGCTGCCCCACAATGCGCGCCCACCGGTCAGGGTAGAAATAACGGATGTCCCTCTGGACGATTACCTGGCAAGACTGGTCGGAGACCGTCCGCCGGTCATCCGGTCCGACTGGGATGTGTATCTCATCGAGAACAGTCTCATCTACAAGAAGGAGCAGTGCACCCCGGAGGATGCTGAACCAACATTCTTCGTCCACTTGGACCCGGTTGACATGAACGACCTCCCCAGCCCTCGCAAGCAGTACGGCTTCGACAACCTGGACTTCACTTTCAGGGATCACGGTCATTCCATCAAGGGAGAAGTCTGCGTAGCGATACGGGAGTTGCCGGATTACGCCATCACCGCGCTCAGAACGGGCCAGTACGAGCGTGTGAAAGACGGTTTCCATAATCTCTGGGGGGCTGGTTTTGCTGTTGTCGGGCAAGCGGGTGACAGGTAAAACCGCGCCATAAACGGCGGGGTTGAAAGGGTGCTGGTGATCGGGGCTACGTCGGACATCGTCCGCGCCATTGCGCGCGCCGGCTGGCGGAAGTGCGAGTAAGCCAGGTGGCCGGCACGTGGTTCGCCCCGGCCAGGGCGCCGCGTTGCTGATTGCATCCGGGGCGGGGATGGCTTAGAATCGCCTGGCATGAGCGAAGCTATCGCTTTCGACACCCATCAATTCGTCAAGCACCTGACGGCGCCCGGCTTTACGGAGGAACAGGCCGAGGTGCTGGCGACCGAGCAGGTTCATCTGCTCACCAGCAATCTGGCGACCAAGGCAGATATCGAAGCCCTGCGGCAAGCGACCAAGGCAGATATCGAAACCCTGCGGCAAGCGACCAAGGCAGATATCGAAGCCCTGCGGCAAGCGACCAAGGCAGATATCGAAGCCCTGCGGCAAGCGACCAAGGCAGATATCGAAACCCTGCAGCAAGCGACCAAGGCGGATATAGCGGGAGTCCAGCGAGAGATTGAAGCCCTGCGGCAAGCGACCAAGGCAGATATCGAAGCCCTGCGGCAAGCGACCAAGGTGGATATCGCGGGGGTCCAGCGAGAGATCGAAGCCCTGAAGGTCGATCTGCTGAAATGGCTGTTTGGCGCTCTGATAGCCCAGGGCGGGCTGATTGTTGCGCTGGTCAAGCTGTTGTAGGAAACCAGGGTGCCCGAGCGGCGCCACCGCCACATGAACGACGGGATCAAAACGGCGCTGATCATCGGGGCCACCTCGGACATCGGTCGCGCCATTGCCCGCAAGTTGGCGGCCCGCGGCTGGGCGCTGCAACTCGCGGCCCGTGACTTGGCGCGGCTCGAACGAGAAGCACGGGACCTCCGGGTGCGAACCGTGGCAGGAGTGACCGCGCGCCGTTGCGACGCGCTTCAAGCCGATGGCGGCGTGTCGTTACTTGAGGAACTTGACCCCTTGCCCGATGTGGCGGTGTGCGTCGTCGGACTGCTCGGCGATCAGGCGGACAGCCAGAGGAACATCGTGGCCGCGGAGCGAGTGATGCGGACCAACTATATTGGCCCGGCGCTGCTGATGGGGGCGCTGGCCGAGCGTTTTGAGCAGCGTGGCCGCGGGGTGCTGGTCGGCGTCAGCTCAGTGGCCGGCGAGCGCGGACGCGCCGCCAACTACGTGTATGGTTCGGCCAAGGCCGGGTTCACCGCGTTCCTGTCCGGTCTGCGCAGCCGGCTGGCCGGCTCCGGCGTCCATGTGGTGACGGTCAAGCCGGGCTTCGTGCGCACGCGTATGACCGACGGGATGGACCTGCCGGCGCGGCTGACTGCAACGCCCGAAGAAGTTGCTGCCGTGGTCGTCGAGGCGATGCGCCGCGGCCGCAATATCGTCTACGTCCGCCGGGTCTGGCGTTTCATCATGTTCATCATCCGCGTCATCCCCGAAGGTGTATTCAAACGGCTGAAGGTGTAGCAGTGCCGAAGGCGCGGTCGAGAGACGCGATTGTCACGTCTTTGCAGCAACACAGGAGCGAAGGAGTCATTATGTCCAACAGAGAAATCACAAAAAACAGCCAAGCCCGGATGATACGGAGTTGGATGCTCGGCCTGCACGCCACGTATATTACCGACATTGGCGGCCGGTTAGGGTACTTCGCCGAGATGCGGCGGCGCGGCGGAACAGTCTCGGCCAAAGAATTAGCCGAGACCCTGGAACTTGACCCCTGGCGGACAAAGGTCTGGTGCCAAGCCGCGTGTGCCGTTGGCATCCTCCAGGCTGACGGGGATACGCGGTTCGCCTTTGCGCCGTTTATGGACGTATTGCTGGGCGACGAAGCTCCTGAGTTGCAGACCGCGCACGTCCTGGCCAGCCTGGCGCGGGACTTTCCGGCCTATCCTGAGGCCTTTCGGACCGGGGCGCTCAAAACCTTTCACGACCATGATGAAGATTTTTTTCATCACCAAGGCAAAGTCTCGGCCCTGCGGGCCCCGGTCGTGGTGGCGGCGGCCCGCAAGCTGCCGGGGATGGAAGAACGCCTCGGCGCCGGTGGGCGGGTCATGGATATCGGCTCCGGGAGCGGAACCGTTCTTGTGCGCTTTGCCGAGGAGTTCGCGCGCTGCCGCGTGACCGGCATAGAACCTTTGCCCTATTTTGCGGAAACCTCGCGGACATTGCTTCAGGAGAAAGGATTCAGCGACCGGGTTGAGGTGCGCTCAGTCGGGGGGGAAGCGCTGTCCTTTGAGCATGAGTTCGATCTCATCACTATGGTCCAGGTTTTTCACGAACTCCCTGACGCAAAGAAAATTGACGTCCTGCATGGCTGCCAGCGCAGTCTCAAGCCGGGCGGTATCCTGCTGCTGGTTGATCGGTGCGCCCCGGAAACGGGAGCTGATTTGCACGACCGACGCTTTACCCTGAGTATTCTGGAGCAGTGGTTTGAGGTCACTTGGGGGAATATCGTCAACACACGAAGCGAGATTCTTGCCATGCTGCACGATACCGGATTCACTGTAACCCAGGAGAATCCGGATATCGTGCCGACGTATTGGACGTTTGTAGCGGAAAAGCAAGACGCAGGAATAAAACGGAGTGATATATGAATCGCTCAGGTCTCGTCCTCTACCACGGTATCGAAAGTGGCCCTGAACTGAAGGACTACGGGCACATCGCAGAAAACGCCGGGTATGAATCCCTGTGGGTTACGGAGCGCTATTTCCACGAAGAGATATTCTCTCTGCTCGGCTATCTCGGTGCGGCGACCGAGAGGATTAAGCTCGGCGTGGGCGTAACAAATCCGTACACGCGCCATCCCGCTCTACTCGCTATGGCAACAGCGACGCTGGACAGGATGACAGGCGGACGCTTTGTGTTGGGGATGGGGCGCAGTGAACGCGAGGTGATCCAAGGCAAGATGGGTATGGCCTACGGCAATGCGCCGGCAGTCATGCAAGGCGGCGTATCACTGATCAAACGGCTGCTGTCCGGTGAACGGGTGTCCGACGCGGCAGGACCTTTCACCCTGCGTAACGTCCGCCTTGCGACAACGCCGATTCAGCCCCATCTGCCCATTTATCTTGCGGCGATTGGAAAAAAAGGGCTGCGTCTGGCGGGGGCGATTGCCGATGGCGTTATATTGAACGCCTACGTTCCCCCGTCCTATGTCACCTACGCGGTTGAAGAGATCCGCAGCGCGGCCCAAGAGGCCGGACGTGATCCGCAGTCGATTGATATTGCCTGCATGCTGGTCATGCGCTTGACCGATGATCCGTCTCGCATGATGCCCACCCTCAAAAAGCGTATCGTCCGCCTTCTTGACGAAGCCTATGTGGGCGAGGTTCTGCTCGAAAAAGGGGGATTTGATCCATCTATCCTTGGGCCATTGCGAGAGTCGTACGCCAAAGACGGCGGTGAACAGGCGGTCAAGCTCATCACTGACGAGATGGTTGCGTCTTTTTATCTCACCGGTTCGGAAGAGCAGTGTAAACAGCGCATTGCCGAGTATCGGGAGGCCGGGGTTGACTTGCCCCTCATCTTGCCGCGCCTTGAGGACTATGCGCGCGTGGCGGAAGCAATGCGCAACGCCTGACGCTTCAGGGCAAAAGAGAAAGGCCCTCGCGTTGAGCAGCTTCGTTCAAACGGCCATCATACGTAATAAAGCAACGTATCGCTTCACTAAGGCGCTGGCATCGAAGTAATAGATCAAAATCGATCCTCACGGTCTTCGATAATGGCAGTTGAGACAAGCGGGCCTTTCGTGCGAATGGGCTTAAAGGGGGGCAATGAGGTCTTTGCTTTTCGGCTGAGTATGCCAAGAGCGACAAGTTCGTCGAGGCGAGCTTCTTCTCCTTGCGTCTCTATGCTCAGCGGACGTAGTTCTGCAACAGGCCGCCCTCGTTCAGTCACAATAATGGTGGTGCCCTGTTGTACTTGGCGAAGATAAGTCCCGAGACGGGTTTTTAATTCACGGGCGCCGACTGTTTGACGTGGTTCATTCTGCATTGGTGGTTATTGTGACCACAGGGGATGCCTTTGTCAAATACGCCATATTTTCAAGAAAATACTCCTCTACCCGAGTAGCCGCACGTCCGGCAGTTCGATATAAACAGTCCCCTGGAGAAAGGAGTCCCTATGAAACTTGCAATTGGCATTGGTTATTCCGGTGGCAAGGTCGAGCTGCCCCTGGATATGATCCTCGCAGCGGAAAAACTGAACTATGATTCGGTCTGGAGCGCGGAGGCCTACGGCTCTGACGCGGTAACGCCGCTGGCCTATCTCGCGGCCAGGACCTCACGGATAAAACTTGGCACCGGTATTCTCCAGATTCCGGCCCGCACGCCGGCGATGTGCGCCATGACCATGTCAACTCTGGACGCCCTGTCAAACGGACGGGTGATTGTTGGCTTGGGAATGTCCGGTCCGCAGGTCATCGAAGGCTGGCACGGCATATCCTACAGCAGACCGGCCGCCCGTATGCGCGAGTACGTTGAAATCCTGCACAAAATCTGGGACCGGCAGGAGCCGGTTTCATTAGACGGCAAGGTGTATCAACTACCCTATCAGGGCGAAGACGCCAGCGGGCTGGGCAAACCCCTCAAGTCGATCCTGCACTCGCGGCGCCTGCCAGTCTACCTGGCCACCATGAAGCCGCTCAGCATCCGCCTCACGGCCGAACTCGCCGACGGCTGGCTGCCGATCTGGTTTTCCCCCTATCGGATGGATATGTTTACGCCCGACCTGGAAAAGGGCTTTGCCCGGGCCGGGAACGGCAAGTCCATAGAGAACTTCAATATCCTGGCCGGTTGTACCGTTGTGATCGGAAACGATGTCAAAACCTGCCTGGCCCAGCTCAAGCCGACCCTGGCGCTATACGTCGGCGGCATGGGAGCCAAAGGCAGGAATTTCCATAATGAGATGGTCTCAAAGTATGGCTATGCGGACGTGGCGGCTGAGATTCAGGACCTCTATCTGTCCGGTCGGAAAAAAGAGGCGACCGCGCTGGTCCCGGATGAGCTGTGTGACGAAATTTCATTGTGCGGTCCGCCGGCGCGGATTCGCGAGCGTTTCAAGGTCTGGGAAGAGGCGGGCGTTTCAACCATGATGGTCCAGTCGAGTCAGCCCGAAGCCCTGGCCTTGATGGCGGATATTGCGGGGACAAGTGAATAGAAATCCCCCTCACCCTAATCCCTCTCCCCTTCGGCAGGCTCAGGACCGGCCTCCAGGGGAGAGGGGATTCTTCAGGAGAGCAGCATGAGTCAGTCCATTTCAGCCAACGATCATTATGAACGAAAACGGGTAGCCGTACTCGATAGTGAGCTGGCCTATGTCGATACCGGCCGCGGCGACCCGGTTGTGTTTCTGCACGGCAACCCGACCTCTTCGTATTTATGGCGCAATATTATTGCCGAGGTCGAAGGCGGGGCGCGTTGCCTGGCACCTGATCTGATCGGCATGGGCGATTCGGGCAAGAATCCCGCGGGTTCCTACCGCTTTGTTGACCACGCCCGCTATCTGGATGCCTGGTTTGACGCCGTGGGGCTCGATCAACATACGAAAAACGTCACCCTGGTGATCCACGATTGGGGCTCGGCCTTGGGTTTTCACTGGGCCTACCGTCATCAGGACAGCATCAAAGCGCTCGTCTATATGGAGGCCATTGTGTGTCCCCTGACGTGGCAGACCTTCCCCGAGGCCGCGCGCAAAGTCTTTCAGGGTTTTCGTTCTCCTGCCGGAGAGGAGATGGTGCTCCAGCATAACGTCTTTGTCGAGCGGGTGCTGCCCGGCAGCGTGGTGCGAACACTGACCGCAGAAGAAATGGCCGTCTACCGCAAGCCTTTTACCGAGCCGGGCGAGTCGCGCCGGCCGACGCTGACCTGGCCACGTCAGATTCCGATCGAAGGGGAACCGGCCGATGTGGTCGAGATCGTCGAACAATACGGGCAGTGGTTGTCAACCAGCAACGTGCCCAAACTCTTTGTGAACGCGGATCCCGGAGCGATCCTGACCGGCCCGCAACGTGAGTATTGTCGCACCTGGCCGCATCAAAAAGAGATTACCGTCACAGGCTCGCACTTTATTCAGGAAGACGCGCCACAGGAGATCGGTCAAGCCATAGTCGATCTCCTCCGAGAACTCTAGCGCCGCATCGGCAGACGGAGGACCGCATGACCTACACCGCCCTTCAATTTGAAAAAAAGGACAAGATCGCCCTCATCACGCTGAATCGGCCGGATTCCGCGAACGCGCTCAATATCGACCTGGCGCGCGATCTGATGCAGGCTGCGCTCGAATGTGACGAAGACGCAGATATCCGCGCCGCGGTCATGACCGGCAACGGCCGCATGTTCTGCGCCGGTGGAGACCTGAAAAGCTTTGCCGCCCAGGGCGACCAACTGCCGGCCCATATGAAGGAAGTGACCACCTATCTGCACGGCGCAGTGTCGCGCTTTGCCCGCATGGACGCCCCGTTGATCGGGGCGGTGAACGGCACGGCCGCGGGAGCCGGCATGAGCATTGCATGTTCGTGTGACATTGTTTTTGCCGGCGAGTCGGCGAAATTCACTATGGCCTATACGCGCGCCGGGCTGACCCCGGACGGTTCGTCAACCTATTTCCTGCCGCGCATCGTGGGTATGAAGCGGGCCTTCGAGCTTGCCGTCACCAACCGGCTGCTGTCCGCTCAGGAAGCCGCAGCCTGGGGCATTGTGAACCGGGTCGTGCCGGATGCGGACCTGCTGGCCGAAGCGGAAAAGCTGGCGACTGAGCTCGCCTCGGGGGCAACCGGCGCGTTCGGGGGCGCCAAACGGCTCCTCCACAGCGGTTGGACGGAGACGCTTGAAACCCAGATGGAAAATGAGACCCAGTCCATAGCCGCGCGCTCCAAAACTGATGACGGCAAAGAAGGCATTGCGGCCTTCCTGGAGAAACGCGCGCCTCAGTTTAACGGGAAATAGACGGGTCTCAATCAGGTCCCAGTCAGGAGGGTTATGATGTCCCAAGCCTACCGTCTGTTTGGCGTCGAGCTGTCGCCCTATTCGCTGAAAGTCCGGGCCTATTTTCGGTACAAGAAGATTCCACACGAGTGGATTGCGCGTGACGCAACCAATCAGGCCGAGTTTGAACGCTACGCCAGGCTGCCCCTCGTGCCGCTCGTCATCACACCGGACGGGCAGGGCATGCAGGATTCCACGCCCATCATGGAGCATTTTGAGGCGCTCCAGCCCGAGCCGGCCATTCATCCGCGCGATCCGACCTTGGCCTTCCTGTCTGCCTTGATCGAAGAGTATGGCGACGAGTGGGGCAATAAGCAGATGTTCCACTATCGCTGGACATATGCCCCTGACCAGCAATCCACGGCTGAACGCATTGCGCGCCTGACCCGGCCTGGGCTGAGTGAGGAAGAATATGCGGAGGCGACCGAGCAAATCCGCACGCGTATGGTCCCGCGTTTGTCTTTTGTCGGCTCAAGCGAGCAGACCCGGGAGCATATCGAGTCTTCTTTTGATCGCCTGTTGGCCCTGCTCGAACCGCACCTCGCGCAACGCATGTATCTGTTCGGTGGCCGGCCCACGTTTGGCGATTTTGGTCTGGCCGCTCAGCTCCACCAATGCTCTACCGATCCCTCGGCCGGGACGATGATGCGGGCGGTTGCCCCGAACGTCTTATCCTGGGCGGTGCAGATGCTGGACCCCAAGGATGAGGGCGCGCTGGAGACCTGGGACGCCCTGGCCCCGACGCTGAAGCCCATCCTCAAAGAAATCGGCCAGACCTTTCTGCCCTGGACCGCGGCCAACGCCCAGGCCCTGGCTGCCGGCCAAGAGACGTTTTCGGTCAGGCTGCGTAGCGCGGAGTACGCGCAGGGGACGCAGAAATACCATGCCCGGTCGTTTGGCGTTCTGCGGGAACGGTACGCGAAAGTCGAAGAGAAGGCGGCGTTAGACTCCATTCTGGAGGAGGCCGGTTGTTTACCCTGGTTACAATAATGCGCGCGAGCGCGCTTATTCAGAGGATAAGGCCCGTCCTGAGCCTTGTCGAAGGGAGAGCCCAGCGTGTACGGCTTTGAACTGACCCCGGAACAACAGCAACTCAAAGATACGGTCCACAAATTTGCCGTTGAGGAAATGATTCCAGTTGCGGCAAAGTATGACAAAGAGCAGGAGTTCCCCGACGCTGTGTGTCGCAAAGCCTGGGAGCTGGGCATCCTCAATCCGCTCGTGCCAACCGCATACGGTGGCCTGGGGCTGGAGGTGTTTGATACCTGCCTGATTGATGAAGAAATTGTCTATGGCTGCGCGGGTATGGCGCTCAATATGGTGGCCAATAATCTGGCGACTACGCCGCTGCTGGTGGCGGGGAGCGATGAGCAGAAAAAAGCCTACCTTGGCCAGCTTGTCTCCGAGCCGGTCTATGCCGCTTTCGCTCTGACTGAGCCGGGCGCCGGCTCTGACGCCGCGGCGATCTCAACCACCTATCGTAAAGTCGGCGATGATTTTGTCCTCAACGGAACAAAGCATTTTATCTCCAACGGCTCGGTCGCGCATTGGTATGTGACTTTTGCGACCGAGGATAAAAGCCAGGGCCATCGTGCGGTGTCGTGCTTTGTGCTGCCGGCCGACTCCCCCGGCGTGACGGCCAACCGCATGCACGACAAAATGGGCCAGCGGGCGTCAGACACCGCGGAGATCGTGTTCGAGGATGTCAAGGTGCCGCGCGCCGGCCTGGTCGGGGCGGAAGGCCAGGGCTTCAAGATTGCCATGCGGACGTTTGACCGCAGCCGGCCCGAGGTGGGCGCCTTTGCCATCGGCATTTCCCAACGCGCGCTGGATGAATCGGTCAAATACGCCCAGCAGCGGGAAGCCTTTGGCCAGGCCATCGCCAATTTCCAGGCCATCCAGTTCATGCTGGCCGATATGGCGATTGAGCTCGAAGCCATGCGTCTTCTGACCTATAAAGCCGCCTGGCTGCTCGACCAGGGCGCGCCCTCGTCTATTGTGTCCAGCTATGCCAAGGCGTTCGGTGCCGACCGGACCATGCAGATCACCACGAACGCGGTGCAGATTTTCGGCGGCTATGGCTATTTCAGCGAGTATCCGGTGGAAAAACTCATGCGTGACGCCAAACTGCTCCAGATTTATGAGGGTACGTCTCAGATTCAGCGCGTGGTCATTGCCAAACACTTACTCAGAGGCGCGTAACGGCCCTGAACCGAAAAGGAGGAATACAATGGCTGAAGAAATGGGAGTCTTTGAAACCATACATTCGATGCGGGCGATGCGCCGGCTCAAACCCGACCCGGTCCCGACAGAGATGATTCGGAAAATCCTGGACGCCGGAATACGAGCGCCCAGCGGGCAGAATCTTCAGGCCTGGGCGTTTGTCGTGCTCCAGGACCCGGACAACAAGAAGTTTTTTCAGGAACGCTACCATCAAGCTATGGTCGATCGCTTTGGTGAGGCGCTCCAGCCCAAAAAAGACGATACCTCTTCCTTTGCCAAGACCGTTCGGGCTGCGCTGCACCTCGCCGAACATATGCACGAAGCTCCGGTTTTACTGCTCATCTGCGGCAAACGGGATTGGCCGTTTTCCGTGCCGGCGGAAAAACGCGAGGGCAAGGCCCCGCCCTCCTACGGCTCCATCTATCCCTGCGTGCAGAACATTTTGCTGGCCTGTCGCGCCCTTGGCCTGGGGGCGAGTCTGACGACCATGCACCAGATGTTTGAAGACGAGCTGCAAAAGCGCCTGGGCATTCCGTTCGAGTATGGTGTGGTGGCAACCATTCCGATTGGCTTTCCTTCGGGAAAATTCGGACCGGTCACCCGTCGCCCCGCGCCTGAAGTGACCCACTTTGATCAGTGGGGACAGCACGAACCGCTGACGTAGAGCCGGGGCCGGCGCGTCTCTGTCCCTGGCCGGGCGGGCAGCCGGCCCGCCCGGCCCGCGGCCTCCGGCGCTCCTGTCCCCCTGTCTTTTTGTAAAAGGAATCCGAACGTGAAATATTCAATGTTTTTGTCCGCCGCGCCCCACGCCGAAATGGTCGGCTGGGTGAAAAAATACGAAGCCGCGGGATTTGATTCACTCTGGCAGGCGGAATTGACCAATTCCGCGCTCATTCCCCTGGCCGGCATCGCGCCCAATATTCAGACCATAAAAATCGGCGCCGGGGTGGTGCTGGCCTTTAATCACAGTCCGGTGATGCTCGCCTTTCAGGCATTGGACCTTGACTTGTTGAGTCAGGGCCGATTCACGCTCGGTCTGGGAGTCGCCCACCAACACCGCAATAACAACTGGTACGCCGGACAAGACGCGGGCAAACCGGTCAGTCAAATGCGCGAGTATATTGAGGTCCTGCATCTCATTATGGACAAAGCCGAGACGGGTGGCGAGGTGAACTACGAAGGCCAGTTCTACAATATCCGCGCCCGTAATTTCTTCCCGCGTCCGACTCCGAAGCTACGGCCACGGGTGCCTCTCTATGTTGCCGCGGTCAAACCACGCATGGCCGCTCTCACCGGTGAACTGGGCGACGGCCTCATTGGGAATCCGATGTTCTCGCCACAACATGTCCGCGAGAATATCCTGCCGCCGCTCAAAACTGGTCTTGACCGGGCCGGTCGCAGCCGCTCCGATGTCGAGGTCCTGGGCCAATGCTTTGTGGTCATTGACGATGATCTGGCAACCGCCCGGCGGGTCGGCGCGGGCGCTATGCTGTTCAGTATCTGGGCGCGGATTTACGATGATATCTTTGCCGCGCACGGCTTTGCCGACACGGTTGAACAGGTCAGAGCGCTCCAGAAGACGCCGGACAAAGACAAGGGCTTTGATCTTATTCCGAATGAAATGGTCGATGCCTTTTGTGCGGTCGGCCCGATTGATCGCGTTCGCGCCAAGCTGAACGAGCGCGAGGGCCTGCTCGACACGACCATTCTCGCTGTCCCCAATACCGGCACAACCCAAGAACAGCGGGACCACTATCGAGACAAAATCCTGGAATCATTCTCGGCCTAGATGATTGTTCTCTTGTCCCCGCTCCCAGCGGGAGCGGGCCTCTTGTCTTTCCCTTGTCTTTCCCTCTCCTCTGGAGGGAGAGGGTGGCCCTGAGCCTGTCGAAGGGCCGGGTGAGGGGGCGGACGGACCGGCCTGGGGGCCGGCGACACAATGTACAGCACACGTCTGGAAGGAGAGGGCTAGGGAGAGGGGGTCCCCGACAGGTGGGGGCAGGTTTCCCTCGGGTCCATACGCAAAGGAGAGCAAACCCATGAGTACACACACCAAAGTCGCCCTGATTACCGGGGCGGGCACTGGAATTGGAAAAGCGAGCGCCCTGGCGCTTGTCCGGGAAGGCTACGCCGTTGTCCTGGCCGGGCGACGGGTTGAACTGCTGAAAGCAACGGCAGAAGAGGCCGGCCGTGAAGCCCAGACGCTTATTGCGCCCACCGATGTCAGTGACCCAGACGCTATTCGTGCCCTGTTTGCCTCAACAAAAGAGACCTTTGGCCGGCTTGACGTGTTATTCAACAACGCCGGCATTGGCGCCCCGCCCGTCCCCCTGGAAGAACTACCGTACGAACAGTGGAAAGCCGTTGTAGACCTGAATCTGACCGGCGCGTTTGTCTGCACCCAGGAAGCGTTCAAGATCATGAAAGACCAGGACCCGCGGGGAGGGCGCATCATCAACAACGGCTCCATATCGGCTCATGTGCCCCGGCCCAACTCCGCCCCCTACACCTCGACCAAACACGCCATGACCGGCCTGACCAGATCGACCTCACTTGACGGGCGCAAATACGATATTGCCTGCGGCCAGATCGATATCGGCAACGCCGCGACCGACATGACCGCGGTCATGCAACGTGGCGTGCCGCAACCGAACGGTTCCGTCGCAGCCGAGCCGACCTTCGATGTCGAACACGTCGCCCAGGCGGTGGTGTACATGGCCAACCTGCCGCTTGACGCCAACGTACAGTTCATGACGGTTATGGCGACAAAGATGCCGTTTATCGGACGGGGCTAAATAAGCACTTACCCTCCATGATCCGCTCCTTTGCCGACAGGGAAACCGAACCCCTTTTTCATTCGGAGAAAAGCCGCCGCTTTGCAGCAATCTCGCGGGTTGCCCTGAGAAAACTCATTCAAATGAATCAGGCCCGCACTCTCAGTGACTTATCTGTTCCGCCTGGCAACCGCCTGGAAGGGCTCCGGGGCGCACTTTCGGGCTTTCATTCCATTCGCATCAATGCTCAGTGGCGTATTATCTTCCGCTGGACGGATTCCGGCCCGGAACAGGTCGCTATCATCGATTACCATTGACAAAACCCCTATAACGTTACACGGTATGGAAATGCAAAACTCTATCACACCCGGCGAGATTCTTCTTGAAGAATACCTCAAGCCAATGGGCATTTCGCAGAATGCTATGGCTCGTGCAATCGGGGTAGCCCCGCGGGCTATCAACGAAATCGTTCACGGCAAACGTTCCATTACGCCGGCGATGTCCATACGCTTTGGCGCGTTCTTCGGTCAGTCCGACGAGTTCTGGCACGGCCTTCAGGTCGAGTGTGACTTTCGCGCCCTGACCAAGAAAAGAAAAAGGCTGATTGCCCGCATCCGGCCAGCGTCAACCGTGAGTCATGTACCCTGACTCTTGTGGCAAATTTATTTCGGAGGAGATAATGGACCGTAGATGGAAATATGAAATCCTCCTGTATTGGAGCGAAGAGGACCATGCCTACCTTGCAGAAATCCCTTTGAAAGCGGGGGATGGCACTTAGAAAAGAGGGAATCATAATTTCATGTCTATTTTCGAGATGACGCCTGACTCTCTGAAAGCCCTTGAACGCACGGACTTTGCCAGCCAGGGACTCCGAGAAAGGAGCGATTTACAGCGCCTCATTCGGGATCAAATCGAGGTGCTTGACTCCGACCTGCTGGTTATTAGTGAAGAGTTTGGCGATTGGGAGGAGTCGAAACGGCGTATAGACCTGCTTGCTGTTGACAGAGAGGCAAACCTGGTTGTGATCGAGTTAAAGCGAACTGAGAGCGGCGGCCATATGGAACTGCAAGCGCTCCGGTATGCCGCGATGGTCTCAACCATGACGTTCGATAAAGCGGTCAATATCTACCGCGACCACCTCCAAGGGCTGAATCGCGATGATGACCCTGAGAGCAGTCTGCTGGAATTCCTCGAATGGGATGAACCGGATGAGGAGCGTTTTGCCCAAGATGTCCGAGTGATACTGGCATCTGCTGACTTTTCCAAGGAACTCACGACAGCAGTCATGTGGCTGAATCAGCGCGATCTCGATATTCGGTGTATTCGTCTCCGGCCTTATTCCGACGGTGATCGGGTTTTCCTGGATGTCCAACAGGTTATTCCGCTTCCTGAGATAGAAGAGTTTCAAGTTCAAGTGAGAGAGAAAGTCCAGCGAGAGAGGCAGACGAGAAGCGCTGGTCCAGATACGACCCGTTATGATGTCGCTGTCCTGGGACGGGAATATAAGAATTTGCCGAAGAGGAGAGCGCTTCTTCAAGTGATTCAGACACTTCTTCAATCGGGTGATTCTTCACCTCAAAAAATTGCAAGCAAAGTAACCGGAATCTCCTACGAGAGCATGTTTGTATCCGTAGAGGGAAATTTCAATAATCAGCAGGAGTTTATCGAATCGGCAGAGCGACAAGGTGTAGAGTCTGGGAGAGGCTTTAATTCTGGATATTGGTTTGCCGGGAGTGACGAGCTTTTGCACTCCGATGGGCGGACATATGCGCTCAGAGCGAATGTATGGCATAAAGAAATATGGATAGGAGCAATGCGGGCTTTGCAAACCCATTTCCCACAAGCCAACATACAATTCCGTCCGTCGGAAAGATAAAATCCTGACGACTTCTCTCCCTAGACCATCCCCGTGACCTCCCGCCTGCGCCGGACGCTCAGCCTTGCCCTGCCCATTATGGGCGGCATGATCTCCCAGAACATTATGAATCTGGTGGACACGGCCATGCTGGGCGTACTCGGCGACGAGGCCCTGGCCTCGGTCGGACTGGCTCAGTTCTCGACCTTTACCTGCGGCGCATTCATTATCGGTCTGGCAACCGGGGTGCAGGCTACCTCGGCCCGCTGGCTGGGGGCCGGCCGCACAGATGAAATCGCGATTCCATTAAACGGCGGGCTGCTGCTTGTGCTGCTGTTCGGGCTGCCCACCTCGTTCCTGCTGATACAGCTCGCGCCGGCCCTGTTCGCCGTGCTCAGCCCGGACGCTGCGGTCACTGGCCACGGCACGGTCTATTTTCAGGCGCGGCTGGTTGGTCTGCTCGCTATGGGCGTCAACTTTGTCTTCCGTGGCTACTGGAACGCGGTCAACCTGTCCAAGTTCTATATGCGCTCCATCATTCTGATGAACGTGACCAATATCTTCCTCAACTGGGTCTTGATCTTCGGCCACCTCGGCGCGCCGCGCCTGGGTGTCGTCGGGGCCGGCATCGGCACGACCGCGGCCTTGTATATCGGGTCGGTCACATATCTGCTCACCGCCTTGCGCCACGCCCGTGACCACGGCTTTCTGGCCCGTTGGCCGGACCGGGCCACACTGCTGACCCTGTTGCGGCTCTCGATTCCAGCCGGCATTCAGCACGTCTTCTTTGCCGCCGGCATGTTGGCCTTCTTCTGGATTCTGGGCAATATCGGCACCGCGGAACTGGCCGCGGGGCACGTCTTGTCCAACCTGCTGCTGCTGTGGCTGCTGTTGACCAACGGCTTCGGACTGGCCGCGGCCTCCTTTGTCGGCCAAGCCCTGGGCGCCGGTCAGGTATCGGAGGCCCGGGCCTGGGGCTGGTATGTGACCCGACTCTCCATGCTGGTGGTCGGCGGCCTGGCCCTGCCGGCCTTGCTCGCACCCGACCTGTTTCTGCTGCTGTTCCTGCGCGACCCGACGACGCTGGCGCTCGCCCGGCTGCCGCTGCAACTCACCGCCGCCACTATGGCGCTCGAAGCCCTCGGCGTGGTGCTGATGAATGCCCACTATGGAGCCGGGCATAGCCGGCGGGTGATGGTCATATCCCTGACTATGCAGTGGTGCCTGTTTCTGCCTGTTGCCTTTGCCATGCAATCGCTCTGGGGATACGGTCTGCTGGCTATCTGGGTCGCCAACCTCGCCTATCGTATCCTCCAGTCCGTCACCTTTGTCTGGAGTTGGCAGGCCGGCGGTTGGACCCGGGTCCGGGTGTAACCGAGAGTGTGGACGTGCTGCCCGGAGTCCGCATCTGTCTTGTTTTGTCACTCGGTTCATTCGTAGAATGGAGACATGGCACCCGCCCCTCAACGGGGGAGACACGCCTCAACTGCGTCGTCCCGGCCGGCTTCTCCCCTGACACTCCAGCAGCAGTATGCGGCTGCTACACGACCGCTCAGCCGCCATTTCGCTCAGATTGATGCCTGGCTCGTCGATAACGAACCGGCAGTCTGGCAACAGCTCCATCAGGCGGATGATGAACTCTTCCAGTTAAGCCAGCTCAACGTCTCAGAGAGTCGCTACCAGGCAGCGCTTGCGGCGTTTGTTGCCCGGTGCGAAGCAGCCGAACAGCGCTACTACGAAGCGCATCCAGCCGAGTTCCGCCTCCCACCTCTGCCCGAAGGCGAACGGATTGCCGTTTATTACGAGCTGAATGACGGTTCGCTGCACAAGGTGAGCGGAGCGGACATATAGGGTCTCCCTCTTAGCTCTCCCGACTGCGTTCGCAAGAGGGCAAGAATCCGGTACAGTAGCCCGACTCATTTGCAGCGACCGATTGTTGGACGAAGACCGGTCGATACAAAAAGGGGAAGACCGGAGCATGACGGACCTTGTTGGATTTTCCGGGCTGGCCGCCCTGCGCGCCTACTGGCCACGCCGCTTTACGCTCGTGGGCCTGTGCTTTTGCAGCACCTTTATTTGTTATATCGACCGGGTCAATATCTCGGTCGCCATTCTTCCCATGGCCCAGGAGTACGGTTGGACCCAAACCACCCAAGGGATTGTCCTGTCCTCATTCTTTTACGGCTATCTGGCCACCCAGATTTTCGGTGGCTGGATGGCAGACCGTTATGGCGGAAAAATGGTCCTTGGCTGGGGTGTGTTGCTGTGGTCCTTCTTTACCCTGGTGACGCCACCCGCGGCAGCGATTTCACTCACTGCGCTCTTTCTCGCCAGGGTTGGCATGGGGTTGGGGGAAGGCGTCGCCTTTCCGGCCATTTACAACCTCTTTGCGCGCTGGGTGCCGGGCCAGGAGCGAGCCCGCTCAGCCGCGCTCAACGTGAGCGGCGTCTCCCTTGGCACCGTGGCGGCCCTGCTGCTGACGCCGACCATCGTGGTGGCCTGGGGCTGGCCGCTGGTGTTTTACCTGTTCGGCGGGCTGGGGTTTATCTGGTATCTCTTCTGGCACTCCCGTGTCACCGACACGCCGGAAACCCATCCCACCATCGCTCCCACAGAAGTCGCCTATATCCGTGCGCACGTTCCTCCGATTCCGGCCAACGCGACAATCCCGTGGCGACACCTGCTGTCCAAAACTGCGGTCTGGGCCATCGTGATTAACCACTTTTGTTCCAACTGGGGCTTCTACGTTATTCTGACCTGGCTGCCGACCTATTTTACCCAGGCGCTTGGGGTCGATCTCCGCCAGGTCGGGCTGTACGCCATCCTGCCCTGGCTGGCCATGTTTGTCATGGCCAATGTCGCCGGCTGGATCGCAGACAGTCTGCTGCAACGCGGCCTGTCCGTTACCTTTGTGCGCAAGCTGATGCAGAGCATTGGTTTTTTCGGTCCGGCGCTCTTTCTCTTTTTGATTGGCAGCGTCACCTCGGCCTTGCAGGCAGTCAGCTATATGTGCTGTGTGCTGGGGCTGGGCGCTTTTGCGCTGTCCGGCTTTGCGGTGAACCACCTCGATATCGGCCCGCGTTACGCTGGTATTCTGCTGGGTCTCTCAAACACGGCTGGAACGATTCCGGGCATTATCGGTGTCACCCTGACCGGCTACATCCTGGATGCCACCGGTTCCTGGAGCCTGGTCTTTTTGATCGCCTCCGGCCTGTATGTTTTTGGGGCGGTGGTCTGGCTGCTATGTGCCACCGGCGAGCAGGTGTTTGAGTAGGCCCGGACCTATTCCGGTTTCTTTTTGATCTCGTAGCCCAGCTCTTCAACGGCCAGCAGGATGTCGGCAATGGCCGTGAAATCCTGAATATCCGCATGGCCCATACGGATGCTGACGGCGTAGTTTGAGCCGTAGGGATGCTTGGTCCGCCGATGCTGAAAGACTGCTTTGGCGAGCCTGAGGAGGTCGAACTTCGGACTCTCGTTTGCCATGTTATTTCTCAATCACAATGCGCCACTGCTGCGAGATATGCGAGGCAGCCGCCTGGGCAATCTCAACAATGGCATAGCCTTCCGCTTCCGCCGCCCGTGGAATATCACGCCGCCCTTTGGGGTCGTCGATGACAAGTGCGAGCTGGTCGCCCTGGTCGAGATATTCCAGTCGAACCTTGGCCCTGGCCCAATTCAACGGACATTTGACACCGCACAGGTCCAGGTGTTCGGTTTTGCCCCTCATCGTCTCCTACATACCAGACAGACCACGGGGTGTCAGTAAGAAAAGGGAGAGTGGCGAGTGAAGAGTGGCGAGTGGAGAGCAGGAAGTCTTAACGTATTGCTAGCCACTAACCACTCTTCCCTAACCACTAGCCACTCTCCCCCAACCCCTATACCCTAGGTCATCTTCAAAAAACCGGAGTGTAGTGTGGAACGCGACGAGAGCCGTCCTGTCAAATATGTGCTGCGGTCGGATGTGGAGAATAACCGGCCGCAGCAATTTACTATCGACTACAAGAACGAGCTGAACCCCAGCCAGTACGAGGCCGCCACCACGCGCGACGGCCCTGTGCTGGTGCTGGCCGGAGCCGGCAGTGGCAAGACGCGCACCCTGATATTTCGGGTCGCGCGGATGATTGAAGAAGGCATTGACCCGGCGTCGCTGCTCCTCCTGACGTTCACCCGCCGCGCCGCGGAAGAAATGATCCAGCGCGCCGCGGCCCTCATGGGCGGCCGCTGTGATAAAGTGACTGGCGGGACGTTTCATTCTTTTGCCAATACCGTCCTGCGGCGCTACGCCTCCCTGCTCGGATTTGCCAACGCCTTCACGATTCTGGACCGGAGCGACTCCGAGGATGCGATCAATCTGATCCGGACGCGCCTCGGCCTGGATAAAAAAGCGCGTCGCTTTCCGCGTAAACAGACCATTGCCGAGATCATCAGCCTGGCGGCCAATAAGACCACCAGCGTGGCGGAAGTGCTCGACTCGCAGTTTCCCCATCTGTTTTCTGAACTCGACCCCCTCAGCCAGATTGAGGAATATTACCGGCAGTATAAACTTGAGCGCAGTTTACTCGACTATGACGATCTGCTGACCCATTTGCGTGCATTGCTACGCACCCACCCGGAGGTCGCCGAACGCCTCTCCCATACCTATCGCTACATCATGGTCGATGAGTATCAGGATACAAACCGGCTCCAGGCCGAAATCGTGCGTTTGCTGGCCCACGTGCACGACAACGTTATGGCGGTCGGCGATGACGCCCAGTCGATCTATAGTTTTCGTGGCGCAACTGTCCGCAATATCTTTGAGTTCCCGGACCTGTTTCCCGACACCAAGATCATTAAGCTCGAAGAAAACTATCGCAGCACCCAGCCGATCCTGGACCTGTCAAACGAGATTATCCTGCAAGCCAAGGAACGCTACACCAAGAACCTGTTCACCAAAAAAGACAGTAACTCTCCGCCGGCGTTGATCGAAGCCGACAGCGAGCGCTATCAGTCGCGTTTTGTGGCCCAAAAAATTCTGGAGCTACGCGAAGAAGGCGTCCCTCTGACCGAGATGGCCGTACTCTTTCGATCCAGCTTTCATTCGTTCGATCTTGAAATTGAACTGAGTAAATGTGATCTGCCGTTCGTGAAGCGGGGCGGGTTCAAGTTTATCGAGACCACGCACGTGAAGGACGTCCTGGCCCATCTGCGTGTCCTGGCCAATCCGCAGGACGCGGTGTCGTGGCACCGGGCGCTGCTCCTGCTCGAAGGCGTCGGGCCCAAGAGCAGCGACAAGATTCTTGGTTATCTGCTTGACGGACCGGAGCCGCTGCAACGTCTGGCCGAGTATCCCGGACGTGGCGCGGTCAGGACCGAGGTGCAGAAACTGGCCGCAGCCCTCCAAACCGTTGCCGACCCCAACCTCCAGCCGCGTGAGCAGATTGACCTGATCGTGCAGTATTATTTGCCGATTCTCAAACGGAATCAGCGGGACGACTATCCCAAGCGCCAGAAAGATCTGGAGCATTTTTCGATTATCACCGAACGTTACCGCAGTCTGAACCGGCTGCTGTCGGACATGGCCCTGGAGCCGCCCAACAGCAGCGTGGGCGATGTGCTGGCAACCGACCGGGACGAGGAAGGCGTGCTGACCCTGTCGACCATTCACTCGGCAAAAGGGCTGGAATGGCACTCGGTGTTTATCATTGAGGCGGTCGAGGGGCGTTTTCCCTCGTTGTACAACAAAGAGGACGACGAACTCGAAGAAGAGCGGCGGCTGATGTACGTTGCCGCCACCCGGGCCAAAGAAAATCTGTTTATTTCGTATCCTATCAATATTTTTGATCGCGCTACTGGCATGGTGCTCAGCAGGCCGTCGCGTTTTCTGGAAGATATTCCGCGCCGCATTCTGAAACCGGTTTTTCTCATTGAAGAAGAGGACGAAGACGAGGACGATGGGCGCTCGCGTCGCAGTCGGGCCTGGTGAAGCAGCGCGGCCGTTGCCCTTAGCCGGTGACGGTCGAAGCCCGGCCGGCGTGCTCGTCCAGGAATTTGTCTAAGGCCGCATTAAACAGGCCGGGCTTTTCGAGATTCGACAAATGCCCGCAGTCGGGAATGGTCACCAGCGCGGCGCCGGGAATCTGTTTCACCAGAAATTCCGAGGCCGAAGGCGGGGTGACCTGATCTTCTTCCCCGACGATAACCAGGGTTGGTACTGCAATCTGCGGCAGGACCGCGCGGAAATCGGTTGTCACAATGGCGTGCAGGGCCTGTTTATACGCCTCAGTGCGCAGAGCCGACATGGAGGCGATCAGCCGCTCGCGCACGGCCGGCCCCGCGCTTTCGGCAACCAGGACTTTGACCACCTCAGGCGCAATATCCGCCGGGGTGAGGCCGTTTTCGAGCGGGTCAAGCCGCCGGGCGAGAAAGTCCTGCCGGACGGCCTCAGGCACTCCGCCGAAACCGGACGAGGTGTCAACCAGGGAAAGGGTGGCGACCCGGTCGGCATAGCGCCCATAGAAGTCCTGAATAATCATGCCGCCCATCGACAGCCCAACCAGGTGGGCCTGTTCGGCTTTGAGCCGGTCCAGAAGACGGCGCAGGTCATCGGCAAAATCACGAAACTGGAGCGGCTGGGGAGAGTCGTCGCTGTCGAGATAGCCCCGCGCGTCCCAGGCCAACGCGCAAAAACGACGTCCAAAATGGGCCAGCTGAGCTGTCCAATTCAGTCGATTGCCGCCAATGCCGTGCAAGAAAACAACGACCGGCCCGCTGCCTTCCATATCATAGGCAATCGAGACCGGCTCCGCTGTCCTGCGTGTTTCAGTCATGGGACGCTCCTTGCGCTGCTGACGTGCCTACATTGCTTCCAGGGTCTCAATGCCGAGCAGGTCCAGGCCCGTCTTCAAATACCGCGCCGTCAGGTCGCATAATAACAGCCGCGTGGGCTGCCGGTCCTGCGGGGCCTTGAGCACGGAATGGGCCTGGTAGAAAAGATTAAACTGTGTGGCTAATTCGTACAAGAAGTTGGCCAGGAGGTTAGGCTTGTATGAGCGCTCAAGCTCGATCAGGACGTCGCCAAAGCGCAGCATCTGTTTGGCCAGGGCTTGCTCTTCCGGCGCCAGCAGTCGGACCGGCATATCTGAAGCCGGCTGCCAGGCGGTGAACCCGCCTTTGCGAAAAATCGAACGAATCCGCGCATAGGCATATTGCAGATACGGCGCGGTATTCCCATCCAGGGCGAGCAGTTTATCCCAACTGAAGCGGTAGTCCGCGGTGCGGTTTTGCATCAGGTCGGCATATTTGACCGCGCCAATACCCACGACGCGCGCCACAGTAGCCTGCTCTGTGGCTGAGAGACCTGGGTTTTTTTCCTGGACAATTGCCCGCGCGCGCTCCTCGGCTTCATCCAGCAGGGCGGCGAGTTTGATGGGCTGGCCCTCACGGGTTTTAATCGGTTTGCCATCGGCTCCCAGGATGGCGCCAAACCAGACGTGTTCCAGGGTCATGGTATGGCCCCAGCTCTGGGCCGCGGCAAAAAGTTGCCGAAAATGGAGCTGTTGGCGGCCGTCCGTCACGTAGATGATGCGCTGCGGCCGAAAGGTCTCAGCCCGGTATTGAATCGTTGCCAGGTCAGTCGTGGCATACAGGAAGGCGCCGTCCTGTTTTTGAATCAGGAAGGGGGTCTTCGCCAGCTCCGTATCCTCGTCGTAGAAGATACAGATAGCGCCTTCGCTCGGACGGGCCAGATTCTTCTCGCGCAGTTCTTGAACAACGCTGGCGAGCATCGGATGGTAGAAGCTCTCTCCCAGCCAATGGTCGAAGTGCACATTCAGGCGCGCATAAAGGCGCTCGAAGGCCTGGCGCGAGACCTGCATGAATTCCCGCCACAGCGCGGTATTGGCTGCGTCTCCCCGCTGAAGTTTGGCCAACTCTTCGCGCGCCCGGTCGGCCAGGGCCGCATCCGTTGTGGATGTGGCCTGGACCTCTTTGTAGATGCGTTCCATCTCGGCCAGGGGGTCCTGCTCATATGCCGCTCGGTCCAGAAAAGAGCGATAACCGACAATCAACATGCCGAACTGCGTGCCCCAATCGCCCAGATGATTATCCGTCTCCACCGTGTGACCGCGAAAACGCAGCACCCGGCTGAGCGCGTCGCCCAGGATGGTGGAACGAATATGACCGACGTGCATGGATTTGGCCACATTGGGGGCGCTGAAGTCGATGACAATGGTTTCCGGGTTGGCGGCGGGGTCCACACCGAGATGGTCGTCTTGGGCGATAGCCAGCAGGGTTTGCCCCAGCCAGTCCGGGTCAAGACGGAAATTGATAAAGCCCGGCCCGGCAATCTCCCAGCTTGCAGGAAGCTCAGCCGGGTTGAGCTGCGCCACAACGGCCTCGGCTAATTGGCGTGGATTCTGTTTGCGGGCCTTGGCAACCGCCATGATGCCGTTGGCCTGATAGTCGCCGAATTTCGGGTTGGCCGCGGGTTTGACAATCGCCGGGGCGGTCGTCCCACTGGCCGCCTGAATGGCCTGTGTCGTCTTTTCTTCCAAGAACTGTTGTACTGTTGGCATAATAGTCAGGATTGAGGGTTAGGGGTTAGGGGTGCGCGTCACGTCCTTTGACTTGTGCCATGATTTTTGAAAATAACCTACCACCCGGAATACTCAGAATAGCAGAAGATTGTCGCGAGCGAAGCGCAGCCGTATAGGGCAGTGGCCTAGGGTGTGGTAAGGGCGAGAAGGGATGGAACGCACAGCGGACCAGGAGACGGCTCAGGCCGACTGGGGGGACTGGATAGCCCTGCGTCTGGTACGGGGGGTCGGAAACGTGACCTACCGACAACTGCTGGACCGTTTTACGTCCCCGCGCGATATTTTGCGGACATCGCCGGCCATGCTCACTGAGACAGGCACGAGTGGCCGTGTTGCGCGGGAGATCGCCGCGTTTGACCAATGGCAAGAGGTCGAAGCCGAGTTGGAGAAACTGGCCCGGCTGAACGCCCGCTTGGTCACCCAGACAGACGCGGAATATCCAGAACGCCTCAGACAGATTCACGACCCTCCGCCCTTCCTCTATATCCGCGGGCAGGTTGAGCCCCAGGACAGCCTGGCGATTGCCCTCGTAGGCGCGCGGACTGCGAGTCCGTACGGGCGTAAGATGGCCCGTGAACTCGCCCAGGAACTGGCCGGCTGCGGGGTCTGCGTGGTGAGTGGTCTGGCACGCGGGATCGATTCGGAAGCGCATCAGGCCAGCCTCGAAACTGGAGGGAGAACGATTGCGGTTTTAGGCTCGGGGCTTGACGTGGTGTATCCGCGTGAGCATATAGCTTTGGCAGAGCAGATTGCCGCGAGTGGAGCGGTGGTATCGGAATTTTCCCTTGGCAGCCAGCCTGAGGCGGGGAATTTCCCCTATCGCAATCGGGTCATCAGCGGCATCAGCCTGGGGACGGTTGTGGTAGAAGCAACGGAAAAGAGCGGCTCGCTTATTACCGCTCAATGCGCGCTTGACCAGAATCGTGAGGTGTTTGCCGTGCCCGGCCCGGTCACGGCGAGCAGAAGCCGGGGGCCGCACCGCCTGATTAAGGCTGGCGCAAAGCTTGTCGAAAGCATTGATGATATACTCAGCGAGATTGCTCCGGCCCTGGCGCGGACGGACCGAGTTGAGAAAAACGCCCCTGGCGTCCCGGTGGTTCCATTAGAGCCGGATGAGGAGATGGTGTTGCAATTATTTCCAGAAGAGGCGGTGCATGTGGATACCCTCATCACTGGCAGTGGACTTGAGCCGGCGCGGGTGCTTGAAGTCCTGCTTGGATTAGAATTAAAAGGAGTCGTGACTCAACTGCCCGGCATGTATTTCACCGCCACGAGAGGAAAGTAGAGAGGGGGAGGTAGGTATGGCCAAAAACCTCGTCATAGTCGAATCGCCGGCCAAAGCCCGGACGATCAACCGCTACCTGGGCGGCGACTATATTGTGAAGTCCAGTATTGGCCACGTGCGAGACTTGCCGACCGGCGGCAAGTCTGAGCGTGGGGCGACCCCAGCGCGCAAGCGCGCAAAGAAAACGCAAAAGGCCACTGGCCGTAAGAACGCGCGTACCCAACTGATCACGCGTATGGGTGTTGATCCCGACAATAACTGGGCGGCAAGTTACGAAGTGCTGCCTGGCAAGGAGAAGGTTGTTGCCGACCTGACGAAGCTGGCGCACAACGCGGACGCGGTGTACCTGGCGACCGACCGTGACCGCGAGGGCGAGGCGATCGCCTGGCATCTGAAGCAACTCATCGGTGGGACGCCTGAACGCTTTCGTCGGGTGGTCTTTAACGAAATTACCAAAAGCGCCATTCAAGAAGCGTTTGAGCATCCCGGCGAAATTGACGAAAACCGCGTCAACGCGCAGCAGGCGCGGCGCTTTCTCGACCGCGTCGTCGGCTTTGAGCTGTCACCTCTGCTGTGGGCCAAGGTGGCGCGGGGCCTGTCAGCCGGGCGGGTGCAATCGGTCGCGGTGCGGCTCATTGTGGAGCGTGAGCGGGAGATTCGCGCCTTTATACCTGAGGAGTACTGGGAAGTCTTTGCCGAGTTGGCCAAAGGCGCGGACGAGCCAGGCTATCGCTTTCAGGTCATAAAAGAGAACGGCGCGGACTTTCGTCCGGGGACGAGCGAACAGGCCGAAGCCGCGGTTGCCCGCCTCGCCGGCCAGGATTTTTCCATCACCGGTCGTGAGGACAAACCGACCCGGGCCCGCCCCAGCGCGCCATTCATCACGTCCACCCTCCAGCAGTCGGCGGCCACCCGGCTGAGCTTTGGGGTGCGGAAGACCATGCGGCTGGCGCAGCAATTGTACGAGGCCGGCCATATTACGTATATGCGGACCGACTCGACCAACCTCTCGCACGAATCCGTGACCAGGGTGCGAGCCTATATCAAGGACGAGTATGGACCGCGCTATCTGCCGGATAAACCGAACGTCTACGCCAGCAAGGCCTCCGCCCAAGAGGCGCATGAGGCGATTCGACCGACCGACCTGACGGTCGAACCGCCTAACCTCGGCAATCTGGACGCGGATGCGCGGCGGCTCTACGACCTCATCCGACGCCAGTTCATCGCCTGTCAGATGACGCGCGCCGAATACCTCAGCACCACCATCAGCGCTGAGGCCGGGCCGTTCGAGTTGCGTATCCGTGGCCGCATTCTCAAGTTTGACGGTTTTACCAAGGTGTTGCCATCCGCCTCGCGCAAGGAAGACGAGGTAGAGCTGCCCGACTTCGGCCCAGGCGAAGCGCTGGTCTGCCTCGACACCGACACCGTACAGCATTTTACCAAACCACCCGCCCGCTATAGCGAAGCCAGTCTGGTGCGCGAACTTGAGAAGCGCGGTATTGGTCGGCCGTCCACCTACGCCGCTATCATCTCCACCATCCAGGAACGGGGCTATGTCAGTCTCAACAAACGGCGCTTTCAGGCGGAGAAGATCGGCGAGCTGGTGACCGACCGGCTGGTCGAAAACTTCGGCCATCTGCTCAATTATTCGTTTACCGCAGACATGGAGCAGGAACTCGACCAGATCGCCCTGGGTGAGCGGGAGTGGCGCAGCGTGTTGGATACCTTCTACGGCGATTTTTCTCAGCGGCTCCAAACCGCTGGGGCCACGGAAGGCATGCGACCGAATCAGCCCATCACGACGGCGGTCAAATGCGATGACTGCGAACGCCCGATGCAGGTGCGCACGGCAAGTACCGGGGTGTTTCTGGGATGTTCGGGATATGCGTTGCCGCCGGCTGAGCGCTGTACGCGCACCATGAATCTCGTCCCCGGAGAGGAAGCGGTTGACACCGACGCGGACGACGAAGGCGAAAGCCGGCGACTGCGGGCCAAGCGGCGCTGCCCCGCCTGCGACTCCGCTATGGATTCCTACCTGATTGACGAAACGCGTAAGCTGCATCTGTGCGGTAACGGGCCGGACTGCGACGGGAACCAGATAGAGTCCGGCGAGTTCCGCCTGAAGGGCTATGACGGGCCGGTATTGGAGTGCGAGAAATGCGGTGCAGAAATGCGGCTGCAAAGTGGCCGGTTCGGCAAATACTTCCGGTGCGCCAACAGTACGTGTGGCAACACGCGCAAGCTGCTGCGTAACGGTCAGCCGGCGCCGGCGCGGGCCGACCCGGTTCCGATGCCCGAACTCAAGTGCCGGAAGGTTGACGATCACTATGTGCTGCGCGATGGAGCGACCGGCATCTTTCTGGCCGCCAGCCAGTTCCCCCGGAACCGCGAGACGCGCGCCCCTCTGGTCGCGGAGTTGAAGCCCCACGCCGACGAGCTGGACCCCAAGTTTCACTTTCTGTTAAGTGCGCCCGAGGCCGACCCGCAGGGCAACCCGGCTGTGATCAGATTCTCGCGCAAGAGTCGCGAGCAGTACGTGGTGTCCGAGGTGAACGACAAGGCCACCGGCTGGAGCGCGTACTACCGGAATGGTAGCTGGGAAGTGCGGGAGCGCACCCGGACGAAACGCCCGCGGGCAGCCAGGGCCACGACGACTGAGGCATTGTCCCAGGTCGCGTGACCGGGAAGTCTGACGCGCGCTATGCAGACGGTCACGGTCATTGGCGGCGGCTTGGCCGGCAGTGAGGCGGCCTGGCAGTTGGCCCGGCAGGGCGTACCTGTCCGCTTGTACGAGATGCGTCCGGCGCGTCCCACCGATGCTCACCAGACAGACAAACTGGCCGAGCTGGTCTGCTCCAACTCCTTTCGTAGCGCCGCCCTGGTGGCTGCGGTCGGGCTGTTGAAAGAAGAAATGCGGGGTCTGGGGTCATTGGTGATGGCCGCGGCCGACGCGGCGCGGGTTCCGGCCGGGCAGGCCCTGGCGGTTGATCGTCACGTTTTCGCCCACTATATCACCGACGCGCTGGCAGCCCATCCGCTGGTTGAAGTGAGACGTGAAGAAGTCCAGGCCATTCCGCCTGGGCCAACGGTGATAGCCAGCGGTCCGTTGACCTCGCCGGCCCTGTCCGAGCGCCTGCGGACGCTGTTTGGCCGCGAGTATCTCTATTTCTACGATGCCATTGCTCCTGTTGTGACAGCCGACTCAATAGACACGCACCTGGCATTTCGGGCCTCGCGTTACGATCACGGCGGCGCTGATTATCTCAACTGTCCTCTTTCGCCGGCGGAGTATTATCGGCTGGTTGAAGACATTCTGGCCGCGGAGAAGGTCCCGGAAAAAGCGTTCGAGCAGTGCCGCTACTTCGAGGGTTGTCTGCCGATCGAGGAGATGGCCCGACGCGGCAAAGACACCCTGGCCTACGGCCCGATGAAACCGGTCGGCCTGACCGACCCGCACACCGGCGCACGCCCGCACGCGGTTGTACAACTGCGGCAGGACGACCGGGCCGGGACGTTATGGGGGCTGGTTGGGTTTCAGACCAAGATGACGTATCCCGCACAGCGGCGTATTTTCCGCACGATTCCCGGCCTGGCCGACGCAGAGTTCGTGCGCCTCGGCAGCCTGCACCGCAACACCTTTATCGAATCGCCCCGCCTGCTCAGACCGACCTTGCAGTTTCGGCAGCGCGACGACCTGTTCTTTGCCGGACAGATGATTGGGGTGGAAGGCTATCTGGAGTCGGCCGCGGCCGGCTGGCTAGCCGGAAGAAACGCCGGCCTTCAGGTCAAGGGACAGCCGCTGTTGACACTGCCGCTCACAACGGCGCTGGGTGCCATGATTGCGTACGTCACCGACCCCGAGCGCAAAAATTTCCAACCCATGAACGTGAACTACGGGCTGTTCCCCGGGCTCTCGCGGCGTCTACGGGGTCGCGAGAAAAAACAGGCCCTCGCCGACCGGGCCCTCGCAGACCTGGCTGTCTGGCAGGCCGAGCACGGCCTGTGTTGAGCGTATTGCAACCTTGAATGGAGGCAGTTCGGGTTCTGACTCTGTGACCGTCTCAGGGCGCCGCTTGCGCCAGCCCCCGAATCTTTTCTCGAAAATATCGGAAGCTGGGAGAGGCGTTGTTATCGACATTCATATGTGGCGTGATTTTCTCTGCCCACACCGATTTTTCTCTACCGACGACCTGCCAGCCTTCCTTTTTCAGTTCATTTGCGCCACCGCTGAACACCGCGTCGGCTAGAAGCTCCCACGTGCCGCAGATTGAGTCATTTTTGTAACAGCTGAGTACGTTGTCTCTGGCGTTCGGATACACTGCTTTAATCGCAGGAATATCACCCAACAACCACGCCTCCCCTTCCTCTATGGCAATACAGAACCGGGTTTCCGGTTTGGGGTTACAGGCGTTCAGGACGGCAAAGAGTTCTTGGCGAAATACTTTCAGGCATTTGTTATCCAAGTCACACACTACAATCACCGCTGCTGGATAGTTGGAGGAATAGCCGGCAAACTTCTTTCCATATCCCTTGAGCAATCTGGGAAGTTGGTCAAGCAAAATACGCTTGCGCGCATCGGTACCACTTGTGAGTTTTTTAGGAATCTTGCCGATTCCCTTGTAAGGATAGACTTTGAACGTGTGTTGGTCTCCAATGATTTTTGGTATCAGAAGATCAAGCATCGTCTTGCCGGACCGGTCTTCGACAAGTATCGCAAAGTGCATTCGATTACCCCGCGTCAAGGTAATCGCTGTACCAGAGACCGCCCAACGGCAAGCCTTCCGCGACCATGTTGTTCACAATCGGATCGTCGCTTGCCCGCCTGATCGTTGAAAAGCCGTCCGCTCCCTTCTCCAGAATCCAGACCTCTTTGGGGTCGAGCGCATCGACGAGATAGGGTTGATGGGTCGTAATAAAAATCTGTGAGCCATTATTCTTGCGGATCGCGTGTTCACGAAATTCATGCGCGAGTGTTTCCAGGAGCTTGTGATACAGGCCGTTTTCTGGTTCTTCGATGCACAGGAACGGCGGGGGAGTTGGGTCATTGAGAAGCAAAAGATACGCAAACACCTTCAGCGTGCCGTCCGACATCTGCTGGGCGTAAAAGGGGTCCTGAAATCCTTTGTCGTTAAACTTGAGCAGCAACCGGCCGTCAGCAGTTCGTTCCGTTTCAATCCTGTCTATGCCCGGAATACTCCTGGCGATTTCCTTGAGAATGGACTGAAAACGCTCCGGGTGCTCGCGTTCCATGAACTGCACGACATTGCCGAGATTGTCGCCATGCACATTGAGATGTCGCTGTGGACCGGCAAGGGGCAGGCCACGCGCCGCATCCGGGGTGAAGTAGCTCAGATACCAGCCCTCGATGAATTGACGAAAGGCGACGATGCGTGGGTGCTGTGTCAACGCACCGAGTGTGGTGATACCGAGCTTGCGCGAGTCTTCCAAGTTAACGAATTCGGCATCTTTGAATTCTTCCGGTTTCCCCTTTTCTCTTGATTTTACCAACTCCTCAGGATCAAACCCAGATGTTGTCTCATCGAGTTGGCCCCCCTGGTTTCCCTTCCACGCCGCGCCCCGGCCTTCTACGAGGGAAAGGAAATAAAGTAGCGAGTAGTCTTCCCGAGCTTCACGCATTACTTCTCTTAACACATAGGGCCGCCCGGACTCGTCTGCTTCGATTTCGATTTCATAGGTAATAGGCTGGACGTTGACAGACGCTTTGTAATACACCTCGAACTCGATAGGGTCTGTCTGCCCCTGCGTCCGCAGTTTTTCAAACCCGCCGCGCCCGCGTGCGTCACAGGCTTCCTCAACCCCAGACTTCAAGGCATCCGCTAGGAATCCGAACGCATCAAACAAGGCGCTTTTCCCCACCCCGTTTTTGCCAATCACTGCGGTTATGGGCGTAAGTGGGTCGTTTTGAGATTGGAACCACCATAGCCGGCCCACTGTCACATCCTTGAGCGACTTGAAGTTCTTTACTCTGAAGCCTTCAATCTTCGCCATCTCATGCCTCTATTCGTATGATTACGGCGTCTTGCGTCATTTCCAGATGCTTGATGACTTTTTCTCCATTATCCATCGATTCATCTCCCAGCCCCAGTGGTCGGAATACGCGATCATTTACGTCCCGCATATCGTGCGACCCGTGCCCGACGCGCGGCCTCCCGCTCTTCGGGTTTGGAGGCCGCAGCTTGACCATCTGCGAGGCAGCCATACAAATCCTTGAGCGTTTCCGGCTGGGGTCTGACTAAAACGGCACCATCCATCAATTCATAGATGAGCCGCTGTCGAGGCTTCAGGTGGAGCGCCTTTCGGACTTTTGCCGGGATGGTGGTTTGCCACCTGTCGGTGAGAGTGGACTGAATCATGCGTGCACTTCCTTTACCTTGGATTTCCGAACCCATTGGAATCAATGTACCGACGCAAATTCAATGCCGCAAACGCCCAAGCGTCTAATAGCTGCGTGACCTTATCTACGCTACGATTTGGTAACAGTCACTTTCTTTTACAGAGGCTTCTATTACCAAGCAGTTGCCTATGGTTTTCCCGAAAGCTCTCCCTACGAACTTTTACGTACCGTTTTCCCTGCCTTTCTTTGTGAAGCGTCGTGTAGACCTTACCCGGCGGGTTGTCGATCAGTTTTTTATTGCTGAAGTCTTCTTTCAGATCGTCATCATTTGTGAACAGCAGCCGGGCTCCGCTCACTTGGGCTAAAGCTACAACGTGTGCATCGTCGGAGCGACACGAGCCGGAATTTTTAAGCTCTTCCGTTCTCTCGTCTACCTTGCCCTCATCATAGAAATGGACCCGCCCTGCCAGTATCGCTTGTTGTCGCCATGTCTGGAACTTTTGGTTCCCGTCAAGTTCCTCAAGTAGCTTTCCGCCCACGACCAACAATCCCTTTCCCGAATTGAGCCAATTAAAGAACGCTTGGCCAGCCGGTGGACAATTGGAGCCGAATACCTGGTCTCTAACGCTATTGTCGAGAATCGCACACATTTAGAGCCTCAGCGATCTCCGCGTTTCTTCCATAAAGAATTGGCGGTAGGACGGTGGCGCGTCCAGGACGTTTCCCTCTTGATCCAGGCGCAGAGAATGAATCCGAACGTCCAAATCTCCAGGCTCAAAGAAGAGAATGGAAACATCCTCAGGTTTTAACTTCGTCGTCCCGTCGCGGACATCCATGCGCACCCGGTCGAGCAGATGGTCGCTATGCGTTTCAACTACCAACTGGCAATGTGGTCCAGCGACCTGGCAAAACAGGCTCCCCAACGCGGCCTGGGCGCTGGGGTGGAGATGCACTTCCGGCTGCTGCAACAGAAACATGGATGGCGCGTCACTACGGAGCAACTCGGTGATGACCGGCAGCACTTGGCTGACGCCGTAGCCAACATCGATCAGGTTACGCCGCGGACCCTTGACCTTCCTCCCGGACTTTCTGACTTGTACCTGAAAAGGTTCGCTCTCCTTCTTCCCCAGCGGCTTGACTGATATTTCATCGAAAAGACCGGATTCTCGTCCGAATCGCTCAAGTGCGTTCTTCAGCGTTATCCACTGCTTTTCGTCTTGGAAATACACGGAGGCGAGATACATCGGAATATAGTCGCCCTCCGGGTCTCGCGTCGGGCGCGCGGGATCATAGGTACGGTGTGGTTTGGAGCGGACGGGCGCACTGGCATAGGGTCGATGTTCTGAATAGGGAAGGCCGGTCATTTCAGGTATGCGAACAAGTTGTTCAAGAGCATCCCAATCTTCGTCGATAGGCAACTCTGAGCCTTCTAGTATAATTGGCGCTGAGCCATTTTCGGTATCTTTGGATGTCCTCCACATCCTCCATAGACTCCATAGACCCTTTAGAGCGAAGAGGGGGATCGTCCGATAACGACCGGAGTTTAGCAAAATGCGATAGTCGGCCCGTCCTGGCAACTGCCAAGCGCCCTTGGGTGTCCCAAAACGAATTTGCCCAAGCTGGCCTTTTTCAAGACGTTCTTCAATCCACGCGGTTCCATTGGCAAGTCGCCCTCTTACCGGAACTGGAATGGTCCCGCTTCGTCCGAAAGTCACCTCAAAACGGTAACAGCCAACTTTGTCGGTTACGCCTCTCCTACCTTTCTCGTCTCTGGGAGTAATCTCAAACCCAGCCTCAAAGGTATCCGCCCGCCCGCCCCTTCCGCCTCGGTGGTGAGCGATTTCGTCGAAGCTGCCAAGGTCATACGGCTCTTCTTTGAAATCTGGAACGATCTGTTGATAAGCAACGTTCCAGAGTGCCCGAAGCATGGCCAGAAAAGAAGTCTTGCCAGAGCTGTTCTCGCCCACGAGCAGCGTCAGTGGGGCGAGGCGGGCGTTTTGCTCTTCCCGAAAGCAGCGGAAATTTCTTAACGTAATCTTGTCCACGGGACAGACTCCTTCTACGATTCTGTGTAGCCCCCTGTCATTCCTGCGCAAGCAGGAATCCAGGCCCCCAGCCCCCGCCGCCCGCTGGATGCCGGGTCAAGCCCGGCATGACGCTTGATTGGGGGATGATTCAATACGTCAACTCAGAGAGTCCCCTCCACCGCCGCAATTTCCCCCGCGGTCAGGCCATACAGGCCATACACCAGCCGGTCTATCTCCGTTTCCTGTTCGGTGGTGTCTGCCGCCGGGTCGGCGGCTTTGGCCTTGAGGATGCGGTCAACAAGACGGATGAACGGGCGTTGTTTTGCGGTGGATATTTGGGGGATGGGCAGGCGTTCGACGGTGAACTTCACCCATCGAATGACGCCCATTCCAGAAGTCAGCGCTGTATTTTTCATAAACCAGGTTATCAGGCTAGAGTTGAGGACAGCGCCTAGATATTTGATTGCTTGCCCGGACATCATAAATACGGTGTTGACACAGAACATTTCGCTCGCGTCATAAGCAAATCGCCCTTCCTCTGTGAGGTCCATATAGAACAGCTTTTCTTTGGTGAAATCCTTGTGGTAAGCGCAATTACGAAGGTTGTACGGCGTCTTGCCTTTGTCCTGTCGCTTTTCGAGTTGAGGATGGAACTCGTCCAGATGGCTTTTGATGGCCGGGTAATCGTCAATGTTGACAGTGGGGACATTGCTGTATCCGTTATGCGCGTCAATCAGCCACAACTCCGCCCACTCCGCCCGATAGCGCCGAATATCCTTACCTCGTAGCACCGGCTTGATAATCTCAGCAGACTTCGGGTCTGCGGCAATCAACGCCTGTCGGGTCGCGGCGTCAATGATGAAGGCGGCGTTGTAGCCGGTTTTAATTCCGTAGTTAATAGCTACATCCCACTCTCTCAGCGGCGTTCCTTGCTCCTCCATCTTATCCATGACGCTCCGCTCTATGACCGACAGCGCGCTCCACGGTTTTTCCCCTTCAGGCCGAAGCTGTCCCCAAAGATGCTCGGCTGGCGGAAAATCCTTGTCCGGCAAGCGGTCCATATCCACCGCCTTACAGGGCTCGTCGTTTTTGCCGCTGTGCGCTATCAGGACGCTGGTGTCAACGATGGCGTTTTCAAAAACATCCTTGCCCATTTCCAACAGGCGTAGCGGTGTGTGCCGCTCTGAGAAGTAGCGGCGTAAGGGTTTTCCGTATTCCGCCTTTAGCCAACTGTTTGAGGTGATGTAGGCGAGTAGGCCACATGCCGGCGCTAGGAGTTGACAACCTCTTTCGTAGAAAAGCTGATAAATATCACCTCTGGAAACAAGGGTAGTAAATCCCGCGTCCTTGTAGAATTTCCTCAGTTCACCATTGTTTTTCTCTAACTGCACATACGGCGGATTGCCAATCACCACATCAAACCCATCGACTACGCCGAACATATACTCAGCGTCAAACCAGTCGGCCTTGGCGTTCTGGTCGTAGGGGTCCCACTGGGCGATTTTGCTGGCGTCGCCAGCGGACCAACCGACCTGTTGCAACTCCGCTCCCAAGTTGTCCCGCAGTTCCCGGTCTCTTTTCCGGCAGGCCAGCTTCTTTCGACGTGTGGTGGCATGAAAATGGCGCTCGCGGTTAGCGCTCAATTCTCGCTCCAGACGGGTTACGGCCTCGGTCTGACCCAGGCTGAGTTGGGCGGGTTTGTACAGACTCAGCAGCGTATCCGCGGCAATAAAGCGGGTTTCCAGATTGGGCAGGGGTCGGATGCCGAAGTTCTTTGCATCCTTGTGGGGCTCCTGCTCTATTGCCAGGGAGATGAAAAAGCGCAGCTTGGCAATCTGGCCGGCGATGGGCTGAATGTCCACGCCAAAGATGCTGTTCTGAATCAGGTACAGCTTGCGCCCGAAGTCGCCCGAATACTTTTCAAAGGTTTCGCTGATTTCCAGCAGTTCGGTATCGCGCTCTTGCTGGTCTCTGGTCTCAAAGGCCGCGTCCGCCTTTTCTCTGGCGCGTTCCTTTTGCAGGGCTGCCCAGCGGGTGTTGGCGGGGTCTATCCTGCCCAGGGCCAGGGTGAGTTTGTGCAGGACGCCCATTGGAAAAGCGCCGGAACCGACCGCGGGGTCCAATACCGTGAGGTCGGCAATCGCCCGGACAATGTCTTCTGCTTCCTGCGCGTCAAACAGTTCGTCTGCATCGTTGAAAGCGTCCTCATAATTCAAGAGGTAATGCAAACGCTCCTGCCAGAACTTCGCGCCGCTGTCGGCTGGGCCGCATTTTTGCGCCAGCGCCGCCACCAGGGCTTCGTCTACCATGTAGTCCACCACCGCGCGCGGGGTGTAATACGAGCCGGTCTGCTTGCGGGCCGTTTGGCGGGTTTCGGGATTGTAGGCGGCCAGCAGGTTTTCAAACACCTTGCCCAGCAACTCCGGGTCCAGCGCGACTTCTTGCTCTATGGGCGTGTTTTCCTCAACCGTAAATTTGTAGTGGTTGAGCAGGGGGAATAAGCCGCGCTCCGGGTCAAAAAACAGACGGTTGGGAATGCTCAACTTTGTGTAATGCCGCTCGTTGTCGGAAAAGCAGTCAATCCGGTAGCCGCCGTCCCGTATGCCTTCCTCGCTGTCCAGGCAGTCGAACAGGCCACCGTTGATGAATGGCGTTCGGGCGAACAGGGCCAGCAGTTTTTCGGGGTCGCTTATCTCCGACTTGTAGCGATAGCGCGAAAAATTGCGGTGGGTGGAGTTCTTCGTTGTGCTGAAGCCGCGCTTGTCCATTTCGGTGTTCAGGGTAGCGAAGAACAGGTTTTGCAGCACGGCCCGGTAATAGGTATCGCCGGTGTTGCCGTCGTAGTTTCTCAGCAGGTCTGCGATTTTCGTTTCATTGAACACATCCTCCGCCACCAGGCCCTTTTCTTTGATGAACCAGACGAACAGCAGACGGGTGATAAGCCGAATAATATGCTCTTCCGGTTGCAACACTTTCTCTTCTTGTGTTGGGAAGGTCGCCTCGCCTACCGCCCACTCGAACCAGCGGAACAACTCGGTGTAGAATCGCTTGTTCAGAGCTTCGGTGTTGAGCGTATCCAGCCAGGCCGCTAACAGGCCGTCGAAATTAGACGGCTTGTTGTGGCCGCTCATCCAAGACAAAAGATTTTCCAGCGACAGTTCGGCCAGGATGTCCAGATGGGCGCGGTGCGGCTGGGTTGGATTGATCTCACGTACCAGCGATACACTGCCCAGCACGTCACGGCTGCGGTCATGCCTGTGTTGCCGGCGGTGAACAAAAGCCAAGGTGAGGCGGTTGGCCGCGGTCTTGAACAGAATTACGGTTGGCGCAATGAGCCGCTTGTTGATCTCGCGCGTGAACTCGGCATATCGACTCCGGGCGTAGCTGGCTTCCTTCAGTTCAACGGCGACAAAGATAAAACTCCGCTGGGTTCCTGTGTCAAAGGAAGCGGCCTCAAGCCCGAGCGTTGGCTGATTGACCGGGGCAATTTCCTCACTGGTCAGCTGAAAGACGAGTTGTACGGAGCCCACGCGCTCGCGGAATTCCTGTTCAGACCTGGTAGTATCCTGGCTGGCCGCGGGGAATTGGCGGATAAAGTCATCCGCTCCGCCCGAAAGTTCCAGGGTGCGTTGGCTGTGGTAGCCCAGGGTCCCGAGCAGATTTCTGACCGCCACCGGAAAATTGCTGTCGGACAGAGCCGTCAATGCGGATCGAATGTCCTCTCGGATGTCGCTGCTCATGTCTTTTCGACTTTCCCTCGTTGCATCATCTCGTCAAAGCATCTCCATCAGGTCGCCACGCCTGAAGGTGGCCGATAATTGCTGGAGCGAAACCCCCCTTTTGCCATAGCACGCCCTCAGCGCCTCTTTCAGAGACTCGATAGCATCCTCATAATAGCGTGCCTGATTATCCTTGAACGCCTGTAGGATGTCCCGAACGTTGCGATGGGAAATCTGGGCAGGGGTCGTGCCTTGATCGCTCAAGAGTTTGCGGCCGATCAGCATGGAGATGTAGTGGGACGCATAGGGCAGAAAGTCCGGTGGCGTTTCCGTTGTCGGGCGCTTTCTTTCGTTCTCGACCTCCCTGAAGATCAAGACCGCGAGCAGCGCCTGGGCGGGGTTGATATCCGTAAAAATAACCTCATACAGCTTCCCAAAATGCTCTTTACGGCGGAATTTGGCTTGGTGTGGCCGTTCCCTCCAGAGCGCGAGCACGGCTTCCGCCGTAATCGCGCTGGTGATGACCGTTGACCCGCCACCGCCTTCTTCCCGCTGGCGTTTATACGTATAGCCCAAATTCAGATCCGCCATGCCCAGTTCCAATTGTTTCTGTATCTCGTCATTGGACCGCAAATCCCTCAGGTCCACGGGATTTTGACTGTTGGTGGCGTAGGTGATGTCCTGGATAAATTCTTCATGGGCATCGGATAACTGATACACACGTATCATTACATATGCTGATTCGCCGACCGTAGAGGGTGACGAGTCATTCAATGTTTGCTGGATCGTCTTGCAAGTCTGCCCCCCGTTAATCACCTGCATGTTTTTCAGTTGCACCTGATAGTCTGACTGCTGAAAAGCATTATAGTTAAACTTGTCGCAGACCACTGTAATGCCATTGTTGTAGAAGTAGAATTTGTCGGATTTCTCCTGGTCGCAAAGCGTCGCGTGAATTGCGGTGTTGACGCGATTGGTGTGCAGCCCGAGGTAACGGCGGATATTGCGCTCCAGCAGCTTGTCTCCGTGCTCGTTGAACAGGCGTTGGATTTCCTGAACGGAAACGCGTCCGACCAGAACGCGCATATAATTCATATCCTCTACGAGGGCTTCCCCACTGAGCGTCAGGGTTGTATCCACCCTTTTGCTGCGCTGCAAGATGCTGACAAGAGAATCATGATTGAAATGGACGAACTCTACTTTATCGCCATAATCCCTTTTGGCTTCAGTGACCCACCCGTCCGCCTGGGCCGTCCATTTCGCTCCATTGTTGCAAAGAATGACTCGAACATTGGGGATATACGCATCGCGGATCAATGAGCGAATTTCCTCGATCCTGGGGGCTATTTTTTTGTTCAGTATGACCTGCCAATACGGATTAAACAGCACCTGAACAGTATTGACGGCTTTTTGCACATCGTTTTCCGGGAAGTTTGCTTCCCCACGCAGGTCTTTGACTTTGTACTTGCCCTGGAACACGGTGACGAGAAACTCGTCGTCCTCAACCTCGCTCACGTGAAGCCCGTCAACGCCGGCGTCATTCCCGCCCTCAGTCAGCAACTCGGCACTTTCCTCAATCGTCATGTCAAGGCAGGTTGACATGCACAGGAGCACGAATGCCGCCGACCTCTGTTTGTTGGCGTCTCCTTTGGGCAGCCACTCGGGATGACCTTCAACAATGCCCGACACTCTCTGGTCGATAATACTGGCATTGATATTCATGCTTTTCTCTCCTCCGTGATAAGAAGCCACGTGACCAACTCAAAATCGCTGTTGCCCGGACTGGCGGATTGTTCGGGCAGTTTGATGTCGCGCTGACCGTCAATCCCCAGATTTGTTATTTGGGTTGTGGTGTTTGCCCTGTTGATGTGGGCAATGACTGCGTTCAACAGGGTGTTGTAACGGCTCATGTCCGTGCCGTTTCGGGTTTCACGGTCAAACCGGTCGCAGAGTCTTTGCAAGGCTTCGGTCTTACCGACCGCCGCGGATTCAAACACTTCCAGCACGTGCCTGGCGTTGGCGCAGCCGTAGCGAATATCGCCGCTGGCGCGGATATACACCGCATAATACGGATGAATCGGGCTGGCCGTTTTTTCCTGTTTGTCCGCGCTGGCGTTACGCTGACGCAGAAAAAATACCACGCCGGGCCTTATCGCACCGTCTTTGCCGTCTGTGACCGCGTATGCGCCGTTGGGTGTGGCTTCCAGTTCCGCCTTGTTTTTTTCCAGGTAGCGCAATAATTGGGCAAAAAAGTAGTCCAGCGTGAAATCGCTCATGACCACACCGTCGGACAAGGCGTCCAGGTCCAGGACCTCTTTGCGCAGCTGTTGCAATTGCTGGTCGCGGAAGTTCAGTTCCATCTGGGCCTGTTCAAAGGCAGCTTCGTTCAACGGGTCATCGTTGCCGCTGGCCGCGGCGTCCGCCAGAGCCATGCGGGCCGCCACCCGACTTTGCAGGCGCAAATACACGTCCATGTCTTTGGTCGGCCAGTAGTTGATCATCCGCACGGAGGTGTTGCGGCTGCCGATACGGTCGATACGCCCGAAGCGCTGAATAATCCGCACCGGATTCCAATGGATGTCGTAGTTCAATACGGTGTCGCAGTCCTGAAGATTCTGTCCCTCGGAGATGCAGTCGGTGGCAATCAGCAGGTCAATTTCGCCGGCCGTACCTTTGGCTCGTCCGCGGGCTCGTGGGGCGAAGTTGGTCAGAATGGCGTTAAAGTTGTTTTCGCCCCAGGTGGTGCGCGTTGCGTCGCCGGCCACCATCGCCATGTGCAGGTTCAGTTCCGTCGCTAAACCAGACAAGTTCCTGTACAGGTATTCCGCGGTGTCCTTGAAGGTGGTGAATACCAGCAGCTTACGATTGGTCCGGCCGTCCTTGTCGGTCGTCGGGCTTTGCGTCCTTTCACGGATACGCTGCTGAAGCCCCTGTAGCTTGCCGTCTCGCTCGGGTGTGATTGCCTTGACCTTATCCAAAGCCGTTGTCAGGGTTTTCTTGTCCTGCCTCAAATCCTGCTTCCAGCCGGGCAGGTCCAATTCCTGTAGGTGATACGGATTCCGCGCCCGGTTGATCAGAAAGTCCTCGTCGTCTTCCTCGTCGTCCGGCAGGATGTCGGCCTGGGCGTCCTGGATGGTTGGCTTCTGTTCGTAGCGGTCTATTTTTTCCAGCAGGTCGTCTATTTTACCGATAGTGCGACCGAGCGTTTCCGTGAGCGAATGGGCGGAACTCTCCAACCGCTTCAGAAAGTTCACTCGCATCATGCCGATCAGGAAGCGTTCGCGGTCCTGCTGATTAAAGTGTTTCTCCTGCTTCTCTTTTGCCAGGCGTTGTTTTGCCGCTTGGCTGACAACGTAATTGGACGGCCTGTAGATGGACAGGGCGAATTGCTCTATCTGCTCGGACAAATTTTTGTAGGACAGGTCGCCCTTCAAATCGGTCGGCGGATAATAATTCTGCGGTGATTGCTGGGTAGGGAATTCGCCGATTCTATTCATCTCCTCCGCGTAGAATTTCTTGATCTGCCGCCGGGAACGGGAAATGGAAACACCGCCCAGCAGCTTGAAAAAATCGGCCCCCAATTCTTCCAGCAACTTTGACTTATCTCTTCCGCCGCCCGTGTCCGAGCTGGTTTCCCACGCCTGAAACGCCTTTTGCGCCCGCCCCAGCAGGTCGCCGATATTGCCGAGGCCCAAACTGTTCTGGAACACGTCCTCACGTTTTTCGGTCATCAGGTAGACCTGATTGCGCAGGTCAATAAGCGAGGTGTTAACCGGCGTGGCCGAAAGCATCAGCACCTTGGTTTTGGCTCCCTGTCGGATGACTTCTTGCAGGAGCCGCTCGTAGCGGCTCAGGCGGATAATTTTGCCCTCTGCGTTCCGACGGCTCGCCGTGGCGTTGCGAAAGTTATGCGATTCGTCAATCACCACCAGGTCAAAATTGCGCCAGTTGAATTGTGCCAGATCAATATCACCCGCCTTCCCCGTGTCGCGGGACAGATCAGTGTGCGACAGCAGGGTGTAGCCAAAGCGGTCTTTGAGAAAAGGGTTGTTCGTATGTGCTGTGTAAGCCGGATAGAGCGCCCAGTTTTCACGCAGCTTTTTGGGGCATAAGACCAGCACCCGTTCGTTTCTCAGTTCAAAGAACTTGATGACCGCCAGTGCCGTATAGGTTTTCCCCAAGCCTACGCTGTCGGCCAGGATACAGCCGTTGTGCCGCAACAGGCGGGCAATAACGCTTTTGGCGCCGTCCTTTTGGAAGTCGTACAAGGCGTTCCAGATTGCGGTGTCGTACAGATGCGTGTCTTTCAGTTGGCTTTCGCCGTCTTGTCTGGCTTCGATGTCATCCCGGAACAGCGCGTACAGGGTTTTGTAATAAACGAGTTCAGGCGCGTGGTCTTTGCCTATCCTGTTCAGCGCGTCCAGCACGTCTTGCTTCACATCCCTGGTCAACTCCTTGTCTGCCCAAAGCGCGTCAAACCACTTTTGTAGCTCAGCGCAGGTTTCCGCATCGCTGGTCGCCAGATTGATTTCCAGATTAGCGCTCGTCCCACAACCCAGCCCGCTTCTGGTGAAGTTGGAGCTGCCCACTACTGCTACACCGCCGGCATCCGCGGATTGGGTGAGATACATCTTGCCGTGCAGAAAATTGGACTGGCTGATAGACCGGATTTTGACCTGCCGGCTTTTGACCCATGTGGCGCATTGCCGCGCCAGGTGTTTCTGCTGCAATTCCTGATTTGGGGCTAATCCCTTTTCACTCAGATCAAAGGATTTTGGCGCTTTCCTCCCAGGGTCCAATTCGCCGACTGAGGCTGGGTCGCCGAATAGAAAGCGTACGTCTTTGATGCCGCTCAGCTCGTGTTGTAGCGTCTCGTAGCCGTAAATGCTGAAATACGCCGAAACCAGGCGAAAGACTTTGGCCTCCGGCAGGCTCCGATGCAGATAATCGGCGACTGTGCGCGAGCGGTTGTCCAGTATGAGGGGGTGTTTGTCCATGTGTGGCTCCGAGACGGCTCTTGCTCCGCTCTTCGACATATCGGCCCCGCGTGCCTGAGCGCAAGTTCCGCGCGCCATCACCTCTGCATTTCCGCGTTCGATCCTGCTAGGCTGTCCGGCAGTCTGGTGCGGAAAGGACGCTGTATGGATTTTGAACTGCCCGAAGAATACCGCATGTTGCAGGAGACGGTGCGCCGCTTCGTGCGTCAGGAACTGATGCCGCTGGAGACAACGGTCCTGGAGCGCGATACGCAAGGCCTGACCGGTGAAGACCTGGTGCCCCCCGAGGCGGAAGAACGTTTGCTGTCAGTCGCCCGGGAGGCTGGTTTGTGGGGGCTGGACGTGCCCGAGGAATTTGGCGGATTGAACCTGGGGGCGTTGCCGAAATGTCTGGCGACCGAGGAACTGCATAAGACCATTACGCCGTTTACCTTTCCGCCCGATGCGCCCAATCTGCACATGCTGATGCAGACCTGTACACCCGAGCAGCGGGAGAAATATCTCCTGCCGTATGCCCAGGGCAAGGCGCAGTCGGCCATTGCCATTTCCGAACCCGGAGCCGGCTCGGACCCGGCCGGCATGCAGACCTCAGCCGTGAAAAAAGGGGACCAGTGGGTCATCAACGGTCGGAAGATTTGGATTTCACGCGCCCATGCCGCGGACTTTATTATTGTCATGGCGGTGACGGAGAAGGGCAAGGGCGCCCGCGGCGGGATTACAGCCTTTCTGGTGGATAAAGGCACCCCCGGCCTGGTGCTGCAACGCCAGATTCCGGTTATTGGCGGACACGCCCCCTGGGAGCTGGTGTTTGAAGACCTGACCCTCCCGGATTCCCAGGTCCTGGGCGAAATCGGACAGGGCTTTGCGCCTATGCAACTCCGCTTGACCGTCCGACGCGTAGAGATCGGGAGCTGGTGCGTCGGCCTGGCGCAGCGCTGTCTGGATATGATGGTTGCGTATGCCAAACAGCGCGTGACCTTTGGCCAGAAGCTGGCCGACCGTCAGGCCATTCAGTGGTTCATCGCCGACTCGGCAACCGATATCCACGCCTCTCGACTGATGGTGCATCACGGAGCCTGGAAGTTTGACCAGGGCGACGATGTGCGCCAGGAGGCCTCCATGCTCAAGGTGTTTGCCACGGAAATGGCGACCCGGGTGGCCGACCGGGCCATGCAGATGCACGGCGGTATGGGCATGTCCAAGGAGATGCCGCTTGAGTTTATCTATCGCCGCCTGCGGCCCATGCGGATTTTTGAAGGACCAACCGAGGTCCACCGTTGGGTGATTGCCCGGAAGCTGCTCAGGGACTAGGCCACAGGGCCAGCGCAAGACTTGCGCCCGCGCTGGGAGCATCCTATGCTACCTGCCAATCCCTCCCAGTCTGCGGGCGATACGAGAAAAGGGGAGAAACGTGCGTACACGATTTTGGTGGTTCGGTGTTGGGCTGATGCTTTTTACGGGCTGTTTTATGCGTCCGGCAAAACCTGTTGCCATTGAGGAGCGCATTGCCCCCATCTACCCGGAATCGCGTCCGGTCGATTGCCGGATGAATATGCTGACCTCTCCCCCGGCACAGCCGTATGATGTCTTTGTCCATATTGTCTCCTATGGGAATGAAATTGATGGGCTGGAAAGCATGAACGCCCTGATCCGAGACAAAGCCTGCGAGGTGGGAGCCGATGCCGTGGTGCTCCTGCCCCCCCAGGAAGTCGCCCACATGAATATGGAAGACTCCTTCCCGGATTGGGTGCAACAACAGAAACAGGGTCAGTTCGGGCGCTACGCCCAATCCGCAGACCGGAAATTTTCATTGGCCCGCCGCGGCTTTGCGGTCGTGTTCAAAAGAGACGGGACCACACCCTGACAAGGCACTCGCGCGTTCTCTCTACGGGCTGTGCAGACGATAGGCGTCGATATCGATCTCTTCTACCCCCACGGGCAGGTCCAAGCGGAAGAGCGCCGCGGACGGGACAGGACCGACCGAGACGTCCTGATAGGCGAGCGAAATCTGCTGAGCGCCTTGCGCGTCGGACAGGCTGATGGCAAACGGGAAGAAGATGCCCTGCACCTGCCGATAGTCGTCCAATTCACCCTGAGCCTGAAGCGTAGCGGTCGCATCCCTGACTGCCCAGCCGGTGAGACGCCGCGTTTCCGATTCAAACCGCAGCGTTATGAGGCTGCCATCCGAGCGCCGGAAATCGAGCCGGTAGGCCCCGTCCGGCTCACGCCGCGCCGGTCCGACCGCGCCTTCCAGCGGAAAAGGCGGAAGGCCCATCAGGAGGCGGGTGATCTCGCGCGCCGAGAGCAGCACCTGGGTCAAACGGGCGATATTGAACGGGCTGGCAACCCCTCGGTAGAGGACCTTATCGCGCGGAAAATAGGCGGCCAGCCGTTGTCCATCACAGGTATGAATAGCGGCGACCCCAAGCAGGGAGAACAGCTCAAGGCGAAAACGGTCAGGAGCGGCCAGGGCAATGGCTTGCGTCGCCGAACCCTTTTCGTGCGCGTCCCGGTACGAGACCTTGGCCAGCCCGCGGAGACCGGTGATGGCCTGCGGCCTGGCCTGAAGCGGCGCCAGCAACTCCTGGGCAGATGGGAGCGGGGCCGGAGGCAGAGGCAACCGCGGGGCCGGCTGGCGCGTTGCACAGCCGCTGCCCCAAACGCTGAGACCGACAAGAACCAAACGCCAGAATAACGACAGAGACGTGCGCCGGGGAGACCGACCTGAAGCGCTGCTACTGGAGCTCACTGCCGCTCGTCTTGTGTATCCCCAGCGGGGACAGCGCGTTCAGCTTTGTCCGCAAACGATTGAGTTGCGCTTCTTCGGAGGTATTTTTCATGGCTTCCCGGTAGACGCGAGAGGCGTCTGCGGTACGTCCGATTTTGGAATACGCATCCCCCAGATGTTCAATCAAGGTGGGGTCGGCATCCACCAGTTCCACCGCCCGTTCGAGGTGCTGAATGGCTTCCATATACTCTCCGCGCTGATAATACACCCAACCCAGACTGTCAATATAAAAGCCGTCATTGGGTTCGATGGCCAGCGCCCGGAGTATCAGTTGCTCCGCCTCGTCCAAATGCACGCCCTGCTCTGCCCACGTATAGCCCAGGTAGTTCAACGCTGCGGCATTCTCGGGGTTGAGCGCAATGGCTTTCTGCATATGCCGGATGCAGCGCTCCTTTTGTTTGAGTTCGTCGTATACCGCTCCCAGCGTGAAATGGTATTGATCGTTGTCCGGGGCGACCTCAATGAGGCGCTCAAGGAGTGCGACGGCTTTGGCGCGGTTATTGTTTTCGCGATGGAGGGAGGCGAGAAAACCAATCAAGTCCGTGTCGTCCTCTTTCACGCTGAGGGCCTGTTCCACTGCGGTGATGGCTTGCGCGATATTGCCCTGGCGTTGATAGATATAACTCAGGTAGATGCGCGCGTCGGCGAAATACTCGGCCTGCCGAGGAATATGTAACAGCTCGACCGCTGCCTTGTCGTCCTGGTCGGCCTCCGTATACACGACGCCGAGAAAGTAGCGGGCGCGATGATTCTCGGGCTGGGAAGCCAAGACCAGGTTAAGAGCGGTGACCGCCTGTTCGTAATCGCCTTTTTCCCGATAGATCAGGCTGATTTTGAGCCGGGTCTCCTGCGGGTCGGCTTCGATCTTTTCAAGCGCCCGAAACTGGTCCAGCGCATCGTCAAGCTTCTTCTGGCCAAGATAGAAACGGCCCAGCCGTTCCCGCGCCCGCTCACTGCGCGGATTGAGGCTCAGGGCTTTCTCATACATCGCTATGGCTTGGGTATTTTTCTTCTGCATTTCATACACAAGCGCGAGATCGAGCAGGACCAGTTCCGACTGTGGGTTGATGCTGAGCGCCTCGTGATAATAGGTTTCCGCCGGCTCCAACTGTTGGGCTGCCGCGTGTGTCTGGCCGAGATAATAATAGCCCAGGACCGATTGGGGGTGACGGCTCACCAGCCTTTTGAGTACCTCGATCGCTGCTTGAAACCGCTCCTGCTTGGCATACAGCACACTGAGGTAGAGGTAGGGTTCTTGATCGTCCGAGCCGTGGGTCAGAATGGATTCATACACCTGAGCGGCTTCGTTTTCTTTGCCGGTCGAGGAGAGCAGGCCGGCCAGAAGGCGCTGGGCGGACACATTGTCCGGCTCGCTGGCAACGACCTGCCGGCAATGCTCCAGGGCCTCAGCCAGCTTCCCTTGACGTAAGGCCAGGGTGGCCAGCCGCAAGCGCAGGAACGGTGTGTGGGGATCGTGAGAGACGGCGTGTTCCATCTCGCTGAGCGCGGTATCATAGTCTCCCGCATTCAGCGCCACCTGGCTTTTGAGGAAATGCCCCAGGGCCCTGTCTTCAGGAGCGAGAGCGACCGGCGCGCCCGGGATGGGCAGGGCTTGCCTGGGCGTGGCCTGGACTGGGGCGACCGCTGGGGCGACACGCACCGGCGGTCGAGCGGGAACGGAGCGAGCAGTGCCGCACGAGGTAAACGGGATGAGGGAGCAAAGAAGCAAAGCCCACACAACAGAAAAAGGGAGACGCATGGGCGGAGGGTAGCATGCGCTGAAATTGACGGTCAATCCTGGCATAGCGCGCCGGCCCCGGCCTGCGCAGGAGGGCGAAGTCGTGTATGCTGCCGGGCAAGCCATGACGCCTGAATTTTACGACCTGTCCCGTTTGTTTGCGCTGCGGGAGCGTCTCCAGTCTCTCGATAGCGCCGCGCCTCCCGCGGCCCGCCTGCTGTCCGCGCCGCTGCACCCGCCGCCGCAACGGTTGGGGGTTTTGTGCGGCTCCTTCAATCCCCTGACCCTGGCGCACGCGACGCTCGCGCAGTCCGCCTGCCGCGCCTTCCACCTGGACCAACTCCTGTATACGGTGGCAAAAGTCACCGTGGATAAGGAACAGGTGACGGGGATGGGCTTGGAGGATCGCCTGTTCCTGCTCCTCCTGCACGCCCAACAGCAGCCACATCTGGGCGTGGCCCTGGTCAATCGCGGACTCTATTTTGAGCAGGCGCAGGCCTTTCAGGCGCTCTTTGACAGGCAGGTCGGACTGTTTTTTATTGTGGGTATGGACAAGCTGGCGCAGATTCTGGACGCGCGCTACTACCAGGATCGGGAGACGGCTCTGGAGCAGCTTTTTGCGCTGACCTCTCTTGTCGTCGCCAACCGAGGCGCTATGGCTCGGCGCGCATTTGACGAGTTGTTGCAGCGTCCCGACAATCAACCCTACCGGGACGCGATTCATTTCCTGCCCCTGCCGGAGTCCGTTGCCGCTCTCTCCTCAACCGGAATACGGCGGACTGTGAGTGAGGCGGCGCACCTCTCGGCCCACGTTCCGGCCGAGGTGGCGAGGTTCCTGGCCGAAGCCCGGCCATACGCCGCGCCGGGCAGCGCCACCGAGGACGGGCAGGGGGATGCAATCGATGCCTACGCGGTCCGCCTGGCGCTCTTTGAACGCCTGGCCACAGTCCGGGACTGGGCCGAGCGGCACGTGGATTTCCAACAGTTGCTGAGCCAGGCGCGAGCGTCCGACCCGCGTGGCCAGGCGTTGCGTGGCGCACTGACCGGCCACGCGCTTCAGGCGCTCATACGCGACGGGCCGAGCAGAAGGAGGAAGGGATGAGCCGTCAGCCGATCACCGACTTTTTGCACCACCACTTTCGGCATTTCAATGCGGCGACCGTTATTGAGGCGGCTACCGCTTATCGGCAGCATCTCGACCGGGGGGGTAAGATGCTGCTGGCTATGGCAGGCGCCATGAGTACGGCAGAACTCGGTATCTCCCTGGCCGAGATGATCCGCAATGACTGCGTTCATGCCATTTCCTGTACGGGCGCGAACCTGGAAGAAGACCTCTTTAATCTGGTTGCGCATGAGCACTACGAGCGGGTGCCGCACTATCGGGACCTGACCCCCCAGGATGAAACGGCTCTGCTGGACCGGCATATGAACCGCGTCACCGATACGTGCATCCCCGAGTTTGAGGCCATGCGCCGGGTCGAAGGGGTACTGCAGGAATTGTGGATGCAGGCCGACCACGCCGGCCAACGGGCCTTCCCGCACGAAACCTTCTACGAAATCCTCCGCGCCGGTATGCTGCAACCCTATTATCAGATTGATCCCAAAGACTCCTGGGTCCACGCCGCTATGGAAAAAAACCTGCCCATTGTTGCGCCGGGCTGGGAGGATTCGACCTGCGGCAATGTCTATGCCAGCTATTGCATGACCGGCCTGATAAAAAACGTGCATACCGTGCGGCACGGCATTGAATACATGACGTTTCTGGCCGACTGGTATAGTACAGTCTCGGACCATCACTCCATCGGATTTTTCCAGATCGGCGGGGGCATTGCCGGAGACTTTGCCATCTGTGCGGTCCCCATGCTGATCCAGGATATGAAACGCGCCCACACCCCGCTGTGGGGCTATTTTTGTCAGATCAGTGATTCGACGACCAGTTATGGCTCCTATTCCGGCGCGGTGCCCAACGAAAAAATCACCTGGGGCAAACTCGGCACAGACACGCCGCGTTACCTGATTGAATCGGACGCCTCAATTGTGGCGCCGCTCATCTTCGCCCAGGTGCTGGGACAGTAAATGGAAAAAGAGAAAGACGTAGCCATTGCCGCGGCGCGGGCCGCGGGGAACATCATCCGCACCATCTACGAGACCAACTACACGGTGGAGTACAAAAGGGGGGATAACAGCCCGGTCACGCTTGCCGACCGGGAGGCCAACCAGAAGATCCACGCCATGCTCCAAGCGGCTTTTCCTGACTATGGCTGGCTGTCTGAGGAGACGGTCGATTCGTCCGCGCGGCTTACTGCGCGCCGCGTTTGGGTGGTTGATCCTATGGACGGGACTCAGGAATTCATTCAAAAAATCCCGGAATTTGCTGTCTCCATCGGACTCATTGAAGCCGGCCGGCCGATTCTCGGCGTGGTCTATCATCCAATCCTGGACCACCTCTTCTGGGCGGTCCGCGGACAAGGGGCGTGGTGTGGCAGCCGCCCCTTGCGCGTACCCGAAACGCCGCACTTGGCGGAAGCCACTATTCTCTCCAGTCGCTCGGAGACCAAACGGGGGGAGTGGAAAGACTTCCGTTCCCTTTTTCGGGCCCGCCCCCTGGGCAGCATTGCTTACAAGCTGGCGTGTATTGCGAACGCTGAGGCTGATGCCTCGTTTACGCTGGTGCCCAAGAATGAGTGGGATATCTGTGCGGGAACGCTTCTCGTCGAGGAAGCCGGCGGACGAGTCACCACCCTCAGCGGCAAGCCGGTTCGCTTCAATCAGTCAACGACGCTCTTACAGGGTCTGGTTGCCAGCAATGGCAAACTCCACCCGCAGCTCTTGAAACTGGTGAAGCCGCGCCTTACTGCTCGACACCATGCCGAGAATCGCCACTAGGACAGAAAGAGTAAGCGTGTCCAGCATCTGCATGTCTAGTGGCGGACACGTTGACTCTTTACAGACCGGTTGACGCGCACTCTGTCCTCCCGTTAGGGTGAAAAAAAAGAAGGAAGAAACACCGTGTCTCAGTTTGCCACCCTTTTGCGCGGACGGCCCAACCCCCGCTGCCCCGCGTGTCATAAATGGAATCGTGTCTATGTGACCGGAGGCTCGTTTCTGTCCGAGTGTGTCCACTGCGGAGCCACCCTGGAGGTCCGTCGCCCTCCGACGTTCTGGGGGATCATTGCCATTGGCATCAGTGTGCTGCTCCTCGCCGCGGCCATTCCGCTCCTGGCGTGGTAAGAACACGTGCTCCAAACTACGCCTACGGTATGTCTCTCAAAAAAGTCGGGAAAAGACGGGCATTGATAATAACCTAAACTGCTCGGCGAGTTCCGTCTGGGTCAGACCGGCGGCTTTCCTGGCCGCGATCATCAGTTCTCGGAACTCACGGTACTGGTCTGTATGTACGGACTTCAAATCGTTTCCCCAGCGTCTGTGAGGCTTCCCTATTACGGGCAGGTAGAGCGCTTCAGCCGCCTGCGCTATAGGGCGCGCGGCTCCGAATGGGTTGGTGGCTGGGCCGCAGGCTGGTCCGGCTGTTCGTCCAGGTGAACATCCTTTTCGACGGTTTTTTCGTCAGGGAGTTCCGTGCGCTCCAGCGCGAAGGGTTTCCCCCGCCCGGTCGGATTGGCCACAAACACATCATAGCTGCCGGTCTCCAGGGAAAAGCGATGCTCCTGGCCCGGCTCGCTCCGGGCAATCTCTTTCTGCGTTCCGGCAGCGTAAATGATGACCTGAGTCAGCGGGCTCACATCTTTGCCGGCCAGCCGGGGATGGACCAGGAGCTCACCCTGTACGCGCTCGCGTAGCGTCAGCTCTCGTAGTCCGCCCCGCAGGAGTTCAATAGCGCGCCACCACTGGCTCTGGGGTGGGACGGCCACCTTGATATCGACGAGACCCGGCTGAGCCAGGATGATCTCTCCGCTCAGGAATTCTCCGAGCAGCTGGTTGGACACGCCGTCATAGACCTCAACCCCGAGGCCGATATCCTGGCCTCTTTTATCAAGGACGTTGACCTGGAGGGCTGCGACTTCGCTCAGAATGACGGTGCTGGTCCGACCGGCGCGGACCAGCACACGCTCGCGCGAAACCGTTCCGCCCAGGATATCGAGTTCAACGCGGTAAGACCCAGGCGGCAGCGAGACGGGGGTGTCCAGGAGTGTTTGGGCAACGAGCGTCTCGGGTGTGAGGCTATAGATTCTGGCTGAGAGCCCACCCGGCTGAGCCCGTTCTCCCGGAGTCTGGATGAGCAGGCTACCGGGTGGCTCGGGTGCGGTCGCCGGCGGCGCGCTCTGGACCTGGCCGGGAAAAAGAAAGCCGGCGAGCAGAACGGCCAGGAGCCACAGCCGTTGTCTATATCCAGCCATATGAGGACGGCGTGTCACCAGGGCCTATTTCTCCAGCGGGAGGTCCTCGCGATTGCCCCATTCGGCCCAGGAGGCATCGTAATTGCGCACCTTGTCAAAACCGAGCAGCCGCAGGGTGAACAATCCGTGCGCCGCACGGATGCCGCCCTGTCAATAGGTGACGACCTCACACTCGGGTCTGACCCCAGCCTGCTCAAACATGGGGCGGAGTTCGGCCGCGGGTTTGAACTTTTTTGTCTTGGGGTCCACATAGTTGAGCCATTCGAGATGGACCGCGCCGGGAATCCGCCCGCCGCGCTTGGTGCCCCGGGCGTTTTCGCCGGTCCACTCCGCATCCGAGCGCACGTCGAGCAGCACTGTCTCCGCGGCAATGGCCGCCTGGACCTGCTCCCAGCCGGCGATCAGGTCTTCATCGGCCTGGGGCGTAAAGGTCGCTTTGGCCGGACGGGACGCGGCGTTTGTCACGGACCGCCCCTCGGCCAGCCAGGCGTCCCAGCCGCCGTTCAACACGCTGACATTGGTATGGCCGTAATAGTGCAGCGCCCACCAGAACCGGGTCGCGTACAGTCCGCTGAAGCCATCATAGGCAACCACCGGCGTGTCATCCCCAATGCCCATTTCCCCCATTGTCTGAGCAAACTGGTCTGGACCCATGATATGCGGCGCGCCTTCTTTTTCCTTGAGATAATGATGGCCGCGCACGGGAACCGCACCCGGAATATGGGCGCGGCGGTAGGCTTCGCGATTATCACAATCGACGAGCCGCAGGTTGTCATCCTGGAGATGCGCGGCAAGCCATTGGGTCTCTGCCAGCATATCCGGTCGGGCATAGCCGTGGTCTGTCATTGTCCGCCTCCTTATTATTGTCCCGAGTAACGGGGCATCCGTTTTTCCATAAACGCCCGCACCGCTTCTTTGGCATCCTGGGAGCGAACGCAGACCGCCTGGCTCTTGGCTTCCAGCAGGAGTCCGTCACGGACGGAAAGATACGGACTGGCGTCAATCGCCCGCTTGGCAGCGCGCACGGCCAGCGGCGGCTGACTGGCCAGTTGTTCAGCCAGACTCGTCACACTCGCCTCCAATTCTGCGTCGTCAACGAGCTGTTCGGCCAGACCGATCCGATAGGCCTCTTCCGCCTCAATCTGCTGCGCGGTGAAGATGAGTTCCTTGGCCTTGCCAGTCCCGACCAGCCGGGGCAGGCGTTGGGTGCCGCCCAGGTCGGGGATGAGGCCGTAGCGATGCTCCAGCAAGCCCAGCCGGCTGCCGCGGGCGACCACCCGGATATCGCAGGCCAGCGCCATCTGCATACCCGCGCCTAAAGCATAGCCGCGGACCGCGGCAATGGTCGGATAGGGGGCTTCTTCAAGCCAGGTGAAGGCTTCCTGAAAGCCCTGGATAATGGACACCATAGGGTCATCGTCGGCCACCACCTCGGGCACGGGCTCACGTTCGTGGCCGCCAAAGGCCGTGCCGCCAAAGGCCGAGGTATCGATACCGGTCGAGAACGCGCGGCCTTCGCCAATCACGACCAACACCCGTAACTGGTTTTCGCGCGCGTGCGCTTCAGTAGAAAGAGTCTGGCCGAGTTCCCGTAACTCCTGCCACATCTGGGGCGTCATGGCGTTCAGCTTGTCCGCCCGATTGAGCCGCAGCCAACCTATATGCCCGACTTGTTCATAGTGGACTGCTTTGCCTTGCGTCATATCCATATTTTGTCCTTCCGAGAGAATGGCTCTCAGCCTAACGGTTTCGGCCGCTGATTCCAAACCCCTCGGCGGAATCAGCGGCTACGCGCTCGGTTACTGGTTGCTGTACGGTCCGATAACCTCTCGGGCGAACTCTACGATACTTTCTTCCACCAGGCCCCACGGAGGTGAGACCACCATCTGGGTGAGCCCGGCGGCTTCAAGCTGAGCCAGGCGTTCGAGGATGTCATCGCGCGAGCCGGTCAGGCTCATGGCTCGAATGGCCTCGGGAGTAATGAATTTTTCTTCGCCCGGATGCAGAAAGCGCGAGTGGGTGGCATGAATGTCTTCCCAGCGCTCATCCAGATAGCGCTGGTACTCAGGGGTCAGAAAGGGCTGTAAAAAAGGCGGCACCGCTTTGCCCTGTTTGGCGACTTCATAGGCATAGTGCAGGGCCACCGCAATGCGCGGGCCGACCCGCGCCAGCACGCGCGGACTGTTCACGGCTTCGCCGGGTTGCAGCACGCAGGAGATACCAAGCGTGACTATATCAAAGTCGGACGGTTTCCCGCCTGTCCGGCCCTCCCAGCCCTTTGCGACTGCCGCCAGATTGCGGGTGAGCGACCCGGGCTCGAGCAGGCTCAGGGTCAACAGGCCGTCGCCCAGCTCACCGGCCAGGGCCTGGGCCTTGGGATGCGAGGCCGCCAGATAGACGGGGATGCGCTCGCGCGTATTGATATAGCCGCGCTCGACATCCATGAACCGAATCCGGCTATGCCGGCCGCGCTCATGATAGGCGACGCTTTCGCCCCGGAGCAGACCCTGACAGACCTCAACCGCGTGCCGGAACGCTGCGAGTGAAACCGGCGGCATACCCATAGTCCGCCAGGCCGTATGACCGGTGCCCAGACCGAGAATAACCCGACCGGGCGCAAGCTGATTGATGGTGGCAATCGCATGCGCAATGACGGGTGGAATCCGCGTCCCAACAATGGTGACGCCGGTCCCGAGTCGAATCGTTGTCGTATGCGCGGCGGCCAGGGTCATGCAGGCATACACGTCCGAGGTAATCATCTGCGAGTCCACAAACCAGGCATGAGTAAACCCCATCTGCTCGGCCAGCAGGGCGTGTTTCCATCCGTTGTGAATATGCGACTGAAAGCCAACTCCGAAGTCCATAGGTGTCCTCTAATTTTCCGATGATCCCTCTCTCCGACGTTCCTTCACCAAGCTGACCCTACCGCGGCTCCAGCGGCATTCCTTCGCGTCTCCGCACATCGTTCAAATAGGCCAGGATGCCGTCCTCGACCGTATATTTTGGTATGAATCCCAGCTCGGTCCGCAGACGGTCGGTTTTGACCAGCGAGGTCATGGCTATGGGTTTATCACTGACTGAGATATTGGCGGCGGGCAGCAACTCGCGCAGATAGGCCGTGATCTCGCCCGTCTTGCGGCTGGGACCGGCCATGTTGAACACGCGGGATTGCGGGTTCTCAATGTGATACGCCCGGCGAAAGACCTCTGCGGCATCGGCCACGTACAGCCAGTCGGCAATCTGCTCGTCCGGGGGCATGACGACCGGCGTGCCGAGCAAAGCCAGTTCTGGGGCCACCATAAAATGATCTCCCGCCGCCCCCCGGCGCTGGCCGCGTCCCTCGCCAAATACCGAGGTCGGTCGGATCGCAATAAAGTCCATGCCATAGGCGTGATTGTAATAGTCCGCAGTATGCTCGTTGAATAATTTGCACGCGCCGTACAGGCCGGCCTGGTTGCTGGTGGACGGAGCGGGCGGGTCGTCTTCGCCCAGCTCCGGGGCGGTGCTGGCCGTGCGCTCGGGAAATACGGCGACTGAACTCATATAAACAACGCGCTTGAGGCCGCTCAGCCGGGCCGCCTCAAAGATATTGGTGGTGCCGATACAGTTCACGTTAATCGACGGCAGCGGATTGCGAATACCGCCGGTCCCCAGATAGTAGGCGAGGTGAATAATCCCCTCGATTTTATTGCGCTGGATCACGTCTATGAGCGCAGTTACCTCCATGACATCGCCCTGTAAGACCTTCACTTGGTCGGCTACGTCCGCGACCGCCTGTCGATTTGGGACGGTATCGAGAATAACGACCTGCTCGCCCGACTGAACCAGATGTCGTGTCAGATGCCGGCCCAAAAACCCGGTGCCCCCAGTAATCAGAATCGCCATATATACAGCCTCCTTAGAGACTGCTGTACGGAATTTCCGACAAGGCCGCAACTCTCCCGCTGCGCGCGGCGTATCCTCCGCCCTTTCTTTCTGTCTCGTTTTGGGACAACCTGAGCGCAGCAGTCTGAATGACTGAGGCGAGTTAAAAGACCTCTTATCCATATCCACAGGGGAGGGAGCGCTATGATACGTGCTGCAACCGTGCGCATGGTCGCAGAAGAAGAAGCCAGCGGCAAAGTCGCGGAGATTTATGCTGACATCAAAGCCACCAAGGGCATTCCCGCAGTGCCGAATTTCTGGCGGGCGCTGGCCAGCCATCCAGATAGTCTGGAAATGATCTGGACCCGGCTGAAAGCGCTCATGCACCCCGAGGCCAGCGGACGGGAATCGCCCCTTGATCCCCGCACGCGCGAGATTATTGCCCTGGCCGTTTCCGCCACCAACGGCTGTGCGTATTGTATTAACTCCCACACCGCGGCCCTGCGGAAGCTGGGCTGCGACACCGAAACGCTGGGAGAGGTCATGGCCATTGTGGCGCTGTTCAACAGCACCAACGCCCTGGCCGACGGCTATCAGATCACACCGGACGTATTACCGCCTGTTGACGAGGCGTGACCAAGAAGGCGGATGACAGGGGCGACTATGCCGACGGTTGCAAAAACTGCGTCTTTACTCGCTCTCTTCCTGTGTGTCGGCCCTTGGCTCTCTCCGCCCCTGGGTCGAGCCGCGGTCGTGCCTCAGACCAGCGTTCAGGAGGATGGAATGGAAACACTGCGCGTCTCCGGTCTCCGCGAGCCGGTCGAAATCCTGACCGACCGCTGGGGCATTGCCCACATCTATGCCAAGAACCAGCCTGACCTGTTTTTCGCCCAGGGCTATAACGCGGCCCGCGACCGCCTGTTTCAGCTTGAAATCTGGCGTCGCCGCGTCACCGGCACGCTGGCCGAGATTCAGGGCCCCAAAGCCCTGGAGCGTGACATCGGCGCCCGGCTGCTGCGCTTTCGCGGCGACCTGGACCAGGAGTGTCAGCACTATCACCCGGACGGGAAAGAGATCATCGCCGCCTTCGTGCAGGGCATTAACGCCTATATTCGGCAGGCCCAGGAACAGCCGGAGCTGCTGCCGCTTGAGTTCGACCTGCTCGGCCTCACCCCCCAAGCCTGGACCCCGGACATCGTGCTGGCGCGCCTCGGCGGGATTTTTCTGAACCTGGAAACCGAGGTCCTGATCGCCCAGGCGCTGCAAACCATGCAGCCCGAAACGATCCGGACGATGCTCCATTTGCACCCCGGAACGCCCGACCTGACTGTCCCCGAAGGGCTTGATGTGGCGACTATTCCCGACGATGTCCTGAAGTATTATCAAGCCGCGCGCGAAGCGGTCGCCTTTGCGCCCGAAGACATTATTGATCCTCAACAGCGCGCCCCGGAAACCGCCGGCGCAACGACTCAGGCCGCTGGCCAGACGGCTCCCCCGGCCTTCGGCGGGAAGAGCGTGTCTCAAGACGAGGGCAGTAATAACTGGGTGGTGGACGGCACCAAAACGCTCTCTCGCAAGCCGTTGATGGTCAACGACCCGCACCGCTCGATTACGGCGCCGTCGCTGCGCTACTGGGTGCATCTGGTTGCGCCCGGCTGGAACGTGATTGGCGGTGGCGAACCCCACCTGCCGGGCGTATCTATCGGACATAACGAGCAGGGGGCCTGGGGGCTGACGATTTTCCCGACCGACTCTGAAGACCTGTATGTTTACAAGACCAATCCAGCTAACCCGCAGCAGTATTGGTACCGGGGGGAATGGGAGGATATGCGGGTTCTCAGTGAGACGCTCCCGGTGAAGGGCCAGGACGCCGTCACGGTCGCCCTGAAATACACCCGGCACGGCCCCATCCTGGCAGAAGACCCACAGCGCCACCTGGCTTTTGGGCTGCGGGCCGCCTGGCTCGATATCGGCGGGGCGCCGTATCTGGCCAGCCTGCGGATGGACCAGGCCACGACCTGGCAAGAGTTCCGCGCCGCGTGCGCCTATTCCCGCGCTCCGTCAGAGAATATGGTCTGGGCGGATACGCGCGGTAATATCGGCTGGCAGGCGGTTGGCGTGGTGCCGCTCCGGCCCAACTGGAACGGCTTGACGCCCGTGCCGGGGGATGGACGCTTTGAGTGGGATGGCTATCTGCCGATCCGCGAGCTGCCGCACTCTCTGAATCCCCCGCAGGGATTTATCGCCACCGCAAACCAGGAGAATCTGCCGCCCAACTACCCCTATCCGATCAGCTATTACTGGCTGGAGCCGTACCGGTTTGCCCGGATTGAGGAGGTCCTTGCCGCGGGTAAAAACCTGACGGCCCGTGAGATGATGCACCTCCAGAGCGACGAATACTCGATTCCGGCGCGTCTGCTGGTACCGTTTCTACACGCTCTGGACAAGGAGTCGATGGCGGCAGACCCGCTCGTCCAAGCCGCGGTCACCACGCTGCGCGCCTGGGACTTCGTGTTGGACAAGGACTCCGTTGCCGCCGGCATCTATGCCGCCTGGCAGCGCCAGTTGTGGGAGCAATTTCGGAACACGCACGTCCCGGTCGCTCTGCGGGAATCATTTGCGAGTATTGTTGTCACCCCGCTCATCAACAGCCTCCTCGCCCCGGATGGCGGCTACGGTCCTGACCCGCTTGCCGGGCGAGACCGGTTCGTACGTGAGAGTTTCGAGGCCGCCGTCCACTCCCTCGCCACCCGCTTCGGCCCGGACATGGACAACTGGACCTATGGACAAACCGCCTATCACCACATCGTCATCAAACACATGCTGAGCGATGCGGTGAACGCCGAACTCCGCGCCCAACTCGACGTGGGTCCCATTCCGCGGGGCGGTGACAGCTTTACAGTCAATAATACCGGCAGCGAGGACATGCAGACCGTGGGCGCTTCTTTTCGGCTGATTGCCGACCCCGGCAACTGGGACCGGTCGTTGGGTATCAATACGCCCGGACAGGCCGGCGACCCGGCCCAGGCCCAGTATCGCGCGCTGTCCGGTCTGTGGGCCGAGGGGAAGTATTTCCCCGTTCTGTATTCCCGAGACAAGATTCTGGCGGTGACGGAACACAAGACGCTGCTCCAGCCAGAGCCATAAATCCTTTACCGGGCGACGGTTCCCGGCGGTCCGCACAACTGTGAACACGGCGCCATTCAGGCTTGCCGGGTTTGCGGCTTCCTTGGTATGTTTGGGCCGTATTCAAGGAGGGACGCGATGTCAGCAATAGATTCTCAAGCAGCATCTCCACGCAATGAATGGCGCAAGCAGACCCCGGGTCATGCCGGCTGGGCGCGAACCGCGCGCGCTGGTGATCCACACAAATACTATATGGTTTCGGTCGATACGCACGGGATCGAACCGAACGATTATCTGGAGCAGCGCATTGAGAGAAAATATCTCGATCGTATTCCGCGCATGGAGATTGACGAGGACGGCGCGCAGTGGACGATCTGCGAGGGCATGAAGCCCGTGCTGGTCAAACCGGGCCGCAATTATGAAAAACACCTGCCGGCCCTGGAGTCGTTCGAAGATATCGACATGTTTCAGCCCTACTCAAAGCGCTTTGAGGCCGCAGATGTGCGCCGCAACCATGCCGGCACCGACATCGCACAGCGTCTGGCCGACGCGGACGCGGATGGCATTGATGCCGAGATTATTTTTCCGAATAAGGGCCTGTTGGCCTTTGGCACGCCTGACCCGGTTTTCCAGGGGGCGATGTTCCGCGCCTGGAACCGCTGGGCGCTTGAGACCTTTGGCGAGCACTGGACGCGCTTCATGCCCATGGCCATGATTGCCACCGGTGATCTTGAGGGGGCTATGGCCGAAGTGCAGTGGGCCGCGGAGCGCGGCTTCAAGGGGCTCACCATGCCGAATAAGCCCATCTTTGGCCCGCTCAAAGATGGCGAGCTGCAATACAACGACAAATCGTTCGAGCCTCTCTGGTCGCTGATTGAAGAAGTGGATCTGCCCATGACCTTCCACGTCTCAACCGGACGCGACCCGCGCGCGGTCGGGGGCAATGGCGGGGCGCTGATTAACTATGTTTCGCACTCGATGTCTACCGTCATGGACCCGCTTGTACACCTGATCTCCTCGGGCGTGTTTGAGCGCCATCCCCGCCTCAAAGCCGGCTCTATTGAAGGCGGTATCGGCTGGGTGCCCTGGATGGTCGAAACCCTCGACTACGCCCATAAAGCCCACCATATGTGGGTGCGGCCGGTACTGCCCGAACCGCCCAGCTTTTATTATCGGCGCAACTGTTTCTCAGCCTTCATGAATGACCGCTCCACGCTGCTCCTGGCCGAAGAGCTGAACCTGGTCAAGAATTTTATGTGGTCGAACGACTATCCGCACCACGAAGGCAGTTGGCCGTACTCGGCCGCCAGCATCGAGCGCCAGATGGATACCTTGTCAGAAGAAAGCCGCGAGAAGATTCTCGGTCTGAACGCCGCCCAGGTGTTCAAACTGGATGTGCCGGAGTAAGACCACACTGGAGACGGACTCTGACCCTCAGGATTCCGCTCAAGCCGTAGGCAGAACCGAAACCCCATCGGCTTACTCGGAGCCGGCTGAGATAAGGAAGAAAAGGCAATGGGTCTGACGAACGCGAAGATTCAACTGCGGAATCCAAGACTGCCCGAATTGGAAGCGGTGGAGATCGACGCGCTGGCGGATACCGGCGTGCTGCGTACGGGTTGTAGCTGATGCAGAGCACTGCGGACATGGAACAGCGTCGCGTGGCGCTTCAGGCAGACCTGGACGCGGCTAGGGACCGGGCGGAGCGGAATCGGTTGGGCCAGTTTGCGACACCGAGTCAGCTTGCCGGCGACATGCTCAGCCATGCCAGAACGCTCCTGGGGAAACACGCGAAGGTGCGGTTTCTTGACCCCGCGCTCGGAACAGGCACATTCTATTCTGCGCTGCTGGACGTGTTTTCAAAGAACAATGTCGAGTCCGCAGTCGGGTATGAAATAGACCCGCATTACGGCAGGGCCGCAGCCGGGCTATGGAGAGCGACCGGGCTGGAGGTCCGACTTGAGGACTTCACCTTGGCCTGTCCGCCGGAAACATCTGAACAGTTCAATCTGCTGATCTGCAATCCGCCCTATGTCCGGCATCACCACATTGCCAGCGCGGACAAGCAGAGATTGCAGGCTCGGACGCGGCTTGCGTGCGGGGTCGGGATGAACGGGCTGGCCGGACTGTACTGCTATTTTTTGGGCATGAGCCATGCCTGGCTGGCGGACCGAGGCGTAGCCGGGTGGCTGATACCGAGCGAGTTCATGGACGTGAACTATGGCGCTTCAGTCAAGTGTTATCTGCTCGACAGCGTGACCTTGCTGCATATCCACCGCTTCGACCCGCACGAGGTGCAGTTTGGTGACGCCCTGGTCTCGTCTGCGGTTGTGTGGTTTCGCAAAGAGAAGCCGCCCTTCAATCACACCGTCCGATTTACCTACGGTGGTTCGCTGCAACACCCGACGCTCGACCGGCGGGCGCCGGTCAGCTCCCTGCGCCGCGACCCGAAATGGACACGCTACCCCATGACGGGGCAGTACCACGAAACACATGCGCCCGTATTGGCCGATTTTTTCAAGATTCAGCGCGGCCTGGCGACTGGAAACAACAAGTATTTCATTCTGTCGTCCGAGGAGATCAAACGCCGCAAGCTGCCCATGCCGGCGTTTCGTCCGATACTGCCGAGCCCGCGCTATATAGCGGATGACGAGATTGCCGCGGACGACGAGGGCAAGCCGGTATTGGAGCGCCGTTTATTCGTGCTGGACTGCCGGCTGGCAGAGGCAGAAGTCGAGAGGCGTTATCCCACGCTGTGGTCGTATCTTGCGGAAGGAAAGGCGCAAGGCGTAGCCGCGCGCTATTTATGCCGGCGCCGGACGCCCTGGTATAGGCAGGAAACCCGGCCGGCGGCCCCCTTTGTCTGTACCTATCTCGGTCGTAGCAATACTGCCCGCGCCAGACCGTTTCGCTTTATTCTCAACAATTCTCAAGCCACCGCGGCGAACGTATATTTGATGCTCTATCCGAAGCGGTCGCTCGATACGGCCATGAGTCAGGATGCAGCGCTGAAACGGCGGCTCTGGAAGGCGTTGAACAATATCCGTCCACAGGTAATGCTCGGCGAAGGTCGGGTGTACGGCGGTGGGCTATACAAGTTGGAACCCAAAGAATTGGGCAATATTCTCGCCACCGCTATTGCAGCCCTGCTGCCCGACTCCGCCCAGCCCCGCCGCGAGAAGCGGCCCGACCTTTTTGAAGACCATATCCCCCGAAAGAACCCGTCCGGCCTATCCCCTCCCCCTCTGGGAGAGGGGGAGGGCTCATGAATATGTAGAGGAGACAAGGAGAACAGAGCATGGATCGAAAATACTGGTCGTTTGTGATTCCGGCGCTTGAGCCGGATTTCGCAACCGCCGTCAAAAAGCTGGAAGACCGCGGCCTTGCCGGGGTGACTGTTCCCCAGGTGTACGGCTCGCCGTTTGCACCGCTGGCAGCCGCGGCAGTCGTGACAACGCGGCTCGAACTCGCCACCGGCATTGCCATTGGTTTGACGCGCAGCCCGTTCGAGACCGCGGTGACTGCGCTTGATCTCGACCACCTGTCCAAAGGCCGCTTCATTCTGGGGCTGGGCACTGGACCCAAACACTGGACCAACGGCTATTTCGGGATGCCGTACGACAAGCCGGTGTCACGGCTGCGCGAGGTCGTGCAGATTCTGCGCCACGTTGAGGACGGCGCTCGCTCCGGGGAGATGCGGCCCTGGGAGGGACAGTTCCATCATCTCAGTTTTGATTCCTATCAACCCACGCTGCCGCCGTATCGAGAACGGATTCCCGTCTGGATTGCCGCCCTGCGCCAGCGCATGTGCGAGTTGACGGGCGAGGTGGCCGACGGTTTGATCGGGCATCCGGTCTGGTCGGTCGAATGGGCCCTGGGTCAGGCCCAGGAATCGGTGGCTGTCGGCGCGGCGCGCACCGGACGCGACCCCGCCGCAATTCATTTTCAGCCCTGGGTGACCGCTTCTATTGATGCCGACGAAAAGGTGGCCTTGCGGGACGCAAAACCCTGGCTGGCCTTCTATGCGGGCTTCAGCCAGTATGCCCCCTATTTCGAGGCGCACGGATTCGGGGCCGAGGCGCGCAAAATCAATGCAGCCTCCAAGACGATGAACTGCGTGCAGGCCGCGCAATACGTACCAGATGAAATGGTTCGGGCCTTTGGCGCGCACGGCACGCCGGACCAAGTTCGGGAGCGGATTGAGCCTTTGTGGCAACGGGCCAACTCCATGTGTATCGTTCCGCCCAATTGGGGAATGACACCCGAGAAATTAGCGAAAAAGGTCCAGGCGATTGCCGATACCTTCTGGCCGCAGTAGGCCGGCGCGCCAATCTCTCTGAGGAGGAAGCCTATGGATTTTCGTTATCTGCTGGTTGAACACGACCGGGGCATTTGCCGTATTACCCTGAATCGCCCCGAACGCCTGAATGCGATTAACATCCGAGTCGGCCTGGAACTGCTCCAGGCGCTTGAGACGTGCGATTATGATGAATCGGTCCGGGCCGTGATCCTGACCGGGGCCGGCCGCGCCTTTTGCGCCGGTGACGATCTCAAGGGCATGGCCGAACCCGACCAACCGGAACGGCGCTTCACAGACACGGTCAAGCACTACGTCCAGGGCGAGGGTCGCTGGCCCCTGGTGGTAGCCAAGATGCGCGCCCTGTCCAAGCCGGTCATTGGCATGATTAACGGGCACGCGCACGGGGCGGGTTTTAATCTTGCGCTGGGCTGCGACCTGCGGGTGATGGCCGATTCGGCAACCCTGTGCATTCCGTTCGTCAAGCGCGGTATTGCGACCGGCACCAGCCTGCTGCAACAGTTTGTGGGTATCGGCAAAGCCCTGGAGTGGGCGCTGCTCGGCACCCAGCTTTCGGCTCAGGAAGCGGAACGCTGGGGCCTGGTCAATAGTGTGGCGTCCTTAGAAAAACTGGAAGAGACCACATTGGAGCTCGCTGGCGCATTAGCCCAGGGACCGACCCAAACCTACGGCTTTACCAAGTCGGCCATTATTCATGGCTGGGAGGCCCCACCCGAACGGGCGTACGAATACCAGGGCCAGGCTTTTCTGCTGTCACACCAGACCGAAGACTTCCAGGAAGGCCGCCGGGCCTTTCTCGAAAAACGGCCCCCACGTTTTCAGGGTCGATGAGTGACACCCGGGGCCAGGACGTGTTATTTTCTTGTGTCACCGAGTTTGGAGATAATCGATGTCCAAAGTGATCGAACACCTGGAAGTGCTCAACCGAGCGGAACCGTTCCACCTCCTACGCCAAGTGCTGGGCAAGGGCACATTCCGAATCGATAGAGGCTTCCGCGAGGAACTGGGGACCCTGCTCGACGTCCCGATTCCGGGCGACGCGTTCATTGGTATGGATTATTGTCTTGACTGGATCAGTCTGGCCGTTCGCTTTGCCGATAAATCGCTGCCAAAAGTCCCTGTCTCCAACCCCGACAACGACCTCTTTAAGGCGAATCCTCTGCATGCCGCCCTGCTTGTTGCTTTCGATGTCCGTACGATGACACATATTGTGATGATCGAAGCAAAGGGAGATACTGGCTGGGAAAACGATCCGCTACAGAAAAAGGCAGACCGATTGTGCCGAGTTTTCTCGGGGACGGACCAGAATCGCGTAACCCCTCATTTCGTTCTGATGTCGCCGCGGCGCCCCTGCCGAATCAACGTCGAAAATTGGCCGGATTGGATGTACGACAGATGCCGTAATGCGCCGCGTTGGTTGGAGCTCCCCCTTCGTCCAACGCTATACAAAGCCACTCAGGGTACAAAGGACAGTGGAAAAGTCTGGATAGAGTCGGTTAAGAAGTCTCAGCCAGAAGTACAGGGCAAGGACTGGGCCGCGTTCTTTGACGCTGACACGCGGGGCAGTCTGCCCGACCGGCACCAGCCTCAGCTTGATATGCGCGAGGATATTCGTTGATGTTCATGCTGGACACGGACATCTGCATCTATCTGCTCAACGAACGCGACGCCGCGCTTCGAGGTCTATTTGAGAGTCATGCTGCCGAGATTTGTATCTCCGCCATCACGCACGCAGAGCTTTGCTACGGAGTCTCCCACTCGGAGCGAGTCGAGCGGAACAGGTATGAGCTTGATTCTTTTCTACTAGACCTCGTGGTACTGCCCTTCGACGCGGATGCCGGAACCCACTACGGTGACATTCGTCACGTCCTGACGCAGAAAGGCGTACTCATTGGGGCGAACGACTTACTGATCGCTTCCCATGCGCGGAGCGCCGACGCCACGCTGGTCACCAATAATGAACGAGAGTTCAATCGCGTACCGGACCTGCGAATTGAAAACTGGTTGACAGGACGGATGTCATGAGGAGTTTGGGAATGTCTGGAGTAGAACAGAACACCATCGTTTTTCTACACTCCCGCGGGTTAGTGCCGCCCGAAGTTATTCATATGGTCAATGAGCGACTGCCAGCCGGCTTTCTCATAGATTTTCTGGAGCAAAGCTCTCCCGCCGCCATACGATTGGAGAAAATAGCGCGGACGGATTTCATTCTGGCCTATCCGGGTAATCCTACCGCGGACGAGCTGAACGCGGCAAAACAGCTCAAGCTGTTTCAGATGTTGAGCGCGGGCTATGAATGGATCGACTTGGAGCTTTTCCAGAAACTCGGGGTGCCGGTCGCCAATAACGGCGGAGCCAACGCGCCAACCGTGGCCGAACATGCCATTCTCTTAATTTTAGCGGTCTTCAAAAAACTTCCTCTTCACCACAACACTCTGCACGCAGGGCAGTGGATCGGGGCACGAGAAACCCTCCAGATGCGCGAGTTGCGCAACAAGACGGTAGGCATTATCGGGTTCGGCCGTATCGGCCGGGAGTTTGCGCGGATTGCGAAAGGGTTTCAAGCGAACATTCTCTATTACGACACGGTCCGGGCGCCAACTGCGATTGAGCAAGAGGTTGGCGCCGAGCAGCTGGCGCTAGACGATCTGCTACAACAAGCCGATGTCGTTTCTATTCATACGCCGCTGACCGCCGAGACCAAGGGACTCATCAATACCCGGACGCTCGACCTGATGAAACCCTCGGCGATTCTGGTCAATACCTCACGCGGACCAGTGGTCGATGAACCCGCCCTCATCGAAGCGCTGCGAAACAATCGGATCGCCGGGGCCGGGCTGGACGTTTTTACTGCTGAGCCACTGGAAACCGACAGCCCGCTGTTAGCGCTGGACAATGTGGTGCTGACCTCGCATATCGCCGGAGTAACCCTGGATACCTGGAGCCGCCGGATTGCGTTCGGCTTTGCCAATATCGAACGGGTTGCCGCGGGCCAGCCGCCGGAGTCGGTGATTGTGGGGTAGGGAAGTCGTTGGGTCGATTGGGTCATGGGGTAGGGCGTAGCAATGTCGTGGTTGGGCTACATATTTGCCATTCGCTTTATCGTTGTCTTCCTCTCAAGCCTTGGATTCGTTGCCTCTGCCCTCGTGACTTTTGCGACCGCAGCCGACCTTGAACACCTCGTTCACAGGCTGGTCAACGAGCATCGGGTGACGCAAGGACTCAAACCCTTAGCGTTCAGCCCGAAAGTTTCTGCTATTGCTCGCCGCCATAGTCGGGATATGGCAAGTGGGCGGGTTGGGTTTGGTCATGGGGGAATTGAAAGTCGCCGACAAGAGATAGTCGCCTTTATTGCTCAAGCCGGAGTCGGCGAGAATGTTGCGATGGTTCCGAAAAGATCGTCACATGCCGGATCTGCCGCCGTTTCTAATTGGTTAGAGAGTCCCGGCCACCGGCGTAATATTGAAGGCTCCTATGACCTCACCGGGGTCGGAATTGCCCAAGGACCGGCCGGCGAGTACTACTTCACTCAACTCTTTGTGAGGACGCCATCTTATCGTCCAGAAGCCGTTGGAATCGATACACCATATGCGCGTTCTAACCCTACTCCGCGAGCCACAAAGAACGAGCCGCGAGTCGCCGAAACCCGACGGCCGGATAGCTATAAACCTCCGCCAGGAAAACCGCGCCGCGAAAAAGACCCGCGTAAGCGTCCGGGGCGAAAAAGAACTGCGGATGGATGGGTACAGAGGCTGGATTAAACCTTGGAGTTGTCCAACTGTCTTCAGACAAGATGACTCACCGTCCGGTCTCAGTGAGAGGGGTGGATTGTCCAGTGTGAGGCAGGTGCAGGGCGGATGCGCATTTATTCAGCCTCACATAAGAATTCGTCCAAACCTGCTGTATGGGTATGGAGATGAAGAACCGCTGCACTCAGTTCTCCGAACAACTCGTCCTTTTCTTTGGTCGAATCCGGGCGATTTTCTAACCGCTGTATCAACGCAGCCACACGCTCGCATTCTTCGCGTAATTCGCTCAGCAATACATCGACTGTACTTGACGGCAGATCAACAGCATTGCTCTTCGCGGCTCCCATTACTTCCTCCTGAGACGTTTTCTTGCGCGGATAGAGCGTTCAATAGCCCCGCAGCCGCGCCCAGCGGTCCCGATGCCAGGCGGCGTCGCCAAAGGTCATCTCCGCGGCACGGGCGCGTTTCATATACAGGCCGGCATCGTGCTCGTCGGTCATGCCGATGCCGCCGTGCATTTGGACCCCTTCGTTGGTCGCCAAGACAAAGGCGTCGGAACAACGGGCTTTTGCCAGGGAGACCAGCAGGGCCAGGTCACTCTCGCCGGCATCCGCGGCGTTTGCCGCGGCCATCACGGCCGAGCGACACAGTTCAATCTCCATAAAAACGTTTGCCGCTCGATGCTTGAGGGCCTGAAATGAGCCGATGACCACCCCGAATTGTTCGCGTGTCTTGAGGTAGTCGAGCGTATCCTCAAAAATCTGACTCATCCCGCCCAGCATCTCGGCGCACAGGCCGACCGTGGCGAGATCAACAATGTGTAAGAGCGTCTGAAAGCCATGACCGACTGTCCCGACAATGGACTCGGCGTCAATTTTCACCCCATCAAGATTGACCAGGGCCGCGGCACGACCGTCAACCCGGGTCTGGGGAATGAGCGCCACGCCGGGCGTGTCTGGCGCAATCAGAAAAAGGGTGATGCCGTCCTGGTCGTTGTCTTCGCCGCTGGTGCGGGCCGAGACAATCAGCGCGTCCGCGTTCTGTCCGTCCAGGACCTGCATTTTTTCGCCCAACAGTCTCCAGGCGTCTCCCTCGGCTGTCGCCCGTGTGGAGACCCGATTCAGATCATAGCGGCTGCGGGCTTCTTGATAGGCAAGCGCAAGAATTTTTTCGCCCGTTGCGATACCTGGGAGCCAAGCCTGTTTTTGCTCCGGGCTGCCAGCGTGCGTAAACAATTGACCGCCGAGTAAGACAGTTGAAAGAAAAGGCTCCGGGGCAAGATTGCGTCCCGTGGCTTCCAGCACAACCGCGAGGTCGGCCAGCCCCATGCCTGCGCCGCCATACTCCTCGGGAATCAGAATGCCGGCCCAGCCGAGTTGGGCCATCTCCTGCCATATGTCGGGCGAGAAACCCATCTCCTGCCCGTCACGCAGCGCGCGCAGCCGGCTGACCGGGGAGTTGGTTCGCACGAAATCACGCGCAGTCTGCGCCAAAAGTTCCTGATCTTCGGTCAGCACAAGTGCCACAATTGAGCTCCTTAATCGAGAAAGTGGCGAGTGGTGGAGGACTGTCCACTAGAGCGGTTTACGGTAGGTTGTAGCCATACCGTTTCACTTCCGTCATGCCGGACTTGATCGGCTACACAGAAGCGTAATTTGCTCTAGCCACTGTCCACTAGCCACTTCTCTACTCTCCTAGTCGGGTAATCCCAGCACACGCTTGGCGATGATATTGAGTTGGATCTCGCTCGTTCCGCCCTCAATCGTATTGCCTCGGGAACGCAGCCAGTCGCGGGTGAGGGTAAGCTCAACGTCCTCGAAACCCGGTCCTTCCCAGCCCAGGGCGTGCGGGCCGGCAATCGACACCAACAGTTCAAGACGACGCTGGTTCAATTCAGTGCCGTAGATTTTGAACATCGAGCTTTCCGGCCCCGGGGGCCGACCGGCTTTGGCCGCGTCGCGGGCACGTTCCGTAGTGAGGCGAAAGGCGCGACTGTCCATTTCGTACTGCGCCATACGATCCCTGATTGCGGAGTCCGCCACACGGTCGCCGGCCAGTCCAAGATGCTCCTTGGCCCAGTCCCGCATGGTTCGGCCTTTGCCGGCCGTCGTGCCGAATGCCGAGGCAATCATATTGCGCTCATGATTCAGCAGAGACTTGGCCACCGTCCAGCCTTTGTTCACCTCAAAAATGACATTCCTGGCCGGGGCGTGTACATCGGTCAAAAACGTTTCGCAGAAAGGCGAGGCCCCGCTAATGAGTTTAATGGGCCGGGTTTCCACGCCTGGGGACTGCATGTCTACCAATAGGAAGGTGATGCCTTCCTGTTTTTTAGCCTCCGGGTCGGTCCGAACGAGCATGAACATCCAGTCCGCCAGATTGGCAAACGATGTCCATACCTTCTGGCCGTTGATAACGTAGTGATCGCCCTCAAGGATCGCCCGGGTTTTGAGAGAGGCCAAGTCGCTGCCTGACCCTGGTTCGGAGTAGCCCTGACACCAGCGAATCTCGCCCTTGATGATTCCCGGCAGATGTTCGTGTTTCTGTTCTTCGGTGCCGTATTGCAAGAGGGTCGGACCAATCATGGTCAGGCCAAAGCCGATCAACGGCGCAGGCAAGCGCAGAGCGTTCATCTCTTGCTGCAACACCTTGGCTTCGTCCTTGGAGAGCCCGCCGCCGCCGTACTGGGTTGGCCACTCGGGGGCGGTCCAGCCGCGCGCGGCCATGACGTCAAGCCAGACTTTCATATCAGGATTCGGGTATCTGGCCTTGCGTCCGCCCCAATTCCCGTCAAGCAGAGTGTTCCCGACGCCGCGAATCGAGGCTGGAGCGTTGGCATCTAGCCACTGATGGGTCTCAGTACGAAACGTTTCGAGATCGGCCATGTCAACTCCTCCTCAAGAGAAAGGGCGACCGTTGGGTCGCCCTTAGTCGAGCAAGATTCAGCGCTTTGGACAAGCGCAGGGTGAGTGGCGCTTACGCCGCGGCCGCAGCCGGCGCCGGCATGTTCAGCGGTTCCGGGTCCTGGAGCGGCTGCGTATCCCACTTCTTGAGTTCCGGCAGAACATGCTTGGCAAAACACTTCATGCTGCCCTCGGCCTCGTCGTAGGGCATACCGGCGTAGCTGAAGTTGCACATAAGGGCTTTCATATCGATCGTGTCGCGGATGAATTCGAGTTTCCGCAGCACCTGATCGGGTGTTCCCCACGGCATGAGTTTAACAAAGTCTCTGGCTGCTCCATCCATGCCGTTTTGCTCAATATATTTCCCGACGTTGCTGTAAAACTCATAGCCCTTGTTCTGGCCAAAATGTTTGGCCGTCATCTGGTAGTGATTCATGGCCGTGTGATAATAGGCCCCAATCCACTTGGTGGCATGCTCTTCGGCCCGCTTGGCATCTTCATCCACATAGAAGAACCCGCCACAGAACGGCTGGGGCGGCTTGGAGCCGGGATTCTCTTCCTGCCAGACCTTATGGTAGACCTCGAAATCTCCTCTGACGACATCCCACGGTTTTTGCGGAATGACCAGCAGGCCGATACCGAGCCGGGCCATGATCGGCATGGACTCCGGTGAGACTGCCGCGGCATAGGTGCGGCCCTTAAACGAGTAGGCCGGGTAGGGGCGGATATCGCGGCGGGGCTGCTGGATCGTGGGGCCGCCTTCGATATAGCCTTTCTCCAGTCCATTGATGATGAGTTCGGCGTATTCCACAAAGCGCTCGCGGCCTTCGTTCTGGTCGATCCGAAAGCCGTCATACTCAACCCGGGCCAGACCCCGACCAAAGCCCAGAATCATCCGTCCGCCCGACACGTGGTCAAGCAGGGAGATTTGCTCGGCAACCCGAATCGGGTCGTGCCAGGGAAGCACGATGACCATGGTGCCCAGCTTGGCCGTCTTGGTTCTGCCCGCCATATAGGACAGGAACTGCACCGCGTCGGGACACATGGTGTAATCCGTAAAGTGGTGTTCGATAGACCAGATTGAGTCAAACCCAAGGGGTTCGGCCATCTCCGCGATCCGAAGCTCCTCACGGTAGACTTCGGCATCGGAGCGAGCGTTTCCAGGGTTCTGAAATACCGGGGCGTAACCAACGTGCATAATGCCTCCTTTATGATCTTTTCTCTGAAACTATGAGGCCCGCATTATATACAAGCCGGTTCAGTGCGCATAGTCCCTTGTGGCGAGGGAATTACCTCTCACTTGCGTTGTCGTGTTCCCTCTCCCCTGGAGGGAGAGGGCTAGGGTGAGGGGGTCGGATACGTTTGAGCAACACTCAAAGCAGAAGCTAAATCGCACTACCGAAGCGGACACGTCTGTCTCCATTGCGGGTGGTAATTCATTTCGCTCAGAAAGAAATCGACCATCTTCAGGGCCTGACGATGTGGATAGGAAACCCGAAAGAGATCGTGCCAAAGATTGGGGTTGTCCGGTCCCGACGATTCCCGGTCAGCGGTCTTCATATGGATTATACGGTCTCGAATTTTCCTCAATTTGACAAAATCAACCCAGAAATTCCGGCCTTTTGGTGATTTTGTCTTGAGGGCATCTGGCAGTACTAATTCAAGCTTTTCGCTTATGGATAAGTGCCGCTCGATTTGTTCTTTATCCATGATGTCCAAGATTATTTCACTCCGCCGGTGCGTCTCGTAACGATAATTGTCAGGTATCATCTCGTTTACGAATGCTTCCAAACCTGAAAAGGCCATTATGACCGACTCGATTACACGTTCTAAGTAGTCGAATACCCCACTCTGGCTGGAAAATTCCCTCTCTCTCCCGATTACGCTATCAATGCCGTTTCGTTTTCTGATTTCTTTGGCTTCTTTCCATGATCGCGCGGACGCATTCAAGAAAAGCGCAGTCGCGTTAGGCACGGCAATAGTAAGCTCTTTCTTCGAGTTAAGCCGAATACGGGAGACGACAGTAATCTGCGCTCCTTTTTTTGCAGTTTGTCCAAACGACAAATACGTATCCTCCGCGACGTAGGCATAAGAAGCGTCGATGATTCGCCAATCGTTTTTTGGTAGTTCCACTTTTCCCCCTACGATTATACTTTGGAGATATGTATTAACTTTAAGAGATTGATTTGTCAATCATATTTTCGATAATATGATTGACAAATGGCGTTGTTGTTCATGCGTGAGCGTCAAAATACTTGCTGTCCCTCCGCAACATTAAGGATGTCTGAAAACGCTAAAACTGCCGGGCGGCGACCCCTCCCCTCTCTGATCTCTTTCAGGATTCCGCCTTGGCGAAATTGATTGAGTATCCGTCGTGCTGTAGGAGGCGAAATTTGTAGGCTTTCAATGAAATGGGTGCTTTGAAAAATCGGAGTCTGAAAGATCCAATCCAACGCATGGATAGCATACTGAGAATGGGTCAGATCAGTTACATCAGGTTTCATTCTATCATAGAGCTCAAGAATTTCCTGGGCCTTCGAGATATTGTCTTGAGCTTGCTCCTTCACTGCTCGGAGAAAAAATTGACACCACTCGGTCCAGTCATCATCGCGCGAGACTGCGAGTAATCCATCGTAATATGCGTCGCGGTGGCTTTCGAAGTAGGCACTAATATAAAATGTGGGCTTCTGGATGAGGTGACGCTGCCACAAAAACAGTGGCAGCAACATACGCCCCAGACGGCCATTACCGTCCAGAAAGGGATGTAGCGCTTCAAACTCAGCGTGCAGGATGGCAAGTTGGACGAGGTGGTCAGTGGCGTCTCTGTTTGCGTAGTGTTCCCACGTACTCATTGCGTTGGGGAGTTTCTGCGCGTCAATGGGGACGAATTTTGCGTCCTCAATAGTGCATCCAGGTGGCCCTATCCAGTTGGGAACACGCCGATACTCACCAGGTGATTTATTCATTCCGCGTACACCGGATAACAGCACTCTGTGAGCTTCACGAATAACCCGCTGGGAGAAAGGAATATCCGCCAGCATAGCCTCCGCAGTCCGCATTGCTGTTCTATAATTGAGCACTTCTTGAATGTCATCGCGCTGATTGGGGGAACTCGTCTCCTGTACTGCTTCGTACTCAAGCACCTCGCCCATAGTTGCCTGGGTCCCTTCAATACGGGAAGACAAGACCGCCTCCTGAGTAATCAGCGGTGAGAGGAGAACGGTGGAGTTGGGAACAGCGGAGAGTACCCCATCGTAACGCGCTATGGCCGCCACAGCCGGACCGATGAGTGGGACAAGCTTTAGCCAGTCAAGGCGACTCTCAGGTGGGAACCTCCCTTCATGGTAGAAAACGGGCATTATTATTAGACTCTCTGGGAACGTTGAATTACTCTGACAGATACAATCCTGGAGGGCATAGGGGAATCTTATCCCGCCCGCAGAGCTTCGAGCACTTTAGCCGGATGATCGGCGGCCTTGGCGACCCGCTTCCAGTGCTTTTTCACTTTGCCGTTGGGACCAATCCAGACTGTCGAGCGAATAACGCCCACCGTCTTTTTGCCGTACATCATTTTCTCGCCCCAGGCACCGTATTTTTCCATGACCTTTTTGTCCGGGTCGCACAGGAGCGTGAACGGCAGCTGGTATTGCGTGGCGAACTTCTGGTGGGAGGTGGGGCTGTCCGGTGAAATACCGAGGACAACCGCCTCCTGTTTTTGCATGTCTTTCCATACATCCCGAAAGCCGCAGGCCTCTTTGGTACAACCGGGCGTATTATCCCTGGGATAGAAATAGACAATCACGTTGCGGCCGCGCAGGTCTTTGAGCGCGACCTTATTCCCGGTCGCATCTTGCAAGGTAAACGCTGGGGCTGCTTTTCCTTCTTCAATCGGCATAGGCTCCTCCGTATCGCTGACGCAGGTTGCGCCGGATTTGACTCGCTCGGCGGTATTTCCTAAGGTGGCCCGGCTCTAAAAGAGTGAACGTGTCCAGCACCTCATGTCTATTGGAGGACACGTTTACTCTTTTTCGTATCCAAGACTTTCGTATCCAAGAAGAGTGTACGACTCAAGGGAAGGAGAGGCAGACATGGATTTTGATTTTTCCCCAAAGGTACAGGACCTGAGAAAAAAGGTCTCTCAATTTATGGAGGACCACGTCCATCCGAACGAACAGACGTTTGAGGACCAACTGAACTCCGGCCCGGACCGCTGGCAGGTCCCGCCGATTATCGAAGAGTTGAAAGAAAAGGCCAAGGGGGCCGGGCTGTGGAACCTGTTTCTGCCGGAGAGCGAGTACGGCTATGGCCTGACCAACCTCGAATACGCTCCCCTGTCGGAAATCATGGGACGGGTGCACTGGGGCTCGGAAGTCTTTAATTGCTCCGCGCCGGACACCGGCAATATGGAAGTGATCTCTCGCTATGGCACACCCGAGCAGCAAAAGGAGTGGCTGGAGCCGCTGCTCGCAGGCAAAATTCGTTCCTGCTTTGCCATGACCGAACCAGCCGTGGCCTCGTCCGATGCCACCAATATCGAATCCCGCATCGTGCGCGACGGAGATGAATACGTTATCAACGGTCGCAAGTGGTGGTCCTCGGGCATGGGCGACCCGCGCTGCAAGATTCTCATCTTCATGGGCAAGACCGACCCCGATAATCCGAACCGCTACCTCCAGCAGTCTCAAATCCTGATCCCGCGCGACACGCCCGGGGTGAAAATTCTGCGGATGCTGTCCGTGTTCGGCTACGACGACGCCCCCCACGGTCATGCCGAGGTAGAGTTCAAGGACGTGCGGGTGCCGACCTCGAATATGATACTGGGCGAAGGCCGGGGGTTTGAGATTGCCCAAGGCCGTCTCGGTCCTGGGCGTATTCACCACTGCATGCGCTTGATCGGACAGGCCGAACGCGCGCTGGAGAAGATGTGCACCCGCGCCAAGTCCCGGACCGCGTTCGGCAAACTGGTCTCCGAACGGACGGTGACGCTGGAGCGGATTGCCGAGGCCCGGATTCGGATCGAGCAGGCTCGGCTGCTGACGCTCAAGGCGGCGCATATGATGGACACCGTCGGCAACAAAGCTGCCCGCGCCGAAATTGCCATGATTAAAGTGGCGGCGCCGAATATGGCGCTGCAAGTGATTGACTGGGCCATGCAGGCCCACGGCGGAGGTGGGGTGGCCGAAGACTTCGGTCTGGCGCGCGCCTATGCCTCGGCGCGGACGCTGCGTTTCGCCGACGGGCCGGACGAGGTCCACCGCAATCAGATTGGCCGCTTGGAACTGCGGAAATACGATTAAGCGGAGGAAGCCCAGGTGCCCATGAAGTTTGGTCTGCACTATCAGCTCCCGTGCACCGGCTCCCAGTCGCCTGTGCAGCGCTACCGGGACACGCTGGATCAGGCGATTCACGCCGAAACGCTGGGGTTTGAATCGGTCTGGCCGGTTGAGCAGCACTTTAACCCCGAGCTGTCGATTCTGCCGTCCCCGTTGCTGCTCCTGTCGGCCCTGGCCGAGCGGACGCAGACCCTTCGACTTGGGATCGCCATTATCCTCCTGCCCCTGTCGCATCCCATTCGTATCGCAGAAGAGATTGCGACCCTGGACGTGCTGAGTAACGGGCGGGTGGAGTTCGGTATCGGGCGAGGTTCGCTGCCCAATCATTTCAGCGGGTTCGGGGTGGATCAGGCCGAAAGCCGGGAGCGGATGATGGAGGCGCTGGCCATGATTCGCCAGGCCTGGACCCAGGACCGGTTTTCATTCCAGGGACAATTTTTTCAGGTTGAAGATATCTCAGTGGTGCCTCGGCCCGTCCAGCAGCCCCATCCGCCCATTCGGGTTGCGGCCAATAGTACGGAAACCTTTGAGCTGATGGGCCGTTTGGGCTATCCTATTTTTGTGGCCTCGCAGGTCAATCCGTTCGCCAAAATGCGGGAGTATATTCCGCTCTATCGCGAGACCCGGACCGCGGCCGGGCACCCGGCTGACGAGGGGGAGGATGTAACCCTGCTCGGCCCCCTGTACGTCGGTCCGAGCCAGGCTCAGGTCCGTCGGGAGTTGGAACCCAGCGTCCGTCGTTTTCTGGAGTCGGTCGCCGCCATTGCCGCGACCCAAGGCCCGACCTTGGGCAAACAGTCGCGTCGTGTCCAGGAAGTATTCGAGCGGGTGCGACGGATGACCTATGAGAAGGTGAGCGAGGTGATGGCCATCTTTGAGACGCCGGCCGCCTGTGTCGAGCGCCTCAAACAGCTTGAAGAAGAATTCCACATGGGACGCTTCGTGTGCTGGTTCAATCCTGGCGGTATGGTTCCCCATGCCCAGGTCATGCGCAGCATGGAATTGTTTGCCGCCGAGGTGATGCCGCATTTTGCGGAATAGATTGACGAGCTGAGAGAGACGGACAAGTGGACTATAGACGTGAGTTTCTCGATTTTCTGCGCAAAAGGAATGCGCTCAAAATTGCCAGCGACCCCAGCGCCTTCTTTCAACTCAAAAGCGGGCGCGTCAGTCCGAGCTTTATCTCACTGGGTTCACTGACCGATGGCGCAAGCCTCATCACGCTTAAAAAATGCTATGGCCAGGCAACCCTGGAAGGCGTAGAGCAGGGTGTTCTGCAGGACTTCGCCTATGTGTTTGGTCCGGCCTATAAAGGCATTACGCTGGGAGCGCTGCTGTGTGAGGGACTCCAGGAATATGCGAACAAGTCCACGTCTCTCCTGTACGACCGCAAAGAGGAGAAAGCCCACGGAGAGGCGGGCCAGGGCCGTTCGGTTGAGAAGATCATTGTCGGGGCTGAAAATTTTGTCCCGGCAAGCGGGATTCTGCTGGTTGACGATGTCGTCACCACCGGCCAGGCAAAATACGAGGCGCTCGAAAAGATACGTTTGCTGGGCGAGCACCGGATCGCTGGGATGGTCGTCGCCGTCGATCGGCAGGAATTGCTGGGCGATGCCCGGCAGGTCGGTCAATACAGCGCCGTTCAGGCGCTCGAACACGAACTCGGCATCCGCACCTTCGCCATTCTCACCATGCAGGAGATTTTCAGCCTGGTGAAAGACGCCCTCTCAAAAGAAGTGCGGCAGGCGTGGATTGCGTATTATGAGCGCTATGGGGCCGTCCAACTCGGGTAGAGGAAAAGCCGCGCATCCCGCCGGCGCTTTTCGTCTGTCAACACAGGAGGGGGTATGTTTCTTACGCTGCTCGCCGTCACGTTTGTCATTGCGCTCGGCGTCTCGTTCAGCGTCGCTCGTATTTTTGAGGGTCCGATCAAACAGATTCTGGCGCGGATTATTGCCGATGATATCCATCTGGCCTGGGGCAAATATATTCAATTTGCCATCTACGTTGTTGGCATATCCGGGGGCGTGCGGGTCTGGCAGCTCGAGCGCTATATCATCCCCCACCATCTCAGCGAGAGAGAAGCAGAAGCAGGAATCCTGACGCTGACGGCTGACCATTGGGTGCTCGAAGTTTACCGCACAGTTATTGGGACGATGCAGAGTGTGGCCTGGATGCTGATGGTCTTTTTTATCTTTGCCCTGATCGCCTATGTTGTCGTGCGAGTCTTTGAACTCAGGCAGCCGAGCGACGAGCCATAGGACGGACTGGGGTGGTCTGTGACGAAGAGGGATGTGTTCGGGTGGAGGCCGGTCTGCGTCAGCCTCGCCCCTCAACCGCCAATTCCTCGCAATAGGGATTGCAGCCCTTGTACGGCATTCCGGCCTGACTGGTCAAATGCCCGGCGGCCCGCAGGCTCGGGCTGCGGAAAAGAGGCAATATGCTGAGCAGCATCGAATACCTCAACAATCTCGTCAACGCGGTGGTCTGGGGTCCGCCCCTGATGGTCCTCCTGGTCGGAACGGGAGTGTATCTCAGCTTTCGTCTGGGATTTCTCCAACTGACGCACTTCCCCTTGATCTGGCGCTCGACCGTGGGCCGCCTCTTCTCCGGTCGAACCGAGGCCAATGCCGGCGAGCTGAGCGCCTTCCAGGCCGTCAGTTCGGCTATGGCGGCAACGGTCGGGGTCGGGAATATCGTCGGGGTCAGTACGGCCATGTATTGGGGCGGGCCGGGGGCCTTGTTCTGGATGTGGATAACGGCCGGAGTCGGGATGGCGACCAAGTTCAGCGAGGTCGTGCTGGGCATGAAGTATCGCCGGGTCAAGGCGGACAGCGGTGAGATTGCCGGCGGTCCAATGTATTATATTGCCGACGGGCTGGGTCGGAAGTGGCTGGCCGGCGTGTATGCCTTTTTAACCGGGGTGGCCGCGCTTGGCATTGGCAATATGGTTCAGGCCAACGCGGTCGCGACGAGTTTGCACGAAATCGTGGTTTTTCCCCGACCGATTGCCGGCGGACTTGTTGTTGCTCTGGTGGCCCTGGTCATCCTGGGGGGGGTGAAGCGCATTGGCCGAACAACTGAGTACTTAGTCCCGTTTATGGCGGTCCTCTATCTCGCCTGTGGCGGGTATATTCTCCTCCGGTATGCCTCAGCCCTGCCCGCGGCCGTGACAACGATCATTACTTCCGCGTTCACGCCCGCGGCCCCGGTTGGTGCTTGGGGCGGGGCAAGCGTAATGCTGGCCCTGCGCTACGGGATTGCACGCGGTATTGCGTCCAATGAGGCCGGGCTGGGCTCGGCATCCATCATCCACTCCCAAGCCCAGAACAGCCCGGTGGGGCAGGGCTTTTGGGGCATGTGGGAGGTCTACGTCGATACGTTGATTGTCGCCAGCATCACCGGACTGGTGATTATGGTGACCGGCGTCCTCGGCGAGCCTGGTCTGTCTCCAGATGTGCTTGCGGCAACGGCTTTTGCGCGTGGCCTGCCCGGCATCGGCCAACCCCTCGTCTTTATCTGTCTCATTCTGTTTGCGTACAGTACGATGCTGACCTGGAGTTTTTACGGCGAGAAAGCCTGGGAATATCTGTTCGGCAAGGTGGTCGTTCTCCCGTACCGGGTGTTGTTTCTCGCTTTTCTGTACATCGGGGCCACTGGCGGCCTGCGATTGGTCTGGGACGTGTCCGACACGCTGAACGGTATGATGGCCATTCCGAATCTGATTGCGCTCCTCGTCCTGGCAAAGGTGGTCGTGCACGAAAAGCAGGACACCCTCTCGTAGTGGGGGAATCCACTCAGCCCGGCTAAATCTCGAAGCGCGCCTGCATCCGCTCCCACCAGCGGGCCAGGGACGGAGCCGCGTCCAACAGTGGCTCATCGCTCACCCGCATCGCGAAGGTGAACGAGCCGAACAGGCACACGTCGGCATAGGTGAACACCTCAAACAGATACTCATGGCCCAGGGCGACGGCCTCCAGGTCGGCCAGGACGGATTTGAGACGCGGACGAAATTCGGCGCGTCTGGCGGCGATGTCTTCAAGTGGTGCGCCGAGCCGGGCTTCCCGGTTTTCCCGGAAGTAGGCGCGGTCCACCGGCTCGATCTTTTCAAAGATGTCGTACACCACGACCGGAAAGAGCGCCGGATGGAGGGTGTTGTCGATATACAGATTAAAGAACCGACAGGCCTCTTTCATACCCGGACCGGGGAAGAGCCTGGCTTCTGGATAGCGGTCTTCCAAATACTCGGCAATCTTCCACGAATCCGAGACAACTGTGCCGTTGTCTGTAATGACCGGCACCCGGTCCTGCTTGGAAAAAGCCAGTTTGTCCTTATCGCAGAAGCGAATCGGGAGCGTGGTATAGTCCAGGCCCTTGTAGCGTAAGGCCGCCTTGGTGCGCGAACAGAACGGACTAAAACGCAAACTGTTCGCGCCGGCCAGGTCGTAGACTTCGATCATGGGGTTCTCCTCTCTGAGATCGTCTTTCGTCATTTCCAATAAAGAGGAAAGAAGTCAAGGCGCCGGCCCGGTTGGCGGAAGGGCCCGCCTGGGATAGGCTGGCGCAAACGTTGGACGAGACCAGGAATAAAGGAGGCCGTATTCATGCGAGAAGCCGTTATTGTATCATCCGCCCGGACCGGTATTGGCAAAGCCTTTCGGGGCAGCCTGAATAAAACCAGCGGCGCGACCCTGGGCGCGCATGTCATTAAAAACGCGGTTGAGCGGGCCGGGGTGGAGCCGGCAGAGGTTGAAGACGTGGTCTTCGGCTGTGGACTGCCGGAAGGTTCAACCGGGCATAATGTGGCGCGCACCTCAGCCGTGAAGGCCGGTCTGCCCGTGACCACCTCCGGCATGACCATCAACCGCTACTGCTCCTCCGGCCTGCAGGCGATCAGCACCGCCGCCAACCGGATTATCGTCGATGGGGCCGATGTCATGGTGGCTGGCGGGGTGGAGTCGATCAGCCTGGTCCAGAACAATCTGAATACCAAGAATTTTGTTGACGGCTGGCTGATGGACAACAAGCCCGAGATCTATTTCCCCATGTTGAAGACAGCCGAGATTGTCGCCCAGCGCTATCAGGTCTCGCGCGAGTCGCAAGACGAGTACGCCTTGGCCAGCCAGCAGCGGACCGCGGCCGGCCAGGCGGACGGCAAATTCGACGCCGAGATCGTGCCCCTCACCACAGTTATGGCTGTGACCAACAAGGAAACGGGCGAGGTCACGGAACAAGAGGTTACGCTCTCTCGGGATGAGGGCAATCGGCCCACGACCAATATGGAGGGGCTCTCAGCGCTTCCGTCGGTGACAGAAGGATCGATTACCGCCGGCAATTCCAGCCAGTTGTCCGACGGGGCGGCCGCGGTGGTATTGATGGAAGCCACAGAGGCCGAGAAGCGTGGCCTGGAGCCCCTGGGCCTGTACAAAGGGCTGGTCGCCTCTGGCTGTGAGCCGGATGAAATGGGAATTGGTCCGGTCTTCGCCATTCCCAAGCTGCTTGAGCGCCACGGCCTGACGCTGGACGACATTGATCTGTGGGAACTCAACGAAGCCTTTGCCGTGCAGACGGTCTACTGCCGCGACCGACTCGGCATCTCAATGGAGAACTACAATGTGAACGGCGGCTCCATCTCGATCGGCCATCCCTACGGTATGACCGGCGCCCGTCAGGTTGGACACATTCTGCGCGAGGGCAAACGACGGGGCGCCAAGAACGTGGTGGTGACCATGTGTGTCGGTGGCGGGATGGGCGTGGCCGGCTTGTTTGAGGTGTTGTAGGCCCAAGACCAGTCCGAGGGAGGGGCAATATCTGCATCACATGTCAAGAAGGGGGGGCCGTTCCCCCTGGGAGGGCAGGCTTCCAGCCTGCTTCGGGGCGGGCAAGATGCCCGCGCTCCCAGAAGGGGTGAACGGGACTAGAGTCCGTTCGTCCTGAGCGTAGCGCCAGCGAAGTCGAAGGACGGACTGGGACCCCAGCCGCTATCTTGCAGCACACGTCTAAGAGGGGAAAAGAGGAGCCGTCTATGTGTGGCCGCTACAGCCTGACGGCAGATGAGAAGCAGGTTCAGGCCCGGTTTGTGGCGCGAATCCCGTCTGGCGCGCAAGCCGCACGGTACAATATTGCGCCAACCCAGCCGGTGTGGGCGCTGGTTCATGCGCAAGAACCACGCATAGTGGCGCTGCGTTGGGGGCTGATCCCGTCCTGGGCCAAGGACAAAGCCATCGGCAACCGGATGATTAACGCCCGCGCCGAAGGGATTGCGGAAAAGCCGAGTTTTCGCCGGGCGCTGCGGAAGCGTCGCTGCCTGGTTCTGGCCGATGGTTTTTATGAATGGAAAAAGACCGGTCCATCCAAACTGCCGTATTATATTCGGCTGAAATCCGGCGAGCCGTTCGGGTTTGCCGGTTTATGGGAACGCTGGGCTGGGCCGTCCGGCGAAACGATTCATTCGTGTACCATTATCACTACCACCCCGAACGAACTCATGGCCGACATCCATCACCGCATGCCGGTTATTGTCCCCCGTGAGGCCGAAGAGCGCTGGCTCGACCCAACAGTCGAAGACCCGCAAAAAGTGCTGCCCCTCCTCCAGCCATACGCTGAAGGCGAGCTGGAAGCCTATGCAGTCTCAACCCTGGTGAATTCCCCGCGCAACGATATGGCGGCCTGTATTGAGCCTGCGTAGCCTGTCCGTCCTTTTGGCCCGGATAAGCGCAACGAGTCCCGCTGACTCGTTAGTCTTCCGGGTTCTTCCCGAATTCGGGCGCGCGCTTGTCCAGGAAGGCGCGCATGCCCTCGCGGGCGTCGTCGGACAAAAAGGCTGCTTTCTGAGCCCGGTACTCATAGGCTAGGGCTTGTTCGAGCGACGCGGTGGCCCCGAGATAGACGCCTTCTTTGATTCGAGCCAGGGTCTCGGTCGGACCCGTAGCCAGCGTCCGCGCAAAATTGAGCGTGTCTTCCCAAAAACTCTCAAGCGGATAGACCTGATTCAGCAGGCCCAAACGTAGAGCTTCTTCGGCTCTGATCCGGTCGCCGGTCATCATCAGTTCCATGGCCTTGGCCGTGCCAACCAGGCGGGACAAAAAGAAGAAGCCGCCCCAGTCGGGGACCAGACCAATTTTCACAAAGCTCTCGGAGAAGAGAGCCTTGTCCGAGCCAAGCCGAAAGTCGCAGCTTAATGCCAGGTTGGCACCGGCGCCGGCCGCGGCGCCGTTCACCGCCGCAATAATGGGCTGCGGCATGCGCCGCAGCAACTGGACGACTTGGCTGCCAAGCGTCATGCGCTGCTCAAGCACAGCGGTAGAGTTGGCGGCCTGGAGCTTGGCCATGCTGGCGATGTCACCGCCGGCGCAGAAGGCTCTGCCCGCTCCTGTAATGATAATGCAGCGGACGCTTCGGTCCGTTGCAAACTGTTCGAGCCGTGCGAGGAGCTGACCGCGCATGGTGTCAGAGAAGGCGTTCATGACCTCAGGTCGATTCAGCGTCAGGATGCCAATATGATCGTTCACTGTGGTGAGCACCTGGTTTTCGCTCATGCTGTCCTCCGGGCAGGTTCGTTGATGATTTCAACCAATCAGAGCCATAAGCTGGGCAACCTGAGCGGCCTCCAGGGTTTCCAGCCGTTCAACAAGCTGAATACAGCGCTGTGTGTGCGCTGCGGGCAGGTGGACGCCAGGGATAACAACCTTCTGTACTTTTCAGAAAACATTCCTGCGCTTCCGGTGTGGAGGGTTTCTGTCCTGGTCATGACCCTTCAGAAATCGGTGCTGCAAGGCTTGCGCCTCAGCCAGGCCAATCAGCTCTTCCCGTTCGGCAAAAGAGACCATGTCTTGCGCCATTGCTCGCGTATGGCCGTGGGTACGGATTTCGGTGGCGGCCCGCTGCATGGCCCGAATAGCGGCGCGTTGCAGGTCTGACGGAACAATCATAATCCGGTACCCGAGGGCGGCGAGGCGCTCGGCTGGAACCAGCGGCGTTTTGCCGCCCCAGAACATATTGATCACGAGGGGCGCCTTGACTTCCAGGGCTATGCGTTCGACCTCTGCAAGCGATTGTGGCGCTTCCACAAAAATCATGTCCGCCCCGGCCTCGGCATAGGCGTTCCCCCGTTCAATCGCTGCGTCCAACCCAAGAACGGCCCGCGCGTCTGTCCGGGCGATAAGGACCAGTCCGCTGTTGCCACACGCCTCCAGCGCGGCCTGGATTTTCTGGACCATCTCTGCGCTGCTGACCACCTGTTTGCCTGCGTAATGGCCGCAGCGTTTGGGTTCTACCTGGTCTTCAATATGCAGGGCCGCGGCGCCGGACCGCGCGTACGCCCGAACCGTCCGAAGGACGTTCAGCGCATTGCCATAGCCGGTGTCGGCATCCATAATCAGCGGCAGGGCGGTGACTGCGCGAATCTCCTCCAGCCGCTTTTGCATTTCCGTGAGTGTCACTAGGCCCATATCGGGATAGCCCATACTGCGGGCAATGGCGCCGCCGCTCACATACAACACTGCAACGCCGGCGGCTTCGGCAATCTTGGCCGACAGTCCGTCGTACACGCCCGGAGCCGTGAGCAGTTCCTCCTGGGCGAGCAGCGCTCTGAGCTGGGTCGGACCTTGGGTCGCTTGCAGCATCGCGCTATTCTCCCCGCGCCCAGCGTGCGGCGTGCGTACCGGCCAGCCGGCCGAAGACCGCGCCGCGCATCAGCCCGGAGCCACCCGGATAGTTGCGATAGAAAAAACCACCGGTCATTTCTCCGGTTGCGAACAGGCCGGGGATGGGCCGGTCCAAATGATCGACAACAGCCGCCTCGGTGTTGATCCGCAGGCCGCCAAAGGTGAAGGTGATGCCGAGAGAGACCGGATAGGCGTAAAAGGGCGGCTGGTCGAGCCGGGTCGCCCAGTTGGTTTTTTCCGGTCGCAGACCACGTGTCCGCTTGCCATCTTTTCTGTCAGGATCGAAGGAACCGTCCTGGACCGCGGCGTTATAAGCCTCAAGCGTGGTCTGGAAAGCATCTCGACGAAAATCCAGGGCCGCGTAGCGCTCCTCGATACGAGCGGCCAGCTCGGTCAGACTGTCGGCGATGATGGGCGTGCCGGTGTTATAGCGCGTCTCCAGCAGTGAGACGGTCTGCTGGTCAAAGACCTGAAAGATGGTTGCGCTGCGTTGCTGTAAAATATCGCGCCCCATTCTGGCGTAAGTGTATAAATTAAAATCCTCGCCCTCGTCGACAAACCGTTCGCCATCCAGATTGACCATGACCGAGAACGGATAGGACAGTCGGTTGGTCTTGTCGGTCAGCCGCAGGTCGCCATAGGCCGGGGCGTCGGCATCGATTGGCGTGGCGTGACAGCCCGCCCATTCGCCATAACTCTGGGCCCCGATCGACAGGGCCGCGCGCGTCATCTCGCCGGTATTAAAACGGCTGCCTCTGACCTTGACGACGCTCCAGCTCGGACCGAGATAGGCTGTCCGCATTTCCGGGTTCGCCTGGAATCCGCCGCTGGCCAGAACCAGGGCGTTACACGCGACGGTCCGCAGGCCGCTGGGGTCACGGATGGCAAGACCGGCCACGCGGCCATCCGCAGCAGTGAGGATGCGCTGGGCCTGGGTTTCGTACCAGACTGGAATGTCCGCTTCAGTCGCCAGGCGAAACAGGGCGCTGGACAGCAGGACGCCTTCGCCTTTGGCGCGGAGCGCGCCGCCGCGGGCGAGTTTGATCTTGTGGGAGCCGGCAATCCTGACCGGACCCACCGCGCGGTTAAACTCCCAGGCCACGCCCAGGGCGGCCATCCAGCGGACCGTATCATACGAGCGGGTAATCAAGGTGTGGGTCAGTGCCGGGTCGGCCTGTCCGCTGGTGACGCGGTCGATGTCGTGCTGAAAGTCCTCTTGTGTATAGGGATCGACTGCCACATCGCTGGGGTCGTCGTTGGCCCCAATCAGCGCCATGAGATCGTCGATACCGTTATAGGTGCAGCGGAACAGGCCGCCGGTAAAACGGGTATTGCCGCCGCGTAATTTTTGGGTAGCCTTTTCAAGGACAAGGACCCGGACGCCCTCAGCCCGAGCGGCCAGCGCGGCAGTAAAGGCGGCATTGCCCGCCCCGACAACGATCACATCAAACGTTTCTGGTGTGCGCTGCGCCGAATCTGCCAATGCCCTCTCCTCCCTGTGGCCGTCACTATAGCGCTTCTGGCCAGAGCGTGAATCCCCTTCATTTTTTGCGGTTGTCTCTTGACCCCAGGATTCTTCCTGACATAGACAGGAAGAAAACAACATCGGCTGTGCCGCTCTGCGAGACACAGCCAAAGAGGAGGGATGGTTATGAACCCACGCGGGATGTCCCATGTTGCTCTGTGCACCAACGATTTTGAGCGCTCCATGCACTTCTATCGGGATTTGCTTGGATTCAAGGTGGCCCAGGAGGGAACCACGGTTGAAGATGGCGAGTATCAGCAGGGGATTTATCGGAAGAAAAACCAGCAGGTGAAGTTTGCCATCCTGCGCCACGGCAAGAAGAAAGCCACTCCGTACGGGCTCAATGAAGACGCCCCGGTGATTGCTCTGCTTGCTCCTACGCAGGGCAAGGCGACTGGCAAGTCGATCCTGGTCGACCAGATTGGTATTTCCCACTTCGGGATATGGGTCAAAGGTTTGAACAAAGTCCACAAAGACCTGGAGAGCAAGGGGGTGGAATTTGTCGCTCCGCCGCACGTCTTGGCCAAGACCAAAGAGGGTACGATTCGGAGCGCCTTTGTCAAAGACCCGGATGGAATCATTATCCAGTTGGACGAAATGGTTCCGGCCCGGACATAGACTTTCGCTTCCCTCTCCCTCTGGGGGAGGGCTCTCCCCTAATGCCCGACTTCTGTCGGCTGCGGCTGAGCCTGTTTGGTGCGGATAGCCCTGGCCCGAGCGGCCAGCTCTTCAGCCTCATTCTTGCGACTGAGCTTTTGCAGCAGATCCGTATATTTTTCAAGGAGGATGGCCACCGCCGGATGGTCCGCGCCGAGTTTCTCCTCACGAATCTCGAGCGCCCGCTGAAAGAGCGGCTCGGCCTCTGCATACTTGCCCTGGGCAATGGCCAGCTCGGCCAGTCCGCTGAGGCTGGTTGAGACCGCGGGGTGAGCCGGTCCAAGCGCCTGCTGCCTGATTGTCAGCGACCGCTGAAAATACGACTCCGCCTCAGCATAGCGTTCCTGGCTCATATAGACGGCGGCCAAGTTGTTCAGGCAGTTGGTGATGCGGTAATGTGTCGGGCCTACCAGGGCCTCGGCGATTTTCAGGGCGCGCTGGAGAAAGGTCTCGGCTTCAGCGTAACGCCCGAGTTCTCGATACAGCGAAGCCAGGTTATTCAGACTCTGCGCCACCCACGGATGGTGGGGCCCATAGTGCGCCTCTCGGATAGACAATGCTCGCTCATAATAGCCGGTGGCTTCGGTTTGTTTGCCCTGATTATGCGATAAGCTTCCCAAATTATTCAGGACAACGGCGACGCGGGAGTCCTGTGGGCCAAACTTTTCTGCCTCCTGGAGGGCCGCCCGGAGTTGTTGCTCGGCTTCGACATAATGACCCTTCTGATACAGCCGTGCGCCCGCCTCGTTTGCCGTCTCCCAGTTGGTGTCACTCATAGTGTCCCCTTTTGCACCGCGGTTCATACGCCACCACCGCTCTCCCTATCAGTCATTGGAGCAGACCGCGAGACATTCGGGGGAAATGATACGGATAAAACCATCCTGCTCCCCGCAATACTTGGCAGATAACCGTGTGGGGAGCGATTGTTCAGCCGGCCGGCAATCCGCTCTGAGCCTACGCCGCTTCTCGAATCACTGGCATCCCGTCGGATGGAGCAAACGTAATACTCCGTCGGACAACACGCACCGTATGTCCCGGCACTGAACGGAGGGAGACCCGAGACAACACCTGGGCGAGGACGATTTTCATCTCATAGGTGGCAAAGGCTGCGCCCAGACAGTGGCGGACTCCTCCGCCAAAGGGGAAAAAGGTGTAGGGATCAATGCGTTTTCCAACGAACCGTTCGGGGTGAAACGTCTCAGGCTCGGGCCACAATTCCGGCCGCCGGTGGGTGAGGTAAATACACGGCGCGGCCACGCAGTCCGCAGGTATTTCATACGCCCCAATCCGGGTGGGCTGTTCGAGATAGCGAACCACGAGCGGAACAATAGGATTGAGGCGGGCCGTCTCTTTGATGGTCGCATCAAGATACTCAAGCTCAGGAAGGTGCTCGGCTCGTATGGGACCCCCTCCGACCACGCGCTGTAACTCGGCGTGAACTTTTTCGAGAACATCCGGGTTTTGTAACAAGCGGTGAACAACCCAGGAGAGCGAAGTAGCGGTAGTTTCATGCCCGGCCAGCAGCATGGTGATCATCTCATCCCGCAGTTCTTGATCGCTCATGGGCTGCCCCTCTTCGTCGCGAGCTTCGATGAGCATGGCCATGATATCGGTGCGCCCGTTTTGTGCTGCGGCTTTGCGGTGGGCAATCTGCTCGTACAACACGGTATCGATTTCGTGGCCGAGTTGACTGATGCGTTGCCACGAGGTGAGCGGTCCCAGGTTGATTTGCAGCCAACGGATTAAAAGGAGTGGGCTGCTCCCGACGAGTCTGAGAAACTCAATCAGTAAAGACCGCAGTTTCTGGAGCAACGAACCTTCGTCCACGCCAAAGACGGTCCGCAGAATGATATCCAGCGTGATAGCCTGCATGCGTTCGTGAATGGGGAAGGGCTGTTCTACCGGCCAGTTGTCGATTGACCGATCGGCGGTCTCACGCATGATGTCGCCATAGAGGCGCATGCGTTCGCCATGAAACGGCGGCATGAGCAATTTACGCTCCCGTTTGTGGCGCGCGCCATCAAGCAACAGTACTGAGTGCTCACCCAAAATCGGTTTGAGGATCACATTCCCCCGACCGGCCAGGGCCTGCTCAGGCGATGCGGTAAAGATCTGTTTAATGGTAGCCGGGTCGCTGAAGAACGCAATCGGCGGCGTATTGAGCCAACGCAGGGTGAAACACTCACCATACTCCTTGACACACGTTTGCATGAGGGGAATGGGTTTGCGGACCCACTGAAGGGTTTGGAATAGGCGAGGGGTCTTTGGGCCAGGGGGGAGCGCGCTCATGGAAAAAACCTATGGGACTAGGAGGGCGGGGGCAAGGGTGGAGGGTTCTACTCCAGCAGACTGTGGATTTCGTACACGGGGGGACGCTACATGTTCTCGATACGATTGAGAAAGTCCCTCACTGTCAGGATTGCTATGCCCTGGAAAGTCTGAAGTTCTAACAGGTCGGTATCGCCACTGACGATGAAATCCGCTTGTCCATCTATGGCACACTCCAGAACCCTATTGTCGTTTTCATCCCGACACATGGAAACCTGGCTGTGTGGCTCAACCATCAGCGCAAGGGCCTGGATTGCTCGAATCACGGTATCTGCCTCGGCTACCGATAATTGAAAGGGCTTATCTTCTCTTATGAGGACTGCTCGAAGTTCAGTGAGAAGAATTTGAGACGTAAGGAAAACAAATGCCCTTCCTCTGACCTTGTTAAGAAGCTGTTTCGGGCTACCTGTCCAAAATGTTGCCGAAATCAGAACATTAGTGTCGAGGACGACCCGCACTAGTGCTGGCCCCGCAGGTCACGGACTATCTGGGAAACATCTTCTTCGGTCAAATGGGCGAATCCTTTTTCTTTTGCGAGGTTCACTGCCCATTCGTCGAACGCTGCTTCTGCCTTCGCTTTTTGACTGGAAGAGTCTTTTTGTTCAAGAAATTCAACAAAATCCAACACCTCTTGTTGCTTCTCTGGGGAGAGTATCTTCAGCTTTTCAACAACCGCCTGTTCTATATCCATAATATGTTCCTATCTCGTAAGGCGGCTTAGCGCAGCGTCACCTGACACCGCAGGCTTAAATCACCCCGTCTTCCTTCAATTCGCTAATCTCAGCCTCCGATAAGCCCAGCAATTTGCTATAAACCAGTTCGTTATGCTCGCCCAAATTCGGGCTTGGCGTGTCGTTGGGAGGCTGCTGGCCGTTGAAGCGCCAGGGCGCGCCGAGCACGGTGACAGAACCGGCGGTAGGATGATCGATATCCTTGAGGATGCCGCGTTCGCGCAGGTGGGGGTCGTTAAGGACTTCTTCGACGGTCTGGACTGCGCCACAGGTGATATCCGCCTCGCCACACAGCCGCATGATTTCGTGTTTCGGATGCTGTTTGGTCCAGGCGTTGACAATCTCATCCACCTCATCCGCGTGCTGAGAGCGGGCTCTGTTGGTGGCGAATTTTTCGGCTTGGGCGATATCCTCGCACTCCATGAGGGTACACAACGCCTGCCAGCGCTGATTGTCCGAGGTCAGCAACAAGACATAGCCGTCACTGGCGGGATAACAGTTATACGGGGAGAAGGCGCGGTTCGGAGCCCGGTTGCCGGCGCGCTCATAGCTGTCGCCTTGGGCACGGTAGGCTGCGATCTGGGCGGTCAGCGGTCCAATGGCCGACTCAAACAGCGAGGTTTCTACTTCGAGCCCCTCTCCAGTGCGGTCGCGCTGATGCAGGGCGGCCAGTATGCCGGCGGCAAAATGGATGCCTGCCATAATGTCCATAATCGGGGGCCCGGCCTTCATCGGCGGGCCGGCCGGATCACCCGTTGTGCTCATGATGCCGGACAACGCCTGGACAATGGAGTCAAACGCGGGATAGGCGCTGTACGGGCCAGTCTTTCCATAGCCCGAGCTCGAGGCGTAAATAATGCGCGAGTTGATACGCTTTAAGTCCTGATAGCCCAGCCCCAGCTTGTCCATGGTTCCAGCGGTAAAGTTCTCGATGACAATATCGGCCTGCGTCACAAACTGTTTGAATAGCTCTTTACCGCGTTCGGATTTAAGGTTGAGCGTGATGCCCTTTTTATTCGAGTTGAGCATCACAAAGGGATAGCTCTGCTTTTCTGCATCCGGGATGGGGAAAATACTGCGCGCGCGTTCACCATAGGGCCGCGGCTCGATTTTAATGACTTCAGCTCCAAGCAGCCCTAAAACCTGGGCCGCATAGGGACCGTTAAAAACGTGGGTGAGATCAAGAACGCGAATGTCATCTAATGCTCGCATGGACACTTCCCCTTTAGCCGCCGACCCTCAGCGGTCAGCTATCAGCCGATGCCGGGAAAGGCAAGCAAGCGCAGGGGATTGTCCGGGAGATAGGCTGTGTGGCTGGCGGCATGACCGCTCAGCCCCGACCGCTGCCGCGGGACAAGGGGACCGAGCGGCGCCCGCCGGGAAGGACGGCCCGCTGACGCCAAACGGATTATTGATGAGGTGTCTGCGCGAAGAAAGTATGCCTGAGATGCCGAAGTCCGTTTTTCAACGGCAAAACATAGAGGTCCAGACAACTGGTGTAGGCCGTCTCCTGGCCGTCGCCCAACCCGAACCTCACGTTGCGATTGTCGTCTGGCAGACAGAAAGTGCCAAAGATAACGTCCCAGACAGGAAACATAAAGGCGAAGTTTTTATTGATGTGTTCTGGATAGCAACTGTGGTGGATGTGATGATGGGCTGGGCAGCCAAAGACATACCCCCATTTTCCGGGCCATCTGAGCCAGATATGAGAGTGGCGCAGATTGTATCCCAAAGCGTTAAACAGAAAAGAAAAAAGAGCGACACCGTAAATGGTTGGCGTTTCGGGGACGTACCCGAGACAATAAGCAATACATCCTCCTGAGATTCCTGTGGCGATGCCGTGGCCCCAGGCGTAGAAGATATTATCTATCGGATGTTCCCGATAGTTTGTTAAGGGATGCATGACAGGCGGAGAGTGATGCACTTTATGAAACTCCCACAGCAGAGGATTTTTATGCTGATACCAATGCATGGCATAAGCAGCAAAGTCGCTCAGGAGAACAGCGAGGAGGACGTAGAGACATTCCAGACCCCAGATCAATTCAGACGCAAGCGTGGGTCGCTGGCCGCTCAGGCTGAGCAGTAATTCGGAACTCTTGTGAAAGACTGTCGTTGAGAGGGCAGCTATAAAAGCGCCTTCATAAAGATACGCTCTGAACAACTGGTGAAAGAAAAAATAACGAATATCGAGCCACGCCGACGCATGGCTCCACACCTCCCGCGGGAAGAGGAAACGAAAAAAAGCGCTCAGCGTACTGGTATTCCGGGTTCGTGTGCTGGGCGCGGCGTGGACAAAGACGAACAGCGCGAATAAGAGAGATGTGAACAGCCAGACGACGAAAACTCTCTGCCCTGGATTAAACGGATACCGGAGGACGGTTACACACTGATGAAGAAACGCTTCCCCTACCACAAAAAGGACAAGCAGCGCGTTGGAGATCGTCTCGTTCACAGCGAACTTCCTGCTTTCATTCCCCCGATCTTTAGCAGTTCACTCTAGCAGCTAAAAAGCAAAAATAAACCGCCGCGCCGCTCACTTGGGCCTTGTTTTTCTCAACGATGTGGGACCCGCAACAATACCAGCGCTTTCAAAAAGAGCGCGCACAGCCCTTTCTCGATTTAGTGAACCGTTTGCCGGATGGCGAGGTGACAGCCGCTGCCGATCTGGGCTGCGGACCGGGTACGCTCACGGTCACGCTGCCCGCACGCTGGCCCCACGCAACCGTGTGGGGGGTGGATAATTCGCCTCAGATGTTGACCGCGGCCAGGGCGCTCCCGGCTCAGACCCGGCTGCATTTTGTGGAAGCGGATATTGCCGAGTGGTTTCCGCCGCAACGATTGGACCGCATCATCTCCAACGCGGCCCTGCACTGGGTGCCCGAGCATCAGGCCGTTTTACAGCACCTGGTCAGCCTGCTGACTCCACGCGGTGTGCTGGCGGTGCAGATGCCGAACAATCATGCGGAGGCAGCGCATCGGATGCTGCGCGAGTCAACGCAGCAAGAGCCGTGGGGGTCGCTGCTGGCCGGCGCGGAAGAGCGTTTCACGATACAGACCCCCCACTGGTACGCCCAAACGCTCCACAGTCTTGGGTGTACAGTTCAGGTGTGGGAGACGATTTATTACCACCTCTTGTCCGGTGAGAATGCGGTCCTGGAATGGATGAAAGGCACGGCCCTGCGACCGACGCTTGCGCGCCTGGGCCAACGCCTCGGTCGGGACGGACAGACCGCATTTCTGGCTATGTACGGTCAGAAGCTCGCCCAGGCGTATCCGGCCGGCCCGAACGGGACGCTGTTTCCTTTTCGTCGGTTGTTCTTTATTGCGCAGCGCAATGAGCCCTGATACCACTCCGGGCCACCTTGCTGTTTACTGGGCTATCACAAAGGCTGCTGAGCCCAGCGCACGCCGCCGGGAGGGTCAGCCGCCACTGGCGGGGTTGAGAGGATATTGTGTCAGACAGCACGCACAGCCGCGCGCTCTTTACTGGAACGGGAACCGCTCCGGCCCGTGAATACTGATCCTGTTGAGGCGGAGTGAAGTCTTTTTCCTAAAAATCTCGTACCAGCTTTTCTTCTCCGCTTCTGTCATGCTTTTTCGGAGTTTTTTGGCGCGGGGTACGAGAGCTTTGTTATACGGTAGGAAAAAATCCCCCCGCCCTGCGGGCTGCCTGGCCTCCGCACCCGTTGCTTCCTGGTGGACGCCTAAGATATCCCCCCGCCCTGCGGGCTGCCCCCCTTGATAAGGGGGGTTAGGGGGGATTTCCTGCCTTCGGCTCATAGAATGGCCTGGGGTCGGCCTAGAAGAACTTGATGACACTCCGGGCCACTCCGCTGCCCTCTTTCAACAGATCGTAGGCTTCGTTGACCTGTTCGAGCGCAAACGTCTTGGAGACCAACTCGTCGATCTTGATCTTTTTATCCATGTACATATCGAGCAGGCGGGGCATGTCGATGCGGGGGCGGGTCGAACCGTAGTACGAGCCCTGAATCCGCTTTTCCATCAAACAAAAGATGTTCGGGTTGAGCGAGATGCGCGCGCCGTCGGGCGACACGCCGACCACCGTACACACCCCACCCCGGCCCGTCATCTTGAACGCCAACTCGATTGTCTTGGCCGTACTGATGACCTCGAAGGCATAGTCAGCACCGCGTCCGCCGGTGAGTTCCATGACCGCCTTGAAGGCATCGTCCTGGCCGGGGTTGATGGTATGGGTCGCGCCAAAGGTCTTGGCAAACTCCAGTTTTGAGTCGAGCAGATCGACCGCAATAACCTGCCGCGCCCCTGCCAGGGCGCAGCCTTGGATGACGTTGAGACCCACCCCGCCACAGCCAATCACAACCGTGGAGGAGCCGGGTTGGACGTTGGCGGTGTTGACCGCGGCGCCAACCCCGGTCATGGTTCCACAGCCAACAAAACACGCCCGGTCGAGCGGAACATCTTCCCGGATTTTAATGGCGCAGCTCTCATGGACAATGGCCTCTTCTGCAAATGAGGCCGTGTACGCAAAGTGAAATATCTCGTCATTGTTTTTGCGGAGGCGCGTCGTCCCATCCAGGAGCGCGCCGAGCGCTTTGGGCCGGGTTTCACACAAATGCGGTTTGCCCTGGGTACAATAATGGCAGATGCCACAGACCGGGTTGAAAGACAACACAACATGGTCGCCTTCTTTGACCGAGGTCACGCCGGCGCCCACCTCAGCCACCACCCCAGCGCCCTCATGCCCCAAAACCATAGGCAGCGGCATCCGCATATCACCGGTCATGACGTGTAAGTCACTATGGCAGGCTCCGTTCGCCGCCACCTTGACCTTGACCTCTCCGGCCTTTGGCGGGTCGATATGCAAATCTTCAATCACGAGGGGTGTGTTCGGCTCATATAATACCGCAGCTTTCATAGTCCTTTCCTCCTGTTGATACAAAATGCCCAGTGCAGAACACCGACAGAACACCCAGATGATAAACGGCCTGAAGAGCGCTGTCCAGAAAGCCGGGCCTGGATGTCTGGGAGCACAGGCGACTCACGTTCTACGTGGACAATAATGAATCCAGTATGGTATTTTTATCGCTATGGATGATGCGGAGAGAACGGGATGACGGCGTGGAGCCTGCGTAAGCTGGCTCGGATGGCCGTAGTCGTGTGGGCCGTGGGGCTGGTGGATACCGCGGTCGCCCAGCCCCGCCAGATACTCGAAGACATCACGGTCACGGCCCGCAAGCAGGAGCAAATCGCATTCGACGTGCCGCTGTCGCTGTCGGTCCTTCAGGATGAGGGGCTCACCCGGATCCGCTCGTCAGGGAAGGATATCCGCTTTCTCTCCAACCGCGTGCCCAGCTTGCAGGCCGAGTCGTCCTCTGGGCGCTTCTTTCCCCGCTTCTACATCCGTGGCCTGGGCAATACCGACTTTGATATGAATGCGTCCCAGCCGGTTTCGGTGATGTACGACGGTGTTGTGCTGGAGAACGCTCAACTCAAGAGCACCCCAGTTTTTGATGTTGAGCGTATTGAGGTCCTGCGCGGGCCACAGGGTACGCTGTTTGGGCGCAACACTACGGCTGGTGTCATCAAGATCGAATCGGCCCGTCCGACCTGGGATTGGGAGGGCTATGGACGGCTGTCCTACGGTCGCTTCGACGGCGTGAACTTCGAGGGAGCGCTGTCCGGGCCGCTGATTCCCTCCGTGCTGGCGGCGCGGGCCTCGGTGCTGGTGCAGCGGCGGAGCGACTGGGTAGACAATACCTACACTGGCAAGGACAACGCCCAGGGTGGCTATGATGACATTGCCGGGCGGCTTCAGTTTTTATTGACGCCGACCGAGAATCTGTCCGGGCGGTTCAAGGTGCATATTCGTGACTTTGACGGCCCGCCCCGCCTCTTCCGGGCGAATGTGCTCAAGCCGGGTCATTCCGAGCTGGTTTCGGGCTTTCGACGCGACCAGATCGCCCATGACAGTGACGGTGAAGCAGAGGCGAGCGGACATGGCTTTGCTTCCGAATTGCACTACACGCTTGGGCCTGTCGAGTTAATCTCGCTGACCGGGGGGGAATGGCTCGACAGCTTCGTCAGAGGCGATGTCGATGGTGGCTACGGCGCGGTCTTTAGTCCGCCCAGCGGGCCGGGCCTGATTCCGTTTCCGGCCGAGACAGCCGACGGGATTTCGGCTCTGCGTCAGTTGAGCCAGGAGTTCCGCCTGGAACACACGGCTTGGCAGCGTCTCAACTGGCGGGTGGGCTTCTTCTATTTTCACGAGGAACTCGACATGTTCGGCCTCAACTACGATACGCTGAACGGGAGTGTAGTGAATGGCCGTATCCGCCATGAGCAACGCACCGAGGCGTGGGCCGTGTTTGCCGCGGCTACGCTGAGCGTCACCGACAATCTCGAAGTCGCCGCGGGGGTGCGCGTCTCTGAGGACGATAAGGAGTACCGTATCGAACGTCTCCAGTCGCCCCTCGGCGCTGGTCCGCTGGGTCCACTCCACAAGGCGCCGCGCGACCTGGTACCGAGTTGGGATGTCAGCCTGCGCTACCAAGTAGCGCCGGGTGTCCAGCCGTATGTGCGCGTTGCCAGCAGCTTTCGCGCCCCCAGCATCCAGGGCCGGCTGCTCTTCAGCGACGAGGTGACCGTAGCCGACACCGAAGACATCATCTCGGTTGAGGCGGGCCTGAAGCTGCGCCTGTGGCAGCAGCGTCTCCATCTGGACTTGGCGGCCTATCACTTCTGGATGCACGACCAGCAACTGACCGCGGTGGGCGGCGATGCCAATGTCGCTCGCCTGGTGAATGCCGACCGCACTATCGGACGGGGAGTTGAGGCTGAGCTGACCCTGGCCCTGGCCCGTGGCCTGCGCTTTGCCGCCGCCGCAAGTTACAATTATACCCGGCTTGACGACTCTGATCTGTTCATCCCCCCGTGCGGCTCGGGCTGCACCGTCCTTGACCCGCCCGGCCCGGTTCCCGGCACGGTCTCCATTGATGGCAACCGGTTGTATCGGACACCACGCTGGATCGTAAATTTCAGTCTGGACTATACCCGCGTGCTTGCCGGCGGCTCAACCCTGATAGCGTCCACCGATTGGGCCTACCGTAGTCGCGTCAACTTTTTTCTGTACGAGTCGCGAGAATACCGTGACAATCACCAGCTTGAGGGCGGCCTGCGTCTGGCCTGGCTGTCGCCCTCCGGTGTCCTGGAAGTGGCGGCCTTTGGCCGCAACATTCTGAATGACACCTCGCCCGTCGGCGGTATTGACTTCAACAATCTGACCGCCTATGTCAACGATCCGCCCTACTGGGGCGTTGAAGGGGTCGTGCGTTTCTGACGGGGGTGCGACTCAGACTGGAGCCGCGACATCCGAAAACCCATGACAGCCACCCCTGACAACTCCACCCGGAAGGGCGGAAGCCAACGGAGCGCGGGACGGCGGGCTCTGCTGGGCAGGCTCGGAAGGGGAGGGTGCGTTGCGCTGCTCTGCGTCGCGCTGCTGGTGTCGGTCGCGGTCGCCCAGCCCAGCCAAGTACTCGAAGACCTCACGGTCACGGCCCGCAAGCAGGAACAGCGTGCGTTCGACGTGCCGCTGTCGCTGTCCGTGCTCCAGGGCGAGGGCCTCGACCGGCTGCGCGCCTCGGGCATGGACATCCGTTTTCTGAGTAACCGGACGCCCAGCCTGCAGGTCATGTCGGGCTTCGGGCGCATCTATCCGTATTTCTTTATTCGTGGCCTGGGCAATACCGACTTCGATATGAATGCGTCCCAGCCGGTCTCGGTGATGCACGACGGCGTTGTACTGGAAAATCCGTGGCTCAAGGGACAGCCGATCTTTGACGTCGAGCGGGTCGAGGTGCTGCGCGGACCACAGGGCACGCTGTTCGGGCGCAATACGCCGGCCGGCATCGTGAAGGTCGAATCGGCCCGACCGACCTGGGACGGCGAAGGGTACGGGCGGCTGTCCTATGGCCGCTTCAATAGCGTGAACTTTGAGGGGGCGCTGTCCGGGCCGCTGATTCCCTCCGTCCTGGCGGCGCGGGCCTCGGTGTTGGTGCAGCGGCGGAGCGACTGGGTAGACAATACCTATACCGGCAAGGACAACGCCCTGGGCGGCTACGATGACATTGCCGGGCGCGTCCAATTCTTATGGACACCTGTGGAGCGCTTCTCCGGGCGGTTCAAGGTGCATGTCCGTGACTTTGACGGCAATGCACGCCTCTTCCGGGCGAATGCGCTCAAGCCGGGCCGCACCGGCCTGCGCCCGGGGCTGCGGCGTGACGAGGTTGCCCAGGATGCTGACAACCCGCAGGACTTGGCCAGCCACGGGTTTGCCACCGAGCTGCGCTACACGCTGGGCGGCTTCCGCCTGGTCTCGCTGACCGGCGGGGAATGGCTTGACGGCCTCTCGCGCGGCGATGTCGATGGTGGCTACGGCGCGGTCTTTAGTCCGCCCAGCGGGCCGGGCCTGATTCCGTTTCCATCTGAGACAGCCGACGGCCTTTCGGCCCTGCGTCAGTTGAGCCAGGAGTTCCGTCTGGAACACACGGCCTGGCAGCGTCTGGACTGGCGGGTGGGCTTCTTCTACTTCCACGAAGAACTCGACATTGAGGGCTTCAGCTACGATACGCTGAACGGGAGTGTAGTGAATGGCCGCATCCGCCAGAAGCAACGCACCGAGGCGTGGGCCGTGTTTGCCGCGGCCACCTTTACCCTGACCGAGAACATTGAGGTGGCCGCAGGGGTGCGCGTCTCTGAGGACGACAAGGAGTACACGAGTGAGCGCCTTCAGTCGCCCATCGGCGCAGGTCCGCTGGGTCCGCTCCACAAGGCTCCCCGCGACCTGGTGCCGAGTTGGGATGTCAGCCTGCGCTACCAGGTGGTACCGGGTGTCCAGCCGTATGTGCGCGTTGCCAGCAGCTTTCGCGCCCCCAGCATCCAGGGCCGGCTACTCTTTGGCGACGAGGTGACTGTAGCCGACACCGAGAACATCATCTCGGTTGAGGCGGGCCTGAAGCTGCGTCTGTGGCAGCAGCGTCTCCATCTTGATCTGGCGGCCTATCACTTCTGGATGCACGACCAGCAACTGACCGCGGGGAGCGGTTCGGATAACGTCAACCGGCTGCTGAATGCCGACCGCACCATTGGACGGGGCATTGAGGCAGAAGGGACCGTGGCCCTGGGCTACGGCCTGCGCCTGACGGCCGGCCTGAGTTACAATTATACCCGGCTTGACGACTCAGACCTGTTCGTCCAGCCGTGCGGCTCGGCCTGCACCGTCCTTGACCCGCCTGGCCCGGTTCCCGGTACGGTCTCCATTGACGGCAACCGTCTGCCTCAAGCGCCCCGCTGGATCATCAACGCCAGCCTGGGCTACACCCGACTGCTGCCCGGCGGCTCGGCACTGCTGTTCTCGACCGACTGGGCGTATCGCAGTCGCGTCAACTTTTCTCTGTACGAGTCGCGCGAGTTCCGCGACAATCATCTGCTTGAGGGCGGCCTGCGTCTGGCTTGGCTGCCGGCTTCAGGCAGCCTGGAAGTGGCGGCCTTTGGCCGCAACATCCTGAACGACACCTCGCCCACGGGCGGCCTCGACTTCAACAATCTGACTGGCTTCATCAACGAGCCGCCAGTGTGGGGCCTCGAAGCCGCGGTGCGCTTCTGACGGGCGGTTCGGCCTGGCTTTTGCGGTGTTGCCAAACGTTTCGGGCTCAGGCAAAACGAAGAGTATCTTACACAAAAGGAGACAGAGCTATGATTTCATTGATTGCAAAGCTGACGATTCAAGAAGGGAAGGAGCAGGATTTTATTGACGCCATGAAGGACGTGGTTCCGGCGGTGCGGGATGAGCCAGGGAACAACGCCTATATTATGAACCGTTCAAAAGAAAACCCGAGCCTGTTTGTGTTCTACGAAGAGTATACGGATCAGGCCGCTTTTGATGCTCATCGCAAGCATCTCGGCGAACTCGGCGTTGACCTGGGAGCCATCCTTGCCGGCGCGCCGACGCTCGAATTCTACGAGAAAATTTACTGAGCCGAATCCGGGCGCAGTACTTCTGGTTCCGGCTATGCCGGGTCAGGGGCGAGACTCATGAGGATACGTTTGAACTCGCTTGCCGGACCAGGAGACAAGCGATAAGCACCGAGCGACCAGACAGGGCTAACATACAACCACCAAGACGGAAGGTATATGAGGAATGTCAGCTGTCAAGGCACACGCAATTCTACCCCCACCCCCCGAAAAACTTTATTAAATTCAGTAAGTTACCGCCTCCACTGCACAATTCCGTACCTAATACGGACTATCGTCTTGTGTGGCGTAGCGGTAGCTTCACTGCCAGCCTGTAACACGGAGGAGCCGAGCAAGAGGTCAATGCCACGTCCAACAGCGGTGCCAGTTGTTACCCCTCCCTCCACGCCAACTCTTGACCCGACGCCTCCCGCCAAAACAGTCGGATTGCTCTTGAATGAGCCGGAGGCATTTGACGGCTATACTTTATTTAATAAACGAGGCACCAAGACGATTTACCTGATTGATAATCAGGGGCGGGTGGTGCACCGGTGGGAGTTGGAGGCCCGGGCCCTGTTCGCCAGGTTGCTGGAGAATGGCAATCTGCTAACTTTCGCCAGATACTCGGACGGCGACCCGGAGATCAGTGTGCGGGAGCGCAGTGTGCGGGGATTTGACCCCAACGAGGACATCTTTCCGCCGCTCGGTGTGCGGGAAGTTGACCCCAACGGGGACATCCTTTGGGACTGTGCTCAGGGCAGTCCGCATCATGACGTCCTTAAAATGCCCAACGGGAATGTACTGCTGCTGTCCCGGCAACGTAAAACGCCGGAGGAGGTCATCGCCGCCGGCGCCAACCCGGAATTCATCGCCCCTGGTGGCTTGTGGATGCCGCATATTGTAGAAGCCCGAATTACCGGGCCGGCAAGCTGCGAAATCGTTTGGGAATGGTCGGCGTGGGATCATCTGATTCAAGACTTTGATTCGAGCAAGGCGAATTACGGCGTGGTGGCCGAGCATCCGGAGTTGATTGACCTGAACTTCCGCCTTTCCGAGGTACCCAGCAAGGCCGACCCGTCGAACTGGATACATAGCAACGGAATCGACTATAACCCGGAATTGGACCAGATCGTACTGTCACCCCGTCATTTCAGCGAAATGTGGATTATCGACCACAGCACCACCCGGGCAGAGGCGGCCGGCCACAGTGGCGGAAAGGGTGGCAAAGGGGGCGACCTGCTGTACCGCTGGGGTAACCCGCGCGCCTATCGCGCCGGGACGCTTGATGACCAGCAACTCTTCTGGCCGCATAATCCGCAATGGATTCCCCCCGGCCGGCCGGGCACCGGCAACATCCTCATTTTCAACAATGGTTCGGAGTTCACGGATTTCTCGCGCGATTATTCGTCGGTAGATGAGATTGCTCCGCCGGTGGACGGGGCCAACTATCGGCTGAATCCCGACTCGGCTTATGCTCCAGCAGAACTGGTATGGACTTATACCGCCCCAACGCCCAGCGACTTTTACGCCCCTTATATCTCAGGGGCGCAACGGCTGCCCAACGGAAACACGTTGATTTGCGATGGGGTACACGGTACGCTTTTCGAGGTAACGCCGGCCGGGAAAACGGTTTGGAAGTACGTCAACCCGATGACCCACAGCGGCCCTTTGCGGCAAGGCGAGTCAGTGCCTGAAAGGGCTAAAGAAGGGGCTATTACGGTGTACCGCGCTTACCGGTATGCACCGGACTACCCTGGTCTGCAAGGGCTGGACTTGACTCCGGGGGAGCCAATCGAACTTTACGACACCCCTTAGCCCGGTTAATGGCTCTGTTTCTGGATGGATAAGGCCATGTCAGACGCTAGTGGAGCACGGCATGAATTCTACCCCCCCCCCCCCGAGAAACTCCATTAAATTCAGTAAGTTACCGCCTCCACTGCACAATTCCGTACCTAATACGGACTATCGTCTTGTGTGGCGTAGCGATAGCTTCACTGCCAGCCTGTAGCACGGTGGAGCCGAGCAAGAGGTCAATGCCACGTCCAACAGCGGCGCCAGTTGTTACCCCTCCCTCCACGCCAGCTCTTGACCCGACGCCTACCGCCAAAACAGTCGGGCTGCTCCTGAACGAGTCGGAGGCGTTTGACGGCTATACTTTATTTAATAAGCGAAAGACCAAGACGATTCACCTGATTGATAATCAGGGGCGGGTGGTGCACCGGTGGGAGTTGGAGGCCCGGGCCCTGTTCGCCAGGTTGCTTGAGAATGGCAATCTGCTGACTTTCGTCAGACGCGACCCGGAGCGCAGTGTGCGGGAAGTTGACCCCAACGATGACATCTTTCCGCCGCGCGGTGTGCGGGAAGTTGACCCCAACGGGGACATCCTTTGGGGCTGTGTTCAGGGCAGTCCGCATCATGACGTCCTTAAAATGCCCAACGGGAATGTGCTGCTGCTGTCCCGGCAACATAAAACGCCGGAGGAGGTCATCGCCGCCGGCGCCAACCCGGAATTCATCGGCCCTAGTGGCTTGTTCGCGCCGCATATTGTGGAAGCCCGAATTACCGGGCCGGCAAGCTGCGAAATCGTTTGGGAATGGTCGGCGTGGGATCATCTGATTCAGGACTTTGATTCCAGCAAGGCCAATTACGGGGTGGTGGCCGAGCATCCGGAGTTGATTGACCTTAATTTCTACCTCTCCGAGTTGCCCGATTCGACAGACCCGTCGGACTGGATACACAGCAACGGAATCGACTATAACCCGGAATTGGACCAGGTTATGCTATCGCCTAGTAATTTCAGCGAAATGTGGATTATCGACCACAGCACCACCCGGGCAGAGGCGGCCGGCCCCAGCGGCGGAAAGGGGGGCAAGGGAGGCGACCTGCTGTACCGCTGGGGTAACCCCCGCGCCTATCGCGCCGGGACGCTTGATGACCAGCAACTCTTCTGGCCGCATAATCCCCAATGGATTCCCCCCGGCCGGCCCGGCGCCGGCAACATCCTCATTTTCAACAATGGCATTAGGGTTTGGGAGCGCCCCCGCGCTTATTCGTCGGTAGATGAGATTGTTCCGCCGGTGGACGGGGCCAACTACCGGCTGAATCCCGACCGGGCCTATGCGCCGGCAGAACCGGTATGGACTTATACCGCCGCAACGCCCAGCGACTTTTTCGCCGGTTATATTTCAGGAGCGCAACGGCTTCCCAACGGAAACACGTTGATTTGCGATGGGGTACACGGTACGCTTTTCGAGGTAACGCCGACCGGCAAAACGGTTTGGAAATACGTCAACCCGATGACCAGCGACGGCCCGGTGCGTCAAGGCGAGCCGGTGCCGACGGAACAACTGAAAAAAATTGGTAGAGTAGCACCGGCTAATCAGGTGTACCGCGCTTACCGGTATGCGCCAGACTACCCTGGTCTGCAAGGGCTGGATTTGACTCCGGGGGAGCCAATCGAACTTTACGCCACCCCTTGACGGTGTTCGGGGATCCGCTTGAATACACCATTGTGGACCCGGATCACTCTGTAGGAGAGCATCGGTATCTGAGCATGGGCCATGCTTCGCACCCAAAATCGCCCGACGCATGCCTCAACGCCGCCAAGGCCCCGCTGAGCGCGGCTGCCGGGGAGGTTATTGTCGGCTGAATCCCGTGTTGCCCTCGGCCCGGTCATTCCCTACAGTGTTCGTCATGACGCTATCGCCTTCCACACGCGCCACTCCCTCAGATACGACTGGGGCCACTATCCCTCCGTTGATGGAGCCGCGACCATTGCCTCGTGGCTTGGACGCGGTTGGAGGAACCCAATGACAGCTCAAATCACCGTGTCGGTTGTAACGCCGGTTGAATTTCTGGATGGATAAGGCGATGTCGGACGCTAGTGGGGCACAGAATGAATTCTACCTCCCCCGAAAAACTTCATTAAATTCAATAAGTTACCGCCATCCCTTTAGCCCGGTTGGTGTCTTTGGGTACCTGTGTCTGAGTCTGCACGTCTTTTTCTTCAGCTTTCTCATCGCTACCGACCTGGATACCTTCCGGGCGCTGACCCGGGAAGACTACTGGGTGGAGAATCTCACCGCGGTCTGGTTCCTCCTGGCCGGCTTCCTGCTGTTCGGCACGGCCTGGCGGGAGCCGAGTCTCTTCCGGCGCGGCGTCTATATCCTGGGCGGTATGGCGATGGTGTTTGTCGCCGGGGAGGAAATCAGTTGGGGGCAGCGCATCTTCGGGTTTGCGACGCCCGAATTCCTGCTGCCCTTGAATTATCAGAAAGAATTCAACGTCCACAATCTCAGCGCTCGAGGGCTTGACCTCGTCTACCGGAACGGCGCGTTCCTACTGTGTCTGGCAACCAGCGCGGCTTTCTTTTTTCGGAAAGACCGGCTTTTGGGGATTCCCTTCCCGTCAATCCTGCTGACGCTGGGCTTTCTGGTGATACTTTCCCATCACTCAGGATCGGGCCTCAGAAATTTATTACACTTTACTGTATTCAAGGAGAGTGGGCTGCTGCTGCTCTTGCTCAGCTTCGCCCTGTTTTCGCGACAAATCAAATTGGTCATTGCGGTCGTGGCGACCCTGGCCCTCGTTTTTGCTCTCTCCTATGTGAACTACCGTAGTGTGTACGACCGGAGTATCGCCGGGTGGCCCAAGATACAGGAGACACGGGAGTATCTGTTCGGCCTCGGCTGCCTTTTCTATTCTTTGGAGGTCGCGCTGGCTCAGGGCCGGTTCGCGGCAATCGCGCCGGCGCCACTCCGCAGCTTGAAACTGCCGGGCAGACGGATTCTCTTCTGGCTGCTGACCTGCTCCCTGGTCATTGCCGGCAGTATCGGGTTGATGTTTTTTCAGTATTTCAACGCTATGGCCAAAACTGCCGCCATTGAGGAGGCATACCGGTCCATCACGGCAGGCAAGCCAGTCGTCCGCTCCAGTTTTGACGTCTATCTCACCGAGAACGAGTTGACCTACGTCAAGGAGCCATGCGCTCCGGCGGATACAGAGCTCCCCTTCTTTTTGCACCTCATCCCCGCCGCCGCCAATGACCTGCCCGCCGCCCGCAAGCAGTACGGTTTCGACAACCTTGACTTTCACTTTGACAGGGACAATGGCGGGCGCTTTGGCGGGAAATGTCTGGTGAGCAGGCCACTCCCGGATTACCAGATCACCAGTATTCGGACCGGCCAGTTCATACCAGGCGAAGACCCGATATGGCAGGTTGAGTTCCCCGTTGGCGCGGGCCGGGGCAAGGCCGCTGCCCGGTCCGCGTCGGGCCGGGCACCCGGTCGCTGATTGCCTCCGGGGTGGGAGTGCGGTAGGATTTCTGGCCATGAGCGAAGCCCTCGCCTTCGACAGTCATCAATTCGTCAAGCACCTGACGGACAGCGGCTTCACCGAGGAACAGGCGGAGGCCCTGGCGACGGAGCAGGTTGCCCTGCTCACCAGCAATCTGGCGACCAAGGCCGAGCTTGCCCTTGTACAGCGGGAGATTGAAGCCCTGCGGCAGGAAACCAAGGCCGAGCTTGCCCTCGTGCAGCGGGAGATTGAAGCCTTGCGGCAGGAGACCAAGGCCGCTATTGAACGCCGCCAAGGCACCGCTGAGCGCGGCTGCCGGGGAGGTTATTTTCGGCTGAATCCCGTGTTGCCCTCGGTATGGTCATTCCCTACAGTGTTCGTCATGACGCTAGCGCCTTCCACACGCGCCACTCCCTCAGATACGACTGGGGCCACCATCCGACACGAACGTCATTGTCTTCGCGGCGTGCCGGTCGTAACGCCGGCTGAGTTTCTGGATGGATAAGGCCATGTCGGACGCTAGTGGAGCACGACATGAATTCTACCCCCCCCCCGAAAAACTTCATTAAATTCAGTAAGTTACCGCTATCCCTTTAGCCCGGTTAGTGTCTTTGGGTACCTGTGTCTGTGTCTGCACGTCTTTTTCTTCAGCTTTCTCATCGCTACCGACCTGGATACCTTCCAGGCGCTGACCCGGGAAGACTCCTGGGTGGAGAATCTCACCGTGGTCTGGTTTCTCCTGGCGGGCCTCTTGCTGTTCGGCACGGCCCTGGTGGAGCGGAGCTTCTTCCGGCGCTACGTCTATATTCTCGGCGGTCTGGCGATGGTGTTTGCCGCTGGTGAAGAAATCAGTTGGGGGCAGCGCCTCTTCGGGTTTGCGACGCCCGATTTCTTGATGCCCTTGAATGAATCGAAAGAATTCAATGTCCACAATATCTCCAATGATATGTTTGGCATTATCTACTTGAATGGCACGCTGCTCCTGTGTATGGCAACCAGCGCAGCTTTCTTTTGCCAGAAAGACCGGCTCTTCGGGATTCCGTTGCCGTCAATCCTGCTGATGCTGGGCTTTCTGCTAATACTTTCCTATATATCAGGAGCAAACCTCGAAGGACTCTCAGGAGCGAACCTCAGAGAATACGCAAAGAGTATCAGAAGAGCCTTCGGATTTATTGTCGTTGATGGGGAGGATGGGTTGCTACTGCTCTTTCTCCTCTTCGCCTTGTTTTCAAGGCACGTCAAATTGATCATTGCTTCCGCGGCTACTCTGGCGCTCGTTTGGGCTCTCACATACGTGAACTACCATGGTAGCGTCAGTATTGGAGTCCCGCCTGTCCTGCGTGGAAGCCTGTTCGAGGTGCGCGAGTATCTGTTCGGCCTCGGCTGCCTTTTCTATTCTTTGGAGGTCGCGCTGGCTCAGGGCCGGTTCACAGCAATCTCACGGACATTCACCAGCCTGAAACTGCGGGGCAGACGGATTCCCTTCTGGCTGCTGACCTGCTCTCTGGTCAGTGCCGGCAGTATCGGGTTGATGGTTTTTCAGTATTTCAACGCTATGGCCAAAACTGCCGCCATTGAAGAGGCATATGAGGAGGCATACCGGTCCATCACAGCCGGCGAGCCGGTCGTCCGCGCCAGTTTTGACGTCTATCTCATCGAGAACGAGTTGGCCTACGTCAAGGAGCCCTGCGCTCCGGCGGATACAGAGCCCCACTTCTTTTTGCACCTCATCCCCGCCGCCGCCAATGACCTGCCCGCCGCCCGCAAGCGGTACGGTTTCGACAACCTTGACTTTCACTTTGACTGGGACAATGGCGGGCGCTTTGGCGGGAAATGTCTGGTGACCAAGCCACTCCCGGATTACCAGATCACCAGTATTCGGACCGGCCAGTACATACCAGGCGAAGACCCGATATGGATAGGGACGTTCACGATGAACAGGTAGATGAGGCCGCCGGCCATCAGTGGGCCGCGGAAGCTCTGCTCGAATACCTGAAACAGCATCCAGAGGGCTGCGCCCCGAAGCCATGAGCCGTGAATCTCTCTTCCTCCTCTGCCCGCTTATCGGCCTCTCGGTCCTGGCCTGGATTGTGACGGCGCAGCATATGGGCGGGGCGGGGTCTGCGTTGGTGATGGGCAGCATGACAATGGGGCTGCCCTTCTCTGTGACGAATATGTTGCTGTATATCGCCCTGTGGGGCGTCATGATGGTGGCCATGATGTTTCCTGCCATCGTCCCTGTGGCTGGCATATTCGCCACTATGGCCAGACAAAAACAAGCCCGGCAGGCACGCGAGCACGCCGCCGCGTTGCGTTTTGGCCGCCGGTTTGACAAATTGGAGTCTGTATGGAGTTCGAGTGGAATCCGGATAAGGAGCGGTCGAATGTCGAGAAGCACGGCGTCGATTTCGCAGAAGCATCTACGGTGTTCGGGGATCCGCTCGAATACACCATTGTGGACCCGGATCACTCTGTAGGAGAGCATCGGTATCTGAGCATGGGCAATTCTTCGCACAACCGCCTGCTTGTCGTGTCCTATACTGAACGGGATGAACACGTCCGCATCATTAGCGCCCGAGTGGCGTCACAACACGAACGGAGGCAGTATGAGTCAGGGCAGTAAACAGGACCCAGTGCGCGAGGAGTACGACTTCTCCGGCGGCGTTCGCGGCAAGCATTACGAGTCCTACCGCCGGGGCACGAATGTAGTTCTTCTGGAGCCTGACGTGGCTGAGGTTTTCAAGGATTCGGCTACAGTCAACTCGGCGCTGAGGGCGCTGGCCAAAATCGCCCGAGCGCATGCCTCAACGCCGCCAACGCACCGCTGAGCGCGGCTGCCGGGGAGGTTATTGTCGGCTGAATCCCGTGTTGCCCTCGGCCCGGTCAGCCCCTACAGTGTTCGCCATGACGCTAGCGCCTTCCACGCGCGCCACTACCTCGGATACCACTGGGGCCACCATCCTTCCGTTGATGGAGCCGCGACCATTGCCTCGTGGCTTGGACGCGGTTGGAGGAACCAAATGACAGCTCAAATCACCGTGCCGGTCGTAACGCCGGTTGAGTTTCTGGATGGATAAGGCCATGTCGGGCGCTAGTGGAGCACGGCATGAATTCTACCCCCCCCCCCGAAAAACTTCATTAAATTCAGTAAGTTACCGCCACCCCTTTAGCCCGGTTGGTGTCTTTGGATACCTGTGTCTGAGTCTGCACGTCCTTTTCTTTAGCTCTCTCCTCGTTGCCGCCCCGTGGATATTCCATGTGCTGACCCGGGAAGACTCCTGGGTGGAGAATCTCACCGTGGTCTGGTTCCTCCTGGCCGGCTTCCTGCTGTTCGGCACGGCCTGGCGGGAGCCGAGTCTCTTCCGGCGCGGCGTCTATATCCTGGGCGGTATGGCGATGGTGTTTGTCGCCGGGGAGGAAATCAGTTGGGGGCAGCGCCTCTTCGGGTTTGCGACGCCCGATTTCTTGATGCCCTTGAATGAGCAGAAAGAATTCAACGTCCACAATATCGCCAATAAATCGTTCGACATTATCTGGTTGAATGGCACGCTGCTCCTGTGCATGGCAACCAGCGCGGCTTTCTTTTGCCGGAAAGACCGGCTTTTCGGGATTCCGCTGCCGTCAATCCTGCTGATGCTGGGCTTTCTGATAGTACTTTCCTATGAATCAGGAGCGGACCTCAAAGAACTTTCAGGAGCGAACTTCAGAGAATACTTAATGAGCGTCAAAAGATCCTTCGGACTTATCGTGATTGAGGAGAAGGGGTTGCTGCTGCTCTTTCTCCTCTTCGCCTTGTTTTCGGGGCACGTCAAATTGATCGTTGCTTCCGCGGCAACTCTGGCGCTCGTTTTGGCTCTCACATATGGGAACTATCATGGGAACTATCATAGTAACGTCAATTCTAGAGGCGTGTACGAGGTGCGCGAGTATCTGTTCGGCCTCGGCTGCCTTTTCTATTCCTTGGAGCTCACGCTGGCTCAGGGCCGGTTCGCGGCAATCTCACGGACATTCAGCGGCCTGAAACTGCCGGGCAGACGGATTCTCTTCTGGCTGATGACCTGCTCTCTGGTCATTGCCGGCAGTATCGGGTTGATGGTTTTTCAGTATTTCAACAACATGGCCAAAACTGCCGCCTTTGACGTCTATCTCACCGAGAACGAGTTGACCTACGTCAAGGAGCCATGCGCTCCGGCGGATACAGAGCTCCCCTTCTTTTTGCACCTCATCCCCGCCGCCGCCAATGACCTGCCCGCCGCCCGCAAGCAGTACGGTTTCGACAACCTTGACTTTCACTTTGACAGGAACAATGGCGGGCGCTTCGGCGGGAAATGTCTGGTGAGCAGACCACTCCCGGATTACACGATCACCAGTATTCGGACCGGCCAGTTCATACCAGGGGAAGACCCGATATGGCAGGTTGAGTTCCCCGTTGGCGCGGGCCGGGGCAAGGCCGCTGCCCGGTCCGCGTTGGGCCGGGCGTCCGGTCGCTGATTGCCTCCGGGGCGGGAGTGCGGTAGAATTTCTGGCCATGAGCGAAGCCCTCGCCTTCGACAGTCATCAATTCGTCAAGCACCTGACGGACAGCGGCTTCACCGAGGAACAGGCGGAGGCCCTGGCGACGGAGCAGGTTGCCCTGCTCACCAGCAATCTGGCGACCAAGGCCGAGCTTGCCCTTGTACAGCGGGAGATTGAAGCCCTGCGGCAGGAAACCAAGGCCAACATTGAAACCTTGCGGCAAGAAACCAAGGCCGAGCTTGCCCTTGTGCAGCGGGAGATTGAAGCCCTGCGGCAGGAAACCAAGGCCAACATTGAAACCTTGCGGCAAGAAACCAAGGCCGAGCTTGCCCTTGTGCAGCGGGAGATTGAAGCCCTGCGGCAGGAAACCAAGGCCAACATTGAAGCCTTACGGCAGGAGACCAAGGCGGCTATTGAAGGCCTCAAATCCGACCTGCTGAAATGGCTGTTTGGCGCGCTGATTGCGCAGGGCGGACTGATTGTCGCGCTGATGAAACTGTTCGCGCTATAACAGTCATGCCCCCCGCAAAAGGTCTCGACAGCCCGGTTGGTGTCTTTGGTTACCTCCACGTTGAACAGTGTAGATGAGGCCGCCGGCCATCAGTGGGCCGCGGAAGCTCTGCTCGAATACCTGAAACAGCATCCAGAGGGCTGCGCCCCGAAGCCATGAGCCGTGAATCTCTCTTCCTCCTCTGCCCGCTTATCGGCCTCTCGGTCCTGGCCTGGATTGTGACGGCGCAGCATATGGGCGGGGCGGGGTCTGCGTTGGTGATGGGCAGCATGACAATGGGGCTGCCCTTCTCTGTGACGAATATGTTGCTGTATATCGCCCTGTGGGGCGTCATGATGGTGGCTATGATGTTTCCTGCCATCGTCCCTGTGGCTGGCATATTCGCCACTATGGCCAGACAAAAACAAGCCCAACAGCTTCCGTCTACGCCTGTCTGGGTGTTTGTGTCCGGCTATGCGGCGCTGTGGACGCTCACCGGCGGCGTTGGCTATGCCGCGGACTTGACCATGCAGACCTTACCGGCCCACTTTCCTGCGCTGAAAACCTACAGTGCGCCCATCAGCGGCGCATTGCTGATTGTTGCCGGCCTCTACCAACTGACCCCACTCAAAGACCGCTGCTTGGCGCACTGCCGCTCGCCTTTTGCGTTTCTGATGGCGCACTGGCGCGACGGATATCGGGGCGCATTGCAGATGGGACTGTCCCACGGGCTGTATTGCCTCGCCTGTTGCTGGAGCCTGATGATGGTCATGTTTATCATGGGGACGATGAATCTCGTGTGGATGGGGACGTTGACCCTTGTCATATTGCTTGAAAAGAGTCTGCCCTCCGGTACGATGTTCGGTCGCGGGGTCGGGACTGCTTTGATTGGGCTGGGCCTGGCGTTGGGTACAGGTATGCTGGGGTCGTATTGAGGTGAAGAGCCACACACCAGGAACGGGGGAAACTGCATGATGCTCGAAATTGACCCGCAGGCGAAACAGGGAGTACAACTCGGTCCTGTGACCGTGACGGCCGCGGACATTCAAGCCTTTGCCGAAGCGCTGGATGATCTCAACCCGCTGTATATTGATGCCGCCGCGGCTCGGGCCGCGGGGTATCCTGATGTCATTGCGCCCCCTCTGTTTTGTATGCGGATGCGCGGCGGCAACCTGCTGCCCGAGGTGCCGCTTCCGGCCGGCTTCATGAGTCTCCACGCGGGCCAAGAACTCGAATTCCACGCTGAGATTGTTGCCGGGCAGACCTATACCATTACCGCGCGGGTGGCTGATGTGTATGAAAAAACAGGCCGGAGCGGCCCCATGCACATCATTGTCCGGGAGTCGACGATTACGGATAGGGAGGGCCGGACGAGCGTGACTATCCGCGAGCGACAAATCGTGCGCTCGCCGGAAAAGAAAATCTAGCCGCAGGCAAGTACAGACCCATGCGTATCAGTTTGGACCCCTGGGGGGGCGATTACGGCAGCCAGATTTCGGCCCCCCAGGCGGTCGATGCGGAGCAGCCCTCCGCCCAAGTGACCGGGCAGCAGGTGGAGGCCGGTCCGTGGCAGCCCCGGACACCGGCTCCTGAACAGATGCCGAACATGACTGCGGTGATTGACGGCGTTATGCGGGTCGACGCGCCAGCAGTCCTGAGTGACGAAGAATCCCGCTATGTAGCCCTGTTTGGATCGTATGCGGCCGGAGCGGTCGTGATTGATCGCCGCGTCGAGATTATCGAAGAACAGCTCGACCGCCTTTTTATTGTTGGCGGGCAGCAATCCGGCCAGGATGTGACGGTGGCGGCAGGGACGGGTGGAAAGATGCCGATGCGCTACCGCAGTGTGAGCGCGGCGGATCTGACCCCGGACTCCTTACGTGAGAGCCTTATGACCGCCATGCGTCAGGCCGAGGTCGATTTGGCCCGAAAGCTGTCCGGGAATGAACGCCTCATACTTGCAGACGGCAATCTGACCTTTTTAAGCGATAGCTCCTCCGTGGTTGGGGTCATCAAGACGATTCAACGGATGTATCTTGCGCCCAAAGAGGCAAAGATTCTCGAACAACTTCAGCCGGGGGAGCGGACGCCGCTGTTTCAATTCTCCGGCAGCAGTAAACGCAAGAGTTTCGAGGTGTTCACCTGTTATCTGCGTCTGGCGAATCCGCGCCCGATCGAGCATCCCTTTACCGGCCTGGTGCGCCTGGAAGTGAAGCTGGGGCTTGGCATTCAGCAGGCGGTCGTATTATTAGATCAAGCCGCCCATGCTGTTTCGGCTCTGGCCTCCCGCGCGCCAAAAGACCCCCGCGCCCCCCAGAATTTAATTCCCATTGGTGGATTAGAGCGACGGCTGCGGCACCGTCTGGGCGACCCCAAGCTGGTCCGGCGGTGTATTGAGAAAGCCCTGTTAAACCAGATATAGCCGAACCACGGGGAAAAGGAGGACGCATGGGGAGAGTCATCGGTACGCAAGACGCCACCCCACTCGAATTCTGGGTGTGGCTCGAAGCCGGCGAAGCGGTCCAGGTCGATGAGGCCATCGTGGTTGAGACTGACTCGCCAAACGGACCCCTGAAATTATTCGGGATGGTCGATATCGTCCGCGCCCGCCATCAGGGCTCAACGTTTGACTCCGACGTGGTTGAGGCGGAACGTGGTCTTCCTGTTGAACTCTCTATTGCCGCGCATGTCAAAGTGACCCGTTTGATACCGGAGTATTATTATCCGCCGATGCCGGGCGACCCGGTCCGCACGGTTGAGGACGAGGAGTTCGCGCAAGCCCTTTTTATGGACAAAATGGAGCGCAAGTTCCCGATCGGCCTGTCCTTGTCCGGCAAGGAGGTCGTGTACGGCAACCTCGATTTTCTGAACGGCCGCAAGGGCGCCCACATGAATATCAGCGGTGTGTCCGGTATTGCGACCAAGACGACCTATTCCACCTTTCTGCTCCACAGCCTGCTGCACTGCGGGCATCTGACCGACGCGAAAAATACCCACGCCATTATTTTTAATGTCAAAGGCGAAGACCTGCTGTTCCTGGACAAAGCCAGCAACGCCATCGCCCTTGAAGATGAAGCCCTCTACGCCCAAATGAGTTTGCCGGCAGAGCCGTTTGATTCAGTCCAGTTCTATGTCCCACCAACGGAAAGCGCGCGCGGACCGATCATGCCCAAGGTCAGCTCCCGTAAGGCAGATGAAGTCACGCCCTACTTCTGGACGGTCCGGGATTTCTGCCGTCAGCGTTTGCTGCGCTATCTGTTTTCTGAAGGCGGGGAAGATGCCTCTTTGCTGTCAGCCCTGACCTACCAGGTGGAACGCAAACTCCTTGAAGCCGCGGAAGACGCCGAGAAAGACGGGCCGGGGCCGGGTGTGTTGCTGCCCTTGGGAGAAGGCTTGGCAGAGAACGACAGTCCACCCCCTCCGACCGAGGTACGCGATTTTCCGACCCTCCTCCGGGCGATGGAGGCCATTGCCAGCGCGACCAGCCATTCGGCCGGCACAGTCGGCGCGTTCATGCGGCGTCTGTACAGCGCAGAAGACAAGGTGTCGTATCTTATCCGCGACCCGGCAGACGCCAACGCGACCCGGCATACGATCAACTGGCGCAATAAGCAGGTGACTGTGGTCAGCCTGAGCGGACTGTACGAAGTCGGCAAGAGTTTTGTGGTGGGCTCCGTGCTGCAACAGATTCAGGCAGAAAAAGAAGCAACCGGGTCTGCCGAACCCTTGTGCTTTATCGTTGTGGATGAACTGAACCGCTATGCGCCCCGTGACGGCTGGTCGCCGATTCGAGAGCGGCTGCTTGAAATTGCCGAGCGGGGGCGCTCCAGCGGAACGATTCTGATCGGCGCGCAGCAAACCGCTTCCGAGGTGGAGCGGCGGATCGTTGCCAATCCTGCCTTTCGGATCGTCGGCCGGCTGGATGCTGCCGAAGCCGAGCGGGCCGAATATGGCTTTTTGCCGCCAACCTTGCGCAAGCGGGCCGCTATTTTAACCTCCGGGCGGATGATCGTGTCTCAACCCGACATTCCCACCCCCGTCCCGATTCTCTTCCCTATGCCAGCCTGGGCGACCCGGGCCGACGAACAGAAATTGCCGTCGCCCGCTTTGAAGCTGTCCCGCGTTCGAGAAAGCGAGTATTAAGGACCCGGGCATGAAATTCCTCCACACTTCAGACTGGCATGTAGGCCGGACGATCCGCAATCGCTCGCGGCTGGATGAGCACAAGGCTGTTTTTGGCGAGATCGTTGATATTGCCAGGCGCGAGCAGGTTGATGCCGTCCTGGTGACCGGCGACATCTTTCACGAGCGCCGCCCGCCGCTGGCTGCCGAGGAACTGGTGGCGCAAACACTGGCGCAACTCGCCCGCGACAATATTGTCTCGGTCGTCATTCCCGGCAATCACGATGACGCCGCCCGCCTGCGCACCCTGAAACCGCTGGGCGATTTGCTCCAGGTGCATATGATGACGGACGTGAGTGAAACCCCGTCGGACCTCATCGTTTCCATTTCCCAGCGGACCGGCGGGGAGCGGGCGCTGGTGAGTTGTCTGCCCTATCTGCATCCCCACCGAGTCCTGCCCTCGGCGAAAGGAACCAACAAAAGCGAGAACGAGCGGCTGAGTGTGTACCAGAGTATGGTACAGGACTATCTGCGCGCCCTGGAAGAAACGACGCTGCAAATAGATCGCAATGCGGTGTCCATCGTGCTCGCTCACGCCCATGTGTCCGGGACAGAGTTTGGGGGAGGAGAATGGCGCTCAAGCGTCTTTCCTGTCGATCCGGGGATATTCCCCGGTCGGGTGCACTATGTAGCCCTGGGACATATGCACCAGCCCCAAAAAGTGTCCGGGACACGGGCGCAGGCACGCTATGCCGGCTCGATTCTGCAAATGGACTTTGGTGAGCGCGGCCAGGACAAAAGTGTTTGCCTTATTGAGGCCCATCCGGGGAAGCCGGCGGAAATCTCACCGATTGCGCTGACAGCGGGCAAAGCCCTGCTGCGCCGGACGGGAACTGCCGAAGAGATACTGTCGCAGGCGGAAGAGTTCACAAATGCCTGGGTTGAAGTTGTCTTAAAACCGGAAGGCCAAATGTCTGAGTTGATTGAGCAAATCCGAGCGTTGCCGGGCGTGGTCTCGCTCCGATTTGAAGAGGCGGCGGCCAGCGATTCCGTTAGCGAAGCGGTCCACAATCCAAAGGAGCGACCCGCGGCAGAGCTTTTCACCGACTATTACAAGTCAAAACGCGGCGCGGAGCCTGAGCCTCCGCTCGTAGCCCTGTTTGAGCGGCTGTATCAGGAGGTCAGCACCGCGCGGGATGAGCCAGTCTAAGTGCCTGCCGCACCCCCACCCCCTATTAAAACCATGCGTCCACAACAACTCAGCCTCAAAAATTTCATGCCCTTTCGGGTGACGGGAGAGCAGGTCCATACGATCGATTTTTCGCAACTCGACTTGTTCTCCATTACCGGCCCGATGGCGAGCGGCAAGTCCGCGCTGATTGACGCGATGGTCTGGTGCCTGTATGGCCGCACCGCCCGTTATGGCGCGGACTCAAAAGGCGTGATCTCGACCGGTGAGCAGATGTGTGAGGTCGCGCTTGACTTCACTATTGGCGAGCGTTGGTTTCGGGCCGTCAGACGAACGGGCAAGATCACCGACTCCGGCCTCAGCGAACGCGAAGGGGAAGAGTGGATACAGGACATCTCCGGGTCAGCGCTGCTCACAAAACGGATTGAAGAATTATTGGGCCTTGACTTTGATGGCTTCACCAAAACCGTCATCCTCCCCCAAGGACGGTATGCCGAGTTTCTGACCAGCGAGCCAAAAAAACGGCGCGAGTTGCTGGCGAAAATACTCGAACTCGGCGTGTACGCTCGGGTGGCCGACCAGGCCAAACTGGTTGCCGGTCAGGCGAAGACCCGGGCGGACACGTTGAGTGAAACGTTGGACCAATACGCCGGCCTGAGCCAGGAGAGTATTGCCCTTCAGAAAGACGAGCTTGCCAAGCTCGGCCAACACATTGAACAGGTTGCTCAGCAAGAAAAACGCTTGCACGGTGTGGCCCAACACGTCGATCACATAGCGGGCTTGCGCCGTCGGGTGACTGAGCTTCAAATCGAAGTGCAGAATCGTAATCAGGAGAAAGAACTGGCGCAAAAGAAGTCTGATGAGGCGACCGCCCAGGTTGCCGCCCAGGCGGATGAATTAGCAAAGATCGGTCAAGAACGAGACGTGCTGGGATACGATGCAGAGCGACACGAGGTCGTCAAACGTGTGGTTGTCCATCTCAAGGAATGGGCAGTCGCCCGCAAGGAAGCCGAGCAGAAAAAGACCGAACGAGCCACTGCCCAGAGGGAAGCTGAGACGCTCGCTCAACAGATTGAGGCGTACACGCAGCAAGTCGAGCAGGCACGGTCTCAACATCAGTCTCACTCTGACAGGTTTGAGCATCTCGTTGCCGAAGCCGGCGACGTGGCTGCGCTGACGGAAAAGCTCAGCGCGGCAAGACGCTGGAAAGATCTGCAACAGGAACAACAGAAACTCACAGACCGGATAGCCTCCCTGCGTCAAAAACAGACCTCAACCCAACACACGCTGGATGATGTGAAGCAGGAAGAAGCGGCGCACGAGCAGACTACCCAGGAACTGAAAGAAAAAATCGACCAAGCGAAAAAAGACGAGCAGCAAAAGCGCCAACTGATGTCCGAAGCAGAACGCCTGGAGCAAGAACGACAAGAGGCCGAGAAGGCGGAAAAACGGGCGCAATCCGAATGTGAGACTATCCACGCGGCGCTGACCAGCGCAGAACAAACGCTGCAGTGCGTCCGGCGCGATCTCGCTCAAGCCGAAGAACAGGAGCAAGCGGCCCGCGCCGCGCTTGAAGACAACCAACGCCGGCACGAAGCCGCCCATCTCCGGGAGACGCTGCACGTCGGTGAGGCTTGTCCTGTGTGTCAGACCACCGTCAGCGAAATTCCTGCTGCCCAAGAAGCGGGGGACGATCTGAAGCTGCTTCAGGCGCAAATGGAGCGCGCCACACAGACCACTGAACAAAAACGTAAGGAAGCGCAGAGAGCAAATACCGAGGTTGCCGCACTACAGGCGAGACTTGATGCTGCGGAGTCGGAGCTCAAAGAACGCGGACGAGTCCGGCAAGAAGGCCGGAACAGCTTTGTGTCACGTTTCCCCGGCCATGCGTCTCCTTCCGAAGCCCTTCAGATTGTTCAGACCCAGCAAGAAGCGCTGAGCGTAGCGCTCACAGACATGGAAGCTCAGGCCAAATCTGCCGAGCGGGAAAAAGCGAGACTGACCCGTGAGCGTGAAACCGCGCAACAAGAGGCGGCAAAGCTCGCTGAAGCGTTACGCGGGACGACCGGAAGGTTGGAGGACGATACACGCGAGTTGAAAGTGCTTGGCCGTAAGGTTGCCGCATTTCTCTCGACAGATGGAGACCCTGAGCAGAGTATTGAGCAACGCCGGACTCTGGTCGTACAGGCTGAGCAACAGATGAAGGCCGCGGAGAAAGCCTTCCGTGAACTCGAAGCGGAGCGCAACTCGTTGCACACAACCCAGGGCCAAAAAAATGTCGCCCTCACATTACTCGCCGCCGAATACGAGGGCGCGAAGAAGCGTGCTGAGCGCGAAGCGCAGGCCGTGCGCGCCTGCCTTGGTCTGACGGAAGCCGCGGCGCTGCCAAAAACCGAAGAAGTAGAAGGGGAACTCAACGCGCTGGCAGGTAAGCAAACCCGGTACGCGGATTTGTCGCAACGCGAAGAAAACGCACGGACTCTGGTCGTACAGGCTGAACGTCAAGCCACCAAGGCACAGGCCGACTTTCAAGTCCGAACGCAAATGCTGGAAGAGTCACAGAAGAAACAGCAACAGGCGTCCAGCGCGCTGGCAGAGGAGCGGGAAAAGCTTCACGCGGCGATTGCTCAACACAACCTCACTGACACGGGCGAGGACGGAAGGCAGATCAAACCCCAACTGGAAACGGCCCGCGGACAGAGGCTGTCTCTCCAAGAACAACGCGGACGCTTAGAGGCGGAACACGCCGAAGCCGAACGGCGTTGGCAGGAGAAAGAGCAAGAAGAAAAAAAGCTGCGCGCAGCAGAGAGTGAGGAACGCCTGGCCTCGGACCTGCGTAAGCTCCTGGGCTCGGAATTCACCGACTTTCTCTCGCGCGGAGCCATAGAAGCTCTGATGCGCGATGCGTCCGCCCACCTGCAACGTCTCACCCACGGGCGGTATGTGTTTGATATTGCGTATCGGGGGCGGGCGATTACGCTCCAAATTGTTGACCACGAAGATCAGCGGCGTGCCCGGCCCACCCATTCGCTGTCGGGCGGAGAAACGTTTCTGGCCTCGCTCGCCATTGCGCTCGCGCTGTCGCAAGGGTTTCGGACCGTTGCGACCGGACGGGCGGCCCAGACCTCAACCGAATGCCTGATTCTGGATGAAGGGTTTGGAACGCTGGACCGTGAAGGGGTGCAGATGGTCACGGAAACCCTGCAAGAACTGCGGGGCGAAGAAGGCCGGATGGTGGGCATTATCACCCATGTCGAAGAGGTCGCCGCGGCCATGCCCATGCGCATAGAAGTGCGCAAAGGTGGCAGGACGAGCGAGATTACGGTATCAGGCTAGGCATTCCCTACCTGGAAGAGAACATTAAGGAGGAAGGTCATGGCACTGCATTCAGAAACGGTCGGCCTTGTCGGACAACCTGTTGTCAGCGAAATCGATACCCGGTGGGTCATGTCGTACGCGGCCGGGCTCGACGATTATTTACCCTGTTATATGGACACCTGCCGAGCGGCTGGGGTTGTTGCCCATCCGCTCTTTCCGGTCTGTATTGAATGGCCGGTCATGCTCGCCATGCGAGACAGTGCCCTGAAACGAGAAGAGGCCCTGCGGGGCGTTCATGCCACGCACGATCTGGTCATACACCGTCTTATCCGGGCGGGTGAAAAATTGACGACCCAGGCAACTGTGGCCGGCGTTGAACAGCGCCGGCCGGGGGCCTACCAGACTGTCCGTTTTGATACCCGAGACGCCGCTGGCCGGCCGGTCTGTTCGACCTGGTACGGAACGCTCTTTCGGGGGGTTGATGTTGAGGGGGAGGACATCCCGGTCTCCGACCTGCCAGCCCCATTGGAAGCCCTCAATGAATCCAGCCCGGCGAAGGCGGAAATTCCGGTGGCGATTTCGGCGGGGGCGGCCCATGTTTACACTGAGTGCGCGCGCATCTGGAACCCGATTCATACCGACCCGGCGGTTGCCGAGCAGTACGGATTGCCGGGGCTGATCCTGCACGGAACCGCAACGCTGGCGCATGGTATCTCGCGTGTCATTGCCCAGGAAACCGACGGTCACCCGGAACGGGTCAAACGGATAACCGGGCGCTTTGGCGCTATGGTGTTCATGCCCTCACGCCTGACCGTTCGGGTCGTGTCGCGGGAGGCGAGTGCGGAGGGAGACGTGGTGCGGTTTGAGATACGGACTGAGGAGGGCAAACCCGCGGTTCGGGACGGGGCGGTTTTTTTAGGTCAATAAGGGCGCAGTCAATAAGGACACGGAGAAGGAGAGGCGTATGCAACGCGGACTGATTTTCCCCGGAGGCGGGATGTCGCAGCGCGACATGATGGTCGTGGCCAAAGAAGCCGAAGCGGCCGGTTTTGATTCTCTGTATGTCACCGAAGCCTGGCGCAGCGCCTTCGTGCCGTTGACCGCGCTCGCCCTGGCAACCGAACGGGTCCGTATTGGTTCCTACGTGCTGAACGCCTACGGACGCAGCCCTTTTATTGCCGGCATGAGCGCGGTGGATGTAGACGAGATTTCCGGCGGGCGGCTGCTGCTCGGAGTCGGCAGCGGCAACCGGCATATTAACGTCGAATGGCAGGGCGTTCCACATGAAAAGCCCTATCAGAAAATGACCGAGTATATTGAAAACCTCAAACAAATCGTCCGTACCCCGGCTGGCTCGCGTGTCTCATACCAGGGCGAAATTCATCAGATGGACTGGACGCCGGCCGTGACCCCCGTCCGCGAGAGCATTCCCATATACATTTCCGCCATTTTTCCGCGCATGGTCCGCGTTGCCGGCCGGGTCGCGGATGGTATCGCTATGGGCGCGATATTATCCGCGCCTTACGCGCGTGAGGTGATTCAGCCCGCAGCCCGAAAATCTGCGGAAGAGGCGGATCGGGACCCGCACGCCCTCGGTTTTCTGATGGGCTCATTTGTCTCGGTGCATGAAGAGCGTGAAGTCGCCCGCCAGGCCGCGCGTGAAGCGATCTGTCGTCTCTTCGCTCCACTGCCGCATCCGTATTACGAGTACATGCTGCGGGAGCAGGGTTTCTCGGCTGCCGCGGACGCAGCGTTGAAGCATGTACCTGAGGGAAATATCCAAAAAGCGGCAGAGGCCATGACCGATGAAGTGGTCGATACCGTCACCATTGCCGGAACGCCCGAGGAATGCCGCCGTCGTCTGGCCGAGTATGAAGGCGTGGTGGATGAAGTGCTTTTTGTCAACGTGTCCTACTCGTCAGGAGGTGCCGGCATGATGGAGGGGTATCGGAAGTTATTGCAGGTGTAGGGGCGGTTCGCGAACCGTCCCTACACCGATCCTGGCCTGTACTAGGGCGCAAAGGCATAGACCATTTCCATCGGCAGGCCGAACGCATCTTTTTCCAAATGGGATGGCAGGGTTTGTAGCCTCGCCGTTTCCGCTGTCGCGGTAATCGCGGCAACCATTGCGTCCAGAACGTCGTCACAGGCTACTTGCTTACGCGATTTGCCCTGCCTACGTAGGTGGTCCAGGATTTCCGTGACCTCCTGTTCAGCGGAATGCCGGACACTCTTCAACACGGCAACACGCTCCTGGAAGCCTGCCCGCTTCTTCTTGTTGACCATTATGGGTTTACGTCCGGCAAGCGCCCAGAAACACACCTCCGGGTGAACCTCACGAACGAGACGCCGAGCCTTCCTGTTACCGCGTAGCAACGTATCGACCTCTCTGATTTTTGGAAGGATAGCGAACGTCTGTCGGGAGATGGAAATCTTGCCGCCACTCGCTTTCAGGCTGAGGTCCTTCGCGTCCTCAAAGTCGTTCGCTTCAAGCACTACCCGCGCCGGTGCCGAAAAAACGCTGCTCTGCCGAGGAGGTCCAAGCACCTTGCGAGCGAGTTTGTCACACTCCCGGCCACCCGTTTCTGGTTTGTCCGGCAAGCCTATTGGAATGTCAACGAAGATGCGGTCCGATTTGTCTGCCTTGCTTACCAACCCGTCGAGCTTCTCAACAACGCCGCAACGAGTTTGTCCTGACGGCTCCAGCGCGACAAAGAACCAGCCTGCGCGGCAACCATCGACACCAATTGCCGTAAACGACCGCGCTTCAGGGGCAGAGACGCTACCGAGAACTGTTTTCATGGCCGGGGGACTCTCTCTAGCCCCTTACGGCGTCACGCGGGTGGCGGCATCTGAGAGGTTTATACCTTTACCGGCCTGAGAGTCGCGCTCGGCTTCCGCCAGTCGTTCCCGCCAGTCAGGTTGGCTCATCTCCTCTAACGTCGCAACCATCCCGGCATAATCTTCATAGTTGACGAGCAAGGCCGCCGGCCGGCCTCTTTGCGTAATCACGACAGGGTCCCGTGTCTTTTTCACGCGCTCGACAATTTTCTTGGCTTGACTCTGGAGAGCCGAGATCGGAATGATTGTTTCCATGAGGATATCTATAAGCTTATGTATATGGATCGGTCTATAGCCAAGTAAATGGGTTTAGGGGGAAGTCGGCAAAAGACTCGGAGCCCCTTGCCGACGCCCGCTACTCGCTCTTGGCCTTCTTCCTATCAATACTGTCGAACACCTCTTTGGCCAGTCGCAGGCCGTTGACGCCGACCGGCCAGCCGCCGTAGTGGGCGAGGTGGATCATGATCTCGTTGATCTTGTCCCGGCTGATGCCGATGTTCAGCGCGCCGCGGATGTGGACCTTGAGTTCCGGGTCGCGGCCCAGCACGGTCAGGGCAGCCATAGTAATCATGGAGCGCTCTTGAATGGCCAGGCCGTCCCGGCCCCAAATATCACCGAACAGATTTTTTACCGTGATATCCAGAAAATCTTCGTGCATGCTGCCCGGTCGGGGCTCTACGCCGAAGAGTTCTTTCATCTTTGCCGCACCTTTTTGATAGCGTTCGGACTCTGCCATATTCGCCTCCTTCTATGTTGTGGGATACATGCCCCCTACCCTTGCCTGGCAGGGGTCGGTTGTCTAGTATCAGACCGGCTGTTCTGTCGTCAAAACTGAAAAAGAGTGTCTGATGTCTCTCGAAATCACCGTTCACGAACTCCAGGCCAAACGAACCGCGGGTGAAGACTTTGTGCTGCTCGATGTCCGCGAGGCCGAAGAAGTGGCGCTGGTGCAGCTCCCGCGCTCGGTCCATATTCCGATGGGTGATATTCCCAGCCGTTTGCACGAGCTCGACCCTGAGACCGAAATTGTCGTCTATTGCCACCACGGGGTGCGGAGTCTGCGGGTTGCCCATTTCCTGCATCAGCACGACTTTGCCCGGGTCGTCAGTCTTACGGGCGGAATAGACGCCTGGGCCAACGAGATCGAACCTGGTATGGCCCGATACTGAATCTGTGTTGAGATAGGAACACTATGAGTGAACACCCTTCCCCCAGCCCCCACCCCCAGGCCCCAGGCCCTCTGCACGGTATTCGCGTGGTCGAATGCGGTCACATGGTTGCGGCTGCGTATGCGGCTAAGTTGATGGCCGACCTGGGCGCGGAGGTGCTCAAAGTCGAAGAACCGGGCGGCGACCGCGCCCGGCAGCGTGGGCCGTATCCAGAGAATATCCCCCATCCTGAGAAGAGTGGGCTGTTTCTGTATCTGAATACGAATAAGCGTGGGGTGACGCTGGACCTGGAGGCGGCCAAAGGTCGAGAGTTGTTTCAGCAACTGGTCAAAGACGCGGATGTCGTAGTCCATAATTATCATCCCACCCAGCTCGCCTCCCTGGGCCTGGAGTATGAAGCCCTGGCCCAGCAGAATCCCACGCTGGTGTTGACCTCGATTTCTCCCTTTGGCCAAACCGGCCGGCACCGGGAGTACACCGCGCACGACTTAACCCTGTGGAGTGCGGGCGGCATTGTCTTTCTGGGTGGAGCCGGCGGACGACCGGACCTGCCGCCCCTCAAGGCCGCGGGGCAACAGGCGGGATTCCAGGCCGGGGTCAACGCGGGCATTGCCTCCCTGGGGGCGCTGTACGCCCGACTCAGTACTGGCAGAGGCCAGCACATCGATATCTCAGTCCAAGAGTGTCTGGTCGCCATTATGGAGAATAACTATATTGCCTGGCCGTACGATCAGACGACACCGTCGCGCCTGGGCTTTCGGTTGATTCCCCAGGATGTCCTGCCCTGCCGCGACGGCTATATTTATGTGCTCGCGGTCGAAGAGCACCAGTGGCAAAACGCGGTTGAGTTAATGGGCAATCCAGACTGGGCGAACACCGAACTCTTCCAGGATTTTTTGTCCCGCTCGGTCAACTGGGACGCGCTGAAAGCGCTGCTGGAAGACTGGTTGCAGGACAAGTCGGTCCACGAGGTCTACCACGGGGCGCAGCAACGGCGCGTGCCGTTTGCGCCGGTTTCGACGATGGGCGATCTGCTCAAATCCGAGCATCTCAATGCGCGGGGATTTTTTGCTGAGATCGGGCATCCTGAAGCCGGCACTCTCCGCTATCCGGGCGCGCCATTCAAGTTTGCCGCCTCGCCGTGGACCCTGCGTCGTCCGGCCCCGTGCCTGGGCCAGCACAACGAGGAAGTCTACTGTGGGCAGTTGGGGCTTGCGCCGGAAGAGGTGCAGTCGTTGCAAGCAACGCAGGTGATCTAAGAGCATCAGAAGAAAGTGTGAAGAATGATGTCTGAGCAGTTACCGTTATCGGGCGTTCGTGTCGCCGATTTTACCTGGGTCTGGGCGGGGCCATTCTGTACCTTGCAACTGGCCCATCTGGGAGCTGAGGTCATTCGGATCGAGTCAGAGAGCCGCCTGTGTGTCACACGCCGTATTCCACCGGTTGCCGATGGGCAGGCCGGGCCGAATCGGTGTGGATATTTTAATCAGTACAACCAGGGCAAACACTCCATCTGCCTCAATCTGAAGAAGCCGGAAGGACTGGACCTCGCAAAAAAGCTGGTTGCGGCCAGCGATATCGTTGCTGAGAATTTTGCCGCGGGCGTGATGGACCGGATGGGCCTGGGCTATGACACTCTGAAGGCCCTGAAGCCCGATATCATCATGATTGCGCTCTCCGGCTATGGTGCGACCGGGCCGGAAAGCCCGTATGTGTCCTACGGCCCGGCCCAGGTGCCGATGAGCGGGCTGGCCTCTATGACGGGCTTTCCTGACTTCCCCCCGATGAGCGTCGGGTTTTCCTATGGCGACCCGAACGGGGGGTTGCACGGCGCTTTTGCGGTGCTGGCCGCGCTGATGCACCGTGCCCGCACCGGGGAGGGGCAGTATATTGACTTGTCGCAGTGGGAGACTTCGGTGGCTCTGGTGGGCGAAGGGATCATGGCCCAGGAAATGAACGGTGCCGCGCCACAGCGGATGGGCAACCGTGATCCGTATATGGCTCCGCACGGCCTGTTCCGCTGTCAGGGGGAAGACCGCTGGGTCAGCATTGTGGTGGCAGACGACGCCGAGTGGCAGCGGTTATGTGCCGTCATGGGGAAAACAGACCTGGCCCAGGATGCCCGTTTTGCGACGCTGGCAGACCGGAAGGACAATGAAGACGCCCTCGAAGCCGCGGTCACGGACTGGACGACAACATTGTCCGCGGAAGAGGTCACCCGCACGCTCCAGGCCGCGGGTCTGGCCGCCTTTCCCGCCATAACCAATAAGGAACTGGCCGAAGACGAGCACCTGCGTTCTCGTCCCTTCTTTGCTCAGCTTGAACACCCGGAGGTTGGCGTGCGGCAACATGCCGGCGTGCCGTGGAATTTCTCGGACACTCCGTGTCACGTCCGTCGGCCCGCGCCCTGTTTGGGCCAGGATACCGAGGACGTGTTACAGCGCGTGCTGGGCTATTCGGCAGACGAAGTCGCCACCCTCAAGGACAACGAGGTCTTAACCTGAGGGCGGTTGGCCCCTCTGAAAAATAATTCCATGCGCTGCTCCTTCCGTTTTCTGCCTTTGCTGGTTGGGATTCTCCTGCTGCACGGCGGCGCGGCAGGTCTGGCCCACGCCCAGCTCGGCGGTATGGTCATGGAGCTGTATGGGACGGTCAGCCTGGCGCCGGGTCATCAGGTCGTGACGCTGGCCGTTGGCAAAGGAGAGACGCTGCGTTTTCGGGTCCGGGATGTGGAGAGCCGTCATGCTGATTTCTCGGTGATCAATTTTCTGTCCGAAATTCGTCAGCGCGAGCCGAGTCTGTATATCAAGGGGCCGGCGCATTATGTGGACCTGTTGCGCAAGGAAGAGCCTGAAAAACGTCTGCTCAAACTCACCGGTTCATACTATCCGAGCGCCCGGAATTTCGTGCTGAGCCGGGTGCGGCCGGTCCGGCCGGGCGAGCAAAACGAGCGACGCTTCTAACTCCCGGTATCAAAGGACTGCACGATATCAGCGAGATGTGGAACGGGCTGTTGGATGTGGATGCCAGTGCCGCTACCTGTTGGCATCTCTAACCCAGAATAAAACCGCCTGGGCCCAGGAAATTGATCTGCGACCGTATAAAGAGACATTTTAAGCCTGGGTCTGGCAGCGGCCGAAAGAAGAGGAGCGTATGGACTTTGGGTTACTGTTGCCGTTTCGGAATCCGCAACAATGGGCGGCGCCGTTTCCGCAGCTCTACCAGGAGCATATTGAGCAGGCGGTCCTGGCCGAGGAGTTGGGCTACGATCATATCTGGACGACCGAGCATCATTTCGCCGACGACGCCTGGTCCCCCTCCCTGCTGCCGATCCTGTCCGCCATAGCCATGAAAACCAGCCGCATTCGGCTCGGGACTTATATCATCATCCTGCCCCTGCATAATCCGGTGCGGGTTGCGGAAGATGCCGCCACCGTGGACATTCTCTCCAATGGGCGGCTCGACCTGGGCCTCGGGCAGGGCTATTGGCTGAGCGAATTCGCCAGTTTTGGCATTCCGCGCAAAGAGCGTGCGGCGCGGCTCGAAGAAGGAACCGAGATTATCCGGCGCTGCTTTACCGAGGACAGCTTCTCGTATGAAGGCAAGCACTACAATCTGCGCGAGGTTGTCCTGGCTCCCAAGCCTGTCCAGAAGCCCCACCCGCCGATCTGGATCGCGGCGATGGCGGAAAAGTCGGTCGCCCGGGCCGCGCGGCTGGGCTATCACCTGGGCGGCAGCGGCGGGGCTGACTTACAGCACATGTATGATGCCGGACTCCAGCAGTATGGGCGCAATACGAACGACTATCATATTGCCCAACTGCGGGCGGTTTATGTAGCTGAGAGCCAAGAGCAGGCCTGGGACGATGTGGAACCGCATCTGTACTATATGATGAATTCCTATGACCGACGCTTTAAGGAGGCTGACGACCTGCCCTGGAGCGACTCGGTCATGTCCACCCCTACGGTTCCACCGCCGGGCGAGTTGCGCCATGTCAAGGACCTGTCCTTTTTTCAGGCGCCGCTTATTATCGGCACCCCGGACGATGCCATTCAAGAGATTGAGCGCTACAGCGCGGAAACGCGCGTGACCCATCTGGTGATGTGGATGCAGATGGCCGGACTCGATCCGAAAAAATCACAGCGGTCAATGGAACTGTTTGCCAAAGAGGTCATGCCGCATTTCCGGTAGGAGGGCGAAGCAGGAGAATGGGTAGGTATCAGATTCGTCTCTTGGTATGCTGCAGGTGGAGGGTCCGATGACGAGCGTCCCAACATACGGCCAGAGTCAGCCGCTGGTGCTGCATACGCGGCCAGCGATCGACATGAGTCCTGAGCAATTCTATGAGTTCTGTTTGCTTAACCGCGAGTGGCGTATTGAGCGGACCGCTGAGGGAGACCTGCGGATTATGGCACCAGCCGGAGGAGGAACGGGCAGTCGGAATGCGATCATCACCTCAATACTGACAACCTGGGCGTTGCAGGACGGAACGGGCGTCGCCTTTGACTCTTCTACCGGATTTACTTTGCCAAACGGGGCAACCCGTTCCCCTGATGCCGCCTGGGTGCAACGCGCCCGCCTGGCAGCATTGACTGCCGAACAAAAAGAGAAGTTCCTGCCCCTCTGCCCCGACTTCGTGATTGAATTACGTTCTCCATCCGATGGCCTCGGGAGCGTACAGGAGAAGATGCAGGAATACCTGGACAACGGGACGCGGTTGAGTTGGCTGATCGATCCCTCCGCGCGACAGGTCTACGTCTCCCGTCCGTCTGTCTCGGTTGAGCGCGTGGACGATCCGTCCCGTATGTCAGGAGACCCGGAGCTACCTGGCTTTGTGTTAGATTTGACACATATTTGGGAGCCGCCCTTCTAACCCTCTTCGCCTGCACTCGGGATAAGCCTGGAGCCATACGGATTGCTCTTTCCATTAGAAGGAGAGATCGAGCCCAGTCTTCACAGGCGTATTTTGGCTCCACCTTTTAAGGTCTCCTGTTTTAGGGACCGTCTCTCCGTGAACAATTTGACATCCGCTCTCGTGTTGGGCCTGTTCGTCTCTGTCAACACTGCATGGGACTCGCTACGTCGGGTCACTTGCTCAATAGAACAGTCAGCTACCCGGCGTGGGGTCGCTCCCCGTGCCCTGGTAAATAGGCGGGGACTTCACATTTCCATGTGGTGTTGACAATGGCCCGGCATCTTGGCTGGGTACACTGTATGGCACCCGAGGATATGGTTATGCACGACTGGACAAAGGACCTCTACACTTTCAGATACCATTGGAAAGGGTACGGCATGGTGGTCGTGGGGGGCATTATCCTGCTGTTTCTCCTCAGTTGTGGCTTGGCTTCCGCCCAGGAGGTGTTGGAAAACCCCCAACCGAATTCGTTCCAGAGCGGTATTGGCGTCATCTCGGGCTGGGTGTGCGAGGCCAGGCAGGTCGAGATCGAGTTTGATAATGATGCGGCCAACCGGTGGCCGGCCGGCTACGGCACCCGGCGGGTCGACACCCGGGGCAGGTGTGGGGATACGAACAACGGTTTTGGGCTGTTGTTCAACTGGAATCTCTTAGGCTCGGGCTCCCACACTGTGCGGGCCTTTGCCGATGGGGTGGAGTTTGCCACTGTTACTGTCACCGTAACCACGTTTGGCGAGGAGTTTCTGCGCGGTGTCAGCAAGGAGGCGACCTTGCCCAATTTTCCCCAAGCCGGGACCGATATCGTACTCCGGTGGCAAGAGTCTAAACAGAACTTCGTTATTACCGATGGTAGTCCTGGCAGCGGAGGTGGCATGAGTGGCAGCCCGCCGCATATATTGGAGAACCCTCAGCCGGGATCGTTTCAAAGCGGTATCGGCGTCATCTCCGGCTGGGTGTGTGAGGCCAATCAGATCGAGATCGAGTTTGATAATGGCGCGGCCGACAGGTGGCAGGCCGGCTATGGCACTCGGCGGACGGATACGCGGGGCGTGTGTGGGGATAGTAACAACGGTTTTGGACTGTTGTTCAACTGGAATCGCTTAGGCGACGGAACGCACACCGTGCGGGTTTTTGCCGATGGAGTAGAGTTTGCCAGTGCCACGGTAGTCGTGACGACCTTTGGAACAGAATTTCTCACGGGCATAAGCGGCACCTTCACGGTCTCCGACTTTCCTCAACCGGGTATCGATATTGTTCTCCTGTGGCAGCAGAGCCAGCAGAATTTTTCCATTACTGGAGTCTCAGGAAGCGGGTCTGGGGGAGTGAAAGCTGGTTTAGGAGCCCTAGCGACCGGCAATTTACGTCAAGCCAACAACCTCTTTCGCCAAGCAACGATAGATGATCCAGCCGATACGACTGCCAAGCTCTATCACGCTGTGACTCGAATGTTGACAAAAGCGATTTATTCTCCCAGACTCAGAGCACTTGCGACTCGTAGTGGCGTATCCCTCAGCGATGATGACAGTAATGTTTGCCCGTTTGACTTCCCACTTCCGAAAGATATCCCGCTCGAAGCCCCTCGAACAGCAGAGATTTTTGACGCACTGCGGGACATCCTCGCACCAGAGATTGATTTGGCCCTCGCTGCCCTGAACGGACTTCCTACCCCCATACAAGTTCCTTTCGCTCTAAATAATCTGCCGCCCTGTTTGCCGCTCCGTACAGGGCGCTTTGTTGTCGAGATTGACCAGAGCGATGTGCAGGCGCTCATTGCCACTTTACAGGCGCTCCGGGGCGCGTCAGAAGTTCTTGACGCGTATGACGTAGATGTGAGCTTGCGAGCGCTGGACACACCAACCTTGCAAGAAATCCTTGCCGCAGAATCGACAACCTTTCCCTTGGTGTCGAGAGCGCGTCTTTCTCCAGCACGAACGTTTTTTGACCAAGCCCTAGCGAGTGCGAGCCAGGCTATCAGCTCGATTCTGGCGGAAACGGACAGTCAAACAGATGACGTGATCGTCGTCACCCCGGGGGGTAGTGCAGATGCCCAACGTATAAGGCGGACTCTGGACCTCGTGCGCCAGTCCCTGCAGAGGACCGTCGTGCTACCAACAGATATTGGCCTCAACGATCCTGAACAGCTGAATTTGAGTGTATTCTTTTCAGGTCGCCTCAGGACGCTGCGACCGTTATTGCCGGCTCCTGGCGGTATCTTTCCTGATCCAACTTTTGGTGGAATAGCGCCAGACCTCACTCAGCGAGATATTGAGGAATACATAACGGAGAAGTTCTGGGAGGAGTTCCTGACGTGGCTGGGACGCGAATGATTTTCACGACACGAGCCCTCAGCGGGACCCGAGCCGTCCGCTGGCTCCTCTGTGCGAGCGTCGTTGGCGTATGCCTAAGCCTTGTGCTGCTAGGTTTTTACAACCAGAGGAGTGAAGTACCTATCCTCTCTGCCAGGACAGAGGCGAGCTTCTCTTTGCAAGGCTTTCAAACCACATTCCATGCCGGTGGGCGACCTCAGTTGCATGTTTCTGGAGATTCATTTCGGGTTTCCAACACGCGCTTGATAGGTCCATTTCGCCTGGGCTTCGCGCATACCATCAAGGGGCGCGATATTGCGATTGAGATATTTGATGTGGCAGAGTTCGAAGAGGCCCGGCAAGCAGATGCTTCTGTCTTTTCGCCTCAACACATTCTCTCCCGCCTCGTCCCACAACAGAAATTGGGAGTCATCTCCCGGATTGACCTGCGGCCCGTCTCTTTAAGGCTCAATCGAGACAATCGACCTTTTCTGACTCTCTCTGCCGACCGCGCCCAGGTCAAACTCGGCAGCCTGAAAGTGAAGCTCCGTGGGCATGTTACGTTGCGTTCTCATACCGGAGAGCGGCTCAGCGCGGAGGAGATGAACTGGAACCAACGACACAAGGTCCTTGAGGTAAAAGGAGCCTATGTCTTGACAAGGCCCCACGCAGAGCAACGAGGGAGTAACGCATCATTTATAGTTGATCGGAATGGCGACCTGAAACGATATCCCAGCAACACGCGTAGCGCTCTCGGACCTGAGAAGCAGTTATAGACGTTCACCGTCTTTTCAGCCGCCTATAGCTCCGGGTGCCGCTTGTGCCAGTCGGTAGCCTGCTCATACGCATGGCCAACCTGACAGACGGTCTGCTCGTCAAACGGTTTGCAGGCAATCTGAAGACCGACAGGTAAGCCGTCCGTGTCAAAGCCGCACGGCACCTGAATGGCCGGCAGGCCGGTAAAATTGAAAATCGGGGTATAGACGCTGAAATCCGCAGAAACGATGCTCAGGCCGGGCGAGTCTTCAGCAATCCGGTTGACCTGAAAGCCGGCGGTGGGCAGCATCAGAACATCGACACTGGTGTCGAGGGCGTTGAGGAGAGCGTCCCGCACCTGGGCGCGCACCTGGGCGCCCATCAGATATTGGGCCCCGCTGACCAGGAGACCATAAGCCACGAAGAGCTTGGCGTGGGGATTATACTGCTCTCCGCGGTTGCGTACATTGTCCACATGAATGGCGGCACAGTCCGCAAATAATCCCGGCCACTCAATAGCTTGGAGCTGGCTCAGCGTAATGGAAGGAACATCAACGATTTCCGCTCCGAGCCTCTCGAACTGCTTGACTGCCTCATTATACGGTCCGAGCAGTTTGGGGTCACAGTTGTCTTCATAAATGGAACGCAGCAGCCCAATCCGCATACCCGTAATGTCCTGACCGAGCTTCTGGGTAAAGTCCGGCACCGGCACATTTGCCGAGGCCGGGTCCAACGGATCATAGCCGGCGCAGCCTTGCAGCATGAGGGCCGCGTCGGTCACGGTTCGGGCGAGCGGGCCGGTGTGGTCGAGGCTCCACGAGAGCGGATACACACCCGCTCGACTGACGCGCCCATAGATCGCTTTGAGTCCGACAATGCCGCAGCACTGAGCCGGCCAGCGGATGGAGCCGCCCGTACACGATCCCATACCGGCGTAGGCCATGCCGGCAGCGGTCGAAGCCGCAGTGCCACTGCTCGACCCGCCGGCATCATGGGCCAGGTTCCAGGGATTATGCGTTGGTTGGTAATAGGACTGCTTGGTAGGAAAACCATAGGCAAACTCATAGGTCGCGGTCTTGCCCAGGACCAGCGCGCCGGCTTCCTTGAGCTTGGCCACCGAGGTGCAGTCCTTTTCGGCAACATAATGCTCCAGCGATTGGGAGCCGCAGGTAGTTGGCCCGCATTCGTAGATGTCTTTAATGCCGATTGGGACGCCGTGCAGGGGGCCACGATAGGTCCCGCGCTGAATCTCGGCCTCAGCCGCCCGGGCCGCTTCCAGCGCCTCCTCTCTGAAAACCGTATTAAAGGCATGGAGCTGCGGTTCGAGTTTTTCCACTCGATCAAGCATGGCCTGGGTGACCTCGACCGGGGAGACGGCCTTCCGCTGAATGTTCCCGGCTAATTCCTCAATCGACAGATACGCGAGTTCTCGGGCAGCCGTCATGAGGCCCCCCCTTTCTTATCGAGCGCGTGCACCAGCACGGGTTCGCTCTCCGGTATGCTCATGCCCTCAACCAGTTGGCGGGACTGCCGCATGTCTTCCACGACCCGCTGCCAGCGTAAGAGGTTTTCATACGGGACCACCAACTTATCGAGTTCGGCATCCGTCAGCTCAAGGTCCCATTCTGCGAGTTTGGCTGCAATGCGGGCTTTGGCGTCCATGCTCTTCTCCTATTTCAGTTCCGTTTCCACAAAGACGAACTCGTAGTCGTTGGCGTTAATCACATCGTGTTCGACTCCGACATGCCGAAAATAAGGGACCCCCTGGGTCAACTCGGCCTCGTGGTCGCCGTCGGGGGCTTTGAGTAATAACGTCCCCGTTGTCATGGGCACGACCACATAGTCGTACTCGTGCCGATGGTAGCCGGTTGCCGCCCCTGGAGCAAAGCGCCATTCCGTTACGCGCACGCGCTCATTGTCGATGAGGACGGTTGAGCGGGCTTGCTCTTGCGACATACACGCCTCCTTCCCTGTTGCTGTGGAAAGAGCGTAGCGCAAGAATTTTGAGATGCAACTCTTTTCGGTGTGACAGGATGAGGAGCAAAGAGGGCGGCTGGCACAATTCGCGCTGCTGTGTCGCCGGCTGTCATTCCCGCGCAAGAACGGCACCCCAGTGAAAAAACGTCATTCCCGCGTACGCGGGAATCCAGCTTCCCCGCCCTGCCGCCCGCTGGATGCCGGATCAAGTCCGGTATGACGAGAACGGAATGAAATGGTATGGTTCTACCCTCGGTGCTCTTTGTAGGAGGTCTGAGTGGAGAAAACCTGGATTGCCTTGTCAAAGACTTGTCTGATGAAGGAAAAGAGGAGTTGCGAGGGGCACTGGAACACACGTTGGCAAACCGGCAAGCAATCAACTACCGAAAAATCGTGGCGCTATTATTAGAGCCTATACTGAAGAAGAAGCCGAACAATGGATTGCCGCATACAATGAAGCGACCAAAGATATCGAAGACTGAGAAGTCTGCTCTGCTGTTCTTACGCCCGCCACGGCATGGAGCAATCCGTAGCGCCCTCCTTCTTGCAGCGTTGGTTTTGACCTTCGCCTGCGCTGTCCCCCAAGCGCGTGCTGGTTTCGATGAGGGTGTTGCTGCCTATCATGCAGGTAACTTCAAATTGGCGTCTGAGGAATTTCTGAAGGCGGCGGAACAGGGGGATGCAGCGGCTCAATACTACCTTGGCTGGATGTATACCAAGGGCGAAGGCGTGACGCGAAACTACGCGGAAGCGGTACGCTGGTATCGACGGGCGGCGGCACAGGGCCATGCCATAGCCCAGTTCAACCTTGGCGTGATGTATAGCAAGGGCGAAGGCGTGACGCGAAACTACGCGGAAGCGGTACGCTGGTATCGGCGGGCGGCGGAACAGGGGGATGCAGCGGCCCAGTTCAACCTTGGCTTGAAGTATGCCAAGGGCGAAGGAGTGACGCGAAATTACGCGGAAGCGGTACGCTGGTATCGGCGGGCGGCGGCACAGGGCCATGCCACAGCCCAGTTCAACCTCGGCTTGATGTATAACGAGGGCAAAGGCGTGACGCGAAACTACGCGGAAGCGGTACGCTGGTATCGGCGGGCGGCGGAGCAAGGAGATGCCATAGCCCAGTTCAGCCTTGGCTTGAAGTATGCCAAGGGCGAAGGGGTGACGCGAAACTACGCGGAAGCGGTACGCTGGTATCGGCGGGCGGCGGCACAGGGCCAGGCCGCAGCCCAGTTCAACCTCGGCGTGATGTATGCCAAGGGCCACGGAGTGCCACGAAACTACATTGAAGCCTACATGTGGTACAGCCTGGTGGCGGCACAGTCAAACGATGTCGCCGTCCAGAATCTTAATCGGCTGGAAAAGCTCATGACGCCGGCGCAGATCGCTGCTGCGCAAGAACGGGCGCGGAACTGGCGGCCAAGCTCCGGCGGTGAGAGTGATTAGGTAGATGGCTGGACCGCCGAACGGATGCCTGCGAGTGGGAACTTCAATTTTGAAAGTCGGCATATCTCATCCCCCCTTGGGACGTGTGATGTACATTGTGTGGTGGCCCCTGCGGACAGCCTGCCGGCCCCCTCTCCCTAGCCCTCTCCCTCCAGGGGAGAGGGAATGCACCCCGTAGGGGCAACCCCCTGTGGTTGCCCGGCCTTCTTTTGTCCCCCTCAACAAAGTGCTATGGCGGCAGGGGAGGAGGACCTCATGCCAACATCAAAATCTGCTGCAATCCGCGCCAAGCTGGATCATCCGGTTATTGATTCAGACGGCCATATGATCGAATTTGAGCCCGGCTTTCTCGACTATCTCAAGCAAGAGGGCGGGGCCTCTATGGTCAAACGCTTTCTCTCGCCCGAGCGCAACTCCGGGGGCTGGGGTCGGCTGTTCCGCTGGTATGGGCTGTCGCCTGAAGAGCGGTTGGACCAACGCGCGACGCGCTCGCCGTGGTGGCCGCTGCCGACCAAGAACACCCTGGATCGCGCAACCGCGATGCTGCCCAAGCTGCTGTCCGAACGGATGGACTCTATTGGCCTGGACTTTACCGTTCTCTATCCGACGCTGGGCCTGCAGTTCCCGCATATTGAGAACACCGAAATACGCCGGGCAAGCTGCCGGGCGCTCAATACTTTTCATGCGGAGTATTTCCGCGAGTATGCCAGCCGGATGACCCCGGCGGCCGCCATTCCCATGCACACGCCGCAGGAGGCGATTGAAGAGCTTGAGTTTGTGGTCAACGAACTCGGTCTCAAGGCGGTGATGATGGCTGGGCATGTACAGCGTCCTATTCCGGTTGTCGAACGTGCCGCCCCGGAGGTGGCCGAGCATGCGTTTTGGCTGGATACGTTTTGTTTGGACAGCGCCTATGACTACGACCCGGTCTGGGCGCGTTGTGTCGAGCTGAAGGTCGCGCCGACCTTTCACTCGCCGGCCATGGGCTGGGGCAGCCGGACCTCCATCTCGAACTATATGTATAACCATATCGGACATTTTGCCGCCTCGGGCGAGGCGCTGTGTAAAGCCATGTTCATGAGTGGCGTCACGCGGCGATTTCCGACGCTCAAGTTCGGCTTCCTGGAAAGCGGGGTTGGCTGGGCGTGTAATCTGTACGCCGATATGATCGGCCACTGGGAGAAGCGCAACGGCAAGAAGATGGACAACTACGACCCGGCCAATCTGAACCCCGAGCAGTTGCTCGATCTGTATCAACGCTACGGCGGCAAATGGGCCGAGGAGTATCCCGGTCGTCTGATCGATGAAAAAAACCTGATGGGCGGGACGCGGGAAGATCGGAACACGCTGGACGACTGGGCGCGCTGCGGTATTGAAACAGCCGAAGACATCAAAGAACTGTTTGTCCACAATTTCTATTTCGGTTGCGAAGCCGACGATCCCATGAACGCCACCGCATTTAACGCCGGGCTGAATCCGTTTGGCGCGCGCCTCAAGGCCATTTTCAGTTCGGACATCGGCCACTGGGATGTGCCCGACATGGAAGAAGTCCTGGAAGAAGCCCACGAGTTAGTCGAGCACGAAGTGATCTCCGCGGATGACTTTCGGGATTTTGTCTTTACCAATCCGACTACGCTGTGGACGGGGACCAATCCTGACTTTTTCAAGGGCACGGTGGTGGAGGCGGCGGTGGACAAATTGCTGGCTCAAGAGGCCGCGTAACTGCAACAGGAACAGAGGGGGAGAACAATAGCCTCAGCCTGTTTCTTTTGAGCGCTAACCGTTTCTGGGAGAGATGAATTTCTCTATGAGTCCGTCTAAGTCATTCCAGTACAGATCAACGTATTCGTAGATATGTTGACCTGAGATCATCTTACTGGATGGATTGTACTCATAGGCAACAATCTCGGCGACAAGACTATTGTCTGTATAAGTGAATACAATTGTACTCTCACTGGATTCCTGTTTGATCCAGAGGGAGGTCATGTATATTTCAGGCTCTACTTCCAGGGCCTCTGCGCGAATGATCTTGTATTCTTGTTTCGTGTCTCCTCCCTATCAATATCATCAATATCAATGCAATGTTCTGGTTAGTGACCCGGAAAATCTGATTGAGCGTATCCGCTGGGCCGGAAAGTTCTCTTGTCTTTCCCTCTCCCCTGGAGGGAGAGGGTGGCCCTGAGCCTGTCGAAGGGCCGGGTGAGGGGGCGGACGGACCGCCTGGGGGGCCCCGGCGACACAATACGCAGCACACGTTCCAGGGGCGGGAGATGTGAAACTGATGCACCAGCCCTCCTGCCCGTCTCTTGCTATATGTCCCTAAAATATGAAAGAGTCAGTGCAGCCGCTTGCTACCGGTGACAGGCGGGTCAATCTCAAACCGTAGAACGAGGAAAAAGGGAGGACTGCATATGCATATTATGTCTTTCTCGGAACGTGAATACGTTGATGTCTCCGAGGACGCTATTATCGAAAACGGGAGTAGCTATTTTGGCCTCCCCAATACGATGTTTGACGCCGATAGAGGCGGCCAGCTCATGAACGAGTATCTGGACGAGCGGGTCTATGCCGAAGAGCTGGGCTTTGATGGGGTCATGCTCAACGAGCATCACCAGACGCCGTTTTGTGGGGGCGGGGTCATGGATGTGGAAGCCGCGATTCTTGCCCGGATTACCAAGCGGGTAAAAATCGTCCTGCTCGGCAACCCCCTCCCGGTGGGTGATCCCCTGCGACTGGCCGAAGAACTGGCCACGATTGATATGATTTCCAGTGGCCGTCTGGTACCGGGCTGGGTGCGTGGCGCGGGTACGGAACAACTCGCCAATAACATCAACCCGGCCTACAATCGGGAGCGCTTTAACGAAGCCCATGAATTTATTCAACAGGCCTGGACGAAACCGGGACCGTGGCGCTATGAGGGCAAACACTATCATTACCGGAATGTGAATCCCTGGCAGTTGCCGGTGCAGAAGCCGGTGCCGCAACAGTGGATTCCAGGGCTGATCAGTCCGGAAACGGTCATCTGGAGCGCTAAACACCGCTATCCCTATGTGGCGCTGGGCACCAATGTTGAGGCCACGGTTGAGATGGTGAATCTGTACGCCGATGTCGCCGAGCAGGAAGGCTATCAGGCCGGGCCGGAAAACTTTGGCTATCTGCAGAACGTGTGTGTGGCCGAGACAGAGGAGAAGGCGCATGAGTTGGCCAGGGGCTTTGTCTTTGGCGGCGGGTTCGGCTCGTTTGCCCGAGCCGAATGGATGTTCCCGCCGGGATACAACTCCAAGGCCGCGACCAAGCGTCTGGCACAAGCCCTGACCGACCCGCGCACCGGCGCCGAAATCATCAAGCATACGCAGGGTGAAATAGACGTCGAAGAAATCAAGCGAAGCATTGACGCGGGTTTCCAGGCCTCGCTGGACAGCGATCTGATTATGGCCGGTACACCGGAGACGGTCATGAAAAAGCTGCGGAAAATGTGTGAAACGCTCCGACCCGGCATCATGGGCCTGTGGTATCACCACGGCCCGATGAGTTTTGAGCAACGCAAAACCTGTTTGCGTCTGCTGGGCCAGGAAGTGCTGCCGGCCATGCGTGAAATGGCCAAAGAGCTCGACCTGCCCGGGCCGTTTGAAAAGGCCCCAGGCTCGCGCCCGCTGCCGGCATCCGGCAAACGGGAACAGATCGTGCCCGATATTGCGGCGGCCTAATACGTGATTCAGGCTAGGCAACGAAACAGGGGCGGCTCGTTGGGGCCGCCCCTTTCTTTTTCCAGGCCAGCGTTGCCAGCCGGGCTTGAAAGCCCATGACGACGGGGAAGGAACCCTCCCTAGCCCCCTTATCAAAGGGGGCCGCCCGCAGGGCGGGGGGATTACCCGCCCAACTAACCACCCGCCATTAGCTATTTTTCCACAGAGCCTCCCATGCTGCGATTAACCAACCAGGAAAAACAGGAGATTATCCGGTTTCTGGAAGCGGACCAGGAGCTACCGGAAAAGTATCGTTTTCTGCTGTTCAAGGACAAACGCGAGGTAGAGTTGGTCTGGAACGGTAAAACTAACGAGGTCTGCAATATCGTGCTGCCGTTTCAGGCCGTTGAGCATGTGGACGAGCCACGCGCGGAAAAGCCCCAAGACACCGCGGCCCAGATGGCGTTGTTTGACGAACGGGGACGACAACTGCGCGGCTGGACCAACAAGCTCATCTGGGGCGACAACAAACTGATTCTCTCCAGCCTCAAGAACGGGCCGCTCCGTGAGGAGATTGAGGCCCAGGGCGGGTTGAAACTCATCTATATTGACCCACCGTTTGACGTGGGAGCCGATTTTTCCATGGATATTGAGGTCGGGGGGGACACGCTCACCAAGAAGCCTAACATACTCGAAGAACTCGCCTACCGCGACACCTGGGGCAAGGGCGCGGACTCGTTCATCGCCATGATTTATGAGCGGCTGGTGCTAATGCGGGATTTACTGGCGGAGGACGGGAGTATTTATGTGCATTGTGACTGGCGGGCGAATGCGTCACTTCGGTTTGTATTGAATGAAGTGTTTCATGAGTCAAATTTTGTAAACGAGATTGTCTGGCGACGTAAGCAAGCTCAGGCTTGGTCTGCCGACCAGTTCGGCATAACGAATGACACGTTGTTATTCTACGGGAAATCGGCTGATCGAATTTTCAATCCGACTCACTCAAAGGACGACGACAATACAAAAAAATATATCGAAGAACGATTTAAGTTTGACGACGGCGACGGTCGGAAGTACATGAAGTCCCCATTGGTCAACCCTTTGGTACGTCCAAATCTTCAATACGAGTTTCATGGAATTAAGGCACCGAAGACTGGCTGGCTGTATAAAGAAGAGCGTATGGAGGAGATGTATCAAAACAATGAGTTAGTAATGCCAGATAAGCCAACTGCGCGGATATACCGGAAAATTTACGTCGATACTTATCCAGGACAAATGGTTCAGAACGTTTGGGCTGATATTTCCATAGTCAACCCAATGGCCGCCGAGCGGGTTGATTACCCCACCCAAAAACCCGAAGCCCTGCTCGAACGCATCATCAAAGCCTCATCCAACGAAGGCGACCTCGTGGCCGACTTTTTTTGCGGCTCCGGCACCACCGCAGCGGTGGCGGAAAAGCTGGACCGCAAGTGGATTTGTACCGACTTGGGCAAGTTCGCCATTCACACCACGCGCAAACGCATGATTGGCGTGCAGCGGCAATTAAAAGCCGACGGCAAGAACTACCGCGCGTTTGAAATTTTCAATCTTGGGAAATACGAACGACAGCACTACATCGGAATCCCCCCTAGCCCCCCTTATCAAGGGGGGAAGCCCGCAGGCCGGGGGGATCAAGCGACCAGAGAAGAAATCAGACGCAAAATTCTGGAGAGGAAAGAAGCCGAGTTTCTCGATCTTATCCTCAACGCCTATCGGGCGGAGAAGGTGGAACATTTTGCTGCCTTCCACGGTAAAAAGGCCGGACGGTTAGTCTCCGTGGGACCGGTGAATTTACCTGTCACCCGGCTGTTCGTGGAAGAGATTATTCTGGAGTGCCGCAAGAACCACATCACCAAGGTGGATATTCTCGGCTTTGAGTTTGAGATGGGCCTCTTCCCAAACGTATTGGACGAAGCGCGGAGTAAAGGAATAGACATCGCGCCTAAATACATCCCCGCCGAGGTATTTGACAAACGGGCGGTGGAGCGCAATCAGGTGGTATTTCACGACGTATCGTTCATCGAAGTCAAACCGATCATTTCTTACCCCCCTGAGGGGGGCAAGGGGGGTTTTCTGTCCTACAACCCGGCCCTGACCGAAAAGGCGCGTGAAAATCGTAAAACCCCCACCCCTGCAGAACAAAGACTCTGGTTTGAGGTTCTGCAAAACAAACGCCTGAACAATCTGAAATTCACTCGCCAGAAGCCGCTGGATAAATATATTGCCGATTTTTATTGCGCTGAATTAATGCTTGCTATTGAGATAGACGGCGATACGCACGCCGAACAACAACAATACGACGAGACTAGAACCCACAGGCTGAAGACACTGGGCGTTGAAGTCATTCGCTATACAAACGCTGAGGTAATGAACAATCTTGAGGGAGTGTATGAGGACCTGTTGGAACGTGTGGGGGAAAGGCAATCCACTACATCTTCAACCCCCCTTAATCCCCCCTTATCAGGGGGGAAACCGGGGAGCCTTAATCCCTCCTTATCAGGGGGGAAACCGGGGAGCCTTCCTACCGTGGCAGTGGAACTGACCGATTTTTCGGTGTTCTACTCACAGGACTCCATCGCCCAGGCGGAAGAAGCGTTAGGCAAAAAACAGTCGGGCAGCAGGGTCGTGGTCGAAAAAGGCCAGATTGTGAAGTTGGCCAAAGACAAACAGGGCGTATTTCGGCGTGAGCGATTGACGAACCACTGGACGGACTGGATAGACTACTGGTCGGTGGACTTCGACTTCGAGAGTAAGCGCGAGCTCATCCGCGTACAGCAGCCGGAAACGGGCAGGTGGGAAGAGCAGTGGACGGGTGACTATATTTTTGAGAACGAGTGGCAGAGCTTCCGCACCAAAAAAGACCGCTCCCTGGAACTCAAGAGCGTAGCCCACGAATGCCAACCCGGCAGGCATAAGATCGCCGTGAAGGTGGTGGATATTTTCGGCAATGACACCATGACAATTGTGGAGGTGGCGGTGTGAATATCCAAAAACTAATAATTGAGGATGTCCGCTGCTTTGCCGGCAGGCAGGAGTTCAATATTTGCCCCCTGACTTTTTTGGTCGGCGAGAATAGTACCGGAAAATCGACCGCGCTCGGGTGCTTTCACACTTTCCATAGTTTCACAAGCGCAAGAGTGTATGGTTCACATTTGGATTTCAACGTAGAGCCGTATCAGATGGGCGCGTTTGCAGACATTGTGAGGAGGTCTACTCCCAAAAAGAAAAGCTTCATGCTGGGCTTTGAATTCGAACCCGAAAACGGAGGAGAAGAGGTTCAGTACTTTCTGACACTGACAGAGAAAGAAAAAGGCTCTGAACCTATTGTTCAGGAACAAAGGTTTTTTAATAGCAACGACCAGGTCGTCCTTGTTAGAGACGAACGAGAGACCGGCGCGGAACGACGCACACGACTAAGGCATAATTTTGAGAATTTTATTGCTTCTACAGAAGAGAGTGGACGCAGAACATTTCTTGTTAAAGTGCGGGAGCCTTTTTCCTATATGAGCTTCTTTGAAAATTGGGAGTATGCGTGGCCCATATTACGAGAGGGACGAAGGAATATATCTTCTCTGGAAAAAGAATTTCGTGAATGTGCGAAAAGACTCTCGGAGCCCTTTAGGGAGAGATGGAATGGATACAGCTACAGTTTCGCTCCAATTCGCTCCAAGCCGCAACGTACCTATGACCCCCTGAAGGAGACCATCAGTCCCGAGGGCGGTGATATTCCTATGGCGCTTATGAATATGTTCAGAGCGGATGAGAAGGGGTGGAAGGAACTGAAGAGCAGACTGATCGAATTCGGCAAAGCGTCTGGGTTGTTTACGGATATTCATGTCAGACGACTCGGAAGATCTATGGGCGACCCCTTTCAACTGCAAATCAAAGTCAAAGGACCAAAGGCCAATATGATAGATGTGGGCTATGGTGTAAACCAACTTCTTCCTATTTTGGTGCGTATGTTCAATGCGCCTCAAAGGATGACATTTTTGATGCAACAACCGGAGGTTCATTTACATCCAAGGGGGCAAGCGGAGTTATCGTCTCTGTTGGTCGATCTGGTCAGACAGATGGGACATAAATTTATAATCGAAACACATAGCGACTACATGGTTGACCGCGCTCGCATCGAGATTATGAAAAAAAGAATCTCGCCGGAAGATGTTTCGCTCATTTATCTGGAGCCGGTGGGGAATAGCGTCAAGGTTCACAATATTGTGTTTGACGAGCAAGCGAACTTTATTGGTGCACCAGGCAGCTATCGGGAATTCTTTCTCAAAGAATCCGACAAACTGCTCGGCTTTGCTTAAGAGCTACCTTATGTGCTTGATTCTGGACACGAACAGGTATGGCCTCTTTCTCAATCCAAATAATGAAGACATGAAACCCGTAAGGAATTGGGTAGACAAGAAGAACGGGAAAATTGCCTATGCGCCAATAGGCAAAATGAGGGACGAATTAGCGAAGTATCCGAAGATGAGGAGGCAGTTTGAGCAATATCGCAGGGCTGGAAAACTCAAAAACTTCCTCGTCGAAGCCATTGAGCAGAGGAAGGAAAGTCTGCCAAGCTTACGCTCTGACGACCCGGATATCATCGCTTTGGCCCAAGTTTCCGGGGTCAGGTTGCTGGTGTCAAACGACAAAAATCTACACGCCGATTTCAAGACAATTGTCAGGGGTAAAATTTATCAAACCCGAGCCCACAAACGCCTTCTTCGCAACGATCTCTGTCCATAATCCCAGCTAATTCTCAATTGTATAAGGGCCGTCCATCCCGACTTCCCCAACTCCCCCCACGATTCTTGACCCGGAGCTTCGCTGGTTTCCTGCGGACGAAGCATTGCGTCATGCCAGCATGGAAAAGCTGATGCCGCCACTTGTGGCGCAGTTGCGACGCAAGGTTAAGGAATTTCGCGACAGTGGCTATGTGGGTACCAGCGATACCAGCAAGAGCTTGCTTAACTGGTGGTTTATGGAGCCGCACTTGGCTATCTCATACCGAGGAAGAGCGTGTTCAATCGCGTTATCGGTGACAGCCGGTTTGAACTGACGTTTGCCGATTTTTTAGAGCAATGCGGTGACGTGGTTTCCTATACGAAGAATTATCTCGCGGTGAATTTCAAGCTGGACTATGTGAACGCCAATGGCGACATCTCGAATTATTACCCGGACTTCATTGTGAAATTGTCGAACGGGCGGGTTGTCATTGTGGAGACTAAAAGACAGGAAGACCTGAACGTACCACCAAAAATGGAACAGCTACAGCAATGGTGCGAGGACGTCAACAGAGTGCAGACTAAGACGAAGTATGACTTTGTTTTTGTGGACGATGTGGGGTTTGCAAAGTACAACCCAAAGACCTTTGACGCAGTGTTGACTGGCTTCCGAGATCATAAATCAGACGCAGCAGAGTGACGGACCGGAGGAGGGCAAACGGGGAGAGCAGGCTTTTCCTTATATTCCAGCCGAGATTTTCCAATGCAGATTTAATGAAAGCCCATAACGTCATGATAATAACCCCAATAGCCACGAATGGCGCTCTCGGTTAAGAGATTTTCCTGATTCTCTCTTCCCGTCCCACCGAAGGCGAGCAGGGAGCATTCGTCCTTTTCGTGGCTAATAGCCTGCTGGACCAATTCAGTGGCGTAACCGTCTTCCATGGAAATATAGCCGGCCGGACCGACCAGATTGGCCTGTTTGATGCGGGTGGTGCGGATTTCCGCATCATCATCTGCATAGCCAAAGAACGTAAACAGCAGTTCAAACTGCTCCGGTCCTTTGGGTAGAATATGTCGGGTCGCCAGCGTGTTTTGAATCTGCTGGACGACCAGGCAGGGAAAAATCATCTGGATGTGGTTGGTTAATTCCACTGCAAACTCCTTGCGTGAGCTGAGGAGCGAGGGGTCGGCGAGGGTGTAGTCCGTTTGGTAACTGCGGATGTTCTTGCCCGTGTAGGCGGCCCGCTCTTCTTGCTCCGTCTTTTTATACGCGCGCAGCATGCTGTGGCGGCCGGCCTCGTCCATAATCACACTGCCGCCTTGGGATGAACGATAGATACCAAAAGTGGTGTGAAACAGATGCAGCAGACTGGCATGATAGGGGTCCTTCACATTCTCCGCGTAGAGTTTCCAGTTGGCATGAACGAACTGACGGGCGTAGCCTAATACCTGGACTGGTCGGTTAAAGACGCGGTCGAGCCAGGGCCGCATGGCCGGACCAAGATAGTCTGCCAGCGGCTCGGCCTTAGAAGAAAAGGAAGCGAAGATGAGCCCGTTATACGTATCCAGGCGCAGTTTTTGGAGGGAATGCTGCGCGAGATCAAAGTCGGGCGGGTACCCGCCCTGACGCCGAATGCCGGTGCGAAACGGGACGCCAATCAGAGCGCCCTGCTGGTTATAACTCCACTGGTGGTAGATACAGGTATGGGTTGCCCGGTTCCCCCGAGACTCGCGACACACCAGCGCCCCGCGATGCGCGCACCGATTCACAAAGGCGTGCAGCTTACCCGCTTTGTCGCGCGATACAACGATGGGGGTGTCGCCGACAAAGGTTGACCGAAAATCGCCGGGGTTGGCAACCTCCGCTTCGAGACCCACATAGCTCCAGGTCGGACCTCTGAAGATGCGTTCTTGTTCACGCTGGTACACGGCAGGGTCGCAAAAGACCTGATAGGGGACCGAGGTCAGACCTGCTGTCGTCGGCCAGTTCAACCCGGCGAGCGTATTGTCCGTGGGTGAAAGACTCATCGTGGCCCTCCCTTGTCAGTGCGCTTCTCCTCCCCCCTCTTCTCCCTGGGTGCTGTGCTTTCATCCAGTAGACACCGGTTTGCATTGATTGACAAGCCATGTTTGAGGCGCGTATACGAGGGAGCAGGGGCCTTGCCCCAACAGGCGCTGAGAGAAAAGGGAGGAGCTATGAGTGCGCAAAGCTTGAACATCATGCTGGTTGACCTGTTTCGGTCCGAGACGGAGTTGGCACAGTATCGGAAAGACCCCGAGGTGATTCTGGCCAACTACGAGGTGACGGACGAAGAGCGGACGCGGCTCAAAGACCCAGACTGGGGATGGCTCTATACGCACGGGATTCATCCCTACATTCTGGTCCAGTTTGCCTTGGCTATGGGGGTAGAGATCCCGCAGTATGTACAGCAGGTGAAAGCGGCGGCAGGGTAGGGAAATTCCCATGAGAGGATAGAAAGAAAAAGGAGAACCAAATGGCGAACATCGTTGCAGCCATGTCGTCAGTTCACAGCCCTCTGATGATGAGCGCGCCCCACATGGCGGATGAGGCCACCTGGGGCAGGATACACACTGGCTTCGATACCCTCCGAGAAACTTTTACCTCTGCTGGGGCAGATACGCTCGTCGTTATTTCAGACGAACATTTCAATGCGCTCGACCCGCGTCGCTATCCGTCGTTCGGCGTGGTAACGGCTGAGACGAGCGTCGGTCCGGTAGAAAACTGGCTCGGCGTGCCCTGCGATAGCATCTCGGTCAGGTTTGAGCCGGAGTTGGCCGAGGCGGTCCTTGACGAAGGGGTACGCCAAGGCTTCGATTTGACGCGGATTGGCGAGGTCGGCTTAGACCACGGATTTCTCACCTGCCTGAATTTTCTGACGCCGCAGTGGGATATGTCCTATCTGTGGTTGATTCAGAACTGTGTCCTGCCGCCCCTGCCGAGCCTGAAGCGATGCTATGATTTCGGGCGGATGGTCGGCCAGGCCATCCAGGCGTGGGACAGCTCCCGCCGGGTGGCTCTGCTTGGCACGGGCGGATTGTCCCATGCGGTTGGCACGCCGGATATGGGCAAGGTTGACCCCCAATTCGATAAAAAATTCCTCAATCTGCTGTGTAACCAGGACCCGGCCATGCTCGATATTACGGATGCGGAGCTGGATACGGTCGGCAACGGCACGCACGAGATTCGGAACTGGATTGCGGTGGCCGGCGCAGTCGAGGGCGCCCAAGGTGAAGTCGTCATGTATGAAGAAGCCCTGGTCGTGGGCTTCGGCATGATGCAATTTCAGCTGTAGGCCGGCCTCATCCCGGAGGGCGGATGAGTGGAGCTGTGCCGCGTGGAACGCTGGCCGTCCTCGGTGTGGGCATCCTCGCCATTTCGACTGCCGCGCCGCTGATAAAGCTCGTCCCCGACGTCCCACCGCTCGTGGTGGCTGCCTTTCGGCTCGGTCTCGCCGCGCTGATATTGACCCCGCTGAGCCTCGTCCGGCTCCGAACCGCGGGTGGCTCGCTATCGGTTCCTGACCTGTGGGCGGTGGGCGCGGCCGGTCTGTGTCTGGCCCTCCACTTTGCCGCCTGGATTGCCTCTCTCCGCTACACGTCTGTCGCGAGTTCCGTGGCGCTGGTGACCATGAACCCGCTCCTGCTGGCCATAGCCGGATATCTCATCTGGCGGGAACGACTCGTCCGGCGACAGTGGTGGGGGATAGGCTTGGCATTACTGGGCAGCCTGTGTATTGGCTGGAACGATTTTCACCAGGCCGGGCCGGCCGTAGCGTCCGCGCTGTATGGCGATGTCTTAGCCGTGGGTGGCGCAGTCATGGTATCTGCCTATCTTCTGTGTGGTCGTCTGGCCCGACCGCGCCTTGGCCTGCGCGTGTATGTTGGTCTCGTTTACGGATGTGCGGCCGTCATCGTCCTGGCCGGCTGTTTTATCTTCCAACTGCCGCTGCTGGGCTATGCCCCACGGGCCTACCTCGTCCTGGTCCTGCTTGCCCTTATTCCCCAGGTGTTGGGCCATACCATTCTGAACTGGGCGCTGGCCTATATGTCTCCGACGTTGGTGGCCCTGGCGATTCTTGGCGAACCGCTGGGAGCCGCCCTGCTGGCCTGGATATTTCTCAACGAGTCGGTGGGCCTGCTCCAAGGGATAGGAGCGGTGGGCCTGCTAACGGGGATTGTGCTGGGACAGCAACGTTGACGGAATGGAGCTGCTGAGGAGGCGGCCCGACACAGGGCAACCACACGGGTTGCCCTGGCCGCTAGTCATCCTTCGCCAGGGAGAGCAGGATTTGCAGCAGATACCAGAACATCAGGGCCACACCGGCAAACAGCGCCAGCGAGGCGGCGACGTGCTGGTCGGGCCGATAGTGGTGAATAATGTTCGAGGTCGTGTACAGAATAGACCCAGCGGCAAAGGCAACCATAATGGTAGAGAAGAACAACCCCAGGCTAAAGCCAAACATCATGCTGGCTAAAATCACCCCCAGGGCGACAAATCCGCCTACGGAGAGAATACCCCGCAGAAAAGAAAAATCTTTGCGGGTGGTGAAAGCCGTGAACGTCAGCCCGCCAAACAACAGCAAGGTCATCAGTCCCGCCGTCGGAATAACATCTGGCGAGCTATAGTGCGTCGCAATATACAGCATGGGGAGAAAGATGACTGCCTCGGCCACGATATACAGCCCCAGTCCCAGGTATTGCATCTGCGGCGAGGCGTCGGACTGTGCCCAGCGGTCGGCCAGCCAGGACACGCCCATGAACGCGGCGAGCACGACGAACCAGCCGTAACCACCAACCATGGTCTGAACCAGAGCTGGCGCAAACGACGACTGCAACAGGAGATTTTCGACCAGGATAAAGGCCAGTATTGCCAACGCGAGGTGGGTATAGGTGCGGCGAATAAACTCCGCTCGCGCTACCTCAGATGCATAGGCTGCCGGTTGGGAATACGTCATAGTTGAAGCCATACCTACCTCCGTGGAGCTGACTATTCTTTTTTCAGGCTAATGCTCTGGCAGGAGACAGTCAATGCCGAGAGGGGCAAAAAGAAGAGGCAGCCGTACCGGGCCACCCCTCCACATCCGATGGAAAGAAATAAGCGCGCAGTCCCACGCGCGTTTATTGGGCGAAGGCCGCTTTCAGTCCCTCAGCCACTTCTGCCAGCGCTTTCTTCTGGGCGTCGAGATGGAAGAAACTGAAGAAGCCGTGAATGGTTCCGTCGTAGCGGGATATGGTGATATCTGCGCCGGCGTCCTGGAGCTTTTTGCCGTAGGCTTCACCCTCGTCGCGCAGCGGATCAAACTCGGCCGTAATGATCAGCCCCGGCGGCGGACTGTTCACGTATTTGGCTTGCAGAGGCGAGGCGTAGGGCGCATTTCCAGCCGCGTCATTTTCAAGATAATGGTCCCAGAACCACACCATGGAGTCCTTGGTGAGCAGATAGCCTTCCCCGTTCTGCTTGCACGACTCGGTATCAAAGGCATGGTTGGTGACCGGATAGAGCAAGAGCTGGTAGGCGAGCGAAGGGGCACCACGATCACCAGACATGAGCGCCACTGCTGCGGCTAAGTTACCACCGGCACTATCCCCGCCAACCGCCACCCGGTGCGGGTCGCCGCCAATAGAAGCGACATTGAGCACCGCCCATTTGGTCGCTTCGTAACAATCCTCAGGTGCCGCGGGAAATTTGTGCTCTGGAGCGAGGCGGTAATCAACAGCAATCGTCATGCAGCCGGCGGCGTTGGTCAGGGCGCGACAGGTTGCATCGTGGCTTTCGAGGTCACCGACCACCCAGCCGCCGCCATGAAAAAAGATCAGAACGGGCAGCGGACCGTCTCCCTCGGGCGTATAGATTCGGATCGGCAGGTCGCCGTTCGGGCTTGGAATGGTCCGATTTTCAACCCTGGCAACCGGCTCCGGGTTCTCAACCTGGAAGAGTTGCACAATGGCCTGGCGGGCCTCCGCAACCTCCATTTCGTTAAAGCCGCGGCCGCCGGCGGCCACGAGTTGGTCAATAAAGGCTTGTTCTTGCTGACCTAGGGGCATACTTCCCTCCTTGCTGTGATTCGTGCTGTGCTGGGTCGATGGGTCATGACTGGAATGAGATGTTTAGCTGGGGTGGGTGGTATTTTTCAAGAGGGCCGGCCGCGGAGATCTGCGGGCGTGTATCAAGGAGCGAGAGAACCTGGGCCGACGACCCCAGACTGACCGGAAGAAGAGCGCGAGACAGTTGAGACCGTGCGCCAGGTTCTGCTTTTTCAGCCCAAGCCCTCAGGGTGTTGACCGTGCGTTCGCCTGCCCGTTCATCCACTGGGCAAATTTGTCTGTTTCATTCCGGGCCTGTCGCCACAGAAGTTGCACCGCCCGGTCCGGGTCCCAACTGCCCGGCCGCTCGATAAAGTCAAAGCCCAGTTTATCTGGCGAGTCTTTAATGCTCGAACGGAGAAACGGATATCTATCCACCCAGGCGGTGACAGGCGAATCATAAAAATAAGGAACGGCTTCAGACCTGAAGCTTGCGGCTCGAGCCTGCCGGATGTCTTTCCGTTCAGTGTTGAGATAGGCGTGCTTATACTGACGGATCGCCCGGGCCGTTTCATAATAACCGAACAGGACCCTGGCGCCAGCCACAACGCGCTTCTCTGCCTCTCCTTGGCTTTGGCGGCTCAAGGTACGGATACGATTCCTGGCTTCTCGTACGCCCTTCTCGTAGACTGGAAGGGGGCCGGAGAGTACGGCCAGCGTTTCCAGCCCGCGCAAGGTAGCGAGGGCTTGGTCGCCTATGGCCTCCGTTCTCGCTTGCACGCCTTCTGGTAACGGCGCCGTCAACATGGTTTGCAGGCTTGCGACCGCCTGTTTCTCCTCTTTCTTCTCTTCTATCTGCTGCCAGATTTCGGGCTCAAAAAAGATCGGACGCCGTTTTCCCTTGCGGGCGACTAACAGCAGAACGGCCTTTTGCTTTTTCTGAGCATCGCGGACCGCATTGCGGTAACTCTGACAGTCCTGAATAGGCCAGCTGTTCACCTGTTCGAGAATATCGCCCTTGCGCAACCCGACGCGTGAGCCTGGAGTGAGTTGGGTAATCTCAGCAATGGGGAGACCGGGGGCATCCGCCTGCCTGCTTGGGTGGAGGGTAAGCCCGAGGTACTCTTGCGCTTCCTGGCAGGGGTTTGCCGCGGCGGGGAGTGGCTGAAAAAAGAAACTCATTGTGACCGCGGTCACAATAACACAAGCAGAATATTTCACGGTGATCTTCCTTACTCTCTTGGCTGCCCGCATTTATATATGGGAGCCCATCGAGTCCGGTCAAGGCGCATACCGGACGGACCGTGGCCGAAAGCGAGCCAGGGCAGTGCGGGATGTGCGCTGGAGCCTGAGACCGGCCGACCGGCGGAGCTATCTCTCCCCCCAGCGGAGTTTGCTGCGCAGGACCTCAAAGAAGGTCCGATTGGGGGAGATGATGAGCGGTACAGTCACGCGGGAGCGTTGAATACTCACCGTGTCCCCACTCTTGAGCGGATGCCCTTCTTGGCCGTCCAAGGTCAGTGTGACGTCCTCGTCTGGAGTCTGGACCACTACTTTGATATCGGCCTGGTCAGGGAGAATAACCGGACGGTTTGTCAATGTGTGCGGACAGATTGGCGTCAGCACGACAACGCCAAGCGTCGCATCGATAATCGGCCCGCCCGCGGCCAGGGAATAGGCAGTCGAGCCGGTTGGGGTGGCGACAATGAGCCCGTCCGCTTTATAGGTACAGAGATGTTTGCCATCCACCCAGGTGGCAAGGTCCATAATGCGGGCCAGCGCGCCTTTGTTAATGACCGCATCGTTCAGCGCCTGAAACGCGCCAACCGGCTGCCGGTCGCGGATCAGTGTGGTCGTGAGCAGGCTGCGTCGCTCGATTGCATAATCGCCAGCGAGGATACGGGTCAGCGTGGTAAACAGCTCTTCGGTCGTTGTTTCGGTCAGAAAGCCCAGCCCGCCAAGATTGACACCCAGAATAGGCACTGCCCGCGTCGTAGCCCGCCGGGCAACGCTGAGCAGCGTCCCATCACCGCCCAGCACGACGACCAGGTCGGCCTGGGCCATGATCTCGACTTTGCGCCACCCCCGCCCCAGACCTAACTCTTCACTGGTGCGGTCCTCCGGCAGAATGGTCTTGCCGCGCTCTTGCAACCAGGCCACCAGGTCGCGACCCAACGCAATCGCCGCCGGCGTATTGACCTTGATGACCAGACCGATTGTCTGCATATATCGAGCGAAGCGGTGAGGGCGCTCCCTTTTCTCCGTGCCTAGCGTATAATGAGGGACCTATGGCAATCCGTCAGCCTCATCTGAGGGACCAGCACAATCTATTTGCTCATACTGCCGAAAAGGAAGCGGCCAAGAAAGCCCCTCTGGCCGAGCGTATGCGACCCCAGACGCTGGATACCTATGTTGGTCAGACACATCTCCTTGGGCCGGGCCGCCTCCTGCGGCAAATGATTGAGCAGAAAACGCTGACGTCGCTGATCTTATGGGGACCGCCCGGCAGTGGCAAAACGACCCTGGCCCGGGTGCTCGCCCAGGCCGTCGCACTGCCCTGGGTGAGCTTTTCGGCCGTGCTGGCCGGGGTCAAAGAATTACGTCTCATCCTGGCGGATGCGCAGCGGCATCAGCAGCAAACGGGCCAATCGACCGTTTTATTTGTGGATGAAATTCACCGTTTCAATAAAGCCCAACAGGACGCCTTTCTGCCGCATGTAGAGCAGGGTCTGATTATTCTGATTGGCGCAACAACGGAAAACCCGTCTTTTGAGGTGATTGCTCCCCTCTTGTCGCGCTCTCGGGTGGTGGTGCTGGAAGCGATGGAAGCCGAGCAGGTGGTCCAGATTCTGTCCCGCGCCCTGCAAGACACAGACCGCGGCCTGGGGCAGTATCGGATTGGAGCGGACGAAGCAGTCCTGCGGACCATTGCCGAATCCGCGCAGGGAGATGCCCGGGTTGCCTTAAACACCCTTGAGGTCGCAACGACTCTGGCGGTCCAAAAAGAAGCCACACAGCTTGATGTGGCCCTGGTGCAAGAAGCAGCCCAGCAGAAGGCCATCTTGTACGATAAGGCTGGGGAGGAACATTATAATGTCATCTCCGCCTTCATTAAGAGCTTACGCGGGAGTGACCCCGACGCGGCGCTCTACTGGATGCTGCGCATGCTGGAGGCTGGGGAAGATATCCTCTTTATTGCCAGACGGATGGTCATCTTTGCAGCCGAGGACATTGGGAATGCCGACCCGCAGGCATTGCCTCTGGCTATAGCGACAAAGGAAGCGGTGCATTTCGTCGGGCTGCCGGAGGCGCGTATTCCATTAGCCCAAGCCGCCACCTATCTCGCGGCCGCACCCAAATCGAACGCCTCGTACAGAGCCATGAAAGCCGCCCAGGCCGATGTGCATACCTATGGTCCCTTGCCAGTCCCGCTCCATTTGCGCAACGCGCCGACAAAACTGATGAAAAACCTGGGATATGGCAAGGGCTACGAGTATGCGCACGATTACGAGGATGCCGTTGTGACCCAGACCCATTTGCCCGAGAAGCTGCTCCAGAGACGATATTATCAGCCCAGCGAGCGCGGCTCTGAAAAAGGAATAAGCGAACGGCTGAAGGCGCGGCGGAAAAGGCAAGCGGACACGCAAGACTGAAGCGGAGCGGATACCAGGGCCTGGCCGGGGCAGTGTCTGCATCCGCGCTGCAATACGGAAGGAGAAATACACATGGCATACCCACCACCGGAACCTTTTACGATTGCTATTCCTGATGCGGTGCTGGACGATCTGGAAAATCGGCTCAGCCGCGTTCGCTGGCCGGGCGAACTGCCCCATTCAGACTGGGATTACGGGGCGAATCTCTCCTATGTTCAGCAACTCGTCGAATACTGGCGCACGCAGTATGACTGGCGCGCCCAGGAACGGGCGATGAATCGCTGGGCGCATTTCAAAACCACTATAGATGGACAAGAGCTTCATTTTATCCATGCGCGGGGGAAGGGTCCCGCGCCGCTGCCGTTGATTATTTCACACGGTTGGCCCGGCTCGTTTTATGAGTTTATGGAGGTGCTCGGGCCGTTGACCGACCCCGCCGCTCACGGCGGTGACCCGGCCGACGCCTTCGACGTGGTGGCACCGTCTCTGCCGGGCTATGGGTTTTCCGCCCCGCCCCAAGAACGCAAAGTCAACATCAGTCGTATGGCCGAGTGGTTCGCCATCTTGATGAGGGAGGTTCTCGGCTATGAGCGCTACGGCGCTCAGGGGGGCGATTGGGGCGCAATGATTTCGTCCCGGCTGGGCTATGCCTACCCTGAACAGCTGATCGGCGTGCATCTCAATATGGTCGGGATTGCGCCCCACCCCGCCACTCGCCAAGACCTGAGCCCTGCGGAGCAGGAATTTCTGAAAGGGATGAGAACCTGGCAACGAGAGGAACGCGGCTACCAGGAAATTCAAGGGACCAAGCCGCAGACCCTGGGTTTTGCGCTCAACGACTCGCCGGTTGGCGTATGCGCCTGGATCGTTGAAAAGTTTCGGACGTGGAGTGACTGTAACGGAAATCCGGAAAACTCCTATACCAAAGACCAACTGCTGACCAACGTCATGATCTACTGGGTCACGCAAACCTTCCATTCGGCCTCACGGCTTTACTACGAAGAGCGGCACCACCCGTGGCGGCTGGGAAAAGACGAAAAAGTGCGTGTCCCCACCGGGGTCGCCGCCTTTCCAAAAGAGATTGCCTGCCCTCCACGGGAGTGGGCTGAGCGGGCGTATAATGTTCAGCACTGGACTGCCATGCCGGCCGGCGGCCATTTTGCGGCCATGGAGCAACCCGCGTTACTGGTCGAGGATATTCGGACGTTCTTCCGCGGTCTGCGTTAAGGTCGATGGCCGACCAGCACAAAATTGTTCTCCACGGCTCACGCCGCTCACCTTTTGTGGAGAAGGTCTATCGGGGCCTCATGCTCAAACGACTGCCGTTTGAGCTCCACGAGCCACACACGTTTCAGGACCTCCGGCGGCATAATCCCACGACGGGCAAGATGCCAGCGCTTGAACTGGATGGACAACTGCTCTTTGATTCAACGTTTATCCTGCGCGCGCTTGACGCCCACCAGCCGAGCCCGCCCCTGCTGTCGGCCGACCCCCTGATTGCCGCGCAACAACGCTTGATTGAGGATTGGGCGGACGAGTCCCTGTACTGGTATGGCCTGGCCCTGCGTTGGACAATCCCGGCCAATGCCAAACGCGCCCTCCAGGCTTTCGTGTCCGTAGCGCCGCGGCTGCTCCGACCCCTGGTCAAGCTCATGGCGCCGCGCCTGATGCGGTCACAGATTCGGGCGCAGGGGACGGGCCGTCTGCCCGCGGACCTGCTGGTGCGTGAACTCGACGGGCACTTAGCGGCTCTGGTCAAGATGATCGGGCGGGGTCCCTTCTTCTTTGGCCTGGACCAGCCCAGCGTTGCCGACCTGGCCGTCTACGGCCAATTATTCTTTCTGTACGACAAGGCGACACCCGAAGGCCAGGCCACCGTTGAGAACCATCCCGCATTGACCGAACTGTGTCTGCGCCTGGATGTGATGACCGACTAGGGCAGGATACTCAGACGAACCTGTCTGCCCAAACCGCTTTGGGGTCCTGTACGCACAATCGGTTTCAGCCCTGGGCCTGCTGTGGGGTAATCTCAAAGGCGAAGGCCTCTCGATACCAGCCGATCCAGCGAAAAATACGGGCACGGAAGTATTTGCGAAAGAAGAGCGGAAAAACGGTCTCCCGAACCCGCTCCCCCTCCACCCAGACCGCGACGCCTGGGAGACATGTTGAGCCAATTCGACAGGTAACGGTCGGCGTCTGTTTCAGGTTCTTGACCCAGTGCGAGTCCGAGCCCCGACCGGACGAGACATAAATCTTGTCCTGGGTTGCCACAAACCAGATTGTGACTGTGCGTGGTGTACCCGTCTTTCTCCCCACGACTGTCAGCTCCAGAAGCGATGTGCGATTGAGGCTGGCAAGAGTAGACGCGTCCAGCTTTGTCGATGTGAGGGAGGACATGTTTACTCTTTCAAGGTCCCGCGAGTCGTTTGCGCCGGCCAGAGCGTTGGCATCATTTCAGCGGACCGAAGTGCCCCGCCGTGCCCTTGAGGTTCCGGGGCTCAATGATGATCGTCCGCTCTGGGGAGGCGACCGTCGTGCCGAGGCGCCAGGCTTGGACGCCATGATCGGCGGCGATCTGCAGGACGCGCTCAGCCTCAGCCTCAGCCACCACGACGCAAAAGCCTATCCCCATATTATAGACCTGGTACATTTCCGCGTCGGTGATCCGTCCGACATCCTGCAACACCGTAAAGAGCGGAGGAGGCGGAGGAAGGCTATGAATATGATATCCTACCGCGGTCTCGGTCCGGGTGAGATTGAAGAAGCCGTCTCCGGTAATGTGGATCAGGGCTTTGAGTTGAACGTTGGCCGCAAACATGGCGGTGATTTCAGGAACATAAATATGGGTCGGTTCCAGCAGTTCTTCTCCGACCGTGCGTCCCAGTTCCGGTAGATAGCTCTCAACCTTGAGGCGGGCATCTTTGAGCAGGACCTGTCGGGCCAGGGTTAAACCATTACTGTGGATGCCGCTGCTGGCAAGCCCGATCAGCGTATCACCTGGCTCGACCTCTTTCCCGATAATGACACGGTCAAGCGGAACCGTACCGATGGCGGTGCCGGCCAGGTCCAGGCCCCCGCCGTCCCGAACGCCGTGAACCATCTCCCTGAGTTGCGCAATCTCTCCACCGGCAATATTGACGCGGGCCTGCTCCGCACCTCGGTGCAAGCCCTGACCTAAGGCGTCAAGCACATCCGGTTGCAGGCTCTCGACCGCGACATAATCAACAAACGAGATCGGGGTCGCGCCGACGCACAACAAGTCGTTGACGTTCATGGCGATGCAGTCAATGCCAACCGTGTCGTATTTCCCCAGGAGTTCTGCCACCAGGAGTTTGGTTCCCACCCCATCGGTGGTAATGCCAATGCCGAGGCTCAGCGCGTCGAGACGAATAATATTGGCAAAATATCCAAGCGGCAAATAGGGGCGCGCGGTCGGATTAAAGGGGAAGGTTTGTTCGACCCAGGCCCGGAGTCGATTCAAGCCTGCTTCGGCCTGTGCGCTATCGACGCCCGAGGCAGCATAGCGTGGGTCTCTCGCGTGGTCCATGATGCTGCCCCACTCTACCGAATCTCTTCTTCGAGGGCAATTGTCTGGCTTCGCTCTTGACTCCATACTGAGCCACGCTCAGTATGAGAGAGTTTTCATCCATTCTGCGAGGCTGTGTGTCAGACGCCTATGTATGAAGCCTTTTACGGTTTTCAGGAAAATCCGTTCCGCCTCACCCCGGACCCACGTTACCTCTTTCTGAGCGCCAACCACCAGGAGGCCCTTGGTCATCTCCTGTTTGGGGTGCATGAAGGCAATGGCGTGGTTGTCTTGACCGGAGAAATCGGGGCAGGGAAAACGACCCTCCTGCGGACCCTGGCGAACGATCTGGATGCGTCGACAACGCTCGCGTATCTCTTTAATCCCGCGCTGTCCGATGTCGAACTCTTGCAGGCGATCAATGCCGACCTCGGACTAGCGGACGACTCGACGAGCAAAAAGGCGTTAACCGACGAACTCAACCGTTTTCTTCTCGTCCAACAGGCCGCGGGACGACGGGTGGTGGTGATTATAGATGAAGCCCAGAACCTTGCAGCGTCGGTTTTAGAGCAGCTCCGTCTCCTCTCTAACCTGGAGACCGAACAAGAAAAATTGCTGCACATCATTCTTGCCGGGCAACCGGAGCTGCGCGCCATTCTGGCCCAGCCGGCATTGGCTCAGATCGACCAGCGCGTGACCGTGCGTTGGCATCTTGAGCCATTGGGCGTCAAAGAAACCGTGGCCTATGTCCGACACCGGCTCAGCGTTGCCGCGGACGGACGAGCGGCGTCACTTTTTTCGCCGGCGGCCCTGCGGCAGGTGCACCGTTTTTCGGGCGGCCTCCCGCGGCTCATCAATATCCTGTGCCACCGCGCGCTATTGGTTGGCTATACGCGAGAAGAGACGCGCATACGGCTCCAGACGATTCGGCAAGCGATCAGGGAATTACGGCGTCATACGACTCGCCGCCCACGCTGGCGCTGGATGTCGGCCACCGCGGCCACCGCCCTCGTTGCTGGCGGATTCCTGCTGGTTGAGGGAAGATTTGATATTCCTGCGGTGTGGAATCAACTGGACATGTGGGCCTCACACGAAGATGCAGCTCTCGCTCCTCCAGCGGCCGTTCTTCCCGTACCGGAAACGCAGCAGGGCGTTGCTCAGGAAGAACAGGAAGGAACGGCAACACGGGCCTCAACTGTGGAGCCGCGGGCCGTAGACCTTGCCGTTGCAACCTCCCCCCCTCAGGAATTACTCCACGCACTCCAACAGGATGAAATGCTGCCCAGCGCGGTACGTGCAACACGCGACCTGATTGCCGCGTGGCAGGCATCGCCTGTGGAAGAAATGGAGTGGCAAGGCGGCAAACTCGACCTTGCCGCCATTGCCGCTGCTCGCCGGCTTGAGTATCTGCCCGTGCAGAGCGATATCCGCCTCCTGACGCTGCTGGACCTGCCAGTGATGATCGGTTTGGCCGTTCCACCCTCTCAGCAGACGCGCTTTGCTTTGATTAGACAGATGACACAGACCCACTGTCTGATCCGGCTGGAGAGAGATTATGTCGTGCCACTCGAAGCGATGACGCAGGGCTGGATTCGAGAAGCGCACGTCTTTTGGAAAAACTACGAAGAGATCCGAACGACCCTGGCTCTGGGCAGTAGCGGACCAACGGTCGAGAAATTACAAACCTTATTGGCCAACGTCCCCACGCCGTCTCATATGGGAGCCCTGCTCGTCCATCAAGCGGGGAAGCCAACGCCGTTTTTTGGGCTACACACGCAAGACGCTGTCGCGCAATTCCAGAAAATGCAGCGCCTCGTACCCGACGGAATTGTTGGGCCGCAGACCCTGATTCTCTTGTATCGTCGCCTTCCCGAGTATACGCCGCCGAGTCTGAGTCGAAGAGAGCGGGTAGGGAGTTCATTTGCCGCCCAGCGTCCAACGAGGGCACGGCAAGGAGCAGGTCGTGGAGAGCGGATCAAGTCATTGAACAGCTGGAGCCAAGCGGGAGGGGCGCATGAGTACGATTCTTGACGCCCTCAGAAAAATTGAAGGAGAAAGACGCGGGCAGGGCGGCCAGGTCCGGGCTCGTATACTGGCACCCCCGCCTCGACCTCTCTCCACTGCTCCTCCGCACCGCTCTCTACTGTGGGCGGCTGGTATGAGTATTCTTCTGGCAGGATTTGCCGTAGGCATATGGATAACCCATCAGGAAGAAACCCCTCCAGAAGAAGGGGGAACGCTTCTGCCGGTTGCACCTGTAAGTTTTGAAGAGCCCGAGAAAACCGTCTCCGCCGTCACGGAGGAGCGAACCCAAGAAGAACAGAGGGGTGTCCCTACTCCCCTACTTCCTGAGCACCCCCTTGCCCTCTCAGAGCCGCGGTCTCTCCAGGATTCTCCCTTTGCCTCCTCGCCCCAAGTCGCTCTGCGCACCTCGCTTGTGGACGCCACCCCTCAGGGGTTTTCTGAGCGAGGTGGAGAGAGAGTCCATCAAAAACGGGAAGCCCCTCAAAGGCGTGAAGACCGCGTCTCGCACGTTTCTGAGACGGCCGGCGAGGGGCTTGAGAGCAGCCTGGGGAGCGGACACGAGAGGCAGAGGGGCGGGAATCCGGGTAGGGAGGTGGAGCGCTCTGAACAAGAACAGCCGCTTGTGTCAGGAGGACCGGCCGGCATAGCGGGGCCGGACGAATCGGAAGAGGTTTATGCTTCCGCCCCGGCCAACTCAGCGGTTAGCTTTCTTCAGTGGTCCCCCGAGTCTACCCGGAGAAAGGCCCTTGTCAGGGTCGAGGGGAGCCCGTTGACCCTTGTCCGCGAAGGCGATGCTATTGAAGACTATACGGTCGTCGAAATCCAGCCAGACGCGGTTGCCCTTCAGTCTGGCGTAACCCGCTTTCAACTCCGCGTTCGCTAAAGTCCTGGCGTCTTTCTGTATGGGACTGACGGGGAGGAAAAATTACGAAGCTGCGGATTTTCTTACCTTGGCCTCGGCCTTGAGTTCTTTGATGCGGCGTTTGAGCGCTTTTTCGCGACGCTTGCGGCGTCGACGGATCTCCTGATCTCTTTCTCTGTGCATGGGTTGGTCTCTCCTACTCCTCTCTCCGGTTGCTCGTACAGGTGTTTCCTGAAACTCGAAGCGAATACTATACCCCTCTCAACACGGCCTGAAAACAGGGGCAAACTTTCGGTAGTGCCTCAGTTTGAATTTTCCCCCTCACCCCAACCCTCTCCCTCCAGGGGAGAGGGAGCAGATAGGCCCTCCCCCCTCTGAGGGGGAGGGTCAGGGAGGGGGGCGCTGAGCCGGTAGCGGGGGAGGGAGAGGTGAAACTGAGACACTGCCAAACTTTCTCGGTGGGAAAATACGAGCTACTAGATGTTGTAGACCAGGTGTTTTTCTGCTACAGGGAATTGTGGGCGGTCTGAGATAGACCATGCCTGCATCCAAGTGAACGAGTGGGTGGAGTTGGTCGTGTCACAGGGGGGGACCTCGTTATTTTCCATAAAAGGGCTCAAGGAAGGCCCTACACTTTTCTTTGATGACCATGCTCCGTTTGCCGATGTGGTTGCAGCGGTCGAGGAAGAACTGACGCGGACGAACGGTTTCTTTCGTGGCTCCCCTATCGTATTGCACTTTGGGGGCCGTCTCCTACAAAAAGAAGAATGGTGGTATCTGAAGGAGACCCTCCACAGAGAAGAGGTGCTGCTGCGCTATGCGGTTTCAAACAATGCAGCCAGCAGGAAGATGTTATACAAGGAAGGGTTGTCTGTCCGGGAGAGTATACCATCGCCCCGAAAGCAGAAAACGGACCAAGACACTATTCCGCCTGAAGGACAGCCGGCATCATACCTGCGCTACGGGCTGCGGGGCGGACAGAAGAAAGTTTTTGATGGAGATGTGATCCTGGCCGGTGATGTGAACCAAGGGGCGGAAATCATCGCGGGAGGGGATGTGGTTGTGATAGGAACGCTGCGTGGAGTCGTCCACGCTGGCTATCCCGATAACGAAAGGGCTGTCGTTATCGCGCTCAACCTGACGCCGTTACAGCTCAGAATTGGACCCCTGATCGCCATTCCAGAAGAGGGGCAAAACCACCGAGGCGTCCTCCACCCGGAAGTCGCTCGGGCGCTGGATGAGCAGATTGTGATCGAACCGTATAACGGAAAGTTATAGGAGAGGTGAGCCATGAGCGGACGAGCAATCGTCGTTACCTCAGGCAAGGGGGGGGTCGGGAAAACGACCGCAACCGCGAATATCGGCCTTGGTCTCGCCAGCCAGGGAAAAAAGGTTGTGCTGATTGATGGGGATATCGGGTTGCGCAATCTTGACCTTATTCTGGGAGTCGAAAACCGGGTCGTGTACAATATCGTCGACGTTGTGAGTGGCCGCTGTCAGCCGAGGCAGGCGCTGGTCAAGGACAAGCGGATTTCGAGCCTCTTTCTGATGCCAGCCTCGCAGATTGACGAGAAGGATGCGATTAATACTGACCAGATGCGGGATTTGTCTGCGCAGCTGAAAGAAGAATTCGACTTTGTCTTAATAGACTGCCCGGCCGGGATTGAACAGGGGTTCCGAAACACAGTGGCGGCGGCCGATGAAGCGATTGTCGTCACCACTCCAGATGTCTCTCCGGTCCGCGACGCGGACCGCGTCATTGGTCTGTTGCAGAGTTCGCTCGGCGAGCCTCAACTCATTATTAATCGTATGTCCATGGATATGGTCAAGCGAGGAGACATGCTCGACCAACAAGATGTGCTGGACATCCTGGCCGTCCGTCTTCTTGGGATTGTTCCTGAAGATGAAGCAGTCGTGATTGCCGGCAACAAAGGAGCCCCGGTCGTCCTGAATGGTGGCTCACCGTCCGGTGATGCCTATGGGCGTATCGCGCGCAGGATTCTTGGGGAAGACGTTCCGATTCCCGAGTTGAACGGCCATAATAGTCTCGCCAAGCGGCTCGGCAGAATCCTCTTTGGGAGATAAGGTATGACACTAACGGAACTTATCCAGCGTATCCAGCATTCTTTTGGCAAGGGGGGCAGTAAGGACGAGGCAAAGAGTCGCCTCCTCCTGGTCTTACAAGACGACCGACTTGGCTTGACTGCGGAAGAGAAGGAAGCGTTGCGTCAAGACATCCTCGAGGCAATTCGGAAGCATCTCAAGATCGACGCGGAGGGCTTTACTATGGAGTTTGTATCCAGCCCAACAGATCAGAATAAAATGCATGTCTCAGCCCCTGTACAGGTTGGCCGAGGGCCGGCGAATTTCTCAAAATAAGGACGCTTGAAAGCCGACCGAGGCAACAGGACGGACTGAAAAGGGCGGCAGGAGCCGCCCTTTTTTTGTGTCCCCTATCGATTCTCCAATATCTATAGAATATATCGGGACAAGTCTTGATCTTTGACAATCGCGTCCAGCTTGTCTCGGACATAATGGGCGTCAATCGGCAGTTCCCGCCCGCTTAACTCCGGGGCGTTGAAGGAGAGGTCTTCGACCAGTCGCTCAACTACGGTATGCAGTCGCCGTGCGCCGATGTTTTCAGTCCGTTCATTCACGGTGGCGGCAATCTGAGCAATTTGCTCTACGGCGTCAGCCGTAAAATTGAGCCGGACGTCTTCTGTATCGAGGAGGGCGACATACTGGGTCAGTAACGCATTTCTGGGTTCTGTCAGAATGCGCACAAAATCGCCGTGCGTCAGAGATTCCAGCTCCACGCGAATCGGGAAACGCCCCTGAAATTCTGGAATCAGGTCGGAGGGCTTGGCGGTATGGAATGCCCCTGACGCGACGAAAAGGATGTGGTCGGTGCGGACCATGCCATATTTGGTGTTGACGGTACAGCCTTCGACCAGCGGCAACAGGTCACGCTGCACCCCTTGGCGAGAGACATCTGCACCGTGGGCGTTTTCTCGACCGGCAATTTTATCGATTTCATCAATAAAGATAATGCCAGTCTGTTCAACCCGACGAACGGCCTCCTGGACGACCGCTTCCATATCAACCAGCTTGTCGGCCTCTTCTACCGTCAGGATCTCGAGCGCTTCCGGGACCTTCACCCGGCGTTTCTTGGTTTGTTTGGGCATCATGTTGGAGAACATCTCTTTGAGCTGATTCTCCATTTCTTCCATGCCCTGCGGGGCCATGACTTCGACAAAGGGGGCGGCGGAGCGGGTAATTTCAAGCTCTACCTCTCGCTCGTCCAGTTTCCCTTCGTGGAGCATGCGTCGCATTTTTTCCCGGGTGCTGTGTCTGGCGCTTGTTGCTCCCTCTTCACTCAGGCTGGATGATGACGGGGTTGGCGGAAGCAGCAGGTCAAGCAACTGCTCCTCCGCCCGGGCGTGGGCCTTGACTTGAATCCGCTCCTTTTCTTCCTGCTTGACCAGGCCGACAGCCAGTTCTGTCAGGTCTCGCACCATAGATTCGACATCGCGCCCCACATAGCCGACCTCGGTAAACTTTGAGGCCTCCACTTTGATAAACGGTGCCTGGGCCAGACGCGCTAAACGACGGGCGATCTCGGTTTTGCCGACTCCGGTCGGACCGATCATCAAAATATTTTTGGGGGCAATCTCGTCACGCAAATCCTCCGGGACTTGCTGCCGTCTCCAGCGATTCCGCAGCGCAATCGCAACGGAACGTTTGGCCTTCGCCTGGCCAATAATATACCGGTCCAGCTCGGAGACGATTTCTCGCGGGGTCATAACCGGGGAACCTGCGTCTTGAACGACTATGGGCGCCCCGTCGACGACATCCGTCATCTTATAATTCCTCCACTACAATCTGGTCGTTGGTGTACACGCAAATAGCTCCGGCAATGCGCATGGCCTCTTCAACAATCCGGGCCGCATCCAGAGGCGTGTGGGCGACCAAGGCGCGGGCTGCCGCCAGGGCATAATTGCCGCCCGACCCGATGGCGAGAACTCCGTCGTCGGGTTCAAGCACATCTCCGCTCCCGGAGATCAGCAGGGATGACTCGTGATCAACCACAGCCATCAGCGCCTCAAGGCGACGTAAGACCCGATCCGCCCGCCAGTCCCGGGCAAGTTCGACTGCGGCTCGCCGGAGGTTGCCATTATATTCTTCCAGTTTGCCTTCAAATTTTTCGCACAAGGTAACGGCATCCGCCGTCCCGCCCGCAAAGCCAGCCAGAATGCGATCCTTATACAAGCGGCGCACCTTCCGCGCGGCGTGCTTGACGACGGTATCTCCAAGGCTGACCTGCCCGTCTCCCGCCATAGCCACCTTGCCGTCGCGGCGGACGGTGAGAATAGTTGTCCCATGCATGGCTGCGTTCACCGTGTATCCTCCAACCACCGGATCATAGTATACCACTCACAGCATAGAGTATTGTCTGGCAATGCACTATTGCCGGCGCGGCTGGAGAAGCGAACCGCAAGCGGGTCGGCTCAGGCCCGCGGGTGCGCCTTATCATACACTTGGGTCAGGCGGTCTAAATTCACATGGGTGTAGCGCTGTGTGGTGGACAGGCTGGCATGTCCCAATAACTCCTGAATAGCCCGGAGGTCAGCTCCTGCGTCAAGCAAATGTGTCGCAAAGGTGTGGCGCAGGGCGTGGGGACTGATCTTGTGGGCCAGCCCGCACAGTTTGGCATAGCTGGCCACCAGTCGAGCAACGCTACGGGGCGTTAATCGTCCGCCGCGTTGGTTGAGAAAAACCGGTCTGGCCTCGCCGGCCGACACAGTGTGGGAAGCGGGCTGATAATTATTGCCGAGCAAGGCCGGAATCTCTGCCCGATAGCGGTGCAGAGTGTCAAGCGCCGTGCGGCCAATCGGGACGATCCGTTCCTTCTGTCCCTTTCCCTTCACCCGCAGGACTTCAAGGTTGGGATCGATATCTTCCCAGTTCAGGCCGGTCAATTCACTGACTCGAAGCCCGCATGAATAGAGCACTTCGAGTATGGCCCGATCACGCAGTTCGGCAGGGGTATCCGGGGCGGGAGCGTCTAAAAGACGAAACATGTCGTCAACCGGGAGATAGGTCGGAAGGGGGTGGTCTTGCTTGGGCGAACTCAGGTGGAGGGTCGGGTCCTGGTCAATCACGGCCTCGCGCAGCAAGAAGCGAAAAAAGCTCTTGAGCGCTGATAGCTTCCGACTAATCGAGCTTTTCGTATGCTGTCGATACAAGGTGGACAAAAAAGCCTGAATGACGTGGTGGCTGATCTGGGTGACATCGACCTGACGCGGCTCAGCCTGTTCCGTCGGCTTTTCAACAAAAGAGAAAAACTGGTGCAGATCGCTACGGTAGTTACGCAGCGTATGGGTAGAGACACTTTTCTCTACCTCCAGATATACGGTATAGCGGTCAAACAACTCGCGGAGTGCTGGTGTCATTGGAATTTCCATTTACCAGCTTCAATGGTATCAACAAGTTCGGTTTGAAGAAAGTGACCGGGCAGGACGGCCTGCAATATGGGGGCGGATGTGCGAGCCTGTTATCAGTGCCACAGGGAAATATCCCTCGAAGAGCCCATTGGCCGACGCGACACGTGTACGGGATGCGGGGCAGATGTGCGCTGCTGTCTCAACTGCGCCTTTTACGATGTGCGTGTCGCTGCCGCGTGCCGTGAACCACAGGCCGACCTCGTCCAGCATAAGGACGCGGCAAATTTCTGTGAATTCTTTGCGCTTAAGAATACGCAGCCGGGTCCGGTGCGTCCATCCGGGGGAAATGCTCGGGCGCAATTGGACGCCTTATTCAAAAAGAAATCCTGATGGAGTTCCCGCCATGACCGCTCGGCGTTTCCCCGTGGTGCTTATGGGCCTTGTCTGGCTTCTGCTGCTGAGCACCTGCCAGCCCGACCCCCACACGGCCCAAGGGACGGCCGAACTCTTTCTTGACGCGCATTATGTGCGTATAGACTTGCCGACCGCCAAAGCCTATTGCGCCGGCTTTGCCCGGAACCGGGTAGAGGAGGAAATTCGACTGACCGAGGGCTTGTCGATCGACGCCACAACGCGGCAGCCGCGGGTGTACTATGAACTGCTTGAAGAAACACCGCGTGGCGAATCGAGTGTGTCCTTCCTGTACAAGGCGGATTTTGACGTTGACGGAGCCGGACGATTTACCAAGAATATTGTGTTGACCCTGCGAAATCAGGTCGAGGGCTGGCGTGTGGTCAACTACCGCGAGTATGACTAAAGCCCTCCTGTGGTTGACAGGCGGAGAGCAGGGGCAAAGGATAGTGGGGAGGCAAAAAGCAGGAGAGGCAGAACAAGACAAGGTGACAAGGGTCGGAAAGGAGGAAGCGATATGCAGGACAAAACTTATGTCATTACCGAGATCGTGGGCACCTCGGAGCAGTCAATCTCGGCGGCGGTGAGCAACGCGGTTGATCGCGCCAACAAGACGCTCAAGGCGCTTGACTGGTTTGAGGTCAAGGCGCTCCGCGGGACAGTCGTGGATGGCAACGTTGGGCAGTATCAGGTCACGCTTGATGTTGGCTTTCGCTATCTGAGCGATGAAGAGATGAAAGCCTGGGCAGAGGGCTAAGCCGTATATGAGCCGAGCTGTAGAGCCGGAAGGGAGGAGTTATGTCAGACAAAACGTATAAGCTCATTGAGTTGGTTGGGGTATCGGAGAATTCGATTGAAGAAGCCATCCAGAATGCAGTCGCCCGAGCAAATCAAACCCTCAAGAATCTGGACTGGTTTGAGGTCGTTGAAGCGCGCGGTATGATTCAGGATGGCACAGTCAATCAGTTCCAGGTCAAGATCAAGGTGGGGTTTCGGCTGAATATGTGAGGGGGTTACAACGCGACTGGAGATTGGCGAGGATAGGGCAATCTGAACGCTCTGGCTTTTGTGTCAGAGAGAAGGCAGCACTGCTTCCCCTCCTCCGTGCAGGGCGCTATAAACGAATTGATCTGCTCCGTGGACGGACTGGCAACTGTGAGAAGCATGATTATTGAAGGAGATACACGATGGCGTTACACATTGGTGAGGAAGCTCCCAATTTTACGGCGGAGACCACAGAGGGAACGATCAACTTTCATGAGTGGATCGGAGATGGCTGGGCCATTTTGTTTTCACATCCCAAGGATTTTACTCCGGTGTGTACAACCGAGCTGGGCTATATGGCCGGCCTCAAGCCGGAATTTGATAAGCGCAACTGCAAGATCATTGGTCTGAGCATTGACCCGGTATCCGACCACACGGAATGGGTCAAAGACATTGAGGAAACGCAGGGACACGCCGTCACGTATCCGTTGATTGGCGATACGGACCTTGCCGTTGCCAAGCTGTACGACATGATCCACCCGAATGCGAGTGGGACTGCCAAGGGCCGCACGGCAGTCGACAACGCAACCGTCCGCTCGGTGTTTGTGGTTGGCCCGGACAAGAAGATCAAGCTCATGATTACCTATCCGATGAGCACCGGGCGGAACTTCGACGAGGTGCTGCGCGTATTGGATTCCTGTCAATTGACCGCCCAACACAAAGTCGCCACCCCGGTGAACTGGCAGCATGGGGAGGACGTAATCATTGTCCCCGCGGTCTCGAACGAGGAAGCCAAGGAAAAATTCCCCGGCGGTTGGAAAGCGCCAAAGCCGTACCTGCGGCTCGTACCGCAGCCGCAATAAGACCGCTCGTGCGCGCCGTGATATAGCAGGGGCCGCTGCTCAGCGGCCCCGCTGTCGGCGATTAATACGTTTTCAGAATTCGGTCGCAGGGCCGGCGCGCGTTAAAAAAGTCATAGCGGCACTGCGTCTACGCATCCATGCCGTAGCACTGCAGCACGTTCTTTCCCAATATGCCCTCTCGGGCCGACTCGCCCATCAGATTTGTAAGCGCAATCAAATTGGGAATATATTCGGGTGGATGATCGGCATGCGGAAAGTCGCTGGCCCAGAAAAATCGATCTTCTCCAACAAAAGGTATCACCCCGGCGAGTGAGCGTTCATCCGGGTCGCCCGAGATCCAACACTGTCGGCGGAAATACGCGCTCGGCTTGTCTTTCAGCCGCACGCTCTTGCCCAGCGGCGAATCGTAGACCGCGTCCATGCGTTCCAGCCAGTACCCGATCCAGCCCGCGCCCACTTCCAGAACGATGACTTTGAGCTGCGGAAATTTATCGAACACCCCATACTGAAAGAGCGAGACAAAACCCCCTCGAATGGCATCTCCACCGGCGATGTTTTGATAAAACGCGGTCGAAAAACTCGTCATCCGGCCAAAGCGGGTCGGGGCCGCCCAGTGGGGCTCAAACGACGGGTGAATGCCAAACGGCAGGCCGAGCTCCTGGGCTGCGGCAAACACGCGGTCATGGTCGGGGTGGCCGTGGGATTTGCGGCTCCAGATATACGGAGCCACAAAAAAGCCTTTCATCCCATCCCTGGCCGCCCGGCGCAGTTCTTCTTCAGCAAGCTCGGGGATGCTGATGGGGATATGGGCAATGGGGAGCAGACGCCCGTCCGAATCTGAGCAAAAATCCACCAGCCAGCGATTATACGCCCGGGCATAGGCCATCGACAGCTCAAGGTCTTCGCATTCGGGTTCCCATAACAGGCCAAGGGTAGGGTAGAGAAACACCTTCTCAATATTCTCGATGTCCAAGCGTTGCAGCCGCTCTTTCGGGTCCATAGAGCCAAACGAGGCGTTATCGACATAGCCAGACCCAGTCGGCTCGCGTGTATACTCAATCCCCCCGAGCTGATCCATCACACCCAGCCCCGAAGGAGCGCCCTTGCGCGTCATTTTGGATGGCTGGCCGTTGACCTCAAGATATTCCAGGCCGTCGGCGTCTTGACGAATACGGACCGCGCGGTCGCGATATCTGGGTTCTAAATATCGTTCCCAGAGATCAGGCGCTTCGAGTATGTGACCGTCGGCATCGATCACACCTGACATGGGGAGACTCGGTAAGGCTTCAGGGCCGGGCATACATTCCTCCTTTATTAAGCACTCAAGTCGATCATATTCCCTGGACAGCGCAGGCGCAGCGCCCGGCTCGGGAGCACGCTTCCGCTAGGTCCCAGAACTCGAACGCTGCCGCTTACGCAGGAGTTCTTCTCCTTCCTCAATCTGCTCAGGCTCCATAAGCGCAACAATATACTCACGCACCTTGAGCACGGCATTCTTATGTTCGCCCGAAGCATTTGTCGCCGCCAGACTGATCCACAGATAGGCTTGGCCATAATCCAGCGGCGTACCCTGGCCCCTGGCATAGCGCAGCGCCAGATTATACTGCGCCTGGGCATCGCCCTGATTTGCCGCCCGGCGATACCAATTCGCCGCTTGGGTGTCGTTTTGTTCGACTCCTTGCCCGGTCGCATACATGAATCCCAGATTCATCTGTGCCTGGGCATGACCCTGTTCGGCGGCTTGCCGATACCACTTGGCGGCCTCTGCCGCATCCTGGGGCACGCCCTGGCCAGTGCGATACATGAGCCCCAAGTTCCACTGCGCGTCGGCATGACCCTGTTCGGCGGCTTGCCGATACCACTCGGCGGCCTCTGCCGCATCCTGGGGCACGCCCTGGCCAGTATAGGAGTGGAGCCCCATAAAATAGAGCGATGGCGGATGGCCCTGTTCGGCGGCCTGGCCATGCCATTTCAGCGCTTGGGTCGCATCCTGGGCAACGCGTTGGCCCAGACCGTAGAGCACGCCCAGTTCTGCCTGGGCCAGCATGACTCCTTGCTCGGCTGCTCGGGTAAGCTGGTCGAGCGTCATGCGCGCAATCAGATTAGCGCGGGCTCCAGCGTACTTTGCGGCCGTTGCTTTGGCAGCATTAAACGAATCACGGTCGCCTTTATAGACAGCCAGTTTGGCCGCGCTATCGGCCGCCCGGTTGACCAGGAGCAAGGCCTGGACGTCATCTCGCTCAATTCCCTTGCCTGATGAGTACAGAATGCCCAGGTCGTACTGGGCCGTCACATGGTCCTGCTCGACGGCTTTGCGGTACCAGGCTATCGCTTTTTCCATATCCGCTGCCATGCCAAGGCCGTTGGCATACATGACCCCCAGGTTCCACTGGGCCGTCGCATGGCCCTGCTCGGCAGCCTGGCGATACCATACCCCGGCCTCGGTGTAGTCTTGCGCTACGCCGTAGCCATTATCGTAGAGGAAGGCGAGGTCGTACTGCGCCTCAACGTCACCGGTCTCGGCCCGGGCGCGCAGTTCGGCAATTCTGTCCGCTCGCGCCAGGCTCACTCCACAAATACATACTCCAACACTGACGAGTATCCAGCGTGCTATTGTCTGCATATGCGTTGTCCTACCGTACTCCTTCTCAAATGAGAAGAGCGGGCCGCGCCTCCCCGCCTTCCTCCGCGGAGCGGGTCACGGGTGCAGTGCATCGATCCAGGCGGGTAAGGGTTGATCTGGCACGTCAGCGCTCTCGGGTAAGAGTTCAAGCACGTCTAACGACATCCGGTAGCGAATCCGTCCGCGCCACAAATAGGGTGTTTTCACCGAATTGTTCACCATACCGCCGTGGAGGGCCGGGCAGGCGCCCTGCGGCGGAGTGGCCTCCACCCATAGCTCTGTCCCGCGATACTGACGGACCCAGGCGTGCGAGTCCGGGTGGATACGATCCCAACTCTCCGGCTCCACAATCCGGGCTTTTTGGCAATACATGATTCTTCCCCGTCTCCTTGTACCTCAAGAGGTATCCGTGAGAAAAGATTGTACTTCATCGGGTATCTCTTCGAGAGCGCCGGAAAAAACGTAACCCATCGGGAGGAAGCGACATGGACATTTTTCAATATGAAACCGTTCTGAGCAGGCTGGGCAACAGTGGGGTGCGCACCATAGCCCTGAACCGGCCGGAGCGCCTCAACGCCATGAACCAGCAGCTCATGGTCGATATTGCTCGCGCCTTTGACGAGGCCAATGCCGACCCAGAGACCCAGGCTATCATCTTTACTGGTCAGGGCCGCGCCTTTTGTGCTGGTGATGATCGTAAGGCACATCGCCAGCCGGCAAACGAAGTGCAGGCCAGAGAAGCCGTGGACGCAGTCCAACGGGCGACCCTCGCCATTGTCTTTGGCGGGAAGCCGGTGGTGGGAGCCATCAACGGTTGGGCCGTTGGGGGTGGATTCGAGTTGGCGCTCAATTGTGACTTTCCGATCTGGGCGGAAAGCGCCAAAGGGTTTTTCCCCGAAGTGTCGCTCAACGCTTTTGTGACGGGGGCCGTCTCCTCGCTTTTACCGGCCCTGGTTGGTCTGAACAAAGCCCGGGAAATGCTGCTTCTGGGCGAGCAGTATGACGCCCGCACCCTGCTGGACCTGGGCGTGGCATGGCGGGTGGTCGGCGATGAGCGTCTGCTCGCCGAGGCGCACAGTGTAGCGGAGAAACTGAGTAGCCTGCCGCCGCTTGCCGTCCGGGCCATGAAGCGCGTGCTCAATCAGTGCGCGGCCAGCGATATCCACACTGCACTGCGACTGGAAACAGAGGCGACCGTTGCCAGTTTTCTCGACCCGGAAACAACCGAACGACTCAAGAATTTCTAGCCCAGGGCGCGGCAACAGCACGCGGCTCGACTATTCCTAGTCCTTTGCCTTCTCAGGGTTGGGCACCATGCTATAACCCGCCCGGTAGCAATGTGGACAGTCCCTTTGCCTTCTCAGGGTTGGGCACCATCTTGCCGTGACCGGGGATAATCCAGTCGGCGATTTGTAAAACCTTTTCTCGACTCGCGTTGAGCGCCTCCTGGTTCCAGGTCAGGGGGGCGTCTCCGGGCGTGATGTCCGGGAATGCCCAGGTATGGGTCAGGACATAGGTCCCCTGGGCCGTCTCAACGACCAGCGACGCGTCCTCTTCGGTATGGCCTGGGGTTTGCAGCACCCGTATGCCGGGCGCAATGGCGTACTCATCGCCATGATCTTCCCACAGGTCGCCGGTATACGTCGCCCAAAAATCGACCAGTTGGGCCTTGGGGAAGAGGGCAATATTCACGGTATGGTCGGGATGGTGATGGCTGATAAAGACATGCGTGACGTCCTCAGCCGAGACCCCTTCTTTTTTCAGCGCGTCAAGAATGAGAGACCGCTCTGCAACCATGCCAGGATCGGCGACCAGCGTGACCCCCGCGCCCCGGACCAGGGTAACCGTCCCCGCCACATGTCTGGCGCCGTCAGCAGTCACACCGGGCATGGGCTGGCGCCCTTCTATCGGTTTGACATAGCCTTCGAGCAGAACGGTGACGGTGTTCGTGTTTGGGGTTTCTTGTCCCTGTATTCCGAGGGGCGTACAAATAAACGCCGCTCCCATGAGCCCAACCAGGGCAACGAATCGGTCTCTTTTGGTGTGCATCATATCTCCCTCCTGCCTGCTACCTGACATAACACTCCGGCCTGTGGGAGACCAGGCGTCCCGTGGAAGCTGGCCTGCCAGCAGATATGGCTCAGGAGCCTGGAGGACTGCCGCTTGACTCGCTTGCGGGTTTGTTCGCTTTTTTTGTTCGGTGTGGCTATTATCACTGGCAGCGGGACGAGTAGAAACAGAAGAAACAGGAGACGCAGATGAGCAATCTCTCCGCTGACGAGATTTTACGCCTGACTCGTGAGTACGGCCTCTACGAATGGGCCGCGCAGAAGGCGGTGAAGCCGCTCAGCGTTGACCATGCTCAGGGCGTCTACTTCTGGACGGTCGACGGCAAACGCTTTCTCGACTTCAACTCGCAACTGATGTGCGTCAATATCGGCCACGGTGATGAGCGTGTCCTGACCGCCATTCGGGAGCAAGCCGAGAAGCTGACCTATGTGATGCCGCATATCACGACCGAGCCGCGCGCCAGGCTGCATCAGCTCTTGGCCGAGGTCAGCCCCGGCGCCCTCAAACGCTCCTTTCTGACGCTCAGCGGAGCGGAGGCGAATGAACATGCCGTCAAGATCGCCCGCTTGGTCACGCAGCGTCAGAAAATCCTTGTCCGGTATCGTTCCTATCACGGCGCGACAGCCGGCGCCGTCAGTCTGACTGGAGAGCCGCGCCGCTGGGGAGCCGAGCCAGGTATCCCCGGTGTTATGCGGGCCGTGGACCCCTACCGCTATCGGTGCCGCTGGTGTCAGGAGCAGTCAGCGTGCAACCTCAACTGCCTGAATCACGTTGAAGACGTCATCCAGTTTGAGGGGGCGCACACGATTGCCGCGGTGCTGATCGAGACTGTGACCGGAACGAATGGCATCATCATCCCACCCGACGGCTATCTGCCGGGGCTGCGCACCTTGTGCGATAAATATGGCATCCTGCTGATCGCCGATGAGGTCATGAGCGGCTTTGGCCGGACGGGGGAGTGGTTTGCCGTCAATCACTGGGATGTCGTGCCTGACATCATGACGCTGGCAAAGGGCTTAACGAGCGCCTATCTGCCGCTTGGCGCCATTATGGTAAACGACGAAATCGCGGCCCATTTTGAAGACAACGTCCTGTACGCCGGGTTGACCTATGGGGCGCATCCGGTCTCCTGTGCCGCCGCGGTCGCCACCATTCGGGTCTACCAGGAAGACGGCCTGATTGAACATGCCAAAAAGATGGGGACCATTCTGGCGCACGAAATGGAACGCTTACGGAATACGCATCCCTCCGTTGGAGAGACCCGTTCCATTGGCCTGTTTGGCCTGTTTGAACTTGTCAAAAACCGTCAGACGCGCGAGCCGCTCGCCCCCTTTAACGCCACGCCTGCCGAGATGGGTCCTATGGCTCAGCTCGGCGCATTTTTTCGAGACAACGGTCTCTTTACCCTGGTCCGCTGGAACACTTTTTTTGTGAATCCGCCGCTGTGTATTAGTGAGGCGCAACTCCGCGAGGGATTGGCTATTATTGACCAAGCGCTCGACATTGCCGACGCGGCCGTTTTGTCCTGACGGCTCTTTTCGGGAGCAGGCGCGTAGTAACATCAACCGTAATCTCCAGAGTAGGCCGGACCTGACCGCCTGCTGGAGTGCGATACCTTGGCCATGAGACCAGGAACGCTTATAGTGGGACCAATATTGTCCAACTGCCCTGTGGCGACATCATCCTCTGTATCGATTGCAGGCTGAGCGAAAGACGAGGAGAGCATGAGAGCAATAACGAGGAGAGCGCTGCTCCGTTCCGGTCTCACCTGGTGCGCGGCTGCCCCCTGGCTGAAGCCTCTGCGGGCGATCGCTGACACGGACGCCCGCCCGCCCGCTCCGCAGATGTCGCCCGGTGTGACCGACACCGAGATTGTTCTCGGCGTGTCCGCGGCTTTTTCCGGTCCGTCCAGAGGTTTGGGTATCGAACTGTATCGCGGCGCCAGCGCCTACTTCGATCATGTGAATGAGCAGGGGGGGATCGCCGGCCGCAATGTGATGCTCAAAACGTATGACGATGGCTATCAACCCGCCCCTTCTGTCAGGAATACCCTGAAACTGATGCTGCAAGACCAGGTGTTTCTGCTCTTCGGTTATGTTGGAACGCCAACGGTCACGCGCGTCCTGCCCATGCTCAAGAAGTTCCAGGACAGGAACATCTTTTTGTTTTTTCCCTTCACTGGCGCCCAGCCGCAGCGGGAACCTCCCTATGGCGACTTTGCGTTCAATCTGCGCTCCTCCTATCGCCAGGAAACGGCCGGTCTCGTCGATAATTTCGTTCGCATCAACCGAAAACGCGTCGCCGTGTTCTACCAGGCCGATGCCTATGGACGCAGCGGCTGGGCGGGCGTGCGGCGCGCCCTGAAGCGCTACGGAAGACAGATTGTGGGCGAGGCGACCTACCGCCGCGGCACGAGGTTTACCGCCAGCATGCGCAGACAGGTCGAAATCCTCAAGGCGTCACAGCCCGAAGCCGTGATCTGTATCGGTTCCTACGCGGCCTGTGCGGCCTTTGTCCGCGATGCTGTTGACCTCGACCTGCAAGTCCCGATTGCCAACCTGTCCTTTGTTGGCAGCGAAAATCTCTTGAAACTCCTCAGTCACTGGGCGCTGACTGAGGGGCGTGGCGACAGCGAGGCGTATACGCGCCTGCTCGTCAACTCCCAAGTGGTCCCGAGTTATGAAGAGGCCTCCATGCCCGCCGTCAAAGAGTATCGTGACTTGATGCGACGCTACAATCCGCAGCCGCCCATAGAACTGCTGAAAGAACCCTACCGGCCCTCTGAGCACAGCTTCGTCAGTCTTGAGGGATTTATTAATGCCAAGTTGATGGTCGAAATCCTGCGCCGGCTGGGTGACAAGCCGGAACGCAGCCAGCTTGAGCGCACCGTTTTCACCGTTCAGGATTTTGATTTGGGTATCGACGAACGGGCCTCCTTTGGTCCCGACCGTCGTCAGGGGCTCCAACAAGTCTACTACACTGTTGTTGACGAGGGCCGTTTTGTCATGCTGGACAATTGGGAAGACAGGTTTGCCTGACATGAAAATCCAAAAACTCTTTCAGAAAACATTGTTTGGCGTTTTCTCGCTGTTCGGGGTGATCAGCTTGTCCACCTCCGTGCTGTGCGTCTATACCGTCGATACGCACTTGTCCGAGGAATATGAGAGCAACAGCAGAGACATCGCCAAGACCATTGCCGATTCCAGTGTGGACATTCTCTTAAATCGGGACCTGTCGGCCCTGCAATCGCTCATCGATCAATTTGTCGAAATTCAGAGCATACGCTATATCTATATCGTGGATGAAGAGGGCGCGTTTGTCGCCCATACATTTGTTCCCGGTGTTCCCGAAGAAATTCGAACCGGAGACCGGAAGGACACGGCGACTGTGGAGCGCAGCCTGCCGGGGCTGGGTGATTTTGTGGAAGTGGGGAGTCCGATTCTGGCCGGCGTTGCCGGCAGCGTTCATGTCGGCATGGACACCGATCTGATTGCGCTGAAAATTCAGAGAGCAATCGGCCGCCAAGTCTATCTCATCTCCATTATTCTTGTTATTGGCGTCCTGGCCGCCATCTGGTTCGTCAACCTGGCGGCGAAGCCCCTGGGCGACCTTCTCGCCTATGCTGTTGCCCTCGCGCGCGACCAGGACAATGGAGCGGAGGACAAGCTGCTGGCGCGCGACGATGAGGTTGGTCAACTGGCTCGACTCTTTCTCTATTTTTCAGAAGGTGTGCATGCCGAAGGGGAGCAGCGTGTGTCGGCCGGAAACGACAGCTAGGGTTTGACCTTGGAGGATTTCCGCATAGTGTCTGGATCGTACGGGCCTCTGGCTCGGTCTCAGACACCGTCCCGCGAGTGGTTGCAGTTGATTGACGATTGAGGGTTCCTGGAAATGGCGCAACAAAGACATATGCCGCGCGCGATGATCGCCCTGTTGTGTACGGTCCTGCAAACCTGCTTCGGGACCGTCTACGCGTGGAGTTTCTTTCAAACGCTGCTGGTCAGGCAGCTTGGCTGGTCATTTACAGAAACGGCCTGGGCCTTCAGCCTCGCCATCTTTTCGCTGGGCACTGCGGCGGCCTGGGCCGGCACCATGCTGCCGCGGTTCGGCCCGCGCAAATTGGCCGTGGCCGGCAGCCTCATGTTCTCGGGTGGCTATGTGCTCGCCAGCCTTGCCCTGCGCCTGGATATGATCGAACTCTTTTATCTCGGCTACGGGGTGATCGGCGGCGCCGGTATCGGGTTTGGCTACGTGACGCCGGTCGCCACCGTGGCGAAATGGTTTCCGGATCACAAGGGCTTAGTGACCGGGATCGTTGTGATGGGTTTTGGTGTGGGCGCGTTTCTTTTGAGTAAGGTGTTGGCGCCGCTGCTCGTGCTGCAAGCGGAGGGCGACCTGGCGCTCGTTTTCCTGTGGCTCGGGGTTGTCTTTGCCTGTATCTTATTGCCTTCCAGCTTTGCCCTGAGCGATCCCCCGACCGGGGTGGCCGCGGTGGCCGACGGCCAGCGCAGTGACGACCCCGACTCTGCCGCCCCCTACCTCCGGTCTTCTGCGTTCATCTTCATGTGGGTTGTTTTTTTCTTCAACATTGCCGCGGGAATCTCCGTTATCAGTTTTCAGTCGGAACTCCTGCAGGAAGTGTGGGGATTCGCCGACCCGTCCCTGGAGCCGGCAATACTGGTCGAATACGGGGCGACACTGATCGCCGTCAGTTCACTGTGTAACGGTGTCGGACGGTTGTTCTGGGGGCTCCTCTCGGACCGCATCGGTCGCGTCCGGGTCTTCAGAATCCTGCTCGCCAGCCAGATGATCGTCTTCGGCATCTTGATGACAGAACGCAACCCCTGGATATTTGCGGCCCTGGTTTGCTACGTCCTCTTATGCTTCGGCGGCGGCTTTGCCACTATGCCTTCTTTCGTGCTCGACGTTTTTGGGACGAAAAAGATGTCCACGATTTACGGAACAATTCTGACCGCGTGGGCCGCAGCAGGCATCTGCGGGCCGCTCTATGTGGGACATTTGAAAGACCAATATCCCGACCGGGCTGTCATGTATTGCTTTTTGATCGGGATTCTGATGCTGGGCCTTGGGTATGTCTTCTCGTATTTGCTGAACGATGATCGCATTCGTCTGCAGCGTCCGACACTGGAAGGGACGCTCCGGCAGTATGGCATCGCCTATCCCCGGCGCGCCTAGAGTCCGTTCCCCAACAGTGGACAGGGCCGCGGTTCGTCCGCTACACTTGGCGCATGATATCCGCGTGTTCGCCCGACGATGGGTTTGAGGATGAGGACGATGAGGACGAACGCTGTCCGTGCGTCATCCTCATTCGCGGGCCAGGACCGCCGGTTGCCAGGTCCCTCTACCCCAGATAACTGGCCCGACCCTGACACCCCAGGCTTGCCTTCCGGGCGCGTTCTCTCTATAGAAGAGCGAGGCGCCCAGCGGTTCCGTCTGCGAATATGACGGGGGCGTGTGGACGCACCGAACTGAAGGAGAGACACTATGACTGAGTGTGATGTGCATATCAAAGGGGGAATGGTTGTTGACGGGACACGCGTCCCACGCTTTCAGGCTGATGTCTGGATTAAGGATGGAAAGATCGCCCAGATTGGCGGGCGGGCGGCTGGCGGAGCGAAGAAAGTCATTAATGCGGACGGGCTGATTGTTGCGCCTGGGTTTGTTGACCTGCATACCCATTATGACGCGCAGATTCGCTGGGACCCCTGGTGCACGATTTCCGGCTGGCACGGCGTGACCTCCGTGGTGCTCGGCAACTGTGGCTTTGGTTTTGCCCCGGTCAAACCTGATTTCCAGGAACGATCCATGCTCACCATGACGCGTACGGAAGCCATTCCGTACGATTCCATGAAGGAGGGCATGACTTGGGACTGGGAAACCATTCCTGAATATCTGGATTCGCTGGACCGCTCAGCTAAAGGCGTCAACTGTATTCAGTATATGCCCACTGCGTCGCTTATGACCTATGTCATGGGGCTGGAGGCCGCCAAGTCCCGCGCCGCCACACCTGCCGAAAAAAAGGAGATGCAGCGGCTCCTGCATGAAGGCATGGATGCCGGACTGTGTGGCTTCTCTATTCAGCGGCTCGGTCCCGACTCAACGCAGGCCGATTATGATGGCTCTCCCATGGTGACGGACATCATGGCGGACGAGGATATTCTGAACCTGGCCACCGTCCTGCGGGAGCGAGACGAGGGGTTTATCCAAATCACCCAATCAACCGGCCAGATTAAGGCTGACCTTGCCTTTTTGGAAAAGCTGGCGGAAACCGCTTGCCGGCCCATTCTGCACAACGTCATTGTCGCGGCCCGCAAGGACCCGAAGGTCCATCGTCGGAGCCTGGACTGGCTGGAGCGCTGCCGGGAGAGAAACCTGCCGATCTACGGCCAGACCGGCACGCATCGGACGGGTTTTGCGTTTACGCTGGAACACTGGAATCTGTACGATGCCAGTCCGGCCTGGCGTGAACTGACGACCGGAACCAAAACCGACAAGCTGGCCAAGATGAAAAACCCGGCCCTGCGCGCCGCAGTCAAACGCGAGACCGAAGAAGCGGACCGTAAGCTGCAAGTGATTCAGGCCGGCGTTGGCGGCCCGATTCCCAGACTGATCGTCCAGACGGCCAATAGTCAAGCCGAACTGGAACCCTATGTGGGCAAATCCGTTGGTCAGATTGCAGAAGAAGAAGGCAAAGACCCTATCGACGTCATGCTCGACCTGTCGCTGGCCGGTGATCTGAATGTCGAATTCCTTGGACCGGACCGGGGTTTTAATGCCGAGCATACAGCGGAGATGATCAACGCCTCGTATTTCACCGTTCCGGGAGCCTCGGACGGTGGCGCGCACACCAAGTTCTTCACGGGTGGTGCGTTTACGACCGACTTCCTGCGCTGGCTGGTTCGGGATGAACAACTGGTGAGCCTGGAAGAAGCGCATTACCGGCTCTCCGCGCTACCGGCTCATGCGGCCGGCTTCCACGACCGGGGCGTGTTACGTGAGGGCGCGGCGGCCGATGTGGTGGTCTATAACCTGGACGAGTTGGACATTGAGCCGAACTGGATAGGCGAGATCGTGCATGATTTCCCAGGAAATGAATGGCGCCGGATTCAGCGGGCCAAAGGCTATCATGCGATCCTGGTGAACGGAGTCCAGACATTTGAAGATGGCGAGTGTACCGGAGAAACACCGGGCCATTTGCTCCGCAACGGGAGGGGCTAAAGATGAATGGTCAGTGGGTATTTCTTGCTGGCCACTTGTCACTGGCCACTCACCACTTCCCTCCGAGAGATGAGCGATGAGTGCGCTTCCCGCAGCCGCTCAACCGAGGGTTGAGCGACTCACCCCCGCGCCTGCCCCCCTCCTGTGTCCGGCCTGTTTCTGGAGCGGTCTGCCGCAGCCTCGTCTGCGTGGTTCTTTCGTTGTTGAAAGCCTTTTATGGGCGCTTGGCGTGACAAGTATGGGACTGCTGTTGTTGGCAGGACAGCTCTCGCAGCTCCCTGTTGCGCTGCCGTGTCTGCCCGGTCTGGGATATTCGGTCTGGAGACGCTATCGCCGTTCGGTCGCCTGTCCTCAGTGTGGTGGGCGTTCGCTGCTGCCTGAAGAGGCGATATATCCCCCAGACTGCTCTCATTTTCTTTTTAGTACGGAGCCCCGGCGGACGCCGGATGAAAACCGTAGGTGGTCGTCCGCCGGCAAAGCTGCTGCCCTTCCTCAAAGAGCAAACGTGTCCTCCCAGACAAAAAAGCTGGGCAGGTTTCCTCTTTCTGCCGGGGACCGAGGGGAAGACTGACCTGCTCCTGGCGTTTACTGAACACATGGCCGGCGCTCGGCTGCCTGAGGACGTAGCGGTGACGTATCATATCCGGCTGTCTCAGCCGCACGCGCGCCGCCGGCCTTTGCGGGCGCTGGCCTTTGATCTCGACAGCACGCTCACCCGGCCCTATCTGGACTTCACCCGACTCAGAGCCCAGCTCGGCCTGCCCGAGGGCGATATCCTCCACTGGGCCGACGCCCTCCCGCCTCGCCAACGGGCTGAAGCCTTTGCGACTATTGAGGCATTTGAACAAGACGGGGTCGATCATGTCGCCTGGAACGACGGGGCGCAGGAGACAGTAGCGGCGCTCCAAGCCGGCGGGCTGCCGGTCGCCATTATTACCCGCAACAGCCGGACTTCACTTGCCGCGGTCTGTGCGCGCCTGGACATCCGTGTCGACGTCCTCATTGCCCGAGAGGATGCCACTCCCAAGCCGGACCCGGCCTGTGTCCGGCTGGCAAGCGCCGGCCTGGGCGTTCGGGTGGAGACCTTGCTCATGGTAGGAGACTTTCGGCACGATACAGAGGCCGGCCGGGCGGCTGGGGCCATGACGGTTCTCCTGACCAATGGCAAAACGCCGCCCTGGACGGTGCAGGCCGACCTGGTGATTCAGCGTCTACCCGAGCTCTTGGCCTATGTGGAAAAAGAGGAAACGTGTCAATAGCTGCATATCTCCTGGGGGACACGTTTCCTCTTTTCTGAACTATCAACATCATGCAGGAGGACACCCATGGAATTTGCCATTGCCTACCCGGCTAAACCAGATGCGTGGAAAGACATTGTTGCGGCTGAAGACCACGGCTTCAGCCATGCCTGGCTGTACGACTCCCAGATGCTCTATAGCGATGTGTATGCGTGTATGGCGCTTGCCGCGGAGCGCACCAACACGATTGTTTTAGGGACCGGCGTCGCCATCCCGAGTAATCGTATCGCCCCGGTGACCGCCCACTCCATTGCGACTATCAATCAACTCGCGCCCGGCCGGGTCATCCTCGGTCTGGGAACCGGATTTACCGGACGCAATACAATGGGTCTGCCGCCCGTCTCGCTTAAAAACATGCGCCACTATATCGAGCAGTGCCGCAGTCTGCTCAAGGGAGAAGAGGTGCTCTTTCAAGACACTGAAGGCGCTGGCGCGCGCCAGCGCTGGATTCGCTTCCTGCACCAGGACTCCGGCTATATTAACCTGAAAGACCCGATTCCGATTCATTTTGCGGCCAACGGGCCAAAAGCCCTGGCCCTGACCGGAGAGATTGCAGATGGTTGGATTACGACCATTTCCAGCCCAGACACCTTGCGCAAAAACCTGGCGGTGGTCGAAAAGGGGGCGGCTCGGGTTGGGCGCTCAGCCCACGACTTGCCCAATGTCGCCCTGACAACAGCCTGTGTGCTGCAACCGGGGGAGTCGGCAACCGCGCCGCGCGTCATGGACCGAGTGGGTCCCTTTGCCATTGTGGCCCTCCACGCCTCGTGGGAACAGTCCGCGGTCTCGGCCAATATGCCGCCGGCTATGGAGCCACTCTATCAGGGCTTTGCCGACTATGTCGCGCATATGCACACACCCGAAGAGCGTCGCTATCTCGAAGTCCACGAAGGCCATTTGATCTACCTCAAGCCGGGGGAAGAGCGCTACTGCAACGAAGACCTGATTCGCGGTATGACGCTGACGGGAACAGGCGAGGAGATCATTGCCCGGCTCAAGGCGCTCGAAGCGGCTGGCCTCAAACAGGTGGCTGTGCAGGTGGTGAACGCCGGACGCGAAATGATCGAAGAATTCAGCCGCGAGGTCATTGCGAAATACTAGGTGGACTATGACACCAGACGCTATCACGCTTGGGATCGCCATTTCCCTGAGTGGCCGTTATGCCCTGCTCGGGCGTCAGGTCCTTGAAGGCCTGGAGTGCTATATCCGCGATGTGAACGCCGCCGGTGGGATGCGGTTACAGGCCGAGCATCGCCCACTCCCCGTCTCCCTGATTGTTGAAGACGATGAAAGCGACGAGACCAAAGTCCGCGGCCTGACTGAGCAGTTGATCGCCCGCGACCAGGTTGATCTGCTGATGGGACCCTACGGCAGCGGGCTGACCCTTGCCGCTGCGGAGACGGCCGAGGCCGCCCAGCAGGTCTTGTGGAACCATAGCGGGTCAGCCGATGAAATTTTCGAGTGCAACCTCTCCTGGGTCGTGGGCCTGTTGAGTCCGGCGTCTCAATACTTATGCGCCATTCTTGAACTGCTGCGCACGCTTGACCCCGAGGCCAAACGGGTGGCCTTATTGAGCGCCAAAACCGGCTTTGCCACCGATATGGCCAGTGGCGCCCTGGCCTGGATTCAACGCCACGGCCTGACCCTCAACCACCAGTTGTATCGGTCCGGCCTCGACGACTTCAGCCCGTTGCTCAACCCGCTCAAGGCCGACCCGCCGGATTGGCTGCTCAGCGTTGGCCGCGTAGAGGACGACCTGCGGCTGGGCCGGCAGTTATGCGACCTCCGCCCGCGGCTCAAAGCCGCCGGGTTGGTCGTCGCCGCCATCAGTCGCTTTAAGGCCGAGCTGGGTGAGCAGGCAGACGGGTTTCTTGCGCCGAGCCAGTGGGAGCCGCAAGTGGAGTATGGGGTGGACTGCGGCCCGTCAGAAAACGAGTTTTTGACCCATTACCTCAAAGGTGCCACCGTACCTATCGACTATCCGGCCGCCCAGGGCTATACCGCCGGCATTATTGCCCAGCGCTGCGTCGAAGAAGTCGGCGGTGTGGACCAACACGCCCTGCGCGCGGCGGCGAGCCGTCTGCGGTGTACAACCTTCTACGGCCCGTATGCCATTGAAGCGCAGACCGGCCGCCAGACCGCCCATCCCATGCTGGTCACCCAGTGGCAGAAGGGCCGTAAGGAAATCGTGTGGCCCCGCACGGTGGCTGAAGCCCAACCGGTCTATCCGGGGCCGTTGTGGGAGTAGGGGATGCGTAATCGAAAGACGGTCGTAAAAGGCGATGGTGACGAACTATGAGGACACCCCAAACTGAGCAGAAGTTGACAGCTGACTATCATCTTGAGGTCAACGATTTCGGGCCAATCGCCAAAGCCAGTGTGGACCTGCGGCCGCTTACAGTGTTCATCGGTCCGAGCAACACTGGCAAATCCTACCTGGCGATTTTAATCTATGTCCTCCACAAAACCTGGCACCACTGCTTTACAACACCGCGTCGGGCCATATCATCATCCCCTCAATTCGACAGAGAGGTTCAGGCGTGGTCTCGCAGAGTCCATTCGTCCAGAGAGATGCCAGAGTTCCCCGCGCTTCTCAACGATAACTTGCGCGACCGCCTCAAGCATCCCCGAGGCATAGAGAAGCGCCTGCTAAACGAGATATGCCGGTGTTTTTGCCTTTCAAAACCATTGGAAGCGGTTCGCCATCAAGCCTCAGCCAAACATGCGCATATCGCGCTGTCCTTTCCCTATGGAAGCGAAGAAGCGGCTGTTCGGCATAACGTATTTCTGCACAAAGCTCCTTATGTGGGAGGACAGGTCTCATGTGCTGGGCAAGTCTCTCAGCGGCTCAATCTTGACGCTATCGCAAGGCAAGAGTCGGCAATCATGGACGAGCTGTTCCATGATAATTCTCGTTATCCCTCTCCTGAAGAGATATTCTTCGCCATACTGGACCCCCTGGCCAGGGCTCTCCTGCCGCCCGCGTCCCGTAATGTCTATTATCTGCCGGCGTCCCGTAGTGTGGTCATGGATATCGGTAAGGCGCTTGTACAGGCGCTCATACAGAATGCTGCGACAGTCGGCCCGCGCCCTTCAGTAAACACCCCAATGTTGGCCGGTGGGCTGGCCGATTTTCTGGAACGCCTGGTGCAGATGCCGGTAGAGCGTCCTCAACAGCACGACCACGCCAAGCGTTTGGAACGTCATATCCTTCGAGGAGCCATTCGCGTGGAGCGCACCGCTAGCGATTACAAAGAGTTTTTCTATCGCCCCGAAGGGTGGAAGTCCGATCTGCCGCTGATACGGGTATCCTCAATGGTGTCCGAACTGGCCCCTGTTGTATTGTACCTGCGCTATCTGGTGCAGCCTGGTGACATGCTGATTATTGAAGAACCGGAGGCCCATCTGCATCCCGCTATGCAAGCGGTCTTCGCCCGGGAGTTGGCACGGCTGGTTCGTTCCGGCATCCGGCTTATTGTCACAACGCACAGCGAATGGCTGCTCGATCAGTTCGCCAACCTGGTGCGTCTCTCCGCGCTTCCCGAAGATGAGAGAGAGGGGATTCCCGGAGCGAACGAAGCGCTTCGGCCAGATCAATTCGGCGCGTGGCTGTTCAAGCCCAAACAACGTCCCAAGGGGTCTGTAGTCGAAGAAATCCGAGTCGACCCGGAGGCTGGGGGATTGCTGACGGATTACGGCGACCACGCCGAAGATCTCTATAACGAGTGGGTCGAAATCGGGAACCGGATTGCAGAAAGCGACAGGTGATGTGCAAGTTAGTCGAAGACCTGAAGAGCCGTAAGCGACAGGTGATGTGCAAGTTAGTCGAAGACCTGAAGAGCCGTTTAGTCGAAGACCTGAAGAGCAGTATTCATTCAAAATGCGACCACGCCGGTAAATGCACGAAAAAAGGATGTAACGTACCGCTGACGGGTGCTCCATCACCGTATCTGCTTGTTGACATGGATTGCAGGGCTCTGGGTATTCCAGCAGACAGTGGACGTTGCGATTTCCTGTTTGTCGGATGCGAGAGCACTCGCGGGGCCGATTGGGTTGTTCCACTGGAATTGAAAAGGGGCAGCCCGGATGCGACAGATATTGTCAAACAGCTACAAGCGGGAGCGCAATTCGCACAAGACCGGATTCCGGCACAACACGAATCGACATTCCTTCCGGTTGCCGTCTATGGGGGGAAACTCCATAGCGCCCAAATCAATAAATTCAAAAGATCTCGAATCCTGTTCCATGGCAAAAAGTATGAAATCAAACTCCATCACTGCAAGACACCCATGAAAGAGATACTTCAGAAGGCATCAGCCAAGAGATAACATTCTTTCTCGCTCGGGGGGCCACCATGCTACACACGCCAGTCTGCCAGGACCTTGGAATGACCTATCCCATTTTCTCTGTGGGCATGGGCGGTGGGATGGCCGGCACGTCCATAGAGTTGCCCAAATACGGCATCTTCCCGCCCCTGCCTGGCTTTGCCGGCGACCTGGAACAAACCGCCTTGTACGCGGGCGAATCGTGTCGGTTGATCCATGCCATCAAGCCTGCCGGTCACATCGTGCGCGACATCGCGCGCGAAGCCGAAGACATATTGCAACGTCTGTATGCCTGAAAACCGCCTTCATTATTGACGGGGGGTATGGAGCGCGGTAGTTGAGACAGCATGAAAGAATCGTTTATCCTGCTGCTGTGGTGGGGCCTCTTTGGTGGCTCACATATGCTGATGTCCTCGCCCAGTTGGCGACCGAAACTGGTTGCCAGTCTTGGCGAGCGGGGCTTCTGGGGGCTCTATTCTCTGATTGCTCTGGCCACCATCGTGCCGCTGTGCATGTACTACGGCGCGCACAAGCACACCGGCCCGCAGCTCTGGATCACCCTTGTTCCCTACCTTCTTGCGCGTGATGTGAATATCCTGCTCATGCTGCTGGCCTTTACACTCTTCGTCAGTGGCCTGGCCGCGCGTCCGCCCAGCTCCATGCTGGCCAGTGGAGAGCCCCGGGCCTACGGCGTCACGCGTATTACCCGCCACCCGGTCTTTGCCTCGTTCTTTTTGTTTGGCCTGGCCCACTGCCTGGTGAATGGCGCCCTCAGCGATCTGGTCTTCTTTGGCGGCTTTGTCGCCTACTCCTGGCTTGGCGCTTGGCATCAGGACAAACGCAAAGCGGCTGACATTCCCGGCTATGCGGAATTTCGGCTGTGCACCTCGTTTGTCCCATTTGGGGCCATTGTCAGCCGCCAGCAGCCGTTTCCCGCGGGAGAGCTCCGTTGGGGAGCGCTCCTCATTGGCGTGATTGTGTTCTACCTCGTGCGCGTCTTTCATCCCGCCATATTTGGCGGGATTCTCATGACGCTCTAGTGACCGGATATCCGACCTATGAACCCGGAGGCGTTGACTGAGGTCTGGAACTGGCTGCTCGGCCTGTCCAAGGTCCAATTGATTATGCTGGGTGGCGGCATCGCGCTGCTCGTTGCGGTGAGTAAATTTCTTCGCTTGCTGTTCTTGGTCGGCGTCCTGCTCCTCTTTCTGGCCGCGTTGCTGCCGCAGCTGCTCAAGAGTTATGAAGACAGTCCGTTGCCGGCTGTGGTCGATGATACTATCCAACGGGGAGTTGACGCGCCTCAGAATACGGCCCCCGCGCTGCCCCAGGCCAGGCCGCAACCATAAAGCCGCCTCAAAAGACCGCTACGCAAAAGGAGACGATCATGGAAGCGGAAAAGAAACTCGAAGAACTCGGACTGAGCCTGCCGCCCATTCCCACCCCAGTGGCCAACTATCTGCCCCTGGCGCGAACCGGCAACCTCCTGTTTGTCTCCGGCCACGGACCCGGTGTGCTGAAGGACGGCAGCGTGTCGTTTATCCAGGGCAAGCTCGGCAAAGACCTGGACGTTGAGCAGGGCTATGACGCGGCCAAACAGGTCATGCTCAATATCCTGCAATCCCTCAAGCAAGAACTGGGCGATCTGGACAAAGTCCGCAAAGTGGTCAAGCTGCTGGGCTTTGTCAATTGCACGCCCGACTTCCCCGACCAACCCGCAGTAATCAACGGCGCGTCCGACCTGCTCGTCGCCCTGTTTGGCGACCGTGGCCGTCACGCCCGCTCGGCCGTGGGGATGAACCAGCTCCCGTTTGGCATCGCCGTCGAGATTGAGATGATCGTGGAAGTCGAGGACTGACGCGGCGACCCGCGCGTACCCTGGGACCCGGGCTTAGACCGCTGCAAACTGTGCCACCAGCGCGGCGTTGGATTCCGCTTTCTCAAAGGCGGCCAACACCGCCTGGGTAGCCTCCACGGTTGGCATCGCGGCAACCTGACGGCGCAACAAGCGAGCCATTTTGAGCGTATCGGTATCGAGCAGTTGTTCCTCTTTGCGGGTGCCCGAGGCCGCAATATCAATGGCCGGGAACAGCCGCCGGTCGGCCAGCCGCCGGTCAAGCAGCAGCTCCATATTGCCCGTCCCCTTGAATTCCTGGGCGATGACCTCATCCATGCGACTGCCCGTGTCAATCAGGCAGGTCGCGACGATGGTCAGCGAGCCGCCGGCTTCAAGCTGCCGGGCAGCACCAAATAAGCGTTTGGGGATTTCCAGCGCATTGGCATCAATGCCGCCGCTCATCGTCCGTCCGGTGGCCGTATTGAGATTGTGGGCGCGGCCCAGACGGGTCAGCGAGTCCAGGACAACGATCACATCCTTATCCTGCAAAGCGTTTTCCACCGCTCGCTCCAGGCAGGCCGCGGCGGTCTCCAGGTGTTCTTCCAGCGAACGGTCGTTCGAGGACGCAAAGACCTCGGCCGGGACGGCCCGGCGAAAGTCAGTCACTTCCTCGGGCCGTTCGTCAACAAGTAAACTGTACAGGACCGCTTGCGGAGCCCCGACCGCGGCCGCCACGCACAAGTCTTTCAAGAAGGTCGTCTTGCCGGTTTTGGGCGGCGCTAAGATAATGGCCCGCTGGCCAAACCCAATCGGACAGAACACGTCCAGCAGACGAATCGTCAGCGGCGTATCCGGCCCCACAAGCGCAATTTTCCGGTTGGGGGCTATGGGGACCCGACTCTGAAATTCTTGCAGGGCGGCTGACGGCCCAGCCGGCCCATTCCGGCGTCCCCGTTGCCTCTTGTGGCCCTGCTGATTCCGTCCCCACTGTGCTTTTCCGTCTCTCCCCCGCTGCCGCCTGTTTTTGCGCATGATGCCTCTATTGTTCCTGATCTCCACGCTGTCTACAAGCTCGACATTGCCGCCAACCGTCCTATTCGAGCGAGTGGTGTCACGTTCGGTCCGATGAAGTGTCGCCGGGTGGGTCCATCTGCTGACCCGTTCTGATGCCGCGTGGTTCGTTCACCGTGAGCAGCAGTAAACCGCCAACAACGAAAAACCCGACCACCGTGGCTACGCCCAGGCGTTGACTGCCGGTTGCCTCAGTCACTATGCCCAGCAGCAGGGGCCCGGCAAAGGTAGTAATTTTTCCAGAAAAGGCGAACAGGCCAAAAAAGGCGGCGGCGTGTTGCTCTGGTATGAAGCGGGCCATCAGCGTGCGACTGGCCGACTGATTCGGCCCCACAAACAGCCCCAGGCTCAGGCCGGCCACCCAGAGCCAGCCGACGCTGGGTGCCCAGACCGCCAGCAGACTACACGCCGTCAGGGCTATCAGCGTCACCAGGATGGTGCGCTTGCCGCCCAGCCGGTCATCCACAACGCCGAACACGCCGGCACCAATGCCGGCCGCGATATTGAGGGCAATGCCAAACTGAATGACCTCCGGCAGGCTCAACCCGAACGTGCCGGCCGCGTAGATGCCGCCGAACGCGAAAATGGTGACCAGCCCGTCGTTATACAACAGCCGGGCGACCAGCAGCCGGGCAATGTCCGGGTAGTGGCGTAGCCGCCCGAACGTGCGACCCAACTCGCGGTAGGCCCCTATGCGGGGAGAGGCCGGACCGCTCCCGGACGGCTGGGGCGGGGCGAACGCGAACAGCGGCAGGCTGAACAGCGCGAACCAGCCGGCCGCCAGCAGGCAGACCGCCCGGTAATTGAAGCCGGCCTCGGCACTGATGCCGAACAGGGGCTGCTCGCGCGCCAGCACGGCCAGGGCCAGGACCAGGCTCAGCAGGCCGCCGGCATAGCCCAGCCCCCAGGCCCAGCCCGACAGCCGGCCGACCCGCTCGGCCGGGACCAGTTCAGGCAGAAAGGCGTTGTAGAATACAGTGCTCAACTCGAATGCGACATTGGCGACCACGAACAGCGACAGCGCTATCAGCCCGGCCCAGGCCAGGTCCGGGTGGACGCCGGTCAGACCCGCGCTGGCGACGCAGCACACCAGAGTGCAGACCCCCATGCAGGTCAGCCGCCGACCGCTGCGGTCGGCCAGCGCGCCGAGCGGCGGCGCCAACACCGCCAACAGTATGCCGCTCAGGCCGACCGCGCGTGACCACTGCGCCGTACCGGTCACTTCGTCCGCGGCAATGGCGGTCGTAAAATAGGTGGCATAAACAAAAGTCACCACCAGGGTAGCGAATGCCGAGTTGGCCCAGTCAAACATCGCCCAGGCGGCCAATGTCCTGCGGGGTTGGGCGCGGGTGGCTTGCATAACCAGTCACATAGCAGGCTGCCAGCACTGTGACGAGAGTCTGCGAGGCGGGTTCACGGTTTCAATCCTCACCCCACCCCCGCTCCCCGCGGGAGCGGGCCTCTTGTCTTGCCCTTATCTTCCCCTCTCCCCTGGAGGGAGAGGGTGGCCCTGAGCCTGTCGAAGGGCCGGGTGAGGGGGCCGACGGACCGTCTGGGGGGCCTGCGCCACAATGTACATTACACGTCAGAGAGGGGAGGGCATATCTACTCCCCCTCCCCTGGAGGCCTGTCCTGAGCCTGTCGAAGGGGAGAGGGCTGGGGAGAGGGGGAAATGCAAACTGAGACCCTATACAATAGTTTGACTGGTGCTTAACGCCTTCCGGCATCTGATAGGTAGTCACAAGTCCCGGCCCAGGTTGCGTATCTGCTGATACGCGTGCTCAACGCCTTCCGGCATCTGATAGGTAGTCACGGATGTAGAGCGAGTCATCCACCCCCTTTGGTCGGTAGTGCTCAACGCCTTCCGGCATCTGATAGGTAGTCACACCAGGATAGCGATAAACAGAAAAACATACCCCTTGTTGTGCTCAACGCCTTCCGGCATCTGATAGGTAGTCACGGCACAGTCGTGCCCGAGTCGAACGTGCTGTTCTCGGTGTGCTCAACGCCTTCCGGCATCTGATAGGTAGTCACTTCTCGCCCAAAAGAATCCGCAGCCCATGCACCAAGTGCTCAACGCCTTCCGGCATCTGATAGGTATTCACCACTTCTTACGAAACTTGTAAGCGGTACGCTCTGGAATGTGCTCAACGCCTTCCGGCCTCTGATAGGTATTCACAGGCATTAAACCCGATATTATCGATAGCCGACCAGTGCTCAACGCCTTCCGGCATCTGATAGGTATTCACCGGGAGAGGAACCAGGCCGGGAAATACACGGAACAGTGCTCAACGCCTTCCGGCATCAGATAGGTAGTCACCTCTCCTCTCTGCGGTTAGGGGTTTGTGTGTTCGTGTGCTCAACGCCTTCCGGCATCTGATAGGTAGTCACCAGGTCCATGTCTTTCCCAGGGTCGATGGACGTCGCGTGCTCAACGCCTTCCGGCATCTGATAGGTAGTCACGCCCGCGGGGCCAGACATTGACATCCCCTTGCTGCCGTGCTCAACGCCTTCCGGCATCTGATAGGTAGTCACGCAGCATGTGCTGACGTATTTGGCCCAGATGGACTTGTGCTCAACGCCTTCCGGCATCTGATAGGTAGTCACATAGATATCTCGCCACCCCGCCTGCGACACATTCCGGTGCTCAACGCCTTCCGGCATCTGATAGGTATTCACCGCTCCATGAATAAGTATCTGTTTTTCTTTAGTTTTTCTGTGCCGTAGACAAGGAGTCGCTTTGGATAAGTGCAACAGGCCACACAATGCCCCTGCTTTCATCTCTCTTTGCCTCCAACCCTCGAATAATACAGACCTTTCTCGTATTTCACGAATCTCTTTTTCCCCGGATCGGCCTTTCCTTGAACAAATACGAGCGGTTAGCCGTCTTCCCGGCCTTATAGCTCCAGACATCCGCCAGGACTCAGACCAAACGGAGGCGGTCCGCTTTTCTCTTGACACGGGCCAACAGAACGCCCATCATTCCGCTCATGGCCTCACTCGCTTTCGACACCCTCAAAGCCGCCAAGGCGCTTCGGTCCGCTGGCTTTGATGATGCCCAGGCCGAAGCGGTGATTGCGACGGTCGGTGACGCGGTTGGCGGAAATGTCTCCACCAAGGCGGACCTCCAGGAGTTGCGAGCGGAAATGAAGACGGACCTCCAGGAGTCGCGAGCGGCAATGAAGGCGGACTTCCAGGAGTTGCGAGCGGCAATGAAGGCGGACCTCCAGGAGTTGCGAGCGGCAATGAAGACGGACCTCCAGGACCTTGAATTGCGTGTCATGGATAAATTCGAATCTCTCTACAAGCAGTTGTGGGCCATGTCGGTCGGGACCGTCACTGCCGTTGTCGCGCTGATGAAGCTGCTCTCGTGACTTTCTCTTCCAGAGGGGAAAGATTAGACGTTTACCCACGCATTCTCAGGGATATCGACCTGGGGTTCGGGCCAAGGAAAAAACAAACCACTCGTTGTATTTGCCATGTTTTGGCGATCAATCGTGATTGTCAGGCGCGCTGTTCGGGGCCGAGGACCCTGAGCGTCATTCTCAATGCTGGCTGGGGCCATCTCGTAATAGCCCCGCGCGTGGTTGCCTGAGACGCCATTAAACTCGCCGATAGCGCAGCGCCATGACGCGGATGGTGGGTTCCATAGTTTTATGCGAGCAGATTAAGCCGAGGGAGAGACTGTTATCCACTTCTCCTCTTCCAGTGGATGGGCAGGAAGAGGTCCCGGTTCCAAAAGCGTAAACGTTTCAACATGAGGAACATCGTTCTGATGGTCGGTCCAGACGGGCATGGTGAGGAATCCGGCCTTATCTTGCACCAGAAAGCGCCCTTCCTTTTCTGTTGGAACGGCATCTCCAACGGCAAGTTTTATCTCGTTCACCATGTGGGAAGATTCTCCCAAACACAGCGCTCCGTGGCGAGCAATGGTTTTCCGTCGCTCTTTATCCAGCGCTTGACGTATCTTTTCGACGAGTGAGTTTTTCGCTTCCGAGTCATCGACCCACAGCCAGAACTTGAGCCACAACACTAACTCTTGATAGTCGGGACGGCGGTCTGTCAGGGGATCGGCATTTTTATTGCTTTGGGCAACACGACGAAATTTCCGAAAAATGCGCCCTGTCTCCGGTTGGTCTTGCAATGCTACGGCAATTTTAACCCCAACATGCCTCTCTTTTTCTTCACGCTCGACGCCGACAAGAGACAGCAGCATACCGTAGATCGTAGAGGGCGGTGGCGCGGGATAAGTCTCCTGATACTCCCGTGACCACATTGGACGAAAAGATGCCATCGGCACGTCCACAAAGAGACAAAGCGGTTCCATCAGCCTTGGTCCTTTTGTTGCGGAAAAATCCTTTCCATGCAGAGTTCGACTGCACGCTTGACCCCTTTTACCAAGTGCGCATCTTTAAGCGGTCCTTTCGTTACTCTATCCTTCGCATTAGAGCCGTTCTTGCCCGCTTCATCACCGTCCCCATTCGTTTCCACGCCTCGGAGTTCCGCAACATCCAGCGTCGTGCCGATGACGAGTTCGGAGGCGGTGATATCACCGGCCTCGACCTTGTTGATGAGTTCTCGAATGCTCAACTCTCCGGTGTCAGTCTGCCGAAAGCAGTACAGCATTCTCGGTGCAGGATCGTCCGTAATTCGTAAAATGAATGCTTCCGGCGAATAATCCGAGAAGTAGCGCGCATGTGCCCCGCCTACGCGCCGAAGATTACAAAGTCCGTCAAGCGTAGCTTGAACTCGCCTTCTCCGTTCCTCAGCGTTATGGACGCTGTTCATCGGATTGCCTTGGTCATCACAGTTCCGTTCTCGGCCCAATGCGTCCGGTGTTAAGGCGAAGCCAAACTGATAACGTGTATGGTGAACTTCAACGGCGTAGGGGATAGGGTTCTCGTTGCCGATAGGATTGGAGCCGGGGGAGGCGAAGTTTTGCATAATCTCCCCGGCCCACGGTGTGGTCGAAATCGCTCGGGTGACTTCGAGATTGCCGCGACGACTGACTGTCTCTTGCTGAGCGTGCATAAATCCAAGTACATCGTCGTCGAGATTGTTCTGCCAGTTTGCAAATTCCCTGTCAGTTATCTGTACTTGATGGTGATCCAGAGTCCTCCTGTTTAACCCTTCGTTCTGCTCCTGCCATTGTTCTCGGAGTGCGTAACGAATCGCTTCTGCCGAGACAGTCGAATACAGTTCGCCTTCTCGAATGACTTTCTGAAGGGTGTTCGTTGTGCCCTCTCCTTCTCCGCGGTTGTTGGAGAAGGTTCCCTGGTGAGTCAGAATCATGCCGAAGATATGGGTCGTCATTGCTTTTTCTCCTTGATTAGTTCTGGTTTGTCGCTAAGCGTCCGTCTGTAAAAGTGACCAAGGCCAACAGGGCTAAATCTCGAACCCGCTGCCAGCCATGTGGATCGTTGACTTCGCGCCAAAACCAAGCGTGAAAAGCCGCGTCGTCCTTGGCCGAGGGGAAAGTCGTTCCGCCAATACGGCTTATCTGTTGCTTCTTTTTGTCCCACTTGCGTGTTCGTCTCTGAGCGGTACTCAATAACTCATGAATAACAGCACGGAATAGCGGGCGAGTCTTCGCCCGCAGAAAGCGACGATGCCATTTCTCCACTGTGTCATCCCAACGTTCTGCAAGAGAGCGACTACCGCCACGACCAACCGCACATTCTTCTTCATTCAGCAATCGCCACAGCACCGGATAGCGTAAAGTTTCGAGCAGCCGTTTTTCTTCCGGGCTTTCCCACATCCGTTCCTCGTTACTGAGTTCCATGAGTTGACTCCTTTCAAACTTACGCAGATTCGAGAACCAGCGTTGTTCTGGTGAGACTGTTTCATTAGATTTTTTGCAGTCTTCGATTACCTGGTCTCGTTGCCAAAATGGCACAAAGGCCAATTCCGAATACCACCGCACGTCGGCGAGGATGTTTGCGGTGATACGCTCTCGGCTGCTCGGCAGACGGATATACCTGTTCGCCTGCTCTTCGTTCTCTTCACTATTCTCTTCTCGTCTCTTCCGTATGGTGTTGCCGACTGGATAGATACGGTTGAAGACGGCGTGACGGGTATATGCAGAGGGGTTGATCTGTACGCGGATAAAATTCTTACGAGTTTTCTGTTGGTCGCCATAGTATCCAGCGTTACCCATAACCACGATGAGGACATTTGCAGCCTCTCCATGCGGGATGAATCGCCGCAGGTTGGTCGAGACAGCGTATCTCAGGATGGCATCCTCCATGCTTGCGACGACGTCATTGAACGGCCAGTTGCTATGATTGGAAAGACAGCGGAGGAACAGGCGTTGGAAGTCTTTGAGACTACGCACTTGCGGAACAATGAAGGCCCAATTCTCGGTCATTCGTTTTTTTGTTTTTGTTCGTGGCAAATGGATGTAATAACAAGCCAGAGGCGCAAACAGCATGAGGTAAGCAAAACGGGGAAGCCCACGCCAGCTTGTTTCCTGCTTAATGCGTAGGGGATTATTATTAAAGCGTGGTTCAGAGCCGGGATAAATCCATGATGTCACAGCCGCGGTAAAACTGTGGCTGTGAATCCCCTTAGTGAAAGTGGTCTTTTGATGCTGAGGAAGCTTAGCGTCAGAGCTTATAGCCCTGTAGCTAACCAAAAAAGTCTGTGTTTCATCAAACGCTTCGATCTTTTTGACCGCTTCCGTCTCTTTTTTGATGGTGCTTCCAAACTGAAAGAAAGTGTTGAGAAGACCGCTATGGATATGAACCCGCAGATAGTAATTGTCCAAATACTCCCTCTTCCGGTGAATGGCAGGCAAGAAGAAAACCCCATCCTTGACCTGCCAAGCCCACTTGACCAAGGCGGCGAGAGCTTTGTCCTCATCCTCCCATTCCAGGCAGAGGGAAATTTTGTCCTCCCTCAAACGCCAAGAAATAAGATTCTTCAACTCTCTCGCCTGAGTCTTGACAGATGAAGGGAGACTATCCTTTGCCCACGCTTCTACTGCTGTCAGGCTCATATATAATCCGGCCAGTCCTGCCCGTTCGTATTCACCCATGCCGGGGTCGTTGAGGGCAAAGGTAATTCCAGTGCTCTTCACTTTTTGCTTTCGTTTTGCCATTCCGCACCAGTTTCCTCGTTGTATAGAACCCCCTTCACCAAGGGATAGCCTTTGATCGTATCCGAGAACTTTTCAGGTTTGTAAGGTTTGTATAAGACTGGAACTGTCCACGCCGCGAGCTTCCCCCGACCGCCTTGTTCCGCTTCCTTTATATTCTCGCGGTCTTGTTCCAGCAGTACGGTGATCGTTGCTCCACCTTCCCGAAGTGTTGCTTGCCGGCTTTCCCAACCACCATCAAGCCAAGACGAATGCAGTTTCAGTTCCTCCGTTTGAGTGAGGGTATCCAGTTCCTTTTTCAGAGCCACTTGGGAGAGAACCGTGCCACCACTACAAAGCCGTTTGACAATGGCGCCGCTCGCTTGCAACTCCGACACTCGGTATGGCTCACCGTCTTTACAACTGAATGGATACACCAAACAGCGTGCGCCCTCCTCAACCTCCCAGCGTCTGTTGAGCCGCCCCAGGCGCTGCACGAGCGAAGAAAAAGGCGGGAGCGCCGTCACCATTAACTGCGCGCTGATATCAAGTGACATCTCACACACTTGCGTTGTGACAGCGAGACAGGGGGTATCTTTCTCCTTGAAGGCGGCAATCACTTTGTCTTGAATGCTCACCCGATCTTTGTAGCGAAAACGGCTATGGTAAAGGAGCGGAGCGATCTTGGGTGCTTTTTCCTTGGCCTGCCTATAGACCTTAATGGCCTCACCAACGGTGTTACAGACCCACAGAACCTTACCTTTGTTGTGTAATGTCTCTGAAACAGCGTCCCAACAATCGTCTTTCTGCTCTTGCCACTCAAGGCGATAGCGCTCCCGTCCTTCCTCGACCTCATCCCCTCCAATTGGTTCCTGCCAGCGTTCGCCAAGAGCCTCGTGTAGGGCGTCGAGACGACTTTTGGGCAACGAAGCACTCATCAACAACACTGGAATCTGCGGAAAGGCCCACAGAAACCGAACCAGTGCCCCGAACAATTTCACATCATAGCTGTGAACTTCATCAAAAACGATTGCGGCTTTGATAATCGCAGGGAAACTGAAGAGGGCGCGTCGATTGTTTTGGACGAGACCGAGTACCGTGTCTGCGGTACAAGCGATAACCTGCTGCCCCCATGCTCGCAAAGATTCAACCTTGAGCAAAGATTCACGTTCCTCATCCCCTTCCCTTCCATTTTTGGTCATGTGCTCAATGTCCACCTCCGCCCGACTATGAATTAAATCGCGTTCCAGTTCGGATTGAGCAAACAAATAGTCAGCAAATCCAGCCGACGCCGTGCCTGTGGTTGGGTAGCAAAAAAACAACTTTCGTCCTTCATACTGCTTCGCCCATTCGTAGGCAGCAACCGTCTTTCCGCCTCCACAGGCAGCAATCAAGATAGCGGGGGAAAGTGTCTTTGCCGTCTGTTCTTGAAACGGTCTCAAGGCAATGAAGTTAGGATTTTTGTTCCGAATCCCCCCGACTATCGCTTCCAACTCAGTCCCGCTTGCGGTTTTTTGCAAAGACTGACGAACGGCAGGTTCAAAGTCAGTCGTCCACAGGGCTGAGCCAGCAACATCCGCCGCGATGACAAGCGCTTTGGCGTATGCCAAGAGCAATTTGTTATCTTCATCCAACCGTTCGGCTATCTCTTTTGAATCCCAAACGAACTCTTCAATAAGGGCAACGTGGTTTATCTCGTCAGATACGTCACAAGATAACGCAAAGTCTGGTAAGTTCGGTCTTCCATTCACGGTCACACCTGACTCCAGCAAGGCAGTGTCCAGAATGGCAAGGGTGGCGGAAGTTGCTTGGCCGTAAAACTCGATATCATCGACGGACGAAGTTCGGGCCAACTCGCCGCGTTCATAGTCTGCATAGTGATGCAGTTTAAGGTGGTGTCCTCCAGCCGCCCACGCCACCATCCAAATCCATTCAGGCGGCCGATGAGAAAACGCCTGTTTGCGTAACCAACAAGAAAAATTCTTCGTCTCTTTGATTGTTCCAGTCGTGATGAGAGCGCTCAAAGCTTCGTGACGCAATGGCTGTTGCTTTTGTCCGCGTTGCCCTCTGAGCATATCCTGAAAAGCTTTGTTGGCTTTCCCAATGTCATGGAGGATTGCCGAGGTATACACAAGCTCTTTCAAAGCGCTTTTATCCAGTTCCGTGGATAGGAAAGGACTGATTTCGTCGAAGATACACTTGGCTGCTGTGTACACAGCTCCGATGTGTTCTGCCAAGCTGACCGGAGAGCTTGGCGTCGTTTTCTCCGGGGATTTTGCCCAGAGATTATCAGCCGTCATTTTCGTTTCGAGATTCATGCTTGCTATCCTCCCCACGGCACGAACACCCCACAGCCCATCTTGCGGCGTCCGCCAAGCCCCTGCTCTTGCAATGTCAGGGATTCTTCGGCTGTGAGTTGAGTCACGCCCATTTCAAAGCCAACGACCTGTTTGTCCCTCACCCGGAATGTGCGGCGCGTACCGAGCTGCGTTTGGCCCTTGAGGCCGAGCTGTTCCAGTTGGCGCTCGGTGGCTGCGAGAAATTCGTCTTCCTTGAGAAAGCCCTTGATCGTGACCAGCCGTGCGCGGAGACGGGCGACCGGGTGAAGTGTACGGACTTCCGGTACGCCCACGCTGAGAGGATGTTCGTCTATCTCCAATCTCTTGCCGGCCAGCTTCAGATAAGTATGAATCTGTTCGTCTGGAAGGCGCAGTATCAGGCGAGAAAAATCCGCCAAGTGGAGGGTGCCGTTTCCGCTATAGATACCTCGAATGGGTTGCACGCCAACATCTTTTGATTCGTGGAGTTCCGGGAGAATCCGGCTCAGCGCGGCATATAAGGCGTAGCCATGATCGACGGGAACGGGCGAGCCATTCAGACGAAATGCTAAATCAATAGAGGGCATACACTTCTTCCCTTTCTCCCACCGGGGGGTAGTGGTTAGTGTGTGAATTTCCAATTGAAATGAGAATTTTATTTAGTATCAGTTTTCCTGATAGTTAGAATAGGAATCAAATCTGCGTAGCAGGCTATGCGGGTGACTACCCGGCCCTGGATGCGGTCGGGTGGGAGTGCGTTCCCTGGAAGCGGGCCGCCGGCATGGAAGTATCCGGCACAAACCCGCCGGCCAAGAAACGGCAAGAGGTCTTATATTTCAATCGAGCCGCCTCTTTGCATCCCCAGCAAGATGTAGTACAAGGCAAACATGACGCCCAACCCGCCCAACCGCCCCTACTGGCCCTTACGGGACATAAAAGGGACATTTGGACACGCTAAGTCCCTGTTTTTGCTCATTTTCGCCCGCAAAAGGGGGGGGGGGTGACCGTCAACAAAATAACCCGCTCAGACCCGCCAAAATAAGGCGAAAGAAGAGCGAGAACCGCGCAAAAGTATTAGCCCACCTAAGAAACCCCGAAAATCCCCAAAATAACCCCCAAAAGGCTATTTCTAAGTCCCTGAAATATCTAGGGATTTTCGGGCCAAATTCGCATTTTCTCGCAACCGATGAGCCACTTGTGACAAGTGAACCCATCGCCTGATGAGGTAGGCCCATCAGGCAGACGGCGTATCAGGCTCCGGGAGGCCGGTAGGGTACGCTTTTTCCTATTGCCTCGTCCACGGTTTCCGGTGTCACGAGTACGGTGACGCCGATGTTGAGAGCGCCGGCGGCGCCGATCGTTAAGGACACAGCCGTTGCCGTTGCGTCGTCGGGAAGATCGGCAATGATGTACAGGTCGGGCTCCCCGAAGGCGTAGTACAGCACCTCTACACGGCCACCCATGCCCTCAATGGTCTGGGTTAATGCCGCCCGTCGTCGCGTGCCGCCTTCTTTCAGCAACCCGGTCAATCCCGACTGCGTGTACGTTGCGTGAAACATGTATTTGCCCATGCGTTTCCCTCCTCATGTCGTGGCCTTCAATCATTGCGCTCCAGGCGTCTGAATGCAAGCGTTGAAATGATATTCCACTTAACGCAGCTTAGGTGTCGTCGTCGAGTTTTGTCGAAAGCGCGTCTCATTTGCATTCGCGGGATGGGGTGACGTATGATTCCGCAAAAAGAAGGAGGCTGCCCATGCCCGTCCGTATGCCCAGCCCTCAGGATTTGCGCGACGCCGGTCGGCGTTTTGGTTTTGACGTGAATGACGAAGAGGTTGACGGTTTCTCTCAGTATATCCGCGAGATGCTGCCGGCCTACCAGCGCCTTGACGAACTGGTCGCGCCCACCGTTCCGGTCAAATATCCGCGGCGGGATTTCGGGGCGCGGCCGGCGACCGAGGACAACCGGGACAACGGCTGGGCGTGGCGCTGCTCCATTCCCGGCACGCCCAATGGCCGGCTGGCCGGCAAGACGGTTGGGCTGAAGGATCATGTGCGCGTTGCCGGCATTCCGCTGCTGAACAGCTCCAGCGTTATGGAAGGCTATGTGCCGACCGAAGACGCGACGATTGTCACCCGTTTGCTTGATGCCGGCGCTGAGATCATCGGCAAGGTGGTGAATGGCTCGCACTGTTTCGACGCAATCGGGCTCAGCATCTACCCTGGGCCGCAGCCGATCAATCCGGCCACGGGCCGCCACTGCGCCGGTGGGTCGTCAAACGGCAGCGCGGTCGTGGTTGCCAACGGCACCGCGGATATCACTATGGGCGGCGACCAGGGCGGCTCGATTCGCATTCAGGATGGCTGCGGGCCGCCGGCATGGAAGTATCCGGCACAAACCCGCCGGCCAAGAAACGGCAAGCGGTCTTATATTTCAATCAGGCAGCCTCTTTGCATCCCCAGCAAGATGTAGTACAAGGCGAATATGACGCCCAACCCGCACAACAGCCCCTCCTGGCCCTTATGTGTCATAAAAGTGTCATATAAAAAGCTAAGTCCCTGTTTTTGCTCACTTTCGCTCGCAGAGGGGGGGGGGTGGGACCGTCAACAAAATAACCCCCTGAGACCCGCCCAAATACGGCAAAAAAAGAGCGAAAACCGCGCAAAAGTATTAGCCCACCTAAGAAACCCCGAAAAGCCCCAAAATAACCCCAAACAGGCTACTTCTAAGTCACTGAAATATCTAGGGATTTTCGGGGCAAATTCTCATTTCATTTGCAAATTCACAATGACGTGCTGCTGCGGGCCGCGTATGCCTATGAGCAGAGTTGAGGCCCAAGCGGCGAATCAGGCGGTATCCGGCTGACCGACCAGTTCTCGGGCGAGCCAGCGGTAGAACTGGGCAATGGTCTGCTCGAACGGGCTCAGCGGCCCGCGCGCGGCCTTGCTCGAATACATCGCCTTGGCGAGTTCGGTTGTTGCGAGCCTGTCCTGTTCGTTGACGCGCTCCATGATCCCCCGCCGCTGCGCGCCGATATCCGGGGCGACTTCAAGCAGGTCGGGCGACGCCAGATAGCCGCCCAGAATCCCGGTCCGCTCGGGCGCCTGCGGGTGGAAGCTCAACCAGTTGTTCCCGTTGGGCCGCATCGCCATGGTAAACGCCGGCCAGATATAGACCATATACCCGGTAGTGAGGTCTTCTTCGGTGAAGGTGTCCAGGCGTCCTCTGGGTGTCATGGTATGGCCGCCGGATTTGAATGCCGTGTTCATGCGGCAGCGCATATGGGTGAAGGATAAATCCGCGGGCGGTGGCGGGGTATACGAATTCTGGCCCGGCATAGCGTCCTGCACTGTGTCGCTGTGCAGCCCGATGTGGTGGTAATACTCCATCGAATTCTCGGCCGAGAGCTTCCAGTTGCCGTTCCAGACGGATTCGTAATGAAAAATCTCTTTTTGCTCGGCCACGCGATAGTTGGCGATATAGCCTTCGAGGGTTTGCATTCGGGCGGCGAGTGGGGGCGCGTCTTCACTCAGGTTGACGAACAGAAATCCGAACCATTCTGCGAGCCGGTAGCGCGGCAGGCCGCACTGCTCGCGGTCGAAGCGGCGCGCGCCGGCCATATGCGGCGCGGACAGCAGGCGGCCGTCCGTCGCATACGTCCAGGCATGATAGGGGCAGACGAAACGGCGCGTGCTGCCCGAGTCCTGCGCCAGCGGCATGAAACGGTGCCGGCAGATGTTTGACAACGCCCGAACCTCGCCATCGTCTCCGCGCACGATGAGGAGCATGTCACCCAAGACATTGAAGGCGTAATAGTCGCCGGGATTGGGGATATATTCCGCGCGCCCGACACACAGCCAGGCGGTCTTGAAAAGTTTCTCGATCTCCAGCGTGTACAGCTCGGACGAGCGGTAGGCGGCCGGCGGCAGGCTGAGGCAGTCGGTATCGTCGAGCGTGAGATACTCGCCGAGCGTCGCGAGCAGTTGGGCCAACATCGGCTGGGGCGACACATCGACCATACGGGCATTCAAGCACGAAACCTGCTCCGGGTGAAGGTCTTGGGGGACTCGGCGCGTCACCGGCTGCGCCAATAGAAAAACAGCAGCGCGGTGAGTACGGCCACCAGACTCAGCCCGGTTTGGAGTCCGTCCGGCAGGCCAAGACCGAGGCGGCTGAAACCCAGGCTGGCGGCCAATGCAATGCCGACGCCGGTCAGGGCTTCGCCGGCAATGGCTCCCGAGGCCAGCAGCACGCCGGGCTGGGAGGCCGCGGCTTCTGAGGCTGGGAGCCGCTGACGATGCAGGAGGGAGGACAGCAGACCACCCAGAAAAATCGGAACGCTCAGCCCGAGCGGCAGATACATGCCGACCGCAACTGGCATGAGGTGGAGCCGGAAAGCCGCGCCCCGCTGGGCGAGCAGACGGTCCACCCCAACCAGCATGAGACCGATCACAGCCCCGGTCCCGACCAGATGCCACGGGAGCTGACCGTCGCCGAAAAAGCCGCGCGCCAGACTGGCGAACAGTTGCGCCTGGGGGGCGGCGAGTTCTTTGCCGCCAATGCCGCCGGGCGTGTGATCGTGCAGCAGCTGCAGGACGGGTGCCATAATCAGCGCGGCCACGGCCACGCCGCCGATCTGCATGATTTGCTGGCGGCGGGGCGAAGCGCCGACCAGCTGGCCGGTCTTGAGATCGTTGCACACATCACCGGCTGTGCAGGCCGTACAACACACCACCGCGGCCACACCCAGGATTGCCAGCATGCCGGTCGTGCCCGTAAAGCCAAACAGAACGAGCATCAGCCCGGTCGCCAGCACGGTCGTGATGGTCATGCCCGAGACCGGGCTGTTGGAGTTGCCAACCAGGCCCACGATATAACTGGCCACCGCGGTAAAAAAGAGCGCCATGACAAACATGATGGCGGTTGCCGTCAGGGTTACGTCCACTCGCCCGGTAAACAGAAAATACACACTGCCGGTCAGGGCCAGGCAGCCCAGGGTCAGGGCGCCGGTCCAGGCCAGCGGCATATCCTGAGCCGCGTCCTGAGTCTCCGCCGGCCCTGTCCGAGCAGCCGGCAGCAGCGCGCGGACGGCCTCCCCCAAGCCGCTCCACACCTGCCCAATGGCCACTATGCCGCCCACGACCATAGCGCCGACTCCGATATAGCGTACCTGCTGTGACCACACTGTGTAGGCGCGTTCAACCGGCTGTTCGGGGCTGGAGATATCCACGCTCAAAATGGGCAGAGCCAGCAGCCACCCCAGCCCGCCCCCCAGAAAAATGAGGGCCGCGATATTGAGCCGGACGATCAGACCTACGCCCAGCAGGGCGACCGACAGGTCGCTGCCCAGATAGACCACGCTCTTGCCCACCAGCCAGGCCCCTTCGAGCGTCCCTTTGAGGACCCCGACGAAACTCACCAGCGCCTTGAAGACACAACCAAAGAGGGCCCCCTGGATGACCTGGCGGGCGTCCTGGCCGGCGGCCTGTTGTCCGGTCCGCAGTACGGCGGCACACGCGACGCCTTCGGGAAAGGGAAGGGTATCCGCGGTGACAAACACCCGACGCATCGGGATCATGAGAACAATACCCAGCAGGCCGCCGGCCAGGGCCACCAGCGTGGTCAAAACCAGGTCAAACTCGTGCCAGACGCCGACCAGGACCAGGGCCGGCATGGTAAAAATAATGCCGGCGGCCAGCGACTCGCCCGCGGACGCCGCGGTCTGGGCCTGGTTGGCTTCAAGCACTGACTGTCTGCCCAGCAGCACGCGCAAGAGCAGCATGGAGACCACCGCGGCCGGGATAGAGGCCGATACTGTCATGCCGACTTTCAGACCCAGATAGACGTTTGCCGCGCCCATGATTACGGCCAGGGCCAGCCCTACGGAGATGGAGTAAACCGTCAGTTCTTGCCGCATGGGCTGTTACCCTGGTAGTCGATCCTTCAGTTCATTCAGCGCCATTTGCAGCGACTGTGGACAGTCTGCCCCTGGCTGTTGTCCAAGCTGTTCGGCTAAAGTGATGCCGGCTTGCTTATAGTTTTTCGCCAACGAATGCTGTTTGTAGTCTGATTCTTCATCGACGGGGGTGCCCTGAAGATACACAATCCACGTCTCAATATTCCGCTTTGGGACCAAAAGAGCGATGCGTTCGCCCGTCTTACGGTTCTCAATTTTGGCGTTTTGCAACTGTTCTTCAAGACGGCGATGAATGTGTTGGACTTCTTGCCTATCCGCATCAATGATCGTTATCAGCGCAAGTGACAAGTGGTTGGCCTGACTGCGATAGGCTTTTACTTCCTCTGCATATCTTTGCAGGACAAACTGGACTGCTGACCCAGAAGGCGCAGTTTGGGGCCGGAGCTGCCTGTGGTTGAACCCCCGTTTTTTCAAGTGATGACGGACAAAATTTGCATGGGCAGCGTCCTCACAAAGAATAATGATGTCAGCGTGTCGCTTCATCATTCTCCCATCCACGCGCTACCACCTCTGAGAGCGCGAGCGCCGACCGGTCGCTGCGTTGAAGGGGATTCATACGAGTTGGGCCGCCGTTGTCTCGGCAGAGAAGGAATCTCTTCTCGATGCCCGGGTGATCGATTATCTCCGGGTGGTGCGATGCAAAAATGACCTGAGGCTCACTCTCCTCAGTCGCGTCGCAGAATTCGAATATCAAGGGCTGAATTTCGGCCAGAGCGACAAAGTTATCGGGTTCATCCAGACACAGGGTGGTCGTCTGGTTCTTTATCATATGCAACAAGGTGTACAGAGCGATCAGCGCTCGTTGGCCGTCCGACAACTCCTGAAAGCCAAGCTGAAAGGATTTCCGAGACTCCCCCTCTCGCACCAGCGTCTCGAACCGGACTTTGAGCGTTCGGGCGACTTCCCCATCTTGGACAAGTTGCAAGGTACGGAAGCCATCAAGGACCTGGCTGAGCGAATCAAACAATTCACTGATCTCTCTCGGGCGCTCTTGCATCAAATGCCGATACCAGCAAGCAAAATCAGACAGGTTCACCTTGGGGTGGGGCACTTCCGACTCGCCCCGGCTCAGCATTGAAGCTGGATCAAGACGAACCGTGTACATATCTCGGAGCCAGCTTTTGAACCAGGACAGGCGTGTATTATCGTGCCGTTCCACCACAGCGGTGAGGCCGGAGCGGTGCCAATCGAAAGGAAACCGCGGCCCCGCTGAGCCGTCATCTCGAAACAATTCAATCTCTCCGTCGTGGAATCGGAAAAGCACGGTGGTGGATGTCCGCACTGCCTCTCTACGTACCCGACAGCGCTGGCGAGCGCGGTCGTGTTCCAACTCAAGGAGATAGCAGTAGTCCTCAGGAATTCCGTCAGGACCTCCGCTTACCGTCAGTTCAAACCTTTGCAGATCGAAACTTTGCCAGCGCGTGAGTGAGCGGGGCGGGAAGCTCTCTTCAACGCTTGTGGCACCCGCCACGAAGCAACGCAGTTGTTCCAGCAGATCAAAAATGGTGGATTTGCCAGTGCCATTGAGCCCGGCCAGCAGAGTCGTCCGGGCAAGCAACAACTCAAAGTTCACCAGGCACTTGTAATTGTTAATATACAGGCGTTTGAGCATCGGCTACTCCAATTTTCGACAATGGGGAATTCAGACCAAAAACCGCGCCCGCCTTCCACAGTCAACCATGCTAAACAACATACTATCTGTCCCACCGAAGTTCCTCCAGACCTTTACAATTCCCGTCAGGTCCACCGAATCAGCCGGATAGCGGGTCATCCACCCGCGCTTGAAGACGCTGGCATTATCGTCCTCCGGGGCATTGCAGTACTCTTTCAGGAACCTTGCCGACCTCAGGAACTGGCGCTTCCGCGAGATCAAAGCCATGCTGAACATGGCCGACCAACTGGACACCCCCTCAACATCGCACTGCTCCTCCTCATCCCAGCGCCCAGCCCTCCAGAGGCGAGCTGGGGCGAGAGGGAGCCGTCCTGTCGAACGTCTTGTCAGTGCAGGGGAAAGCTTCTACAAGCATTGCCAGGGAGCGCCGGCCCGTTCTGGCCCGTCCTGAGCGGAGTCGAAGGGCCGGTGAGCATGGAAACCTGATGTCCTACCGTCTTGGTGTTGATGTGGGCGGCACTTTTACCGACTGCCTGCTGATTGACGAAGAACGCGGCAGCGCCGTCACAGCCAAGGTGCCGTCAACGCCGGCCGACCCGTCTCTGGGCGTGCTCAACGGGATCGCGCTGGTGTGCGAACGGGCCGGGGCGGACGCCCGCCATATCGCCCACGTGCTGCACGGGACGACCGTTGCGACCAACGCCATTCTTACCGGCAGCGGCGCCAAGGTGGGCCTGGTGACAACCCAGGGGTACCGTCAGGTGTTACAGATTGCGCGCTCTTTTGTACCGGGCGCGCTGAGCGGTTGGGTGCTGTATAACAAAAGCGAGCCCCTGGCATCGCTGGAATGTACGGTTGAGGTGTCCGAACGCATCAGTGCCACGGGCGAGACCGTGGCCCCTCTGGATGAAACTCAGGCCCGCCAGGCCCTGCGCAGCCTGCGCGCCCGGCAGATCGAAGCCCTGACCATTTCTCTCATTAACGCCTATGCCAACGGCGTGCACGAACAACGCCTGCGCGCGTTGGCGGCAGAAGAACTGCCCGGCCTGCCGGTTTCCCTCTCGTCCGAGGTCATTCCGGAAATGCAGGAGTATGAGCGGACCATTACCACGGTGGCGAATTCCTATGTTCGGCCCGTGGTCGAAACCTATGTGCGCAATCTCAAGGCCGAGCTGGCCAGGACCATGCAGGAGCCTCAACTCCACATCCTGCGCTCGGACGGCGGGCTGACCTCGGCCCAGGCCGCCGGCCATTATCCTGTCAATTTGCTGATGAGTGGACCCGCGGGTGGGGTCTCGGGAGCCATTTGGGTGGCCGGCCAGGCCGGATATCAGAACCTGCTGACGTTTGATATGGGCGGCACCTCGACCGATGTTGCCCTGGTGCAAGGCGGCAAAGCGCAGCTCCGGCGTGAAACTACGGTCGGCGATGTGACGGTCCGGGCGTCCTCGGTTGACGTGCGTTCGGTTGGGGCCGGCGGCGGCTCGATCGCCCATGTGCCGGAGCTGACTGCGGCGCTGCGGGTCGGCCCGCACAGCGCGGGAGCCGACCCCGGCCCGGCCTGCTATGGCAGAGGCGGTGGCGAGCCCACCGTGACGGATGCCAACCTCGTGCTGGGCTATCTGCCGGAAGCGACCCGGCTGGGTGGAGCAATGGCCCTTGACCGGGCCGCGGCCGAGCAGTCCGTGGACACTATCGCGCGCGGCCTGGGCCTGTCGGTCAAAAAGGCCGCGGCCGGCATAATTGCTATTGTGAATGAAAAAATGTTCAGCGCCCTGCGGCTCATCTCGGTCCAGCAGGGTATTGATCCGCGTGACTACGCGCTGATTGCCTTTGGCGGGGCGGGTCCTTTGCACGCCAATGCCCTGGCCAGGCTGCTTGGCGCCTGGCCGGTGATTATTCCCAAAGGACCGGGGGTGCTGTGCGCCTACGGGGACGCCACAACGCGCTTGCGCAACGAGACCTCCCGGACGCTGCTGCGCCCGTTTTCACAGCTTGAGACGTCCGAGGTCGTGGCGGTCTGCGACGAACTCGCCCAGGCCGCGGCCCGCGCCCTTGACGCCGAAAACGTGCCGCGCGCGGAACAAACGACCAGCTTTGAGGGCGACGTCCGCTACCACGGCCAGGGCACGCTGCTCACCCTGGAACTGGAGCGGCAGGAATTGCAGCGTGGGGGCCTGCCGGCAGTTGGGGCGCGGTTTGACCGCCTGCATGAGCAGTTATACACCTTTGCGCTCGACTCCGACCGTGAACTGGTCAATATTCGGGCCGTCGCGCAGGGCGCGGCCACCGCGGTGAGGCCCTATCGCGCCGAGCCGGGAGACGGCAATCCGGCCGGCGCGGCAATGGGTGAACAGCCGGTGTTTCTCGACAATACAGACCGGTCGGCCGTGCTCTACGACCGCGCCCGGTTGCGCGCCCAGGATGTGATACGCGGTCCGGCCATTGTCATGGAAATGGACTCGACCAGCCTGATTCTGTCCGCCCATAGTGGCCGGGTCGATACGTATGGCAATATACTGATTACACCGGACGCCTGAACGTCGGGGGCGGGCAGCGAAAGAGAGCAGGTGTCAGACGCAGTGACGCAATAAGGAGCAGCGACCATGCCGGCCACGATTATTGAGACCAATCCGCACGCGCATCTCCCCCTCCCGCGCGTTCCGGTCGATCCGATTACGCTCGACCTGATTGAAAACGGCCTGGTTGCCGCGCGGGAACAAATGGACGCCCTGCTGTTTCGGACCGCCATGTCGCCCATCATCCGCGACCAGCGCGACGGCTTTCCGGTCATTACCAGCCGGGACGGTCAACTCTTGGCCGGACAGTTTGGCTCGCCGGTGCACGGCTTTACCGAGCGCTATGCCGGCACGATTGAAGCGGGCGATATCTTCCTGACCTCAGACCCGTATTCATGTGACGGTGCCATTAGCCATGCCAACGACTGGCTGGTGTGCATGCCGGTTTTCAAGCAGGGGCGGCTGATTAACTGGTCGGCCATGTTTGGGCATATGGCCGATATTGGCGGCAAGGTGCCGGGCAGCATGCCGACCGATTCCGAACAAATCTTTGAAGAGGGGATTTGTATCCCGCCGGTCAAAATTTTCAGCAAAGGCGTACTCCAGGAAGAAATTTTGCGCGTTATCCTGCATAACTGCCGCATTCCAGAATGGAACCGGGGTGATTTTCATTCCATTGTGGCGGCGTGTCGGATTGGGGCCAGCCGCTGTGTTGAAATGGCCGAGCGGTTTGGCGAGGCGGTCTATGTCTCCGCCCTGCACGACCTTCTGGAGCGCAACCGGCGCGCCATGCAGAAGCTCATCCGCGAGACCATTGCCGAAGAGCCGCGCTCCTTCGAGGACTATATCTGCGATGACGGCATGGGCATGGGACCGTACAAAATCGCCTGTCGCCTGTGGCGTGAGGGCGAGCGGATTATTTTTGACTTCAGCGACACCGACCCGCAGTCGGTCGGCGCGATCAATTTTCTCCTGAGCGAGCAGATGTTTCGGATGTTCTGCGGCCAGTTCATGATCAATTTTTTCGATCCCCAGATTCTCCTCAACGACGGATTTTTTGACTTGGTTGATGTCCGTATTCCCGAAGGCTGTTTGCTCAAGCCACTCAAGCCCGCGGCCCTGTCGAGCCGCACCCACGCCCTGGCCCGTATCTTTGATGTGCTGAGCGGTCTGTTAGGCCAGTCCAACCCCGACTATATGTGCGCGGCAGGATTCTCGGACAGCCCGCATCTGATGTATTCGGGCTACGACCAGGCCGGGGACTGGTTCCTGCTCTTCCAGATTGGCTTTGGCGGTATTCCCGGCAAGCCGGGCGGCGACGGACCGGACGGCCACTCGTTGTGGCCGAAGTTCATGAATGTCCCGAACGAGTTTATCGAGAGCTATTTCCCGGTGCGGATTGAGTGTTACGAGACCATCCCGGATAGCGGCGGTCCGGGCCTGCAGCGGGGCGGCAACGCCATGAACGTAGGCTATCGGTTCCTGGCTCCGGGTGTAATTTCGGTGCACGACGATCGCTGGTTGACCTGTCCCTGGGGGGTACGGGGCGGCCTGCCGGGCGGTCGGAGTACGAAAATCATAGAGCGCGCGGACGGCCGGCGTGAGCTGTTGCCGTCCAAATGCGACCGGGTGCGGGTTGAGGTCGGGGACAGGTTACTGTTCAAGACCTGGGGTGGCGGCGGCTGGGGCAATCCGCTGGAACGGCCCGCCCACAAAGTCGCGACCGATGTGGACCGAGGACTGGTAACGCGGGAAGGGGCGAAACGCTACGGCGTAGTCCTGCGGGATGACCTGAGTGTAGATGCGCCGGCCACAACCGCGCTGCGCGCCGCGCTGGCCCAGCAGCGCGGCGCCGCCCAGCTGTTCGATTTCGGTGGCAGCATTGCCGAACTGAAAGCGCGCTGCAAAGCGGAGACCGGCTTCGAGCCCCCTCAGCCGCCAACCTTTGCCGCTTGGGTCCGAGCCCGGCAAGGGCAGACACCAGCTGTTCGTCACGCCAACGGCAGACACGCGTCGCCGGCATCAACGCCAACGGAATATGTTGGCGAGACCTTTTTGTCAGAGCGCCGCGCGAAGTAGCGAGAGTTGCCGATTTGCCGGACCCTGATGAAAGGGTGTCGATTACGGGAGATAACAGCGGGGAACGGAGTCAAGACGATGGCAACAACAACAGTCGAAATACCCGATGAGCGTATGCCGGACCTGGAGGCGTATAAAGACAGGCATAACGGATCATTCATGCACGTATGAAGGCTGGTTGAGATTCCAGTCATACTCGTAGTCCACCGACCCGGCAAAACCCTTGAGACGGGCGGCGAGTCCGGCCTCGGCGTACTGGATGAGGTGGGCCAGCACAGTCTCTTGGCTGTTGCCGAAATCCGCGCTGTACCAGTCATAGATGCTCGAAATAACGAGGAAATCGTCGTCCACGAAATCCACCCCGCGCGGGTGATTGATATAATCGCGCGCGCCGGCGTCAAGCAGCGCCTCGGTATTGGCTGCGGTAAAGACGGTGGCTGACTGATTCGGACAGCCGTAGCTGGCGCAGTTCACCGCGTAGTGCATCCGGTTGTCGCGCCAGATGGGCCGCAGGATGCCGTGTTCGATATTGTTCAGGGTCAGTTTCTGGCCGGCGACCTGGGCGTAAACGTCGTCCCAGGGGCCGGATAAGGGGACCCAGCTCTCGTGGATGTCGCGGATGGAATCCACGGGATAAGCATTGACGACCACCTGCACGGTGAGCGCGTTATAGAAGTTGATCCAGTAGGCTTTCTGTTCGGCTCGGGCATAGGCTCGCGGATCATGGGCCTGCAAATGCGCCAGATATCCGGCCAGCTTGGCCGTGTCCTCGGCGTTCGCCTTGAGCGCAGCGTAGTCAAAGCGGTTGACGCCCGACGGGTGGGCGCTGAGGTAGGCGGTCAGGAGGTTCTGCCAGACGCTGTGATCGATGGTTTCGGTCCTGGTCTCGTCGCTCGCGTTCCAGAACTCAAGCAGGGCCGAAGCGGGCGCGGCCAGGGCAAAGCCGGGAGCGACGACAAGCAGGACCGCGGCGAGTAGACTCCGCGCCAGCCGGCCGCGGTAGCTCGCCCCTTCTGTGGGTGTGAGTTGCTGCATAGTCATTTCTCTCCTTAACGCCCATTACTATCTGATTCCTTGCTGAACGAAAGGCCCGTGGCCCGGACCAGTGGGGGGACTGTGGGCCTATACCGCGGTCTTGTACTCCGCTTGTACGAAGCCTATCCTCTCCCCAAGAACTCTGGAGACACGCAACACCTTGTAGGAGGAACCATATGAAAGCGCTGATCGGTGTATTGGCCCTCGTTGTTCTCGGAGCCCTGTGGCAGGCGTCCGCGTCCGCCTCAGGCTCCATTTCGATAGGCGGAGGCATCAGCCCCCGAGACGCGTACACGCAGGGCAAGAAGCTCACCTTCAAGAAGCTCGTATGCTCCTCCTGCCCCATCCAACGGGGCGAATTGGACCAGACCCGGGCCGTGAGTCTGAAGAACAGCCTTGAGGCGCGTGATGCGGAAAGCAAGCCGGGCACACCGGACGACGGACATATCCAGGTGCTGTGTCCGGGCAGCCAGGGGACCGATTGCGGCAGTGTGGACGAACAGGAACTCGTTCATTATTACCTGACGCGCCGCTACAAACTGTAACGGTGCGGTCCTGCGGTCACGCCACGCGCGTCCCGGACGCCTTACTGATGAAGTAGAGAGATTTGTATTATGCGATTAGCCTGTATTCCGGCCCTTGCTATAGCAACTGTGGCCGTTTTCCTTTTCACCGCCGCGCCAGCGCGTGCGGGTTCGCCTTGGCTGCCTGCGCCGGGGGCCGGAGACGTCAACCTGTCTTACACCTACCAGACTGCGGACGAATTTTATCGCAACACCACAAAAGTCCCGACACCGGGGAACGTCGGAGAAGACCTCGTACAGCATACGACACATCTGGAGGCGCGCTACGGGTTGTTGGACAACCTCGCCATAGACGGACGTATCGGATATGCGCAAGGCCACTATAGCTTCGACCCTTCACGCGGGAACGGCGCGATCAGTGAGAAGAGTCCTGACGGTTTGGCCGATGTGAACCTGGGAGTCACCTATCGTCTCCTTGACGAGACGATCACCGAGAGCCCGCTACTGCCCAGTCTTGCCCTACGCTTCGGCGGGATCATCGCCGGAGACTACGAAAGCGGCGACATCAATTCGATAGGTGATGGTGGTGACGGCTTTGAGGTCTCAGGAATGGCCGGCAAGTTTATCGGCGATATGTTCGTTTTGTCCTCGGAGTTCGGATACCGCAGCCGCAGCAACGATATCCCGGACAATCTCTTTTTGAACCTGTCCGGTGGGGTCATCCTTTTCAACCGCGTAAGCCTGAACATCAGCTACTATCGCGTGGACACCCCGTGGTCCAGCTTCGACATTGGCGACCCCGGATTCTCTCCGGTCGGAAATGTTTTTCCTGAGCTGAAAGAGGAGACGGAACTCATCGGGGGCGGGTTCAATGTTGCGGTCACGGACAGTATCAACCTCGGGTTTCAGTATGCGTCGGTCATCGAAGGCCGGAATACCGCGGCGTCCGACGTGTTCAGCATGTCGCTCGGGTACTCGTTTGACACCTACGCGTTCTGATTCTCGTTTACCGTACTGCGGCTGACAAGCGGCCGGCGCGGTGTCGCTACAAGCTGGAGGCCAGGATGAAAGCCAAGCAGACTGTCGCGTTCCTAGCGCTTGCAGTATTGATTACGCTGTTCTTCGTATTCGATCTGCAGCGGTTTCTGACCTTCGAGTATATTGCGTCGCAGCGGGACGCCATCAGCGCCTTCCAGCAGCAGCGTCCCTTGACGACCGCGGGGGCGTTTTTCGCCCTGTACGTGGCGGTGACTGGCCTGTCGTTGCCCGGCGCCGCGGTGCTGACGCTCACCGCGGGGGCGGTCTTCGGCTTCTTGCCGGGCGTGCTGCTCGTGTCGTTCGCCAGTTCGCTCGGCGCGACGTTAGCGTTCTCCATTGCCCGCTATCTGTTCCGCGACGCCGTGCGCGCGCGGTTCGCCCGGCAACTGACGGCTATTGACCGCGGGGTTGAGAAAGACGGCGCTTTTTATCTGTTCGCGCTGCGGCTCGTGCCGGCTTTCCCGTTCTTCGCCATCAACTTGGCGATGTCGGTCACGCCACTATCGACCTGGACGTTCTACTGGGTCAGCCAGGTCGGCATGTTGGCCGGGACCGCCGTCTACGTCAACGCCGGCGCCCAATTGAGCCAGATTTCGTCACTGACCGGCATCCTTTCTCCGGCGCTGCTCGTGTCGTTCGTCCTGCTCGGCCTGTTTCCGTTGGTCGCCAAAAAGGCGTTGGACTCCGCCAAGTCACGCGCGGCGCTGCGCCGTTTCAAAAAACCCAAGCATTTCGACACGAATCTCGTCGTCATCGGCGCGGGGTCCGGCGGCCTGGTCGCCGCGCTGATTGCCGCGACTGTCAAGGCCAAGGTAACGTTGATCGAGCGCCACCGCATGGGCGGCGATTGCCTGAACACCGGCTGCGTTCCCAGCAAATCCTTGCTGCGCTCTGCGAAAATGCTGGGCTATATGGCGAGAGCCAAGGAGTTCGGATTCAAGACCGCCGCGGTGGAGTTCGATTTCGCCGACGTCATGGCGCGCGTGCAGCGCGTTATCAAAACCATCGAACCGAACGATTCGGTGGAGCGCTACACCGGCTTGGGCGTGGACTGCGTCAGGGGCGAGGCGACGCTCGTGTCGCCGTACTGCGTCCGCGTGAACGACCGGGACATCACGACCCGCAACATCATTCTCGCCACCGGCGGCGCGCCGTTCGTGCCGCCTATCCCCGGCTTGGCGGACGCCGGCTACTACACGTCGGACACGATCTGGGAACTGCGTGAGTTGCCCCGTCGGCTCGTCGTGCTCGGCGGCGGCCCCATCGGCTGCGAGCTGGCGCAGGCGTTCTCCCGCCTGGGCTCGTCCGTCACGCAGGTCGAGCGTAACCCGCATTTGCTGATGCGCGAAGATCCCGACGCGATCGAATTCATGCAGGCGCAGTTTGCCGGGGAAGGCATCCGTATCCTCACAAATCATGCCGCGCTGCAAGTCAACACGGACCGCGGCGCAAAGACTCTGGTCTGTGAACACGACGGAAACGAGGTGCTCGTCCCGTTCGATGCCATCCTCGTGGCGGTCGGACGCAAGCCGAGTACCGCCGGCCTGGGCCTTGAAGAAGTGGGGGTCAGCCTGGACGAGCGCGGCGGCGTCGAAGTGGACGAATACCTGCGCACCGCGATCCCCACTATTTATGCCTGCGGCGATGTGATCGGGCCGTACCAATTCACGCACACGGCCTCGCATGAAGCCTGGTACGCGTCCGTCAACGCCCTGTTCGGTCCCTTTCGGCGGTTCAAGGCCGACTATTCGGTCATTCCGTGGACCACGTTCACGGACCCCGAGGTGGCGCGCGTCGGGCTGAGCGAACAGGAGGCCGAGCGGAACGGCACGCCCGTGGAGGTGACGCGCTACAACCTCGAAGACCTGGACCGCGCCATTGCCGACGAGGAGGGCCGGGGTTTCGTCAAAGTGCTGACCCCGCCGGGCAAGGATCGCATCCTCGGTGCCACCATCGTCGGCCATCATGCCGGCGAGCTGCTGACCGAGTTCATCCTCGCTATGAAATGGGGACTCGGGTTGAACAAAATCATGAGCACGATCCACATTTACCCGACGCTGACCGAAGCCAACAAATACGCGGCCAGTACGTGGCGCAAGAACAACGCCCCGCAAGGTCTGCTCACCTGGGTGGAGAAGTTCCACCGTCTGCGCCGCTAGGGCGCGCCACTGCCCGAAGCGACTGTTGAAGGGGCACAAACGCCGTGCTAGGCTGCTATGCCGATGAGAGGAGATATTCCTATCGTCGCATTCCCCCGCACTCAGCCCAATTCAGCAACACCGGCCGGCAATGGCCGCCGCGTCCGCGGGAACATAAGGGGGCTGGTATGAGTAACCACGCCTCCAAGCCAGATTCCAGCGTTCGCTACCAGCCCGACGAGAAACTTCCGGCGGCGCTTGCCCTCGGCCTCGCTCTGCAACTCGTCGCTCTCCTTTTGCCCGGTATAGTGTTGATTCCGACGACCATGTTTCAGGCCGTCGGCGCGGCCGATGCCTTCCTGTTATGGGCCGTGCTTGCCTCCTTCATAGCCAGTGGTGTCACCACGCTGCTGCAAGCGATTCGGGTGGGCCCGGTCGGCGCAGGTTACATCTTGACGACAGGACCACCCGGAATGGCTATCTCGGTCAGTGTCATGGCGGTCGCCGCCGGCGGTCCGGCCTTGCTCGCCACCCTGGTCTTCGTGATGGCTCTCTTCCAGTTTGTGTTCTCTGCGCGTCTTTCGCTGTTCCGGCGGCTCCTGACTCCGACCATCACGGGAACGGTTCTCATGCTGGTGCCGGTTCCGGTCATGCCGATTATCTTTAATCAGTTGAAGAATGTGCCGGACGGAACCCCGGCGTTGGCCGCTCCGCTGAGCGCTCTGGCGACCCTCCTCGTCGCTGTTGGCATCATGCTGAAGGCAACGGGGCCGCTGCGTCTCTGGGCGCCGGGCATCGGCATTGCCGCCGGCTCAGCGATTGCCGGAGTTTTCGGTCTCTACGACGTCGACCGCGTCGCCGAGGCTGCGTGGATTGGCCTGCCGGGGGCCGCATGGCCGGGTTTCGATCTCAACTTCGGGCCAGCTTTCTGGGGACTTCTGCCGGCGTTTCTGTTCATCGCCCTGATCTTTACGATCCAAACGGTCAGCAGTGCCGTTTCCATCCAGCAAGTATCCTGGCGCCAGCCCCGAGCGGTGGATTTCCGAGCGGTGCAAGGGGCGGTGGCCGCAGACGGCGTTGGCAATCTCCTGTGCGGCCTCGCGGGAACAATGCCGAACGGGTTCCGTCCAACGGGCGCAGTAATGGCTGAGCTCACCGGCATCAGCGCTCGCAGTGTCGGCGTCATCCTCGGGGCACTGCTCATCACGCTCGCCTTCCTGCCGAAAATGCCCGCCGTGCTCCTGGCGATACCGAGCCCGGTTAGCGTCGCTTTCATTACGATACTAATGGCGACGATCTTCATACTCGGCATAAAGATCGTTGCTCAGGGTGGGATCGACTATCGCCGGGGCTTAATCGTCGGCGTCGCATTCTGGCTTGGCGTCGGCTTCCAGAGTGGCGTGATATTTCCCGAGTATGTACTGGAGTTCGCCGGAGGGCTGCTGCGGAACGGGATGATAGCCGGCGGCCTCGTCGCCATTGTCATGACCCTCTTCGTGGAGGTGACGAAACCGCGCCGCAGTCGGCTTGAGGTGGAGTTCAGCCTCTCGGCCCTGCAGAAAATCAGGGATTTTCTCGGTGTATTCGCGTCCCGCAACGGTTGGGACACAAGCATGGCGAACCGCCTCGACGCCGTCGGCGAGGAGGCGTTGCTGACGCTTCTCGGGCAAGATGAGGCCGAAGAAGAGCGTCAGCGGCGGCGCTTGCTCCTGGTTGCGCATAAGGAAGACGGGGCGGCGATCCTCGAATTCGTCGCCTCAATGGGCGAGGAGAACCTTCAGGATCAGATCGCGTTGCTCAGCGAGCGGCCCGCCGAAAATTTGATTGAGCGGGAAGTCTCACTGCGGCTATTGCGGCACCTCGCGTCCTCGGTTCGCCATCAGCAATACCATGACGTTGACATCGTGACCGTTCGTGTGGGCGTCCCAGGGCCAAGTCCGGGCGGGCAGACATGAGGCGACCATGACTTCACCCAGCATGTTTCTATCTCAATGAAGGAGGATACGTTTATGTATTTCGTGATTTTCATGACTGACAAACCAGGTGTGGGACAGACGCGGATCGATATGATGGACGCCATTCGTCCCTATCTGCAAGATCACCCTGCTCATCCCGGCGTCCGCCTGCATCATTCCGGCCCGACGCTCGCCGAGGACGGAGAGACCATAAACGGCTCTCTCTTGCTGGTCGAAGCGCCTTCGCTTGAGGCGGTGCAGGCTTTTGTTGCTGACCATCCCCTCAACAAGGCGGAGCTCCTCGCCGAATGTCAGGTCCGACCGTGGGACTGGCGGACGGGACGCCCCGCCTAGCGCCGTTTACGCCAGGTTGTAGCCCTGTCGTGACGCTCTTGTCATGCCGGACCTGATCCGGCCTCCAGCGGGTGGGGGACGGCGGGCCTGGATTCCGGCTTGCGCCGGAATGACGGGGAGCTACACAGCAGCGTAAAACGCTCTAGCCGCCCGTGTATGAGGCCACTCGGGCATTTTACGGTCTCATACTGGAAACGTGCGCCGACAGTCAGGGCTGAGGTCCCTGACCGGCTGGCGGTGCGCCTTGTCGCCAGATACGCCCGAGCGCGGGCCAGGCCAGCGCCAGCGCAATCAGGCCGAATTCCAGCAGACGCGCCCAGAGCGGCTGCTGATAGGGTTGCAACTCGTAGTCGTTGACATTGAGTCCGGTGATGTACGAGATGAGGACGGCGACGGAGGCCGTCCAGGCCCACACGCTGGGGAAGATGGCCGCAAAGGGCAGTACCCAGAGCAGATACCACGGATTGATGACTGGCGAGGCCGCCAGCAGTACGCCGTAGACCCAGTCGCCGCGCGGAACGGGCCGCCCCTCATCCCGACGATACCGCCAATAATACCAGCCCCAGAGCAGGGCGCAGGCCAGCCCCAGCCCGAGCTTGGCCTCGAAGGCCGGCAGCGCCAGTGTCAGCAGGCCAAAGGCCGCGGAATTGAACTCCCACTCACGGGTGAAGACCAGCAGCGAACTCAGGTCGGTGCCGCCGCCCAGGGCGAACGGCGCGTATAAGGCCGCCAGCGTAGCGCCGAACAGGACCCAGTGTCGGCTGGCGGCGCCGACCAGAACGAACGGTGCCAGCGCCAGTGCGAATATCTTGGCCCCACAGGCAAGACCCAGACACATTGCGGCGCTCCGCCAGCGCCGGCCCTGGGCCAGCCCGAGCGCGGCCAGCAGCAGGCAGACGCCGAGGCCGTCCGGGTGAGCGGTGAAGGCGATTTCTTTGACCACCAACGGACACCAGGCGTACAGCAGGACGTTTCGCGCCGGTGCCAGGCGCAGCAGCAGGATCACAGTGGCAAGGTCAATGACAATCAGCAGGCATTGCAAGGCGGCGATGCTGCCCGGCCGCAGCCAGTAGCCGAGTAAGAAGACGAACTGCGTTGTCGGACTGTAAATGGTCGGCAGCCCGGGATGGTTGATTCCATCCAACACGGTATGAAACGCCGCGGGAATAGTCGGGTCGGTGAAAAACGCCTCCGGGATGGCGGCGTAGGGCGTGCCGGTCGTGGCAAAACGATAGCCGTCCCACAGGTAGCGATAAAAGTCGTCTTCGAGCAGCGGCCCGCCGACAAGCCCACAGATTCTGAAGGCCACGGCCCAGAAGAGCAGGCGGTTGAGCGGGACCGGTTCGTCACGCCGGCGGCAGTACAGGAAGAGGCCGAATACCGGCAGGCCGGTCCAGGCCATCAGGCTGAAGAAGACCGCCAAGTCGGGTTCGCCAGGCGGCCGCGCCAGAAAGGCGAGGGCGGCGTAGCCCAGGGTACAGCTCAGACCGACCGCGTCCACCAGCCGGCGCGTTGCCGCGCTCGGCTGCCCACCCCCGTTTGCGCCGGTTAGCGTCTCAAGCATCTGCGCTGCCTGTCCTGCCCGGCAATACGCCGACAGACTGTTATGACCCGTTGCGTTTCTGTCCCCAGGCGTCCCAATGGGTCAGTTGAGTGGCCGGAATACGCCGGGCCGCTTTGAAATCCGTGCCCGTATAGTAGGCCACGGGCAAAAGCGCGCACTGCGTCACGCTATCGGGAATATTGAGCAGCTTGGCCGCTTCGGCGGCGTGGGTGAGGTGCACGGTAGTCCAACAGCAGCCCAGACCCCGGGCGCGGGCGGCCAGCATAAACGACCAGGCCGCCGGCAGAATAGAGCCGTAGGCTGTGGCCTGCTCGAAAAGCGGCACGTCGCGGACCTGGTCCTCGATGCAGAACAGCACATGGACCGGCGCCTCGTGCAGATGATCGACCAGATAGACGGCGGAGTCGAGCATGCGTTGGGCTTCGGTTGATGCGGGTCCTGTGGGGCCATACGTGGCGTCATCGGCCTGCTCCCAGTAGGACTCAAAGGCCCGTTTATAGAGCCGGGCGATACCGGCCCGTTTTTCCGCCTCGCGAATCACCAGAAAGCGCCATTTCTGGGTATTGGTGGCTGAGGGGCTCTGCACCGCCACTTCCAGACATTCTTCGATCAATGCTGGTGGGACCGGACGGCTCAGGTCGAGGCGTCTTCGTATGGAACGCGTGGTGGTTAAGAGTTTGTCACATATACTCAGGTCCAAGTCCGTGTTCATACCTCATTACCTCCAGGCCGAAAAAATCACAAAGCGTAGGGGAGAACAACTCGCACTCCCGCGGAATCGTGCGAACGGTGTTGACAAATGAAATTGATAATGATTCTCAATTTCAACAAAACAAATACGGACAGGAGGAGATAAGGCACCGAGGACTTATCGGCAATCGATATGAGATACACGAACGGCCCGAGGACCTGATCCCAGCGCCCATCAAAGGACAGAGAGGAGACAGCCATGATGCGGAAAAGCATATGGACTCTGGGCGCGCTGGCTCTCGTACTGGGCATTGCCACGGCCGGCCATGCCGCGGATGAAGCGCGGATGCAACAACTCGAACGGCAATTGCAGGACATGCAGAAGGCGATGATGTCGATGCAGGGCGAGCTGCAAAGCCTGCGGGCCGAACAAAAGCAGGAACAGGAGGCGAAAGAGGAACAGGCCCGCCGCCAGGACGTGCTGGCCGAGGAAGTGGACAATCTGCGTACCAGCCTGACCGTGCCCGACTTCCAGCCGCTGAGCATGGAAGACAGCAAGTACGGCCTGGGACCGACGGCCTCCAAAATTTACGGCGTCTCGCAGGGCTTGTCGATCGGCGGCTACGGCGAGGCATATTACCGCAAGGATGTGAGCGACAAGACGCGTAGCGACCGCGACTTCGCGGATAACCTGCGTTTCGTGCTGTACACCGGCTATAAGTTCACCGACCGCATCATCCTCAACGCCGAGTTGGAGTTCGAGCACGCTGGGACGGGCGCCGGCGGCTCGGTGTCGGTCGAGTTCGCCTACCTCGATTTCCTGATGTGGGACTGGGCCAATTTCCGGGCTGGCATGTTGCTCGCCCCGCTGGGTATCGTCAACGAGTTGCACGAGCCCGTGTTCTTCAACGGTGTGGAGCGACCCGAGGTTGAGCGGCGCATCATCCCCTCGACTTGGCGCGAGAACGGCATCGGCCTGTTCGGCGAACTGCTGCCGGGCCTCGAATACCGCCTCTACGGCATGAACGCGCTTGAAGGCGCAGCGAGCAACACCGGCGCGTGTACGCCTGGCGATGACGGCAACTGCCTGACCAAGCCCTCGCTCAAACTGAAGGAGCACTTCCGCAGCACGCGCCAGAAGGGCGGTAATGCTATGGCCGAGGATATCGCGCTTGCGGCCCGGCTGGACTACACGCCTCTGCTGAACCTCAAGTTCGGCGGCTCGGTGTACACCGGCAAGACCACCCACGACAGTCAGTACTTCGAGTGCGTAGACGGGAGCTGCGGCAAGGTCAATCTGCCTGGCGCGCGGCTGACCATCTGGGACCTGCACGCCCTGTACAGCTGGCAAGGGCTGGATCTGCGGGCGTTGTTCGCCATGTCCCATCTCAAGGATTCGGACGAACTCAACCGGATCGGCGGCGGCGGCAAGATCGCCAAGGAGATGTACGGCTTCTACACGGAGGCGGCCTACGACATCATGCCGATGGTGCTGGGGAATACCGTACAGCAATTGTCGCCCTTTGTGCGTTTTTCCTATATTGACCAGCACGCCGAGATGGCTGGTGACTGGGATGCCAAGGGTCGGTACGAGCACCGCATCTGGACCACCGGCGTCAGCTATAAACCCCACCCGAACGTAGTGCTCAAGGTGGATTATCGCAACTTCGATACCGTGGATAACGACAACGAGCGCGAAGACGAGGTGAACTTTGGCCTGGGCTTCGTTTTCTAGTCAGTACGTTCTGTGCATGGTGGCACTGCTGGGCAGTGCCACCATTATTGAGGCCCAGGTTTTTTATTCCAAGGCAGAGGCATTACAGGTGGCATTCCCCCAGGCAGACCGCGTCGAGACGCAAACCTTCTTCCTCACCCCGCAGCAGATTGAGCAGGTTGAGGCCCTGGCGCAGGCCCCGGTCGATTCCAAGCTGGCCACCTTTCACGTCGGCCATACGGCTGACACCGTGCAGGGCTACGCCTTTATTGAGACGCATATTGTGCGGACCTTTCCAGAAACGTTTCTGATGGTGGTCTCTCCCGACGGCAGGCTACAAAAACTTCTGGTGCTGGCCTTTTATGAGCCGGCCGAATACCTGCCCTCGGAGCGCTGGCTGGAGCAGTTTGCTCAGAAGCAACTGACGCCGTCGTTGCGCCTGCGGCACGATATCCACGGCATTATGGGCTCCACGCTGACCGCCCAGGCCGCGACCCAAGGGGTGCGCAAAGTTCTGGCCCTTTTTCAGGTCCTGATTCAGGAGAAAAAATAGCGTGCGCTTTGTAGTGACCGGCGAGTGGTCCAGAAACCGGCTGCTCCAACTCATCGTTGTCATCTTCGTCATCTATGTCATCGGCCTGTGGCTGACGAACGCCCTGCTGTATTTCCAGAAGATGGGCCTGAGCTATGTCTCGGTGACGGAGTACTATCTGGGCTCGGAAGAGCGTTTTTTGCAGCCGCGCAGCTACCAGGGCATGCTGGAGGTGTCGCATTTCCATTTGTTTGCTATGGGCCTGCTGCTGCTGACGCTGACGCATCTGATGCTGTTCGTGCCCATCTCGCCCAACCTGAAAGCCTGGCTGATTATCATTCCTTTTTTTTCCGCCCTGACCGATGAGGGCGGCGGCTGGCTGGTGCGCTTTGTCCATCCCGGCTTTGCCTATCTGAAAATTGCCGGCTTTCTCGCCCTGGAAATCAGCCTGGCGGTGCTGGTCGTGATCAGCCTGTGGGCTATTTTTCGTGGCTCGTCAGACCACTACCGACAGGCGAAGCCGACCGCCGGGCAAGCGGGCACGACCGATGAGAAAAATGTCGGTCTGGGCGCCGCAGGGGATATGGTGGAATGATGCGGGATTGGGGGTCAGGGGTTAGGGGCTGGGCGGCTGTTGGGACGGTCGGCCTGACGCTCCTGGTTTTAGTTGGTCCTGTCCGGGCGTGCGAGACCGATGGCCGCTATATTATGGGCACGGTTCTCCAGGCAACGCTGTGCCAGGCAGAAACCGCTTCCCAACAGCAACAGATGAGCGCAGTGTGGCACGCTCTTTTTACCACGGCGCGACGTTTTGACGCTCTTTTTACCACCTATGCTCCGCACAGCCCGCTCAGCCATTTGAACGCCCAGGCCGGACAGGGGCTTCAGGCGGTTCCGGTCGAAGTGGATGATATTCTGCGTCTCTCGCAGCGCTACGCAGACCTGACCAATGGGGCGTTCGATATTACGGTGCGGCCGCTCCTGCGCTTATGGCGGCACGCGGCAACAACCCGGATTCCGCCATCCCCGGCGGCTATTCACCGCGCCCTGCGGTTCATCGGGAGCCACAAGCTGCACTTTGCCGCGCCCCATCGCGTCGGTCTGCCGGCGCAGGGCATGGCGCTGGACCTGGGGGGTATCGGCAAGGGTTATGCGCTTGATCAGATCGCCAAACAGCTCCAGGAACAACGGCTGACAAACGCCTTGCTCAACTTTGGGCAGAGCAGCCTGTGGGCGCTTGGTCGCCCGCCCGCTGGGGAGGGCTGGCGATTGTTGTTACGTCAGCCGAATGGAGAGATCGTCGGCGTGGCCACATTTTCAGATCAGGCCGTTTCCATCTCAGGGAGTCTTGGCCAGAGCATACAGGTCGAAGGCCAGCGCTACGGCCATATTATTGATCCCCGGACTGGCCGGCCGGTGCAGCGCGACCTCTTGGCCTGCGTTGTGGCTCCGAGCGCGGCCCAAGCCGAGGCACTAAGCACCGCGCTCTTAATTTTAGGGGAAGATGAAGGACTTGGCCTCATTGAACGACTCGATGGCGTCGAAGGATTCTTACATGAAGCACACGGCACACCGTGGACGACAACGGGGTGGAAGCGGGCCAGCCGTTTTGTCGCCCTGTAGAAATGTCGGCGTACAGAGGAGGGACAAAGACATGCGCACCAACGAAATAGTGACAACCATTCCAAACGGGGCCTCTGCCACCGCCCGGCCCGATACTGCGCTCGAGATCGCCGTAGAGCTCCCCCAAGCGGATAAGCCCAACGGCCAGGCAGACGAACAGCCGAGCATTGCTTTCCGTCGCCTGACCTGGGGTTCGGGGTTGGGCTGGTGTCGGCAACAAACCTTGACCCTGACGCCGGCTGAAGCCGAGGCAGTGCTCAAGGCATTACAGAAGAGCCGGCGCAAATGGCGCGGGGCCGCTGCCACCCCCCACGGTAAAGTCATTCCTTTTCCTTCCGAATAGTCCCGCAACCTGACCTGTCCCCTCATCCCGGCCCCTCTCCCTCCGGGGAGAGGGAAGTGTCATTTTTTCCGGGCCGAATACTCCCGGAGAACGCGGGCCTGGCCCATCCTGTTCTCCGCGGCCGTGTTGCTTTGTCGGCTTGGGCGTGCTCTGAAGGTCGAAAATCACGGCGACCGGGTGAATAGCCCCGGTTGTGATTATTGGCGCGCCCATGTCCGAACGCAGGTTTGGCCATATTCCAGACTATCCGATTGGCTCCTACTTCGCCTCTCGCCAAGCGCTCTCAAGGGCCGGGGTGCACCGGCCCCGCATTGCCGGCATTGCCGGCAGTGGGCGGGAAGGCGCGGATTCGGTGGTCCTGGCCGGTGGCTATCAAGATGGAGAGGATTATGGGGGTATGATCTTCTATACCGGCCACGGCGGACGCGACCCCCAGACTCGCGAGCAGATACGCCACCAAGTCCTCACCCGTGGCAATCGGGCCTTGGCCCAAAACCGATTGCACAGCCTGCCCGTCCGCGTTATCCGTGGGGCCGGGTTCCGTTCCTCCTATGCGCCCGATTCCGGCTATCGGTATGACGGCTTGTACACGGTTGACGACTACTGGCGGGGCGTTGGGCGAGCGGGATTTTTTATCTGGCGTTTCCGGCTGGTTACAATGGATGCAGACACACAGCGGCAGGAACGAGTCGTCCAAGAAACCCTGCGCGGGCAGGAGATTAAGCAGCTTTACCACTATCGCTGCCAGATATGCGGCGTCCAACTCAGAGGCACTGCCGGGCCGTATGCCGAAGCGGTACATATCCGGCCCCTCGAAGCCCCGCACAACGGCCCTGATACCTCCGAGAATATGCTATGTCTGTGTCCGAACTGTCATATCCTGCTGAGCATCGGCGGGGTGAGCATTGCCGATGATTTTGCGCTGCTCGGCAGACCGGGGAGTTTATACGTTGATTTTCGGCACCGAATAAATATTGAGCATATACGTTATCGGCGGCAACATTATCCTGTTGACCCCGAGATGTGAGGAGTACGGGCTTCCAGCCGGTAAAAAATCCGCTCCTCGGAGGGATGGTCCTGAGCCTGTCGAAGGGCCGGGGTGGATTCCCCCAGGAAAGAAAAAAGGGAGAGACCAGCGATGCAGGGCAATCTACGCAAAATGAGAACGCGGCCGGGGCCGCCCGTGGAGTATCGCTTGCCGGTCGGCGAGCGGGAGGTCGCTTTGAATCTCTTACTGGGCAAAACCGTGCGTCTCAGATTTTCCGGCGAGATTCACTGTGTGGCCTGTGGGCGTAAGACCAGGAAAAGTTTCAATCAGGGCTATTGTTATGCCTGCTTTCAGAGTCTTGCGCAGTGCGACTTGTGCATCGTAAAACCCGAGCTGTGTCATTATGAGCAGGGCACCTGTCGTGAGCCGGCATGGGGCGAAGCCCACTGTATGCAGCCCCACTATGTGTACCTCGCCAACTCCTCCGGCCTGAAAGTCGGCATTACGCGCGGGAGTCAGATTCCAACCCGCTGGATGGACCAAGGCGCGGTACAGGCTTTGCCGATTTTTCGGGTGCAGAGCCGTTATCAGGCCGGGCTGCTGGAGGTCATGTTCAAGCCGCATATCGCCGATCGCACCAACTGGCAGCGCATGCTCAAGGGCGAGCCCGAATGCGCGGATCTGGTGGCCAAGCGGGACGAGTTGCTCGGGCTGTGTCAGGCTGAACTGCACGACCAGACGCAGGCCGCCGGGGAAGGCGCGCTCACGCTGCTTGAGGGGGAGGACAGCCGTTCTTTTACCTACCCCGTGCTGGAGTATCCGACCAAGGTCAAGTCACGCAATTTTGAGAAGACACCCGAGATAGAAGGCACGCTGCTGGGTATCAAGGGGCAGTACCTTATTTTTGATACCGGCGTGCTGAACGTACGAAAGTTTGGCGGATATGCGGTGCGGTTCGAGGGGTAGGGCACTGTCTCACGGAAGAGTGTGGCCGGACTACGTTGGGCGATGGAGATACAACAAGACCCTGCTGGCGCTCTTGTGTTTTTATGAGAGGTCAGGCAGGAAGGATGACAATGCCCAAGTACATTATAGTTTCCGGTCAAGACGATATTTCTCTTGAGAATAAACTAAGGGACCGTAAAGAAGTATTCTACAAAATTGTTCCACGGGTATGGGCTGTAGAGAGTTCAGCAAGTACACAGAAACTCAGCGAAGCATTATTCTCCCAGCAGTCTGAAGACCCGCAACCTTACGCAATCTTTCGTATTGATGCGTATTGGGGATATAACGATCGAGAATTATGGGAACTCCTCAGTAGAAAAGAAGTATAATGGAAACGCAACCTTCAGGGACGCATACAGAGAAGACAACCCCCGAGCGCATAGTAGAACCCCAAGGAAGTCATCCCGCGGACCATCCATTAACGCTACAAATGTTTGGCCAACTCCAGGAATCTATCGGTAGAGTTGATGAGCGTACACGACGATTAGAGAAAGATTTCAGCGACTTGAGCACAACCGTACGCGAGATCAACGATAAAATGATAGGCAAAGGGACATGGTGGGGCGGGATTGGAGCGATAGTTGGGGTTGTCGGTATCTTGATCGCAACCATAATCAGCCTTGCATCGATGTACTTTACTCGGCTAGACGCCCAAATGGCATTAAGCAGACCCTCCCAAGGACAAACTGTACAAACTGCTCCAATCAAGCCTGTTTCTCCACAGAACTAGAGACACGGTTGTCCCGGTCTCCATCACTCTACTTTTATTGCTTCGGCCTAGATCGGGTAGGCATGAATGGTTTTGGCTAGAGCCGTTTTCACCGTAGTGTATCGTCCGATGAGGGTGGACGGGCTGCCCCTCAGGGCCCCTCTACCCGTTGCGTATGCTAACGCCCCCGGCACTGTTTAGAATGAAAACTGCTCTAGGGGCGCGACCCACTCCGAGCAGGACGGCCTCCACGCTGATAGCCTGACGCTGCTCGTCTTTTTCAACCTAGCGCCGATGATGGCCAGCCGTTTGGGCAGTTCAGTTAAGAAAAAGACGGTTTCGTTGGTCAAGTAGCCGAAATCTGAGAAGGCAGGCTGCAGGATGCAGACTCGAATGCGAGAAGAGGTCATTTTAGAGTTTCGTTCTGATTGAGAAGAATAAGGAAATTCTTTCTGAGTGACCTTCATCCCTGCCCTCTCCATCGCGGGGAGAGAGAAGTGAAGAATCAGGCAAAATCCTGCACATATCTCTCCAGGACGAGCCTTCTGCAACATGCGTTGCCTCGCCGCGTCGTGTCTGAGCCGGTTTCTACTTGGCCCAGCCGTCTTTGAGCGGCACAAAATAATAGGCGTTGAATTTTCGTGAGCGGAACTTCCAGGCTCCGTCAATTTTGGCATACACGTCATCGTAATGCCCGGCGGCAATCACACTCTGGCCATCCTGCGTGGCGCGCAGCTCCAGATAACACGTTCCCGTGGCCCGGTCGCCCTCAAGGTCGATGACGTGATTATGGATAAAAGGACGTGGATCAAGAGCGGCCAGCCCCTGCTCATAGGCTGCCAATAACGCCTCACTGCCCTTTGCCGTAGGCTGTGCCCCCCCGGCATCAAACTCACCATCTGGGGTAAAGAGGCTGACCACGGCAGGAACGTCCTGCTGCCACACATAATGGCAGTACCGCTGTGGAAGGTCTCGAATCGCCTCTCGGTCCAACATCTCCTGCACCTGTGTTTCCAGACTTTTGTCGGCCATGACTTGCTCCTTTTTCGGTTCGTTGTGTGGCTGTCTTACCAAAAGCCAGGCGCTCGGGATATGGCCAAGGGCCTGGGTTGCGCGCAGACAACGAGAGCTTATAGGATGCGCCGGTGAGATGGCCGGCGCTCAGGAGGGGAGTATGGCCCACACAGCGGATGTCGTGATTATCGGCGCGGGTGTGACCGGAGCGAGCATTGCGTTCAATCTCGCCACACGGGGCATCACCAATGTCGTCGTCCTGGAGAAAAATTTCATTGCCTCCGGGGCAACCGGCAAAAGCTCGGCCTGTATTCGCCAACACTATTCAACTGAGGTGACCGCGCGCATGGTCCGGCGCAGCCTGGACGTGTTTGAGCACTTCGGCGAGGTGGTCGGGGGGTCGGCCGGTTTCAGGCGAACGGGCTATCTGATGGGCGTGCCCGAGCGGGACCTTGCCGCGCTCAAAAACGTGGTGGCCATGCAACGCCGCGTCGGGATCAACACCCGCCTGCTCTCTCCCGAAGAAATCCGCGAAATCGAACCGCGCACGCGCGTGGAAGACCTGGCCGGCGGGGCCTGGGAGCCGGACTCCGGCTACGCCGACCCGTCGGACACGACCTCGTCCCTCATCCGGCGGGCACGCGAGCTGGGCGCGCAGGTCCATCAGGGGACCGAAGTCACCGGCCTCCAACTGGTGGGCGGAGCGGTGGCCGAGGTGGTCACCAATCAGGGCCGCTTTTCCGCGCCAACGGTCATTGACGCGGCCGGCGCCTGGGGCAACCGGATTGCGGCTATGGTGGAGGTGGCGATTCCCCTGACCGTTTGCCGCCACAATATCTGTTTTGTCAAACGGCCGGCCGAAGCCGCCGAGCGCCATCCCCTGTTTTACGACTTCGTCAGTCAGGTCTACACCCGGCCCGAGGGCGCAGACCTGACCCTGGTGGGTTCGCTGAACCCGATTGAACTCAACGACCGGGTCGATCCCGACCACTACGACCACGGCGTCAGCTACGACAAAACGGTTGAGATGACGGGCCATGTCACGCATCGCTTTCCGCGCTTTGAGACCGGCTATTTCCACAGCGGCTACTCGGGATTTTTTGATGTCATGCCCGACTGGCACCCCATTCTGGACGCCGTGCCGGGGATAGGCGGCTTGTATATGGCGGTCGGATTCAGCGGCCACGGCTTCAAGCTGGCCCCGGCGGTGGGCGAGATGATGGCCGAGCTTATTATTAACGGCAAGCAACCGGGTGCGGATATCGACGCCTTTCGCTTTACCCGTTTTGCGGAGAAACAACCCATTCGGGGCATGTATGATGAAGGCTTGATGGGTTAGAGGAGTGCGGGCAAGATGCCCGCGCTCCCAGTGAAGAGAAAAGAGAGAAAGGGCTATGACACCACTATCCCAACCCGTCCGTGAGGGAGCTGTTCGGACCCGGCAGCCGCTGTCCCAGGCGCGGCATATGCCGGCCCATTTTTACACCTCAGCCGAGATTTATGCGCGCGAGAAAGAACGTATCTTTCAAAAAGAATGGCTGTGCATGGGCCGGGTCGAAGAGCTGGACCAGCCGGGCAGCTATCTGACATTTCGGGTGGCGGGCGAACCGATTGTCATCTGTCGAGACCGCCAGGGAGAGATTCGGGCCTTCTCCAATGTGTGTCGCCACCGGGGGACACAGGTCGCGTTCGGCGCGCCCGACAACGGGACCCCGTTTGGCAAAGGCTGTGACAAGGCATTGTCGTGTCCCTACCACGGCTGGACGTATGACCTGGACGGCCGGCTGCTCAACGCGCCCCACTCCGCGGAAATGGAGGGCTTTGACCCCAAGGATTTCGGCTTGATTCCCCTCCGGGTCGATACCTGGGCCGGCTTCCTGTTCATCAATTTCGACCCTGCCGCGCGGAGCTTGATGGACGTTCTGAACGAGATGGACTTTCCCCGGACCTATCAGCCCTACCGCTATGAAGACTTTCGCCTGGCGAGCAAGTTCTCGTTCGAGCTGGACTGTAACTGGAAGTTCGTGAACGAAAACCTGACCGATATCTACCATATTGCCGTGCTCCACGTGAACACCTTCGGCCCCTGGCAGCCGCTGGAGTCCTACGATTTTCGGCCCGTGCGAGGAGGCTATCACGGCTATTTCAAGGGCAAGACCCTGGCACCGAACGGTGACTCGCTGTTCGGGACGATTCCCTGGATTTCGGGCAAACTGGCCGAGGGCGGTTATTCCAGCCACCTGCGGCCGAATATCCCCTGGTTTCCGCGGCATGACTTCCTGTGCTTTATGTCGGTCTGGCCAGGGGAGAGCGTGGATAAAACGGTCGGCGTTTCGTATCAGCTCTTTCCCAAGCAGCATTTTGCGCTGCCCGATTTTCGGGACAAGGCGCGCATCTATGACGACTTTCTCAAGGAATTTCTGGCCGAAGACATCTCGATGATCAAGTCGCTCCAGCAAGGCATGGATTCCAGGTATTTCCAACCCGGACCCATGTCCCGTTTTGAGGTTGCCATTCATAGCATTGCCAACTATTACCTCGAACGCCTCGAAGCCGAGTAGACCTGCCGCGGCAGGGGTCAGACACAGGAGGGGAGCAGAATGATGACCAATCTCGGACCGGAACTCACCCAAGCCGCGGACGCGATGATTCGTGATGTCCTGCTGGTCCAGTCGGGCGAAACCGTGCTGATTACCGCGGATACGGCCTCGGATATGCAGACGGTTGAGGCCATCCAGAACGCGGCCCGTAATCTTGATACGCCGGTGGCTCTGCTCATTGCTCCGCAGTTGCCCTTTCAGGGCGCGCTGGGCGACCCCTATATCTCCGATCCGGTCCGGGCGGCGGTCACGAACTGTGATGTGTGGATAGACCTGGCCTTCCCCTATATGGCCGGCTCGCAGGCCTTTGACGTGGCCATGCAGAACAAACGCACCCGCTATTATCTGGCCGCGGGTCTGAACGCCGAGTCCACGATCAGACTGTTTGGCAAGGTCAACCTGGATACCCTGTTTACCGTCACCCAGGCCTTTGACGCCCTGCTGGTCGAGAAAAAGGGCGCTCAGGGCCGGATTACCAATCCGGTCGGGACGGATGTCACCTTCACCATTGGTGAGCCCATGGCTATGGGCACGGGCCGCGCCAACGGACCGGGTGCCCTGTTTGTCCCTGGTACGGTCATGATTATGCCCAAGGAAGACTCGGTCAAAGGCGTGGTCAAGTTCGATACCGTCTTCCACGAGTATTATACCCCGTTGGAAGAGCCGATCAGTCTGACCATAGACGGCACCGTGCAGGACGTTTCGGGCGGCGTGGCCGAGGGAACCGTGCTGGAACGCTCACTGCGGCGGGCCAGCGGCGAGGGCCTGGGCTATATCATTCACTTCACCTGCGGCATCCATCCGGCCGCGCGCTACACCGGCAACTGTTTTCTTGAGGACCAGCGCGTGCTGGGCTATAACGCGGTCGGCCTGGGCCTGCCGTTCTGGATGCCCGGCGGCGGCGAGAACCATCCCGACGCCGTGCTGTCCAAGCAGTCGCTCTGGCTCGACGGCGAACAGATCGTCAAAGACGGCCTCATTGTCGGCCCCCCCGACCTGGCGGAACTCGCCCAGGATTTGCAACCGCTGTACCGTTAGGGCCGGTCTTCTATCGGACAGAAATACCTCTGCCCGTAAAGAAACGGGAATGGCAGCGCTCGCGGGGATATTTGACTGTCTCGCCCACCGAGATCAGGATATGTGTAAAATACTGTGTGGAGAGTGACACAATGGCGACAAACTTGGCTATAGACCCGAAATTGCTTAACAAGGCATTGGAGCTCGGCGGCGAGAAAACGAAGAAGGCGACCGTAAACAAGGCCTTGCGGGAGTTCATTGCGCGGCGAGAGCAGGAACGGCTACTTGAGCTGTTCGGCAAACTCGATTGGGACGACCGATACGATTACAGGCGTGAACGGATGCGCCGGTGACGCTGCTTGCCTCATAACCTTCCAATGCCAGTCATAGATTTCAGCTATGCAACGTTCGACACCCGCCCCGGCCCTGAAGCAACAGCTCGGGCCGTTTCAGTTTTTCGCCATTGCCTTTGGTTCGATTATTGGCGTGGGCTGGATGGTTGTGGTTGGGGACTGGCTCCAGAGCGCCGGGCCGCTGGGGGTGAGTCTGGCCTTTGTGGGCAGCGCCGGCATGATCGTTCTGGTTGGCCTGTGCTACGCCGAGCTGGCAACCATGCTGCCGGTTGCCGGCGGAGAGATTGCCTATACCTATCTGACCTCGGGGCCGTTTCTTGCCTATGGGGTCGGCTGGTTTCTGGTGCTCGGTTATGTGGCGATTTGCGCGTTTGAAGCAGTCTCGCTGGGCCGGATTCTGGGGTTTCTCTTCCCGGTTCTCAACACCCTGACGGCGGAGGTCGCCGGTGTTTCCATCCCCGTCGGCCATGTTGGCGTTGGTCTGGGTGGGACCGTGCTGATTGGCGCTGTGAATTGGCGCGGGGTGCAGTTAGCCAGTCAGCTCCAGACAGCGCTCACCTGCCTCCTCTTTCTTCTCACCGCCCTCTTTGTCGGGGCCGCCCTGTGGGAAGGGCAGCTCAGCCATCTCGCTCCGCTGGTGACCGCGGCGCAGGGGCAGTCGGCGCTGAGCGGGATGTTCTGGATCTTTGTGACCGCGCCCTTGTGGTATATGGGCTTTGACATCATTCCGCAGATGGTTGAGGAGGCCGCCCCGACCTTTTCGCTCAAACGACTCAGTTTGATTATTCCGCTCTCAATCGCCGCGGCCGCCCTGTTTTACGCCTTTGTCGTGGTGGCCACCGCCATTGTCCTGCCCTGGCGTGAGGTGGCCGGTCAGGAGTTGCCGGCCGCCTATGCTTTGCGCCAGGCATTTCAGAACACTTGGTTGAGTCACTGCGTCCTGTCCGCGGGGGCGGTGGGTCTGCTGACCACCTGGAATGGCTTCTGCCTGGGGGCGTCGCGTTTACTGTACGCCCTTGGCCGGGCGCGCTTATTGCCCGCCTTTTTTGCCGTCGTGCACCCGCGTCATGCCACGCCCCACAAGGCGCTGCTGTTCGTGAGCGCGCTGAGCGTCGGGAGCGTGTTTCTTGGGCGGGATGTCCTCATTCCGCTGGTGAATGTGTCGTCCTTCGGCATCGCGATCGCCTTCCTGGGCGTAACCCTGTCTCTGCCGGCGCTCCGGCGGCGTTTCCCCGCTCTCCCCCGTCCGTACCGGGTGCCGTCCGGCACTCTTGTCTCGCGTCTGGCGGCCGGTGGCGCGTGTATGACGCTCGGGGCCTTTGTCCTGCCGATGAGTCCGGCCGCTTTTGGCTGGCCGGTCGAATGGGGCCTCCTCTTATTCTGGACACTGCTCGGCGGAGTCCTGTGGGTCGGGAGCCAAACCTACCGCACAAGCATTTCTGAGAAAGAACGCCGGACCGTCCTGCTGCAAGGCCGGCTGGACCATATCGCGTAACGCCGGTAGTGCATCAGTTTGCATTGTCCCCCTCACCCCAGCCCTCTCCCCTTCGACAGGCTCAGGACAGGCCTCCGGGGGAGAGGGAGCAGCTATTTTCCCTTGACCGAGTTCGGCTGGACGCGCTAACGTCCATAAGGTCTATCCAGGCGCTTTCCAAGCTCACGTTGAACATCTCACGTTGAACAAAAGAGGGAGACAGATGCAATACGGGATACATGTCAATAGTGGAGCGGCTGTGACCGATCCCGCTGTACTGCGGGATATGGCTCAGTTGGCGGAAGAACTGGGCTGCGAGTCCATCCTGATTGGCGACCACCTCCTGCCGCCGCAAAAAATCCAGACCCCATTCCCGGTCAAGATGGACAATCCGCCGTGGCATGTGTACCAGGAGCACGACTGGCCGGACTGTTTCACCACCCTGGCGTTTCTGGCCGCAATCACGACGCGGGTCCGGTTGGGGGTGAGCGTGATTATCCTGCCCTATCGCCATCCTGTGGCTGTCACCAAGATGCTCAGCACGCTTGATCGTCTGTCGGGTGGACGTATCATCTGTGGAGTTGGCATTGGCTGGCTGAAGGATGAGTTTGCGTTGCTTGGGGTGCCGTTCGAGGATCGTGCGGCTCTGAGCGAGGACTGTCTCAAACTGATGAAAACCTTGTGGACGGACTCGCACCCGCGTCTCACTACTGCTTATGGCAGGATCGATGCCGATGTGAATTTCGGGCCGCCGCCCGTTCAGCAACCGCATCCACCGATTTGGATCGGTGGCAATACCATGCCCGCCCTGCGTCGCGTAGCGCGCTGGGGAGACGGTTGGCAACCGGTTTTTCTCTCACCCGAGACGATTCGGCAGAAGACCGAGACCTTACACGCCCTGATGCACGAGGCCGGACGCGAGGCGGCTCAGTTGGAGATTACTACCCTGGTCGGATCGAATGTGTCTGTCGCCCAGGCGCACGCCTACCAAGCGGCTGGCGCGCAGGCCCTATATATGCTGACCACAACGGACCAGCCGGATGAACTCTTTGTGCAGATGAAACAGTTTGTGGCGACCATGCGAGCAGTCGAAAACGGATAAAGGAGAGACGCCATGACGCGTATTATTGATGCGGACAGCCACTTTATGGAACCGCTTGACCTGTGGGAGCAGTATATCGACCCCCAGTATCGCTCGCGCTGCTTGCGGTTTGAACGCGACCCCCAAAAAAACCGGTACGCGGTGGCGGTTGAATCTGTTCGGATTGATCACTCTGGAGATCTCAGCATCGAAGAACTCTTGGGCGTTGCCGTCGGCTATGGCCAAAAAGAATCGGGCCAGGGGCTCAAATCCTTTGATCCGGCCCAGGCGTTCAGTCACTCGCTTGAGGACATGGAGCAACGTCTCCGATTCCTCGATATCGAAGGGATAGAAGGCCAGTTTATCTACCCCACCCTGGGGTTGCTGTGGGAGGACCTGGTGGAAGACCCGCAACTCGCCGCCGCCCATTGCCGCGCCTATAACCGTTGGGCGGTTGAAACGTGTCAGGGGCGTCTGGATCGTCTCTATCCCCTGGGCCATATTTCGTTGCGCAACCCTGCCGCTGCGGTTGAGGAGATTCAGCGCTTGGCCAAAGCCGGAGTGCACGGGGTCTTTGTTGGCGCCCTGCCCATAAATGGCAAAAGTTTTGGCCATCCGGACTTTGACCCCGTCTGGGCAATGGCCCAGGAGTGCGACATTGCTGTCGGCCTGCACCTGGTGGTCCATGCAAAATACATAGGCAACGAATGGTATAGCGACCGTGATCCCGGCTTTATGTTTCTCAGCATGAATGTCATTCAAGACCCCCGCATGGCCCTCACCACCATGATTTACGATGGCGTGTTCGAGCGTTTCCCGCGCTTACGGGTAGCCACGATTGAGGCTGCCAGCGGCTGGGTGGCCGAGTGGCTCGACCGGCTGGACTATCGGTTCAGCTATATGGGTCACACCTGCCAGATGAAGCGGCCGGCCAGTGAATACTTTGCGCAGAACATCTGGATTTCCGCCGACCCGAGCGAACGGACCCTGCCGCATATGGTTGAGCTAGTTGGAGACGATAAGTTTTTTGTAGGCTCGGACTACCCCCATGCCGAAGGCTTTACCGAGCCGGTCAAGAAAACCCGAGCATCGCTGGCGCGTCTGCCTGAAGCCTCGGTCAACAAAATCCTGGGAGAGAATGCGGTCACGTTTTTTGGCCTGTAGTCCATAATAGCGCAATTTCATCCAGCGCCCTGTGATGAGAACTGTAATGAGGCCAGCCGCATGAAACCGCACGCCGTGGCAGATATGCCGTCTTCCACCCGTGTCCGCCCGTGGGACCTGTACGACCTGGACATGCTTGAGCGTATCCAGCGGCGAGTGCTGTGGCTGTCAACCTATATTGTGCATTATGCGAACTTTGTGCGGCCCAACCCGGACGGCCTCAAAGTGGGTGGGCACGAGGCCAGCTCCGCCTCGGTGGTGACGCTGCTGACCGCGCTGTATTTTTATTTTTTGCGGTCGGGCGACCGTGTGTCCATCAAGCCGCACGCCTCCCCGGTTTTTCATGCGATTCAGTTTTTACGCGGCGCGCTGCCCCAAGAGAAGCTTAAAGCCTTCCGGCAGTACGGCGGTCTGCAAGCCTACCCGTCCCGCACCAAAGACCCGGACCAGGTTGATTTTTCAACCGGGTCGGTCGGCCTTGGCGCGGTGGCGCCGCTCTTTGGCGCCCTGGTGCGTGACTATCTGGGCGATCACGCCGACGGCGCGGCCCGGCCGGCCGCGCCCTCCTCGGACGGGCTGTCCCCAGGCTGGCATATTGCCCTGGTCGGTGATGCCGAGTTGGATGAGGGCAATATCTGGGAGGCGCTGGGCGAAGCCTATACCCAGCGGATGTCGCGCGTGCTGTGGATTGTGGACCTGAACCGGCAGAGCCTCGACCGCGTCGTCCCGGACGGCCGCGCCCAGCAGTTGAGGGAAATGTTTGCCGCCAACGGTTGGCATAGCATCGATCTCAAATACGGCCACCAACTCGAAAACGTCTTCCGTAAACCCTACGGGCTCAAGCTCAGGGCCCGGATCGATGAGATGAGCAATGAGGAATACCAGAGCCTGCTGCTCCAGGACGGCATCACCATCCGGGATCGCTTTGTTCAGCACAACGGAAAAAAAGATGCGGCTATGGCCGAGCTGCTGGCCGGTTATGAGCCGGATGAGGTGAAAGCGCTGCTGGCCAATCTCGGTGGACACGACCTGGAGCGAGTGCTCGAAGCCTTTGCCGAGGCGTTTGCCATCGAGACCCAACCGATTGTGATTTTTGCCTATACGATCAAGGGCTGGAACCTGCCGCTGGCCGGCAATCCCGCCAACCACGCGCGGCTGCTCAAGCCTGGGGAGATCGACAGTGTCCGCCAACGGTTTGGGGTTGCTGAAGGCGAGGAGTTCGCCGCCTTTCCCCCGGACAGCGAAGAGGCGCGCTATATTACTGCGCTTCTGGAAGAGGGAGAGGGGCCGGCCGAGGAAGCGCAGCGTTCTGCTTCGATCGAAAAGGACGCAGGGCCGGCCATTGAGATTCCAGTTGGCCTGGGCGGAACGTATCATGGCGTCCTGTCAACACAGGCCATACTGGGCCGCATTTTTCTGGCCTTAAGTCGGCAGCCCGAGATTGCCTCCCACCTGGTAACGATCTCGCCTGATGTCGCCATGTCAACCAATCTGGGCGGCTGGATTCACAAAGTCGGCGTGTACTCGCGCCGTCAGATGAAGAATTACTTTGGGGAATCCGATATTTCGCTGCTGATCGACTGGCGCGAGAACCCGACCGGCAAACATATCGAACTGGGCATCTCCGAGAATAATCTGTTTCTGGCCCTGGGGGCGTTTGGCCTGGCTGACGAGCTGTACGGGCAGTCCTTGCTGCCGATTGGCACGGTCTACGATCCGTTTGTGTGTCGGGCGCTTGATGCGTTTATCTATGCGGCCTACTCGCAGGCCAAATTCATTGTCATCGGCACCCCTTCGGGGATTAGCCTTAGTCCCGAGGGCGGGGCGCATCAGTCGCTCATTACGCCAGGTATCGGTGTCCAACTGCCTGGGGTGACGTATTATGAGCCGGCGTATGCGCTTGAGCTGGAGTGGATACTCCTGGCCGCACTGGCCGCACTTCAGGACCGGGACAACGGCAAGAGCGCCTATTTACGGCTCTCGACAAAACCGCTGGACCAGGCTGTCTTCAATATGGCGCTGGAACGGGAAGGCGAAGAAGACCTGCGGCAGCAGGTGCTTCAGGGCGGCTATCGGCTGCTGGATTGGCAGTCCGAAGAAGACTACCAGCCCGGCGTGAATGTTGTCCACGTTTTTGTGACGGGCGCTATGCTGCCGGAAGCTGTTGAGGCCGCTCAGCAACTCAGGCAGCAGGGCGTGTTTGCCAATGTGTTCAACGTGACCAGCGCGGATGTGTTGTTCCATGACTATCTGGCGACCCAACAGCACAGTATGCAGGGCCGGCGGCAGGAAAGCTGGGTGGAATCCCTCGTGCCGGCTGATGAGCGCAGCGCCCCGGTTGTGACCCTGCACGACGCCCATCCGCATACCCTGGCGTTTATTGGTGGAGCGCTGGCAACGCGGATGGTCTGTCTTGGGGTGACTGAGTTCGGACAGTCCGGCTCCCAGGCCGAGTTGTACCGGCGCTACGGGATTGCGCCCGAGAACATTGTTGAGGCCGCCTGCTGGCTCGTCGAAGAGAAAGAATAATAGTCTCGCCCTCGCTCACTGAAACATTCCCGGAGAGGAGCGCCGTCCGTCACCCGGTCTCCCCCTCGTCATCCATGTGAAATCGGGAATCCGGCAGGGAGGAGACCTCGCCTTGCGACAAACCGCTCAAGGGCGCGAGCGCAACACATAGGGCCGCTCGTTTGGCTTCAATGGGAGCATGACGGCCTCCGTGTCGAACACAAGTTCATCCAGCAATTCACCGTCCTGAGAAACAGTGAAGGGTCTGCCAACCCAATCCATTGGCTGGTCGAACAGTATCGTCAGTGGATGGTTGAACCTGCCGTTGTCCAGACCGTCGGACAGCGTCAGCTCGATGCTCTCGGTCCCGGTACTGCCCTCGACCACTTCAACCGTTATCACGGCATGCTCCCTCTCCCGGACATACAAGGTGATGTCATTCATCGAAGCCGTCCAGAAGTCACGCGCCGCTATCGACCGTATGTCTTCCTGGAATTCGCCCCAGTCGTACCATCCCCACCACTCAGGCTTTCCGATGGCGTGGTAGGTCAATATGATCCACGCGGTCTGCTCCAATGCCTCATCCAGGATAGGCGTCAGCTCGTCATTGTCATTGATGCAGCCGTCGCAGCCTTCAAACTCGATACTTTGCATCTCCAGCGACATCAGGCCAAACCAATTATCCGGCGCTAATTGGGACCCTGGAAGGTTGTAGAATTTGCTGGGGTTTGTGGTCCCCTGCGCAAGCTGGCGGAAATATCGGGCTATCCGTACTGGGAGTCTGTAAAATGCGTCGGGGATTCGAGTTAGTAGTCTGCCGCTCAGAAACCCTGAAGCCTCCAAAGCCCGTTGCGTCTCTTCTTCGTGCCCGGCGCTTCTTGGATAGGCGTAGGCGACGGGCTTCATTCCCCACTCTTTCATGGTGTCATAGTTGGCTCGGAACGATTCGAGGGCCTCTTCGTAAGATAGTTCGTCGTGGTCGATATGATGGTGCCCATGCCCAAAATAGCTGAACCCCTTGGGAACCAACTCCGACATCAGATAGACAATCCGCTCATCGTCAGGCCCGCTGAAGATAGGATCGCCATGATAGGAATTTCCGGTCACCACTTCATAGCCCATGACGAGGCCCTGCTCCATCACGTAGCTGTCTATATCCGGTTCCCTTCCGGGAACGGGCCAGTCATCGTTGGTAATCGAGATGGCGGCGGTGTGATTGTCCAACCACTTGGCGACTGAGGCATTCAGGGGAGCCGGGGTAGTTGCTGGCGCAGGAGCTGGAACGTCCGCTGCTTGGAACTGGCATCCCACCGCCAGGAGCAAAACGCCGAGCAGCAGCGCCGTCGTCATCATTGCAGCGCAATGTTGTGGGAGGGGATTGGTCATGTGGCTTCCTCATTCTACCGCATCGAGAAGGAACTCCCCCTCCCAAATATGATCGAAACCGCCGTCCACGGGCACGTACTGGCCGGTGTTGGTACGAGTAATATCATACTCAGGGAGAGCCACTGTCGCCAGGCATCTCCTGTCGAAATCACCGCGCGCGTCGAAATTGAAGTCCAGGTTGTCAAAGCTGTGTTGCCGGCGATAGCCTGAAAGGTCGTTCACGTTGTCGGGAATCGGGCGCAGAAAGAACATTGTCTCCGTGTCGGCCGGGGCGCACGGCTCCATTGATATGCTCAACTGAAACTTGCTTTCCCAGCAGTTCCAATCCTTCCAGTATCTCTTTGCGGTCATGGACCAAGAAGACCTGATTGACGATAACGGCCGTAACTCGGCGTAATCGCCCGCCTGCACTGCGCCGACGATGCGCGCCACCCAGGCCGGAACCTTCAGGCGGACAATCAGCAGGCCGACCCGCAGGGGCTTGCGCGCGCCGCCGCGCGCACTGGAGTCTTGCCATCTATGGCTGCCGGTAAATCGCATATACGGAAACCGCAAGGTAGTCGCGCAACAAGGGCACGCGCAACAATAGGTTGGAAAGTCGCCAGAGCGCAGGCCAGCGTTTCAACTGCGGGTTCACAATCAACCGTTCAGTTATCCATCCTATTTCTTCGACGTAGCGAAGAAACTCCGAAAACTTCATTTTGTTCAGTCCTTCCCGCACGTCTTCGAACGACTCGGCCTCATCCGTTACCGGTCGCCAGAACTCGCGCCTGAGACGCATCAGCGCGTCTTCCGAAAACAGGACGCCTATCCACGGTATACGGAATCTGAAGAAGCGGTTCAGATGCCCCCCCAACGGTGAATGAAACAGCGGGCCAAACGCTAGAATTATCCTGCCCTCCCCGGTTCTTGACTTGAGAACGCCGTCCATACGGCGGAGACAGTCGCCAGGGCGTTCCACGTGCTCAAGCATCTCATGAGAAAGTACGATGTCATACTCCTTCTCGTTCGGTAGATCATGAACATTCATGCACTCGAATGTGACTTTGTCCTGCAACTGCCTCTCCCTGGCACAGCGCTTTGCAATTTCGATGTAATGCGGGTCTCTATCGATACCCGTCACGTGTCTGCACCCGTACTGCGCCAGCGCCAAGGAGATCTCTCCCATGCCGCACCCGACATCCAAATAGCGCACAGCCGGATCGATGGGAATTTCGTTGTCTAGGCGGCGGTTCCATTTGTCGAAGCGCGCCTTCGCGGATTCGATGCCGAGATTACGCTCAACCTGACGAAGCTCCTCCGCTTCGGGGTGCCTGTCATGCGCGAATAGCCGAAGCAGCCTGTAATCAATCGTCTTACCAAACATTGTGGAGCCCGGGCCGGTAGAAGTGCCCCCGGTCGTGGCCGAACAGGAACACCGTTGACAGCGCCGACAGGAGGAGCAGCAGCGGTAACGCTGGAAGGACGGAGGGGCTGAGCTTGTTGCCGCTCATTCCGCCGTCTCCCGCTCCGCGTCCCCGGAGGGGAATCCCAGCCGTTCCTTGACCAGGGAGAGCGGCCGGCGCTTGGCTTCGCCGCGGCTGATGGCGGCTTCGTTGAAGCCGGGGAGGACAACAGACCGGAGGGTCGAGTCTGCGTCTAAGCTATTGGGTTTGTTGAGGTATATCTCCCCCTCCCAGAGGTGACTGAAACCGCCTCCCACGCGCCCGTACTGGCCGGTGTTGATGCGGATAATATCATACTCAGGGAGAGATGCCGTCGCTATACATCGCCCGTCGAATACCGCGCCGCTTCCGTCGAAGCTGAAGTCCAGGTTGTCAAATCCGTACTGCTTGCGATGGTAGGGCAGGTCATTCACGTCGGCGGGAATCAGGTGCAGAAAGAACATGGCCTCCGTGTCGGCCCGGACGCACAGCTCCTTAACGTAGGTCGGCGTGTTTTCGTCGATATATACGTCGAAGTCGGAGCGGACTGCCGGTTCGCAGGATACGAGCGCCTCGTAGTCGGATACAAGCTGCTCGTAGGCGGACTGACGCGCGCCGGCGCTGTTGAAGGCTGCATTCACTCTGAAGATGGTGCCATCAGCCAGTTTCGCCACCGGCTCCAACGGCAGCGGTGACTCCATCTGCAAAAGGCCGCAATTTATTTGGGAGCGTGCGCCTTGGCCGACCCATACGACGTACTTTTCGGGTTCCCCGTACTGCCGGGATTTCAGAATGGCCCACTCGAACCAGCGCTGGCAATCGTAGATGTTCTGTAAGTTCCGCCGCGGCATGGGAACCCAGGTCACCAGCGTTCCCGGAACCCCCGCGTTCCAGCGGAGCACGTTGGGGTCGTTGCTGTAGTACCGGTACCGGCCGGAGACGGGGTTCGCCCGGACATAGGCCACCAGTTCGGAATCCTCCCAGTACGCCGTGTTGAGACTCTTGCCGATGTACCCCGATTCCAGCGCTTCGGCGGTCAACCGCAGATTCTGCTGCACCGAGACGCCGATATGCCAGGAGCCGCCGATCAGCGCGAGAGCGACCAGCGCCCACCGGACCACGGACATCCTGCCCGTCGCCTTGCCGCTCAACAGTCCGTCCAGCCAGAACCCCGCGACAAACAGCAGCGGGACATAGACCGGCGTGAGGTATCGGCTATCTATGCCCTGCCAGGACGCGAACGACACCGCCACGGCGATAATCGCAAGGTACATCAGCGTGAAGAACCAGAAGACGGAAGACGCCCGGCCCGGACGGGGGGTGATGAGGAGAAGCGCCGCGAGCAGCAGAAACAGGCCGGCAAGCAGCCACGGCGAGAGCGGCAACTGCCAGAGGGTCGAAGATAGCGGGTCGGCCCACCCGTAGAACACCGCGGCGATCTGGCTCAGCGAATCGAACAGGGATTGTCCCAACGCTCTGGACCTATCCCCTGTTAGGGTCCCGGTGATCAGTTGGTTGCGCGCCATCACCGCCGTGAGCGGGAGCGACGAGATGGTGCCGAAGGCCAAGGCGTCCTTCAACCGCTCGCGTACCGGAGTATCCCGGCGCGCAAGGAGCATGAGGACTGCGGAGATGATGAGCGCAGCTCCCATGTACCGCGTTAGTGCGGCGAGCGCGGCGAATAGGGCGGAAAGCACGAGGGCCGGCGTGCCGCTTCTCCGGTGCAGGAACGACTCCAGCGACATCAGGGCAAGCAGGGTGAACAGGATGAAGAGGGGTTCGCTCATGAGGGTCGAAGCGGTATGAGCGAGGGGGAGGGCTGCCAGCACCGCCACTGCTGCGCCGAGCGCGATCGGCTGCGAATCGAGCCGCCGGCTCAGCCAGAGACCCGACACGAGGATGAGCAGGCCGAAGGCGGCGGCGTTCAGGAAGCGGCCCCCGTCCACTGGCTCAATGCCGAACAGGCTCAGGAACGCCATTGCCATAGGGAAGAAAGGCGCAAAGAGTGCCATCTGCCCGCCGCCGGGGCTGAGCAAGCCCTCCCCGGCGGCCAGGCTCTCGGCGGCCGATAGGTAGTTGAAGGCGTCGTTGTTGATGAACGCCGCGCCGTAGGTAGACGTGCGGACCAGGATGTGCGCCGCGCCGAGAAGGGCGATGAGGACGATGAGCGCGGGAAGGCAAAGGGTTCCCCTCATCCCTCTGCGCCCACTTAAAAGTGTCGTCCACATCTTCATCAGCGACGGAACTCCGCCTCCCAGACGTCGAAACCATCTGCCCATATTTCGCCTTCACCGGGGACGTACTGGCCGGTTCGGATGTCGGTGATGGCGAGACAAGCCCAAAGGACCAGGAAATGGTGTCGAGCATGCCGCCGCAAGTATTGACCAGCGACGAATAGAGTCAGGCCGAGAGCGGGGTATACGTATAAGATATTGGATTTGTTGAGGTTTTGCGGGGGGGGGGGGGGCATTATTGGCCATTTTTTGGTCATCTGAAGGTTTCACGGTGGAGGGTGCGATACACTTCATCCTTTTCAGATAAACCCGCTCCTGTCGAGTCCGGGGTACTGGTTCCGTTTCCCATCGCTCTTGCCCTCTCGGGACGTGTGCTGCCCATTGTGTCGCCGGCCCCCAGGCGGTCCGTCGGCCCCCTCACCCGACCCTTCGACAGGCTCAGGGCCACCCTCTCCCTCCAGGGGAGAGGGAAAGAAAAGGGTCCCGCTCCCGCTGGGAGCGGGGGTGGGGGAGGGCCGAACCGGCTGGGGGCCGCCGAGCCAGGTCATCTGCCTCACACGTCTCAGAGGGGGAGGGGATATCTGCTCCCTCTCCCCCGGAGGGAGAGGGCTGGGGAGAGGGGGAATAAGCAAATTGAACCCCTACCGAGTCCTGGCCTGCCGCTGGGCTCGGCGGCCGGCCGGTTGCGGCGCTTCCGGGCTGAAATTCGGTGGTGGCTCAGTTTGCATTATTTTCCTGTCCTCCCTACGCTTAGATAGCGATAGCCTTACGAGAACAAAGACAACCTATGCGTATCGGTCTTGTTACGGACACTCACCTGCCGAGTACCATCCGCGAGCTGTGGGACGAAGTCAGAGTCGCTTTTGCGGGCGCGGACCTCATCCTTCATGGCGGGGATATCGTCTCTCCGCGCGTGCTGGATTGGTTGGAAACGATCGCGCCGACGCTGGCGGCTCGGGGCAATAATGACAGCGGATGGGATGATCCGCGGGTGGAAGACATGCAATGGCTACACCTCGAAGGCTGGCGGATTGTCATGGTCCACGACATGGAGCCTGAAGAGCGGCCGATTGCCGACCTGACACGGCAGTATCTGCGCGATGAGCCCGCCGACATTATCATCACCGGGCATACGCACTTTGAGCGCCTGGATTATCGAGAGGGGGTCTTGCAGATCAACTCGGGGAGCGCCACCCACCCCCATCTGTGGTCCACCCGGCTCGGAACGGTGGGCGTGCTCGACATCGCGCCCGGAAACATCACCGCCCGGATTCTCCGGCTGGGCGAAAGCCCGGACCTGAAGAATCCGGGCCGGGAATTGTTCTTTGACCTGGAAGCCTATCAGCGGAATCCGCCCGCTCCGTAAGCGCTATGTCCCCAACGTCTGCAACATGTCGAGCGACGGAGCAAAGAAATGCGCGCCTGACACGGCCTGCGTGTAGTCCATGAGATGATCGTGCAGCCCGTCGCCGCTGGCTCCCAGCATCCGCCGTAGCATCTTGTCGGTAATAGCGAGGTCTCTGGTATAGGCAATGAAGAACAGACCCGCCTCCGAAGTCGTCCCATAGGGGAAACTGTGGCGCAGGATTTCCAGCTCTTCCCCGTTTTCCTCTATGACCACCCGGCTGATATGGGCGGTTGGGGGTTTGGCCTCGTCGGCCAACTCTTCGCTGTCTGCCTTGCGGCGCCCGACCGCTCCTTCCTGCTCGTCTTGCGGGGTGGCGCGCCACTTGGAGAAATTATGCACATAGCGTTGGGTGAAGACGTAACTGCCACCGGCGAAGTCGGGGTCTTCGTCGCCGATCAGGGCCACTTCCGCGCGCTCCTGCGCGCCACTCGGATTTTCCGTGCCGTCAATAAACCCGGTCAGATCGCGTGAGTCCAAATAGCGAAAGCCGTGGACCTCGTCCAGCACGTCTATGGTGTCCCCGAGCCGACTCCGAATCTGTGTGGCCAGCTCGAAATTGAGGTCCAGCCGTTTTGAGATGAGATGAAACAGGATGTCGCCGCCCGTGCTCGGCGCGCTCTTGCCGGGCAGGTCAATAGCGGTGAAAGGGCGCAGCCCCCTGGGCCGACGGCCTGGGGAGAGCGCATCCCAAAAGCCCGAGCCAAAACTGACCGTACACACCAGCGCGGCCTGTGGATCATGCCGGCCAACCGTTGTCACCAGCTCGGGAATACCCGTGACTACCCCGGCGACTGTTCCGCGGGTGGTGGTTGGATTGTTGACCCTGGTGACCAGAAAGAGGGCGTGTTGATTCGGCTCTGGAATGATGCCTGCCTGTGGGGTGTGTGTTGTCATCTTTCTTCCTCTTTAATTCAACTCGTCAAGGGTCAGGCGGAAACTCGGGACAAAGGTCTCCAGAAAATAGCGCGCCTCCGGCAGGTCAATCCGCTCAACCGTCTCTTTCAGCGTTTGTTCGGCCTGAGAAAACTCCTGGTTGCCGGCGCTGACCTCTTCCAGGCATTTGAGATAGGCGCACAGCTTGTCCGCGGCTTTGACCAGCTCGTGGTGGTCGTGGTCGGCGTCAGCCGACGCAAAGAACGGCTGGTAGTCGTCTCTGAGTTCTTCGGGCAGCATGCTGAACAGCTTGTCCACTGCGGTCTGTTCAATGGTTTGATAGGCGGTCTTGATCTCGGGGTTAAAATACTTGACGGGAGTAGGCAGGTCGCCGATCAAGACCTCACCCACGTCGTGGTAGAGGGCTAATGTCGCGGCCCGCTCCGGACTCACCCCGCCGGAGAAAAGCCGATTCCGAATAACGGCCAGCATATGGGTCACCAACGCGACTTGCAGGCTGTGTTCCTGGACATTTTCCGGATAGGCGCTGTGCATCAAACTCCAACGCCGAATAAATTTCATCCGAGAAAGATAGGCAAACAAATGGCTCATATGGGACTCCGCCGGCGTTCCGCTCCAGTTGAGGTGAGGACGGGTCAGCTTGGGATCACCCCCCACACGCGGAAGAATTGAAAGACCCCCAAGCCCGTTACAATAAGCACAACCGCGCCGCCCGCCATATTGGCCAGCATTCCGTTTGTGTACGAACCGAGGAGCTTCTGCTTATTCATGACAAACAGGAGACAGCCGGCCAGGAGGGGCAGTAAGCAGGCGTTGACCGCCTGGGCAAGCAGGATCGCCACCAGCGGGCGCTGTCCAAAAAAGGCGAGTCCTGTCCCGAGCAGGACGACCGCGCTCCACACCAGTCGGATCTTCCCGGTGTCACCATCGGCTGACCAGCCCAACACGCCTGCCACGGCATAGGCGGCGGCCAGCGGGGCAGTGATGGCACTGGTCAGCCCGGCGGCAAACAGGCCGGTCGCAAAAAGGAGACGCGCGTGTGAGCCGACCAGGGGTTCAAGTTGTCTGGCTATGGAGGCGGCGTTTTCCAAGGCTATCCCCTGGCGAAAAAAAGTCGCGGCCGCGGTTGCGACCAGGGCAAGCGTGAGGACACCACCCAGGCTGATCGAGAGAAAGGTATCGCGCCGCGCCTCACGCAGGGCTTGGGAAGCAGACAGGGTCGCCGGCCACTTGGCCTGGACCGCACTGGCGTGCAGAAACAAATTATACGGAACGACCGTGGTGCCGATCAGCGCTATCACGGTTACAAACGATCCAACGGGAAGGGCCGGGCTGAAGCCGGCCAGAATATCCGAGAGTGAGGGTTGGACGAGGAGCGCTGTCAGCAGAAAGACCCCACTCATGAGCATAACCAGAAGAACCAGCACGCGCTCAATAGCCGTGTACGTCCCGGACCACAGCAACACAAACGCCAGGCCGCCAACGGCCAGGGTCCAGGCCGCAGTCGGGAGCCCGGAGACCTCGGCCAGGGCGACCGCCGCGCCAAGGATATTGCCCATCTCAAAGGCGGCGTTGCCCCCGCCAATGCCAATGACCACCAGGGTCAGGAGCAGGAGACGGAGGAGAGGCGCTTGAATGGCCGCCCGGAGCGCTTCGCCCAGTCCGCTGCGCGTAATAATACCGAGTCGGGCCGCCATTTCCTGCAGGACGAGGGTGGCAAAAACGGAAAACCCCACTGCCCACACCAGGGCAAACCCAAACTGCGCCCCTGCGACACTGGCGGTCGTGACCGTTCCAGGGCCGATAAAGGCGGCCGCAACGAGCAGGCCGGGACCAAAGGGTCTCTTTCGCGGCATGCCTGAGTGTATAGCATGTTTAGGCGGGCTCAGCCGAGAAGCGCGGCAATTCGGACGCACGCGCTAGTAGCGGGCCATGACCTGCTCGGAGAAATCCTTGAACACCGTGCGTGCCGCGGCCATAGGCGGCAGGAGCGTCACTTCTTTCAGGCCGGCCTTTTCGACCGCCCGGAGCTGCTCGATGATGGCCGCGGGTTCACCAATCAGACAGGTTGCCTGGATTGCTTCGGGAGTGACAAAGCGGCGCTCCTCGGGCACGAGAAAGGTGCAGTGACCGTTGTGAAGCTGGAGGTAGCGCTTGTCCGCCGGCGTCTGCATCTGCTCGACGTGGGCGCAGTATTCATCCCAGATGCCTCTATAGCCGGCGGGGATGACCTCCTCATGGCCGGTTTGTTGATAGATTTCGTACACAAAGTGGATGATGGCGGCGACCTGAGAACCGCACATCTCAATGACCCGCTCCGAGGTCAGGGACTCTCCGGGTTGCAGGACGACGGCCGTGGTAAAAGCCGCGGTATGGAAGTCGTCAGGCAGGGTCCGGCCGGCCTGTTCCGCCCCCGCCTGGACCTGCTGCCAATCGCCGAGAAAGGCTGCCGGTCCGGGTTTCACTCCGGCGACCCAGCCATCCCCGAACTCGCCCGCAGTTTTCAGCGCGCGGGGACCATTGGCGGCGACAATCAGCGGAATCGGATCGTCCAGATTCAGGAAGTGTAAATCCTGATGCAGAAAACGGATCGTGCGCGTCGTGTTGTTAGAGGTGTAGGCAGCTTCTTCCCCCCGCAGGAGCGTTCGGACCACCCGCAGATACTCCCGGAAGTCTCGAATCCGCATCGGCTGCATCCCCATGACCCGCATGGCCGTATGTCCGGTGCCAATCCCCAAAAAGACCCGGCCCGGCGCGAGGCGATTGATGGAAGCAATGGAGTGGGCGGTGACTGGGGCGATGCGCGTCCCAGGGATGGCCACTCCCGTCCCAATACGGATACGTGAGGTGTGCTGGGCGGCCAGGGCCAAGGTGGCGTAGCAGTCCGACCAGATCATCTGTGAGTCGGGAATCCAGGCCCGGTCATAGCCCAGCGCTTCGGCATACTGGATCAACTGCCAGTCATCGATCTTCGTGGCGACACACACCCCGAACTGCATGATCTGTCCTCCTTCTAGTCAGATGTCCCGGCCGCGCTTCTCGCCCGTTCGATGCCGGCCAGCACCCGCTCCGGCGTAAGCGGGATTTCGTTCACCTGGGCTCCGAACGGGGAGAGCGCATCGGCGACCGCATTTGCAATCGCCGCCGGGGGCGCAATGGCCCCCCCTTCGCCCATGCCTTTGATGCCGCCCTTGCTGAAAGGCGACAGCGTTTCAATATGGCCAATCTCAACCCGAGGAACATCCAGGGCGGTGGGGACGAGGTAATCCATCAGCGTGCCGGTCAGGAATTGCCCGTTCTCGTCATAGAGGGCCTGCTCATACATGGCCGTGCCAATTCCCTGGGCGACCCCGCCCTGAATCTGTCCGTCCACAATGATGGGGTTAATAATCCGGCCGCAATCTTCAACCACGATATAGCGCAGCAGGCGAATCTGGCCGGTTTCAGGATCGACTTCTACCGTCGCCAGATGCGTTGCATTGGAATGCGTTGACGGCGGGGGCTCGTAATGTGTGGTTGCCTCCAGCCCTGGCTCGTCTTCCGGGGCTAAATTGCTGGGCGCAACGATGGCCTGGTAGGCGATCGTCTTAATCGGCATGAGGCTGGTCCCGTCCTGTTTGCGGGTCACCATACCCCTGACCAGTTCGAGGTCGGCGGGTGGAATCTCACTGAGACGTGAGGCCGTGCGCAAAATCTTTTCGCGGACTTGTGTGGCGGCTCCAATGATCGCGCCCCCGCTGGTCACCGCGGTCCGGCTCCCCCAGGTTCCCCAGCCGTACGGCACAATGGTGGTATCGTTCTGGATTACTCTGACATCCTCAAAGGCGACTCCCAATTCGTCGGCGGCCACCTGGGCAAGCGTCGTCTGATGGCCCTGGCCATGTGACGACGAGCCGGCCAGGACGGTCACTTTGCCATCAATATCCATACGGACCGTTGCCGATTCATAGCCGCCAAGGGGTAAGCCCATGATATTCCAAAACGAAGAACCCAGGGCGGTGCCCTCGATATAACAACCCAGACCCACCCCAAGATAGCGCCCGGCGCGCCGGGCGCGTTCCTGTTCGGCCCGGAAGTCCGTATAGCCCAACATGTCCAGGGCCTTGCGTAAGGACTCCTGGTGGCTGCCACTCTCGATTTCGGCTCCGGCAATCGTGGTATAGGGATGCTCGTCCTGGCGGATCATATTCCGCAGGCGGATTTCCGCGGGATCAAGCCCAAGCCGCTGCGCGCCCAGATTCAGCAGGCGCTCCATGACCAGGATGGCAATCGGCAGGCCAACGCCGCGGTACGCGCCCAGGGTGACTTTATTGGTGACGATAGAGACAGCCTCATAGCGATAGGCCGGTATCTTATACGGGCCGGGGAGGGCGGAGGCCGCGTGTCCGGCTTCCAGAGCAGAACTGAACGGAAAGGCCGAATACGCGCCAACGTCGTTCAGAAAGCGCGCTTTCACCCCGAGAATCATCCCGTCGTTTTTCAGGGCGAGCTCGGCCTCGACAATCTGGTGCTTGGCGTGCATGGCGGCTGCCAGGTTTTCCCGCCGATCTTCAATCCACTTGACCGGACGGCCAAACCGCCGGGCGAAGAAGGCCGTCAGGATTTCCTCGGGAAACACGTGCGCCTTGGGCCCGAAGCCGCCGCCTACGTCTGGGGCGATGGCCCGGATATGATGTTCGGGAAAGTCCAGGAAGAGCGCCAGGTTTGAGCGCAACACGTGCGGAATCTGGGTCGAAGACCACACCGTGAGTGAGTCTGTGGCAGCCTCATAGGTGGCCAGACAGCCGCGCGTTTCCATGGGCAGAGACATATGGCGGCCCGTTGTGAAACGCTGGGTGACAACCGTGTCGGCAGAGGCAAAGGCGGTATCGACCTCGCCCATGCGTGCTTCCAGGGTCTGCATGACGTTATCGCCCCAGTCTTCATGTGCCAGGGGAGCGTCCGGCTCCAGGGCCTGTTCCATGTCCCAGAGGGCGTCGAGCGGGTCGTACTCGACCTCGACCAGCGCGGCGGCATCCTCGGCTACATAGCGATCGGTGGCAATAACGGCCACAACCATCTCGCCTACAAACCGGACTTTTCCCCGAGCCAGGACCGGCCAATCGCAGGACTTGTGAGTGGGCGCGGCGCTGGGATTAAATTCGACCCGCAGCGGCTTGATAACGTCGGCGATATCCTCACCGGTGATGACCGCCTGGACACCGGGGTGGGCTGCGGCCTCACGCGTATCAATGCTGAGAATCCGCGCGTGTGCATACGGACTGCGGACAAAGGCGACGGCCAGCGTATCGGGCAGATGGATATCGTCTACATACTGACTTTTGCCCATGAGCATACGTGGGTCTTCCACCCGCTTGACCTCAGCGCCGACCATTTTCCCCGTGCCAGCCAGACTGGTTGCCATAGTGTGTTCCTTACATCATTCCCCTTTCTCCGCTGGAGAGAGGGTCAGGGATCGCTACGGCGCGAGTCTGGCAGTGTGGGAAAACGGTGTCAAGACTTTGCTTGACAGAGCATAAGCGAACGGTATAGGCCACAGCATAAGACGGTGGGTTATCGGCCCGCTGGCGCGAATTTTCCAAAGGAGCGATGCTATGTCTCTCTCAATCAGCCAGACCAATACAATGGTGAGTCTGTTTCGGCAGGAGCTTGAACTGTGCAAAGTCAAGCCGGGGGAGGCCGTTGCGGTTCTGTCAGAGGCGGAACAAGCGGTTGAGTATGCGTCGGCGTTTATGATTGCGGCGGGTGAGCTGGGGGTGGATGTGTTCAACGTCAACCTGCCGGCGCGGGGCGCGGGCGGGTCGCAGAACGTGGCCGGCGAGGTGGGTCAAAACGCCCTGGCCGGGAACCGGCCGGCCATTGAGGCCCTCAAGAGTGCGGACCTGGTCGTGGATCTCATCTTTCTGCTGTTTTCAAAAGAGCAACTGGAGATTCAGGCCGCGGACACCCGCATCCTGCTGGTGGTTGAACCCTTTGAGGTTCTGTCGCGTCTCTTTCCTACCCAGGACCTGCGCGAGCGCGTCGAGGCTGCCGAAGCGCGTTTGGCCAAGGCCCAAAACCTCCGTTTTACCAACCCGGCCGGAACGGATGTGCGCTACGAGCTGGGGCAATTCCCGATTCTGACTGAATACGGCTTTACGGACACTCCCGGTCGCTGGGACCATTGGCCGGGTGGCTTTCTGGCGACCCAGGGCAGCGAAACCGGGGTCAACGGTACGGTCGTTATGGATCGCGGCGATATCCTGTTTCCGTTTAATAAATATGTCCAGGAACCGATCTCGTTCACCATTCGGGACGGTCTGATCGTCGATATCAGCGGTGGCTTTGATGCCATGCTGGTGAAGAATTATATGGATGGCTTTCACGACCCCCGGGCGTTTGCCATCTCGCACATCGGCTGGGGCCTGAACGATCTTGCGCGCTGGGATTATCTCGCCACCGGCGCTCCCACAGTCGGTATGGACGGGCGGGCCTTTTACGGCAACGTTCTGTTCTCAACCGGTCCCAACACCGAGCTTGGCGGCAGCAACGACACCGCCTGTCATATGGACCTGCCCATGAAAGGCTGTACGCTGTATCTTGATGACGAACTCATTGTGCAAGACGGTGACGTGATCCCCACAGAGATGCGAGCCAGATAAGAAGGAGCCAGTAAGGAGCCAGAAGGAGCCAGCAAGGAGCCAGCAAGGAGAGAGTCGCATGCGGACCGTAATTGCAGACAAACGCTGGGCGGAAAAATACCCGGACATCGGCACCGGTCCGGTTTCGGCCGAGCCGCTGATTTCACCGGAGCATTTTGAGCTTGAGCGGGAGAAAATTTTTCGGCGCACCTGGCTGAATATCGGGCGGGTTGAGGAGATTCCAAACCCCGGCGATTATATTGCCAAAGACCTGACTATGTGTCGCGCCTCGGTCCTGCTCATTCGGGGCAGGGACGGAGAGGTCCGCGGCTTTCACAATGTGTGTTCACACCGCGGCAATAAGCTCGTCTGGGACGAGAAGGGGACGTGTAAAGGCACGCTCACCTGCGGCTTTCACGCCTGGGCGTATAACACCACAGGCAAACTGACCTGGGTGCCGGATGAGGAGAACTTTTTCGATCTGCCCAAGTGTGACCTGGGCCTGAGCCCGATCCACACTGAGGTGTTCGAGGGCTTTATCTTTATTCATCTGGCCGAGCGTCCACCCGAGCGTCTCCGGGAATATCTGGGCGGGGTGGCCGACCAGCTTGAGGGCGGCGGCTTTAGCCAGCTGGCGCTGACCGGGCGATATAAAGTGGACGAGCGCGCCAACTGGAAAATCGCCCTTGACGCTCAGAACGAGTTGTACCATCTGCCGTTTCAGCACCGCCGGACCATTCCCAAGTTCTGCGTGCTGAAAGACGGGCAATTCACGCGCCTGCTCGATGTCCGCCTGTTCAATCATCACAGCGTGTATTCGTCAGACCCGCCCGATGATCGTGTTGGTCCGGCGACCGAAAAGCTGGCCGCTCAGTACAGTGTTGCCGAGACCGAACATCGCCTGCCCCGCATCGGCTCCTTTGACTTTTACACGATCTTTCCCAATATGGCGCTGCTCCTCTTTAGCGGCGTCTCACACGACTTCTATATGACGTATAATTTCTGGCCACAGGCGGTTGATCGGACCGACTGGGATATCAAGCTCTATTTTCGTCCGGCTGAAAACGCCGGCCAGCGCGTCGGCCAGGAGTATTTCAAGTGTCTGCTCCGGGACCTTCTGCAAGAGGACGCCACGGCCCACGAACAGATTCATATCGGGCTGGCATCGCGGGCCAAGAAGGAGCTGTATCTTCAGGACGAAGAAATGCAGATTCGGTATTTCCACACTGTACTCGAACGCTTTTACGCCGAGGCATAAACCGTGAGCGCACCGATACTGCCGGCTGAGTTTGCCGATCTGGTGCCTTTTATCGACTGGGCGCTGGCCACGGAACAGGAGCGGACCAGCAAGCGCCTGGCCAGCGGCATGGAGGATATCCAGGCCTTCTATGACTGCATGTCTGCTCGGGTGGAAGCCGCTGTGGAATATCTGAACGCATTGCCGCTTGACGCCCTGCCGCCCGAGGCGGAGCGGTTGTTCCAGCTGAGTCTGTCCTTAATGGAAGTGGCCAACGCCGTGGAGATGTTTCAAAATCCGGCCGTAATCAATGGCTTTGATGTCAGACGCTTTGCGCCAGTGGAGGATGTATGAAATCCGAGTGCCCGATTCAGTTTCACGGTATCGATCATGTCGTGCTGCAAGTCACGGATGTCGAAAAGACCCTGCATTTCTACACCACGGTCCTGGGCCTGAGCGTCGAGCGGGTCATCGAGGATATGGGGCTGTACCAGGTGCGGTGCGGTCGTAATCTGATTGACCTGCGGGTCCTGCCGGAAGGGAGCGCGCTGGCGGACAAGGACCAGCGTGGGGTCGATCATGTCTGCCTGCATATGCACGGTGATTTTGACGCCATTGTCCAGTATCTGAAGGACAACGCCGTGCCGATTACCTTCGGACCCGTCGAGCTGTACGGCGCAACCGGCTATGGCACCTCGGTGTATGTCACCGACCCGAACGGCCATACCCTGGAGCTGAAGGCGGACTATTCCCAATACCCGCTGAAGACGACCGTCAAGGGCGCTATGGCCGGGGTGTCACGCCCGGCCGCCAACTAGGCCGCCCAGTATCGACATCTAGGCGTACCTGTGGTGTGTTTTGTCTCATGGAGCGTCGATTTCTTCGAGAATGCCCGATAAGCGACTTCTAAACCCTACCACATTTTAGGGTCTGAATGACCCGGAACGTGACCAGACGCCTCGCCTTTGGATTGCCGGTCGGACCTTTGAACTGTAGAAAGAGCACGGAGTCAGGTGGCGACCTGTGGCCCACCGGTCTACGGGTCGTTAGGAGAAAGAGCATGGACTTCTCGTTTTTTATTATCAACCAGACGCCGGCCGGCTCTTCCATGAAACAGATCTACGACGAGAGCCTGGAGCAGATCGAATGGGGCGACCGGCTCGGCTATGACGCCGTCTTTTTAGCCGAGCACGCCTTTTATCACCACGGCAAACCGTCCCCGCACGTGCTGCTGGGCAATATCGCGGCGCGGACCAAACGCATTCGCCTGGGTACGGCGGTCAGCGTCCTGCCGTGGCATAACCCGATTGAGGTCGCCCAGGATTACGCCACCGTCGATCTGCTGTCCGACGGACGGCTGGACTTTGGGGTGGGCCGCGGCTTGTTCAAAGGCGAGTTCGACGGCTACGGCATCCCCTGGGGAGAGGCCGAGGAGCGCTTTAACGAGAGTCTGGATATTATTCTCAAAGCCTGGACCGGCGAGCCCTTTTCGTATGAGGGTCAATTTTTCAGCATCCCGGAAGTGACCGTGATGCCCAAACCGCTCCAGGAACCGCATCCCCCCCTGTGGCAGCCCTGCCTGAGTCCAGCGACCATGGAAAAAGCCTTGCGGCGGGGGATTACGCCCATTCTGGGAGCCTCACTCACTCCCTTGGCCGACCTCAAGCAGCTGTTTGGGCGGCTTGACGCGGCCATGAAAAAGACGGGTCGGACCGACCTGCCGCGGGTCGGCCACCCCTTCATCTACGTGAGCGATACGACCGAAAAAGCACAGGCAGAAGCCCGCCAGGGCATGCAGTGGTTTCTGGACGACTTCGCCACGATGTTTACCCTGCCCGAGGGAGAGACCTGGCCGGAGACATATCAGTTCTTCGAGCCGTGGGCCGAGTATATTCGCTCGTTGAGCTATGACAAAGTGATTGCCGAGGACCTGGTCTGGTTTGGCGACCCCGAGACGATTCGGGCCAGAATCCGCTGGCTTCGAGACGAGTGCAAGGTCTCACACGTGCTGTTGTTCATGCACTTTGGCGGCCTGGAGCATGAGAAGGTCATGAAGTCGATGGAACTGTTTGCGACCCAGGTCATGCCCGCGTTCCGATAGCAATACTTGTTGTGGAACAGTTACCCTCAAGCCTACTGTCATTGAGGAAGAATCCTGACACAGAAATGTGTCAGTAACACAGGTTTTATGGTACAGAGGTAAAAATAGAATGGATGAGACCTGAAGCTTCAAGTAGGAGAAAGTCGATGAGTACGCAGCTTGTAGAGAGACACGAATCAGCCTGTCAGTGGATCACGAAGCCACTCCTGGAAGAAGTTCTCTATAAAGAGGCTCTAATAATTTGCAAACCACTGATAATCAATCAAAGTATAAGCACCCTCCTGGCAAATGTTGTGTTAGAGTCTTTATCTCTCCGGCAGGACGAATGGCGGTCTCGGGGAATTGATCCGAATCAGGTTAGTGCCAGCGCTCTTAATACGGCCATCCGGCCTAGTCTGACAGCCCTTCTTGCTTGGGCTAAGGAGAAGGCGGAAGTCGAAAGCCGGGAGTATATTATGCTCATTGATGTCCTGGAAGCGATTACCGAACGATGGTGTAGGATTTTCCCCTTTTGTGCAGAACGCAAATGACCCCAAATGGACAAGAAACCAGAGACCGTCAGCCGCGTCAGCTCAAAGCTATAGACGCAGTAATCGAATTTACGAAACACCAAACGACCTTTGCTGCAATCCTCGTTGGCTTAAGCATCACTCTCAACAAGGACCTCATTCCTGCAACGGCAGGGCAAAGTCTCAAATACCTCTCCTGCTCATGGTATGTCCTGTTGATGTCCATCACATCAGGCTTTATCACGCTGGGCGCTATCGTGAGTCATTTGAGAAGAGATGACAAAGAAAAGCTAGACCCTTATACCCTACTGATTCGGCTTCCTATTATTTTTCAAATTGCCTTTCTGGCGATAGGGATAGCCCTCTTAATAGCAGCAGTATCGCCGCACATGGGCCAGTAAGATTCCTGATTTGCCACATTATCAGATAGTGCCAGGGCCGGGGGAGAATCAAAGGATTTTTTGTAACAGGACCCGTCACTTGCTCAATCATTATACACTCACGCCAGGTTATACAGCCGGGCCACGTTGTCCCCGAGCACACACTGTTGGGCGGCTAGAGATAAGGACGCAATGGCTTCTTTTGTCTCGCCCAGCGCGTCAAGGCTGCCGTCCCAGTGCGGAAAGTCCGAGGCCCACAGAAAGCGCTCGGCACCATAGCGTTGTGCCATATAGGCGATCGTGGTTTCATCCGGGTCAAACGAAATCCAGCACTGCCGGGCGAAGTACTCACTCGGCAGATGCTTGAGGCCGGTCTTATAGCCGATTTTCTTGTACTTGGAGTCCCAGCGGTCCAGGGCGTGCGGAATCCAGCCGGCACCGACCTCCAGGAGATTCACTTTCAGGCTGGGAAAACGATCAAAGACTGCCCCCTGAAAGAGCGCGGCAAAGGCCGCCTGAACGTCAGCCACGAGCGGCAGACACTGGAAATACACAAAGGATGAATCCATGAAGTCGGTATTTTCCTGGGCAATCCACTGATGACCGAGAAAGTCTTCGTGGACCGCGGTGTGGAAACCGATGGACAAATCATACTCCTGCAACACGGCCCATAACGGATCGTAGGCCTGGTCCCAAAAGGCACGCTTGTTGGCCGGAGCAGCGCACACGAATACGCCTTTATGCCCGAGCTTTGCCACCCGCTGCACTTCCTTGATGGCCGCATCAATGTCCAGCAGGACGATGTGAGCGACCGGGATGAGTCGGCTCGGGTCAGCGGAACAGAAATCAAGAATCCAGTTGTTGTAGGCGCGACAGTAGGCTGACGAGATCTCGACATCGGTAATGCCGGGCTCCCAGATGAGGCCGAGGGTGGGAAAGAGCACCGAGATATCGATGCCGTCCGTATCCATGCGTTGCAGACGCGCTCGCGCATCGTAGGCCCCCGGTGGGCCGTCATGGTAGCCAAAACGGCCCGGCTCAAAAATTGCCCGCAGGGGTTGTCCGATGCCGGCCGCGGTTGGGCCTATACCGCGGGTAATGGGCAGCGGTTTATTCTCGACCACGAGATATTCAACGCCATCACTGCCGGTGTCCATCCGAATGGCGCGATCTTTGAACTTGGCCTCCAGATAGTTCTGCCACAGCCCAACAGGTTCCAGTATGTGTCCGTCCGCATCAATGATTTTTCCGTGCAGCATATCCCCTCCTTGCCCCTCGCGTGTAGCGTATTTTTGCGGGTTGCGCACCAGCCCGGCTGTCGGGCGGAACGGGCTCGCGGCCTGATTGGAGCGGCAAAGAGTGCGCGCGTACAATCCATATTTGACATAATATGTTTGAATAAGTAATAATTCATCAGTTTTTTCTCAGAGAAAGATCATGCCTGAAACCCTGCTCAGCACGCGCGAAGTAGCCGCGTATCTGCATATCAACGAAAAGCAGGTCTACCGTTTAATCCGAAACGGAACGATTCCGTGTACGCGCGTCACCGGCAAATGGCTGTTTCCACAGAGCCTGGTGGAGGATTGGGTGAAACGGAGCGTTCAGGCGCGCGAGCCAGAGGGCGCGTCGTCACAAACGGGGCAGTTTGAACCTGAACGGGGGCTCCTAATCGCGGGCAGCAACGACCTCTTGCTCGATGCCTTGATTGACCTGGCCGGCCGGCGTTTCCCCGAACACCTTTTTTATACGACCAACCTGGGCAGTTTTGGTGGTCTGGAAGCCCTCAAGCAGGCGCAGACCCATGTGGCTCTGGCCCATCTGCTGGACCCCGAGACCGGCGAATACAATGCGCCGTTTGTGTCACACGCCGGACAGCCTGACCTGGTGGCCGTGACCCTCTGGCGGCGGCGGCTCGGATTGATTGCCCGGCCCGGCCGTCGGCCCATACGCTCGCTGGCCGAACTGCCGCGTAAGAAGAAACGCCTGGTGAACCGCCAGGCCGGGTCCGGGGTGCGCTGGTTCCTCGATCAGCAGCTCCGGCAGGCCCGGATCAAGCCGGAACAGATCGCGGGCTATGACGTCGAAGCCCGGACGCACTGGGAGGTTGGCTTATCTGTGCTCCAGGGGCGGGCGGATGCCGGGCTGGCCGTCCAGTCGGTGGCCGAGCTTTTGGGTCTCTCATTTACCGACATGGTTGAGGAGCGTTTCGATTTGCTCGTCTCCAAAGCGCTGTATTTTGCCAAGCCGGTCCAAGCCCTGCTGGACGTCGTTACCTCACCCGAATTAAAAGAACGCGCAGCCTCACTCGGGGGGTATGAGGTCCGTGAGGCCGGCAAAGTCGCGTTCGTCATATAGCGCTATCATGCAGGATTTTGGACAGGCGTTTGCCTTGGCCTTGCAACTCATTGTTTCTGCCGATCCAGCGCTGAGTGAGATTATATTCCTTTCTCTGAGCGTGAGTCTCAGCGCTGTCGCCATCGCCAGCGTGATTGGTCTCGGCATCGGAGCCACAGTCGGCATTGTGCGTTTCCCAGGGCGGGGCGCGCTCATTGTCTTCTTAAACGCTCTGATGGGGTTGCCCCCAGTCGTGGTTGGCCTGCTGGTCTATATGGCGCTGTCGCACGCGGGGCCGCTCGGCTGGCTCCACCTTTTGTACACGCCGACGGCCATGATTATTGCCCAGACCGTTCTGGTCACGCCCATTATCGCCAGTCTGTCACGCCAGGTGATAGAGGACTTCCACAGCGAATACCGAGAGCAATTCGTATCGCTGGGCGTTCCGCTCAAGACGGCCGTTGCCGCCCTGGTGTGGGACGCTCGGTACAGTTTGCTGACTGTGGCCCTGGCCGGCCTCGGGCGGGCTGTTGCGGAAGTGGGCGCGGTGATTATTGTCGGGGGAAATATCAAACACGTCACGCGGGTGATGACCACCGCCATTGCGCTGGAAACCTCGAAAGGGGACTTGGCTCTGGCCCTGGCCCTGGGTCTGATTCTCATCCTGATTGCGCTGAGCGTCAATGCCACTGTGTCGCTCCTGCGCCTGAGCGCATCCAGTAGAGCCTATGTCTAACGCCGGAGCGACTCTGCAACGAGAGCGCGTAGCGACCAGTGCCGTTCAGTCCTTGTTCCCCCTCAAGGTGCGTCGGCTCGTGTACAGCGTGGGCAAACAACGGCTCATTGATGGTATCGATCTGACCATTGAGCAGGACAGACGCACGATCATCATGGGTCCGAACGGAGCCGGCAAGAGTCTGCTGTTGCGCCTTCTGCATGGCCTCCTGACCCCAACCGCCGGGGAGGTCTGCTGGGGGGAAACCCCACGGATAGACCAGGCTCGGCAGCGCCAGGCGCTCGTGTTCCAGCGCCCGGTTTTACTGCGGCGGTCTGTGAGAGCCAATCTGCGCTTCGCGCTCAAGCTGCGCCAGTACACACGAGCCGAAAGAGAAGAGCGCCTGCGGCACATCCTGGAACTTGCCAGCCTCTCCTCCCTCGCGGACCGCCCGGCCCGGGTCCTTTCTCAAGGTGAGCAACAACGGGTCGCCCTGGCGCGCGCCCTGGTTCTTGAGCCGGAGGTGTTATTGCTCGACGAACCGACCGTCAGTCTGGACCCGGTTTCCGTTGCCGCGATTGAAGATCTGCTGCTCGCCGCGCACAGGCGGGGGACGAAAATCATACTGGTGACCCACGATATGGGTCAGGCCCGCCGTCTCGGCGACGAAGTTGTTTTGCTTGAGCGGGGACGGGTTGTTGAACATTCTCCTGCTCTCCAGTTTTTTCAGCAGTCCAACGACCCGGCTGCCGGGTCGTTGTGTAAAGGAAGAAAATTCGTATGCTGACAGCTCGATTGCGGCGTGCGTGGGTTGTCCTCGGCTTGACGCTGTGGCTATCCTTCAGCGGGACAGGACAGGCCGAGGAGCGTTTTATTATTCTCCAGTCAACGACCTCGACCCAGAATTCCGGCTTGTTTGATGCCATCCTGCCCCGTTTTCAAACGAAGACGGGAATCGAAGTGCGCGTGGTCGCGGTCGGGACGGGGCAGGCGCTCAAGAACGCCCGTAACGGCGATGGCGACGTGCTGCTGGTCCATGCCAAACCTGAGGAAGAAGCCTTTGTCGCTGAGGGGTGGGGAGTGAAACGCTATGACGTCATGTCCAACGATTTTGTGATTATCGGACCGGCGAACGATCCGGCAGACATTGCTGGTCTGCCGCGGGCCGGAGCCGCGCTCAGAAAAATTTCCCAAACCCAGGCCGCATTTGTCTCGCGCGGGGATGAAAGCGGCACGCATAAAAAAGAGCGGGCGTTATGGAAAGTCGCCGCGGTTGACCCGCTGGAGACCGGCGCGACGTGGTATCGAGAGGCCGGTGCCGGCATGGGGGCAACCCTGAACACCGCGGTCGGGATGCGAGCCTACACGCTGACCGATCGCGGCACCTGGTTGAGTTTTCGGAACAAGGGCGACTACACTATTCTGGTGGAAGGGGACTCGCAGCTTTTCAATCAATACGGGGCGATTCTGGTGAATCCGGCCAAACACCCGCATGTGAAAGCTGGCCTGGGCCAGCAGTTCATTGACTGGCTGGTCGGGCCGGAAGGCCAAAGCCTGATTGCCGGCTATGCCATCGCCGGCCAGCCGCTCTTTTTTCCCAACGCTCCAGGAGGAGAGTAAGCCGGAGGGGGAGATATGGTCACAGGAAGCTGTCACTGCCAGACGGTTCGATTTGAAATCACCGAGGAGATGCGCGGTTTTATGCACTGCCATTGCCATACGTGTCGCAAGATCAATGGCACGGTATATGGGTCGAGTGCGCTGGTGACAACGGCGGGCTTCCGCATTGTTGCCGGCCAGGACGCGCTGACCGCCTATGAGTCGTCGCCCGGAAAAAAGCGCTGTTTCTGTTCTCGATGCGGCTCGCATGTGTATGCGTATTTTGACCGTGATCCTCAGACAATACTCCTCCGTATTGGAACCCTGGACGCTGATCCGGGAGTACGCCCCAAGGGCCATATCTGGATGAGTCATAAAGCGCCCTGGTATGAGGTCCGGGATGACCTGCCCCGCTTTGACGAGGGTCCTGACAAACGCTGATCCTGTACGGTCTTGCCGCTCACTGCTGGACTGGCCGCCTTCCACCCCTTCATCCCGCATAATCCGAATGATATAGGCAAGGGAGTTATCAAAAACAGGCAAAAACAGGAGGTGCGTATGTCAGACATCGTTGGCGGCTGTCTGTGCGGCAATATCCGTTATCGTTGTGATGAGGAACCGATGATGGTCGGGGTCTGCCACTGCAAAAATTGCCAAAAGCAAACCAGCACGTCCTTCTCGGTCCTGGTTGCGGTACCGAAGGGGTCGCTCAAAATTGAGGGCGCGCTGTCCACCTACAACGACCAGGGATCGAGCGGCCAGGCGGTGATGCGGAAATTCTGCGGTCAGTGTGGCTCGCCGATCATGTCTGACGTGGAAGCCATACCAAACATGGATTTTCTCAAGGCCGGCACGCTCGACGATACCTCCTGGCTCAAACCCGAAGTTCAGTTCTGGTGCGACAGCGCTCAGTCCTGGCTCAAGCTGGATGACGCCATCGCGCAAATAGCCCAGAATCCGCCGATGGAGTAGCCGTGTGGCCCTTGCCTTGTTGCCGGTAAAAGCCCTTGAGCCGCGAGGCACTTGTCGACTGGGGAAAAAGTGTGGGACGGGAGCGACCGACGTGGCAAAGGATATTGAACGTATCCTGTTCACCGAGACCGATATCCGAGCCGGCCTGAGGCGCGTTGCCCAGGAAGTCGCAACCTCTTACCGGGACGCGCCCTGCACGGTGGTGTCGGTGCTCAAAGGCGGCTGTCTCTTTACGGCTGATATCATCCGCCTGCTTCCCTTTCCGCTCCGGCTGAGCTTTGCCGCGGTATCGAGTTATGGAGAGGGCACAACGGGTGGCAGGCTGAGCCTGGATTATTTCCCGACCGACCAGGAAATCCGGGAGCAGCGCATTCTCCTGGTTGATGACGTTCTTGATACGGGCCGGACGCTGATGTTTGTCCGCAACGCACTTTTGAAACAAGGAGCCCGGGAAGTCAAAACCTGTGTGCTGCTCGACAAGCCGGCCCGGCGGACAGTCACGCATGAAGCTGACTTTCGCGCGTTTGTCATCGAAGACGTGTTTGTGGTGGGGTATGGGCTCGACTTTGCCGGCCGTTATCGCAATCTGCCGTATATTGCCGTCTTACGGCCCGATGCCTATGCTGAGTAAGCCTGACTCACAGGGCATGACAAACAAAAAAGGGGACACGCCGCAGAGCGTGTCCCCCTTTTGATACGAAAATCCGAACAATAGTTACGAGAGCGCGGCGTCGAGCGTTTCCACTGATGGGGCAAAGTAGAACGAACCGGAGGCCGGGTTGCTGTACGAGGTGAGCCGGTCGCGTTCCTGACCGTCCATACCGTACATGGCCCGCATCCGCTCGCGTAGTGGGGCCTGGCTCTTACAGAATGCCATGAAGTACAGACCAACGGTGCCATCGTGGAAGGCATACGGGGTCGAACGGCGCGAAATCTCATCCCGCTTGGGGGTGCTGTCGTCGCCGGTTCTGCCCTCGCGCAGCTCGACATGCGAGAGATGGGAGGGGGAGGGCTGGGGGGACAGGCGGGTTGAGTCCGCCTTGGTCCGACCAAAAACCTTTTCCTGCTCTTCAACCGGCAGCAGATTAAAGGCTTCCAGGTCATGAATCCAACGCTGAGCGATAATGAAGCTCCCGCCCGCGCCCGGCTCGCCATCTGGAACGACAGCGACTTCAACGTCCCGCTCGGGCTCGGGGTTGCCGGTGCCATCTTTGAAGCCGGACAGGTCGAGCGAGTCGCCAAAGATGAAGGTCATGGTCTCGCGGGCCACCCGCATATGCCCTTTCAGGGCTTCCCGGGCATCCCACTGGGCTTTCCAGACCTCATCCTTTCTTTCGCTGTTCAGCCAGAACAGCAGCTCTTCCTGGGTGCCCTTGGCTTCCTTGCCACTGCCATCAATCGACTGGAACGTTTCGTAGGGCTGAAAATCGTTGGGCACATCATCCGTGAGGTCCGAGAGGAGTGATGGCCCGAGGCCGATGGTCAGATTGATGCCTTTGTCGGCGCAGTCTTTGCGCAACTGCTGGACCGCGGATTTGATCACACCCATATCAGCGCCGTCCAGGCGGCTGAGATGGACATACCACTGGTGCTGGCCCATGTTTCTATTGAGAACTGCTGGTTGGGGTGTTGCCATAAGGCCCTCCTTACCTCCAAATTATTAGGAATGAATATGCAGCCGTCTTATCTGAGAGCACTCAGGGCTGTCAAGAGATAAGGCGCTGCTCCAGCCGGCCTCTTGCGTGTGAAGCGGTGAGTCTCTACAAGAAAATGAACATTCACTCAGATGAGGGGGCCGTATGCGAATAAGAAACCGGAGCGTTCTTTCTCTCACCGGCATACTGAGCCTGGTGGGCCTGTTGTCAGCTGGCGGGTATGCCCAGGACGGAGAGCCGCAACTACTGGACGGCTTTCTGCCGTACCGCAACGGCAGCCCCCAGATTGAGGGGATTACGCCCGGCATGACGCTGACCAAAGAGAATGTCCAGCTTGCCGAAAAGGTGTTGCCGCCAGAGATCGTTCGCGTTGTCCAGGCCGGAGACTTTGAGATTCCGGTCCAGGCCACAACGGACTTTCCTATCCTTGAGGCCTATATGCAGGCGTCGATCAAACATGCCGGCCAAGTCCAACTTAGCGCAGATGGAGAACTCCAGAACTATATGCTGGGTCAGCCCTTCCCCCACATTGATCCCGCCGACCCGCAAGCCGGGCTCAAGGCCGCCTGGAATTACCGCATGCGCTATATGGGCGATACCATGACCACCCAAGGCGTCCTGCGCACGATCAACAGCGCCGGCAGTGTCGAACGTGCGGTAGACACGCGCTATTCGCGTCGGTACGGCATGTTCCGGCCGAACCCGGAATTCAATGTACCGAAGTGGGAAAAGGAAGGGACGTGGTGGCGAGAACACTCGATTGTCATGAGCCCTCAGGACCTTGAAGGGGCGCAGAGTCTCACCTTTCACTATGCGGCGGACACGACAAACCAGAAGGGCTGGGCCTACGATCCGCAGAGTCGTCGCACGCGGAGCATTGTCGTCAACCACCATGCGGCCTCATTTGAGGCGAGTTTTCTCATTGAAGATCATGCCGGCTTTCAGGGCTATCTGCACAACTATACCTGGAAGTATCTGGGCGAGCAGGTAGCGCTGGTGCCGGGCTTTATTGGCGGAACGCCCCCCGAGTATGGCGGCAAAGGGGGCTGGTATCCCCAATCTCCGTGGGAATTGCGCCAAGTCGTCGTTCTTGAAGCGACATCCAATGATGCCGGTCACCCGTATGGCACGCGGCGCTTTTACATTGATCGACAGATCTATTCGGTCCTGTGCGTCTTTGTGTATGACCGCGAGGGCACGCATTGGCGGACCTTGCTCCACACGTTTGGCGACCCGGCCGACGACCCGGACAATGCAGAGATAAAGGGCACGCATCTCCACTTGGGAAATGTGTGGATTGATTACAAAAGCAATAGCGCCGCCCTGTGGACCGCGGATGAGGTCTTGATTAATAAACCCCTCAAACCCCGAAAGTTTACCGTCAAAGAGATGGTCCGTCTGGGAAAGTAAAGCGTATGACTTCCTCTTGGGATGGACATCTCCCGCGCCGAGGGAGAGGCCGCAAGGCCCTCTGAGGAAGGCGAGCGATGCAAGGAAATGGGGCAAGTCGTGCCCGGTAGGCAAGAGACTATGCAAGAGACGAGGCCGGCGCGTACTCCATCGCTCCGGCGACGGATCGGACTCCTCTCGATCGGCATGACCGTTGGCTTGTTGCTCTGGCCCGCCCTGCTACAGGCCCGCTTTCTGGACGAGGCCCAAACGCTGCGCTTTAACGGCCGGGTGTATAACCGCACGGCCATGGCAGTGGAGAACGCGGGCGGGAATACACGTCTCCAGACGCCGTATAATGCCTTCAATATGCTCCAGAACCGCTCCTTCGTCCAAGTCGAATTGCGGCACGACTTGGTGGACCTGGTTGAGGGCAGCTATGAGGGTCATCTCGGTGTGCTGGCGCCTCTGCTCAAGCCGCTTCAGTGGCTCCAGCTTGAAGACCTCAGTTATTTCATCACCTACCGGGGGGAGTACGACGGTGTCTGGGATTATGGACCCGACGTGTTCAGCGAGCGCTTTCCCCTGCTCTCCAACTGTGGTCAGCCCAGTAAACAAAAACGGACCAGGCCGCGTCAGTATTGCTCGCGCGTCAACCCGCGCCGCAGCTTGCGCATGCGTCATCGGCTGTTTGAAGCCTATGTTGATCTGTCGTGGGAGGCGCTCTTTTTACGCATTGGACGCCAAAACCTGTCCTGGGGAGAGACCGACGCCTTTCGGCTGCTGGATCAGATCAATCCGCTCGATGCCAGCTTTGGCGGCTTCCTCGTTTCCCTGGAGGACCGCCGCGTGCCTCTGGACATGGTGCGGGCCGTGTACAGCTTTGAGGATGTCGGCCCCTTCTCCGAACTGAACATTGAGAGCTACGGGGCCTTTGACAAGAATATCTCCAGCCCGGTGCCGGTCGGCTCACCCTGGTCCACCCCGAACCCGCCGGGGATACGCAGTGTCGTCAAAAAGCCGGCGCAGAATTTCAAGGACACCCGAGGCGGCTTTCGCGTCACCGCCAGAGTGGGCGAGCTGACGCTCTCCGCGGCGCATTACTACACCTTTCTGGATGCGCCCGAGGTGCGTATTGTCACGCCCAGAAAGAATCCTCCGATCAGTCTGGAGAAGTTTAAGCAGGCATACAAAGACGGGCAGGCCTCTCAGTTCATCGTCGATCACTTCCAGGCCAATGTGTTGTATCCGAAAATTGCAATCTCCGGTCTGACCGCCTCATTTCCCGTGCCGAAGTGGTACGCGATCATCCGCAGCGAGGCGGCTGTTTTCTGGGACGAGCCGTTCTTCAAGAACTCGGGCGCTACGCACCTCCTCGGACCGGTCCTGTCCGGCGACCAGATTACACCCGGTTACCGTCAGGTCGGGACCGACCCCGCCGGCTCGCCGCTGCTGTCGTATGAGAACGATATTGCCCACTCTCACGTGGTGCGCTGGGCGCTGGGCATCGACATCAATCGTTATATTCGCGCCCTCAATCCCCAGCAGTCTTTTATTATCAGCGGGCAGATGTTCGGCACGCATATCGTCGATTTTAACGACACCTCGCCGGCGTCAGCCGGGCCGTACGGCTTTGGTCATTTTGCGATTCCGGTCAGCGAGCCGGGCAACCAGAACGGCTTCCTGGTCAATATCGATCAACACCAGTTTGTGAATACGCTGAGTATCTCGACCTCCTTCCGCTCCGGGGTGATTAAACCCCAGCTGGTTTTCTTTTACGACTGGCAGGGCTCCTGGCTCGTCCAGCCGGGAGTCACCCTGACCCGCGATCCGTTCCGCCTGACGCTCCAGTACAACTATCTCGATGGCCAGTACAACGGCATCGGCTTGCTACGGGACCGGGACAATCTGATTACGCAGCTTGAGGTGGTGTTTTAGGCTGGAGCGCGGCGATGAGGTCGCCTTCACCCAGCGCTTGCTGCTCCCCGGTTGCCAGGTTTTTCAGGGTATAGCGCTGGCGTTCAACCTCGTCCGGGCCAAGAATCAGGGCATAGGGAATCTGCTGAGCAGCCGCGGCTGAGAGCTGGCGCTTGAGCCTGCTCTGTTCTGGATAGACCTCAACCGTAACGCCGGCCTGACGCAGGCGCGAGGCCAGTCCGACCGCCGGTGGCAGCGGGGTATCAGGCAGGACGCACACCATCACCCGGGCGGTCAGTTGCAGCGCCGGAAACATGTCTCGCTCTTCCATTAAGAGCAGGATACGTTCCAGACCCAGGGAAAAGCCGACCGCCGGAACCTGCTTGTTGCTGAACATGCCGACCAGGTTGTCGTAGCGTCCGCCACCGCCCAAGGAGCCGCTGAAGTCGGTTGAGACGACTTCAAAGATCGGGCCGGTATAATAGCTCAGACCTCGCGCCAGCGCCGGGGCCAGGCGAATATGCGAGCCTGCCGGGGCGTCCCCCGTCAAGGATAAAAGCGTTTCAAGCTCGTTAAGCGCCTGCTGCGCCTCGGGCTGCCATAACTGGCCGCGCAAAGTTTCCAGCGCGCTGTGATTGTCTGCCGCTGCTGAAGTCAGGGCGAGCAGACCTTGGGCCGACTCCTCGGCAATCCCGCGTTGCGTGAGTTCCGCCTGCACGCCGTCAACGCCGATTTTGTCCAGCTTATCAATGGCGATCAGGGCGGAAGCCTCAAGGCCGGGGTCAATGCCGGCCGTCCCGATCATGCTGCGCAGAATGACCCGGTGGTTAAGCGCAATGGAGAAATTTGAAAAGCCGAGTTCAAGCAGCGCGCTGCTGACCGCATTCATCACCTCTGCTTCGGCCAGCAGCGAGGTGGTGCCAGTCAGGTCAACATCGCACTGATAAAACTCACGAAAGCGACCTTTCGCCGGTCGGTCTGCCCGCCAGACCGGTTGAATCTGGTAACGCTTGAACATCCTGGGCAGGCTGTTGCCGTACTGGGCCACGACGCGCGCCAGCGGAACCGTGAGATCGTAGCGCAGTCCCAGCTCAGCCAGGTCCTCAGCTTCGGGGGCTTGTTTTTCCAGGGCGCGGGTGAGTTTGTCGCCCCGGTGGAGGAGCCGAAAGAGGAGTTGGTCGCCCTCCTCGCCATACTTGCCCAACAGCGTGGTCAGATTTTCGATAGCCGGCGTTTCAAGGGGCAGAAACCCGTAGCGCTGAAAGACGTTCTCAATCTTCGCGACAACGTAGCGTCGTTTTGCCACAGTCTCGGGTAAGTAATCTCGCGTGCCGCTGGGCGGCTTGGTACTCGGCATACGCTCACCTCGCATAGGAGTGATACCGGAGTGTATCCGTTCCAAAGAGCACTGTCAGGGGAGGGCTGGGTTCGGCAGTGTCTCAGTTTTCCGTTGCCTTTCCCCGTTGCTGGCTCAGCGCCCCCCACCCTGGCCCTCCCCCTCAAAGGGGGGAGGGAAGAACGACTCCCGCTCCCCCCTGACGTGTGATGCAGATTCCAGGGCTCGGCGGCCCCCGGTCGGTTCGGCCCTCACCCCACCCCCTCTCCCAGCGGGAGAGGGGCTCTTGTCTTTCCCTCTCCCCTGGAGGGAGAGGGTGGCCCTGAGCCTGTCGAAGGGCCGGGTGAGGGGGCGCACGGACCGCCTGGGGGCCTGCCACACAATGTGCATCACACGTTCAGAGGGGGAGGGAAGAACGACTCCCGCTCCCCTGGAGGGAAATGCCCACAGCATGAGGAGCGCGGCCATCTTGGCCGCGATTATTTGCGGGCTGGAAGCCCGCACTCCTCATTGAGGGCGCGTTTACGCCTTTGAGGGCTGGGGGGAGGGGAGATGCAAAGGGCGATACCCCCTCAATCTCGTGTGGGGTGCGGGGTTGAGGGTCGAACTGCGGCCCGGAGGGTCGCGCGGCCTATGTCGGACAAGGTGAGGCGCCGTTCCCATATGCCGTGGCTGTGTACCTGGCCACGGCGTTCCAGGCGACTGACGACCACGCCGAGCGTCGAGGCGTTCGCCTCAATCGCTCGGCCAAGGGCGCGCAGGGTCTGTGGGTCGCTTTCAAGCTGTCTGAGGATGTGGAGCTCAAGGGTGGGGACTGAAGAGCGGTGCGGTGTGGCCGCTCCGGGTTCTTCAGTCTGCTCCCAGCGTTGGGTTCCTTGGGGTGTGAGACTGAGGGTAAAAAAGTCCGGGCCTGATTGCGCCTGACGCTGGACCAGACCCGCGGCTATGAGTTCTTCGACCAAGCGGTTCCCGTGCGCGGTGTCCATGCCGAGGAAATCGGTCAGCTCAACCATCTGTCCATAGCCGTGGCGCAGCAGGCCCAGGAACTGTTCATGCTCGGTGGTAAGGACGGAGGGTTCCTGGTCCACCCCTGCGCGCTCGTCCCGTTGGTTTTCTGGCTGTGGGGTTGCCAGTGAGATCAGCACGATCAAGGGCAGGGTAACGAGGGTACCGATAAGAACCGTATGGGTTGACCACGCGGTCACGCCCGTCAGCTGTAAGCCCTCGTAGACCAGCATAACGCTCATCCCGATGAGTGTCCCCCAAAACGCTCCGGCTGCACTGATCCGTGACCAGCGATGCCCGAGTAAAAAAATCAGCGCCGCCGGTCCCAGCATCGCGCAGCTGATGGCCAGCAGAAAATAGGGCCCGCCGGGGTAGAAACTGAGCAGCCAGATGCCGCCTCCGGTGACAACGGTGAGAACCCGGCTGATACGCAAGACCTGCTCGCGCGTTGCCTCTGGATGGAGAAAGCGTTGGTACAGGTCGCGCACCAGGGTTGAGGTAATCCCCAGATGGGCGTTGCTGGTGGTTGAGATGGTGGCCGCCAGGGCCGCCACCAGGCCGAAGAGCGCCACCCCCGCGGGGAGGTCGCGCATCAGCCGGCCATACGCACTCATGGGGTTGGCCCCATCCAGAAAGTCCTGGCGATACACACTGCCGGCGTACAGTCCGAGCAGGCCCAAGGCCCCGTGGACAACTATGACGACCACGACTCCGCCAATCAGATATTGCCAGCGGGCGACAAACTCGGTGCGGGCGGCCGCGGCGCGCAGCCAGTAATAGTTGCCGCCCCACTGAATGAACATGCCGACCACCAGGGAGACGGTGATAATGCTGGGATAGCTCAGACGCAACCACGGAAACGTCCCCGCGGTTCCCTGGGTCAACGGAGCCGGGGACACGAACTGGGCCTGAATCATCTCCCAGCCGCCAAACGTCCAGGCGCAGTAGCCGACCAGCGCCGGCAGGAGGATGAAGCCCAGGATGACCTGCACGACATCGGTCAGGGTCAACGCCCACAGGCCGCCGAGGAGGAGAAACATGACGTGGCCGGCGAGAATAAGCGTCACCATCAGCCACAGCGGAGCCTCAAGAAAGCCGGTCATAATCAACGCCATGGCAATGACATTCATGGCGACCAGGCCAGTTACGCCGAGGAGGGTGGCAATGCTGACGACCAGGCGGGTCCGGGCATCAAAGCGCATCTCTAACCACTCCGGCAGGGTGTAGGCGCCAGAGCGGCGGATATACGGACAGGCCAGCAGACCGTATATCCAATAGCCGATGACCGCCGGCAGACTAATGCCCCACACCCAGCCAAAAAAACCGTACTGAATGGTCAGGCCCGGAATAATGCTGGTCACGCTCCCGGCAAACGCGATCCCGCAGATTCCGGCAATGCCGGGCAGCAGACTGACCTGCCGGCCGGCCAGCAGATAATCGGCATCGGTCGAAACCCAGCGTTTGGCATACCAGCCCAGAGACCACAGCAGGGCGATCAGGATGAGAACGGACAGAACGGATATCAGCACGGCTGGCCTGACTCCTTGCGCTCGTTAGCGCGCCGCTGCCGGCGTTGAAACCCGAGATGCGTGTATCACATATCCTCCTGTGCTTGTCCTGATAGCCTAAGACCGCCAGTGGAGACAAGGCGTATCTACTCCGGGAGGGGGTTGAGAGGGGCGAGTGAAGAGGGGCGAGTGAAGAGGGGCGAGTGAAGAGGGGCGAGTGAAGAGGGGTGAGTGAAGAGGGGTGAGCAAGAAATCTCCCCTCTTCCCTGGAGGCCTGTTCTGAGCCTGTCGAAGGGGAGAGGGGGAAAATGCAAACTGAGACACTCTTGAAGATTCTGCGGTTTGGGTTGAATATTCGCTCCTGACCATAATAATGGAACGCTAACGCGAGAAGGAAGGGAGAAAATCATGGCCCATTATGTCTACGCCGGGGCATCGCAGTTTTCCAAGAACGGACACACGCCTCCGTCCAGCGGTCTGTGTCGTCAAAGAGTCGGAGCAACGGAGTGGCAGATTTTGAGCCAGGGTCTCCCGGAGCGGGCCGAGATTCGGGCCATTCTTGTCCATCCTGATAATCCGCAGCTGCTGTATGTCGGCACCCAGCACGGACCGTATCGCAGCACGGATGGCGGGGCGCACTGGGAGGGGCTGGATTTTCCGGATACCGGGATGGCGGTCTGGTCGCTGTTGTTTCGCCCGAATGATTCCCAGGTTGTGTATTGCGGCACAGCACCGGCGGCCATCTATCGGAGCGAGGATGGTGGCGATAGCTGGAAACGTCTGACCCTTGCCGCGCCGGCCGGCATGGTTGAAATGGGTTTTCCGTGCCGCATTATCGGCCTGGCGGCTGACCCGAATGACCCGGATGCAGTGTATGCCGGTCTGGAGGTCGGCGGAGTCATTCGCAGTACAGACGGTGGCGACACCTGGGAGGACTGCACCGCAGCGCTGCTGCGGTTTGCCGAGCAGGATTATTTGAAGAGTCGTATTCTGAGCAATACCGATGCCGAAGGCATGATGGACACGCACGCTCTGGCGCTGAGCGCCGCGCAGCCGGGCAGTGTCTTTCTGGCCACGCGCATGGGCCTCTTCCACAGCGCGGATCAGGGGCAATCCTGGGCGGATATGGAAATCTGGCGTTCTTCGCCGTTGACCTACGCGCGTGATATCCAGGTCGCCCCCAGTGACCCCCATACGCTCTACGCCGCGCTGAGTCCGGGAGCGCTCACCCTGAACGGCTCCGTCTATCGCAGCCCTGACCTGGGGCATACCTGGCAGCGCTTTGACCAGGGCATCGCCCCCCAGAGTACGATGATGACCGTTGCCCTCAGCCGTCAGAACCCGCAACTCGTGTACTGTGGCACGCGGGAAGGCCAGGTGTTCGGTACTCAGGACGGGGGCACGACCTGGAGCGAGTCCACGCTGCCGGACGGATGTCAGAACGTTTATACGCTGGCGTGCGGATAAAAAATCGGATATGTCCCTCAACCTCTGCCCGGCCACTTCCAGAGCGTGATACCGGTCCTGTCAGGTACGCCCGCTTACAGGAGCAGCTTGACCAGAGCGACTGTCAGCCCGACGATGCCGGCCGCCATCATCCACAACTGACGGTACAGCCGGGCTTCCAAGCCGCCCAGGCCGGTCTTTACTCCGGCCAGATCAGTCTTAAACTCCGCCCGCAATTCGGCGATCTCAGTTTTGAGTTCAGCCTTGACTGCGGCGATCTCAGTTTTGAGTTCAGCCTTGACTGCGGCGGTCTCAGTTTTGAGGTCGGCCTTGACCTCAGCGATCTCGGCTTTCAGGGTCGTCTCTACCTGCTCCAGGTCAGCCCTGACTGTGGCGGTCTCGGCTTTCAGGGTCATCTCCACCCGCTCCAGGTCAGCCTTGGTGGCAACGTTTTCCGTCAAAGCGTCGCCCACGGTCGTCACGACGGCCTCGGCTTGCGACTCATCGAAGCCGGCCTGCTGGAGCAGCTTGGCCGCCCGGAGGGTGTCAAAGGCCAGGGTGGTCATGCGGCCCATTGTGCGCCAGGTGGCTGGGAGGGTCAATGGTAAGCCAGCGGTACCGGACGCCCACACGGATAGCGTGCATGGCGAATTTCATGGTTCTCCAAACTCTTGCCCAAGTGAACTGTGTAGGCTAGAAATGATACTTTCACATTTCAATTCACACCACAGAAAAACGGAGGGAATGCAGAATGGCCGCAAACGGACAGTTTCCCTATAGCGGAGCGGTTGACGCCGACGGACATATCCTTGAGCCACCTGATACCTGGGAGAAGTATATTGATCCAAGATATAAGGACCGGGCCATCCGCCTGCGTACCAATGAGGATGGGCTTGAGGTCCTGGAACTGGATGGACGACCATCAAAGTATTCCCAGCCGGGGCAACTGGCCCAGTTTGGGGCGATGGGAAAAAAATCGGAAGAAGAAACCGCGCCCCATCCAGACCGCACCTATGTGGGCGAAGCGCCCTTCGGCTCAATGTATCCGAAGGAGCGGCTGGCGCGCATGGACCAGGAGGGCTTGGAGAAAGCCATTATCTACCCCAGCATCGGCCTCTTGTGGGAAACCGAAGAGGTTGACAGCCTGGAGCTCCAGGCGGCCTACGCCGAGGCGTATAATCGTTGGGTGGTTGATTTCTGTTCCGATTCCGATGGACGGCTGATCCCGATTGCTCATATCTCAATGGGGGATGGGAATGTGGCGGCCCAGGAATTGGAGCGGGCTGTGCGCGCCGGGGCCAAAGGTGCGTTCTTCGTGCCGTTTACGCCAACCAATACCTCCCACGCCCATCCAGACTACGACCCGTTCTGGGCCAAGGCCCAGGAACTGGACGTCCCGGTCGGCATCCACCCGAGCGGTGAGCCACCTGCCAAGCGGGTGCACCAACGCTTCAAGGATATGCAGAAATGGGCGCTGTGGCATTACAATGTGCACGGCGCGCAGGGGCCGCTCCAGGCCTTTACGGCGATGTTCCAGTACGGCTTGTTTGAGCGTTTCCCCAAGATCAAAGTGGTTGTGCTGGAATCGGGCGCGGGCTGGGCCGGCTATCTGCTCAACCGCATGGATGCGGTGTTTGACAGCCCCTTGGGCGATACCGTCAAGCTCAAAGAAAAACCCAGCTATTATTTTTATCGCAACTGCTGGATTTCCGGCGATCCTGACGAAAAAGCCTTTGGTCATGTGGTGGACTTTGTGGGTGCCGACAAATTCTTCTGGGCCTCGGACTTTCCGCACCCCGACCATCCCGACAACTATATGACCGAGCTGGCCGAGCTGGTTGAGCCCATGTCTGACACCACGCGGCAGAAGGTCATCGGCCAGAACGCGGCGCAGGTCTACGGTCTGTAGGGAGCCGGCGATGAAACTCGAATATCTGTGCGATTACACCGCCACTTTCATCACCCCGATCAGCGTCGGCAAAGGACCGCTCGGCGAGCGCATTGTGGCCGACCTGACCGGCGGCCACTTCGAGGGCCCGCGCATGAAGGGCAAGGTCCGGGCCAGCGGGGCTGACTGGGCTCTGGTCGGCCCGGACGGCAACCTGCGCCTCGACGTGCGGGCGGTCTTTGAAAGCGACGACGGGGCGGCGATCTATGTCACCTACCGGGCGCGTATGGAAGCCACCGAGGGGATTCGGACAGCGCTTGCGGGCGGCGGCTCCACCAATTTCGGAGATAATTATTTTATCTCACAAATACAGTTTGAGACCGGCGATGCGCGCTATGCCTGGCTCAATAACCTGATGGCAGTGGGCGAGGGCAAACTCAAGCCCAACGAGGTAACGTATCGGGTGTACGCCGTCGTGCCGGATTAACCGTGTACGGGCAACCCCCTGTGGTTGCCCTTTTCTAGCCCCAGGCCGTTATCCTCTCACCCCAGCCCTCAGGTGCATAATGTTTTTCATGGCGCGGCTCTCCCCTGCGTTTTTATGAGTCCAGCATTTCTGCGGCTAACCCCTCTAACTCCGTAATGACTTCCGCTTCCTGAAATTTATTGAGCCAGATAATGGCGTGTTCTGCGCCGGCCTCTCCGAGCGCCTGGGCCTGGTCGCGGCTGCGCAACTGTCCCGGCTGTCCAAAGGCGAGCACGGAGATGGACCGGGGGTCGCGCCCGGCTTGAGCAGCCAGCTCGTTCAAGGTCTCGCGTCCGCGTCGAATCTCATCGGGCGAGGTGCTGACTGGCATCCAGCCGTCACCCCACTCCACTGTCCGTTTGAATACATTCTTGGCCGAGCCACCCAGAATAACGGGCGGATGCGGCTGTTGGGCCGGTTTGGGAAAGCACTTGACTGCGGGAAAATCATAATACCTGCCGTGATATTCGGATTCGTCCGTGGTCCACAGCTCTTTCATCGCCAGAATCGAATCCCTGGTCTGCGTCCAGCGGTGCGGAAAGTCTCCGCCCATGATTTCACACTCTTCTTTTTGCCAGCCGGCTCCGATGCCAAACAGAAAACGTCCGCCCGAATAGTGATCCAGGGTGGCGATCTCTTTGGCCAGCAACAACGGGTTGCGTTCCGGCACGAGACAAATCCCGGTGCCCAGCTTGATCTTGGTGGTCGTGGCCGAGGCCCGCGCCAGCGACACAAACGGGTCGGAAATAATCCCGACCGTTCTCGGAATGGGCTGATCCGGGGCCGCGGGATAGCCCACCGTGGTATGCACCGGCAGGACCGGATGTTCCGGGACCCAAAACGAGGCAAAGCCCAGTTCTTCGGCCTTTTTTGCCACAATTGCGGGGTCTGCCGACTCGCCGGACGTGAAATAGAATACGCCAATATCCATATGCTCTCCTCCTTCTTTTGAAATAATTACTCTTGTGTATCTGTCTTATTCCATTTCCTGCAAGATGTTGGATTGTCTCTTCTGCGGGACTACCGGACCGTCTTGTGGCATACCTGCGAAAGCAGGTATCCAGGCTTCAGGAATACGACGAAGCCAAGGAGATGCAGCGGGAGATGCAGCGCGCCGCCTGAGAGATACAAATGGACCACACCGGACACAATAAACTCGTCTCTTTTATCTGGTCGATTGCCGATGACTGTTTGCGTGATGTCTATGTGCGGGGCAAATACCGCGATGTCATTTTGCCCATGTTCGTGCTGCGTCGTCTTGACTGTTTACTGGAAGACTCCAAAGACGCGGTACTCGAAGAAGTCCGCTTTCAGCGCGAAGAGGCCGGGTTTACCGATTTGGACCCGGAGGGCCTGCGCGACGCCTCGGGCTGCGTGTTTTACAACACCTCTGAGTGGACGCTCAAAAAGCTGATTAAGACGGCCTCCAATAATCGTCAGATTCTGGAAGCGAACTTTAGAGCCTATTTGGATAGCTTTAGTGGCAACGTCAAAGAAATTATCGACAAGTTTGAGCTGCGCAATCAGATCAAGCGTATGGTTGAGGCTGATGTGCTGCTGGACGTACTGGAAAAATTTACCTCCGAGCGCATTAACCTGAGTGCGCATACTGCCGTAGACCCGGACGGACGCCCGCTTGCCCCCCTGACCAACCTGGGTATGGGATATGTATTTGAAGAGCTGATTCGCAAGTTTAACGAAGAAAACAACGAGGAGGCCGGCGAACATTTCACCCCGCGCGAAGTCATCCAGCTCATGACCCACCTCTTATTCGAGCCGGTCAAAAACCGCTTGCCGCCGGTCATCACGGTCTACGACGGGGCCTGTGGGTCCGGCGGTATGCTGACCGAGGCGCAGGGCTTTATTACCGACCCCGGCGGTCGGATTCGCTCGCCTGCTCCAGTGTACTTGTACGGCAAAGAGGTCAACGGCGAGACCTACGCGATTTGTAAGTCCGACATGATGATTAAGGGTAATAATCCCGAGAACATCAAATACGGCTCAACCCTGGCCATGGACGAGTTTGCGGCCATGCGCTTTGATTTCATGCTGTCCAACCCACCATATGGGAAGTCGTGGAAGGCGGATCAAAAATTCATTCTCGACGGCAAAGACATTCTCGACCCACGCTTTGAAGTCCAATTGACGAATTTCAAACACGAAGAAAAAACCGAACCGGCCATCCCCCGTTCCTCGGATGGGCAACTCTTATTCCTGATGGATATGGTCAGCAAGATGAAGCGGCTGAAGGACAGTCCGCTCGGGTCGCGCCTGGCCTCGGTTCACAATGGCTCATCTTTGTTTACGGGCGATGCCGGCAGCGGGGAGAGCAATATCCGGCGCTATATTATTGAGAACGACTGGCTGGAAGCCATCATTCAGTTGCCGAACAATTTATTTTACAACACCGGCATCACGACGTATATCTGGCTGTTGTCCAACAATAAGCCGTCACACCGAAAGGGCAAAGTCCAGCTGATTGACGCCTCCGCTCTCTACTGCAAGCTGCGTAAAAACCTGGGTGCGAAAAACTGTGAATTCGCCCCCGACCACATCGCCCACATCACCCGACTCTACCTCGACATGCCGCGGCACACAAAAGAAAATCCCCTCTCCCTGGTCTTCGACAACAGCGACTTCGGCTACTACAAAGTCACTGTTGAGCGCCCCCTGCGCCTGGCCGCCCAATTCACGCCGGAACGCCTCGCCACTCTGCGCTTCGTCCCGGCGCTGAGCGCAATCATGAAATGGGTTTACGAACGCTGGGGCGATGCCATCTATGCCGAACTCACCGATCATCAAAAAGCAATAGCAGACCACATTGAGCGCGAAGAACTCAGCCTGTCGCCCAAGAACCGCAAAGCCCTCTTTTCCATCAAAACCTGGACAGCGCAAAAGACGCTCATGGAAATCGGCCGGCAACTCATGGCAGAGGTCGGACAAGACCTGTGTCTGGACTTCACCCAATGCAAAGCCCAAGTGGATTCTGCTCTGAAAAACCTGGACATCAAACTCAGCGGTTCCGAAAAAAGCCAAATCCTCAACGCCGTGAGCTGGCGCGATGAAAACGCGGCCAGGGTCATCAAAAAAGTCCACAAACTCTCGGACGAAAAACTCGACCAACTCCTGGACGCCCTGGGAACCACAGCCGACCACTTACCCGACTACGGCTTCTTCCCCCCCGCCGAGAGTGAGGGTAATGCCTGGACCGAATACGAACCCGACTCCGAGCTGCGCGACACCGAAAACGTGCCCTTAAAAGACCACATCCACGCCTACTTTCTGCGCGAAGTCCGCCCGTATGTTAAAGACGCCTGGCTGAACATTGACAAAACCCAGATCGGCTACGAAATCAGCTTCAACAAATACTTCTACCACCACATCCCGCTCCGCTCGTTGGAAGAAGTAACAGCAGAAATTCTGGCGCTTGAGCGGGAAACCGAAGGCTTGTTAAAAAAGCTGGTCAGTTTTGGGGAGGCAGGGTGAGTCTATTTGAGATCAACCCGGCTGCTCTTTTTACCCTTTTTTTCGCCTTATTTTGGCGGGTCTGAGCAGGTTATTTTGTTGACGGTCCTACCCCCCCCCCTATGCGGGCGAAAGTGAGCAAAAACAGGCACTTAGCTTTTTATATGACACTTTTATGACACATAAGGGCCAGTAGGGGCGGTTGTGCGGGTTGGGCGTCATGTTCGCCTTGTACCGCATCTTGCTGGGAATGCAAAGAGGCGGCTCGATTGAAATACAAGACCGCTTGCCGTTTCTTGGCCTGTGGATTTTTGCCGGATACTTCCATACCTGTGGCCCGCTTCCAGTGGACGCACTCCCAGCCGCTTATCTGGTGACAGACCCGCAGAATGGCTCGACATATGAATAGACCGGCCCGAAATGCTCCCAGATCACCGGAGCCGCCCGCCTTTTCCCGCCGAAATAGGGGAATGGGGCCTGTAGGTGTGATTGTGTCATGGCTCTCCCCGAAGACCCCCCACCCTAGCCCTCCCCCTCAAGGGGGGAGGGAATAAAATGTAGGGGCACCCCCCCGTGGGTGCCCTGTTTGGTCCAACGTAGGGGCACCCCCCCCGTGGGTGCCCTGTTTGGTCCAATGTAGGGGCACCCCCCTGTGGGTGCCCTGTTTATGGACGGATGATTCACGCCAGCGCCCAGGCTTACAGCCATTGGACGGCTCGGCGCAGGATGCGTTCATCTCGGTCCCGAAACACATGCACGGCATTAATGAAAAACTGTCTTTAATAAGAACAGTATGAACCCTCAAGAAGGGCTATATTATAGGCTTCCTTGCGTAAGGCCATTCAGTTTCTTTATATTAAAGTCTGCCTATCATACTAACCCGATTCGGCTTCGTTATTAAGTAAAAGTTAATTATGGGTAATCACCTAAACGACTATGCTTACCGCGCGGGGACATACAGGCGACAGCCAACCGGCTATCGGGCTTTCATTCCGGTGCCATTGCCGCCCAACCCGCCTATCCAGATTACCGGAGAGTTGCAAGTGTTACTCTCTCAGGCCGCTCTTGCCCTGGGTCGTCTCGACGGGTCTATCCAGACATTGCCCCAGCCGGATTTATTCGTCCTCATGTACATTCGTAAAGAAGCGGTGCTGTCCAGCCAGATTGAGGGGACGCAAAGCTCATTACAGGACTTGCTGGCCGCCGAAGCGAGAATCTTCACACCGAATCAACCGAACGACGTAGACGAAGTGGTGAACTATGTCAGTGCCATGAATCATGGCATCAGCCGGCTGTCCGAGCTCCCGGTTTCGATCCGACTGATCCGCGAAATTCATACCAAACTCCTCCAAGGGGTGCGGGGTTCTCATCTCACGCCCGGCGAGGTGCGAACCAGCCAGAACTGGGTCGGCCCCGCTGGCTGTACACTTAATGAAGCGGCCTTTGTCCCGCCGCCGCCTCATCAGATCATGCAGGACATGTCGCAATTGGAACGGTTTATCCATGCCGATACCGAATTGCCGTTGCTGGTCAAAATCGGATTGGTCCACGCCCAATTTGAGACGATTCACCCCTTCCTTGACGGGAACGGCCGAGTGGGACGACTACTCATCACCTTCTTGCTCTGTAAGCAAAAGGTCTTGCTCAAGCCGGTTCTCTACCTGTCCTATTTCCTCAAACAGCATCGGCAACAGTATTATGAGGAACTGCAATCGGTACGCGACAATGGGACGTGGGAACAGTGGCTTGCCTTTTTCCTGCGTGGCATTGTGGAGGTGAGCGGACAGGCGACTGACACGGCACGGCGGATACTCGCTCTTCGTGAAGAGCATCGTCGTATAATTACCGACAAATTTGGCCGTGCCGCCGGCAACGGTCATCGTGTGTTGGAATATATCTATAGACACCCGATTGTTTCGGTGGGTGACGTACAAGGTTTGATCGAAACGACCTACCCGGCAGCGAACGCTCTCGTCGCACGGCTGGTCAAAAATGGCATTTTGCACGAGTTCACCGGCCAGACTCGCAACCGGAGATTCATGTACAAGAGCTATATTGATCTGTTTCACGAGACCGAGTCGGAGGCGAGCGTATGATTGCCAACCTCAACCCAGTTCCGCCCATTGGCGAGGGTACGGAGGAGGGTCAAAAATGAAACTCAAGAAAATGTTCAAGAGGTTGGCAGGATTAGGGAGGGCGAAAAATTTTTCGCCTCTACCATGACGGTGCGTCATGCCTACATGGCTTCGGGGGCGGAGTGACTAAGGGGGATTCACACCGGCGTCGTTCGCTCCGTTTAGCCGGGTTTGATTACGGTCGGGAAGGGGCGTATTTCGTGACCGTCTGTACCCACAACCGGTCCAGCCTGTTCGGCGAAATTGTAAACGGAGAGATGCGGTTGAACGATGTCGGGCGGATGATCGCTACACAGTGGCGTTCTTTGTCCAAACGATTTCCAAGTGTTCAACCGGATGCGTTCATCTCGATCCCGAAACACATGCACGGCATTATCGCGTTGATCGATGTAGGGGCGGCCCTTGTGGCCGCCCAGGGCATGGCGCGCAGGATCAACCCCCCAAGACGGGCAACCACATGCCCCTACGAGATCATTGGGCACGGTGATAGGCGCGTACAAATCATTGACAACGGTGGAATATGCGCGTGGGGTGAAAATATTGGGTTAGCCGCCGTTCGCTGGTACATTATGGCAACGGAATTATTATGAACATATCATCCGCAACGAGACGGCCCTGAACCGGGTTCGCCAATACATCATGGACAACCCGGTCCGCTGGGCCGAAGACCCGGAGAATCCGAAAAGACAACCGTATAAAGGGGGACCGGCATAACCACCTGCCGTAAGAACAGCGTTACCATGACCCACAACCTCAAACGCTACTCGACCTACAAACCCTCCGGCATCGAATGGCTGGGCGATGTGCCGGCGCATTGGGAGGTACGGCCGAATCATACGATTTTGGCCGAAGTGAACGAACGGAATCATCCCGATGAACAAATGCTGTCAGTGACAATCACGAAGGGCGTTATTCACCAGCGGTCACTGCTAGAAGACAGTTCAAAGAAAGACACCTCGCGGCTTGACCGGTCCGCCTACAAACTCGTCCGGCGAGGCGACATTGCCTACAATAAGATGCGAGCGTGGCAGGGTGCAATCGGCGCGTCTGAGTATCACGGTATCGTCAGTCCGGCGTATGTCGTGCAACGGCCAAGGAACGGAGCGAACTCACGTTACTTGCACTATTTACTGAGAACGCGAGCGTTCGCCAAAGAGGCTGAGCGCTGGTCGTATGGCATCACGTCGGACATGTGGAGTCTGCGGCCAGAGCATTTTAAGACGATTTATACGTGCGTCCCGCCCCTCCCCGAACAAGCCGCCATCGTCCGTTTCCTCGACCACAAAACCGCCGAGATTGACGAAGCCATCAGCAAAAAGCAGCGTTTAATCGACCTGCTCAAAGAGCAAAAAGCCATTCTCATCGAGCAGGCCGTCACCAAAGGGCTGAACTCGAACGTTCCCATGCGGGACAGCGGGGTGAAATGGATTGGGGAAGTGCCGGTGCATTGGGAGGTGATTTCTTTGAGGGCAGCGGCACATTCAATTCAAACAGGACCATTCGGGAGCCAACTGCACGCTAGTGATTATGTAAGCGGTGGAATCCCTGTCATCAACCCGTCCCATATGCGCAATGGCGGTATTGAATCTGACCCTTCAAGCTCGATTAACCAGCACAAGGTAGAGGAATTATCAAGGCATCAACTCCAGCCCTGCGATATTGTTATGGCACGACGAGGAGAACTCGGTCGTTGTGCGCTGGTGACAGATGTAGAGGCAGGTTGGCTTTGCGGAACTGGTAGTCTTCGGATTAGGCCAAAGTCTCGAATATTTACCCCCGCCTATCTCCTTCTTATCCTGAACACACAGGGGATTAGAGACACTTTGAGTCTGTCATCAGTTGGTGCCACAATGGACAATCTGAACGCGGGAATGGTATCTCGATTGCGGCTCCCTCTGCCGCCCTTCCTAGAACAAGTCGCCATCGTAGAATACTTGGACAAGGCAACCGCCGCCATAGCCACCGCCATTGCCCGCACCCGCCGCCAAATCTCCCTCCTCCGGGAATACCGCGCCATCCTGATTGCCGATGTGGTGACGGGCAAGCTCGATGTACGGGAGGACGCCCCCCATGAAAGCTGACTCCGTATACTTCAAGGGACATCTTTGTTTCCAAAAAGAGTGGGCTGGCTTCGACACTATCAAGCCGGTCAACGTCATCATCGGACGGAATAACTCTGGAAAATCACATCTGCTGGATTTGGTTGAAGCATTAAGCCAAGGTGAACTTGGCGGTCGTAGTTGGCAATCTCGGTGTCGTGGCGTGTTAGACGAGGCGTCACTGAGAGGTTGGTTTGACGAGGGCACAAGCGAGGGTGAACTTCGCGGGAATCACTGGCGCGAGCACGGCAGCTATTTTGTCGGTGCTGAGATAACGTGGGAAATTGATACGAGTGGGCATGTACCAAACGTGAGTTTCCTCGACGATTTCATATTAGATTCCCGCTATGGTGAGCGTTCGACCAAGGCTAGGCTTTCAGCAATTAAAGAACTCGTAAGTCAACCAACTCACCAACTCAACGGGAAGTCATTCCGCAGACTGCTTGCCGACCGTGATATTCAGGCTGAGAAGGATATATCCGAGCTCACCCTCGAAGCTGACGGCAGGGGGGCCTCAAATATCATCAGGCGTTTCATACTCAGTGCTAACCCTGGGTACCCAAGTGAGGTTATCCAACACGAGCTTCTCAATGGACTAAGTTCGATTTTTGGAGGTGACGGGCAATTTTCGGGAATTGAGGCAAAAATTCATGACGATGAAGGAGCGCCTGGACCAAAAGGCTATTGGGAGGTCTACCTTAGCGAGGAGAAAAAGGGATCGATCCCTCTCAGCAAATCGGGGAGCGGTCTGAAGACCGTTCTTTTAGTTCTGCTGAATCTATTGGTTATTCCCAAAATTGAAGACAAGGAGAAGTCTCAATTTACATTCGCGTTCGAGGAACTTGAAAACAATCTTCACCCGGCCCTCTTGCGGCGACTTTTTCAGTATCTTGAAAAGTACGCCCTTGATGAACAAGCGACGATTTTTCTGACAACTCATTCAAGCACGGCCCTGGACTTTTTTGGGATGTCAGAGAACGCGCAGATCATCCACGTCGTTCATGATGGTGAGACGGCTAGCACGAAAACGGTTTCCGCACATTTTGATCGTCTTGGAGTCGTCTCCGAATTGGGCGCAAAACCGTCGGATTTGCTTCAGGCAAACGGCATAGTGTGGGTGGAGGGGCCTTCGGACCGTATGTATCTCAATCACTGGATTCGCCTCTATAGCGAAGGCCGTCTTCGAGAGGGTCGTGACTATCAGTGCGCCTTCTATGGCGGAGCACTTTTGGCGCGGGTCGAGTTTCAACCTGCCGAGGAAGAAACTGAAGAACTTGTGAATTTGTTCCGGGTTAATCCGAACATCATTGTCATGTGTGACGGAGACCGTGATTCCGAGAATTCTCCTGTAAAGGACAGGGTGGAGAGGATTCGCAAGGAAGTCGAGAACATACCCGGGGCGCATATTTGGATAACCGCGGCCAGGGAAATTGAGAATTACCTTCCCGGTTCTGTTCTTGAGAAAGCCTCAGGCTTGCAGCCGCTCCCTGACCCTGAGCAGTATGAGAACTTCTTTCCTCGCACCGAAGCGGCGGACAAGTCGTACCTCGAAGCGAACATGAGTCGAAAGCATTGTGATAAGATGCGCCTGGCGATGCAGAGCGCTCCGCATATGACGAAGGACATAATGGCGGGTCGATTTGATTGGGAAGACCAGATGAAGGCAATCGTTGCCCGTATAGAATCCTGGAATACTTGAAGGGCAGGAGCCGCCACTTACAGATAACACCACAGCCCGAGGCGCTGCGGAGAAATACCCAACCGAGCGGAGGATTGTTGTGGCTCTGACAAAAATAGAACTGGAACATTTTACCGCGTTCTCAAACCTGGCATTAGAGCTTTCGCCCGGCATCAACGTTCTTGTGGGCGCAAATGGCACAGGCAAAACCCACCTCATGAAGGTTTGTTACGCCGCGTGCGATGTGTCGAAGACAGGCGCGCCTTTCGCGTTCGCGGCGAAACTGGTCCGGGTATTTCTTCCCTTGGGTGGGGCCTTGGGACGCTTGGTCAAACGTCAAAAGGTGAGTGCGGTCGGAGCGATAAAGGTATGGCGTTGCTCGTCACACCCCCTGTCCCTGTCGTTTACCAACCATAGCGGCATGAGCCCCGGAAACGCCAGGCAATGGGCAGAACGGAAAATAGAATGCGTCTACATCCCGGTGAAGGAGATGCTTTCCAATGCGCCCGGGTTCTTGTCGCTGTACGCGGAGCGCGAAATTCACTTTGAAGAGGTCTATGCCGACATTCTGCACCGGGCCTATCGTCCGTTACTGCGTGGTCCTGTGGACAGCCGACGTAAGCGTTTGCTCACGAAACTGCAAAAGGTGATTGACGGAAAAATTACCGTCAGGAATGAAGAATTCTTCCTGCGTAACAAACAAGGCAACCTCGAATTCACTCTGCTTGCTGAAGGAATGCGCAAACTTGGGCTTTTGTGGCTTTTGATACAGAACGGCGCTTTGCAGAACGGCTCCGTCCTGTTCTGGGATGAGCCTGAGACCAACCTGAACCCAAAGCTGTTCGGCGTATTGATAGACATTCTGCTCGAATTGCAGCGCGACGGTGTCCAGATATTCCTGGCGACCCACGATTACGTCATCCTTGAGGAGCTTAATCTCCAAAAAAAGAGCGGCGACAAAGTGGCTTTCCATTCGCTCTACCGAGAGGAGGGGACGGAAGAAATAGCCTGTAACACAACGGACAGCTATCTTGACATCCACCCGAACGTCATTGCGGAAACGTTCACCGACCTTTACGACCGGGAAATTGAGCGCAGCCTGAAAGGTTCCACAGGATGACGGTTCTCAGGGAAGGCAATCTGCAAATCACCATCAATAACGCGATAGAGGCGCGAAAGTTCGATGACGATACTAGCCACGGACTGAGCCACTGTATGAAGGCGGTGGATTTCGTTGTTGAGCTTCCTGACCGTTATCTGTTTATCGAGGTAAAGGACCCTCAAGACCCTCAGGCTCCCTCGGAGACCGATGAGGAGTATATTCAGCGATTCCAAAGTGGCCAGATTGACGAGAAATTCAAATATAAGTATCGGGACTCTTTTCTCTATGAATGGGCCTCGGGGCGAGCCGACAAGCCAGTCTTTTTCCTAGTGCTGATTGCGCTGGACTCCTTGACTGGGCTTCTTTTACTGAACAGGAAAAGAGAACTGGAACGCAAACTGCCTTTGCAAGGACCAGGGGCGCGTCCGTGGACCCGTCCGATTGTCAGGGGTTGTGGCGTGTTCAACATAGCTTCATGGAACAGGAACCTCCCCCAATATCCGGTCAGCCGCCGGAGGCCGTAAATGAAAATGAGCGGGCAGCCGAAGAGAAGGTGCGCATGACCTCCCAAACCACCGAACAAGCCCTCGAAGCCTGCATTGAAAAAGCGCTGACTGGACCGCGCAAAGAGGAGCAGAGGGAGGGGATGATTGGTGAGGAGGAGCGGGGACCGATGTATGGGCCGCATGCCGGCTATGAGGCTGGGTTTGCGGCTGACTTTGACCGGGAGTTCGCGGTCGATGGAGCCAAGTTCTGGCGGTTTTTGGAAGAGACCCAAGCGGAAGAACTGGCCAAGCTGAGCGACCGGCCCAACTGGCAACGCCTGGTCCTGGAACGCCTCAACCGCAAAATCCAGAAAGACGGCATTCTGTCAGTCCTGAAAAAAGGACTGGCGATTGACGCCGCGCACCTGACCTTGCTGTACAGCTTGCCGTATAACGACACGAACCCGACCGTCCGAGCCAACTTCTACAAAAACATTTTCTCCGTCACCCGTCAGGTCCACTACTCGGACCGCGACCCCAATCTGTCCATAGATATGGTCGTGTTTCTGAACGGCCTGGCAATTGCCACGCTTGAACTCAAAAACGCCTGGTCCGGCCAGACCGTCTACCACGCCAAAAAACAGTATCGCGAAGACCGCGACCCCCAAGAACCGCTGCTCCAATTTGCTCGGTGCATTGTCCATTTTGCCGTGGACACCGACGAAGTGTATATGACCACCCGGCTGGCAGGGAAAAAGACGTTCTTCCTGCCCTTTAACAAAGGCTTCAATTTCGGGAAGGGCAACCCGCCCAATCCGCGCGGCCACAAAACCGCCTATGTGTGGGAAGACATACTGACCCGCGAGAGCCTGGCCAATATCATTCAGCATTTTGCCAAAATCGTTGAAGAAAAGGACAGAGACAGTGGTAAGGTGAGCAAGACGCTGTTCTTTCCGCGTTACCACCAAATCGACGTGGTGCGCCAACTGCTCGCTCATGCCGGAGCGCACGGGGCAGGGCAGACGTATTTGATTCAGCACTCGGCAGGGTCGGGCAAGTCGCACTCGATTACATGGACGGCGTATCAGTTGATTGAGCTGTATGGGAAGGGTTCAGACCGGCCGGTATTTGATTCCGTGGTGGTGGTCACGGATCGCCGGGTGCTGGACAAGCAGTTGCGGGATAACATCAAGCAGTTCTCTGAAGTCAAAAACATCGTTGCGCCGGCGTTCGATTCAAATGATCTCAAACAGGCGCTGGAGAACGGCAAAAAGATCGTTATCACCACCATCCAGAAATTCCCGTTTATCGTCGATGGCATTGAAGACCTGTCCGACCGACACTTTGCCGTAATTATCGACGAAGCCCACTCGTCTCAAAGCGGTCAAGCCGCAGACAAGCTCAACATGACCCTGAGCATGGATGAACCCGAGGGCGACCGGGAAGAACCCGAAGATGTGCAGGACACTATCCTCAAACACATGGAGGGGCGCCGGCTCGGCAAGAACGCCTCGTATTTTGCTTTTACGGCCACGCCCAAAAACGCGACCTTGGAAAAGTTCGGTCAGCAGACCGCAAACGGCCAGTTTGTTCCCTTTCATCTGTATTCGATGAAACAGGCCATTGAGGAAGGCTTTATCCTTGACGTGTTGGCGAACTACACCACGTATAAGAGCTATTACGAAATCCAGAAATCCATCCAGGACAATCCATTATTTGATACGGTCAAGGCCCAGAAAAAACTCCGCGCTTACGTCGAAGGCCATAAAGAAACGATTGCCATTAAAGCCGATATCGTGGTCAGCCACTTTGTTGACCACGTCTGGAAGCCCAAAAAGCTCAAGGGCAAAGCCAAGGCCATGCTGGTCACACGGAATATCGAAAACGCCATTCGTTACTTTTTTGCCGTCCGGGCAGCGCTCACCGCGGCAAACGCTCCTTTTCGGGGTATTGTTGCCTTTTCCGGTAAGAAAACCGTGGAGGGGATCGAGTACACCGAAGACAGTCTGAACAATTTTCCGGGCAAGGACATCCCGGAAGAATTCAAAAAGGACGAATATAAAATTCTGGTTGTGGCCAATAAGTTCCTGACCGGCTTTAACGAGCCGCTGCTCCACACCATGTATGTAGACAAGAAGCTACAATCTGTCCTGGCCGTGCAGACCGTGTCGCGCCTGAACCGCTGCAACGAGCAGATGGGGAAGAATGACACCTTTGTCCTCGACTTCTTTAACAGCGCCACTGACATGAAGACCGCTTTTGAGCCGTTCTACACCGCTACCTCACTCAGCCAAGCGACCGATGTCAATGTGCTGCACGATATCAAAGAGGCCTTAGACGATGTCGGCGTCTACGAATGGCGCGAAGTCAAAGCATTTAACGCATTGTTTTTTAAGAATGCCGAAGCAGACCAGCTCAGTCCTCTGATTGACACCGCGGCTGCACGTTTTAAGCATGAACTTGAACTCGAAGACGGAACGAAGATTGACTATAAGATCAAAGCCAAACAGTTCGTCAAAGTCTATGGGCAGGTCGCCTGTATTATTTCCTACAACAACATCCAATGGGAAATGCTGTACTGGTTCCTCAAATTCCTCATACCCAAGCTATGGGTCAAAGACCCGAATCAAGATCAACTCGATGCGCTGCTCGACAGTGTAGACCTGTCTACCTACGGGCTGGAGCGGGTCAGGATTCATCAGAAGATCGATTTGGAGGCGGACGAAACAGGGCTTGAACCCCCAAACCCAAACCCGCGTGGCCATCACGGTGAGGACGAAAAAGACTCGCTCGACGAGATTATCGCGGCGTTCAATGAACGCTTTTTTGCCGGCTGGGATGCGACCCCGGAAGAACAACGGGTCAAGTTCATTAATATTGCCCGCCATGTGGTGCACAACCCGGCTTATGCAGCCCAGGTGGTCAATAACCGGGACGAGCAAAACCGCCAGATTGTTCTGGAAAAGATGATTCAACACGCAATTGGCGTAGAACGAAAACGCGAACTCGATCTGTATAAACGCTACGCCAATGACCCGGAGTTCAAGCGGACCTTTAACGCCAGCATTGGTCGTTTTCTCCAAAGTGCAGCGCTCTCGCAGTATTTTGAGGATATTGGGGAGGGACGGGAAGAGGGGGAAGCTGGGGCAGGTCTTTGATATTGGCTTCTTCTCCTTTCGCTGGCTGGCCGGCTGGCTGGCCGGATAGCCCCAAGTTCCGTTTTCCTGGGTGATGGAATAAGGTGAGGTGGTGGAGTAGGTTGAGAAAACGCGAGAAACGAGGCCGCCGGCGAGCAAGGAGCCTGATCCAATGGGGAGAGACGACATGGACCCGCATCAGTGTATCGTAGAACCCTCAGCCGTGCCTTGGAAAATCCTCCCTCTTGATGGTGGAGGAGAAGCCCAACTCCAGCTTTACCTCACCGGCAGAGACGGTGGGCCTGAAGCCATACGGGCGCAAATCTCGGAAGACTACACGGTCGAGCCGCATTTTCATTATGCGGCGCAATTCCAAGTCCTGCTTGAAGGCTCAATGGCCTTCCCGCTGGTCCGGCTCGATGCGCCAGCCGTGCACTATACGGAACATAACACGCCCTACGGTCCGTTCACGGTCAGTGGTGGGCATGACATGCTGGTGCTGCATACCAGGCCGGGGGGCTTGGCGGTCATGCGCGATAAAAAACGGCGCTGGCAGGCGAACGTGCGTGGACGTGAATTGACGCGCTGCGCGCATGAAGTCGCGTGGGAACCCATGTCGGACTGTCCAACAGCCCGACGCAAGGTGCTGATTCCGGCGAGCTTCGGCCCCACCGCCGAGCTGATTGAGTTCTCAGCCGGCGTTGAGTTTGTTCCACCTGTCCCGGAACATGGTCGCTATGAAGTCGTGTACTCGGGTGCCGCCTTTATTGCAGGAAAAGTTGCAGGAAAAATTGCAGGAAAACAGCTAGGACCAAAGGCGCTCCGTTTCATCCCCGCTGGGGAACAGGCTTCTGCTCTACAGGCTGGTCCTGACGGTGTAGCCATGATTTTTCTGAGCTTTGACCAGGATGCCGACTATAGCGAGGCCGGCAGTACGGAAGATGCGCTGGCCCGGATGGAGAAGTGAAAAAGCCAGAAGGAGAACCCTGACAATGAAAGCAGAAGAACTCCGCACCCTCCAGGCACCGCTCAAGGATGCCTATAAAGACGCGCCCGAAAAGGCGGTGGTGACGCTGAACGCAGAAGGACGGATTGGCGAGGGCCTTACCTGTCGCGTTGAAACGGGCAAGGCATTAGTCGAAGCCGGGCTGCACCCGGCGACCGGCGGGGACGGGCTGGCGGCCTGCTCCGGCGATATGTTGCTGGAGGCGCTGGTGGCGTGCGCCGGCGTGACCCTGCAAGCGGTGTCTACGGCGATTGGGGTGGAGCTGCGCGCTGGCAAGGTGAGCGCGGAAGGCGACCTGGATTTCAGAGGGACCCTCGGCGTTTCCAAAGAAGCCCCGGTCGGCTTTCGCGATATTCGTCTCCGATTTGATCTGGATACGGACGCCGATGCGGAACAGCTGGCAACCCTGATGCGTCTGACTGAACGCTACTGCGTTGTCTTCCAGACCATACAGAACAAACCGGACCTCAACGTCTCGTACAGCGTGGTATGAGGGGAGCAGACGGCCAGCCCGCTCACGGTATGGATGCAGCCCGCTATCACCTGGCTGTCCTCACGCTGGTGACCTTTATTCCAGGTATCTTGTTCTGGCCGTTTGCTCACGGTCTGGTCCATAGATGGCGACAACTTGGGCTTGTGATCTCATACTCCGCGCTGGGGATGATGCTCATTGGCATGGGCGCTGGCGTCCTTGTGCTGCGTCAGACGCTTCTGGCCGTCGAGTTCGGCCCGCCCGGCTGGTTGGGCTGGCCGGCCTTGCTGTGCTTTGTCGCCGCTGTGGTGGTTGAGGCGCGGTGTCGAAAACATCTGACCCTGCGCACTTTGATTGGCATTCCCGAGCTGTCGCCCACGCCGACCAGCCAGCCGCTCCTGGACCAGGGTATCTATGCGCGGTTGCGACATCCTCGTTATGTCGGCGTGCTCCTGAGTGTCCTCGCGCTGGCGCTCTTTACGAACTATCTGGCCGTGTATCTCCTGTGTCCTCTGGCCGGCGTTGTGCTGTACGGCATTACGCTGCTGGAAGAACGTGAACTGGTCGAACGCTTTGGGCCGGCCTACGAGCAGTATCAACAGCGGGTGCCGCGTTTTGTCCCCAGAATGCCCAAGCGGTAAGGGGAGGAGTATGGAAAAGTCGGTTCAATTCTACAGTGAAAGTGTCCCCCTGGCGGGCGTCCTTTTTCTGCCAGAGAATAGCCCTTCCAACAGGCCAGGACCCGGCATTGTCATCTGCCACGGTTTTACTGCGGTGAAAGAAGTCTTGTTGCCCGATATTGCCCGGCGCGTGGCGCAGGCCGGGTATGTCGTCCTGACGTTTGATTACCGCTTCCTGGGCGCGAGTGGCGGAGAACCCCGTCGCCAGATCATCCCTCTGCGGCAGATCGAAGATATCCGAAATGCGGTCACGTTCATGCAGCAACAGCCCGAGGTCGTTCCAGACCGGATTGGACTGCTCGGCGTCAGTCTGGGTGGGGCCAATGTCAGCTATGCTGCCGGGGTGGAAGAGCGCGTCAAAGCCACAGTGAGCGTGTGTGGTATTGGCGACTGCGGGCGTTGGACGCGTGACGCCTGTCATTTCTGGGAATGGCAGGCATTGCTCCAACGCCTGGCAGACAACCGACGTAAGCGCGTCCTGACCGGGCAGGAGCAGTATGTTCAAGCCAATGAGATCGTGCCTGAGCCGGCAAGTACGACCGCCCTGTTTGCGCAGATTCTCGACCAATATCCGCAGTGGAGCCGAGAGATTACGCTGACCTCGGGTGAGGCGTTGATTGCGTACCGTCCCGAGTCTGTCGTGCATCAGATATCACCCCGCGCGATACTCTGGCTGCACGGCGACGCAGATGAGCGCGTCTCCGTGGAAGAGTCGCAGTCCATGTATGAAAAGGCGGGCGAGCCCAAGAAGATTGTCATTCTGCCCGGTCTTGGCCATAGTGATATTATCTCCGGTCCTGGGCTTGACCAGAGTCTGCCGCTCATCACAGAATGGTTTGAAACCCATCTCTAACAAGGAAGCCGTATGCGCCAGGTCCGGCGAGATATTGTCCCCTGCCTTATGCTCGGCTTTTGCCTGATATGTATTCCGCCGTACTCAGCGCAGGGGTTGTCTCAGGAATGGGGAAAATCGTTTAATCCGTATACGGGTCAGTGGCAAGACCTGAACCCCCCAGCCCCTGAGCAGCCAAACCGTCAGTCAGAGAAGGCTCCTGCAGAGGCAGCCGTGCGTTCCCCCGCTCCGGCGGCAGCGGCAGTGCCGCCGCAGGAACCGGACTACACGAGTAAAGAAGCGGCTCTGCAAATACTGCAACACGAAACCGACGAAGCCGCCAAGTGGGTGTATGAACAACCGGACTGCCCGAGCATGCATTATCTCAAATCGCTGACCGGGAAAGACGTGTGTTCAAATCCCTTTGGAGACGATGTTGCGGTCAGCTGCCCGGCTGGAGCGTCGCTCGTCACGGACCACCATCCGGCCGGCAGCGACGCCTGCCGCAGCGAGCGGTCTTTTTGAGGCGCTCCCCCGGCGGGTGCGCAAGCTGTATTGCGCAAGCTGTACAATGCGCCCAGACTGGACTCGACGCGATTGTGTGGTGCCACTCTTGTCCGTCACGTCCGTCACTCTTGCAATTACGACGCATTCCGGTGCAGGATGGGGAGACTCGTCAACGTGTTATACCAATGGCCTGAACCGGGTGGCCACGGGGAGAATGAGATGTAACCGCAACTGGCTCCCATGAGCCAAAGGAGGGTCCATATGGCAGAGTACGATCTGCTTATCAAGAACGGCACGATCATCGACGGATTGCAGGTTCCCCGCTATCGAGGCGACATTGCAATTCGTGACGGCAAGATCGTTGCTATGGGGAATATTCAAGGCTCGGCGACGCGTGTGCTTGATGCGACCGGCATGATCGTCGCCCCAGGGTTTATGGATATCCATACCCATTACGACGCGGCGCTCAGCGGTGGTACGGCCTGGGACCCGTACGCCACCCTGTCCGGCTGGCACGGCGTGACCACAGTGGCGATCGGGAACTGTGGCTTTGGTTTTGCGCCCGTGCGTCCGGCAGACCGCGACCGGGCGATGCGCCGTATGGAGCGAACGGAGTCCATTCCGTTGTCCTGTATGCAGACCGGCATGCGCTGGGACTGGGAGACCTTCCCTGAATATCTGGACAGCCTGGACCGTGGCGGTCTGGGGATCAATGCGGCTTCCCTCGTGCCGTACTCTCCGCTGCGCGCCTGGGTATTGGGCAACGATGAGGCGCGGGACCCGGACTATAAGACCAGCCCGGATCAGATTGCGGAGCTGAAACATCTGCTGCGGGAGGGATTGCAGGCGGGTGGCTTTGGCTTTTCCGCCAGCTTCAGTATGGCGAACCGCGACTATGATGGCGGCTATCTCCCGACCCATGTAGCGCCGCGTGAAGAGTTTCTCGAAATGGCGTCCGTCATGCGCGAGTTCAACCGCGGCTCTATCGAGTGGACAATGGGCCATGCCTTACAGGGGTTAGGGATGGACTTCTTATTGGAGTTGGCCAAGACGAGTGGCCGGCCGGTGAACTGGAACGCGATTATCCACGATCCGTCCTCACCCAATACCTGGCGCGAGCAATTGGCCTGGACCGAACGGGCAAATAAAGAGGCGCCGGTCCTGCCGGTCAACATCTGTATGCCGATTGAGTTCGAGTTTACGCTGGAAACCATGGGCTTGTTTGACCAGCTCCCGGCCTGGAACGAGGCCACGGTCGGCAGCCTGGAAGAGCGCCGCATGAAGTTGGCCGACCCCGGTCGGCGGGCGGCCCTCAAAGCCGATATGGAGAAAGCGCCGACTGTCATGCCGGGCGAGAATCCCGACGGTGAACAGGGTCAGCTCCGAATGTTCCGCTGGGAGGAGACGTTTATCGATGATGTCCACCTGGAAAAGAACGCCCATCTCAAGGGCCGCACCGTTGCCGAACTGGCCCAGGAGCAGGGCAAACATCCGATCGACGCCCTGCTCGACCTGTCCGTAGAAGAAGAGCTCAAAACCGAGTTTGCCATGCAGGGCTTCATCAACAACGATGAAGAAGCCCTGACCACCATTCTCAAACATCCGCTGTGTCTGGTCGGAGCCTCAGATGGAGGCGCGCATACCAAGTTCCTGACCCTGGGCCGCTATCCGACCCACTTTCTGACCCACTGGGTGCGCGACAAACAGATCATGACCCTGGAGGAGGCGCACTGGCGGCTGTCGACTATGGTTGGCTGGGCGATAGGCATCCGGGACCGCGGCTGGCTGCGCGAGGGCATGCCGGCGGACATCGTGGTGTACGACCTGGAAAAGCTGGCCGTGCGACCGATGGAGACGATCAGAGACCTGCCCGACGGCGACTGGCGGCGGGTCCAAAAGGCTGACGGCTATCGGTATTCGATTATCAACGGGCAGATCACGTTTGAAGACGGTCAGTGCAGCGGGGCCCTGCCGGGCAAGATGCTGCGTAGTTACGATATGGCCGCCGGATAACGAATACAGAGGTCAGCGACTCACCCTCGGTTTGCGCCGAGAACAGAACGCCGGGTTTCGACCCGGCGTTCTGGTATGCAGCGCGCAGTGTCGCTCAAGGAGGATGGTGGAGCATGACGTCTTCGGAACAACGCGTGATTGACGCGCTTGACGCGCTGGGGCTGCCCTTTGAACGGATACGCATAGACCCGGCCCATGCCGATACGGCCGTGTTTTGCGCTCAGTATGGCTATCCGCCGGAGACGTCCGGCAACACGATTATTGTGGCTTCCAAGAAAGAGCCCAAGCGATTTGTGGCCTGTGTGGTCCTGGCCACAACCCAGCTCGATGTGAATAAACGGGTGCGCAAACTCATGGGGGTGTCCAAAGCGTCGTTTGCCTCGGCCGAGGAGATGCAGGCGCTGACGGGGATGGAAGTCGGTGGGGTGACACCGTTTTCGCTGCCTGCGGATATGCCCTTATACGTTGATACGCGGGTGATGGCGCTGGAAACTGTGATCCTGGGCGGTGGCGGGCGCAGTCTCAAGATCGAGATTTCACCGGAAGTTTTCCACAAGCTGGGGGCTGAGGTGGTCACAGATTTAGCTATGCGGCGACATATGGGAGAGACGGAAGCATAGACGCATGGGCTCCATCCCTATACCAGCACAAGAGGAGGAAGAGCATGAGCATTTTTCATATGTATGCCGGGGACGACGGACAATCGCATATTGAGGAGCCGGCGTTGAGCGCGCAACCGAGTCAGGAAACGCCCCAAGCGACGCAGGAGATTTTCTTTCGGGAACTCCCGGCCGGAGCCTTCATGGATTGGCATAATGCCCCCCGCCGACAGTATGTGATCGTCTTGAAAGGCCAGATGGAAATCGGCTTGAAGGACGGCTCGGTCCAGCGCTGTGGAGCGGGGGATGCCGTGCTCGCCGCAGACCTGACCGGTAGCGGGCACACGACCCGCGTAGTCGGAGACGGTCCGGCGGTGGTCGGTGTTGTGCCGGTGGCCGACTGACTTTGAGATAGACATGGAACACGCCAGCGCCCTCCGCATCTTTGACGGCGCGGTGGCGATTATCACTGGTGGGGCCTCGGGCATTGGGCGCGCGCTGAGTGAAGCGCTGGGCCGGCGCGGGGCGTCTGTTGTCTTAGCCGACCGTCAGATGGCGCTTGCCCAAGAGGTCGCGGCCGGCATCCGGGAAAGGGGCGGGCAAGCGTCCGCGGTCGAACTGGACGTCACGGACTTCACCGCGGTAGACCAGCTTGTCCGGGCGACGGCCCAGGCTCAGGGCCGGCTGGACTATATGTTCAACAACGCCGGCATTGCGATTGGGGGAGAGGTGCGGGTCTGTCACATTGAGGACTGGGCCGCAGTCCTCAATGTGAATCTGCACGGTGTGGTCAATGGGGTGCAGGCGGCGTATCCGGTTATGCTCAGCCAGGGCTACGGCCATATTGTCAATACCGCTTCCATGGCCGGTCTGCTGCCCATGCCCGCGGCTGTCAGCTATGCGACCACCAAACATGCGGTGGTCGGTCTTTCCAAATCTCTTCGGGTTGAAGCCGCGCCGTATGGTGTCCGCGTCAGCGTACTCTGCCCTGGGTTTATTCGGACGCCCATCCTGTACGGCGGAAAATACGGCAAGCAGCTGCAGCCCATACCGCCAGAGGTCCAGGAAAAATTCATCCGGCAATACCGGCCTATGGACCCGGCTGTGTTTGCTGAAAAAGTGTTGGACGCGCTTGCTCGGAACAAACCGCTGATCATTGTGCCGGGCTGGTGGAGGCTGTTGTGGTGGCTCAGTCGCCTCTCCCCAGCCTTGGAATTTTCTCTCGCCCAGCGCGGCTATCGGTCGGCGCGCCGGGCGATGCAGTCTGAGACAGACGCCTGGCGCGAGCGGTAAGCCCGAGTCAGGCGTCTGTCTCAGCCCCGTTGGTATGGGCCTCCGACAGCGGGCACACGCCGCCTTTCTCTAAGCCGAGCGCGCGAATAAAACGCCCATAGCCAACAAAAGCCGTAATCCGAAACCCGAGGTCTATGATCTCCGGCTCGGTAAAGTGCTGGCGCAGCTCGTCAAACAACGCTTGTGACGCCTGGGTGTGATCTCCGGCTAACACGTCGGCATACCGAACGGCAGCCCTTTCGCGCGCAGTGAGAAGCGGGCTGTCCTGATAGCTTGGCAGCTCGCCGATTTGTTCTTCCGTCAGCCCTTGTTGCTTTGCCAAAGCAACGCGACCGTTCATTCAAAGGGCGCAGTCGTTACGCTCCGCAACCTTCAGGCGCACCAGCTCGGTCAGCTTCATATCGATGCCCCCGCGGGTCTCAAAGATGAGCGGGAAGTAATAGCTGGCAAAGGACTTGAAGACCTCAGGCGCATGGGCAAATGCCTGCAAGAACGCCGAGCCGCCATACTCCTTGTCATAGGTCTGCATGATCTGCTGAACCTCAGGGTCGATATGCTCAAATGGGACCGGACTGACATGCGCCATAACACTCCCTCCTTCTCAGCCTGTGTGTACTCCTGCTGAGGGGATGAAGGCAAGGGGAGTTTGTTCGGCAGCGCTCCGGTCTCGTGACGCCAGGGCGGGAATAGTTTATGAAAGACAAACCCGTGTACACATACCGCACGCATCTCAAAGGGGGGCGTATATGGATAAGAAAATTGGCTTTATCGGTCTGGGCGCTATGGGTAAGCCTATGGCCACGAATCTTGTCAGGGCCGGGTTTGACCTGACGGTGTATGATATTCGCCCTGAGCCCGTGCAGGAACTCGAAAAACTCGGGGCCAGGGCGGCCGGCTCAACACAAGAGGTCGGGGAACAGTGTGACATTATCGAGACCATTGTGGTCGATGACGCGCAGGTCGAAGAGGTTGTTTTTGGGACAGCCGGCAATGGGGTGTTGGCCGCTGCCCGTCCAGGCTCAATTATTGTGATTCATAGTACCGTTCATCCCAAAACCTGCCAGCGGGTCGCGGCGGCGGCCAAAGATAAAGGCGTCGGTGTCCTGGATGCCTGCGTGAGCGGAGCGGAGTCCGGCGCTCAGGCTGGGACCCTCTCAATCATGATCGGCGGGGAGGCTGCCCTGGTGGAGACCTGCCGCCCGGTGTTTGACGTTATTGGCAAGGCGCTCTTTCACGTCGGTGACGTGGGGATGGGTGAGGTGGCCAAGATCGCGAACAACCTCATGGTGATTGTCAATCAACACAGTACGCGCGAGGGCCTGCGGCTCGCTCGGCTGGCCGGAATCGAGCCGAAAAAGATGCTTGAAGTCATTATGGCCAGTTCCGGCGATAGCTGGGCCGCTCGGAATTGGGAGCTGCTGCGTGACCTCGCCGTGGACTATCCTGGTGGGCCCGCGGGTATGGCGAAAGTCGGCTATAAAGACATCTCTCTGGCGGTGACTGTCGGCCATGATGTTGGGGCGGCGCTGCCGATGACCGCCTTGGCCTCGCAGTTGATGGATGGCCTGTTTCTGAAAGAAGATTGAGCCGTTTCGGTTCAGATGTCCAGGCCGTACAGCCGCGCCGCGTTGCCGGCCACCATTTGATAGACCTCTGCCTCGGGTACCCCGGCAAAGTCTTTGTCAATCTGTTTCTGCGAGTAGGGAAAGGTCCCCTCTGTATGCGGATAGTCCGCGCCCCACATGAGCCGATCAATACCGAGCATTTCGCGGGTCAGGATTCCGGCCCGATCATCTTCAAAAGTGGCCCAGAACTGACGCTGAAAATAGGTGGATGGAGCCGCCTCAAGCCGAGGCTCCATCCAACGCCGATGATCCTGCCACCAGTGATCCATATAGGTCAGCACGGAGGCAATCCAGCCGACTCCGCCCTCGACAATAACAAAGCGGAGGGTGGGATAGCGTTGGGGGACAGCGCTCCAAATCAGATCGGCCAGGGCGCGCATGGTCATCCCGACCTTGCCGTCAACAAGTCCCACGCCAAAGCCAATCCGCTCGAACTTGACCAGCAATTCCTCTCCCGTGCCTGTTCCGGCGTGGGCAGAAATCGGCAGGTTCAGCTCCTGTAGCGTCGCCCACAGTGGCTCATAGTCCGAATGGGCGTACGGTCGTTCCTCAACCTCAGTTGGAATGGATACGGAACGGAGCCCTTTCCTGGCGACCCGCTCAGCTTCTTCGCAGGCCCATTCGATCGGTCCGCGCAAGGGTAAGAATCCAGCGCCTAAGAGTCGGTTCGGGGCGGTTGCGCAGAATTCGCTCAGCCAGTCATTATACACCCGCATGACTTCTCGTTGGTATGCTGCGTCACGAATATAAAAGAAGTGCAGGCCCAACATGCCGGGGTAAATCACCTCGGCCCGGATATGATCCAAGTCCTGGTCGGCCAAACGCGCCTGTGGGTCCCATGCCCCGGGCCGCGTGTCGGCGTGCCGATGTCCGAGAGAAGAAGTGATGGCTCCGGCAATTTTATCTTCTATCATGACGCCTTCGAGACCCACCGGGAGGGGTGCCAGGCCGTCAATCACATAATAGTCGGCGTCTGGTCGAGACTCGACCCGCGGCGCCCGGTCGCGAAACCGTTTGTCCATCCTGGTTGTCCACAGGTCAGACGGCTCAACAACGTGGCCGTCGGCAGAGACATAACCCCCCGCTACTTCTCTTGGCATACAGCGTCTCCCTTTTGGAATAGGGCATAGGCAAGGCTGCGGTCGCTGTCAAGTTGAGAGTCGGTGGAAAAACCTGCTGCTGCAATAGTTGTCACTACGGGCCGGAACGCCGGTCACTCGCTACCGCGGCGGCAGGAGCCGGGCGTCTTGGAAGCGTTTGAAGCACGCCCGGAAATTGTCCTCCGTATCCAGGCATTCGTGAAAGCCGGCTTGACGCAGCTTGATGGTACTCACCAGCATGGGCGGTGGCGACTGATTTCTGCTGCCATAGCCGAAGGTAAAATCCGCCAGAATAAAGGATTGGCCCACAAACTCCTGTAAGCTGGTTGGCGCGCGCAGAGCGTACTTCTTCACAATCGCCGCCCACTCGGCTTCGTGCCTGGGCATCTCTTCCGCCAGGGACAGCGGCTCCGCCGGGCCGACCTCCATGCCCAGGGCCTCCGCAATGGCGGGCCACACGTTTTGCCATATAAAAACATCGCCGTTCGTGATGTTAAAAATTTCGTTCTGGGCGTTCTCCGCCAGTCCGGCCCACTCGCACGCCCGGGCAATCAGGCCGGCGTCAATCGCCTCGACCACAAAGGGCGGGCCACCGGGGAAGGATAATGGCAGCCCGGCCTCACGGCGGAGGGCCGCATACACCCCCAGAGCGGGGATGACGTTCATATGGCTGCCCAGCGATTGCCCCAAAATGAGCTGCGGTCGCCATACCGTCCAGCGCCAGTTCTTGCCCGGCTGACGCGCGCGCAAATAATCTTCTTGCAGCCAATAGAAATTCTCGTGCTGATGGCGCGGCCAGCGTTCGCGAGCCGGAACGGGAAAGGGTTCAATATGGACGCCGTAGGCTTTGGTGCCTTGGAGTAAGGACACGTGCTGAAGGTCCTGGGCCACGGCTTCGAGTGGAGAGAAGAGATTGTCCAGCATAGCCAGATTGGTTTCCATCTGGTCTTGCTGAAACCAGCCCTCAACCAGCCCCGGCTTTTCGTATAGCGCCGCATAGATCAGGTGCGTCACGTCTGACATGCGACCAAAGACTTCGGCACAGCGCGCCGTATCCGTCAGATCGACCGAGATGACCTCAGCCCCTTCGAGCCCGTCGGGGATACGCCGCGAAACCCCCACCACGTCCCAATCGTCCTGCTGCGCAAAGTGCTCAACCGCGGCATAGCCAACTAAGCCAGACGCGCCTGCAACCAACATCTTTTTCTCAGGCATGGTCATTTCTCCGGGAGATAAAGCAAATCAATGACAACTTAGCAAAGACATTTATGCAAAGGGAATGGATTCCGGGTCGTGTCTCCGTTTCACATCTCCCTCCCCCGCTGCCGGCTCAGCGCCCCCCCACCCTAACCCTCTCCCCTGGAGGGAGAGGGTTGGGGTGAGGGGGAAAATTCAAACTGAGACATTACGGCAGAGTCGGTCCGCTCCAACGGAACGGGACTGATATAGGCCATAACGCCTCCTCGCTTATGCGCTTGTGTGTACTCCTTTTGGGGATGGGGAAGCAAGAGGAAATCCCAAGCTGGTGGCTCTCTTCTGTGGAGCCGCTGAAAGGTATTGCTGAGAGCTAGGGGGCGGAGATATAAGGGGACGGGAGAAGGAAGCTGGCATGACGCCTCTTACGCTGACCCTGAAGAATAATCTCTCGGAGATCGTCCGCAGCGCCAAGGCGATTGAGACGCACGGCGAGGCCGTGGCTGGCCGTCGAAATGGGTCACGAGCGTCAACCTTGCGCTTGACGAGCTACCGCTGACGGATGGGTGAGGAGCCGCTCCTATGGCCTCCACCGCTCAGACCGGCGTCCGCTACGAAGCCGGCGATGTGTTGCCCGCGGCCCTCGCCTTCAGCCAGGGCCTCCAGCATGTCGCTCTGCAGGTCAGCATCGTGGTGCTGGTTACGGTGATCGTGTTCCGGGCTGGCGGTGCCGAAAACTATCTGTCGTGGGGTGTGTTCGCCTCGCTCCTGACCACGGGCATATCCACCGGGCTGCAAGCCCTGCGTATCGGGCGGGTCGGTGCCGGCTACATCCTGGCGAGCGGCCCGTCGGCCATCTCCATCGCCGTCGGCTCGACGGCGCTTGCCGCGGGCGGGCCGGCGCTGCTCGCCACGCTGGTCGTTGTTGCGGGCCTCGTGCAACTCGTCTTCATGTGGCAACTCGCGCGCCTCCGGCAACTTCTGACGCCGACCGTTACCGGCACGGTCATCATGCTGATGCCGGTCACTGTGATGCCAATCCTGTTCGATATGCTGCGCCAGACCCCGCCCGGTACCTCGGTGGCAGCCGGGCCGCTCTGCGTTTGCCTGACCCTGGCCGTCATCATCGGCATTGGGCTGAAGGGAACGGATACGCTCCGGCTCTGGACGCTGGGGCTGGCACTCATCTCAGGCTCCCTGTTGGCAGGGCTGTTCGGCCTCTATGACACGCACCGTGTGGCCGAGGCGGCCTGGGTCGGCGTCCCGGACGTTGGCTGGCCCGGTCTCGACCTCAGCTTCGGGCCGCTGTTCTGGGCGCTGCTCCCTGCGTTCGTGCTTCTTACGTTTATTGAGACCACGAAGTCGACCGGCGTTTTCGTCGCCATTCAGCGCGTGTCCTGGCGGCGTCCCCGGGCCGTGGACTTCCGGGCGGTGCAGGCCGCGGTGGCCGCGACCGGCGTCAGCAACTTGCTGACCGGCCTCAGTGCAACTGTACCGAACACACCGTATCCGCTAAACGTCTCGATGGTTGAGTTGACCGGGGTTGCCGCGCGGCGCGTTGGGCTGGCGATCGGCGTGGTCTACATCCTGCTGGCATTCCTGCCCAAAGGGACGGCGTTGTTCCTCGCCATCCCCGACCCCGTCATTGCCGCGGCCCTGCTACCACTGTTCACGCTGATATTCGTGGCTGGCATGCGGGAAGTCGTGCAGAGCGGGACGGACTATCGCACCGGGTTGATCGTCGGCGTCTCCTTCTGGACCGGCGTGGGGTTCCAGTACGATATGATCTTTCCTGCATACTTCTCGCAATTCGCCGGTGGCCTCCTGCAGAACGGGATGACCTCCGGTGGTCTGACCGCGCTCCTGCTCACCGTGCTGATGAAGCTGACGGCCCCACGCGGCAGCAAGTTCCGGGGGCCTCTCGACCTGGCGGAACTGCCGAGGATCAGAGCGTTTCTGGGCACGTTTGCCACTGCCAGCGGCTTAGGCGTGGCATTGGAGCGCCTCGAAGCCGCCACCGAGGAGACGTTGCAGGCGCTCCTGGACGCGGGCGCGGGCTCCGGCGACCGGCGCGCCCTGCTCCTGACCGCGCGCAAGGAGGATGGGGAGGCCATTCTGGAGTTCATCGTCGGCGCGGTCGGCGATGACAGTTCCAATCTGCAAGACCAGATGACGCTTCTGGCCGACCAGCCCCCCGAGACGGCCTTGGCGAGCGAGGTCTCGTTCCGGCTGCTGCGCCACTTCGCGTCCGCGGTCCACCATCAGCAATTTCATGACCTGGATATCGTCACGGTCCGGGTCGCTCCCCTGCCCCTGGCCACGCCTCCCCGGCCTGACGGGTCGGGAACGCCGGGCTGAATGTTGACACGCGCAGGCGGGCGCAGCCCGCCGGGCTGCATGATCTGCTGAACGGCCGGGTCGGTCCGCTCCAACGAAACGGGACTGACATGGGCCATAACGCCTCCTCGCTTATGCGCTTGTGTGTACTCCTTTTGGGGATGGGGGAGCAAGGGGAAATCCCAAGCTGGTGGCTCTCTTCTGCGGAGCCGCTGAAAGGTATTGCTGAGAGTTATGGGGCGGAGATATAAGGGGACGAGAGAAGGAAGCTGGCATGACGCCTCTCACGTTGACCCTGAAGAATAATCTCTCGGAGATCGTCCGCAGCGCCAAGGCGATTGAGACGCACGGCGAGGCCCGTGGCTGGCCGTCGAAATGGGTCACGAGCATCGCAGAGCGCCTGCGTGACTATCCCTGCTCGCTGGCGGATGGGTGAGGGAGCCGCTCCTATGGCCTCCACCGCTCGGACTAGCGTTCGCTACGAAGCTCGCGATGCGTTGCCCGCGCCCCTCGCCTTCGGCATGGGCCTCCAGCACTCCGCTCTGCAGGTCAGCTTCGTGGTACTGTTCCCGGCGATCGTGTTCCGGGCTGGCGGTGCCGAAAATTATCTGTCGTGGGGCGTGTTTGCCTCGCTCCTGACCGCGGGCGTATTCACCGGGCTGCAAGCCCTGCGTATCGGGCGGGTCGGCGCTGGCTACATTCTGGTGGGCGGCCCGTCGACCATCTTCATCGCCATCATCCCGACGGCGCTCGTCGCGGGCGGGCCGGCGCTGCTCGCCACGCTGGTCGTCGCTTCGGGCCTCGTGCAACTCGTCTTCATGTGGCAACTCGCGCGCCTCCGGCAACTCCTGACGCCGACCGTCACCAGCACGGTCCTCATGCTGGTGCCGGTGCCGGTGATGCCGCTCCTGTTCGATATGCTGCACCAGACCCCGCCCGGCGCCGCGGCGGCAGCCGGGCCGCTCTGCATCGGCCTGACCCTGGCCGTCATCATCGGCCTCGGGCTGAAGGGAACGGATACGCTCCGGCTCTGGACGCTGGGGCTGGCGCCCATTGCCGGTTCTCTCCTGGCCGGGCTGTTCGGCCTCTACGACACGCGCCGTGTGGCCGAGGCGGCCTGGGTCGGCGTCCCGGACGTTGGCTGGCCCGGTCTCGACCTCAGCTTCGGGCCGCTGTTCTGGGCGCTGCTGCCCGCGTTCGTGCTCCTTACGCTGATTGAGACCATCAAGTCGACCGGCCTTTTCGTCGCCATTCAGCGCGTGTCCTGGCGGCGTCCCCGGGCCGTGGACTTCCGGGCGGTGCAGGCCGCGGTGGCCGCGACCGGCGTCAGCAACTTGCTGACCGGCCTCAGTGCAACTGTACCGAGCACACCGTATTCGGAAAGCGTCTCGGTGGTTGAACTGACCGGGGTTGCCGCGCGTCGCGTTGGGCTCGCAATCGGCGTGGTCTACATCCTGCTGGCATTCCTGCCCAAAGGGACGGCGTTGTTCCTCGCCATCCCCGACCCCGTCATTGCCGCGGCCCTGCTACCGCTGTTCACACTGATATTCGTGGCTGGCATGCGGGAAGTCGTGCAGAGCGGGACGGACTACCGCACCGGGTTGATCGTCGGCGTCTCCTTCTGGACCGGCGTGGGGTTCCAGTACGATATGATCTTTCCCGCGTACTTCTCGCAATTCGCTGGTGGCCTCCTGCAGAACGGGATGACCTCCGGTGGTCTGACCGCGCTCCTGCTCACCGTGCTGATGAAGCTGACGGCCCCACGCGGCAGCAAGTTCCGGGGGCCTCTCGACTTGGCGGAACTGCCGAGGATCCGGGCGTTTCTGGGCACGTTTGCCACTGCCAGCGGCTTAGGCGTGGCATTGGAGCGCCTCGAAGCCGCTACCGAGGAGACGTTGCAGGCGCTTCTTGACGCGGGCTCCGGCGACCGGCGCGCCCTGCTCCTGACCGCGCGCAAGGAGGATGGGGAGGCCATTCTGGAGTTCATCGTCGGCGCAGTCGGCGATGACAGTTCCAATCTGCAAGACCAGATGACGTTTCTGGCCGACCAGCCCCCCGAGACGGCCTTGGCGAGCGAGGTCTCGTTCCGGCTGCTGCGCCACTTCGCATCCGCGGTCCACCACCAGCAATTTCATGACCTGGATATCGTCACGGTCCGGGTCGCTCCCCTGCCCCTGGCCGCGCCTCCCCGGCCTGACGAGCCGGGAACGCCGGGCTGAATGTTGATACGCGCAGGTGGGCGCAGCGCGCCGGGCTGCCGGGCATGCATGAGCAAACAGCGCTCTTCCGGCAAAGGCGGCGCGGCGCGAGGAGTTTTTTCTCCCCAGCTTTTCTGCCATGTTAGCGCCCAAGACCCCTCACCTGTTTTTGCGAGGAAAAGCGGAGCGAAAGGGAAGGAGATGACTGGAATACTATGGCCGAGCCTGTTGCTCTTCTGCGCTGCGCTCGCGCTCGCCGAAGAAACGCCGCGCGAGCAGATTGGCGCAGTGCTGGGACAGCCGGTGTATAGAGACCAGCTCTCGGCCAAAGAGGGCGGAGCGCTCTCAAATGAACTGCACAATCTGTTCAGCCATCCGGTGATGCAGCAGTATCGCGCGGCCCACAGGAACGTGCTTCAACCCACGGAGCGCGAGGTCTCGACGGCAACAGCGCATTTTGATGGCTGGCATAATGAACGCCTCAAGGCTCAGGACCATCCGCTCACAGACCGCCGGGCGGAGATTGAACAAGCGCTGGCCCAGCCAGGGCTTACCGCGGAGGAGAAACAACGCCTTGAGGACGAACGACAGGCGATTGACCTCCAGCTCAAACCGCCCGGACGACGTTTTGCCGGCTGGATGGTCGCCAACTGGAAACTCCAGCGTCATTTATACCAGGAATATGGCGGCGGGCGGGTCTTATGGCAACAGGCCGGGCTTGAAGCCTTTGACGCCATGCACGCCTGGCTGAAGCAGCGTGAGAAAAGGGGGGATTTCAGCATCTCCGACCCGCTCCTGCGTGCGCAGTTCTATGCCTACTGGACGGAGGTGAACCACGGTCCGTCGCTGAGTGACGATCCACGTTTTATCGAACAGGAATTCCTGAATCCGTATTGGTTGCGGCCATTTATCGGCGATTCATTGCAAAAGAACCTGGAGGCTGACCAACGCTGAGGACAGCGTCCCGTCTGCGTTAGCGCGTTTTACGCTAGTCTGTAGCCGTGCCGGGGGCTTCCGTCATGCCGGACGTGATCCGGCATCCAGCGGGCGGGACGGCGGGCCTGGATTCCGGCTTCCGCAGGAATGACGGGTAGCTACACAGCATCGTAAAACGCGCTAGGCCACCACTTCGTTCTGAATGATCTGGTCCAGCGTCTGCCGCTTGCGAATGAGCACAGGCGCTTGCTCCGGACCGCGGTAGAGCACCTCTGGCGCTTCTGGAAACGAGTTGTAGTTTTTGGAGCTCATGCCGGAGCAATACGCGCCCGCGCCTTCGATCACCAGATAGTCGCCAATAGCGGCCTCACGGAGCGCGCGCGGTTCCAGCGCTTCCGGGTCGCCGGCCGAAGGCGTGAGAATATCGCCGGATTCACAGCAGTGGCCGGCAACAATGGCGTCCAGGGTCGGCCGTTGCTCCTGCTCGGCGGCAGCTGTTGCCGGGACAACAACGAGAGGATGCTGCGCGCCATACATGCTGGGGCGCAGCACTTCGGTCATGCCGCTGTCGATCTTGAGAAAATCATAGCCGTCTTTGCCGGTGCGGGTCCGGTCCTGGATCGTGGCAATCACGCAGCCAGCATTGGCGACCAGATATGTCCCCGGCTCGACTTCCAGTTGGATTCTTCTGCCCGTTGCCTCTCCAAAGGCCACAAAGGTCTGAACCACGGGCTGGCCGACCTCGTGCAGGTCGGTTGAGGTTTCGTGGCTCATCCGTCCCACTTTATACCCACCGCCGAGGTTGAGCGTATGGGCATCGGGAAAATGTTCTAACAAGCCGATACTCATACCGGCCACATGCTGCCACACCTCGGGGTCTGAGCCTGAGCCGATATGGGTATGAATACGGATGACCTTGAGCCCATGTTTTCGGACAATGGCTTGGACGGTTGCTCTGTCCTCGTGCCAAATGCCGAAACTGGCCGCCGGGCCACCCACATTGGTCCGGTTTGTCCCGCCCGAGCCGAGACCGGGGTTAAAACGGATGCCGAGTTCCTGGCCTGGAAAATGCTCGCCAAAATAGCGTAACTGCGCCAGCGAACAGGCGTTGAGGGTTACGCCGGCGGCGTGCAACGCCGGAAAATTCTGCGGGAGTTCCTGGGCGGTCAGGGCGATCTTCTGGGCGGCGATGCCGGCCTGCACGGCCCGTTCGACCTCAAAGCCGGAGCTGGCGTCAAAGTGGAGGCCCAGGCGGTCAAACAAACGGAGAATGCTGCCGTTGGGCAGGGCCTTCATGGCGTAGCGCGCGGTCAGGCCGAAGGCGTTTGGAAAGTGCAACACCTCTTGGGCCGCCTGCGTGAGTCGCGCCTCGTCGTAGACATACACGGGTGTCCCGAACTGCTGGGCGATTGTCCGCACGGCGTTGTGAGAAAGAAAGCGGGTAGTCTCAATGGCTTGCGTTGACATTGTGCTCCTCGTATTCCTCGTGGACGAGGGAAGTGTGGCGCGTTTCCGGTCGCCGAAATAGTATGGGTTTTTCCAGGCCGTCAAAAGAGGGGTGGTGTCTCAGTTTTCCGTTGCCTTTCCCCGCTGCCGGCTCAGCGTCCCCCCCACCCTGGCCCTCCCCCTCAGAGGGGGGAGGGAAGAACGACTCCCGCTCCCCTGACGTGTGATGCAGATTCCAGCGCTCGACGGCCCTCAGACGGGTCGACCCTCACCCCACCCCCTCTCCCAGCGGGAGAGGGCCTCTTGTCTTTCCCTCTCCCCTGGAGGGAGAGGGTGGCCCTGAGCCTGTCGAAGGGCCGGGTGAGGGGGCTGCTGGGGGCCGGCGACACAATGGGCATCACACGTCAGAGGGGGGAGGGTATATCTACTCCCTCTCCCCTGGAGGGAGAGGGTTGGGGAGAGGGGGAAAATGCAAACTGAGACATTATCAAAAGAGGGGCTGTGTTGCGTTCGCAAAAGGTTTGGTAGGGTGATGGCTGCCAGGAGGATGGGCCGGCGTACAACCAGGAAAAAGGAGGTCGTCTTATGAGTAATTCCCAACCCGTTCGCGTCCACGTGGTTTCCGGTGGGTTTCCGGTGGGCTCTCCGGCTGGGCACGATATGGACTACGCCCGACTGCGGCTTCTTCAGCTTTTACACGAGCGGCCCAATGTTACGGCCTCGGTCAGCGGAGACTTTACCGACATCGACAAATGGCTGCCTGGGTGTCAATTGCTGATGACCTATGTCGCCGGGCCTTTCCCCAACGAAGCGCAGAACAGCTTCCTCCGACAGTGGCTCGAAGACGGCGGTCGTTGGCTGGGGCTGCATGGGACGAGTGGCGGAAAGGCTGCGCCGGTCGGCGATGACCGGCGCGTGCGCAAAATGGTCAAAGCCGACCACCATACGACCCTGGGCGGTTTCTTTCTGAACCATCCGCCGCTCCGCAAGTTCCGGGTTGATGTGGTCAATCAGCAGCATGTCCTGACCAGGGGTCTGCCCGCCTCGTTTGAGGTCATGGACGAGCTGTATCTGATTGAACTTCAGGAGCCGGCGGCTTCAGATATCCTGTTGACCACTGAGCTGGCAAAAGACCCGTCCCCGCCAGGCTTTGGCTTTGTGTACGATGAGGACACTGCCCTGCAAGCGGATGGAAAAACTCGGGTGCTGGGTTTTTCCCGCGCCTTAGGCAGGGGCGGGGTTGCCTATATTGCGCTGGGGCACTGTCATTCAGCGACGAGCAATATGCAGCCGTTTGTCGATGTGAGTGTCGATGCCGGGCGCGCAACGCCTCAGGTTTTTCGCGGCTCATGGGCTACCCAGCCGTTTGAACAACTGCTCCGCAATGGCATTGAGTGGGGCTGCGGTCACAGCGCCTGATGCCGACGGTCGTGACACCAGCCGCCTTTTCGCTTGAGGGAAAAATCGCGCTGATTACCGGCGGAGGACGTGGGTTGGGCCTGGAAATCGGCCGGGCCTTTGGGCGGCATGGCGCTCAGGTGTTGGTCAACGGCCGCAGGCGGGAGCGGATTGAGCCGGCGCTGGCCGCCATTGCCGCTGAGGATGGCCGGGCTGAGGCGCTGGTAGGCGATATTGCCGACGCAGGGGCCGTGTCTGCCGCCTTCCAGCATATTCGCGCTACCTACGGTCGGCTCGATATTCTGGTGAACAACGTTGGCCGGCGCGATCGTCGTAAACTCTTTGACTTCGAGCTGGACGCGGTCCGCCAGATGATCGACGTGAACCTGCTTGCGCCGTTCAATGTGAGCCGGGAAGCGGGCCGCCTGATGACCGAGCAGGGCGGCGGTCGCATTATTAATATCACCTCAATCGCCGGCCCGATTGCCAATAGTGGGGATGCCGCATATACCGCGACCAAGGGCGGGCTCGAAGCGCTGACGCGGGCCTTGGCGGCTGAACTGGGCCCGTCCGGCATTACCGTCAACGCCATCGCGCCGGGATTTTTTGCCACAGAGACAAACAGCGATCTTGTCGCGGACCGGAAAATCGCCAATATGCTGAAACGTCGGACTGCTCTGGGACGCTGGGGCGCGCCCGCGGAAATCGCGGGCGCGGCAGTCTTCCTGGCCTCGCCGGCCGCCTCGTATATCACTGGCCAGGTGTTGGCGGTGGACGGCGGCTACCTGGCCCATTTCTGATGGTTGATTTTTTTCTCGTCCGCCTGGCATAAAGAGAGGGCAAAAGCCGCGGCCAGCCGGTCCGACGCTATGGGAGGAAGAGCAATGACACTTCAGATTCGTCCGTTAAGCGATGCCCTGGGGGCTGAGGTCGACGGTGTCGATTGGACACGGCCAGTCAGCGACACGACCGTCGCCGCTGTTAAAGACGCCTTTTTGAGGTATCACCTGTTGTGTTTACGCTCAGCGCCGCTGGCGCCGGCGGCCTTTGCTCAGGTCGGCCGGTATTTTGGAGAACCCCAGTTCCAACTGCTGCGAAATATGCGGGTTGAGAAAGCCCCGGAGGTCTCGGTCTTTAATAGCACGTATAAAAAGGCGGAAGACAAACCCGCGGACTTGCTCCTCGACCGGCGCTCGGGTTGGCATACGGACGACTCCTATTTTGCGGTCCCGGCAAAAGTGACGCTCTTGCAGGCCCTGGAAATCCCCGAACATGGCGGAGAAACCCGTTTTTGCAATGCGCGCGCGGCCTACGAGGATTTATTCGTAGACATGAAATCCCGCCTCGACGGGCTGCGGGCCGTTCACAGCTATGACACCCTGCGCGCCCCGGCCCGAGCGGCGAAGCGTACCAGGCAAGAAGCGGCGGAAACGCCGGATGTCGTTCATCCCTTGATTCGCACCCATGACGAGACGGGCCAAAAAGCGATCTATTTTAACTCGAACCGGACTGACCGCATCCTGGAGATGGAACGCGAGGCAAGTGACGCGCTGCTCGATCAAATCCATACCCATATGACGCAACCGCAATATCAGTATCATCATGCCTGGCGGGTCGGGGATGTGCTCATGTGGGATAACCGCAGCGTGACGCACTCGGTCAATATGGACTTTCCTCCGGGCCAACGCCGTATCCATCAGCGCATTCTGCTCAAGGGCTCGGTTCCGGCATAGACAACACGAAAGGCTATAGTCAAAACACGATGAAATTTCACGCGATTGCCTATTGTACGGTCGGGACCCGAAAAGAGCTCGAACGCGGCATGGCCGGCAAGCGGCCCGAGCTCTATCAGCGCATGCTCAAAGACCTTAAAGAATATGTCACGGTGTGTGACCAGACTGGCTTTGAAGGCTTCGGACACCCCGAGCACCACCTTCAGATTGAGGGTATGGAAGCCACCGGCAGCCCCGGTTTGCTGAGCATGTTTATCGGCCAGAACTCCACGCGCTTAAAGGTTGACGTGCTGGGCTATGTCCTCAACACCCACAACCCCCTGCGCGTGGCTGAAGACGTGGCAATGATGGATCATATGCTGGAGGGCCGTCTGAACGTGGCCTTCGTGCGGGGCTATCAGGCGCGCTGGGTCCAGAATTACGGCAGCCTGCCCGGCGTCGAAGCCGTCGGCCATTGGAATAAAAAACAAGCCTCCGATCTCAAAAACCGCAGCGCGTTCGAGGAGTCGGTCGCGGTCATCAAGAAAGCCTGGAGCAACGATACGTTTTCCCATCGTGGCGAGTTCTGGCAGTTTCCACCCGAAGGCGCAAAAAATCCGCATCCCATGGAAGCGTATACGCAGTTCGGCGCCGGGGTGAAGGACGACATGAGCATAGAAGAGATCGGCATCGCGCCGCGTCCGTACCAGAAGCCCCACCCGCCGCTGTATGCCGGCTTTACCCATAACACGGAATCCATTCGCTATTGGGGCCGGGAGGGCGGAAAGCCGATTATCATTCTCCTGCACGAGGAGTTATGCGCCCGCCTCCAACATGTCTATCGGGAAGAGGCGGAAAAGGCCGGCCGCACAGTCAAACCCGGCACCGAGCTGGCCTTAGGCGGCCAACTCGTACTCACGGAGAACCCCTCGGAAACGCCCCAGATCATGGCGGACACCCGCTGGTTCTGGGAAAAATGGGGCATTCCGTTCGGACTGGGGGTTGCCGAGCCCTTGATCGGGGACCCGGACAGCGTGTCGCGCAAAATCGAGCTGGCCCAGAAAATCGGGACGGACGAAATGTTTTTCCTCTTGGGCGATGGGCTCCTGTCGCGGGATACCATTCTGCGCAGCTTCGAGCTCTTCGCCACGAAAGTGATGCCGCGCTTTACCTGATCGAGCCGGAGAGGAAGCCAAATGCACAATCCTGATCGAGACGGAGAAGCAGACGGGCCGCGTTCGGTGTTTGCGCGCGTTTACGAGATTGCCCGGCAAATTCCATACGGGCGTGTCGCCACCTACGGCCACATCGCCCAGATCATGGGCCCGCCGGTGACCGCCCGGGAGGTTGGTGACGCTATGGCCGCCCTGCGGGATGGACAGCCGGACCCTCCCGTCCCGTGGCAGCGGGTCATTAATGCGCAGGGCAGAGTGAGTACCGGGCAACGCCAGCAGACCTTGCTTGAGCGGGAAGGGGTGACTTTTAGTGTCAAAGGCGTGACCGATCTCGGACGCTTCGGCTGGCAGGGCCCCGACCCGGATTGGGCCGAAACGCACGGTTTCCATCCCCTGAAAAATGAGAGTGAAGAGCAGCAACAGCTCGACCTGTTCTGAGCATTGCAAGAGGAAGCCTATGAGTACATTCAATGTTGATTTGCTGCGTGAGTCGCCTGACGCCGGCCCAGTTACCATGATCAATCTGATTAAGTATCGAACCCACTCGATGGACGGAGACGGAACGGGCCGGGAAGCCTACGCTCGGTATACCAAACCGGTCCAGAAGCTCGTTGAGGAGCGCGGTGGCCGGGTGCTGTGGGCCGGGCCGGTAGCCGAAGCAGCCTTGTACGAAGGGGGCGATGTGGACTGGGACTGGGCGATCCTCGTCTATTATCCAAGCCGCGCCGCATTTATTGATATGGTGGAGAGTAAGGAGTTTTTAGAGGCCAATGAACATCGACGGAACGGGGTTGAAAAGCATGTCATCATGGCGGCTCGAACCCTGCTGTTGGAAGACCTGCCGGAACAGTGAGTCTCAGTGTGTCAGAGAGTCAATCAAAGAAAAAGGAGAATAGTATGAGTGAGGTCAAAATACCGGATAATCTGCCAAGCTGGATTGCAGACCATTTACAGCGCTACCTCGATACGGATGGCGCTGACGGGCATATGTGGGATTCCGCGCCGGTTGGCGGCCCAGGGCTCCTCCCGACACTGTTGCTGACCACAACCGGGCGTCGGTCAGGCAAGACCGGCATCATGCCCTTAATTTATGGCGAGGCTGATGGAAACTACGTGATCGTCGCCTCCAAAGGCGGCGCGCCCAAACATCCTGGCTGGTATCTGAACCTGGCCGCCAACGCGGAGGTTGAGGTGCAGGTGTTGGCCAGACGTTTTAAGGCCAAGGCACGAACCGCCAGCGGAGAAGAGCGGGCTGCGCTGTGGGAAAAAATGGCGGTCATTTATCCGCCCTATATTGACTATCAGGCCAAGACCGAGCGCGAGATTCCGGTGGTGGTGCTGGAGCCGGTAACGGAATAGGTATTCTCGCTGTGTTCTGGCTCGTGGATGCAGACGTTCCACCAATCGCTGAAGACAAGGAGGCAAGCCAATGAGTGACGAAATGCGTCGGGTCGTGGACGAAGCGGCCATCCGTCGGGTGATTGACCGCTACTGTCATGCGGTCGACCGTGGCAGCGCGGATGATGTGGCCGCGCTCTTTCATCCCAACGGACGGCTCGTGGTCGGCCTTGAAGACAACGACGGCTATAACGGTCGTGAGGCTGTGCGCGAATGGTATGCGAATTACCATAAATACTTCCGGGCGAGACTGATCCACCTCCGCCACAAGATCTCCAACATCCAGATTGATCTGAACGGAGACGAGGCGCGGGTGGTGTCTTATATGGACGCCGACCTTATCGCTAAAGACGAAACCACACCCCGTCAGGCTATTGGTCGATATGACGACCGCTTTGTCCGTGATGGTGGGGAATGGTACTTCGCCGAACGGGCGATTGTCGTGTATTACGCCGATGAGCGTTTGGCCGAATTGTTGAGCGCTGATTCGTAGCGGTCTTTTGAAAAAAGTGAAGGGAAACGGGTATGCCGATATTTGAACGTGGCGAGACCAAGTTGTATTACCAAGAGCGGGGCGCAGGATTTCCGCTCCTGCTCATCGCGCCGGGCGGGATGCGTTCGTCCGTGTCCTTTTGGGAGAAAACCCCCTGGAACCCGATTGAGCAGCTTGCCCCCAGCTATCGCGTTATTGCAATGGACCAACGCAACGCGGGACAATCAACCGCCCCGGTCAGTGCCGCGGATAGCTGGCATACCTACACGGAAGACCAACTGGCATTGATGGATCATCTGGGGGTTGAGAATTTCCATGTGGCCGGCATGTGCATTGGCGGACCCTACTGCATGGGCCTCATCCAGGCCGCGCCGCAGCGGGTTGCGTCGGCCGTTCTTTTTCAGACGATTGGGCTGTCCGATAACCGTCAGGCGTTTTTTGACATGTTTGACGGTTGGGCCGCCGAGCTGAAATCTGGGCGGCCTGACGTGAGTAACGAGGCGTGGGAGTCGTTCAAAACAAATATGTACAGCGGCGACTTTCTCTTCAACGTCTCGAAAGAGTTTGTCGCCCAGTGTCAAACGCCGCTCCTGGTTCTCTTGGGTGATGACCTCTATCATCCGCAGGAGACCTCACGAGAGATTGCCGCGCTCGCCCCCAGGGCAACGCTGGTTGAGCGCTGGAAAGAGCCGGAGCATCACCCGGCTGCCAAGCAGGCGGTTGAGCGCTTTCTGGCCGAGCACACACCGGCATAGGGGAAATAGTCCGTTTCGTCAGCTATCTCTTTGCCTCAGACGGCCTCAGTGAAAGGTGCCGTCGAGTTGATGATTTCCGGTGTAGGCTCCTGTGTCGCAGGCAGGTTTGTCGCTTGCGTGTGTATTGAACGGTGGTTATGCTCTGCGCATGGGGAGCGATTTTGAACTCCTCGGCGAATTAACGGCTATTGAAAGTATCGCGGTTAATCTGTCCATTCGTGAGCGGCGACGATTGAGGGAGCAATTCGGCGGACGTCGGTGGCGGAAGCTCAAAGGTATAGGCCGTGTACGTTTTCCCAACCGCGAGGTCCGTCTGGCAGAGTTGCACTGGTATGAAGCCCATGGCGTAGGTCGGCGGAGGATGAAGGTCAAACGAGTCTTAGATTAAGGCTGCTATATATGCCAACAGAGCAATGTGAATTCGCCATTTGCGTGACCAATGAAAGCGACGAAGACCTGGAAGTATGGAAGGTGTACCAGATACTTCCCGACCAGAAGGCCGCAGAAGTCGATTGCCTCCGTGTCATTGATGAATCAGGGGAAGATTATCTCTATCCGACGAGTCGTTTCGTCCGCGTCACATTCCCCGATGACGTGCGTATTCAGCTGCTCGCGACAGCAGGCGAGAAACGAGTCTAACCTACCTGTAGACTGAATAACTTTTTATCAGAGCAGGAGGATTAACTCGCCCCGTGTCGTGGCGGCTGTACGCCGTTCAGCCAATAGTTCCCAATGGCGTGATATTTCCAGCGCACCGGGTCATGCAAAGTGTGAGTACGGGCGTTGCGCCAGTGCCGGTCCAGGTTGTACTCCTCCAGCGTGGAACGGGTGCCGGCCAACTCAAACAACTTGTTTGTCGTCAGCACAGAGACTTCCGTGGCCATGGCTTTTGCTTCCGCCACGGCAATCGAGGCTTGAGAGACGTTCTCCTGGGTTGGCGAGGCGACCGCCGCATCCACGAAACGGCCCGCCCGTTCGAGCAGGGCGTCCGAGGCATGCACCCGGACCTCAAGCTCGCCAATCTGATGGATCGTGTACGGGTCTTCGTAGCCGTGCTCTTGGCCGCTGTCGATCCACGGTCGCGTATACTGACGGACAAAGGCGATCGTTTCGGCCAGGGCTGCGCGGGCGAGGCCGGCATCGACTGCGGTATGAAAAATCTGGGCGACGGCGCCCATCGGGGTAGGGCGGTCAAACGCGGCCTGGTGGTCGATAACATGAAAAGACTCGACTGCGACATTCTCGAACAGCGCGGTTCCGCTGGCCGTGGTCCGCTGGCCGAAACCCGACCAGTCGTCGATGATGGTGACCCCTGGCGCATCACGCCTGACAAAGACGATAGCAATTCGTCCCTGGTCGTCCTTGGCGATAGCAGGGACCCAGTGGGCAAACACGGCGCCCGTGGCATAGAACTTCTTGCCGTTCAGGAGGAATCTGTCGCCGGAGGCCGTGAGGCGCGTCTGAAAGTCAAAGACGGTTTTTGTGCCACGCTCGACAAAGGCATTCCCAAAGCGGTCGCCCTCCAGCACCCGGCTAAAAAAGAAGCGCTTTTGCTCCTCGGTCCCATCCAGTCGGACAGCTTCGGTCATATAGTAATGGTTCTGGGGAAGCTGGCCTAAAGATGAATCTGCGGCCGAGATGAGAGCCGTGACTTCGGCCGCGGTCGAGAAGGACACTTCCGCCCCGCCGTATGCTTTCGGAATAGTGATGCCCCATAGGCCGCTCTGCGAGAATTCGTCCAACTCTTTGCGCGGCAGGCGGCGCTCGCGGTCGCGCTCGGCCGACTCCTGCTGAAAGCGCTCGGCGAGACGCTGAGCCACTGCCAGGGCTTCCTGATCGTCCCGAATAATGTGGGCCGGAGCCTCGACCCGCGCCATTGGCGCGGCGACTCGAATATCGTGATCCGGCGGAACGGGGGCTTGCGAGGGGGCCTGGCTCATATATTCTCCTTGGCCTGTTTTTCTATAGCCACGCGTGACGGGGCGGCTTGATATTATTCAGATAGTAATTGCCGATTGCCTGAAACTTCCACCGGACGGGATCGTGCAGCGTATGCGTGCGGGCGTTCCGCCAGTGCCGATCCAGGTTGTACTCTTCTAATGTGGAGCGGGTGCCGGCGAGTTCAAACAATTTATTGGTCGCCTGAATGGCGATTTCCGTGGTCAGAACTTTTGCCTCTGCTACGGCAATTGAGGCCGCGGCCACACTGTCTTCATTCGGATTGGCCATGGCCGCATCGACCGTGCGACCAGCCCGGTCCAGGATGGCCTCTGCCGCGTGCAGGCGCATTTTCAGGTCTCCTATTTGGGCGATGGAGTACATGTCCTCATAGCCGTGCTCCTGACCGCTGTCGATCCACGGACGGGTATAGCTGCGGACAAAGTGGATGGTTTCATCAATAGCGGCCTGGGCAATGCCGAGATCGATGCCGGCATGAATAATCTGCAAAACTGCTCCGTTCGCGGTTGGTATATCGTACGCCTCATGCGCTGGGATCACATGGCTGGCCGGCACGAATGCGTCTTCCAGCAGAACGGTCCCGCTCGCGGTGGTGCGTTGGCCGAAACTCGACCAGTCATCGATAATGCGCAGTCCCGGCCCATCGCGTTCCACAAAGGCAAGCTGGGCTTGACCATGCTCATCGGTCGCTGCGACCGGCACCAGGTGGGCGAGAAGCGCGCCGCTGCAATAAAACTTTTGTCCATTCACGCTATAGCCGTCCCCGTGGGGACGGATGCGCGTTTCAAAATGGCCGACGGTTTTGCTGCCTTTTTCGGAAAAGGCATTGCCGAGACGCATGCCTTTTAAGACCTCGCGAAAGAAAAAACGTTTCTGCTCCTCGCTGGCGCACAGACGAATAATATCGAGTATGCCAAGATGGTTTTGCGGGATCTGCCCGAGCGACGGGTCGGCCGCGGAGATAATTTTAATCACCTCGCCTACCGTGACATACGAGACCGCAGCGCCGCCGTAGGCCTTGGGCACGGTCATGCCCCACAAGCCGCTCTGCGAGAATGCGTCCAGTTCGGCGATTGGCAGCCGGCGTTCCCGGTCACGCCGCGCCGCTTCCTGCGCAAAACTTTTTGCCAAACGGTGCGCAATGTCAATCGCTTCCTGGTCATCCTGAATAATATGGGCGGGTGTGGCTGGACGCGGCGGGCCTGAGGCCTCCAGGTCATCGATCCGAGGTGCCCCATTCGTTCCTGGATGGTCTGTTTGTCTTTCGCTGTCTTGCCTGCTCATAGCCGCGACAACTCCTTTGCGTGGCTCTTGAAGAGAGCTTCGTAGCCTATCGTTCCCCCTCTTGAGCGTCAACGCGCTTTGTCCGTGTATTGCTTGACTTTGGCCGCGCGGGGTGTCATGACAGGCGCAGAGCGCCAATGCCTGAAGGAGGGTCAGATGAAACTCGGTATCGAGATGTTTGCCACGGATTATGCGCTCCGGCCGGATGAACTGGCCGTTGCCTGTGAAGAACGCGGCTTTGAGTCTGTGTGGTACCCGGAACACACCCATATCCCAGCCAGCCGCCGTACCCCTTTTCCCCTTGGGGGTGATTTGCCCAGGGAGTACTGGCATACGCACGATTTGTTTGTGGCGCTCACCGCCGCCGCGGCCGTCACCGCCCACATCAAAATCGGGAGCGGGATTTGTCTCGCCATGGAGCGCGACCCGATTACGATGGCCAACGCGGTGGCCTCCGTTGATCAGATCTCCAACGGGCGTCTGCTCTTCGGCATCGGTGGCGGGTGGAACGCCGAAGAAATGGAGAATCATGGGACGCCGTTCAAACGCCGCTGGAAGGTCTTACGTGAGAAAATTGAGGCGATGAAAGCTATTTGGACCGAAGAGGAAGCCGAGTATCACGGCGAGTTCGTCGATTTTGATCCGATCTGGTCCTACCCGAAGCCGGTGCAGAAACCCCATCCGCCCATCATCCTGGGCTCACACACCTCAAACGGACTCGACCGGGTGGTGCGCTATTGTGATGGCTGGTTTCCCAACGCTCAGGCTTATAAAGACCTGCCGGCGATCGTGAACGACCTTCGGAACCGGACAGAAAAGGCCGGCCGTCAACCGGACGCTATCTCGATCTCGTTCCTGGGCGCTCCAGACGATGAGGCGGCGCTGCAACAATACCGCGAGTTGGGAGCGGAGCGGGCGGTATTTTTTGTGCCGCCCGAAGGGAAAGAGGCGGTCTTCCCGTTGTTGGACAAATACGCCGCGTTTATCCCCAAGGTTGCGTAACCGCAGCCCCGGACATGCTGTCAGGCCTGGAGGACCACGATGCCATTTGCCGCTGTTCGTGACATTCAGATGTATTACGAGATGCGCGGGTCCGGGCCGCGCCTGCTGTACATCAGCGGGACGGGTGGGGATCTGCGGCGTTCGCCGAATGCCTTTGATTCGCCGCTCACCGAGCATTTTGAGGTCCTGGCCTATGACCAGCGTGGCTTGGGCCAGACGGATAAACCTGACAGCGCTTACACCATGGCGGACTATGCGGCTGATGCGGATGGGCTGCTCCACACGGTCGGGTGGGACGCGTGTCTGGTCATGGGCATCTCTTTCGGTGGCATGGTCGCGCAGGAATTTGCCCTGCGCTATCCGAACCGGGTAAAGCGCCTGGTGCTCGGTTGTACCAGCAGCGGCGGGGAGGGCGGGGCCTCGTATCCCCTGCATGAACTCGCGCATCTCTCCCCGCACGACTGGGCGCGCCGGGTCGTTGAGCTGAGCGACCTGCGACGTGACGCGGCCTGGCAGGTCGCTAACGGCCAGGAGTTCCAAACCCTGATTGATGAGATGCTGGCCATCCGCGCCGGGAGTGCGGCCGAGCCTGGCGCAGCCGTTGGGGCGCGCCGCCAAATCGAGGCGCGCCAAAAGCATGACACCTATAGCCGCCTGCCGCAGCTCAGGATGCCGGTATTGATCTGTGGCGGACGGTATGACGGGGTCGCCCCGGTCGCCAATCAGGAAGCGCTCCGCCAACAGATTGCGACTGCCCGGATGGCCCTGTTTGAAGGCGGCCATCTGTTCTTTACGCAGGACCCCCGAGCGTTTGAAGACATTACCGTTTTCCTGAACGGGGGAGCGGAGGCCTGACACGAGTTGCGGTGTCGCGCTTCTTCATCGCTCTTTATTTTTCAACCAGGTCTGCCATATCTTCAGCCGCCTTGGCGACCGTCGCAGTCCGGGTGCACATATCGGTTTTCAAACCGCCCTGCGGACTGCGGTAGGCATACACGAAGTATTCTTTTCCGGTCTGAAACGGGATGCCGCACTGTTCTTGTGAAGCGAGCGTTTCGAGAATCAGGGGGGATTCATCTGCCGCCTTAATCGGTGTCGTGACCTCCAGCGTCACCCGTATGGTCTCAAACTCGTACATCTGCTCCGAGCCCATCATCTGTTTGAAGGAGCCGTACAGCCAGCCATCCGCTTCTATCGTTTCCACATCGGTCGCTTTGCCGACAAAGACGACGTCTGACTTTTCCATCCCAAAACCCGGCGACGGAGGCGGCAAACAACGGCACGCCAGGGCCGCCGCGGGAAGCAGACAAGAAAGGGCTATTCCTCCAACGAGCGCGAACAACATCCTGCCTGAATGAGACATAGACTCTCCTCTTGTACTGGCCGAAACCGCACGTTTCAAATGACTCAGACCTTTCCAGCGAAGAAAAATAAAAGGGTCAGGGGAGACTCCCCGACCCTTTGCGCTTCAGACGAATCCGCGCGGCCGACTAGTCCAGATCCATCCGGTAGGCCTTGATCGCATTCTCAAAGACGATCTTGCGGGTGATCTCCTCCGGCACGCCGTTGAAGTCCTTCTTGATCCACTGCCGGGATTCCGGCCAGGTCGAGTCGGTATGCGGGAAGTCGGACGCCCACATATAATTGTCCTCGCCAAATATCTTATAGGTCGCCGGACCGACCGGGTCGTCCTGGAAGGTCGCCCAGACCTGCCGCCGGACATATTCGCTCGGCTTCATCGGCAGGGGCTCTTTTTCCATGGCGTGGAATTTATCGTAAGCATGGTCCATACGATACATGAAGTGCGGGAACCAGCCGGTGTCATTTTCGGCGGACACAATTTTCAGTTCGGGAAAACGCTCCAACACGCCGCCAAAAACGAGCGTGGACAGGGAACGTTGCACTTCGTGGATCACATTCATATAGAACAGGCTGATCTGCGAAAAATCGACTTTGCTCTCCTTACTCTTGCCGGTAATCACGTGGAGTGAGAGCGGCATATGGAGTTCGGCCGCGGCCTGCCAAAAGGGATCGTACTCGCGGCTGCTATACGGTTTGTCCTCCGGCGGCGAACCCCAGATCATGGCCCCGCGCATCCCCTGCTTATGCGTTCGTTCCAGCTCTTTGACGCCGGCATCAATATCTTCGAGAGAGATCAGGCTGATACCGTACAGGCGTTTGGGGCTATGCGAACAGAACTCTGAGACCCAGTCGTTATAGGAGCGGAAGCAGGCCCGTTGCAGGTCGGCATTGGGCAGCCCGAAGAGCGGCATCCCCAGCGTGGTGTAGAGCACCTCGGCTTCTACCCCGTCGATCTCCTGGTCCTTGATGCGTTCGACCGGGTCCCAGCCGCTCGGACGGGCGGCTTCATAGCCTTTGCTCATATGGTCTTTCAGCTCTTCTCCAGACCGTCCGGCCCCGAACCCACCGGCGACGGGAAAGGGGTCAATGCCATCCGCCACAAAGATAAAGCCCGGCTTCTTCGGGTTTTCGACCACTTTCGGGGCTTGGTCGCGGAATTTATTGTCCAAACGTTGCTGCCACAGATCGGCCGGCTCCATCATATGCGAGTCTGCCGAGATCACGCGTAACTTTGCCATAAATACCCTCCTCTTCACAGAAAGCATTGCTTCCTGCATGATGTTGCATACACGAACGCTTCATCTGTGGCATACTCCGAAGCGCTCTGTCAAGCGATAGCGTCAGATACGTTGAGTGAGCGTTCAGTTTTCGATCCTGTCGATGCTGGGAGTGCGGGCTTCCAGCCTGCGTAAGAAGTCTGCGGCCAGGATGGCCGCGCTCCCAGGGGGAAGGAGAGGGGATTTCAAACTGAGACAGCGCTGACCCGCGTTGCTACAGCGGGAGATCGCACGGCATGATAAGATATCCGGCTAAGCTGAAGAAGCAGCCAGGCTGAAGACGGTGAGGACCATGCCCCCGAAAGTCTATATTGACGGTCATGTTGGCACGACCGGACTGCGTATCCGGGAATGGCTGGCGGGACGAAACGACATCGAATTATTGACCTTAGCCGAAGCGCAGCGCAAGAGTGATGCTGCGCGGCGGACGGTGTTGGCTGAAGCGGATGTGGCCATTCTGTGTCTGCCCGATGCCGCGTCACGCGAGGCTGCGGAGTGGGCCGCGCGCACAGATACCCGTTTGATTGACGCGAGTACGGCGCATCGAGTCGAGGACGGCTGGGTCTATGGTCTGCCGGAACTCCAGCCCGAACAACGCGCGGCCATTCGACAGGCAAAATATGTTGCCAATCCCGGCTGCTATCCCTCGGCGTTTCTGCTGCTGGTCCGGCCCCTGCTTGATGCCGGCCTGATCGAGAAACATGCGCCGATCTCCATTCACGCGCTGTCCGGTTATTCGGGCGGCGGACGGCCGCTGATTGAAAAATGGGAGGATGCCGAGTTGGGCTTAGGCTCGTTGGTATATGAAGCGCCGTATGCCCTGGAGCGGGTGCATAAGCATATTCCAGAAATGACAAAATACAGCCTGCTTGATTGCGCGCCTTACTTCGTGCCGGCGGTGGGTCCGTTCCTGTGCGGCATGCGGGTCCAGGTGCCGATTCATACCAGCCTGCTGCAACGTGGGGCAGGCGAGACGATTTGGGAAGTCTTATGGGAGCGCTATCGGCATGAGCCGTTTGTGCGGGTGCTGCCCAACGAGCCGCCCCCGGCAACCCACGAACGCAGCTTCGACCCGCAGGCCTGTAACGACACCAATCGCATGGACATCCACGTCGCGTCCCATCCCGCCGGCCATGTCCTGCTAGTGGCGATTCTCGATAATCTAGGGAAAGGTGCCTGCGGCGTCGCCATTCAGAATTTGAACTTGATGTTAGGGCTGCCCGAGACAACCGGGCTGCCGGCCTGAGCGTACCGGCTTTATCGTAGAGCCACTTACGAGTTTTCCTGTGCCTGTGGATTCCAGACTGTTTCAGCAGGCAACGAAGGTTAGAATTTCTGAGATATCGGTGAGTGGAACCCTGTTACGCTTAGCTCTGTTGTTCAGAACCGCCATTCTGTAACCTTGTTTTTGCTGGGGACGACGCGATGCGTAGGCTATATCGTATAGCTGGTAGTCGTTCTGGTACCAAATCTGTCTTACAATTTCAGGGAACAGCAGTCGGTGTCCGGTATTTATCTCCCGGTTATTGGGGACGATGATGGTGCAGCGCCCCCCCTTCCCCTGCGCAGCTCTAAACCGTCGGGCTATGGTCTGCATAGCCTTGCGCCACTCAGAGGGTTCCATATTGGCTAAGTCGACGGCCATTTCCGAGTACTGGCCCTTGCATAGACCACAATAGGGCGGGTCAACGATGATGTAGTCTGCTTTTGTCACAGGAAAGCTGCTGAGCAGATCGCACTGCTGTATATGTTTCTGATAGGGACCTCGGGGTATGAGGTCGGACAGTATGATGTTCAGGTTGAAGGCGTCGTTGTCGAGCCAGAGATTTTTTTCTTTCCAAACCCTGAGTAACATTCCCGAGCCGGCCATGGGGTCCGTCACAGTGTCTCCGTCTCTGGCGTAGTACCACAGGCAGTTGACGTAGAGATCACCAGGGATATAGCCGTAGTCGCTTTGGTCATTTATCGTGGGCCACCACAATTTACTGAAACTCCAGTTATCTGTCGGTTTAATCACAGGAGGCAGAGGTTTCGACGATATCGGCCTTAATGATTTTGCGTCGGCTTCTGTCATTGACGGTTTAAGGTGTCCGTCTAACGCAGCCCGCCGGAGTGTGGGAGCCGGCAATTCTGACAAAGCGAGGAGTGTTCGTGTTCGGAAAGGCAGAGTAATGCCAGGTATTGCATCAGCTAGTGGCCCCAGTTTTCTACCGATTAAAGCAAGGGTGCCGGCATCGCGTGCAGTGAGGCCAATTCCAGTGATGATCTTTATGTATTCGTCTGGGGAGACTTCCTGTTGAGCTTGGGAGATGCGCCGACCCCACTCTATTATGGCGAGGGCAGCGTTACCTTTGCGAGGACTGAGGTAACGAGACCATTTTCGTGACGACATATCGGCATTACTCGGCTACGGTAAGTCTCGAACGAGAGAGGTCCATCTGGACGAGGAGCAAAGATCGAACGCCGAACATATCAACGAACATCTCGCCAGGATTGAGTTTGTCAGCCTGTTCCAGCATTGCCGGTTTAACGGTTGGCAAAGCCTCCCGCAGAACGGACATATTACGATGGCGGCCTATTATGGTTGTGTTCAAATTGTTACGGATGTTCTCGGGTACGTCGCCGGCGCTTTGTACAGCAATGACGTACCCGATGTGTAGAGAGCGTCCCTTGCGGATTTGTTCGGCGAGCATACCTGTGGCGGCGTCTCGCAAGTATCGAGAGTCTGCTTTGAAAATATCCGACGCTTCGTCGATAAGTATCTCTAGGTCAGGAACGTTGCTGACGTTTGCTCCGGGCTGTATTGCGTTAGAACGTATAGCGGCAGCGCTCTGTAGCAAATTCGACAGGAAGAGAGCGTAACCACGGGCATTGCCCTCACTGATGCGAATGACGTTAAGTCCAGGTCGAAAGACTTGGCCGATATTGGTGGTTCCTCTACGCCCGCCGAGGGCATTGGACGGAGGGTGGGAATCAATAAACAACGGTATCCGGCCGGGCATATCCATCCTGCGCTGCAGGGCGTCCATGGTGCCCTTGTGTAAGGTGGTACCACTGCTCCCGTAAAGGAAATTGCTCAACGCTGCGTTGCTATTGTCCCTGATGTAGCTGGTGAGGTCTCGTATAGTCCAGTTTTCATCACGGTCGGCGCAATATGATGCGAAGTGGGTAGCAATGTGAGCGAAATATTCGGCTTGGTTGTCTTCGTTGGGCTTGTAGAAGATAGTTCCGGCCAGGATTTCAGGGTTCAGGTCCTGCGCCCTTACGTCAAGTATGTCGGAACGAGTGTTGGGGTCGTCTGCATCCAGGGTGTAATAGTGTACGGAGTGTTCGTTAGGGTCACGGGTGTCCAGCGAGAAAGCTTGAGAGAATTGGGCATCAGGGTTGGGTTCATGGTGGTTTTGATGGTCGGGTTTGTGGTCAAAGAGGATGATAGCGCGGCCCATGGCCGCGGCTGCGTGAGCAAGGTTGGAGAGCAAGTGAGATTTTCCAGAACCAGTGGAGCCAGCGATTAGGATGTGGTGGTTCAGTATCCGCCCGTCGGCGTTGATAGCAACTTCTGATTCGCCGCTGCGGGCCAGTTTGCCGATGCGGAAGTCGCTGTCTTGGCCTTGAGGTAGCTCTAAGCAGTTAATAATTTCTTCCGTAGAGGCGAGTTCGTTGATAGCGCCAGTGGTGGGTCGGATGAAGGGCGTTTCAGGCCTGCCTTCTTTGTTGATGATAGCCTCTATTTTGGCCTCATAGTAGGTGATGTTAGCAACGATGGCGTCTCTTGAGTAGCCCCTATTTTCGACCAAAGATAGCATCTGATTAAGCGAGATGCTGTCGAAAGGATTAGGCGAAAAGCGGCTTAGATTGCGATTGGCGGTAGCGACCTGGAGGAAGAATCGGTGCGTCTCCGAGTTTGAAATCAGATAGGCGAAAAGGGGGATGAGGGGGTCCTCTCCTTTGCCAACCAGTCTGACTATGCTGGTGTCCGTGTTTTGGTCATCGGCTATCTGGATTAGGCTCATCGTAGGGTCCTCTCGCTGATCAAGTCAAGGAATCTGTTGGGATCGTTGGCGGAGAAACGTGCTATGACTTCATCGCGGGCGCGGGCTCCGTTAAACTTGGTTCGGACGTGGTTGTCGGCGATTTGCAAAAGCATTGGTATGTCGTGGTCCAAGGAGCCGGTATTGTCGTATGCTAATATGGCGAAGGCGAGGGGTAGCTGGTCGGCAAGGCATTCTATGGCAAAGGCTTTGCGGTTGACTTTGTAGACGGCTCTGACCACTTCGTTAGCGTTCTCCTCTATCCATCTGCTGATGGCTTGCTGCCGTTCACCGAATCGATCAGAGAGAATGTTGGACCATTCCCTCATCACGAATGTTTCGCCTGGACGCAGTGCATAACCAATTGCACTGAGGAGTGGGTTAGCGGAGAGATTCTTTATAAAGCCGATAGCGCGCTGATTGGTTACTATCTTTGACAGCAACTCGCGGGCGGCGTCTTGGGTTAGCATATTCTGGGTGAGGATGGGGCCGTCAATCAGTACGATGTGGTTTTCATTTTCTTGGAGCCACTCATAAGCCATTTCACGTTCTTCATATTCTCTGAAGGTATTAATCCAAGAATGTTCATGTTCACGGGCACCTCGCAAGTACTCAGCCCATTCCTTGAGAGCTTGTTGCCAAGTCATGCTGGGGTTCGCAGACGGTGTAAGATGAGAGGCTTGGGTGCGCGCTACATGCGCCCTGGGTCGGTGTTGGGTTTGCGGCGTTACCAGCACAACGCCGGCGGCATATATCGTGTCGGACGCGAACCGCAGGGCAGAAACAGCATCAGTACCGTCTACGGCTGCTATCCGATTTGAGTGATATAGGCTTGTAGCGTTGGACAGAAACGGACTCGCTAACTCCTCTATAGCCCTGATGCCGTTGGGCTGGTTCTCGATGATAGAGCGGATTTGCACGACGAACTCGTCTTCTCTTTGCGAGGAGATGCCGATTATTTCGGGGATGTCGCCCAAGACTTCGTAGGAGTCCGTGATGTCGCGGCGACCTTCGAGGGCGTGGACAAAATATCTGCCTGCGTTATCTTCACTTGTCATATAATCGATTCCGCTGGGAAAGAGTTGCAGGTTGCAAGGCGATAAGCGACGCTTTTGAGGCCCGCTAGTTCAAAACCTTTTCCCACTATGGGCATCCTCTAGATCGATCCGCTGCCTGATATCAGACAGGGGAAGGGGTGTCGAGACAGAGCCACTCATACTTAGGCATGGGAGACTATGCCAGTCTCTTCCGTCTAAGGACTACTCGGATCATTGTTGATTAAGTACCATCATGGTACTACATAAGAAATGCCGCCTAAAATACGAGAGCTGATTAAACAATTAGAATCTTCCGGATTCGTTGACAGAGGCGGGAAGGGCAGCCACAGAAATTTCAAGCATCCCCAAGGCATTCGTGTCACTCTTAGCGGCAGATTAGGAAGTGAGGCGCACGCCTATCAAGAGCACGCCGTCAAAAAAGCGATAGAGAGAGTCCGTCATGAAAAAGAGTGATCGCTACTTGAAAATCGTTGAGTGGTCGGACGAGGATCAGTGCTATATCGGTCGCGCACCTGGCCTCATGCTGGGTGGCGTGCATGGGAAAGACGAAGCCAAAGTCTATGCCGAATTGTGTCAAGTGGTTGAGGAGTGGATACGGATTCAAGAAACGGACGGCGACCCGCTCCCGCCTGCGACCGTGCACAGGGCATACTCGGGAAAATTCAACCTGCGGGTTGGGAAAGCGCTTCACGAGCGGCTGGCGTTTGCGGCCCGCAAAGCCGACCAAAGCCTGAACGCATTTTGCGTCCACGCCCTCGAAAAAGAACTCAATCCCTAACGTTTTCCTCCAAGCCGGCGGCCCGAAAGGCGGCCAGGATACGTTCAAGGTCGGCGGGGTCTTTATACGGAAGCGCCTGGGTCATAGTTGTGAACGAGAAGTTGGGGCTGAGGCGGAGAATCTCCGTTGCCAGCGCCCGGGCTTCTTCAAGACGGCCCAAATCAACCGAGGCCAGGAGCAGGTTATAATAAGCCGGCAGAAAATCCGGGTTGTGGGCGAGCGCGCGCTTTAAGACGGCGATGGACTCTTCGGTCTGACCGAGCACGCGGTAGGTATGCCCCAGGAAGTGCAGATAGATAAACGGATAGCGGGGGTTGAGGCGGATGGCTTGTTGGATGAGTCGAAGGGCCTCCTGTGGTCGCCCAACGAAAGTCAGCGCGCTTCCGAACCAGGCGTAATTGTCCGCATCGTTCGGGTCGAGCGCCACGGCCCGCTCAAGCTCGCTCATCGCCCGCTCATGCTGCTTCTCGAACAGATAGATATAGCCCAGTAACCGATGCGCGACGGGCAACGAGTCGTCCAGAGCCACGGCCTGCCGCACGAACGCCTGCGCGCGCTGTGATGCCTGAGGGTCTTGCTCCCACTGCATGATAAAGCCGAAGAAGTCTGCCCAGCCCAGCCAGGCATAGGCTTCGGCATACTGCGCGTCCAGGGCGATGGCCTGCTCAAACTGCTGTCGGGCCTGGATAAGTGACTCCCGCGTTGTACGCCAGAGATAGCTTTCCCCGCGCAAGACGAAATCGTAGGCCTGGAGGTTATCGGTCGATTTTTGGACCAAACGGGTCTGCTCATCCGCGGTCAGGCTGATCTGGAGGGCCTGGACAATTTGCTGCGTAACCTGATCCTGGAGGGCAAAGATATCCTGCATTGCGCCGTCGTAGCGTTCCGCCCACACATGGCCGCCGGTTGTGGCGTCTAATAACTGGGCATTAATGCGAACCCGATCATTGGCCCGACGCACACTTCCTTCCAAAACGTACCGAACGCCCAAGTCCTGCCCGACCTGCTCAACATCGATTGCTCGGCCCTTGTAGGTAAACGAAGAATTACGGGCAATGACAAACAGGCCCGAGATTTTTGAGAGGTCGGTAATAATGTCTTCGGTGATGCCGTCGCTGAAATACTCCTGCTCCGGTTCGCCGCTCATATTCGTAAAGGGCAGCACGGCAATCGAGGGCTTGTCAGGCAGCGCCAAGCGCGGCGGATTCCAGAAGGCTGGCGATGATAAGAGCGGATACCAGTCTTTGAGCGCAAAAGCGCCAAGGCCGAGAATCACGAGGACGACCAGGCCGAGGGTGATCAGCGACCCGGGCCCTGGGGGTTTTGGTTCCAGGGGGAGGAGGGCGCTGTCGAGTGTGACTGGCGCGAGGTCTGCGGCCTCCCAGCGCACCTGATAGACCTGAATGGGCTGGGCAATATTCTTCACCTGCCGCTCGCCCTGATGCGTAAACGCCAGGTCGAGCTTGTTTGCTATCTGCTCATGCACAGCGCCCGAGATGCAGATGCCTCCCCCCTCAGCCAGGCTTTCCAAACGGGCCGCGATGTTGACCCCATCTCCGTAAATACGCCCATCTTCAACCACCACGTCGCCAACATTAATGCCCATGCGATAGTGCATCTGTCGCTCTGCCGGCAGCTCCGCGTTCCGCACGGCCAGCGCTGTCTGGACCTCAACTGCGCATTGCACCGCGTCAACCACGCTCGGAAACTCGGCCAGGAGATTATCGCCGGGAGAATCGACCACCCGGCCGGCATGTTGCTGAATGGTCCGCGCCATCAGCCCTCGATACGCGGTCAGCGTCCGAATCGTGGCGACTTCGTCATCGCCCATGAGGCGACTATAGCCTTGGACATCGGCGCTCAGGATAGCGGCGAGTTTGCGCCTGACGGCGGATGGGTCTCTCCCTGACATAAACGGCGGTATCGTTTCGAGTTGAATTGCTCGCGCTGAACTGGCAAAAGCTTTTGCCAAGGGATAGCATAGCCGCAGGCGCGACTGAAGGCAGCAAGGGGAACAGCATGGCAACCTATCTGATCGTTGGAGCCGACCGAGGCATTGCAAACGCGCTGTGTCTGCAATTATGCGAGCGCGGGGAGAGTGTGATTGCTGCCTGTTTGGGCGACTCGCCCGCCTTGGCTGCAAAGGGCGCGCGCGTCGAGACGGGCGTCGATGTGGCATCCGACTCGGCAGTCCAGGCCCTGGCCCAGCGCTTGATCGGTACGCATGTGGACGTACTTATTCATGTCGCTGGGATTTATCTGGACGACGGCCTTGAAACCCTACCGATTGCCGATGTGCAACGTCAGATTGAGGTGAACGCGCTGGGACCGTTGCGTGTTGTCCACGCCCTCCAGTCGTGTCTCGACCGCGGCGCAAAAATAGGCATTGTAACCAGTCGGATGGGCTCAATTGCCGACAATACCTCAGGCCGGCTGTATGGCTATCGGATGTCCAAAGCCGCGGCCAATATGTTGGGAGTGTCGCTGGCCCAGGACCTCAAAGAACGCGGAATCGCGGTAGCCTTGCTCCACCCCGGGATGGTCAATACCCAACTGGTGCCCAATCTCCCCGAGAGCGCCCGCAGCCAACTGATTGAGCCTGAAGAGGCGGCGCGCGGCCTGCTTGCCCGTATGGATGCGCTGACCTTGGAAACAACCGGAAAATTCTGGCACGCCAACGGCGAGGTGTTGCCCTGGTAGGGGCGGCGGGACCGGTCAGATTGAGCTGTCCTGTCCTGAAGTAATAGCCCCCCGCCACAGTCGTTATGCAAATGTCGCGGACACGCTGCCAAACGAGGAAAAGGTGGTCTCCCAGGTGTCGCCCTTTTCAATGGGCGTCGGCTTGGTCACCGAGCCGGTCATAATGCACTGACCCGCCTTCAAAGACAGATCGAATTGCGCCAGATGGTTGGCCAGCCAGGCAACCGTCTGAAGCTGGTCGTCAATTGCATCCTTGCCCTGTACGCTTGCCACTACCTCGCCGTTTCGCCTGGTCTCCGCGGTCATGGCTCCGAGGTCCACATCTGCCGGATAGGGCCTGACTTCAGGACCGGTCACAAATCCCCACTGCGCCACTCCATCGGCCACGCCGAGCGGAAGGTCCGCGCCAATATTCAGCCGCATGTCCACCAGCTCCAGCGCCGGAGCGGCTCCAGCCACGGCAGCCATAGCCTGTTCGCGGGTCACGCCCGGACCTTTCAATTCCTGCCCCATGACAATGCACAGCTCGGATTCAATAATCGGCTTGCGAAAATCGGCACAGTTAAAGCTGCCGCCGCTTTGAAACCGACGGCTGGCCAGCAGATAGGCGCTGATCGGGGCATCAAGGCCAAACATCTGCCGGGTGGCGTCGGATGAGAGACCGACCTTCCAGCCCGCGAGTTGTTCGCCCGCGGCAATGCGTCGTTCAAGAATCGCCAGTTGAATGTTATAGGCATCCGTAAAAGTCAGCACTTTTTCCAACCCCGGCGGCGGGTACTGCCCGCTCTGGGTGGTTTGCCACAGGGTTTCAACAGCCTCGTTGATATTCATCTGCCGCTCCTTCTTTGGTCAGGTAATAAACTCCACTGCCGGATGCGCGCGTGGGTAGTCACGCAAGTACTGGAAGAATTTACTCAGGGCTTTATCACTCTTTGTCAGGGCGCCGGGCTGAAAATGAATGGTTTGCATAATAGGCGCGTCTTCTCCCACCACTTTTTTTTCAAGTTGCATGGCGAATTGGAGGAACGCTTGGGTTGAGGCGACATCGCTGTCCGACTTGCGCGCAACGACAATCATATAGGTTGTTGTCTGACCCGGACGGGGCAGACCAAAAGGGGCTAAAAAGCCAAACCAGCGTCCGTCAAAGATACTGCTTTGATAGAAGATGCTGGTCCCATAAATACCAACCCGGTATTCGATTGGCTCGCCATTGGCGTGACGGCCTTTGAAATCATACAGCATGGAGTGGGGCGTCCATTCGATACCCTCATCCGGGTCTTCCTGGTCAAACGTCACACCGTGCAAGGCTTTAATATGCTGCATGTCTGGCGTGTTGCAGCACAAGACCCACGGGTCAACCGGGAGAACCGCCTCAAAAGCCTCAACCTGTATAGCGAGTTCATCCTCAGGATAAGGGAAGTCCGGCAGATCAAAGAGGGGTATTTCTCCATTAAAGGCCCAGATCAGGCCATATTTTTCAGCGGCGGGAAAGTTGAACAAACAGGCGCCGGGAGGTGGCGGGTCGCCGATGCCTGTTTTGACACAGACGCCGCGTTGGTCGTACTGCCAGTGATGAAAAGCGCAGCGTATGGTATTGCCTTGCACCTCGCCCACGGAAAGGTCCGCGCCAAGGTGTGGACAGTAGGCGCTCAGAACCCGGGCCCTGTTGTCCTCCCCGCGAAAAACAACCACTCGTCCATCAAGAAAATCTACGCCCAAGACTTGACTCTTGGCCACCTGGCTTGAGCGGCACAGGGGAAACCATGACTGCGTGAACAGCCCGTCTGCCCCCTCAGATGGAATCGGCCGGCCAAGAAAGCGCCGGCGCGGTTCCCGCTGAGGCGTATCGCTAGAAGCCGTCGCCATACTGCTCTCCTTCCTTATGCCGGCCCGCCAAAGAGGGGGTGCAACAGGACCGGCGTGACCTCGAACTCCAGATAGCGCGCCAGGGGGAGGCCGGAGAAAATCCGATGGACCTCTTCGTTTGAGTCCGCATCGACAATGAAGAACGAGCCACCCCCGCCGAGCCGGCGATAGGCCGCCAGGATTTTCTTTTGCTCAATAAATTGACGCGCATGGGCCATTTCTTTTTGGATCAGTTCGGCGGCCTGCTCTTCGGGAATCTGTGACCGAAGAATTTTGGTTGTCACCACATAGAGCATGGACTGTCTCCTTTCCTGTGAAATATGAAAAACTGCTGCGGCTCTTTAGCGGAATGTCGCCATGATGTCCCGGGCAAAATGACGCAGCAGCTGCGGCTCGGTTGACGGGGAGACCGAGAAGACAATATGGGTCACGCCCACGGCAAGATAGCCTTCAATCAGCTTGCGCATATTGCGATCGGGGGAGAAGGGCGTCGAGACCAGGACGGACTTCTCGATCTCGTCCGGGTCTCGGTCGATATGTGAGCAGTGGTCGGCCAGAACCTCGATTTTATGCTGGAAGGTCTCCGGTGTGCCGAAGCTGTTCCACATGTCCGCGTAGCGCGCCACAATGCCCAGGGCCACCTTCTCCCCGCCGGCCCCAATCAGAATCGGCGGGTGTGGCTGCTGAATCGGTTTGGGCTCAAAGGGCGCGTCGTGCAGATGGTGATGGCGGCCGGTAAAGTTTGCCCGCGGCTGGGTCCAGAGTTGTTTAATCAGGGTGATGGACTCGTCCAGGCTGATCAGCCGCTCCCCGGTGGTGGGAAAGGGAATATCGTAAGCCTCGTGCTCCAGCGCAAACCAGCCGCTGCCAATACCGAAAATCAGCCGGCCGTTGCTGATGATATCCACCGTTGTCGCCATCTTGGCCAGAACGGCCGGATGGCGGTAAGTATTGCCTGTCACCATGACGCCCAGGCGCACCCGTTGCGTTGCCATAGCCAGGGCCGATAAGGCCGTCCAGCCTTCCAGGCAGGGGCCGGTTGGATCGGAAAAAATAGGTAGAAAGTGATCGAAGACCCAGGCCGTATCAAAGCCGAGACTGTCGGCTTCTTGCCACAGCCTGAGCATATCGTTCCAGTCCCCGTTTTGTTGTGGAACCTGAATGCCGAAACGGACTGGATGTGACATAAGGGGCCCCTTTCTTACAGTTTCCTGAGAGCGCTGATCGTGTCTTCATCGTACATGGCTATCCCGAAGGCGGTCTTGCCGAGGAGTTCCAGGGTTTCATCGCTGTCAAAAGGATGGAACAGACCCGCCCGCACATCACGATAATAGCGTTCTAAGGGCAAGCGCTTAAAATATGAGACGCCGCCCACGGCCCGCAGGGCGAGGTCAACCACCCGAGCGGAGTGCTCCACGGCGACCATCCTAGCGGCCACACTTTTCCGCAGCCAGGTGCGGGGCGCTTCCTGGTCGGCCTCGGCCGCGGCTTTCCACAGGACGGCCCGGGCCGCTTCCAGCAGCATGTCCATCTCGCCGACTTTGGTGTAGACGCTCGGCAGATGGCTCATCGGTTTGTCGAGCGGGAAACGTGGCCGGTCGCGCATAAACTCCACCACAAAATCACGAGCCGCGGCAGCAATGCCGATATACACGCTGCCGATAGTAAACGGCGCGCGCGGGAACAGATTGGTTATCCCGCCGCGGGTGAACACCGGACGTTCCAGGAAGACCGCGGATTCTGGAATAAAGGCGTCTTTGAGTTCGGTACTTCTCGATTCGGTGGAGCGCATGCCCATAGTATGCCAGTCGTCCTTGATGATGAAGCCTGGCGTGTCGCGTGGAATCAGAAAGGAAATAATCGTTCCGGTCTGCTTACCGTCCTGGACGCCCTCCTTCCAGGTCGCTTCGGCAAAATACCGATCAAGCGCAATGGACTGGGTGCTGAATATCTTACGTCCGCTCACCCGCCAGCCGCCGTCTACCCGTTCTGCCGTGGTCCGGGGGCGCAGGATGGAAACGGCGTTGTCCGGCTCGGAACCCGAGCCGCCGACAATGAGTCGCTCAGCGGCGATCTGGCGCAGCATGGCCTCGACGGGAGACGGGTGGTCCCGCTGCCAGAGGTTGATGAGAAGACTCATCACATTGAAGTGCATATTGATGGCGAGCGCCGTCGGACCGCAGCCCTGGGCGAGCCGTTCCTGGGCCTTTACCCGTTCCAACAGGCTGGCGCCCATGCCGCCCAACTCTTCGGGGATGGTCAGTACACTGTAGCCAGTCTCTTTCAGCCGCTCGTAGTTCTCGTGGGGAAACGAGCCTTCTTCATCGTGCTGAGCGGCGCGCGTGGCAAAATCATCGGCCAAGGTCGCCGCGAGGTCTATGAAACGCTGCTCCCGCTCGGTGTGGAACTGCTGCATGCGTCCCCTCCTGTGTTCCTGGAGACGATCACTATCATTCCGGGCGAGGTGGGGTAAGCCGGGCTGCCTGCATTGACAGTTCGTATAGGCGTATCATACCAAGACTCGGACAGGAGGCAGCATGTCCACATTTGTCCTGGTTCACGGCTCATGGCATGACGGCTCTGCCTGGGAGCCGGTGCGGGCTCACCTGGCGGAGAAAGGCCACCGGGCCTTCAACCCAACCATAGCCGGACACGGCACCGGCGTTGATAAAAACGTCAACCATGCTCAGTGCACGCAGTCGATTATCGACTTCATCCTGGAGCAAGACCTGCGCGACCTTGTCCTGCTCGGCCATAGCTTTGGTGGGACGATTCTCTCCCAAGTTGCTCCGGCTCTGCCCGAGCGGATTCGGCGGTTGATCTTTTGGAACGCCTTTGTGTGTGAGGACGGCAATAGTCTGCTGGATGAGGTGCCGGGCTACTATCGCGCTCTGTTTGCCGAGTTGGTGGCGCAGTCAAGCGATCATACCGTGAGCTTGCCGTTCCCGATTTGGCGTGAGGCATTCATCAACGACGCCGATCTGGAGCTGGCCCAGGCGGCCTATGCCCGGCTCTCGCCCGAACCGTATCAACCGTTTTGCGACAAGCTCGACATGAAGCCGTTTCACGCTTTGGACATCCCCAGGAGTTTCCTGAACTGCACGGAAGACATCGCCCTGCCGCCGGGGGAATGGGGCTGGCATCCGCGCATGTCAAACCGTCTGGGCCTCTACCGTCTGGTGCAAATGCCGGGCAGCCACGAGGTGATCTTTACCAATCCGACTGGTCTGGCGGAGAAGATCATTGAGGCCGGACGGGATTAGGGGGAAGCTTAGCTATCCAGATACTCTACCTCTACAATATCTGCGAGAGACCTGAATTGTATTTTGCCGTATCGGTTGACGTTGCCTATCTGATTTATCGGCGATACGGTACTGCTCCCATAATACTCGACTTAATTTACAGAACAATGAAAACACAAGCCTTCTTTAGAACAAGATTGGGGAGCCTCTATGTAGGGAGATGCGAGGAACTGATTAAAGACAGAGCAATATCGAGATATCTCGGAAAAGTGCAACTGATATTCACCTCCCCACCGTTCCCGTTGAATCGGAAGAAGGCGTACGGGAATCGAACAGGCAAAGAATACCTGGAGTGGATACAGTCGTTAGCGCCGTCGTTGAGAGATTTTTTGACACCAGATGGATCAATCGTCATTGAGATGGGAAACGCCTGGGAAAAAGGCCGTCCTGTCCAGTCAACGTTGCCAACCGAAACACTTCTTGAATTTCAAAAAAAGGGAAATCTGAATCTGTGTCAGGAGTTTACCTATTACAATTCTGCTCGGCTGCCGAGCCCGATTCAGTGGGTAAACGTGGAGCGAATTCGGGTAAAAGACGCGACGACAAAAATATGGTGGATGGCTCCATCGGAAAGGCCGAAGGCCTCCAACCGGAATGTTCTGAAGGAGTATAGCCACGCCCAGAAAGAACTGATTCGGAAAAGAAGGTATAATGCTGGAAAGCGACCATCGGAATACAATATCGGCGCAACATCTTTCGCCGTGGACAATGGAGGAGCAATCCCTCCGAACCTTATTGAGATTGCGAATACGACAAGTAGCGGACCCTATCAGACATTCTGTCGTGATTCGGGAATTCCCTTACATCCCGCACGGATGCCGGTTGCCTTGGCCGAGTTTTTCATCAAGTTTTTGACGGACGAAGGAGATATTGTTTTTGATCCGTTTGGAGGAAGCAACACCACGGGGTGGGCGGCGGAACAACTCAAGCGACGTTGGATTACTATGGAGTTTTCCAAGGAATACGCGGCGGCGTCAATTGCACGATTCTCAAAAGAAAAGGCAGAAGCAGCATTCAGGAACCACGGCGGCAATGGAGATCAGTGCTAAGCCTCGATGCTGGCAAACGCGGGCGCTGGAGGCTTGGAAAAGAGGGGGGTACCGCGGAATTGCTAAGGTCGTAACGGGGGGAGGAAAGACCATCTTTGCATTTCTCTGCGCGGATGAATACCTTCGACAATTCCCGTCTGGAAAAATTGTGGTGCTCGTACCAACTTTGGCGCTAGCGGACCAGTGGTTGACGAGCTTTATCAAAGACGCGGGAATAGATGAGACGAAAATACAAGTGTTTTCCGGTGTGGAGAAACACGAAAACACGGGTATTGTAAATATCCTCACCCTCAATACGGCACGCACATTACTGCCCAATTTAATGAGACCAGAGACGACATTTCTTATCGTTGATGAATGCCACCGGTCTGGAAGCCCCGAAAACAGCAAGGTTTTGAAACACAAATGGCTAGCCACCCTTGGTCTATCTGCGACCCCAGAGCGGGATTTCGACGAATCGTTTAAGACAGCGTTAGTTCCCTACCTCGGCCCAATCGTAATCGACTACTCTTACCAGGACGCATATAGAGACGGTGTAATTTGTCGCTTCAAGCTAGTAAACATCCGTGCCCCTCTAGCGAGTCATGAGGAAGCGGAAATAAAGCGTCTGACGAAGAAAGCATTCGGATATTTCAGGGAGGCAGAACAAGGTTCGACATCAGCAGCGGAACTATTAAAAAAGCTATACATACAACGTGCTAGAGTGTCAGCTCGGGCAATAGCTCGGACGCCGTTTGTTGTCAGGCTTGTAGAGCAGCAAACCGAACAGCGAGTCCTGATATTTCACGAGGATATTGACGGATTAACGAGAATTCTGACTTTGTTAAGATCGCGTGGAGTCGAGAGCGTCGCGTATCACTCTAGAATCGGTCCAAGTATCCGTCGAGGGCATCTTTTGATGTATAGGGAAGGAGTTGTAAGGGTATTGGGGTGCTGCCGTGCTTTGGACGAAGGGTTTAATGTACCCGAAACAAATGTTGGCATCATCGCCAGTTCGACAGCCAGTAACAGACAGCGTATCCAGAGGTTAGGCCGTATGTTGCGACCATACCCCGGAAAAGAAATAGCAACCGTTTACACACTTTACTGCACCAGAGCTGAGGAAAATCGCCTTCGCAACGAAGCCGAAAACCTTGAAGAGATCGCTACAGTTGAATGGCTGAGACAGAAATGATTCCCGACTACGGTCAAAGAATATCGATAGCGTCGAACACGTTTCATGAGATGGAGTCGAACGCGAGAAGCGAAAAGGAGTATGAGCAGATCATACTATCAGCAAAAGATGTAATCTTTCCGGCAGGGTATCTATGCACGTTCAAGAGAACCGTGGCTTCGCCTATAGGCTCGGCGATTCCAGATCTCGCGTTTATCTCGAAATGCCTTTCGTATTGGGCACTCATTGAGGTAGAGCTCGCTCACCATTCGCTGCATTCGCACGTATTACCCCAGATAGGTGTTTTTTTAGAGGCATATTTCGATGAGCAGAACGCTACTTATCTCGCATCAAAAATAGATGTCGCCGAGCCGAATCTGGCAGGATTACTTAAAGGGGAGCCGCCAAAAGTATACGTAATATCGAATCGTTACGACGCCGAATGAGCAGGTGAAATTAAGAAGGCAGGAGCGTATTTTTTTAGCATCCGACTGTTCAAAGAGCCGCAATCGGGTCAGATAGCGTTTCTATATGATGCAATCCCAGATTACGGATTGGCTACGAATGTTGTGACGGAAGTGAAGAGAAATCATACTGTTCCAGGGTTTGTCGAGGTGCAGCAGCCGGGGCGATTACCAATTACAGACGGCGAGGATTTGGAGATTGTCTTCCGCGGAAAAATAAGTAGATGGACACGACTGGACACTGGCGACAAAGTCTGGCTTAGGATCAATGGCTCTGCTCCAGGGTTAAAAAATACGCCATACCTCATTACAGAGGAACAAAGAACTTTTGTACTAAAAGAGAAGAAATTATGAGCATGAAACTATTAGTTGGTCCTGAAGCTATCGCTAATTATAAGCGTCTTGCCTATCAACCGTGGTATGCCATAGCGGAGCTAATCGATAATTCGACTCAGAGTTATTTTAACAATATGAACGCTCTAAAGGGAGCGTTTAAGGAAGATAAGAAGCGATTAGGACATGATGTACAATTAACAGTTCGGGTTGATTACGAAAGGGACGACGATCTTTTACGGATTTGGGATAACGCGATGGGGATGGATTTCCAAGAAGTGCAAAATGCCCTGACTGTAGCCAAGCCGCCCGCTAATACAAAGGGGCGGTCGAAATATGGGATGGGTCTGAAGACCTCGGCTTGTTGGCTGGGAAATCAATGGACGATTAAAACAACGAAACTGGGAGAACAGAAAGAGTATGTGGTCAAAGTCGATGTCATGAAGTTAGCCCAAGGTAAAGATGACCTCGACTTAAAAATTACAGATAATAAGATGGCCGAGGAGCACTATACTATAGTGGAGATTCAGCAATTAAATCGGCAATTCCAGGGACGGACATTAGGAAAAATTCGAGAGTACTTGAGATCGATGTACCGGCACGATTTGAAAAGCGGGACGCTTAATTTGGAATGGAGAGGGGAAAAATTGGAGTGGGAAGGTGAGGCCTCGTCGAATTTCGTTACCGCCGAGTCTGGAAAGGCCTTCCGAAAAGAATTAGCGTTCGAGGTTGATGGAAAGCCGGTGACGGGATGGGCCGGGGTTCTAAAAAATGGGGGGAGGTCAAAAGCAGGGTTCGCTATTCTCTATTATAACCGAGTGATTTGCTGCCAACCCGATAACGCTTGGCGTCCAGGGAACATATATGGCGATGCGCGAAACGATTTAATCAATCAGCGGCTGACGGGGGAGATTCATTTGGATGAGTTCGAAATGAGCCATACCAAAGACGACATTGCATGGGAGGGGAATCAAGAGGAAGAAATAGAGACTAAGCTCGCGAACGAGTTGACCGATTACATCCATGAGGCGCGAACACCTCACAAAGATCGTGAGGGAGGTGGCCCATCAGAAATCGAAAAGAAAACAGTCATTGAAGATCTGCGTCGGGAAATGGAGTCTCCGGAATTCATTGACGAACTTCAATTTGAGGCACTGCCACCCGAGGAGGAAATTACGGAGAACTCGGAAAAGATAGCTGAGGATACGGACGATGGCAAAGTTGATTTGCCTGCTCGAATTGTTTTGTCGCAAAACGAGATTTTGAGAATTAAGGGATATATTCGACAGCTTTCACCGAATGACCCATACGTGGCAATTAAAGCGACGCAGGCAAACGAGGTAATTGTGACAATAAATCAAAGTCATCCCCACTGGAGTGAAATTCGGGGTGCGGACGGACTGCATAATTTTCTAAAGCATTGCATTTATGATGGTGTCTCAGAGTGGAAGGCGAGAAGAGTGGAGACTAAACTGAAGCCAGCTACGATTAAGACCATCAAAGACCGGCTACTACGGGTACGACTTGAGATGATTGAGTCTGGGGATTTTGACGAAGCCGCATTGTAAAGGTAGCTTATCCCAGTAGCTGTTCCTCAGCTCGACCGCCCCACCCGTTGTTGAATGATTCGTGTAGACACAACATGTCCGTTCCGCCACGAATTGGCCACAGATAGGATATGCCTAAGGTTTGGTCTGCTACGGCTGCTTGCGTAGCTACCGCAATCAGTTTGCACAGTCGTCAAAAATCTCTGGAATTCCTAGACGCTGCACTCAGTCAAGCCAGATGTCTGATAGAATTTACCACAATAATGAGAACCAAGTCAGAAGAGCCCACCAATGTTTGCGAGTGTCAGTTGAGTTTGTTTGATACCGACGCGGATTCTGCTTTCCCCTATCCTCGGATGTGGAAAAAGCCCTGAATGAGCTTGCCCAAGCTGATGGGGCCAAATCACGGGGGGCGGTCTTTACTCGCGTTGAGGTGGTGGAGTTTATGCTTGATGTGGTGGGGTATGTTGCGGACGCGCCCCTGCACCGGAAAACCATGCTCGAACCTCTGTCATCCCCGAGTTTCGCTCGCTCAGGGACCCTTGAGAATATCCAGCATATTCTGAATCATGCGCTGGGTCGCGCCCCAGATTTTATAGCTCTGATAGCGATAGGTCTGAATGGGAAGGGTTGCGCCATCGTATAGCCAGGTTTCCGCATTCAGGTTGCCGCGGTCTGCGAGAAAGGTGAACGGCACGGAGAAAATCTCGGCTACCTCCCAGGCGTTCGGCTGAAAATCGTACGGGTGGGGAATTACCCCAACATAGGGTGTGACCACATAGTTGCTGGCCAGGGTGCGCAGGTCGTCCAAGGGGCCAAGCGGGTGGACGTCCGACGGGCGTAGACCCAGCTCTTCTTCGGATTCTCGTAGGGCGGTGCGCAGGAGCGACACATCCTTTTTGTCTGCTCGTCCGCCTGGAAAGGAGACATCGCCTTTGTGGGTTGGCAGATTGGACGTGCGAAGCGTGAACAGGAGATGATACTCGCCCTCACACGCGAAGAAGGGGACCAATACCGCGGCGCGTTTGGCGGCTTGGTCGTCGTCCACGACACGGGTTCGACTCTGAAGCCGGTGTGTGAGGACAGTCAGCAGGTCTGTGTGCACGGCTGCCAGCCCATCACATCTCTGGGGTTCGGGCAAGGAAGGGGAGGGGCTGGCTTGTGACGCCGGCCCTTTTCATTCGCTCGTCGCTGCTCGAAAGGGCAGCGCAAGCGGACGAATTGGCGAGCCGGTTGCGCCGCGCATTTTGATTGGGGCCGCAATAAAGGCAAACTCATATACCTGGTCCCTGGCCAAATCCTCCAGCCACAGCAGTTCAAGCAGGCACACCCCTCGCTCTGCAAACAAATAGACGTGCACACTGTCTTTCGCCATTGGAAATTTTTCGACTCCCATATTGTCCGCACCAATAATGACCGCTCCGTTATCGACCAGCCAGGCGGCACTGTCTCTGGTAATGCCCGGATCGTTATGCACGAACTTTTTGGGGTCCGGCCAGACCGTCATGCGTCCGGTGCGGATTAAAACGGCATCATTCTTCTGTAGGCGGACCCCTTGTTTCTTCATCACGCGCTGGAGATCTTCAATAGTAATCTCATACGAGGGCGGCAGCAGGGCGACGCCTTTCTCGCCCGCCACATCAATCAGAACCCCGCGGGTGATAATGGGCGGAACGGTATCCGCGCCGGCTTTGGTCCAGCCTTTGTCGCTCAAATAGGTCGGGGCGTCGTAGCCATTAAAAATTTTCTCACCCCGTCCCAGGTGATTCAGGGCGTCAATATGCGTGCCCGTGTGGGCAGACAGGGTATAGGCGTCGTCGTATAAGGCGAGGTCGGGCGGACCGCCGGCCGGGGACAACTGCTCAACCCGCATCCCGCGCGGCGTATGCGTCAGCCACATATGAAACGGCGGGTCACCCATCCCGAGGTCGGCCAGGCCGGGCATGCCCACGAAGTTCTCAACGCTGAGGTCATACGTTCTGCCGCTGCTGACACGCTGTAAGACGGCCAGGGTATTGGCCTCGGTTAACTCGTTGAGGACGCCGATCTCATCGTCCGGGCCATACGGGCTTGGGGCCACTTCGTCGGCTTGAGCGAGAGACCAGGTCAGGAAAAAGACGCAGACACCCGATAATAATGTTGCTTGAAGATACGCCCGCCAAGAATTTTCCGGGTCCATTTTTTCCTCCTTTTGCTTCAGCGTGATGGGTTCTGAGAACGTAGGGCAGCTCGTATAGCCTGACAAGCAAGGTTTTCCTTGACACCCAACACATGACAGAGCTAGGGTCCGGCTCAGGGGACACCCAGCCGAGTCGAAGGGAGGAGATATGGCTACCAAGGACATCAAGCTCGCTTATGGAATCGATGTGGACGCGGTCGGCGGCTGGCTCGGATCGTACGGCGGCGAGGACTCGCCGGACGATATTTCACGCGGTCTGTTTGCCGGTGAAATCGGCGTGCCGCGTTTGCTCAAGCTGTTTGAGAAGTACGCTATCAAAACAAGCTGGTTTATTCCCGGTCACTCAATCGAGACGTTCCCGGAACAGACCCGCATGATTGTTGAGGCCGGACACGAGATCGGCGCGCATGGCTACTCACACGAAAATCCGATTGCCATGACGCCTCAGCAAGAAGAAGACGTGCTGGTCAAAACTATTGGCCTGATTGAGGAAAAAGCGGGCACCCGCCCGTCCGGCTATGTGGCCCCGTGGTGGGAGTTCTCGAACGTGACTAACGAACTCTTGCTCAAACACGGCTTTCGCTATGACCACAGTCTCATGCACAACGACTTTCATCCTTACTATGTCCGGGTCGGCGATACCTGGACGAATATCGACTACTCCAAGCCGGCAGAAGAATGGATGAAGCCGCTCATGCGCGGGGAAGAAACCGACTTGGTTGAGATTCCGGCCAACTGGTATCTCGACGATCTGCCGCCCATGATGTTCATCAAAAAATCGCCCAACAGCCACGGCTTTGTGAATCCCCGCGACATTGAGCAAATGTGGCGGGATCAGTTCGACTGGATCTACCGCGAGTACGACTACGCCGTCTTCACCATGACTATCCATCCAGACGTGAGCGGCCGCCCGCAAGTGCTGATGATGCACGAGCGTCTGATTGAATACTTCAATAGTCATGCCGGCGTGAGCTGGGCCCCATTCTCGGAGATCGCCGCAGACTTCGCCCAACGCCAGCCGCGTCAATAGTGTCCAATACTACCCTGGAGGATGTATGCAGTTTACCAAGCTTGGCAATACTGGAATGACCGTGTCACGGCTCTGCCTCGGCTGCATGAGCTATGGCGGCGGTCCGCAGCCCGAATGGGCGATGCCACGTGACTGGGCCCTGGACCAAAACGAAGCCCGCGAGCACTTTGTGGTGTCGCTCGAAGCCGGCATAAACTTTTTCGATACCGCTGATGTCTACTCGATTGGGCTGAGCGAAGAGATTACCGGACACTGGCTGGGGGAGTTGGCCTCACGCGACGACATTGTCGTTGCCACCAAAGTATGGGGCAAGATGGGGCCTGAGCCTAATCGTGGCGGCCTGAGTCGCAAGCATATTATTGAGGCGTGCGAACATTCTTTGCGTCGGCTCAAAATGGATTATATCGACCTGTATCAGATCCACCGCTGGGATTTTTCCACTCCGATTGAAGAAACTCTTGAAGCGCTTGATGCGCTCGTCCGCGCCGGCAAGGTGCGCTATGTCGGCGCGAGCAGCATGGCCGCCTGGCAGTTTTCCAAGGCGCTCTATCTGGCCAAGGAACACGGCTGGCACCGTTTCGTGACCATGCAGAACCACTACAACCTGATCTATCGTGAGGAAGAACGGGAGATGAATCCGCTGTGTATCGACCACGGCGTAGGGCTCATTCCGTGGAGCCCGCTGGCGCGCGGCTTCTTTGCCGGCAACCGTCAGCCCGAGGGGAGCGCGGCCCTGACCAAGCGCGCAGAAACCGACGCGTTTGCGCATAACAATTATTTTCGTGAGAACGATTTCGTTATTGCCGCGACAGTAGAAAAGGTCGCCGAACAGCGGGGTGTCACCCCAACCCAGATTGCCTGTGCCTGGATACTCCAGGCGCCGGGCGTTACCGCGCCCATAATCGGAGCCACGAAACTGCATCATCTGGAAGAACTCTTCGCGGCGGTGGATATGGCGCTGAGCGATGAGGAAGTCGCGGCGCTCGAAGCGCCCTATCAGCCCCATCCCATCCTGGGGCATGAGCAACCGAACCCGGCCACGATGGTCTAAGGAGGTGAGAGATGGACAACGAATGGGCGGAAAAACTGGCGATTCAGGAGCTCTTTGCCCGCTATGCCCACGCCATTGACGACCTCAATCCCGAGGCCTGGGTCGAATGCTTCACACCGGACGGAGTTTTTCAGGTCGGGACGCGCGCCATGCGTGGCCAGACGGCGCTTCGTGGCTATGCCGATGTGCACGTCCGGGAAATTCGCTGCCGGCATCTGATGGCCAACTTTCTGTATGAGGTGAACGGAGACGACGCTACAGGCCAGTGCAGTATGCTGGCTACGCTGGCCACCCGCGGCGGGTATAAAATTTTTGCCCAGGGCCGCTATGTTGATCGCCTGGTCAAACACGCCGGCGCCTGGCGCATTGCCCATCGAAAAGTCGAAACCGATCAGCTTGCCTCCAATCCCACCGGGATTACGAGTATTGCTGACCCCGATGTCGCTGCTCTGGTGCAAGCCTTGGTGGATGCGGCCCGCAAACTCGGGGAGCGAGTACCAGTGTAAACATCGTCTTCAAAGGAGGGCAGTATGGAGTGCGTGATTCGGAACGGAACGGTCGTGACTGCGAGTGACAGTACACCGGCCGATGTCGGCATTGAGGGCGGTAAGATCACACACATCGGTCAGGGATTAGGACCGGCAGCCAGGGAAATAGACGCAAGCGGACAATATCTTTTCCCCGGCGGTGTTGATGTGCATACCCATGTGGACATCGAACTCATGGGCCACCGCTCGGTTGATGATTTTTACTCTGGGACTGTGGCGGCGGCGTGTGGCGGTGTGACCACCATCGTCGATTATGCCTTGCCCGAGGCGGGCCAGTCGATTCAGGGCAGTGTCGACGCCTGGGAAGAGAAAGCCAGGGACAAATCCATTATCGACTACGGCATCCACCCCGTTATCCTGGAGCCGACCCAGCAGATTATTGACGAGATGGCCGACGCGATTGCCGAAGGCCATACCAGCTTTAAGTTGTTCATGATTGGCATGGCCCGTTTTGACGAGTTGGCAGCCGACTATCTCAAGGTCATGGCCCAGGCTGGCAAACACGGGGCGCTGACCAATATCCACGCCGAAGATCAATGTTTGATCGGCTATCTGTGCGAACAAATGACGACCGAGGGCAAGCTCGGACCCAAGCATTTCCCCGACTCGCGGCCCCGTGAGTCCGAGGGCTTGGCTGTGCAGCGCGCTATCAGTATGGCGAAGTACGCTGAAGCCCCTATCTATTTAGTCCATCTGTCGTGTGAGGAAGCCTTGGCGCCGATTCGTCAGGCCCGCGCCCACGGCCAGATCATCTACGGCGAAACCCGGCCGCTGTATTTGCACCTGTCGCGCGAACGCTTTGAGGAGCCGGACGCCGAACGCTATGTTGGCTGGCCGCCCCTCCGAGAGGCGTCCCAGATGCAGGTCATGTGGGATGGCTTACGCAACGATAATCTGCAAACCGTGGCTACGGATCACTGCGGCTGGAACTTGGCCCAGAAAAAAGCGGGCAAGACCGTAGACGAATTGCTGCCCGGCATGTCCAACCTCGAAACCCTGATCCCGATGCTCTACTCCGAAGGGGTCAGCCAGGGGAAACTGTCGCTCAACCGCTTCGTCGAAGTCAGTGCTACCAACCCGGCCAAGCTGTTTGGTCTCTACCCCCAAAAGGGCACGCTTGCCGTGGGGTCGGACGCCGACATCGTGATCTTTGATCCGAGGAAAGCCGTGACCATTCGTCATCGCAATATGCACTCTCGCGCCGACTATGAGCTGTACGAAGGCTTTGAGATCACTGGCTGGCCAACGCATACCCTCTCGCGGGGGGAGGTAATTGTCGAAAACGGGACGGTCTTAGGAAACGCGGGAAGAGGGAAGCTGCTGAAAAGGAAACGCTTTACGCCGCTGTAGGAGGGGACCCTGGCAGGGCTAACGACTGCCGCGCCAGAGCGGCCATGTATAATGTAAACGGACAGGGCAGGTGGTCGCGTCCCAGCTTGCCCCCTCACTCCCAGCCCTCTCCCTCCAGGGGAGAGGGAGCAATTGCGTATTACTTTGCCACCTGGCCCTCGGCCTGAGCGTTCACGCTGACCTCGGCGCCACCTTGTGCCAGAACCGCGGCGGCAGTCTCTTCCACCGCCGTTCCCTTGAAAAAGTCCGGGTTCATCCCACCCAGGAACCGAATCGGATTATCGCAGGTGAAATCGCGGAAGTTCTCCGCAGTCATCAGCCCGTCTTCCACGAACTCGTAGGTTTCGGGCAGGACATGGGCCATATTCGGGACATCAAAATGGCCGATGTCGGAACCGAACAGGGCGTGCAACTGCGCGTCAAACGGATTATTTTTGCGGTTGAAGGCCAGAGTATTCATCCGATCGTCCGCCTCGCAGCCAAAGTAGAAATTCGTGGTAAACAGGTCCTTGATATCCTCGGCCGTGGTGATGCCGCAGGCCGAGTAGTCATCCAGATTTTCAATGCCGCCGGTATCGACCGAACCCTTGGGCGGCATGGCGGTATCCAGGGCCGCTTCCCGCCGGCGCAGGGCCTCAACAATGGTGGCGTTACCGTACTGCTCGGCCAGTTCACGGAACAGGGTATGGTCGAGGTTGGCCGGGTCAACTTCGGCCAGGGCATCGATATTGCGCTTTTCCCAGTGTTCGATCAGATCGACGTATAACTGACACGCCCAGCCGACCCCGCCTTCGAGAAAGGCGAACTTGAGCTGCGGGAAGCGGCGCGTCACACCACCCAGGAACAGCGCCTTACACACTGCCTCGTTGGCAGCCGCGAAATGACCAATATGGTTATAGGTGAAATTGCTCGGCGACATGCGCATGGCAAACCCGCGGCCGCCGGAATGAAAGGACGGAGCGACTTTGAGCTCGACGCATTTGGCCCAGACCGGGTCATAGTTATAGTCGCTGTCCAGACCCAGGACATCCCGATACGCAACGAATTTCGCCGCGTCGGGGTGAACCTCAGTCGCAGCCGGAACATCGCGCCGGATCAGGCTGCCCAACATGACGACCTTCAAACCGAGTTGCGTAACTGCGTATTCCAGCTCGGTAACGGCCTCGTCCGGGGTGTGCATGGGAATTACCCCCGCGGGTGTCAGCCGATCGGCATATTTGCCAAAATACTCGGCGCTAAAGGTATTGAAGGCGCGGCAGGCCGCCCGACGCTGCTCTGCGTCGGGAATCAGCGGCAGACCCAGGCCGGCTGTGGGATACATGACGCTGAAGTCGAAGCCAAATTCGTCCAGCCGCTCATACAAGAGCTGCGGCATGACCGCGGTGGCCCGGTCGCGTGTATTCTTGGTCGGCAGCGCCCAGAACGCCTGCTGCCCGGTCCCGTTAGCCCGGCGCTCGGCCACGGACATGGCCAGTTCTTTTTGCACCAGCTTGGGGAAGAAAGAGAATCCTTCGACAGCCTTATCCCCGCCTATTTTTCGCATTTCCTCTCTGACCAAAGGACCGAATTCCAGCCAGTGGCCATCCGCGTCGATAATGGGATGATGCAACTGGGCGCGTACCTCTGATGTTGCTGCGTGTCCGTTACTGCTCATTTTCCCCCTCCTTAGTCGATTTCGTGTCCTCTGCTGGACTGCCGGACGACTGTCCGGCTGGGTATGAGGACCATAGGAAGTTTCTTGACGCTTTTCAATATGGTGTGTACGCCTCAGCCCCCAGAGACATACGCATCAATCGCCTTATGCGAGTGCCGCACCAAGACTTCCTCGTCGTTCAGATTGAAGTGCGTTCTGATTCCAGTCGCGAGCATGGCCTGGGTGGCTTCCAGCGTGCTGCCGTCCTCCAGGAGGGTATCGCGCAATACACATTTGCTGACCTCCTGACTGAAGCGCTGGCCCGGCTGTGTTGTCGGCGGGCAGTATAAACAGGCTTCCCAGAGGGTGCGGCTGGCCGTGAGCGGCCAGAAATGATGCGTGACATACGTCCCGGCAGAGACATCGACTGAAAAATTGGGAAAGATCACATTCAGATCAAACGCCCACTGCGGGCTGCGGGTCGGATTAACGCCGAGCGGGAGGTGGTCTTGTGCAATATGGCCTTGGGTGACGACCGAGCCAAAACGATAGGCCAGGGCTTCGACCGGCGCGGGCTGATGGCTGGGGTTGCCATACAGGGACATCATCCGATGGCGAGGATGGAGTTTGATGGTCAATGCGTGACTGAACGGATTATCCGGCCCGGAAAAGGTATCGCCAATGGTGCGTCGGTGGAGGACCGGAACGTGGTAGATCTCCTGAAAGGCGTCCAGGGCGACTTTCCAGTTGCAGTTGACCTGAGTGGCGTAGCGATAACAGGTTGACATGTGGTGAAAGGGATAGCCATGCAGCTGCCGGCCAAACTCGCCCATGAATTCGCCCAGCGTTTCGCCTGGGTGCGGATCAATATGGACGAAGAGAAACCCTGCCCAGCTATCGAGTGTCACCGGCGTGAGACCCAGCCTGTCTGGATCGAGATCAAAAAAGCGATCCTTATCCGGCACAAACCTGAGCCGTCCATCCAGGCCGTAGGACCAGCCGTGGAATTTGCACGTCAACCGCCGGCAGGCGCCGTGCGTGTCCCAGACGAGCTTATTGCCGCGATGAGAACACATATTGTGAAAGGCGCGCATCCGACCGTCTGCGCCCCGCACGACAAGAACAGAGGTCTGACAAATGGTCAGCTCTTTGACAAAATAATCGCCAGCGTTGGGGATGTCCTCGACACGTCCAATATTCAGCCACACCCGACGAAACAAGCGCTCCCGCTCTTGCTCAAAATAAGTGGGCGAGACGCACGGCTCGATCGGGACGGGTTGCGTGCCGAGTCCGGCCGGGGTATGCCGCGCGTGGCGCTCCTGCATATGGAGGCCCTCTAGGCTGGAACGCCGGAAGCGAGCGCATCGACTTGCGTCACTTCTTCCGCCGAGAGCTTCCAGTGCGCCGCGGCCGCATTCGCCCGCACCTGCGCCGGCGTCGTCGCTCCAGCTATCACCGAGCTGACGCACGGCTGGGCAGCCAGCCACGACATGGCGAGTTCAAGCAGGCTGTGGCCTCGCTGTTCTGCAAAGTCTTGCAGAACCTCAACCTTGGCAAAATTCTCATCAGAGGCCATACGCTGCGTGAATGGCAGAACGGCCAGCCGCGTTCCGGGCGCAAAGTCTTCACCGCGGCGATATTTGCCGGTCAACATGCCGCTGGCCAAAGGAAAATAGGGCAACTGGCCGAGCCCATGCCGCTCACAGGCTGGGATGGCGTCTGCCTCAACCGCGCGATTCAACAGGCTCCAGTCATTCTGCGCAGTGACAAAATGAGCGCAAGCGCGCGCTGTGGATTGTTTGACTGCTTCGTGCATCTGCTCGGCAGAAAAGTTTGAATGTCCGATGGCACGCACTTTGCCCTGTTGGACCAGGGTGTCCAGGGTGTCCAGGGTCTCTTCAATCGGCGTGTTCGGATCCGGATAGTGCATTTGATACAGGTCAATCCAGTCGGTTTGTAAGCGGCGCAGGCTGTCCTCGACACACCGCAGAATATATTCACGTGACCCCCATCGTTCGCCGGATTCGGCTATCTTGGCGACACCACCGAATTTTGTGGCCAGAACGATATCTTTGCGACGCCGGCCTAACACCTGCCCCAGGAACTCTTCAGACTGGCCTTTGCCGTACATGTCTGCGGTATCAAAGCAGGTAATGCCGACCTCCAGAGCCGTGTCGATCACAGCCCGGCTGGCTTCCAAATCAATCTTCATTCCAAAGTTGTTACACCCCAGACCGACCAGACTGGCCTGGATTCCCGATGCGCCAAGCGGACGTGTTTCCATAGACGATTTCTCCTCAGAGCGGATTGGTTTTTTTCATATAGCAGAGGGGAACAGGTTATCCCAATCTACGGCCCGCTGATACGCCGCCGCGACCCTGAGCAACTGATCCTCACGGAAATGCGGGGCGACCAGCATCAGGCCGATTGGCAGGCCGTCGATCTTACCGCAGGGCACACTGAGCGCGGGATGGCCGGTCAGATTAAACGGTCCCATGTTGCGGATGACCAGACCAAGGTCTAAGCCCAGCTGTCCGCCGAAAAGAGTCTGCTCAATCGCTTCCTCGTAATTCTCAGGCTCGCGATAACGCGGAGCCTTGATCGGCACGGTGGGCATGGCCAGGACATCGACCTGAGCAAAGGTCTGGTCATAGTGTTTGATAAAAGTAGGCCGGACGTTATGCGCCTTGGCGTGCAGCCGTCCGTGCGTAAAGCGAGCCAGGTAAGCGCCAAGGAGCAGGTGGAGTTTGTAGTTCAGGGGGAACTCGTGGCCGTGGCTGCGCTTAAAGCGGCCAAAGGTGGAGATCAACGAGCTGGGATAATAGGTCTTCGTCCCGGCGCCAGCCAGATTGGTATCGAACATATGCTTGCCACCCTCAAAGTAAATGGGCAGCAGGGCCAACGGGGCTTTGTCATGCAGCGGAATGGACACGCGCTCAAGCTGAGCCCCGGATTGCTCCAGGGTTGCGAGCGCGTTTAAGACGGTCTGGTCAACCTCGGGTTCGCTGCCGGGAAAACCAAAGCCCTCCGATAAAATACCGATCCGGACGCCCGCGATATCCTGAGCCACGGCCTGGGTATAGCTCGGCAGTTGGACCGGCAGGGCGGCCTGCCGGGGATCATAGCCGTCCGCACCCGCCACGCACTCCAGGACCAGCGCGATCTCTTCGACCGTTCGAGCGAGTGGCCCCACGTAATCAATCGTCGGGTCCAGGCCAAACACCCCCGTATGGGGAACCAAGCCGTGGGTGGGCATCAGGCCGACTGTGCCCGACCACGCCGCCGGCAGCCGGACTGAGCCGCCCTGGTCCCCGCCAAAGGCCACGTCAACGAGACCTGCGGCAACCGCGGCACCAGACCCCGAAGAAGAGCCGCCCGTGACATGGGCCGTATTATGCGGGTTGAGCGGCCGTCCAAAGTCTCCCACGCCGCTGAGCCCTGGGCCGCCAAAGGAGAAGTCTTCCATATTCATTTTGCCCACGATGGTGGCTCCGGCGTCAAGCAGCCGAGTGACCAGCGGCGCGTCAAAGTCCGGGGTATAGCCGTCCATGAAATGGCAGCCGAGCGTGAGGGGCACGCCCGCCACACTGATATGGTCTTTCAGGCCGATGGTCTTGCCGGCGAGCGGTCCATCTTTTGCGCCCTCGATCCGGCATTTCCGAATGAAAACGTTCAGCGGGTCTTCTTCTGCCGTGGGCCGATAGCCGGGGTCCCGGTCGGTATAGCGGAGGGGCAGTCGCTGCTCCTCGATTCTCAGTTCCTGAAAGGTCTCGAACGTGGCGATGTGCTCAAGCAGGCGAGAATGCATGCTCTGCATCTCAGCCGGGGTGAGATCCAAGCCGAGTTCCTGACTGTATTGGGCGAGGTCCTGGATACCGAGTCGGGGCAGCATGATTAGCCCTCCTGTACTGCAAAGTGAGGCATGACCTCTGTGGCAAATAAGCGCATGGAGTGCTCCGCTCGGCGTGGATCAATACCGCCGATCTGCATCCACATGACCAGATGGGTCACGCCGGCTTCCTGTTGCGAGCGTGTAATCTCTCGAATCGCATCCTCTGGGGTGCCGATGATGGGCGGCGCGCCAAAGAAGTGGAGTCCCTGAGCCGTGTCCAGCGCTTCGGCCGGCGGTAAGGGCTCTACGCCAAAATAGCCGCCTGGGATTTGAAAATCTCCGGCCTCGTCGAGCTTTTGGGTGAAGCGGATGATAGAGCGGCAGGATGACGATATAGGTGCCGAGTCGGATGCGGCTGGTCTGGGTCGCCAGTGCGGCCAGCAGTGGGAACTGGGCCGGGAAGTAGTCGTCGGTGCCGTGGTGCTCTGCCGTCCAGATGTGGTCGTAGCCCAACTCTTCGGCCAGTACCGCCTGTCTGACCATGCTCCGACACAGTTGAGCCGCTGACACCTGCCAGGGCTGTGGATTCTCAAACGCGAACAGCAGGCCAAAGTCCATCTCTCCCTCCTTGTGAGACACGTTGGGAAGTTGCCCCTGCTCCCAAACCTTGTTCTCCCAGAGCGCGCGTGGTTTAACCGAAGGCAGAAGGGAGGCTGCTATGGCAACATTCGACGAGTACCGCAATCAGTATAAGCACGTTCAGATGGAGCGGCGCAACGGAATCCTGCAACTCACGCTCCACACGGATGGGAAAACCTTACGCTGGGGAGAAAGCCCGCACTCAGAGTTGGGCAAATGTTTCTACGACGTGGGCAGTGACCCGGAGAATAGAGCGGTCATTATTACCGGCGCGGAGGACAAGTTCATTGCCCGCTACGCCCGAGAAGGCCAATGGGAGATCACGCCCCAGTTGTGGGATCACATTTATTGGGACGCCAAAAAGCTGCTCATGAACCACCTGGACATCGAAGTGCCCATGATTGCCGCGGTCAACGGTCCGGCCACCATTCACGCTGAGCTGGCGGTCCTGTGCGATATTGTCATTGCCTCAGACGACGCGGTGTTTCAGGACGCGCCGCATTTCCCCAACGGGATTGTGCCGGGCGACGGGGTACATATTGTCTGGCCGCTCCTCTTGGGCGCGAATCGAGGCCGTTACTTCCTGCTCACTGGTCAGAAACTCTCGGCGCAAGAGGCGTTGACGCTCGGGGTGGTCAACGAGGTCATGCCGCGTGAACAACTGCTTGAGCGGGCCTGGGAGCTGGCAGAGATCGTCTCCAAGCAACCGCCGCTGACCGTGCGCTACGCCCGTGTTGCGCTGACCCAGCAACTCAAGAAGCTGATGCTCGACAACCTCGGCTACGGCCTGGCGCTTGAAGGTCTGGGCGCGCAGGAATACTGGCCGGGGGGGAAGAAGAAGTGACGGAGAAGGTACGCATGGTGAGCCCTGCGCACTATTGTCATTTGTTTGCCGGAGTGAAACAGTGTAATTCTTACTCGTAAGATCAAATAAGGGGGGCGCATGTCAACGCTCGCAACAACCAGAATGTCGTCAAAAGGACAGGTCGTTATTCCCGAGGAAATTCGCACGCGACTTCAGCTTGAGCCAGGCGCCCAATTTGTTGCGGTTGGGGAAGGCGATGTGGTCATCCTCAAGAAAATCGCCCGCCCCACGATGGCCGACTTCGACACGCTCATTACCGAAGCGCGACGGCGGGCACGAAGCGCTGGAATGCGGCGCTCAGATATCAGGGCCGCTCTGAAGGGGGTCCGAGGTGCCAAGTGAGAATCGTTCTCGACACGAATGTTTTTGTGTCAGGCGTGTTCTTCAACGGCCCTCCATATCAAATCCTTCAGGCCTGGCAAAACGGCCAGGTCCAGCTCGTCGGCTCACAAGAAATCTTTGAGGAGTATGGACGGGTTGGACGCCGCTTAGCGGAGCAATTTCCTGGTGTCTCCCTTGACCCCTTTCTCACCTTATTGCTCGCCCACGCCCAGGTGGTTGAGGCCCCTCCTCTTCTCCGGCAGATATGTAGCGACCCGGATGATGATAAATTCCTGGCGTGCGCCCTGGCCGGGAAATGCCGCATTGTCGTGAGTGGAGACCGGGCGCTACTGAAGACTGCGGGCCATCGTCGTGTACAGGTCGTCACTCCTCGGACCTTTGTGGACCGATATTTATAAATGCTCATGTACCGCTATCAGGAAACGCAGCGCTACTTTGCCCAGGTGGCGGACGATATCAAGGACATTGCCGAGCAGGAACTCCGCACGCTCGGTGCCCGGGAGACCAGTCCGACGTACCGAGGGATTTATTTCACCGCCTCACCAAAAGCGCTCTATACCATTAACTTTTACGCCCGCCTGATTAGTCGCGTGCTCGCTCCGCTCACCTCGTTCCGGTGTCACTCCGACCGCTATCTGTACAAAAAGGCGAGAGAGATCGAATGGCGGGATTTTCTCGATCCGTCGCAGACCTTTGCCGTTTTTGCCACTGTGGCCAACAGTCGGCTGCGGCACTCGCAATTTGCCGCCCTCCGCCTGAAAGACGCCGTGGTGGACTCTTTTCGCGCTGCCACCGGCGGGCGTCCGTCTATCGATACCAGAGAGCCGACGGTCTGGCTTAATCTGCACATTCATAATGATGAGGCCACGATCAGCCTGGATACGTCCGGGGGCTCGCTCCACCGACGGGGCTATCGAAAAAAAAAACGTCCGAGCGCCTTTGGTCGAGACATTGGCCGCAGCCATTATTCAGTACGCCGAATGGGATGGTCGCCGGCCGCTGTACGATCCGTTCTGCGGCTCCGGCACCTTGCTGTGCGAAGCCTATATGTCGGCCTCACAGATGCCGGCGGGGCTGTTTCGTCGGCGGTTCGGGTTTCAGTCCCTGCCCGACTTTGACGCCGGGCTCTGGAGGCAGGTGCAAGAAGACGGGCGGGCGACGCTGCGTCCTCCTCCTCGGGGTCTCATCTCCGGCAGCGATATTGACCCCGAGGCCGTCCACGCTGCCCGGGTCAATATCGCCGCTTTTCCCGCTCACCCTGCCATCACGGTCGAGCAGCGCGATGCCTTTCAGATTCGTCGGATCGACGCCGCGGTCATTGTGTGTAATCCGCCGTATGGCATCCGCCTGGGCAAACAGGCCAATCTGGACGATTTCTACGCGCGCCTGGGCGATTTCCTCAAACAGCGCTGTCAAGGCTCGACGGCTTTCATCTATTGTGGAGAACGTCAGTACCTGAAGCGGATTGGCCTCAAACCCACCTGGAAAAAACCGCTCGTCAACGGCGGACTGGACGGACGTCTGGCCAAGTATGAACTGTATTAACTCCCTTTCGGCGCGCTCCCTCACCAATGATGCGTGGACGATTTCGCGTGCGACATGGTAGAGTAAGCGCTACTCAACAAAGGAGGGTATGATGATGCTGTCCCTGAGCGAATATGCAAAGTATGACGGCCTTGGGCTGGCTGAACTGGTAGCGCGCAAAGAAGTCAGCGCCGCCGAACTTGTGGCCACCGCGGTCCAGGCTATCGAAAAGGTCAACCCGCAACTGAACGCCGTTCTCCAGGTGTTGTCAGACCAGGCCCAGGCCGAGATTCGGGGCGGACTGCCGCACGGCCCCTTCAGCGGTGTGCCGTTTCTGATCAAAGAACTGGTCCTGCACGCCAAGGGCGTCCGCCTCGATATGGGCTCGCGGCTGGCCCAGGGCTATGTCGCCTCCGAGGATTCCGAGCTCATGGCGCGCTTTCGGCAGGCCGGATTTGTGCTGACCGGCACAACCCAGACGCCAGAGCTGGGCTATAACCCGACAACAGAGACCGTCCTGTTCGGCCCGGTCCACAACCCGTGGAAGGCCGGTCATAGCGCCGGCGGTTCGAGCGGCGGGTCCGGCGCGTCGGTCGCTGCCGGCATTGTGCCGGTTGCGCATGCAAATGACGGCGGCGGCTCCATTCGTATTCCCGCCTCGTGTAACGGTCTGGTTGGCCTCAAGCCCTCGCGCGACCTGGTGCCCACCGGGCCCGACTATTCTGATCCGCTCTGCGGCCTGGCGTGTGAGTTTGTTGTCTCGCGCAGCGTTCGCGACTCCGCGGCCCTGCTCGACATCGTGGCTGGAGCCGATGCCGGCGCGCCCGGCCTCCCGGTCCCACCGGCCCGCCCTTACCGTGAGGAAGCGGGAACAGCGCCGGGGAAGCTGCGTATTGCCTGGACCGCTACGCCAGCCTCGGGCGAGAAGGTTGACCCGGAATGCGAGCGAGCGGTCCATGACACGGTGCGAGTGCTGGAGGAGCTCGGTCACACAGTATACGAAGGCCGACCGGAGTATGACTGGGAGGAGTTCCTTGAAAATATCCACGTGATCTGGACGGCGTATAACGCTATGGCGGTTGAAGGCCTGGCCGCGGAAATGAGCCGTTCGCCGAGCCCGGATACGCTCGAAGCTGTGACGCTGGCCTGCTGGGAAGACGGCAAGAAGTACACCGCAGTTGATCTGCTGAAATCCATGGACCACGGCGGGCGTCTGTCCCGCGTCGTCGGGCGCTTCTTTGAAGACCTGGATGTCTTTGTGACGCCTACCATTGCCAAGCCGCCTGCGCCGCACGGAGAAGTGAACCAGAACCGGGCCGGTATGACGGCTATGGAGTGGACCCGCCAGGTCTTCTCGTACGTTCCCTTTACTCCGCTTTTCAATACAACCGGCCAGCCGGCGATTTCCCTGCCGTTGCACTGGAGCGCCGCCGGCCTGCCGGTCGGTGTCCAGTTTGTTGGGCGTTTCGGGGACGAAGCCGGGCTGCTGCGCTTGGCCGCCCAGTTGGAAGAGGCAAAGCCGTGGGCGGCCAAGCGTCCGCGGGTGCACGTGGCCGCCTAGCCTTTGCTCGGGCGTTGGATTTGGCCAGAGAATAACCGCGCGCTGGTGAGGAGTTCGCGTATGACCGCTCCGCACACATCCCCCCACCTCATTCTGTGGGGCGCAGGAACAACCCGCACAATCCGGCCGCACTGGGTGCTGCACGAACTCGGTCTGACATATGAAAAACACCCGATTGGTTCGCGGACAGGGGAAACCCAGACCGACGCGTTTCGGGCGCTCAACCCGCGGGGCAAGATCCCCGTCCTTCAGGATGGCGCGCTGGTCCTGGCCGAGAGCGCCGCGATCATCAACTATCTGGTTGAAAACTATGGGCCGGAGTCCGGGCTGGTCCCCCGTCCGGGCACCCCGCAGCGCGGCCTCTATGACCAGTGGTGTTTTTTCATTATGACCGAGCTTGACGCCCATACCCTGTACATCCTGCGGCGGCATGATGACTTGGCCCATCTGTATGGCGCGGCTCCAAATGCGGTACAAGCCGCAAAGGAAGGTTTTGCGCGCCAGATTGCCGTCGTGACGCAAGCCCTGCGTTCCGGCGGGCCGTATCTCTTAGGCGAGCCCTTTACCTGTGCCGATATCCTGCTGACCACCTGTTTGACCTGGGCTCACTACTGTAAAATCCCTTTAGCCAATGATCTGATTGACTATGCCCGGCGTCTGACGGCGCGACCGGCCTATCGTCAGGCGGCGGCAATTAACGGTGGCCCTATGGTTGGACTCACATGAGAAAAACCCCTATCACATGGTAGCTGACGCATGATACAACCGGTCTGGACAAAACACCTCTTGCTTTTTCGGCACGCCAAGTCTGATTGGGGCAACGCGGCCGAGAATGACCATACGCGCCCGCTGACAAAACGGGGCATTGCCGCGGCACGGGCAATGGGGCGGATTCTCGCGGCTTCCGGCCAAACGCCGGACCGAGTTGTGACCTCGTCGGCAGTCCGGGCAAAAACGACGCTGGAGGTCGCCCGGGCAGCTGGCAAATGGAAGTCTCCGACGGCAATAAGCGATGCCCTGTATGCTGCCGACGCTGCCGCGGTGCTGGAAGAAATACGCGCCCTGCCCAAGAGCGCGACCACAGTCTTATTTGTTGGGCATGAACCGACCTGGTCGGAGCTGGCGAGCTTTCTGATCGGCGGGGGCAATCTCCGTTTTCCAACCGCGGCGCTGGCCCGTATCGACCTGACAGTCCCCGGCTGGCATGCAGTGACCTTTGGCCGGGGAGAGCTCGTCTGGCTCCTCCAGCCCAAGTTTTTCACCAAAGGAAAATTTCCGCTGGAGAAGCTGGGTGCGGCAAACTAGCAGACGTGGGTATGCAAAAGAAAAGACTGGTCACACCACAGCAGGAGGGGAATGATGATTAAAGGCATCCATCACACGGCTATCTCAACTGGGGATATCGAGCGCTCGCTGCGCTTCTACAAAGACCTGCTGGGCTTTGAAGAAGTCTTTGCGTTTGATTGGAAAGCGGGAACACAATCCATTGACCAAATTGTTGGACTCAAAGATTCCTCGTCGCGGGTCGTCATGCTCAAGGCCGGCAACGCGTGCGTGGAACTGTTCCAATACGCCACGCCAACGCCCAAACCTGGAGACCCCAATCGTCCCGTATGCGACCACGGCATTACCCATCTGTGTCTGCAAGTGGAGGATATTGACGGTGAATACGAACGGCTCAAAGCCGCGGGCATGACGTTCCATTGCGCCCCGCAGAAAGCCGGCAAGGGGCTGCGGGCGACATACGGGCGTGATCCCGACGGCAATGTTGTTGAGCTGCTGGAAGTGGAAGACCCGGACGATGCGCTCTCGGTGGCGGCGTAGCAGGAGACTGGCCTTCCCATCTTTCTCAGGAGAAACATATGACACGGCAGACCCCCGACCCGAAAGAGCCCTATGTCGGCAAAGAGCTTGGCAGTGTCTCCTTTACTGTCACCGAAGATGTCTTACACGATTACTACGACGGTCTGAACCTGCCGCGCCCGCCGGCCGCGCCCGCGCCCTCCATGATTGCCAGTGGACCGGACAACGCCTATTTCGCGCAGTCGTCGTTCAGCAATCATTTTGGCCATTTGTGGATGCGCCAGGAGTGGGAATTGTTTGAGCCGCTGACAGCGGGTCGGACGTATACGGCAACTGCCCGGATTACCGACATTTATCCCAAGCGCAATCGCTCGGTGGTGCGTTACGAGGTTGAGCTGCGCGCCGACTCGGCAGAGCTGGCCGTACGCACCCGACATCACCAGAGCTATCTGCTCGATCAGCGCGCTGGGCAACTCACCTTTCGCGACCCAAAGGCCAAACAGGGCGCACGGCGCTTCGTCGTCCCGGAGGGCGAGCCGTTTGGGCCGCTCGAACGCGTCATCAGTCTGGAGATGTGCGATCGATTTTTTCACGGAGACACCAACTACCATACCAACCGTGAGGAATCGAAAAAGCTCGGTTTTGGCGATGTCGTGATCGGTGGGCGGATGACCATGGCCTATGCGGCTCATATTCTCGAAGAACGCTTTGGGGCCGCCTGGTGGACGAGTGGCCGGCTGGATACGAAGTTTACCAACCCGGTGTGGCCCAATGAAACCGTTATTGCCCGCGGCGTCCTGACTGGCCCGCTCACAGAGGAACCGGAACGGATGGGCGCTTTCGTGTGGCTGGCAAAACCGGACGAGACCGTTGTGCTGGTGGCAAACGCGAGCGTCAGGTCAATAGCGGCAGAACATAAACAGGATATCTGAGTCTCATGCCAAACAATCGCAAGTCCCCACCATTTTTTACGCCGCCCGACAGCCCGTTTCTGGTGCCGTGCGACGGAACCTTCCTGGTAAAGGACGCGCCGACCGGTCCTGGGAAGAACGCACCCGGTGCCGCCGAGTGTCGGGAGCAACTTGATCGTCTGACCGACCGTCTCGACGAGCAGCAGCGTGTGCTGTATGCCCAGACCCAATATGCGGTCCTGTGTATCTTCCAGGCCATGGATGCCGCCGGCAAAGACTCAACGATTCGGGCTGTCCTGCGGGGGCTGAACCCGGCCGGGTTTCAGGTCTTCTCGTTTCAGGCACCGTCGGTTGAGGAGTATGCTCACGACTTTTTGTGGCGGGCGACGCTCCGCCTGCCTGAGCGTGGACGTATCGGCATATTTAACCGCAGCTATTATGAGGAAGTGCTGATCGCTCGCGTCCACCCTGAATTTCTTGTCCGTCAGCGCCTTCCTGGGCCGCCTGACGAAAGCCTCTGGGAGCGCCGCTTTGAGTCTATCCAAGACTATGAGAAGCATCTTGTTCGGAACGGAACGGTCATTCTCAAGTTCTGGCTCAACGTTTCAAAGCAAGAACAGCGCCGTCGTTTTCTCGGCCGTCTGAATAAACAGAAAAAGCACTGGAAGTTCTCGGAGGCCGATATTGCCGAGCGGGCGCATTGGGATACGTACATGCAGGCTTACGAACGCTGCCTGAACAAGACGTCCACGTCCTGGGCTCCGTGGTATGCGATTCCTGCGGACAACAAGCCGTATATGCGTCTGGCCGTGGCACAGATTCTGACGCAGGCTCTCAAGCGGCTGGACCTGCACTATCCAACCCTGACCTCGGAACAGAAGGCCCGTCTTGTCGCCAGCCGAAAGCGCCTCAAGGAGGAAAGCTAGGGCGGCTTGTTTCCTGAGCGTTCAAGCCCTTCGATTTCGTTCCCAGGGCTGGGCAGCCACGGGGGGCTGCCCCTACGGAACCGAGGCGGGCAGGATGCCCGCGCTCCCAGGGATGGGTTCATTCTTTCGTTCGTGCTGAGCGTAGCCGTGTGAGCGGCGAAGTCGAAATACGCTCAGCACGAACACACAGGTTCGCCCCTACATCGGATGGAGTACGGTGCTGGAGGCTGGTGTGTCTTTATGGCGTGGGTGGTTATGCGCCCGCGGCGCGCATCTCCGCCCGCAGGACCTTGGTCGCCGCTTCATCAACGGTCTGCGTTGCCATATCCACCACCACGCCATAGACGCTGCGCGCTTTCTCCGCAGAAATATACTCGTCCAGCGTATCGTTGAGGACCTCTTGGACCGGACGGTCAAGCGGATTGCCCCAGCCGCCGCCACCGGTGGTTTCAAACCAGAAGGTGTCACCATAGGAGAGCTTGTGGCCGCGCAGCAAGGGGTTGAGCCACCGATTGTCCTCGGTCAGACCGCCGACAATTTTTCGGGCGCCATCCGAAGAGAGATGCCACAACCGTTGAGGCAGACCACGCTGCCCACCGTTCACCCCTGGGGCGCCCTCACGCGTTCGGGCCGTTTCCACGCTCATCGCGCCTTCGCATAAAAAACGGACCTTGAGATGGGACCCGAACCCGCCCCGATGGTGGCCGTCCCCGGCTGAGTCTTGCCGAATATCAAAGGCTTCATACGCAATCGGGAACATCAGTTCCGCGGTCTCCGCTTCCATATTCATGCAGTTGCCCAGTGGGTCCATGGTGACATTCATGCCGTCACTGAACGGCGTCCCGCCCCAGCCGCCGGCCGGCAGGTCCGAGAAAACGTCGGTTTTTCCGTCCGCATCACGCACGCCGCACACAAACCAGTTACAGTCGCCACACGCGGAACCGACCGCGCGCTCGGGCAGGGCGTTGGCAATCGCCTGCCATACCGCACTGGCAACTTTCGGGGCGGCCAGCACCGTACAGCCGATGGTTGGGGCCGGCCATTTGGGGTTCAGCCAGCAGTCGTCGGGCAAGACCACGCTGATCGGATTGAACATGCCCTCGTTTTGCGGCGCGCTGGGCTCCAGGAAAAACTGGAGCGAGTAAAAAACCGCGGAATGGGTATTGGCCTTGGGCGAGTTGATGGCACCGAGACATTGGGGATCAGAGCCGGTCAGGTCTACGGTGATATCCGAGTCTTTGACCGTCAGGGTGACTGTGACCTTGACGGGATCATCAGTCTGGCCATCGGTATCCGCATAATCTTCGCCGGTGTATACCCCGTCCGGGATGCTCTGGATTTTCTTGCGGACAATCCGCTCGGTATAGGCGATCAGCTCGGCCATTGCGGCCCTGACCGTTTCCAGACCATAGCGCTCGGCCGCGGCCTGCATTTCCTCTTCCGCGGCTTTGAGACAGCCGACATGGGCCTGGAGGTCACCCTGGATAAAATGCGGGGTGCGCGTATTGGCCAGCAGAATCTTGAGGATTTCCGGTTTGATCTCATTGTTTTCAAAGGCTTTGATGGGCGGAATACGGAGTCCCTCTTCCGCGATATGCGTCCCCCACGCCTGGCCGCCCGGCGCTCCGCCACCAAAATCCATCCAGTGACCCCGGCTGACCGCAAAGCCCAGCAGTTCCGTGCCTTTGTAAAAAACAGGCTTGATCCAGGAGATGTCGTTAATATGCGTCCCGCCCCGGTAGGGATCGTTCACCACATAGATGTCGCCCTCCTGCATATTTTCGATACCGAACTCATCGCGCACGGCATGGGCCGAAAACTTCATGGCCGCCAGATGGACGGGGACGTTGGCGGCCTGGCTCAGCAGCCGCATCTCCGGATCGTAGATAGCGTTTGAGAAATCAACCATATCGGACAAAATAGGCGAGAAGGATGCCCGTTGGAGCACCGTCGTCATCCGATCACAGGTGTATTCAAACAGATTCCGCAAGACCTCAAAGGTAATATGATCGAGTCCGACCCGGTTTTTAATGCTGTCGCCTGCCTGTTCGAGTGCGCTTGATTGCATGACCATCCTCCTGCAAATGCAAAACTGAATCTGTCCGCTTACCGCCCTACCTGTATAATAAGATTGCCTTGGGTATCAACAGTGGCCTGCGCGCCGGGCGGAAGCACGGCCACCGAATCCAGATATTCCAGAATTGCCGGTCCCTGAAGTTCCGCACCCGGCTGGAGAATCTGGCCGTTGTAAATCGGACAGTCGATCCATTCTCCGGAAAAACACACCGAGCGCGCACTCTTCATGGCCACGACATTTTCCGCAGCGACACTTCTATAGGGAGGCAGAGCTGCCGTTGGCGCGGTTGCCGCAACACTGAGAGAGACCAACGCCGGGTCAAAGATGTCCGAACTGACGCCGTGCTCCTGCTTGTGTACGGCGTGAAAGGTCTCGGCAATGGTGCCAAGGGCATCTTGGGTAAGCGCCCCAGCTGGAATGGGCGTCTCAATTTCATACGTCTGGCCCACATAGCGCATCTGGGCGGTGCGGCTGATGAGCACATTCTCTGCCGGGACATTGTCGCGGGCGAGCAGGCTGCGGGCGGTCCGTTCGAGTTCGGCATACACGCTATTCAGCCGGTCCAGGTCAACCTCCCCAATTGGGGCGTACATGAATTGCTCGACATCCTGACGGACATCCATGACGGTTGCGCCAAAGGCCGAGGCCACCCCGGCGGCAGCCGGGACGATGACTTTCGGGATATTCATGGCCCGGGCAACAAAGCAGGCGTGCATGGGCCCGGCTCCACCAAAACTGGTCAGCACAAAGTCGCGCGGGTCACGGCCTCTATTGATAATGACCTTTTTGACGGCTTGGGCCATGATCTCACAGCTGATCTGGATCATGGCGTCCGCGGTTTCGACCGGCGACAGGCCCAGTTGCCGGGCAACGCTACTCACGGCTTGTTCCGCCGCCTGCCGGTCCAGGTTGATCTTCCCCCCCAGGGTCGGCTCCAGGCGGCCGAGCAGCAGGTTGGCGTCCGTGATCGTCGGCTCGGTCCCACCGTTGCCATAACAGGCCGGCCCAGGTTGCGAACCGGCACTGCGCGGCCCCACCCGGAGCGAGCCGCCGCTATCCACCCAGCCAATCGAGCCACCGCCGGCACCCACGCTGTGGATATCGAGCATGGGCAGGATAATCGGCAGCTCAAATTCAAGTTCATACTCACGGGTGACGAGTCCCTTGCCATCTTCGACTATCGAGGCGTCAAAACTCGTACCGCCCATGTCCGCGCAAATAATGCTGGGCTCGCGGATGGCATCGGCCAGATAGCCGGCATAGGCAACCCCGCCGGCCGGCCCGGACTCCAGCAATTCTTCCGGGTGTTCCTTGGCCAGATCAACGCCCATCACGCCACCGCTGCTTTTGAGAATCAGCAGCGAGCCGTCAAAGCCCTGCTGGGTGAGGCGCTCCAGCAGATGATCGAAGTAGGCTCCCATCACCGGCTTGAGCGCGGCGCTCACCGCGGTGGTCACAAAGCGGCCGTGCTCACGGAACAGGGGGCGTGTCTCGCCCGACAGCATAATATGGGCGTCAGGAATATGTTCGAGCAGGATGTCGCGCATCTGCCGCTCATGGGCGGCGTTGACATAGGAATTGATGAAACACACGGCAATGGAGCGGAGCCCCTCCGCCTTGATTTGCTCGGCCACCTGCTGCGCGGCTGTGGTATCAAGCCGGCGTTCTTCTTCACCTTTGACATTCGTGCGTTGCGGGACTGTGTAGCGATAGCGGCGCCGAATGAGCGGTTTGGGTTTGACCTGATAGGGGTCGTACAGGTCCTTCCGATGCTGACGACCGATTTCGATGGTATCCCGAAAGCCCTGGGTAGTGACCAGGGCCGGGTCCGGGTATGAGCGTTCAATCAGGGCGTTGGTTGCCGTGGTCGTGCCATGAACCAGGCAGGAGATCTGGTCAAACGGAATGCCCGATTGCTTAACGGCTTCAAGAGAATCCCGGGCGGCCTTTTTGACGGCCTCAATGACGCCCACGGAGCGGTCCCACGGCGTGGTCAGAACCTTGGCCGTGACGCGCTCACCGGTCGTTTCTTCCCAGCCAAACAGGTCGGTAAATGTTCCGCCAACATCGACGCCTACCCGCCACATGTGCGCTCCTCATTCGGGATGATGCTGTAAGGCCCCTGCTTATGAGGGAGAGAAAAGCGTGTCAAGAGGGAGCTGCGGGACGGTGGGTGAGGAAACATGCAAGGTTGACAGTTTCCAAGAAAACTGGAAAGGCGGAAAACATGAAAGCGCGAAAAATCAGTTTCGACTTCCGTGACCGACCAGAACTGGTTGAGATGTTGCGTATGCAGGCCGCGCGAGAAGGGAGAACGCAGAAGGCCATTGTCTCCGATGCGCTTGAGTCCTATTTCGCGCATAGACAAGAATCAATATTTGTTCTCAAAGCGGCGGAGCAATCCTTCCGGGAATGGGATAACGAGGACGATCAGGTGTATGACTCCCTTTGATGTTGTCTTGGTCCCTTTCCCGTTTACGGATCTGAGTGGAACGAAACAGCGCCCCTGCTTGGTCCTCGCGGCAACAAGGCCGAGAGGGGTGAACGAGCATTATGTGGTCGCCATGATGACGAGCCGTCTTCGCGGTCTCAGCTTTGTCTCTGATGTTGTCCTGCAAGAATGGGAGAAGGCCGGATTGCCGAAGCCGACGCTTGTTCGTCTCGCAAAGGTCGTCACTATAGACAGAAGTCTCGTCCGAAGAAAAATAGGCCGGCTTCAAGCCGCTGACCAAAAGGCAGTAAAAGAGGCGTTTCGAGGGCTGTTCTCTCGTCTGTGCGAAGTGCAGCAGTCGGGGCGGGGATGAGTGGAACGTCAGACGAAATACAGGGAGGGGAGGTCGAACCAAGTCTTCGGCTCGTCCGACTTGCGAGCAAGTGCTAAACGTCCTCGGCAAAGTAGTTCTCGTCTATCTTTTTGACCTCGTAGGTGGATACAGTGACCACGCCGACGCCGTGTCGGACCATCAGTGCTGCCAACTCCCGACCGTCAATCAGCCGGATGAACTTACTGCCCGCTGAGATGTTTCGTGCTGTTTGTTCGGCGTTGCTGCTGAAAGTTGATGTGGTGATGAATACGCCTTTCCCGGCCCCCTTGGCATCGAGGCTACCGGAGAAGTTGCGTATCTCCGGCTCGCCGACCTGACTCGACCAGCGTTTGGCCTGAATATAGACTTTCTCCAGGCCGAGCGGATCCTGATTGATGATACCGTCTATGCCGCCGTCGCCGCTACGCCCGACGGCCTCGCCTTTCCCGTAGCCCATTTTCTCCAGCAGGTTGACTACAAGCTGCTCGAATCGATCAGGCGTCAATTTCATAATGCTTTCCAGCAACTCGTCGGCGAGTTTGGCCCGTAGTTGCCGGTCGCTCTGCTCCATCAGTTCCTCGGGCGTAGCCTCGGCGCTGCTTTCAACGCTATCGCTAGAAGTATCTGTGGTGTCAGCTTTGGTACCGTTGGCTTGCTGGAGCCTTGACATATCAGCATTGGTTATCGCGCCTGCGTGGCTGTCGAGAAACTCCCGACCTTGTGGGGTAATCTCCCTGGGACCCCGTGGCGGGTAGTACAGAAGACCGGTGTCTTTCAAATACTTACACGCCCAACTAGTCCGGTCGTAGATTCTTGATACTGTCCCGGATGGAACCATGTCCTGCCGGTCCGCATCCGAAAGATTGAATCGGTCGCTCACTAATTCAGTGAGGGGCTTCGGTGCCACGCCCTCGCTGGCTGAGGCGAGAATTTCCAGAATTGGTCGATACAGTTCAGCTTGCGTGGGTACGGACATTGCTTTGTGTTCCTGCCTGTTGTCGCAAAGGAGGGAGCGACCTCACCCCAGCGCATCTTCCATCCTGGCCTTGAAGTCGCGCATGACCTGACAGACGGTCTCGGGCTTGGGCGCGGCGCAGGTGACGTGCAAGCCGTGCAGGCCCGCGTCGCGGTAGGCGCGGATTTCAGCTGCGGTGACGCTGGGATCAACCATTGAGGTGATTTCCAACGCGGCATAATCCCGCCCGCCGGCTTCCATAAGCTGGCGCAATTCATCAAAACGGTGCTGAATATCACTCAGGGGCAGCGGGCCGATATGCCAACCCTGACCGAATTCAACCACCCGTTTCAGCGCCGGGGTGGATTCGCCCCCAACCCAGATGGGCGGATGCGGCTTCTGGGTCGGCTTGGGCGCAAAATGCAGGTCGCGATTGATCTGTACGAACCTGCCGTCAAAGCGGGGCGTTTCGTTCGTCCAGACCTCTTTCATCACGGCAATATATTCGCGCGTGCGGGGGGCCCGCTCTTTATACGGCACGCCGAGCAGCTCGAACTCGTCGGCCATCCAGCCCACGCCGGCCCCAAAGATCATCCGTCCGCCTGAGGCCACATCAAGTGAGGCCACCACCCGCGCCATCTCCAATGGATGACGGTAGGGAACGATAGTCACGCTGGTCCCCAGCCTGACTGTTTTCGTAACCGGAATGAGTAAGGCCAGGACGGTGAAGGCGTCCATCCATTCCATTGAGGTAAACACCGAATAGGGGTCCTGGCCGCGCGCCTGGGCCGCATCAGCATAGGGAGAGGTCGAGTCGATCTTTTTCGGGATGGTGATATGGTCGCCGGTCACAATGCTGTCATAGCCGAGTTCTTCAGCGGTCTCGCCGATTCTGCGCGCCCCATCGACCTCGCGCAGCGCCGCGCCGCCACCCACGTGTAGTCCGCAATACATCGCCATAGAAAGGTCCTCCTGTTTCGTCGGGTTCGGCTACTGCGCCACAATACCACCGTCAACGGCCATGGCATGACCGGTCACGAACGAGGCCGCGTCGGAGCACAGCCAGACTGCGGTTTCGGCAATTTCTTCCGGCTGGCCCATGCGTCCGATGGGTTCGCCGGCTTCAATCTTCTGAAACATCTTGGGCCGACGCTCTCTGAGTCGGCCGACCATGGACGTATCAATAATGCCCGGACAGACGGCATTCACCCGGATGCCGGATTTGGCGTATTCCAGGGCCGCGGTTTTGGTCAGGCCGACCACGCCGTGCTTGCTGGCCACATAGGCCGGCATCCGCGGCGCTCCGAGCAGCCCCGCGGCTGAGGACGTATTGACGATGGCCCCCCCGCCGTTCTTGAGCATCTGTGGAATCTCGTATTTCATGCACAACCACACGCCGGTCAGATTGATCGCAATCACCGGGGCCCAGTCCGCCTCGGTATAATCCGCGGTTGAGGCCAGCGCCCCTTCAATACCGGCGTTGTTATAGGCGCAATCCAGGCGGCCGTAGGTCTCGACTACCGCGCCCACCAGGGCCTCGACTTCTGCGGCATTGGACACATCGGCTTTAATGCAGAAGGCTTCGCCGCCGGCGTCCTGAATCATTTTCACGGTTTCCTCGGCTCCGGCCACATTGACATCGGCCACTGCAACCCTGGCCCCTTCGCGGGCAAATATCTGGGCCGCGGCCCGCCCGATACCCGAGCTGGCTCCGGTGACCAGGGCGACTTTGTCTTGCATCAAATCTGTCATTCTTTTTCCTCCTTGTTTTCAGAACGAGTTCATCTTAGCACCATCATGGCGCTAGGAGGGGCTGTCTCAAGCTGAAGAGAAAAGGGGCTCCATCGAGACCTCAACGTCTTTTTTTTGTATGACCTTGGATGCGTCAAGAATTTCAATCTCCAGCGGTTGCCCTTTTGCTGAGAGATGAACGATGACCCCCTCGCTAATGTCCCTGGAGTCCGCAGGGGTTCCTGTGCGGAATTGGATAATCATGACATCTGCATCAGGAGAGTATGAGATCTTCATAGATTCCTCGCCCTTGAAAGTAACGCTTCGATAGAGGGTTGTACACGGTGACAACAACCGGCAGGTCTGCTTCGTATTCGTAAACGACTCTCAAAACGTGGCTTCTCGCTTGACGCTGAGCAATAAAACGTCCCCGATGTCCACGGAGGACTTCTTCTGGATAAAGAAGCGCCCGTAAGGTTGCCTGGACGGTGAGTCGCCATTCGCTTATCCGTCCTAAAACATGAAAGGTTAGCAGGAGTGAGACAGACTTCTTCTCTGCTTTTACTTCATAGAGCTTCCTTCGCGGATGCTCATGGACTCCAACGATTGTAATCTCTTGCACCGTGTCTACCGCAAAAGCCGTCTTTATTGGACAACCAGCCCACCATCGACAGACATGGCGTGGCCAGTCACGAACGAGGCCGCGTCCGAGCACAGCCACACCACCGATTCGGCGATTTCCTGCGGGCTGCCCATACGACCGACCGGTTCAAAGGAGGCCATCTTTGCGGCTCGGTGGGGACGGTGGTCGGTCAGCCTGCCCATCATGGGCGTATCAATCGCGCCCGGACAGACGGCATTCACCCGAACGCCGGATTTGGCATATTCCAGGGCCGCGGTTTTGGTCAATCCGAGCACGCCATGTTTGCTGGCCACATAGGCCGAGCCTCTGCGGAAACCGAGCAGCCCGGCGGCTGAGGACGTATTGACTATCGCGCCCCCGCCGTTTTTGAGCATTTGAGGAATCTCGTACTTCAGACATAACCACACGCCGGTCAGATTGATCGCAATCACCTGGTCCCAATCCGCTTCCGTATAGTCGGTTGTCATCACCGAGCTGCCCTCAACACCGGCATTGTTGTGGGCCGCGTCCAGCCGTCCGTAGGTCTCAACTGTCTTGGCGATGAGGGCTTCGACTTGGGCGGCCTGTGATACATCCGCGCTGACAAAGAGCGCCTCACCGCCGGCCTCCCGTATGAGGCTGGCCGTTTCTTGTCCACCTTCAATCGCAACATCGGACACCACGACCTTGGCCCCCTCTCGGGCAAACGTCAGTGCGGTAGCGCGGCCAATACCCGAGCTGCCACCGGTAACAAGCGCGACTTTGTCCTGCATTAAATTTGCCATGCGCATACTCCTTAATATCCGTCGTCCTGTGAAACTCTGGCCCCTCATAGCCCGAACGGTACTGCTAATCTCTGCCCCGTCCTGCTGTATCAGGCATGCGTCTGTGTGTAAAAGGTAAGGGGGGGCTTCACATTGAGGAGGGCGGGCTTCCAGCCTGCATAAGTAAGGCTGCGGCCAGGATGGCCGCGCTCCCAGGGGGAAGGAGGGGAGACGTTCTTCCCCCGGAATGACGGGCCGGCTCTACTCGCCTCAGCCGACACTTGCTAAGACAACAGACAAGGAGGGAGACACCAATGCCGAAATGGAACTATACCAAAGGACTCCACGATTTGGGGAATGACGTCTATGCCTATTTGCTGCCTGATGGTTCATGGGGCTGGAGCAACGCCGGGCTGGTTGTTGATGGAGACCAATCTCTGTTGGTTGATACACTCTTTGACCTTGCCCTCACGCAGGAGATGCTGACTACGATGCGAGACGCGACCGGCGGCGCGCAGTCGATCGACACGCTGGTAAATACCCATGCCAATGGTGACCATTGGTTCGGCAATCAGCTCGTACACGGCGCGCAAATCATTGCCTCCAAGGCGTGCGCACAAGAGATGGAAGAACTCCCGCCAAGCCGTATTGCCGATATGATGAAAGCGGCTCCCACTATGGGCGAACTCGGCGAGTATCTCACCCGGATTCTCGGCTCGTTTCGCTTTGACGATATTACCCCTACCCATCCCTCGCGCACATTTGAAAAACGGCTCAATCTCAAGGTGGGGGACAAAGACGTCCAGCTCATTGAAGTCGGTCCGGCCCACACGCAGGGGGATGTTCTGGTCTATGTGCCCGGTGAGCGGACGATTTTTACTGGTGACATTCTTTTTATTGATGGGACGCCGCTGATGTGGAACGGGCCGATAGCCAACTGGATCACGGCGTGTGAGCTGATGCTCGCCCTTGATGTTGAAACGGTCGTGCCGGGGCATGGGCCGATCACCGACAAGCGTGGCGTCAAGTCGGTCAAGGGCTATCTGCAATATATCGAAAAGGAAACCCGCACACGTTTTGACGCCGGCCTGTCCGAGACCGCAGCCGCCAATGATATCGCGCTCGGCGACTATTCCGCGTGGGGAGACGCTGAGCGTATCGTGGTGAACGTCAACACGCTCTACCGCGAGTTCAGCGGCGAAACCGCGGCTCCGAGTTTCGCCGATTTGTTTGGCAACATGGCTGCCTGGGCGAAGAGGCACCCACCCGCGGCCTAGGGAGACAGGTGCAACTTGACACTCCCTTTGGTTGGGTTACGGTGCGGAGCAGTGTTCAGAAAAGGAGAGCAGTCATGGACAAGGGGTCCCGTCTCAATCGTCGCCGACCAGGATGACCCCGGCATCGCCCAGGTGATCGCCACCCTGGGCGACGACAATATCGTCACCGCCACCGACTTTGGTCATCCTGAAGGCCGCTTGTATGCGCGCGCGACCGAGGAATTGCTCGGTCTGTCCGATGTCTCGGACGAGAGCAAGCGCAAGATCCTGTGGGAGAACGCGCTCAAACTGTATCCGATTCAGCCGGAGTAGGAGGGAGGAGCAATGGGGCTATATCGACTGTACACCGGAGACGACGGCCAATCGCATTTTGAAGACCAGAGCCTGGCCTCGCACCCAGGCCTGGCCGAGCCGCAGGCCACGTCACATATCTCTTTTGTGGAAGTGCCGGCGGGGACTTTTATGGACTGGCATCCTGCGCCGCGCCGGCAGTACGTGATTCTTGTCTCCGGTCAACTCGAAATCGGTCTGGGCGACGGAACCACCCGGCGCTTTGGCCCCGGCGACGCCCGGCTGGTTGAAGACACCACCGGTCAGGGCCATACCACCCGAGTGGTGAGTGACGAACCGGTGGTGATGGGCATTATCCCGTTGGCCGAGTAAGCCCGGACGACCGGTATCACTCAGCCAAGGAAGCCGCCCGCCCCGTCACCTTTTCAACCATCTGGCCGAACACGGCCTCGGCCCGTCCGTGGACCTCTTCCGGTGTGAGCGGTTGGATGGGATGTTCTACTAATATGACCTTGAAATCCGGCAGGCCGAGCGCCCTGGCCTGCGCGAGCGCGGCATTGGAAAACTCGGTCGTGGCAAACACCGCCGAAGGGATGCCCGCTTTTTCAAAAAAGATGCCGTCGTGCACACTGCACGTTGTACACGAGCCTCAATCGGCCAGGGCTTCAATCAGAACATCACACTTTTGAGCCAGTTCCTGGCGGATGTCTTCCGGCGCCGGACGGGCAAACGTGGGCTTCATGCGCCGGATGATTGCGCGTGGCTGAAAGTGCGCCGTCAGCATCTCTTCTACGCGGTCCAGGAAAAAATTGCCCTTGGCCTTGCTGATGTCGAGCAGACCGACGGTCTTGTCGTGCAAGTCCGGTAAACGGGCCGCGAGCGCCGCGGTGGTCTGTTTTGGGGCTGCGGTCGGGTCATAGAGTTTTGGCATGTGTTTTTCTCCTCTTGCGCGTTACGATTATTCCGTCAGCTATTGCTGCTGGGTCCGAGCTTGTCGAGGGCGCTGGTAGCTGGTAGCGACTCTTCGACTACGCCGCTCACGCGGCTACGCTCAGAGCGAACGGTTATTGATGCTCTTATCCCAATGCAGTTTGCTCTATGCTGTCGTTTACGGCTCTATGGGGACGGTCACGAGTTCACTCTGCCCGGCGCCACCACCCCAGCCGCACATATGCACGGAAAAGCGTCCGGCGGTCCCACCGGCCACGATAATAATAATGCAGTCCGGCGAGGTCACTTTTGGAATCAGGCTGAAGTCGTCTGCGGCGTTCAGCCAGCCGGGCAGGCGCTCTCGCCTCAGGCCCTCACTGCCGTCCGGTCCGGGCAGGAGTTCGTGCAGCGGCCGCCGGACGTTTTCATACAGATAGCGCTTGACGTCCTGTTTGCTCATGCCATCCGCGGCAATACTGCTGGCGTGTTCCGGACCGAGCACAACAATATAGTTGCCGGCCAGATAGGTCTTATCGCTCCAGCCGACGGCCATGCTGGCCCCGAGGGTGTCCAGAATGCCGCGCGCTGTGCGGCTGCCGTGATTGCTGACACACTGTGGGGCGTCGCAACAGTAGACACTGATGGCGCTCTGCTCCGGCGCGTAGCCGTGCTCGACGTGGAGGGGGTCCCACGGGTTCTGTTCTTCGTATTCGCCTATGCAATAGGTGTATTTGCCGGGATGGCCCATGGTCGATTTATCGATCTCGCCCGGATGCGCGCCGCCGATATTAAGCATGATCAGGCGCAGCGCCCGGCCGATGGTCGCATTGGCCCGCCAGCCCGAACCAAACACGCCGGCCGCACAATTAATATCAAGCTGCTGACGGATCGGGCCGTTGATAATAAACAGCGGGGTGGCCGTGTGGGTGGTGCCCTGCACGCCATGCAGACTGGCCCGTTCGTCGCACATGGCCCGCACGCCAGCGATAACGACCGGCAGGAAGGCCGGCTTGCAGCCGGCCATGACCGCGTTCACGGCGATCTTCTCAACCGAGGCTTCACCAAAATTGGGCGGTACGAGCGCAACCACTTCGTCTGCGGCCTGGGAGGTGGCGGCCAGCATGGGGTGCATCCGCTCTTCCGTTGGCGGAACAACGGGCAGACCGTCGGTGACGCCCTGCTCGAAGTAGTATTCTATGGCGTCGAGTTCCGCGTTCAGACCGTCTGTGGGCGCGTCGTGTGGCATGGTACTCGCTTTATTTCTCTTGGGCTTTCCGTCCGAATCAGCTATACCCCAACCAGGCGGCTGATTCAAACACACGCGCAGCGGACAAGGAGACGCAGCATGTCCAGCGTATGCAACGACTATTACTCGCACGAGAACCACGGCCCATTTGAACTGTTCGATCTCGGCAACTTTCCCCTGGAAGAAGGCGGGGCGCTGCATGACGGCAAGCTCGCCTATGCCACCCAGGGAACGCTGAACGCCCAAAAGGACAACGCCATCCTCCTGCCGACCTGGTACTCGGGAACCAGCAAGATCATGGCTGACGTTCATGTGGGCAAAGGTCGGGCAATTGATCCAGACAAGTATTTTGTCATTATCGCCAACCAACTCGGCAATGGCCTGTCAAGTGCGCCGTCCAATACGCCCGCCCCGTTCAATATGGCGCGTTTCCCGCGCATTCGAATCGGCGACGACGTCCGCGCCCAGCATAAGCTGGTGACTGAACAGTTTGGCATTGAACGCCTGGAGCTGGTGTGCGGCGGCTCTATGGGCGCGCAACAGACCTATGAGTGGGCGGTGCGCTATCCCGATATGGTCAAACGCGCCGCCCCGCTGGCCGGCACGGCCAAGAACACGCCGCACGACTTTCTGTACGTTGAGACCCTGAACGAGGCCATTACCTCGGACCCGGCCTGGAATAACGGCTGGTATACCGACCCGCACGCGGTCCAGGTCGGATTGCGCCGCCAGGCCCGCCTGTGGTCCGTGATGGGCTTCTGTACCGAGCTGTTCAAGCAGGAAGCCTGGCGGGAGTTGGGCTTCTCTTCCACCGAAGACTTTGTGGTTGGTTTTGTAGAAAATTATTTTCTGCCTATGGATCCGAACAATCTGCTGTGTATGGCCTGGAAATGGCAGCGGGGGGATGTCAGTCGGCATACTGGTGGCGACCTGAAACAGGCGCTGGAGCGGATTCGGGCGAAAGTGTTTGTCCTGCCGATTGACGAAGACATGTTTTTCCCGCCGCGCGATTGTGAAGCCGAGCAGCAACTCATTCCGAACAGCGAGTTCCGGGTGCTTCACAGCATCTACGGCCACCTCGGGCTGTTTGGCATCGAGCCGGACTACCTGAAACAAATCGACCGGCACCTGGGCGAGCTGCTGGCGATACCGGTCTAGGCAAATTGCAATTCTGTATAGCTGCCCGTCATTCCTGCGAAAGCAGGCCTCCAGGCCCCCAGCCTCTCCGCCCGCTGGATGCCGGATCACATCCGGCATGACGGGAGCCCCCTGCATGGCGAGAGCTTAGTGACGGGTAGGTCGGATTAGCGTAGCGCAATCCGACAAGCGCGACTGCGAGCGCGGCGGCTGAATTCGTCTAAAATAGCTCGGCAACTCAATTTTAGTTGTCCCCGCGTATCTTAATCGCCTCTTCAATGGCATTTGCCAAATGCTTTTCGATCCAAGCGTACCGATCTTTGCTGTTCGTCCCGACCGGATTATAACATTTCACGATTGAAGACAGTTTTTTCTTTTCCCCATATTTGATTGAATCGAAAGGGTTATTCCCTTTGTCAGAAATGTACCCACCAGCGTCTTTCAGTCCGTGTATATAAATACCGACAACGCCCATGCCCTCATTCCACGATTTAACGATCTCATGGTTAATCCATTTGCGCCCGGCCGTTTTGGTGCCGACCAGAACAACCGTACATGATCGCCCCTTCATTTGTTCAGCAATCCATTTTTCAATCGCTGCATTGCCGTCTTTGGTCACAGTCTCCCAGTCATTATCCGTCGCCGGACTATTGCCCTCGATTGTACCGATCTCGCGAACTTGGGAGGCGCGCCAGTTGTCCGGTTTATAGTGAAAGCTGTAAAATACCCTACGAGTCATCGTTGTTACCTCCTATCCATCTAACTCAAATATATAGCCACAAAGAAAGTATAGACACAATCTCTACCGGCTTCCTTGACATTAGCCGGTAGGGCTCTCCTTTTTATCAATTAGTCTATCTAGTTCACTATATAGATTATGAACAATCTAACTATCTATTGACCTTGATAGTGTGTGAACGGTATCTTTTCCTTATGAAAATCGTCTCTGTAATCAATCGGAAGGGTGGGTCAGGTAAGACCACGCTTGCCTTGCATATTGCCGTAGCATTCAGCCAGGCTCAGCAGAATACAGCGGTTATAGACCTTGATCCACAGGCAAGCGCGGCCAATTGGGGCGATAGGCGAGCCGAGCGCGTGCCGGTAGTCCGGTCTGCCCATGCCAGCCGCCTAAAGCACGAACTCCGACAAATACAGGACGCCGGCGGAGATATGGTCATAGTAGACACTGCCCCACACGCTGATAGCGCGGCGCTAGAGGCTGCGAAAGCCTCAGATCTAATCCTGATACCGTGCCGTCCGTCCTACTTCGATCTTGAGGCTATGACAAACACACTCGGGTTGCTCAGGACTACGGGCAAGCCAGTGTGGGCGGTACTGAATGTGGTCGCGCCTTTTGACTCTGAAGCGGAAGCAGCAGCCGAGACAATCACGGCCCTAGACGTGCGGTTGTGTCCGGCCAAGCTGGGCAGGCGTGTGGAATTTTCACGGGCGGTCGAATCCGGCCAAGCCGTCCAGGAGATCGAACCAAAGGGCAAAGCAGCCGGGGAGGTTGAGCGGCTGTATGAGTTGGTAGAAAGGAGTCTTAGAGATGGCTGAGAAGAATCAATTTGCTGAGTTGTTGAATAAACCCGAACCGCTCGCCCCAGCGTCCAGGCCGTCCGCCGGCAGACGTGGACGACATATCGGCGGCTACTTCGATCCGGCGGTTTCAAGACAGATAAAGGCCCTAGCTGCTGAGGAGGACACAACCGTGCAGGAGCTTGTAGCCGAGGCGCTAGATATGCTCTTTCAGAGTCGGGGCAAGCCGATGATTGCGCGTCAGCCGTCAGATCTGTAGGGGGAAATGTGATGGCACGGAAGGAAACTCTCGAAGTCTCACGCTACGAGCCTCTGAGTAGCGTATGGGAAGGAAACGACACGGATTTACTCGAAGCGATGCTGACGTTTTATGCGACGATTCCACCAGAGCCAATCTTAGATGCGACGTATAATACGGGGCGATTTTGGAAGGGCTCAAGGCGAGAAGTGATCTCGATGGATATTGACCCTCAGTATAAGCCTGCAATCGTCGGTGACAATCGCACGATGGTAGGGGTGGAATCCGACAGATTCGGAGCCGTCATATATGACCCCCCGCATGTTGGACCACAAGGTCGGGATAAGAGTAAGAAGCGATTTGATGTAGATTTTGGGGCGACCATCGAATGTGGCAAGGAACACAATTGGAATCTAAGCTATCTCTATCCGCCATTTTTGAAACAAGCGAAGAGAGTCCTGAAACCGGACGGCTTACTCCTCGCAAAGATCACAGACATGGTGAATAGTCACAAATCAAAATGGCCGCATTGTGACTTCATGCAAATGGCGACAGAAGCAGGGTTTGTCGTGTGCGATTTGATTATCAAAATCCGTAATGGACCAATGGTTTCTAACAAATGGAAAACAGCCCACCATGCACGAAAACGCCACTGCTTTTGGATTGTCTGTCGAAATGGAAATTCCTGCGAACGATAGGTCACGTCTTTTTGGGTGGGTAAAGCGCATTCCAGCGGCTTACTCTATCTGTCCCAGGGCGACCCACACCTGGTGTTTTACTGCCAAAGCCACTCGCATTCCAGTTTGGCTGATAATAGTCCATCAGGGCAAACTCAGCCGCGAATACCCACCACTCACTAGCAAACGTCAGATAGCGGCATTGCATTTCAGCAATAGAGATATTTTCCCGGCCGTTAATTTTTCCGACATGCTCATTGAGTCGTTCGCGTAACGTTCGCTTGCTTTTTGTCGTTCCTTTCGACGCTTTGCCGATATAAACCAAGACCCCCTTGAGATAAAGAGCATATACCCCGCTTCTTACGGGGCCGACACCTTTAGTGAGTGGAAGAAGCGGCTTGCTTCGAGTTTTTCAACGACCTGAGTACGGATACCCCGGTCTAAGTCGAAATCAAAAAAATGCGGGTCGTCAAAGGCTCCCATTACGGCGGATATATTGCAATCATACGATAGTACTTGTCAATGCACGAGCGGTAAGCCAATGGTGATTCAAGGAAGAGGTCGAAGACCGTAAACTAGGAAATTCCGTCGTGCTATGGAAATTCCGTCGTGCTATAAAGGTATGCGACGGTTGATATAAAAATTGCTTCGGATGTCGTGGGGGCGCTCGTGGTATTCAGGCAGAGACGGCCACCTCGGGCTGTTTGGCATCGAGCCGGACTATCTGAAACAAATCGACCGGCACCTGGGCGAGCTGCTGGCGATACCGGTCTAAGGCTCTACTCCCCCAGACCCAGAAATGCCTTGACCCGGTTCGTACACCGCGCGGTGTCAAAATCCCGATGCAGGCTGGCCGTAATCATGCTGGGGTCGCCGGCGTAGAACATTTCGTACAGCTCGTGGCGTGAGCCAAAATCAGAGCCAACCAGGTCCCAGGCCAGCTTAAAGAGTCGGACCTTGTCCTGGGCCGGGATGTGAGCGCCGCGATAGTATTTTTCCAGGTCCGGGCCGGTCGGCCCATCAAAGGACGAGAATGTCGCCGGCAACTGCATCAGCCCGCCCGCGCCAATCCGACGCAGCATGGCCATCAGGCGCGGGTAGATGCGCGGTCCCCAGGCGCGTCCAACCTGGAGGGGCGCCAGGGCAGGGTAGAGCGCCCCGTTGGACGGGTCAATTTCGGCCTCGTGTTCCGCTGCCAGCAGGACGGATTTGATGATTTCCACATAGCTGGCCGCTTCGCCCAGGGCCTCCAGGACAACAGGCTTGTCCTGGACCCCGATGGCTTCGGCCATGAGGCTGAGCGTGCCGTAGACAAACTCGATCTTCGACAACAGCCGCGTATTGGTCTGGTGGGCCGTCCATTCTCGAATGCGGGTGCCGGTGTACATCTGGCCGACCAGTTTGACATCCTTGTGCAGAAAAACGCGCGGCCAGGGGACAAGCACATCGTCAAAAACCGCGACTGCGTCCATCTCGTCAAAGCGGGCGCTCAGCGGATGATCCTCTACCGCACCCGGTCGGGTAAAAGACTCGCGGCACAGAATCTTCAGCCCCGGCGAGGCCACCGGGATGATAAAGACAATGGCGTAGGCCGACTCTGCTGCGGTCAGCGTCGGCGGAAAGGGCCAGGCCAGAATCTCATCGGCGAACGGCGCAGCCGTGGCAATCATTTTCGCGCCTCGAATCACCAGCCCCTCAGCGGTCTCGTCGACAATACCGAGGCACTGATGCGGGTCGTCCTGCTCGGCTCGGTTCTTGGAGCGGTCTACCTGCGGATCGACCAGGGTATGGGTGAGAAACAGATCGTTCTCGCGGCAGTGCTCATAATAGTCCAGGACACGTTCCCGGCACTCCGGACTCTGCCGGGCAAAATAGTCGGCCTTGGCCGCCCAGGCGGTGAGCATGGCATTGAGAAAATCCGCACTGCGGCCCATCATACCGCAGGTCACGTCCGCCCAGACCTTGCTCATGGCCCGCCGCCGCACCAAGTCGTCCCGCGTGCGCGGGATCAGAAACGACAGCCCGACCGGCTTGCCGCTCGTCGGCGAGGGATAGCACAGCGTATCCCGATAGGCCGGGTCGTGCTGCATGTCGTATAACTGGGCAATGCTCTCGACCGCGGCGCGAAAGGCCGGATGGGTGGTCACATCTTCGACGCGCTCATTGCCCAGCCAGACCTCACGCTGGTCGCGCAGGCCGGCAGTAAACTCTGCTCCAGTGCGTGCACCCATAATTGCTATCCTTTATCACTTTATCCCGGCTCCTCTATAAACCAGTCCGGGCTTGTCAAACAAGACGCGCTATTCCTTATCGCGCTCATCCGATTCACTTGACTATGCTGCGGAACAGCGGCCCGCAGCCTGCGCCGAAAGGTGGTCAGCCTGGGTTGACGCGAGAAGAAATACAGATGGGTCAGACACGCGCAGTCGGATGCGCCAAAGCCGGGCAGAGGAACCGCTGCGCCCGACATGTTCGCAAAAATATCAGCCCACATATGTTCCCGGCGAACGGCATCGTATGAATACCAGACGTGTCGGAGCGCGGTCGCCCGGCGGAGATAGTCGATATGCCAGTGCGGACGGGCCATCATACGGACGTGATGACCGACCCGCGCCCGCACCCCTCCCGGTCCCAGGGCGCTGCCAACATATACGTAGCAGCCCGGCTCAACGGCGAGTTGGCCCAGCCGCCCAATCTGGACTATCCGCCGCTGGTCGGCTTGCAAGAGGAGGGCATAGGTGCCGGGCTGCGCATCCATTTCCAGGGCTACCTTTATTAGTCCTGACAGGTCTCTATACTAGGGGGATGGTCAAGGGCCTGTCTCATAACACAGCAGAGTCGGACATGAGTATGCGGATCCGCTACACCTTGCCAGGGAATATCACCCAAGACCAGTTCCTGCGCCAATTGCAGGCGCGTTTTTCCGTTGAGGTTGCGTTTTTGGGAAGCCAGACGCGGCATTATTTCGACACCTTTGACTGGCGTCTGTTTCGGCGTGGGCGGGCGCTGTGTCAGACGCGCGATACGGTTGCGCTCTGGTCGCTGGACAACCGTCCGGTGAGCGAACGCGCACCCTGCTCAGCGCTCCTGCCCCATGTCAGCGAGTGGCTGGAGAGTCCCCTCAAAACGCAGCTCCTGCCGCTGGTCTCAATCCGCGCGCTTCTGGAGCGAGCGGTCGTGCATGCCGCCTATCTGGCGATAGCGGAGCAGGCAACTCCCCATCGACCTGTGGCGAATATCGTCTTTGAAGAGAGTGCGGCCAAAGACTACGGACGGCTCGTCCCGCTTCCGACCCAGGTCGAGGTGGCTGCTTATACCGGGCCGGCCGTGGCCGGTGAACTGCCGGCGTGGCTGGACTCCTTGGGCCTGACAGCGGTTTCTCCGAGCGGCCCTGCGGCAACCCTGGCCACCGTCCGGCAGGCCAGGGCCTATTCCGCAAAACTCGCCTTCGCATTCGAGCCCGATATGCGGGCTGAGGACGCGGTGCGCACGCTTCTGGCCTTTCTGCTCGATATCGTCAGACAAAACCGGCCAGGTATCATCCACGATATCGATACCGAATTCCTGCATGACTTTCGGGTCGCCATTCGGCGCGCCCGCTCCTTGCTCGGCCAACTGCCCAAGGTGCTTCCAGTTCGCTTGACCAACCACCTGCGCGCGGACTTGTCCTTTTTAGGCAGCCTGACCAACCACCTGCGCGACCTGGACGTGTTGCTGCTCCAGCAAGCCGACTATCTGGCCGCTCTTCCATCGGCGCTGCGCTCGGATATGGAGCCGCTTTTTCGGGCCGTTCAGCATGAACGCTTCGCCACCCAGCATCGGCTGGTAGAGGCCCTGAACACACCGCAGTATGAGGCCATTCTTCAGCGCTGGGAACGTGTGGCCACGGAGACGAAAGCCGGGGGGTCGCAGGCAGAACGCAAGCTGGCAAAGCTGGTCCGCAAAGCCATCCGCCGGCAGTGTCAGCGGATGCTTACCTCCATACCGCCCGACACTCTTAAAGACAGCGCCCCCGAGCAACTGCATAGACTGCGCATCGTCGGTAAGAAGCTCCGTTATATGTTTGAGTTTTTTGCCAGCGCATTTCCCCAGGAGATGACGGCCGAACCGATTCGGCGTCTGCGCACTCTCCAGGATGTGTTAGGCCAGCTCAACGATCTTGATGTCCAGCAGAATATGCTGCGAGCGCTCGCCCGCGCAGTGCCGGGTTCGCCCGGCCAGAGGCACCGCACTGATCGAACGGTCCAAATCCTGATGCAGACGTTCGAGCGTCAGCAGGAAAGGCTTCACGCGGAAGTCCAGACGACCTTTACGGACTTTATCACCGAGGTCGCCCCGTGGTCATAAAACGAGACGACGCAGGAGAACAGTTCACTGGCGGGCCTCACACGCCTGACTGCCGCGGGCTGGCGTAGGGAACTTTCCACACCCCTGGGCCGTATAAGAGGGCGAGCCCGCGATGCAGCTTATTATCGCGTGCTGGGTGTAAGGGAAAACGCTCCTGGAGAAAATGGCTGATCCGCCTCAGCTCATCCTGTGTGCCGGTCTCCAACTCGACTTCGACTTCATAAAAGGTGGCAAAGGCGCGCTCAGGCGCTTTCGGATCACGATAGCGCGCCGTATCGAGCGCCACCTCTGCCAGCGCTGCTTCCTGGGGTTCGGCGCTCCGTTTGATAGCCAGGCGTTGTCGCTCTACCTCGGAAATCAGAATCGGGGCCAGCGTCTGGCCGCTAACGACGGTCGGCAAACCGTCAGCTAATTCTTCCGGTGGCACGAAGGGAAAGGTCGGCGCGCCGGGCAGCGCTACCGTTCGTTCCGGGCGGGCATGAATAGCCCCTTTGACCTGGCCCTGCCCCTTGGTTGAAGCTTCCCAGCCGTGGTCCCCGATGCGCCGAAGACGCAGGGCAAGCGCATGTCGGGTGATGAAGAAGTCGGCTGTATCCAGATACGTCGTTTGCAGCTGTAAAGTCGGGCGGCGCTCAAGACGAAAAGGGCCGAGCTGAGAGCGGGTTGTGATTTGATCGAAGACCGCCACGTCCTCGGTGAGGAGCTTGACTTCGACTTCCTGGAGGACTGCGTTCGTAGTGGTCATGGCTCTGAGGGTCCTTCACGGTACAGTGAACAGAGAGAACATTATGGGATGGAACGGCGGCGGGGCGTAACCTGAGGACCCCTATAAGCTGACAACCTCAACATCAAGGTGTTCTTTGACCTCGTGTTCGGCTGAAATATGCCGATCAATCTCATCAAGGGTCGTGGCAAGAAAATAGCGCTCTCCACACTCCGAACAGACCTCTGCGGGAACATTTTCGACAATATAGAGTTTGCCTCGGAGCCAATGTTGACGCCTGACTTTCTTCCTTCTTGTCTTTCCACTACAGAACTCGCAGATCATAACTCCTCCACCAGGGCATAGGCAGTGACGATGATGAGGAACGCATTCTCCTGAAAGCGACATATGACATGAATCAACCGCCCATCTTCCGCCGGTCCTTCTATCCGATATCGGACCCCCCGGATATCCTCCGATAGTTTTCTTTGAATCCGTCCCTTGAGTATCGCATTCTCAATATCTCTTCGCTCTAATCTATCATCCAACATTTCAGCTTCTGCATGGGAAGAGAGATAGGAGGCGCGATCGAGAATTTTTTGTCGGATTCTCTGAATCCTGGTCATGCGGCGTATGTCTCAGCAGTCAGGCTGCCCGCTTTGTCGGGGCGTGTCCGCCGATCGATTGGTAGTTTGGATATCCTCTTGGTTGGTGTCCAGACGGTGCAAATAGCTGATGGAAGGGTGGTTAATTGCAAGCCCATGAAAATGGACGCGGAATGCGAGCCAGCCAAATAGCCTGATCAAGACAACAGCGTGAGGGTTGTTTCCCACGAAGTCGATCCCATGGAACGGTCTGTATTCTGATGCATTTAGTGATTCCACGTGAAAAGATGGATGGTCTTCGAGGCCCTGTCGTAGAGCAACTCGGAGCCGACCCAGCGTCGAATCTTGCCTGTAAATCGCAGAGCCTAGGTGAAGCGCAAGGAATTCATAGCCAATTTTGAGTGGCAACAATGAGGTCAATAGCTTGCTGCCGCGGAGATCGGGTTCGACCTGTTCCACCCTCCGTTTGACCGCTATTCTGCCCGGAGCCAGTGCTACTATCTCATTTTCTTTAGCTTCATGAAGGCGTCTTAACCCTTCTTGAATAGTATCCTCGTTAATACCATTTTTCCGTAGAATTCTCTCATTCGACTTATAGCCCTCATCGGACGGTTGAATCAGAGCCCCTTCTTTCGTTTGCCGTGTCGTAGCTCGTAATTCTCCTTTGCGAAATTTTCCTCGCTCGGTCCAGTCCCCAACCTGGAAGATGTATGGCTGACCTTCCATGAATTTGCGGGCCAAGTTCGGTATATCTGACTGAAGGCTGTCCACGGCGAATCGGATTCGTGGGTCTTTTTTTACTCCTGCATCGACCCGAGTACCGAGAGCTGAATTGCATTCTTTACAGAGGAATGAACAGGTAAGTATTCCTCCCAGCGCCTTTGGAATAAGATGTTCCCGAAATAAGGGAACCTCTTTCAGGCAAACGATACAGCTGTTTCCAGGCCACTTGATACGCATATCTGTGAATGTCCTTGCCCGTTTGTCACCAATATCATCTCTTCTATTACTTGCCCCGCCTCTTGTAGAATTTCTTCATCTGAAGGAAGTAAGACCAATTTTCTGTTCTTAGCTTGTTTTTCCATCAGAGGCCCTAATAAACGTCTTGCGAAATCCTTTCGATTGTTGGATGCGTACATGTCTCGCAGCGTATCGGGCAGGTCTTTTTTCTGAAAGTCTTGAATTGCTTTTCCTGCCTCGTCCTTGTTGAGCAAATAATCTGACGCCAGTTCACCAAAAACTTTTTCTACTATAGTCAACATTTCCCTGGCGTCATCTTCTATAAATTTATCCAGAATAGTCTTCGCGGCCTTTGACGCCACAGCTCCGCCGGTAAAGGCCCCTAGTAAACCTCCTGCAATTCCTCCAATGGCAGTACCTACAACAGGGACCGCAGACCCGACTGCCGCTCCGGCTGTTGCCCCAGCCATCCAGCCACCAGTCCCACCTGCTACACCTACGAACGTTGTAGTAACGTTCTTGAACACTTGAGCGCCTGATACTCTCCCTCTGAAGAGACGGACGAAATCGGCGGATGAGATAACCAATGTTGTCGCTATTCCAGTGACGATATTTCCTCGAAGTAATTTGCTGACGTGGTTCGCCGCCGCGGCACCATAAATTGAGTTTCCTGATCGCAATCCGTTTGCGAGCCAAGAAGCCGCTTTGGGACCCATCCCCTTAACAACCCAATTTGTCGCGCCACGCAGACTTTGCTCAACGCCAGTTCTTCCTAGCTGGGCTGCTATAACACTGCTCACCCAAGCTATACCGCCTACTTTCAGGCCGGTATGACATGCTCCTTTCAGTGCCTTTTCCCAATCTTCTCCGTTCCAAACGGCGACAGCAAAAGACAACGCTGCGGATATACCCATTGATGTCCCTGCGAGTTTGATACCATTGACGGCATCATATTTGAGACTTTGAACGGTACCGAACCTTGCAATGTTTTTAACCTGCTCGTAAGTGAAAGCGCCTCTTCTTACAATCTCCTTGGCCTTTCCTGGATTAGAAATACCAGGTATTTGCCCGTTTCTGATTCTGTTTTCCATCGCTTGCACGGCAGAATCATACTTGTCAGACGGGACTTCGATTTGCATTGGCGTCCCATCTGAATTCAAATACCGAAACGTCTTGTTCTCGAAACATTCGCTGATACATTTAGAACCCGTTTTGCAGTACTTGGTTTGAATCTTCACACCATCAACAAGACGATCCGCTCCATTCTTTGCATTATCGCCCCCAATAAGCTTTGCGTCCTTTCCTGTCCAAACATCCTTTAGATGGTTCGCCTTCTCTGCGGCAAAACCATGTCCACGTTCGCCTCCAAACTTTACATTGTCCGCGTAGTTTTCGGCACTTCCACTAACGCCAGCGCCTATGCCAGTGGCCTCTTCATTTTTCATTTCAATACTCCTGTCAGGATTGAGTTTTGCTGCTGGAGGTCGTTACGATTCGGTTCAGCCTCAGAGACTAGCTCTATACATCGAAAAGCAGGAAAGAAACACTGGCAACGTGCGCTAGGGGCATCTCTCTTCCTTCGAGATACGAACCTGTGGCGAACGCTTGACCCTGCACGAGGGAACAGGATAGGACGATACCGCACGTCAAAAAACGAGGGATTATCCAGAAAGGGGAGAGAGATGTCCTACGAACTGCTGATTAAGAATGGTACGGTGGTTGATGGGAGCGGCGCGCCGCCGGTCCGGGCCGATATCGCGGTCGCAGAGGGGAAGATCGCTGAAATTGGAAAAATCACCGAAGGCGCCAAGAAGGTCATTGATGCGTCCGATCTGACCGTCACCCCCGGCTTTATCGACCACCACACCCACTATGATGCCCAGATTTGCTGGGACCCGGTCATCTCTCCGTCGTCCTGGCACGGGGTGACCAGCGTTATCATGGGCAACTGCGGTGTGGGTCTGGCTCCGTGCAAACCCGCGGTGCGGGAGATTGCGGCCTGGGATTTAGTCAATGTTGAAGCCATTCCTTTTGATGTACTATCACAAGGCGTGACCTGGGATTGGGAAACATTCCCCGAATATATGGACGCCGCCGACAGGCGTGGCTCGGGGATCAATCTCGGGTTCATGGCTCCACTGACGCCGTTTCGTCATTACGTGATGGGTGAAGAGTCTATGGAGCGGGCCGCCACGCCAGAGGAAACAAGCCGGATTGCGGCCCTGCTGCGCGAGGCTATGGAGGCCGGGGCGTTCGGCTTCTCGACCACCAACGGCCCGCAGCATATCGGCTATCAAGGCCGGCCGCTCGCCTGTCGCCTGGCCAGTTTTGACGAACTGGCCGCCTACGCGGGTGTCCTTAAAGCTCTGGGCCGGGGCTCGATTGAGTTGGCCTTGAACGACCAGCCGGGTGTGGTCACAGAAAGTGACTATGCTTTACTGGATCATTTGGGTACGTCCAGCCAGCGGCCCGTCACCTGGCTGGCCATGCTGTCACGAGACGACCAGCCCGACGTCTGTATGGAAACGCTCCGCCAGACCGAGTCCTTGATTCAGCGCGGGATCGTCCCGCAGGTTACCTGTCGGCCGCTCAGCGTGCAGGTCAACCTGCGCAACCCGTTCATTTTTGCCAATCTGGAGTGTTGGAACCCGGCCTTTAACAAATCGGAAGAGGAGCAGACCGCGCTCTACCGTGACCCCGAATTCCGCCGGGCCTGGCGGAAAACGTTTGAGCAGCCCAGGGTCTTTCCTGGCAAGTGGGAGCGGGTCGATATTCAGGAAGTCAGCAATCCGGCGCTCAAACAGTACGAGGGCAAAACGGTTGACGAGGTGGCCCGCGAGCGAGGGAAAGACGGACTGGACACCTTCCTCGATCTGGCCATTGAGGACAACCTGAATATCCAGTACGTCATGGCCCTGTTTAACGCGGACGAAAATCGGGTGGCCGAACTCATCACCCATCCCAACACGATGATTGGCCTGTCGGACGGCGGCGCCCATGTGGATATGCTGTGCGACGCCGGCTATTGCACCTATCTGCTCGGCACCTGGGTGCGGGAAAAACAGCTCATGCCGATTGAGCGGGCGGTCCAGCGGATCACCGCCGAGCCGGCCCGGTTCTTTGGTGTGCCAAATCGGGGCGTGCTGGCTAAAGGCATGGCCGCTGATATCGCCATTTTCGATGCCACCACGATTGGCTCGCCCCGGCGGCCTGAGATGCGCCACGACCTGCCCGGTGGCGGACGACGTCTGGTCGTCCCCGCCCAGGGAGTGATGCACACGGTTGTGAACGGTGAGGTCTTATACCAAGACCAGCAGCATACCGGCGACCTGCCGGGTCAAGTGCTGCGCGCCGGAGTCGCTTAGGCCGCTCCTCCAGCTATGCTCCCCTCGCTCGGAGGGGAGCGTTATGGCGTTAATGGGTTGGCAATGGAGAAAAGTGGGCGCTGACGATTTTCCACTGGCCGTCTTCTTTGCCGAAGACGAGGGTAGTCCGTCCGTTTAGGGTGCTGACCTGCCCGTTCTTTCCCACCGAGGTAAAGGTATCATACCCATTTGCCACCCCGGCCCCCTCGCCAATGGTCCGGCAGGACAGCTGCCGCAAGCCGGAGTTGGCCGAGGCTATGCCTGCCATCGCGCCCCGCAAAAAATCGGCGAACTCTGCTTTGCTGTCAAACCGATAGGGAACGTGATCAATCACCTCAAGGTCTTCGGACAGCATGTTAATCGCCTTTTCCACGTTCAATTGCGCAAAGGCGTCAAAGAACCCCCTGGCCGCGGCTTCGATTTCTTGTGCACTCATAGCTTGCTTCCTCCTGTATGGATTATAGTGTCCTGTCTGCTTAACGGGACAGGGAAAGGGATGCAAGCCGGCCCGGCAGTTCAGGGGCCGCGGTTGCGGAATTATGCTTTCTCAGGCAGAAAGGCTCGGTAACGAAGATCAGCAGTATCCCGGCTCCGGAGGGGATGTTGGGCTGGGGTTTTCTCAGGGGAGACAGCGTGACAAGTATTTTTCATGGAGGGAGTGTCCTCCTGTGCTGGCTTGTGTCCTGTATGTTTCTCGGGTCTTTTGCCCCGGTTGCTCAGGCTCAAGAGGGCGCACGCGAGCGCCTTCTTAAAGATTTTTTCCTCTACCGGGACGGGCCGCCGCAGGTGGAGGGTATCCAGCCCGGTCTGAAACTTGATGCCGCGAACGCCGCGGTTGCCGCTGCGGTCTTGCCGCCGGAGATTCAGACCTATCTGGCGGCGGGTGACTTTTCGATCAGCGTGCAGGAGACCACGGACCTGCAACTCCGACAGGCATTTATTGACGCCACGTTCCAACACCATCGTGGAGTGGTGGTCGGAGAGGGCGAACTCCAGAACTATGTGGCCGGCCGGCCTTTTCCCGCGCTCAACGCGGACGACCCGCAGGCCGGGCTGAAAGCGGTCTGGAATCTGCGCTACCGCGACCAGGGCGACGACGCGCAAATGTGGGCGACGAATAGCCTGGTTAATAGCAATGGCAATACAGAACGCTCGCAGACGTTTGCGTTTTTCTCGCTTTACGGCATGCATCGCCCCGACAGCGCCAAAAACCTCCCGCAGTGGGAGAAACAGGGCATCTACACCAAACAATACACCCGTATGCTGGCGCCGTCCGACAGCGAGGGGAATCAAATCCTGAGCGTACAGCCCGACAGCGACTTCCTGCTGCACGACCAGTGGGCCTACGATCCAACGACGCGCCGCACCCGTAAAATCGTCTACACCCCATACATCTCACCAGGTCGGGGCGTAGTGCTGATTGAGGACCGCTCCGGCTTCCTCGGCTATATTCACGCCTATGACTGGACATACCTGCGCGAGCAGACCGTCCTGACACCTGGGCCGATCCGAGCCAGCGCGCCCACCTGGGGCGGGCGGGGCAATTGGTATCTGGTTGACCCGTGGGAGCTGCGTCGCGCTGTAGTCGTTGAGGCCACGCCGAAAATTTCGCATCCCCTGTACAGCCGGCGCATCCTCTATATCGATGTCCAGACCTCCCTGCCCTTGTTTTCCTTCACGTATGACCACGACGGGCAGCATAAACGGAGTTTTATGGTGGTAGCTCGGCATCCCGAATTCGATCCGTGGGGCAATACGGACTGGGTGGCGCAGATTGCCGCCCAGAGCTCAATTGACTATCAGCTTGAGCGGGCCAACAATTTTCAGATCACCAAGTTTCTCCTCAATCGGGCCCTCCCTCCGAGTCAGTTCACCGTTATGAATCTCATGCTGCGCGGGAAGTAAGACCGGGGCAGTCCAGATGCCAGAAGACGTGAAGATGCCTGTCTGTCTGCCGGGAAAAAAGCTGTGGGTCGGCCTGCTGGCTGGCGTGCTGCTGAGTGTGCAGGCCGGTCCGGCCTGGGCGGTTTTTCTGGATCAGGACGAAAGCCTGCGTTTCAGCGGCCGGGTGTATAACCGCACCGCCTTTTCGGTTGAGCGGGCCGCGGAGAATACGCGCCTCCAGACCCCGTATAACGACTGGAATATGCTCCAGAACCGGACGTTTATTCAGGGCGAGTTGAGTCATGACCTGACCGGCCTGGTCGCGGGGAGCACGACCGGGCTGCTGGCGCCGCTGCGCGCGCTGTTCGCTCCCTTGCGACTGTTGAGGGCGGACACCCTCGACTATTTTGTGACCTACCGAGGGGAATACGACGGAGTGTGGGACTACGGCCCGGCCGTTTTTCGGGAGCGATTTCCGCTGTTTGCGGACTGCGGCGCGCCGACCAAAGCGAAACGGGCCCACCCCCGGCGCTTTGGCTGTCGTCACGCCGACCCGCGTCAACGCCTGCGGCATCGGCATCGTTTGTTTGAAGCCTATGTGAACTATGCCTATGGACCCTTCTTCCTGCGGGTCGGACGCCAGAACCTGTCATGGGGCGAGACCGATGTGTTTCGCCTGCTGGATCAGATCAATCCGCTCGATGCCGGCTTTGGGGGCTTTCTGGTGTCGCTCGACGAGCGCCGGGTTCCGCTTGATATGGCGCGGGTCGTATATGGGTTTGGCGGCGTGGGTCCAATGTCCGAGCTCAACCTCGAAGGCTTTCTGGTCTTTGACGATAAAATTGCCGCGCCCGTTCCGACCGGTTCTCCCTGGTCCACGCCCAACCCGCCAAGCATCACCAGTCAAATCAAAAAACCCTCAAAGAATTTTGCGGACGCGCGTGGAGGCGGGCGTATTGTCGGCGTATGGGGCGAGGTCATGTTCAGCCTGGCCCACTACGCCACCTATCTGGATACGCCCGTGCTGCGTATCGTCACGCCGACCAACCGACCCGTCGGGCTGGGCGCTTTTGAGTCCGCGGTGCAGGCCGGTGACACGGGCCGCTTCCTGACCGAGCATTTTCAGGCCAAGGCGCTGTATCCGAAAATACAGATCAGCGGCGGTTCGCTCACCTTCAGCGTCCCCCGCCTCTCGTCCATTCTCCGCAGCGAGTTCGCCTATTTTCACTCTGAGCCGTTTTTTCACAATTCTGCCTCGGACCAGCTTCTGGGGCCGGCCTTAACGGGCACGCTCACGCCCGGCTATCAACAGGTCGGCGCCGACCCGGAAACGGGCCGCCCCCTTCTGCGCTACCGGAATAAGATCAGCCGGTCCGACGTGGTGCGCTGGTCTCTCGGGATAGATATGACCCGCTACATCAGCCTGCTGAACCCGAACGAATCCTTTCTCATCAGCAGTCAGGTTTTTGGCCGGCACATCCTGGATTTTAATGACACGCCGGTCTCGGCGGTGTCGGGCTCGTATGGCTTCGGCCACTTTGCCGCTCCGATTTTCGAGCCCAACCGGGACAATCAGAGCTTTGTCAACATAGACCAGCATCAACTGATTCAAACCCTGTTGATCTCAACCGCCTATTTCTCGGGCGCGGTCGAGCCCAAGCTGATCTTTTTGTACGACTGGCAGGGGTCCTGGCTGGTTCAGCCCGAAATCACGTTTATTCGCGATCCGTTTCGGCTGACCGTGCAGTATAACTATCTGGACGGTCAGTATAACGGCATTGGCTTTCTGCGCGACCGGGATAATGTCATTATTCAGTTAGAGGCGGTTATTTAACCCCTCTTTCCTAGATAGCCCTCGACTTGGGGCACTCCCCTCTGGCGCGATTTGTGAGCGCGCCATACTGCCCGCTCACCGGTTGTTACGCATCGAAATGATACATGTTTTGGTCGAACCGGTCGCAGGCGAGGCAGAATACAAAAACCAGCGGCTCGGGACCGGTGCAGCGGAGGGTATGCTTGGCGTTAGACGGGATGTAGACCGCTGAGCCCGGGCCGAGGGATGCCTCGGAATCGTCAATCGCAACGTGACCGAAGCCGCTGACGATATAATAGGTTTCCTCAGGTTCGTGGTGATGGAGGGGCAGCGCCACGCCGGGCGGCAGTTCCGCTATACCGCTGACGAGTCCGCGACTTGCATCGCGCTCGCCTGTGACGAGAAGCTTCCAGCGACATGGACTCTGCGCGGCGAGATAAGAGTCCGTCCAGCCCTCCCAGTCCAGTTCGTCTTGCTGGCGAATAACAGGTTTCTGCAGCGGCATAATGGCTCCTGTTCCGGCCATTATTTGACGGCATTCACTACCCTGCGCGTCCACTCCGGGAGAACTCCGCGTGGGGCAGTCCCCCTGGGGTCGGAGAACGAGCGCTCGTTGGAATAAGGTAGGAAAGTCGTCTTCTTGCCTGAGCCTTTACGCTTCAAGGTCCAGTGGGTCAAGGGCGCTGGCATCTCCGCGTCGCATGCGCTCCAGACCATCTTCGCCAACATTATAGTACAGCTCGAATTGATTTCCTTCGGGGTCAAGAAAATAAATGCTCTTAGTGATGCCGTGGTCAATCGTGGCGGTGATCTTTACGTCGTGGACCTTGAGCGTTTGATACCCTTCTTTTAATTCGTCAAAGCTCTCGACCTGGAGGGCGATGTGGTGCAGGCCGACTTGCTTGTTTTTCACTGGCTCGGCTTCCGGCGGGACCTCTAAGACAGCCAGGTCGTGGTGTTGCTCACCCAGAGTGAAAAATACGCCCCGTGGCCGTTTGAGCCGGGTGACGACCTCAAAGCCCAGCACCTCGGTATAAAACCGCTCGGCGCGGGCAAGGTCACACGCTTTGAGCACGACATGGCCGACTTTTTTGGGGCGAATCATGGCAGACCTCCTTCTCTCCATGCGGCCCCCATACCACGGGTATCCGCCTACCGTAAAGCTTATATCGAAGGCCGCGGTTGACACAGGGCAAAACCCCACGGTATGCCCTGTGCTCTATCTATAGAGGAGGGCGGTAAGAGGAGGGCGGTATGACAACCAGTGGGACAAAGAGGAAACGTGTCCATAGACGTGCAGATGCCGGACACGTTTCCTCTGCGGGGAGCTATGTGTCCGCCGACGGTCATGTGGTGGAACCCGCGGACCTGTGGACAACCAGAATAGACAGGCAGTTTCGTGACCGGGCGCCACGGGTGGAGTCTCGCCCGGAGGCCGATTACTACATCATTGACGGCTTGTCTCCCTTCCCGGTCGGACTCGAAGGCGCGACCATGGAGGACAAGATTGCCGGAGAGATTACCAGCGTGGTCGGCCATCGGCACGGCGAAACCCGTCCGGGTGCCTGGGACCCCCACGCCCGTCTGGCGGATCAGGATATGGACCACCTCACGGCCGAGGTGATTTATCCCGGTCTGTTTGGTTTGCAGTTCTGGACCGCGCCCGATAGTGCCTACCAACGGGCGTGCTGGCGGGTGTATAATGACTGGCTGAGCGAATTCTGCGCCGCGGCCCCGGAGCGGCTCATCGGGGCCGGATTTTTACCCATGAAAGGCCCTATGGAGTGGACGCTTGAGGAGGCGCAACGCATCGCCCGCAAGCCGGGTTTGCGTTCGATTTCGATTCCGGCTGAGATCGCGGGTTTATCGTACCGGCAGGCAGAATTCGATCCCCTGTGGGAAGTCCTCCAGGATATCGGCCTGCCGGTGTCCATCCATTCCGGGACAAGTACGGGCGAGCCCTTTGCGACAAGGTTTGAGCGTCTGGGCATGGGCATGGGGGTGGTGGACACCAAGATTTCCCTGCCCATGCGGGCCTTGGCCGATCTCATCTGGGGAGCCGTGCCGCGCCGTTATCCCAAGCTCAGGTTTGTGATTGTCGAGGGCGGCATCGGCTGGATTGCCGCCCTCCTGCGGCTGATGGACCACTGGTGGGCCGACCATCATCGCTGGCTGGAGCCGCGGCTGGACGAAGCGCCGAGTACGTATTTCAAACGGCAGTTCTGGGCCACGTTTGAGGATGACCGGGCCGGTATTCTGACCCGAGAACTGCTGGGGACGGACCGGCTGATGTGGGGCTCGGACTACCCGCACACCGAGGGGACCTTCCCCCATTCTCAGCAGCAAATCAGGCAGGACTTCGCCGGCGTGCCCGAGTCAGAAGTCTCTCAAATGGTGGTCAGTAATGCGGCTGGCCTGTACGGTTTGAACGTAGAGCGACAATCCCGAGAGAGAGCATAAGGAGGAGAACCTATGGCAGAAGCAACAGAAGCCGGCATCTTTGAGATTATGTACTCGACCCGCGCGATGCGGCGACTCAAACCCGACCCCATTCCAGAAGAAACCCTCAAGAAAATTGTGGACGCCGGCATCCGCGCGCCCAGCGGCGGCAATATGCAGGACTGGGCGTTTATCCTGGTCCGCGAGACCGAGCGGAAGCGTTTTATCCGCGATTATTACTGGAATACCTGGCAAAAGCTCATGGGCGAGCGGGGTATCCCGGATGATATGCCCCCCGCGCAGCAACGCATGCTGAACGCGGCTGCGCATTTGGCCGCGCATCTGGACGAAGCGCCGGCGCTGCTGCTGGCCTGCGCGAAAACGGAATATCCGCCGCTCGCCGGTATGCAGAACGAGCGCGCCAACGCTGCGGTCATCCACGGCACCATCTATCCGGCGGTCCAGAACATTCTCCTGGCCTGCCGCGCTCTGGGTATCGGGGCCACGCTGACGACCATCCATTGTTTCTTTGAAGCCGAGCTGAAACAGCGCTTCAATATCCCGGAGGATATGGAGGTCTCGGCGCTGATTCCGATGGGTTATCCGCAGGGCAATTTCGGACCGGTCTCCCGAGCGCCGGTCGAAGATGTCATCCATTGGGATGCCTGGGAGAACAAACAGCCGGCGTGAGCAAAGGAGGAGCGTATGGGAGCTGCCGAAAACAAAAAGCTGATCCAGGCCGCCTTTGATGCCTGGGCTGCTGGAGACGCTGCGGCCTTCTTCAATATCTTAGCCGAGGATGTTCAATGGACGGTCATTGGCTCCGGTCCCGTCTCGCGGGCCTACCCCAGCCGTCAGGCCTTCTTGGATGGGGCGGCCAAGCCCTTGAACGCCAAGCTGGCCGGGCCCATTCAGCCGACGGTGGTGGATATCATTGCCGAAGGAGACACCGTCGTCCTGCAATGGGAAGGTACGGCCACAGCCAAATCCGGCAAACCCTATAACAACAGCTATTGTTGGGTGATGCGGGTCGCGGACGGCAAAGTGCGAGAAGGCACAGCCTATATTGATACGGCGCTGGTGGCTGACCTGTGGCAGTCATAGCGAGCGTCCGAAGCGGTCGGTTAAGGAGGCGGGATAATGAAACTCTACCGTTCGACCATGTTTGTTCCGGGGAATCGGCCCGACTGGATAGACAAAGCGCCCAAATATGGCCCGGATGCGTTGCTGCTGGACCTCGAAGACGCGGTGCCGATTGCCAACAAGGTTGAAGCGCGGCACATCGTCCGCACCGGTATTGAAGGTCTGCGCGGCAGAGGGGTGGGTGTCTTTGTACGCCTCAACGGTGTGGATACCGGTCTGACCGGCGAGGACATCGAAGCCATTGTGACGGAAGGGCTTGACGCGGTGGCCGTGCCAAAACTGGAGACGGTTGAGGAGGTCCTCAAGGTTGATGCCTGGCTGGAGTTGTTTGAACGCAAGGCCGGCCTGCCTATTGGCACAGTCGAGATCATGGCCCTGCCCGAAACCGCGCGTGGCATCATGGACGCCTATAAACTGGCCACGGCCTGTCCGCGGGTCGGGAATATTATCGGTGGCGTTGGTGCCCGGTCCGGGGACGTGACCAGGGCCATTGGCTATAAGTGGACGCGCCAGGGCTTGGAAACGCTGTATATGGCGTCGCATATTCTCCTGGCCGCGCGGGCCGCGGGTATCGAATATCCGATTGGCGGCGGCTCGCTCGAAGTCGGTGATATCGAGTTGGTGCGGGCACAAATCCAGCGCGGGCGAGAGGTGGGCTTTCGTGGCTGCCTGCTGATCCATCCGTCTGCTGTGCCCATTGCCAACGAGATTTTTGCGCCCTCTCAGGAAGAGATCGAATGGAATAAGGGCGTGATGCAGGCCATGGCTGACGCCGAAAAAGCGGGCAAAGCGGCGGTCACGTATGACGGCATGATGATCGACTACGCCCACGTCCGCAACGCCCTGGAATTGCTCCAGCAAGCGGAATCGTTCGGAATTGAGACCGGCGAGTACGCCGACGTGAAGGCGCTGTAGGGAGACTGCCAGGCGAGCGACAATCGGTAATCTGAAATACCGAATGAATGAGGTTCTCAAGGCTCTCGGACGAAACGAGCGAGTCTCAATTTTTTACCGTGGCCAATTGAAGGGCATGCTGACGGCTGCTCCCGAATCTTCGACTATACGAGTCACGCAACATCCCTTCTTCAACATGAAACCGTCTCAGACAACAGTTGAAGAAGAGGTGGAGGCTCTTCGCGGGGGTCGGCATCGTGCCCTTTGACACGGATATCTTTATTTGGATTCAACGTGGCAAGCGTCGAGCAGCGCAGTTAGTTGAGAGTGAAGAGGAACGTCTCCTCTCAGACTTACCTGGAACTCCAGGGGGTACAGAACAAGCAATAGCATGACTATATCAAGAAAGACTTTGTCTTTCAGACCCTTCCCTTGACTGAAAACATTGGACACCGGGCTGCGATCTATATTGAGCAATACGCGCTCTCGCACGGCTTACGGGCCGGAGACGCAATCATAGCAGCGACGGCTGCGGAGAATAATGTGACGTTATGTTCCTCGAACGCTAAGCATTTCAGACCGATCCGAGATGTAAAGCTCCGGGCCTTTAGACCATAGACTGGGAGGACTTGACCGGTGCGAGTAGATTCCACAAGTCACCTAGATTCCACAAGTCACCTTCATATTTTCACCCTATCGATCTTCGCTATTGCACAGCCTCTCTTCGATCTGCTGTCGAGAAATGCGGCTTTTTTTGTCACGCGTCGCTCAGAGCCGCAGGACATTCTTATTCTCTGTGCACTCGTGTGTGTTGTGTGGCCGCTCTGCTTGAGCCTGATTGAAAAGGGGCTGAGTCGGATACATCCAAAAATGGGTTGGTGGATGCACACGAGTATGATCGGGGTCTTCGTGGCCGTTCTCATCCTCCAAGGAGTAAAACACATTCCTGTCCTGCCACAGGGGACGCTCCTGGTCCTGGGGGCGCTGTGTATCGGTATCATGACTGCCTGGGGCTATACACGTTCGACCTCTATACGCCTCTTTTTTTCTTTGCTGTCGCCAGGATTGCTGATTTTCCCCGGGTTGTTTCTGTTCTACTCGCCGGTTTCTAAGTTGGTGTTTCCTGAAGATGTAGGTATTGCCAAGCCTCGGCAAACGGCTGAACCTGTTCCTGTCGTCCTGGTCATATTTGATGAACTGTCCCTATACTCTCTTCTGAATGACCATCGACAGATCGACGCCACTCGCTTCCCACACCTTGCTGCCTTTGCCCAAGAAGCAACGTGGTTTCGGAATGCGACGACTGTGAGTATTGAGACCACATTAGCTGTTCCTGCCATTCTCACCGGTAACTATCCAGACGTAGGCCGCATACCGACAGCGGCAGACCATCCGCACAATCTTTTTACGCTTCTGAGCAGCTCTCATGATCTCAAAGTTTTTGAACATCTCACACAGCTCTGCCCAGAGCAGCTATGCCAAAATGGCCCATTCCAACGGACTGCGTTGCGGACGAGGATATATGCCCTCGTCGTTGATGTATCAGCCGTTCTGCTGCATCTCATTTTGCCCCAGGATTGGCGAGATCGTCTCCCTGATATTACCCAGAACTGGATGAATTTTGTCACGGATATCCCCCACTCACCGGCAGATGTAGCAGCGAATACCCTTTTCAGATGGAACCAAGACCTCCTGCCACAACGCCCACAGACGCTCCCACAGCGCTTTGGCGACTTTATTAAAATTATCCAGGGAGAGGAACGTCCGACGCTATACTTCTCGCATATACTTCTGCCACATAGCCCCTATATCTGGCTCCCATCGGGAAAACATTATAGCCACCAAGGCCTGCCTGGGCTCGTTTCTGGTCGCTGGCTAGACGATGGACTCGCTATCTCTCAAGGCTATCAGCGCTATTTGTACCAAGTTGGATTGGTGGATGTGCTTATAGGCAAGCTTATCTCTCGGCTGAAAACAGAGGGGCTCTACGACCGCTCTCTCATTGTGCTGACCGCTGATCATGGAGTGAGCTTCCGACCGAATCAGCCAAACCGCATTCTGACCGAAGAAAACGCACCTGATATCATGCGGGTGCCTCTTATTATGAAAGCGCCCTACCAACGGGCCGGAGTCATTAATGACCGAAATGTAGAAACTGTGGACATTGTCCCGACAATTGCCGATCTTTTACATGTGTCCCTGCCGTGGCCAGTAGACGGCCAATCCGCATTTGATTCCGTTCGGCCTGAAAAGAAAGACAAAATAGTTTTTGCTAGTTCTATCCTGAACTATCGTAACGGATATGTCTTTGACGGAGGGTTTCCGCTGACACAGAGCCGGAAGGATAGACCGAGTCTTGGATTTGGATTGGAAGGGCAGCCAGATGAGCTACGCGGCCTCTATCCCTATCACGCTCTTGTGGGACAACAAGTCAGCCGCTTTCAAGTCAAAGAAGACGCTGATATCGCTATCAGGATTGATCGAAGCGATCTCTTTTCCCAGGTTAATCTCTCGGACGACTTTGTGCCAGCGTATATTACTGGCGCAATTCGTTTTAACGGTACGAAGCAATCACCTCCTGTGATTGCTCTTGCGCTTAACGGCTGTATTCAGTCCGTTACGCGACCGTGGGATTTCCCTATTCAAGGGAAGGGTGGGCTATGGGCAACGCTCGTTGATGAAAGCGCATTACAGGCTGGACAGAATAAAATAGAAGCATTTGTGGTCTCGCTTGCTGGAGAGCACCTCTCCCTCGTGCGTGGGACAGGGTTTTTTGGGAAACTACCTGTATATTTCCAAGGGCGCGGAGAGACGATCATCTCGCCCCCTCATTCATCACACAAGGGAAAGCCAGTTATGATTTCCACCAAGACGCTCCGGGGCTGGGTGGACCAAGCGAGGGTGACGGATGGGAAGGTTGAGATCACTGGCTGGGCCGCAGATATAAAAAATACTAGGCCGCCACAAGCGATTTGGGTGTATGTAAATAATCAGTTTTTCTACGCCGGTCAGACGCATGTCGCACGAGCTGGCGTGGCCCGGCTCCTGAACAATGTGGCATTCTACATAACAGGCTTTCACTACACTTTCCCGCTGACGCAGTTTGCAGACATGACGGAGGCGAAGATACGTGTCTTTGCCGTGTCTCAGAACGAAGAAGTCGCGGAATTATCTGGCCCGCCCATCCAGATAGCGGTAGCAGCGCATCTGTCTTATCTGACGCAATAAAAGCCGCTCAGTAACGCATCGACGCCTATCCTCCGGCAAAATACGCCCGTGCCCGCCCCAGCGCCATCAGTGGAAAATAGTGCCGGTACAGATTGTAGTTAATCATAAACCCGCGCTGGAGTTCGGTGTCCTGCATGAAGCGTCTTTTCATTTCCTGAACGCGCCGGTTCGTGCGGGCACCCGTGCCGTAGCCGGGAAAGCCGGTGCCGGTGTAATAGGGCTCATCCCAGGTGCCGGCCTGTTGCGTGCGGAGCAGGTAGTCGAGCCCGGTGTGAATCGCATCGTCAAAACGCTGGCCCTCAATGGACAGCAGGGCCAGTAAGGCCCAGGCCGTCTGCGAGGCTGTGCTCGGGCCCGTGCCGCGCAAGCGGTCGTCCATATAGGAGGCGCAGGTCTCTCCCCATCCCCCGTCTTCGTTTTGATGCTCGGCCAGCCACTGACCGGCCCTGTGTACATAAGCCGCGCTCATGTCCTGGCCCATGGCTCTCAAGGCGGGCAGGACCGCCGCGGTCCCATAGATATGATTGACTCCCCAGCGGCCAAACCAGCTGCCCTCCGGCTCCTGCTCGGCCAGGACGTAATCGAGCGCCCGGCGCAGGGCCGGGTGGGAGGCGTCATACCCAAGAACGCCAAAGGCTTCGAGTACATGGGCGGTGACATCAACGCTGGGTGGGTCGAGCGCCTCACCAAAATCGCAGAACGGAATTTTCGTCAGCAGGTCTTTGCCATTGTTCTTGTCAAACGCGCCCCAGCCGCCGTTGTCTGACTGCATGGCCAGCACCCAGGCTTTTGCGCGGTCAATCGGGGCGTCAAAACGGCTGTCGCCAGGGTTTTGCGCCCGCAAATGGGCCAGTACGATCAAGGCCACCGCGGTGTCGTCCACGTCTGGATAGGCGGCGTTTTCACGCTCAAACGCCCAGCCGCCGGGACGGGCGGTGGGGACGGTGACCTGCCAGTCGCCAAACGTATCCACTTCTTTGCGCAACACCCACTGAAGCGCCTGCTGCATGGGTTCCGACTGCTGCACCTGAAACCCGCAGTCGGTCAGGGCCAGCAGGGCCAGCAGGGTATCCCAAATGGGGGATTCGCTGGCCTGAATATGCAGGCTGCCGTCGCGCTCGTAGGACCAGTGCTCATCAAGGGCGGAGAGCCCCTTGGCCATCACCGGATGCGATAGCTGGTAGCCCTCGACGTGGAGGGCCATCAGACTATAGATCCACGGCGGTTGAATCCCACCCCAGGCCCCGTCCGCGTCCTGGTGGCGAATAATCCATTCCACATTCTGCCGAATGGCGACCTCGCGACCGAGCAAGACCCCGAGATTCTGATAGGCGTGCAAGAATTTATCAACCGCAAGAAAGAAAGATTGCCACAGCCCACTCCGCGCCGGCAGGTCGTCGTTCATGTGCTCACGACCCTCGGGAAACAATTCGTCCAAACGACAGTCCGGCGGCAGGGGACGGACCACGCGCCGGGCGGACAGAATGGTCAACGGCAGAATCGTTGCCCGCGCCCAGGAGGCAAAATTATAGATGTTGAACGGAAACCAGGTGGGGAAGAATATCACCTCAGGCGGCAGGTTGGGCGTTTTCCGCCACGGCCACTCGCCGATCAGCGCAAGCCAATAGCGGGTAAACACCCGCACCGCGCTCAGCCCACCGTGGGCAAAGATCCATTCCCGCGCGGTCCGCAGGCACTCGTCATCTGGAGCAAAGCCGTTTGCGCGCAAGGCCGCATAACATTCGACCGTGGTGTTAATATCCCCATCCGGGGCGTCGTAGTAAATCTCCCATGAACCGTCCTCGCGTTGGGCGTTGAGCAGGGTCTGTACGATCCGCTGCTTGCGCGGATGCTCATAGCTCAGGAAGTGCATGGCCAGAAGCCACTGCGCTTCCATGCAACAGTTGGACTCCAGCATCCCAGCCCAGTATCCGTCCTCGGCCTGATCCCGATACAGCCAGGCCGCTGCGGCGTTAATGGCCGCGTCAAGATGCGGCACGATATCGGGCTCAACAGCGACAGCAGACGTCATGATTCCATCCTCCAGTTTTCCTGGCTCACAAAGACACGAATTATGACATAGCCATCTAAAGGCCGCCAGCACGCACCAGGAGCTTTATCTCTCCTGCTTCCTTGCGTGAGCTTGGCTGGAATGGACAATGTGCAGGCCAACCAGGCGGGCGACCAGGATGGCAATATACAGTTGACCCATGATCGCTTCTAAGGCGGCCAGATTCCGAGCCAGCAGAGTAACCGGCGTAATGTCCCCGTAGCCGAGGGTCGTGAGAGTGACCAGGCTGTAGTACATGAAAATGGAGAGGCGATGGACATCCATAGTCGCCGAGTCCAGAGGTCCGGCGGAAATCTCCGGCAGGTTGAAAGACCCGGGCTGAAGCACTTCAAGCAAGGAAAACAGGAACGCCCAGGCAAGGCTGACGAGCATATACACACAGACCGCGCCATTAACGATGTCTCCAGTCACGCGGACAGAGCGCAACACGTTGAGGAGAATCGCCCCGCCAGTAAAGGCCAGGAAGAAGAAACCGAAACAGTGGCTTAAAATGAAAGGCCAGTCGCTGTGGACTGCGTAGGAGGCCCACCGTCCGGCTATGGCCGGGCCGGCAAAGACTGCTGCGACGAGCAGCGCCCTTTTGTTGCGATGGACTGCATAGGTGGCGGTCAACAGTGTTGTGGACACCAGCAGGTCAAGCAGAATCAGAGCCGGGTGACTGGAGAAGAGGGCCTGGACAAATGGATTGATGATGTACAGAGAGAGCAGCGTGGCCAGCAGCACGGCATGACGGTACTCCCTCGGCCCTGGGCTGCTTGAGGGTATAAGCGACTCTGGCATTTCACACTGCTCGCATAAAATTCACGGCATTCACGCTCTGCGTGGTGTCAGCCCTCCACGCTGAAAGATGGCTGCCTCTCTGGCATCGAATCTGCCGACTCTTTAGGCTATGACATTGGCAACAAAAAAACAAAAGACGAGGAGCCGAACAGTGCAGTGTCCAAAATGTCCGAAGAGCCCTTTAGTGGCAACGCGGGTGCAAGCCATTGAAGTGGACCGTTGCCAGACGTGTGGGGGGATCTGGTTTGACAATCACGAACTCATCCCGCTCCTGCATGAACGGAGAGCAGACCTCGCCGCCCTGCGGGGGAGGAGCGATGCACGGGGAGTCAACCAGAAGCACGGCCAGTGTCCACGGGACAGCGCCGACCTCATCCGGGTGTCGAGTGCGCTCGGCCGCTCCGTCATACTCGATACATGTCCCGAATGCCAGGGAATCTGGCTGGACGGCGGAGAATTTGACACTCTGCTCAAAGACGTGGCTCGGTAAAGGGGAGGGCCGTGGTCTTCCTTGTGATAGCCCTGGCTGTCCTGCTCATCAGTCTCGGCTTGTGGGGCCTGATTGCTCCGGCCCCGCTCCTGACCTTTCTCTCCCGCTGGCAAACGCGTGAGGGGCTCTGGGCTGGTGCGGCCCTCCGGCTCATATTCGGGCTTGCGCTGTGGTCTGTTGCTTCCGGCTCACGCGTCCCAACCACATTGCAGGCAGTCGGCATGATATTCGTCGTGGCCGGCATCGCCATGCCCTTCATCGGGCTGGCCCGTTTCAAGAGCATGGTTGCCTGGTGGCTCCAGAAACCGCCGGCCTTCATCCGCGTTTGGGCGGTGGCTACGCTTGCCCTGGGAGTATTTTTCGTCTGGGCCGTCGCTGGGTGAGGTCTTCATAGGGATGGGGGGTGTAGCAAGTGGAGAGTGAACAGTGAATAGTGAATAGTGAAAAATGTAGATTTCAATTCCCTCTTCATAGGGATGGAGTGTGTAACATCCTTCAAACGCCGCGTCAAAGCGCTTCAGGACAAGTTTCAGTTCCCTCTTCATAGGGATGGGGTGTGTAACAGGATGCGCATGTCCGGGAGCGCTTCCCCGTTAAAGTTTCAGTTCCCTCTTCATAGGGATGGGGTGTGTAACCCTGCTCCAGGCGTCTCCGGCTATGGCGTCGGTGTTTCAGTTCCCTCTTCATAGGGATGGGGTGTGTAACCCTGCGGGCGATCTGGGAGCTGGGAGAAGTCCATGTTTCAGTTCCCTCTTCATAGGGATGGGGTGTGTAACCGCTCCACACACCGTCCACGTAGCGATACAGGCCGTTTCAGTTCCCTCTTCATAGGGATGGGGTGTGTAACCCCAACGTTGACCAAGCCGTCCGCACCTCGCCCCGCACGTTTCAGTTCCCTCTTCATAGGGATGGAGTGTGTAACCCCTGACCTAAGATGCTGAAATAGCCTGTTTTTCCAATCATCCTGACACCATTTCTTTCGCAACATCCCCCTTCGCATGAAAACCCCGTACCTTTGCGAACTCTCGCTCTCCAGTCCTCGGAAAATATCCCTACGGAACGCGGGAGTTAGTTTTTACGATAAATTTTTCCACGACTCGTCCCGACGAATCTACCCTTGACCAAGTAAGGAACACGCTCCGTATTTTCCCCGCCTGCCATCCACCAATGTTTTCCAACTGTAGGCTGGACGGCTTCGTTTTTGAACCGCGAAAGCGTAAGGATAGTCATCACACCAGAAGTCTGTGGAATCTGCGTTCGCCATTCCTCTGTCTGCGTTCGCCATTCCTCTGGAGGCAAATAGAGGACTTCAGCGGGTTTGGAGCAAATTTCAACATCTCCCACCAGAGAACAGAGTGAATCATGGGTACCCAGATGGTCCCGATTACGGAGCGCCAGTTGGACTGGAGGTGCAAAGTCATCAGGAACTCCCACAAAAATTGTTATCACTCCGTCAACAAGACCGTACTCGCGTGTGCCCTGATTTATATTCGTGAACCCGGCCCTTTCTGTTCTTCCCTTTGTTGGGGAGTAGTAACGTCTCAGTTGGTGAAAAGCCCTGAAAAAAATGACTCCCTCCGGCGGATCAACTCTAACCTGGCAAAGGTGCGCGATCTCCAGGAACTTTTGGGCATCGCCAGCTCGGCCGAGATTGAAAAGTGTCGAAGCAATGCCGAGCAAGACAGCGGTAGGGGAGACCACCGGCAATCCGGCGGCAGACGAAAAGGCGGAGCGGGGATCTCGATAGGCAAACGTGTGGACATGATATGCAGCCCTAACCCAAGTGAGGGGCAACGCAGGACGATCCTTCTCCGTGCCAACGGCTTGCCGAGTTTCCGGCTCACCCTTCTTGTGAGACTTCCTGGCCATGCGCGTTACCGTCCAATTTACTCACGACTTCAGTTGCCGCTTCAAGCAGCTCTTTCACGCTCGCGAAAGGCCAAACCCATGTATCCTCATCTTGCTTCAACTCTTCCATTTTCCTCGTGTAATCTGAATCGGGCTGGACCGGCCTGTTTGAATCATTCACGTCAATTCGGATAGGGGAAGCGAAAGGGGCCGTCCGACTGGACGTTAAGAGAATCGCCCCCTCAGTCAGGAAGACATGAGGGGCCCAGCCCGCTGTTTTTGCGCCAGTAGGGGAAGCGATGAAGTTGGCAATAGCGCGGACAAGAGCTGTCTGGCGCTTCTTCTGCTCTTCAGGAGTGATTGCCAGACGCTGAGCCTCCGCTCCGTTCTGGAGATACCAGTAATCATCTGTTCCAATACGATGGAGGTCTGCGCGAATAATGCCACCATATGTGTTAGAGCGCATGGTTTGAGCGTAGCGGCTGTTCATCGTAGCGCTATCTCGAAAAGCAGAATGCTGTGTTACGGTGAGGTCTTGTGGAGCCTCACTGATCAGCCAAGCCACGTCAAAGCACGATTCCCGTTTGACGGGGTCTGCATCTTGGTAAGGGACACAATGCGAATCAATGTACTCTTTCTCCACGATATAATCCTTCTTTTGATTTCCCCCCTCTTGTTCTTTCCATGCGGCAAGATAGCCGCCGATATCAAGGAGAGCGCATAGCTCAATTGCCTTGCGAACACTTGGGAGCAGATTAGCGCCTGTCAGTGGCTCGTCTTTTATCTTCTTAGCCGCGGCGCGAATCCCAAGCGGTCCCCGATCAGGATGTAAGCCTGCACTCAATGGCAGCATCGGGATGTCATCTTTCCGAGCAACATTGACGAAATTTTCCAATATGTGACGCCGGATAATCTCACCACTGATGCCGTCGTAGGTGACATTCCCGACATCAATACGCCGCGGCTGCATCAGGTTGCTGCCGTCGGCTCCTTCATTGTTGAGAGCATGAAACCCCAATCCCAAGCGATAAGCAAAAGAAACGCTCCAAAGATTCATTATTCATTCTCTCCTTCTGACTGATTTTGCACATCTTTGGCTTCAGGTTCCGGCCTTTCGGCTTCAACTGGCTCCTCTTTTGCCTGGTAAGTGCTCTCCTGAACCAGGTACATGCGGAACAGATCCCGAAACGTCTCGAAATTACCGCGATCGTCTCCCATACTGCCTAAGAGCTTCTGTGGATCATATGCTTCATTCCGATGTGTTGTACCAACCTGCGTATGCTTCCGGTGCCCCTGTTCAATGAGAATCATGGCTCGTTCCACGAATGCTTTGGCTGATGAAGCTGAGCGCAGCATTGTCACCTCGTCATACCAGGCTTTTCCTCGTTCGGATTTGTCTTTTTTTTCGTCCATACGCGCGTGGTAGATTCCAGAAGCAACTGCTCGGGCGAACTTTCGCACAGCTTCATGATCTCCTTTCCACTCTCCATAACTCATTCCGAACACCTCCTTGACATACTCAGGGCTAGTAAAAATATGTGGGACTCGCTCCCGCCGCAAACGTTCTTGACTGGTAATCATTGAGGTCAGGTGTTTGCCAACTGGTTGCATCAGCCAATAGGCCATTCCTAAGGCATCCGGTGTTCGTGAGGTTGTCTGATAGCTCCGTCCCTGTCTTTTCCAAGCCTTGGCAATAAGCTCGCGGAAGATACGATAGACATGAGCGACAAAGTTCACTGAACGAATCCTGCCGATAGCGGTAGAGGCAATTGTGACTAGCCCGGAGTAATTGTCACTACGCTGTCCGGGGAAATCTGTCTTGAAGACGACCCCCTTCAGTCGTTTTTGATAGCCCTCGACAAACAGAGAAGTCTTGAGGGCAAGCAGCACGAGTGCCTGAGAACAGAGGACGTTGGGCACCCCTACCCAAGCACGAAGGGGACTGACAACCTTCGACAGATCGATTTGGCCCTCAAATACAGGGAGGAAAGTCATCTCCCCGACGGCCTCGACCCGCTTCTTTCCGGCAAAAGCAAGTATCCCGTCGGACAACGGAATCTTGAGAACACAACACGTTGATGGCGAGGTCTGTCCGCTTTGTAACGTGGCATACGACGCTGCCGCAGTATGGCGGATTCCGGCTTGTAGTGGGGCGTCAAGCCCGGCAAGTCCTTTTACAGCGGGAGGCCATTTTTCTTCCCCTTGCAAGGGGACGCCCTCCATCAGATGTGAACGCAAAAGACGACAGAAAGGGCCTGGCTCAGGTTTCTTCTTGGACCAGACCTGCTGGAATGCCCTCTCATCCTTACCCGATATCCTGCCCGTTCTACATCTACCGCTGACCTTCCAGCGGTCTCCTCTGTCGTCAATTGATACGTCTTCTCGTAGTCCGATGTAGAGATCAATTGAGCCATATAGCCGTAACGCATCAAAAAAAGGCAATCCGGTTTTTGGCACATAGAGAGTGACCGGCGTTCCCCCAAAGCCCTCCAGGGTTGAGTGGGCAGTGGCCCAACTGAAGTCACTCATGGGCGTGATCTCCACTGCTCTAGCGACTTACCGGAAGCGTCTTCTCTATCCGCCATCAAGATCGCCCGCCCAACAAGGGCGTACAATGGAAACAGATCATCATTCGGTAGCAGCAATGGCACCATGTCTTTGGTTGGCTTCTTTTGCGCCGCTTCCAAAATGTCCTGAGTGCAACTGATGACCTCCTTTGGAGCGTGGACCTTTTCCAGGACGGACTGTACAAATTGCGATGCTTGCGGATGAGGCTCAAACTGATAATTCACCGACGCAGGGTTGAGCAGACTTGAGTGGTGACGCGCAGCCGCTAGAGCAATCGCGCGGATCAAGAATTTTGAAGAGTCCTGTTGTCCTATGAGCATCTCACATGTCTTGAGCATAGCAAGGTATCCAGGGGGAGTGTGAGGAATACCGATACGCTGTCTTGTCTTTGAGGTGCGACCGATGAGACCATCTGGACATTCTGGATCAATCTGGCGCGCCCTGGCTTGCCACCTGGCGTCGGTTTTACCAAGATCATGGAATCCAGCGGCAAGCGTTGCGACCTGTGCAATGACATCAGCCAGTCCCTCAGCATCTTTTTCCGGCTCTAAGGACTTCAGAATATTTACTAAAGCCTCACGGTAGGTCCCTTCGTCTGTCAGCCGGCGTCGGGTTCCTTTCATTACACCGAAAACATGTTCAAGAAGAGACTGAAAGCGACCTCCCTCACGCGGGAGAGAACCAATGCCCCTCTGCTCTGTTTTCCACTCGCTACGTAGTACGACGTCTGCTTTTTCCGCCTCTGATGAACCATCTCCGAAGCAAAGCCCTTTTATTCTGTGCAGATATGCAACTGTGGACGGAACAATCAGAATGTCCCCCGCTTTGATCCAATCAGCCGGCTCGATCTGCAAGTCTCCCTCTTCATACCGAATAACCTTCGCCTCTCCTCCAGCCTCTCGGTGTAATTGCCCGGCGCGGCCTAGCGGCACGGAGGAAGTTTCGGGTCGTTGATCCGAGTCGAGCAGTTCTTGAAGGCTACGGGCAGAACCTTCTGCCTCAACTGCAATTTCTACAGAGAGGATTTCACGAAAGACCCTGGCGATTTCTCCCGGTCTGTGTTCTTGGGCTGCGCGGTCAAAGAGATTCAGAGCGAAGGCTGTTTGATTCAGCTTTTCCTGAATCTGATCTTTTCGCTTCTTAGGATTGGCTCCCCACGCGTCATTGACCCATTGCCGCTCAGCATCCCAGGAAAGATCGCCCTTTTCTGGCTGTTTCTTCAGGGCGATCTTTACGTAGGACTCCGTATACGGAAAAGCCCAGGGCTTGAGGAGGTCGTTTGGTGTCAGCTTTATGACAAAGAATTGTCCTTTGGTTTGCCCATTCCGAAACCACCTGGCACACCGCCCGGCACGCTGAACAAGAGTATCAACAGGAGCAGGGTCGGAAATAACCAGTGGAGCGGAGATATCGAGACCGGCTTCTGCAACTTGGTTGGTCAGCAGCGCCCAATCACCATCCGGGCTATTCTTTCCGAAGCGGTCATGGGCTTGTCGTTCAGCGGCAGCGCGCCAAGAGTGAGGCATACGGTTGTGCAGGACAGTGATTTTGCCAAGGTCCATACCACTATTGACCAACCGATCAAACGTTTCCTGTATCCGCTCAACGGTGTTGGCGAAGTAAATCCGCTTCTTTCCTGCTTTCTTCAACTTTTCATCAAGAGGGTTGTAATCAAGCCGTTCTGTCCCTTTGTTCTTCTTTAACTTGAGGAGAGAGATTTTCACCTGTCTGTTGTTGTTTCGTAGCCGTAAGCCTTCATCGTCTTTGAGTTCTCCTTCGCCGACAACAACTCGCTCCAGCCCCAATGCTTTGCTTATCTGTTCCCCTACATCATCTGGCAGGGTCGCGGTGAGGACAACGGTCTGAAGGCCAAGGTTTTTACGGAATTCAATGATTGCCAACAAAATCGTAAGAGCCTGCTCAGAAATTCCCCACGCCAGATGAACTTCATCCAAAATCAACCTGGACATGAGAAGCGCTCCGGCAACCGCATGTCCAGCCTTGAGGGGAAGACTGAGAGGAAGTCCGGGCACTCCACAGACTATCTGATCGTATGTGGTGACAACTGCTTCTTCGCCGAATAGCACGCTTTCTTGAATATCTCCGTGATGGATCACTGCATCAATCTGTTGACCGTCACGTTTGATCTCCCGAATCGCATCCCGAATACCTCCTCCGAGTGCCCGTAAGGGGACTGCATATACGAGTTTACGAAATTCATCTTGGATATCTCCGACAACAGCGAGTGTCTTTCCTAAACCAGTCGGAGCGACTAATAGGAGGCTTTTACCGTGTCTCATCTTTTCCTGAATCACGGATTGAAACTTTGTGGGCTGCATAATCGCTATTCCCCCCGCAGTACCCGATACCATCCATTTCCAAATGCTGCGTTCTTTCCTACATGTATATATTCCCCTAACAACAGTAGCGGTAAGAACGGCTGCAACTCGCCCTGGTAGGTGACTTCACCAATAAAACCGCTCAGCTTCTGGGTAAAACCGCGGCGGGTGCGGCGGCGGCGGTCAACCCAGCGGCTATGTGTCGGGAGGGACTGTATCTGCTCGGCCTGTTCGCCAAATGCCTTGAAATCCAGGTCAAGGGGGCTACCGCAGTAGAAGTACGCCAAGGCGTTCAGGCGGTCGCGCAGACGCTTGAGCAGGTGGTGGAAGTGTGGCACGGCAATCATTTTACCTTCGGCTTTGAGCGTTGTCGGGGTGAGAAAGCGGATGCGGATTTCGTTTACCGAGCGCCACGCTTGGGCGTGGTCCATGATGGAGTGCCAGCTTACATCTTGCTGGGGTGGGTGGACCGTCCTGTCTCTGCCGTCGTACACGGGGCTGGTTTCGCCGTCGGGGCCGATTGCCTCAATCAAGGACAAATGGCAGCGCGCTCTGTTAAGCCCAAAGCCGCCTTCGCCAAGCTCCCGAAAGGCCACAATAAAATATGCTAAATACGCAATCGCCTCGCCAACAAGCACACAGTCAAACACCAAAGGCTCACCAGGTGAGTAGCGTGTCTTGGTCCCTAACGGGGGTTTGAATACAAAGGGGCGGGGAATGTTCCAATTTTTGCTCAGACGGGTGGCATCGGATGGCACAAAGGGGTTGAAAACCTGGGTGTAGGCGCAACGGTAGCGTAGCTCACAGGTGGCACACTCCAGACGAAGATCAATACACACCAGGCGGCGAAACAACGTGCCAAAGCCGCCCCGGATAGTCTGGCCTTTGTTAAAGGCGGGCAGTTCGAGTGGCTCCTGCGGTGCCAGATGCAAGCGGTAGTGGGCCAGGACGAAATGACGACCATTGTTCGCGTTCACAGAGTGCCCCTTGTTCAATGCGTTGCGCAACTTCTAATCGCAAACACCTGACCGTTATTTATCACACACTACTGCATACTCATAAGTCGGAGACTCACAGGGGAGTGTTCGGAAATCCAGCTACGTCCTGAGACGGACGAAGAATGCGCCCCAAAACCAGCGCTGGGCCGAGCGAGGGGATTGACTCTGTAAAATAGCGTATGGGGCAGGGCAGTGTTGATGAAAGACGGTCTGGATGGATGGTGTCTCAGTTTGCATGTTCCCCCTCTCCCCTTCGACAGGCTCAGGACAGGCCTCCAGGGGAGAGGGAAAGACAAAAGTCCCGCTCCCGCTGGGAGCGGGAGAGGTGAAACTGAGACACGACCTCTGGATGGGCTCCCTTGCCAAGGAGGGGGGATGCCCGGTACTATCCAGCGCAGTCTTACGACATGCCGGGATGGCGGAATTGGCAGACGCAGTGGACTCAAAATCCACCGCTGGCGACAGCGTGCGAGTTCGAGTCTCGCTCCCGGCATAACCTGCCTCCAATCAGCTCGCTCTTTAACTGTCTTGCCGGAATCCCCGCGCTGCTCCCGTTCACAAGGGTTGTCTCTGCGCCGGTTTTACTGTAGGCAAAGAGCCTGTTTTTGTGTTGATCTGAGGGTGTGTTATGAGGAATGCAAAGAGCGTTACAACCGCCCGGCACGCCTGGGAGGACTCCGTTCTCAAGAAAGCCCTGTCGCGGTCTGCGGAACGCAAAGAGCGTTTTGAGACCACCTCGGGCATAGCAATCAAGCGGGTGTATACCAGCGAGGATACCCAGGACGACGCTTACCAGGAAAAGCTCGACTTTCCCGGTCAGTATCCCTTTACCCGCGGCGTCCAGCCCACCATGTATCGCGGTCGTTTCTGGACCATGCGTCAGTATGCCGGTTTTGGCACGGCCGAGGAGTCCAATCAGCGCTACCGCTATCTGCTGGAGCAAGGCCAGACCGGCCTGTCGGTGGCCTTTGATTTACCGACGCAGATGGGCCGGGATTCCGACCATGCGATGGCCGCTGGAGAAGTCGGCCGGGCGGGTGTGGCCATTGACTCGCTGGCGGACATGGAAACCCTGCTGGCCGGCATTCCGCTGGACAAAGTCAGCACCTCCATGACCATCAACGCCACCGCGTCCATTCTGCTGGCGCTCTATCTGGTGGTGGCGGAGAAGCAAGGCGTGCCCTGGGATAAGGTCAACGGCACTATTCAGAACGACCTGCTCAAAGAGTATATCGCCCGCGGCACCTATATTTATCCGCCCGGCCCGTCCCTGCGGATTATCACGGATATTTTCGGATTCTGCGCCGACCAGGCGCCGAACTGGAACACGATTTCGATCTCCGGCTACCACATTCGCGAGGCCGGCTCGACTGCGGCTCAGGAAATTGCGTTTACCCTGGCCGACGGGATCGCCTATGTTGAAGCGGCGCAGTCCGTTGGCCTCGACGTCGATCGGTTTGCGTCCCGGCTGTCATTCTTTTTCAATGTGCATAACAATTTCTTTGAGGAAGTAGCCAAGTTCCGGGCGGCCCGGCGGCTGTGGGCCAAAATCATGAAGGAGCGCTTTCAGGCCAAAAACCCCCGCTCGTGGATGCTGCGCACGCATGCCCAGACCGCCGGCTCGACGCTGACCGCCCAGCAGCCGGACAATAACATCGTCCGCGTGACTCTTCAGGCGCTGGCCGCGGCCCTGGGCGGGACCAACTCGCTGCATACCAACTCAAAAGACGAGGCCCTGGCGCTGCCCACGGAAGACGCGGTGCGGGTTGCGCTCCGTACCCAGCAGGTCATCGCCCATGAGTCCGGGGCCGCGGACACCATTGATCCCCTGGCCGGGTCGTATTTTATCGAATCCCTGACGGACGAGCTGGAAGCGAAGGCGGTTGAGTATATCGACCGGATCGACAAGCTGGGCGGAGCCGTCAAAGGGATTGAGAACGGATATCAGCAACGCGAGATTCACGACGCGGCGTTCCGCTATCAGCAGGCGATTGAAACCAAGCAGCAGATCATTGTCGGGGTGAATGAGTTCACAGTCGAGGAAGACCACCACGACGAGCTGCTGAAGGTCGATCTGGCCCTGGAAGAACGCCAGAAGGAACGGGTGGCCGCGGTGCGCGCCGAACGCAACCACGCTACGGCCCAGGCGGCGTGTGACAGGGTTGGACAGGTGGCGCGGGATGGGGCCAATCTGATGCCGGCCATTATCGATGCCGTGCGGGCCTATGTCACCCTGGGTGAGATATCGGACGCGCTGCGCAACGAGTTCGGCGAATACCGACCGCCGACATTCTGAAGCCCCCCTCACTCCCCCCTTGAATAAGGAGGGATGTGAACAGGGGGATGCGAACAGGAGGGACGCTATGAAGGGGACCGTCAGTTTTATTCCCAAGGCGCGAACGATTGAGTTTTTTGAGTACGACCTGCCGGAGGTCGCCGAGGGTGCCATTCTGGCCGAGGTGAGTCGCACAAATGTGTGCGGCTCCGAAGTCCACATGTGGCGTGGCGAGTTCGGCAAACGGGGCGTCATGCCCGGCCACGAGATGGTGGGCCGGGTGTATAAGCTGGGCAAAGGTGTCACGCACGATACGGCCGGTCAGCCCTTAAAAGAGGGCGACCGGATTGCGCCGGTCTATTACGAGACCTGCGGCACGTGTGTGAATTGTCGGGCCGGCAACGCGGCGGCATGCGTCGTGCTGGGCATTCGCGCCCGGCGCGTCGGTCCGCACGACCCGCCGCATTTTCATACGCCGTTTGCCACGCATTACTACATCCATCCCGGCCAGCACGTTTACAAAGTGCCGGACAACGTGCCCGACCATGCCGCCTCAGCAGCCAACTGCGCCTTGTCCGAGGTTTTCTTTGGGCTGGATCAGGCCAGTCTCAGCTACGAAGAAACCCTGGTGGTGCAGGGTGCCGGCGGCCTCGGCCTGCACGCTATGGCCGTGGCAAAGGCCCGGGGCGCGCGGGTTATTGCCATTGACGGGGTGGACCTGCGTCTTCAGCGGGCCAGAGCCTTTGGCGCGGACGAGATCGTTGACATGCGCGAGTATACCGACACCAGAGCGCGGGTCGGGCGGGTGCGAGAGCTGACCGCCGGCCTTGGCGCGGATGTGGTCCTGGAGGTGGCCGGCGTGCCCCAGGCATTTCTGGAAGCCATCAATCTGGTGCGGAACGGTGGGCGGGTCGTTGAGATCGGGAATATCTCCCTGGGGCTGACCGTCGAGGTCCCGCCGGCGCTCATTACCTTCAAGTCGCCCCAGATCATTGGCGTGGCCACCTATAATCCCCATTACCTGCACAAAGCGCTGAACTTTCTGTCCGCGCATATGGAGACCTATCCCTATCACGAAATGGTGGACGCCGAGTTCCCGCTTGAGCAAGCGGGCGAAGCCATGGAAAAATCAGACCGCAAAGAGATCACCCGAGCCTCGCTGCTGCCGTAGGGATCATCCTTCGACTTCGCTGGCGCTACGCTCAGGACGCACGGAGAGCCGCCAGTCCTGAGCGAGTCGAAGGGCGCTCAGGACGCACGGAGGTGATGAGGCAGGAAGCCTCGCTCGCGCCGCGCCTGTCACAGCAGGAAGAGAACTGGAGGAAGGCATGAAAGACGCACTCAGAACAGGTATGACCTTTGAGCAGACCATTACGACCACACCCGAGATGGGCATCGTGCATCTCGGGCCGGACGCGCCGCGCATGTATTCCACGCCGGCCATGATTCAGCTGATGGAAGGCACCTGCGTGCAGTTTCTCACCCCCTATATGGACGCGGGCGAGCAGACGGTCGGCTTCCACGTGGATGTCCGGCATCTGGCGCCCACCCAGATTGGCCAACGGGTGACCGGCAGAGTCTGTCTGGAGGAAATCAAGGGCCGGCGACTCAAGTTCACAGTCGAGGCCTATAACGAGGAAGGCACCAAAATTGGTGAGGGCCTGCACGAACGCGCGGTGATTGATATCAGCCATTTTTCCGGGGAGTAAGGCCGCTCACCCTACTGCCTCGCCCGCTTGGAACATGCTATGCTCCCGCCCATGTCCGAAGCGATTGCCTTTGACACCCATCGGTTTGTCAAGCATCTGACCGAGAACGGCTTTACCGAGCAGCAGGCCGAAGTCCTGGCCGACGAGCAGGTTCATCTGCTCAACACCAACCTTGCCACCCAAGCCGATATCGCCGCCATCCAACGAGAGATCGCCGCGGTCCAACGAGAGATCGCCACGGTCCAACGGGAGATTGAAGTCCTGCGGCAAGAGACCAAGGCTGATATTGAAGTCCTGCGGCAAGAGACCAAGACCGATATCGCCGCAGTCCAACGGGAGATTGAAGTCCTGCGCCGGGAGACCAAGGCTGGTATCGCTGCGGTCCAGCGGGAGATTGAGATCCTGCGGCAAGAGACCAAGGCCGATATTGAAGTCCTGCGGCAAGAGACCAAGGCCGATATTGAAGTCCTGCGGCAAGAGACCAAGGCCGAGATCGCCGCAGTCCAACGGGAGATTGAAGTCCTGCGGCAAGAGACCAAGGCCGATATTGCCGCAGTCCAACGGGAGATTGAGGTCCTGCGGCAAGAGACCAAGGCCGATATTGCCGCAGTCCAACGGGAGATTGAGGTCCTGCGGCAAGAGACCAAAGCTAGTATGGCCGAGGTCAAATCCGATCTGATCAAGTGGATGGTGGGGGCGCTGATTGCCCAGGGCGGGGTGATTGTGGCCCTGCTCAAGTTGCTACCGGGCTGAGGCTGACAGAACAGCAGCTTGATAAGCAGGGCGAGGACAGCGCCAACGTGTATTGCCCCGTTGTCGATGAAGACTCCTCCTCCCCCTTCACAACACAATTCTTATTCTTCATGACTGGCGCGTCAACCTGAAAATGGTTGCCGGTGCCAGAATTCTCGTCCCATGCAAGCCAGGTATCATCCAAATAAAGATTTCCTGCCGTATCCACCTCTCTCCCTACCGGACCTGCGAGCCGACCCGTACTCGTTTCTCCGGGCGTAAGACAATGACCTGCTCGCCGTCCGAGGCGGCCAGGAGCATGCCCTGGCTCTCGACCCCGCGCAGTTTTGCCGGCTGAAGATTGGCGACCACCACAAGCTGCCGACCAACGAGTTCCTCCGGCCTGTAATGCGCCCGGATGCCCGCCACGAGTTGGCGGTCGGTCTCTTCGCCAATATCGACAGTCAGGACCAGCAGGCGGTCGGCATTCGGGTGGGGTTTTGTCGATGTGACCGTGCCCACCCGCAACTCCATTTTGCTGAACTCTTCAATCGTGACCATACGACTCCGCTCCTGTTTGAAATGCGTGTCACTATAGCTGGGTCAGGAGAAAGAGCAACGAGGGGAACCCCTCACCTTGGCCCTTGTATGTTGACAGTGGGGAAGAAGGAAGGGGGAGGGCGTTTCGGCATTTTGACTTTTCTATGGGAGACAGCCATAATCCGGGGGTTACGCGACGAGAAGGAAACGCTAGGGTGGTACAGCTCACGCCTGAGACACACGCAGCCCTGAGTCAGCACGCGCGGGAGACTTTTCCAGAGGAGTGCTGTGGAGCCGTTATGCGGGTGGACGGACGTGAGGAAGTCCGCCGCATTGCCAACGTCCAAAACGCCATGCACGCCAAGGACCCGCACAACTATCCGCGGGATGCCACGATTGCGTATCTCATGGAGCCCACAGCGCTGCTGGCCGTGCTCAAAGCGGTTGATGCCGGGGCCGAGCTGACGGCATTCTACCATTCCCATCCCAACCATGACGCCTATTTTTCCGATGAAGATAAAGCCCAAGCCCTGTTTGGTGATGAACCGTCTTATCCCGAGGCCTCGTATCTGGTGATCTCCATCTATGAGCGTGAGGTCAGAACCATCAAGGCGTTTGGTTGGGACGACACCAGCAAGGATTTTGTCGAAACCGAGTGTCAGGTCTTGGGGGACTAGGGATATGACCGAGTATGAAACGGCAAGCCTGACGCTCCAGGGGATAGAGCGGACGGCCTCACCGGCCTGAATGTCTGCCCAGTCCGCCGGTCTCTGAGAGCGGCAAGGTGTAGTGCAAAAAGGAGAGGTAAGCATGACGAAAAAACGGGTAAAACGCGGGCTGTGTGCCGTAGTCGCGGTGGGCGGGCTGCTGGGTCTCGTGAGTTCGGCTGTCTGGGCGAACGATTTACCCAAGGCGGGCACGTGGTCGCTCGGGATGCAGTCCGGCTATACCATCAGTGCGGACTCCGGGTCGCGGAAAATTGAAAAAGTCCCAGTGCATCTACGCATCGGCTATACGGCCTTTCAGGGCTCGAAATGGTTTCTGCCCAAAGGCTCACTCGAAATCGCCACCGAGCCCTTTGGCGCCCTGATCACCCAAAAATCACAGGGCCGGGGGCTTGAGCGCCATAAAGGCTCTTTTGAGGTCGGCCTGATGCTGCCGGTGCTGACCTATCACTTTGATCTCGGCATCCCGTTCTACCCCTATATCGAGGGGGGCCTGGGCGTCATGTATCATGATTTGCAGGGCTATGATCTTGGGGGCGGACTCAATTTTGCCGAAATGGCGGGCGGTGGCGGCACCTATTTTATTGACGACAATCTGGCCATTAGTTTCGGCTATCGTTTCCGGCACGCCTCGAATGCCAGCCTGTATGACGAAAACCGTGGCTTGAATACGCATACCTTTACCGCAGGATTTTCGTATCTGCTGCCGGCCCAATAACAGCCGGCGTCGATGGGTTCGGAAAGAAGCGCGTTATGGCGGAGCGAAAGAAAAAAGCGTCCAGGGAAAACGAGTGGTGGGTGGAGAAGCAGAAAAGCCGCGAGCGGGCAAACCAGTCCGAACGACGGGCTCCAGTTGGAGCTTCGTTTTTCAAGACCGTCGAGGATTACGACCAGGTCCAGGCCGAAAAGAATCTGACCGACCTGAACGCGAAACTGTTGGCCCAGGCCGACCCCGCGCCCGGCGCCTGGAGCTATGTGGCCCTGCTTGAAAAAAAGTCCCCCCAACGTGAGATTGAGAAGATCAAACGCGCCCTGCCCCTCCCACCCAATCTGCGCGGTGCCATTGTAGACTCCGGCCTCTCGTTGCGCGCCATTGTGGCCGATACCCAGGAATTGGGGCTCTTGATGGAGTTCAATTTTATTCAGGAGGCCTCGTTCGACTGTTGGATACGCAATGAATGGGTGAGCGAACAAGTCTTTCGGGGGAAAAACGAACTGCTCAAGCGTTCCGAACGGCTCCTCAAGCGCTATCTGCGCCGCGCGACGCAGGCCGGCCATGAGTTCTTTGATGCCCCCAGTCCGAGTGGGGCCTTACCGCCGGCGCGGACCGAGTGGTAAGCGCCGGGCGCCGATATACCGCACCGAAAAACCGCATTCCCAAGGAGGAAGCTATGTCGAGTACTGCATCCCGCCTGCGCGCCATGCTCAACGGCCCCGAGATGGTCGTTGCCCCGTTCATCTATGACGCGTTTCAGGCCAAGATTGCCCAAGATGTGGGGTTTGAGGCCGTGTATATGACCGGGTTCGGGACGGCGGCCTCGCGCGGGTTCCCGGATGTGGGGTTGCTGACCATGGCGGAGATGGTCGAGAATGTGCGCGCAATAGCGCGCGCTATTGATATTCCGCTGGTGTGCGATGCGGACACCGGCTATGGCAACCCGGTGAATGTGTACCGGACCGTCCGCGAATATGAAGCGGCCGGAGCCGCCGCGCTGCACATGGAAGACCAGGTGTGGCCCAAGCGGTGTGGCTTTTTATCCGGGAAGCAGGTCATCCCCATGTCCGATATGATCCCGAAAGTCAAAGCCGCGTGCGATGCCCGGCGCAGTCAGGACTTCGTGATTATTGCCCGCACCGATGCTTTGGCGGTCAATGGCTGGGACGATGTTATCCGGCGCGCCAGGGCCTATAGAGAAGCCGGCGCCGATCTTATCTTTGTGGACGGAATTAAAACGCACGCCGATATCAAGCGCTATGTCCAGGAACTCGGCGACCTGCCGCTGCTGTATAACGGGCAACTGCTGCCCGTGCAGGAACTCGCCAAATACGGCTTTACGCTGACGATTTACTCCGCCACCCTGATGGCCGCCTACCTTCGTATGCGCGACGCCATGCAGGAACTCAAAACAACGGGCAGTATTACGCAGAATGCAGGCTGGGAGTCGTTTGAGGAACTCACGACCCTGCTCGGCGTGCCGGAAGCTATGGAGCTGGGCAGGAAATACGAACAGTAACGCCTAATTTCCTCTTGGGAGGCCTGTGCTGAGCGTGCTTCGATTTCGCCCCTTTGGGGCTACGCTCAGCACGAACGGAGGCGGAGTCGAAGGGGCTGGGGTGGGTCCTCCCTATGAGCCCTAGCCCACCCGCTGAAAGCCGAACAGCGACAGACGCCGATGGGTCCTGCCGGCTGGCTTTGCCTTGGCAACCTCCTGCTTGAGGGTCGCTGAAAAGTTCTCAAGGTCCACGCGCTTCCGTTCCTCAAACTCCTCAAGCTCACGCTGCCGTTTTGCTTGAAACGCCTCGAAGTCGCCGGCCCACTGCGCATGGAAGCTGTCCAGGGCAGTGGCGACGTCCTTGAACATGGAGGAGTTGACCACGAGCGACCCGCCACAATGGGTACAGTAGAAGACCACGCCAATCCGAAAATGCCGAAACGGCGCGCTGTATTCTCCGTCGCAGCGAGGGCAGTTAATCGGCACTTCCCATTCGTCTACGCTCGGAATAGAGAGTGAGACAACGTCTGCAACCGGGGCCGGAGCGGCAGCCGGTGCTGGAGCGGCCACCGGAGCGGGAGTTGCGGCTGGTGCCGGGGCGGCCGCCGGTGTCGCCGCGCCATTGGTGGCCGGGGCCGCAGCCGGGGCCGGCTCTCCACTCTCCCCCTTGAACCGGGACGGGAAATCATCCCCAAACGTCTGCTCGGGATGTAGCTCCTTCGCCCGCGTCAGTAACGCCGCTTCCGTCTCCACTATATCCGGGTTGGGTAAGCAGCAGTCCACCGGACACACCGCCGCACACGCCTCCTGATCGAAAAACCCAACGCACTCCGTGCATTTGTCCGGTACGATATAGAAAATATCGTCATCAATGGCCGGCTGCTGGGTCCCGTTAAACTCCCACTCCACCCCCCCCTGATAGATGGCGGTATTGGGACACTCGGGCTCACACGCCCCGCAGTTGATACAGTCCTCGGTGATCATCGTCGCCATTGCTGGTCACTCCCTTTGCCCGTCCGCTCTGGCTGGCCTCGGTTTCAGTAGGGGTAGCGACCAGTCAGGCGGCTGTCAATAACCCTGATTTTCTCCCCTCCCAGGAGAGGGAGCCGTGCCGTATCACGCCTGCCTGTCCTGCCTTGCAAACCGAAGGGGTACAACGGATAATATCGCTCACGGTTTGAACTGTGGATCATCAAAAAGCAGACTGCACCGCTGGCATGAACCCCGCCTTTGTCCCCCGTCTGATAAACGGGCCGTTTGGCGACCCCGGGTTGTATATTCAACTGCGCTGGGAAGGACGGGCAGTCTTGTTCGATCTCGGCCAGAACGAGACTTTTCCCGCCGGCGACCTGTGCCGGGTCAGCCATGTGTGTGTCTCGCACTGCCATATGGATCACTTCATTGGGTTTGATCGACTGCTGCGGGTGTTGCTGGGTCGGAACCAGACCCTGTGGCTCTATGGTCCGCCCGGCATCCTGGACTGTGTTGAGGGGAAACTGCGCGGCTATACCTGGAATCTGATTGACGGCTATGGCTTCTCGCTTGAGGTGGCAGAGGTCTGGCCGGATTCGGTCCAGCCGGCCGTCTTTCATGCGGCAACCGGTTTCAAGCGGGAGTCGCTGCCGGCTCAGCCCTTCCACGGCCTGGTGGTGGATGAGCCGGCGTTCGGTATTCGCGCGACTCATCTTGACCATCGTATTTACTCTCTGGCGTTTGCGCTGGAAGAAAAGAGCCATCTGAATGTGGATACCGCCTGCCTGGCGCGGCTGGGCGTTCCCCCCGGCCCGTGGCTGTCTGCGCTTAAAAGCGCCCTGCGCAGGGGAGAGCCGGACCGCGCTGTGGTCACGGCCACGTGGAAAGAAAACGGACAGGACCGTTCCCGGGATTTCAGCCTGGGCGCGGCGCGTGGCTCGCTGGTAAAGGAAACCCAAGGACAGAAATTTGCCTATGTGGTAGACACGCTCTTCAGCCCGGAGAACGCGGAACGCATCGCCGCCCTGGCTCAGAACGCGGATGTCCTTTTCTGTGAATCCCCGTTTCTGGACGCAGACGAAGACCAGGCCACCAGGCGTTACCATCTCACCGCAAAACAGGCCGGCCTCCTCGGTCGCTCCGCTCACGCGCGGGAGTTGCGGGTCTTCCACTTTTCTCCGCGCTACGCCGGGCGGGCCGAGGAATTATACCGTGAGGCTCAGGCGTCTTTTTGTGGTGAGCAGAACGAAGCCGGTGCGCTGACACCGGCGGGAAAGTGACCCGACCGTATGCCTCTCGTTATTTCTGAGCCTGTTCAACGTTTCATCAATAACCACCGGGTTGCCCGCCTGGCGACCGCGGATGCCGCGGGCCAGCCGCATGTGATTCCATTCTGTTATGCGTTTGATGGCGAGCAGGTCTATTTTGTGGTGGACCAGAAGCCCAAGCGTCACACCGGCAAACCCCTCAAGCGCATTCGTAATATGTTGGAAAACCCGCAGGCCGCCATCGTGATTGACGACTATGCTGACGACTGGACCCAACTCGCTTATGTCCTCATAACCGGCACGACCGCACTGGTGGATGATGAAGCCGAATACGCCGGCATACTGGCCCTGCTGCGTGAACGCTATCCCCAGTATCGAGCCATGGACCTTACGTTCGCCAATAATGCCATGGTTCGCATCTCGCCCATCAAGGTGCACGCCTGGGGAAAAATCGAAGCGTAGGGTGGGCCCTGCGCGCCATCTGCCCTATAAACGCTCCAGCGTCTGGTGCATGATCGATACGGCGCGATCAATTTCTTCCGAGGAAATTACGAGCGGCGGGGCCAGGCGGACAACCGTGTCCTGGTGCAGCGTCCAGCCCAGAACGAGGCCCTGGGCAAAGCAGCCCTGGACAAACTGCTGCGTCAGTTGTGGCGTGGAAAAGTCCAGGCCGATCAGCAGGCCGCGGCCCCGCACGGCAGTACAGCGGCCGGTCTCGACCAAGGTTTCCAGTCGGCACCGGAACTCCGCTCCTTTATCTTGGGCTCGCTGTACGAGGCGACCCTGGAGCAGTACGTCGAGAGCGGCCAGACCCGCGGCACAGCACACCGGATGCCCGCCAAAGGTCGTAACATGGGCGAGGGCCGGGTCGTGCGACAGGGTGGCCATAATCTGCGGGGTACTGATAAACGCCCCGAGAGGCATACCGCCGCCCAGGGCTTTGGCAACCACGAGGATGTCGGGTGTCACCTGCCAGTGCTCGTTGGCGAACAGTCTGCCGGTTCGCCCGAAGCCGGTAATGACCTCATCAAAAATAAGCAAGGCGCCGACCTCGGAGCAGCGCTGCCGGAGTGCCGGCAGATAGTCGTTGTCCGGGATACGGACGCCGCCCTCGCCCTGGATGGGTTCGATAATGACGGCAGCAATAGTCTCGTCGATAGTGTGCAAGGCCGGGCGATCGTTAAAGGGCAGAAAGGTGGTGCGTGGCAGTAGGGGCTCAAACGGGTCACGATAGACTGGATTGCCCCCGACGGATACGGAACCGAACGTGTCGCCGTGAAAACTACCGACAAAGCTGACAAAACCGGACCGGCCGGTATATTTCCGGGCGGTCTTGAGCGCGCCCTCGACGGCCTCGGTGCCACTGTTTGTGAAGTAGGTCACCGACAGCTCGCCGGGGGTCAGTTCGGCCAGCCTCCGCGCCAGATCAACCTGCGGCTTCTGGATATATTCACCGTAGACCATGGCGTGCAGATATTGCTCGGCCTGGGCCTGAACGGCCCGAACCACAGCCGGATGGGTATGGCCGATGCCGGTCACGCCAATGCCGGACAGCAAGTCGAGATATTCCCTGCCGTTGGTGTCTGTCACAACACAGCCGTGCGACCGCGCAACTGCTACGCCCATAGGCGCGGGCGAGGTTTGACTCACGTAGCGCAGAAAATCGTCACGAAGAGAAGCCATAGCCGGCAGCATACGTGAGGGAGGTTCGCTCAGCAAGAAACGGCCTCTTGACCCTGGCCGACAAATTGGTAGCGTGCGCCAGATATATTGGGTACGCATAAGGAGGGAAGTATGGCCAAGAATAAAGTCCTGGTTGCGGGGGCCTCCGGGCTGGTCGGGTTTGCGGCTGTGCGTCATTTTGCCAGCCTGGACGAGTGGGAGGTTGTGGGCGTGTCGCGCCGTATTCCTGACGGCCTGGAGGGCGCTACGCTCCTCTCCGTTGACCTGCAAGACCAGGCGCGTTGCACCGAAGTCTTCAGCCAGATGCCTGATGTGACCCATCTGGTTTATACCGCGCTGTATGAAAAGCCCGGTGTGGTCCAGGGCTGGCGTGAGCGGGACCAGATGCAAACAAATCTGAGGATGCTGGAGAATCTGTTTGAGCCACTCAAGGGGGCGGCGACCCAGCTCCAGCACGTGTCGCTGTTGCAGGGCACCAAAGCCTACGGCGCGCATATCGAACCGTTTCCCGCGCCGGCGCGGGAACGCTGGCCGCGCCATCAGCACGAGAATTTTTATTTTCTGCAAGAGGACTATCTGCGCGAACAGCAGCGGGGAAAAGACTGGTCCTGGTCAATCTTCCGGCCCCAGCTCGTTTTTGGCGAAGCGCTCAAGGGCAACCTTAACGTGCTGCCCGCCATTTGCGTCTACGCCGCCCTGCGCAAAGAAGCGGGTCTGCCGCTCTCGTTTCCCGGCGGCCCGGCCTACGTCTTTGAGGCGGTGGACGCTGACCTGCTGGCGCGCTCCTTAGCCTGGGCCGCCACCAGCCCGCATGCGCGCAACGAGACGTTTAACAGCACCAATGGCGATGTGTTTGTGTGGCAAAATGTCTGGCCGACAATTGCCGCTGCTCTGGGCATGGAAGTCGGTCCGCCTGAGCCGCTGTGTCTCACGCAAGAGATGCCCAAGCGCGATGCCGAATGGGCCGCGATTGTTGATAAGTATCAACTCAAGGCTCCGCGAAAAATGCTGGACTTTGTGGGTGGCTCGTTCGAGCTGACCGACCTGTCCTTTGCCTATGGAGCGTCAGAGCCGCCACCGCCCATCATCGTCAGTACGATCAAGATTCGGCAGGCCGGTTTCCATGAGTGTCTGGATACGGAGGACATGTTCCGGGACTTAATTAAGCGCTACCAGGATTTGGGTTGGATACCGCCGGTATAGGCAAGGCCGAGTTCGCATCATCCTCGAAAACGTATCGTCCCTGACGAACCCCAACATTGGGTGGCCGGCCTGAACGCTCGAAGAAATCATAGCCCTCCTTCAGGTTCTCCCAGAAGTCGTGCCACTCGGATACGTGGTGGCGTTCCATGTTCTCCGGTGTCATGCGGAAAGGAAAAATGTGCAGGCGAAAGAACGTCTGTCCATTTCGCAGGGCCGCGTCCACTACCGTATAGATCTCCTCGATACCGGCATCAGTCATGGCATAGCAACCAACGGAGACACAACTGCCGTGGACCATAAGCGCGCTGCCCGTGCGGTCGTGATGGCGGTCGTAAGCGTTTGGATAGCCGAGATTGAACGAAAGATGAAACCGGCTATTAGGATTCAAACGTTCGGATGTGACGAAGTAGAACCCTTCGGGACTCTGGTAATCTCCCTCACGCAGTTTAGGTCCGAGGTCGCCAGAGTAGGTGCATATCTGGTAGGTCCGATAAAGCTGAAATTTTTCCCCGTCATCAACCCATAGCTCAAGCTGCTCTTCTGTTTTGAAAATACGGATAAAGACCGGGGCTCCGAGCCGAAGCTGCCTCTCTCGGAGGGACTTCTCAAGAGACGGCGTGACGCGCTCGATGATCTCGCGAGAGGACTCGCCTGATGGAAGTTCACACGCTTGCGCCTCAAGCAGGATAGCCGCCAAAGCGACAAGATACTGAGTGCATTGTACGACGCGCATGGCTCTTGAGCCTGACTATAATTATACGAGAGGCTGATAGATAGAGACGTAACGAAGACGTTCCATCTTTACTTTTCCCCCTCCATCCCAACCCACCGCACCAAATCGCTAATTCGAGGGCGTCCGCCGTGCCTCCAACTCAGCGGGGGAAGCTGCATGGTCCCGATGGGACACGCGCGGCTGACTCCCAACGCACCTAATGTATCGGCAAGAGTCGCCATCCGTTCGGGACCTACTGCCACCCCCACGGCTTCGAGATAGGGCCGCCACGGATCAACAATCTCGCCAAGTTGTGCGATGTTCGGTAACGGCTTCACGCGAACCGTCCGATATAAAGGGGATTGGACGAAGGTCGAGTCGGCAGCGTACACCACGGTCCAGGCCGTTCCCTGTGGACTCGCGTGGAGGGCGATATCCTTACCGGCTAAGGCTTGCCATTCGGCTTCGTCTCTCACTTTGCGGATGGCGGTACTGACTTCCGGGGGGACGGGTCCGCGTGGCAGTTCTGTCTGCCAATGAGCCAAACCCGTGGCGAGAAGAGACGCGAACTCTTTTGGGGTGATAGCTCCGCCTTCCTCAACATAGACAAGCTGGGGAGACAGACAGCCCTGCTGGTCGTATAACGCCACGTCATAGGCCGCTTTGTGAGCAGTCTTTTCCGCCTCAGCCAGACCCTCTTTTGTCACCAGACTGAAACTCACTTTGTGCCCATAGCCGATGAACGTTCCGCGCGTTCGTTTCTGGATTGCGGCAAGACTGGCATCCGAGCCGGACGCGACAACAACGTCCGCCCGTCCATACGCCAGGTCTTCGAGGTTCGTGTTTCCCCCAGGCCAGGAAACAACGCTGAGACACGCGCCCAGGTTTGGGTCGATTTCCTGAATCGAGCGGGCGAACAGGACCGGCAATAGTGGCTCCGCGGACGAGGCTTTGACCAAGGTGGCGGATTTCACAAGCAGGGAGAAGATGACGCTGTCGAGTCCTGCTCCGGGCACGTTGCCGGCGAGGACGTGTACGCTCAAGGGTGGACCGTAGGCTTTTTTGCGACAGGGAGACGATGGGATAAAACGGTCAAGGGCTTCAAGAGAACCCAGCTCATCAACCAAAAGGGCCGCTAAACGGTCCGCTCGGTACTCCTGAAAAATAAGGGGCAGCACGTGTCGGATCATGGCCGCAGAGAGGCCAGTCGTTTCCGGGAGACGGGCTTCGGCCTCCTGGCGTTCCGGGGAGTCGGGGTCAAGCCAGCGTTGGACGGCCTGGTCTATGCGATCCGAGATGTCTCGGACAGGTCTGGGGACGAGGTGTTGGATGCGGTTGGCGAGCAGGACATCAAGCCTTGCGCCGAGGTCGGTCGGGGAGGGTGACGGCATGCACACACCTGTCACTGGGCGGATAAGAACTCGTCCAGGACCAGCGCGCAGCCACGCGCTTCCGAGCCTGGAGTCCGGCCGATAATCTCAAAGCCCTCGCCCGTCAGATAGCCCACATCATCGGTCTGAATCGCCATGACCGAGCCGCAGTTGGCCAGGTCATAATGACGCAAAATGCCGTGCTCGCCCGGTGGCACTTCTTCCAGGGTCTCGGGGTGGACGACCAGCGTGCGCGTCCAGGCCGGACCGATTTTATACCGGGGTTCGTTGCTCTTCCGAAAACGGTTGTACAGGACGTGGTCGTAAAACTGTGAGGCCATCTCGGTCATGCCGTATTCATTCACGCAGTAATAGCCGGCGACCTTGAGATATTTCCAGCACGACTGCAAATAGCCGTTGCGCGACAGCGGCCGGCCTTTGCCCTTGTTGCCGCCCGTATCCATAATGCGGCTGCTGGAGGGGAGCGCAAAGGTTTTCTGACTGGCGGCGCACCAGTCGAAAAAGGCGACCAAGGCTGAGGTAATCGCCAGGACGCAGACCGGCTCGCTCGTCTCCTGGGCGTGCGTGACGGCTGCGGCAAAGGCTTCCAGGTGAATGCCGTCCGCATCGATAAAATAACGGCTGTCCGGGGTCCCCAGGTCACGCATTGCCCATTCGGCCATCTGGGTCAGCGAGGAGTGCGGTTGTGTCTCAGGATCGGGAATCAGACTTAATACCCGTAGCGGACGCTTTTCAGGGAGCACGCACTGCGAGAAGTGGGCCAGCGCCGAGGCGTGGTATACCTGAAGATTGGGGACAAGGTGTCGGCCACGTTTTTCCTGCCCCCGTGTGGTGCCGCTGGTCAAAAAGATTTTTTCCGGGGGGCCGCAGGTGAGATCAAGCTCCTTGAAGGCAACGGTGGGGACGGCTGGAATGGCCTGCCAGGTACGGACGGTCTCTGGGGTCTTGCCTCCGGCAAGGCAGAATCGTTGATACGAAAGATTATGCTCAAATTGATGGGCAAAGACGGCCAGGGCCAGGGTTCCAAAGTCCTGTCCGTCAGGCGCGGCGATGAAATCCAGAACGTGGGTGTCTATTTGGAGGTTATTCACAGGGAAAAGAGCATAGGAAGTCACCAGAACCCTGTCAACGCGAGGGGGCTATGGGGTTGGAGCTGTTTCTGAAATCCGCTAGGCTGTCTGCACCAAGGAGAACGGCCATGCCATCCCTCGAAGCACTCTACGATGAAGCCTACGATTTCCTGTGTGACGGTGAGACCGATCAGGCCATTGCCACCTATAAGGCGATTCTGGAGATTGATCCGAACCATGTCGAAGCCGTGCATGACCTGGCCCACGCCTACGCCGATAATGAACAGCTCGATGAAGCCATTGAAATGGCAAAAAAGTTGACCGAGCTAAGCCCCGATGACGAGATGAGCTACACGGTCTTATCCCGCCTGTACCAGCAGAAAGGCATGGTCCCGGAGGCCGAAGCCGTGGCAGCCAAGGCGCGTATGCTCGACTGGAAACGACAACTACAGGAACAGAAAGAGTAAACCGGGCGCGATGAGAACGAGCGGGGAGGGCGAGTGACCATGCCAGAGCGTAGCGATGAAGAAATGGTCTTGCGGCTGATCCGGCAAACCAAACTGCTCATCGCCACCAACGATGAAATTCCGGTTGAGACCAAGCTGCAAGCGCAAGGCCTGCTGAAAGAATTTGAGGCGCTTTTCGCTGTCCCTCAAGACGAACAAGACCCCGATACAGTCCGCGGCCAGTATAACGATCTGTATATCGAACTGAGCGAATATGCCGACCTTGAAGCCCTCCTGCTCGCCATGCGGAATTTCAGCCCGTATATCGACTAACCCCAACTTCGGACACTAGGTAGGGGCAACCCCCTGTGGTTGCCTTTTTGTGTATTGCCCCTTTTGTGTATTGCCCCTTTTGTGTATTGCCCCTTTTGTGTATTGCCCCTTTTGTGTATTGCCCCTTTTGTTGCCCTCTTGTATGCCGCACAACCGAAACGAAAGACAAGGAGAAATCATCTATGCCGCATATCGAATCAAACGGTATTGAGTTGTACTACGAAGAGCAGGGGCAGGGCGAACCGTTGCTCCTCATCATGGGTTTCACCGTCAGCTCGATCGGCTGGCACTGGAATGTGGACGGCTTTGCCCAGACCTTCAGGACGATTGCCTTTGACAACCGTGGGGTAGGACAAAGCGAGAAGCCGGACGCCCCGTACTCCATGACGATGTTTGCCGATGATACCGCCGGCCTGCTGGACCATCTGGGGATCGAGCAGGCCAACGTTTTCGGTATCTCGATGGGAGGCATGATCGCCCAGGAGTTTGCCTTGCGTCATCCGCAGCGGGTCAAAAGCCTGATCCTGGGCTGCACCAACTGCGGTGGGGAAAAAACGCTGTTGTCACAAGACCCCGAAGTGCTGGACATGCTGAACAGTATTGCCGACTTCGACGTGGAACAAGCGGCCCTGGCCATGACCAAGGTCGCCGTCACGCCCTGGTTTATGCAAAAGCATATGAACACCTTGCTCGAACTCAACCAGCTTTCCAGTCGGCATCCGACACCCAAGCACGGTATGATCAACCAGATGGCTGCAATCCAGGGACATGATACGTATGAAAGGCTGCCGAATATCAGTATGCCCACGCTGGTGGTGACTGGCAAAGAGGACGGCCTGGTTCCGCCGGAGAACTCCGTCACCTTGGCCCAGCGGATTCCCAACGCCGACCTGACCATTCTGTCGAATGCCAGCCATTTGTTTAATATCGAGTTAGCCCGGACCACCGTTGATGTGGTGACGGAATTTATCCAGCGTCAACACGCCTGGCAGTAGACGTTCAGCAAAGAAGTCTGACCGGTCGGGTCAGCCGGAGGCATACCACTGGCATCCCGGCTGTCGGATGACGCTGCGCTCAGCCGACCTGCTGAGCTTTCTGACAAAGAAGAGGGGCGTCCGGTCAGACGCCCCTCTATATGACGGAAAGGTATAACGGCGGGGTATCAATAGTGCAAAAGACGCCTGGCGCCCGTGTCAGTTTGCCTCCGGCATACTCGCCTTAATCGTTTTCAACTCGGCATTAATCTCTCTGTTCTCGGCTTGACAATACTCAAGCGCTTCGGCCGTAGCCCGCTCGCGGCCAATCAGGCCGTCCAGGCGTTGCTTGGCGTCTTTCAGTTCGCGTACCTGTTCGTTGAGTGAGGCGTTGTCGGCCCGCAGGGTGTTGACGGCGCCCGGCAGGAGGCCGGTGAGAAAACCGCTGGTCAGGTCCAAGCGCTCAAGCGCCATGCCCGATATAATCAGGGAGAGCCATAATACGCCTACGCCAATATAGCCCCAGGTTGCTTTTTTTAATTCCTCTTCGGCGGATAGTTGTTCCTCTGGCATTCATGTCCTCCTGAAAAATTTGCGACACCCTAACAGAAAAGCGCCAGTAAAAAAAGTTGGGTTGGCGTCAGGCCGAGTATGACTTCTCAACCCGTGAGAGATACTCGGTCAGCGCGTCTGTCGTGCTGGGAAACGCCAGTTCCGACCAGGGAATATCTGCCGGAGCAAAGAGCTTGACGGCCAACGTTTCGTCCAGGGCCTGGGGCTCGCCGGCGAGCACGGTTGCCGGATACACCAGCACCACGACCGGATAACCGGGGTAGGAGTAGGCATTGAGAAGATGGCCCACTTCCACGGTGAGACCGGTCTCTTCCCTGGTCTCGCGAATAGCCGCGTCTTCGACGCGTTCCCCTCGGTCCAGGAAACCGCCGGGAAAGACCCATTTGCCATAGCCGGGCTCAATCCCGCGCTGTAGCAGGAGAATCTTGCCCTGTATGACCGGAATGGTGCAGGCCGCGACTTTGGGATCGTCATAGAAAATAAACGCACAACGCGCACAGACCAGCCGTTTGGGTTCGTTGGGCTTGAGCAGCTGCCGGCTTAACGCGCCGCCACACTTCGGGCAGAATCGAAAATGCGGACCGTGATGGTCGTGATGATGCTGGTGCTGAGTGTGACGCTCGACCATACCGCGGCCTCCTGGGCGCAAAAGAGTAAACGTCCCCTCCATCAATCAGACAAAGCTGGGGACGTTTACTCTTCTCTATCATGCTGGCTCGGGTGAAAAAACCGAGAGAGAAGAGCGGCGCAGACGCATGACGACCTGGCAAACCTTTCTCTTTGCTATCAGCCTCGGACTCGGGGCCGGCATCGCGCCCGGCCCGCTGTCCAGTCTGGTGATTCAGGAGAGCTTACGGAACGGCTGGAAGAGCGGGGCGTGTGTGGCCCTGGCTCCGCCGGTGGCGGATGTGCTGGCCGTCGGCCTCGTGCTCGTCGTGCTGCATCAGCTCCCGCCCGCGAGCTTTTCGGTCCTCAGCCTCATGGGTGGGTGCTATGTGTGTTTCCTCGGAGGGGAGACGCTGCGGACGCCGGCAGCCATGAGGCTGGCGGAGGAAGGAGCGGGAAACGTGTGGCTGAGTTTCCGCAAAGGTCTGCTGGTCAACCTGCTGAATCCTCATCCGTATATCTTTTGGCTGACGGTTGGGGGGCCGCTCGTCACGGACAATGCTCGCCATGCGGCCTGGCTCCCGATTGTTGCCTTCCTGCTTGGCTTCTACGGCTGTCTGGTCGGGTCAAAGGTCCTGATTGCCGTGCTTGTCCACGGCGGACGGGCGCGTCTGCAAGGGACTGGCTATCGGCTGGCTCTGCGATTGAGCGGAGTCGCCCTCCTCCTGTTTGGTCTGCTGCTGATATGGGACGGCGCAGCCGCGCTGGTTAGTTGAGCGTGCCGCGCGTTGCCGCGCCGGACCTCTTCTGCGTTTCTACAATCTGCTGCGCCAGTTGAACAATAGACAGCGGCGCGCAGCCCTCGGCTTTATTGTTCACAATCACATAGCTTGGCTGGCGTCGCCGGCTGCCGTCGAGACACAGGGCGGCAATGGCCGCGCGTGACGCGGGGTCCGCATCGACAATCTGGTTAAACGGCGCGTATTTTTGTTTTGCCGCCTGGTAGCTCATATGGCGAGCCTGCATCCAGCGGATGACAAGCGCCTGACTGCGTTCCGGTTGAACCAGGCCGGCTTGCTCGCGAACCGTCGGCATACTGGGATGGCCATTCAGGCAGTGACAGGCGCCAACCGCGGCTAAGGCATCGACATACTCAGGAGTAAAGAGCGCGGCATTCCGCATCTCGACCGCGTAGAGCGGGCCGCGCGGCAGGCTATCCAAAAACTGATACAACCGCTCGACAAAAGAGGCCGGCCCGGCGAGGCTGGCATAGTCCTGGGGAGAGAATTGGAAGAGCAGGGGGCCGGCTTTGTCTTTGAGCCCGTCCATGAACGGCCCGACCACTTCCTGGGTCGCGTAGTGGGGGTCGAGAAACAGGCTGTTGAGCTGCCCGCGCCGCGTGCCATAGCGAGGCTGATCGCCAAAGCCGGCCAGCGTGCAGTATTCATGCGCTTTGACCAGAAAGCGGAAGGTCTCGGGCACTTGCCCTGCGTAGGCGGCGAATTGGGCCGCGGTCATTGGGCGATAATACGTTCGGTCAACCCCGACCGTCCGCAGGAGCGGATGGTGGGCATACAGCGGCAAACCCTCGCGCGCCAGTTTTGCCTGTGGGGCCGGGCGGTCATAGACTAAACCTTCCCACCCAGGGAAAGACCAGGAAGAAGTCCCGAGCCGAATCGTTTCCGGCAGGGCGGCGGCCAGCGGCTCCACGTCCGGCAGGAGGGGCGCGGGATGGACCTGTTGCGCTCGCCTGGTCGGCGCGTCGGCAGAAGAGGGCGGAGCGAATAAATGGAGTTGCTCTTCCTCGGCCGGTCGTTTTCCTGCTCTGGCCATAGGGCGCTATGATAGCAGGCGTGGCGTGAGAGGTAACGGACCGCTCCCGTGCGGCTCTTCCCCGTATGGAAGAGAAACCGGCGTGACCGCCGGCCTTACGTCCGGGCCGTCATCCCGCCATCAACCATATACACGCCACCGCTGCAGTAGGAGCTTTCGTCGCTGGCCAAAAAAAGCATGATCCTGGCGACCTCTACGGGGTCGGCGTAGCGTTGCAGCGGGACCATGGCTGACATCATCTCCTTGGCCTGACCCGGATCGTCCGGCTGAAAACCTTCTTCCAGGGAACGCATCATCCGGGTATCCACCGGGGCCGGGTTGACCGTATTGACCCGAATCTTCTTGGCCGCCATTTCCAGGGCTGCGGTGCGCATCAGCCCGACCACGGCATGTTTGCTGGCAATATAGGCCGACACCCCGGCTGCGCCGCGCACGCCGGCGACCGAAGAGGTGATCACAATGCTGCCGCCGCCCCGCCTGGCTATCTCCGGCGCAGCGTACTTGAGCCCTAGCCATACGCCCCGCACATTGACGGCCATGACCTGATCAAACGTATCGATCGCATAGTCGGTAATCGGCTGGACCTCGCCTTCAATACCAGCGTTGGCAAGCAGGATATCGACCCCGCCGAACTGCTCGACCGCGGCCTGAATATAGCGCTGGGTGTGGTCGGGCTGGGTGACATCCGCGGCGCAATAGCGCACCGCATCATTCCCAATAGTCTGGGCGGCTTCTTTGAGCGCGCTCTCGTGTAAATCAACCAACAGGACTTTCGCGCCTTCCTGGGCAAACAGTCTGCCGGCCTGAAGACCGATGCCGCCCGCGCCTCCGGTGATGATGGCAACTTTATCGTCTAAACGTCCCATGCTGCTCCTCCTGGTGTCTCTCTTTTATGGTGCGCCCCGTCTTATGCGGTTTCGCGCGCCTTGGCAAGGGAAAGGCAGGTGCGCTATCTCACGAAGGAAAAGGAGGACGTATGCCGGTACAACCACCAACACTGGAAGAGATTGTCGATATTGCCGAGGGCTACGGCCTGAGCTTGACTGAGGCTGATGCGGAGTCGTTTCAAGGCTTGATGAACGGGGTACTCAAATCCTACGCGCGTTTGGACGCCCTGACCGAGCCAACCCTGCCGGTCACATATCCCCGGACCCCCGGCTTCCGACCGCAACCCGAGGAGAACCCGTACAATGCCTGGTACTGGAAAACCGAGATTAGCGGCGCGCCGTCCGGGCCGTTGGCGGGAAAGACCCTGGCCATCAAAGACAACGTCTGTGTGGCCGGCGTACCCATGATGAACGGTAGCAGCGTGTTAGAAGGCTACACGCCGGAAATCGATGCTACTCTCGTCACCCGGATTCTCGATGCCGGTGGCACTATTTGTGGCAAGGCAGTGTGTGAGCACTTCTGTAACTCGGGCGGGAGTCATACCAGCGATACCGGGCCGGTGCGAAATCCGCACGATCAGCGCCGCATGTCCGGCGGTTCCTCCAGCGGGAGTGCCGCCCTGGTTGCCGCCGGCCTGGTGGACATGGCCATTGGCGGCGACCAGGGCGGCTCCATTCGGATGCCCAGTTGCTGGTGCGGAATCTACGGCATTAAGCCCACGTATGGACTGGTGCCCTATACCGGCATTGCGCCGATTGAACTGACCATCGATCATGCCGGCCCGATGGCGCGCAGCGCGGCAGACGCCGCCTTGTTGCTGGAGGTGATTGCCGGGCCGGATGGACTTGACCCCCGTCAGCAGGCTGGCTTGCCAGGCCAGGCGTACACCCAAGCCTTGAGCGGCAAAGTGGACGGCTTGCGTCTCGGCATTGTCCGGGAAGGCTTCGGCTGGGAAGGCGACTCTGAGCCCGATGTTGACGAAAGTGTCGAACAATCAGCCCACGCCTTTGAGAAGCTCGGGGCGCAGGTGAAAAGCGTCTCTATTCCGTGGCATCGCGATGGCGTGCATATTCTCGTTGCTATTGCCCAGGAAGGCGCGACCCTGCTGATGGTTGAGGGCAATGGCATGGGCACGAACTGGAAGGGCCATTATACGACCAGCCTGCTTGATGTGATGGGTCGCGGTCTTCAGACGCGCCCCAACGACTTGTCCGAGACAGTCAAGCTCATGATGCTGACCGGTCGCTACATGCAGGAGCGTTATCATGGTCGATATTACGCGAAAGCCCAGAATTTATCCCGGGCCCTGTGCGCGGCGTATGACGCTGCCCTGGCGGAGTGTGATCTCCTGGTCATGCCGACCCTGCCGATGAAGGCGACCGAAATTCCGCCTGCTGATATGAGTCGAGAGGTCTATGTCCGCAAGGCGTTCGAGATGATGAACAATACCTGCCCGTTTGATGCCACCGGCCATCCGGCCATGAATGTTCCCTGTGGCATGTCAAACGGCCTGCCGATCGGCATGATGCTGGTCGGACGCAAGGGCGACGACGCCACAGTCCTGCGGGCGGCGGATGCGTTCCAGCGCGAGATATTCGACGCCCCGCGACCACCTGCTGTGTAGGAGGGTAGAAACGAATGGATGGAAGGGGTTGCTGCCGACTCCCTGGAGCAAGCTTCCCTCTCCCTGGCCAGGGAGAGGGCTACGCCGCGCTAATCCGACCTACTCACTATTACGGGTGGTTCCTCAGACCGCAGCAACGAAATCAGCAACCAGCACAGGGCGGTGAAGGCGGCACTGATGCAGACCAAGGGGATAAAGCCGGTTTGATCGTAGAGCCAGCCGCCCAGCACTTGAGACCCGCTGCGACCCAGGTTCAGGGCGGACATCAAGAGCGCGAATACCGTTCCCTCAACGCGGGCCGGGCAGGAGCGGGCCGCAAGGTCGAGTACAGCCAGATGTGTAATCTGCGAAATCAGGCCGTAACTGAGAAAAATAACCACCGCGGACCGCGGTCCGGTTAAGCCCAGGAAACTGAGCGTTGACAACACGCCGAGCGTCACTGCGATGCCGAGGAGGCGACGGAGGGAGACGTTCCGAAAAAAGAAAAAGAAGATGAGCGCGCCAATCATGCCGGCCGCGTTGGTCAGCGCCCCGAGGGTGCCGATGTAGATTTTTGAAAACTGGAGAATATCTCGCTCATAATAGAGGAGCGGTGTGCCGAACAGCGGGCTGAAATTCCACACAAACAGAAAGCCGGCCACAATCCAGACCGCGCGCGACCGGGCGGCTGTTCTGAGCGCGTGCGCCGTCTCTCGCAACTGCGCCTGTCCCAATGGCTGCGGCGCTTCCCGGACAAAAAAGAGCGTCGCGAGCAGGGTGGCGAGCGGAAAGAACCCGCAGACGAAAAAAGCGGTGTGCGGAGTCGCATATTCCGAGAGATAGCCGCCCCCGAGATGGGCGAGGGTCAGCGCCAGACCCATAGCCGCCCATTGAATCGATTGAAAACTCCCGGTGAGACCGAGGGGACGCCCGGTCTCCACCATGAGCGCATCGGCCATGACGTCGGCAAAGGCCAGGGTCAACGAACACGCCATGAGCAGCGCCAGGATGGGGGCATACGCCGTCGGCGCAAGGGCCAGCGCCAGCCAGCTGCCCAGCCCCAAGGCGCTCATTAACACGAGATACCCCTTGCGCCGCGAGCCGCCCAAGGGCAGGAAGTCGGACAAGAGGCCGTAGACCGGCTTGATGGTCCAACCCAGGCCAATCATGGCCCAGACAAAGCCGGCCTGACCGGCACTCAGGTGCAGGTCTTCTTTGAGCAGATATTGAATCGGTTGATAGGGCAGCCCGGTTGAGAGATCGATTGTGCCCTGAACAAAATAGAGCGCCGCGAAGAACAGCGCCGAACGCCGAACCCCTTCACGCCGGAACGGTTGGATGGCCTGCCGAAATGAAGGGGAGAGGGAGGCGATGCGGTGATGTCTCCTTCGTGGAGTAAGATTCCCTCTCCCTGGCCAGGGAGAGGGCTGGGGTGAGGGAATCTCAGTTCAGATTCCCCTCACCTGTACCTTCTGGCCTCACGCTGACGCACTCGGCCGCGCCTTCATCGCCTCATACCAGCGGGATAGATTATGCCAGGCCGGATCAAGGTGAAATGTTCCGCCATGATGCGCGGTCTCCAAGCCGATAAACAACATGATGTCGGCAATTGAGAAATTCCCCGCCAGCCAGTCCTTGCCCTCCAGACCGGCGTTGACCAGCGGGAGGCGGTGCATCAGGACTCTGCGGGCCTGTTCGGACACATCGCCCTTGGACAGCACCATGCGCGAGGCTGTCAAATACACCCCGATCTCACAGCGCCGTTCCCAGGAGCGCGCCAGCGCCCGGCTGACGGGGTCGGCGCCGATCAGGGGCGGGTCGGGATAGCATTCCTCCAGATACTCCATAATCGGCAGCGTTTCGATCAGGACTGTGCCGTCATCGAGCTCCAGGATGGGAACACCGGCAAACGGATTCTTGGCCAGAAACTCCGGGGTCTTCTGCTCGCCGGCGTAGAGATCGATCTCCTTGATCGGAATGTCCAGGTTTTTTTCAGCCAGATAGATGCGAACCTTGCGCGGATTGGGTGCGCGTTTGGTGTCGAGATAGAGCAGCATGGGGTCCTCCTTCTTTGCGTGACTGCTGACGAGCTTCTTGTGGACAGGGGTGCATACGGCCTACATCGCCTTTTCTTTTCGAGCGTGAGTAAGCCGGACTGTGGGCGTCCAGGTCCGTTCCCGTCGGGCAAGACGGCTGTCCGGTGTCTCTCCGTCAAAATTGGTTGCACGGATAGTGAAACTGGCCGGGTCGATATGCTCGAACGTATGGACGTTGACTACGGCGTAATCACGCTCGGCAATCCGACTTACCGCAAAGGTCAGCACCCCACAGCGTGAACAGACGTAGAAGTCGGCCGTCTCATGGCCAAAGCGATAGGTGGGAACGCGCGCGGTATGCGTGATTGTTGCGTGGAGTTCCGCTTGGGGATGCGAAGTATACGTGCCCCGATGCTTCATGCAGAAGCTGCAACTGCACGCCCGAACAGGAATCTCCGTGGCATCAAGCGGCCACAGCAATTTGTACCGAATCGTCCCGCAATGGCATCCGCCCTCAATTCGTTGCATGCTGACTCCTTGTCCGTCACCGGAACGCTTGCTATGTTCAGCCGCCTTGAGGATTATCTCAATAATAGGGAAGAAGATATATGGCAGCCACAACCTCTGAGCGAACGGAAAAAGAAGGGGAGTGGTGGACGTCCTGATTCCGTGCCCGTCGCAACGGGACCGTAACGCCCTGGCCGGCATGTCTGAGCATACGTTTCATCTGCTCGACGCGCCGCTCAATCCACGCGCCCCCTCCCCGGAACTGGACCTGCTCGCGTATACCGACCGCTGCCGCGACTATATCAAGGCCCACCCTGTTGATGCTGTTTTCTATTCCCGAGATGTGGCCGATATCGTGGCCGCGGTCTTGTGTGAGGAGTTTGGGTTTCCGGGACCGAGTGTGGAGTCTGTCTTTCTCTGCCTCCACAAATACTACGGCCGTCAATATGAGCCCCAGCCGGTCCGCTGTGATCCTATTGATCTGGCGGACGAGCGACCAGCGATTACGCGCTACCCGTGTTATCTCAAACCGCCCTGGCTGAATCTCGGAATCCTCGGTTTTAAGCTCGACTCGGCCGCAGACCTCCAGCCAGCGCTGAAGATCGCCCGACGCGAATATCCGGCCTGGTCGCCGCTCTATCTGCCGTTTTTCGAGCGTTATATCGACTGCGAGAAATTTCCCCTGGCCCCCCGAGAGATCATGTTGGTCGAAGACTTTGTTGACGGGCCACAGGTGACGGTTGAGGGCTGGGTCGCTCATCGGCGGCCGGCGCTCTGGGCGATTACGGATACCAATACCTATCCGGGCAGCCGGATTATCGACAATTTTTCGCTCCCGTCCCGGCATCCGGCCCACATCCAGGAACTGCTGGCTCAGCAGACCCTGGAAGCGATCGGCAATATCGGCCTGGACAACGGCTTCTTCAATATCGAGTTCTGGTGTCATGACAACGCAGTCACCCTGACGGAGGTCAACGGCCGGGCGGCAACCTGTTTCTATAATCTGTATCGTCGCTGTCTCGGAGCCTGTGTGTACGAAGCCGGCCTGACGCTGGCCGGCGGGCAGCCGCCCCAGCCCCCGCGAATACAGGCCGATGTTGTAGGCGGCCAGTTCAATTTCATCACTTTTGGTGAAGATCTGGCCGAAAATCTCTTTGATTTTCCGCAAGCGCAGGAAGTGGGCGAGCTGACGATCTATGTCGAGCCGGGGCAGGAAATTCGTCCGGTGAGCGAGTTTGGGGTCGTACTGGCTCAGATCGATTTGTTCGGCTCAAGTTATGCGGCGATTCATGCGGAAGCCGAGGCGTTGCGCCGCCGGCTGCTGAAACAGCCGGCCCATTCACCGTGGTAAGTGCGCCGGCCGAAGAGCCTTGAACCAGCTATGTGTCGTTTTGTTGCGTATCGTGGAAAGCCGGTCTCGCTCGCCCGGGTTATCAGCGTGCCTGAGCACTCCCTGATAGAGCAGAGTTACCAGCCCAAAGAGATGACCGCCGGAACGGTCAATGTGGATGGGTTTGGGGTCGGGTGGTATAATCGCGCGCTTGATCCCACGCCGTGTATCTACACCAATATCGTCCCTATCTGGAATGATCGCAATTTGCCCGGTCTCAGCCGCCACATTGTTTCGGATTGCATTGTCGCCAACGTTCGGAGCGCCACGCCCGGTTTCGGACTCGACCAGAGTAACTGTCAGCCGTTTTCCTGTGGCCGGCTGTCGTTCATGCATAACGGCTTTGTTGAGAAGGCCCGCGATGGCCTGCTGCGCAAAATACGTGAGGCCCTCCGCGATGAATACTACCGCCTCATTCGGGGCTCGACCGATTCTGAGCACATCTTTGCCCTGCTCCTGAACTTTCTGCACGGCCAGGAGCAGACACCACAGGCATATGTGACCGCCATTCGACACACGGTTGCCCAGTTATTGGACTGGACGCGCGGTCAGGCCGTTCATATGGCGCTGAATCTGGTGCTGGCCGACGGGGTGCATGTGGTTGCCCTCCGCTTTGCGAATACTTCGCCAGCGCCGTCGCTGTATTATTTGTGCAACGGGGCGGATTTCTCCGATGGGGTGGTCATTGCGTCGGAAAAACTCTCTGCCGACCCGGCCTGGAAGACAGTCCCGGAGAGTTATATTGTAACCTGTTGGCACGCCACGGATATTGATCTTGTCGCCCTTGGCGGCCAGGAGGCGGCATGATTGACATTGCGGACTTCCAGCAGCGGATGGTCGAGGCGCGGGCGTATACGCAGGCGTTGTTCGCGGCTGTCGAGCCGGAAGACTTCTGTCGACAAGCGCACGCCGAATTCAGTCCGGTCGGGTGGCACCTCGGCCATATTGGGGTGACCGAAGGCTTCTGGATTCTGCAACAGTGTCAGCACGCAGTATCGCTGTCGCCTGAGTATGAGGTGGTTTTCTCTCCGCTTGAGAACCCGAAAGAGAATCGGGTCAATCTCCCCGCCGCGTCCGAGGTCTTTGCCTACCTGGATGAAGTCCGCGTGCGCGTGTTCGCCTTTCTGGAGCGGGACGATTGGCCGGACAGCCATCCCTTGCTGGGTGAAGGTCGCCTCCTGAACATGCTCCTCCAACACGAAGAACAACACACCGAGACCATCCTGCTGATTCTCAATCTGCTTGCGGCCCGGCGCTTCGATGCGGGCGAGGAGGGTTTGTTCTCTTCTCCCGCCGCGCCGCGCCGGGGCGCGCCCCCGCAGACCACTCGAACGACTATGGTCCGTATTCCCGCCGGAGCCTACCGCATGGGCAGCGACGACAGCGCGCACACGCTGGACAATGAACGGCCGGCTCAGCAGGTCTGGCTTGAGGAATTCTGGATTGACCCGACACCAGTCACAAACGCCGATTTTCTGGAGTTCATGGAGGCTGGTGGATATCAGAACCCAGCCTGGTGGAGTCAGCCGGGATGGTGCTGGCGCGAGGAGCAGCATATTAGCCATCCCCTGTACTGGCGTCCTGGGAGGACGCAGGGGCACTGGCTGGAGATTGACCCGTTCGGGGTCGCGCCACTGGACCCGGCCCAACCGGTGCGGGGCGTGAGTTGGTACGAGGCAGAGGCCTACGCCGGCTGTGTCGGGAAACGGCTGCCGACCGAGGCCGAATGGGAGAAAGCGGCCTGGTGGGAGGCTGAACAACACACCGCGGCTGCGCAGTCAGCCCCTCCAGAGTCCGGTCTCGGTCTGCTCGGTGGGGTCTGGGAGTGGACCCACACCTGGTTCCACCCCTATCCGGGTTTTCAGGCTTTTCCGTACGACGGTTATTCCGTTCCGTATTTTGATCAACACCACCGAGTCTTGCGCGGCGGGTCGTGGGCAACGCGCCGACATGTTCTACGCGCAACGTTTCGGAACTGGTATTATCCCGGAATGCGGGCCGTCTTCGCCGGCTTTCGGTGCGCAAAGGACGCCGCGTCATAGCGCTGCGGGAGGCTGTGGATTGACCGAGTAAGGTGGGTTGTTTTGTATGTCAACACGATTCCGGGAGACTGATCGGCTGCGCATTTCTACAGTGGGCACGGTGCGTTCGCAGTTGCGGGCGGATGTTGCCTTTGGCTTGCGGCAAAGCCAGAAAACCCTGCCACCCAAGTATTTTTACGACGCCTACGGATCACGGCTGTTTGAGGATATCTGCCAGCAACCGGAATACTACCTCACCCGGACCGAAGCGCAGATTCTGCGCACGCACGCCGCGGATATTGTGCGCCAGACGGCTGGTGCCTCACTGGTCGAGCTGGGCAGCGGCAGTGCGGTGAAAACCCGCCTTCTGTTTGATGAATATCAACGCCGGGCTCATCTCCTGCACTATGTGCCGATCGATATCAGCGCGTCGATGCTCGAAGAGACCGCGCGCGGCCTGCTGGCTGACTACCCCACCATGTCGATTGAGGCCCTGGCGACCGACTATCTGGCTGGACTCACCGCCCTGCCCAATACCCGGCCCCGCCTCATCCTCTTTTTAGGCAGCAATCTGGGGAATTTCAGTCGGACGGAACAGACCGCCCTGTTTCAGCGCCTGGCGGTATCCCTCCATCCCGGCGACCAATTCTTATTGGGGCTCGACCTGCGGAAGTCGGTTGAGATTGTAGAAGCCGCGTATAATGACGCGGCTGGGGTCACGGCCGATTTCAACCTCAATATCTTGCGGCATATCAACCGCGAGCTCCAGGCCGATTTTAATCTCGCGCAGTTTTCTCATCTGGCCTTTTATAATCAGGAACTGCATCAAATCGAAATGCACCTCAAGAGCGTGGTTGCCCAGAAAGTGACCATCCGGGCCGTAGACCTGGCCGTCTCGTTCCGCGCGGGTGAGACCATCCATACGGAGATATCCAGAAAATTCGACGCACAAGAAGTGAAAGAGCAGCTGGCTGGCTACGGCTTCCGCTTCCAGGCGCAATGGACCGACCCGGACCGTCGCTTTCTCCTGAGCCTCTTCCGCTATACGGGCTGAGCGGACGGCACGAAAACATGCCGAACACAGGCAGCCGGAGAGAACTGCTCCTCATCGCAACCGGCGGGACGATCAGCCAGGGGCGCAGCGAGCCGGGTGGAGAGCAACGCCCCATGCTATCGGCCGCGGATTTATTGGCCCGGACTGCAATCCAGACCGACCATCTCCACTGCCTGGACCTGCCGTATCCTGACGGCGTGATCTCCTCAGGCACCGAGTTGCTTACGCTGGCGCGGGCGATTGAACGGGCGGCCAGGAAGGGCATGGACGGTATTGTGGTGACGCATGGAACCGATGCCCTCGAAGAGGTGGCGTACGCTATCGATGAAATGCTCTCCGGGACTGTGCCGCTTGTCTTTACCGGGGCGATGCGGCCCAGTTGGGCGGCGGATTATGATGGGGCGCAAAATCTGGAACAGGCCGTGCGGGTCGCCGCGCGCCTGTTGCCTGAATACGGAACGCTGGTCACGCTGCGCGGTGACATCTTTGAGGCCTGGAGCGTGTATAAAAGCGATACCGTTGCCCTGGACGCCTTTACGGCGCGGCGCGGGGCACCGTCCGGGCGCGTCAACGAGCGGCGGGTTGAACTGGGCTGGCGGCCCACGCGCTGGAATCGCCTGGGCCATCTGCCCCAAGCCATGCCCTACTCCATTCCCATCCTCACGCTCGGGGTTGGCGATGACGCCGCGCTCCTCAGGCTGGTGGGCGAACGGGCTGAGCGGCCCATAGACGGTCTGGTAGTCGCGAGCCTGGGGGCCGGCAGCATTCCTCCAGCAACGCTCGGGCCGCTCCGTCGTCTCGCAGACGCGGGGCTGCCGGTGGTGTGTTGCTCCGGCGCGCCAAGCGGACCCACCGCGGCCACTGAGTACTATCCCGGTATGTATGCTGAACTGGCTGAGGCCGGCCTGATTATCGAGAATTTTCTCTCCCCGCGCAAAGCCCGCCTACGTCTGATGCTGAGTCTCGGGCTGGATATGCCGTACCGCCCGTTTGCGCGTGAGGCGTGACTCCGGTTACGACACTCTGGGCAAGACCTCTTTGCCAAACCGCTCCAGCGAGGCCATGATTTTGTCGTGCTCCAGCCCGCCGAAATTTGCCAGCAGGCTGACGTTGGTGATCCCCATCGCCTGGATTTCCTGGATGCGCTCGACGCACTGGTCCGGGTCGCCAAATATGACTTTGTGCGGATACAGATAGCCCTCATAGTCAAAGGTCTTGAAGGCATCCCTGAGACCCTTGTACGACCGATACTGATCGGAGTAGGCGTCTTCCGGGTTGGAGGCGACCACCGCGTTCAGATAGCGCAGCATGGCCTCGCGGGGCTCTTCTTTTGCCTTCCGCGCGGTCTCGCCGCAATAAAAATGGTACACACCGAGGACTTCTGGAGCGTCTGTGTAGCCATGCGCCTGCCGGGTCTGTGTGAAGAGTTGGATGCGGCCCACTAAGGCTTCTGGATTGGGCTGGGCATAAGGAACGACCATGAGATGATAGCCCATCTTCCCGGTCCATTCGAACGATTCCGGCGTAAAAATACAGGCAACATAGACGGGTGGAGGTTTCTGGACGGGTTGCGGAATGACCTGGAGATTGCGGACCGTACGGAATGTCCCGTCGTGGGAGACGCGTTTTTCCGACCAGGCCTTCATGATAATGGCGTGGGCTTCTTCAAACAGCGCCCGGCTGTCACCCATATCGCGCTCAAAGGCGTCGTACTCGCCTTTTTGAAATCCCCGCCCAATCCCGAACTCTAATCGCCCGCCCGATAAGCAGTCGAGCATGGCATACTCCTCTGCCAGCCGAATCGGGTCCTGGAGTGGCAGGAGGGCAATCCCGGAGCCGATTCGGATATTCTTTGTGCGTTGGGCAACCGCGGCTCCAATTATGGGAACGGAGGGCAGATGGCCGCCGTAATGATAAAAATGATGCTCCGCAAACCAGACGGAGTGAAAGCCGAGCGCCTCCGCCTGATCGGTCTCGCTGAGCATGTCAAGATAGAATTGCTCATCGCTGGCGTGAAATTCCGGGAAGAAGCTGGGCAAATGAAAGAGTGAGATGCGCATATCGCCTCCTATTTTCCCTTTTCATAGCCGACTTTCTTCCCGGAAAGAAGGCGGGAGAGGCGGAATCTGTCCGTGGGTACGTTGAACTGAACGCGCGTGTTTGCTAGTTGGGAAACTCATTTACGTATATATGGAAAAAAGTGCAGCTCTGCATAAAGGCTGGTCGGTGGTATAGCAGGAGGGGGTGGCGATGCAGGCAAAATGTTCGAGATGGCGCGCAGCGCTCCTGTTCGCCGTTGTGTTCGTCGGAGTTGGGGCAAGTGCCGCGCTTGGGACGATTGATAAGCCGGCGCGCGCAGCGTCTTCTCCGCTTCCCTATCCACAAGCCCTTCGACCCCAGGTCGAGTTCTGGATCAAGATTTTCAGCGCCTACTCGGAATACCAGGTCGTGATCCATGACGCGGTCTATTTGGACAAGGTGTATGCTGTCCTTGATTTTCGGCCGCTCTTAAAAAAGCATAGCGAGGCCAAAGTCCGTAAGCTGAAAGCCAAGCGGACGAGGCAGGAGCTCAAAAAAATCCGGGCCGCCCTGCATAAACTCCATAAACACGGCGCCAAAGGGCGGACGCTGAGCAGCCGTGAGAGAAAAATCCGGGCGCTTCTCAAAGATGTCAAAGGCCGCCACAAGTTCCGCACGGCCGCGGCGAAAGGGCGACTGCGGGCACAGTCCGGGATACGGGAGCGCTTTCAAGAGAGCCTGCGCCTGTCTGGCCGCTATCTGCCCAGGATGGAAAAGATATTCCGTCAAAAAGGACTCCCGGTTGTCCTGACCCGCCTGCCACTGATCGAGTCTTCTTTCAATATTAATGCCTATTCAAAAGTCGGCGCGGCCGGCATCTGGCAGTTCATGCCCGCGACTGGGCGCTTGTTTCTAAAGATTAACCATGTGGTTGACGAGCGCCTTGACCCCCTCATTGCTACTCGGGCCGCCGCCGACTTGCTCAAATCAAATTATGAAAGGCTGCAAACCTGGCCGCTGGCGGTTACGGCCTATAATCATGGTCCGTCCGGGATGGCGCGCGCTGTCCGGAAAGTCGGCACGCGCGATATTGCCACAATTATCCGCCGCTACAAAAGCCGGACATTCGGGTTTGCCTCACGGAATTTCTATGCCGAGTTGCTGGCGGCCATTGAGGTTGAGAAAAATAGCGCCAAATACTTCGGTCCCCTCAAGCGCGATCCCCTCCTCTGGTATGATGAAGTCGATCTCCAGCATTTTGTCTCGCTCGAAAATCTGGCCAGGGCTGCCAACACCAGCACTGAGCGGCTATTGGCGCTCAACCCGTCCTTTAGACGACTGGTTCGGAACGGGAAGCTCCACGTCCCACGCGGCCACCGTTTGCGTATCCCGGCCGGCGCGCGGAAAGACTTTACCCGGCGTTACGCTGCGCTCAGCCCTAAGGCCAAGGCTGACCAACAGGTCGCTGCCTTTGATTTTCATAGGGTCCGGAGCGGGCAGACGCTAGGCGTCATTGCGCGGCGCTATGGGACGAGCGTTCGGGCTCTGCAACGCCTGAACGGACTCAGAAGCGCACATCTCATCCGCGTCGGCCAACGTCTGCGCGTCCCGCTGAAGGGGAAGCGCCGGCGGGTGGCGCGGGCAGCTTCGCCGGACGGGACGCATATTGTGCGTCGGGGAGAATCGCTCGGAAAAATCGCCCAACGCTATAAAACAACGGTGGCGGCACTCCAGCAGCTCAACGGCATCAAAAACGCCGCGCTGATACCGGTCGGGAAAAAACTGCGCGTCTCGGCCAACGCGCCCGGCAAAGCCAAAGTGCGGTATGTCAAACACCGGGTTCGCCCAGGCCAAACACTGGGCAGTATCGCCCGGCGTTACGGCACAAAGGTGTCGACCCTCAAGCGTCTGAATGGTGTGAAGAACGACAAACGCCTGCAAATCGGCCAGGTGCTGCGCATTCCAACCGGCTAAAGAGCAGCCTGGCCTCTGGACATCATCTTTCAGCGGAGACTCGGCGGCGTCCTTGACGCCGGTCAACAACTCCGATTCCCCCACTTCTCACCAGGATGCTACGATGTGAGCCGGGTGCGAAAGGGAGGTCGGGTGGGCTATGCCGCGCGCAAGACCGCCCGCGTCTGTTGACCGGCCTGGTCGAATCCTCCCTGCTGGACTATCTTCGAGACCGCCAAACCGATAAATTAAACACGCTTTTACAGCAGACGCTGGGGGAGGCGTATACCCTGGAGCGTCTCGCCTTTTCGTGGTGAGTGACCGTATGGAAGTCTGGCTGCTGACACTGACACTGCTGCTTTATCTGCTCAGCACGGCGAGCTTTATTGTTGGGCTGCTTTCCGCCCGGCCCGTCGTGCGGACGGTAGCGCCGAGTTGCCTGCTGGCTGCCTGCTTGTGCCATGCCGGCGCTATTGCGGTCCGGTCTCTCACGGTCGGCTATTTTGCGGTCACAGAGGTGTATGAAGCCCTCTCCTTTTTTGCCTGTCTCACCGCGGGCATCGGGCTGCTGGTCCAGTGGCGGCTGCCGGTTTCCATTCTCGGCGCTATTGTGAGTCCCATCGGGTTTATCCTGACCCTTGGCGTGTATGTCTTTTACGCCCAGGCGCGGGCGCTGCCGCCGACGCTGCAAAGCGCCTGGCTGCCCATTCATGTCACTGCTGCCTTTCTTGGCTATGCCGTCTTTGTCGTCGCCTGTAGTGCCAGTCTGGTCTATCTGGTCCAAGAAAAGCACCTCAAACAGAAAAAAGCCTCTTCATTTCTCCGCCGCTTGCCTTCGCTGGAAACCCTCGATCATTTGAACTACCGCTCCCTGGCCTGGGGTTTTCTCCTCTTGACCCTCGGGCTGTTAAGCGGCGCGGTCTGGGCCGAGTATGCCTGGGGACATTTCTGGATATGGGAGCCGCGGCTTATCTTGTCCGTAGTGACCTGGATCCTCTATGCGCTGCTGCTCCACTATCGGAGTGCCGGCTGGCGTGGCCGGCGGGCGGCAACGCTGACGATTGTATGCTTTGCCGTGCTGGTGGTTTCCTTTGTTGGGGTCCAGTTTTTCCCCGGACGACACGGAGGTCAATTTGGCTAGTCTTGTCCAGCCGGTCTCCTCCCTCATGGTGGTTGGCCTCAACCATCACACCACGCCGGTCGAACTCCGGGAGCAGCTCGCTTTTAATGACGGCGCTTTGGATGCGTCTTTACCGCGGCTCGTGGATACGGAGACCATCCGAGAGGGAGCGATCCTCTCGACCTGCAACCGCGTTGAGGTGGTCGCCCATACCCCAAATCTGGATGCGGCGAATGAGAAGATTCGCGTGTTTTTAGCCGAAGAACAGCGCGTGTCGCTGCCCCGCTTTGCGCCCTACCTCTACACCTATATCAATCAGGAGGCGGTCAGCCATTTGTTTCGCGTTGCCTCAAGTCTCGATTCTCTGGTGGTTGGTGAGCCCCAGATTTTAGGTCAGGTGAAAGACGCCTATAACGCGTCTTCCGCGCTCGGTACCCTGGGAACTGTGCTACACCGCTGTTTCCACAAATCGTTCTCGGTTGCCAAGCGGGTGCGAACCGAGACTGGCATTGCGGCCAAAGCGGTGTCGGTAAGCGCTGCGGCAGTTGATCTGGCCTGCACGATTTTTGACCATCTGGAAGACAAGACGGCCATGGTCATTGGGGTGGGCGAGATGGGCGAGCAAGCCGTTCGTCATCTGCGCGGACGAGGGGTCGGCACTATCATGGTGACCAATCGCACCTTTCGCCGTGCGGTTGAACTCGCCCGGACCTGCAACGGAACAGTCGTGCCGTTTGATCAACTGGATAAACATCTCCACCTTACCGACGTGGTGATAGGTTCTGCCGGCAGCCCACATTATGTGCTGCATTCCGGCATGGTCGAAGAGGCGCTTGAAGAGCGCAAACGGAGTCCCATGTTTCTGATCGACTTAGGGGTGCCGCGCAACTTCGACCCGCGTCTGAACAATCTTGATAATGTCTTTTTGTATGACATTGATGATCTGGAGCAGGTGGTTGAAGATCATAAAGGGGAGCGCCAGGTTGAGGCTGTTAAAGCCGAAGCCATTGTGGCCGAGGAGGTGAAAAAATTCTGGCGCTGGTTTATCAACCAGGAGGTGACCCCCACAATTGTGGCGCTCCGAGAACAGGCCGAGCTGATCCGCGCGCGTGAAGTGGAAAAGGCCCTGGCCGGACTTGTCGATCTCTCACCCCAGGCAAAGGAATCGATCGACGCCCTGACCCGCTCCCTGACGAACAAGCTGCTCCATCCCCCGCTCGCGTATCTCAAGCAGCGTCACCACAACGACGCCACGCGTGACGCCGAATACGCCCAGGAGACGGCTTCGCCTCACGTTATCCGTCAGATATTCGGTCTTGATATCCACGAAGAATAGGCCGCCGCCCCTCGCAGGCTATGCGCACCATCATCCGAATCGGAACGCGAAGCAGCCCCCTGGCGCTGTGGCAGGCGCAGTGGGTGAAAGACCGGTTGGCGCAGCACTGGCCGGCCCTCAGGGTTGAGCTGGTTCCGGTCAAAACCTCCGGTGATCGGTTCCAGAACATCTCTTTGTCCCGGCTGGGCGGCAAAGGGCTGTTTGTGAAGGAGATTGAAGAGGCGCTCCAGGCCGGCCGGGTTGATCTGGCGGTCCACTCGGTCAAAGACGTGCCGGCCGTCTTGCCCTCGGGACTCACCCTGAGTGTTATTCCGCAGCGGGAAGACCCTCGGGATGTCTTGATCTCGCCCAATGGGGAAACCCTGGATGAGCTGCCTGAGGGTGCCCGAGTCGGGACGAGTAGCCTGCGCCGTCAGGCTTTATTGCTTCATCTCCGGCCCGATCTCGACATCGCAATGCTGCGCGGCAATGTCGAGACTCGCTTGCGCAAACAGCGCGCTGGGGAGGTTGAGGCGACGATTCTGGCCGCGGCCGGTCTCAAGCGGCTCGGTCTCATGCCGGCGCGGAGCCATATCCTGGATGAGCGGGTCTTTGTCCCGGCTGTCGGACAGGGGGCGCTCGGCATTGAAACACGCGCCGGCGCGGAGGTTGAAGAACTCCTCCGGCCACTGCATCATGTTGAAACCGCACTGGCTGTCCTGGCCGAGCGGGCCTTCTTAGGTCGGCTGGGTGGCAGTTGTCGCACCCCACTCGCGGCCCAGGCCACCGCCCGGACTGAAGGCGTCAGGCTTGTGGGCCTGATTGCCAGCCCGGACGGGCAAATCGTGCTGCGTGGGCATGAACACGGTCCTCCCGGAACTGCCGAGCAACTGGGTATCAGGCTCGCTGAGCGTCTGTTGGTCCAGGGTGGGAACGAGATATTGGCTCGGTTGGAGCAGGAAGGCTGAGGGGAACGCGTATGCCGACTGGGAAGGTATACTTGGTTGGAGCCGGGCCGGGGGACCCCGGACTGCTGACTCTTAAGGGCAAACGCTGCCTCGAACAGGCGGATGTTGTTATCTACGACTATCTGGTCGATATTCGCCTGCTGGATTATGTCCGGCCCGAAGCCACCCTGCTCTACGCCGGAAAACGGGGAGGAGGCCGCGCCGTTCCGCAGCAGACCATTACTGCCCTCATGCGTGAGCACGCCGCAAACGGCAAAGTCGTCACCCGGCTCAAGGGCGGTGACCCTCTGCTGTTCGGCAGAGGAGGCGAGGAGGCGGAGGAGCTGGTAGCGGCCAATATCCTGTTTGAAATTATTCCTGGGGTCTCCTTGGCCACTGCCGCGCCGGCCTATGCCGGCATTCCCTTGACCCACCGCGACCACGCCTCCGCAGTGACGATCGTTTCCGGGCATAAAGAGGTATGGGAAACCGCGCCCCACCTGAATTGGGCCACCCTGGCTGGAGTGGGCGGCACCCTGGTTTTCCTGATGGGGACGCCACAACTGCAAAACAATATGCAACGTCTCATGGAGTTCGGCCTGCCTGCCGAGACCCCGATTGCGCTGATCCGCGGGGGGACAAAGGCCGACCAGGACGTGCTTACCGGAACGGTTGGGAGTATTGCCGAGCGGGCAGCTGCGCGCGCCTTTGCGCCACCCGCGGTGGTTGTCGTTGGCGATGTTGTCCGACTCCGCGACCGGTTGCGCTGGTTTGAATCCCAACCCCTCTTTGGCAAACGCATTGTGATTACCCGTCCTCGGACTCAGGCGAGCCGTTTTGCCGACCTGCTCGAACAGCACGGGGCAGAGGTCTTTCGTTTTCCTCTGATCGAAACGGCGCCGCTGGATTCCTCCGCCGCCCTGGACGCTGCCCTGGATGACTTGGCTCGTTATGACTGGCTCGTCTTTACGAGTGTGAATGGCGTGCGTTATTTTTTTGAACGCGTGCAAGCCCGGCAGCGAGACATCCGCAGCCTGGGAGGTATCCGTATTGCTGCGATTGGGCCGGAAACCGCGCGTTCGATACAGGCCCGCCATCTCCGGGTTGACGCCATGCCCGGCGAATATCGGGCCGAAGCGCTCATACCGGTGCTCAAAGCAGAAAAGGCGCAGCGCATCCTGCTGCCCCGCGCTGCCGAGGCCCGGGCCATTTTGCCCCAGGAATTGCGTGCGTCCGGCACCCAGGTTGACGAGATCGCAATCTATCGCACCATCCGGCCCCGGAACCGAGACGAAACGCTGCGTGATATGCTACGCGCCGGGCAGATTGATCTGCTGACGTTTACCAGTTCCAGCACGGTCCGAAACTTTATGGCGTGTCTGGCCGGAGAAGAGAGCGCCGCCTTACTGGGCCATGCCCGGATCGGGTGTATTGGACCGATCACCGCCGCGACCGCCCAAGAATACGGCTTGACCGTGGCGGTCCAGCCGTCGGCCTATACGATTCCAGCTTTTGTTGAGGCCATTGTTGCATATTTCCGTACAGCCAATGATATGATGACACGCTAAGCTGATTGGAGTCCCTATGTCTTTTCCCAGCCACCGGCCCCGCCGCCTGCGACGCAGTGAGAACCTGCGTCGGATGACGAGAGAAACCCATCTGCGGGTGGATAACCTGATTATGCCGTTATTCATCGTGCCCGGCGCGAGGGTGGAAAATCCGATTGGGTCTATGCCCGGTATTGCCCAACTCTCGGTTGATCGGGCCGTAGAAGAGTGCAAGCAGATTCGAGACCTTGGGATTCCCGGCGTGATCTTATTTGGTATCCCGGATGAGAAAGACGCGGTCGGCTCTGATGCTTATAGCGACAATGGCATCATCCAACGTGCCCTGCGCGCGCTCAAAGAAGCAGTGCCCGGACTCACGCTGATCACCGACGTCTGCTTGTGCGAGTACACCGACCACGGACATTGCGGTCTTGTCAAAGGCAACGATGTTGATAATGACGCAACGCTTGAACTCCTGGTGAAAGAGTCGCTCTCGCATGTCCGAGCCGGGGCAGATATGGTCGCGCCGTCTGATATGATGGACGGCCGGGTCGGGGCTATTCGTCGGGCGCTCGACCAGCAGGGCTTTCCGCATATTCCGATTATGGCCTACGCGGCAAAATTTGCGTCCGGCTTTTATGGCCCCTTCCGCGAGGCGGCAGAATCGACGCCTCAGTTTGGGGATCGACGCTCCTATCAGATGGACCCCGCCAATGGAGACGAAGCGATCCGGGAAGTTGCCCTTGATATTGAAGAAGGGGCGGACATTGTCATGGTCAAACCCGCGTTGCCGTATCTCGATATTATCCGCCGAGTCAAGGAGGAATTCGGCCACCCGCTGGCCGCCTATAACGTGAGTGGGGAATACGCTATGCTCAAAGCCGCGGCCCTGAACGGCTGGCTGGACGAGGAGCGTGTCATGCTCGAAGCCCTGACGAGCATCAAGCGAGCCGGCGCCGATCTTATTTTGACGTATTTTGCCAAGGATGCGGCGCGGATACTGGAGCAGGGCCGGGCGACGTAACGTCAGTAGAGCGTGTCTGTCATGTCCCAAAAGAAAAAGAAACCGGCTGTCGTGTCTGCGCTCGACGCGCTCCGCCGGGTACGGAAAGAACTCCCGCCACCGGCTCGTCAGCAAGCGGATGAAAAAAAATATCAGCGTCCGGTTGCCCGGCGGGAGACCAGAAAAGAGATTGAGCGCTCCAGGCAAGAGGAGTAGAGTGCACAGAATGAAGACGGATATGCGCAAGAGGAGGCAGTCTCTCATGACGTGGAAGAAACAAGCGGTCGTGACGGCGGCAGCCGTGCTGTTCCTTGCTCCGATGGCGGTTGCTGGCGACCGCTATGATACTTTTGAGGATACCCATCCGCTTCGGATTGTATCCTATCCGGTCCACGCGGTCGGTTATTTGCTTGAGCAGCTGGTCGCGCGCCCTCTGCATGCGCTCGTATCGCAGCCGAAGATTGAGCCGATAGTCGGTCATGATAAGCACCCGTTCGATTTTGATGAACAGCTCCGGGAAGCGCCGGCCCTGACCGAGTATAACCCTGGCTGATGCCGCCGTCCGGCGTTGGCCGGGTCGAACGCAGCGCACATCAGACAGACCGCCCAAATCCAGAAGGAGGGTCCTGGTATGAAACAAAAACTCGCAGGCGAATACGTCCACGTTGACGCAGTCGGCTGGCAGCCGTTTCCCGGAGAATTTTCGGCGGGGGGCATTCGGTGGAAGCTGTTGCACGTCTCTCCGGAGATGGGCGCCTGGACGGCGATTTTCGATTGCCCGAAAGGGTCTTCGTTTGCCCGGCATATTCACGTCGGGCCGGGCGAGTATTTCCTGACCAAAGGCAAAATGGAGGTCCGCGGTGGCGCAGATGATGGTGGGGCGACAGCGGTGGCCGTCGGCTATGGCTACGAGGCCTGTAACGCCCGGCACGACCAGACCAATTTTGTTGAAGACAGTGAATTCTATATGACCTTTCTCGGTCCGCTCCAATTTATTGATGAGGATGGCAATACCCTGGCCGTCGTGGGCTGGGAACAGGCCGATGGCCTGTGGGCACAGCAGACCGGACAAGCGTAGGGCGGTTGCTGTCTTTACCAGAGTGGGCGCAGGTCTAACACGAAGGTCGGTAATACCGGGTCGCCACTGAGCGTGGCTGGATTGTCTTCCGATACGACCGGTTGACCGGGGCGGTAGATGTGGACACGCTTCTCAACAGGATCAATGAGCCAGCCAAGTTGTACGCCATTGTCGCTATATTCCCGCATCTTTTCCTGTAAGGGAGCAAGCTGGTCGCTTGGGGACCAGAGTTCCACGACGAAATACGGGCTGAGCGGGGCAAAGCCTGCTCGTTGCTCTGGCGTGAGCGCCTGCCACTGCTCTCGCCTCACCCACGAAGCAGCTGGAGAGCGGAGCGCTCCATTCGGGAGGGTGAAGCCGGTTGACGAATCAAAAGAGAGTCCGGCGCCATTCTTCTTTGCCCAAACGGTGAGTGCGAAAAATATTTCACCGCTACGCCATCCACTCTCCGACCCTGTTGGCGGCATAATGACTAATTCCTTTTGAGCAGTGAGCTCAAATCGGAGGTCTCTATTCTCCTGGCATAAGTGGACAAACTGCTCACCTGTCAACCGGGTGGTCTGAACCTTGAGCTTGAAGGGCGCGCTGAGTGATGTCTCAACAGCGGTGTGCAGCATGGGTGTTCCTGGCTCTTGTCTGAGCCTAAGACTTTGCCCTCAGCTTTGCAACGGAGCGATGTTTACGTGGGTCTCTATCCATAAAGCGTCGCAACCCTACTATCTGAAGCTGACTGAGGATAAACGGGAGACTGTATGAATCGCGCTGAACGCCGACGGCAAGCCAAGGCCACAAAGAAGAAACCGGTGGGAGAAGAGAAAACATCCGCTCCACGGTTGGATATTGCCCAGATTAAGAGCCAACTCCAACAGGCGGCTTCGCCTCAGGAAGTACAACAGTTTGTCGGACAGCTCCGTGAACACGGCCTGCCGTCGGTCGGAGGCGAAGAGTTGATTGCCTATGCTGCGCAGTATCATGAGGCGCTTGCTGCCCTGAACGGTGATGATGAGGCCGCGTGCGTAGCACTCCTGGTGAACTCTGCGCACGCCTGGGCGGATGACCGGATCGACCAATCGCCCGATCGCAAGCGCCGTGCGTGCCAAGCCGGCTGCGCCTTTTGTTGTTATTTGCCTGTTGTGTTGGCCAGCGCCGCGGAAGTGGTCTATCTGGCAGATTGGCTGAGAGCAAACTGTTCGGCTGCTGAATTAGAGGCTGTCCGTAGACGATTAAAAGCTCGATATGACCAGCGTACCGCCAGCTCGCAATCTCAGTCGCCGCTCCCTTGCGGACTACTCCAGGACAATACATGTATGGCCTATGAAGCCCGTCCGTTCAAATGTCGCGGCTGGAACTCCGTCCGCCTTGAAGCCTGCGAACGGGCCTATGGGCCAGATAATCCAATAATAAAAACTGAGACCCCGACGACAGTGCCGGTTGATCCCTTTGCTTTTGTCATGGGCAATGCGGTATTGAACGGGCTGAGTGACGCCACGCAGCACGCGGGGCTTGACGGTGGGGCGTATGAACTTAACGCGGCCTTACTCCGCGCGCTCGACCTGCCGGACGCAACCCTTCGCTGGCGGAACGGTGAGCGGCTTTTTGATGGGAGATGTCGCTAAAAAAAGGCTGGAGCAGGGCAGGACTCTTCTATATGTTTGTGGCATATGACCAGGGCATCACGACCGGGTCGGATAATGGGCAAGGAGAGAGTCATGGGAGAAACGGTATCGAAGTCTCAATTCAAGCCTCACGCGCTCGAATATTTTCGGCAAGTTGAAAAAACGAGAAAACCCCTGGTTATTACAGAGCGGGGCCGTCCCGTTCTCAAACTTGTTCCATATACAGAAGACCCTCATGAAGCCCTGCGAGAATTACGAGGGTCAGTCACAAAGTATCAAGACCCGACTGAACCTGTCGGGTTGGAAGACTGGGAAACCCTCTCGTGATTCTACTGGATACACATGCCTGGGTGTGGTGGGTCAGTAACCCCCAAGAACTCTCGCCAGCCGCCAACAGAGCGATTGATACGGCACGAGAAGAGAGTGCGGTCTACGTATCGTCTATTAGTGCGTGGGAAGTGGCCTTGCTTGTGGCAAAAGGCCGACTCCAATTAACAATGGCTGTTGAGGACTGGATTGTCCGGTCCGAAGCTTTGCCGTTCCTCAATTTTATTCCAGTTGATAACCGTATTGCTGTCCGCTCTATCACTCTTCCCGGAACGCTCCACAGTGATCCGGCTGACCGCATTATTATCGCTTCAGGGCGTACTTTGGGGGCATCTATCGTCACGAAGGACGAAAAGATCAAACGCTACCCTTACGTGAAGACCGTGTGGTGAATGTGATAAGAGCGAAGAGCGCCGCAATCTACTCCCGCACCGCAAACACCCACAGCACTCCGCCTTGGGGGACGTGCGTCTTGGTACCGTAGAAGGTATTCAGCATCGCCTGCTTGCGCTCTGCATCCACGCCCCAGCCTGATAGCACGGCAACATACTGGACCCCATCAACTTGATAGGTCGTGGGGACGCCGGTCACCCCAGAATTGGTGCGCTGCTTCCACAAGACCTTGCCGGTTTTGGCATCAAAGGCGCGAAAGTAGCGATCATTAGTACCACCCATAAAAACAAGACCGCCCCCGGTCGTGAGCACCGGCCCCCAATTGTGGCTCTTGAAGGTTGAGGTCCAGACTTTCTTGCCGGCGTTCAAATCCCAAGCCTGGAGTTCGCCGATATGGTCTTTGGCGTCTGGATGGGGCAGCAATTCAAAATCGTCCGGGAACGCGACGCCCATGTAGAGCTGGCCGGGTCGATAGGTTTCTTTTCGGCCGGTCAGCGCACCGCACAAGTTCTCGTTGGCCGGGATGTAGAGCAGGCCAGTCTGTGGATTATACGCTGCCGGCGGCCAGTCCTTGCCTCCCCACGAGGAAGGACAGTACTCGGCGCGTCGTCCGATGCCAGGAATTTTCGTTGGATCGTATTCGGGTCGGCCCGTTTCAGGATCAACACTTTTGAAGACATTCTGGCGAACAAAAGGCTGGGCTTCAACAAAAGTGATCGTGTCCGCCCTACGCTCCAGCGTCCACAGATAGCCGTTGCGCGCGGGATGCACCAAGCCCTTAAAGGTCCGGTCGCCCTTTTTGACATCGATCAATAGCGGCGCGGATACCTCATCCCAATCCCATGAGCCGTTCCAGTGGTATTGATGGTGCGCTTTCAGCTCCCCGCTGTCTGCGTCCAGGGCGATGACCGAAGTCGAGTACAGATTGTTCCCCGGTCGGGCCTCGCCCATAAACGGGCCGGCATTCCCGGTGCCCCAGAAGGTGAGATTGAGGGCCGGGTCGTAACTGCCGGTCACCCAAATCGACACCCCGCCGGTCTTCCAGCTCTCGTCCGCCCAACTGTCGTGGCCGGGCTCTCCCGGACCGGGAATGGTGTGGGTTTTCCAGATGGATTTCCCGGTCTCGGCATCCAGGGCCTGAATAAAACCACGGATACCAAACTCCCCACCAGACATACCGACAATGATTTTGCCGTTCACCGCTAAGGGCGCCAGGGTTATATAATAGCCGGACAAATAGTCTTCGAGCTCTTCCTCCCACACCACTGCGCCCGTTTTCGCATCCAGGGCGACCACACAGGTATCGACCGTCCCGAAATAGACCTTGTCACCGTACAGGGCGACGCCACGATTGGTCGGATGCAACTGGAACAGGTCTTCGGGCAATTCCCGCTCATAGCGCCACAAGAGGTCGCCCGTCTTGGCATTAAAGGCAAAGACCTGATTTTCGGGGGAGGTGACGAACATGACACCGTTGTTCACAATCGGTGGGGCCTGGTGGCCTTCCGTCACGCCGGTCGAAAAGGTCCAGACCGGAACGAGCTTGCTGACATTGGCCGGCGTAATCTGATCCAGGGGACTATAGCCCCAGCTATCATACGTCCCGCGATACATGAGCCAATTTTCAGGCTCGGGTTGTAACAGTCGTTGTGCGGTCACGGGCGTATAGTCCTGCTGCTGTGCACTCACCAGAATTGGCGCAAACCCGAAGAGGCTAACAAGGAGAATCGTGAGGAGGCTGAACGTGCTGTATCGCATCTGGCATATCCTTATTTCTTTTTCTTAAAACCGACTCTGCCGATAAACGCTCCTTTGACCGTCAGGAGCCCGTCTCTCACCTCTAATGGCAGGGTCGCCAATGGCTTAGGTGCCGGGCCTCCGACCACGCGGCCCTGGTTTTTCGGGTCAAAGAATGACGCGTGACACGGACAGACGAGCTGCTGCGTCGGCCCTAGCCATTCGGATACATCACAACCTGTGTGAGTACATACCGCCGAATAGCATACGAGCCCGTCCAGTGAGCGCGCGCGCGTCTTTTCACTCAGCTCTTCCGGTTTCAGCCGGATCAAGAGCACCTGATTGAGCCGAAACCGGCTGCGCACGGTGTCGGTTGCAGGGTCCTTGGGATAGGCGAACTCCGGTCGCTCTCCCAATGCGATATCTTGTGGTGTGATAACCTGTCCGGCCCGCTCACCAAAGGCGAAGACGAGTTGATCTCCAGGCGTCAGCCGCGAACGACGTGGGTCTTTTTTTCTCGCCGCGTTCGTCCCTCGATCAAAAATCGGCAAGCCCAGACCCAGACCAAACAGACAGGTCAGCAGGGCTCGACGAGTGAGGCCCTGAAAAGCCATTTTGTGTACAGCCCGGTGTAACGCAGGCAGACCATTGACGCGCGCCATTACTGTTCCCTCGCCGCAACCTTCTACTGGCGCGGAACGGAGCAGTCAACGGGATGGAGGAGGGGAGGAGCGAGGAGTGCGGGCTTCCAGCCTGCAAAAACCAAGAGCGGGCGCCGGGCAAGAGGCCCACTCTCCCAGGGAGCGGAGAAGTGGCGTTGGAGGCTGACCTTTGTGGAAGGGGTAGGGCGGGATAGTGCCCAAGAGATGGGACGGGCATGTCTATTGGAGCCGGGCATGTCTTGCTCGGCTCCGAACTGATGGGTGACGACGTAGTGAACAGGCGCGACTATCAGTCAGCCCATTCGGCGGCTGCCCACTCCAGGAGCGCGGCTTCTCTCCTTTCTATGGACTTTTTTGACCAGCGGGGATTCTTTTCGAGCGTCGTAGCCACTTCCCCCGCGATGAGAAGCCCGGTCTTACGGTATTCCTCACTTTTGTCTTTGGGGCTCCGGTCCTGAAGCTGTGAATTAAAACCAAGTGGAAGAATCATCAGATTCCCCAAAGAGTGTTTGACGTCGTCAGATGCTTTGCTCTGCGCCCATATATGCTCAATTGATTTTGCGGGACTCTCCATCCATATCTTTTCCCATTGCTCATTCTCGAGGTTGAGTCCCTGTTTTTTAGTCAAATATTCCTCATATCTGAACATGAAATACCGCAACTCGCTTTCCCATCCCTCATAGCAGTTAGCGTGACGTAGTGCATCGATCGCCTCGCTAATGGGATAATCCTCTCCGATTTTCTTAATGTCGGTATCTATTGTTTCTGACGAGGGTGACTCATTCTTGACCCTCCACGCTAACCTGACATAGTCTCCAACCCCAGTGCGCGCATCTTTGTTCAGCATTCCGTAAATCCTGAAAGAGACTTTCTCCCAGCGGTTCAACAACTTGTCACGTTCATGCTCTGTGAGTTGCTCATTGAGATGTAGGGCAGTAGCCAGTAAACGCGCCTGCACGATTCGCGTTACGGCGTTTATACGCGAGTTTGCCGTTATCTTGTCGCAGGCTTGTGTGACGTCTAGTAACCATAGGGCGATAGCCCGAATCTTTTCTGCGTCGTGTGCTCCAGACCGAAATACTTCCACTGCATCCTGCTCGCTCAGGGGACGACTCGGCGGCTCTTCGGAATCATCTTTCTTCCAAAGCGTGGCGGCGAACCGAAGCACTTCCGCATTCAAACTCTGGCGCAGCTCAATGCGGGTGTAAATATCGCGCCAGATTCTATGCAAATCACTAATCAGACTAGGAGAGGAATCCAGTTCAAAAGCGGCGCCCATAAGTATGCTTTTAAGCCGGTCAAGCCATGCCACTTCCCTGCCACGACTGTTGAGAACCTCAAAAACTGTATAGACTGATTTCTCGTCTGTTATTTCATGGAGAAGGAAGGTCAGACGGTTTTTCAGGAGTGCCGCCAGCGCAGTGAGCTTCTGGCCGTCTTCCATCCATTTTGAAACAAACTCTTGACACTCCTCTATCGCTTTTAATAGCTCCCGATCGGCAACTGTTTTGGCCTTGTCCGAAGATTTGGAAGTTCCTTGGCGAAGGAATGTTGCGAAATGGTCGCTGGTGTCGTGGTTAGTCTGAAGCAGTAGTGGTTCATCTCCTTCAACCTTGACCAGCAATTCTTTTAGTTCCCGGACCAGTTTATCGTCCGCTACCGGACTGAGCTTCAGTTTGATGGCATTGAGCAGAATTATCAAAGTGGTGAGGCGCTGCTGTCCATCCACGATATCCAACTGGTCAAACTCGTCGGTCCCGAGGCTCAAACTCTTTCCGCGAAGGCATACGACGGTGGCCATAAAGTGGATAGCCTCGTCGCCCTTCTGATGCACTTTTTCTATGTCTTCAAACAAGTCCTTTCTTTCTTTCGACGTCCAGCTGTACGCACGCTGATAGTCAGGAATACGAAACAGACGACGGTAGAGCAAATCTGAAAATTTTAGGTGCCGAGGCTGAATATCCTGCATTGAGAAGTTCCTCCAGGATTCTTACGAAACGCGAAATACTTTTAACGTAGCCCCTCACCGCCAGTGTCGTGCTTGTCAGGACACTGGCGGTGAGGGGCTCAGGCTCGTTATTGGCGGGGAGTGCTACGCAGTGCTCGTCTCAAGAGAGGATGCGCTGCCTACTCAATTTTATCTGTAAAATTCGGCAGGACCTTATCAGTCAACAACTCGAAGCTGCGCATGACGTTCTTATGCGGCACAAGCTCATTATAGGTGTAGAGCCAGAAATACTCGGCCGGCAACTTTTTGAAGAGCGCCTCAAACGTGCGGTTCACAGTATCTGGACTGCCGCAAATGGTGAGGCCGCGCTCGACCATGGACTCGAACGTATTCGGGATCGTATGGTAATCCTCATCAAGTCGCATCAGGGCGGCGTTAAAGCCGAACGGTTCAAAGAATTTGGTCCAGATAAAACAGCCGCTCTCTCTGCCCAGGGCCAGAGCTTCTTCGTCCGTATCCGCCACGATCACTTCACGCACGAGGCCGACACCTTGACCGAAGTCCAGCTTCTTCCCCACCTCAGCCGCGCCTTCCTGGCAGGCACGGAACTGGCCGGAACAGATATCCGGATCGCACACAACCGTCAGGGGGACGACATTATGCTGGGCGGCCCAGCGGACCGAGGACTCTGAAAAGCTGAACGGCTGGAAGAGGGGGGGGTGAGGCTTCTGATACGGTTCGGGCACGGTGCCCACCTCGGTCAGCATACCGTTGTCATCCACGCCCTGACCAAACTCGCGGGTGACATTGTGCGCCGGCCAGAAAACATCCTTGGGCGGAATCTGCCAGTGCTTGCCGGCATGACTGAAGGTCGGGTTGGTCCAGGCCTTCATGATAATCTCAAAATGCTCCTGGTAGAGTTCTCTCTTCAGCGCTTCGTACCGTTCCGGGTCGGTGTTGTTGTCAGCCAGGGTATCGTAGTGCTGCCCCAGGGTATTGACCCAGCGCGGCTGATAGCCGCGGGCAAAGCCGACAAAGGCCCGGCCTTGTGTGACCTGGTCGAGAATGGCGGTGTCTTCAGCCACGCGAATGGGATTCTGGCAGGGGAGGACCAGGCCGAGTTGGCCCAACCGGATGTTCTCGGTCTGCATGCCGAGGTACAGGTCAAGCATGATGGGATTGGTCGAAACCTCCTCGCCCTCAATATGGAAGTGGTGCTCGGTGAAGCCGATGCCATAATAGCCGTGCGCATCGAGATACTGAGCCTGTTCGGACAGATTGCGCAGCATGCGCTGGTACAGGTCTGTCCGCCGACCAGCCATGCCGGCTTGCAGTTCGCCCTTGTTGCCAATCGCGGGAAGGTAGAAAACACCAAATTCCATAGAGTCCTCCTTACTGTGAAATGGGCCGTAAAATGGGCTGCAAAATGGTTTGTCGTGTCTGGCGGTGGAGAAGCGTGAGAAGAGGAGGCCGAAAAAATGAGAGGCCAACCAGCCCCGGTGTTCGTCAAGCGCTTTTTATGCTTCGGGTGGAAAGAAAACCAATGTCCGCGTCTCAATGCTCTCCCGAGCCGGCGCATCCGGCGGAGAGGTCGGGTCTTCAAATGCCGAATGCGCGGTAAAACGCGCCCGACCATCGGTGGCCGAGTCGTAGCACTTGAGCAACATGGCTTCGTTGCGCTCCATATGCGGGAAATAAAACCAGCGGTGGTTGGGGTTATGGGAGACCGAATAGACCTCACCGGTCCGGTCTTCGTATTTCAGGTCGGTTTCGTTAAAGTCGTCCTGCGTCATGCTGGCGGCATCACACACGGCCAGCGGGGCATCCTGCACCGGACCGCGAATCGGTCGCCAGACATTGATGACGGCAAAGCGATGTTGCAACCGCTCTTCGGCTTCTTCGGCTGGCAACAGGTCGCGGACCCGCTGCGGACCGGACTTGAGGGTATAATCATTGTGGGCAAACTTGACCGGCTCGCGGGCGCCATTCTCGCCACGGGCGCACATCGGAGCGCAGCGCACGTTGTGATCAAAGACGTGGACCTGCTCAGCGCCGGTCATTTTTTTAATCAGTTCGACAACCTCAGGATAATAAACCGCTTTGACTTCTTCGGCGTCATAAAAGTTTTTGATCGCGGTTTCATGCGGTGTAAAGGTGATGCCCTGTTTATCGAGTGAGATTTCGTCCAGGCGCTCACGGGCATTCTGAATCGCCATAGTGTGTTTGACCTGGGTAGTGTTCCGCTGGGGGACGCCGGCGGGCGGGGTGCACAGATAATAGGTCGGCTTTTCTTGCACGCCTTCAACATCGAGATAACTCATTGGGGCGTTGACGTGTGATAAGGTTTTCATAGCGGCCTCCCTTGTGTTGCTCCTCAGTAATGTGGCGACACGATTATAGCGGTCTCGCTACGCTTGTATAGTCGGCTTTCACAGGGAAATAGTTATCAACGTCCAACTATTCTTCAAGCAGCGCAATCCGGGCAGCGCTAGCCGCCCGGCGGAGCCGTTGGTCCAGGGAAGCCAGCGGCAGCCCATGTCGCCCGGCAACTTCGAGATAAGCCGCGTCGTACACCGACAGATGGTGTGTACGAGAAATGTCGAGGAGCGCAGATTCGTCGTGGTCGTGATCAACCTCTATTTGCAACTCTCCGATATCGGCGAGTGTCGCCCGGGTGTCTGTGGCATTCAGCCGGCCACGCCACTCGTTGACGACAAGGGCATTCCGTACCTCATACCACCAAATACGGGGGACTACGGCTCCGTGCGCGGCTGCAAGCTGCATCGCTCGGTCGGCAATCTGAGCACTTTCATCGGCCAGACACCACGCCAGGACAACGGAATTATCGAGTACGATTTGGGTCAAAGTCGGTGTCCCTCATGGACGGTAGCGATAAGCTCCGCAACCGATGTCCTCTTGAGACGCCGCCGACGGCTTATGATGCGCTGAGCGGCCTGTTCGGCGCGTTCACGGGTATTCTTCTCAATGGGCACCAGCCGAGCCACGGGACGGCCGTGACGTGTGATCGTCAGGCTCTCACCCTGGGCAACACGGTCAAGCAGGCGCGGCAGATGTGTTTTGGCTTCATAGGCACCCACGGTCTGCATGAAAAGCTCCTTATCTGAGGTGCAGGAGAATAGTCTATTTGTCAGGCTTATTCGGGTCAATGACTATGAAGCCCTCATCCTCCATTTTCGCACGGCCTTCATTCATCTCCGTGAATAGCCGACCTGTTGTTTCATTCACATACACCCAGGGGCTCTCTGGTACTTCGCGCTTTGCCTGCCATTCCGAAATATTTGCGACACTCTCATTGGCAGGCGCGTATTGCTCTTCATCGAGGAAGACCGTACGCCTCGCCACGGGCCAGGAATTCAGTCACATCATTGGCCATGAGCAGAATATCGTGTGTCTTGCCGGCCCGGTCTTTGACTTCGTCGCGTAAAATGGCCTCCGCCCGAAAGCCCAGCTCTTCGAACACAGTGCGCGCTCCGGTTTGATCCAGCGTCATGCGCGCGGCGACTTTCTGGATACCTAAAGACAGGGCGACGTTGAACGCCTCGCGGGTCAACAATCGGCCCAGGCCCATCTTGCGCGCGTCCGGGGAAATCAGCACCCGGATTTCCGCCACATGACGCGACCAGTCAAAGTCATTCCGATACAGAGTGGCATAGCCCAGGAGTTGGGTCTCGCTCTCGGCCAGCAGGGTGTGCATCTTTTCACTGGCGATATCCTGTAGCCAGCGGTCTATGGCTGATTGTTTGGTAATGTCCCGGCGCAAAAACATCAGGTCGTGATAGGGGAGACGTTGGGCGAAATCCAGCATCAGTGGCCCATCGTCCGCACCCATCATACGCAGGCTCAGGACGCTATTTCTGACCTCAACGGTTTTGGGAAAACCTTCCACGCTCTTCTCCTCTTTTTGATTTTGCCGTGCGATCGCTCTTTCAGACTGAACGGTGTGACAGCCAGACATCCAGCTTTGGCCACAGCCGATAGATGGCATTCCCCCCAGCGACCAGGCTGACATGGCCGCCTTTGAGAACAATTTCAGACTTATCTGGACTGCCCACCAGCTGCACCAAATCCTGCGAGGCGGCAGACGGAACAATATGGTCGTATTGGGCCGCCACATGCAGAAAGGGAATGGTAATATTCCCCAGATCGACTGTACGGCCGTCTAACTCCAGCGTCTTCCGTACGAGTTTATTCTCGCGCATAAAGTCGTTGACTAACTGGCGGGCGGTCTCTCCCGGAAAGGGAATGTGATCCGCCGCCCAGCGGTCAAAGCGCAGGTGAGCGGTGACAAAGGTTTCGTCTTGAACGTTATCGAGCAGCTTCATCTGACCGGCGCTCTTCTGAAACGGTCGCAGCATCTGGATTGAGGCGTCCATCAGCTCCGAGGGGATATTGCCCAGACTATCGATCAGCCGGTCGAGATCAAAGTGGGTCGGGTCGGTCCAGGTACGGTAGAGCGCCATGCCGTCCGCGTTTACCGGTGTAGTGAAACACACCAGATTTTTGAGCGGACTGTCGGGATACAGGGCCGCGTACAGCACTGCCAGAAATCCGCCCAGGCAATAGCCGATAAAGGACACATCAGGCTCTCCCGAATCTTCGCCCACCACCGCCACGCACTCGGGGATAAAATCGGTCACATAGTCGTCCAGCCTGAGATGTTTATGCTCACGTCGCGGCACCCCCCAGTCGATCAGATACACATCAAAACCCTGGAGCAGCAGATATTCGACAAAGCTTTGGCCTTTGGCTAGATCGAGAATATAGGACCGGCTGACCAGGGACATGACGATCAAGACCGGAACCCGGTACACCTCAGGACTGAGCGGACGATAGTGGTACAGCTTCATTGTGCCGCGCGAATGCACGACGTCTTTCGGGGTTGGCCCGACCTCAAGGTCGAGTTCGAGTGGGGCCGGCAGGTCCGGGACGTTGCGCTGAATGGCGCGGTCAACCGTTTCTCGCGCTTTTGCCGCCACGTCTTCGTATGACAGTTGTTGTGCCTGTTGCATGGACTAATCCTCTTGCGCGGACTCTTTGGGCTTTTTGGTGCGTTTCGGACGGATGGGCGCATCGTCCGCGGCTCCGCCCTCATATTCCGCCAGCACACGGCGCAAATGCCGGACCTCCACCTGGAGTCCGGCCACGTTGTCTTCGAGTTCGCCGACCCGGTCGCTCAAGGCGATAATGTCGGTGCGGGACGGGAGGTTGAGCGCGGATAAGTATTGGGCCATGGATTCGGTAAACATGCGGTGCAGGTGCACCGCTTCCTGGACATACTTGCCTGTGGCTTGGGCAAACTGATCATTGCCCAGGATGCCCGACAGCGTGTCACTCCATTGCTTTTCTGACTTTTGGTACCATTCGCGCCAGGTCCGGAGCGGATCGAAATTTTGCGCGCCTTCGGTTTTTTCCATGCGAACGCCCTCCTTTATGAGACGGTCCGACAGGGTGGGGAAAGAGAAGTGCAGGTCAATACTGATTTCAGCGGCCACGATAGGGGGCGTGCCAAGGATGTACAAGGTAAAGGGTGTCACATAGGTGACGGAAAGCAGCCTTTCTCCACAGTTTCTCCAAAACAATCGGTATTTTTGTTACCTATGTGACAAGATGCTGCCTGCTCATTCGAGCCGTAGCGTCCCTGACTCTCAGGCAGGTTGAGGGGTAGCGCCATGCGGACGACGAGCGCCGGAACATATGGTAGAGTCGAGTGCCCGCTTTGAGAGCGGAACTGGTGGACGCAATGGCAAAAAAGACTCCCTCTCCTCCTGCTCCATCTGCCTCACGCGCGACAACCGACATGATGGAGCAGTACTGGCAGGTCAAGGAACAGTACAAAGACGAACTGCTGTTCTATCGTTTCGGCGATTTCTACGAGATGTTTTTTGACGATGCGGCAGTGGCTGCGCGTGAGTTGGACATTGTGCTGACCGCCCGTGCACACGGGAAAGGCAGCGAAAAGGTCCCCATGTGCGGGGTGCCACATTATCGCTTGGAGCCGTATCTCACGCGGCTGGTCGAGAAGGGCTACAAGGTTGCGGTGTGTGAACAGCTTGAGGAGTCCCAAAAAGGAAAAGGGATTATTCCGCGCGATGTGGTGCGCATTGTCACACCGGGGACGTTGTTTGAATCCGAGACCCAGGAACGAACGCTGGTTGCCGTGTTGTCTGAGAAAGATACGGTCGGCGTCGCCAGTCTGGACCTGGCGACGGCTGAGTTTCTGGTTGCCGAAACGAACGTCTCTGATTTGCCCAGCCTGCTGGAGAAGCTTCAACCACAAGAACTGGTCTGTGTGGCTGGTGAGTCGTGCGATACGGGCTGGAGTCGTCAGGTCTGCCGTACCGAGTGTCCGGCCGAAGCGTTTCGTTTTGAACAGGCGCGCGCACTCCTCAGCAAGCAGTTCGGTCGCAAGCGCATTGACGCCCTCGTTTTCTCCCATAGGCATGGCCTGTGCGCAGCCGGAGCGTTGTTTGCCTATGCGCGAGAAACGCAACGCGCGTTTCTGCCCCATATCCGTGCGCCTGAGCCGTATCGGCACGATGCCTTCGTCGTGCTTGATCCGCAGACGCAACGCAACCTCGAACTGGTGGAAAATGTGTTTGAGGGCTCGTCCGAGGGAACCGTGCTGACCGTACTGGACCATACCATCACCCGTATGGGCAAACGGCGCTTGCGGCACTGGGTGCTGCATCCGTTGCGCGCGGTCGATGATATTCACACCCGACAGGAGGCGATTGGCGAACTGAGCCGCCGACATGAGGCGCGGACAGAGTTGCGGCGTGTCCTCTCCGGCATCCCGGACCTCGAACGTCTCACCTCACGCATTACGTCCGCGATTGCCAACCCGCGAGATCTGGCACTGCTGCAATCCGCCCTGGTTCGCCTGCCGGAACTCCACGCTGCCCTGACTATGGCCGAGAGCCGTCTGCTGACGACATCTTATGAAGAAATTGACCTGCTGGACGATGTGACCGCCGAGATTGCCCACACCCTGCTTGACGAGCCGAAACCCACGGCCAAAGAGGGGGGGCTGATTCGTGCCGGCGTCTCTGCCGACCTGGACGAACTGCGGGCGATTCAGACCGATGGAACGGGCTGGCTGGCCGAGTATGAACAGCAAGAGCGGGAACGCTCGCAGATTCCCAACCTCAAGGTCGGTTTCAATAAGGTCTTCGGGTATTACGTGGAAGTTACCAAGTCTGCACTGAGCCGCGTTCCCAAGAACTACCTGCGCCGCCAAACCCTGGTCAACGCCGAACGCTTTGTCACGGATGAACTGCGCGCCTTTGAATCCACGGTCCTGTCAGCGACAGACCGGGGCAACCAACTGGAGTATGCCCTTTTTACCCAACTCAGACAGCAGGTCGCCGCCCAGGCCGAGCGGCTTCGACGCACCGCGACCATTATTGGCGCCCTTGACGCGTTGGGTTCCCTGGCGGAGTTAGCCGCCAAGAAGGGCTGGATTCGGCCTGAGGTCACTGACGCGTACGAGCTGCTCATAGCAGAGGGCCGGCACCCAGTCCTTGACACGCGCGCCGCGCCATTCGTGCCGAACGACCTTCGATTGGATGCAAGCCAGCACGTCCTGATCATTACCGGCCCCAATGCCGCGGGAAAAAGCACCTATGCGCGTCAGGCCGCTCTGCTCGTGCTGTTGGCCCAAATGGGGAGTTTCATTCCCGCCCGGTCCGCAAGGGTTGGGGCCGTAGACCGTATTTTCACCCGGGTTGGCGCGGCCGATTTCCTGGCGCAGGGACTCTCGACTTTTATGGTCGAGATGATGGAGACGGCGAACATCCTGAAACATGCCACCGAGCGGAGTCTGGTCATTCTCGACGAAGTCGGGCGGGGAACTGGCACAACGGATGGCCGGGCCCTTGCCCAGGCGGTGGCCGAAAAGCTGGCCACCCAAGTCCGGGCCAAGACCTTGTTTACCACCCATTATCACGAGCTGGCGCCGATCGCGGACGCTCTGCCCGGCGTGGCTAATGCCCGGCTTGAGGTCCGTGAGAATCAGGACGAAGTGAGCTTTCTCTATAAGGTCGTGCCGGGGGCCGCCCAAAAGAGTTACGGCCTCTATGTCGCCACGCTGGCCGGACTGCCGCCCGATGTGGTCGAGCGGGCCAAGGTGTTGTTAGCCGAATTTGAAGCGGAGCCGCTCCCTGCCGACGGTCAGAAACAGACCGCGGAACAACCCCAGCCGCAGACTGGCCAGGCCGTTGTAGACCGTCTCGCCCAGGTGGACCCGCTACGGACAACACCGATTGAGGCGCTGCTATTGATTGCCGAATTAAAGCGGGCGGCTGAGGGGGGAGCGGGCAAAGCGCGGGGAGCGGGCACGGAGACCCCCGACAATTGATGCCGCGCCTCGCACAATCATACGGACAGCCACAGTCATGCCCATCCGCATCCTTCCCCCTGACGTACAGCAGAAGATCGCCGCTGGTGAGGTGGTGGAACGACCGGCCAGCGTGGTCAAAGAACTCATGGAGAACGCCCTGGATGCCGGAGCGCAGACCATCAGGGTGGAGGTTGAGGAGGCCGGCCGGCGACTGATTCGCGTCACCGATGATGGCGCCGGCCTGGCCGCGGCCGAAGTCGCGCTCGCGTGTGAACGGTTTGCGACATCCAAGATTCAGCACGACCGCGACCTGACCCGTGTCCAAACCTTTGGCTTTCGCGGGGAGGCCCTGCCCAGTATTGCCGCGATCTCACGTCTACGGCTTCTGAGTCGGCCGCCGCGCGCTCCGCTGGGAGTGGTCGTCAAAAGTGAAGGCGGAGAACTGAGTCCGGTTCAGGAGGCCGGCGCGCCGGTTGGGACCTGTGTCGAGGTCGCTGACCTGTTTTACAATACGCCGGCGCGCTTGCAGTTTATGCGCAGTTTGCGGACTGAGTACGGCCATATCATGGGCGCGTTCACGCGCTTTGCCTTAGCGTTCCCGGAGAAAACCCTCTCGCTGTCGTTTGATGGACGCGAGGTCTACAACTTTCCGTCTGTTCCGTTTCAGGAGCGGGTCGCCGCCTGCTTTGGCCACGAGACCGCCTCGCGGCTGGAGACGTTCGAGAATACGGGTCTGAACGGACGTGTCTGGGGATTTCTGGTGACGCAAGAGGAAGCCTGGCGGCGACGGTACTACTTCTTTGTGAATCGGCGGGCCGTCCGCAACGCCACCCTGTATCGGGTCGTGCGTGACTCCCTCGGCAACGATGGCGGCATGGTATGTCTGTTCGTCGAACTGCATCCCTCCCAACTGAATGTGAATATCCATCCCGCCAAGACCGAGGTGCGTTTTCGAGATGACCCGAGTGTGTATGATCTGGTCCGGGGCGGTCTCCAACGCCGTTCCGCGCCACGCTGGCTCTCGGCTTCGCAGGTGGCCGAAGACGGAGTGCCGTATGGAGAGCAGCACACGGGCTTCTCTCTGGTCGGCCAGGTGGAAGCCACCTTTCTGCTGACGTTATCCGAAGGACATTTATACCTGCTGGACCAACACGCTGCCGAAGAACGCGTATTATACGAACGGCTTCAAAACGGCGAGGTTCAGCGCCGGTCCCTCATCTCGCCCCAAGTCGTCCAGCTTTCAGCCGAAGAACATGCCTTCTTTGATGAGCGGGCTGAAGTATTTGCGGCGTGCGGGTTCAGCGCCGAACTCTTTGGCCCGCACGTGCTGGCTCTCCGAGCGCTCCCCGACTTTCTTGATCCCAGAACGTCCGGGCTGACCTTCTCCCGACTGGTCACGCGGGTGCGCACGCAAAAAGAAGACCTGCATCAAGCCCTCTCCTGTCTCGGAGCGATCAAAGCCGGCCAGGTACTTGAGCGTGAAGCGCAAGGCCGTCTCCTCAACGCCTGGACCCAAACGGCCAATCCCCACGCCTGTGCCCACAACCGCCCAGTGTATTTCCGCCTGTCGCTCGACGAAGTCCGCCGCAAGGTAGGCAGGACAGGCTTGGGCTGCGGGTTTGAGAAAGAAGGAGGGGCCTGACCGTACTGACCGCTCCTACCCCATCCGCTTGGGGTCAGGCTGCATATGGCCCAGAATCGGGTGCGGCCGGTAGGGCTCTTCGAGGGTGGCCACTTCTTCCGGGCTGAGCTTGATAGCGACGGTCTCAAAGATTTCCTTGAGGTGATGCGTCTTGGTCGCGCCGATGATGGGAGCGACCACCCCGGGTGCCTGAAGCACCCAGGCGCAGGCGATCTGAGTCGGTGACACGCCACGCTCTTGGGCGACTTTCTGCACCGCGGCGGCCACTTCTTCATCGCTATCGTTGAAATACATTCGGCGTGTCATCGGGTCGGTTTGCGCTCGCTTGGTCGGGCCTTCTCCCTCTACTTTTGTGCGGTTCCCGGCAAAATAGCCGCGCGCGAGCGGGCTCCACGGAATCAAGGCAACGCCCTGATCCATACACAGCGGATTCATTTCGCGTTCTTCCTCGCGGTAGATCAGGTTGTAGTGGTTCTGCATTGAGACAAAGCGGTGCCAGCCGTGCTCTTTGGCTGCGTAGAGCGCCTTGGAGAACTGCCAGGCGGCCATGCTGCTGGCTCCGAGGTAGCGTACTTTGCCGGTGCGGACGAGGTTGTCAAGCGCTTCCAGGGTTTCTTCAATCGGCGTGGAAAAGTCCCAGCGGTGAATCTGATACAGGTCGATATAGTCCATTTTGAGGCGGCGCAGGGAATACTCGCAGGCCTCAATGATATGTTTGCGGCTCAGCCCCCGTCGGTTCGGGCCATTGCCCATGGGCCCGTTGACCTTGGTCGCCAGGACAATATCGTCGCGTGCAGCCATCTCGCCCAGCCATTTACCGGTGATCTCCTCGCTCACGCCAATCGAATAGACATCCGCGGTATCAAAGAAAGTAATGCCCGATTCAAGGGCGAGAGCGAAGTGTTCACGCGCCGCGTCTTCCCCGATGGTCCACTTGCGCCATTTCCCGTCCCCATAGCTCATACATCCCATACAGATGCGCGAAACCGTTATCCCCGTATTGCCAAGCTTTGCGTATTCCATGCATGCTCCAATCTGGTTCAGACTCCCGTTACACTTGTCCACGGCGTGCCGTCTGTCAAGCGCACGGAAGGATGGGGGGAGCGGTCAGGATTTGCAAGAAGCCAAGATGCTGTGTTCTACTATACCTTTCAGTTGCGAGATTCTTAGCAAAGCTTCAAAGGAGAGCGGACATGACCATTACCGAACATACCGTCAAAACCGACAGACATACGACTTTTTATCTGGCCGCAGGCCCCGAAGAAGGGCCGCTTGTCATCTTCGCCCACGGCTGGCCTGAGCTCTCGATAAGCTGGCGGCACCAACTGCCCGCTCTGGCCGCGCTGGGGTTTCGGGCCATAGCGCCGGACATGCGCGGCTATGGCCGCTCGTCTGTGTATGGGCAACACCGCGACTATGCCCAGGAGCATATCGTCCGCGACATGCTGGAGTTGATAGATGCACTGGGGCGGGAAAAAGCCGTCTGGGTCGGTCATGACTGGGGCAGCCCAGTGGTGTGGAATATGGCCAGTCACCATCCAGACCGGTGTCATGCGGTCGCCAATCTGTGTGTCCCCTATTACACCCTTGAGCGTGGGCTTGAGCACACGCTGACGCTGGTGGACCGAGACCTCTATCCTGAAGATGCGTATCCTGCCGGCCAGTGGGATTACATGCGGTACTACGAAGAGAGTTTTGCCGAAGCCATCGCCCCGATGGATGCCCAGGCCTACCGATTCGTCAAACTGCTGTTTCGGAAAGGGAACCCCGAAGGTGAGGGGCAGCCGGCCATCACCTCAACCGCACGTCGCGCCCACAGCATGCTCGGCATGGACGAACTCCCTGATTTGCCGCGTGATGTCGATGTAGTCACAGAAGAGGACCTGCGCATCTATGCCTCTGCGCTCGAACGGAACGGTTTCTTCGGTCCCTCTTCGTGGTATATGAATCACCCGGTCAATACGGCCTACGCCGAGACCGCCCACAACGACGGCTATCTCGATATGCCGGTGTTGTTCCTGACCGCCCAATACGACTTTGTGTGTGAGTGTGTCCACTCGCGTCTGGCCGAGCCCATGCGCGCCTACTGCCGGAATCTGTCCGAAGAGACGATCCGTTCAGGCCATTGGATGGCCCAGGAAAAACCGACGGAGGTCAACGCCGCTCTGGTGAAATGGCTGGCGACCGCGGTCCCGAATATCTGGCCGCGGCCGCGGTGAGACATGCAAGCGATATCCATCACTATTGCGGCCATAGCGGTGTCCATCGCCGCGGCGACCTTTATCTGGCGTGTCTTGCGGAGTGAGCGGTCGGAGCGCAGGAGAAAACAAGAACTCGTCAACGCAGTATATCACCACGTTGACGAGGCTATAGACAGGCTTGACAACGAAGAGAGGGAGAAGAGAAATGAAACGATTCGACAAAAAATCAAAAGCGACGAATCTTATACACCATACGTAGTGCGGTCAGCCTCTGACGACCTTACCTATGACCACATCACAGGAGTGATGGAGTGGCTGGACGAGCAAGGGGAGAAGGCAGTAGCGTCCTATTTTTATTCTCAGTCATCACTTCATGCGACCGAGGAGAGTTTCGATTCGGATTACGTTAGAAGCTGGCCTGTGGTTAGGAAGCTGCAATTATGGAACCTATACGTGAAATACCAAGAGGAAACCCTCAGGAATGCCAGAGCAGCGAGGGAAGTTCTCAGCAGAGGTGGGAAGCTGTCCGAAAATAAAAGTAACGGGAAAGAGAATTGATTTAAGGAAGGATGGGGTCGGTTCCCGGACCTACACGTCTCATCGCGCTATCCTCTGTCTTGCTATGACTTGAGGGAAGGGTAGCCACTTTCTTTAATGGAGGCAAGCGTTCCCCAAACATTACTGAGAATGCTGCTCACGGGGTCGCGGGCTTCCCGTCCGTGGCGGTATTACTCCTACTGTTCAAAAACATCATTGGCAATGCCGGCGGCCGTCATGGCCGTCGGCCAGCCGGAGTAAAACGCCAGGTGCGTAATGAGTTCTCCGAGTTCTTCCTGGGTGACGCCGTTGTCCAGGGCGCGCTGAAGGTGCGGACGGAGCTGCTCGGGACGGTAGGTCGACATGAGGGAGGCCACGGTGATGAGGCTGCGGTCGCGCTTGGATAAACCAGGGCGCTCCCAGACGTCGCCAAATAAAACTTTCTCGGTCAGGTCAATCAGCTTGGGCGCCACTTTCCGGGCTTTTTCTCGCATGGTTGTAACGGGTGCGTTTGGCATAAGGTTCTCCTTGGCTGAGTAGAGGAAAATCCCCTCCTTGGAGGGGATCTGAAGAGTCTGGGGCGGGGCTTACGCGACCTCAAACAGTCCGGCCGCGCCCATGCCACCACCAACACACATGGTGATGACCACGTTCTTCACGCCGCGTCGTTTGCCTTCGATCAGCGCATGGCCGACCATGCGTGAGCCACTCATGCCATAGGGATGGCCAATCGAGATGGCCCCGCCATTCACGTTCAACCGTTCGTTCGGAATACCGAGCCGATCACGGCAGTAGATGACCTGGCAGGCGAAGGCTTCGTTCAGTTCCCACAGGTCGATATCGTCCATGGTCAGGCCGTTGCGTTCGAGCAGCTTGGGAACGGCAAAGACCGGACCAATGCCCATCTCGTCCGGTTCGCAGCCGGCAACGGCCATGCCCCGATACACCCCTAGGGGCTGGAGCCCACGTTGTTCGGCCTGCTTGCGCTCCATCAGTACGCAGACCGATACGCCGTCCGATAACTGGCTGGCATTACCCGCGGTAATGAAGCCGCCTTCTCCCATGACCGGCCGCAGCGCGGCCAAACCGGCCGCGTTCGTGTTCGGGCGGTTACACTCGTCCCGCTCAAGGGTCATTTCCTGGCGCGTGGTCTCGCCGGTCTCTTTATCGGTGAACAGCTTGGTGACGGTACACGGAATGACCTCGGCGTCGAACCGTCCGGCCTGCTGGGCCGCGGCGGTGCGCTGCTGACTCTGGAGAGCATACGCATCCTGGGCTTCCCGGGAGATGTTGTAGCGCTGCGAGACTACCTCTGCGGTATCGATCATGGCCATATACAGGTCCGGGGCCTTTTCCAGAGCCTGGGCGTCTTCATTGCGATATTCGTTCTGATGGTCGTTCTGAACGAGGCTGATCGACTCCAAACCACCGGCCACAACGGTCTGCATGCCATCGGCCACGGTCTGTTTGGCCGCCATGGAAATACTCATCAGCCCCGAGGAACATTGACGATCAATGGTCTGGCCGGAGACAGTAACCGGCAAGCCCGCAGCGATGCCACACTGCCGCGCCACGTTATATCCCTGGGTGCCTTCCTGGAGCGCGGCGCCCATAATCAGGTCGTCGATTTCGCCCGCCTCTACCTTGGCCCGACTGATGGCTTCCTGAATAACCGGCGCGGCCATGGTCGGGGTCGTGGTGTCATTAAATGCGCCACGATAGGCCTTCCCAATCGGTGTGCGGGCGGTCGATACGATGACAGCTTCTCTCATAGCAATCTCCTCCTCAGTATTTTACGCTATCGGCAAGTCTTAGCAGTTCACACCCCTTCCTCCAACGGGCGGACGATCTTTTCTCCTACGGGAGGGGTACTCAGCAAGGAGACCCACGATGTCTGATGTCGGGCTGACGCATATCGCCCTTCCAGTTACCAGTATGGAGGAAAGTCTGACCTTCTATGCGACCTATGCCCACATGCAGGTCGTCCACCGCCGGACTGACCCGGACGGGACAGCAGTCGTGTGGCTGAGTGACCGGACCCGTCCCTTTGTGATCGTCCTTATCCAACTGCCTCGGGTGGATTCTCCCTTACTCCCTTTTGCCCATCTCGGCGTCGGCTGTGAAACTCGTGAGGAAGTCGATCGGCTCTGCGAACAAGCGCAACGGGAAGGCTGTTTACGCTTGGGGCCGACAGATTCAGGCTATCCGATCGGCTATTGGGCCTTCCTGTCCGACCCGGACGGACATACGCTCGAAATCTCTCACGGCCAGGAGGTTGCCCTTGCCGTCGCCAAGCCCGAGCAAGGAGAGTAGCCCGAAGGGTTTCATCCCAGCTCCCCTTGTGGCGAGCCAGCCCGCCGTATTGGGCAAAACGCGAGTACGTCGGCGGCGGTATCGGGGCGGTGGTATCTGCAACGGGGGTGACGGGGATTCGTTACAAGCGTCAGCTTGAGCTTTCTACAGCGCTGACGGATGATGAGAAGAAGAATGCCTTTCTTGCCCTGGAGAAAATTCTGCACAATGTCGCTCAAGGCAAAATCGCCGACTTTCGGATGATTATTCGTGGGCAACAGCGTGCCACCCATTCAGAGGCCGAAGGGGTATCGGGGCGCGCCCGAGAACTGAAAGAAAAGGGTTTCTACTTTCTCAAGTATCACCCGAAGGGCAGATAGAAGCGGCCTCACTCCAGCCCTTTCCTGTGGGCGAGAGAAAATCAAGAAGGATTACTCGGCCTCATCCGGCGGCCCAAAACCGCCCCCGCCCGGCGTGCGCATGACAAAAACATCGCCCGGCTGCATCAGCGTCTCATCGCTGCCGGCGAGTTCTTCAACGCTCCCGTCTGTGCGCTCGACTGTATCGCGCCCCCGCTCCCCGGCCTGACCGCCGGCCAGTCCATACGGTTCGGTCAGGCGGTGGCTGCATAAGGTGGTGACGGTCATGGTTTCCAAAAACCGCAGCCGCCGGGTAATCCCCGCGCCGCCCGAATAGCGTCCCGCGCCGCCTGAACCGTGGCGGATAGCAAAACTTTCAACCCGGACCGGAAAGCGCCACTCCAATACCTCGGGGTCGGTCATGCGCGTATTGGTCATATGGCTATGCACCGCGTCGCAGCCCGGATGGTCAGGGCCAGCGCCGGTGCCGCCGCATATGGTTTCGTAGTTTTGATACCGCTCGTTGCCATACACAAAATTATTGACCGTGCCCTGTGACGAGGCGAGCACCCCGAGTGCGCCGTACAGGGCGTCCGTTACCCCTTGGGAGACTTCCGTATTGCCGGCGATCACCGCGGCCGGGTATTCCGGGCTGATGATAGAGCGGGGCGGGATAATGATATCAAGCGGTTTCAGACAGCCCTCGTTCAGTGGAATCGCATCATCCACCAGTGTCCGAAAAACGTACAGGACCGCGGCTTTACACACCGCCGCGGGGGCGTTGTAGTTGCCGCTGTGCTGAGGAGAAGTCCCGCGAAAATCGATGCAGGCTCGGCGGGCCGCCTGGTCAACCCGAATGCTGACCCGAATCTGGCAACCGTTATCCATCGGGTAGGTGAACGCGCCATCGGTGAGGACATCAAGCACGCGCCGCACGGACTCTTCGGCATTGTCCTGGACGTGCTGCATATAGGCGTGCACGACCTCAAGGCCAAAGTGCTCAACCATTTTCCTGAGTTCGTATACCCCGGTTTCATTAGCCGCGAGCTGGGCGCGCAGGTCTGCCATGTTCTGGTCAATATTGCGGCAGGGATACGCGCCCGAACCCAGCAGGCGCCGCATCTCCTGTTCGCGCAGTCGGCCTTGGCGGACAAAGAGGAAATTGTCGATCAGCACGCCCTCCTGGTGAATGGTGGTACTGTCCGGTGGAGCCGAGCCGGGTGTGCGACCGCCGATATCGGCATGATGCCCGCGTGAGCCCACATAAAACAGAATGCGGTCCGCGCCGGCTGTGTCAAACACGGGCGTAATCACCGTCACATCGGGTAAATGCGTGCCGCCGTTATAGGGGGCATTCAGGACGTAGGCATCACCTGGCCGCATTGTGCCCTGATTGGCCTTCATGACGGTTTTAATCGACTCGCCCATGGAACCCAAGTGGACCGGGACGTGCGGGGCATTGGCGACCAGGCTCCCGTCCGGCGCGAAAATGGCGCACGAGAAATCCAGCCGTTCTTTGATATTTACCGAGTAGGCCGTATTGGCCAGCGTCGCGCCCATCTGCTCGGCGACCGACATAAAGAGGTTGTTAAACACCTCCAGCATGACCGGGTCGGCCCCTTCGCCTGTGCTCAGGGCAGGCTGAGTGCCAATCGCCGCCCGGTGTGATGGCGGTTTCAGACGGGTGAGGAGCAAGTGGCCGTAGCGGTTCAGTGCGGCTTGCCACTCCGGCTCAACCACCGTGGTTGCCGTGGGCTCACAAATAATGGCCGGGCCGGGAATGCGCTGGCCCGGTTGAAGCTGCTCGCGCTGGAATACCGGCGTGTCCTGCCACGCGCCGTCCATATACGCCCGGACCTGCTGGAGCGGCTGCGCGGCCCGGCCCGCAGCTGCCGGCAGCTCAGCGTCATCCACCTGCTCCGTTGTGCCGACCGCTTCGACCGAGACCGCCTCGGCGACTAGTGGCCGCTCTGCGACGATAAAGCCAAAGCGCTGCTTGTGGCCGGCCTCAAACGCGGCCCGCATGCCGCCGAGGTCAGACAGGTCCACCTGGAGGGCGGTGTCAGTCCCCTGGTAGCGCAGATGGACTCGTTTATGCAGGCTGAGTCGATCGGCAGATATCCCTTGCGCCAGAATCTCACGGCTGGCTTCGTCGCCGAGTTCCGCACAGGCCGTTTCCAAGACGGGTAGGGCGGTGGCTGAGAGCGGCTGTTCGACCTGTCGCTCGCGCAGTGCCCGCACGTCTGCCAGCCCCATCCCGTAGGCCGACAACACCCCGGCAAACGGATGCAGAAAGACGGTCTTCATGCCCAGCGCGTCTGCGACCAGACAGGCGTGCTGGCCGGCGGCTCCACCAAAGCAGTTCAGGGTATACTCCGTCACATCGTAGCCGCGCTGAACGGAGATTTTTTTGATGGCATTCGCCATATTTTCTACGGCGATGCGTAGAAAGCCGGCGGCCACAGCCTCAGGCGACTGGACCGCATTGTCCGTAGCGCCGGTCATTTCTGCTGCCAGGGACACAAACTTGTCTCGCACGATGTGGACGTCCAAAGCTTGGTCCGCGTTCGGGCCAAACACCGCGGGAAAGAAGGCCGCTTGCAGCTTGCCCAGCATGACGTTGCAGTCGGTTACGGTGAGTGGGCCGCCGCGCTGATAGCACGCCGGCCCAGGGTCTGCGCCGGCTGAGTCCGGGCCAACCCGAAACCGGGCACCATCAAAATGCAGAACAGACCCTCCGCCGGCCGCGACGGTGTGGATGTGCATCATCGGCGCGCGCATACGGACGCCAGCGACCAGGGTTTCAAATGTCCGTTCATATTCGCCGTCATAGTGCGACACATCGGTCGAGGTGCCGCCCATATCGAAGCCGATGACTTTACGGAAACCTGCCCTCGACGCGGTCTGGACCATACCGATCACCCCACCGGCCGGTCCAGATAAGATACTGTCCTTGCCCTGAAACAGGTGGGCATCGGTCAGACCGCCGTTCGACTGCATGAACATCAGCCTGGGACCAGACTGGCGCTCCGCCTCCAGTTCTCCCGCGACCTGATCGACATAGCGACGCAGCAGCGGTGACAGATAGGCATCCACCACCGTGGTGTCGCCGCGTGAGACCAGCTTCATCAGCGGGCTGACCAGGTGTGAGACCGAGACCTGCTGAAAGCCGATCTCAGTGGCAATGGCGGCGAGCCGGGCTTCGTGCGCCGAGTAACGATAGCCGTGGACACAGGCAATGGCCACAGCGCGAATGCCGGCATCATAGGCGGCCTGAAGGCTGCGCCGCGCGCCGTCTTCATCCAGGGGGGTGACGAGCGCGCCCTGGGCGTCAATACGCTCCCTGACCTCGATCACTCGCTCAAACAGCATTTCCGGCAGGACTATATGCCGGGCAAACAGGGCGGGACGATTCTGATAGCCGATCCGTAAGGTATCCCCAAACCCTTGGGTAGTCACGAACACGGTACGGTCGCCCTTGCGTTCCAACAGGGCATTGGTCGCAACCGTGGTGCCCATCTTCACCAGAGAGACCGTATCGGCTGGGATGGCTGCGTCGCCAGCCACCCCGAGCAAATCGCGAATGCCCTGGACCGCCGCGTCCTGATAGCGTTCAGGATTGGCCGACAGCAATTTATGCGTTACCAGGGCGCCGTCAGGACGACGCGCCACCAGATCGGTAAAAGTTCCGCCACGGTCGATCCAAATCTGCCACTTGTGGTCGTGCGGAGTTGTTGCCGGCGTCTTCATGATCCAGAGGCCTCCACGCGTCTGCTAGCCGTCAAGGGGACGGACGCTATAGCCAAAGCGGGGGAAATGCACCGTGACCAGCCCGGTACGCTCGTTCCGGTGCTGAAGGGCCATGCGCTGGGCGTCGATGGCAACGAGCTTGCCGACACTGGGATTAGCCCGACCGTAGTCGGTAGGCGTAATGGAGACGGTAGCGCCAAGAGGCGCGTCTCCGTCCAGCGTATGACTTGGGAGGGGTGGCCCAGGCGCGGTGGCGGCTGCGACATTGAGCGCTTCGCGCGCGGTCATCGAGGTTGGACTGCCGTGGCCGTGCGCAGCCACGCGCTCCATCCATTGCCGGATGACGGCTGGAATAACGGCCACGCGCTCGCCGGCAAGCTGATCCATGACCCACAGGGGATGGTAGATCACGCAATCGGCCAGGGATGGCGCTTCGCCATAGATATAGGTCCGTCCGTCGTGCAGGATGTCGCTGATCCAACTCAACTGCGGGCGCAGCTGGGTAAGATTCCTGGTGGCCGCCGCCTTCCGGTGAGCGAGGCCGGGTTCGGGTTTGCCGAGCAGCGCGGCGCGGTCGGCCAGGAATTCCGGGGTGAAACGATCGGCGTCGGCATGTTCGCAGGAAATATAATTGATCGTATTGCGCGTCAGGGTCGCATCCGTCCAGCGCTCCAGGCCGGCAATAAACGCCCGTTGAGCGACCGAGTCCGGGCCCGGATAGAGCGTGGGCTGCGGAAAACGACGCTCCAGTTCTTCGATGATCCGCGCGGTATCACAAAAAACGTCGGCCCCAATCTGGAGGGCCGGCGCACGCCGGTAGCCGCCGGTGAGGGGAATATAGTCCGGCTTGGGCAGGGTCGGGGGAATCTCGACCGAGCGCCAGGCCAGACGCTTGAGACCCAGGACGAGACGGACCTTTTCGGAGTAATTGGAGAAATCGTAGTGATGCAGAATGAGTGCCGAGGGCATGGGTTTCCTTTTGCCTTGATCTGAAACCCATAAAGTGGCAAGGAGTAAAGGGGAATTCAAGGGAGGAAGCCGGAAATCGAGAATCAGGAGGGGAAGTCCTATGCCAGCCGCACATTTTTTTGCCCGGAATCTTGAAGAGGTCGGTCTCGACCCGGAAAAAGTTCAGGCCCTGTTTGAACGGGCCGAGCGAGAGGTCAAATCCGGCCTGCTGCCGGCCACTCAGGTTGCGATTGCCCGCAATGGAAAAATCGGCGCCATGCAGACCTTTGGCAAGGCCGTCCAAGGCGGGACGGAAAAACCGGCGACTGATGACACCCGGTTTGTCATCATGTCTTCGACCAAGGCGTTTACCTCAGCCGCAGCCTGGATCCTCATGCAAGAAGGCCAACTGCGCCCCGAAGACCGCGTGGTCGAGTATATCCCCGAGTTTGGAACGAACGGCAAAGACGTGGTGACGGCCGAGCAGTTGCTCATTCACACCTCGGCCATTCCCTATGCCCCGCACTGGCAAAAAGAATGGGCCGATCACGCCAAGCGCTTAAACCGCTTTGCCCAATGGAAGCTGGACCATACGCCGGGGGAGAAGTTCGTTTATCACGTGTCAGCGAATTTCTGGCCGGTCGCCGCTATTGTCGAACACCTCAGCGGTCAGCGCCTGAGCGAATTTGTGCGGACGCGGATTGCCGAGCCGCTGGGGCTGCCTGATTTGCGCTTTGGGCTGCCGCCTTCGGGGAACGCTGATGTCGCCGATGTGGAGTGGGTGGGCGCTGCCCCGACCGCCGAAGAGTATGAAAAAATGGGGGTCAAAGGCTTTAACGCCACGACCAACGCCATCAATGAAGACGGCGTGTTGGAGTTGAACGAAACGGTCACCCGAGAAGCCGGGTCGCCGTCGGCCGGCTGCATTACCACCGCGGGTGATATCGCCTTATTCTATCAGGCCTTGCTGAACGACGGGCGCGCCCACGACGGGACGCCGGTCTGGCAGCCCGACATGCTGCAAGAGGCGCGGCGCGTCCGCACCGGAGAGCTGCGCGACCCCTTTCTCGGCCATCGGGCCAATCGTGCCCTGGGAATTGCCGTCGCCGGCGGCGACGGCAAGGCCAATATGCGCGGCTTCGGGCGCACCAATTCCGCGCAGTCGTTCGGCCATCCGGGCTTTGGCGGCCAGAGCGGCTGGGCCGACCCGGCAACGGGTATCTCGTTCGGCTTTCTGACCAACGGGTTCGACCGGCACGACATCCGTGAAGCCCGCCGGCGGGTGGCCCTGTCGAGTCTGGCCGCTGCGTGTGCGGCGGCGTGAGTTGTGACGCACGACTTGAGTAGCATTACGGTGGGGTGACGTTTGCCAACCATAAGCCGACAGGAGTTGCTCGAAAACTGGGAGTTGGCAAGAGAAAGGAAACCTCTTCTTCCGATTCCTCCTTTAGCCTGAAGAGGAATTATGTTTTTACACGTCACAGTCGTCAGCTACCTCGAAGCGTATAGAATTCGCGTCGAGTTCAGTGACGGGATGGTCAAAGAGGTGGACCTGGGAGGAGAACTTCACGGTGAGGTGTTTGAACCGCTCAAAGACGTGGAGTTTTTCAAACAGGTCAGAGTCAATAGCGAGACCAACACGATTGAATGGCCGAATGGGGCGGACTTTGCTCCAGAATTCTTGTATGAGACCGGGCAAGAGGGCAAGCGCGTTGCCTGAACACTGGCTGCCTTTTCGTTGCGTGGCGTTATCAAGCTTGGCCTCTTCATGCGTGGCTGTCAGGACGGTCTTACGGTTGACCCAACACCGATAAACACAGTTCATTGCCGGAAGACGACTCGATGGGGGAAGATTAAGGCGGTTTTCTACTCCAACGCCAAAGGCATCTTGATGCTATAGCGCCTTGACGCTAACGTCACACAAGGAGGTTATGTGTCATGGGTGAAGCATCCAAACGTTCTCCCATCTATTTTGATCCTCAGCTTCATGCGGCGTCACGACTCAAGGCGGCCTACTCGCAACGTTCGGTATCCGCCATTGTCACTGAGGCGGTCCGTGCAGCGCATCAAGAAGACTTGGCTGCGTTCCAGCAACACGTAACTGAGCCCACCCTGAGCTATGAAGAACTCCTGAACGACTTGCGGGCGCATCACACTCAAGCACATGATTGGAAGCCGTAGCGTCCCGTATTCAACACTGATGTAACCTGCTTGAGATGATTGATGGTCATCACACAAATCATCTGGAAAGCGCAGTTCGTTGAGAAGTTGGCTGTAAAACACGGAGTAGCAGTAAAGGAAGCTGAGGAGATTCTCTGCTCCAAACCACATATTCGGAAGGTGAGTAGAGGCCACGTCAAAGGAGAACATGTGTATGCGGCCTATGGACAATCGGCCGCCGGGCGATATTTGATGGTTTTTTATATCCGCAAGCTGACGGGGGCGATCTTGCCCATTTCCGCCCGCGACATGGATGACGCTGAGAGGAAATACTATGAAAAACAAAGATAAACTCCACGATCCATTGCCGGAGACGTTTGCAACAGTAGAGGAGGCCGGCGAATTCTGGGATAGCCACAGCACGAGAGACTATGAAGAATATCTTGAGCCCGGAGATGACGAGATAATAGAGGCCCGGCAGCGCATTTTTGAGGTGCCGGTAGCGGCGGATGTCTTTCAGCAGCTCCAGCGAGAGGCACGAAGTTCACAGGAAAGCGTACCTGAATTCGTGGATCACCTTCTACGTGAGCGGCTTGCCATGACGGAGGCTCGGTCAAATACGGACTGACAGACTTTTGATTTTTCCAAATCGTGCTTGCCCCACCGCTGATTCCCTTAGCTCCCCGCACCCTGTCGCTGCTTGGCGAAGTATTCGTTTACCGACTGGAGCAGTTCTGGCCGGTCGCTTTGGAAGGGACAGCGGCCTAACCGCTCGGCAACGTAGGCCGCCACATAGCTGGCAAAGAGATGGTAGAGCAAGGGCGAGAACTCCTCGCGCACCTCAGCGTGGACGGGTAACACTATGTGCGCATGGCGGGTGACCCCGGTATCGTCTTTGTGCGTCACGGCAATGACCCGGCGGCCCAGGCCGCGCGCCGTTGCGGCCACGCTCTGCGCCCGCCAGTGCGAGCGGCCGGGTGGGGCGATCACAAAAACCGGCATGTCCACCGGGTAGGCAAACCGTTCAACGTGCCACCATTCTTCCAAGTCCTGCCCCATTGTAAAAACACCCGCGGCTTCGACCAGCTTTGCCGCGCTGTAGAGGGCGGTGCCATAACTCGGCCCACTGCCCAGCATGACCACAACGGGGCTTGCCGCAATCATGGCCGCCACTTCCCGACAGCCGGCCTGAATCGCGTTTGTGGTGGTGTCCACGACATCGGCCAGCTCGACCAGTTCCCGGCGCAGATGGTCCGCTTCTTCTTGCGCGCACCCGCCTTGCTGTTCACCCAACTGTATCGCCCCCAACAGCATCCCCACCAGGCTGGCCTGGTAGGTGCGAATCCCTGGAGAGCGTTCTTTCTGGGGCAGCTCGACCACGACGCTCCGGTCCGCTACCTGAGTGACCGTACTATTGGGTGTTCCGGTTAAGGCCACGGTAAGCGCGCCGTACTCCTTAGCGCGTTCAATCGCTTGCACGACGCGCTCGGTCCCGCCCGAGGCCGAGGTTGCAATTACCAAGGTTTGATGCGGCGCAGCGGGGCGCATCCAGGCCGCGCCATAGTCCAGAAAACGTTGGGCGCTCAGCGGTTCGCAGGCCACATCGGCAATCGCCTCAAAGGCCATCTCCGCGGCACATGAGGCATGGTAGGAATCCCCGTCTCCGGTGAGATAGACTTTTTTCACCGCCCTCCATTCCGCTGGCGTGAGGACTGCCCGCACCTGCTGCTCAAACGGGCGGGTCAACTGTCGTAAATCGTCTGCTAAGCCTGCGACCTGCCCGAACATCACCCCCGGTTTGAGTGGCGCCATCGTTCTATCCTTTTCCTTCCAGTCCTCGCACGATGTCTACATAGGTCTTCACCCGTTCGACATCAATGCGTCCACCCCAGCCACCGCGTTCCAGACAGGTGCCGACAAACGCTCCGTCCGCCGCAGCCAACAAGCGCGCCGCATTATCGTGGTTGGTGTAGCCCGCTAAAATAATCGGCAGGCCCGGCACGGTCTTCCGTACCGAGGCGATCATCTCCAGCGTTCTGTTTTCGTCAGGAGCGCCCAATGACACCGCGTCCGCCCCCACATATTTCGCGCTTCGGGCGATCTCCGCGGGCGGCTTTGGCTCGCCAAACCATTTGAATTGCATGGAGTCGACTTCGGCAATGACCTTGACATCCCAGGCGTTGATCTTTTTGCGATACTCCATCACGTCGAGCGGATTCGCTTCGACCATGCCGTGCGCGGTCAGCGTTGTGCCCACCAGCGCGCCGGCCCGAATAAAGCTGCCCCCCGCCACCTTTGCCACTGCCACCGACGCTTTGAGCGCATTCCGCATCAACTGCACCCCGACCTGGAAGTCTGCGCCGGTGGCCTGGACAATGGCGTGCACAATCAAGCCCACCGCGGTCGTACGGGCCGGGTCGGATTCGTCTTTGACGCTGTAAAGACGATCGACGGTCTGTACCAGACACCCGTCCGCCCCGCCGTGGTAGAGCGCTTGGGCCGATTCGACCGCGGTCTCAAGGGTCTGGTTGAAACTGCCGTCCGCGTAAAACACGGTGCCGGGCAACGGTTGCAGGTGAATCATGCCCAACACGGCTTTGCGTTTGCCCAGGGTTGCGAAATCTCGCATGGTCAGCCCTCCCACTCTCTGCTCCGAATACACGCCCCGCGGCGCGTGGCCCCAACTGTGGAATGCTTATCATGCTGCTGTCAAGCCACGCCGGCGAACAGGCAGGGCCGCCTCTGGACAATCCGCTGTTGGGCGCTATGTATGGTCTTCAACAGGACAAAGGAGGTTCCTATGGGTTTCGAGGCGCTCAACTCCTGGCTCGACGCCTACGGCAAGGCCTGGGAGAATCAGAACCCGGCTGCCGCGGCAGTGCTCTTCACCGAGGACGGGACCTACGTCTGGGGTCCGTTCGCCGAGCCGCTCACCGGTCGGGCGGCGATCCGACGCGCCTGGGAGACGGCTACCCAGGGGAACCAGGCCGGGATTACGTTTGGTTCCGAACCCCTTGCCATGACCGAAGACGGCCGCTACCTCGCGCGCTGGTGGGCATCGATGCAATCCGTGCAGACGGGCCAAGCCGTCAGAATGGAAGGGATTTTTCTCATCACCCTGACCGCGGATGGCCGGTGCCGTGTGTTCCGGGAGTGGTGGAACGAATACCCGCCCGCAACCGGAGCTTCGGAGTTCGAGTAACTTCTGGCCGGACGGCGTAGAGAGTGCGGGCAGGCGTGACAAAACGGAACGTCCGATTTTTCTCAGACGGGCGAGGAGATTTGAGCATGAGCGCCACGAGAACTTGGATTGATCTCAACAGCGATGTGGGTGAATCCTTTGGTAACTATGTGCTGGGACGGCCTGAGGAGGTGATGCAGGGGATTAGTCACGCCAACATTGCGTGTAGCTTTCACGCCGGTGATCCAAGCTGGGTGCGTCGCTCTGTTGAGAGTGCCAAGAAGTACGGTGTGACCGTCGGGGGCCATCCGGGCTTTCCCGACATGCTGGGTTTCGGCCGGAGGCTCATACATATCACTCCCCAAGAGGGCAAGGATTATGTTGTGTATCAACTCGGGGCGCTGAAAGCCTTTGCCGAAGCAGCAGGATTGCGGCTTGAGGCGGCCAAGCCGCATAGCGCGTTTTACGTGTGGGCGCAGCTCAGCGAGGAGAATACCCGAGCCATGCTTGAGGGATTTCAAGCGGTGAACCCGGACATCGTGGCCTACCTGCCAGCGCTTCCACGCTATCCCGTCCTGGAAGTCGCCGAGCAACTGGGGATGCGGGTCGTCAAAGAGTTCTACCCAGGGCTAGGATACAAGGATGACGGAGACCTGACGTACGGGCACGGCGAGGACAGTGTGGAAGAAGCAGTACGGCTCGTTATGAAAGTTGTCACCGAGGGTAGGGTCACGACCGCGGGTGGCAAAGAACTCGCGCTTGACGCAGAAAGCATTGCCATATCGGGCGAGTTGATGCAGGCTCCAGAGATACTGCGGGCACTTCGAGAGGCCCTGACCCGTGAGGGGGTGATAATCCGCAGTGCGCTTCATGCTGCGAACGGCCGGTAACAGGGCTGAGCTATGACGCCCCCCGCCGCCGGGCGGGGCGATGACTGGAAGACCTTGTTTATCACTACGTTTGGTGAGATGGGCAGGATGCGGGTGAAGATTCCGGGCATCCCGGTGCCGCGAGGAAAGATGTGATCTAATATGTCATTACGCAAGAAGAGGCGAGAAATACAGCGGCTTGTTGATGCCTTTGAAGCCGAAGCCTCAAGATTTCATGATCTGAGTTTTAGTACATATTTACTGATTCAAGATATTGCACCCGTTGGTCGCAAGTTTGCCAAACCAAACCACACGATTATGCTATGGCAGTATTACGGAAAAGTTAGACCTCATCAAGATAACAACGTTTTGCTAAAAAATCTTCAGGAGAGTGATTTGCAATGGGGTATTCGAGGGGCTCAAGTATCCTCATTCGGTGTCATTGAGGGAGCTGCTTGTAGGTTGTTTGCTCGAATGGCGAAACGAGCGGGTAATCTTTTCAACCAGAAGGAGGCTCAACAGATCAAGCTGCGCGTGTTGGAGGAAATGTTGGATGCAGAACGTGACGAGTCATCAAAGCCGACCGGCGTGATGAACGATAACGTTCTAGCAATTTGGCTTAACTATCTCCTCTTTCACATTTCACAGACCAATCCAGGGCGAGAAAAAGTAAATAAGATTGAACCCGACCCTTTCACATTGTCGCTTTTGGTACTTGAGCAACTTCTAACAGAACCTACGATTGCTAAATCGGATAGATCCCTATCAAGGGTTGAAAACATCAATTTCGAAGTTGCTCTTTCATTTCCGGGAGAGAAGAGGGCGTATGTCTCTAAAGTCGCGGAAAAGCTACGGTCAGCCTTGGGGACTGACTCGGTCTTCTACGATTACGACTTCCAATCTCAACTTGCATGTCCGAACCTAGGGTCTGTCATCAGTTAGGAAGAATCCTTGGGGGTTTCCTCCCCTGATGCGCTATACTTTTGGTGGGAGCCATAGCGAGGAGGATGCTCAGAATGACGAAACGGTATGCCCTACGGGATGACCAGTGGGAGCGGATTCAGGGGCTCTTGCCGGGGCGAGAGGGCCATGTGGGGGGAACGGCGAAGGATAACCGCCGGTTTGTGGAAGCGGTGCTGTACCGCTATCGCGCGGGCATTCCCTGGCGCGACCTGCCCGGGCGGTTTGGAGATTTTCGGGTGATTCATACCCGGCATATGCGCTGGAGTAGGAGCGGGGCGTGGGAGCAGGTGTTCAAGCACCTCGCAGCCGACGCCGACAACGAATACGCCATGATTGACGCCACGATTATCCGCGCCCATCAACATGCCGCCGGGGCAAAAGGGGGGATCAAGAGACGGAATGCCTCGGTCGCTCTCGAGGGGGCTTGAGTACCAAACTCCATGCGACCTGTGATGCCTTGGGTAATCCGACGAGCTTTCATCTCACGCCGGGCCAAGCCTCGGACCTCGCCGGGGCGGATGCGCTGCTCCCGGATTTGGTGAACCACGTCCAGGCCTTGCTCGCGGATACCGCGTATGATGCCCAAGAGCGCGTCCTTGCCGTGTTGGAGAAGGCAGAGGTGACGATTGTTATTCCCCCCAAAGCGAATCGGTGCCAGCCGCGGCCCTATGATAAGCACCTCTATCAGGCGCGCCATTTGATTGAAAACTTCTTCGCTAAACTGAAACAATATCGTGCGCTCGCCACTCGCTATGACAAACGCGCTGGCAGCTTCCTGGGAGCTGTCTATCTAGCGGCCTCGGTGATCCTCCTTAACTGATGACACCCCCTAGACACTTTTCTCCAGGGAATATACAGAAACAACTCGAAACTTGTCGTAGTCTTCCTCTGCGCCGAGTATGCAGAAAAGGAATGGTGCGGGCTGGAATGGCGGGCAATAAGAGACATCATCAAGAGGAGAGACAGTGCACGAATTATGTTCGTGCGCTTTGATGATGCCAACGTTGACGGCGTTTTCTCAATCGATGGGTATATTGACGGAAATCGCCATGAGCCTGCCAAAGTTGCAGAATTCATCCTAGAACGTCTAACTCTTCTTTCTTAGTTTTGTAGGTCGGATTAACGGAGCGGAATCCGTCACCTCTTCTACCTTCCCACCCTCTGAGGGCAAGAATGTAGACCTTGGTAGGGGACATGGCAGACAACGTCTAGATACCACCATTACCGCTACGGTGGGATATGGGCAGCCTGGCAATGCTGGGAAAGGTTGAGAAATTCCAGTAACTTATGAAGGAAGCCCTCCGCTCGCATGACAAGCAGCCTTCCAGCCTGTATCAACATTATGAAACCATGAACACTATACAAATCGTCGAACGAGTATACGCGGAACTATCTGCGAAGATAGTACAAGGAGTTATCCCAATTGCCCTGCAGCCTCCTGCGTTGGTCGGCACGGTTCAGGACGACCCTTTCGACTCTTGGGTAGGGGGGGCGATCGGGCGTACTCTTCCAGATATTGAAGTCTTTCATGCTGGGAAATTGACAACGCCCGATATCGTGTTGCGACATAGACCCAGCAACTCAATTCTGGGGCTTGAGGTAAAGAAGCTTATTCAGCAGGTCAATGGGAAGGACCCCAGGGGCCTAACAATCGATTACAATAGCTGTCTTCCCTGTGGGAAGGCCCTTATGAAAGTTGGACGAGATACCGTAGAAGTCCCCTGCTTCTACCTCTTTGCCTTACTGAGCCATGATAGCTCCTCGATAGTCACCTCTATCCTCATGGATGGTGATTTTCTCAATTACGATTTTGATCTGCACAAGGACGCAAAGTACGCAAATCAAAGCGAGTACGACCATGGTCCATACGGAGAAGGGTCCGTCCGGCACCGACGTATGTACACCTATCCGAATCCACTCAATTACAAACTGAATTTCTTTCATCTGCGTCACATACTCGTCATCAAGCAGCACGATCTGGCTGCCCTCGCTGCACGGGACGCCCTTTGCACGGACCTTATTGTCAGAGATGACAAGTATCAGAATTCTTTCCACTACATCGTGATTGACAACTCTACGAGACGCCCACTCCCTCTCGATCAACTGCCGGTTCGACGGGATATCTTTCAAGCCTGTAAGTCCCGACAGCCACGAGAGCGGACAGCATCCATGCCCCAACTCCTAGAATAATTTCATGCCAAAACTTATAGAGAACGCCTTTCCGTTTGCGGAACTCTCGCTCGTAGCCGAGCGGGAATCCTGGCGTAAAGAGGTCTATCGCCCTGTTTATTATCTCCATAAGTGGTGGGCTCGAAGGCTCGGCTCGGTCTTTCGTGGAATACTGCTCGGCGCGTGTTTAGAGGATGGTGAGGACTTCTGGGATCGCTTTTACAAGAAGAATACCTTTGAGAATACTGTTGTCTTCGATCCTTTTATGGGGAGTGGGGTTACTGTCGGCGAAGCCGTCAAACTCGGCTGCAAAGCCGTAGGGCGCGACGTCAATCCAGTCGCGTATCTCGCCTGCCGCGCAGCACTTTCTCAATACAGCGACGCTGAGGTTCTCTCTACATACCGGCGTTTGGAGCGGGCTCTTGCTCCGAGACTTCTCAGTTACTTCCAAACCAGAACGAGGACCGGCCAGACTGCGACCGTTTTATACTATTTCCTCGTTAAAGTTGTCTCTTGCCTGGAATGTGGAAAAGAGATTGACCTTTTCAAAACACGAGTCTTCTCCAAAAACGCGACTCCTCAGAAAGACCCTTCGGCGCGTGCCCTCTGTCCTGGCTGTGGCGCTGTGAACTTTACCGTTTACGATGCTGAGCGCGTCAGGTGCCCAGGGTGTTCGCTGACGTATAACCCTCAGCACGGGAATATCAGCGGAGCGGAAGTTCGTTGTGACGGCTGTCAATACGCATTCCGCCTTATCGAGAGGATGAAGTCTCTTGAGGGGCCTCTCCCCTTTCGGCGTTACGCAAAGCTACTCCTGACAGAGAACGGGGAGAAACTCTATGAACCGATGAACGAATTCGATGGGGAGATTGAGCGCCAAATAGCAGAAGAGTTTGCTGCGCTCTCAAGCCGTTTCCCCGTTGTGGATATCAAGCCCGGCTACAACACCAATCAGATGCTGAACCACAACTACCGGTATTGGCATGAGCTGTTCTCCGATAGGCAACTCGTCTGTATCAGACATCTTATTGAGGCAATCAAAGGTATCGAAGACCCAGACTTGAAGCTCCTTTTTTCCTGCCTCTTTTCTGGCACATTAGAATTCAACAACCTGTTCACCTCTTTTAAGGGTGAAGGGACAGGGGCCGTACGGCATATGTTCTCTCACCATGTCCTCAAACCGGAGATGATGCCTCTTGAGGCGAATATCTGGGGAACGCCTAAGTCTTCCGGAGCATTTTCAGGCTTGTTCCGGTCGCGTGTTGAAAGGGCGCTTGCCTACAAGGCCGACCCGTTTGAACTCAGACTTCATGCGTCAAGGAGTATGAAGGTCGGTGGTATCAATCAGCCTGTCTCTGTAGAGCTGGCGGAGAGCTTTGCGCAGTTCGCCTCACAGCCGAAGACAGCCTATCTGACCCTGGGAGATTCCAGTTGTATCGATATCCCCGATAAGAGTGTTGATATGGTCGTTACGGACCCGCCTTTTTTTGACAATGTTCATTATTCGCAACTTGCCGATTTCTTTTACTATGGGCTCAATCAAGCCCTGGAATTCTCCGCCACGACGACTACGAGATGTACGGAGGAAGTCCAAGACACTGACCCTGAACTCTTCACCAGAAAACTTACCTCAGTTTTCGCCGAGTGTCGCCGTGTCCTCAATGATAAGGGCTTGCTTGTTTTTACCTATCATCATGCCCGCCACGAAGGCTGGACCGCTGTCCACCGAGCAATCAGACATGCCGGCCTTGTCTGTACGCGAGGGTATCCGATAAAGGCCGAGATGTCCGTTTCAACGCCGCTGCAACAGGCCACATCTCCAATTCACCTGGACCTCATCCTTGTCTGTCACAAGGATAAGCAAGCAAGGAGAAGTGGTCGATTCAGTCAGCCGCTACGTCCGGCGATCGATGTGGCGAAGGAACAGGTATCCAGGCTGAAATCGACTGGCATAAAAGTATCGCTTGGTGATGCAAAAGTCATACTGATGGGCTGCCTGCTATGCGAAGTCCACAAGATGCAGAATCTCGACCGTGAGGAGAGATTCCTGGAGGAAGTGGAGCAGAACCTCGACACCTATGTTGCTCAGGTCATTTCTGCAAAAGGGGAGGTACTCTACAAAGCCAAGGCAGCCGAGCAACTGCAACTGTTTGAGGAACTGGGGCAATACTTGGCGGATCAAGAGAGAGGGGTGGCGTCTTAATTGCGGTGGCGCGCCCTAGAGCGTTTTACGCTAGTCTGTAGCCGTGCCGGGGGCTCCCGTCCTGCCGGACGTGATCCGGCATCCAGCCGGCGGGGGGGCTGGGGGCCTGGATTCCTGCTTCCGCAGGAATGACAGGTGGCTACACAGCATCGTAATTTGCCCTAGTCACTGTAGGTCGGATGAGCGAAGCGTAATCCGACACCTCGCACGTCTCACCGCCGCACGCCCGGCGTCTCTACCGGCAAGCCGCGACCCCGCCAGGTCATATACAATTCGAGATTCACGTAGGCGTCAGCCCCGTGGGCCAGGGGTTGAGCGCGGATTGCGGTGTTGCACCAGGCAAACATGCGGTGCGTCGACCCCAGCGTTTGCCAGCTCAGCCGATAGACGGGGAAGCCGTTGGTCTGTCCCTGGCTGACGACCTCACCCCGCAGGCGTTGCCCGGCATACTCATCGTGGCACTGGCTGCACGCCATGTCGAGCTGGCCGCGACGGCGCATGAAGAACGCTTTGCCGGCCTTGAAAAACGGCGCGGCCGGTCCCTCGATGTCCACAGCAAGCGGCATTCCGCGTGACTGAAAACTCACAAAGGCGCTAAGCGCCAGCAAAGCTTCGGATTCATACGGATAGGCTTCGGCCTGGAGCTGCTCTGTGCGACAGCGGTTAATCTGCTGCTCCAGATTGATGAGTTTTTTTGTGCGTGGATCGAATTGCGGATAGCGTGTCCGTACTCCGCGCATACTGGTTGCCGCGTCTCCATGACAACTGGCGCACGCCTGTTGGCTGTGGCCTTGGGTCTGGTCCCATAACGCGCGGCCACGTTCGACCCATAACATCCCCGGATTGCCAAACGCATCATCCTGTAACTGTCGGTGTTCCTCCGACAGATAAGTATAACCGGAGCGACGGCCTGCGACGCGGTATGGAGAAGTCTCGCGCTGCGGACCGCTCGGAGTTTGGGAAGCCTGTGCAGCCTGTGGAGCGTCCTGACGAAGGGTCAAGAGATAAGCCACAACATCTTCGATTTCCTGCGCGCTGAGGATCGGCTTGCCCCGGTAGGCTTCGAGGACGGAATGCCGACCCGCTACCGTATGATACGCCGGCATGATGGAGTGGGGGTTTAGCGCTTTGGGGTCTAGCAGCCGCAGGCGTAACCCAGCCGCAGTCGAGCGACTCCCAATATTATCCAAGGGCAGCCCCACCGTGCCGTGGAAGCGGCGTTCAGGCAAAAGAGTAAACGTGTCAACATCTGCCTGCCTATTGGAAGACACGTTTACTCTTTGCGGCAGGGTGTGACACACCACACAATCGCCGCGCTCCCGGTCGAGCACAATATGCCGCCCCCGCTCCGCATCACCGGGCTGGTCGGTCAACGGGGTGGAAACCCCTTTATGTCGGGTCTGCGGGCCGTCGAACTGCTGATTCCCCTGAGCGTAGAGACCGCTCAGCAAAAGAAGTCCGCTCCACACCTGAATGACAAAAGCCTTCCAATAGCTTCCATACATCGTAGTGTCGCCTTTACCCAAACGTATCGGCAGTAATATTGTCGTACCACGAGCGCGCATAGGACGCTTCGAGCGAGCGCGTTGTCTCCGGCGCGTCAAGCGGGCTTGTGCCGCTTGACCCTGGGACAACCTGAATCGTGTCGTTCTCAACGGTATACACAGCACTGACAGAGATACCGTAGTCGGGCGCAACCAGGCTGTAGCAGGTATTCATCAATGCCGGTCGTGCCACCGGCTCGCCCCGGAGCAGAGCCACAATGGCCGCGGCGCAGACCTTGGCCTGAGTATTGGCGCTAAAGGCGGATTTGGGCATGGGGCTGGCGATTGCTGCGTCGCCAATAATGTGAATGTTGGGGTGTACGCGGGATTCGAATGTGCCGCCGTATACGGGGCACCAGCCCGTGCCGGCATCGAGGCCGTCCGCCCGCGCAATCGCCGCCGCGCGCTGCGGGGCAATGATATTGGCCACTGTCGGTTTATACTCGTCAAACTCCGTGCGAACGAGGCCGGTTCGTGTATCGACCTGGGTGACCCGCCCGCCCTGCGCGCCCGACACCCATTCGAGCAGGCCGGGATAGCGCCGCTCCCACGCGGCCAGAAACAGCTTGTCCTTGGTAAAGCTGTCCTTGGCATCGAGCAGCAAGACTTTTGATTTTGGCTTATGGGTTTTGAGATAGTGGGCGATCAAACTGGCCCGCTCATACGGCCCTGGCGGACAGCGGTAGGGCGTTTCCGGCGCGCTAATCACCACCAGCCCGCCGTCTTGCATGGCGTCCAGTTGACGGCGCAGCCGCCGCGTTTGCGTCCCGGCCTGCCAGGCGTGCGGGAACACGGCACTGGCTTCAGCATCGTAACCCGCTATTGCGTCCCAGCGCAGTTCAACACCGGGGGATAAAACAAGTTTGTCATAAGCTAACGTATGTCCGTCACTAAGGGTGAGTCTCTGCGCGGTCGGGTCAAGTCGGTCTGCCTGGGCCTGGACAATCTGTATGCCATAGCCTTCCCGGAGCCGTTGGTAGGTATAGGTCAACGAGGTGAGCGGACGGAGACCGACCAGGGCCGCGTTGCTGAACGGACAGGTGATAAACTGAGGCTGTGGAGTCACCAGAGTGACCTTCAGGCTCGGGTCGGCCAGGCGTAAATACTTTGCGCAGGTCGCCCCGCCAAAACCACCGCCAACGACGACGACCCTGGCCGGGGTATTCGCCCGCGCTCTGCCGGTCAGCGGACGAGCAAAGGGCAGGCTTGCGGCCAAGCTGAAAAATTGACGGCGGGTGAGATAAGGGGGCATAGGTTAAAGGTCAAACGGTGCGGGGCAAACGGTGCGGGGCAAACGGCGCGGGGCAAACGGTGCGGGTTAAACGGCGCGAGGGCAACCACAGGGGGTTGCCCCTACATTGGTCAAGGTGCCTGCGCCCTTGCAAAATATGCGGCCACCGCCTCGACATCCGCCTCGCTCAGTCCTCTGGCAATATAATTCATTACTGTCCCCTGACGCTCTCCGGTCCGAAACGCCTGCATGGCCGCCCTGAGGTCCTCGGGTGGCAGCCTGTCAAGCGCAGGAATGGCCCCCTGACTCTGCCCGTCAGGACCATGACAGGCCGCGCACGCCTGCGCCCAGGCCGCGCCGCGCTCAGAGAGAGAGGCTGCGCTCGCGAGGGCCGGGACGGCCAGCAGGCTGGCAAGCAGGACAACAAAACGTTTCATTCGCTGACCGTGAGGGCGACGCGCTCGGATGTCGTGACTCCAGTGTCGTCTGTCCACACACACACCAGCTCGCCCGACGCTTCCGCGGTGGTAAAAAATGAGAAGTACGGATTGGCGGCAATACCGGGAAATAACTCCGCATGGAAAACCTCCGCCCCGTTATACACACACCGAACGGTATGCACGATGTTTTTGGGAATCTTCTGGCCCACGTTGTTATACCGGAAGCCGGTTTCCATAGGGTGACGGATGAGCAAACGCACCTCAAAGACCGCTCCGCGTTTGACAACCCCAGGAACTTTGATTCTCGCCTTGGCCATGCCGTATGGGTCCGGTCAGCTTCCCTCAACACAGGCCGCGGCTGTGACAACGACTTCCGCGCTTGCCATCCAGGCCGTGCCGTCGTTCATGACCGCAACCGCCACAACCTGCTGGGTGCCGGCCAGTCGAATCCGGGTGTGTACCTCAGCCCGTCCGGCCCGCGGCCCCAGCGAGAAGCGGGCAATAACTGGTCTGGGGTTCTTTTCCGAAAAAATATGAATCCGCTTCACATGGGCCTGGGGCGTCATCGGACTCTCGACCCGGACCCGCAACCGGACGGAATGACCACTTTCGGCCAGGGTGGGCAGGCTGAGGCTGACGCGGCCGACTTGGGGCATGACCCCTCCAGCTGCCTGGCGAATGAGCGGCGCGAGCTTCTCGGGAAGCGCGTCTGCCGGACACGCCTGCCTGAGCGGCACGAGCAGGCCGCCCAGGCAGCCCAGCAGACCGACGAGCGCGCGCCGTCGTGACAGGCGATCAGGCTGGGCGTAAATCATGGTTCTTTAACGGCAACGAACGGATACGCTTGCCGGTTGCCGCAAAGATGGCATTACACAGCGCCGGCGCAAGCGGAGCCATGCCAGGCTCGCCCGCGCCGCCCCAGAAACCGCCAGTCGGCTTGAGGACCACCTCAACCGTGGGCATCTCGGCCAGCCGCATCATCTGGTAGTCATGAAAATTCGACTGTTCAACCCGGCCGGCCTTAATGGTAATCTCTCCGTACAGCGCGGCTGTCAGGCCGTAGACGACGCTGCCTTCGAGTTGGGCCCGGACCGAATCGGGGTTGGCCACATAGCCGCAATCAATACCAACCACCACCCGGTGGATGGTCAACTCACCTTCGTTATTGACCGAGGCCTCAATCACCGCTGCGGTATAACTTCCGTAAGAATCCTGCACGGCAATCCCGCGATGGACGCCTTCCGGCAGCGGGCTGTCCCATCCGGCAGCCTCGGCGACCGCGTCCAGAATAGCCAGGTCCTTCGACGCCTGGGGAGTCTGGAGGAGGGTGCGGCGAAACTGATACGGGTCCTGCCCGGCCGCATGAGCTAACTCATCAATGAAACTCTCCCGAAAGAACGGATTATGGGTATGCGCCACCGCCCGCCACGGCCCTGGCGGCACGTGGGTATTGCGCATGGCGTATTCCATATGCAGGTTCGGAAAAGCGTACGGCGCGTCGGCAAAGGTCCGCACCCCGACGATATCAACCCCGTCCCGAATCAGATGGGGGCGGACGGCACTGAAAATCGACTGCTCGGCCTGGCGCACAGTCCAGGCGGTTGGTTCCCCGGAGGCGTTGAGCGCGGCCCTCATGCGGACTAAAGCCACCGGTCGATAGCGGCCGTGCTGGATATCCTCTTCTCTGGACCAGATCAATTGCACCGGGCTGCCGGGCATAGTCTTGGCAATCCTGACGGCTTGGCGCACAAACTCAATATACAGCCCGCGCCGGCCAAAGCCGCCCCCGAGATGGACCTTGTGGACCTCGACCCGACTGACTGGCACGTCCGCGGTCTCAGCGGTCACGGCCGCGGTGGCCTCGCTGTTCTGAGCCGGTGCCCAGACGTCAACCCGCTGCTCCGTATACAGCGCCGTACAGTTCTGCGGTTCCATAGTGGCGTGCTCAAGATAGGGGGCATAATAGTCGGCTTCAATCGTCGTGGCCGCGCTGGCAAACGCACTGTCGATATCGCCCTCCTGACGGGAGACCGGCGCCTTTTCGAGTTGTATGCCCTCGCGCAGAAACTCCAGGATGCTGTCGCTGCTGACCTGGGCGTGCTCCCCAAAATCCCATTCAATCGGCAGCGCGCGGAGCGCCTGTTGCGCGTTCCACCAGCTCTCTGTGGCAACGACAACGACCGCGTCTTCCAGGGGAACGACCTTGACCACCCCGCGCATGTCGGCAATTTTTTTTGCGTCCACGCTTTTCAGGCTGCCGCCGAACACCGGACACTGGGCAATCGCGGCATAGACCATGCCGGGCAGCCGGGTATCAATCGCAAACGCGGTCTTGCCCGTGACCTTATCCGGGATGTCGAACCGCCGGGCCGGTTGACCCAAAATGGTCCAGTCTGCCGGGTCTTTGAGCGGTGGATTTTCGGGGATGTCGAGCGCGGCTGCCTCTGCTGCCACCGCTCCAAAGCTGACCTGTCGTTGGGTCGGGCTATGGGTGATGAGGCTGTTCGCCGCCACACATTCCGCAACCGGCACGTCCCAGCGCCGCGCAGCCGCGCCGGTCAGCATCAGGCGGGCCGCGGCTCCGGCGGTGCGTAAATACTCCTGGCTGTCACGAATAGACCGACTGCCGCCGGTCAGCATGGTCCGAAAAATCCGATTGCGCCGCAGATGTTCACTCGTTGACGCATACTCGGCCTGCACCTTGCTCCAGTCACAGCCTAGTTCTTCAGCAACCAGCATAGGCAGACCGGTAAAACTGCCCTGGCCCATTTCCACCCGGGCCACCCGAATGACGATAGTGTCATCCGGTCGAACCAGGACCCAGGCCGTGACTTCAGGAATTTTTTCCGCCTCAGCGCTCGCCTGCTCCGCCTCAGCCAAGCCGGACTTCGGCAGCGTCACTTCTAACAGCAGTCCGCCCCCAACCGCAGCCGAGCGCAATAAAAACGAACGCCGGGACATATTCACCATCTGTTTCATCAGCGCATCCTTCTTTTCCCTGCTCTCCACTTGTCACTCTCCACTCTCCTAGCCACTCTCCACTTTCCTCGCCGCCATATGAATGGCGGCCCGAATCCGCGCATACGTCCCGCACCGACAAATATTCGTCACGGCTTCGTTGATATCGGCGTCGCTCGGCTGGGGATTTTTTTTGAGCAGGGCCGCGGCCGACATAATCATGCCGGTCTGACAATACCCGCACTGCGGTACTTGATGCGCAACCCAGGCCTGCTGTAAGGGGTGGCTGCCATCTGTGGAGAGCCCTTCTATGGTCGTAATGTTCTTGCCGGCGGCAATGGAGACCGGCATGACGCACGAGCGTACCGGTTCGCCGTCCAGATGGACGGTACAGGCCCCACACAGGGACATGCCACAACCGAATTTCGTTCCGGTCAGCCCCAGGATATCGCGTAACACCCACAGCAGCCGCATGTCCGAGCCGACATCAACGCTGTGTTCCGTTCCGTTCACGGTCAGTGCAATCATGTTGTCCCCTTCTTCCTCGTAAGCACGCTTTCCCGCATAGCTTGAAAGACCGGAAATCGTCTGTCAAGCATATAGCGTCCATATTCCAGAGAGACTCAATGCGAAAGCCATCCGACGGAAACGGCGCAACCTCGTCATTCCCGCGCAAGCAGGAATCCAGCCGCCCGCCCCGCCCTCGGACAACGTTATGGGCCTCACACGTAGTGTTCTAACCCCCAATCCCTCCTTCAATCCGTCTGGTAGGGCGTGTCCTACGCACCAGGGGGCTGTTCCGCCAAGACTTGGGGAGCCGTTCCCCCTGGGAGCGCAGGCTTCCAGCCTGCTTCTGAGCGGGCAAGATGCCCGCGTTCCCAGGGGCGGGCTGTCGGGTGACGCCTACGGCTCTCCCGACCGACACGGCTTTCCCGTTCACCCTGAGCGTAGCGGAGCGAAGTCGAAGGGAACGCAGTCGCCCGCAACCCCACCCGCACGTCCCCCTACGAGGATCGGCCAAGGCGATAGACTCAGCGAAAGCGGAGTGTTCTCAGGGTGAGTAGATTGACCTGTAGGATAGACGATGCAAAGAAACGCCAGCCCGTCCCTGCAGGTCGGATGGCCTTACATCAAGTCAAACGCAGTCGCTATACCCAGCAATTCGTCGCAATTATCCCGCTTCTTCACCACCAGTATCGGCTTCCCTTGGCGCAGTTCTAGTACATACCGTTCTAACACAGCTTGAATGTTTTCGTCGGGGTAGGCAGGAAATGCTTCTTCTATTGCCGGTCCAATCGCCTTTTCAATTGATTTAGCCAATAGTTTTCCACGGAAATCGCCCTTAGCCGACCGTAGATACTCTGCAATATGATAATCAGCAATGATATGCCAAGCCTTCTCCTCAGTCTCCTTCTTCTTCATATACACGGGAATGTAGGAAAAGGAGTTCTCAAGCATCATCTGGCGAACAAAACTGACCGGCTGCCACGCATAGGCGCACACGGGGTTTCGAACCATGTAATCTTTTATCCTACCACCCGTAATAGCCATTAACGTGTCCTCCAGAAACAGAGCTACCTCCACGAGGTGTAGAGTTAGAATTCGTACAAAAGCACCCTGGTGCAGAGCATCGTTCCTGCCGTGCATCACCATCTCGTACAAACTGCCAAACGCAGTATGACTGTCTCGGTACAAGCTGGTCCACTTTGGTTTCTTTTCCCGATGTTTCTCCAGAGGATGATGTTTCTTGACTAGGTCTATTATACACTTCTTGTAGACGCCAAGACCTTTTGAATCTTCGCTGTGTTCATGTTTTTCGCAACCCCCTCTTTCAAATAAATATGAGCCAAAGCGCTCCAACACGAAAAGAATCTGTTGATAGCCTTCCGCGTCTTTCAGTGCGGTGGCTCTGGCATCACGGAACTCGTTGCGAAAATACAAGGCTACTTTAGAATCCATTTCCTGCTCCTGATCTGAAGGTCAAGTCGTGTCTGACTTTGAAATTCCCCCTCACCCCAGCCCTCTCCCTCCAGGGGAGAGGGAGCAGATTATTTGCAGGGGTGCGGACTGGGCGGTACGTCCAGGGCGGGGCTGCGTTCAAAAAAGCCGACTGGCATCAGGCTGAAGCCGGCATACTCGACCGGCATGACCGGCCAATCCTCGGGCCGCGGCACATGCGTGAGGCCAAAGGTATGCCAGACAACGACGTCGGTGTTCTCGATATTGCGTCCGCGTGAATAGCGCAGCAGGCCCTCGCCGCCGGGGCTCTGAAGCGTGATGTCGCCGGCGGCGCTGAGCTCGTCCGGCGTAAACGCGGTGACCCATAGATTATGCTGGGCAAACCCGGCCCGTTGCCCCACATAGGAGTCTGCCTGGGCAAACAGCGTCGGCGTTGCGCCGGCAAGCAGCTTATAGCCGACCGGCATCCCCAGACGGTTTGTCCGCTGCGGGTTGACGATCTTCCAGCTCCGGCTGGCCTGCGGGGCAATATCCCGCCGCGCCCCATCTTCGGAGGCCAAGAGCGTCGTCTTGGCGCGGAACTGCGTCCCGTGCGGATTGTCCGGCCCGGGCGGCACGGGTTCAACATCGACCTCGTAGACCGAGTTGCGCTCGCCGTCCACATCAAAATCGAGCCGGAAACAGAACAGGTGCTGGTGAATCGGAGAGGCCAGGTTGGGCGCAATGAGCGGGGCGAACTCGGGCTGCTCGGCCCCGGTTTCCACCGCGCTGACACCGACAATGCCGGTCAGCTTGACCTCCATCTGAATTGTGCCGTCCAGGTATAAATACCAGAAGAAGCCGTACTCATAATTCCCGACCGTAAAGAACGAGCTGACCACCAGACGCCGCGAGCGTCGGACCTCCGTGGTCGCGGACAGCAGGTCCCGATGCTTCCACAGCACGCCGTAATCTTCTTCATGCAGGCAGATGGCGTTTTCGATCGTATGGACGGACCCATCGGCCAGCAGCGTGTCCATATCAAAATAATGAATTTCACCCAGACAGTCGCAGCCCAGGCTGAGCGAATTGGCCAGATTGCCCACGCTCGCTTCGCTGGCATCCAGCACGTGCTTCCAGGTGTGCATGGGGTCACGGTCGCCATAGGGAACCACCATGTCCGCCAGCGACGCCCGATACAGGATGGACCGCCGTTCCCCGGCATCGTCATAACTCAGGGTATGCAGGACCAGGCCGTGCTGAGGGTGCATCCCGACCCGGAACGACCACTTCTGCCATTCCACCGCGTACCCATCGATGCGGAAACTCGGCCCCTCGGGCTGGGTGATGGAAATGGGTTTCAAATCGGTCCGCAGCGCAGGTTGATGAGCGGCCTCGTACCGCCCGCTCTCCGGTGGCAGGGCGGTCAGGCCGTGATCTTCCAGATGGACCACACGCCCCGCGGTCAGGTCCACATGGGCAATCAGACCCTGGAGCGGGCGGGCATAGCCGTTGTCAGTCTTGTCTTCACGCACAAAAGCAATCGTCCGGGCCAGACGATGGGTCGCGTCCACGCTATCGGGGAGAGGGCCACTGCCAGGCCACATATCGATTTGCACCCGGCTCATATCCTCGACGCCGCGGCGTCTCACCGCGGCCCGCCAGGCCGGGTCGGCTTTGGTGAGCTTGATCGATTGCATCAGGTCTCGCCCCCCAAACGGCACCTGTCCGCGGTTGAGGCGCTGCACCTCAAGCAGCTCTCCCGTCGTGATGTTGACCCGTGCGTCAAAACTGTCCGCCGGCTTACCGTTGGCGTACTCGTCCACTCCCAGCAAGCGCAGCACCCGAGTAAACGGCGCGCCTGGGGTAAAGGTCTTGACCGCTTCTTTGGGCGGCTCCACCAGACTGACGCTGGAGAAGGCGAGTTGGCCGCTCAGCTCGCCCGAGCCGGTGAGGATGGCCACGCCGCGCTCAATCTCGCTCCGGCTCAGCGGGTCCAGGGGATGCGTCGGAAGGGTCTGCGCGCGGTCTGCCTGTATGTCCTGTATGGCGCTGGTCATGCTGGTTTCTCCTTTATGAACGTGCTCTGTTCAGCGTCCGCCCGAAATATCGTAGATCGTCGTGGTGACGTACGAGGCCTCATCTGTGCAGAGCCACACCACCAGATTGGCCACCTCTTCGGGTTCGCAGATACGCCCCAAGACCGTCTGCGCCGTGGCGATGGCTTCAGCGCGTTCAATGCCTATACTCGCTTCAAAAATTTCCGTCCGGGTAATCCCAGGGCGCACACAGCAGACCCGAATCCCCTCAGGCCCGACTTCTCTGGACAGACCCAGGGTAAAGGAATCAAGCGCGCCTTTGCTTGCGGCGTAGACCACATCGCCCGGCAACCCACCGTAACGTGAGGAAATGGAGCCGACATTGACGATCACGCCGCCGGTGCCGGCGCGTTTGATGGACATGCGTTTGATGGCCTCGCGAGCGCTTACGAACACACCGAAGATATTGAGATTAAAAACGCCCCGGACGCGCGCCATCTCGGCGTCGACGACCGCGGTCTCATAATCGATCGCGGCATTATTCACCAGGGCGGTGACCGGGCCGAGTTCGGCATCGGTCCGGCGAAACAGCTCAACAACACCGGCTTCCGTTCCGACATCGGCTTGCACGGCAATAGCCCGTTGCCCGGCCTGTATCACGTCGTGGACCACCTCTTCGGCCCGGTCTTGGGCGCGCGCATAATTGACGCACACGTCAAACCCGGCCCGCGCCGCTCGCCGTGCAATAGCGGCTCCAATGCCGCGACTTCCACCCGTCACGATCATGACACCCGACATGCAGGGTCTCCTTTTGTGAGAGAAAAATTGTCAGAGGGCAATCGTCAGCAGCGCACTGCCGTCGGCCTGGACGGTCAGCCGGTCAGCCGGGTTGACGACCACCGTGGTTGTGGCGAACTCAACGATAGCCGGACCGGTCAGCCGGTCACCCGCGGCCAGCGCGTCGCCCTGATAAATCTCAGTTTCCACCTCAGCATTGACCCCGGCCATATAGGCCATGCGCCGGCTGGTCGGTTGTGGCCGGCCAGCCGATTGGGTAGCCAGCCGTCCCTCGGGGGCGGGGCGGTTGCCTGTGGCGGCAACGCGCCAGTGCAGGCACTCAATGGGCTGGTCGCGCATCGAATAGGTAAATCGCCGCTCGTGCTCGTCATGAAAGTCGGCTTCGAGTCGCCGCAAGAGATCGGCGTCAATCGGTCCGTCGGGCAGCGGTACTGTCAGGTTGTGCACCTGACCCGGATAGCGCCCCTCCAGGTGCCGGGCAAAACGAATCTCCTCGGGCTGAAAGCCCTCCTCCTTGAGATGGGAGCCGCCCTCGGCGATCAACTCGTCAAATACCTGAGCGATGCCCGTGGCCGCGTCTGTCCGATCCGTATAGCAGTGGTGCAGGCGCACATAGTCGTGCCGCACCGGCGTGACCGCCATACCGAAGGCGCACAGCCCACCCGCGGAACGCGGAATCAGCACCTCGCCGATCTCAAGCATACGGGCCAGCTCAGCCGCGTGCAGGCCACCCGCCCCGCCGCCCGCAACCATAACATAGTCGCGGGGATCGATGCCGCGCTCAATCGAGACCGCTCGGATGGCCGAGGCCATATTCGAGTTTACGATGGTCAGGATGCCGGCCGCGGCCTCGCGGACCGACAGCCCCAACGGCGTGGCAATCTGCTCGGCAATGGCGCGTTGCGCCAGGCGCTCGCTGAGGGAGCGCCGGCCGCCCAGAAACGCCCCGGACGACATCCGCCCGACAGCCAGGTTGGCGTCGGTGACTGCGGGCGCGCGGCCACCCCGGCCATAACAGGCCGGCCCCGGCTGAGAACCCGCGCTCTGCGGCCCGACCCGCAGCGCCTTGCCGCTGTCGAGCCAGGCAATAGAGCCGCCGCCGGCGCCGATCGACAGCACCTCAACCCCGTTCACTCCGATAGGCTGATGTGCGACCCGAATATCGGTTGACATGACCGGCTCGCTGTCGCGCAGCATGCAGACGTCAAAGCTGGTCCCGCCCATGTCAATAATGATCAGCCGGTCGGGGGCTTTGGTATCTGAGGCGTAGTGCGCGCCCGCAGCCGGCCCGGCCGCGGGACCCGAGGCCACCGCGTTGACAGGCCGCGCCAAAAGGTCTTCAACCGACGCACAGCCGCCGTTGACCTGCATGATCTGCGGCGGGTGGGGCAGGCCGCCGGCCGCCATCTCTTTTTCAAAGGCGCGCAGGTAGTCGCCGATAATGGGCGCGATATAGGCGGACAGCACAGTTGACGAGGTGCGCTCCCACTCCCGAATTTCGGGCAGGACATCACAGGAGCACAGCACCTCGACGCCGGGCAGCTCCTCGCGCACGATCTCCGCGGTACGCTTTTCGTGGCGCGGATCGACGATGGACCACAGATAGGCCACCGCTACCGCTTTGACGCCGTGCGCGCCGCAGCGCCGGGCCGCGTTGCGAACGGCCTCTTCGTCGAGCGGCAGGACCTCGGAGCCGTCTGCGCCGATACGCTCGGGAATGCCCAGGCGCAAATAGCGGGGAATAAAGTCCTCGGGTTTCTGGAGATGGATGTTGAATCGTTCGGGCTTCCCGCCGCGGCCCAGATACAGAATGTCGCGAAAGCCCTGGGTGCACAACAGGCCGATGACCGGCCCGTTGCGCTGTATCAGGGCATTGGTCGCCATAGTCTGACCATGCACCAGAAACTCCGTCTCACGCAGCAGCGCTTCGACTGTGGTCCCGGCTTCCTCGGCCATGCCGGCGAGACCCCGCGTAATCGCCAGCAGCGGTTGGTCAGGGGTCGAGTCTTCCTTGTAGACGTGGAACCTGCCGTCGTCGCGCAGCAGAACCACATCGGTGAAAGTGCCGCCAATATCGATGCCGACTCGATGCCCCATGTTTACCTCTCCTGCGGCGCGGGGCTGAAGTTCCGGGCGATGGTCGGCGCTTCGAGATAGCGGTCGCCGGGGCGCATGTTCTGCTGTGTCCAGGTGCCGGCAGCCGGAGTGGTGGGCTCGATCGTTGGCCGCTCGCGCGTGCGCAGCTCGGCTCGGAGTTGCTCGGTCGCGTCCCGGTCGAGGCTGCGCCCAAGATCGTCCCTGACGACTATGCCGAACACATTGCGGGCGGTGTCTTCGCTGATCCACTCGTCCCGCAGGTCGCGGCGCACCTGTTCCGGGTCGCGGTCGAGCGGGTTGCCCCAGCCCCCGCCGCCGGCGGACACGCCATTCCAGGTTTCGCCTTCGCGAATCAGCAGTTGTCCCGCGGAGGAGGTAAACGTCCGCCGGCCGTCCGCGTGCTCGATATAAATGCCACCCCCGGGGCTCATGGTGCCGCCGTTCACCCCGTGCGGCGGGTTCTTCAAGCCCTCGCCAAAGCCCACGCACTCCATATCGCCGGCCACCGGCCGATAGCGCGTGCGCAGCCCTGGGCCGCCGATCCACTTCCCCATGCCCATGGCGTCGGTCTCGATTTCGTTCTGCTCAACGCGGAGCGGATACAGCAGCTCCAACTGCTCGACTGAGGCCGAGGTGAGCCCGCCCATGCCGGCAATGGTGCACAGGACCGGCCAGCCATCGGCGTCCTTTGCCGCGCCCTGGCCGCCGCCGCTGTTGAACAGCATACAGCCCCACTCCTTGCCGGTTCTTGAATCCACTCCGTTAAAGTTCGGGATGTGGGCGGTGTGGGCACCGCCGGCGGGCACGCGCTCGGGAATGGCCTCGGCCATAGCGATGTTGATGACCTCGTGCATGGGGTCGGCCGGATTCTGGGTTGCCCCGGCAACCGCGGCCGGCCACTTGGCCAGGCAGATGGTATTGTCGTCGGCGTCGGCGCTGATGTGTTGCAGCACGCCGTGATTATGCGGAATGTCCGAGTCAATATAGTACAGGAAGGGGATCGTTGAGGTCGCCATCATGACCGCATAGGTCGCGTTGAACGAGCCGGTGGACGGCGGCCCGCCGCTGTAGTGGACGTGGATATCCGCGCCCTTCTTGGTGATAGTGGCCCGAATCGGAATATCGGTGGCCCCATTGCCGTCGGTATCGGTCCAGGTCTCGCCGGCGTAGACGCCGTCGGGAATCGCGCGGAACTCCTCTGAGGCGCGCTGGTCGGCGTAGTCCATGAGTCCGTCGCTATAGCGCACCACTTCGTCGCGGCCATACTGCTCACACAGCTCGATCAGGCCCTTGCGGGCCACGCCGCAGGCCCCGAGCTGGGCGCGCAGGTCGCCGTGCAGGGCGTCCCGATAGCGCACATTCGAGAGATACAGTTCGACAATATCGTGGCGTTCGACCCCGCGATCGACCAGCTTGGTCGGCGGAATGACGATGCCCTCCTGGAAGATGGTCCTGGCCGCGGGCACGATGCTTGACGCCTCAATGGCGCCGGTATCGAGCTGATGGCCGCGCGCCACAGTCCAGAACACCTGTTTGCCGTCCACGAAGACCGGCTGCGCCGTCACCAGGTCCGGGATATGGGTGTTGCCCCGGTAGGGATCGTTCGACATATACACATCGCCGTCGTGGATGTCGTCTTTGAACACAGAGACGATTTCCATCAGCAGGGTCCGAATGCTGTTACAGTGGATGGGCAGGCAGTCGGCCATAGTGACCTGCCGCGGCCCGCTGGCATGGGCGTCGTAGATCATGCACGAGTAGTCGCGGGCCAGGGCGATGACCGAGGTCCAGGCCGTTTGTTCCATCGCCAGGGTCATCTCCTGACCAATGGCTTCAAAGCGGTTACGGATCACACTGAAAGTGATGGGATCGAACACTGCCTGCGTGGGCGGTAGGGGGATGGCATCAATCTGACTGGCCGTTGCCATGGGTTCACTCCTTATTGTACGAAACGGTATTGTACGAAACGGTTCTACTCACAGACCGGGCGACCGCAGAAAAACGTGTCCGAATCGTAAACGCTGAGGCGTAAAGAATCAATGTGTTCCGCGGGATAAGCGCGGCCTGCCGGGCAGCGCCTGGGGACGCGGGTCATCGTGGCGCGGGAGCAGAACGATCAGAATTTTGCCATCACGGACGTGGGGTGAGAAGGATACGGCGGTGGGGCGGGGACGGGCGGTTCTGGCTCGCACGGGACCGCTTCCCAAATCGATCTCGGGCGGGCATACTCGCCCTGGGCGGGCAAAAGGCGACCCCGGGCTCAACCGGGAAGGGCCGCCTGCTCTTCAGCGCCCACAGGAGGGAGTGCGATGCGACTTGGATTAGTCACTGGATATGCAGGCCCGAAGATGCAACACACCCTGGAGGTGATCCTTGAAGCCGAACGCCTCGGGTTTGACTCGGTCTGGACCGGTGAGGCCTGGGGGTCGGATGTCGTTTCTTTTCTGGCCTTTGTTGGCGCGCGCACCTCAAAAATAAAGCTGGGAGCGGGCATCTTGCAGATGCAGGCGCGCACCCCGGCCATGACAGCCATGACCGCTATGACGCTGGATGGTTTGACCGAGGGGCGCTTTCTGATCGGGTTGGGGCCGTCCAATCCGCAGGTCATTGAGGGCTGGCACGGCGTGCCCTATGGCAAGCCGCTTCAACGCTATCGGGAGTATGTTGAAATTTTGCGCAAGATTCTGGCTCGCGAGGAACGGCTTGAGTTTGCCGGCCAGGAGTATCAGATTCCGTACGCCGGGCCGGACGCCAGCGGGTTGGGCAAGCCGCTGAAGAGTATTCTCCACGGCCGGCCCGATATGAAAATCTACACCGCCTCAATTGGTCCCAAGGGGATTGCGCTTGCGGCGGAAATTGCCGACGGCCTGCTCCCGGTGTGGATGAGCCCGGATTGGTGCGACTCGTATTATCTCCCGCATCTCGAAGCCGGATTTGCCACAGCCGGGAACGGCAAAAGCCGACAGGACTTTGATCTCGCCCCGTATGTGACATGTGTGCTGGGGGACGACCTGGACCAATGTCGCGCCCCGGTCAAAGCCAGTCTGGCCTTGTATATCGGCGGCATGGGGGCCCGTACCAGGAATTTCTATAACCGCTACGTCCGCAACTTCGGATATGAGGGGCTGGCCACAACCCTGCAGGATTTATATCTCTCGGGCCAGAAAGCCGCAGCCCAAGCCGCCGTGCCTGATGAGCTGGTCGATGCCGTCGCCCTGGTCGGCCCCAAAGAACGCATTGCCGAGCAACTCACGCGCTGGAAGGCCTCGCCCGTTACGACCATGATTATTGGCACGAATCAAATTGAAGCCCTGCGCGTCCTGGCGGAGCTGTGCCTGTAGCGCCCAGCGCGAGGAGTCCTCTCTCCATGAAACTCTATATGGTTCCCGCCGCGCCGAACCCCACGAAAGTGATGCTGTATATTGCCGAGAAAACAGCCGCCGGGGCTGAGATGGATGTCAAACAGGTTCTCGTCAATCCGCTTAAAAATGAGCAAAAGAGTGAGGAGCATCTGGCGCGCAATCCGTTCGGGAGTCTGCCCGTGCTGGAGGTGACGGACCATGATTACATTGTCGAGTCTCTGGCGATTATTGACTATTTGGAAGAACGCTTTCCCCAACCGGCGATGTGGGGGGCTGGGACGCGTGAACGTATACGCGCCCGTGAGCTGGAACGTATCGCCGATCTCCGTGTTCTGCTTCAAGTCGGGCGTTATGTCCATGCCACGCAATCGCCTATCGGACTTCCCCCTGATCCTGAGGCAGCGGCGCAGGCCAAGCGCGCCCTGCCGGTTGCCTTTCAGTACTTTGAGAATGTTTTAGCTGACGGGCGCGCCCTGCTCTCAGGCGATCGCGTCTCGGTTGCCGACTGCACCCTGCAGGCCGCCTTGCAGTTCATGCGCTTTGCCAAGTTTGATCTCATCGGAGACTATCCACAGCTCATATGCTGGGACGCCGCGTACCGCCAACGCGCGGCGGCGAAAGCGGTGTTGAAATTCTAAACCGCAGCATTGTCGTTTTCTTCCACCTGCGAAAAGGGGCTGGATGAGTAGGAGAAAATATGAAGATTGGGATTTCACTTCCGGTAAGAGAATTCCAGGGAGATTTAGGAGCGATCAAGGCATTTGCCCAAACGGCTGACGAGTTGGGCTACACCCATTTGCGCGTCCCGGATCAGGTTCTCCGGCCCGATAGCGGCTATGTGCACGAGCCGCTGACGTTGCTGGCCTATGTGGCGGCTATCACGCAGAAGATAGAACTGGTGCCTTCGGTTATTGTCCTGCCCTCGCGCCAAACCGTGCTGGTCGCCAAGCAGGCCGCGGAGCTGGACGTGCTGTCCGGCGGCCGTGTGCGTCTCGGGATAGGCGTCGGCCCCAGCGCCGAGGAATACCGCGCCCTGGGTGCGGACTTTCGGACACGAGGGGAGCGCTGCGAGGAACAGATGATCCTCCTCAAGCAGCTCTGGACGCAGCCCACGGTGGACTTTGACGGACGTTGGGACACGGTGTCCGCGGCCGGTCTGAATCCGTTGCCGGTCCAAAGGCCGATCCCGCTCTGGATTGGCGCGCAGAGTGTACCCATCCCGCGCATTCGGCGTCGGGTCGGACGCCTGGCCGATGGTTGGTTTGTGCTGTGTACTCCAGAAGAGTTCCCGGCCATACAGGCCGATATTGTGCGCGCCGCCGAGACGGCTGGCCGGAGTCTGCAGGATATCGGCACCGAAGCCGGCGTGGCTGTGGTCGGTCCCCGAGAAGCGGAATGGCGCGACCGGGTGGCCGGCTGGCGGCGGACCGGCCTGAGCCATATATGCTTACGCACGCTCGGAGGCGGTCTGGATGCGCAGGGTCATCTGGACACCATGCAGCGCGTGTACGCTGAGGCGCCCAGAGACTGAGCTGTCGATTCCGCTAGGCTGCGTCCTTGGGTCCAAAGGAATCGGTCGTGATCCGGCGCGACTTGAACTTCCACTTACCGTCAACTTTGGCGTACTCGTCGTTATACCAGCCCTTCATTTCCCACTTTTTGCCCTCTCGGTTCATGTGGACTTCCACATAACACGTCCCCGTGGCTTGATCCGGCCCGCTCAGCTCAATGACGTGGTTATGGATGAAGGGCCGTGGCTGCATCGCCAGGCCACCCTCGATCATGGTGCGCAAGCCATCGTGGCCCTGTGCGCCCGGCAGGCTGGGGTCGTCGGTCGAGAACGAGCCGTCTGCGGTAAAGAGATTGACGTATCCGTCCAAATCCTGCTGCCACACACAGTGACAATACTGCAAGGGCAGGTTGCGAATCGCCTCGCGGTCAATCATGTCCTGCATCTGCGCCTCAATGCTCTTGTCTGTCATGGTGGACTCCTTTTTAGTGGTTAGTGGAGTAGTGGTTAGTGGGGAGAGGAATAGCGTTCTTCATCCCTCCGGCAGAAACGATGGGCTGCCCGTTTTGGCGGTTTGGCCGCCGTCGGCAACAAACGCCGCGCCCGTCACAAACGAGGCCAGATCAGAGGCCAGAAACAGGATGACATTGGCCATTTCTTCCGGCCTGCCCAGCCGTCCCATGGGGATGATCTCGTCGAACTTTTCGGCAAACCCCGGTTGCTCCAGGGCGGGCGCGATCAGCGGCGTGTCGATGGCGCCCGGACAGATACAGTTGGCCCGAATGCCGGCGCGGGCATACTCAATGGCAACGACCCGGGTGAGATTGATTACCCCGGCCTTGGCGGCATTATACGCGGCAATGCCGTAATCGGCCCGCAGACCCGAAATGGAGGCGGTGTTGACGATGGCCCCACCGCCGTTCTGGCGCATGACCGGGATTGCCTTCTTCATGGCGTGAAAGACCGACGACAGACCCAGGTCTATCGTCTTGTCCCAGACGTGATCTTCCAGGTCGGCTGTGCGGGCCATGACCGTACTGTCAGGCCGGGCCGCGGGCAGCCCAAAGGCATTATTATGCAGAAAATCGAGCCGGCCAAAGGCATCCGTCGTGGTCGCAATCATCCGGTCGAGGTCGGCCTGTTGGGTCACATCGGCGATGACCGCCGTGGCCTTTCCGCCCGCCTCCGTGATCTCGGCGACCACCGTATTGGCGTTCTCCGCGTTAATGTCCGCGACCGCAACTGCGCCGCCGCGCTGGGCAAATCCCAGTGCAGTCGCGCGGCCAATGCCCGAGGCCGCGCCCGTTACCAAGCCGACTTTACCGCTGAAATCCATGTGTGTGTCCTACTTTCGCTTGTGATTCAGGCAATATACACACTGCCCTACTGTCGATGCCATCAGAACAGACGCACGCATATTACTTGGTGCGCCGCAGCAACTCGGCCAGCGTCTCGGCAATGATATCAATCTCTCGATCCCGTCGCCGACCGGCCTGCTGCATCTGGAACAAACCCCAAAAGATACCGCTCAGGCCAACGCCGCTGACGATCAGAGGTGCGACGTCTACCCAGCTTGTGCCCTGAGTGGTCTGCAACGCCGCTACCGCCTCTCGCGCCAACGCGAGCCATTCTGGATCCATCTGTTCTCCTTGCCCTGCCCGACAATATGCCTTGGCGTCGCGCTCGTCTAGGAGCGCTTCCCAGTACTCCGGGCAATACAGAGTCCTTATGACGTCGTTCCGACGGCATAAGGGAGCCTTATTTGATTCTTTTCTTTACCAGCGTGCCCCTGAGCTTAGGCTTTGGTTCTGGAGAAGGGGGGGAGGGGGGAGAAGGCGACAGCCTTGGGGCTCAGGCTGGCTCTTTGAGAATATCTCTGTCTTTGAGGGCAGTGAGCACGGCCGCGGCATTGTATCGCCGTCTCCTACTCCAGATTAAAAATACGCGCCCCATTATCCCAGAACAGCTTGCGTTTCGACTCTGCCGGTATGGGCTGGTCGAGCATGGCTTGCACGCCCCAGGGATAGGTGCCGTCCGGGTGCGGATAGTCGGAGTCCCAGGTGAAATTATCGTCGCCGACCAGCTCGACCGCGGCTTTCATGGTGGGCTCGTCGCCCCGGAAGCCCACACATACATTGCTGCGAAAATATTCCGTTGGCGGCCGGGTGAGATATTCATGTTCGGCGTTGCCGCTGAATTTCCAGTGCTGCTCCATGCGTTGCAGCCAGTACGGGGTCCAGCCGCCGTCGCCCTCAACGTGGATGACTTTGAGTTGGGGGAATTTTTCAAAGATGCCGAACCAGATCAGACCGGCCATGGCGGCCATGGCCTCAAACGGATGGGATAAAATATGGCCGCTGGTATGCGTGTCCATACGGTCGCCAAACGAGGGCACCGAGGCTGAAGCCGAGTCATGGGTTGAGAGCGGTCGGCCCAGCTTTTCAATGGTCGCCCACAGCGGATGATAGTCCTCATGCCACAGCGTGCGGCCGCCGACCGGGTTGGGCCGCATATAATAACTGACGCAGCCGTTTGCCGCGGCGCGTTCGGCCTCTTTGATCGCCTCCTCCGGCTCCTGCATGGGCAGGGCCGCGGCCCAGCGCAGGCGCTCGGGCGCTGCGGAGGTGTAGTCGGCGGCCCAGTTATTATAGGCCCGACAGCAGGCCGCCAGCAGTTTGGTGTCACGGAACTCGCGGCCGAGCATCTGGCCGGTATAGGTCGGGTAGAGAATCTGGACATCCACCCCTTGCTCGTCCATGTCCATGAGTCGGCTTTTGGCGCTAAAGCCGGTGTCTTTGGCCCGCTCAAAGCGATCCATAGCCTTATACGCCGCCTTGAGAAACGCCTTAGCCGCCATCGGGTATTTGCCCTTTTCGCGCGTAAACGACTCGCCTTCGACCAGAAAGGTCCGACGGCCCGACCCCGGCGCCTCGCCCATGCGGGGCGCTTCGGCCTTATACGCGTCCTCCATGTGCCGTTCCCACAGCCAGTCCGGCTCCATCATATGAGAATCGGTATCAACAATTTTGAATCCGTCACGCATGGTCCGCTCCCTCCAGTAGGTGCTGTTTCTTCATCGCCGCTCAGACTGTTGTGTGGTATCACCTCTGGCGTCACGGGAGTAGGGGGCAAGTCAGCCCTTGGGCAGCCCGAGTACCCGCTCGCCGATGATGTTGTGCTGAATCTCGTTGGTCCCGGCCGCGATGGTGCCGCGCCGCGCCGCCAGCATACGATGTGACCATTTGCCGCGGTCAATCGCCCTGCTGGCCTGATATTCGAACTGGCTATAGGGACCCAGCAGCTCCATGGCAAAGTCCTGCAGGCGCAGGTTCAGGCCGCTCGTGCCGAGCTTCATCATTGAGCCTTCCGGCCCAGGCGGGAGTCCCTTGAGCTGGCTGGTGAGCTGCCGGAAACTGGTGTACTTGAGCGCGGCGGCCTCGCAGGCGAAGCCGGCCAGGCGTTGCCGCACATAGCTATCCTCCCAGGCCGGCCGACCGGCCCGGTCGACTTTTTTGGCCAATTCGGCGAGCTGTCTGACCTCGACCATCATGTCGGTGCGCCCGCCGTGAATCGTGCGCTCGAACATCATATTGGTCATGGCGACCATCCAGCCCCGGTTCTTCTCTCCAACAAGATTGGCCAGGGGGACCTGGACATCATCAAAAAACACCTGGTTGAATCCGCTCTCCCCGGTTATCTGGACCAGTGGTCGCACGGTGATGCCAGGACTTTTCATATCGACCAGCAGATAGCTCAGCCCTTTATGCTTAGGCGCGTCGGGGTCGGTCCGACACAGCAGGGTGGTGAAGTCGGCGCGGTGGGCGTTGGAAGTCCAGACCTTGGAACCGTTGACCAGGAAGTGGTCGCCACGGTCAACCGCCCGCGTCTCTACTGCGGCCAGGTCGGAGCCGTGGTCGGGTTCTGACAGACCCTGGCACCATATCTCCTCAGCCGGTGGAATCCTGGGGATATAGCGCTGCTTCTGTTCCGGCGTGCCCCATTGCATGAGCGTCGGTCCCACCCGCGCGATACCCTGAAAATTGACCGTGGGCGGTGCCTTGGCGCGGTCGAGTTCCTGCTGGTAGATGACTTGCTGGATCAGGCTCGCGCCGCGGCCGCCATACTCCTGGGGCCAGTGGATGCACATCCAGCCCCCGTCGGACAACCGGCGATGCCAGGCGCGCCGCCGCTCGAACTCTTCCAGGGTGTCCGGGTCGTGCAGCTCGTCGTCCCGCCAGTCACGGGGAATGTTATGTTCGAGCCAGCTTCTGAATTCCTGCCGAAAAGTTTCGTCTTCCGGGCTGAATTTGAAATCCATGCCTAGGCCCTCTCGCCCAGTTCGGCCAGCAACGCCTCCAGGTTCACCTTCCCGCGCCCGGCCTGGATAGTGCCCTGCGTGTCGCGGGGCCAGGTCTCGGGCGGGCGGTCCACCGACAGTTCTACCCCATTGCCGTCCGGGTCAGCCAGGTAGACGGACTCGGACACGCCGTGGTCGGAGGTATTTTGCAGCGGGTAGTCAGCCTGTTGCAGCGTCTGTACGGCCCGGGCCAGTTCCCGACGGCTGGGGTAGAGAATGGCAAAGTGGTACAGCCCGGTATGTCCGGGCGGGGGCGGGCTGGCATCCGGTCCGGCCCAGGTATTCAGCGCCAGGTGGTGGTGATAGCCGCCGGCAGACAGAAACACGGCCGAATCCTTGTAACGCATGGTCTCCTCAAAGCCCAACAGGTCGCGGTAAAAGGCTAAGGAGCGCTCCAGGTCGGCCACCGTCAGATGAATATGGCCGATGCGGGTCTGGGGGTGGACCGGCTCAGACGGCGTTGTCGTTGCTTGCGCCATAGGACTCCCTCCTTGCCTAGCCGTTGATAAAAGCGCCTTCGCTATCGAGTTGGGTGAGGATTTGCATCCACAGGCCCAGAGTGACCCCTCCGCCGGGAATAGCTGCGGATTGGCCGGCCTCGAACAGTTCACGCTTTGTGGCTCCATGTTCGATGGCCCGTTTGAGATGGGCCACGGCTCCTTCCTTGCGGCCGGCGAACACCAGAATGGCGGTCATGACCATTTCACGGTATTTGACCGCAAGGGCCTGGCCCTCCCCGGTGCCCTGCTCGCCATAGGCTCGGAACGCCTTAGCATAGCCGGGGTCTTGCTGCTCCATCCAGTCGAGAAAAGCGTACAGCTGCGGGTCGGCTTCGGTGTAGGAACTCGTTGCTGCCCGCGCGTCAGATGCGCTCATAAAATGTCCTCCTTTTTCTTGGGCCATAGCATCTTGAGTCGTTGCGGCCAAGAGAGAATCTTGTTCTGTACGCGTTATAGGAGGTAGTATTGGCGTACTGTACGGAGATGGAAAGCGGAGCGGACTTGTGCCACAGAAGGTGAGACAACTGATAGCAGCCCTGAAATCAGCGGGATTCACGGAACTCAAAGGTGGCGGGAAAGGCTCCCATCGAAAGTTTTTACATCGAAATTTCTCGGGCGCAGTGACCGTCAGCGGAAAACTTGGCGACGATGCAAAGCCGTACCAAGAGCGACAAATCCAGCGTGCTCTCGAAGAGGTGAGCAATGAAACCGAGTGATCAATACCACAAGTGGATTGAGTGGAGCGAGGAGGACGGAGTCTATTTGGGCCACTGTCCCGACGTTATTACAGGGCTCCACGGCAACGATCCGATTGCGCTTTATAAAGACCTCTGCCAAGTCGTGGATGAGGTCTTAACGGCACTCCAAGCCTCGGGACGGGCTCTTCCAAAACCTAAAATACGTCCAATGCAAGAAGTCGCTTAGAAGAAGTATGTGTTCTAAGGATGGACTTATATCTGCGGCAAAGGTGTGTCGACCACGAAGAACCGCTTCCAATGGAATCGTTCCAGCACCAGCGAAGGGGTCTGTAACCAGATCGTCTTTTTTCGAGTAGCGGTCAGTTAAGTCTCCTGCGATGCGACTTTTAGCCTTGCCTATTTCCCCAGCTCCGCCCGGCTGCGGTTCATGACGCCCTCTCCTATTATTATGACCATCAGGCTGAGATTGAGCGGGAGGTCGCTGAGTTGATGGACCTGGATGCTGCCATGCAGAAATATCCACCAACTCTCCTCAACAATTGGGCATGAGCATACGCCAGCCTTCCTCACCACCTCATGCGGCCTCCCGCCACTCCAGCCAACGCCCGTGGGCATGAGCCGCGGCCAGGTGGCGTTTGGTAGAGCCGCCGTTTTTGAAGTCTCTGATGAGGAGCTGGGCCCAACCTTCCGGGACGCCGTCCAGAATGATGACGGAGACGGGCCGGGTCGCTGAGAATGCGGCCAACATCCTCCATAAGTTTTTGCGGGCTTCGGGCGAGAATTGGTAGAGGACCATGGAGGCGTAGAGACACAGGTGAGAGTCCTGCGGGGCTTGGGACAACAGGGCCGGTAAATGGGTGAGGGCGTCGCCTGTCACAATCGGAACCGGGTTATCGCGGGCGACGCGGGCGGCGGCTTCCGTTTCCTGGTGACGCTCCAGATGTTCGGGAAAGATAAGCGCCCGCAGCCAACGCATGGCATCCGCGTCAGTCACGTCAATCGGGTTGATGTCGATCCCCGCGCGCCAGGCGATACGAAGGTCTGCGGGCAGGGGAGGGAGGGGGACGGTCCCTCTGACTTGGGTTGAAAGCTGGACGGCTGCCTCCCTGTCGCCCCACGCGCTACTTGCCCCGGACGGATACTCATAACGATGGCAATAACGATCCCAATGCAGGTTCAGTCCGGCACTGCTGCCGACCTCAATCAGCGAGAGGGGCTGCCTCCCGGCCTCTTGCGCCAACTGAGCAAAGACCGGCAGAAGACAGGTCGTACGGCGGACGACATTGGTTTGGACCAAACGGGTTGTGATGAGCTGTCTGATTGTCTCGGCGTGGTTCCATACAAAGTCTTGAAAGAGCGTATAGGTCTCCTGGGCGGGCGGGCGCGGCATTTTTTCTGAAGCAACGACGTCCGGGTAGAAGTCGCGCAAGGGATGGCGGGCTCCACCCAGGAGGAGATAGTGCACCGCGCCGAACAGCAGGTTGGCCGACGGTTGCGAGGGCGGACAGCTTGCGGCAAGGCGCAGCATGGCGGGGTCATCCAGCACGCCTAAGGACAAGGCGTGATAGAGGGGCGAGCCGTTTTCCGGCGCCTGTTTCAGGCCGAAGTTGCGGAAGTAGGCGCGAACCTGATCGAGATCGCTAGCTGGCTGGGAAGACATGGCTGAGGGCTCCTCTCCGGGCCAGCCGTATTGAACGGCGGGCTGAGCGGTTGCGCTGTCCGCGGCAACCGCTCAGAGCGAGACTTACCCGCCAAAATAGCTCTTGGGATTTTTGACCATCATGGTGTGAATAGTTCCTTCGCTCACACCGGCTTTGGCCAGAGTCGGAATGATGTTTTTCAGAATATGCGCATAATTATTGTTCGGACAGGCTTCGACAAACTGCTCCCAGGCTTTGCTGGGTCGGCCCATCAGGCAATGGACGGCATCGTGCGAGAGCATAATCCGATCGTAGCCGACGGCCAGCAGGCCAATCAGCGAGGCCAGGCGCATTTTATCCGGCGCAATGACGTCAATGCCGAAGCGGTCAAAACCGATCCATGCGCCGCGCTCCAAAACGTCAAAATAATAGCGCATATCGCCTACACCACAGGCGTGGCCGATGAGCACGCGGTTGAAATCCACGCCTTCGTCTTCAAACACGTCCAGGGTCTCGCGGCCAAACGGGCCCAACTCGTCATTGTGACAGAGGATGGGAACACCCGTCGCCTTGTGGGCGCGGGCCGCCGCGCGCAGACAGGTCTCTTCGTGCGTGCCGATCGTTTTTGCGGTCTCGGTCATGCCCGGAATCCCGCCGGTCGCGGTCTTGATGAGCCCGGCTTTGATGCCCGTTTTATCAATGCCGTCCGTAATCTCCCGCACATAAATCTCGGCGATATCGTCTGCGGGCAGGCTCCGGAAGTGGGGCGGAATACCGAGCGCTTCGTTGTATAAGCCGGTGGCGACCACGACATTCAGGCCGGATTTGTCCGCGCATTCCGCGGCAAATTCCGGGTCGCGGCCTAATTCCATCGGACAGGGATCAACAAACGAGGTGACACCCAGCTCTTTGATCTCTTTGAGCTTTTCCACGGCACCGGCGATTTCTTTTTTACGGTCAAAACTGGTGTTATCCCATTCGTAGCCAGGGAAACCGACGGTTAAATGCTCGTGGATCAGGGTGAATCCCAAATCGTCAGTGGAACGGTCGCCGAGTACGGTCTGGACATTGGCCATAGAGAAGTCTCCTTTCCTCTCTCCTTGTGTGTTGCTTAGTGATGGGCCGCTCCAGCCGGCTCAATCGTGTGTGCGACGTCAAGCGTCGTCACCCGCCGCAGCTCGCGCCGGTATGTCGTGTCTGCATACGGCCGGGCGCGGTGCATGGTCGCCCGGTTGTCGTAGATCACCAGGTCTCCGACGCGCCAGGAGTGCCGGTAGACACACTCCGGTCGAGTGGCGTGCTCAATCAGGTCGAGCAGCAGCAGGCGTCCTTCGGGGGTCGGCCAGTCGATGATTCTGGAGGCGTGCGCCGCGATATAGAGCGATTTGCGGCCCGTGCGCGGCAGGCTGCGGATCAGAGGATGAATCGCGCCCTTGAGGATATCCTGTTCCGCCTCGGAAAAATCGAAACCCAGAATGTGGCGTGAGTGGGCGATCGAGTGATGTACGCGCAGCCCCTCAAGCCGGGCTTTCATTTCGTCCGATAAGCGGTCATAGGCCGCTCGCATGTCGGCGTATTCTGTGTCCGCGCTGACCGGCGGGACGACGTGGGCAAAAAGCATGGAATAGCGTCCGGGCGGGTCCTGGAAAGACGCGTCCGTATGCCAGAGCCGATTGCCCAGGCCGTACATGCGCTTGCGGTCATCGGCCTGATGGACTTGCCCGTTTGCGTTGAGGTTAGAGACATCGGCCAATGCCTCGTTGCCCAGCCGGCTTTTCTGGAGCGCGCTGATACCGGTCTTGGTGTGCAACCGACCGTCCAGACGCCGGGCAAAGTCCAGGTGCTCCTCGTCCGTGAAGCGCTGATTGCGGAAGACGAGCAGGGCGTGCTCGTCCATGCCGGCGCGGATTTCCAGCAGCGTCTCAGGGTCAGTTACTTGGCGGAGATCAACGGGGCCGACCTCGGCCGCGAACTGGGGATGGAGTTTGCAAAATATCAGGGACATGGGAATCGATCCTTTCTCGAAAGTCGCTATACCACATCCCCGCCCGTCTTGGCGAGGGAGCGCGGCCTTCAACCTTCGCTCAAGATTGACAGCCCAATAATGGGCGGCATATGGTGCGGTTCGTCACCAACGACGAGATTGCTGAGTGAGGAGGTTTTGTATGGATATCGGCAAAGTAGGTGTCTGGTTTTTTCTGGATGGTATGACTGCGCCGGAAAGCGCCCAATTCGCCCAGACGGTTGAGAGGGCTGGCTATCAGACCTTGTGGATACCCGAGGCAGTCGGCCGCGAGCCGTTCGCCCATGCTGCCTATCTGCTGAACAACACGGAGAGGCTGTCCATTGCGACCGGGATTGCCAATATCTGGGCGCGTGACGCCTATACCATGGCGACGGCAACGAATACGGTGGCCGAGCTGTCGGGCGGTCGTTTTGTGCTGGGCATTGGCGTCAGCCACAAGCCGATTGTGTCCAACCTGCGCGGTCACGACTACAACAAGCCGTATAGCTATATGAAGGAATATCTGCCGAAACTGAAAGATGTCTTTTACCAAGCGCCGAAACCCACAGAGCCGGCGCCCATCGTTATTGCGGCCCTGCACCCCAAGATGCTGGCCTTGTCCGCAGAACAGGCCCAGGGGACGCATACCTATTTTGTGCCGCCGGAACACACCGCCAAGGTGCGGGAACAGATCGGTCCTGACGCGTGGATCTGCGCCGCCCAAGCCGTAATCCTGGAAAAAGACCCGACCACGGCCCGCGCTGCCGCGCGGCAATACATGAAGACCTATGTCCCCCGCCTGCCCAACTACACCAACAACCTGAAAAACCTGGGCTGGAAGGACGCGGACTTTGAAGACGGGTGCAGCGATGCCCTGGTGGACGCCATTGTTGCCTGGGGCAGCGAAGAGCAGATTCAAGACCGTATCGACGCCCATCTCAAAGCCGGCGCGACCCATGTGTGCTTTTTGCCGGTCAAGGCCGACGATGAGTCTCTGCCTGATATGCGTGCCGTAGAAGCCTTTGCGCCCGGCGCGTAGGACCCGGTTGTACGAGAAAAGCCGGCGCGGCCGGCCCTGACGAGGCGCTGGTCGCCCTTGAACAGAGAACAGACTCGACAGACATGCGCGGTTCAGTCAGTGTTGCCTTTCAGACGGATAAGCCGCTCTCAGCCTACGGGCCGTTCGCTCAAATCGTTGAAAACTTCGGCTTTGCCGGCGTGAGCGTCTATAATGATATGCTGTATCAACCCGCCTGGTTGCCGTTGCTGGAAATCGCTCGACACACGAAGCGCGTCCGTATCGGCCCCGCGGCAGTCAATCCGTTTACGTGTCACCCCATCAATATTGCCGGCAATATTGCGCTTATTGATGAAGCCTCACACGGACGGGCGTATCTAGGCTTGGCGCGTGGGGGATGGCTGGATTTCTTAGGCCTGCGCCCCCAGCGACCCATTATGGCACTCCGGGAAGCGTTTGGCTGCATTCGACATCTGCTGAGCCAATCGACGGACCCGTATAAGGGGAAGGTTTTTTCCTTAGCCGGCGGCGAGGCCCTGCGCTGGAAGATCCGCCGGCCAGAGCTTCCTTTTTTGTTGGGAACGTGGGGACCACACACGCTTGCCACGTGTGTTGAAGAGGTCGCTGAGGTCAAACTCGGCGGAACAACGAATCCAACTGCAGTGGCTCAGATGCGCGCTGCTATAACCGAGGGCGCTGGGCAGGCCCGACGGCCGGCTGACGAAATTGGCCTTGTGGTCGGAGCAGTCACAGTGGTTGATACCGACGGGAAAGCCGCCCGTGATCTTGCTCGACGAGAAGCCGCGCTCTATCTCCCGATTATCGCCTCGTTGGACCCCAGCCTGGCCATTGAGCCGGAATTATTGGTACGCATCAAAACAGCGACCGACGTATACGATTTCGAGCGGGCCGGGGGCTATATCTCAGACGACTTACTCCAGCGTTTGGCTTTTGCCGGAACGCCGGACCAGGTGGCCGACCAGGCCTCGGCTCTATTCGAGGCCGGTGCCCGGCGGGTCGAGTTCGGTACCCCGCATGGCCTGACGACCGCGGAAGGACTCCGGTTATTGGGCGAGCGGGTTTTGCCGGTATTGCGCGAGTATGTTGATGAAAGCTGAGCTGAGGTCCCTGTCCGGGTGCTGGCTACCAACGTCCTCGCGCTCTCCGTATAACGAACCAGCGGGGTCGATCAGCCAGCGCGTTGAAACACCAGTTCCGGCACAACTACCTCCCACTTCTCGCATTTGAGAGTGTCCTGGTACTGCGGCTCCGAGTCGGCACGACTCCGCGTCACAACAGCCAGGACTGTTGCGGACCGGAGCTGCATGGCGGTCGGCGGCTTATAGCTTTTGGCAAGGCGGCCTACCACGTTTCCGGCGTGGTCCAGCAGCACCCACGGCCGTTGCGTGGTACGCACTTGGATTGGGTCGCCTGGTGATAGCGTGGAGATGGCGCGCTGCACCGGATGGTCGGCCTGCTGGCGACCCGCAAAGCCCAGATCGACGTCGCGCAGACTGAGCCGCCGATAGTGGGCTGTTATCTCCGGGGTGCGCGGTGGTCGTGCGACCGGGCGGCGCTGCCGCACTGAAGGATGGTCGCTCAAAGCTGCCAACAACGAGTGGTGAGGCCCGTCAAAGCAGGTGAGCGACAGGGTCTGTCGGGCGCGAGTCATGGCCACATAGTAGAGGCGGCGCGGGGCGTCTACGTCCTCATTGTGCCCAGTCCGGTCCCAGCCGCCGTCCAAAACGACTACGTGATCGAACTCCAGCCCCTTGGCGCGATGCGCGGTCAACAGCAACAGGCCACGCTGCCGACGGCGTACATCTCGCCCCCACTCCGCCAGCCACTCAATGAAGTAGTCTGATGGGGTTTCCGTGCCACCGGTTTCCAGGGCGTATTCGTCTACGGCTTCTTGCAGCAGTTCGACCCAGGGGCCAGGAGCTTGGGCGTTCAGCCAGGCGCTGAGGATGGAGCTATCCATAAGGTCGGTTTTGCGCTGGCGCAGCCATGCAAGCAATGCCTGGACCTCTCGCAGGCGCCAAAAGCTCGGAATCTCCTCGTTCCCCATCTGAACCGGAATGCCATAGACTTCGCAGCCCGCCCGCACCGGCTCCAGATAGCGCCACTCGCGGGCAATGACGGCGCATGTAGACCAGTCCCAGGCCGGCGTCAGGGCGGACAGACGCTGTAACTCCGCTATTGCGGCCTGTGCCTGCGAGATCGGGTCACGTCGTATCGGTAAAATCTGCGCCCGTCCGCATGACACGGGGTCCAACTCCTCCCAGACCCCGCCGGGCGGACGCTTGGTGCGTGCCCGGTCAATGTGGATGGGATGTTCGGATTTCATACGCTGTTTGGCCGGCTCAATGACTGCGTTGGCCGCGGCAATGATGTGAGCCGTGGAGCGGTAATTGTCCGTCAGAAAGGCCGGCTTGGCCCGATAGTCTGCCTCGAAACGCTTGATAAACTCGACCGATGCGCCGTCGAAGGCGTAGATGTTCTGGTCGTCGTCGCCCACGGCAAACAGGCTGAGCCTATCGTCCTCGTCGGCCAGGGTACGGCCGGCCAGGGCCGCAATCAACTCATACTGTTCCGAACCGATATCCTGGTATTCATCCACGAGTATCCAGCGGAAACCCGCCAGCAGACGCGTCCGCTGCTCATCGGCGTCGTCCGGTGGCAGCCCCTCGCCCCGCAGCAGGGCCACGGCCTGCCGCAGCACCTCTCGGAACGCATCGTTGTCCAGTCGCTCCGCGCTGCCGCTGAAGCTGGCGCCTACCAGCCGCATGGCGAAGCCGTGGCAGGTGAGCACAGTCACGCCACGGGCGTCGCCGCCGAGCAGGTCCGCCAGGCGGCGGCGAATTTCCACCGCGGCATGGCGGTTATAGGCCAGGGCGAGGACGCCGCGGGGATTTTCACGCCGCACGCGCAGTAAGTAGGCGATTCGATGTACCAGCACCCGCGTCTTGCCGGAACCAGGGCCGGCCAGCACCAGTACGTTGGTTTGTTCCCGCTCGTCAGCGACGATGCGCTGCTGGACGGGACTCTTCAGGCTTTCGACGATGGCCCGCCACGATTCCGGCGTAGTCTGCCGCGCAACCTCCTTGTCGCGGGCGGGAAGCCAGCGGCGCAAGAAGTCCTGCTGCTTCAGACTGAAATAGTCCACGACCAGATTCAGCGCGTCAGTCATGGTCTGCAAGCCGCGCTGGACATACTCCGCTATCACGTGAATCTGAAGTACTTGGTCATCGTAATGGAGCTTGAGCGGCCTGAAGTCAGCGTTGGCGAAGCCGCGCTTATCCTGGCTCAGACAGATGGACATGGCCGGCCGGAATATGGCCAGCCCCTTGTTGAGGCGGATGACTTCCTGCTCGTGCAACCACAGCAGGGCGCGGTCCAGCAGCTTTTCGGGCTGTCGGACCCTGGTCTTCAATTCCAGGTCGGACCGGATCGTGTTTAACAGTTTTCCAAGCGTTGTTTCGACCAACAGGTCTGTACCCCGACTCCCTGGGGGCAGGCGGTCGAGCAGATGTTGCAGCAATGCCTGTGCCGCGGCGCGGCGTAGTTCTGCCGTCTCCACCAGCGCAGTCCACTCGCGCTGAAGCGTGATCTGTACGGCCTCCCGACCCAGGCCGCGCAAGCCCAGGCTGCCCTTGCCACCCTCCTCGTTGCGTCCATCCAGGGCAAGACTGCGCAGAAGGCGTACCACGCGTTCCGGCAGGGCATGAGTGTGGCCGGCGTCCTTGAGGCGTTGGGTAGCGACGCGCACATGCAGTGTCGAGGTGTCGTCTTTTCCCATATCCGGGGCTGCTTCCCGCAGGATGTCGATCAGAGCGATCTCCAGGTTTGCAGCCTCGTCAAAGCGTTTTGGCGACGCCCGCTGGACGCCCGCGTGTACAAAGGCAGTCAACGCGGTATCGTTGTTGGCGATCCCCAGCCGCTCCAGGTCGTGCAGGCCGCGGCGCACCTGTTCCGCCGGCAACCCGCAAGCCCCCATCATCTCATCGGTGGAGATGCCTTCGTCGGGGTCTGCGTCAATCAAGGTTTCGGTCATGGCCAACAGCCGGTTGCGGTAGTCGTCCGTGACGGTTGCCTTTGTGAGCCTGGCGCGGGCTTCCTCCATTGAACCTACCCGCAGGGAGGACGGGAATATCTGCACGTGGTCTTCTTCACGAGTCAATAATTCCGCTTCCTCCAGCCAGGAGACGGCGGTGCGCACGCGCGTATCGTCGGTCACGGAGTCGCGCTCGAACGCGGCGTCCTCGTCCTCGCCGAGTATCTCTCCCGCGGTGGCAACGACTTGGCCGCCCAGACGCTTCTTGCGATCCAGACTGCGCAGCGCCTTCAGGATGGCGTGGATTTCTCGCCGGGTCAGTCGAGAGCGAGCGGACATGCCGAACTGTCGCTCTACGTCATCCGTTGTGTAGAGCAGCACGCAGCGGGCTGTTTCTCGGTCGCGTCCGGCCCGGCCGGCTTCCTGTACATAGTTTTCCAGCGAACCGGGGATATCGGCGTGAATCACCAGCCGCACATCCGGTTTGTCGATACCCATGCCAAAGGCGTTGGTGGCGACGATTACCCGGATATCGCCGCGGATGAACTGCTGCTGCACGGTCTTCTTGGTCTCCGGTTTCAAGAGGGCGTGGAAGTGAGCTGCGGCGATGTTCTTGTGACATAGATAGTGGGCGATATCTTCGGTTTGGCGGCGCGTGGCGCAGTATACGATGGCTCCGCCGAGCGTGCCTGACGGCAGGTCTGTGGTCAGGAGTTGATGGATATGGGCGAACTTTTCGCCGCCCGTTGTCGGCACTACCGCAAATTCCAGGTTGGTGCGTTGAGCTCCGCCGTCAAAAACAGTGAGATCAACGCCGAGCTTGTCACGGAAGTGGATGCGGATGTCTGCTTGCACATCGGGTTTGGCTGTTGCCGTCAGGCATAATACCTGGCCGTCGGGGGCTTTCTCGCGGATGAAGCGCGCCACGTAGCGGTAGTCGGGCCGGAAGTCGTGGCCCCAGCGCGACAGGCAATGCGCCTCGTCCAGCACCCAGGTGCCGACCTCGCGCTGCTCAAGGGCCCGACGCACGGCCCTGCTCCGTAATTGCTCGGGTGAGACGATGAGGATGCTGGCATCGCCCAGGCGCACCCGGTCCAGGGCTGCGGACCGCTCGGGCATGGACAACAGGCCGTTGATGGTCACGCCGGACACGACCCCATTGGCTTCCAGGCCGGCAACTTGGTCTGCCATAAGCGCCACCAGCGGCGAGATGACCACGGTCAGCGCACCAGTCTTGTCGTATCGGGACAGGGCCGGGATTTGATAGCACAGCGACTTGCCGGTGCCGGTCGGCAAAATGCCCAACACGTGCTGTCCGGCCATGACCGCCTCGACAATGGACTGTTGCATGGGCCGGCCGTCCCCGTCGCTGGGCTCTGGACGAAAGTTCGTAAAACCGAACCAGCGCGTGAGTTCCTTGCGTGCGTCGTGCCGTTCCCGGCACCAGCCGCAGTCGGGACTGTTGCAGGCCATGTCCCGCAAGCGGCGCACCAGCGTTCCAGCTTCGGGGAACTGACGCTGCACCCAGGGCGGCATGACCGAGTTGCCGCCAGACACGGACAGCCAAGCCAGTGCGTAGGCCAGTCCCCAGCCGTTGCCGGCAGTATCCGCCAGGACTTCTCGCAGCACCTCGCGGCTCTGGATGAGACAGGTTATACCGGTGAGCCGCGCGCGGATCGCAGCGTATGCGTCAGCGTGGGCCGGCCGGGCCGCCCGCCGCAGGGCCGCGAAAAAGGCGTTGAAGCCGGCCCCGGCGGTGTCCGTGCCGCTCAGCCAGTGCCAGGCGGTCAGCAAGCCGGGGTCTGCCGCAGCTAGCGCCTTTTGCTGATCGTTAAAAACTTGCAAGGAGAGTCGGGCGTCCAGTTCCGGGTCGTTCACCCGCCCACGTTTGAGTTGACCATCCTGATAGTGCTTGACCAAGTGGTGATAGGGATGGCGGGGGAAGGCCAGAGGATTGAGCCGCAAGGTATCCACCACCGGCAGGCGCAGTAGCCGCAGATCGGGATTTGCCGCGGTCAGATGGGGCAGGTCGAAAGCGATGAGATTATGGCCCAGCAGATAATCCGCGCCACTGGCGAATGTATCCAGATTTGTCAGTGCCGCGGCCAAGTCGCCGCCGCGAAACGTCATGGATTGGCCGCTACGTGCGCGTACCGCGCCAAAGGCATGGATGCGGTTGTCGTGCCGTCCGACTTCAAGGTCTATTGCGAGAAAGTCCGCGGAAAGGTGGTCGGTGGAGCGGTCAGCAGGGGGACGTGAGGTCATGGGGCTGGCGAACGGGCAGATGCGCCGTTCTTTAGAAGCCGGCAACGCCGGCGTCCAGTTGGACGCCAAAGGAATTGAGCGCCATGGACACCATATTGTACTGGCCGACGGTGAAGACCACGTCCATGAGCTGCTGGGTCGTATAGCGCTCGCTCAGGGCCGCCCAGGTTTCGTCACTGATGAACGCGTCCGCGTGCAGTTCGTCCGCGGCGCGCAGCAGGCTGGCGTCAAACGGCTCCCAGCCGTCCGCGTCCGGGCCGGCTTTAATCCGCGCGATTTCTTCGTCCGTCAGCCCGGCTTCTCTACCGAAAATCACGTGCTGGCCCCATTCGTATTCGGCCTGACACAGCCAGCCGATACGCAATATCAATAACTCGCGTTCTCTGGGGACCAAGGCCGAGGTCTCGCCCATGATGTGGTAGGCCCAGACCTGAAACTTTTTCGAGGCTTCCCAGTGCCGAGCCAGAGTGCCAATTACATTGTACACCCGTCCCTCACGAGAGCGGGGCTCCAGTGTCTCGCGTTGTTCGTCCGTCCATTCGTCTGCGGTGAGTGGGGTGATGCGGGGCTGTGAGAGTTTCATATCGTTCTCTTTCTCTAGCAAGTATAACCAGGCCGAGAGTGTCCCCTCGGCCTGGTCTCTCTATGGCAGGTATCAACAACGGCGCTGTTTTACTCCAAGCCGTACACGCGCGCCGCAGTGTCATGCACGATCTTGCGCAACTCCTCATCGGGCAGCATGCCCAGACGCTTGTTGACGATCTCCCGCGAGCGCGGAAAGGTTGCCGCGGTATGCGGATAGTCGGACGACCACATGGTGTTGTCCGGGCCGTAGCGATGGAGCGAATCCACGAACACCGGATCGGCGATAAAGGTCGCGTACACCTGACGCTTAACATAGTCACTGGCGCGCATCGGCAGGTCCATATTGCCGAGTGCGCCCAAGCGGCGCTGCACGATGTCGAGCCGATACATCAAATAGGCCATCCAGCCGACGTCGTTTTCCGCGGAGACAATTTTCAGGCCGGGAAACTTTTCAAGCACGCCGCCATAGACCATCTCGGAAATCGAGCGCTCAATCTGGTGGTGGAGGGTCGCCAGGGACAGGAGGAAACCCTTGCCGCTCGCCTGGTTTGCGCCCGTGCCGCTCCGGGCCGTGAGAATGTGGAGGGAGAGCGGCATATTGAGGTCCTGGGCGGCCGCCCAAAACGGCTCATAGTCGGGATGACTATAGGGCCGGTCGTCCGGCGGTTCGGCCCAGATCATAGCGCCCCGCATGTCCTGTTTGGCGATGCGTTGCAGTTCGTCCACGGCCAGTGGAATGTCTTCCAGCGTGATCAGACCCAACGGGACGAGGCGTTTCGAGTCGTAGCTGCAATACTCGGTGGCCCAGTCGTTAAAGGCGCGAAAGCAGGAATAGCGCAATTCCGCATCGTCCAAGCCGAACAGCGGCATCCCCATAGAGGTATAAATGACCTCCGCCCGGACACCGTCACGATCCTGGTCCGCGATCCGATAGGCCGGGTCCCAGACGCTTTTGGGGGCTTCGTCAAACCCCTTTTTGTTGTGTGCCGGCAGTTCCGGTGACGGCACGCCCGCGCCAAAGAAGCCGGCGACTGACATGGGGGTGATATTCTCACACACGAACCATTCCCCGGCGCGGCCGTTCAACCCCTTGACGGTGCGCGGGGCGCGGTCGCGAAACTTTTTATCCATGCGCTCGGCCCACATGCCGGGCGGCTCGACGAAATGGGAGTCGGCGGAAATGAGTGTATACTCTGACATGAGCGTTCCCTCCTTACTGCTTGCTCTTCGTTGTGCATACTCTACGTCACATCCGGCCGGTTTTCCATGCCTTGCTTTTGCGCTTTCGCCTCGTTTATAGAAGGAGCATGCCATACGATCTGATTATCAAAAACGGGACGCTTATTGACGGTTCGGGACTGCCCCGCTTTCAGGCCGACGTCGGTATCAGCCACGGAAAAATCGCGGCCATCGGCAGAATCCGCGCCAGGGCGCGCGAGGTGATTGACGCCGAGGGGCATGTGGTTGCTCCGGGCTTTGTCGATGCGCACACCCATATGGATGCCCAGGTGTTCTGGGACCCGCTGGGGACGTGTTCCTGTTGGCACGGTGTCACCAGTGTGGTGATGGGGAATTGTGGTTTTTCTCTCGCCCCGTGCGCCGAGCGGGACAAACTGCTGGTGATGCGTAATCTTGAACGGGCAGAAGATATTGCCCCGGAAGCAATGGAAGCCGGCATTCCGTGGAGCTGGACCACCTACCCGGAATATCTGGATGCGGTTGAGGCGCTGCCCAAGGGGATTAACTATGCCGCCTATATCGGGCACTCCGCGCTACGGACCCATGTCATGGGTGAGCGCGCGTTTACGCACGAAGCCAGCCCGACGGACCTGGAGGCCATGCAGCGCGAAGTGCGGGCCGCTATTCAGGCCGGCGCTATCGGACTGAGCACTTCACGCACCCACAACCATCAGACGCCGGACGGTCAACCGGTTGCCAGCCGGCTGGCGACCTGGGAGGAGGTACGCCAACTGGTGGGCGTTATGGGTGAGCTGAACGCCGGTGTGTTTGAAATTGCCAACGAAGACGCCCGGTTCGACCCCGAACGGATTGATGAGTATCTGGGCCGACTCAAAGCGCTGGCCGTTGACACCGGCGTGCCGGTCACGTTTGGCATGTTCAGCAGCCGCCAGGCGCCAAACATGTGGCAGCCGTTCTTTGCCCTGGCCGATGAAACCGCCGCGGCGGGCGGGCGGATGTTCATCCAGGTGCATAGTCGCCCGCTGAATGTCGTGCTGTCATTCGAGACGGCCACGCCGTTCGATACCTTGCCCGTGTGGGGCGATATCAGAAAACTCCCCTTAGCCGCCCAGGAAGCCGCGCTGCGAAATCCAGAAACCCGTCAGAAACTGATTGAAGCCGTCCGCCACAGGCCGCGCAGCCCGCACAAGGGGGTCGGCGCAGAGCCGCGCGCGGCGAATTTTAAGTGGCTGTTTGTCATGGACTCTGCCACTCCACCGTATCGTTCAATCGCCGAGATGGCTGACGAGCGTCAGCAAGACCCGGTCGCCGTGTTTATCGATCTGGCCCTGGAAAAAGGCTTGAAACAATTTTTTCTGCAACCGCTCGTCAACCACAACCAAGAGCATGTGTTGGAAATGATGCGGCACCCGCGCTCGGTCATCACGTTTTCAGATTCCGGCGCGCATGTCTCCCAGATCATGGACTCCTCACTCCAAACCCATGTCCTCGGCCACTGGGTTCGGGAGCAACAGGCGCTGCCCTTGGAAGAGGCCGTGCGACAGTTGAGTTTCGTGCCGGCCTCTCACTGGGGTCTGAGCGGACGAGGGTTGTTGCGTGAGGGCTGGAACGCGGATGTGGTGATCTTTGATCCCCAGACCGTCGCGCCGCAATTACCGGAAGTCGTCTACGATCTGCCGGCTGGCGCGAAGCGACTCAGGCAACAGGCGACGGGCTTTCTCGCCACCGTTGTGAATGGCGAGACGGTCTTGCGTCACAACGAACACACAGGCGCCTTGCCCGGTCGGTTACTGCGCGGACCGCGGGCCTCCGGTTAAAACCTGACAGGGCTGGGCGGCCGTTTTGTGAGGCGAGTATGGAAATACTGGAATTTATCGCCATCCTTGCCTGCTCGGTTTTTGCTGGCGCGGCGATTTATATTACTGTGGTGGAGCACCCGGCCCGCCTCGCCTGTGGAACGGCACTCGCCGCCACTGTTTTTGGGCCGAGCTATAAGCGCGCCGCAGTCATGCAGGCTGCTCTCGCGCTTCTCGCCACACTGGCAGGCGTTGCGGTAGCGATAAACGAGGGGGCCGGGCTCTGGTTCGTGGGGGCCTGCCTCATCTTCCTCGTTGTGCCGTTCACTTTCTTAGGCATCATGCCGACGAACAAGCAACTGCTTGACCCAGAGCGCGACCGCGCCTCAGAAGAAACCCAGGTGTTGCTTGAGAAGTGGGGCAGACTGCATGCTGTCCGCAGCGTTTCCAGTTTTGCCGCGTCAATCCTGTATGTATATCTTGGTGTGACAACCTGACCGTAAGTCCTGATTTTGACCCTACCCTTCCCCCTGCTACGTCAACATACAGGGGCGAGGATTCCTCTTGTCTGGAGCCCTGCACAAACGCATCTGCAAACCGCTCTACCCAGCCTGTGGCTCCGGCGCTCCGACTGCGGCCCCCGCGCCCCCCAAAAATACGCCGACGCAAGACAGAAATGCCCAGTCATAACTGCCAGTGTTATCGTATAATACGCCGGCAATAATGGGCCCCAGCGCGCCGCCGACGCTCAACCCCAAGGTGCCCAGGACACCGGCAATCGCCCCAAAAGCCTGCCGACCGAAATCATGGCCAACGATCAACGGCCACAGCACAATCATGCCGCCATAGCCCAGCCCAAAGAGCGACACGAACAGCGCCAGCGCCCAGAACCCGAGACTCTCCAGAAAAAGCAAGACCCCGATGCCGACCGCCTGCATGACCAGACACCCGGCCAGGATGGTGTGGGGATGACGGACGTGTTCGCTGACCCAGCCCGCCAGAAACCGTCCGGCCATACTCATGCCCAGAGAGATGCCGGTGATCGTTGCGGCAAATTCGAGGCTATAGCCAGCGTCCTGAAAGAATGCGACCTGGTGGGCATGCACCGCCCCCGCCGCCATCAGCCCCAGACAGAATGCAGCCCCTAAACGCCAGAAGGTTGGTGTGGACAGCGCTTGTCTGAGCGTCCAGTCCCGTCCGGCCTGTTCTGGCTCAGGCCTCGGTGACGTGCGACGCGCTGGCGGACTCGTCTGCCCCAAGGGTGTGAGGCCCTTTTCCTCCGGGGAGTTAATGACAAAGAACCAGACCAGGGGCAGCATGCCGAAGAGGGACAGGGCGGCCAGGACCTGATACCCCACCCGCCAGCTAAACTCGGCGATCAAAAAACCGCACAGCGGGACGAGCACCAGCCCGCCACCACTCGCCCCGACCAGGGCGATGCCCATCGCCAGACCCCGCTTGGCCACAAACCATTGGGTAATGACCTTCCCCACGGGCATGGGCCCGATGCCGGCCAGTCCGACTCCTAAGAGCAGGTATAAGGCATAGAAGCCGGGCAGGCTGTGGACGGCGCTGAGCAGGAACAGGGCGACGCCGTCAATCAGGGCGCTCAGCAGAAAGACCCAGCGCGCCCCGATATGGTCAATAAGCCAACCCCAGGCCGGCAGGACCAGGCCGGCAACCAGCAGATACAGGGAGAAGGCCGTGGCGGTCTCGGCGCGTGACCAGCCAAACTCCTGGGTAAGCGGCTTCAGAAACGTCGAAAAGGTATAGGTGAACCCTCCGTCGATAATGGAGATAAAGAACAGGACGGCGACAATCAGCCAGCCATAGAAGACACGTCCGCCGCGGTCTGCTCTCCCGCCCTCGCTCTTGGGGTCGTCCAAGGACCCTGGCTCTCTCATCAGCCGCGATTAGATAGAGGATGTCCTGGTCTGTCAATCTGAAGTTGTTGTGGGATGTACTCGCTCTGTCCTACGCCGGCACGACAGACCACAACATTATTGCTATAGGGTCAGAGTGAACGCGCCGGGTAAACTCCAGGGCGCAAAAAGGAGGAGAGACGAATGAGTGAGCTGACGCTGCCAAAAGAGAAAACCGCCATTCTGGTGATGGACTGCCAAAACGATATCGTGCATGAAGACGGTAAATTTGGTGGCCACCTCACTGGCGGGGCTATGCCCAGGCGTATTAAGGAAAAGAACATCTTGGGAAATATCAGCGCCCTGGCTGCCGCGGGGAGGACGGCTCAGGTGCCGATCATCCATGTCCGACATGCCTACCGGCCAGATTATGCCGACTTACTGGAGCATGTGAAGGTCTTTCAGGGGATCAAGCAAATGGAAGCCTTGCAGGACGGAACGTGGGGCGCTGATATCCATGTCGCCCTTACCCCCAAGCCGGAAGACTTGGTGATTACCAAAACGCGGGTGAGTTCCTTTTACGCCAGTCCTCTGGAAGCCATTCTCAATTCCCAAGGGCGTACCCATCTGGTGCTGACAGGGATAGCTACAGATGGCGTTGTCGAAGGCACAGCCCGGGACGGAACTGACCGCGGCTATCACATCTTCATTCCCGAAGACTGCTGTGCGGCGACGACCGAAGAAGCTCATGGCGTGATTTTAGGCGCAGCCCTGGGAGGGCTGACAACGGTATGTACGTCGGATGAGGTGATCCGGGCGTTGGCGTAGGGGCGCAGCAGGTTGCGCCCCTGGTATTGCCGAAGAGGTCGTCCGGGAGTGGCTACAGTTCCGGCGGCGCCAGGATGGTAAAGCCAAAGAACGATTCGTTCCCGGTTCGAAGAGTATGGGGAGCGCCGGCCGGAATCATGAGCACATCGCCAGCTTTGATGTCTTGCTCTGTACCGGACACTTTGGCGGTTGCACAGCCCTCGACGACATAAATGATCTGGTCGCCCTTGTGGGTATTCTCAGTGTCGTTGCTATAGCCGGCCGGCAGGGTGAAGGCCACGGTTTGACTCAGCGGGGTTTCCTGTAGCTTCGCGACCTGACTGCCGCGGTGGTCAAAAACATTGGCCACATCAAGCCCGCCCGTCGCGCCGTTACCCCCAAGTTCCTGCATCTGTTCTGCAAAGAGTTCGTCCGAGATCAGCCCTTGCCGATACGCCTTGAGGATTTGTTTGACCTCAAAATCTTTATTCGCCATGTGTGACTCCCTTCCTTTAGTGTGAATGATAGTGTGAATGACTCAACCGTTCTCCTGGCCATAGCGCCGGACCGGCCGAAAAGCAAGACGCTCTCTTTCCTCGATTGAACAGCTTGATTGGACGTCCCCATTGAACGTCTTGCAGAAAAGAGGGGAGGGCGCGTATGGTTTGGGGATTCCAGGCTCGCGGGGAATCCCTATACATGCAATACACCACCCTCGGACGAACCGGTCTCAATGTCAGCGTGGCTGGCCTGGGCTGCGGCGGCCACAGCCGACTGGGACAGAAAACCGGCAGAACCGAGCACGAATCCATTCAGGTCGTGCGTCAAGCATTGGATTTGGGAATCAACCTGATTGACACTGCCGAAGCCTATGGGACTGAGAGTATTGTGGGGAAGGCGATACAGGATGTCGCTCGGGACCAACTCGTCATTTCCACGAAAAAACTGTGTCCCGACCGCGAGAGTGGCGACCCAAGCGGTGAACTCCGGCGCGGAGTGGAACACAGCCTCAAGCGCTTACAGACCGACTATGTAGATGTCTTTTATCTGCACGGCGTACGGGCTGGGCAATATCAATACGCCCGGGACACGCTCTTACCTGGACTGCTGCAGATGCAAGAGCAGGGCAAGGTGCGCTTTGTCGGCGTGACCGAAGCCTTTATTCCCGACCCGCAGCATGCGATGGCCGAGCAGGCGCTTCAGGACGACTGCTGGGATGTGATGATGATAGGGTTTAATTTTTTGAACCAATCCGCCCGCCAGCGGGTGTTCCCCCACACGCAGGCCAGGAACATTGGGACTATGGGCATGTTTGCCGTGCGGAACGCGCTCAGCCGACCGACCCACCTGAAAAAAATCCTGACCGAACTCAGAGACAAAAACCAGATCAATCCCACCCTGTGTGAGATGCCGGATGTCCTCGGCTTTCTGACTGACTCGGGGAAGGCCGAGACGCTGCCCGAGGCGGCCTACCGCTACTGCCGGCATGAGCCCGGTATGGATAGCGTTCTGACCGGCACTGGCAGCGTCGAGCATCTTAAAGAAAATGTAACCGCTCTGCTCAAAGCACCGCTGCCGGCAGCGGACTGTGAGCGGCTGGCTGCGCTGTTCGGGCAGGTCGATAGCGTGTCGGGAAATTAAGGAGGCGAGTATGAGCGAGTCCACCCTGACCGTTGAAAGAGATGTGGTCGTCCCCATGCGGGACGGCACCCTGCTGCGCGCCGATGTCTATCGTCCGGCAACGGGCAGGCATCCGGTTATCTTGCAGCGGACTCCGTACGACAAAGGGCTGACGACGATTGCCATGCTCATGCTTGATGTTATTCGGACCGCCAGTGCGGGCTACGCCGTTGTCATCCAGGACTCGCGTGGCCGTTATGCCTCGGACGGCGAGTTTTACACCTTTCGGGATGATATGGCCGACGGCTATGACACAGTTGAATGGTGTGCCGTACAGCCGTGGTCAGACGGCAACGTGGGCATGTATGGCGCGTCCTACGTTGGGGCCACTCAATGGTTGGCCACGTTGAGCCGGCCGCCCCATTTGAAAGCCATCTTCCCGCTGATTACGGCGTCCGATTATCACGAAGGCTGGACGTATCAGGGCGGAGCCTTTGCGCTGGGGTTTAATGCAAGCTGGACCATGACCGGCCTGGCGCCCGATACAGCCATGCGTCTGGCCAGGGAACAGCCCGAACTACGGGACGCCGTCGGACAGCTCCTGTCCGGGATTGACGATATGTGTGAGGCTTTTCATCACCTGCCGCTCACGGATTTTCCATTCTTTCAGAAGTCTGCGCCGTACTTTTATGACTGGGTGGCCCACCCTGATGATGACGACTACTGGGCGCAAATCAATATCGAGAACCGGCATGATACAATTCCGGTTCCGGCGTGTAATGTCGGTGGCTGGTATGACATCTTCCTGGGCGGCACCATTCGCAATTATCTGGGTATGCGCGAGCGCGGCGCTACGCCGGCGGCGCGCGACGGCCAAAAACTCGTGATCGGTCCGTGGCACCATACGCTGCCGCTGAGCAATGTCGCTGGTGAGGCCAACTTTGGACTCTCAACAACGCAACTGGCCGCCGGCCTGGACGGGCTGCACCTGCGCTGGTTTGACTACTGGCTCAAGGGCAAACAGAACGGTCTGTTGGAAGAGCCGCGGGTGCGTATTTTCGTCATGGGCGAGAATGTGTGGCGGGATGAGAACGAATGGCCGCTGGCTCGGACGCGCTACACGCCATACTATTTGCACAGCGCCGGCAACGCGAACAGCCTGCGCGGCGCCGGCAGCCTGAGCCCCGCGGCTCCACGCAGCGAACCCGCGGACGTCTTCGTTTCCGACCCGCGTCACCCCGTCCCGACCAAAGGCGGCGGGCTCTGCTGCTGGCCGGCGGCCGTTCCCGGCGGCGCGTTCGATCAACGTTCGGTGGAAGAGCGGGAAGACGTCCTGGTGTATACCACCCCCGTCCTTGAGCAGGATGTCGAGGTCACCGGTCCCATCACGGTGAACCTGTATGCGGCAACGAGTGCGGTTGATACGGATTTTACGGCCAAGCTGGTAGACGTGCATCCCGAAGGATACGCCCAGAATTTGACGGACGGGATCATTCGTGGCCGCTATCGAGTCTCGAAAGCTCAGGCCACACTCCTCAAGCCAGATGAAGTATACGAGTTCACCATAGACCTGTGGGCGACCAGCAATGTTTTCAAAGCAGGTCACTGTATTCGGCTTGACATCGCCAGCTCAAACTTTCCGCGTTTTGATCGCAATCCGCAAACTGGCGAGGCCAGCGGCGAGGCCAGTCGCCTGGAGCCGGCCCTCCAGCACGTCTTTCATGACGAGGCGCATCCCTCGCATGTGGTGCTGCCGATTATTCCTCGATGAGTTGAGAGGAAATTGAGAGGGTAATTTGTTTCCGCTCAGGTAGTCCCGGAACGCATCTTCTCCGTCTCTTTCTACCTGTTTGTTCCTTCTCATTCGTTTAGCCTACGGATAGGTGTTTTAAGGGGGTTCCAAAGCCCGCGAACAGGCAAGAGGGCGGTCACACAAAGAGGTCGTTGACCGCCATTGTCCAGCCGGGAACGGCGGGTTCGGCTTCGGCGGTCTCGCCCCGCTGACAGAGTGTTGGCGTATCGGGATTGTCGGAGCGATACACTCGCACGACGTTGTCGCTCAGCAGATCGACATCCCAGACTACCAGCGTTCCGGCGGCAAAATAATCAGCCCGTTTGGCTGCTATATCCATTTCGGCCTGGGGGCCGTAGTCGTTCTCGCTGCGGACTTCGACTGCGAAAACGGGCGCGCCATCAAAAAACCGCATGCCTGCGCGCGGGCCGGTGTAGAAGGCGGCCTCAGGACTGAACGATTGACGATGAGGCAGATTGACGCGGAAGCCCTTGTTGTCGCCCACCGCCCGACCGCGACCGACACGTTTCGCATAGGCTCGCAAAGACACGAATATCTCGTCACCGGCATAGCCTGGAGCATCCCCGGTGGGCGCCATGTATATCAACTCTCCATTCACCAACTCGGCTTTGCCATTGCCCGGCACACGATACAGATCCTCGATTGTGGCGGCCTGCGCTGCGGGTTGCATCCGTTGCTCCGTGTTGTCGCCCGGGACGCCTCACTCGCTCCCGCCGGCCACCGGCGGGAAGATGCTGACCTGGTCGCCGTCCGTAAGCGCCTGACCGAACTCCCGGGTTTGCTCGCCGTTGACCAGAACCATTTGGGCCAGGTCAAGCGGAATGTCGAGCTGGTGAATCAGATCATTGATGGTTGCCTGCTCTACGAGGTCAAGCGTGGCTTTCCCCATAGAGCCTTTGGGGAGCTTTTTCCGAAGATTGGCAAAGAGTTTGATACTGACCCGCATCGATCATTCACCCTTTTCAATGCCTGGTGTCGGTGTCCGTGGAAGCGTATCCAGCGCATCCGGGCGAGAGCCGATAAGCGGGGCGTGCGAGCCTTTTTCCCAGGCCGAGGGTGTTTTCCCGTCCACCCGGTAGGCGCGCGCTGTCGCCGGTGCGCCCAAGAGGGTGTGACCGACCAGCTGCTGCGCGGTCCCGGTGGCGACATAGGCGCGGCGCACATCGGTTGGGTTCTCTTTGACGTAGGCCGCCCAGTTTCCCAGGGCCTGCTGGGTCTGAATGAGTCCTTTGACCATGCCGACATCGTTCAGCATGGTGACATCATCAATCGGTCCGACGAACAGCGCCCCGACCATGCGATCGCCGTCCCAGACGTATTTACGATAGAGAGGGCGCGTCGGGTTCCAGACGGTCGTGATCGACTCATTCGCATCTGTTCGCCACTGGCCAAAGCTGGCGCAGTGCAGATTGATGACATCCAATACGTTGAGCAGCAGGCTGCCCGGATAGCGCGTCTCTCTGCCAGCCATGTTTGCGCCAGCAATCCGACCGTGGTCCACGGCCGTGGGTTGAATCGCATGCACCGCGGCCGAGCCGTTCAGCAGGTCCGGTCCGGCCGCGACATCACCGGCTGCATAGATACCGGGCATATTGGTCTGCATGCGGTCATCCACCACAATGCCGCCGTCGACCTGAATGCCGGAGCCGTCGAGAAATCCCAGGTTGGGCTGAATGCCAGTGGCCAAAATGACAATATCCGCGCTGAGGCTGGCCCCGCTGCTCAGCGACAGGCTGAGGGTTTCGTCCTCACGGGTGATGCTCTGGACCTGCGCGCCGGTATGAACGGCGACATTCTGGCTGGTCAGCCAGCCTTCGACCGCCTGCGCGCCGGTGGTGTCGAGCATGCGCGGTAAGACCTGGGTTTCGGTTTCGACCACCGAGAGGTTCCAGCCCAGCTTGGCCATGGCGTTCAAGACGATGAAGCCGATAAAGCCGGCGCCAATGAGCGCCGCCCTGGGCGTGCCCTGGGCTTTCGCCATCACCTGTTTGGCGTCTTCGAGCGTCCAGAAGGTGTACACGCCTTCCTGGTTAATGCCGGCAATAGGAGGACGTTGGGCCGAAGAGCCGGTCGCGATGAGCAGGGTATCAAACGTGTGGCTTGAGCCGTCATCGAGTGTGACTGTGCGCGCCTGAGTATCGATTTTCTCGACCTGGCCCAACACGGATGTAATACCGTGTTGTTCAAAATAGGCCGCGTCTCCAGTCAGTACGTGCCGCTCTGGAATATCGTTCGCCAGATAGTAGGGCAGGACCATGCGCGAGTAGGCGGGCTCGTTGGAGATGAGCGTAATCTGTGCCTCAGGGCCTGCGGTTGCCCGGATCGTTTCCGCCGCGGCTACGCCGGCCGGCCCCCCTCCGATAATGATGTGGTGTGCCATGGCTCTTCTTCTTTTCTTATCCCCTCTCCCCTGGTGGGAAAGGGTGAGGGTGAGGGGGTCGAAAGACTTTACAGCCCCAACTCTTTCTTCTTTGCCTCGGAGATTTTTCCGTCCTTCTCCCAGCCGCGCAGCTCGTAGTACTCGGGCAGCATTTCACCCAGGCGGTTGACCTCGCCCTTGGCCGGGCCGGACGGGATGGGCTCTTCCAGAATCCGCTTGGGCAGGGTGTCGTCCTTGCCGGTGAAGCCCGCCCGCTCGTTCCAGAGTCGCTCCAGGTTCCAGATGCGCTCCCCAATGTGGACCAGTTCTTCCAGCGTATAGGCTACGCCCGTGGCTGCCGACAGTTGGGGCAGCATCTCTTCCAGACCCACCCCAAAGGTGAGGAATTGGCACAGGCCGGTGGCGTCAACAGTTGAGGTGGCGTCCTGGAAGACTTTGGTAATCTCCGCCTTCTCTTCTGTGGCGCGCGGGTCCATCTGACGCGGCAGGCCGAGAATTTCGGCCGCCACCGTATAGGCTTTCAAATGACACGCCCCGCGGTTCGAGGTCGCATAGCCCAGGCCCATACCCTGAATGGCGCGGGCTTCATACGCGGCAAACTCCTGACCGCGGACGCCCATGAAGAACTCTGGACGACCGAAATTTTCGGTCATGCGTTTGGAGCCTTCGGCCACAGCATCGCCAAAGCCCTGCCGGTAGGCGGTCTTCTCGGCCATAGCGATGAGGGCTTCCGCGCTGCCGAACTCCAGCGGAATCTCGGTCTGGTCCTGGCTGACCGCGCCCTTCTCGAACAACTCCATGGCCGCGGCCACGCTGGCCCCAAAGCTGATGGAATCCATGCCCAGGTCGTTGCACAGCCAGTTGGCCTTGATCAGCGCGTCCAGGTCCCCTACGCCACACTCCGAGCCCATGGCCCAGGCCGCTTCGTACTCGGGACCCTCGCCGGCGATTTTCCAGTTCTGTGGATTGGTGGTGACCGAGTATTTCGAGGAGGCTTCGCCCGGCAGGGTACTGACCCGCCCACAGGCGATGGTGCAGGAAAAACAGGCTTTATTGGCAACCAGACGGGTTTCGGTCAGGGTTTCGCCGCTGATGTTTTCGGCCTCATCGAAGACAGTCTGCTGATGGTTGCGCGTTGGCAGGGCGCCGTGCTCGTTGATCACGTTGACCAGCACCTCGGTGCCGTACATGGGCAGGCCCTCGGCGGTCACGGGCGACTGCCGCAGCTTTTCCTTCATGGCCCATTGGCCTTCCATATATGCCTGCGGGTCGGCCAGAGAGACGCCGCCGGTGCCGCGCAGGGCAATGGCCTTGAGATTTTTGGAGCCCATGACCGCACCCACGCCGGACCGGCCCGCGGCCCGGTGCAGATCGTTCATGATGCAGGCAAAGCGCACCAGGTTTTCTCCGGCCGGGCCGATGCTGGCGATGATGCTGTCCGGCACGCCGATTTCAGCGCGCAGGGCCTCTTCGGTCTGCCAGACCGTCTTGCCCCACAGATGGGTCGCGTCGCGCAGTTCCACCCGGTCGTCATAGACCCACAGGTAGGACGGCTGGGCGGCCTTGCCCTCCAGGATAATCATGTCATAGCCGGCGAATTTCATCTCCGGTCCCCAGAAGCCACCGGAATTCGAGGTGGTAACGGCATTGGTCAGCGCGCCCTTGGTGACGACCATATAGCGCGAACCACACGACGCGTTGGTGCCGGTCAGCGGCCCGGTGGCAAAAATCATTTTGTTCTCCGGGCTGAGCGGATCGACGCTGGGCTCCATCTCTTCGTAGAGATATTTGACGCCGAGCCCGCGACCGCCAACATAGTCTCTGGCCCATTCGGCGTTCAGCGGCTCCTTGGTGATGCTGCCGGTGGTCAGATTGACGCGCAGGACAGTACCGGTCCAGCCGTGCATTGTGTTCGTCGCGCTCATGCGTTGCCTCCTTCTTCGTCCTGCATATGTTGAAAGCCCCGGTTGACTTTGTCCGCCCAACTGGCCAGCCAGTCCGGCTGATCCATATCCACATATTCGAGTGCGCCGGTCGGGCAGGACTTGACGCAGGCCGGGTCACCGCCGCACAGGTCGCACTTGAAGGCTTTGTGGCTATCCGGGTTATAGAACATGGTGCCGTAGGGGCAGGCCACCGTGCAGACCGCGCAGCCGACACATACATCGTCCATCACGACTTTTGCGTCCGTGTCCGGGTCAATGCCAATCGCATTCACCGGACAGGCCGTCAGGCACCAGGCCTCATCGCACTGAAAACAGGTATAGGGCGCGTAGACGGCTTGCTCGTCAAATATATGGACGCGAATAACGGAACGCGATGGCTGAAAGGTCCCGGTTTGAACAAAGGCACAAGCCAACTCGCACTGAATGCAGCTTGTGCATTTCTCGGTAAGCACGCGGAGTTGTTTCATACGGTGTTGACCCTCCTGCCCTTCCTCTAACAGATTCGTCCGAAGAATGCCACAAAAGTCAGGCTGTGGGAGCGTCTCAGTTTGAAATCCGGTGAGGGGACTTCGGAACGGTGCGCCACGAGACAGTTCGCGCTACCCACCGGACTGTAAACGCTCGACAAACGTGGCGTGCTCAGGAGTCCCGACGCCTGTCTGTAGCTCGGCTAAGACACGCGCCACATCCCCAGCCAGCAACGCATCAACCGCGAGCCGCAAGCCGGGGAAGACCTGACTGTGGAGCAGACCGGAGGGACCCGGCGTGAGCGGCCTGTATTCATCATCCATCAGGACGAACCAGTCAAGCTGTTCCTCGTACACCCGCCAGACCAGATATTCTTGCACGCCGTTACGACGGTAGGCGCGCAGCTTGTCATGCAGATCATAGGTCGCACTGCTGGCGGCAATTTCAATAATCAATTCCGGCGCTCCTTCAACGTAGTCGTCCTCACTCAAGCGAGAACGACCGCCGGCTTGCGGTTCAATGCGCAACAGCGCGTCGGGCTGAGGCTCATTGTCCAAATCCAGACGAATCGTGGCGTTATCCGCGGCCCGCACTCCCGGAGTGAAAGCGCAGTAGGTCCCCAGCCAAGTCAAAATCGCCACGTGAGGTTCTGCGTGACCAGCAAAGTGTACGGGTGACGGCATATGGACGACTCCCTCAATCAATTCGGCCTTTTTGATATCCGACTGAGCGGCATAGCGGTGTTCAAACTCCTGTCGAGTGAGTCGGTCGCCATTTTCTAACGGCAGTGGGTGAGCTCCAGACAGAGGAGCAGACGAACGTGTAGAAACGGAAGGATGTATTGGGACATTATGGCCAGCCATGTGAACCTGCCTCCAAGACGCTCTGTTCTTAATCCTCATAGCATATCGGCTGGACCGGGGCGACGTCGCCCTTTTGGATGAAGCCGCCTTGCCGACTGCCCAAGGAAAGCGCTAGGCTACGAAAATCAACACCATACGGGAGGGCATAGTATGAAAGTGAATTGGGATGAGGAAGTCTGCACGCATTCGGCAAACTGTGTGAAGAGCCTGCCGCAAGTTTTTAAGGTCGAAGGCGGGAAGTTCGTGATTGATCCCAGCGCGGCGTCAGAGGACGAGGTTCGGGCCGTCGTGGCCCAATGCCCGTCAGGGGCGCTGACTGTTCAGGAGGAGTAAATCAGATAATGGAGTGTGGGCTTCCAGCCCGCAAATAATCGCGGCCAAGAGGGCCGCGCTCCCAGTGAGCAGGACGACTACAGGGGGCTGAGTGCCTGTCAGTCCAACGATGCTGAATCAAACCTTTCTCAACGGTCGCGTTTCCGTCTGTGTAGGCGACATTACCCAACAGCAGGTCGATGCCGTGGTGAATGCGGCCAACTCAACCTTGCTCGGTGGAGGTGGCGTGGATGGCGCCATTCACCGAGCCGGCGGGCCGGATATTCTGGCGGCCTGTCAGGAACTGCGGCGGACCCGCTATCCTGACGGTCTGCCCACGGGGGAAGCCGTCCTTACCCCGGCTGGACGCCTGCCGGCCCGGCAGGTGATTCATACGGTCGGGCCAGTCTATAGTGCGGCGGCCGGCCGGGCGGCTGGTCTGCTCACTGCCTGTTACCGCAATTCTCTCTTGCTGGCCGTACAGCATAGCCTGACGACGCTGGCTTTCCCGGCCATCTCCACCGGCGTGTACGGCTATCCGCGTGAAGAGGCCGCGGTCGTTGCCTCGCGGGCCATTGCCGACTTCTTGGCCGCCGACGCTACTATTACAGCAGTCCGCCTGGTGTTCTTTGCCCAGCAGGATGCTGACCTGTTCGTGACGCACCAGACGTTTCCGGCGGCCTAAGAATCGGTGGACCCGCCCCCGTTCTCCTCAGCCTCTCCCTTTCTCGGACCGGGTATGGTAAGGCTGGCCGCTCAGGAAGGGAGGGTGATATGTCGAGAGGGCAGACTGCTGCGAGCTTTGTGCGACGCTGGCTGGGGGGAATACTCGTCTTGGGTTGCTGGCTGGGGTGGACGCCGGTTTTGGCCGAGGACAACCAGAACCGGACTTGGCGCACACTGGACGAACTTTCTGCAGAGGAACTCGCCCGTTTCGACTTTTCAACGGACACGCCTCGCCACGCCGACATCCCGTATCTGCCGGCGGAAGCCTACCCTTTCAAGCCGCCCTACACGCCCGAAGAGGTCGGCTATCGGATCATGGAGTTCCCGCATATGCCCCGCTGGAACTGTGTTCAGATTGAGGACACGGGAACGCTCACGCCGACCGGCTATCTCTTTGTGCAACAGATTATCGCCCTGGTACATTATCGCGATCCAGAAGGACTGATGGGCCAGATTCTGGCCGAGCCGGGGGAAGTCTACTCGCGCTGGCTCACCCAGGATATCGCTCCCCCGGAAAACTATGGCAACCAGATGCTCTTCAGTACGTTTCGGACCGACCAACACCTGACAAAAAAAGCGGACCTGTTCGGGTATTCCCTGAGTATGCGCCGGGTGCGCCGCTTTCCCCAGCCACGCCGGCAGGAAAAATTTCCAAACGCGCCCATGGCCTATGACGATTTCTTGGGCCGCGACGCCTGGGAGTTCGCCTGGCGCATTGTGGGTACCGATGTGCTCTACAAAACCGCGCGCTTTCCAAAGACACGCCAGTCGATCACGCTCCAGAGCGAGGACGGCACTTTTCAGGACGTACCGGCCAGCGCAATACAACTGATGGGAGATGACTATCCGTTTTATACCGAAGATAACGGCGTCAAATGTTATCTGGTTGAGGCCATCGCCAAGGCGGACTGGCTGCCCGACTACTATGCGCCCCGGATTCTGTTCTGGGCGGACCAGCACTATTTCTATCCGTTACGGACCGAAATCTACGGCAAGAACGGTGAGCCGGTTATGATAGAAGAGCGCGTGGCCAAGCTGATGAACCCCGGCCTCAAGGAGCGCGGCTATCATAATCTGATTACTCTGTGGTGGGACCCGCAGCAGGACTTTTACTCCTACGGCATCCACGACGCCATGCAGCTTCGGGACTGGTCCCAAGAGGACAAAGACGTGTTCTTTAACCCGGACTTCATGCGCCGCACCTGGTTTCCCGCGCCGCTCAAGACGCAAGCCGGAATCAGTCTCCCCGAGGAGTTTTTTCTCCGCCCCCAACTCCATCGCGGCAAGTTTCCCACAGAGCGCAGCCTTGTCCTGCCGGCCTACCTCGAAGAGAGAATTCAGGCCCAGGAGGACGCCGGCTATATTGTCTTTACCGGGGAGACCAGCGGAACGGAGTAGGGCTGGGAGGACCGTCCCCCCGGACCGCCCTCCCCAAGAAACCCTGTGACCTCCTACGCTCCACCTGAGCCGTTAGTCTCGTGTGAGCCGTTGGCCCCATTGCCGCGCGTGGCCCAGAAAATCCGTTCCGGGTTCATGGGCAACTCGTACAGCCGGGCGCCGGTCGCGCGGTAGATCGCATTAGCCAGGGCCGCGCCCGGCGGCACGATGGGCACCTCGCCGACGCCGCGCAGACCGTAGGGACCTTCGGAGGCCGGAACTTCGGTCAGGACGGTTTCGATCATGGGCAGGTCCAGCGCCACCGGACAGCGGTAGTCCAGCAGGCTGGCGTTTTTCAGTTCGCCGTTATCAAAGATATATTCTTCATTCAGGGCCCAGCCGATGCCCTGCACGGCTCCCCCCTGAATCTGGCCCTCGACCTGAGTCGGATTGATGGCCTTGCCAACATCCTGGAAGCAGGTATAGCGCAGGATAGTTACCTTGCCCGTGTCTGGATCAACCTCAACGTCCGCGACATGGGCGGCGTAGGCGTGGGCCGGCTGCATCCGGGTGGTGCTGCCCTTGCCGATGATTGGCCCGCTGCCCCAGGCGACACTCTCACGGGCCAACTCGGCCAGGCTGACCTCGTTCCGGGTATCGTTCTTGGCCCAGAACCGTTTGGCCTGATACTCCACCTCAGCGATGGACACCTTGAGCTTTTCCGCGGCGCGCTCTTTGAGTTGGGTCAACACATCCTGACTGGCCTGATGGGCGGCGGCGCTCATCGTGTAGGTAATCCGGCTGCCGCCGCTCAGGTCGGCAAAGGGGGCGCTGTCGGTATCACCTACTGTGATGGTGATGTCCTGGGGGTCCAGCTGGAGTTCATCGGCCACCATTTGTGAAATCGTGGTGCGGGTGCCGGTCAGATCCACGGTGCCGACAAAGATGGAGGCGGTAGCGTCCGGGTTGATCTTGACCTCGGCACTCGATGTGAAGGAGCCCCCGATCCAATAGCCCAGCGCCAGTCCCCGACCGCGCTGGGGACCTTCCAGCGGGCTGGTCCAGCACGGATGCGTCTCAATCTGTTTCAGCATCTGGGTCAGGCCGATGCGATTGAGCGGCATTCCCAGGGGCAAAGTATCGCCTTCTTCGGCGGCGTTTTTCTGGCGAAACGCCAGCGGGTCGACGTCGATCTCAGCCGCCAGGGCGTCCATCAGGGCTTCAACTGCAAAGGCCGCCGGCGTGCCGCCAGGGGCGCGGTAGGCCTGAACGCGGGGCTTATTGGTCAGCACGTCAAACCCCTCGGCGAGCATATTGTCCAGCTTATACGGAGCTAAACCGACCAGCAGGCCACGGGCGACCGGCGAGCCGGGAAAGGCGCCGGCATCGTAGCGCATGGTCGTTGTCAGCGCGGTAATTTTCCCGGCCTGTGTTGCGCCGGCTTTCACCGTGATGACCGCCGGCGCCCCTGGGCCGGTTGCGCGCAGCACTTCTTCCCGGGAGACCACCAGTTTGACCGGCCGGCTGGTCTTTTGGGCCAGGACAATGGCGGTGGGCTCAAACAGCGCCAGGGCTTTGCCGCCAAATCCGCCCCCGATCTCCATGGGGACGACCTTGAGTTGGCTGGCGGGGAGACCCAGCAGGGTCACGAGTTGGGTGCGGATGGTGAAATGTCCCTGGGCCGAGGTCCACAGAGTGACCCGACCGTTGGGCTCGACCCGCGCGGCGCAGGCCTGGGGTTCCAGATATCCCTGGTGAACCATCTGGGTCGTATACGTTTTCTCAACCACCGCATCCGCGGCTGCGAACCCGGCCTCAACATCGCCCCGGGCATAGACCATATGGGTCGCAATATTGCTCGGCTGGTCGGATTTTTCCTGGGTCGCCTCTTCGAGGGTGTGCAGGTCTTCGTGCACGAGCGGGGCGTCCGGTTGCATAGCCTGGAGTACGTCTTCCACGACCGGCAGGGGTTCGTAGTCGACGTCAACCAGTCCTGCCGCCTCCTCGGCAATAAACGGGTCGGTGGCTGCCACCGCGGCGACAACCTGACCGTGATAGCGCGCCTTGTCTGAAGCCATGACGATCTCTCGGATGGCGCTCATGTCGATGCTGACTTCTCCCACCAGGGGAGCCGTCGCCCCTTTTGGCAGGGATGGCAGATCGTGGGCGGTGATAACGGCCTTCACACCGGGCAGCGCTTTGGCCCGGCTGGTATCAATCTGCTTGATACGGGCGTGGGCATGCGGGCTCCGAACGAGCTTTGCCCACAGCATGCCGGGCAGGTCGAGATCGGCCCCATAGGTCGCCTTGCCCGTGACCCGTTCCGGGGCGTCAACCTTGGCCAGAGACGTTCCAATCACATTATACTCAGCCATGCTGTCCCTCCTTAGGCGGTTTGTGAAAGCGCCTGTGACGCGGCCTGAATCGCGCGAACAATTTTGTCATAGCCCGTGCAGCGGCACAGGTTGCCGGAGATCGCCAGACGAATCTCCGGTTCGCTCGGGTTGGGATTACGTTCCAATAAGGCTTTGGCCGACATGATAAAGCCCGGCGTACAAAACCCGCACTGCAAGGCCCCGTGTTCAATAAAAGCCTGTTGCACGGGGTGCAGATTGCCCTCAGCCGCAACGCCTTCGACTGTGGTCACGTCCGCGCCCGCGGCTTCTACTGCAAACACGAGGCAGGCATTGACGACCGCGTCGTTCAAAACAACCGTGCAGGCGCCGCAGTTGCCGTTGCCACAGCCTTCCTTGGGCCCCATATGGCCCAGCTTGTAACGCAGGGTGTCCAGCAGGGTTTCCCGGCTATCGACCAGCGCGGTGTGCGGCTCGCCGTTGACGTTCAGTTCAATGGCCTGTTTCATGCGGCTTCCCCTCTCGCCCTTTCCAGCGCCGTGCCCAGCGTGCGCCGCGTCAGTACCTTCACCAATTCAAGCCGATAGGCTGCTGAGCCACGCACATCGGAGATCGGGCTGGCGGCCTGGGACGCCAGCTCTCCGGCCTGGGCAAGCGTTGTCTCATCCAAAGCCCGCCCCGTTAAAAACGCCTCGGCCTCTTTTGCCCGGACGGGAGTGGGGGCCACCGCGGCGAGTACAATACGAGCCTGCTCACAGGTATGGGCGTCCGGGCTGAGCCGGACAAACGCGCCTACCCCGGCAACTGCAATGTCCATCTCTTCGCGCGGGATGAAACGCAGATAGGCCGCCCCGGAATGGGGCGGGGGAGGCGGCAGCCCGATCTCGACCAGGACTTCGCCTTTTTCCAGCACGGTCTGGCCCGGTCCGACAAAAAAATCTTCTGCCGGCATCTCCCGCTGTCCGTTTGGCCCGGCGATCACCAGCATCGCTCCATACGCTATCGCCGGCGGAACGGCATCTGCGGATGGAGCGGCGTTGCAAAAGTTGCCGCCCAGCGCGGCGCGGTTCTGTATTTGATACGAACCGATCAGGGCGCAGGCCTCGGCCAGGGCCGGGTAGTGGACGCGCACTGGAGCGAAGCCGGCGATCTGCGTACACGACACAGCCGCGCCAATGCGGAGCCCAGCGGCGTAGGAGAGAACATTCAGCTCGGGAATTTTTTTGACATCAACGACCAGAGACGGACTCCGGCGGTTCTCTTTCATCTGGGCAATAAGATCGGTCCCGCCCGCCAGGGGTCGGGCCTCCCCACTTGCCTCGGCCAGCAATGCCACCGCGTCTTGCAGATTCTGCGGAGCAGCGTACTCGAATGCGTCCACACTCAGACCCTCCTTCTTCTTGGACACGTATATTCCTATCCCTTGAAGCAGGAAAAGATCAAGAGAATGCGCAGCCGCGGCTGATTGCTCCCGAAGAACGTGTGGACAATTCGGGTCGGGCCTGATTAAGTACTGCGGCTGTACGGGGGCGGCGGTGGCTGAGTGCGAAAACTTTGCGTAAGGAGGAAAGATTCTTGGCAAACTGGACTGAACAGAAGGCGCATATAGCTGAAGCTGAATTAACGCTCATTAAGGGCGGAGCAGGTAAACCTTTGTTCATGCTGCATGATGAGCTGGGATTCCCTGGGTGGGTGAAATGGAATGACGCGCTTGCGGCGGAGCACGCCTTTGTGATTCCGCTCCAGCCGGGTTTTGGCAAAACCCCACGTCTGGGGTGGGTGCGGAGTTTCCGTGACTTGGCCGGCCTGTATAGCATGGCGGTCAGAGAAATGGGGCTCGACCCGGTGGACGTCATTGCGTTCTCAGCCGGAGGATTCATTGCCGCTGAAATGGTCGCGGCCGACCCCAAGATTTTCAACCATTTGATTCTGGTGGGCCCGATGGGGCTCAAGCCCGAGAAGGGTGAGATCTGGGACATCTTCCCGGTCACGATTCGGACCCATTTGCGCAGAACAGTGGCGGACCCCGGCACTGCTGAGTTCGGCAGCATTTACGGCGGCGAGATGACGCCGGAGCAATTCGAGGCGTTTGAAGATGCCCGCGCGGAAAGCGCGCGTATCGGCTGGGAGCCGTATATGCATAATCCCAGCCTGCCCTATCTGTTGCGCGGCGTGAAAAACGTTCCCACCCTCCTGATCCGCGGCGCCGAAGACCAGATCGTACCAGCCGGCTGCGTTGCCGCCTACGCCAAAGCCATTGACGGAGCCAGGGCGGTGGAAATCGCCAATGTCGGCCATCGGCCGGAAATCGAGAACTCCGCCGAATTTGTCAAAATCGTGCAAGACTTCCTGGCGTCGTAATGGCGTAGGACATGTTCGTCCGAAGGAGCATGCCTGATGCAAATTTCATATTTCACCGAACGGCCCTATCGTGGCCTCGACGAAGACGAGATACTCAAGAACAAAGCCTACTTCGCGGTGCCCAACGCCCTGTTCGACCGCGAGCAGGCGGCGAACGATTACAATTATTATCTGGACGAATACTGCTATGCCGAAGAGCTCGGTTTCGATGCCGTTGCGCTCAACGAGCACCACGGCAACCCCTTCTGCATGGGCAGCGTCATGAATGTCGAAGCCTCCATCCTGGCCCGCATTACCAATAAAGTCCGTATTGTCCTGATCGGCAACCCGTTGCCTGTGCTGAAGCATCCGTTGCGCATGGCCGAAGAGTTGGCGGAAATCGATCTGATCTCGCGCGGGCGTCTCGTCACCGGTTGGGTACGCGGGGCGGGCAGCGAGCAGTTCTTCAATAATGCGAACCCAGCCTATAACCGGGAGATGTTCAACGAGGCCCACGATTTTATCGTGCAGGCCTGGACCAAGCCCGGTCCGTGGCGCTACGAAGGCAAGCATTTTCACTATCGGCATGTGAACCCCTGGGCGCTGCCCTATCAGAAGCCGCATCCGCCGATGTGGATTCCCGGCGTGTTGAGTCCGGAGACGGCCCGCTGGTGTGCGGAACACCGCTACCCCTATCTGGGTCTGGGCACGGCCTTGGGGCCAACCTGTGACCTGTGGGATTTCTACGCCGATGAGGCCGCCCGGCATGGCTATCAGGCCGGGCCGGAAAACTTTGGCTATCTGATCCCGACCTTTCTGGCCGAAACGGAGGAAAAGGCCCGGGAAATCGGCAAGAATTTTGTGTTCGGCGGTGGCCAGAACGCCTTCTCACGTCCCGAGCATACCCTGCCGCCGGGCTATAACTCCAAGGGCGCGATCCGCATGCTGGCCAAACATCCGGGTGGGAGTTGGCTGGGCGTCAGCCCCGAGAAATTGCGCGCGCAGTCGGACGAGGGTCGGCCCGACACCACCGACTTTGATACCGTCCGTCAGAAACTGCTCAAGGGCTACGGTAAGGCGCAGAAGAATCTCCAACTCCTCATCGGCACCCCGGAGTCCGTCCTGCCCAAAGCCAGGACTCTGCTGCGGGTCCTGCGTCCGAGCATTTTTGTCTTCTTCAATATCCAGGGGCCGGTCGGTGACGAGGACCGCAAAACGAGCATGCGTCTGATTGCCCAGGAGTTGACCCCGCAACTGCGAGAATATGCCAAGGAAATCGATCTGGTCGATCCGTTTGAACGCGCCCCAGGCTCGGTCGCCTATCGCAATGGAGTGACGCGCGATCCGGTCGTGGACCGTGAACCGCTGGCGGCGTTGGGCATGGCCGGCTAGGCCGTAGATAAAGGCTGGTTTCCGTTTGTGTGAAAGTGGAAGGGGTGGTCGTGAGGCCACCCCTTTTGCTATGCGGGAAACGGCTGGAGGAGGCCCAATGAGTGACGCTCACGAGCATGATACCGACGCGACCTTTCAGCCGCGCCTGCTGACACAAGACCAGAACCGTGAACGTGAGATTCGGGTCAAAGCGATTGAGGCCCTACTGGTTGAGAAAACGCGTGTTTCCTCCGCAGTGCTCGATACCGTGCTGGACTCGTACGAAAACGATATTGGCCCACTGAACGGTTGCCGGGTTGTTGCCCGGGCCTGGACGGACCCCGCCTACAAGGCCCGGCTGCTGGAGAATGGCGCCGCCGCCATCGCCGAGCTGGGCTTCAGCGGCTTACAGGGTGAGCATCTGGCCGTGGTGGAGAATACGCCGGAGACGCACAATGTGATCGTTTGCGCCTTATGCTCGTGTTATCCCTGGCCGGTCCTGGGTCTGCCGCCATTCTGGTATAAGAGCCAGTCGTATCGCTCCAGAGTCACCGGCCTGCCTCGTGAGGTGCTCCAGGAGTTCGGGCTTGAGCTGGACGAAAACATCCAGATTCAGGTCTGGAACAGTACCTTTCAGACCCGCTATATGGTCCTGCCGGAGCGACCGTCCGGTACGGAGCAGATGACGCTCGATGAACTCACCGCCATTGTGACGCGGGATGCCATGATCGGGGTGGCGCGGGTTGAGCCTGAGAAAAAACAGCCGTCCGGCCCTGCGCAGAGACAGGTCTCTGACATGCAGGGCCCTGCCGCTCTGCCCCGACGGAGCGGCGAACTCCAGTTCCAGGACCCTTGGGAAGGCATCGCCTTTGCCCTGGCGGTCGCCCTATGCGAACAGGGTCTGTATGCCTGGTCCGAGTTTCAAGAGCGCTTGATTGCCGAGGTTGCCCGCGCGGACCGGCAGGCGCCTGAGACGCGACCAACGTATTATGAAAGCTGGCTGGCCGCCTTTGAAAAGCTGCTCGACGCCAAGAACATACTGGTGCAGACTGCAATCAGTCGCCATGTCCGGCAGATCAAACAGGGCCTCTCCCTGCGGCGTACTCGTCTGCCGTTCGGCATCCGGCCCTGGCCGGACGATGAAGCCGATTAGAAACGGGACTGGGCTGGCCAGGCTAGAGCGTTTTACGATGCTGTGTAGCTCCCCGTCATTCCGGCGGAAGCAGGAATCCAGGCTCCCAGCCCCCTCCGCCGGCTGGATGCCGGATCACGTCCGGCATGACGGGAGCCCCCGGTACGGCTACAGACTAGCGTACTGCACTGGGGCTTTCGTATCCGAATTCCCCGCTGGGAGACAACAACGATAGCGCCCCGAATAGTTTCAAAATCTCATCGTTGTTCTCAGCTTGACATCCAGTCAGGCCTCTCCCGGTGGCGGACCGGCGATAATCTTTTGGTTTTCCAAGTCCGCTATGTCCTCTGAAGCGAGTCCCAGGACCTCCTTGAGGACGAGGTGGGTGTGCTCACCGGGATGGGGGGCGCTGGGCAGGTCGGCGGGTTCCAGGTCGCGGGCTTCGATCACCGGGCCGGGCACCCAGATCGAACCGAGGTCGGGGTCGTCAACGTGATGGAAACAGGGCAGGGCCCGGGCGTACTGTTCCGCTTCAATGCTGTCCCGACACGGCTCGACCACCAGCCCGGCCTGGCGCAGGGTCGTGAGGACTTCTTCCTGCGGGCGGGCCGCGATCCAGTCGGCAATTTGTTGTTTAATCGTATCGACCCGCTCATAGCGGGCGTGGTCGCCGTGAATCTCGTGGCCCTGCTCGTCGAGGGCGAGTCGGTGCAGTCCCGTGGCTTCGCGCAGCCGACGCAGGACCGAATCGCCGATCAGGTTCAGGGTGACGAACTTGCCGTCCCGAGCGCAATAATGGCCGTGGACGGCGTCCAGAAGATTATCGCCGATCGGTTCCCGGCCCTCGCCGGTCGTCTCCGCCTGGGCATACCAGCCCAGTTCCGCCAGGGTTTGGAAGGCGACCTGTTCCAGCGCGATCTGATAGCAGTCGCCCCGCCCGGTTTCCGCCAGGCGACGCAGGGCGACATGGAAGGCGTTCAGGCCGTGCAGGCCGGTGAGCATATCGAAAAACGCCACCGGAATGGTGAGCGGCCGGCCGTGCGGCTCGCCGGTCGCGTGGGCTAAACCTGTCGATCCCTGCATGGAGTAATCGTTGGCCGCCCGCCCGTCGTGCCGTCCGTCGAACTGGATTTTAATGACGGACGGACCGCAGTGCTCCACCAAATGAGTGTATTTGAGCCAGGGTGCCATGCGTGGGGGCCAGTTGCTGACCAGCACATGGGTTTCCCGAATGAGATCAAGCACGAGTCGTCTGCCGGCCTCCTGGCGAAAATCGATGGCCACCGCCTGCATGCCACGGTGCAACATCTGCCAAGGGATGCTGACACCGGCCCGATTCAGGGGGCCACGCTCCCGGTCGGGCAGACCGCGGCCGTGGTGCGCCCCCATAATAGGCTCGACCAGGATGACGCGCACGCCGAGCCGCATCAATTCGAGCAGCATCTTGTTCGGAGCGACAAACAGCCCAATGGCAACAACGGTAATCTCTTCGCCGTCAATGCTGTAGTGTAATTGGAAGGACACGCGCCACCTCCTCTTCACCCATCAGTGGGGCCACTGACAGGCGATTATTGTAGGGGGTTGTCTGGCTGTCAAGCGGAATTTGCCGAGTGAGAGGGCGCGCTTGAACTTTTACTAATGCCCATATTAAATCGTGCATCGCCAACGTCTCCGAGAGGTAGAGAAATATGGACGAAACAAAAATGCCCCAGTTTAGCGAGTTAGTCGAGAAACAATGGGTTCACGATACGCCAGGAAATTGATTTTGACGGGCGTCATGCCTTTTTGTCGGGACAAAATGGCACCGGGAAGTCAAGCATATTGAGATAAGAACGGATGACTTATGATGAGCCTCCGAGATTGCTACATTGATCTGCGGGGGATGCGGTTTCAATGACGTATAATTTATAGAATGGTACGCATAGGGGGAGAAAAAGCCGTGCAAAAGCTGGTTCGGAAGAATATCTTTCTCGATCTGCAAACGCTGAAACGTGCCCAGAAGATATTGGGAAAAAAGAGCGAGTCAGAGACTATACGGGAAGCGCTCAATCTTGTGGCCTTCCGTAACGAGGTCATGCGTGGCTTCGATCGGGTGGCGGGGAAAGCGCCGGATTTCAGGGATATGTGGGAAGAGGATTGATGTCCGCCCTGTTGTTTGACACGAGTGTGTATATTCCGATTCTGCGCGATGAAAATTTCGCGAGAGCATTTCGACCCCGTTATCTCCGCGGGCTTCCGCTCACATACTGTAGCTCTGTCGTGATAGAAGAGCTTCTCGCCGGAGTCCGAACGCTACGGCATCGAAGACAGGCGGCTGTATCGTATGCTTACCGACAGTGCGGCATGACTTCCCTGGCAAATCGCTCCATCGAGCGTTTGATAATGGCGTGATCGACCAACCCGCCCTGGTTGAAATAGCCGATGAACTCGGCCAGGGGAAATTCCTGCTTGAAGTGACGAATGCGTTCGATGCAATAGTCCGGGTCGCCGAAGGCGCCCATCTTGTTGTCCAATGCTTCGTAGTTGACCCGTTCCAAGCGCTCCACTACTTGTTGGAAGGCTTCGTAGCTTTTGATGGTGGTCTTGCCGAGCGGACGGAGCCGTTCTCCTGCGGCTCGAAAAAAATTCATCAGGCTCGGCTCGTATTCTTTCCTGGCTTGGGCTCGGCTGTCGGCAACGTGGACGGGAAACATCAGCGCCACATCGGGCCGGACGCCGGGTTTCAGATGGGCCTGATACTCTGCGATATAGCCGTGCAGTTTGTCGGGTGGGTTAATCAACGGGGAGGCAAAAATCGACAGGCCGAGCTGACCGGCTAAGGCAAAGGTATCTGGACTGTTGGCCGCCATACGCAACGGCGGATGGGGTTTCTGAATGGGGCGCGGCACGACCGGCAGGTCCTCAGCCTGGAAGTATTTGCCTTGATAGGACAGGCGGTCCGTTGTCCAGGCGGTCCGAATCACATCGAGTGATTCCACGAATCGCTCCCGACTCTCCTCCATCGGCACGTTATAGCCCTGGTAATGCACCGGCGCGGTGCCGCGTCCGACGCCGAACTCCAGGCGCCCGCCGCTCAGAATATCGGCGGTGGCCGCTTCTTCCGCAATTTTCATCGGGCTGTGCAGCGGCAGGAGGGTGACGGCGGTACCAAGGCGGATGCGCTCGGTATGCTGCGCCGCGGTTGCCAGCACCATAAGCGGCGAGGCCATAATTGAGGTGCTCGGCCCAAAGTGCAGTTCGCCCAGCCAGACGGTATCGAAGCCGACCGCGTCGCCCAGTCGAATCTGGGCCAGAATATCGTGGTAGCGCTGGCGCTCTGACTGCGTGGGCGCGCACGGCAACTGATCGAAAAACCCAAAGCGCATGAATCCCTCCTTGTATATGCGCTGTCTTGACTTTGACGTACCCGCTACGGGAGGTGGGGCCGTGACTCGTGGTAGTGGATGACTTTCCAGGTTGCGTTTGTCCGACGCAGGATAAAGGTGTCGCGGCCACCGGTCACAAAGGGCTCGGCCAGCCGCCTGAGGTCGGCCTCAAAATGGAAATTGCAAAAAGCGTAGGCCGTATCGCCAAACACGTCGATGGTGATGTCGCTCAGTTGCATGGCCCCAACGCGGATGACCGACTCTGCGGCATGACGAAAATATGCCTCAACCTCGGCCCAGCCCCGGAGCGGTTGGGCGCGTTCCTCGGGAATATAGAGGATGTGAGCATAGGCCGGGTCCCAGATGCTCTTGAGCCCTTCCCAGTCCATGGCCTCCCAGCTTTTGGAATAGCGCTCGAGAACAGCCCTGATCTGATGCGTGTCCTGTTCCGTGGTCGGCATACGTGCGGTCCTCCATCATCCGAGCCGAGCAACAAAGTTCTCCAGCGCCTGGTTGAACGCCAGCGGCTGCTCAATCTGGTACATATGGGCAACGTCTGTGACGATCTGCAAGTCCGCGTTGGGCATCTGTTCGGCCAGAATCCGGTTCGCTTCAACTGGCGTGGCTTCATCCTCTTCGCCAACCACTATCAGCGTGGGCTGGCTGATCTCTGCGAGCCTGGGCGTAATATCCCAATTCCAGACGCCGTCCGGGTGTTCGACCAGGGCGCAGGCCACGCGCCGCGGAAAGGCCACGCTATCGAGCAGGTTGTTTTTGAGCAGGTGACAGATCTCGGGCCGCTCGCGTCGCGTCCGCTGGGAGAAACACCGTCGCACAAACTCGTCGGTCATCTCCTCGTATTTGGTCCGCAAGTCTCTCAGCAGATCGGTCGAATCCACAAAGCGGGTCAGATGTGTCGCGCTGCTGATAATCAGATTGCCGGCGACGAGGTCCGGGTTGTCCAGGCATATCTGCATGGCCCGCATACCGCCCATGGAATTGCCGACCAGAATCGCGCGGTCAATGCCCAAGGCGGCCAGCACCGCGGCATCGTCGGCCGCCATGTCCTGAATGGCGTAGCCGCTCAGGGGTTTGCTCGAACGGCCGTGGCCACGGGCCTCAATCACAATGCAGCGATAGCGGTGGGCCAGCAGCGGAACCTGGTAGGCCCATATCCAGGCATTGCAGGAATAGCCGTGCAGAAAAACGAGCGGCAGACCCTGCCCATAATCGTCGTAATACACCTGAACCCCATGTTCTCGTTCAACGAATGGCATGGTTTCGCCTCTTCTCTTTTACTCCTGTCCGAGGAAGGGTTTTTTCACCCAGCCGTCGCCGTATCGCGTAAAGAAGAAGGGCGTCACGCTGAGGTATGTGAATTGCCACTCGCCGTCACGCTTCTCATAGCGTTCTTCGTATCGACCGGTCAGCCAGGCGGCCTGGTTGCCCTCGGCCAGGGTGCAGGGCTGGAACAGATACCACTGCCCGGTGGCGGTATCCGCGTCCACCTCAATAATGGGGTTCATGACGTTGTGAACCGCAAACGGAAAAATTGCGGACGCGCCCTGAAAGAATGTTCGGATCGCCTCGCGGCCGGCATGCCGGCCAAAGTTCCCGCCATCCCAGACCGCGTCCTCAGCAAACAGCTCCGCAATGCCGTCCGCGTCGTATTGAGCGTCGCACAAGGCGCAGTAGCGGGCTTTGAGTTTCTTGATGGCTTCAATGCTCTCCAGAGTTTGAATGCGTTGAGCGAGATCGTCAGCGTTCATGTCTTCCCTCCTTGGTGAGATAGTATTGTTCCGTTATTGCGGAAGAACCGGGGGTGTGGCCGGCTCCGTTTTGACCAAACGACACGGCAGACCGCGCAGCAGCCAGGTGCCCATCATGGGGTCGCACTGCGCCGGGTCATCATCGGTACACACATTGATATTCGTTTCCCACAGACCGTACAGCTCAGGATCATGCCCCGAGCGCTCGGGATACCACCAGCGGTCGGCCTGGACGACGCGTGGATGGAGCGTTGCATTCAAACGGGCGACGTGCTGCACGCTGCCGATTGGTGTCTCGATGCTGATCCACGTCCCGTCTTCAATACCAAGTTCCGCTGCGGCGCGCGGGTGAAGCTGAACCTCCGGGTGGGGATATTTCTTGCGGAACCAGGGCATCTGCTGGCTGTTCTGATGAAAGCCTTCGATCACCCGCCCGCCGGTTGTCAGTACCAGTGGATAGTCGGTGGACCAGCGCGTAAAGATTGCCGGTTCCTCGTAGACGGGCAGGGCTGGGTAGTCGAGTTCGGCCAGGATGGCTGAGCGTAACTCTACCCGCCCGGATGGGGTCCCAAAGCGGGGCCCCTCGTCCTGGTCAGACCGGTCAACGAATTTTCCGTAGCGTGGTCCGGCGGACCTCCACGGTCCGCGCTGCCGCGCGAGGGTGTGGAAGCTGAGGCCGGCCGGTCGCAGGCAGGTATCCCAGAACTCTTCAACAGTCTCGGGCCAGTCGGCCTCCTGACCCAGCCGTCGCCCGAGGTCTCTCCACAGGGCATAATCGCTCCGGTGCCCCTGCTCGGGCTCAAGGGCTCCCCAGCCCGCCACGGCGTAATCGCCGGCCGTGCCCATATAGCCCAGGCCGGTCGAGAAGGACGGCTTTTCGAGCCAGTGACAGGCCGGCAGGACGTAGTCGGCCAACTGCGCGGTCGGAGACAGAAACAGGTCATGGACCACCAGCAGTTCCAGGTTGGCGCTCCGCAGCGCCTGTTCCACTCGCCTGGCATTACCGCTTCCACCCAGCGGGTTATGGTGCTGGACAATCAGACCCTTGACCGGATACGGCTCGCCCTGGGTAATCGCCTGCCACAGGCTGGGCTCATGGGCTGAAGCTGTCCAACTCAGCAGGTGATGCTTGTCGTACCACGCCGACGCTAGGGCCGCATCGAGCCGTTTATATCCGTCGCCCAGCAGACGATACCGATCACGCCCCAGTCGTTTGCGCCACTGTTCTGCGGGCAGTCGGTCCATCAGCATCACATCCCCGTTTGCCACGACCTGCCGGGGCGGTCCGGTCAGGCAGTGGCCGCCCTCGCGGTCCAGATTGCCGCTTATGGCTACCAGACTGGCAATCGCGCGCGCACTCTGGAGGCTGGTTGGACCGAGCTGGCATACCCCGTTGCCACTATTGATAAGGCCGGGCCGACTGCGGGCAAACAGCCGCGCCGCTTTGACCAGGAGTTCTTGTGGGACCCAGGTGAGCTCGGCGGCCCGCTGCGGTGGGTAGGCGGCCACGTGCTGCTGCAAGGCGTCGAACCCGGTGGTGTACTGCTCGACAAATTCTCGGTCGTACAGCTCTTCTTCAATCAGCACGGAGAGCCAGCCCAAGGCTAAGGCCGCATCCGTCCCAGGCCGGAGCTGCAACCACAGGTCGGCCCGTTTTGCCTCGGTCGTATAGTGGGGGTCAATCACAATGAGTGTCGCGCCCTGGCGGTGGGCCTTGACGATCTGCTTCCACAGGAGGGGCAGCGACGCGCTCGGGCGCATCCCCCACAGCACAATACATTGCGTCAGACCGGGGATGGGAGAGGTGTGTGAAGTTGGACCATAGCCATAGGTCAGGGCCTCGGCCATGGCTGTTGGGCCGGAGCAGATTTTATCCTGTCCGGCGCTATTGGGGCTGCCGAAAAGATTCAGAAAGCGCTCGCCCAGACCCCAGTCCGCACCGTGAAACGTGCCAAAGGTGACAGCCACACTTTCGGGACCGTGCTGTTGCTTCAGGGTTTGGAGCCGCGTGGCAATGTCGTCCAGGGCCTCGTCCCAGGCGACCCGTTGCCAGGCACCCGCTCCGCGTCGCCCGGTGCGCTTGAGCGGCCAGTGGACACGCCCATCCTGATAGTGCAGCTCGGCGGCCCGACGGCCTTTAATGCAGATAAAGCCCTGACTGACGGGATGGGCTGCATCGCCGCTGATCCGGGTGATACGTCCCTCTTCCACATGGGCAAGCACGCCACACTGCTGGGAGCAGCTACAACACGTGACGGGCCTGACGGCTGTCATCTCTTGCGTGGAAAGAGTCATGGCGCGCGCCTCTCATGCAAACAATATGGAATCGCTCTAGTCCATCTCAGACCCGGTGTCAATGAAAAAGTGTTTCAGGCGCGCGAGACCACACACGAGAATATGTCTTGCCAACACGGGGGAAAAGGGCGTAGAGAGAAAAACGGTTCTGAAAAAGGGAGGGTGCGGTGAAATTCGGAATTTTCTCTACTGTGACAAAAGCCGACGAGCGCAGTGTCCAGCAATTATTCAGGGAAAACCTGGAACAAGTCGTGTACGCCGAACAGCTTGGCTACGACAGCTTTTGGTTTGCGGAACACCACTTTTCCACCTACAGCATGATTGCCTCGCCGAACTTGATGGTGGCTTCGGCCGCGCAGCGGACCAGCCGTATCAAGCTCGGCCCGGCGGTCAATGTCTTACCCTTCCACCATCCGATTCGTTTAGCCGAAGAAGGGGCCATGCTCGATATGATGAGTGATGGCCGCTTGCTGTGGGGCATAGGCCGGGGCATCCAGCCTGGAGAATTTATTCCGTGGAAGGTGGACCATAACCAGAGTCGTGAGATTTTTGACGAAACCCATGAGGCCGTCATTCGTGCCTGGACGCAGCCTGCCTTTTCTTACTCCGGCCGGTTCATTGATATTCCCGAGACGACCCTGGAGCTCCGGCCGGTCCAAAAACCACATCCCCCGGTTTGGACCGCGGGTCTGTCCGAACCGTCCGTTCGCTGGGCGGCGAAATATAACTATCCGTGTATGGAAGTCTATACCTTACTCCCGACCATGCAGCAGCATTGGGATATCTATAAAGAGGAAAATGCCCGGCACGCCCACAGGATCGACCACGTTGGCCTGGTGCCGACCCGCCACGTGTATCTGGCGGCGACGGATGAGCAGGCAAAGGCGGAGGTTTTACCCACCTTAGCCACCCGTTGGCAGCAACTCCTCAAGCTCGCCAAACCTGCTGAAATGGCAAACTCGTCTTCCTACGCCTATCTCAAGGGAACGTTTGAGGCCGCGGCCAGAGGCGACCTGACTGAACTCATGGACCTGGGGATGCTCTTGATCGGCAGCCCGGAAACCTGTGTGCGGCTGATTCAGCGTCACCAGGAGTTTTTGCCGGACCTCCAGTACATGATTCTCTTTTTTGCCTATGGCAGCCTGAGTCAGGCGCAAATTCGGAACTCAATGCGGCTGTTTGCCGAGGAAGTCATGCCGGAGTTTGCAGCGGTTGAAGCCCACCTGCCACCGGGCAACGGACAGCGTGTCCGGGAGGAGCGGATATGACAGCCGTTACGCAGAAAATCTGGTTTGGGCAGCCGCTCGCGCCGGGCAAAAGACCCGTCAAGAAAAACCTGTTTGAAGAAATCCTGCACGCCACCGGAACCCTGGAGCTCGTGCCGGTTTTCCCCTATCTCGACGATGGTGCGATCGTGCCGTGTCTGAGCGTCTCGATTGGCGGGGCGAACGCCAAAAAGTTCCAGTTTTTTCACGAGAATGTTGTGCCTGAAGTGCTGCTCTGCCTCGCTGGAGAAGATAGTGCGCTCCAGGCCGGCCAGATGATGGCGTTGCCCAATATGCACGGAGTGAATAATTTCTTGAAAGACCTGACGAACGAACACGCCTATATGGTCGTGCTGATTACCATTCGCATGAACTCCCAGGACAATCAAAACGAGGGATTTGTGATGCGATGCGAGCAGTGCAACGAGGTCGTCTATCGGCGTGAAACCAATATCAAGCGCGGACCGGAGCGGCCGTATTATCCAGAGTTCTATGCGCTCGGCTTCTATGCCGATGCGATTGATGAATTCAACGCCTCAGCGCGGGCGTGTCCCAAGTGCGGTCAGGTGCAGGAGCCCTTTCCGGCCGAGCAGGTCGGCTGGCGACGCTACGCTCAGCAGGTTGCGGTTGCCAACCGCGCCCGGACAGCAAGCGAGCAACGGGCCGGGCGCGACGGGTAGGGGGGGGCGGTTATGGAACGCAGACGCATGGTCCAGCTCTTTGAGGCGGCTGAGCAACTCTGGGGGTCGTTCGATGATTTCCCTGCCCTGCCGCCCGGCATCGATCCGATGCCACATCTCAGTCGGAATACGATCTCGCAACCGTTCTTTCTGGTCAGCGACCAGGATCAGACGCTGATTAACCTGACTGGAGCGGGAGAGGTCTGGTTTGCGGGTGAGCGGCCAGAGCAATTCCAGCTTGCGGTTGGGGACAGCGTCTATATCCCAGCCGGTATCCCCAGTCAGGTGATAACCCACACGCCGAGTGTGCAGGTTCGCTTCAAAGCCGAGACACCAGGCAGAGAAGCTGTCGTGTGGTACTGTCCCAACTGCCGGGCTGTGGTGTACTGGCGCTCTATTGATACCCAGGCTGAAATCCCCCAAGCGGCCTATTGGCAAGCGGTTCAGCAGTTCAACACTGACCCTGCACTGCGTGGGTGCCCGGTCTGTCAGGGCGAACATCCTCGGGTTGAGTTGGGTGATATTGCCTGGCCGGCAGTCGCTCAAGCCCTTCAAGGCAAGATGGGCAAATCGGAGGGAGGACAAGGATGAGTCCAGCGCGACTGCTTACTGCACGGCCAGGGGCGGGATGCCATCGATTTTTATACGGAAAAGAAGGTGATCGTGGAGCGGTGGGGGTGAGCAGAGGAAGGTAGTCGTGGAGCGCGGGAATATTGCCGCAGACCTTCGCGTCTTCTGCCCCATTCCTGAACGTGATACGTTCTGTGCAGTAACATCGGAGAATGACTATGTTTTCTCGTGCTGATCTTGCTCTCTACAATCGCGATGGGCAGCTCATTGCTGTTGTCGAAGTAAAGAACAAGTTAGGAACATCAGCTATCTGGGCCGCTCAGTTGCGCCGTAATATTCTTGCCCACGGGGGCTTTCAGAACGCGCCCTATTTCCTCCTTATGACACCGGATCGAATATACCTCTGGAAGGATGCCGGCATCGCCCCTGTCCTGACCTCCCCAACCTATGAAAGGGCAGCTCAAGACATCTTTTCATCCTATTTTGATCAATCAGCTATAGAGCCGAGCGAGGTGAGTGGCGCTGCGTTTGAGCTTATTGTGGCAGCATGGCTGGAGAACCTTGTCAGGGCGGCAGACAAGCCGGAGGATTTGACGAGTGAGGCCATCTGGCTTGTTGAGTCTGGGTTGCTCAGTGCGATCCAAGATGGGCGCCTTGAGTACGAAGTTGCCGCGTGAATATCTACGTTGAAACGAACTTCGTTCTTGAGTTGGCCTTGGATCAGGAGCAACGTGAAAGCTGCGAACAGATACTGTCTCTCTGTGAGGAGGGGGAGGCTCAACTCGTAATTCCTGCCTATTCTCTTGCCGAACCTTACGAGACGCTTACGCGCCGTCATGTGAAACGAAAGCAGATGAAAACAGACCTCGACCAGGAAGTGCGCCAACTCACGCGCACCGCATTATATATGCGTCGGCTGAGTGACCTGCAAAGTGTAACAACTCTCCTTATAGACAGTGCGGACGATGAAGCGAAACGACTTGATGACACTCGTTCTCGGCTTCTCAAAATTTCCGAAATTATTCCACTTACCGCGCAGATTTTAGGCGAAGCGACTCGCGGCCAAAAGGTCTACGACCTCTCTCCTCAGGACGCTCTCGTATATGCGTCTGTCCTCCAACACCGCAGGCAAGATATTTCAGCTCAGGGATGTTTCTTAAACAGAAATTCGAGAGATTTTGATAATCCAGACATTGTTGAAGAACTGAACAAGTATAATTGCAAGTTGCTTCCCCGATTCGATACCGGTTATCAGTTTATTCTGAATGCGGTTTCCCAAGTTCCGCCTCTCTGACTCTGAAAGGAAATTCAAGGGGGCTCTCATGTCACTCGACAGTCTGTCTGACGCTGGAACCGAAACACGAACCGTAGCGGCCCATCGACCGACCATCCGGGGCACCCGCCACATGGTTGTGGCCGGGCACTATTTAGCGGCGCACGCCGGCTTTCACATTCTCGAAGCCGGCGGCAATGCGGTTGATGCGGGGGTCGCGGCCGGTATTGCCCTGGGTGTCCTGCAAAGCGACATGGTGAACGTGGCCGGGGTGGCTCCGATCATCCTGTATCTGGCCGACCGGCGTGAGGTGATAACGATCAGCGGTCTGGGTCACTGGCCGCAGGCCGCCTCGCTGGAGCTGTTTCAGAAAAAGCACGCCGGCCACATTCCTGCAGGTATTCTCCGCACTGTCGTGCCCAGCGCGCCCGACGCTTGGCTCACCGCGCTGGAGCGGTACGGAACCATGAGCTTTGGCGAGGTCGCGGCCGCCGCGATCGGTTTTGCGCAAGACGGGTTTCCCATCCACGCCTTTACCGCGAGCATCATCAAGGCCAACGCCGACAAATATCGGCGCTGGCCCTCGAACGCGGCCATCTATCTGCCCGGCGGTCAGGCCCCACAGCCAGGCGACATCTTCAAACAAACCGACCTGGCCGGAACCTTGCAATATATGGCAGACGAGGAGGCGCACGCCCAGAGCCGGGGACGGGAAGCCGGGCTCCAGGCGGCCCGGGCCGCTTTTTACCGCGGAGATATTGCCGCGGCCATTGTCAAGTTTCACGCGGAGAATAACGGGCTGCTGACCGCCCAAGACCTGGCCGCATTTCGGGTTGGCGTTGAACCCCCGACGCGGACGACATTCCAGGACCTCGAAATCTATGCCTGCGGTCCGTGGTGTCAGGGGCCGGTCTTGCAGCAAACGCTGAACCTCCTGGAGGGCTACGATCTCGCGGCCCAGGGTCATAATTCGCCTCAGTATATTCACACGGTCACCGAAGCGCTCAAGCTGGCGTTTGCCGACCGAGAGCGCTACTACGGCGACCCGCGCTTCGTTGAGGTGCCCATCGAAGCGCTCCTGTCTCAGGACTATGCTGAGCAACGCCGTTCCTTGATTCGGGAGCGCGAAGCCTGGCCCGAGATGCCGCCGGCTGGCGACCCACGACACTGCCGGGCGGCGGTTGACGCCGGGCGCAGTCCAGCGCCAAACGAAACGGCCCAGCCCGGCTTGGACACCTCATACGTCTGCGTCATAGACCGGCATGGCAATGCGTTCTCTGCCACGCCGAGCGATACCTCGTCTGACATGCCGGTCGTACCCGGTACGGGTGTGTGTCCGTCGTCTCGCGGTTCGCAGTCCTGGGCCGACCCGCATCATGCTGCCTGTGTTGCCCCAGGCAAACGCCCCCGTCTGACCCCCAACCCGGCCCTGGTGCTGCGTGACGGCCGCCCCTTTCTGGCGCTGGGCTCTCCCGGCGGTGATGTCCAGCCTCAGGCCATGTTGCAGACGCTCCTCAACAGTGTGGTCTTTGGCATGGAGGCCCAAGAAGCGGTCGAAGCGCCGCGCTTTGCCAGCTACAGCTTCCCGGATTCCTTTGAACCGCACGCCTACCACCCCGGTCGGCTGAATATCGAGAGCCGCATCGCCGAGGAGACCGGGGCGCTGTTGTCCGCACGGGGTCATCAGGTGCACTGGTGGCCGGACTGGGTGTGGCGGGCCGGGGCGGTATGCTGCATTCACGTCGAGCCGACATCCGGCGTGTTAGCCGGCGGCGCCGACCCGCGCCGTTCGTCGTATGCCGTGGGTTGGTAACGGAGGTCTTGCTGTATAAGGAGGGAAGACAATGGCATCCACACAAGAATATCTGGTGAGCTGTGGCACGACAAAGACGCCGGCCCATCTGCCGGTTGACCGGACCCGCATCCCGCCCGGACCGCCGCCCTCTGTTGCGCCCTTGCCCGACGCGGCGGCCGCTTTTCGCGCCGCGGTCACGCAACCGGTTGGCATGCCGGCCCTGGAGAAGCTGGTCCAGCCTGGAGCAAAGGTCACTATCGGCATTCAGGACGGCCGGGCCACGCACTACCATCCCGACGACCAGGATCTGCGTATTCTCGGACTGCCCATCTTACTCGACCTGCTGGGCCAGTACGGGGTCAGGCCCGAAGATATCCAGATTAAAGTTGCCAATGCGCTCCACCGCATGTGGACCCGCAAGGAGATGACCCACATCCTGGGCCCGAAATTGCCCTACACGTTAGGGGGCCGCCTGGCCTGCATCGATGCGACCGACCCGGACCAGTTTGTCAATCTGGGCATGACCCGGCGGGGTATGGAAGTCATGGTCCACCGCTCGGTCGTTGAGTCTGATCTGTTCATCTTTATGTCCGTGCCGGGCGGCTTCTTCCAGGGCGGCTGGAAGTCCATTCTGGTGGGGATGAGTAATTGGGAGTCCATCCGCTATCATCACCGCCCCTGGCCGTTTGCCTCGGGCCACTCGGTCCAGGACCCCAAAAACAGCTCCTTCCACAAGCTGCTGAACGAAATGGGAACCCTGGTAGAAGCTGAGCTGGCGCGTCGGGGCCATCCGCCCATCATGAAGATAGAGGGCGTCCTGACCACGAGTAGCCCGCAGCGCTTTGCGGCTATTGACGCTGGGCTGATCACCCCGGTACGGGAGATGCACATCGATATGCTGCTCTCGCAGCTCGTCACTGACGTGGAAGGGCAGACGGACGTGTTGCTCATGGGGATGGCGGATGGGGATGGCTATTCGCGTCTGTCGGTGTTCAATCCTATTCACTGTCGCAACAAGGCCCTGTCCGGTTTGTTCAACGCCTATCACGAGAATCCCCTGGTCCGAAAAGGTGGGATACTCATCGCCGCCAACCCCTTTGACCCCAAATTCAGTTTGCTCAATCACCCCTCGTATCACACCCTCTACCACGAGGTCTTGCCCGCCCTGCAGGACCCGGTCGAGGTATGGGATACCTACGCTGAAGAGTACGCGCACCGCCCGGAGTTTGTTCACAAGTATCGCAACGGCTTTGCGTTCCACGGCGCGCACCCGTGCATTCTATACGGGCAGGGCTTGTATGCGCTCAACCATCTGGGCGGTGTCCTGGCTGCGGGCGTGCCCAAAGAAAACGAAGGGGTCGCTCGACGGATGGGCTTCGAGCCGTTCCCGACTGTTGACGCCGCGCTCAGCGAGGCCGAAGCGCGTCTCGGCAAAGACTGCACGATCACCTATCACCAGCCCTTAGAAGAACACAGTTATTTCACGCGGGTGCATGTGAACGGCAAGACTGCTTAGCCCTGTTTCCCCGACCTGGGATGTTCCGGTCGTTCCTGGGGCGCTGCTGCATTGTTTCCCGGTCGCTCAGTCCAGCTCCATCCCGTACAGCCTTGCGGCGTTGTCGTACACAATTTTGCGGGTGATATGGGCCGGGACGTTGGCAAAATCTCTTTCAATTACTTTGCGTGAATGAGGCCAGGTGGTGTCTGTGTGCGGAAAATCGGATGCCCACATGCAGTTATCCTCGCCAAAGACCGCCGCGTTTGTGGCCCCGATCGGGTCGTCCTGAAAGGTGGCCCAGACCTGGCGGCGGACATATGCGCTCGGTTTCATGGGGAGTGGATGTTCCACCATCACCCCAAATTTCTCATAGGTATGGTCCAGGCGCTGGACATAATGGGCCAGCCAGCCGATGTCACTCTCCGCGGAAACAATTTTGAGTCCGGGAAAACGGGCCAACACCCCGCCAAAGATGAGACTGGTCAGAGACTTTTGGACTTCGTGAATGAGGTGCACAAACCGTATGGCCGTTTGATTGACCCAGCCGCTTGAGCCGCGGTCCATGACCACGCGGGTGTTATTGTCCCGGCTGGTTACGACATGCAGGGAGAGCGGCATATGCAGTTCTTGGGCCGCGGTCCAGAACGGATCGTAAACCGGGCTGTAATACGGCCGGTCTGCGGGCGGCGCGCCCCAGATCATACCACCGCTGAGGCCCAATTTTGCCGCGCGTTCAAGCTCTTTGACCGCGGTTGGAATATCCTCAAGTGAGATCAGCGCAACCGGATAGAGCCGCTTGGGATCGTGCGACCGAAACTCCGCCACCCAGTCGTTATAGACACGAAAACAAGCCTGCTGGAGTTCGGCGTCTGCGAGCTGGAACAGGGCCAGACCCAGCGTGGTGTAGATCACCTCAGCCCGGACCCCGTCGATATCCTGGTCCTTGATGCGCTCAATTGGGTCCCAGCCGCTGGGCCGGGCCGCTTCATAGCCACGGGTGAGATGTTTTTTGAGTTCTTCGCCGCTGCGGCCCGTAGAAAATCCGCCCGCCACCGGAAAAGGCGTGATGCCGGGGGCCATGAAAAAATGTCCGGGTTTTTCTGTGTTCTCGACAACCCGCGGGGCGCGGTCCCGAAACTGTTGATCGAGCCGGGTGGTCCACAGGTCGGGCGGCTCTGTCATATGCGAATCAGCAGAAATAACGCGCAGCGGTTCCATCTCTCCCCCTGTGTCTGGTCCTCTTTGGACGGCAATCCCGTACACTGACCGAGCAACGCCTAGCATTTTCGCTTCCGACGTGTCAAATCACACTGTGTAATATCTTGATGACGGGAGGTGTTCCTATATGAGCTATGCGATAGTGATACGCGGGAAGAGAAGAATCGTGTTGATAGCGCTGATAGCCGCTCTCTTGCTGAGCTGGTCTCTGAGTATTGCCGCAGAGCCGACCAGTCGATTGCAGGACGAAGCGGATATCCGCAAACTCACTATCTGTTATGCACACGGGACGGATGCTATCGGGCGGGGTGATGTGGCGGCGGGGAGGGCGCTCTACCAGCCGTGCTTTACAAAAGACGCGACCTTCTCGGTTGTCTTTCCAAACGGACAAATCGAGGAAAGGACCGGCTCAGACGCCTGGGCGGATTTTGTGGCGACGGTCTTTCAGGGTGCTGGTTATACGAGTACGCAACATCTGCTCGGAACCATCAGTATTGCGGCGCAGGACAAGAGCGCCACGATGAGTACCTATCTGCACGCAACCCATGTGCTGCCAAACGGCAGTATTGATATTGCGAATGGGACCTATGAAGACAGCGTGGTGAAGACCGCAGAGGGCTGGCGGATTCAGAGCCGTAAGCTTACCCTCATCACCTTTCTCAACCTTGCGCCGACCGCCCCTCACCCGAGGAGTGAAGAATAGGGTATTCCTCCGGTCAGAATAATCCTGGGTGAAACGTCCCGCCGGTATCTTCAGTCGTACACAGGGCGTCGGACACGGGGTCTCCGCTGTCCGCGCAGCACACGTCCGTTGGACTACAGGTAAAGCCGTCAAACAAAATGCGGGCGGCTACGTCCTGACCGCGAAACGACGGGTGGAAACAGTCGCAGCACGAAAGTTGCTCACTCGTAAATTTATACATCCAAGCAGCATTGCTGAAGCTGAGAGAGGCCGCGGTCGCCTTGACACCGCCAACAGTCTCGCCGCCAACTGTCACCATAGGCGAGGCTTGTCCCTCAGCCAAGGCGGCGGCATACTCCGACGAGACGCGCTCCATAATGTTGCGATAGGCCCTGGCTGTTTCGTAACCGTCCTGGACGCGCTTGTCAGAGCAGTCGAGCGTGATAGACCCGCAGATACCGGTGGCCAGAAACCCAACACTCCTCTCCCACAGGCTCCCACAGCTCCCACCAAGAGGAGAGCAGTTTGTTTTGTCCTTGTGGTTGCACAATTGGGAGACCCGCACGGGCGCAGAAATGCCGACTTTCAATTGTGGAACGGCAATCAAAACATCAAGCCCTTTGCGAAACTCGCGCTCAAACGCCGCCTCCGTGGTTCGGCAGTGGTTCAGCGGGTCCTGATCCTCCCCCTCTGCACAGTCGGCTTGAATACGCTCAACGGTACCACTGCAAATATCGTTATGGCCCATCTCGACCGTGACATAGCGTGGAGCCGGTTGCGTCTCGAAAAGCATGGCTGATTCCTGCGCCTGGGCGAAAAAATCCTTGAGCATCTCGGCCCCGGAGTCCGCGCTATTGGGGTCGGCGTTCGCAATCATAGCGCCCCGCCGGCATTCGATCCGTTCCGCCTGGCTATAGACCCCGTCTCCACCATCGCTGCAAAACGCTCCGTCCGGGGTGATGCTGGTTGCCCAGTTGAAGCTCTCCTGGTCTGAATTTGTACAAGACCCTTGGGTATTCTCTCGGGCGTTCACGGCCTTGCTGATGCTGTCTCCGATGGCGTCGATGGAGGCAATCCGGGGCGCGATATTATCGAGCCGCGCAATCGTGAAGTTCTGGAGAGACTGTTGCCAGGCAACAATGAGGTCCGTCCCGGTCTCGGGGAAATTTTTCAGCCGGGCGTGTTTGCCCACGCCCCTCATGAATTCTTCACCGAAGGTCGTGACTGTGAAAGTGGCGCTACCGAACTCCACCCCGTCGGCCCGTGCGCTGACCGTATGGACGCCATCGCCTAAGAGATTCCAGTTGAAGAGCAGGCCAAAGCCGTTATCGATGTCATTACAAACCCTTTCGGTATCTCTACGGGTGGTCCTATAGCCGGCCCGCCAGGTCTCTTCCGTGGCGGTGCCGGGGTTAAAGACAATATCGATCCGCTCGGCGTCGCACACCCAGCCAGAAATCACCCCCACGCCGCTCTGAAACGAGCCCGGCTGTGGGTTCCCAAGAACACGCGGTGGCGTACCGCTCCTCCCACCGCTCCTGCCCATACCCCCTTGAATCACGAAGTTCTGGAGAGACTCTTGCCAACGGAGGGTGATATCCCTACCCTCAGTCGGAAAATCTTCAACGACAGCCTCTCGACTTGCTCCTTTCAAGAATTCCTTGCCCAAGGTCGTGACCGTGAAGGTGGCGCTGCCGAACTCCTCCCCGTCAGCCCGTGCGCTGACCGTATGGACGCCATCGCCTAAGAGATTCCAGTTGAAGAGCAGGCCAAAGCCGTTGTCTGTGTCCCCGCAGATGACCTCCCCCTCCGGCGTATAAGCAGTGTCTCTGCGGGTGGTCCTATAGCCGGCCCGCCAAGGCTCTTCCGTGGTGGTGCCGGGGTTAAAGACAATCTCGATCCGCTCGGCGTCGCACACCCAGCCGGAAATTACTCCTACGCCGCTCTGAAACGAACCCGGCTGCGGATTCTCTAAAGCCGACTGCGCCCAGAGTGATTGAGGAAAAGAGAAGCCCCCGATAAGGGTGACAAAGAGCGCAATACTGAGTGTGGCTTTCATGACTACGCTTCGTAGCACTCCTCCGACAGGTTGACAAATCCACGGCAGGGGTATCCCATGACCGGCTATAGTAAGAAAACACTTTCAGGTTGCTAACCGTTCCAGAACAAGGAGGGAGAATGCAGTACGATCTGATTATTAAAAATGGGACCGTCATTGATGGCTCAGGCATGCCCCGGTTCCGCGCCGATGTGGGCATCGTGGATGGGACAATCGCCTCGATTGGCCGCATTCGCGACGGCGCGCAAGAGACGATCGACGCCGAAGGTCACGTCGTCACTCCCGGTTTTATCGACGGCCACACCCATATGGACGCTCAAGTCTCCTGGGACCCGCTCGGAACGTGTTCCTGCTGGCACGGCATTACCAGCGTGGTGATGGGCAACTGCGGCTTTTCGCTCGCGCCGTGTAAGGAGAGCGAAAAGGATATGGTCATGCGCAATCTGGAGCGGGCCGAAGACATTGCGCCCGAGGCCATGAACGCCGGCATTACATGGACCTGGGAGACCTTTCCCGAATATCTGGATTCGGTCGAGCGCCTGCCCAAAGGTATTAACTACGCTGCCTATATGGGACATTCCGCCCTGCGCACCCATGTGATGGGCGAACGCGCCTTTACCGACCCGGCCACTGAGCAGGACTTGGAGCAGATGAAACAGGCTGTGCGCGAGGCGATTCAGGCCGGCGCGATGGGGTTCACCACCTCGCGCACCCGCAACCACCAGACGCCGCAGCGCCAGCCCGTGGCCAGCCGGCTGGCCACCTGGGATGAGGTTCGGCAGTTAGTCGGCACTATGGGCGAAATGGGGGCCGGCATCTTTGAGATTGCCGGAGAAGACACGGGCCAGAACCCGGAGCGCATCCGTGAATACATGGACCGCCTCAAGGCTCTGGCGGTCGATACCGGAGTTCCAGTGACCTACGGCATGTTCAGTATGCGCCGGGCGCCGGACTGCTGGCAGCCCTATCTTGATTTAACCGACGAAACCGCGGCCGCGGGTGGCCGCATGTTCCTGCAAGTGCATAGTCGCGCGCTGAACGCAGTGCTGTCCTTTCAGACCAATACGCCGTTCGACCGGCTGCCAAGCTGGCGTGCGCTCAAGAAGATGAAGTCACTCGAAGAGAAAGAAGCGGCCCTGCGGAATCCCGACTACCGGCGCAAACTGGTTGAAGAGGCCCATACGCAAGAAGACGATGGCAACCGGGGGGTCGGGCCTGAAGCCCGGGCCGCGAATTTCAAATGGCTGTTCTTAATGGACCAGCCCAATCCGCCCCACCGTTCCATTGAGGAAATCGCCACAGAGCGGAACCAGGACCCGGTCGAGACCTTTATTGATCTGGCCCTGGAGAAAAACCTCAAACAGTTCTTCCTGCAACCGTTGGCCAATGAGAACCAGGACCATGTGCTGGAGATGATGCGGCACCCACGCTCCGTCATCACCTTCTCTGACTCCGGCGCGCATGTGTCTCAGATTATGGATTCGTCCCTACAGACCCATCTGCTGAGCTATTGGGTCCGCGAGCAACAAGCCATCACCCTCGAAGACGCGGTTCGGCAGCTCACCTTTGTGCCGGCTTCCCAGTGGGGTTTGCACGGACGCGGCCTGCTGCGCGAGGGAATGACCGCGGACGTTGTGGTCTTCAATCCTGAAACGGTCGGGCCGATGATGCCAGAGTTGACCTATGATTTGCCCGCGGGCGCGCGGCGGCTCAAACAGAAAGCCGCCGGCTTTCTGGCTTCGGTCGTCAATGGCCAAGTGGTCCTGCGCGAAAACGAGCATACCGGCGCGCTGCCCGGACAGTTGTTGCGCGGGCCGTTGGCTCAGCGTTAAGCGTCGGATTTTTTGACTTTCCAGAAGGGCGGGTGCGAGTGAGCGTATCCGCCCTTCTGCTTTCACCCGAGCAGGGTCCTGCATTCCTGGCTGCCAGAGATCTGCGGGTCAAGCCCAACCGTCTCTCCAGCCACCTGTCCGGCAGCATAGCCCTCAGGATCAACTTTCAGTGAGCGTGGTGTGCCGGACAGTGTACGAACGCGCGTCCCTTGGCCGGCCAGATAGGTATGGACCTCGTCGCGATAGTTTTTCCGTACCGCGGGCAGCGTCGTCTTGGCGACGGTCGGTTCTCGTTCGGCGATCAGGGCTTTGATCCTGTCTGTGATGGACTGGGCACAGCCATAGGCAAAGGAGTCCAGAAAACGCCGCCCCTTGCCATAATGCTCCTTGCGTAAACGTTGGACGGTGTGAATCAGATAGTGCAACATTTCTTTGGCAATAACGACATTATGGGAGCGACCGATAATAAACGACCGGCCCACGGATAAGGTCGAACAACAAAAATACAGTTTGCAGGTCGCGAGCCACAGCAGGCGTTCCCACGGGAGCAGGCGGCTCGTCTTCCAGCCTTCGACCCGCATGGCCCGGTCGCTCCGCACGCCTTGTGCCTCAACCTCTGTCAACGAGAGATTATACGTGGCCAGGAGTTGATGAACCTTGGCCGCGGCCAGGGCCGCTTCGTGTTCGGTCGCGGCTTCATCTCGGCTGAGTTGGAGTAATTTCTGGATTTTATGGATGAGGGAATCCGGAGCAACGAGATCGATTGCGGCAGCCATTCCCGCCTATTCTACTGGGCGCACTGACAAAACACTAGGCCGTCCCGTTGCCACCAGCGCTGTGCTCAGCTCCCAAGCTGGCCGATACCCCAGCGGAGGCCGCGCCTGAGCAACTCATAATACACCGGTGACTCCCACGAACAGCGCTCAACAGAGCAGACGGGCATAAAGGGCTGCATATCATATTTCCCCCGACAGTGACCGAGCGTCAGGTAGAGGACTTCACCCTGACCGTAAGGATGCAGATAGAGCTGAGGACGCGGGGCGTCATTGCCCAAGTCTTCGCGGATATAGCCTGCCGATTTAGCGGTATAGCGCGCCTCCAGCAGCGTATGGATTTCCCCATAAAACTCGCAGTAATACGGCTCATCCATGACCTCGAAGGCTTGAATGCCGCGGACGAGCGGATGGCTGGGGTCGGCGACTGCGACGTGAATGGGCTGGATGGGAGGATGCGACACAAAGTGGTTACCCAGCATATCAGACAAGGCCGGCGCTTTCCGGGGCGTATCGACCTTGCCGGGAATCACAATCCCGTCGGTCTCCAGGCTCTCGCCGACAAACTCCAGCATCGCACTCGTGCCGTGCAGGGCAAACCAGCGCCCACCACTGCTGAGAAACTGCTTGAGACCCTCCTGTTGTTCCGGGGTCGGGCATACATCGCAGGTATAGGTGACGAGGAGGCTGGACTGCCGGATGGCATCATGGTCGCGGTAATTTTCGGCGACCCGGACAACCACGTCTTCGTGCTCGGCCAGGAGTTTGAGCAATTCAAGCCGAGCAAAGTTGGTGTCGTGGTATTTGGCATTACAGACGAGATAAACGTCAATACGAGCATCTCCACTACTATTTTCTGCCATAGCGCTCTCCTCTGGCTTCCCATTATCCGGTCCGTCGGATAATAGCCCGGCGCGCCACACCGGGGAAAGGGGGATGCCCCATACGTCTTGCCGCGCCTGCATTTTGAGAGTGTCTCAGTTTGCATTTTCCCCTCACTCCAGCCCCGCTCCCAGCGGGAGCTGGCCTCTCGTCTTTCCCTCTCCCCTGGAGGCCTGTCCTGAGCCTGTCGAAGGGCCGGGTGAGGGGGCCGATGGACCGCCTGCGGGGCCTGCCACACAATGCGCCTCACACGTTCTGAGGGGGAGGGCCAGGAAGGGCGGCACTGCGCCAGCAGACTTTGCACCGCGGCCTGAGAGTGCTATGCCGTCAGTATTGAAACGTATGCTCGGCATTCAGGAGGGGAATTATGGAAAACGGACATACCATTTGTGTCGGAACTGTTGGCGCTGGGGTGTGGTATAGCTCGGATAGCGGCGCCCGCTGGCGGCGGAGTCGTATGAAGCTGCCATTCCATGCCGAACCCGGAGAAATCCAGATACGCTCGCTGGTGGTGTCTCCGCACGACCCCAACGTGATATATGCCGGCTCCGAGGTCGGGCTGTATCGCAGCGAGGATAAAGGGGCGGTCTGGGACCTGCTGGAATCCCCCGCAGACGGCAAACAAATCTGGTCCATTGCCGTGCACCCTGACGACCCGAACGTTGTCCTTATCGGGACCAAACCGCCGTGTGTCTTTCGCACCAGGGACGGTGGTCAGAACTGGGAAGAGTTGCCCATCAATGCGGCCGAGCGTTGCCTGGCCGGCGCGCCCAAGGTCACCAACCTTCTTTTTGATCCGCGCGACTCCGGCACGGTCTGGGCCAGTGTTGAGATCGACGGCATCTATCGGAGTGTCGATGGTGGCGATACCTGGGAGCATCGGCCCGCCCTGGGTAAAAGCGAGCTGAACCAGGATATCCACGGTCTGACCATCAGCCCTGACCCCCACCGAAAAATCATCGCCACCACCCCGGACGGCATTTGGACCAGCGCGGACGAAGGACAGAGCTGGACACTGCACGAGTTCCCCCGTTTCTCTAAGCGGGGTATTTCGTACTGTCGCGGTGTGGCGCTGAAAGCCGATGACCCCAACGTCATGTTTGTGGGCAATGGGGATTTCATTCCGGGCAAGGTCGGGGCTATCCAGCGTTCGACTGATGGTGGACAAACCTGGCAGGCGGCCCCCTTACCCGTCGTACCCAACTCAACCATGTACTGGTTTGCCACGCATCCGGCGGACCCCGACTTTATTGTGGCCAACAGCCTGCACGGCTATGTCTATACCAGTCAGGACGGTGGGGCGTCGTGGACCAAATCGGAACGCGAGTTCGGCGAAGTCCGGGCGTTAGCTTGGGCACCAAACTAACAAATCCCCTCTCCCCGCGGGAGCGGGCCTCTTGTTTTTCCCTCTCCCCTAGAGGGAGAGGGTGGCCCTGAGCCTGTCGAAGGGCCGGGTGAGGGGGCCGGCGACACACGTGGAGGGGTGGCCCTGAGCTTGTCAAAGGGCCGGGGTGGGTTGCCACAGGGGCTACTGCGTCATGGCCACATTCCCCCTCTCGCCTCCGAAGGCGAACGTATTGAGACGGATGCGGCCTGACCGCGACCGTTACTTGACCCCGTATTTGTTCATCCAGTTCGTAAACGTCTGATAGTTCGGCAGGCCGACCAGCTTACACGCCGCGGACTTGTTGCCCCGAGTTTCGCCCAGCGCCCGGCTCAGGTAATGTCGCGCTACCTCGGCCAACAGGCCGGGCAGGTCGAATCCGTTGTCCAGACTGCGGTTTAGTACCGACTCGGAGGCCTGGGTCTCTTTTCTGACCGGAAAGAGCGCCGCTCGAATGTCTTGCGCGTCAATGCTGGGCGGCACGGTCCAGATAGCGGCCCGAGACAGAGTATTGGACAGCTCTCGTATATTTCCCGGCCAAGGGTGCTGGAGGAGAAGATTTCTTGCCTCAACAGACAGTTGCTTGTGAACCCAGCCCGACTGCTGGGCACAGTCAGTATTGATTTTCTCCAACACGTGATCGATCAGCAGGCCGACATCGCCGGTTCGTTCGCGCAGGGCCGGCAGGCATAGTACGCCAACAGCCAGCCGGTGGAACAGGTCTTCTCGGAATCGTTGTTCGGCAACTTCATCCTGGAGGGTGCGGTTGGTGGCGGCAATGACCCGAATGTTTATCTTCCTGGGTTTGGTCGAACCGACCCGTTGCACGCTGCCTTCCTGAAGACAGCGCAGCAGCTTGACCTGAGCGGCAAGCGGCAACTCGCCGATTTCATCCAGAAACAGCGTACCGGTATGCGCGGCTTCCAGATAGCCGGCTTTGGCCTCGGCTCCGGTGAAGGCCCCCTTGGTGGCGCCAAAAAATTCGGCTTCGACCAATTCGCTCGGAATCGCTCCGCAGTTGACCTCGACGAACGGCTGCCCGGCCCTCGGGCTGGAGGCATGAATCGCTCGTGCGAACAGTTCTTTGCCCGTACCTGACTCGCCCTGAATCAGCACTGGCACGTCGTGTACAGCCAGCCGTCTGGCTCGGGCAATCTCGGTTTTCATTGCCTGGCAGCGGTGGATAATTGCCCCAAACTCCGGGGCTTCCGCCGGCAGCCCTTGCGTGAGGCGGACAATCTGGTCTGCGTTGATGGGCGGCAGGTATTCAGCCGCAAGGTCAAACGGAAACGAGACCGTCCGCACGCCGTCCTGCACGGACGACTCTATGAGTTCCGCGGCATGGGTAGTCTTGGCCAGCACGATCCATACCGCGGCCATAGCCGGCGTGCCCGGACTGAGATGATACACGAACCGGGCAGAGCCGTTCGCCTTGTCGCGCAGACTGTCGAGCGCCGATACTGTGGCTTCATAGATTTCGTCGAATCGGGTCGGGCTGGTCAGAGAGACCGCGTGAAGGGCGGCCTTGATTCCACACTGTTCGTTCAGCCAAACGCGGTAAGCCTTTGACTGCTGAGGCGCATGGTCGGTCAGGAGATGCACGGCGTTAAAGTCCCGCTCATGAACGGCCTGTCCGATAGGGCCGAGTTCACCGCCCAATTCGTTACCGGCAGCCCGCAAGTCCGTATTGCCCAGCCAGGCAACAAGTACGCATGGAGACATGGCTTGTTCATACAAGATTTCTTGTTCGTTGCAAAGTTTTGTGTCATTGTGGGGGGACAAACATTTCCGTCCACACCAGAGTAAGGGGGAACCAATGACACCCGAGTGGGCTCAGGTCTATGTGAGTATTGGACAGACCATGTTAATCGCCTGGGGCATCTGGCTGATGCGCTCCTCAAACCAAGAGCGACAAGCCACATCTGAAATGCTGCGTGAGCAGGCAACTATGTTGCGTTCACAGGCTAAAACGTTAGACGCTCATACTGAGGTGCTGGGTACACAAAATGAAGCCCTCAGGCGTATCCTGGAAAACAAGGCGCAGTGAACAGTGGCACGGGAGTTGCGGTATCCCCAAGACAGCAAGCTGAACAACGAAATCGGAGAACAAGAATATGCTGCGTGAGTATCGGCTGACCAACTTCAAAGCCTTCGGCGAAACCGTCACCATCCCCATTCGCCCGCTCACACTCATCTTCGGTGCCAACTCGTCCGGCAAAAGCTCTATTTTCCAGTCGTTGTTGCTGCTTAAGCAGACGCTTAAGGAGGCAAAAAACTCTGCGACCGTCCTGCTTCCCAAAGGGTCGCTGGTTGATTTGGGGACGTATCGTGACTTTGTTCATCGGCATGAGATAAAGCGGGATTTTGGGTTTGGGGCGCGTTTTGACCTGGAAAGAGCCGACTCTCTACCCGAGTTGGTCCAGAAAATCGTCGAGAGTGCTAGTGTGACGAAGGCCGGTCTTACCGTTCAGTTCTCTAGCGATGAGGAGGGCTATGCGGCGACTCCCCGCAATGTTGATCTAGCTGTCGGAGATCAAAAGCAGGCTGTAATCTCGTACCTTTCACACAGACCCTATTTGTACCAGCTTGCATCAGAAAAATTCATTGCGCTAGTCGATAAGAATCTTGCTCTGGTTAAAGAGATTAGCGCTCTGAGTGAGATAGATAAGGACAAGGAGGCCAATGATATCAAGACGAAAATGGGCGAAGTCGCGACGAAAATGGACGAAGTCCAGAAACAGTCACACAAACAGCATGAAATAGCCAAACAGTACTCAGGGGAAGAAGTAACAATCAAACCAGAGTCGGAATTTTGGCACCACTGGTGGAGCTGCACGAAGAGTTATATTAGGGAAAAACTCGACTATGAAGAGGTGTGGTTGTATAGAACCAAGGAGGGGGAAGAGAATACGGATGATAAACGCGATTTTTTTGAGAAACTAGAGAACTACCAATTTGAAGAGGCGGTTAGAGATCTCAGAAACGCATTGCTCGACTCAACGGCTGATTATTGGAATTTTTTACCAGAAGGCCATGACGTACCTCACGTCGGCGGTCCATTTCAAGTACCATATTTTTACTCCCTATATCCGAAAGACGAATATATTGACGGACTAGACATATCCCCATTCACCCTCCATGTGTGTTCTACTTTCCGTCGCCTCTTTGAAGATTTAGTGTATCTCGGCCCTTTGCGAAGACACCCCGAACGGCACTACGAGTTCAGCGGTGACACGACCGAATATGTTGGCCAATCAGGCGAATACCTGCCCTCTATTCTTTTCGAGGATCAGGAACTAGTGGAACAAGCTAACAGCGACCTGGAACGGCTTGGCGTGAAATATCGATTGAAGCTCGACAAACTGCAATACGAGGACGTAAGCCCAAGTAACATTTTTTCTCTTCGCCTTGTTCATACGGATACTGGCATAGCCGCCAGCCTACGGGATGTCGGCTTCGGTATCAGCCAAGTGCTGCCCATCGTTGTACAAAGCCGACTCTCCAAGAAGAAGACGCTCTTGATCGAACAACCGGAAATCCATCTTCACCCCGCCCACCAAGCCGAACTCGGGGATATGTTCATTCGGTCCGCACTTGGGGAACAGAAAAATACCCTGCTCTTGGAAACGCATAGTGAAAACCTGATCCTTCGCATTCTTCGTCGGATTCGAGAAACCAACGACAACGAGCTACCCGAAGGCTTCCCGCCCATCCGCCCGGAAGATGTCGCGATCCTGTACGTCCAACCGGGCGAGAACGGCGCGCAGGTCATTGAAATACCAGTGACCGAAGATGGTGACTTCGCCCGCCCCTGGCCGCAAGGCTTCTTTGAAGAAAGCGTGAAAGAACTGTTTTAATCATGATCCACGAATATGCCCTAGAGCCGGAACTCGTGGCATCGTGGCACGATCTCCAGAAGTACCGATTATTCATTGAGATGTTCGATCTTGGAGCAGGGAGAGTTGTGTCTCGCTACCCCAAGAAATGGGTCAAACAGGTCTGGGACGCTTTCGAAGCCGACTTTGGTCAGACGGCCAGGCCACTGGACAGGAATCGGATGGGGAAACTGCTGAAAAAGATTACAAAGCCCGTCGTCAAGCGGCCAGACTGTATATGGGACGCTGCCTGTGACTGGCTTACCAACGCAGAAATCGAACACACTCGTAAGTCTTTCCACACCATCCTTGCCCGTAATAATCCTCGCAATAATACAATCGTTGTCCGCGAGTCCGAGGTCATGGAGGATACTGCTGAACGCTGGGACGCGCCGGGGACAATGACTATTCCGCGAACAGCGGAAGAGATTGCAAACTGCGTTGCGCCGATGCTGCGGTGCGCTACAAAGATATTGTTCATTGACCCGTACTTCCGGGCCAACGAAGAGAGATTCAGAAAACCGTTGGCAGCGTTTCTGCGGATTGTTGATACACGAACTTCAAAGATCACGATTGAACTACATACCGCAGACCGTGACTCCGCGCCGTGTTGGGAGGTGTTTCAGCAAGAATGTGAGGACAGACTGCCTGCCGTCATTCCCGAAGGCTTGACGCTCACCGTACACCGTTGGAAGGAACGCGAGGATGGCGAAAAGTTGCACAATCGCTACATCCTGACCGACATTGGCGGTGTGTCTTTTGGGACCGGACTTGACGAAGGCGACCCAGGGGTGACTGATGACGTTGCGCGTCTCAGTGCCGATACCTATGACCAGCGGTTGAAGGGCTACGACGAGCGAAACGGGGCTTTTGACCTTGATGGTAAAGTTCCGGTCGCAGGTCGGGCAACTGGCTAAGTACGAACATTCACAACAGCCGAAACTGACGCAGCACGTCCGCTACCTGTTCATCGCTCTTTCCCAGGGAACGGAAGGCTTCGAGCAGGGAATGCAGGCTCTCGCGGTCGCGAGCCAACTCGTCTTCCATAACCTTCACTTTGCTCTCGAACGGTCGGACCATCGTTCGACGGTCCCACAAGGCAAAGCCAATCGTCACCGCCACGAGGGCGGTAAAGGCTCCAAGAATCCCGAGTATGAGTTGAGACAGGCGGTCAAACTGAGCATTCATATCTTGCCAAAGCTGGGCAATGGCCGCAGTGTTAGCGTCGATTTTTGTTTCCACTTTGGTCAAACGTTCGATGATCTCTCGGGCGGAGAGGGGAGGGGCTGTCTCAACCGCCCTTGCCTCTATTGGGCTCAGTAGAGCAAAGAGCGCGAATAGGACGGCGATTTTCCCGAACCTTGGCATGACCCCTATGAAAGGGGGCTAAGGCGGAGAAGTCAACCCGCGGCTCAGCCAAGGTTGTGTAGAGACCGAGAAGCGCATATTAAGTGACGGGTGCAAAGAACGGAGGAAGACATGCCGGCAGCGAGCAATGTGACAACGGGTGATTATGGGGCTGCTGAAGCGGCCATGCAGACGTATCTGTATGAGGGTGAGAAACGGGCCTATGATCTCGATAATCGCGGTCCGATTCGGTTTCACGCCGATGGCCGAGTCCATACCGACATTCTGGATGCCTATTGGAAATATGGCTTTTATATTTTTGAGGGAGTGCTCAAGGAAGAGGAACTGCACGATATCGAAGCCGATCTGTTCGATATCATGGAACGTCTGCCGACCGAACGCGGGTCTGCGCTCGATGCTCAGGGTCGCCCGGCTCTGGGGGCTGACTGTGAGGCGCGGACGCTGTTCTGGTCCAAACCGCTCGGCGACCCTTTTGGCGGGACCGACCTCGCCAACGGTCGGCATCCGGTCAAGATGCTGGAGCCGGCTCCGGCTGTTGGTCTGCCTCAAGAAGTGGTCTATCTCATTATTGGCTCGCTGCAATTTTCCGAAGCCAGCCTCCGCACCTATGCCCATCCGCAACTCTTAGCCGTGGCGGCGGCTGTCAACGGTGAGGACTTTATTCCGTTCACTGACGCGCTGTTTATCAAAGAGCCGGGCAAAGGCGCGTCGGTCGCCTGGCATCAGGATGGCACGACACACTGGGACAGTCCGACCTGGGACCAGGGAACCCACGGCTTTAATTTTATGGCTCAGCTCTACGGCTGCACCCCGGCAAACGGGGTGTGGGTCGTGCCGGGGACCCATAAAGTCGGGCATATCGATATTACGCAGCGGGTTGCCGAGGCCGGCTCGGAGCGCCTGCCGGATGCCGTTCCCATGCTGTGTAAGCCGGGCGATGTGGTCATCTCCAACCGGCAACTACTGCACTGTTCATTTGCCAATACCAGCCCGGACTGGCGCGTGACCGTGAACTTCGGCTTTCATCGCCGTGCGTCCGTGCTGGGGGTCAAAGGCGGAGGAGTGCATAGCGCGCCAGCCGTTTACGATGCAGAACGTATCCGTATCCGCTCGCGCGTGATCGGCTATGCCATTGACGCGCGCCGGCAACGCTTCCCGGACGAAACGCCGTTTACCTATGAGCCGTTTGCCGCATCGGGGGCGCGTTACTGCTGGGACGAAGAGGCCAAAGCCAGCATGAAGGATTACAACCTGCTCGATTTTAGCATTTGAGCGCAGCAGCCCCGTTCTTCAGAATTTCACCCGTACCCCGCCAAAGGCGGCCAAGGGCATACCAGGGCCCATGAAGCGTTCGACTCCTGTTCCGTCTACGGCATTCTCAAAATACGCGCCGTAGCTTTCGTATTCTTCGTCAAACAGGTTTTCGAGCCGCAGAAAAATATCGAAATTCTTATAGCTGTATTCAAGCATGGCGTTGGCCACAAAATACGGGTCCAGGCGACTGCGTTGATTAGCCTCATCACCGCGCAGCCGCTGCCCGTCCGCATAGGCCCCATCCAGGCTCAGCCGTAACTGAGAGCCGATGAAGAACTCGATGCCGCCATTGACCCGGTGCGGCGGGACCAGCGGCAGACGGTCTCCAGAGCGGACCAGGGCTAGCCGGTCTTCATTCGCAAAGGTAAACAGTTCAATATCATCCTCAAACGTGGCATCCGTTAGCGTGTAATTCAGAAACCAGTTGCCCCAGCTCCAGGCTCCCCGCAGGAGGAGTTCAACGCCCTGGCGACGGGTGGCATCCACATTCTGAAAAAACCCCAGCACGCGGCTCTGCGGCTCATTGCGAAACAGGATGTCGTCTTTGAGGTCTGTCCGAAAGAAGGCCAGGGTCGCATCAATATAGGGAGGAAAGGCCCAGCGGACGCCCGTCTCCCAGGTCTTTCCCTTGACCGCGTCCAGGGGCGGGTCATCCACAATCGCGGTCGGTACCGGGCAGGGCGCTTCTGGGTTGGCGCAGGTCAGCTCAATCGCGGTCGGCGCGCGATAGCTCTCACTATATCCGGCATACAGGCTCAGCTGCTCGGTGAAGAGATAGGTCGCTCCCACTGCGGGATTAAACCGATCAAAGGTGTGGTTGCCGCTGGCGTTCGTTCCCGCCTCTTCGGCGTCATCGTCTCCGTGTCCGGCGAGGCGGTCCTTAATGGCGAGATAGGTGACCTCATAACGACCGGATACGGTCAGCGTCAGCTTATCAATCGGTTCGGCAGTGAGCGTAAAAAACGGGCCGGCGGCGTGGGTTTCGGTTTTGACGTTGGTCTCCACCTCAAATGCGTCCGCCTCGCCCTCTCCCAGGACCTGAAGCAGAGCCAGGGCGTCTTCCAACTCCTCAGCGCCGCGCCCTCCATTGTCAGCGCCATTATCATCGCCGTCATCGTCATCCTCACCCCGCTCGCCAATGAGGTGGTCAAGGCGGGCTCCGCTGTAATCGCCGCCAATCGTGACAGAGACCGGCCTCTCCCATACGGTTCCTTGATAGGCCAACTGGAGCGCGCCTCCCCAACCCTTCTGATTCGTGCGGGCGTCGACGTCTTCTTCGACATCCACGTTAAACTGCTCCACATCCAACAGGCGGCCGTACAGATTGGCCGACAGCGAGAAGCCCCGGCCCAGGTCGCGTGTATACTGGCTGTTGAGAAACCACAGGTCCGGTTTGAAAATATCGGGATGGGTGAACACCGCGGAGCGGTCACGCTTGAGACGGCTTTCGGGCAGCGGGCCGTTCCCGGTCAACTTATTGTTCACATGGGTCAGGGAGAGGGAGAAATCATCCTGCGTCCCCCGATAGCCGACCTTACCGAAGAGATGGCCAACATGGCTTTTGGAGTAATCCCGAAAGCCGTCTTCGAGAAAGAGATTGCCCGACACAAAATAATCGAAATTGCCGTGACTGCCCCCATGTTGCAGCAAGGTCCGATAGCGGGCGAAACTCCCGCCCCAGACCTCGGCGGTGGTCCCCGGATGGGTAAAGCCCCGCTTGGTTTGCATCACCACGGTCCCGCCGAGCGTGTTGCGACCATAGACCGGATTTGAGCCGGGGATGAGCTCCAGACGATCGATGGCATCGGTGGGAAGCAAATCCCAGTTGACCTGGTCGGCCAGGGGCTCGTTGACGCGCACGCCATCGACAAAAACGCTGAGCCCCGGCGGCGTCCCAATCAGAAAGGAGCTGGTAAAACCCCGATAGCTGACGTCCGGCTGGAACGGGTTGCTCTGGACATGATTCAGGTTCACCCCGCCCAGGCTGCGGGACAGGGTGTCAGTCAGATTCAGCGCGCCGCGTCTTGTCATTTGCTGGCTGGTTATGGTTTGCACATTGGCCGGTATGTGTTCGCGCGCAACGGGAGAGCTCATCAACGGCGTTGTCCCGCGGACTTCAATGTCCGGTAACGAGATGGGCGCGGAAGGCTGGGCCAGAACCAGCGTGACTGACACGAGGCTGAGGACAGCGCTGCTGACAACGGCGGGCAGCAGGACAAAACGAGACCTTTTCCTTCCCAATGCGATGTCCTCCACAAATCGTCAGCGTATATGCCTACACGGAGCTGCCGACCTTTGCCACTGCCATAGTACGGCAAGCTGCTGTACGCATGAGAGAGGACTGCCGGAGGAAAGGACGGGATGTTGGACAGAGGGCACCCACACTGGGGCGCCCTCTGTCGTTTATTCGATGCGATACACGCGCGCGGCGGTGTCGTGAATGAGCTTCTGGCGGTCGGTCTCGGACAGCTTGCTAAAGGTCTCTTGGATAAACTCCTGCGACCGCGGCCAGATGGCGGCCGTGTGCGGATAGTCCGAAGACCACATGGCGTTGTCTGCCGCATAGCGGTGATAGCCGTCAAGCAGGATGGGCTCCTCAATGAAGGTCGCGTACACCTGACGCTTCACGTAATCGCTCGGCTTCATGCGCAACTCGACCGAGGAGACCGCGCCGATGCGTCGGTGGGCAAAGTCCATCCGCCACATGAAATAGGGCATCCAGGCCACGTCATTCTCAGCCGAAACAATGGTGAGCTTGGGAAAGCGCTCCAGCACGCCGCCGAGGACAAACACGGCAATCGAGCGCTCCACTTCGTGATGCAGCGTGGAGACCTGGAGCGCCAGGTTATCGGCAAAAAAGTCAATGCCCATGCCCTTCCGGCCGGTCAGGATGTGTAAGGAAAGCGGCATATTGAGGTCTGAGGCGGCTGCCCAGAACGGATCATAGTCGGTGTGGCTGTACGGGCGCTCATCAGGCGGCTCGGCCCAGATCATAGCGCCGCGCATGCCTTTTTGGGCGATGCGTTCGAGTTCCTTGGCGCCGGCCTCAATGTCTTCAAGCGTGATGAGTCCAAGCGGCAGGAGGCGCTTTGGATCATGGCTGCAATACTCAACCGCCCAGTCGTTATACGCACGAAAGCAGGCGTCCCGCAGCTCGATATTGTCCAGGCCGTAGAGCGGCATGCCCATCGAGGTGTAGATCACCTCGGCCTCCAGACCGTCCCGCTCCTGGTCCTTGATGCGCGCCGCGGGGTCCCAGACGCTGGCCGGGGCGGCCTCAAAGCCCTTCCGGGTATGTTCCGCCAGCTCTTCCGAAGGGACGCCGGCGCCAAAAAATCCAGCCACCGGTATCGGGTTGATGTTCTCGCACACAAAGAACTCGCCCTTTTTTCCGTTGAGCCCCTTGACCGTGTGCGGCGCCTTATCCCGGAATTTCTTATCCAGTCGTTCCGCCCACATATCGGGCGGCTCTACAAAGTGCGAATCTGCCGAAATCACTCCAGACTGTGCCATAGTTTCCCTCCTTGGCTGCCGTGAATGGATCCCGAAACGAATGACGAACCAGACCTCCCAGTTACTCCGACTGCTTTTCCACTAGCACGCTTTGTGCGGTGGTCAAGAGGAACAGAATGGTTTATATGAAGCAGCATGCAATACGATCTCCTTATTAAAAACGGTACGGTGGTTGATGGTTCCGGGCTGCCCCGCTTTCAGGCTGATGTGGCAATCGCCGAGGGCAAAATTGCCGCCATTGGCAAAATTCGTGAGGGCGCCAGGGAAATCATTGATGCTGAGGGACATGTGGTCTCCCCCGGCTTTGTTGATGGCCATACGCATATGGACGCCCAGGTATTTTGGGACCCGCTGGGAACCTGCTCGTGCTGGCATGGCATTACCAGCGTGGTCATGGGGAACTGTGGCTTCTCGCTCGCCCCCTGTAGCGAAGAGGACAAACTATTGGTGATGCGCAATCTGGAGCGGGCAGAAGATATTTCTCCGGAAGCCATGCAAGCCGGCATCAGGTGGAGTTGGACCACCTATCCAGAGTACCTGGATGCGGTCGAACGCCTGCCCAAAGGCATTAATTATTCCGCCTATATCGGGCACTCCGCGCTACGGACCTATGTCATGGGCGAGCGGGCTTTTACCGAAGAAGCGACCCCCGACGATCTCGAAGCCATGCAGCGTGAGGTCCGCAGCGCCATACAAGCCGGCGCTGCCGGTTTTACCACCTCACGCACGCGCAATCACCAGACGCCTGACGGCCAACCGGTTGCGAGTCGGCTCGCTACCTGGGATGAGGTTCGCCAATTGGTCGGCGTGCTGGGCGAGCTGAACTCTGGGGTGTTTGAGATTGCAGGCGAAGACACCGGACTGAACCCGGAACGGATTCAGGACTATTGTAACCGGCTCAAAGCCCTGGCGGTGGATACAGGCGTGCCGGTTACGTTTGGCATGTTCAGCGCGCCCAAGGCTCCAGACTATTGGCGTCCGTTTTTTACGTTGGCCGATGAAACCGCCGCAGCCGGCGGACGGATGTTTATTCAGGTCCACAGCCGGCCCATCAGCGTGTTGCAGTCGTTCGAGTCAGTCACCTCGTTTGACAAGCTGCCCATCTGGCGCGACATCCGGCAACTGCCCCTGGCAGAACAGGCAGCGGCCTTACGCAATCCTGAAATGCGTCAGAAGCTGGTACAGTCCGCCAATCAGCCGCCCCAAGAGGGGACGCGAGCGGTTGGGGCGGAAGCCCGCGCGGCGAATTTCAAATGGCTGTTCCCCATTATGGACAGGGCCGTGCCGCCGTATCGCTCGGTGGCCGAGATTGCTGCCGAACGCAACCAGGACCCGGTGGAGACCTATATCGAGCTCGCCTTGGAAAAAGGATTAAAGCGCTTCTTCATGCAGCCGCTGACCAACACCCATGAGCCCAGCACCTTAGAGATGATGCAGCACCCCCGCTCGGTGATTACCTTCTCGGACTCGGGTGCCCATGTTTCCCAGATCATGGACTCCTCCCTGCAAACCCATCTGTTGAGTCACTGGGTGCGGGAGCAAGAAGCCCTGACCCTGGAAGACGCGGTGCGCCAACTGAGCTTTGTACCGGCGTCCCATTGGAAGCTGGCTGGCCGTGGCCTGCTGCGTGAAGGCTGGAACGCCGATGTCGTGATTTTCGACCCGCAAACGGTTGAGCCACAAGTCCCCGAGCTGACCTATGACCTGCCGGCCGGCGCTCGACGGCTCAAGCAAAAAGCCAACGGCTTTCTGGCGACCATCGTCAATGGCGAAGTCGTCCTGCGGAACAACGAACACACCGGCGCCCTGCCGGGCCAGTTGTTGCGCGGCCCATGCGCCAGTCAGTGAAAAATACCCCCTCGGTTTCCCTCTCCCCCTGGGAGAGGGCCGGGGCGAGGCTCCTTGCTGCGAGTCCGAACCGCTCGTAATCTCCCGCAAGCGTGCTACCATCTGTTTCCCTGCTCTGGGCAAACACCCAGAGACGGGCGAGACATGACAGGAGGGCTGCGCATGGCTGAAGAGCGTACGGAATGGACAGAGGACGATTCCCAACTCTACCGCGAGCTGGCGGCGATTGCCGTGCCGGCCCGGGCCGAGCAGGTCGCGACTCTTTTGAGTCTGCTGCCCTTTCAGCCGCAGGACGCGTTTCGCGCGGTTGAGCTTGGCTGCGGGGAAGGGGCCTTGTCCTTTGCTGTGCTGGACTGTTTTCCGAACGCTTCGGCCCTGGCCCTGGACGGCTCGGCAAGCATGCGTGAGCAGGCCGGCCGGCACCTCCAGCGCTTTGGAGAGCGAGTGCGGGTCGCGGCCTTTGATATGGCTTCGCCAGACTGGCTCAGTGCTCTGGATACGAGCGACTGCGTTGTCTCCTCCCTGTGTGTGCACCATCTGAGCGGGCAGGAAAAGCAGTGGCTATTTACGGAAATAGGCAAACGGATTTCAGACCGCGGGGTTGTCCTGCTGGCCGATATCGTCAAACCGCAGCGGTCAGAAGCCTGGGCGTCCTTTGGCGAAAGTTGGGACCGGATTACGCAGTCCCTCTCAGTTGAAAAAACCGGATCCACCCGACTCTTTGAGAAATTCACGCAGGAGAAGTGGAATTATTTCCATACCCCCGATCCCTACGACAAACCCTCTCCGCTGTTCGAGCAGTTGACGTGGCTCAAGCAGGCCGGCTTTGCAGTGGTGGACTGCTTCTGGCTCCAATCCGGGCACGCCATTTATGGCGGCTATAAAACACAGGGAGACGCGGGGCCAACGCCTGCGCCGGCCAGCGTGTCATTCGCAGCCGCTCTGACATCCGCTCAGACAGCCTTGCGGGTTATAGAGCAGCGGGCCGGGGCGTAGGCGCTCTCGAAAGGAGGCTCGCCGATGCGAGACATCAGCCGCCGGAAGTTTCTGAAGGAAGCGGGTACGGTTGCCGCTGGAGTGGCCGGCTTACAGGCCGGCTCTGCCATGCCGTCCGAAGCCGGGACGCCGGTCGGCCGGGCAGTTCAGGAAGGCCCGGCGAAGAGGTGGCGCTTTGGTATCCAAATCGAGCCGCAGTTTGGCTTTACCTACGACGCTGTCGCCCAGATTGCAAAAGAAGCGGAGCGGCTTGGTTTTTACGGCTTGTGGGTCTCGGACCATCTTTTCTGGGATTCCAGCTCCGAGCAGCGCAACTGCCTGGAGGCCTGGACCTTGTTGACCGCCCTGGCTCCGGTGACGACCCGCCTGCGGCTGGGAACGCTGGTCACGTGCAACTCGTATCGTCCGCCCAGCATCCTGGCAAAAATCGCGTCCAGCTTCGATCATCTCAGCAACGGCCGACTGGAGTTTGGCATTGGAGCCGGCTGGAAGGAGCTTGAGTATCGGGCCTACGGGATTCCCTTTCCCTCAATTGGTACGCGCCTGGCTCAGCTCGAAGAGGCGGTCCAGGTGGTGCGCCTGTTGTGGACGCAGGAGCGGGCGTCTTTTCCCGGCAGGCACTACCAGTTGCAGGAGGCGCTGTGCGCTCCCAAGCCGGTGCAGCGCCCGCCTCGCATCTGGATTGCCGGCGGTGGAGAGAAGGTCATGCTGCGCCTCGTTGCCAAGTATGCCGACGGCTGGAACATCCTGCTGAGGTCTTCAGTAGAAACCGTGAAAAGAAAGACCGATATCCTGCGCCGACACTGTGACGCGCTGAAGCGGGATTTCTCAACGATTGAGAAGTCGCTGTTTCTGGCGGTGGTGCTGGCGGAAGATGAAAAAGAACTCAAATGGCGAGAGGCCGAGTCAGCCCAGGCATTGGGTGGGCGTGGCTTGTGGGCGTCCCGAGAGCTGGGAACGGCGGGGACGCCGGAGCGCCTGGCTGAAACCCTGCGGGAGTTGCAGGCGCTTGGCTTCCACCATTTCCAGATGGTGTTTCCGTATCAGCAGGAACAGGAGATGCTCCAGCGCTTTGCCGAGCTGGTGGTTCCGCAGTTGAGTTGAAATGACGCCCCTGCCTGGGTCATGCCTGAAGTGTCTCCCGGCTCTGGTCGGACTCCTCATGCTGCTGCCCCTCATTGGTTGCGCCCCAGGTTCTCAACCTGCCGCGCGCGCACTTGTCAGGGCCTCCGCCGCGGCTGTACATGCGAGTATGGAAGCGAACCGGGCCGCGGCACAGGCTGAGCCCCTGGCCGAATTGTACGAGATTACTGATACGGACTTATCGTGTGAACAAGCCCAGCATCTCGCCTATAAGACGGTCGAGCGGATGGGGTATCGGGTGACTGCGGCAGCCCGGGCGACACCAGGAAAAACCGGAGCGATACAGGCGCGGCAAAGACGCTCGGGCCAGACGGCGCTGGTCCAGGTCACGCTTCAGTGTCAGCCGCAGGGCGTGGTTGTGGATGCCGCCTCGCTCAGCCCACTGGACGTGGCCTCTCATACACCGCACCCGCTCGTGACGGATTATCACGAGCGAGAGGCCCCGCGTCTCACCAAGAACCGCCCGCCGCCGACCACCTACTTCCGGCGCGCGTTTTATTCCCTGTTTCACGGGCTGGCCGATAACGTCAAACGCTACGGACCCGAAGGCCAGGTGTATGTGCATATCCGGCCTCTGCCGCCCATAGAGGCGGAGTTGCTCTTCGGCGTCCACACACCGGACATTTTTATTGTTGCCGTAGAAGTCGCCAATCGGACGCAACAGACCTATGTGTTCGATACGGAACAGGTCTCCCTCCTCTCGGCCGCAGGAGGTACAGTCCGGGCCTTAGCCGAAAAAGATGCGGCCAGTCTCCCGCCCCCCATGACCAGTCAGGCGCTTGCGGCTCGGGTCGCCACGCATGGCTATTTGTACTATCCGGCGGGGGAGTATCGGCGCGTCCAGGGCTATCTGACGGAGGTCCAGAGTCAGGAGCGGCAGGGCTTTCAGATTGAATTCTGATTGGCCTGCCCCCGCTTCTTTGCTACGTTCCTTTGATAACGCACGTAAAGGGAGGGCGCGCCCATGTATTCCATGCGGAAAATTTCCGGTATTGAAAAATTCATTCATCCTGCGGTTATCCACCAGACCTTGGTGAAGGAGGATTCTCGAAACGTTGAAATCTGGATGCAGACCTCACAGCCGGGCAAGCCAACCCCAACGCACTATCATTCCGGCGAAGGGATTCTTATTGTTCTCAAGGGGACAGGCTGGTGCCAGGTGGAGGGGAAGCAAATCGATTTCGGGCCCAATAGCGTCCTCACCGTTCCCGCCTACACCCCGCACAAAATCTGCACGACCGGTGAGGAAGAGATGCAGGCGATTGCGGTCCTGGAAACCCCGGTCGAAATTTTCAACCGGGCCGGCGAGCCGATTCAGTTGCCCTGGCCCTACGGCGCAACGTCGGGCACACTTGAGCCGACGCCGGCTGAAGCGAGTGCGGAGGATCGATAAACGGCTGAGGCGCAGATGATTGAGCGAGGAAAAATAATATGAAAAAGTTTCTGGCACGGACGCTCATGCTGATTGGCGCGTGGGTTGTCGTTATGGCCATTGTCGGCGCTATCACCACCCTGATGAGTCAGGAGAGTCTGCCGGAGCGTATCGTGCTTGAGATCGACTTCGAGCGCGAGTTTGCCGAGTACGTGCCGGACGATCCACTGGCGAGTATCCTCATGGAACAAACCGCGTCAGCGCGGGATATTGTCGATGCGCTGCAACAGGCTGCCACTGATGAGCGCGTCCTGGCGCTGGTGGCGCGCGCCGGCACTCCACGTATGGGCCTGGCTGAAATCCAAGAGGTTCGGGATGCCGTCCTTGCCTTTCGTGAAAGTGGCAAACCGACCATTGCCTATGCCGAGACCTTTGGCGAGTTCGGGCCTGGAAATGGCGCGTATTATCTGGCGGCGGCCTTTGACCGCATTTATCTCCAACCGTCCGGGGACATTGGTCTCACCGGCTTGATGGCGGAATCTTCATTCGTCAGCGGGACGCTGGAAAAGCTGGGCATCGCGCCCCGTATGGACCACCGCTATGAGTACAAAAATGCGCTGAACATGTTCACCGAAAAGAAGTACACCCAACCCCACCGTGAGGCGATTTTACAGATTATCGAATCCCAGTTCGGCCAAGTCGTGCAGGGAATCGCTGTGGGCCGGGGATTGGAAGTGGATGCTGTCCGCGCCCTGGTTGACCGCGGGCCGTTTCTCGGAGATCAAGCCTTAACGGAAAACCTGGTTGATGGACTGGCCTATCGAGATGAGGTCCAGGTCGTCATCGAAGCGACCCTTGGTGAGGAGGCGGAACGAGTTGGCCTGTTTTCCTATCTCCGCCAGATGGGCCGCCCGCATAACGAGGGGGAAACGATTGCGCTCATTTACGGGGTCGGTGGGGTGCAGCGGGGCAAGAGTGAATATGGCGCTGCTCTGAGTGGACCAACGATGGGATCGGACTCCGTGTCAGCAGCGTTTCGGGATGCCGTGCAGGACGACGCTGTGAAGGCCATTCTGTTTCGGGTAGACAGCCCGGGTGGCTCCTATGTTGCTTCCGATACGATTTGGCGCGAGACCGTTCGAGCCAAAGAGGCCGGCAAACCGGTTATCGTCTCTATGGGCAACGTGGCTGGCTCGGGCGGCTATTTTGTAGCCGCGGCCGCGGATAAAATTGTGGCCCAGCCCGGTACGATTACCGGCTCCATCGGGGTGCTTGGTGGCAAGATGCTCACTGCCGAACTCATGGAAAAAATCGGCATCTCATCGGATGAGGTGCATACCAGCGCCAATGCCACCATGTGGTCAAGCTCGCTCGATTATACGCCTCAGCAATGGGAAAGGATCACGACCTGGCTCGATCACGTGTACGCAGATTTTACCCAGAAAGTTGCTGAGGGGAGGGGGCTCACCCAGGAACAGGTGCACGCCGTGGCAAAGGGCCGGATTTGGACGGGTGAAGATGCCAGAGGTATTGGGCTGGTCGACGAACTCGGCGGCTTCCCGGTGGCGTTGCGTCTCGCCAAACAAGCCGCGGGGATTGAGGAAGATGTGCCAGTGCAGGTCAAACTCTTTCCCGAACAGAAAACACTCGTTGAAACGGTCCTGGCTCGCCTCCAGGGTCGGGAGGACGCCGCGGCCAGTCCGACAGCAGTGGCCCTGCGCCAGGTCATGCAAGCCGTGCGCCCGGTTATCCAGATGGGCCAGCGCCTCGGTCTGTGGTCCGAGCCGGGCGTGTTGACGATGCCCCACTGGGAAACAGCCTGGTAGGGGCAGCCCCCTGTGGCTGCCCAGCGCTGGGTGTCGGATTCCGCTCCGCTCGTCCGCCCCTACGGAACTCTTGTATTCCCTCTCCCCTGGCGGGAGAGGGTTAGGGTGAGGGGGATTCCGTGCCGCGTTCCGACTGCGCGGCTGACTGCGCCCGGACCGCCACCGGGGTGAGGTTCATTAAATTGTCCGAGACTGGACAGCGCGTCTCTATGGTCGCCAGCCATTGGTCCAGGGTGGCTTGATCGACATCGGCGTCAACCTTGAGCATGACGTTAATGTTTTTGTAGCCAGCCCGGTCATCCGTCTGTTTGCCGAGTAGCTTTTCCGGGTTCAGCGGGCCGGCTGCATCAATGGTCAGGGATCGAATCGAAAAGCCCATTTCTTTGGCAATAATATGCCCCATCACATTGAGACAGCCGGCCAAGCCGGCCAGGATATACTCAACTGGATTCGGTCCCTCGTCGTCCCCGCCAAGACCCGGCGGTTCATCAACGATCAACTCAAACCCTCTGACTTGAACGGCCAAGCGAGCGGGTGATTCCGACTGGCCTGAGACCTTGAATGTGACATCAGACATGAAGTGTCTCCTGTGTGGCCTCTCTGAGTTGGGTCATTCTGCACTCCTCTCGCCCACTCTCAGAGACGTTTACGCGGCGAGTCTCCGGCTGCCCTGGGCGGCCGGCAGAGCGGGATCAAGGGCGAAGCGGAGGTGGGGCAGGTCGGTATCACACTTTGTCATGGTGGCAATAATCGGGGTGGTGCAGCGCAACCGCCCGGAGTCCCCCCAGGCTCCGGCTTTGAAGGTGCTGAGGCGGGGCTTGCCGCGCTGCGCCGCGTGAAATACGTACTCCGGGTCAACCTGGACAATGACCGGCTTGTCCTGGTCCTGAACCCGAGCCAAATGCAGGCTGTCGAGATAGGTAATATCCGCGCCTGAGATATGCTCAGGGTTCTCCAGTTCGATCTCCAGGAGCGTTTCGCCGGCGCGTTCAACCTTCCCAATGACCCGATCGTGGCGGGGCTGGAGCGAGACCGCGGCGGTCTCGACCGTAAACCCCCAGCCGGCTTGCAACTCGCGCACTGCCTGCTCGGTACTGGCGTAGGCGTGCAGGAGATAGCCGCGCGGCCGAATACCGGCCCGAACGATAATACGGACCTGGGCCAGGGCGAACGGCCCGACCGGGCTGTCGGGATAATGTATGACCGAGAACGTGGCATACGGCGGAATGCTCGGATGGAGAGCCGGCGGAATGAGCCATTCCGCTGGCTCCTCGGCAATTTCATAGCTGAGCTGGAGAATCTCTGCGCCCTTGAGTTCCCAGGCGTCGGTATCAAAGCCGGTCATCAGCGGCGCTCGGGCCGCAGTGGCCTCAACGTCCTGTTTCCCAAACACCGGCATTAGCTGGCTCCTCCCGCCACTGCGCGTTGCGGCTGCGCGTCGGCAAACGCGGGCATGACCTCTTTGGCAAACAGACGCAGACTGTCAAGGACCTGGGCCTGCGGAATGATTTCCGCGGCGTTGAGGAGGAAATTGACACGGTCCACACCGCTGGCTTCCCACTTTTTGAGCTCACCAATGAGATGTTCGGGATTCCCGACCGCGATCCCCTCCGGGGCCTTGAACTGGTCTCCGGGGCTGGACGCCTGGCGCCGCAGGGAAGGCAGCAGACCCGCGGCTGGGTAGGATTTGGCGGGATAGGCCTCTTTTGCCATATCCAGCTGCGCCGCCATGTAATTGAAATGGCGAATCATGTTCATGCCGGTTTTTGCGCCGGTTTCATTGTCCGGGTGGCAGTACAGAAAATTGACGGTCGCCACCTGGTTATTCACGAACGAGCCGACCGGATTACAGTTCTGGACGCGGCGGCGATACTCTTTGACCTTGGCTTCCTGCTCGGCAAAGCTGGTAAAAGTCACGCCCAGACAGCCGATGCCGCGGTCTGCGGCGTCAAGCTCGGTGCCCGGACTGGTGACTGCCACCCACATGGGCGGATGGGGTTTTTGGTAGGGTTTGGGCAGGATCGCACGTGACGGCATGGAGAAATACTGGCCCTCATACCCAAAGCGCTCCTGCGTCCACATCTTCGGAATACAGTGTACAAACTCGTCCCAGCTTTTCTTGGTCTCGTCCGGGCTGGCCCGAAAGCCACCCAGCTCGGTCCAGGTTGCCGACCGCCCCGTCCCGAACTGGAGCCGCCCGCCGGATAAAATATCCAGCACCGCGGCGCGTTCGGCAATCCGAATCGGGTGGTTGAATTCCGGCACGCAAATGACTATGCCGTGGCCGACGTTGATATACTTGGTCTGCATGGCGCACGCGGTCAGAAAAAGTTCGGGGGACGAACAGTGGGAGTATTCTTCCAGAAAGTGATGCTCTACCGCCCAGACCTGCTCAAAGCCGAGTTCGTCGGCCAGGCGCACTTGCTCCAGCGCATTCATATAGACGCTGCGCTCGGCCTCTTGGTCCCAGGGCCGAGGGACGGATAGCTCATAGAAAATACCGAATTTCATGCTGACCTCCTTGTGACGCTGACGAACAATGGAACGCTTGTGTGGGGTGTATCGCACTTGCCGGGTTGGGGTAAAGGGGAAGCGCGTCTAGTGCGCCCGACCTTTCCGAAATGGAGCCAGGGCCTGGGCGGCGCGCTGCGCCTCTTGCCGCAGCAGGATCAGATCGGTGCCGTACAACAGATATTGCGCACCGCTGTCAACAATAGCCTGAACATTATCGAGTTGGGTCACTGCCGCCGCCGTCGCGATGCCACGTTCTCGACACAACGCATTGACTTGGGCAGTCGCTTCGAGCAACTCGGGATTGTTGAATTGGCCCGGCGCACCAAGACTTTGGGCCAGGTCTTGATAACCGACCAGGGTCAGGTCAATGCCGGGAATCAGAATCTCGTCCATATTCTCCACGGCTTCTCTGGTTTCGATAATCACGCCAAGCAGGGTGTTGGCATTGGCATGCTGCATGGCCGCCCGCGTCTCAACGTCTTCATAGTCGGTATTCGCCCCCAGATAGATGGCCGTCCCCCGTTTCCCCTCGGGATGGTATTTGGCCAGCTCGATGAAGCGTTGCACCTCGGCCCCGGTTTTGACATGCGGGACAATCAGGCTCTGACAGCCGCTATCGAGCAGGCGCGTCACGTGCTCATATTCAAGGTCGGGGATGCGGACCACCGGGGTCATACCGGCCGCATGGGCATAGTCGCAGAGATCAACGACCGTTTCCAGATTGTAGGCCGAATGCTCAGTGCAGATCATGATGTAGTCCATGCCGGCCCGCGCCAGCGTATGGATTGCCCCACGGCTCTTGAGGTCCCACACCAGCGTTCCCAGAACACAGTCTCCGGCCTTGAGTGCTTTTTTGAGTGCATTGTCTCGCATATCGTCCCCCTCCTGTGAGGAGATTATTCTGCGGAAAAGCGGGCCATGTCAAGGAACGCCAAGAAGAGCTATGCTGCACCCGATGCCCAGCACCCCCTGTCTCATGCTCTCTATCTCTATCTCTGTCTCTATCTTCCTCTCTCTCTCCCCCTCTCCCGCCTGGGCCGACGTCATTGCGGCTATGGGGGCGAAGGAAATCCGCGCCAGCAGTGCGCTGGTCGGCGCTGTCCAAACCGTGAAGACGGATAGGGTGTTGTTTGTGAATCCGCCTGGCGAGCCGGACACGTGGATTGAGGACGAACGGATACTCACGGCCATCGCCCAGTACGGGACGGATGGAGCACTCACGGAAAAGACAGAGTATGCGCCTGACGGAGCCGTGATGGTTCGCGCCGTCCGAAAGTATAACCGGGCGAACACGCTGAGTACCGAGCGGTTGTATAACTCCCAGGGGACGCTCTGGCGGCAGACCAGCCATACCTATGATGAGGCGGGCCGTCTGACACAGGCGGTGAGTACCGACGCGGATGGCGATCTCTGGTTTCGAGATGTCTATACGTACACCGGAGACGGGCCGCCGGCCCACATCGATCACCACGACCCGGACGGGACCTTTTTACATCGAGCCAGCTTTATCTACGACGGGGAAGGCCGGGTCGCCGAACGGGCATTGTCCGACGCCGATGGCTCTCCGATCTCAAGCAATACCTATGGGTATGACGCCGATGGGAGAATACAAACCGTCATCACCCACGGACGAAGCGGGGCGCTGACGTCCCGCTGGGCATACGCCTATGACGAGCACGGGAACGAACGGGAATGGGTGGCGTCTGACACGGACGGCGCTGTTCAGAAAAAAGAAGTCTATACCTACGAGTATGATGCCCACGGGAATTGGGTAAAACAGGTCACTGCGGAGTGGATTCCAGACGGTGACGGGGGCTACCTCGAACCTGCCGAGGCAATCTATCGAACGATTACCTATTATCCACAGGAAGAGTCCGGAGGCACGGAGCGGCAGAAGAAAAGCGGTGAGCCGTAAGCATCATCCCGAGACGTGTGCTGCCCATTGTGTCGCCGGCCCCCCCGGCGGTCCGTCGACCCCCTCACCCGGCCCTTCGACAAGCTCAGGGCCACCCTCTCCCTCCAGGGGAGAGGGAAAGACAAGCGTCCCGCTCCCGCTGGGAGCGGGATGAAGGCCGAACCGTCTAGGGGCCGCCGAGTCATGTCATCTGCATCACACGTCCAAGAGGGGATTGTTAAGGCGATGAAAACCTTACGCCTTCATGCCCGCGGCCCTGGCCTTTTCGTGGATACTGGAGGCCGCGCTGGCGCGACCATCGACCCGCGCAAACCAGGCCGTCAGGTTTTTCAGGTCCGGGCTGATCTTCTGGCCGACGCCGGCCCCGAAATCAAAGGCACAGTACAGAATAATATCAACCAGCGTAAACCGATCGCCCACGATGAACTGTTTGCCCTCCATCAGGCCATCCAGCCAGGCGAGCTTTTCCTGCACGATTTCCTTCAGGCCGGCCGCGGCTTCGGGCAGACAGTGCATCCGGTCCTTAAACATGTCCAGGCCCTCGGCATAGCGGAAGCCGTTATACATATGCTCCGTGATCTGGAGTTCAATACGCCGCTGCCACATGCGGGTTTCGGCTTTCTCTTCCGGGGTTGAGCCGATTAACGCCGGGCCGGGCTGGGTGTCTTCAAGGTATTCGCAAATGGCCGTCGTTTCTGCCAGGACGCTGCCGTCGTCCAGCTCGATCGACGGCATCTGGCCGCCGGGGTTCTTGTCGGTATACGGCCCCTGCCGGTTTTCCGCACCAAGAAGATCTACTTCGATCGTGTCGAGGGTGATGCCTTTTTCCGCCATGAACATGCGGACACAGCGCGGATTTGGACCGAGTGAATTATACATTCTCATAAGCGCCTCCTTCGTGGGGTGTATTGTAGAGCGGTTTAGCCTATTTGATCTCTGGGGCGCAAGGACGGGCAAGAGACCGACTTTTTCCCCTCCCTCCGGCTCCGTCAACAGACAACGGTGAGAGAGGGTTCTTCCTGACAGATAGCAAAAAAGGGAAACATCAAGCCCTCCCTTTTCTATAAACTTCTCGTCTTTTTCAAACGTCGCTTCGGTCGGAATGACACTACCGGATGGCCACACTGCTTTTCTTTTTCTTTTAGGTCGGCGCAAATCGCTTTCAGGTTGTAACTGAATTTCGCAGCATGGGCCTGACGGATCTTGCGAATATCTTCTACGATAGGATCTTTCATAATGCTTCTCCTCCTAGTTCGTCAGGAGAACAGATTAGAGGGCACTCATAGCCATTCTGCTCAGCTACCCGCATCAGTGCTCTTTTCATGACAGCATTATTGATGTGGGTAAAGTTCCACGTCAAAAGAAAGTCCATATCATTCACAGCTGCTACAGCAATATGTATGGCATCTTCAACGTATTCTTCTGGAAGGGGTCCTGGTTGTATGAATGCCGACGCCAGTGCTTCAACTTCAGCCGTGATGGTCAGGACCGGCATTCCTGTTAATGCTTGAAGACGTTTCTCTGCCGCAGATTGATCTCCCCTCCTTGTCTTCCCTCGGTCCTTATTTTAGGCTGCAATCCGGTCACGGGAGTTCACACCCCACTATGGTCAGGAGCCCTGGATGCCTGCTGAGCCGCCGCGTTTTTTAGCCGATCGCATGGTCGGCACCTTAGCAAAATGGCTGCGTATTCTTGGCTATGATACCGTCTATATGCCCGAGGTCTCACCCGCGAGCGTCAAACGCGAAGCGCGCCGCCAGGGCCGTATCCTGCTGACTCGTCGAACCTGTTTTCTGAACCAGAGAGATATGCCACCGTTTGTGTTTATTCGCGCCGACCGTTTTCGTGAGCAGCTCAAACAAGTCTGCACCGACTTGCAGCTCAGGGTCTCGTCCTCTCTGCTCAGGCGGTGCAGCGTGTGCAACCAGGAGTTGGAAACAATCGACCGGGGGCGGGTTCAATCCCGCGTGCCGGCGTATGTGTGGCAGACGCAAGCGACCTTCTTCCACTGCCGGAAGTGCCGGCGCGTCTATTGGAACGCCACCCACCGCGAACGCGTAATCGAAGAACTGAAACACATGGGAATTGTGTAAGGAGCAATGGAACCGGTCGGAGCCCAACCCATCTGGCTGTTCTGGGACGAAGCCTGCGGCTTGTGTCGGCGGGCCGTTGCCTGGGTCAAACGTCGTGATGTGACGAATCAGATTCAGGCCGTCCCCTACCAGGCTGCGCCCCGCCCTCCGATGACGGACAGCCTGGCCCGGCGGTGTGAACGCGCGGTCCAGGTCATTACGCCAGAAGGACAGATTTTGTCTGCCGGGCGGGCCAGCCTGTATGTGCTCGGGAAGGCAGGGTTTCCGCGCCTGGCACGGGTAGGCCGTCTGCCGCCCTTTGTGTGGGGGGTTGAACTGGGCTATTGGATCGTCGCCCGGAATAGGCAGCTTTTCAGTAAGTGGCTGTTTCCAGAAAAGTAGGGAGAGAGCGTTTCACGCCAGGCTCTCGCCCTGCCGGGGGCTTCCGTCATGCCGGACGTGATCCGGCAACCGGCGGGGGTCTTCGACTTCGCTAACACTACGCTCAGACCGAACGGAGGGCTGGGCGTCATCCGACCTCTCCACTGTCCACTTCTCACTCGCCACTCTCCCCCGCTAGACCCGCCCCAGCTGGCGCAGGGCCTCATACAACACAATCGCCGCGGCATTGGACAAGTTCAGGCTGCGCACCCGCGCTCCCGGCATCGGAATAGTGTACAGGGTCTCGGCATATTCCGTACGGATTGCCTCTGACAGCCCCCGGGTCTCGCTGCCAAAGACGAGCAGGTCATCGGGCTGATAGCGAACTGTGGTGTAGGACCGCTGGGCGCGGGCGGAAAAGGCCAGCAGACGACCGGGCGGACGCTGCTCAAGGAAGGCGCTCCACGACGCATAGACGTGCAGGTCAACCGCCGGCCAGTAATCCAGGCCGGCGCGCTTGAGGTAGCGGTCATCAAGAGAAAACCCCAACGGACCAACGAGATGCAAGGGGCTGTGTGTGGCCGCGCATAGCCGGGCGGTTGTCCCAGTGTTGGGCGGAATCTCCGGTTCGACAAAGACGATCTGCATGGGCTAGCGCCCGGCCTCGTTCGGCTCTCTGACCTGGATGGGGTAGGGGGTCTCACCGATGTGTAGAACGAATCCTTCGCCCGCGGCTGCCGGCTGGACATACTGCGTGAGCTGGTAATAGGCCGGCCGAAGAAAGCGCGCCGCGTGTTTTTGTCCTTTGACCTGGCAGTACAGGACATCGTTGGCGCCAATGACCAGCGTGTCAGGGGACAGTCGCTCTTGGCTCTCGTCGTTCAGGCGCAGGGTAAAGCCCCGCTCCGGGTCTCCGGCGACCTGGGTCACAACATAGGGCGTGTCTTCAATTTCGACGCGCGCCCGGTCGCGTCCCAGCACGATTTCATACTCGCCCCGCGGCGTCTTTTGGAGACATTGGCTGAAGAGTTTGTTGATGCGCTGATTTTGGATGCGCTCGTCGTTGGCATACCACCAGCCATCTTTTCCAAAGTGGATTGTGCGGGTGGAGTCAATGGCCCAGAAACCAGCTTGGGGCATAGCTGCTCAGCTCTCCTGACGTGGCCCACGGTCCGCGGTATCGAGAATGAGTGTCACCGGGCCGTCGTTCACGAGTTGGACTGCCATATGTGCCTGGAAGTGGCCCGTGGCAACCGGAATACGGTGGCGCTGACAGCAGGTGACAAAATATTCATACAACGGTTTGGCGCTGGCCGTTCCTGCCGCAGCTGTAAACGATGGGCGGCGACCTTTGCGCGTATCGCCGTACAGCGTGAATTGCGACACAACCAACAGTGCTCCCTTCACGTCCTGGACTGAGTAGACAAATTTTCCGGTCCGGTCCGAGAAAACCCGCAGCCCGATAATTTTCTTGCTCAGCAAGTCGGCCTCGGCTTCGGTGTCACCCGTTGTCACGCCGAGCAGGACAACCAAGCCGTGCTGAATCTGCCCGACGATGCTCCCCTCAACCGAAACCTGGGCCTCGCGCACTCGCTGGATAACGGCTCGCATACTGTTGGCTCTTCTCTGTGCGCCAGGTCGCTGTACGACAGGTCGCTGAGTCCTCCGGTTCATATAAGCTGAAAGACGTCCGGGTGTCCACTGAACTGGCATCAGATCAGACCCTCCGCTATGATCGCCGCATGTATCCCGTCCTGCTCGAACTCGGCCCCTTCACGGTATACAGCTACGGGGTCATGATGGCCCTCGGCTTTGTGGCCGCGGCCTGGTTGCTGGGCAAAGGGCTGGCCTCTCAAGGCCGGGACCCGGAATTCGCTTCGACCCTGGTCCTGTGGGCTGCCATTGGCGGGTTGCTCGGTGCCCGGCTGCTTTTCATTCTGGCGCATTGGTCCGCGTTTCTGGCCGATCCGTGGGCCTTGCTTTTCACTGGCGCTGGCTTTGTCTGGCACGGTGGCTTACTGGGCGGTATCGCCGGCGTCAGTGTGTGTATCCGGCGCTACAAGCTGCCCTGGCTGGAGACTATGGACGCGATTGCCCCGGCGATCGCCCTGGGCCACGGGACCGGCCGTATTGGTTGCCAGCTCGCTGGTGACGGAGACTGGGGACCGCCAACCGACCTGCCCTGGGGGATGGCTTACCCGAACGCCATTGTCGGCTGGGACTATCCGCCGGATGTCTTCGTTCATCCGACGCCGCTCTACGAGTTGGCGGCGTATTTTGCGATTGCCGCTGTGTTATGGAACCGCCGGACGGCTGTCCATCGCCCTGGCTGCCTGTTCTGGGGGTATTTGCTCTTGGCCGGGATTGCCCGGTTTTGCCTGGAATTTGTGCGCGTCAATCCTCCGCTCTGGGGGAGCTTCTCCCAAGCCCAGGTGATCAGCATCGGCCTGATGCTGGTCGGGGCGAGCTTCTTATGCACCAGCTTCTTACGCAAAAGAGAGCAGGAGCAACGCGCCCCGGCCGTTCGTAATACGCTGGAGAAATCGCGGTGAGACCCTGGTTTATCCTCGGAGGTATCGGCGTGGTTGTTCTGCTGGGCGTGCTGCTGCTGCTCACAACGCCCTCTCAGACCACACTGCCCCGACCGGCTCCAGATTTCCTGCTGCCCGATATGAGCGGTCAGGCGGTCCGCCTGTCTCAGCTCAAGGGAAAAGTTGTTTTGCTCAATGTCTGGGCAACGTGGTGCGGCCCGTGTCGGCAAGAGATGCCGACTATGGAAATCTTGGCGCACAAACTCCGCGGCGAGGACTTTGCGCTGCTGGCCGTGAGCCAGGATGTGGATGGAGTCGCAACAGTGAAGCCCTATCTGCAAGAAGGCGGATATACCTTTCCGGTGCTGCTTGATGTCCGGGGAGAGGTTGGCAAGAAATATGGCGTCACCGGCTATCCCGAGACATTTGTCATTGATCGCCAGGGGCAAGTCGTTTATCACCATATTGGCTATAATGACTGGGCTCAGCCGCAGATAGAGGAGATGCTCCGGCGTTTGATCCAAAAAGGGGAGTGGCGGGTCGAGACGGGAATGCCGGCGTCCGGCGCCCATACCCCCGTCCTGTCAGAAGGATAAGCGGTCCTTATTCCCAAGCAGCATGGGGAAGACAAGACCGGAGAGCCGGCCCGTCCCATATCGGAGCGTATGAAGTATGCTATACTGGGCGGCTGCAATATCGTATAAAGCCGAGCGCATGGCAGATAACAGGGGAAGACAATGACGCACAGGAAGCGGCGGCGAATCCTGATCGGATTGGTTGCCGGTGGTGTTGGGCTCAGTGTAGTGCTGTTTGGGGGATATGGGCTCAATCTTGTTTCCGCGGTTGACCGCAGCGCCTATGAAGACCTTGAGGCGTTCACCAATGTCCTGGCTATTGTTCGCAAGAACTATGTTGAGGAAACAGAGACCCAAGCCCTTATTGAAGGGGCGATTGATGGCATGCTGGGCGCGTTGGACCCGCACAGCGCCTATCTGACACCGGACTCCTATAAGGAACTCCAGGTTGATACGGAGGGCAGTTTCGGCGGTCTGGGCATTGAGATCACCCTCCGAGACGGCATTCTGACCGTTGTTTCGCCCATTGAGGATACGCCCGCCTACCGCGCCGGAGTCCAGGCCGGGGACCAGATTATCAAAATCAACGATGAGCTGACAAAAGACATGTCGCTTATCCAGGCGGTCAAAAAGATGCGGGGCAAGCAGGGGACCCAGATTACGATCTCGGTCCGTCGTGAAGGCGTGCCCCGACTGATTGATGTGTCCCTTGTTCGTGAGGTAATCAAAATTCGCAGTGTGAAATCAAAAACCTTGGAAGAAGGCTATGCCTATATCCGAGTTACCCAGTTTCAGGATCGAACCAGCAACGACCTGGACGCCGCGCTGAAAAAATTCGGCCAGGAAAACGGCCCGCTCCAAGGCATGGTGCTGGATCTGCGCAATAATCCTGGCGGACTGCTCAGCCAGGCGGTCAAAGTCTCCGACCTCTTTTTGAATTCCGGCATGATCGTGTACACCGAAGGCCGGCTCGAAAGCCAGCAGCAGAAATATTTCGCCCATCCCGGGGGATATACGGACATCCCGCTGATTGTCCTGGTCAATGGCGGCAGCGCCAGCGCCTCCGAGATTGTTGCTGGCGCAGTACAGGATCATGGCCGAGCAGTAGTGCTCGGAACCAAGACTTTTGGCAAAGGCTCGGTGCAGACGATTTTACCGGTTGATGGGGGGGCGGCTCTGCGTCTGACCACCGCCATGTATTTCACGCCCAATGGACGGTCGATCCAGGTGACGGGCATTGCCCCTGATATTGAACTGGAAAACCTGCCCGAAGCCTATACCGCAGCGCGGCGACGCCACGGGGTGCGTGAAGAGAATTTACGCGGACATTTTGACAATATCAGCACTCCGAGCGACACCCCGGACGACAGTCCTGACGATGCCGAGCCCCAGGCCCTGCCCGAGATTGATATTAAGGAAGGGGAGCTCGGCAAAGACCCGCAGCTTGACCGGGCGCTTGAATTGCTCAAGTCGTGGAAGGTCTTTCAGACCACGGTTGCTGAGGCAAAAGGCTAGGGTGGCCGACGTGCTGGCGTGCCCGCTGCTGCTATGACGACCTCTGGCCTTGCCCCTGGCCCCTCGCGGGCATTGTCCGTCACCAACCTGGCAAGCCTGATCCAAGGCCAGCTTGAGGCCGATTTTGGTGACATCTGGGTTGTTGGTGAACTCTCCGGCCTGCGCGCTCCCGCCTCCGGGCATCTCTATTTCACCCTCAAGGATGAGACCAGCCAGCTGCGGGGCGTGATGTTTCGCGGTTACGCCCGGCTGCTTCGCTTCCGGCCCGAGGACGGTCTGGAAGTGCTGATCAAGGGCCGGGTCAGTCTGTATTCTGCCCGGGGCGATTTACAGGTCTATGCGGCCAGCATGGAGCCGCGCGGGCTGGGCGAGCAGCAATTGGCCCTGGAGCAGCTCAAAGCCAAACTCGCCACTGAGGGGCTCTTCTCTCTGGAACGCAAACGGCCCCTGCCGTTCTTCCCGCGTCGAGTCGGCGTTGTGACCGCCCTCGGAGGGGCGGCTATTCAGGATATTCTGACCATTCTGCACAGCCGCTGTCCGTATACGCAGGTCGTCGTCCGGCCCACTAAGGTGCAAGGCGCTGGGGCTGGTGTTGAAATTGCTGCGGGCATCAATGACTTGAACGAACACGGGCAGGTCGAGGCGATTATTGTCGGGCGCGGTGGGGGGTCACGCGAGGATTTGTCCGCCTTTAATGAAGAGGTCGTGGCCCGCGCAATTGCCGACTCGGACCGGCCTGTTATCGCCGCGGTTGGCCATGAGATTGACCTGAGCATTGCCGACCTGGTGGCGGACGCTCGCGCCCCAACGCCGACGGCCGCAGCCGAAATGGTTGTGCCGATATGGGCTGACCTGTCTGACCGTGTGGCAAATACTGCCCGGGCGTTGACCACAGCGATGCAGCGGACGGTGAGCGACCGGCGGCGTCAGGCCATGCAGCTGGAAGAACGTATGCGCGACCCGCAGCGCCAGGTTGACGCGCTGCGCGAGCGGACACAGATAGCGCTGACCCGTCTCCATTCCGCGTTTCAGAGCAAGAACGAGGGGGCGCGCGCCCGACTCGAAGACCTCGCCGCAACCCTCAACAGCCTGAGTCCCCTTGCTGTTTTAGGTCGGGGGTATAGTCTCACGCGGACCATACCTGAAAATGCCGTAGTACGGGACGCGGCAACGCTTCGTCCTGGAGAGAACGTGCGCCTGACCTTTGCGCAAGGCGAGGCCCGGGCCCGCATTGAAGAGGTCACTTCGTAGATGGACATTGCCGCGGATAAAAAATTTGAAGACGCCTTGCAGGATTTGGAAGGTGTTGTTGAGAAACTCGATGCCGGGACCCTGTCGCTCGAAGAATCCCTCCAAGCCTTTGAAGAGGGAGTGGCGCTGGTCCGTTTTCTGGAAGAGAAACTGACTGAGGTGGAAAAACGGGTCGAGGTCTTAACGCGGGATAACAGCGGTCTCTTTCAGACCCGGAGTCTGGAGACTGACGAAGAGGACATGTGAAACTCGAACAGTATTTAGAACGCCGCTGTACGCTGATTGACCGAACCCTCAAGCAGCTCCTGGCCGACCATGAAGCTCCGCCCAAGAACCTGGACAAGGCCATGCGCTACAGTCTGTTTTCCGGGGGGAAACGGATTCGACCCATCCTGGCCCTTGCCAGCGGGGAGGCTGTCGGCGCTCGGCCGCAGCCCATCCTGCCCTTTGCCTGCGCGCTGGAAATGATCCATTCGTACTCGTTGGTGCACGACGATCTGCCGGCTATGGACGATGATGACCTGCGCCGCGGGAAGCCGACCAATCATGTCGTGTTTGGCGAAGCTATGGCCATTTTGGCCGGTGACGGGCTGCTGACCGAAGCCTTTCGGATTATGGCCCAGGCCGCGCTCAAACGCGGACAGGACCGCACCGCGGCCCTCCAGGCCATATGGGAAGTGGCGGCCGGCGCTGGTATGGCCGGCATGGTCGGCGGACAGGTGGCGGATATTGAAGCCGAACACCAAAAGCCGACCCGCAAACGGGTTGAATACATTCATACCCGCAAGACCGGAGCCTTGTTGCGGGCAGCGGTCCGCGTTGGCGCCCGAGTCGGTGGGGCGAGCGCGAAACAATATGCCTGCCTCGACCAATATGGGACAGCCGTTGGGCTGGCCTTTCAGGTGACAGACGACATTATGGACATTGAAGGCGGCACGGCAAAAACGGGCAAACGAGTCGGGCGTGACGCTGAGCTCAACAAAGCCACCTATCCGGCCGCCCTGGGGATGAAAAAAACCAAGCAGTACGCGCGGGAACTGCTTGATGAGGCCCTGAGTGCCCTGCAATCCTTTAGTCCCAAAGCCGAGCCCCTGCGGCAGATCGCCCTTTTTGTGGTCGAACGCGCCGTCCCTGCGACGGAACTCAGGACAGGCCCGTCTGAAACGTGAGCCAACGCAAGCGCCTTGATCTGCTGCTGGTTGAACGGGGGCTGGTTTCCAGCCGAGAACAGGCTCGGCGGTTAATCATGGCCGGTGCCGTGGTTGCCGGCGAGCAGCGGGCCGACAAGCCCGGCACCTTGGTTGATCCGGCGACCGCGGTGCGGCTCAAGGCCGACGCGCTGTCGCCGTATGTCAGTCGAGGTGGCCACAAACTGGCGGCTGGGCTGAAGGCTTTTGGTCTGGACGTGACCGGAGTCACCGCCCTTGATGTCGGAGCCTCAACCGGCGGGTTTACGGACTGTCTTTTGCAGCGCGGCGCAACCAGGGTCTTTGCCGTTGACGTCGGCTACGGACAACTGGCCTGGTCTCTCCGCCAGGACCCGCGTGTCGTAAACCTGGAACGGCGTAATATCCGTAGCCTTGCCCCTGACGAATTGATCCCGACCCCCACCTTGGCGGTGATAGACGCCTCGTTTATTTCGCTCACCCTGGTTATTCCACATGTCATCGGCTTGATCGCCGCCAAGGGAGAGATTGTCGCCTTAGTCAAACCTCAATTTGAAGTGGGGAAAGGACGGGTGGGGAAGGGCGGTGTGGTCCGCGACCCGGCCCTCCATGCGGAAGTGCTGGCGAATTTGCAGGTGCGCGCAGACGGTTGGCAACTTGAAGTCCGAGGGGTGACGGAATCTCCCCTGCGAGGGCCAAAAGGGAATAAAGAATTTCTTCTGTATGTGCAGAAGCGCTGAGGGCGGTTCTATCTGACCCGCAGCGTCCCTGTGCAGCAGCCTGTGAGGAAGCCATGTCATTGAGCCAAAAATTACATGCCGCCACGCCGACCTGGCAAAAGACGCTCAGGCACCCCTTTGTGGTCGGCCTTGGAGACGGCAGCCTGCCTTTGGAAAAATTCCAGTTCTATATGTGTCAGGACTATGTATTCCTGATTGAGTACAGCCGCGTCCTGGCCCTGGCGACGGCAAAAGCTCCCGACCTGGACACTATGGGGCGTTTTGCCCAGCTCCTTGATGCGACCCTCAATCAGGAAATGGCGCTCCACCGCGCGTTTGCCGCGGAGTGTGGCATCAGTGCGGAGACGCTGGCGGCAACTCAGGCTGCGCCAACCACGCAGGCATATACAAATCATTTAGTACGAGTGGCGGCGCTCGGAGACGTGGCTGCCATAGTCAGCGCGGTCCTGCCCTGCCAGTGGGGCTATAGTGAAATCGGCCAGGCTTTGGCCCGACAGGGCAAACCGAGCGCTCCGGCATTCTACGCCAAGTGGATTGATATGTACGCTGACCCGGAGTTTGCCGCACTCTCGACCTGGTTACGAGAGGTACTTGACCGCCTGGCCCCCACCGCGGATGAAAAGCAGCTGACCCGGATTTTTCAAACCAGCGCCCGTTACGAATATCTCTTCTGGGAGATGGCCTACCAAATGCAGGACTGGCCGGTATAGGCGGACCCCTGGGAGCGCGGGCATCCTGCCCGCAGTTCCGTTCACCCTGAGCGTCGAGTAGCGGAGTCGAAGGGAGGACAGATATTCGTAGGGGCAGCCCCCTGTGGCTGCCCGGAGTTCAACACGTCTTCGATAACCTGTTGCAAACAGTCAGGCGTATTCAGAAAATACACGCCGTCATTTTTCCAGTCGTTTGAAGAACGCCTGCCGTCGTCAATCTTGCCCGGTGGTGTGACTGACAGAACATAGGCGTGCAGGCGCAGCTTCGGTTCAATCTCCCGAATCCGTTCTTCAATAGTCTTGATGTTCCGGTATAACGCAACCTTTCCGCGCTCTCTGGCCCCGAACCGGCTCAACCCTTTGGGATCAAGGAAAATAACGTGCTGACAGTCCGGGCTGTTCAGCCAGACGATGAAGTCGGGGTAATAGCCGAAATCGTCAAAAAACGACACGCCCCGACCGCGCGTCAGGTTGCGAATCAGGTATAATTCCGTGTCTTGTAAACCCTGTCCTGAGCGTGGTCGAAGGGGCTGGTTTCGGCTTTCTGCCAATTCCACAAGTCCCTCAACCACCTTTTTTTCATTCTCGTTCAGGGCAACCGGTCGGACTGTGACGTTGCAATCCTTCCTGGCGTAAAGAAGCGGCTGATAGGCATGAGCGCCGGTCGTGATGACACCGAGTTTCAGGCTATCGAAATAGCGCTGTTCAATATTCGCCTTCAAGTTCTGTATATCGCCGATCAGCTGGCTGTGCGTCACGTCCACCGATAGCTCGTAAGCCTTCACATTGTTGGGGTCGCTTTCGTCCAGCGTCACGACCTCAATGTTGTCGCTCTCCCAACACCGTCGTTGTTTGCGCCAGAATTGGTCGGCATATTCGGTCATAAGATCAAGGGCGATGTCCTCCAACTCCCGCACGCTCTGAAAATCGGTTACATTCAGCCGCTCTGGCGGCATATACAGGTCATACCAGTCTTCATTCTGCAAAAGACTCTCGACCGTCTCCGGCCTGATGGCCAGATTGTGCCAGTCGCGCTGCCGCTTGCGCCTCAGCAGCGTGTCGTACAGACGGGCTCGATTGAAAAAGCTGGTATGGCATGGCGCAAGTGTGACGGCTGTTTGTCGCGTGGAGGAAACGGATGTTCCTTCGCCGGAGGCCACGGATTGCAACTGCGAGTACAGATTGAGCGTTATGAGAGGCGGAGCATCAGCGTCGCCGGGATTCGGGAGCGTCACACGCGCCTCGGAGCGCTCATATTTCTGGTTGCCTTTGAGGCGGATCAATTTCAGGTCTGGTTTTTTGCCGAAGTTCCAGGTCACGGGCAAGGCGACGGTTTCCTGCTCAACGCGCATTCCTTCTTTTTCCAGCAGGTTGCGGAAAGTCTGCATGTAATTGGCGCGCAGCCCGAAGATATACAGGGTTTCCAGTTCTCCGAGATCGACACTGTCGCTCGGCAGTTCCACCCCGCTTTTGCGGTGACGTTTCAGGCTCGTATTCCAGCCTTTGAGGCGGACCCCGCGCCCGAACATCTGAATGATTTCCGGGCCTTCGCCCACCCCGACGTGCATCAGCCCCATTGTGCTTACCCGCCAGGAGTTCCAGCCGGCAATGAACCGCCGCGCGCCGATGACGATGTTCACGGTCGAGTCCGGTCTGTCCACATTGGCGAACAGCCGTTCCGCAAACCCGGCCTCCCGGTCGGTGGAGATAGCGGGGTTGTCTTTCTCTATCAGCAGCTTATGGAGAGCCGTTGAATCGCCGATATTGACCACGCCGAAGACCGGGTTGTCCGCGCTGCGCAGGTGGAGCTCTCCTTCTCCCGCAGTCAGATAGACGACATGCAGCTTCCCCTGCCCGTGAAACAGCGTGTCACACATATCGGCGTAGAGGTCGTCTGGCGAGTGCCGGTTGAGATAGCCGAACCGCCCGGCGAAGTAGTCGTTGCCGGTCTCATCGGGCAGGCCGGATTGACCGGCAAGCAGGCGGTCAAGCATGGGCCGCACCGCATCAGCATTTGCCAGCGCCCAGCCCAGGAAGTCGAGAATGAGGAGAACGTCGGACTTTGTTTCCGTGTCTGCTCTACTGGAGCCGGTGACGGTTTTGCCCAGAAACACCCACAGCGGCCTGGTCAGGTTGAAGTCCGTCCATTGTGCGCCCTTGTCCCGCCATATCCGGCACTGCTGATAGAAGGTCAGCAGGCAGCCGAGCAAATACATATTGCCGCTCGCGTCTTCTATCCCGCTCGGCAGGTTGGATATCGCGTAGTCCTTGCCATAACCGTCGTCGTGAAACTGACGGTAGGCGTAGTCAAACAACAGGCATTTGGCGTAGGCGTTCAGCAGTTCCGTATCCTTGCCGCCCACTTGGTTGAAGGTCGCTGAATACTCGAACGTGAAGCCGCCGCGCGACAATTCCTTGCGACGCTCGCGCCACACCTTACCCGATGCGCCCAGGTGGCCTTCATCGACCAGTACCAGATTGTTGTCGCCAAAGTCCTGCACGGCCACGCGCTTGACGCCTTTCTTTTCGGCCAGCTTGTTCAGGTCAATAATCTCAATATGCGAGAACAGACCGGCCCTGGCCTCGGCGGAAAACAACCGCGCCCGCAAACCGCTGGCCTGCAACTCGCGCTCGTGCTGGGCTGACATTTGTTCGTTGGGTGTCAGCAGAACAATGTTGTTGAGCCGCCCGCCGGACCGGGCCAGGTAGTGCTGGAATTGCAGGATGTGGGCGTGCATGAGGAGCGTCTTGCCCGAGCCGGTCGCGCTTTGAAAGGCAAGGGTGCGCAGCTCGTCCGGCTCATAGTCCGGCATGGGCGCAGTCAGCCGGTCTTGAGCCTTGGCCACGTTCAGAGAGGCGCACAGCGCTTCAAGGTCAGTGAAATAGCGGTTCAGGTAATGCTCGGTGAACAGCAGGGCGAGATACTGATAGGGCTTCCATTCCCGTCCGTGCTCGCCGGTCATACGGAGCCTGCGGCTATGCGCCACGATGTTGGCGTCGTATGCGGAGAATTGGTCAGGCGTGACGGTGCTGAGAGCCGGGTTCAGATACAGCGCGCGGGCGTATTCACTCTCGCCATTCGCGTCAAAACCGGCTGGCGCGCTCCCCAGCCGCTCCAGCATCAGCTGCATATCGTCATAGCCGAACTCCCGGCAGATGAAGCGGTATAGGGCGAGGCGGTTTTTGAGGGGGGTGTTACCTGTCCGGCGCAGACGCGAAGGCATGGTCAGAATCTCTGATTTTCAGCCGGTTCAGGTGACATCCCGGCGTGAGGTGTCACGCCAAGGTCGGCGGGTGGCGTCTCAGCCATCTCTATTTTTTCCAGTTCCCTCTCTTCAGTCATTCCGTCTCCTTAGTGAGGCGGTCAAGGGCAACAAGCTCTTTACAATGATGATCAGGAAAGGGAGTCCAATAACCAAGGCCGCAACTGTGAAAAGGATAGGAGGAACGCCTGTTGTCGTAAAGACGCGCAGGGCAAGTGCTGCTAATAGTACCGGGGCACCAGCTTTGAAAATCATATCGGAAACACCGGCTGCAAGACCTCCTCTGATCAACTGTAATCTCACGTCTAGTCCAATGATATCGCCTCTCTCGACAGCCATTTCTTCAATCTTTTCGAGCCTATTAAAGAGTTCGTGATAGTAAACACGTTGTCCCTGTTTTCTATATAAATCCCGCTGGTAGGTAACCAACTTGTAGAGGGGAGCTATAAATCTCACTGACGAATATACGATCATAACAAAGAAGAAGGAAAAAAGTTTCTGCTTTGTCAGCCCTGTTATCTGTATTCCCTGAAACAACATGGTCCCCATTTGTTCTGTTCCAACTTTTGACAAATTAAGGTCCAATTCGCCAAAGAAGAAAAACAGTGATAGTGCGGACCAGAATGCTAAAGGTTGGCTAGAGACCATCAATTCTTGTAAGATTTCTCGATCTTCCTGGTATATTCCATTGATACAGTCTTTCAATATTTGATAGTCCTCTCTCAAGGCTTTCGCGTCGAGTTCTTGATTATCTTCCATACTCTTCCTCTTCAATTTGATAGTCCTCTCTCAAGGCTTTCGCGTCGAGTTCTTGATTATCTTCCATACTCTTCCTCTTCAAACGTCAACGCCCGAAAAACCGGCTCGGTGGTCTGAGCAGTCCAACTTTCAGTTTGATCCTTCAGGGCGTTCAAGGTGTGGTCGCCGTTGACGTAGATGAGGTCGAGCGCTCCGAACGTGGGGCGATGGCGAAGGAACCACGCTTCCAGCGGAGGGTTATCCATCTCGTTCAGATTGCGCCACAAAATCAGGCAACGCTTGCCCTCCGCGTCCATTCCGATGATGGTAAGCACGCCGTCTCTTCGTTGGCGCGATTCAACGCGCAGGCCAATCAGATAGTTGAACGTTTCGGGCAGATCGACCGGCACTTCCTGACGAACGCCGTCACGCACCACGGACAGGGTATAGGCAAAGGGGTCGGTGAAATGTTTGCCCAGCAGGCAGGCACTCTCCGACGTTTCCTCGCCAAGCGCGTACCGCAGCCGGTAATCTTCTGCCAGCGTGGGCTGCTCGGACAGCAGCGCTTGTTGGTCGGTACTCGGTGGCCTCACTTCCAGGCTGTCCAGGGTGTCTTCGTAGGATTCGAGACGGATTATCTTTGTCAGCAGACTGATGCCCTCCCGGTCAACAGGCTTTCCCGTCCTCCACGCTTTGGAATAAGCAGCTTTTAGGACTCTAGGTACGGTCACTTCATTAAAGTAATCGCCCATTTCGACGAGGATGAATCGGCGGTCCCCATCATCCGCTCGGTTCAACTCTATGACGGCATGTGCTGTAGTCCCGGACCCGCCGAAGAAGTCCATCACGGTAGCATTCTCTGATGCCTGCGAGACACGGAGTGAATCAACGGTTGCGTGAACCGATTTAGGAAAGGAGAACTTCTCGGATTCTCCAAACATTCGACCGAGAAGATTAGTGCCGTGTTCTGTTGAGGAGTATTCGCTCTTATCCCACACGGTCAGAGGGAGGGTGCCGTGAACATTCAGCCTGGCTTTGCGATAGACTCCTAGTTGTCCAGTCTGATCTCGCCTGACATTAAATTCTTTCAGCGCAGCTTTCGCTGTGTCTCGCCCCCATTTCCATGTTTTCTCCGATCCATCGGGTGCTACAGGATACAGAACGGTTTCATGCGAGAGAGGTTCTTCGTTTAGCTCCCACCGCTTAGCCTCATCGTTCCATTCTGCTTGTGGAAATCGCATTTCATCTTCTGAGACAAAAATTGGATAGAACAGCTTAGGCCGCGCCTGTCGATTCGCATTCGCTCCACCATGCTTTCTAAAGTTGACCCACTCGAACGCCCCTTGTTCGTCGTTTAATTTGTATCTTGATAATTGCTTTTCTGAATGTGACAGCCTTCCAATAGTCGTATCCTGGTTATTACCGACATATAGAGCGTATTCGTGCGCGATTGAAAAACCTTTACCTGTAGACCGTCCAGAGGGATTATTCTTGATGGCTACCACTCCAAGCAGTGCTTCACGGGAGAACATATCTTCCAAGAGAAGTCTGCAACGATGAAATTCAAAATCGTCAATAGTAACGCATAAAATTCCATTCTTGGCGAGAAATCTCTTTGACGCTTCAACTCTATTTTCTAAAAATGAGAGCCATGAAGAGCTTTTGTATCCGTTTTTATAGAGGATTTCGGAAGCATCCGTATTATACGGCGGGTCGATATAGACACACTTCACCTGTTCCCGATACCGCGCTTGCAACAGGTTCAACGCCTGAAAATTCTCGCTATGCACCAACAGCCCGTCCAACTGTTCATCCAGCGGTCCGGCCTCGGAGAGCGCAGCCAATAGCCTGTCCGTGAAGTCCCGGTCGAAATGCCGCGTGTCCAGCGTCAGATAGGGATTGGTCTTGAGAAATTCTACGGTTAGCGGATTGGTGTAGCCGGTGTTGCCGTTGGCAAGGTCGCCCGCAATCTCGTCGATGGCAAACAGTTTCACCCATTCGTCGTGCTGCGCCTCGTTGGTAACTATCTCGGCATAGAGACCGTCCGGCACGCGGTCGAGCGTGACGCAGTACTGTGTTTCCAGCGCGAATTTCTTCTTGAGCCAAAGCTGTTTCTGAAAATCCTCTATTTGCGCCAGAAAGATAATGATCTTGTCGGCCACATGGCGGGTTGCCCGCATACGCGCCAGCGCCCGGTGCAGCCGGGCCGCGTCGCCGGCCTCCAGGTCGTCTACGTTCAGCACGTCGTTTTTCAGGTATAAGTCCAACTCACGGCGCAGGAAGCCGCCCAGGTCCTTGTGAATGAAATAGTCGAAGCTGTTCCTGGCCGTGTAAGTGGCAAGGTGCTTGTCCAGCACGGTCCGGTCCGGGTTGCTTTCCGTGGGCGCGAGCGTGGCGAGTAAGGCCAGCCAGTCTGATTCCAAGGCTTCGAGGATGCGTTTTGCTGTCGCCTCGTTAATCCGGTCTTGCTGCTTGCTGTTGTTGCCGGGGTAGGTTCTTTTTTCGGCTTCCGTTAATGGCCGGTGTTCAAATCGGACAACTAACTCGCTGTTGTCTGTTTCAACCGCGCCTTCGACTGCGCTCAGGCCAGGCCCTTCCTTCGACTCCGCTCCGCTACGCTCAGGAAGACCGGGAGGTTCGTTCGTGCTGAGCGTAGCCCCAGAGGGGCGAAGTCGAAGTACGCTCAGGGCAGGCTGTGCAGTCTCACTCTCCGCCAGCACGAAACGGCGTTGCTTGCCGCTCGCTTCCTTGACGTTGTCTTTTTCATTGTCCGCCTTGGCTATCTCAAATCGTACCCGCCGTTTTTCCGCGCCCACGGTAAAGACATAAGAGGCGTAATTCTCGGTTGACTTGATGTAGTATTGGTCCGCATTGGCCCAATGCAGCTTCACTTCCTCGCCGTCGTAAGGAATCAGATAGCTCGACTGACCACCGCCCGAATAGCGACGTAACGACATGAAATCGCCCTCATCGTAATAGCGGGCGAAGAAGTTGGCGAGATGGTTGTAGACATCGGTTTCCGCGGCTGCGTCGGCCTTGGCCTCGGCCAGTTGTTGTTTCAGTTCGCCGACCTTCGGGGTTGTGTCGGGATCGATGCCCAAGCCTCTGGCCTGTTTCTGGGCAGTTTGTAATGCCTTTTCCAGCCTGGCCCGTTCTTCGTCGCTGGTCAGATTCAATACGTCCCTCACCTGGGGCAGCAGGTCGTTGTCGAGGAACGCCATGATTTCCGCAGCCTTCAGGTTCATGATTCGGTACAGACCGAAATCGAGGTCGCCCCGGTCAAGCTGGAACATCGTCCGCAGGATGTCCTTCAGCCGGTCGAATTTCTCCGAGGAAGCCGGCGGCAAACAGGGTCCAGCGCTCATGCTGTTTTCTCCCACTTCAGCCGCACTTTCAGGGTGTTTAACTGACTCCACGGAATATGTTTTTCATGTTGGAGCCGCCCCACGACTATCCCTGGAGCTATGCCCTGTTCTTCGGCGAATTGATGAACGGCGCTTTCGTCGTATGTGGACATTGCGACAAACTGCTTCCAGTCGTTCGGCGGTATGAGAAAATTCGCGGCCCATTGATTGGCTTCCGTCTCAATGTCGGTAGGCTCCTCATTTGTTTGTGTTCCGTCGATAAAAACGCGCTTCTTGCTGTGCAGCAGGATATGGGCGGCCTCGTGGAACAGGCTGAACCACAGGTGGTCATCGGTCTTATGGCGCGCGCTGAGCTGAATGACGGCCTTGCGAGGCGTCAGCCACCAGGCCGCGCCGCTGAGCGCGGTTTTCGGGAAGGGCTGGACCAGGGCCAGGACAACCCCGGATTCGTTGCAGCGTTGCTGGACCTTTGCTAACGCTGCTCCGAGAGGCGCTTGCGTGAGCCCGTGAATCTCTCTTAAAGCCCGTCTGCATTGCACCTCGCTATAATCAGCGCATTCCTGCTGTTCTGCCTCCAGCTCTCCGAGCCGCAGCCATGTTGTCAGCGCCGTTTGCTCACTTTTGAAGCTGGGCGAATGTCGATACGCGACATTCAGGCGCTCGTATTTCATGCGCCAAGCCTCGACCGAGGCAACTCCGAAGAAGGCCAGCAGTTTTGACACTGCGTCGGAATCAGAGGCCGGCTTGGCGATCTCCCCCCGTTTCACCAGCTCCTTAAGCGGAAACTTCCTGAGCCAAGAAGCGGCCCCCTGTGTCTGTTTCGCATCGACCGCACGGGCCTTGTGAAGCTGATAATCTGTTTCAATGCCGAGCCAGATGCCGGCATCGACTCCCAGGACTTTCTCGAATTGCAACGCGGTTTCCGGCTCAAGTGGAGCTTTCCCCGCAATGAGTTCGCTGATGAGCTTTGCGGAACGGCCACACCGCCGGGCGAACTCGGCGTGCGAGATGCCGTATGCCTCCAGGCGTTCGGCCACAACTGACCCCGGCGAGACAGCGTAGGCGGGCCGATACGTCTTGGATTCCGTCGCCATAATTACCCTCCCTCAGTGATAATCGACTACTTCAATGATGGTGATTGCGGTCACGCGGTCCGTGTCTATCCCTCTGTCCTCCTTGCGCGGGAGCGGCTCATGGCCCGGCTTGAAAATCAGCCGGTGAGGGTGAATGAGATCGACGGCATACTGCCCGCGGCGATTGTTTGTAAGCTGGTGGCAGCGCTCCGGTTTGGTTGTTGGTGCCAACGATAATGTTCTGGCATTCTTGAGAACCGCGAGACGCCTCATGATCGTCTGCGCCAGGCGGTCGCCGTATGCCTTCTGGAGTGCGCTGGTAGAGTTGAAAATTTTGGTGAGTTTGCTGGTCCGAAAGATGATTTCCACGACGAGATCTCATTCAAGTTACCTGACAGGTAACGATTTATCAGCGCCGGTGTGGGGGCGCAAGTGGCATATGGGAGAGGAGGCAGGGAGACTTGGAGGACGCTTCTCTGCCGGATGGGGGGTAGTGTCTCAGTTTCACCCCGTTCTTCTGTCTGCGGAGCCCCCCCACCCTAACCCTCCCCCTCAGAGGGGGGAGGGAATCAGACCCCCTCTCCCCTGTCGGCTCCCTCTCCCCTGGAGGGAGAGGGCTGGGGAGAGGGGGAAAATGCAAACTGAACTACCATCGGCTGGGCAATCCCTTGACAGTCAAGCGGAACGGGGGTACACAAAGGGCACCTTTAATTTAGCCCCGAGAGGCTAGGAAGGGCGGCCATGAAACTCTTTATTTTCCTCACTGCATTGACGAAAGTAGACTAAGCCTCCTTGGACTTCCAAGGGGGCTTTTTTTTGAGGTATGCCACAGGCGGCGCAGCGTATCGTTCTGGATTCGGCAGCAATCTCGCGGGCTCTGACCCGGATTGCACACGAGATTCTTGAGCGGAATCAAGGCGGCGACCAACTCGCGCTGGTCGGCATTCACACCCGTGGCGTGGACCTGTCGGTCCGCCTGGCGGACAAGATCGCCGCGGTTGAAGGGGTCCGTCCGCAGTGTGGAGCAATTGATATCACCCTCTATCGCGATGATGTGGGACGGACCCGGACCCAGCCCGAGGTCCACGGCACCTCTATTCCCTTTGCAGTCGATACCATGCGTATCGTGCTGGTGGATGATGTGCTGTACACGGGGCGGACCGTGCGCGCGGCGATGGATGCGCTGGTTGATTTTGGCCGGCCCAAAAGCATTCAACTCGCCGTCCTGGTTGATCGAGGACACCGCGAGCTGCCGATTCGGCCTGACTATGTGGGGAAAAACATTCCAACATCGTACGAAGAGCGGGTATCGGTCTGTCTGGTGGAACATGACGGACAGGACCGGGTCGTGATTGAGTAGGGGGGTCGCCATGACGTTCAGCCAGCGCCATTTCCTCGGTATCGAAGGCTTGTCCCGGGACGAATTGTTATTTGTGCTCCACACGGCCGAATCCTTTCGGGAGATTTCTGAGCGGGAAGTGAAAAAAGTTCCGACGCTGCGGGGAAAAACCATTATCAACCTGTTCTACGAGTCCAGCACCCGGACGCGCTCCTCTTTTGAGATTGCCGCCAAACGCCTGTCCGCTGACGCGATTAATATCTCTGCCTCTACGAGCAGTGTGAACAAAGGCGAAACCCTGCTGGATACGGCTCGCAATCTGTGCGCCATGCGTCCGGCGGCCCTGGTGATTCGCCATCCGGCGTCCGGCGCGCCCCATCTGCTGGCCCGGCTGGATCAATGCCCGGTGATCAACGCCGGTGACGGCGCCCATGAGCATCCGACCCAGGCGCTCCTGGACGTCATGACCATCCGTGAACATCTCGGCGACGTTGCGGGGAAAAGCATTGCCATTGTGGGGGACATTCTCCATAGCCGGGTCGCGCGGTCCAATATCCTGGCCCTGACAACCCTGGGCGCTCAGGTCCGGCTGATCGGCCCGCCAACCCTGCTGCCCCTGGAATGCAGTCGCTGGGGGGTTGAACGGCATACGAATTTACGGGCCGGCCTGGCCGGTGTTGACGCGATTATGATGCTGCGCTTGCAACGTGAGCGACAAATGCGGAATTTCTTTCCCAGCCTGGACGAATACGCCCGCGGCTTTTGCTTGACTGTCGAGGCGCTCAAGGAAGCAAAACCGAACGTCATCATCTTGCACCCCGGTCCGATGAACCGCGGGGTTGAGATTGACTCACGGGTTGCGGATGGTCCGTACTCGGTGATTCTGGAACAAGTGACAAACGGCGTTGCGGTCCGCATGGCCGTCCTCTACCTGCTCACGACCCAGGAGCGGCTGGCGACCCAGGAGCAGTCCGTGACCAATGGCCAGGCGGTCGGGCAGGAGCGGACCGACAGGCAGACACAGCCCGGCGCATGGGCTGAGCGCCCTCAACCGGGACAGGAAAAAGGGCCTTCACGGCAACCTGAGCCGTTTCTCTTGCCTGAACGGGCGGTGGGACAATAACCCATGCGTATGGTCGTGCAGAACGGAACGGTCATTGATCCGGCTAACAGGCTGGAGGCGGACCGTGACCTCCTCATCGAAGAGGGGGTGATTCGCGAGCTGGGCCGGCCCGGCAGCTTTGCCGCGGTTGAGGCGCAACGTATTGACGCCTCCGGCTGCGTTGTCGCTCCCGGACTGATTGATATGCACGTGCATCTGCGCGAGCCGGGCTATGAATACAAAGAGACGGTTCTGACCGGAACCCAGGCTGCGGTGGCTGGTGGATTTACCGCGCTGGCCTGTATGGCCAATACCAGTCCGGTCAATGATAATGGGGCGGTCACGCGCTTTATTGTGGAGCAGGCGCGGGCTGCCGGGCTGGCTCGGGTGTTCCCGATAGGGGCACTTTCAAAGGGCCTCCACGGAGAAGAGTTAGCCGCAATCGGGGAGATGGTTGAGGCCGGGGCGGTTGCCATATCAGACGACGGACGCCCGGTTATGGATGCCAACCTGATGCGCCGGGCCCTGGAATACTGCTCAATGTTTGACGTGCCGATCAGTGTGCATGAAGAAGACCTGCACCTCTCAGCCGGGGGGAGTATGAATGAGGGGCCGACCTCGGTGCGCCTGGGCATTCGCGGCGTCCCGAGTGTTGCCGAAGAGGTCATGGTGGCTCGTGATATTGCTCTGGCGCGGCTTACCCGCGGACGGGTGCATATCGCGCATGTCAGTACCCGGCGCGCGGTGGCATTGGTCCGCCAGGCAAAAGCCGAGGGCCTGGCGGTCACGGCCGAGGTGGCTCCGCACCATTTTACCCTCACCGAAGCCGCGGTTGAGGGGTATGATACCCATGCGAAAATGAGCCCGCCGCTCCGTCTGGCCGACGATGTGACGGCGATGAAAGAAGGCTTGCGAGACGGGAGCATTGACGCCATTGCGACCGACCATGCTCCCCACCATCGAGACGAGAAAGAGGTTGAATTCGATCAGGCCGCTCACGGCGTGACCGGCTTGGAGACGGCCCTGCCACTGACGCTGAAATTAGTTCGGGACGGGGTGTTCTGCCTCTCCGAAGCCGTGCGGAAACTGAGTGTGAACCCGGCGCGTATTCTGGGCCTGCCCTACGGCACGCTCGCGGTGGGGAGGCCGGCGGACCTGACCCTTTTTGACACCCGAGCGACCTGGCGGGTGGACCCGCTCGCCTCTCGGTCGCGCAGTCAGAATACGCCTTTTGCCGGCTGGGAGCTGACCGGCAAGGTGCGCCTGACTATGGTTGAGGGGCGGATTGTGTACGCTGACTGTGAGCAGGAGGGCAAACCGGCGTGAGACCCACAGCACTCTTAGCCCTGGCCGATGGGACGGTTTTTGAGGGCAGCGCTTTTGGCGCTCAGGGGGAAGCGGTTGGCGAGATCGTCTTTAATACCTCGCTGACCGGCTATCAGGAGATTCTCACCGACCCCTCCTATACCGGCCAGATCGTGACCATGACCTGTCCCGAGATTGGCAATGTCGGGGTCAATAGCGAAGATGTTGAATCCCGTCAGCCTTTTGTTGAAGGCTTTGTGGTCAAGGAATACTGGGAACGGCCCAGCAACTGGCGCGCGCAGAAGAGCCTGGCCGCCTATATGCGCGAGCATGATATTGTGGGCATTCAGGGTATTGATACCCGGGCGCTCGTCCGCCGTATTCGCGACCGCGGCGCCCAACAGGGCGTCATATCCACCCACGACTGTGATCCAAAACAGTTGGTGGAAAAAGCCCAAGCCGCGCCTGGCCTGGTCGGACGCGATCTGGTCAAAGAGGTCAGCTGTCGCGAGCCGTACGACTGGTCCCAAGGCTATTGGGAGCTGGCGGACGGCTATCGCCAGCAAGGGACAGGCCAGGCGCCTGAGCCGCGCTTCTCTGTGGTCGCCTACGATTTTGGGGTGAAGTTCAACATCCTGCGCCATCTGGTTGAGGCCGGCTGTCGGGTGCGAGTCGTGCCGGCCCACACCCCGGCGGCAGAGGTCCTGCGCCTCAAGCCGGACGGCGTTTTCCTGTCAAATGGGCCGGGCGACCCGGACGCGCTGCCCTATGCCAGGGAGAATATTGCCGCCCTGGTCGGAAAAGTCCCTCTGTTTGGCATCTGTCTCGGACACCAGATTCTGGGCCTGGCGCTGGGTGGACAGACCTATAAACTCAAATTCGGCCATCACGGCGGCAACCAGCCGGTGATGGACCTCACAACCCGGAAAGTTGAAATTACGGCGCAGAATCACGGTTTCTGTGTGGACGTCGACTCGTTATCCGAGCGGGCGGAAGTGACCCACCTCAACCTGAACGACCGGACGGTAGAAGGCTTGCGGCATACCCAGGAGCCCCTCTTTTCCGTGCAATATCATCCCGAGTCTTCTCCGGGTCCACACGATGCAGACTATCTGTTCCAGCGCTTCACAGCGCTGATGGAGCAGTTTCGCGGCTGATTTCTGAACTGTAGATACCCACCATGCCCAAGCGTACAGACCTCCAGTCCATTTTACTGATCGGTTCCGGCCCTATTGTGATTGGCCAGGCGTGTGAATTCGATTACTCCGGCACCCAAGCCTGTAAGGCGCTCAAAGAGGAGGGCTACCGCGTTATCCTGGTCAACTCGAATCCGGCCACGATTATGACCGACCCCGATTTTGCCGACCGGACCTATATCGAACCGCTGACCCGGCCCGTCCTTGAAAAAATTATTGAAAGAGAACGCCCGGATGCCCTGCTGCCGACCATTGGCGGCCAGACCGGTTTGAATCTGGCCATTGACCTGGCCGAAGGGGGCATTCTTGACCGCTACGGAGTGGAGCTCATCGGGGCCAGGCTGCCGGCCATCAAGAAAGCCGAAGACCGCGATTTGTTCAAGGCGGCGATGGAGCGCATCGGGCTGGACCTGCCTCGGAGCGGCTGTATCCATTCTCTTGAGGAAGCCGCGGTCTTACGCGAGACCTTGGGCCTGCCGGTGATTATCCGACCGTCCCGCACCCTGGGAGGGGCTGGGGGCGGGATCGTCCAAACCCCGCAAGAGTTTCAGACCATAGTCGAGTGGGGCTTACAGGCCTCGCCCACGCATGAGGTCCTGATTGAAGAGTCGATCGCCGGTTGGAAAGAGTTTGAATTGGAAGTGATGCGTGACACCCAGGACAATGTGGTCATCATCTGCTCCATCGAAAATTTCGATCCGCTCGGCGTTCACACCGGCGATTCCATTACCGTGGCGCCGGCCCAGACGCTGACCGATAAGGAATATCAACTCATGCGGGATGCGGCCTTGCGCATTATCCGTGAAATCGGGGTTGACACAGGTGGGTCCAATATCCAGTTCGCCGTCCACCCGGAGACCGGGCGGCTGGTCGTGATTGAAATGAACCCGCGCGTGTCCCGTTCCTCGGCCCTGGCGAGTAAGGCGACTGGATTTCCGATTGCCAAAATTGCCGCAAAACTGGCCGTGGGCTATACCCTGGACGAAATTCCGAATGATATTACGCGCGAGACGCCGGCCTCTTTTGAACCCACGCTCGACTATGTGGTGGTTAAGCTGCCGCGTTTTACTTTTGACAAATTCCCCCAGGCGCGGGATTTGCTCGGACCGCAAATGAAATCGGTCGGCGAGGCCATGTCCATAGGCCGGACCTTCAAGGAGGCGCTCCAGAAAGCCCTGCGTTCGCTCGAAATCGACAGCTACGGGTTTGAATCAACCCTTCGACTGGGCTCAGAACAGGCCGGCGGCAGCGTTGAGACGCCGCGGGACGCCATTCTCGCGTCCCTGCAAACCCCCAACGCTCAGCGGCTGTGGTTTGTGGCGGAAGCGCTCCGCCTGGGCATGGGTGTGGATGAACTCTATCAGCTCTCAAAAATCGATCCGTGGTTTCTGGACAATATCGCGCAGATACTGGAGTGTGAGAAAGAAATCCAGCGGGCGAAGGGGCCAGAGGAGACCAGCGGGGGCGGCGCCCAACCGACGGAGGGCGTGGCGGCATTGCCGCCCGGCCTGTTGCGCCGGGCAAAACAGATGGGCTTTTCTGACGTCCGTCTTGGCCGGCTGCTCGGGGTCAGCGAGGATGCCGTCCGGGCCGAACGCGAACGTCTGGGAGTGATTCCGGTCTATAAAACAGTGGACACCTGCGCGGCGGAATTCGTGGCGCATACGCCCTATTTATACTCAACCTACGAGGGCGAAGACGAGTCCCAGCCGACCGACCGCAAGAAGGTCGTCATTCTGGGTGGCGGGCCGAATCGGATCGGCCAGGGCATCGAGTTCGACTATTGCTGCGTACACGCGGCCTTTGCGCTCAAAGAAGACGGCTTTGAAGCCATTATGGTGAACTGTAACCCCGAGACCGTCAGTACAGATTATGACACATCTGACAAGCTGTATTTTGAGCCGCTGACGCTGGAAGATGTGCTGAACATTGTGCAGCGCGAACAGCCGCATGGGGTCATTGTCCAGTTCGGCGGACAAACGCCGCTCAAGTTGGCGGTGCCGCTCGAACGGGCCGGGGTGCCAATTCTGGGCACACCGCCGGATGCCATTGACCGGGCCGAGGACCGCGAACGGTTTAAGCGGATGCTCGAACGGCTCGACCTGCGACAGCCTGCCAATGGGACCGCCCGGTCGGTTGAGGAGGCCGTGGTTATTGCCCAGGACATTGCCTATCCGGTGCTGGTCCGTCCCTCCTATGTTCTGGGCGGACGGGCTATGGAGTTAGTGTATGACGAGGCCAGCCTGCGACGCTATATGCGCGAGGCCGTGTCCGTGTCCGCGGAGCGGCCAGTCCTGATCGATAAATTCCTGGATGACGCCACCGAGGTTGATGTGGACGCTCTGAGCGACGGTCGGGCTGTGGTGATCGGCGGCATTATGGAACATATCGAACTCGCCGGTATCCACTCCGGTGACAGTGCGTGTTCGCTCCCGCCGCGCAGCTTGTCCGCCGCGGTGCAGTCTGAGATTCGACGCCAAACCACTCTGTTGGCCCAGGAGTTGGGGGTGGTTGGCTTAATGAACATCCAGTTCGCCGTTAAGGAGCAGCAGGTTTTTCTGATTGAGGTGAATCCGCGCGCCTCCCGCACCGTGCCGTTTGTGAGTAAGGCGATTGGCATTCCGCTGGCAAAGATAGCCGCGCGTGTCATGGCGGGCAAAACCCTGGACGAACTGGGCTTTACCCAGGAAGTCATTCCGGCTCATGTCAATGTCAAAGAAGCGGTTTTTCCGTTTATTAAATTCCCCGGCGTGGACACCATCCTGGGACCGGAAATGAAGTCAACCGGCGAGGTCATGGGGGTGGATCAGTCCTTTGCAATGGCTTTTGTCAAAGCGCAATTTGCGGCGGGGAATATCTTGCCGGAAACGGGCACGGTCTTCTTGAGTGTTCGTGACCGCGATAAGCCGGCCACCCTGCCTATTGCCAGACAGTTGGCGGAGAATGGCTTCTCTATGGTGGCGACGCGCGGCACCTGTGCCTTTCTTCGGCAGCATGGGCTGTCGGTTGAGCTGGTGAATAAAGTTCTGGAAGGTTCTCCGCATATTGTGGATGCCCTCCAGGCGGGCGCAATCGATCTGGTCATTAATACGACTGAGGGGGCGCAGTCCATCAAGGATTCCTTTTCGATTCGGCGGAGTTCCCTGGAGTGTCAGGTGCCGTATTTTACGACGGTGGCGGGAGCGGAAGCCGCGGTCGAAGGCATTGCCCGCCTCAAGCAGGGCCTGCTCGGGGTGTGCCCGCTTCAGGCTTATCATGGTGAAGAGCACGGATAAGAGGGGTATGGCTGGCGGAAAGTCAAAAGGCGGAGCGGCGGAGCGGCGAAAGGCGGATGAAACTCCGCGTCTCTTTGATGGGTCATCCCCGCCAGCCCCCCTGAGCCAGGGGGGAGAGAGAGGGGCGGCCGCTCCAGCGCGCTCCTTTCGGCCACGTCAGCCGCCGCTTAAAAATTCGGTGCAGTATGTCAAAGGCGTGGGGCCGCGTCGGGCTGAGCAGTTGGCGCGGTTGGGTATAGAGACGGTCGAAGACCTGCTCTACCACATTCCATTTCGCTATCAGGACCGGCGCGAAATCAAGAAAATCTGTCATCTTCAGGTGGGAGATGAGACCGCGGTCAGCGGCCAGATCGCCCGGATGGAACGTCGCTTTCTGGCCCGCCGGCGGCGCTGGGTGCTCGAAGCCGTCGTCCGAGACGAAACCGGTTTTCTCTTTCTCTTGTGGTATCACCAGCATCGCTATTTTCAGCAGCGTTATCAGCTTGGTCAGCGGGTCCTGCTGTACGGCAAGGTTGAGAAGGGCATGAAGGGCGGCAAATGGATGATCCACCCGGACATGGAGCCGCTGGAGGAAGACGACGAGACGGCCCGCGTCCTGCCCATTTACAATAAGACCACCGAAATGACGGTGGCGGCCATGCGGCGGGTCGTGCATGGGGCGGTTGACCTCTACGTCGAGCAGGTCTCCAACGGCGTGCCGCAGGAAATCTGCGAGCGCCTGCGTCTGATGTCGCTCAGCCACGCCCTGCGGCAGTTGCACTGCCCCCCGCTCGACGCCGAGGTTGCTGAACTCAACGAGGCCACCTCTCAGGCGCACCGGGCCGTCGTGTTCGACGAGTTGTTCTACCTGCAGCTGGGCATGGCCCTGCGCCGGCGCAATACCGTCCGGGAAGAGGGCTTGTCCATTGTGCCGGGGCCGCTCGTCCAGCAGGTGTACGGTATCCTGCCGTTTCAGTTGACCGCAGCCCAGGAGCGGGTGGTTGAGGCGATTTTTCGGGATATGGCGGCTCCCCACCCGATGAACCGCCTGGTCCAGGGAGACGTTGGCTCGGGCAAGACGATTGTGGCTTTCTTTGCAGCTCTGGCCGCCCTTGACAGTGGCTATCAAGTGGCCTTCATGGCTCCGACGGAACTCCTGGCCGAGCAGCACTACCGGACGCTGACGCCGCTGGCCGAGCAGCTCGGCCTGTCCATGACCTTGCTGACCGGAGAAATCCGCCCGAAACGCAAACAAGAAATCTACGGGCTCCTGGAACGGGGCGAGGTCGAGGTTGCGGTTGGCACGCACGCCCTGATCCAGGAGGGCGTGCGCTTTCAACATCTGGGCCTGGCCATTGTGGATGAGCAGCATCGCTTTGGGGTGATGCAGCGCGCCGCCCTGCGAAAGCGGGGCGTGAATCCAGATATTCTGCTGCTGACCGCCACCCCCATCCCCCGCACCCTGGCCCTGACCCTGTACGGCGACCTGGACGTTTCCGCCATTGACGAACGCCCGCCTGGCCGCAAGCCGGTCACGACCCATGTATTCCATGAAGGCGAGCGAAAAAAAGCCTATCAACTCGTCAAAGACCAGCTCGAACGGGGCCATCAAGCCTATGTGGTCTATCCGCTGGTTGAGGAATCCGAGAAGTCTGACCTGAAGGCCGCGACCTCTATGGCCAAAGAGCTGGCGCAGACCTTTTTTGCCGCCTATTCAGTTGGGCTTGTCCACGGCCGCATGAAGGGCAACGAAAAAGAAGCGGTCATGCAGCGTTTTCAGGCCGGCGAGCATCACTTGCTCGTTTCGACCACCGTCATTGAGGTCGGCATTGACGTGCCGAACGCGACCGCCATTGTGATTGAACATGCCGAGCGTTTCGGTCTGGCCCAGCTGCACCAGTTGCGCGGTCGAGTCGGACGCGGGTCAGCAGCCTCCTTGTGTCTGCTGCTGGCTCAGTACGCGCCGGGTGACGAGTCCCTGCGGCGTCTTCAGGTCATGACAGAAACCGACGATGGCTTCAAAATTGCCGAAGCCGACCTGGCGTTTCGGGGGCCGGGCGAGTTCCTGGGCACGCGCCAGTCCGGTATGCCCGACTTCCGGGTGGCCAATATCGTGCGTGACAGCAAACTGCTGGAAACCGCGCGGGACGAAGCCCTGGCCTGGCTCGAACGCGACCCCAACCTGACCACGCCCAAGTCCCGCCGGGTACGCGCTGTCCTCGAAGACCGCTGGGCCGGTCGGCTGGAGTTGGCCAGGGTGGGCTGAGCCCGAAGCTGGGAAGTCGAATAATTCCCCAAGAAAAAGGCAATCTGGACCATGAGGTATCACGGACCCAGGTCTGTTCGTAACCTGTAATTCAATCTTTTGGAGCTGTGCGGGCGATGAGTGCCCGCAAGGCTTCCCCCTGCTGTTCCAGGGCAGTCATGGTTTCCTTGTGTTGGTCGTCGCGATGGTCAGCGCTGCGGCGCATGATCTGTACTCCATAGTATATGAGGCCGGCCTGCACCAAGCCAACGAACAAGGCCACCCCGGCCTGGGCGTAGGCGGCCCATAGCCCAGAATGGCTGATTTCCAGGGCGGCGCGGCTGATTTCCAGGGCGGCGGTTTCGTAGTCGGTCATGTCTTTCCTTTTCTTCCTGTTGACTATGGGCTGAGTGTATATCATCGACGGGTATAAATTTTTATAGTGTCTTCATAAATTCACTGTAGAAAAACACAAGACGCAACAATATAAGGACCAGCATCTTTGTGAACATTGAGCGCGCAGTTCGGGGCAGTCTGTTTGCCCGCGATTTTCTGACGGAATCCATCTCGCAGTTATCCGACTGGCCGGCTGTTGACACCGCGGCGCTGAACGCATTTGAAGGTGCGCTGCGGAGTCTCTTCGACCGCTTCCCGACCGACCAGACTCCCAACGAGAGCCAGACTGAGGACGATCTGATCTGGCCGGTACTCGGAGCTTTGGGCTGGACGGCCAGCCTGCGCCAGCAGAATCTCTCGCCGCGCGGTCGGGACGATGTGCCCGATGGCTTGCTCTTTGCCGACGAAGCGACCAAGGGCCGCGCCAACCGCTGCCGGCAGGAATGGCGGCGCTACGAGTACGGCCTGGCTGTGGTCGAGTCCAAGCGCTGGCAACGTCCGCTCGACCGGCGCTCCGACCGGCAGGGCGAGCAGACCGCGCCCTCAACCCAGATGTTGCGCTATCTGCGCCGGGTGGACGACCTGACGAACGGCGCGCTGCGCTGGGGCGTGCTGACCAATGGAGCCAAATGGCGGCTGTATTGGGCTGGCGCGCGGTCCGTATCGGAACAGTTCTTTGAGCTTGACCTGGCAGCGGCCCTGAATCTGCCCGGCCATAACGACGGCCTGTTGGCGCTGTCCGAGGCCGACCGCCGGCACTGCCTCAAGCTGTTCATGCTCTTCTTCCGGCGCAACGCCTTTCTGCCCGACCCGGACACCGCAGACGCGCCCACGCTACACCAGCGCGTTCTTGATGAGGGCCGCGTCTACGAAGAGCGCGTTGCCGCTGACCTGTCCGCGCTGGTTTTCAAGCAGGTCTTTCCCAAGCTGGCTCAGGCCATTGCCGAAGCTGCGCCGACTGCGGCCTTGTCCGAGGCGCGCGACGCGGCCCTGATTCTGCTCTATCGGCTGTTGTTTATCCTCTACGCCGAAGACCGCGACCTGCTGCCGGTCCGTGACAATCGCTACGACGATTACGGCCTGCGCGATAAAGTGCGGGGCGACATCGGACGCCGTAAGAGCCAAGGCGACACCTTCTCGGCCAGCGCGGCCCGCTACTGGTCAATTATTGACGATTTGTGCCGGGCGATTGACCAGGGCGACGCCAGTATCGGCCTGCCGCCCTATAACGGCGGCCTGTTTGACCGGCAGCGCACGCCCCTGCTGGCCACTGTGCGGCTGGGTGATGCGGTCATGGCTGACGTGATTGACGCGCTGTCGTTTGAGGTGACTGAACAGGGCCGGCGCTATATCAACTACCGCGACCTGAGCGTGCAGCAACTCGGCTCAATCTACGAGCGCCTGCTCGAATACGAAGTCGTCCGCGCCGGCAACGCAATCAATGTGCGGCCCAATGTATTCGCCCGCAAGGGCTCGGGCAGCTATTACACCCCGGACGATCTTGTGAACGTGATTCTCAAGGAAACGGTCGGCCCGCTGGTCGAGTCCCGCACAGAGGCTTTTGCCCATCGCGCAAGGAGCGTTCGCCCTCTTGCCGACCTCAAGCGGCTCGACCCTGCCGAGCGGCTCCTGGAACTGAAAATCTGCGACCCGGCTATGGGCTCCGGGCATTTTCTGGTCAGTCTGGTGGACTATCTGGCCGACAGCGTTATCGCCGCCATTGCCGAGGCGCAGGCCACGGTTGAGGGCTATGTTTCGCCGTTGACCGAGCGGATTGACGCTATTCGCGCCACTATCCTGACCAACGCTCAGGAGCGCGGCTGGACCATAGACGCGGAGCAGCTTGACGACCGCCATATCATTCGCCGCATGGTGCTCAAGCGCTGCGTGTACGGCGTGGACAAGAACCCGATGGCCGTCGAACTGGCGAAAGTATCGCTGTGGCTGCATACCTTTACCGTGGGAGCGCCGCTGAGCTTTCTGGACCACCATTTGCGTTGCGGCAACAGTCTGTTCGGCTGCTGGGCACGCCAGGGCATAGAGAAGATGAGCGCCGGTGGTCATGGGCTGTTTATCCATGAGCCGGTAAACCGGGCCGCGGACGCGGCCAACGCCATGCAGGTTGTTGAACACCTGACGGACGCCGAGATTGCCGAGGCCAACCGTTCCGCGCAGACCTTTGCCGAGGTGGAGGCCATGACCGCGCCGCTTGACGCCTTTCTGTCGCTGCTGCACGCCCTGGACTGGCTGGACATCCGAGATAGCGACGATACGGCTGCGCTGCACGCTTTTTTCGAGGGCCGCTTGGGCGACCCGCTCGATATTGCCCAGGGCAAAGTCGAAGGGCCTGTCCGTGCTTCGCCTTTGCCCCTCCGGGGCGACGCTCAACATGCACGGCCCCCCGTTCGCCCTGAGCGTAGCGTCAGCGAAGTCGAAGGGGCCGCCACCCCCGCAGGTGAACGGTTCGCCGGGCTGTTGGAGCGGGCGCGCGGTCTCATGGTCGAAGAGCGCTTTCTGAACTGGCAGGCGACGTTTCCCGGCGTATGGACGAATCTGAAAAATGCGGAGCCGGACGGCGGCTTTGATGCGGTCATCGGCAACCCGCCCTGGGACCGCATTAAGCTGCAACAGGTCGAATGGTTCGCGGCCCGCCGGCCCGAGATTGCCCATGCTCAGCGGGCGTCCGACCGCAAGCGTATGATCGCCGCCTTGGAAACGGCTGGCGACCCGCTGAGCCATGACTTTGCCAAGGCGAGCGAACGGGCCGCCACTACTACGCGCATGGCGCGGACGTGTGGCGATTATCCCTTGTTGTCGCGGGGCGACGTGAATCTGTATTCGCTGTTTGTCGAGCGGGCCATGACGCTGGTCAAGCCGACGGGTATGGTCGGCCTGCTCGTGCCGTCCGGCATTGCGTCGGACAAGACCGCAGCGCCGTTTTTTCAGGGTGTGGCAACGGAAGGGCGGTTGCGGGCGTTGTACGACTTTGAGAACAAAAAGGTTTTCTTTCCTGATGTTCATGCGTCCTTCAAGTTTTGTGTCTTCGTCGCCAGCCCATTGCCGATTGAAGACCCTGCTAATTGCGCCTTCTATCTTCACAGCGTAGACGAACTCAGCGACGCAGGCCGCCGCTTTCCGTTGGCCGCCGAGGACTTCGCCCGCGTCAACCCCAACACCGGCACCGCGCCCATCTTCCGCACGAGCCGGGACGCCGAACTGACGACCGCGATCTACGAACGCCTGCCGGTGTTGGTAGACCGTTCAACCGGGGAGGAAGTCAAGGCGTGGCCGGTGAAGTACTCAACGATGTTTCACATGACGAACGATTCCGGTCTGTTCCGCACGCGCGAAGAGTTGGAAGAAGGGGAGGGCGCGTACCCTATTGGCGGCAATCGTTTTGGCAGTCCGGCTGGAGAATGGGTGCCGCTGTACGAAGGCAAGATGGTACAGGCGTTCGACCACCGGGCCGCGAACGTGGTAGTCAATCCCGAAAATCAGCACCGACCAGCCCAGCCCGTGCCTGCTACCCTGGAGCAGCACCAGGACCCTGACTGGTTGCCTGACCCTCAGTTCTGGATATTGGAAAGCGAAACGTCGTCTCTGGAGGCAACGTATCTGCTAACATTCAAGGATGTGACCGCGCCGACCAACGTGCGGTCTATGATTGCGTCATTAGTCCCCGGTTTTGGTACAGGGAACACGCTTCCGGTTGTCTCGACGGGTGAGTGCGATGAGCAAAAAGCCGCTGGGGCAGCGACCCTGCTTGCAAATTTCAACGCCATTTCACTTGATTATGTCGCACGCCAGAAGATACAAGGCCAGCATCTCAACTGGTTCATTCTCGAACAGTTACCTGTTGTTCCGCCCGAGCGATACAACACGGTCCGTTTCGGCCCCAAGACCGCCGGCGAGATTGTCCGCGAGGCCGTGCTGGAACTGACCTACACCGCCCACGACATGGCCCCATTTGCCCGCGACCTGGGCTATATCGACGAGGCGGGCGAAGTAAAGCCGCCGTTTGTGTGGGACGAGGAACGCCGCTTGCGCCTGCGGGCCAAACTCGACGCGGTGTTCTTTCATTTGTACGGCGTCACCGACCGCGATGACGTGCGCTACATCTATTCCACCTTCCCCATTGTCGAACGCCAGGAAAAGGCAACCTATGGCCGCTATCGCTCGCGGGATTTGTGTCTGGCCTGGCTGAATGCGCTGGCCGCAGGGGAGCCGGACGCGGGGGTGGAGGGGTGAGGGGACTCAGTAAAGTAGAAAGTAGGTCGGATGAGCGGAGCGTAATCCGACAAGACTAAGCCGACCTACGAGACTGAGGCCCTCCAGCTAACGGGACTGTGGCTGTATGGCGGGCGCGGGGTGAGTGTGAGACATGCCTCTGAGTTCGCTCACAGACTCAAGCAGACGGTCAACCTTGGCGTCTATGGCGTCAATCTTCTGGGTACGCTGGTCAAGCCGTCCAAGCGTTTCAGATATCTCTCTGAGCGTGGAATGAACATCATCCACTCTCTCATGAACAACCTCTACTCTCTCATGAACAACCTCTACTCTCTTAGAGCCGGCGGCCTGTACGTCATCAATGCGACCAGAGCCGGCGGCTTGTACGGCATCAATGCGACCGCTTAAATGTGTCCACATGGTCGCAAAAAACGCTAAGAGCGCCACGACGACGCCCAGCATCGTCCAGTCTATGTGGAAACGGTGCGGCTGTCCGTTCGGATCAACCTCTTTGCGATCATTCATGTCCCGACCATAGCGCCTTGTGATGACGAGAAAAAGGAGCGCGCAGGTTGGATTACGAGACGCTTATCCGGCCTGCGAGACTCATTAGATCATGATACAAGGATTTCGTTATACGCTGTCGCCTGAAAAAACGTGTGGGAATGAAACGGTGAATCGAATGCAGGGCTACATCCAACTTGATCGGAAATTTGTCGAATTTGATGATCGTTTACAAAACGGAGAACGCGATGACTTCCTGTTTGGATTGAACTCTTCATATAAAACTGGGAAGTCCTGGTCGGACATCCTGAAAAATCGTTGTACTGTCATTCTGGCTGAAGCGGGTTCTGGGAAAACTATGGAGTTCCGCGCACAGACAGAACAGCTTCGCAGAGAGGACAAGCCAGCCTTCTTCTGCCGTCTTGAAATACTGGCGGATGAGTCTCTTGAAGATGCTTTGGAGCTCGGCACCCGCCAGGAGTTCCAATCGTGGATAGACAGCGATGTACATGGGTATTTTTTCCTTGACTCGGTGGATGAAGCCCGGCTTACCAATCCAGGGGCTTTCGAGAGGGCTATCATTCATTTCGTCAAAGCGGTCGAGTCATATAAAGATCGGTTGACGGTCGTCATTTCCACTCGTCCCAATGCGTGGCTGGCTCAAGCTGACCCGGACATGCTCAAAAGACGATTGGCCTTTCCTGAAGAAACTCAGACAGTAAGCACTGACGCCAGCGCCTCTGATTTCAACCACGAAAGCCACTCTCCTTTCCTGGAGAACGGAATAACCCCAACTGTCGAGACAGAGAAAAGTTCGGCAGTCGCAATAGTGCAGATGGAACCCTTGAATCCAGGACAGGTGCGAAATTTCGCTGCGGCTCAAGGTGTGGACGATACCGACGGATTTATGCATGCCATCAATCATGCGGACGCGGACGTTTTTGCAACAAGGCCGTCGGACCTGCCTGGCCTCGTTGATTATTGGAAGAAGGAGGAACGCCTCGGGAGCTATTCCGAGGTCGTCTTGAGAAATATTGAACTCAAATTGTCGGAAGAGAATCCCATTCATGGGTCACAAGCTCCACTCTCGCAAGACCGTGCGCTTGAAGGCGCGAGAGTCTTGGCTGCCGCAGTGACCTTGACGAAATGCACATCGATTCTGCTTCCCGACGATCCTGTTGAAGAAACCCTTCGTGAGAAATGCCTGGACCCCAAAGAGATCCTGCTGGACTGGCAACCTGGCGAGATTCAAGCACTCCTTAGCCATGCGCTGTTCGACGAAGCGCTCTACGGCTCCGTGCGATTTCACCACCGGACCGCACGTGAGTATCTTGCATCACGTTGGTTTGAGAAATTGCTTCTGCAACAAAAGAATCGTAGGAAGATCGAACGGCTGTTCTTCGCCTGCCCCTACGGCGTCTTGCCCAAAGTAGCTGTTCCTTTCCTCAAGCCGATTGTCGGCTGGCTCGCCGTCTGGGACCAGGGAATCCGCGATCGTGCTTTACTCATCGACCCGAAAATTTTGCTGGAACATGGAGACCCATCAAGCCTTGATATCGGGACCCGTGAAATCCTGCTGAGGAAGTTTGCGAAGGGATATGAAGACCGCAACAACACTCCGCTGAGCCTTCCTGTTCGAGAAGTCCGCCGTCTGGCGGATGAGGGATTGGCCGGAGTCATTCATGAGCTTCTTGAAACATATCGCGGTCACGTCGATGTCAGAAAACTCTTGCTGCACGTCATTCGAGAAGGACGCATTCCCGCTTGCGGGCCAATCGCCTCCACGTTCGCCACTGATACCAACATTGATCCCTACACGCGAAGCGTTGCGGTGCAGGCGGTTGGACTGGCCGGCTCTCCTGATGAGCAACAACGATTGGTACAGAAAATTATCAGCCAGGCTTCCAGCTTGGAGCAGCGTATTATCAGCGCTGCCATTGAAGTGCTTTGGCCCAATGCACTCACCGATCAAGATGTTTTGCTGCTTCTTGAGAACACGCCTGATACGAATGAGTCTGGGCCTGGTGTAAATCTTGAGCATGAAGTTTCGCAAATACCGGATCGCATTTCGGATGTTGACCAGACACATACCTTCCTCTCCGGCGCGCTCAAACTCGTCTCACAACCCCCCTTGTACCAGGATCGAATTTGCCGAATTTCCAAAAGATACGCCTGGCTATTAAAGCTGCTCTGGGCCTTGGCTGGAAAACTGAACCTCTTGCATCATGCCCCTGAAACCGTGCCTGAGTTTCTGGAGTCAATAATTCTGTACAGTCAGTCCCATGATTATGGTCTTCACTACAGGGACGACATGGACAATGAGATTGCTCAACTCCTCTCCGACAATGCGGAAGTCCGACACGCGCTGTTCTGGCATGAATGCGCACAAGCCAGGAAACTGGAAAATGAGCCTGTTACCGATTGGCAGTTTATTTACAGCTCTGGGGTTGGAGACGTCGTCGAAAACGTCTTGGATGCAACAAGAGACGCTGACTCTTACCTTCAGGCTCTTCGTGAGCGTCCAGACCCCGAGGATAAGCGCGTCGCATTATCCGTTCTGACCAAAATTTGTGGGGCTTCTCGAAACACGGACTTGCTCGAACGCATTAAAGACGCAGTGAATGGCGATTCAGACCTTAAGGCCGAATTAAACAAACAACTTACACCCCCCACTCAGTCCGAGGAACAAATTAGGACACAGTGGCGTCTTAAGACACAGAGGCGTCGTTCGGAAATCAACTCGCTAAGACATCAAAAGGAAGGGGAAGAGGCCCAAGCGCGACAAACGTGGATCGAAAGGTTGAAAGCCGACCCGAGTATGGTCGGTGACTTGTCTTTAGCCGACAAGGGACAAGTCTGGAATTATACCTGGTGGCTTTTACGGGAGGTCGAAGGAAGAAGTAATTTACGCAATCGATTAACAGTATCCCTCTGGGAGCGTCTCATACCCGACTTTGGAGAGGCAGTAGCCGAAGAATTCCGTGATTTCTGTCAAGACTTCTGGAGGCGTTACCCACCGTCTACACGCCCAGAGAACTCGGAGGGGAGCCAGAGCATACCACACGCGCTCACGGTCGGCCTCATCGGATTAGCTATGGAGGCCGAAAGCAGTGAGGCATGGGCGGATCAACTCACCGATGATGAAGCGGAACTTGCGACACAATATGCGCTCTGTGAACCGAGCGATTTTCCCGAATGGTTTGGCTCTCTCTTGCAAGCGAAGCCTGAGCCGGTCAGGAAGGTGCTCCGGGAAGAGATTGAGTGGGAACTCAGCGCCTTTCTTCCCGACGGTGTCTCTCTCTATGTTCTTGGGCGACTGCATCACATCAACCCTCAACTAGCCGCTCTCCTGCGTGACGATATCGCTGCTATCCTGGCGACCAGGACGGACGTCCCGGTCAACCCGCTGAAGAAGGCTTTAGCTATCATCCTGGGCAACGCTACGCCTCCATCTCAGGCGTTCCAGGACAGCGTGGCCCGTCACGCCGAAACGGTTTCTGCTGAACGGCAAAAGACGCCCTGGCTCTCGGCATTACTCTGTCTGGACGCTGAACGCGCTCTCACTATCATGGACCCCTGGGTGAACAATGGTACTAAGGAGGACGGCGAGCGACGGGTATCTCTCATCATCAAATTCCTCTGGGGGAGAGTCTGGGGACACGATCCCAATAGATTCACCAGCCAGCATTCCAGCTATAGGCAGCCTGAGTTTCTTTTGCGACTGTTGGAAATCGTCTATTCCCACGTTCGCCCAGAGGACGATGTTCAGCATGATGGAGTGTTTTCTCCCGACCTCAGAGATGACGCCCAGCACGCCCGTGACCAACTTCTTCAGCTTCTCTGGGAAATTCCAGGGAAACCTACTTATGACGCGCTGATTCGGTTATCGGAGTCTCAGCCCCCTGGAAATTTCAAAGACTACTTGCTCAATCTGGCCGACAGCCACGCCGAAAACGATGCTGCACCCCAGGAATGGACTGCGGCGCAAGTCGCCGAATTCGGACGCGATGCAGAGAAGAACCCCGAAACACAGCAGGACCTTTTTGACATTGCGGTATCCCGTCTCGACGACATCAAGCTTGACCTCGAAGAGGGCAATGACAGTGAAGCCAGCCTGTGGCGAAAGGCGGACAATGAGATCGAATTGCGTCGCAGTATCGCGAACCGTTTGAGGCTTATCTCACGCGACAGGTACACGACCGGATCGGAAGAGGAACTCGCGGACAGGACTCGAACTGACATCCGCCTCCATCATTCCAACGTAGATGCACGGATACCCATCGAAATCAAAATTGCCGGAAAGTGGAGCGCAAACGATCTGCGTGAGCGTATGGAGAACCAACTTGTCGGGCAATATCTGCGTGAAGCTCGCTACGGCATATTTTTGTTGGTCAATCGGGGCGCGGATCGTGACAAGAAGTCTTGGCGACACGACGGGAACCTCAGTTTTTCCACACTCGTTCAATGGCTGAAAGACGAGAGCCGGACGCTGCTGAACGAACGTGTTCAAGACATTGAGGTAATCGGGATTGATCTGACACGAAGAGCCAGATAGGCCGCCCCGAGAGCAACGAAGCGGGAGCGTAGACATTATGCGGAAGGCTAAAACAGATTCCCCTGCGACAAAAGCCGACTTGGCTGTTTATCGCTTCTGGCGAGATGAGAACGATAGAGTTCCTGCCCTATGAAGGAGAAAGTCAATGAGCAAGAGTAATAAACCAACCCGACCCACTCGCCCTCACCAAGGCCAATCTGGCCAAGGGATTGTACGTATTGGCGGGTATCAGCCCGAGGCGACCGAGCAGTCTCCAAAAAAACCGCCGTCTCCCCCCAAGATGGGAAAAAGCAGCGGGAAGAAATGACCTCGGGCTTGATGAACGATACACGTTCTCCGCCCACATTGCGTCGAGTTGGTCTAATGCCCGGGCTTAGTCAAAGGGGAGAAACAGCGCTGCAATACAGGCCGTGAGCCACGAGGCGAGCGCGCCACCGATCATCGCCGGTACAGCCAGGCGGGTGACTTCGCCGTGTCGGTCCGGGGCTAAAACCCGAAAGGCACCGATCTGCACGCCGATTGAGGCAAAGTTGGCAAAACCGCACAGGGCGTAGCTGGCGATATGGGCCGTGCGATGGCTGATGGCTCCGGTGTCTGCCTGCACTAAAGAGGCCAATGACTGATACGCTACCAGCTCGGTAGCCAGCACTTTTTCACCTAACAGCCCGCCAAAGGCGCGGCACTCCTCCCAGGGGACGCTCATGGCTGCGGCGAGCGGAGTCAACAGGAGGCCGAGCAGGGTTTGTAAGGTCAGGGGCGGCAGGCCAAGCTGGCTGCGCCACGAGGCAACCGGAGCCCAGGCGCTCAACTCTTCCAAAGGCCAGTTCAGCAGGGCGAGAAAGGCGACAAAGGCGACCAGCATCGCCCCGATATTCAACGCCAGCCACAGCCCATCCGCGGCACCCGAGGCCAGGGCATCAAGCATATTGTGGGTCTGACCCGCGGGCAGACGCGCCGGCTGGGCTTCATCCGGGGCGCGCTCGGTTTCTGGCACGAGTGTTTTGGCCATCAAAAAGGCGGCTGGGGCAGATAACACGCTGGCGGTTAAGAGATGGTGGGTAAAGACAACCGCGGCGTCCGGGTCGCCGCGGCTTAAGAGTCCGATATACGCTGCCAGCACGCCGCCCGACACCGTTGCAAAGCCCCCGGTCATCAGGGTCATCAGCTGCGACCGCGTCATGCTGGCAATATACGGCTTGACGCACAGCGGGGCTTCGGTCTGGCCAACAAAGATATTGGCCGCCATAGCCAGAGCCTCACTTCCTGTCACTCCCAGGCTCCGCCTGAGCAGCCAGGCCAGGAAGCCAATCAGGCGGGGCATGACCCCCAGGTGGTACAGGACGGACATCAACGCAGCAATAAACACAATGGTTGGCAACACCTGGACGACAAAGACAAAGCCCCACGGACCGCCGGCATCGAGCAGGTGGGGGCCAAACACAAACTGGCTGCCGCGTTGGGCAAAGGACAGCAGGTGGATAACGCCCCGCGCAATGAGATCGACCAGGCTGACGACGGGTGGAAAGGCGAGGAAGAAGCCGGCAATGACCCCTTGGAGGAGGAGGCTCGTCCCAATCAGACGGCCCGAGATGAGCCGCCGATTCTCGGACAACAGGATGGCAATGCCGATGAGAACAACGACACCGCTCAGACTGACGAACTGATACATTGAGACAACACTGCCGACTTGAACCGAGAATACAAGACCTTCGCTTCTGGACCCTGACACAGCTCGGTCCTGCTGATCGTCCTTGGATACACGCCCGCCTGCGCGGTCAGCCCGAACAGGTCTGCTGGCGATAGTGTCTCAGTTTGAAATTTCCCTCACCCCAACCCTCTCCCAGCGGGAGAGGGAGTCTGATTCCCTCCCCCCTTGAGGGGGAGGGCCAGGGTGGGGGGTGTTACGCCGGTAGCGGTGCAGGAAGATGTGCAACTGAGACACGCCCGGCCGGACCGCCCTTGCCCCTGCTTCTCCGGTAGGGCGCCTCCCGCTCTCCTGGCAGGAAAGGCGTAAACGCGCCGCCTTCATGAGGAGCGCGGCCATCCTGGCCGCGATTCGTTGCGGGCTGGAAGCCGGCACTCCTTGTTAGAGGGCTAGGGGCGGGTCTGAGCTTCCGGCAGAAAAGAGTCGGGGGATTTCAAACTGAGACACCACCCTGCCGGCGCGCTGCTGGTCAGGGAACGGCACGAGGGATACGGGCTGAGTTTGACCCTTCTCCTCAAATCCCCTATATCCTTAGCAAGAATGGAGGCCCTCTCGGAGATGGGCTGAACAGCCGGCATCCCAAGAGGTTTGACAACACGTCTATGGAGTTCCCACGTATCAAACGGCTTCCGCCCTATCTGTTTGCCACCCTGGATAAAATGAAGATGGAGGCACGCTGGGCGGGTGAGGATATTATTGATTTTGGGATGGGCAATCCCGACCATCCCTCTCCGCAGCACGTTGTGGACAAGTTGGTGGAGGCCGCGGCCAAGCCGCAGAATCATCGCTATTCAACCTCGCGGGGGCTCTATAAGCTGCGCCTGGCGATTTGTGACTGGTATAAACGTCGCTTTGAGGTGGAGCTTGATCCCGATTCCGAGTCCATTGTGACGATTGGATCGAAAGAGGGTTTATCCCATCTGGCGCTGTCGATTCTCGGTCCGGGTGATGTGGCCATCTGCCCGAGTCCGACCTATCCCATCCATCAGTATTCGATTGTCATGGCCAACGCTGATTTGCGGGTCGTTCCGCTCCGACCGGGAGAAGATTTCTTTGCCTCCCTTCAGGAAACGGTTCAGCAGTGTTGGCCGCGGCCCAAGGTTTTGCTGCTGTGCTTCCCGCATAATCCGACCACCGCGGTTGTGGACCTTGAATTTTTTACGCGCGTCGTGGAATTCGCCCGCGAGCATAAATTGTTTGTGATTCACGATTTCGCCTATGCCGACCTCTTTTTTGACGGTTATACGCCGCCGAGCTTTCTCCAGGTGCCTGGCGCAAAAGAGATCGGCGTCGAATTCTTTACCCTGTCGAAATCCTACGATATGCCGGGCTGGCGCGTGGGCTTTGCCTGCGGCAATCCCGAAGCGATCATGGCCTTGGGCCGGCTCAAAAGCTATTTTGACTACGGTATTTTCCAGCCCATTCAAATTGCCGCGATTCATGCCCTGAACGGTCCCCAGGACTGCGTGGAGGACATGCGCCGGCGCTATCGTCAGCGCCGCGATGTCCTGATTGACGGCCTGGAGCGGGTAGGCTGGCCTATCTCCAAACCCAAAGGCACGATGTTTGTCTGGGCGCACATCCCGGAGCCGCTGCGGGCTATGGGCTCTATGGCCTTTGCCGAATTTCTCCTGACGGAGGCCAAAGTCGCCGTGTCTCCAGGGATCGGTTTCGGGCCGTATGGAGAAGACTACGTCCGTTTCGCACTGATTGAGAATGAGCATCGGACCCGGCAGGCGGTCCGGGGTATCCGCAAAGCCTTTGGCGGCGCAAGCGCTCCGGCCGAGCCGGCGGAGAAAAAGCTTCGAGCGGTATAATGACGAGGGAGGGTGTCAGGCTTGGTCTCGTTGGGTTGGGGACGGTTGGCTCCGGTGTGGTCCAACTCCTGGACCGGCAGCGCGAGGCGTTTGCGCGAAAAATAGGGGCGCCCCTGCAACTGGTCCACGTTGCGAGTCGGAGCATCGCCACAAAGCCGCACCCGCCTCTTCCCGGCGCGCGTTTATCGACCGACCCGTGGAGCGTTGTGCAGGATGCCGAGGTCGATATCGTCCTGGAACTCATGGGCGGCACCGACCCCGCTCGGGCGCTGGTGCTGGAAGCGATGGCGCGGGGCAAAGCCGTGGTGACGGCCAACAAAGCCCTGCTGGCTCTCCACGGCGACGAGGTGTTTGCCGCAGCCGAAGCGCAGGGGGTGGGCCTGGGGTTTGAAGCCAGCGTGGCCGGCGGCATCCCGATTATTCGGACGCTGCGGGAAGGCTTTGTCGCGGACCGTAACAAGGCGCTGTTCGGGATTGTGAATGGAACCTGCAACTACATCCTGGCCACGATGAGTGAGGACGGCGCCGAGTTTGCGCCCGTCCTGCGCCGCGCCCAGGAGTTGGGCCTGGCGGAAGCCGACCCGCGTATGGATGTGGATGGCATTGACGCTGCCCAGAAGCTGACCCTGCTCATTATGCTCGCCTTTGGCGTGCGGGTGCCGGTCGATGCCGTGTACACCGAGGGGATTCGGCAGCTCGATCAGATCGATATTACCTTTGCGCGCGAGTTCGGCTACGCGCTCAAGCTGTTGGCGATTGCCAAGGAAGAAGCCGGCGTGCTGGAGGCTCGGGTCCATCCGACCATGGTGCCGCAAGACAGTCTGCTGGCGGGTGTGGGAGGCGCGTATAATGCCATCTTTACGCAGGGGGAAGCCCTTGGCTCGTCTCTCCAGTTCGGACAGGGAGCCGGCAGTTTGCCGACCGCGGCCGCGGTCTTGTCCGACGTGGTTGAAAGCGCGCGGGCGCAGACAAAGCAACAGCAGCCCCGGCCACCGCTGGGCTGTGCCTGGACGGAGCTGAAGCCAGCCGCTGTCCGGCCTATGGATGCGCTGGTGAGCGAGTATTATCTGCGTTTCATGGCGGTTGACCGTCCTGGGGTGCTTACCCAGATCAGCGGGATTTTAGGCGACCAGGACATCAGCATTGCCTCGGTGATTCAGCGCGGGCGGAGCGAAGGCGATAATACTGTGCCCCTGGTCATGCGCACGCATGCCGCGCTTGAACGGAATTTGAAGGCCGCTCTGACCTTAGTCGATCGGTTGCCCATCGTGCAGGGGAAGTCCGTGTATGTGCGCATTGAGGAGAGTCTTGGCTAAGGCAACGGACTGGATGGCAAGAAGCGGTCAGAGACAGCTATGACACACAGCGCGCTGACAGATGCTCCTGCGCTTCCTCTGACGGCCCCGAACCCGTCTCCGTTTCGGGCCTGGTTTGGCTGTGCGGCCGGCTGTCCGGGTGAACAGCCGCTCAACGAGATTCTGTACTACTGCCCGACCTGCGGCGGGCTGTTGGATGTGCAGCACGATATGAACGCCCTCAAGACGCGCCCGCCCCAAGAATGGCGGCGTTTGTTTGACGAGCGCTATCGACGCACCCTCTACCCCTATGGCAGTGGGGTGTGGGGCAAGAAAGAAATGGTGTGTCCGACTATTGACGACACGAACATCGTTTCCACCTATGAGGGCGGCACCAACCTGTTCTGGGCTGAGCGCTTCGGACGTGACATCGGTATTGACGATCTGTGGGTCAAACAGTGCGGCAACTCCCATACCGGGTCATTCAAGGACCTGGGCATGACGGTGCTCGTCTCTATGGTGAAGCAAATGATTGCCGACGGTGTGTCTATTCCCGCGGTTGCGTGCGCCTCAACCGGCGATACGTCGGCTGCCCTGGCTGCCTACTGCGCCGCGGCCGGTATCCCGGCTATTGTGATTCTGCCCCGCAATCGGGTATCTACTGCGCAACTGATTCAGCCTATGGCAAACGGAGCGCTGACCTTGTCGCTCGATACCGACTTTGACGGCTGTATGCGGGTCGTGCGCGAGCTGTGTACAAAAGAAAACATCTATCTGGCCAATTCGATGAACAGTCTGCGGCTTGAGGGGCAGAAGACCATTTCGATTGAGATTGTTCAGCAGTTTGACTGGGAAGTCCCTGATGTGGTGATTGTCCCCGGCGGAAATCTGGGTAACGTCACGGCAATCGGACGGGGCTTCCTGCTCATGCAGGCACTTGGGATGATTGATCGCCTGCCCCGTCTGGTTTGTGCCCAGGCCGAACGCGCCAATCCATTGTACAAGAGCTTTACCGCCGGCTTTGAAAAATATCGTCCGGTCAAAGCCAAAAAAACCCTGGCGTCAGCCATTCAGATCGGGAACCCGGTCAGTGTGCATAAAGCCATTCGGGTTCTTCAGGCATTCGACAGCATTGTGGAACAGGCCAGCGAGGAAGAGCTGGCTGAAGCGTCGGCACTGGCAGATTTGACCGGCCTGTTCAACTGTCCGCACACCGGAGTTGCGCTCGCCGTCCTGCTGAAACTGGCGCGCAGTGGGCAGATTCGGTCACACGAACGGGTCGTTGTGATATCCACCGCGCATGGGCTCAAGTTTACCGACTTCAAACGGCGCTATCATGAAGGGCGGTTGCGCGGGCTGGCCGCGCGCTCGGCAAACAGGCCGATTGAATCTCCGGCCGATTATCAAAGCGCCCGGGCTGCGATTTTTGGCGCGCTTGAACGCCGGTCGGCATCTCCTGTTCACGGCTTCCCAGATGGGTGAGAGGTATGAAATACATTGTTCTCCAAGGTGATGGCATGGCGGACTGGCCGGTCGATGAACTCGGCGGGAAAACGCCGCTTGAGTACGCGCATACGCCGCATATGGACCATATCGCCTCCCACGGCATATTGGGCCTTACCCAGACGATTCCCGAGGGCTATCCCGCGGGCAGCGATGTCGGAACCATGAGTTTGCTCGGCTACGACCCGCGTCAATACCACACCGGTCGCTCGCCCATTGAAGCGGCCAGTATGGGAGTGGACTTGGGGCCGGCAGATATTGCGTTTCGGTGCAATCTGGTGACCCTGGGCCGCGCCGCGGATGGAACCGAAACCATGCTGGACTTTGCGGCAGACCACATCCCGAGTGCGGACGCGGCTGAATTGATTGGGGCGCTTCAGCGCGAGTTGGGCAGCGATGCGTTTTCCTTTTATCCCGGTGTAAGCTATCGGCACCTGCTGGTCTGGCACGGCGGCAAGGAAGGGATGGACACCACGCCCCCGCACGATATTACCGGCCAACCCGTACAGGGACATTGGCCCCAGGGAGACGGCAGCGACCAGCTGTGTTCGCTGATGAAACGCGCTCAGGAGATTTGTGCCGAGCATCCCGTCAATGCCAAACGTCAGGCCGAGGGGCATAAGCCGGCCTCTTCGATCTGGCTGTGGGGACAGGGCCGCCGTCCTGCCGTGCCGACGATCGCCGAGCGTTTTGGTCTCAGCGGTTCGGTCATTTCCGCGGTTGATCTGGTCCGTGGTATTGGCGTCCTGGCTGGGCTTGAGGTGATCCAGGTGCCCGGAGCGACCGGCTTTCTTGATACGAATTATCTGGGCAAAGCCGAATACGGTCTGGCCGCTCTGCGTGACCAGGATTTTCTCTTCCTGCACGTTGAGGCAACGGACGAAGCCGGGCATATGGGCGCGGCTGATAAAAAGGTCCAGGCGCTTGAGGATTTTGATGCGAAAGTCGTGGGGACTATCCTGGATGGTCTGACCGCTTTCCCCGAATGGACCATCTTACTGATGCCCGACCATGCCACGCCCGTTGCGATCAAGACCCATTCGTCCGACCCCGTGCCGTTTGCCGTGCTCTCGTCCCATGACCGCACGCCGCCGGCTCCAACTATGAGATATAATGAACCGTGCGCCAAAGCGACGAATGTGTTTGTGGCGGAGGCCTGGCGTTTGATGGAGCACGTGATTCGCGGACAGGTGCGGGCCCTGGTGTAAGTGAGATCGGGAGACACAAAGAGATTCGGTATGGACCGGAACCTCGCGCTTGAATTCGTTCGGGTGACAGAAGCCGCGGCTTTAGCCGCAGCCGCCCATATGGGGCGGGGAGATGAAGCGGTTGCCGACGCCGCGGCTGTGGAGGCCATGCACCGGCTGTTTCCTGATATCGAGTTCAGGGGTCATCTGGTCATGGGCGAAGGAGACGAGGACTCGGTGCCCATGCTGTACGTGGACGAAGTGCTCGGGACGGGAACAGGCTCGACCATTGAGGTCGCCGTCGATGCGCTTGAAGGGGCAACCACCTGCGCGCTGGGCGCGCCGAATGCGATTGGGGCGATTGCCGTTGCCGAAGAAGGCGGCTTTCTCCGCTGTCCCGCGGATGTGTATATGGAGAAAATGGCGGTCGGACCCTGGGGCCGGGGGGTGATTGATCTGGATAAATCGATGGGTGACAATCTTACCGCCCTCGCAGCGGTGAAAGGAGTCAAGCCGCAGAGCCTGCGGGTGGTCATGCTTGATCGGCCGCGTCATGCCAAGTTGCTGCGCGAACTGCGCGACATCGACGTCCATGTCACCCTGATAAGCGATGGGGATTTGTCCGCGGCTTTAGCCACCACGCGGGAGGAGTCCGGGATCGACCTGTTGGTTGGGACGGGTCGCGCCGCACAGGGTATTCTCGCGGCGGCGGCCCTGCGGTGTCTGGGCGGAGAGATTCAGGCGCGCTTCCAGCCGGGGAATGCCGCGGAATTTGAACAGCTGCGGGAAAGCGGGGTGGACGATATTCGGAAAAAGTATACAGCAGAAGAACTCGCCCGAGGCAGCGTTGTCTTTGCCGCAACCGGGGTGACAACCGGGAACTATCTGCGCGGGGTGCGGTTTTTTCCTGGGGGAGGCGAGTCGCACTCTGTGGTGATGCGCTCAAAGAGCCGGACTATCCGCTTTCTCAATACTTTTCACTACTTTGAGGAACAGCCGGAGTACTGATATGACGTATGAAAATATCCTGTTTGAAAAAGAAGGGGCGATCGGCATTCTGAGCGTCAATCGCCCCAAGAGCCTGAATGCGCTGAACCCCGCCACCCTGAACGAGATTGCGACCTGCCTGGACGCGGTCCAGCAGGATGCCGGGCTCCGCTGTCTTGTGATGACCGGCGCGGGCGACCGGGCTTTTGTTGCCGGCGCGGATATCTCGGCGATGGTGTCGATGTCTCCCCTGGAGGGAAAAGCCTTTGCGTCCTTGGGACTCCGCGTGGCGCGGACACTTGAGGAAATGCCCATTCCCGTGATTGCCGCGGTCAATGGCTTTGCCCTGGGCGGCGGCATAGAACTCGCCCTGGCCTGTGATATGATTATTGCTGCGGATACGGCCAGGTTCGGTCAGCCTGAAATCAACCTTGGGGTCATTCCCGGCTTTGGCGGCACCCAGCGCTTAGCGCGTCGGATTGGGCTGCCGCTGGCCCGAGAACTGATCTACTCTGGCGATATGATCGATGCCGAGGCCGCGGTTCGCTACGGTTTAGCGAATCGCGTCGTGCCCGCGGCCGAGTGTGTGCAGGCGGCCAAAGCGCTCGCCCATAAACTGGCCACAAAGCCGCCCATTGCCATACAGCAGGCAAAGGCGGCCATTCATGCCGGGATTGATATGGATATTGTCAATGGCTGTCGTTTTGAAACCGAGGCCTTTGGGTTGACGTTTGCAACGCAGGACAAGGCCGAAGGGATGGCCGCCTTTCTTGAAAAACGAGCGGCAAAGTTTTCTGGAAAGTAAGACGAGCGTGGCCCTATTCCGGGCGGGTTCGTCATGCTATGTAGCGTAAAATCTGTTGCTCCCAAAAGGACTTGGGACGGAGAGCGAATACGCTGGAGAGACAGCTGGGTCTTTCGGAGGAAGCATGAATAAGCAAGCGTGGTTGAATGAGAAATATCCTCAACAGGAGGAACGTTCGGAGCGATTTTCGACCATATCCGATATGGAGATTGAGCCCGTCTATACGCCGGACGATCTCAACGGCTCCAACCTCGAAGGGGTAGGCTATCCGGGAGAATACCCTTACACCCGCGGGGTGTACCCGAGTATGTATCGGGGTCGCTACTGGACCATGCGTCAGTTCGCCGGGTTTGGCACGCCTGAGGATACGAATCAACGCTTTAAGCTGCTGCTGTCCGAGGGGCAAACCGGCCTGTCAACAGCCTTTGATATGCCGGTGCTGATGGGTTATGACGCGGACCATCCGCGCTCATTGGGCGAGGTTGGCCGTGAGGGGGTGTCGGTTTCGACCATAAAAGACATGGAGCGCCTGTTCCAGGACATTCCGCTCGATAAAGTCTCCACCTCGATGACGGTGAACTGTACGGCCAGTATTTTACTCGCCATGTATATTGCGGTTGCGGATAAGCAGGGCATCCCCCGCAGTCAGATCAGCGGGACGATCCAGAACGATATGCTCAAGGAGTATATTGCCCAAAAAGAGTGGATTTGCCCCCCCGAGCCAGCCGTCCGCATTGTCACCGACATGATTGAATTCTGTGCCAAGGAGGTGCCACGCTGGCACGCCGTCTCGATTTCGGGCTACCACATCCGTGAGGCCGGATCGACTGCGGTCCAGGAATTGGCCTTTACCCTGGCCGACGGCATTGGCTATGTCCAAGCCGGTATGGAACGGGGGCTCGATGTTGACGAGTTTGCCCCGCGGTTATCTTTTTTCTTTGATATTCATAACGACTTTTTTGAAGAAATTGCCAAACTGCGAGCGGCCCGCCGGATGTGGGCCACGATCATGAAGGAGCGTTTTAACGCCAAGAATCCTCGTTCCATGCTGCTGCGTACGCACTGCCAGACAGCCGGTGTCAGCCTGACGGCTCAGCAACCGGTCAACAACGTCGTGCGGGTGGCGATTCAGGCCCTGGCCGGCGTCCTGGGCGGCACCCAGTCGCTGCATACCAATTCCATGGACGAGACCCTGGCCCTGCCAACTGAAGAGTCGGTCACGGTCGCGCTGCGGACCCAGCAAATTATTGCGGAAGAGAGCGGGGTCACCAACTTCGTTGATCCGCTGGGCGGCAGTTGGGCCATCGAAGCCCTGACGGACCGTATGGAAAAAGAGGCCTTCGCCTATATCGACCGGATTGACGAACTCGGCGGCATTATCCGGGCGATTAATATCGGCTTTCCGCAAAAGGAAATAGCCGATGCGGCCTATCGCTATCAGCAACAGTTGGATGCCAGGGAAAAGGTAATTGTCGGGGTGAATTCGCACGCGGTTGAAGAAGAGCGCCCGATGGAAATCCTCAAGATTGATCCTGAAGTGGAGCGCAGCCAGATTGCCCAGGTCACGCAGGTCAAACAGGGGCGTGACAAGGCCACGGCCGAAGAACAGCTTGGCCGGGTCCATGCCGCGGCGCGGAACGGGCAGAACCTGATGCCGGTCCTGATTGATGCCGTCAAGGCCCACTGTACCGTGGGTGAAATCTCCGATGTCTATCGTGAGGTGTTTGGCGTCTATCAAGACCCTGCCTGGCTGTGACGACGTTTTTTGGAGGTTGGTGTGTCCGAAGAAAAAATACTCCGCATCCTGGTTGCAAAAGCTGGACTCGATGGTCACGACCGCGGTGCAAAAATTATTGCTCGCGCGCTCAGGGACGCCGGCTTTGAGGTGATCTATACCGGCTTGCATCAGACGCCGGAAATGATCGCTGAAGCGGCTGTGCAGGAAGACGTAGATGCCGTTGGGCTCAGCATTCTGTCCGGTGCGCATATGACCTTATTCCCGGCTATTCTGGGGGCGCTCAAAGAACGTGGCGCCGAGGATGTTGCTGTTTTTGGTGGCGGGATCGTCCCGGAGGACGATATGCCCGGACTGACGAAAGTCGGCGTGAAAACAGTGTTTACCCCCGGAGCCAGCACCCAGGAAATTGTGGACTGGATTTGGGCCAATGTTGAACCGCGGTCTGGTCTCTAGGCGGGGGAACGCGCCTCGTTGGCAAGGGGAGTATGGTTAAACTTGTCGGCTGTGCAAGCAGTTCCCATGATTGACGGCTAATCACCTGTTTTCAGACGGCTCCCCCTGCTGTGGAGTGCTTTGACGTCATTATTATTGGCTCCGGTCCGGCCGGGACCGCAACCGCGCTCAATCTGTTGCGGGCTGACCCGACGCTCGCTTGCAATATTCTCCTGCTCGACAAAGCCGTTCATCCCCGGGAGAAGATCTGCGCCGGCGGACTCATCCCCCATACCCTTGATTGCCTCAACGCCTTAGAGATTCCTTTGACCGTTCCTCACGTCCAGGTCAACCGGGCTCGTGTCCGGGCCTTGCCCGGACGCGAGGTCGTGTGTGACGAAGGGGGGATGTGTTCCATTATTCGCCGGAACGAGTTTGATTTTTTACTCGTGCGCGCCGCTGCGGAGCGCGGAGCGGAAATCCGGCAGGGGGAAAAGGTCATCCGGTTGGTTCGAGAGTCGGACGGCATTCGGGTGATGACCGAAAAGACGACGTATCGCGCGCGGATTGTGGTCGGAGCTGACGGGTCCGGGAGCCGGGTGCGACGGCAATTGATCGGACAGACCCGCCAGCCAGTTGGCAAGGCCATTATGGCCGATGTCCCGGTCTCAGAAACAGACTGGGACGGCTTCGCCCAACAGCGCTACGATTTTAATTTTCTGCCCGTCCAGGACGGGTTGCGCGGTTATCTGTGGGCCTTCCCCTGTCTGATTGAGCAGGTTGCGCATGTGAACCTCGGCATTTATTCATTGGGCGTCCGGTCTTTCTCAAACGCGGCCCTCCAGGATCGTCTCACCACAGAAATCGACACCTTCAGTCCAGCGCGGGCAGCCGGGCAAACCCGCCGGCTGCGGGCCTTCCCTATTTATGGCTATGCCCTCGAACGGCCGCTTGCCGCTCCGCATGTGGCGCTCGTCGGCGATGCGGCAGGAGCGGAACCGCTTCTGGGGGAAGGCATTTCCTTTGCGCTTGAATATGGAGCCTTTGCCGCTCAGGCCATCCGTGAGGCACTGCGGACCAAAGACTTCTCGTTTGACTCCTATACCCGGACGCTCGCCCAGGCATGGTTGGGCAAGAAGCTGGCCCGGCTGTCTTTTGCCACCAAGCTGTTCTATGGTCGGACCGCCCGTTTGTGGTTCACGCTTGCGGCGCGGAATACGCGCCTCCAATCCGTTGGCTTGAAATGGTATAATGGGGTGGACGGCTGGCATCAGCGGAGTGGCTGGGATGCCGTCCGAGCGGTCATCAACCGATATCCGAGGCAGCCGTAAGGAGGCAAGAGCGTGGCACGACAGAAAAAGACTCGACCGGCAGCGCCAAAGCGTAAAAAAAGACGCTGGCTATGGATTCCGAAACTCATGCTCCTCATGGCGTGTGTGGGGCTGGTGCTGTTTATCGGCGCAATTTTTATGATGGAAGAAGAATTACGTCGAGTTGGCCTGTTCGGTTCTGAGGAAGGGACGGCGACGGCCGATAGCCAAGTCATTGCTCAGCCGGCCTCTGAAAAGAGCCACGCCGCCTCTGTCGAAGAAGTTACCCCAGAGGAACGCCGGGAATTAGAAGCCATTCTGCAACAGGGGAAGGAAAGATAACCTGAAAACAATGGAAATTCTGGACGCCTATAAACGTTGGGTTGCTCTCCCGCAGGCGCCGCGGCGCATTGTTTCGCTCGTCCCGAGTATTACTGAGACGGTGTTTGCGCTTGGGGCTGGCGCGCGTGTTGTCGGCGTAACGGCCTATTGTACCCATCCAGCCGATGGGGTGGCGGGTGTGACGCGCGTTGGCGGGACAAAAGACCCTGATCTCGACACGATTGAGCGCCTGAAGCCCGACCTCGTTATTGTCAACGATGAAGAGAATCGTCGGGAGGACTTCAACGCGCTGGAAAAACGGGGGTTGCCTCTGTACGTCACCGCTCCACGCACGGTAGCAGAGGGGATACAGATGGTGGAGCAGCTCGGCCCTCTCATCGGCTGCCACACGCAAGCTCGGACGTTGGCCCTATCGCTCTGGCAGCAATACGAAGAGATCGCGGCCGGGCGCGAAGAAGCTGAGCGGCTCCGTGTCTTTTGCCCCATCTGGCGTAAGCCCTGGATGTCTTTTAATCGCGCAACGTATAGCGATGACATGCTGTGGCGATGTGGTGGCGAGAACATATTTCGCGCCAAGGAGGAACGCTATTTCTCCCTCTCTCTTGATGAGGTCGTTGCGGCCGACCCCCACCTCGTTTTACTCCCAAGTGAGCCTTATCCCTTTGCGGAAAAGCATTTCGTCCATCTCGCGCCACTCCAGGAGACCGCAGCTGGCCGCGGCGGTCACTTCCACTGTGTGGATGGCATGGCGCTGTGTTGGTATGGGCCACGCATCGCTGACGGTTTAACCGAACTGTCGCGTCTCTTTGCTTTTGTGCGGGACACGCTGGACGAGTAAGCAGTTGCTGCGCGCCCACCCGCCCTGTGGGCGCCGCCCGCAGACAGCAGGAAGGACAGAGGGTTGTGTCAACGCTTGAAGATGCCTTACGCAAAGTGCCGCCGCAAAGCCTGGAAGCCGAAGAGTCTGTCCTGGGCGGCATCCTGCTGGACTCCCACGCCCTTGACCGGGTGATTGAGGTCATGGGCCCGGATGATTTTTACCGCGAGACAAACCGGAAAATTTTTCTGACCATGCTCGCCTTAACCGAGCGGGGCGAACCGATTGATCTGATTACCTTAACCGACGCCCTCAAAACGCGGGACGCATTGCAGGAGGTCGGCGGAGCCACCTATCTGGCCGAACTGATCGATAAGGTGCCGAGTGCGGCGAACATTGCCTATTATGCGCGCATCGTGAGAGAGAAGGCCGTCCTGCGCAATTTGATTACGGTGTCCGGGGAAATCGTCAGTCGGGCCTATACGGGACAGGAGGATATTGAGCGATTTCTTGATGAAGCCGAACGGTTGATCTTTGACGTGTCCGAGCAGCGGATTCGTCCGGCCTTCTCTAAGGTCGGGGATATGATTATGGACACGATCAAGACCATTGAGCAACTGTATGAGCGCAAGGAGTTGGTGACGGGCGTTCCGACCGGCTTTCCCGATCTCGATCAAAAAACGGCCGGGTTCCAGTCCGCGGACTTGGTGATTATCGCGGCACGCCCGAGCATGGGGAAAACCGCCTTCGTGCTGAACATTGCCCAATATGTGGCCATGCAGGCGCAGACCGCAGTCGGTATTTTTTCGCTCGAAATGGCGAAAGAACAACTGGTGATGCGGATGCTGTGTGCGGAAGCCCGCGTGGACAATGCCAAAGTCCGCGCCGGCTATTTGGCGGAAAGGGACTTCCCGCGTTTAGCTATGGCCGCCGGCCGCCTGGCCGAAGCGCCGATCTATATTGATGATACGCCTGGACAAAATGTCCTCGAACTGCGAGCCAAGGCGCGCCGGTTGAAACGCGAGGCCAACCTCGGCCTGGTGATTATTGACTACCTCCAGTTGATGCGCGGCCTCACCGCGCAGGAGAACCGGACCCAGGAGCTTGCGGAAATTTCGCGCAGTCTGAAGGCGCTGGCTAAAGAGCTGGATATCCCCGTGGTCGCCCTCTCCCAGCTTAACCGCCAAGTCGAACTCCGCGCGGACAAACGACCCGTTATGTCAGACATCCGCGAATCGGGTTCCATTGAGCAGGATGCGGATGTCATCATGTTTATCTATCGGGATGAGGTCTACCATGCCGAGTCAGAAGAAGAAGGGACCGCGGAAATCATTATCGGCAAGCAACGCAACGGTCCGACGGGGATGGTCCGGCTGGCCTGGCGGAGCGAGTACACGCGGTTTGACAACCTGGTCGACACCTTTGCCGAACCCGAAGCAGAGGTGATGGAAGAGGGGTGATACGCTGCTGGAGTGTCAGGAGCGCGAGCCATATTCTACCCGCCCATTTTTCCTTTCAACGTTCGAGGCTGTCGAGTTGCTGAAGCAGGGCCTTGACCTGATGCTGGATATCAGGGGCGAGAACAATATCGTTTATCAGGGCGACCGCATCTGCGCCAGCCTGGAGTACCGCTGGTGCCCGCTGGGCGGTAATCCCGCCAATCGCCACAATAGGAATATGGACCTGCCCCCGAATCTCTTGCAGCTGCTCAAGGCCGCGGGCGGTGTAGCCGGTCGCCTTGGTCGTTGTGCCGAATAGCGGCCCAAATCCAATATAGTCAGCGCCCTCCTGTTCTGCGGTCAGGGCTTGCTGAGCGGTATGGGTTGAAACGCCGATAATCTTCTCGCTCCCTAATATCTTGCGCGCCGCGGCGAGTGGTATGTCTTCCTGACCGAGATGGACGCCGTCAGCCGGGGCGGCCAGGGCAATATCCACCCGATCGTTGATGATGAGCGTACACTGAGAGCGTTGGCAAATGCGCTGGACTGCTGTGGCAAGCGAGACAAAATCTCGCGTCGGCTGCTGTTTGACGCGAAGCTGAAGGAGACGTGCGCCGCCAGCGCACAGATGGCGGGTCAGTCCCTGGAATGACAGGTCGGGCCGATGTAATGGGTCAGCCACGGCGTAGAACGGACTGGGAAAAGAGAAGGGCATGTGAGGGGCCGCTCACTTTTTGACGGCGATTTTGAGGTCCGTCATTTTCTTGCGTAAGGTATTGCGATTAATGCCCAGAATCTCTGCGGCCTTGAGCTGATTGCCGCGGGTATGGTCCAGGACGAGTTCAATCAGCGGCTTTTCGACTTGGCTGATGACCACTGCATGCAGGTCTCCGGTCTCAAGCAGGTCGGGTTGCTGAAGATATGCCGTGAGTTGACGCTGGACGACCTGCTCGAATGAGAGGGCTGCGAGATCGACTGGCAGCGGAGTTTTCGTCTGTGGGAGCGAGAAATCTGCCGGCGTCAGTAACGGACTCGGGCTGAGGACGGCAGCGCGGAGGAGGGTATTTTCCAACTCTCGCACATTCCCCGGCCAGGAATACGTGCTGAGCAGGGCTTGCGCCTCGGGGGTAATCCCTGTGGTTGCGGTCCCCACCTCCTGCGTAATTTTATCGAGAAAATAGGCGGTAAGCTCAGGAATATCTTCGCGCCGTTGGCGCAGTGGGGGCAGGGTGATGGGCACAACGCGAAGACGAAAATACAAATCTTCCCGAAACCGTTTTTCTTTGACTGCGGTTGTCAGATCCTGATTCGTGGCCGCGATGATGCGAACATCCGCCTGAAGTGCCTGGCTTCCGCCGAGCCGGGTGAACGCGCGCTCCTGGAGGACGCGGAGCAGTTTTGCCTGAAGCGATGGGGGCATGTCGCCTATTTCATCCAGAAAAAGCGTGCCGCCAGCAGCCTGTTCAAACTTCCCGGCATGCCGCTCAACCGCGCCGGTGAATGCCCCACGTTCGTGGCCGAATAGCTCGCTTTCGAGTAAGTCGAGCGGAATGGCGGAACAGTTCACCCCAATAAAGGGCGCGCGCCAGCGGGCTGAGTAGTGGTGAATCACTTTTGCCACCAGCTCTTTGCCCGTGCCGCTTTCGCCCTGCAGGAGCACGGTGGCATCACTGCGGACAATACGGCCGATGGTTTTGTACACCTGCTGCATGGCCGCGCCACTGCCGATGATCTGCTCATCGCGGCCCTGGATGGCCGGCAGGGGACGGGCGGTCGTGGCCGTGAGCCGTTTGGCTTCTATGACGTGGGAGACCAAAGCGTGCACGTCATCGAGGTCGAACGGTTTGGGCAAATAGTCAAAGGCCCCATGCTTCATCGCCTCAATCGCATTGGTCAGCGTGGTTTGACCGGTCATAATGATAATCGGGAGGTCGGGCTGAGCGGCTTGCGTCTTCCGTAAGAGCTCCAAACCGTTGAGTCCCGGCATACGAATATCGACAAAGGCCAGATCGAACGTCTGTTCTTGCAGGGCCGACCAGGCTTGAGAGCCGGTTGCGACGGCTTCGACGTGATAGCCCTGCTCGGTGAGCGTATCACGCAGAACCTGGCGGATGAGGTCTTCATCGTCAGCAATGAGAATCGTTCCGTTCACCACAGCATCCTATCCTGGGGGGACGGGTAAATACACCTGGAAGCCGGCCCCTTGCCCAGGGCTGCTTTCTACCCGAATGGTCCCTCCGTGTTGAGCGATAATCTGTTGGCTGACAGGCAAACCCAAGCCGGTGCCCTGGCTCTTGGTGGTAAAAAACGGGGTGAACAGGTGGGGGAGATGATCCGGGGGAATCCCCGGCCCGTTGTCAGCGAAAATAATGCACAGAAAACGACCGTCGGCGTGTTTGTCGTGGAGAGGTTGTTTTTCTGGAGCGTCCGGGGGCTGCGCCCCCGCAGGAGGAGCAATGCTCCCTGGCTGAAGCGGGACAGTCCGGTCAAGAGGCGCACGCACCAGATGAAAGTCTGTCGCCATTTTTGTTGCAATGCTGAGGACTCCACCACGTTGCCCACGGAGGGCCTGTAGACTGTTTTTGATCAGGTTGCGAAAGACTTGGGAGAGGCGCGCTTCATCGCCGAACACGAGCGGCAAACTCGGGTCAAAATGGGTCTGGACGGTTGTTCCTCTGGAGGCCGCTTCTTGTTCGAGCAGCAGAACATCGGTGATCGTTTTATGGATATTGACCGGCTGCGGATCAAAATGGGGATACGCCGATAGCTCAAGCAACTGCTCAAGAAGTGCGCTGAGGCGGTCAATCTCGTCCACCATGATGGTCGTGTATCTGACCGCAGACTGGTCGGTCTTGACCCGAGACTGGAGGAGTTGAGCCGCGCCCCGGATGCCCGCCAGGGGATTTTTGATTTCGTGCGCAAGTCCGGCAGCCACCACGCCAAGGGAGGTCAGGCGGTCATCCCGCTGTTTCTCCTCTTCCAGTTCTTTCTGGTGGCCGAGATCGTGTAAGACCAGGACAAACCCCAGGGGACAGTCGTTCTGGTCGAAAATAGGAGAACAGGTGACACGGACCGGTACGACGCGGCGAAAACGGTCTCGTAACGCTCCCTCTCCTGCCGTCCGGCTATAGCCGGGTTCCTGCGCCCTCCGAATGAGGGCCACAATCCACGGATTCTCGTCAAAAACCTGGGTGTACGAAACCCCGCGGACTTGTGTTTGGGCGACGCCGGTAAGGGATTCCGCGGCGGCATTAAAGAATACGATATTGTGCTGGTTATCGATGATTGCCAGGCCTTCTTCGAGATATGTGGCAATATGTTCCCAATAGCCTGAGGGAAAATTTGAAGGAGATTGGCCTGAGGCAAGTCTTTGCTGCGTCACTCAAGGTCCCATCTCAAACCTTGTTTTTCTTGTCAAGCCGGGGTTGCCAAACCGCGCCAGCGCCAGCTATGCTGTTCTGACATGCGAGACCCAGAAGCGCTCTGTCGCCACGTGAGTCAGGTTCTTGTGGAGGCATTGTGCACGAAGGGCGCGATCCGCCTGAGTGGGCAACGGGCTGCGGTTGCGAATAAGGTTGCGAGCGCGTTACTCGCGAACTTCCGCCAAGAAGCCGCCCTTGAAAAGGAAGCCGAACGGTTAGCTGAAGCGCATATCCAGAAAACGCCAACAGTTGATCGCTATAAGGTCGTCCAGCTCATTAAGCGACGCCTAGCTGAAGAGCGAGACTTTGCGCTATGAGCGACCTGTCCGATAGTCGCATTACCGCCTTGGCCCGTTCGGCTTTGCGGGTCATTTCCACGGAAGGCAAGATTGTCAATGAAAGAGGGGCATTGATTGAGAGTAAACGGATATTGAGCGCCTACTTGCAGCAGGGAGGCGCAATTGATGCGGTGGTGCGGCGAAAGATTCATTCCCTGTCAAGAAAAGTTGCTCCAGGAAGTACGGAATGGGATGTCCTGTATCGTCGGTATTTTGAGGAAGAGTCCCGAAAGCGAAAATTCTGAGTGCTGACGGTTGACAACACCAGAAGAGTGATTATTTTCCCCCCAGCCCGAGCGGGGGTAGAATCCCTCCCATAGAGAAGATTCACAGTTAAGGAAATACGTCTGAGAGAAAGGAGACGAGGTATGAAAATTCGACCTCTACAGGATCGGATTATTGTCAAGCGGATTGCGGAAGAAGAGAAGACCGCAGGTGGAATCATCATTCCGGATACCGCAAAGGAAAAACCCCAGGAGGGGAAGGTGACCGCCGTTGGAAACGGGAAGGTCGGAGAAGATGGCCGGGTCACTCCACTTGATGTCAAGAAAGGTGACAAGGTGCTCTTTGGCAAATACGCCGGGACGGAGATCAAGATCGATGGCGAAGAGCACTTGATTATGCGCGAGGATGATATCCTCGGCGTGGTCGAAGGATAATCCGGGATATTAGGGAGGATCAGGAATGGCTGCGAAGCTTGTCAAATTCAGTCAAGATGCGAGAGACAAAACCCTCAAGGGAGTGAACATTCTGGCCGATGCGGTAACCGTGACCCTCGGTCCAAAGGGACGGAATGTGGTTATCGAGAAATCCTTTGGCGCGCCAAATGTCACGAAAGACGGCGTGACGGTTGCCAAGGAGATCGAGCTTGAGGATAAATTCGAGAACATGGGCGCTCAGATGGTCAAAGAAGTCGCCAGCAAAACCTCTGATGTGGCGGGTGATGGGACCACGACGGCCACAGTCCTGGCGCGGGCCATCTATGCCGAAGGCGTGAAAATGGTCGCCGCCGGCCACGACCCCATGAGCATTAAGCGCGGTATCGATAAAGCTGTGGCCACTATGGTCAATGAGCTGCGCAACCTGTCCAAGTCCACACGCGATCAAACCGAAATCGCCCAAGTCGGCACCATCTCGGCCAATAACGACGCGACCATCGGCGGCATTATTGCCGAAGCCATGAATAAGGTCGGTCGGGAAGGCGTGATTACCGTCGAAGAGGCCAAAGGGCTGGATACGACGCTCGACGTCGTCGAAGGGATGCAGTTCGACCGGGGTTATCTCTCTCCCTACTTCGTGACCGATCCGGAACGGATGGAGGGGGTGTACGAGGATGCCTACCTGCTCATTCATGAGAAGAAGATCTCAGCCATGAAGGACCTGCTGCCCGTGCTTGAGGCCGTTGCAAAGAGCGGCAAACCGTTGCTCATCATTGCCGAAGATATTGAAGGCGAAGCTCTGGCAACGTTGGTTGTGAACAAGATTCGTGGCACCCTCCAGTGTGTGGCGGTCAAGGCGCCCGGTTTTGGGGACCGCCGCAAGGCCATGCTTGAGGATATTGCTATTCTGACCGGTGGTCGGGTCATCGCCGAGGAACTGGGCGTAAAATTAGAGAGCCTGACGCTGAACGACCTTGGCCGGGCCAAACGTCTGGTTGTCGATAAAGACAACACCACCATCGTTGACGGTGCCGGCAAGAAGGGCGACATCGGCGGCCGCATCAACCAGATTCGTGCCCAGATCGATGAGACGACCTCAGACTATGACCGGGAGAAGCTGCAAGAACGCCTGGCCAAAATGGTCGGCGGTGTTGCCGTCATCCAGGTTGGTGCGGCGACTGAGATCGAAATGAAGGAGAAGAAGGCACGCGTCGAGGACGCCCTGCACGCCACGCGGGCCGCAGTTGAAGAAGGTATTGTCCCCGGTGGCGGTGTCGCCCTCATCCGCTCTTCCAATAAGCTCAACAAAGTTGAGGCGAGCGAAGAGGAACAGGTCGGCGTCAACATTATCCAAAGAGCGGTCCAAGAGCCCTTACGCTGGATTTCTTCTAACGCGGGAGAAGAGGGTTCCATCATCCTCGATAAGGTTCGTAACAGCAAGGGCGCGCACGGCTTTAACGCCGCGGCCGGTCAGTTTGAAGACCTCATCAAAGCCGGCATTGTTGACCCCACCAAGGTCGTGCGGACGGCACTGCAGAATGCCTCGTCCGTCGCTGGCCTGTTGTTAACAACCGAAGCAACTGTTGCCGAGAAACCTGATGAGAAAGGTGGCGCCGGCATGCCTCCAATGCCTCCAGGTGGCATGGGTGGTATGGGCGGCATGGGTGGTATGGGTGGCATGATGTAGTCCCCCTTATACCGACTACTCATCAAAAAAGGCCCTACTTTTGTAGGGCCTTTTTTCTTGCTGGGGCGAGGAAATCGGACGGGTCTAACTTTCGGACAGTCCGGTGATCCGAATCCCCGCGGAATGCACTTTATTTCGGATATTCAAACGAATGAGCAGGGCGGTAATCGGCTCTATCAAACTGGCCGCGGCCAGCGGACCGACGTCAACCGGGTGAATGCCCAGCTTCTTTACCAGCGCAATCACCCTTGGTCTGGCATCTTTATCTCCACAGACCAATACATCACAGTCAATGCGGGCGTTGACGTCACGTAAGAGGTGAGCGGAGATGTTCTGGAGCGCGCACACGACCTGGACATCGTCGCCCAGGATTTGTTTCGCCTCTTCTGTGGCAGAGCCGGCCTCCGGCATGACCACCCGCCGGGCGTTATCCGGGTCGAGCGGAACCGACACGTCCACAAAAATTTTCCCCTTGAGCTGGTCTTTCACCGACTCTATCGTCTTGACGTGGGCTGAGTACGGCACGGTGATAAACACCACGTCGGCATTTGCCGCGGCCGTAACATTATCTGTGCCGCGCAGGAGATCCCGACCGAGTTCCTGATTGAGCTCAGTCGCCACGCGTTCTCCTTTTTCCTGCTGGCGTGAGCCGATAATGACCTCTTCTCCCGCGAGTGCCCAGCGCAGGGCCAGGCCGGGACCTTGTTCTCCAGTTCCTCCCAAAATGGCAATTTTCACGCGTGCTCTCCTCTCTATTCCTGCAAATGATTTTTATTGGCTCCCGCCAACTGAGGCCTTGATATACTTTTCCGTGACCGGCGATAAGTCACGCGGCGACACCATAACCTCAATGATGACAAAAGACGAGGTCCGGTCGGCTTCCTCTAATGCCTGGCGTAGCTCCTGGACTGTAGTGGCCTGCAACCCTTTGCCGCCCCACTCTTCAGCCAGTGTGGCATAGGGCCACGGGGGGATGGTGAGCAAGTCCTGCCGCTCGGATACCGGCCGAAAAATGCCCCAGCCGCCGTTATTCATGACCAGGACAATGGGATTGAGTTGGTGACGGGGCGCATGCGAGATCTCCGAGCCTGTCATTTGAAAGGCTCCGTCTCCACACAACACAATCGGCCGCTGACCAGTCCCGAGTTGAGCGCCGAGTGCGCCGGGGACGCCGAAGCCCATTGAGGCATAGTATCCCTGGGCGAGATAGCCGCCGCCTTGGCCGATTTTAATATCCAACCCGGCGAACAGCATGTCGCCGGCTTCAGCCACAACCATATAGCCTTTGCGTCCCTCCAGGAAGGTATTGACTGCCCACAACATATCCGAGACCTGGATTGTCCGACTCTCTCCTGACGGTTGCGGAGCGAGATTGTCAAAATAGGTAATTTTTTCCCGATGCAGCCTCAGCGGAGCCTGTAGCAAAGACTGGACGTAATCCTCAATGGTGACATCGGTATAGGTATGAAAGCTGACGTGCACCTTATTCTCCGCGGCCCAGATTGAGTGGTGACGGTCGATGTATTGTGGCTGTGAGCCCAGGTTCATATCCGTCAGGAGGGAGCCCAGGTGGAGCACCAGGTCGGATTCCTCAATCCGTTGACGGATGGGCGCTGGCGAGATGGCCCCAATATGAACGCCCATGTATTGGGGATGATCCATAGGGAAGGCGCCCTTGGCCAAAACGGTCGTCAGGCAGGGCCCGCCGATCTTTTCGACCAGGGTAATGATGTCGGTAGTGAGATGATGGCGAAAAGTTTCAATACCAATGATAACGGCTGGTTTGCGGGCCTGATTGAGACGGGCCGTTGTCTCCCGGACCGCTTCCTCAACCTTTTGGGCATCATCGGAGCGGGCCCGATAAAAGCTGCCGTCCCAATCTCTAATCCGCGCAGGAACGCTGACCTCCCGCTCAACCATATCTTGATGGATCTCAATATAGCCCGGTTGCTGATGCCGCCAGATATGCTGGACAACCGCATCAATGTCGGTTGCCGCGGTACGCGGGTCGTCAATGATTTTTGCGGCACAGGTGATCTCGTGAAAAATATGGAATTGGGACTCAATCTCTCTGGCCTGATGATGGACTAACACCCCGAGTTTACGCTTCTCCTCACCCGGTCCACCGCTGATGACCAGGACCGGCACCCGCTCGGCATATGAGCCGGCAACGGCATTCACGACATTATGCCCCCCGGCCCCGTAGGTCACACACAGGACACCGATTTTTCCGGTAGCCCGCGCATAGCCATCCACGGCGAAGCCAGCGCCCGGCTCATGCGAAGACGTAATGACTCGTATATCCTGGGGTTGGCCGAATTTCATGAAAAGCTGAATGACCAAATCACCCGGAATCCCAAAGAGATGGGTCAGACCAATCTTGCGCAAATATGCGACAAGATAATTCCCAAGTTGCATCCGCGCTTCCATACGCCCTCCCTGTGGGTCTTAGTATATCAGACTCGCGGCAAGAAAGGGCTAGAGCGCTTCACAATAGATTGTAGCCCTGCCAGTACGCGCTCGTCATGCCGGACGTGATCCGGCATCCAGAGGCCGGGGGGCTGGGGACCTGGATGCCTGCGTTCGCCGGAATGACGGGCGGCCACACAGCAGCGTGATTTGCCCTAGCGGGGTACGTCAAAAGGGAGGAGGACGCCCACAAGGCAGGCAGGAGCTTCGACGGACGGTGACTGACAGGAGCCGTGCTTAGCCGAAAAATTCCTCGACATTGCCGGAAACAACCGGAATGCTCTGGACGGCATTATTCCGAAAGACCCGGAACAGAATGGTCTCGCCAGCCGGCCGACTCCAGAGCTGTTCATAAAAGGCGCGTCGGTCGGCTATTTCCTGCTCGCCGATAGCAAGGATCACATCCCCGGCCTTCAACCCCGATTTGGCCCCTGGACCCTCGGGTAACAGGCCAGCGATGACGAGGTGTTCTTTGAGCGTGTAGGAATACATACCGACCCAGGCGCGTGAGGGCCGGGTGACTCGCCGTCCATACCGCAGGAGTTCGTCTTGATGTTCGGTGAAGTGCTCAACCGGAATAGCCAGGGAAAACTTTCCGATTTCATTGAGATTGAGGGAAACGACGCCGACCATACGGCCACGCATGTCGAACATGGGACCGCCGCCTAAGCCCGGATTCATCGCCGTACTCGTCAACGCCCGCTCCAGGCTATACTCCCAGTAGGCATCAAACTGGGAAACCGAGGTGAGTCCGCCGCCATTCACCCGCCGGCCATTTTCTTCTCCCGCACTGGCGACCAGGAACACCTCATCGCCGGCGTGCAGCGCGGCGGAAGACTGGAGGGGGACGGCGGGAAAGCCGGTTTGAGATATTTTTAATACGGCAATACCGCTCGCAAAATCCTGGGCCACCACTTCGGCTTCAAGCTGGGTGTTATCAATCATGCTGACCGACACCTGAGACGCGCCAATAACAATGTAATTGACGGTCAGGATATAGCCGTCCGGACTCACCACTGCCCCGGACCCCATACGCTCAGTGCCTAACAGTTGGGCGGACTGGTGCTGTGAGGGAACAGTGACCTGAATGGCAACTGTTGAAGGAATCACTTGTTCAATAAGCCTGACCGAAGCGTTCACGCCGCCCCCTTTTCGTCTGCAAGGTCCACAATAACTAATGCCTCACTTGGGTGAAAGCAACCCCAGGGGAAGTGAGTGGCTAGTGGTCGGTGGATAGTGGCTAGGGGTTGGGAGCTTGAGGAGAGGGAACTGAAAACGAGTCACTGACCACTAGCCACTCGTGTCAAGACGCGCTACACGTCTGACCCAGGGGAGTACAAATACCGTTATGAAATGTTCGACTGAGCCGCAAACATCGACCCTCTCCGAGTATGAATCAAAGCGGGTGATTGCCGGATATGGGGGCATCATTTCTCAAGAAGTCCTTGTCCAGGACCCGTCCGAGGCTGGGCGTGCGGCAACGGATATTGGCTTGCCTGTTGTGGTGAAACTGTGCGGGTCGGGCATTGCTCACAAGACCGAACGGAACCTCGTTCGCCTCGGCCTTGATACGGTCCAGGCGGTTGAGCGGGCCGCGCGCGAGCTGTGGGCGCGCCGGCGGGATGACGATGGCGAAGTTGGTTTGCTCGTCGCCGAGATGGTTGCCGGGCGGCGAGAGCTGATCGCCGGTATGGTGCGCGATCCTCAGTTTGGCCCGTGTATACTCCTGGGGCTTGGCGGCGTTCTGACCGAAGCGCTCGGAGATGTTGTCTTTGCTCTAGCGCCGCTCTCTCACACCCAAGCGAGTGTCATGGTTGAGGGGCTGCGGTTCAAACATCTCGTCACCCAACCGTTTCGTGGTGAAGAGCCGGTTGATCTCGATGCCCTGGCCGACCTCCTGGTTGGACTTGGCCGTCTGGCCGTCGAACGGTCCGATATTGAGAGCGTTGACGTAAATCCCCTGATTGTTGTCAACGGACAACCCATTGCGGTTGACGCCTTGGTCGTCACGAATACGACACGCCACACCAGCCCACCGGGGCCGCGGCGCGCCCCTGAAGATATCCTTGAACGCTTCCACCCGCTGTTTCATCCGCGTGGCGTGGTCGTTGCCGGGGCTTCCTCACATCCGGGGAAATTCGGGTTTGTTTCTTTGCACAACCTCAGACGCTTCGGCTATCAGGGTGAAATCTTTCCGGTCAATCGTGACGGCGCGGAAATCCTCGGTCAACCAAGCTATCGGACCGTAGAGGAGATTCCGCGGGATAAGGCCGACCTCGTCTTTGTGTGTACCCCTGCTGCGGCCAACGTCGCACTGCTGCGTTCCTGTGCCAGGATAGGCGTGCGGGCCGCCTTTGTGGCCAGTGGGGGATATCGGGAGGCGGGCGAGGCCGGCCGCCGCCTGGAAAACGAACTGGTCGCCACCGCCCAGGAGTTGGGCATGCTGCTGGCCGGACCGAATGGCCAAGGGGTGATCTCGACGCCGGTGTCCATGTGCGCCCAGATTGTGGCGCCGTATCCCCCGGCGGGTCGCCTGTCCGTTGTGAGTCAGAGCGGAAATCTACTGTCGGCCTTCTTGAACTATTCCGTCCAGACCGGAGTCGGCGTGAGTAAGGCGGTTTCTGCCGGCAACTCGGCCCACACGAATATCGCCGATTATCTGGAATATTTTGCGGCTGACCCGGAAACCGAAGTCGTGCTTGCCTATCTTGAGGGCGTTCCCGACGGCCCGCATTTTATTGACGCCGTCCGCGCTCTCACCCAGCGCAAGCCTCTGGTGCTGGTAAAAGGCGGAGCTGCGGCAGAGGGGCAGCGGGCGGCCTTATCGCATACCGGTTCACTGGCGACGGACGACCGTGTCTTTGACGGGCTGTGTCGGCAGTTTGGCATATTGCGGGCGCCGACGATCGAACACGCCTTTGAGTGGGCGGCCACCCTGGCGACCCAGCCGCTCCCACAGGGCAGGCGGGTCGTTGTCTTTACCACCGTTGGCGGCTGGGGAGTCCTGACCGCAGATGCCTGCGCCCAGGCCGGGCTTGACCTTATCCCTCTCCCCCAAGATCTTATCGAGACGATTAGTACCCTGGTTCCGGCCCGCTGGAGTCATAATAATCCGATTGATCTGGCGGGCGGCGAGACCCGCGATACGGTTCCTGAGATTCTGGACCTCGTCTGTGCCCACCCCGAGGTCGATGCTGTGCTGCACCTTGGCTTGGGTATTCAGGCCGCCACCGCCCACGGGTTCAGGGGCGGGGCATTCTATCCGAACTACGGCCTGGAGCGTATGGCCGGATTCCATGAAAACCAGGAGCGACGCTATGCCGCAGCCGCGGCCGAAGCTTCAGACAAGCATAAGAAACCCGTCCTCACGACCACCGAACTCGTCTATACTGCCGGGGACTACGACAATTCCGGCCCCCTGGCTGTCCGCGCAGCCGGTCGCGTGTGCTACCCCAGCGCCCATCGGGCGGTTGCCGCGCTCCGGGCCGCAATAACGTATGCGGAATTTCGTCAGCGGGAAGGCCCCCTCGCCCTCTCCCGCCAGGGAGAGGGAACTAACCACTAACCACTAACCACTAGCCACTAACCACCACCGACAGGAGGGAAACATGAGACCTGACTATACCGTCATTGATGCCGATGGGCATGTCGATGAGAAGGCCGTCAACTGGGTTGAGTTACTGCCCGAGCGCTATCACAAGGACGCGCCCTGTTGGGTGAGCTACCCGGATGGTCGCAAGCATCTGGTGGTTGAGGGAAAAATGTGGCCCAGCCGGCGTGACTTCTATGGCCAACTCGGCATGTGGCCCGAACCCAGGAAACCCGACCACCAATGGGGCTGGGACCGCGCCGGGATGCAGGACCCGCACAAGCGTATCCCCGATATGGACCTCGAAGGGATCGACATCGCCGTCCTGTTCGGGACCTTTATCGGTCTCGGCGCCGCAGCGTCCATTGAAGACCCTGGCTTGGGCATGGCGGTCTCGGTTGCGTATAACAACTGGCTGGCTGAATACTGCAAACCCTACGCTGACCGCCTCAAAGGCATCGCCATGATTCCCATGCAGGACCCCGAGGCGGCCCGGGTCGAAATGAGACGGGCGGTTGAGCAACTGGACCTGGTCGGTGTCCAGGTCCTGACGAATTTCGGCGGCAAGCTCCTGCATGAAGCCGAGTTCGACCCGATTTGGGAAGAAGCCCAGGGCCTGGGCGTCCCCATTTGTGCGCATATTATTTCGACCAACTCCGCGGGCGTTGATCGCTTTGATCGCTACGTATTCAAACATGCCTTTTATTCGCTTGACACCATGCTGGCCGTTGCTTCGTTTGCCTCTGGAGGGATTTTGGAGCGATTCCCGAAGCTGAAAGTAGCCTTTATGGAGGCCGGTGCCGGCTGGGTACCGTGGATGATGGATCGGCTCCACGAGCACTATGAATTGCTGCCGCAGCAAATGCCGTGGCAGCAACGCAGCCCCGAGGACTGGATTGCGAGCGAGAACTGCTTTTTCGCGGTCGAGCCGGAAGAAAAGACCATTCCGTTCGTAGCCCAACTGATCGGAGAAGAGCGCCTCATCTATGCCTCGGACTACTCGCACTGGGACTGCATGTGTCCGGATTCGGTCAAAGCCATCTATGAGCGAACGGATATCTCAGACGGACTGAAGAAGAAAATCCTGAGTGAGAATGCCGCCCGCTTATTCAACCTCTAAGCGCCGTTCACCCTATGCAGGACTACATCACTCCCGCCGGCTGGCGGACGGGGATCGAGGAGGTCGCTCCGAAAGTCTACGCTTATATCCAGGCATATGGTGAACGGGGAGTGAGCAATGCCGGTCTGCAATTGGATCAAGGTTGCCGATCGGATTTTGAAGCTGGACGTGGACCTCATCGTGCCGGGGCACGGCCCGATTGGTGGCAAAAAAGAACTGCGCGAGATGCGATCCTATCTCCTGCTCATCCGGCGGGAAGCCAAAAAGCGTTTTCAGCTCGGTATGAGCCCCGAAGAAGCCGCCCGCGACGTGAAGCTTGGCATCTACGCCGGCTGGCGCGAGCCCGAGCGGATTCTGCCCAACCTCATGCGGCTCTACCAGGAGTTTCAGAACGAGCTCGACTAGCCCATTGACCGGCAGCGCATGATGGACGGCATGCGCCAGCTCCGGGCCGAGCGCCACGGCCATGCCGCGGCTGAGCCGGACTGGTGTTGTACATAGCTGCTACGTCTGTAACAGAAAGGGCAGCCACGAGGGCTGCCCCTACACAATTCGAAACTACTCTCCCGTAGGTCGGATTGGCAAAGCGTAATCCGACACCACAGGGCTAAAGCTAACCCTCCACAAGCGCCCGCGCCTGCGACTCCACCACCGTTCCCGCAAAGAAGTCCGGGTTGACGGCGCTCCAGAAGCGGACGGGATTGGCGAACACAAAATCCCTGAAATTAGCGTCCGTCATCACCCCGTCCTCAACGTTTTCATACGCCTCGGGCAACACGCCGGCCATGTCCGGCACATCGAAGTGGCCGATGTCTGAGCCAAACAGGGCGTTGATCTTGGCCCCATATGGATTGACGGTGGTGTTGAAGGCCCAGGCGTTCAGCGGGTCATCGGCCTCGCAGCCAAAGTAAAAATTCGGCACAAACAGGTCGCGGATGTCTTCGGCGCGCTCAATCCCGCAGGGCGCAAAATCGTCCAGTTTCTCCGGCTCTTTGGTGAGCAGGCCGAGATGGGCCCGCGTCGCTTCTTGCCCCAGCTTTTTCACTGCCGCGGGCGGGCCATATTTCTGGAATAAATCGACCAGCATTTCCTGGTTCAGATTGGCGGGATTCACCTTATCCAGAGCCTTGGGGTTGCGGATTTTCCAGTGGCCGATGAGGTCGCTATACAGGCCACAGGCCCAGCCCACGCCGCCTTCCAAAAAGGCAAAGCGCAGCTCCGGGAAGCGTCGCGTCACGCCGTTCATGAAGATGGATTTACACACCGCCTCTCCAGCCTGGGCAAAATGGCCGATATGGTTGTACACAAAATTGGAAATCGAGGCACGCATCCCAATGCCTGACGAAGCCGAGTGAAAGCTGGGCGGGATGCCCACTTCGAGACATTTCGCCCAGACCGGGTCATAATCATGCTCGCTGTCTATGCCCAGGGTGTCGTGCCAGATTGCGTAACGGCCAGCCTCGGGCGCTTTGCGGGCCACCGCCGGAACCTGACGCCGGATCAGGCTCGATAGCATGGCCACCTTAAAGCCTTTGCTCTTGATGAACTCCAACTCTTCAACCGCCTCCTCCGGGGTAAACATCGGCACCACCGCGGCGGGAGTCAGGCGGTCTTCCAGGCCCTTGAACTGGTCGGCGGTATACATATTGAACGCCCGACAGGCCGCCCGGCGAATTTCATCATCGCGCAGAAACGGCGCAAACAGCGCGCCGCCGGTCGGGTAGATCACTCCAAAGTCGATGCCGAGCTCATCCAGGCGCTCGTACAGCAGCTTGGGCAGCATGGCAGTCGCCCGGTCGCGCGTATTCTTGGTCGGCACGCCCCACCAGGCCGGCTGGAGCATCCGCCGGTCGCGGCGTTCCTCTTCCGAGAGTCCCGCCCATTTCTTATTGCCGAACTGGTTGGCGACCTTGTTATAGCGTTCAACCACACGCTCTCCGGCGACCTCGTGTAAATAATCCATGGCCGCCGGCTCAAACTCGATCCAGTGACCGTCCGAATCAATAACAGGATGGCTCAGTTTTGCGTGAATATGCTCGGCTGTGTGGTGTGACGACATCGGCTCCCTCCTTTCGACTCCGCTCAAGACATGCCTTGGCGTAGCGGAAAATGCAACGTGAGCGAATTGTTCTGGGATGTGTTGTAGCAGGATCGGGGGGAGGGGAAAATATCCGAATTAAATCATAGGGGAAAAATGACAGGGGTCGTAGGGATATTGGAAAGAAGGGGAAGGGTGAAAACTATTCGTACCCGTATTGAGGCGAAGGAAATTTCTTAAGTCCGTAGAGTCGAGCTGACTTTCTCACATAAAGCCACGATTTATAGAAACTTGGGAGTTTGGACTCTATCAAGATTGGCACTATAGGTGTACCAACTCCCCGACTTTAGGGCAGGAATACTAACTGGACTGACTGTCATACTCAGGGCTCCCAATAATTGACAACGCTTCTTATACACCCGGTATAGAGTATCCACGAGCCAGCCATATAATTCCTCCCTGTTCCAAAAATTCCAGCCTTCGTAGCAACCTCTTCACCTCTGTCTTTTATTTGCGTACTATGGTTCGCATAGAATGTGTTCTCCTTGAGAAAAGGGGTGGCGGAGCGTGGGGCGGACAGTCCAACCCAAAGAAGTCTTGGTCTATGCTGACGAGGCGGGTCACGAACCGTTTACGGCTTGGCTGAATCAGCTACGCGACCGCGCTGGTCGCCAGCGGATTCTGGCTCGTTTGCGTCGCTTAGAACAAGGTAACTTTGGTGACTGTAAAGCTCTCGGTGAGGGGGTGTATGAACTCCGTGTATTCTTTGGTCCTGGCTACCGGGTGTATTTCGGGGAAGATGGCAATACCGTTGTCGTGCTTCTCACCGGGGGAGATAAAAGCAGCCAAGCCAAGGATATTGTAAACGCGAAAAAGTACTGGAAAGAGTATTGGAGCCATGCGAAAACTTAGAACCTTAGACGCGGCAGAAGCGGACTATCTCCGGGACCATCCTGACGAGATGGAAGAGTATATGTCTGTCATCTTTGAGGAGTACGCCCGTGATGGGAACGCCGGTGCGCTGCTCGCGTCGTTGCGAACTATGAGCAAGGTTAAAGGTATCACGACGACTGCACGAGAAGCCGGCTTGTCCCGAAAGGGGTTACAAAAGGCACTCTCAGAAAAGGGCAATCCGAAGTTTGAGAGCATCAATGCCATTATGCACGCCCTCGGCTACAGTCTCAGTCCACGGAAGCTCGATATGACGGGATCAAAATAGTGTGCTGAAGCGCTACTCTGCGACCCCTTCAAGAAAGACCTCTACCGTGCTGCTTTATCTGTCAAAAAATGGAGGTAGAGGAGGAATCTGCAACTGTTGGAGCCTCCGGTTTGTTGCCTTTGGCGGTCGCTTCTATTATGAGTCTGGTATTCTGACTGAACCCGGAGAGTCGGAATATCTTGAGGCTGAGGTAATGCATATGCGCGCAACCGACTATCCTCATATCAACGTCACGCCTGATGGCGTGCCGATGTTGGCCGGTACGAAAACGAAGGTGATCGAAGTTGCCCTTGATCGCTTGGCCCACCATTGGGATGTCGATGAAATGCACCGCCAGCATCCGCACCTGACCCGTGGCCAGATTTGTAGCGCTCTTGCCTATTATTACGACCACCAGGACGAACTTGATCAGGCTATTCAAGCTCAGCTCTCCCAAGTTGATGCTATAAAAGCCAGCCTTGGTCCGTCTCTGATTCAAGAAAAGTTGAAGGGGTCAGGCTCACAGCCGTGAGCGTTCGTCCGTAATCCGTAAAGTTTTCAGGATGGTTAAGCCGAAGGGGTAGGGGAGATCGTCCGCCCGAGAGATCCTCAACCAACGCCGTCCTCAAATACCGTTCAGCCGAGCTGGCCAGAATAACAACCAGCCATCCTGGGCGCCTTGGCTGGCCTGCTGCTAACTCTCTGTCTCTGCCGCCGAAAAGGGCTTGTCAGCAAGGACAGACGCCCATCCTCTTTTTTACTTCTTGAGCTGAAGCGAGATGGAGTTCATGCAATAGCGCTGCCCGGTTGGCGCTGGCCCATCGTCAAAGACATGGCCGAGGTGGGCGTCACAGGTGTTGCACAGCACTTCGGTCCGGACCATGCCGTGGCTCTGGTCTGTTTCCAGGCGTACGCTGTCCGGCTGCGCCGGCTCCCAGAAGCTGGGCCAACCACTGCCCGATTCGTACTTGGTAGAGGAGTGAAACAGTTCGGTGCCGCAACACACGCACTGATAGATACCCTCATCCTTGCAGGCGTTATATGCGCCCGAGAACGGTCGCTCGGTCGCCTTCATCCGACAGACGGCAAACTGCTCGGGGGTGAGCTGCGCGCGCCATTCCTCTTCGGTCTTCTCGACTTTACTGCCCATCTCGACTTTACTGCCCATAGTGTCTACTCCCTGGTTGGTCTGTACTCTTTGCTCCCGTCTGATAGCTTCACCTGTATATCGCGAGAAGCGCCCGTCGGAAAGAGTGCGGAGGAGCAGCATGAGTGGAGTAAAAATCGGTATCGGCTTTGGACAGTGGAAGTATGGCTTACCCGACCCCGAACTCCTGTGCAGCAGCGCAGCAGCGGCAGAGGCCGCCGGGCTTGATTCGTTATGGTTGTCCGACCATATTGTGACCCTTAACCCCACGCTGGACATCTCCTGTTTGTTCGCCATGATCGCTGGCCGCACCACCCGCCTGAAAATGGGACCGAGCGTTTTTACCCTGCCGGCGCGCCATCCGGTCCAGGTAGCAAAGACCTATGCTACCCTCGACTATCTTTCAAACGGACGGATGATTATGGCCGTCGGAAGCGGCAACGATCCGCGCGATTTGGTTGCGTGTGGGGTGCCTCCTCAAGCCCGTGGCCGCCGCCTTGAGGAAGGGATTGAGATTCTGCGCAAGCTGTGGACCGAATCGCACGTCACGCATCATGGTGAGTTCTACCATTTTGAGGATGTGACGCTTGAGCCCAAACCGAAGCAGGGGGCGCTTGATATCTGGATTGGCGGCAAGAGTGATGCGATTCTCAAACGCGTCGTTCGTCTCGGGGACGGCTGGTTCCCCGCATTGACCTCACCCGTCGAGTTTCAGCGCGATATGGAAAAGCTCAAGGTGTATGGGGAGGAGTATGGACGGACGATTGATCCGCGTGAGGCCGGGGTGCTGCTCTTCACTCATGTGTGCGACGACCGGGCCGCGGCCATGAAAACGGTTGAGCCGTTTTTCCACGGCCTGCGGGTCGACCCGCAGGCCATCATGCGGCGTTCGCTGATCGGCTCAGCCCAGGAGTGCGTAGAGCAGATCGAGCGCTTTGTTGAAGTCGGTTGCGATAAATTTGTGCTCCGGCCTATCTGCCCGCCGGCTGATATCCCGTCTCAGCTTGAACACTATGGACAAGACATCCTCCCCCATTTTGTGTAGCGGCCAACGGAATCAAGGGGTTGCCGGGGTATGATTAAGGCCAGGTCTGAAGTCGAACAGCTTGAGCCCTATGCTGCTCCGCTTGAAGGGCGGCGGCCCATGCTGCGCCTCGATTTTAATGAAAACACGGTCGGCCCGAGCCCGAAAGTCGTTGAGGCTATTCGTCGCCTGCCGCCCAATGCCTACGCGACCTATCCGGAATATGCCGGCCTGAATGAAGCGTATGCAGCGTCCATCAACGTCCCGGCCCGATACGTGGAAGCCTTTAACGGGGTGGATGCGGCAATTCACACCATTTTTGATGTCTACGGCGAAAAGAAGAGTACCTTTCTGACAACCGCGCCGACCTTTGGCTATTACAAGCCGTGCGCCCTCCAGCACGGCATGCAACAGGATGAGGTATTGTATCCCGATGACTTGAGTTTCCCGCTTGAGTCCATGCGCGAACGGCTCAGGCGTACGCCTCGGCTCTGTTTTATCTGCAATCCCAATAATCCGACCGGCACGCTGCTCGAACCGCAGCTCTTGCTGGAGTTGGCCCGCGCCGCGCCCGATACCCTGGTTGTGGTGGACGAGTTATATGCGGATTTCACCAAGAAGTCGGTCCTGCCGGCCGGCCTTGAACTGGACAACGTCGTGGTGCTTCGGTCCCTGTCCAAGTCTGCCGGCCTTGCCGCGTTGCGCTTAGGCTTTGCTATTGGTCAGCCTGAGGTGGTGAGCCGGCTCAGGCGCGTCACCGGCCCCTATGATGTTAACGCCTTTGCGGTGATTGCCGGAAAAGCCGCTCTCGCTGACCGCGCCTATGTCGAACAGTACGTCCGGCAGGTCCAGGCCGCCAGGGAATGGGTGACGCAGCAGCTCCGGCGTTTGGGTGTGCGATATTTTGGACAAGGCGGCAACTATCTGCTCGTCTGGCCGCCGCGAGCGTGCGAGGTGGTTGAAAGCGCGCTACGCGAGAAAGGCATTCTGGTCCGCAATATGCGGGGCAAGCTCGTGATTGACGGCAGCTTTCGGCTGAGTCTGGGTACGCTCGAACAGATGCAGCGGTTCATGCAGGCGTTTGCCGAGGTCATCGAGTCGTAGCGTGAGAAAAACGCCCTGAATACCCTCGCCGTTCTGATAGAGACCCTGTTGGAAGATAGGCTCGATTGCTGGACAGGGAGGCTTGACGCAGGCCCGTGGTCTTTCTAGGGTCACTATGTAAAGAGGGATGTGCGCAATACGGAGAGGAGCCACGTATGACTATCAAGAGAAAACTGTTCGACTACCTGCCTTGACCGTTCGCTATGAGAACAAGGATTGTTCTCAAAGAAAAAGCGCTCGACTTTGATCGCATTCTGATAGACCTGCCGAGCAAAGAACAAAAGGAACCGTGGTTTCTTTCGATTAACCCGTACGGGAAAGTGCCGGTGCTTGTAGAAGAAGGGGCCTGGGTCTATGAGTCGGCTATCTGTAACGAGTATCTGGAAGACCAATACCCCACGCCGGCGCTCTCCCCGTCGGCGCCGGCCGCCAAGGCTGAAATGCGGCTCCTCATCGAACTGTGTAATAGCCAGTTCGTGCCGCCGATCATTCGTCTGCTCTACACCAGCCGTAAGCCCAAAGCGGAGCAGGACCCGGCCCGCATGGCCCGGAATACGGACCAGCTCAACACGCTCTTTCCGCAACTCGAAGAACGACTCCGGCATCAAGACTATCTCCTGGGCGACTATAGCCTGGCTGATCTCACCTTTTCCCCGTTTCTTGGGTTGTGCGACAAATTAGGTATCGACCTCAGTCCATTTCCACACGTGGCGGCCTGGGCTGAGCGGCTGAAAAGCCGGCCGAGTTACGAAGAGGTCCGAATTGGCCTGACCGGTTAGCCGACTGTGCCCTCTTCATTCTCGGACGCCGCGCCTCGGGGGCAGTTGAGCAGCCGTCCCTGTGTCCGTGGAGGGGCGGTGCGAAGCCGGGTGATATTTTTTCTGCTGCTGCGCTGAGAGCAAGCGCTGCAAAAGCCGAGCAAACCTCGGAACACAGAGTCCGCATGAAAAAACGGAGGAGCATCAGCATAGCGCCACGGCTGGTCTGGGGAGTCTGCCTGCCGCTGCTCTTTTGCCTTGCTCCTGCCTCTGCCCAGCCTGCCAAGGTTTTTGTGAATTCGGCCGTACTCGCTATAGGCGAACGGCCCGTTCTGCTGGACCTCAAAAGCCAGCGGATTATCAGTCATGGCGAGAATTTTGAGCCCGACCTGAGCCCCCGCCCCGGAGCCGAGCCGCGGAAGGTGTCGGAATTTCGTTATGTGCTCTTCCGAGACCTGGAGAAAGGCCGCGTGCGCTATGAGTGGGAGCGCAGGCTGGTCTATCCCTTCCAGGAAACCTGGGCCTACACCGAAATCATGAACGGACTCGACGGAGCCATACTCGGCTGCGACGGCTTTGAGCGTCCCTGCCGCCGGGCGATGTCGGCCGCTCGTATTGCCGCCCGTCACAAAGAGCTGCGCCGTTCGCCCGTCTCCATCCTGATTCATGCGCTGAGTCGTTCGGACTCCTTTCTGCGTCTGATGGATCAAACGATTCATGGTCGCCGCCAGGTGGTTGTCTCGTTTAATGACAATACCCAACTTGTTCTGTTAGCCATAGACTCGGAAACGCGCCTGCTGACCAAGGTCGTCTTTGTTGAAGACGATCCTTTGTACGGCGATGTGCAGAACGAAGTGTTTTTTTCTGACTGGCGTCAAGTTGGCAAGCTGAAACTCCCGTTTGAACGAATCTATCGAGTCGACGGCCAGACCATCATGGTTGAACATGTTGACGTCATTCAGAATGATGTTGATCTTGTCCACGTGGACTTTACCATTCCAGCAGACATCGAGCATCCAGAAGAGTGGGACGGAGCGCGCGGAGAACAGAGCTCTCACTGGGTGCTCCGTCAGATTGCTCAGGGCCGCCCGGTCGATACATCCGCTTCAACGCTCGCGTTGCGCGACCTTGCTCCAGGGGTGATGCATATTGTCGGGGGACGATATCAGAGCCTGGCGGTTGAGATGGGCGAGTACTTGATTGTGGTTGAGGCCCCTCAGGACGATGCGCACTCACGCGCGGCGCTGGATACCTTACGCCAGCGATTTCCAACCAAGCCGGTCCGGTTTGTCGTGAATACGCATTTTCATGGTGAGCACGCGGGCGGGCTGCGGACCTATGTGGCAGCCGATACGATTGTGGTGACGAGCGCGCTGAACGTGCCACTCTTCCAAGATGTCTTTCGCGCGCTGCATACCCAAGTCCCGGATAGCCTCCAGCGTCGCCCGAGAGTTGCTGTCATTGAAGCAGTCAGGAATGAACGCAAGTTTTTCGTTGATGAAAATCGGGTGGTTATTGTCTATCCGATTGAGACCGGGCATGTGGACGGCATGCTGCTCGTCTATCTGCCCGAGGAACGCTTGCTTTTTGTGGCTGATCTGTTTACGCCGGGAGCCGTCCGACAGGTTGCCGATTGGTCTCGGGACCTCCTCAACGCCATTGAGAGTTACGACCTCACGGTCGAGAGCATTGTCGGCAGCCGGGGAGGAGTCGGAACGCTGGACGAGTTGCGCCGCGTTGTGCGGGACCAGAAGAGGCAGAGCCAGGAACGGGCGCCGTTGCGAGCTACAGAACGTGTCAGTTGAGCGCAACTATTTCAGATCGGCAATGCCCCGACTGCATGCGCTGGGTATTCGAGAAGATGAGTACTCATATAAAGTGGATTAGTATAATCGTCGTTTTGATTAGCGGTAGTGACGGCTGGGCGCAGCTGGCCCCTCGCAGCGCGTTCCTTGTCCCCATGCAGGAAGACGGCCTGACATTGCCGCCGGCGCTCGAACTTAAGCAAAAACAGTGGTTAAAGGATCAACTCGCCCCCCAGCCAGGCGATGAGCAAACAATTGCCATCGTAGGCGACGAGGAAGTGCCTCATGGGCTCGTTCGCAGTCAGGCAGATGAAGAGTGTCAGAGCGTCCTGACGTGCGTCGAGGACGTAGGGGCAGACTACGGGTTTGCGGCAGACATCGATGTCTATGAAACGCCGCCCCCCGCCCCGGCGTATTTCACGGCTGGCCACCGCCCGCCGTCGGTCGGGACGGCGATAGTAGCGGCGCTGAGCGCCGAGGTCCGGCCGACCCGCAAAGTAGCCTGGCAATGGCAGCGGTGTACCAACGCTGCGGGGACGACCGGGTGCGTGTCCCTCACCTCAAGGTCTCCGAAATATCTATACATGCCGGTGGCGGACGATGTCGGGCACTACCTGCGGGCGGCAACGGGCTGTACGCATGCGGCGTGCGGGGCGGCCCAGCAGGCGGTGGTCGTGTCAGAGCGAGTGCACCCCGGAACCCTGCTCGTGCTCGGGCATGCAGACTATTGCAAGCGGCACGGGCCCTGTTTCGTCGGGGACGGGGACTGCGACACGAACAGCGAATGCCAGAGCGGGCTGACGTGTGTGGGCGATGTGGGGGTACGCTATGGGTTTGGCGCGGATATCGATGTCTGCGAAGCCGCCCTCACTCCGCCGGAGCAGAGCCGGCCCTTAAACAACCACTCGCTACGAGTAGGACAGGGCTTCACCTATGACTTCAGTGCCGTATGGACCGGCGAGACGAGCTTTACCGTGGTCAGTAGCAATCCGCGGTTTTTCCCGATCACCAAGCTGTCCAGGTTTGGGCACTACCGGGGAGATGCGCGGGCAGTGGGCAGTGCCACCGTGACGGTGACGGCCACGAATGCAGCGGGCAGTGACGATGATAGCTTCAGGATGACGGTCCAGAGAGCGCCGATGACTGTGGGACACGCTGACTACTGTCGGGATCAGGGGCCGTGCAGTGCCGGGCAAGGGGGCTGTGACCGTAACCGTGAATGTCAGAGCGGGCTGAGGTGTGTCAACGATGTAGGGGCGCGCTACGGCTTTTACTACTTGCGAGCCACCGAAGATGCCAGTTGAAAACGATGCCCCCAGAACGGACCGACAAGCGGAACAAGACAGGGCCTGGATGCAAGCCGCCCTGGCCGAAGCCGCCCTGGCCGAAGCTGCCGACGAGGTCCCGATTGGTGCGGTCGTCGTCCTGGAAGAGCAAATCATCGGCAGGGGCCACAATAGGCCGGTTGCAACCAGCGACCCGACGGCTCACGCGGAAATCCAGGCCGTGCGACACGCCGCGCAGCAGTTCAAGAATTACCGGCTGGTAAACGCGGCGCTGTATACAACAGTAGAGCCCTGTCTCATGTGTATGGGAGCGTTAGTGTACGCACGGGTCAAACGCCTCGTCTTTGGCTGTTTTGACCCCAAGGCTGGCGCCGCGGGGTCGCTGTATAATATTGCCTTGGATACCCGTCTGAATCATCGCCTGGACGTCACGAGTGGGGTTTGTGAAGAGGAGTGTCGAATGTTGCTCCAACGCTTCTTCCGAGAGAAACGGTTTCGTCACAAGAAAGAGCCGACGGACTGACCCGTCTTTGCGCTTGTCTGGAAATCGCCTATAGTAAGGGGCGAGTTTCGCGAAGGAGTCGGAGAGGTGGCAGAGTCCGGTTGATTGCGCACGACTCGAAATCGTGTATACCTTCGGGTATCGGGGGTTCGAATCCCCCCCTCTCCGCCACATCGGTACACTGGAAAATTTCTCTACTTTTGACGGCTTACGCACTAGGAAGAACGCGACTCAACACGGCAGACGACAGGGAAAAGAAGGATGGATATCGGACTTGGTATTGCCCTGCTGGCAGGTTTTCTGTCTTTTGCCTCGCCGTGTGTCCTGCCCATTGTGCCCGGCTATTTGACCTTTATTACCGGGATGAGTTTCGAGCAACTCACCGCCCGGCAGCGCTCGGCACAGCTGATGACCAGTGCGCTGCTCAAGAGCATCCCCTTTGTATGTGGCTTCTCCCTGGTGTTTATTGCCCTTGGCGCTTCGGCCTCTGCGGTGAGTGGGCTGCTCAGATCAAACCTGGATATCCTCAAAGGCATCGCCGGCCTTGGCATTATGGTCCTGGGACTGCACCTGGCCGGGGTATTGCCCATCCCGGCCTTATTCCGGGAGCGGCGCTTTTCCAAAGAGCCGGCGGAGCCCGGTATGATCCGGGCTTTTGTGGCCGGACTGTTTTTTGCCTTTGGCTGGACGCCGTGTGTTGGCCCGATTCTGGCCGGTATCCTGGCGATAGCCGCCACGACCGAAACGCTCAGTCATGGGGTCCTCCTGCTGGCGGTGTATTCGCTTGGTCTCGGCATCCCGTTTATGCTCTCGGCTGCCTTCCTGAACGGCTTTCTGTCGCTCTTCCAGGGAATGAAAGGCTATCTGCGGCAAATGGAAGTGGCGGCGGGCATGTTGCTCGTCCTGGTCGGCTTGCTCATCTTTACCGATAAGCTCGCCTGGGTTTCGTCGCGGCTGACTTTTTTGAACCCGGAAGCCCTCCTCGTCAGCGAGAGCCAAGAAGCCGGCGGCGCCCCTGGTGCGTCTGACCTGCTATCGGTGCGGAATAGATACGGCGACTATAATTTCACCCTGACGACCATTGATGGCGACCGGGTGAGTTTGTCCGACTATGAGGGAAAAGTAGTCCTGGTCAACTTCTGGGCGACCTGGTGCGGCCCATGCGTCATAGAAACGCCGGCTCTGGTCCGCATGTATCACAAGTATAAACGCCAGGGATTTGCCGTTATCGGGGTTGCCTTGCAGAGTGAAGAAGACGGGGTGCGGGACTTTGTCCAGAAATACAATATCCCGTACGCCATCGGTCGCGACCTGTCGGACGAGATTGGTCTGCGCTATCAGGTGTTTGCCTTGCCCAGCAGTTTCCTCTTTGCCCCTGACGGCACGGTGCAGCGCGCGTTTACCGGCTATGTCGCCGAAGACGTCCTGGACCGCGAACTCGAACAGACTTTTCAGACCAATCCGGCTCTACAGCAGACTCCTCAGATTGAAGCGATTGTCTATCCGCTGGCTGCTCTGGACACGGAAGAGGGGAGCTCATGATTCAAAGTATTTTCCATGTCAACATCAATGTCTCCGACTTTGAACGCTCGCTCGCGTTCTATCAAATGCTGGGCTTTCGGGTCGTCAACGATCTGGGGACTGGCAGCAGCCCGCAGCTGGACGCCGGCCTGCAGATTCCGAACGGACAGGCGCGGGCGGCGCTCTTGATGCTGGGCGATAACCCCCATGCGACGCGCATTGACCTGATCGAATGGAAGCAACCCAAGACGGACGGAACCCCCTATCCACATCTCGCCCATGCCGGTATCGCCCGCATTGCCCTTAAAACGAAAAACCTGAGGCAGGAGTACGAAGACCTCAAAGCCAAAGGGGTCGAGTTTCTCTCGCCGCCGCAGGAGACCATTCTCGGCGGCGGAATGACCCGTTTTGTGTGCTTCCACGATCCTGACGGAACCGTATTGGAACTGATCGAGTTTTCATAAGAGCCGCGGTACGGAATCAAAAGCGCGATGGACAGCGGCACAGCGCCGGCTCAGGGTGGTTTTCGTTATGCTGTTGGCGCTCTGGCGAGCGATTCGGGTACAGTCGAACTCCGAGCCGGTCAGCACGTCTGGACGCTTGATAAGCCCAAAGAATCAGGCGGCAATGGCACCGCGCCCGACCCGATCACGGCCTTCTTGGGCAGCTTGTGTGGTTGTCTGCTGATGTCCCTTGAAATCACTGCGCGGGCGCGCCAGGTTCCGCTCGCCGGGGCGTCGGTTTCCGCCAGGTCGAACACAAAAGGCTTTGTGAAAACCATAGACGTTGACCTGACCGTGTGCAGTCCTGCGCCTGAAGAAACGGTTCGGACTGTGGTCACACGAGCAGAAAAGGGCTGCTATGTGCGCGGGCTCTTGAAAGACAGTATTGCCTATTCCCTCCATGTTACCGTCCTGCCTGACTAGTATACGCAGCACTCGTTTCTCCTGTGCTCCGGTTCTTTGCAGCTGGGGCTGGGTCTGCTGTGCGTTTCTTGTCTGGTTATCGAGTGCTGGCCTGACGTTCGCGGCTTGTGGTGAGCGCCTTACAGAGGTCGAGCGGAGGGTCGGCCTTATTGTGCTTGGGCTGCGGACTGCGCAGGGAACGGCCCGTGAGGCAGAATCGAAAACCCAGGGGCAGGAGGCTATCTACCAGAACTTGCGTCTCCATCCTCCCGAGGACTACAATCAGGCATTAGCTCGACAGATTGGAAAAATCCGTCGGACCATTGTTCGACCCAAGCGGACCCTGCTTACCCAGCTGAAAGAACAACACGCAACGGTGCGCCGGCAGTGGGAGCGGGAGATACGACTGGCCCATGAGGAATTTCTTAAAGCCGAAGCAGCGTATCGGAAGAGGCTGCTCTCGCAGGGGACATACTGCCAGGATCGTGAGGTCTATGTCGAGGCGTTGTCCCGCTATCGGGGCGGGCTGGAACAGTATCGAACCGGACTCACTCTATACACGGACGCCTTGAATGCCTACCGTGAACAGTTTGTCATCCCGTGCATTCGTGGCTACGCCAACCCTGCTCTCTGGCAAGCCCTCATCGCACGCTTTGAACAGGACGATTTCTTGCAGGAAATTCTGAATTCTCTGACCGCCAATGCTATTCGCAGCCTCCCGCCGGAGAGGCCCCCGGATGTAAGCTGACGGATACGCCAGGGCCCCCTACCAAGGACAAGCATGCCTACCACTCCTCCGACGCTGTATCTCATCCGTCACGGGCAGGCCAGCGCCGGCTTTGATCAAGCCTATGACCCAGGACTCGATGCCATTGGCTTGGCCCAAGCTGAAGCCATAGTGAACACATTGGAATCGCTGGGACCGCTGCCCATTGTCACCAGCCCACTCCAGCGTACGCGCCAGACCGCCGCGGCGTTTGAGAAACGCTGGAAAGTCCAGGCCCGTGTCGAACCGGCGGTGGCTGAGATCCCTTCTCCAACGAAAGAGCTTCAGGCCCGCGCAGACTGGCTCAGACAGGCCATGCGCGGGCGTTGGAGTGAGCTTGCGCCCCAGTATCAGGAGTGGCGAGGTCGGGTCGTTGCCGCCCTGCTTGCCCTCAAGACGCCAACCGTTGTCACCTCCCACTTTATTGCCATTAACGTGGCGGTCGGTGCGGCCACGCAGGATGAGCGGGTGATCTGCTTTGAACCGGATAACTGTTCGTGTACCCGTCTGGAAGTGCGCGCTGGCCAACTCCGTTTAGTCGAACTGGGTCGCCAGCGAGAGACCCGGATTCTCTGACTTCGGTCCGCTACGGCCTTGCGTTCTGCCTGCGGGAGTGTTTGAAACAGGGCGAAAACCGCAGGGCCCGAACGTGTCCGGGGAGGGAAGCTATGACAACGCCTGAAGCCGAAATGATGCTGACGCCACGTACATCGCTCACCACCGAAACCGCGCAGGTGCTGGACCAACATCGCTTTGATGAAGCCGCCCTTGCACGTTATATGCAGGAACACGTTGCCGGCTTTCGCGCGCCCTTACACGTCGGTCAGGTCCGGGGCGGTATGTCCAACCCGACCTTTGTGCTGACCGACGGCGCGGGCCGGCGCTATGTGCTGCGCAAAAAACCGCCGGGCAAACTCCTGCCCTCGGCTCACGCAGTTGACCGGGAGTTCCGGGTCATTTCTGCCTTGTGGCAGACCGATGTGCCAGTCGCGAAGCCCTATGCCCTGTGCCAGGACCCCAGCGTCATCGGGGTGGACTTCTATATTATGGATTTTGTTGATGGTCGGGTCTTCCGTGGCTATGAATTGCCCGAGTTAGCGCCGGCGGCGCGGCGTGAGATTTACCGGGCCATGGTCGATGTCATGGCCACACTCCATCAGGTCGATTTTCGGGCCGTTGGGCTGGAAGGCTATGGCAAAGTCGGCGGGTATATGGAACGCCAGGTGCGGCGTTGGTCCAAACAGTACGAAGCCAGCAAAACCGACGACCTGCCGGCCATGGAAAACCTCATGCAATGGCTGCCCGAACATCTGCCGGCGCATCACGAAACAACCATTGCCCACGGAGATTTCCGTCTGGAAAACATGATTTTTCATCATACCGAGCCCCGGGTGCTGGCCGTGGTGGACTGGGAGCTGAGTACGCTGGGCGCGCCCCTGTCCGATTTGGCCTATAACTGTTTGCCGTACTACGTCCCGGATGATATGCGCGGCGACCTGACCAGCATAGACTATACAAGCTACGGCATCCCGTCCGAAGAGGAATATGTCGCCTGGTACTGTCAGAAGACCGGCCAGCAAGACATCCCGGAGTGGAAATTCTATCTGGTGTTTTCGCTTTTCCGGCTGGCCGCCATCGTGCAGGGCGTCTATAAACGTGGCCTCGAAGGCAATGCCAGTTCGCCCGAAGCCATCACCCGCGGGGAGAAGTGCAAGCAGCTCTGCGCGGCCGGCTGGAGTCTGGTTGAGCAGGGGCTCTAAGCCAGAGATGAAAAGGAGGAAAGATGCCTACAGCCGATGAGTTCATTGGGGCGTTTAGCGCTCAGTGGAACGTGGAGGTGGAGGACGCCGATAGCATTTGTTCCATCTATCCAGCAAAGAGGCTCTGGACAGAATTTATGCAAGATTCCTTTCTTAATCGGGTGTCAGACTGGCTGAATTTACAAATGGCTAGAGAGTGGTACACCCTGGATTGCGTGTACTACGAAGAAGGGGCAGACGTGTATGGCGATGGCGGGTATCCAGCCTGTCTCCAGGTTCTCATTGAGCACGAAAACGAAGAAGATGTCGAAAAGGAAATGTATAAGCTCCTCATGTTCCGTTCACCTTTGAAGGTCTTAATCTTTTACGACTATGACGAAGACAGAAAGACCACGGATAGAAGACGCATATGGCTGCACGAGAAGCTCGAAACGCTACTAGATATGGGACAGCAAGTTGATGGTCACTGGCCGGAAGCAGACAACACCGAATATCTCTTTCTGGTAGGTAATCGGGAAGATGAGAACCAACTTCCCCGGTGGCGCTATCTAATTGTCAATGGAGGTAACTTCGGTGAGCCTCTGCCTCTTGTCTTTCTCTAACATGTCCTTCAAGGTCTTCGCCGGATAACGACGCGTGCCTACTCATGTCCGGCTCCGCCTATGGGTGTCACGCTTACGGGTGGGGGGGACAGGAAAAAGGCGGCGGTGGAGCGAATAACCTCTGGGTCGGTCGTTTCCAGCAGTATGCCAAAGGCTGAGAGACGGTATCTTCCCGCGGCCAGCCGCGCGATATTGGAAAAATGAAACCCAAAAGACGGCTGCCCACTGTGCGGCGGTCCGGCGTTGGAAAAATACGTCCGTTGCTCAAGCTGTTGGAGGCGGCCTTCGAGCCGCATGACCAGCAAGAGCGTCTGGCCTGTGGGGAGCTGTAAGGCCGCCCAGCGAGGAGACTGTTCTTCTCCCACAGGCGGCTTGTCTGCCTGCAACAGCCGAGCCTGACCGAAATTGAGGAAATTAAAATAGGTGCTGACCTCGCCGTCCGCCAAAATAAAACGCGGCGGAATCTTGAGCTTGACCAGGGCCGTGCCCTCGACAAAGTTCGGATAAAAGATGAGATCAATCCGCCCCCTCGCGCGCAGGCCAAAGGGCAGGGGAAACCAATAGCGCGCCCGGCGAATCAGCCGGACCGGGCCCTGGGTATAGCCGTATAGCCGGGCGTGCAGGTCTTTGTCGGTGCGCCGGATATTCAGCAGCCCGCCCAGAAAACCGACCTCAGCAGCAACGCCAATATGCGAGATGAGGTTCTGGCCCAAGTCGCCCGGCGATTCCACAAAAGCGAGGTGGCTGGGCAGCGGCGTGTCAAAGGCCACGCTATAGCCTTCGGCATAGACATGATCTTGTTGGGGGTCGTAGCGAACCAGGCCGGGCCGAGCTGACTGAGCCGCTTGCACTCCCACCCGAATATAGACAAAGCCAAGCGGGGGCTCGTGAGAGCCGAGGCGCACCTCATGCCACCCGCCTGCTGGAAACGCTGCCGGGGTAGCGCGTTTGCCCATATCCCGTCTCAAAAAAATAATCGCATCGTTTGGGTCAAACCGCCCTGGTTGATCGTCTCGGCTGGGACGTGGGCCGGCCTTGATAACCCACCGGCCACGTCGGTCGCGCGCGTCAATCTGGAAGGGGATGGGCGTCAGCGCTGCGTGATGGAAGGCGAATACCTGAATCTGCGAGAGGGATTGCTGATGTAAGAAGGGCAGGGTGGAGCCCTCAAGGACAATCACCCCAGGCCGGGTGACTTCCGCCCAGAGCTGGGCTGGCAGGCTCGTGAGCAGGAAGACGATGAGAAACGCCGGACGGATACGCTGCACGAACGGTCTCCGGGCTACGGAGGACAAGGAGAGGAGACAGGAGCAGCGCTCAGCGCTGCCCCTGCCAATCTGGCTTGTCCACTATTTACCGCTGGCCCGCTGCCATTCGCCGTCAAGCTCCTCCGCCACTTCTCGAATCGCCCGGCCCAGCGTACTCACCATTTCGTCAATCTGCTTTTTGGTGATGATTAAAGGCGGACACAGCGCAATATTGTTCGCGCCCGCCACGCGCGTAATCAATCCGTTATCCAAGGCTTTTTCCCAGACCTGTTGCGCAATGCGCAGGTCGGCCGGGAACATTTCCTTGGTGGCTTTATCCCTGACCAGTTCAACCGCGGCGAGCAGGCCCTTGCCGCGCGTATCGCCCACGATGGGCAGGGCGTGCAGCGCGGCTAACTGTTTTTGCAAATAGCGCCCCTGGGTGCGGGCGTTCTGGACGAGTTTTTCCTTTTCGATGATTTCGAGGTTGGCCAGGGCCGCGGCACAGACGGTTGGATGGCCGGTATAGGTGTAGCCGTGCCAGAAGGCGTAGTCATCGCCCGTCTCCAAAAAGGTCTGGAAGATGTCCTCTTTGAACAGGACCACCCCAAGCGGGAGATAGCCACTTGTGACGCCTTTTGCCGAAACAAGAATATCCGGTACAACGCCAAAGCCGGTCGAGGCAAACATGCTCCCGGTGCGGCCAAAGCCGGTAATGACTTCGTCACACACCATGAGGATATTATGGCGCGAGCAAATTTCCCGAATCTTGGGCCACCAGTCATCAGGCGGAACAATCACGCCGCCAACGCCCTGAATCGGCTCGGCCACAAACGCTCCAATCGTATCCGCCCCTTCGCGCTGGACGATTTTTTCGAGCTCCTCCGCGCCGTTGTTTTCGCGATAGCTATACGGACGAGGCATATGGATGACGCCTGGCAGGCCGGGATCGACTTGCGCATTAAAAAGCGGAATGCCGGTCAGCGAGGCGGCACCGCTCGATGTCCCGTGATAGCCTTGTTCCAGAGTGATGAACTGCGTCTTTTTGGGCTGTCCCTTGGCTTTCCAATAGGCGCGGACCAGGCGGATCATCGATTCGTTCGACTCCGAGCCGCCCGAGGTCAGGATCACTCGGCTCAGGCCCTTCGGTGCGATCTTGGCCAGCTTGGCCGCGAGTTGGACCGTTGGGACCGAGGTCGGGCCGATCAGCGTGGGCGCAAAGGCTAACTGCTTCATCTGCTCGGCCACAGCGCGATTGATTTCTTTGCGCCCATGTCCGATATGCACATTCCACAGGGAGGCGAGGCCGTCGATATATTTCTTGCCTTCCGTATCCCAGAGGTAGATACCTTGGCCCTTGACAAAAACGGGCACCCCTTTGTTTTGCTGCAAGCCGAGCGGAACAAACCCGTGGACGAGGTGGGCCGCGTCCTGCTTGCGTAATGCCTTTGCCTGCCGTGGGGTCAGGGCAACTGAAGACGGTTTCTTACGGGGTCGTAACGGAACGACCTTTGCCTGCGTTTTTGTCTGGCGTGCCATACTTCTCTCCTTTCGCTATGAGCTCTTGCGCTACGGGACGAATGCGATCATATACGAGTCACGCCAAAAATCCCAGACTGACACCGGACTGGCAAGACGGAAAAAAGAGGAGGAAGGATGAAAACAAAGCGCATGGGGCGAACGGGATTGAAGGTTTCTGAAATCTGCCTGGGCACAATGACCTTTGGGCGTCAGTGCGAAGAAGCGCAGAGTTTCGCCATTATGGATACCGCCTTCGAGAACGGCGTGGATTTCTTTGACAGCGCGGACGTGTATCCGGCCGGCGGCGGCGTCGAAACCGCAGGACGCACCGAGGAGATTGTCGGCAAATGGTTAAAAGGTCGGCGCGAGGACATCGTCCTGGCCACCAAATGCTGGGGTGCAATGGGTGACAGGCCAAATGACCGGGGCCTCTCGCGCAAGCATATCTGCGCGGCGGTTGAGGCAAGTCTCACGCGGTTGCAGACGGATTATATCGACCTGTACCAGGTCCATGCGCCCGACCCGAAAACGCCGATCGAGGAAACCTTACAAGCCCTGGACGACTTGGTCCATCAAGGCAAGGTACGTTATATCGGCTGCTCAAATTTCCAGGCCTGGCGTCTGTCCTTAGCTCTGTGGCAGAGCGACAAGCTCGGCCTGGCGCGCTTCGACTGTGTGCAGCCGCGCTACAATATGCTGTTCCGTGAAATCGAGCACGAACTCTTTCCCTTATGTCGCGAGCAGGATATTGGCATGATCCCGTATAATCCGCTGGCCGGCGGGTTTCTGACCGGCAAACACAGCGCCGGCGCAGAACCGGCCGCGGAAACGCGCTTTGCCCTGGGTGGCAGAGCCGGGGAGATTTATCGCCAGCGCTACTGGCAGGAAGCCCAGTTCGCCGCAGTCGAGCATCTCAAAGAGTTCTTTGCCGCACGCAATAAACCACTGGCGCAAGTGGCGATCGCCTGGGTGCTCGCCCAGCCCGAAGTCACCTCGCCGATCGTCGGCGCAACCTCAGCCGAACAACTCCAACAGTCCCTGCCGGCGGTCGAGATGACCCTCGACGAAGAGGAGATGGAGCTGTGTAATGATCTGTGGTTTTCGCTGCCGCGCCTGCGGGACAAGTCGGTGGCGTTGCGGTAGGTGAGACCTGGAGTCGAATAGGTATTGAGCAGGCGATAAGGGCTCAAAGAAGAGCCCTTACTTGGCTACAGCCGGCCGTGTCATGGCAGGTTTAATCCTCCCCCTCTATAAACACCAAATGCCCGGCTTTTTCCTGGGCGCGAATTTTCTCTTCAATGTCGGCCGAGAGTTCTATCTTGCGGTGCTGAGGAAATTTCTCCCGGTCTAAGGTCGGACGCAGAAAATACTGCTCCGGGACGGGCACTTCCGACTGACTTTTCAGTTGTGCGAAATACCAGACGCGAGGGAGCACGCCAGGATTGAAAAAGACCTCCTGATCCTCGGTAGACCACTCTTTGAGTTCGTGCGCGTCGTGCACGCTATAGCGCATATAATCGATGGTCACGTCCCAGTAGTGGTTGAACAGAATGCCGTAGCCACGCTCCCCGGCCGGCTTGTTGTGATGCTTGGCCAGCCGGGTCTCCACAAAAATAAGCCGCCCGTCCCGGTCGTACTGCTCAATCCTGAGCGGGTAAAAATAGTGTTTGTCCAACCAGTAGATGATCGTGGGCGCATAATAATTGGGCAGCCATTGCTCTCTGACCGCTGTTTTCAGCACCCAGCACTCCACCCCCCCGTCTGTGGTATAAAACGGATAGTCATCGCCCATCATCTTGAGGCTGTCCGTCGGTACGTCGCGCAGGCTGCCGTCCGGGTCGGCCAGAGTCACGGTCGGGCGCGTCCGTGGAAAACGAACCGTCTGGTAAAGGGTATCGACGCCGATGAGCTGCCATGAAAACTCCCAGGGGTCGCGGCCGAACAAGTCATCAAAACTCTCGGCTCCCTGGGCCAGCTTATCGCCCCGGCGAGGCTGGGGCTGGCGACGAACCCGGCGCAGCTCCGGCGAATAGACGAACAAATCCCAGCGGATAGCCGCCTCCTGGCCGGCCCGGTACTGGGTCAGAAACATCTGATTGCCGATGTTTTCCGGAGGATAAAAGTTTTGGCCGGTGATTTTGCGGGTGGGCTCGCCGGGGCTCGTCCCGTACAACTCGCCTTCCAGACCCTGCTGACCACTCGCGTTCGGCACGTAGAAGATTGGGCTATACATTTTTTCGGTCAGCAAATAGCCGTGCGCGGTCAGCGCCCCGGAGACATCCACCAGATTGCACGACCAGCGTGGCGAGTGGCTGAACTCCATGGCCCGATAGCCCATCTCTTCTGCGGTATAGGGCGGCTGAAACGGATAACGCTCGGCCGGTATATACGGCTGCTCGGGGTCGCGGGGCGTGTCGGCCCGGGGGTCGAACAGTTGGCGCTCCGCCTCGGTCAGCTCTCCCACCACCCGCCAGGTTTTTGCCGCCGCAGGCGAGTCGGCCCATACCGCGGGCGTAAAGCATAGGCTGAAAACAAAAAGTGCGAGTGTCAGACCCGACTGCATAGCTCCGGCCTCGTGTCTCCCCTAGCGTCGTCCCTCAGTCAACTTATTCACATCGTACAGGCTCAGCACCTCTTCCACATCCACCTCCGGGTAGCCCATGTCCAGCGCCGGAAATAGTGATGCCTGGCCGGTTTTGACATCAACGACGGTGACGCCAAGGTAACGACTGAGATGCGCGCCGGTATTCATTTCCGGCAGATGCCGCGCGTCTTCGGACCAGGAGTTCTGCATGCCCCACACCTTCCACAGGGTGCCTTCCTGGTTGAACGCCATGCCGGAAACCACGCGATAGGTCTGGGCGTCAATAAACAGAATTTTGCTGCTGTACGGATGATTCTCCCGCTTGGGCTTGAGCTCGACGATCATGGCCTTGCGCAGCTCCCACGGCCCGAGCGGCGCCCGGCCCGCGGGACCATAATAGCGCGCATAGGCGTGGGGCGAATTCATGATGTGCAGCACGTCTTTCCAGCCGTGGAAGGTCCAGTCATAGTCCAGCACTCGCCCGGAGAAGCCGAAGAAATCATCCAGGGTCGTATCTGACCCCTGGAAAGAATCTGCTTTCTCTTCAGCAGAAACCCGCCGGACTTTGCGCAGGGACGGGACATAGGTCCACGCCTGATCGGCCCGGTGCGGGTCGCTGGAACGCTGGATGAGCACGCGCAGGCCGCGCATTTCATACGGGTCGGTGAAGTCGTTGATATCTTTCCACTCAAATTCTGCGGCGCCGTCAACCGGCAAGGTGTAATTCTGCTCGGGCAGCATGGACAAATGACTGTGATAGACACGCTGATAGCGTTGCTGGAGCACCCGCTCAACTGTGCCACCCGGTTGAATCATATCCTCGGGCAAGCCTGACAATGCCCCGTGCGTCCCTCCCGGTCTGATCATGATCGTGGCGAAATTGCCGACCTTGATACCATAGTGTTGCCAGCGGAAATTAAAGTTCCAGCCGACCTTGAGTCCCGAGACCGAGTCCGCCGGGTCTAGCTGGTCCACGGGAAACGGCTGGCCGGCAGTATAGTTTCTCAGACTGCCGTCCTCGGCAAGCTGAGTCTGGCCGGCGAATTTTTCTGTTGCTTCGAGATAGTCCGGGCGCGGGGGGTAATCGCCTGGGGGGCTGATGTCAAAGGTCACTTCCGAAAACTGGAACTCTTCAAAATAACCGGGTGGCACAAAGGGCCGGAGCTTTTCCATATCGCCCAACCCCAGCGTCTCGCCAGGCGTAAACTCCGGCTGGGCGTCTTGATACTGCTGCACCCATTCCAATACGGTTTCTCGGGTCATGAGGCTTCGTTCATCTTGCGCCCAACTGGGTCCGCTCCAGAGCAGTAATCCTACAAATAGAACAATGAACGGCATTCGTCCTCCCCTACGTCCTCTCTTCTTTGCTCACAGGCCAGCCTAACGGTTCTCTGCAAGATAGGCTATCCCTCCCGATTGCCGCTCGGACAAAAATGTCTTTGCAAAAGATACAAGCTTGGCTATGGTGGCGACGGGTATTTGTCCATACGGTTCCTCAATTTGAAGCGTAGAGACACAGGAGGCCAGCATGAAAACGATCTCGGTGAGCCCTGAAGACATGGAAGCCCGTATTGCCCGCTTCCAGAACTTGAAGCCCATTCCAGCTATGCAAAACGACAAAATTCCGTTGGAAGCCCGGGATCACATCTACGCCCGTAAGCTCTTGCCCATTATCTCCTCTAAGGGTGGAGAAGGACCGTTTGGGCCGGCCCCAATTGCTGAAGCCGCTGGCTATTCCATGACTCTTGCCGTGTGCCCACCCAACCAAGGACCAGGATTGCACGCCCATCACAAGACGCACGAGATTTTTACCTGCCTCAAAGGGACGTTCAAAATCCAGTGGGGCGATGACGGGGAACACGCAATTGTACTGAATCAATTTGACACGATCTCAGTGCCGCCAGGCGTGTGTCGCAGCTTCACTAATATAGGCGATGATGAAGGCTTCCTCCAAGTGTTCATTACCGGCGGCGTGCACGATATGCAGGACATCGCTTTTCCGCCCAGCGTGGCCGAGCAGATAGATCAAACCGGCCCAGGAGTGTTAGAGGAAATTAAGAAGACTGGCCTCGCGTTTAACGCAGGCCAAGAATAGAGATTCAATAGTAGCGCTGTAACCGACGAGTTTCACAAGGAGGCCCGCATGAGTGTTGACGAGTTAGCCCAACGGCTCCAGGTTTTGGAAGACATTGAGGCCATTAAAAAAGTCAAGGCCGAATACTGCGCGCATTGTGACAACGGCTACAACCCGGACGGGATTGCCGAGCTGTTTGCCGAAGACGGCGTGTGGGACGGCGGGGTTGACGTGTTTGGCAAATACGACGGTCGGGAAGCCATTCGGAAGTTCTTCACCGGGGCGACCAAAGTCATTCCGTTTGCGGTACACAACGTCATGAATCCCATCATTGAGGTCAACGGCGACACGGCTACGGGTCAGTGGTATCTGTTTCAGCCCTGCACGATGACCGAGAAAGATGGGGATAGAGCCGTCTGGGGCGCGGCCAAATACAGCGACGATTATGCGCGGATCGATGGCGAGTGGAAAATCCAGACCCTGCGCGTCAAGTTTGAGTTCTGGACGCCGTTTGAAAAGGGCTGGGCTGAAAAGAGAATGATCCAGGACTAGCTGTCTTGTCCCTACAGGAGCGGCATATGCAGTTTTACAATTTCCATCTCATGCCGTGGCCCGACCTGCCCGCCGACTTTGCCGACAAGACCAAACATGAATCGGCTTGGGTGACGCTCTCGAATAAATACTACGATCCCGAAAAAGGGCATACGGTCTACAATCAATATCTGGATCAGCTTGAGTATGCCGAAAAGCTGGGGTTCGAGGGCGTATGTGTCAACGAGCACCATCAGAACACCTACGGCACCATGCCGGCGCCGAACATTATGGCCGCCATGCTGGCGCGCCGGACCTCGCGGATGAAAATTGCGATGGTCGGCAACGGCCTGCCGCTCCGCGATCACCCCCTCCGGGTCGCCGAAGAAGTCGCCATGCTCGATGTCGTGACCGGCGGGCGGATTATTTCCGGTTTTGTGCGCGGTATCGGAGATGAATACTTTTCCCTGGGTATCAATCCCACCTACTCGCTGGCGCGCTTTCGCGAAGCGCACGACCTGATCATCCGTTCCTGGACCGAGACCGGCCCGTTTTACTTTGACGGCGAGCATTATCAAGTCCGCTACGTTAATGTCTGGCCGCGGCCCATCCAGACACCCCACCCGCCGATTTGGATTCCCGGCTTCGGCAGTAGGGAAACCGTGGAATGGTGCGCTCATCCCGACCGCAAATATCCCTATCTTGCGGTGTTCATGCCGGACGACCTGGTGAAGTGGTTCTTCGATGCCTATCGCGAAGCCGCGGACGGATTTGGCTACGAAGCATCACCGTACCAAATGGGCCATCTCCTGCCGGTCTACGTGGCCGAGACGGACAGCCGCGCGGAAGAAGAAGCCGAAGCTCATATCCTGTGGCTCTACCACTACGGCCTGCGCCATAAATGGCAAATGTTCTTCCCGCCGGGCTACACGTCCGCGGCGTCCATGAAACGTATCCTTGCCCGCGCGGCCGACTTTGACTGGGAAAGCATGGATTTCAAGGAACTCAACGAGCGCGGCTACTGTGTCGTGGGCAGCGCCAAGACCGTGCGCGAGCGCCTCGCCCATTTGGTCAACGAACTCGGCTTCGGCCTGCTGCTCCCCCTCCTGCACGCGGGCGATATGCCGCATCATCGGGTCATTAAAAACATGGACCTGTTTGCCTCCGACGTGATGCCCGCCCTACGTCAAGAATTCAGCGCAATGTCGCAGCGCTGGCTGGAGGCGGCCTAATGTAGGGGCAACCCCCTGTGGTTGCCCTTTTTCGCTAAGTGCGAATACATCTTCAAAAATACATACTTTAGACTCTTATGAAAGCAACTGTTGCCAAACGGGGTCAAGTTACAATCCCGAAACGTCTGCGTGAACAACTCGGGCTACAGCCGGGCTCCATTTTGGAATTTTCGGAAGAAAATGGGCGCTTGGTTGCAGTCAAAGTCATAGCCGCTGATCCTGTTGAACAGGTGTATGGATGCCTCGGGCGAGGGAAGCGGACGGACCAGCTTATGGCCAAACTCCGGGGTAACGAGTGATCACAGCCATTGATACCAACATCCTCCTTGATATTTTTGGCGCTGACGCAAAATTTGGTCCGGACTCTGCACAAGCAGTGAGGCGTTGTCTGGCCGAGGGGACTGTTGTGGCCTGTCCCGTAGTGTGGACCGAGGCTGCGGTTGGCTTCTCTAACGAAGCTGCATTTCTCACAGCCATGCACACCTTAGGAATCGAGTTCTCGGAAATGTCAAAGCCAGTCGCCCTGAGCGCGGGCGATGCCTGGCGGCAATATCGAGCAAGTGGGGGAAAGCGGAATCGGGTAGCAGCCGATTTCTTGATTGGGGCGCATGCCGCAACCCAATGTGAGCGCTTGTTAACTCGCGATCGCGGGTTCTATCGAAGCCACTTCAAAGGGCTTGTTATTATTGACCCCTCGAAACAAGCCGATCAGTAGCGTCGCTGCGCCCACGCGCCACAGCAAAAAGGAGAGTCTCATGGAATTCGGACTGACCGCAGACCATATTCGCATTCAGGCTGTTGCCCGCCGGCTCGCCGCTGACTTTGCCACCCGTGCGGCCGAGCACGACCGGGATGGCTCTCCGCCCAAAGAGAATTATGCGGCGCTTCGGGACGCTGGCTTCTACGGCCTGGTCGTGCCCAAGGAATATGGCGGCCAAGAGGTCGGGCTGCTGGGCTATAGCATTGCTGCCGAGGAAATCGCCCAAGGCTGTGCTTCGACTGCGCTCTCGTTCAATATGCACGCCGCGACCCTGGCGTCTTTGATGCACTCGGCTCTGCCCGATGAAATCAAAAAATGGGTGGCTGAGCTGGCGGCCAAACAGGGCAAGCTGATTGCTGCTATTCTGTCCGAGCCGAGTACCACCAGTATTGTGCCCATGACGTTTGCGTGTTCCACCCAGGCTCGGCGTGTATCTGGGGGCTATCGGCTTTCAGGCAAGAAAGCGTTTTGTTCCATGGGCGAATCATCCGACTATCTGTGCCTCTTTGCCCACCCCGAGGAGATTGCCAATCCACAAACGGCCATGGTTGTGATGCTGCCGACCAGCTCACCCGGTATTCGCTTCGAGCAGGTGTGGGACACGCTCGGTATGCGAGCCACCCGGAGCGACAATCTGATTCTCGAAGACTGCTTTGTGCCGGACGATGCCATCCTGGGGGAACCTATTCCAAAGATCGGGGAATGGCTGGCCACGAATGAGCCGAGTTTTAATATCCCGTATACCGCCGTATATCTCGGCGTCGGCTTCGCGGCTCTCCAGGCGATCAAAGACAATGTGACCCAGCGTCAACCCAAAGGCTACGGGCAGCCTTTAGCCTATCATCCCGACATTCGGCGCCGGGTTGCCAGGATGAGCGCCCAACTGGAAGCCGCCCGCTGGCTGCTGCGCTATGTGGCCTGGCTGGCCGACGAAGCCTATGAACGCCAGCGCTATACTGACCGCCCACAGCAGTATGGCACGACAGCAGACGGACAGGCCGCAGAGGTATTAGCCACCTACTTCAAAGCAAAATACATTGTCGGCGAGGCCGTCGCCGCGGCGACCCGCTCGGCGCTTGAAATGGGTGGCGGTCACGCCATCTTCAAGTCATCGACGCTGGAGCGCCTGTTTCGCGATGGTGCCACCGCCACCATGCAGCATCCGCCCAGCGACTTTTGTCTGTCCTCCTTGAGCGTGCATGAACTCCAGCTTGACCCGCGGCAGATTCAACCGCCTCTCGCTCAGATATGGGAATAGGAAGGCTGGAGGGCACGCTCTTTACCCCTCTCCCCATCCTCTGTATATTCGCACCCCATGAAACGCGCCTTCCCCATGTTGCTCTTTTTCCTTGCCATGGCAGGCTGGCTGAGCAGAACCCTCTCTCTCGTCCAGGCCGATACCTCAAGCAGTAGCGAAATGAAAAACTTCAAGTCTTACGGGAACTGCAAAGTTTGGACGGAAGTGGATATGCTGACAGATGAAAAGAGCCATAGGTTAGGCTGTGCTGAAGCAACCTCTACTGACATCACGCTAATTATGATCGGTCAGTACGGAAGAGAACTAGCCATCAGCCCCAGCAAAGGGATGTTTCATACTGATGAGCGTATTCCCATAGCCATACGTGTCGACAAAGGCCCGGTCATCAGAAGGAGTGCCCATTCGCATAGCAAACGTGGCGGGAAAGGGGTTTCTATTCTCGACTCTAATCTAGCCCTCTCCCTCCTGAACGAGTTGACCAAGGGACATCGCATAGTCATCCAAGTCGGACCAAAGCGGGGAAACATCCAGCTGCAAGGGTCGGCAGCCGCTGTCGGAGATTTTCGGCAACGACTCATCACAGCCGCACCCCAAACCCTGGAAATCCCGATCCCCTCACAACCGTGAGACCAGGCAATCGCACCAGAACCCCTACGGGAACCTGGCACGCTTGCAGTCATCCAGCCCCTTCAACGCTGAATAGTGCGTGCGGCTGAGATCCGATTCTCCCTTCTATAGGAATGGATCGATACCAAGGAGCAGACCATGAGAAAACGTATCTATTTCAACGCCTTTCATATGAACTGTGTGGTCCATCAATCACCCGGCCTGTGGGTCCGACCGGAAGATAAGATGGAGAACTACACGGACCTCAATACCTGGATTGCACTTGCAAAAGTATTGGAACGGGGCAAGTTCGACGCCCTGTTTCTGGCCGACGTTGTGGGCGTGTACGATGTGTTCCGGGGCAATCGGGAGGCCGCCCTGATCCAGGCTACGCAAACGCCGGTGAATGACCCCATGTTGCTGGTCCCGGCTATGGCCGCAGCAACCGAACACCTGGGTTTCGCCTTTACCAGCTCGATCCTCCAGTATCATCCCTTTACTTTTGCCCGGCTCATCAGCACGCTTGACCATCTCACCAAAGGCCGGGTTGCCTGGAATATCGTGACCTCCTACCTGGAGAGTACCGGACGCAGCTACGGGCGGGCCGGTTTGCCCGAGCATGACGAGCGCTACGACATGGCGGATGAGTATTGTGAGGTGTGCTACAAGCTGTGGGAATCGAGTTGGGAGGATGGCGCGGTTGTCAAAGACCGGCAGCGCGGCATATACGCCGATCCGAGCAAGGTGCGGAATGTTGTCCACGAGGGCAGGTATTACAAGGTGGACGGCTGCCATCTGTCCGAACCGTCCCCGCAACGTACCCCCGTGTTATACCAGGCCGGCTCCTCATCCCGTGGACAAGCCTTTGCCGCCCGCCACGCCGAGTGCGTGTTCATCGCTTCCCCGACGCCTGCCATTGCGCGGCAGACCATCCAGGCAACCCGAAAAAAAGCAGAGCAGAACGGACGCAACCCGGAGGATATTCTTTTCTTTGCCTATCTCAAAACGGTCACCGGCGGCACGGAAGCGGAAGTCAAGCAGAAGTATGACGGCTATCTGGAACAGACCAGCTATGAGGGGTCAATGGCCTTGTGGTGTGGCTGGGCCGGCTACGATTTCGGCAAGCTCGACCCGGACGAACCGCTCGAATATATTGAAACCAACGCCATTCGCGCGCTCTGGAACAATTTCATACGCTTGGACCCGGAGCGCAAGTGGAAGGTGCGCGACCTGGCCAAATACGTCGGCCTTGGTGGTGGTGGCCCGGTAGTGGCGGGCACGCCGGAACAGATCGCAGACGAATTTCAGGAATGGACCCAGGCTGGAGTCGATGGGTTCAACCTCGCCTACGCGGTGACTCCGGGAACGTTTGAAGACTTTATTGATGGGGTCGTGCCCGTGCTCCAGCAGCGCGGTCTGATGCAAACCGAATATCAAGACGGAACCCTGCGCGAAAAACTCTATGGAGCGGGACATGCGCGCTTGAGCGTTCCGCATCCGGCTGCTCAATACCGCCGCTCGGAATCGGATAGCGTACCGGCTGTGGTCTCACCTCAGCAGCAAGAAGACGAATCAGCCCGCGTTGCCGGGGCGAAATAAATGCTGCGCAAGAGAAGAGCCGCCCGAAGACCTCGACGGTTTTTTACGCCGCGGTATGAGTGTCCGCGCCGGTTCCGGCTGGTGCCGGCGCGCCAAGCGTGCATATCCGCATCAGCAGGCCGACGTTGGCCCACCACACCAGGGCGACTTCGGCGTCGCCCCAGTTGTATTGCGTCAGCCCGCCGAGCAGGAATCCGGCCAGCCCCAGCCAGACGCCCAGGCTCGGGCCGTACAGCGGCCCGTCGCGTTGGACGACTACCGCCCGCCACCCCAGATGCAGGATCGACCACAGCAGAAACACGAACGCCGCCAACCCCAGCAGCCCGGTAGCGATCCATATCTGGAGAAAAGTATTATGCGCGTGCCCGGAGTGATCCGTCCCGGCGTAGCGCTGGTAATACGGGCCGCGAAACTGTTTGTAATTGCCGTACCCCCAGCCGGTCAGCGGGCGTTCTTTAATCATATCCAGATTGGCCCGCCAGATCTGTGTGCGGGCGATATTAACCTCAGCCTCGAAGTCGAAGATCGTCCGAGCGCGTTCCCATACGCTGTCGCCGGCACTGAAAAAGATCAGCCCACAGACCAGCCCGCCCAGCGCGACCCCCAGCCTCGCGCTCCGGCCGCCCAGCGCCCCACACAGCAGGAACACGCCGGCGTAGGCGAGCCAGACCCCGCGGGTCAGCGAGAACGCCAGCGCCCCGACCAGGAGCGTCCAACCGAGCAGGAGCGACAGGCGCTGGCCGGCTGGCTCCCGGCCAGCCACGCCCCAGGCCGTCACCAGTGCCAACGGAAACAGGAGATTATGCGCATAGGTGATCGCGGACGGGTGCAGTGCCTTCACCCGATAGTACCCGTAACCAGAGAACTCCAACGACCAGAGATTCGTCTCTTTACCGACCAGGGTTTTTGCCAGATCGATGCCGGTGAAGTGCTGAAGAATGCCGTACGCGGCAACCACGCTCGCCACCCCGACCGAAACGGCCAGCAGCGTGCGAACCTCGGCCTGAGCTCGGACCAGGACGAACACCGCCAAGCCGCCACCGGCGAGCCACAGCTTCCGGTAGCCGATGAACGACTGGAGCGGGTCGGGGCTCAGCAGCGTCGAGACGAGGAGCGCCCCCCCGAAAATCGCCAACGGACGGTCCAGCGGCGTTCGCGGCGGACGGCGTTGCCGCCATAACTCATATCCCAGGCAGGCCAGGAGACAGCCCAGCGCGGTTTGCTGCACTGCGATCGGCAGACTCCAACTCGCGACAAACACGCCCAGCACGCCGCATCGTACTGTATCCCAGTTTGCCCACGGTCCGTTGACTGTCACCAATCGCCTCCACCTACATGCCTTGCCGGGTCAAAACGATTTTGACCGTCTCGGCCAGCACGCGCAGGTCCAACCACAGCGAGTAATTATAGATGTAGGATAAGTCGTATTTGAGCTTCAGTTCTGCCGAGGTGCGGTAGCCGGCGTTGATCTGGGCCAGACCCGTCACGCCGGGACGGACCTGAAAGCGCTCGATATAGCCCGGAATGACGCGTCGAAATTCAGCCACAAACTCGGGCCGCTCCGGCCGCGGGCCGACCAGGCTCATGCTTCCGCCGAGCACGTTGAAGAGTTGGGGCAACTCGTCGATCCGGGTCGTCCGCAAGTGCCGACCCACCGCGGTCACCCGCGGGTCGGCGACGTCGGCAAGGACCGGCCCGGTCTCGGCTTCGGCGTCGGTCCGCATCGTCCGCAACTTATACAGCGTAAATTCTTTCTCGTGGCGGCCGATGCGGCGTTGGCGATAGAAGGCCGGGCCCGGCGAGGAGAGCTTGACGAGTCCGGCCGCCAGACCTATCAGCGGCAGGCTGAGGATCAGGAGTACCCCGGCCAGCGCCCGGTCGACCGCGCTTTTAACCAAAAAAGCAAAATTCTCCGCCGGCTGTTGCAAGACCTCGACTAACGGGATGTCGTGCAGCCGCAGGGACGACACGCGGCCTACTAATACGTCATACACCGACGGTACGACCAGCATCCGCGGTCGGCCTGTCTCCGCCGGCAGGTGCGTCAGACGTTCAACCAGGGTGTCTTTCCAACTTGCCGCCGACACCAGGATAACCTCGTCAACCGCGGTGCGTCGTAAAAATTCGGGCAGGGCGTCCACGCAGCCCAGCCACGGCGCACCGGACGCGGACGGCGTCTGTCCATCGCTATCCTGTATCCCGACCACGCCCACGACTTCCAGGCGCGGCGCCGGGTGAAGGTCGGCCAAGCCGGTGGCAAACGCCTCGACGTCCGCAGCTGCCCCCACCAGGATGACGCGCAGCGAACCGCCGCCGGCCAGCCACCGGCTGAGCCACACACGCGCGCCAGTCACTCCCAAGGTGTTCAGCAGCCAGAAGGCCGCTAACACCGAGCGCGGGAACGAGTCGTCGTTCCGAAAGAAAAACCATGCTCCGGCCGCCAACAGTTGAATACCGAGCGCAGTCGCTACCCGGCCCAGCGTCCCCCCGCGCTGTCCAAGTGTACGCAGATCATACAGGCCGAATGCGTACAAGAGGCAGAGTTGCGTCACGGCGAGCAGGGCGACCGGATGCGCCACGTTCATCACCGGCGTGAACGGTAAGAGATGTTCCGTCCAGGGCAGCGGAAAGTAGATGCGCGCGGCGAATGCTCCCACGTACGCCAGCACAGCGACGACCAAATCCGTTGCAATGAGCAGGGACAGCACGCCCGAACCGACTTTGCCCCACGCCGAGCCGTTCACGGGAGCGCCAGGTTTGAGCCGACGACTGAAATTCAATGCGGGTTCCCCACAGTCGCACTGTTAGGGAGGGGTGTTTTCGGAGCGGAACGCATAGGAGAGAAACTATGCGGAAAACGCGGTTGAGACAAGTAATTGCCTGACGCGCGCAAAAGGTGTATGAGCTATGCCCGTGCCGAATACACTCTGGCTCCTGCGCAAGGCCCTGCTGAATCCGAACGGGATAGGTCAACCGGTACGCTATGGGCGGGCTATGCGGGCGGGACTGTCAGCTTATAGTGCTCTGGACACACTGGTTCTGCGACGCAAGAACCGTGCGGACTATCGCTCCGAGAAGGTGCTGGTCCCCGGCAGAAAGCTGCTCTATGTCGCTGTTCCGAAAGCGGCGAGCCGCTCCCTGTTGCGTTTTCTCATCGGCCAACAGGTAAAGAACGAGGCCGGACCAGCCGTTATCTACGAAAAGAGTCTGGAAGCGCTGTTCCGAATCCGCCCGGAGGCCCGCGACTATTTCAAGTTCACGGTGGTCAGAAACCCGTGGAGCCGCGTGGTCTCGGTTTACAACCAGAAGATACAGAGCGATAACCCGCTCATTGCGGCGCGTTTGATGAACGGACGCACTGGGTTGTTGCCCAATATGCCGTTTGATGCGTTTGTGGAATGGCTTTGTTCGGAGGAAGGTGTGGATGAAAGGGCCGATAGCCACTGGCTGGCCCAGCACAAAATTCTGGGCATTGGGGGGCCGGAGCCGGTTCGCTACGACTTCATCGGCAAGCTGGAGCGGCTCTCCCACGATCTCGCCACTTTGTCGGCAGAGATAGGGGTGTCCCTGTCGGGAGTCGGTCATCTGGTGCGTTCAGGGGCATCTGAACGCTATCGCACGGTCTATACGGAGCGGACGGCGGCACTGGTCGCACAGCGCTATGCGCGCGACATTGAGCTGTTCGGTTACCGCTTCGACGGCAACGAACCCGACGACGGGCCGTCGCCGTGACCAGCGGCTCTCAGTATCACCGAGAGCCTGACCAGAGCGGCAGAACCCAGGCATCTTCTGTCCCTGCCCAAGACCACGAATCTGCTTGCCAGGGACAACGCTGGGGACGGCGAGGAAGCGAGCGTATGCACAAAGCGGCCATCATAGGCGCTGGGTTCATAGCAACCAAGAGACATCTGCCGGCGTGGCGCAGGTTGCGCCGTACCGTGAGCGTCGTCGCTGTTTGCGACCTCAACCGCGCCCAAGCCGAAGCGGTGAGCCGCAAATTCGGAGTTCCCGCGGCGTATGATGACATGCAGCAAATGCTGGAGACGGAACGCCCCGACTTCGTTGACATATGTACGCCGCCGGACACTCATGCCGACCTGGCAGTCACCGCGCTGAAGGCAGACAGGCAGGTCCTGATCGAGAAACCTCTGGCGACGAACGAGGAAGAGTGTAAAAGGATTATCCAGGCCGAGCGGGAGTCCAAAGGGCAGGTCACGGTGGCGCATACGGAGCTGTTCCACCCGTCCGTTATCGAGGCTCGCCAGCGAATCAAGCGCGGAGACATCGGGCGCTTCACCGGGATGCGTATCTTCTACTCCACACCCGTCACCCTGATGACGGCAGACTCCGGCCACTTCGCCAACCGGCTGCCTGGCGGGACGATAGGCGAAACATCCCCCCATGTCGCGTACCTCACTGAGGCATTCATCGGTCCTATCCGGGACGTTTGGACCCGCGGTCAAAAAATTCTGCCGGAGTACCCCTGGTCGCCCTTCGAGGACTATAGATTGGAGCTCATGGGCGACTCTGCCGCCAGCAGCGCTGTGCTGACGTACACCAGCAAACATTCGGCCTTTCTGTTGGAGCTTTGGGGGACGGAAGGTATATTGAAGATTGATATGCAGAGCAAAGTGCTGGTCAACTACGACAGAGTAAACCAGTCCCCACGGGGGATCGGTTTATCTGCTTTCAAAGAGGCCGCCCAGATTGCCACAGGCGCCTTCAGCAACGGCGTCAGCTATCTCGCGGGCCGCTTCAGGAACATACATGACCGGCTCATCAGCGAGTTCTTTGAGAGAAGCGTCAACGGCCTTCCCCCGGTCGTCACATCCGAAGACGGCCTCGAAACGGTGCGGGTAATGAACCTCATCGGCAAGCAGTTGCAATCCCAGGGGGAGCGGATGGACTCCCTCGCTTCTGTCAAGCAATGAAAATCTTCGAGCAATCCATCCCCCACCAACGGACCGCGGACAGTCAAAGAACCAGGGTCCTGGTAATCGGCCCGTTGCCGACTGACGGACACGCCATTGGCGGCTCCAGGACACTGTTCGCGGAAACGGTCCGACAACTGGAGCGGCGAGGATTCGAACTGGACATCCTGAACTCGTCGCGTCCGCGCAGCGGATTGCCCCCCTGGCGCATGCACCTCGCCGGCCTTGTCGTGCTGGCGCGGGTATTGGGCGGACTCGTGAAGAACATCCGGCGCTCGCAGCTCGTTTTTCTCAATATGTCCTGCTTTTCAGTGATGGGCGTCGCGCCGGCCCTCTGGCTTATCTGCAAGGTCGCCCGCCGGCCCCTGGCGCTGCGGTTCTTCGGCGGCCTGCTGCCCGAGGTCTATCAACGGTCCGGCCGCGTGGCCCGCTGGCTGGCAGACCGGACCTTTCTGCGCTGTCCGTTGGTGTACGTCGAGACCCACTATCTGCTTCGTGCGTTCGGCAACCCGAGCAACTTTCGCTGGCTCCCCAATACGCGGGATATTGCGAGCCCTTCGCCGGCACGGCGCACAGCGGTGCGCAAGCTGATCTTCGCGGCGCAGTTGTGGATGAACAAAGGACTGGCCGAAGCGCTGGAGGCCTGCCGCGCGCTGCCCGAGGGCTGCCATCTCAATGTGTTCGGACCCGTGATGCGTGATACCGTCCTCTCGCTGTTCGAGGGCCATCCCAGGGCGAGCTATGGCGGCGCGCTGGAGCCGGCGGAAATGATCCGAACGCTGAACGAACACGACCTGCTCCTGTTTCCGAGCTACCGGATGCACGAGACCTATGTCGGCGTCATTATCGAGGCTTCTCAGTGCGGGGTGCCGGTCATCGCCACCAGGTGGGGCGATATTCCCGAGATCGTTCATCACGAGCAGGACGGGTTGCTCATCGAACCGCGCTCGGCTGCCGAGCTGCAAGCCGCGATCAAGCGGCTGCTGGACGACCCCGGTCTGTACCGGCGGCTATGCGAGGGCGCGAAGAAGCGAGGAGAGGTCTTCCGTAGCGGGCGGTGGTATGACGAAGTGGCGCAAGACCTGCGCCACCTTGCGAAAGTTTGAAAAGAGAACCGTAGGGGCAACCCCCTGTGGTTGCCCCCATTCCCCTGTGGTTGCCCCTATTGCTGCACTCAGGAAACCCTTCCTGGCAAGACCACTGGTTGCACGGTATAATCACCAAGCTGAAAAATGGAGAATTGCCCAATGACTTTGCGAATGAAGCGGCTGGCCCGCCGGCTTCTCCCCGTCCCGCTGTACAATGCGCTTCGCCGGGCGGCCTCCGTTTGGCGGCTCAGCCGCGTGCCGGCAAGGGCCGCGGACGTTGCCCGGCTGCCGGAGGCGGCGAAGATTACATTAAAATGGAGAATTGCCCAATGACTTTGCGAATGAAGCGGCTGGCCCGCCGGCTTCTCCCCGTCCCGCTGTACAATGCGCTTCGCCGGGCGGCCTCCGTTTGGCGGCTCAGCCGCGTGCCGGCAAGGGCCGCGGACGTTGCCCGGCTGCCGGAGGCGGCGAAGATTACATTCTCGGAACTGCTCGGGGACGGCGACATCGCCGACGGATATGAAAAGGCGAGGCGCGCGGTTCGGGAAATCCTTCCCGAGGTGCCGGGCAGCCACTCCATCGGCCCCGAAGAACGCCGGGCACTGTACTGCCTGGTGCGCTATTTTCAACCGCTCTCCATTCTGGAAATCGGCACCAACCGGGGCGCGCTCACCCTGTATCTCGCGCTGGCGATGCAGGCGTACCGGAATGGCAATGCCCCGCCCCGTCTGGTTACTCTTGACCTGTTCGACGTCAACAATCCGCCGGCGGACGAGGCGAAACGATACCGCATCTCCGCTTCGCCCCGGGATTTGCTGGCGCGGCTGAACTGCGCCGACCTGGTGGACTTCTCTGTCACCCGGTCCACAGACTATCTGAGCGGACGCAAAGCGGAGTTCGATTTCATCATCATGGACACTGCGGCCTCCGCGGATATTGCCTATCAGGATATTGCGCTGGCGCTCACCGCCCTGCGGCCGGGCGGGCACGTGTTGCTGAACTCCTATTTCCCGGACGGAAAACCGCTCTCGACAGGCGGCAGCGTATCGCCGGGCGCGTGGCTTGCCGTGCGCCGGCTGCGCCGTGAAGGCGCTCGCCTAGTGGCCTTGCCCCTGGGCCGGCTGCCCTGGACCGAGCCGGGCGGTTCGAGCCGCCTCACCAGTCTGGCTCTCTTGGCGAGAGAATGATACCCGGCGCGCCGCTCTGGAAGAAACGGAGAATATAGGTCATATATCAGTTTGCAATACACAGGCGGCTATGTCCCCTCACCCCGACTCTCTAATTCCCTCCTCCCTTGAGGGGGAGGGCCAGGGAGGGGGGGAGAATGCAAACTCCGATACAGAAGATGACGGACATGCAACAATCCAAAGCGTCCCTCTCCCGCAAGCGGAGGATCATGATAATCGACCCGCCCTTCAAGCGCCTCTACCACGATCATGCCTCCCTGGTGAAATTCCCCCTGGCGCTTGGCTATCTCTCGGGCGCGGTCTTGAAGTGGACGGATTGGCAGGTCCAGGCCTACAACGCTGATTTCAATCCGAACAAGAGCGCTATCACACTCGATAACGTAACCCGCATAGAAGAAGGAATGGACCGTTACCTGCGGACGCTGGAAGACCCGGCGGTGCCCATCTGGGCAGAAATACGGTCGGCCATAACGGAGTTCAACCCTGACGTCGTTGGCCTCAGTTCCAAGACTCAGAACTTCCCGTCCGCCATGCGGATAGCGCGCATCGCCAAGGAGCACAATCCCGGCACGCTGGTCGTCCTGGGCGGCCCCCATGCCACCCTGTCCACGCGGGCCGCGCTGGATTGCCCGGACATCGACGTGGCGGTGACGGGCGAAGGGGAGATGACGCTGGTCGAGCTGCTCAAGGCGCGGGAAAGCGACGCGCCGCTGAGTGGGGTGGCGGGGCTGGCCTACCGTCAGGACGACCATGTGGTGTTCACGCCGCCGCGCACCAACATCCCCGACCTCGACGAGCTGCCTTTTCCCGCGGAAGCCGCGCCGCGCGTTCTGCGCGACTACGCCAGCTATCCCGCTGAAGCCTTCGGATACGTCTTCTCGGCTCGCGGCTGCCCTTACGCTTGCACGTTCTGCGAGTCCAAAGCCATCTGGACGCAAAAGACCCGCTGGCGCTCGCCGGAAAACGTGGTCGCGGAGCTCAAGTTACTGATGGAGCGGGGCGTCCGGTACGTCTACTTCGACGATGACACCTTCGGCATCCGACAGAGCTATATCAAAGAACTGTGCGGCTTGATTGAAACCGAGTGTCCCGGACTCAAATGGGGCTGCGAGATCACCGTCGGCGTCGTCAAGGAGCGGTCAGTCGAATATATGCGCCGTTCCGGCTGTGTGGTGGTCAAAATAGGCGTCGAGTCCGGCAACAACCGGATACTGCGTAGCGTGAAAAAGGGCCACACCATCGAGAAGGCGTATGCAGCGGTGGACCTCTGCCGGCAGGCCGGCATCGAAGTCGGCGCTTTCTTTATGATTGGTTTTCCAGAGGAAACGGAAGAGACGCTGCGAGACACGCTGACCGCCATCAAGAAGATTAACGCCGATAACATCATGCTGAGCATATTCACCCCCTATCCAGGCTCCGAACTGTTCCAAGTGTGCAAGGAGCTTGGGGTGGTGGACGACGACTTTGACATCACGATTCACAACCACCAGAGCCCGGAAAACTGCTTTACCGCCTACATCCCGCGGGAGCGTTTCCAGGAACTGGTCCGGGAGACGGTCGCAGTGGTCGGACGCAAAAACAGCCGCGGCCGCTGGCACAGACTCGGCCTGCTGCTGCTCCATCGTGACTTCCATCGAGCGAAGCATACGCTGCTGCATTTCCTCCGCTCGCGCGTGGCGTGGTATGCCGAGCGCGTCCTTGGCCGTCGTCTGCTCAGGACATCAACCTGACGGCCACGTGGACGACTGTTGATTCCAGGGTATGACGAAGCCCGGCGAAGATTTGACACCTTGTCTTCTCAGCACGTTCGGTGAGGGGGTCCATAAGCGGCTCCGGGCGGCTGTCCGTCGCTGGTTCCGTAGCCAGCGGTGGTTTTTAGTTGTGAACACTGGGCCTCGTCTGGCGGATTCCCGCTTTCGCGGGAATGACGAGCGGGAGAGCGGAAACAACGGGATGGAGGCAGCGGCGCAGGTGAAGATTCATCGCGCTCCGCGCGGTCGTTTCTGGGCCGACCCGTTTCCCATCGTTGTCGACGGCAAGGTTTGGGTGTTCTTTGAGAATTACTCTTTCCAGTCAAAGAGAGCCGCTATCGCGTGCGCTCCGGTGTCCCCCGACGGCGAGCTAGGCGCAGTCGCCACCGCGTTGGAATGTTCTTACCATCTCTCCTACCCGTTTGTTTTTGAGCATCACGGTCAGTTGTATCTGATTCCCGATACTTGGGACGAGCATCGAGTTGACCTGTGGCGCTGCCGCCGCTTCCCCGACAATTGGACGAGAGAACGGACGCTGCTGGACGGGGTGAGTATGAGCGACCCGACGCTGCACCGGCAGGACGGGAAACTGTGGCTGTTCGGCACGGTGAGCGAGGTGCGGGCGCGAGCCAATGACGAGCTGCATATCTATATGGCCGATACTCTGGAGGGCGCGTGGCGGCCCCACCCGGCCAATCCGGTGGTGTCCGACAGCGGCCGGGCCCGGCCGGCCGGCCGGCTGTTTTTCCGCGACGGCCACCTGATTCGGCCGGCCCAGGATTGCTACGGACGCTACGGGCGCGCGGTCGTCCTCAATCGCATAGATGAACTGAACGAGAGATCGTATGCCGAAATCCCGGTCGGGCGCATTGATGGCTCCTGGCTGGCCACCAACGCGGGCGTCCATACGCTCAATCACGTCGGCGGTCTCGAATTTCTGGACGGATGGGTGTCCAGGTTCAGATATCCATTCCCATCAGCGGGAAACCTGCCCCCGGATTTGTCTCAACTGACTGGCGGGTCTTCCTGATCGCTCCTTAGTATGGCAGTCGGCGTGGGGAGCGTTCACGGATAGCGCGGATCACGGACCGACCCGAAGCCCACAGCACGGTCGCATCATCGCGCCGAGGTCGCCACAGCGCTTGCCAAGTCGTTCGCGTCGTTCTGCGGTACATGATCGCCAGGAAGAGACAACGGCCCGTGTAGCTGAGGGTCAGCGCCCAAGCCGCGGCGGCCATGCCCAGCGCGGGATAGAGCAAAAAGAGCGCGCTGAGATGTACGCCCAAGCCGAGGCAAGCCGCCCATGAGCAGACTTGCGGGCGGTTGGCGCTCATAAAGTAGACTTCAAACACGCCGGAGACCGCGCAGGCGAGAACCCCGGGCGCGATGATCCTGATGAGCGGAACCGCCGGCAGAAAGGCGTCCGAAAGCAGCAGCCGGACCAGGGGCGTACTGAGTGCGATGAACCCGGCCAGCGCGGCCGCGGTCGTCCAGCCCACGAGGCGCAGGCAGCGCGCGACCAGCTCGGGGCGGACGGTCTCCACGCCGGTGATACGGGGCAGGAGTGCTCTGGCGACTACGTCGGAGATCATGCTGAAGCGGAACATGAGCACACTTGCCGCGGCGAACAATCCGACCTCAGCGCGGCTCGCGGTCAATCCGAGGACGAGCGCGCCCAGTTGCCATTCGATGCTGTCCGCGATGCGTGCGACATGATTTTTCAAGCCGTAGCCAAGAATACGGCGCAGACTGGAACGGCGCGGCATCTCCGGGACCAGCCCGCAATGCCGTCGCAGGTCCCGGAGACCGACCGCGATCATGACGCAATGACCGGCGGCGAACGCCACGAGGGCACCGTTGACTCCGAGACCCTGATTCCAAACCAGAAACACGAGCGCGAGCGCCTGCGCCCCGCCCCGGAGCAGCGAGAAGACCGCCAGGCGGCCAAACCGCCGGAGCGCGGCGAACTGGTACTCAACCGATAACGAGAAGGCCGTGAGCGGAAGCAGGACGAGCGCCAGATAGAACGCGCGCGTCTCCGCTTTGTGAAAGAAGGCGATGTCACTCTGGATCAGCGGGAGCGCCAGGGCGACAGCCACTCCGGTGCCGGCGAGGCAGACGGCAAGGGCGGCGGACATGGCTTGCGACACGCCGGCCCGTTGCGTCAGGACGAAATAGTGCGCCCCGTGCTGGACGCCGGGTGCGAACAGCACGCCGAGCAGGCTTGCGAACAGCACGCACACGGCATACGCCCCCCGGCCTGCGGGAAGGAGCGTATAGGCCAGCACGCTCTGGGTCAGGAGGCCGAAGACGACGAGGAGGAGGCGAGTCGCAAAAATGGCCGCGATATCCTGCGCGCCGCTCGTGCTTGCGCCTTGGACGGGTCGTGTCTCAGTTTGCATGTTCGCCCTCTTACCAACCTGCTCCCTCCGGGGGAGAGGGGGGTCTGATTCCTTCCTTCCTTGAGGAGGGAGGCGTTACGCCGGCAGAGGCGCAGGAAGATTTGAAACAGAGACACGACCCAGCCGCGGTATCACTTGAAGCTTTGCCCGCGGTTCCGCCTTGCTGGAGTTCTTCAACTTGGCGACGAGCGGTCTTTCGATCTCATAGCGCTCGCGGATACGGGCCGTTGGTCGTCATCGCCGTCCCTGTCGTTTACTGTCCGGGACTCCACCGCGTTTCCCCGCGGCAGGAAGAATCCGAGGCCCCAACTCAAGTGCATGGTGGCAAGCATCAGCGGGAGCAGGAGCGCCGTACCTGTGCGTCGCCGAATGCCGACCACGAGCGCGGCGCCCACCAGGATGACGAGATAGGCCCCCGGCACGGCTGCCGCCCAGGAGACCCCCGCCACAGCCAGGATTGTGGAGAGTGTCAACCCCAGTACCAGCAGTGGGGCCGCAAGATGGCGGGCCCGCAGCGAGCGCGGATGCCGCCGCCACACCTCGATCTTCATCCGGCCATAGTTGAAATACTGTTGGGCGAGGGCGCGCAGCGTGCTGCGTGGCCGATAGTCAACCACGAGCGTGGGATCAAACCACACTGTCTCCCCGCGCTCCCGCAGCCGATAGTTGATTTCGTAGTCTTCGTTGCCGTACAGGGTGACGTCGTATCCGCCTATCGCGTCCACTATCTCGCGTCGGAACACCCCCAGAAAGACGGTGTCGGTCGGTCCCGCCGGGCCGCCAAGCCGGTAGCGCGCGCCACCCGCACCAAATGCCGTGGTCATCGCCAGCGCCACTGTCCGCTCGAAAAACGTGGTCCCGACCGGCCGCTGCCGCCCGCCCACGTTCGCCGCCCCGGTGCGCGCCTGCGTTTCGACGGCGCGCCGCAGGTATCCCGACGGGAATATCGTATGGGCGTCACACCGCGCGATGACCTCTCCGGTTGCAGCCCGCAGAGCCGCGGCGATGCCGGAGACGGTAAGTTGCTCCGGGTTGGGGATCAGCCGCACCGACGGGTACAGCCGGCGAATCACCTCGGCGGTCGCGGGGGTGTCGGATCCATCGGCCACGATCACCTCCACCGCCCCCGCATACTCCTGGGCCAGCACCGAGTCGAGCGCCTCAGCAATGGTCGCTTCCGCGTTGCGCGCCGGTATGATGACCGAGACCGAGGGAAGATGCGGTTTTGAAGGACATGAAGTCATGATTCAGAAAACTCTTCACTCTTTCGTGGTTTATGGGATTGGAGATCGTCTAGTATACTCGAATACAATGTCTGGTAGGCTGTGACATCTTGCTCGCGGAATACTTCCCCATGTCTGCTTCTCTGATTTTCTCACGCGACGTTTCCAATAGCTGTTCAATAATGTAGCCAGGCAGTTTATTTGCCACCTCATCAGGCCCGTCAGATAAGGAAAAAATCTCAATTCCAGGTATTTCGCCTTTTGCGGCCAATACGGAAACAGGATACGGGCAGTAGTCCTTGCTTACGGTTAATCTACACTATATACCGAACCCCTCCGATTGCGGTAGTGTACTGCCCTGGATTAGAGAGTTTAAAGCTTTTGTTCCATTGGAAAGACAAATACTTACATACTAATTCCACACGAAGCGTTCTATGACAGCAATCCTTCCTGTCGTACTGGCCGGCGGTTCAGGCGAGCGCTTATGGCCGTTGTCCCGTGAATTCTATCCGAAGCAGTTCCTCGCCCTGACAGGCGGTTGCTCAATGATGCAGGAGACACTGCTGCGCCTGACGCCGTTGGAGGATGCCCTGGCCCCCTGCATCGTCTGCAACGAGGAACATCGCTTTCTGGCTGCCGAGCAGTGCCGCGAGGTCGGGCAGCCGTGGAGCGCCATACTGCTTGAGCCCGTGCCTCGCAACACGGCGTCGGCGACCGCGCTTGCCGCCTGTCACGCGCTTGCGAACGGAGACGACCCGACGCTGCTCGTGGTGCCAGCCGATGGCTACATCAAGAGTGCCGATCGTTTTCGGGCAGCTGTCGTCGCTGGAGTCGGATCGGCCGAGTCGGGACACCTGGTAACGTTCGGTATTCGTCCGTCGTCGCCGGAGACCGGCTACGGCTACATTCGCGCTGGGGAAACGTTGGATGGGCGCGTGCGCCGCGTTGCCGAATTCATTGAGAAGCCGAACCGCGTAGCGGCCGAGAGGTACATCGAATCGGGTGAATTCCTTTGGAACAGCGGCATCCTCCTGTGCAGGGCGAGCGTGGTCGCCGCGGCGCTCTCACGGTATGCGCCGGCAGTCCTGGAGTGCTGCCGGGCGGCGGTCGAATCGGGTTCGACGGATATGGACTTCTTCCGACCCGGCCCGGAGTTCTCTCTCGCGCCCACTATCTCGATCGACTACGCGGTTCTGGAGAAGACCGGCGAAGCCGTGGTCGTCCCGTTGGACACTGGCTGGAGTGATGTGGGCTCCTGGCCGGCGCTCCACACGATCAGTGCCGTAGACGGCGACAACAACGCTCTGACCGGGGATGTCGTCGCCGTGGATACCACCAATTCGCTGGTGCGCGCCACCAGCCGGCTGGTGACGACCGTGGGCGTTGAGCGGCTGATTATTGTCGAAACCGCTGATGCCGTACTCGTGGCGGGCTGGGAGAGTACCCAGAATCTGAAAGATGTCGTTGAGCGCTTGAAGAAACTCCCCCGCTCGAAGCAGAGCGCCCACTACCGCGTTCACCGTCCGTGGGGATGGTTTGAGACGGTCGAAGTCGGGGAGGGATATCAGGTGAAACGGCTCACCGTCAAACCGGGCGCTCAACTCTCCCTCCAGATGCACCGTCACCGGTCGGAGCATTGGGTGGTCATTCACGGAACCGCGCAGGTGACCTGCGGCGAGTCTACGCTGACGCTGTCCGAAAACCAATCGACATACATCCCGCGCGGCAGCCGGCATCGGCTTCGCAACCCGACCGAGACTCCGCTCGAACTGATTGAGGTGCAGGTCGGTGCCTATCTCGGTGAAGACGACATTACTCGGTTCGCCGACGACTTCGGGAGAGACGCGAACCGGGAGGGAGCAAAATGGGAATAAAGGCGCGCCAGGGCAAACGTGCCGAATGGCAAGGCTGGCGGTATCTTATCAGAACGGAAAAGGTTCCCCTTCACTCTTGCTGATAAGATACTAGATTGTTATGCTACTCCGCTCATTTGGAAAAAAAGAGACCGGGAAACATGAAACAACGGAAGATCGTAGTCACCGGTGGGGGCGGATTCATTGGCGGCCATCTCGTCGGCGCCTTGCTGGCACAGGGCCATCAAGTCCGCTGTGTGGACCGCAAGCCGATGGAGGATTGGTACCAGACCTTTGATGGCGCCGAGAATGTTGTCGCCGACCTCCAACAGCTTGCCTCCTGCATGGCGGCCTGCGACGGTATGGACGAGTGTTACCAACTCGCCGCGGACATGGGCGGCATGGGCTTTATCGAAAGCAACAAGGCCCTGTGCATGCTCTCGGTGCTGACCAACACCCACATGCTCCTGGCGGCCAAGGAGCACCGTCTCGAGTCGTTCTTCTACGCCTCGTCCGCCTGCGTCTACAATACGGACAAGCAGAAGACCGAAGACGTGGTGCCGTTGCGGGAGGCGGACGCCTATCCCGCCATGCCCGAGGACGGCTACGGCTGGGAGAAGCTGTTCTCCGAGCGGATGTGTCGCCACTTCCGCGAGGACTTCGGGCTACGCGCCCGGGTGGCTCGCTACCACAACGTGTACGGCCCGTTCGGCACCTGGGAGGGGGGCCGGGAGAAAGCGCCGGCCGCGATTTGCCGCAAAGTGATCCAGGCCAAGCGCACTGGCAACCTCGATATCGATATCTGGGGCAACGGCAAGCAGACCCGGTCCTTTATGTACATTGATGATTGCCTAAAGGGCACCCAGGACATCATGGCGAGCGACATCATCGAGTCTATCAACCTCGGCTCGAACGAGCTGGTAACCATCGATGGACTTGTGGACATAGTCGAAGATATCGCCGAGGTGAAGCTCAAGCGGCACTACAAGCTCGATGCCCCCAAAGGGGTGAACGGTCGCAACAGCGACAACGAGCTAATCCTCCGGTATCTCGGCTGGGAGCCCTCAATCCGGCTGCGGGACGGCATGGAGCGCATCTACCGCTGGATTCACGACGAGTACGTGAAGAAATACAGATGACGGAGACATGGCCCGTATTTTAGTTCTGACCCAACCCTACGTACCGGACCCGTCTACCTCCGGCCAGCATTTCCACGACGCGGCCGCGGCTCTCGTTGGCCGCGGTCACCAAGTTCACGTCCTCGCGGCCAATCGAGGCTACGAGGATCCGGGCCGGAAGTACCCCTCGCGAGAGTCGAGGAACGGGGTCACCATTCGGCGCATTCCGCTGAGTTCGTTCGGCAAGAGCAGCACCGTCGTCCGAGTGGCCGGGGCGCTGTCCTTCGTGGTGCAGGCCATTGTCCGCGGGCTCTTTTCGCAGAAACCCGACGCGCTCATCGTGAGTACGTCGCCCCCTTTGTGCTCCCTTGCGGCCCTCATCTGCTCGTGGCTGCGCGGGATTCCGATCTGCTACTGGGTGATGGACCTGAACCCGGACCAGATCATCAAGCTGGGTATTCTAAAGGCCAGTTCCCTCCCCGTGCGTCTGATGAACTGGCTGAACCGTCTCATCCTCGGTCGCGCGAAGCGCGTCATCCTCCTTGACCGCTTCATGGCCGAGCGCGTGCAGCGTAAGCTGGACGTGGCGGAGAAGACAGTGGTCATACCGCCGTGGCCGCACAACGACCACAGCGCTCAGATTGATCACGCCAGTAACCCCTGGCGCAAGAAACATGTTGGAGATGGTCGCTTGGTGGTGATGCACAGCGGCAACCACAGCCTAGCCCACCCGCTGGATACGGTGCTGCAAGCCGCGCTACGGCTACAGGACGAGGAGGACTTGGAGTTTCTCTTTATCGGCGGCGGCCTCGGCAAGCGGAATATCGAAGCGCTCATTGAGCGGGAACGTCCCCGAAATATCCGTTCGCTGCCGTACCAGCCCTTGGAGACCCTGCACTATTCCCTCGCCGCTGCCGACGTACACATCGTGTCCGTTGGCAACGAAGTAGTCGGGATATCACACCCCTGCAAAATCTATGGAGCGATGGCTGCGGGGCGTCCCATTCTTCTGCTCGGTCCGCCTTCCTGCCATGCGACCGACATTCTCAGGAACCACAATATCGGCTGGCACATCGCTCACGGGGACGTGAATGGTGCCGTGGAGATACTGCGGGAAATCCGGCACACCCCGCGCGAGCGTCTTGAAGAGATGGGCCGGACCGCGCGGGAGTTGGTACGCCGCCACTACTCGCGCAACGCCCTCCGCAATCGGTTCTGCGACGAGGTGGAGACAGTACTCGCCCCAAGACGTTAGTAGCGAACGGGAAGATGCTCCACAAGTGTATGAAATCTGATGCGATAAAGATACTTCACGTAATCGCCAGTATGTCGCCTGAATGGGGCGGGTCGTCGGCCGCTGTCGCCGGTCTCACAGCAGCTTTGGAGCAACAAGGTGTCAGCTCGGAAATAGTGACGACTACCGGACGCAGGGTCGGCACCGGCCTGCTGCCAACCCCGCAGGCTGTCATTCATGCTTTCCCTACCGAATTCCCCGCACCCTTCTGGACGGCATACTCCCGAGACTTGGCCCGGTTCCTGGACGACGCGATACCTAGCTTCGACGTGGTTCACATTCACACACTCTGGCACTACCCAGGCTATGCGGCATCCCTCGTCGCCCGCAGGCATAACATTCCCTATGTCGTGTCCCCGCGAGGGGAGCTTGATGGGCGACGGCTTCAGTACAAGTGGCTCAAGAAGTGGGTCTACAGAAAGCTCATCTTGAGTCGCATCCTGAGATCGGCAGATGTCTTGCACGCCGTTGCGCAGGCGGAGCAGGTACACATCGCCAGACTTGGCTACCACACGCCCGTTTTCGTGTCCCCCAATGGTATCGGTCTCGACCAGTTGGACACCTTCGCCTCCCCCGACAATTCTGACTTCCTGGCAAAGTATCCTCAGTTGAAAGGAAAACGCATCATCCTGTACTTGAGTCGCATCCAGTCCCTTAAAGGATTGGACGTGTTGGCGCGGAGTTTCGCCGCGATAGCATCCGAATTCAAAGATGCCGTCCTGTTGATCGCCGGCCAGGACGAGGACGGCACGCAAGACGAGGTAGAAGGGATTCTACGGTCGGCGGGTGTACTGGGCCGAGTCATATTCACCGGAATGCTGACGGGTAGCGACAAGATGGCTGCCTTCGCCTGCGCCAACCTGTTCGTCCTACCTTCGCGCTCCGAGGGATTCAGCAATGCGGTCGTCGAGGCGTTGGCGGCGGGGCTACCTGTAGTCATCTCAGAGCAGTGCAACTTTCCAGAAGTGGCCGAAGCGAAAGCGGGATTTGTCGTTCCGGTCAAGGATGCGCCTGTGGTCTGGGCCGTCGGCGCACTGCTGTCGGATGCCTGCCTCTCGGCGTGCATGGGACGCAACGGGCGACAGTTGGTGGAGGAGCATTACACGTGGCCCGCCATCGCCGAATCAATGGCCGACCTTTATCGGACGCTGATCCGGAAGCGAGAGGCGCAACGAGCATGAAAGTTCTGGTTACGGGAAGTTCCGGCTTTATCGGACAGCACGTTTGCGAGACGCTGCTCGAAGCCGGGCACGATATATACGGACTGGACTTGGTGCCACCAAAGAAAGATAGCCGCGAACAGGGGTTCCACAAGTGTGATCTTCTCGACAAGGATCAGACGAAGAATGTGGTGCGGTCATGTAAGCCAGACGTGGTGGTGCACTTGGCAGCCAGAACCGATTTGGCGGAAAAGACTAATATAGAGGGATATGCGGTGAACAACATCGGTACGCTCAACCTGATTGAGGCCGTGACTGGCGTGAACAGCGTACAGCGTTGCATATTCACATCGACTCAGTTGGTGTGTCGCGTCGGACATGTTCCCAGCAGTGACCACGACTTCTGCCCGTCGACATTGTACGGAGAGAGCAAGGTCCTTATGGAAAAGGCGATTCGGGAGCAGCGCGGCGGCGTTTCCGGTTGGTGTATCGTGCGTCCTACCACGGTATGGGGGCCTGGAATGAGCGGTCACTATCAACGTTTCTTTCGCATGGTTCAGCAAGGGAGATACTTCCATGTCGGTTGGAAACCATTATGGAAATCATACGGCTACGTGGGTAACATAGCGTATCAGTTCGGGAAACTCATCGAAGCGCCGTTGGACCGGATTCATCAGAAGGTTTTTTATCTGGCGGACTACGAGCCTATCTCGCTTCGGAGTTGGGCTGATGGCCTGCAAAGGGCATTTGGCGCACGGTCCATCTCAACCGTTCCGGAAAGACTCGCCAAGCTTGCCGGCACGGCCGGAGACGCGATCAATTACCTTGGTTTCAGGAACTTCCCTTTTAACTCTTTCCGCCTTAACAATATCCTGACCGAGTACCAGTTCGACCTTGCCGAAACCGAGCGAATCTGCGGCAGTCTTCCCTGCACCATGGAACAGGGAATCGCAGAAACCGTCCGATGGATACAGGCCTCGGAGCGGTATTTGCGTCCAGGTTAACGAGCAGATGGGGTACTCGCGTGCAAGTGGTCCATTCCATCAGTTTTCATTTTGCGCTGGCGTCGCCGCGGCAGGCAGCAAGCCGAGTGCCGCGGCCAGTTCGGGAAGAACTTTTTCCTGGTCGAAGGCGGAGGCGGAGGCTCGTGCGCCCGCCGCGAGGCGCTGCCGCAATGCTTGGTCGGTGACAAGCCTGCTCATGGCAGCCGCAAAGGCGTGTGAATCACCGGTCTTCACGACGAGGCCGTTGACTTCATGTTCGACGATCTCCAACGGACCGGGCAGATCGCTCGCGATGACCGACAAACCCGCCATGAACGCCTCGATGATCGCACCGGGGTGCCCCTCGAGCGCAAAACGGCTCGGAAACGCCAGAACATCGTATTGCGGTAGCGCGGTACGCAATCTGTCATTGGAAATTATGCCATGTACGACGACGCCCGGTGTCCGTTGCACTCGTTTGGTCAGGCTACCGGGAATCAGGCCGTAGATGTGCATCTCGATACGCTCGGCCGACCCTGGGGCGGCGCGTATGTGATCGAAGGCGTCAAGCAGAACGTCAAGCCCCTTCTCAGGCTTCTCGTCGGGGCCGCCGAGCCTCCCCAGGAAAGCGAACCTTATTCTTCCGCCGTCGCGAGGGATCGGGGGCGGGCTGGGCGGCAGCGGGCGAAAGTTCCTGACGACCATGGTCTTCGACCGTAACCGTGCCGGGAGATCCTTCCGGGCTACCTCTGTCTGTACCACGACAATGTCGACCGCCTGAAACATGGCGAGACACGCGGCGCGGACAGTCGCCGGCAAGCGCGTTGTACCGAATATCGCCCGCCCACCCGCCATCAGCGCTACACAGGGTCGACGGAACAACTTGGAACAGAGCACAAACGCCAGCCCGTACGAGAAGCAGAAATCGCTCGTTCCAAAGAGGATGACGGTATCGACGCGGGACATCCGAATGACCCCACGCAACAGGCCAATGACGGTGCGCAGATGGCTCAAGCGACCGAACGTACCATCCTCGTTATACAGAGGGTGGTGGACAGGCAAGTCGAAGCAGTCAATAACGAGATGGGGGAAACCCTTGATGTATTCAAGCATGACTTCGACCTTCACGCGACTTCCGCTATCTCTGTAAGGCGGCGGCCCGACCAGCAGCAGGCGGAGTTTCTTTGCCGTCCGAATGCCATCGTTTCCGAGGCCAGATGACTTTTCCGGTTCCATGGTCCGACGATCCTCGTCCAACTGTTTCATCGGTCATGCTCCAGCCACGCCTGAAACATCAGGACGCTCCAGAGGTGTCCAGCCCACTGCTCATGCGCGCTCATTTCTGATGCTATCTTTCATCAGACTGCTTCATAGGAGATCGCTATTCCCGGCACTGTATGGTCTATCCTTGTAGAGAACCATTGGAGTTTTTCCGGCTATGGAATACTCAAGGCTGGGTACTTCCAGTATTCTCAGGAGCTCGCCTAGTTGCGGATCGACCCGTCGCGCCATGCCGCAGATCCGCATAATTTCTTCATTCTCAAGCGGTTCACTCGTGGTTACATGCAAAGTCACCTTGTCCTTCCAGGATACAAACTGATAGCCAGTAATCTTCGGTGTATCGCGGACAATATGAGTAATAGATTCAGAGTGTAAGGTTTGACCGCTGGGCAAAACGATAGGGCGATTACTACGTCCGACAACACGAAAAAAGGAAAGAGCGGAGCAATCTTCGACATGTCGAGAGCTCTTCGTGAACTCGTAATAGTCGTTTAGTTTGTATCGGAAGAGTGGAGTGCAGCGCCGAAACAAGGATGTTACAAAGACCTCTTGCAAAGTGGGACCAGGACAATATTCGAGTAAGTAACTGTTCCATAATACTCGATATCCACCATTCGGATGAGTATGTGCAACGAGATCGGTTTCGACCGAGCCGTACTCCATCGCTACAGGAGCACGAAGAACCCGTTCGATCTGTGCTTCCGAGTCTCCAAAAGGAAATCCCTCTGCTGCGGCAATTACCGCTTTCAGTCCGAGATCCGAAGTAACCGAGGACAAATGAGCGTTCGTCCTTGCCAAGCGGTCAAGATAGCATGAATAACCCATCACGTAATGAGCCTTCGACTCTAGTAGACGCTGGCCAGCTTTTCTCAGTGCGGCCTCCGACATGTCGTAGCAAGAGTACCTCCTATAGTTCTGGAGCAGATCTTTAATCAACCGAGACCAGCCGTTCACCCTTCCTCGCCATCCTTCCCCCAATAAATGTGCATGTCCCCAATACAGTAACAGACGATCATGCGGATCGATTCCATACCACGATCGACCAAGCCACTTATCCAATCTATTCTCTTCAAATTCCCTTCGCCAAGCCGGGATCTGTATCGGCACCGCCGTACTCCCTCCGGTTAGTCGCCTGCGATCAGGCCGTGGCCTTTGGTGCCAGTAGGGGAGAGCCTTGTTCAAAAAAACGTCCTTGGTGAGTGGTGGTATTGTGGCTATGTATTGCTCCAGAGATCTGAATGATGCAGGCAAACCGAATTTCTTGACCAAACGTCTGTAATACGGTATGTCTTGAGAAGCCCGATTCCATAGACTATTTATTCTTACCAGTTGATAGTCGGCTATTCGGGATGGCGACCATGTCCGATGCATGTGATCAAGAGCCATTAGTCGAGATTTTGAAATCCAGGCCATTTCTCCGATCACCAGACCTGTACAGTAGTGTCGTTTGGTACACTAGAAGTTCTAACTGTCATATAGCCCACTCCGACAAATAGGTACGCCATCCTTGAGGGACCGTGAATGGCCGTGACAACACAGGTGTCAACTTGTCCTCGTCTACGGACATGCCGTTGCAAGATATCTGCGTGCTCCTCTCGACCGAACCATGCTGCCATCGTTCCATATTCGATACTTGCAGGAGAGGTAAAGCCTCCGGTTGGTAGCCCATAAGTCTCCATGCAACCCGGTCGGCGAGAGTCGGATCGTCGGCGAATATCAGGGTCCCGCAATCCACAGGGGTCGGTGCAAGCGGACCATTGCCCTCGCCACCGATGATACCGTCGATTAGAACCAAATGTCGTCGTTGCCTATTCTCGTGCAACACTCCAGCGCTACTTCCGTATTGTAGTATCCGAGCAAGATCAAGCGTCATTCGCCAAGTTGTGTCGTTGCCATACCATGCCCCGCCACGAATCACCCCAAGCTGCCGTAAGGTGCCGGTCAGTAAATAGTGCAATATTTCCATACATCCTTGCATAGGAGACCCTGGTTTCCTTCGATTCAACCAGTCATGGAAACTCGAAAGGGGAGTTGCAAAAGCATGTGCCGTCGGGAATTCGTCCCCCCCTCGAAGCGGCGATCCAAAGCGGTGGTGTGCCAAGCAGTCCTTGTGGCCAACAGCACCAACAAATCCTTTCAGCGCACACGTTATGCCGACTTTTTCGTGAACCTTTAGCTTTGGCAAACTTACCACGGTTTGTGCATCAAGCACCGATTTATTGATTATATATACATGGGAATTTTCAGAGTGATAGAGATCAGTTCTGTCTGGATTGTAGTCTGTAACGCGGAAAGGAGATTTCGATTTTTTCTGCTCTGCGAGCAAACTTTTATCTCCCAGGTCAAACATAACTGAAGAGTCTTCTTCATTCCGGGTGTAAATTTTTTCTACTTTTCCAAAGGAGCTTTTTTCTGAAATAAAGAGGCGCAGATCCTCAGATCGCACCGGAGCACCTTCCGCAGTATAGAATGCGGCCACACGATCTGCACCCGTATCGGCTAGGACACTCGACCACTTGCATGATTGCAATGGAGCATTTCCAAATATTACTTCCCCTTTGGATCCGGTGGAAATCAGTATATAGTCGGCCAGAGCACGCAATACCGAGGCATGGATGCACTTGGAAAGGAAATCTTTTTGTGTTTCCTTCGATCTTCTGTGATAGACAAAGTTGCAGAGAACAAACACACGACTGTCAGGTGCTATATAGTTCCCTAGTGGATTCCACGAAGAGCTACCGAAGTGGCTCCTATCCAAGCCCGCATCCGCTAACACTTGTCTCACAAGTCGATACACAGGATTATCTACCTTCGAAATGGCACCGAATGGATACTCCGGAAAATGCTCACTCGGGGAGAAAAATCCATCCCCGCTTGGGTACCTCACGTTATGCCTGGTCGCTACGGATACATTCATGGAACGCACTCTCCCTTTTCGAACTGCTTCATTGGTCATACTGATGACGAACAGTCCGGGCCGCTCGGTGCCGGCAACCAGGTCAGTCCGTTACGCAAGTAGTGCCCAGGCGTTCCTAACGCGTCAAAAGGCACATGCGCCAGCGCCCAGGGAACGGACCGGAGGCGGGCGAAGGGAGGCGCGCAATACATGGCTAGGACAACCGCCATCGTCCAGATCAGGGCCTCGAAGAACAGCGTCACTCCGACCGGCAGAGCCCATGTCCGAAACTGGGCGGCCGTCAGCCACAGTGCAAATGTTGCCCAAGCAAAGACCCACAGGGCCGGCCGGCAGCATCGCAGGAGATGCCGCGGGCGCAACTCAATGAGCGACGCCGCCAATTGTGTCATGAGCAGATAGGCGACGATCTGGGCGCCAACGATAGCGACGGCCACGCCCGTCAAGCCCCAGCGACTTCCGAACCAGGCACCGAACACGACCAGAAAGGCGTGCACCGCCTGCCGCCAAGTCTCCCGATAGACGTCCCCTGATGCGCGAATGGCCGCGATATTCAGGACGCCACCCGTCTGAAAAGGGATCGCGAGCGCGAGGATCTGAAGAATCGGAACGGTCTCGTCCCACTGTTCTCCCAGAACGGCGGCGACGATCCTGGGAGCGCTCACGAACACCAGGGCGCTCACCGGCAACACCGCCAGCAAAAGTATTTCTACGCCGTGGAGATAGGCGACGCATAAGCGATCGACCCGCTGCTGGCGTTGGGACATGGCCGGGAATATCACTTCGAATAGATTACCACCGAGATATTGAAACGGTAACGAGGCCAGCCTGTCGGCCCGCGTGTAGTACCCCAGCGACGTGGCTCCCAGCCAGCGCCCGACGACGAAGTAGCCGCCTGTGCGCACGATGAAATCGAATACTTGCGTCAACGAGATCCCGATGCCGCGGGAGATGAGGTCGGTCACTTCACGGACCGACAGGCGGGGGAGAAGGCGCGGTGGAGAGTACAAGGCCACTGTTACGGTGCGAATCAGCATACGCATGATCTCGCCCCAGACGAGTGCCCACGCGCCGAATCCCCAGAAAGCCAGGACCATGGCCGTAAGCCCATAGCCGACCGAGTACGACAGGAGGTCAGCCACCATCAGTTGCTTGAACTGCAGATTGCGGCGCAGCAGGTGATCCGACTCAACACTCACGCCGCCAATGACGAACGCTACGGACAGGACCCGGACAAGCTCCGATACGACCGGCTCGTCGAAGAGCCGGCCAAAATGCGGCGCGAACAGCCAGAGCGCCGCCGCCACGGTGACGCCGAGCGCGACCGAGAGCGTGAAGCCGACTTCAAGGTGGCGCTCTGTCAGCTCGTCGAGCTGGATCAGGGCGTGCCCGATCCCGGTTTGGCCAACTCTCGTGGCCAGGTCCACAAGAATCCAGGCGATGCCGAGCAGACCGAAATCGTTTGGCGTGAGCAACCGCGACAGGACCGCCAACACCAGCAGCGTCAGCAGGGCTTTGATGACGACCGTGAGAGAGGACCAGCGGAGCCCGTCCAGCGTTCGGGTTCCAAGGCTCGGCGAATGGGCGTGGGCACCTGCTTCGACTTGCGTTGCTTCCGGGGCAGTGGACGGCATGGTTGGCGAGATCATCCTGTTATGGAGGGCGCACTATCGGGCGGCACCGTCCAAGCGGATGCCGGTCGCGTCTCCAATGTCCGCCCCGACCTCCGTCCGCGTGATTCACGCGCAGCATGCATCACCAGGGCGCAACTTAGCCCAACGATGAAGGCGCTCCAAACGGAATACACCTCGTAATCGCTACTCATGCACGCCACGGCGAAGACAAGCGTCCAACTGGCGACGGTATTGGCGGCAACGGAATTCGGCAGGGTCAAATACGTCCACAGCAACAAGCGGCTAAAGAAGAGTAGAAACAACGTTAATGGAATGATGCCGGCCTCCCCCCACAGCATCAGGTATGAATTGTGGACTCCACATAGTATATCAAGTTCAGGTCGGCAAATGAGACTGCCTTCCATGGTATGAAACCGCGTGAGGCCATGGCCGAAGAGCGGGGATTCCGCTATCTGCGACAGACCGTAGAGCCAGAGTTTAAAGCGCATAGAATCGTCGTTAAGGTCCCCAGTAAAAATCCACATCAGCCGGTGCAGTTGTTCCTCCTGCACCGGCAAATGTTCCAGGTTGACGCCCAGGAGAACGACGCCACCGACTAGGAGTGCAACCGCCAACCATATTCTGCGGAATGCTTGCTTGGGGCGAAGGTTCAACCCTAGGGGTCCCAGGAAGAAAAGGAGGATCAGTATCAAGGTGAGGAGCGCCGTTCTGGAAAGCGTCAGAATCACTGCCGCACTGCTGAGGAACAGCGCCAACATAGAGAACTTTCCATACCGGCCGCTCCCCAACAGAGACAGCGCCAGAGCGACCGTATAACAGCCGACCGTGCCTGCCATATTAGGATTCGCGAAAGTGCCTATGAACCGAAAGGAAGCGATATACGACACATCTCGCAAATGCAGCGGCAGGGTATATAGATGGTCCACCAACAAAGGAGTCGCCAGTATGAGGATGCACGTCACGGCCAGGATAGTCAGAATCACTTTCAACAGCCGTTCGACGCCGACCCGTCGTAGCTCCGCGGACGAGCCGAGCGCCGTCGCCACAACGATCAGGGTGGCCAGGCCGCTACGCAACGGAAGCGTGTAATCCGTCGAGTACCACACGGTATCGGTGACGAGCTCGACGCTCAGGCCGATGAGGAGGTAGGAGATCAAGGTCGCCACAATCAAGAAGCCGGGGATCCCCAGGGCTTGTCGCAAGGGGATACGAACGATCAGACACAGGAACACGCAACAGAGCGTAAGCCCTATGGTGATGAACCAACCCGTACCAACCGTCATATTGGCCAAATGGTTGAAGTTGACCAGGGTCGCAACCGCCACCAGCCAGAACGCGAGCCTTGCTGGACGAGATGCAGGCATCCGGCGATTGCGCGATTCGGTCATCGGGTTCATCGGCGTCGGATGATGAAGTGCACGGATACTCAGCCGGGTCTCCGATCCTACTCCTGGCGTTCCATCTTTTGCTTTTGGAGAAAAGGCCGTGCGCCCACGGAGTTCGCTAGAAACACGAGGGACACCATGGCCAGCAGTCCGATGACCCCGCCCAGGGCCGTGCTCAATCTTGGGGACAGCCCTGATGGCTTATTCGGCTGCACGGCTTCCGTTGCCAAGCGCACCTCCGAAGTGGCCGTGGATGTCGTCATCAGAGCCAATTCGACGAGTTCGCTCTGAAGACTCTTCAGGCTCGCAAACAGCAGATCTCGCTTATTGCTCAACTCCAACCCCATGCGGTCTGTTTTTTCTTTTTCCGCCTCAAGCAATCGAATGTCCTCTTCCAGCTTGGTGACGATCTGGGGAAGCAGGTTCGCGCCCGGGGCGTGGAACTGGCCTCCCGACCCCTGCAGGGACGACAGCTCCCCAACCTGGGAATCCAGCATGCTTTCATCGTTCCGGGCACGCGAAGGGATGAGCCCGCCAAGGCTGTTCTCGTCCAGTCCCGCGGATTGATATTGATGTGTAATAGCCTGTTGGAGCCGCTCGAGTTGGTCTTGCAGTGCGGTAATAAACGCATCCACGTCAGCGCCCTGCTCGGTTGCGTTGGCGTGGATTGCGCCGACATTGTCGAAATCGATCTCCAGAGGGCCTTCTGATAAGGTATACGCTTCAATCTTGAGCAACAGGATGGCCAACCTGTTCGAGGCGGTGCTTGTTTCGCCGCTGTTCTTGATTTGGGCGCGAAGGCCACGCGCAGCGTCCAGTATGGAAACCAAGTTGTTCCGGGTTTTGTAGTTTTTAGCAAGCATCATCTTTCGCGACTCGAACCACTCATGGACGAGGCTGACTTTCTCGTTGATCTGCCGGGCCAATTGATGGCTTTTGTTTTCGGCGATGAACGTTTCCATATTTTCTTGGGCAGCGTCGAAGTCTTTCTGTACTCTTACCAGTTCGGCCTCGATAGCGGCGATCAGATTCGGCGGCACCTGCTCGAATGTCTTGTTCACCATGTTCGCGTATTCCTCCGCCCAGGTGTTGGCGAGGGCCGCGGCCTTCTCTGGCGAGTCAGCGCTGGCCGTGATACGAATTAGATCGCTGCTGTTTCTTACCGATTGAATGCCGACCGTAATCAGTTTGGCGTTGATTTTTCCGATCAGTGCAGCTTCATTCTCATATTCGTCCAATAGGCCGCTCAGTCGTTCAACTACGACTCGCGCTATGTTTCCACTGTGGACAAGTCCCACGACCGCGGCCCGTCGAGCCATTCGGTCACGGTTCGTAACCCGGGAGCCTGGCATGGAATTTGTCGGGTCGGTGGTGCGGAGTGTATCATCAATGGCGACTCTGGGCGTCATACGGACGATCGCCACATCGGCCGAGGCTTGGTAATTCGGCAGAAGGATGTGTACGCCCAAGGCCAGCGCTCCTCCCCCTCCCGCAGCCAGAATGACGCCGAGGATAATCTCCCGCCACCAGGCGATCAGAACGAGAATATGGCTCGCAAGGGAGACGCCCTCTTCCCAGTCTTGAGGCGGCGGTGCTTCTGTGCCGGTTTCAGTCATTCAGAGACTCCTTTTAGTCTTCTATTCAACTATCCCGATTCATACCGGATGGGGTGCGTGAATAAAATCCCCTTGGTGCTTGTCCCATAGGGAGCGGACGCAACGGAACAGGAAGATACCCTGTCCGCGCGGTCCTGAACCGACCACGCAAAGTTATTCACAAGGCGCTCATTTCGCACGCGCTCGGACGCCGGTGCATGGTCGCAAGGGTCAGCGGAGAAGGAGCGCGGCGGGCGTACGGCGACGGATTCCAACATCAGTCAGGTTCCACCCTATGCCAAAAGTCAGTAGTATAGGAGCAAGTAGCATCCACTCTACGTGAAGGGAAACCGTATGAAAATTGGTTTTATGCTGCCGGCGTTCGGCGTCATGGCAACCCAGCAGACCATGCTGGACATGGCGCAGCTTGCCGAAGAGCGCGGATTCGAGTCGGTCTGGGCGCCCGACCACGTCGTCATGCCGACCAGGATCGATACCCCGTACCCCTACAGCAAGTCGGGTCGTTACATCGCCGACCCCAAGGGCGCTCATCTGGAGCCGTTCACCGTGCTGTCGTTTGTGGCGGCCTGCACGCGCCGGGTGCGGCTGGGGTTTACGGTGATCGTGGCTCCGTACCGCCATCCGGTGGTGACCGGGAAAATGATGGCCTCGATAGACGTCCTGTCGGGCGGGCGTCTGATTGTCGGCGTGGGCAGCGGCTGGTTGGAGGAGGAGTTCCAGGCCCTGGAAGTGCCGTTTGCCAAACGCTGGGCGCGGACGGACGAGCATATTCGGATATGGAAAGAACTCTGGACGGCCGAGGAACCGCGCTTTGAGGGCGCATACCATCGGTTTTCCGACATTCAGTGTCGGCCTCAGCCGCTGCAAAAACCGCATCCACCGATTACGATCGGCGGGCGCGGGCGGGCCGGCCTCCGGCGCGTCGTGGACATGGCCGACGGCTGGCAGGTGGTCTCCGAGCACCCCGACGATGTGTATAGCACCGAAGGCAACCTGGCGAAGGATTTGCAGACGCTCAAGCAGATGTGTGACGAGGCGGGCCGTGACTTCTCGACCATAGAGATTACCGCGGTCATCATCGCCGGTACGGCCGAGGGGGTCCTCAAGGACTTGGCGGGCTGGGAAGGCCTGGGCGTGAGCCGGTTGATTCTTGACTTTCCGTCGTTTGTGTCCGACCCTGGCGAGATGACTGCCATCTTGGAAAAAATTGCCGCCGAGGCCGAGATGGAAGCGACGTAGCCGAATCCTGTCCCATGTCCTGACCCACGCGGTCTCACGACGGCGCGAATGTCCTCAAACCTGGGGCGAGCTATGGTCAAGCGGAGTGCCGGGTACGATGTTGTCGTTGCTGGTGGAGCCATTATTGGCAGGGCCGCCGCCTGCTTTCTCGCCGCAGACGAGGACTTTCATGGCCGCGCGCTCGTCATCGAAAAGGACTCTTCTTATCGGTATTGCTCAACCACGCGCTCGCTTGCAGGGCGTGGCGGCCAGTGCCACAATTGAGGCCGGCGGAATTCTACCGAGCAGCCATAAGGAGGGTCGGCATGCAGAAAATCCAACGTGGCGAGGTGACCAAATACGCCTTCGATAACCGGGACGAGCCCGTCTTGCGGGTCCAGGCCGGTGAAGTCTTCCAGGTGGAGACCGAGGATGCGCTCTCGGGCTTGATTGAGGACGCCAGTGATAATCCCGTTGTCCACCAGTTTGTGGATGATCCCCATGTTGCCGCGCTCGCGCTCGCCTATCCGCCAAAATACAACCCTGTTGTCGGGCCGATTTATATAGAAGGCTGCGAGGCGGGTGACGTGCTGGCCGTGCATATCGACTTTATCGATCCCTGGCGCTACGGCTTTTCCGGCATTCTGCCCGGTATTGGCCCATACGGCAATTCGACCCTGTTTGACGGGCAATGCGCGCAGGCCCGAGTACAGGTGATTGAGCATCTGCCCGGACCGAGCGGCTATACCCGTGACGGCAAGGGCGTCTATTCCGACAGGCTGACCTGGGACCTCCAGCCCTTTTGCGGCACGCTGGCAACCGCGCCGGAGCGGGAAGTCTTCACGTCTCTGCTTGGACAGGGCCCCTTTGGCGGTAATATTGATTGTCGGGATATCTGCGCCGGGCATACGATCTATCTGAATTCCTATAATCCGGGTGGCCTGCTCTACATCGGAGATATTCATGGCGGCCAGGGAGACACCGAGTTTACCGGCATTGCCGACGAAACTCGGGCCACTGCGCAGTTGAGCTGTACAGTGGTGCAGAACAAACGGCTCCCCTGCGTGCGGATTGAAAAACCCGACAGTATTGTGGCGGTGGGCATTAACCGACCTATGGAGCAGGCCGTGTACGATGCAGCCCAGAATATGCTCGAATGGCTGCGTGAGGACTACGACATCAAGCCACAGGATATGTATATCCGCATGTCGTGCGACCCCGCTTTCCGGGTGCGGACCTATCAGATGGTCCGGGCGCTCACCATCGAACACGTTGTCGGAGCAGAATACCCCAAGGAACGGCTGACCGCGGCCTTCTAGCGACAGGACACGCCCCTGGCCGACTTACTCGTACACGGTCAATACCTCCTCAACCCGGCCCCGCAGTATGTGCTCAACCGGATGGCGTGAGCAGGGGTGATTGTCGGGGCCGGCGCGCGGGCTGGCAGGTCCAGGGCCAACGTGCTTGAACGTCACACCGCCGGGTTTCTTGGGGCCGGGGACGCCTCCGCCTAAAACGTCTTCAACTCCTTTGAGTTCCGTCACTTGCGCGCGGTCATACGTCCCGGCTGCCATTGCGGCTTTGAGGTCGCCCGTCTTTTTCATCATAAACCGCAATGAGATAGCGCACGCCGTGCTGGACCGAGCCGTGAAACACCTTGTATCCCATCAGGCCGCTGTCCCGCATCACCGCCGGCATGACGCGAAAAAAGCCCGAAGTCGTGGCCAGGTTCAGCCGCGAGGGCAGTTCGACCGCGTTCCTGGCCTCATCCTTTGAGAGAGTCGAGAAAATTCCGCACCAGGGCTTCACATTCGCTACGTTTCTGCGTGCCGTAATACAGAATCCGATTATTGGTCGGATCACCGGCAAAAAACCACTCGTACAATAACTGCCGGCCACCGAACTGGGTGCTGATGGCATCCCAGGCCAGCTTCATGATGCGCACCCGTTCCTCGGCCGGGGTGTCGCGGCCACGCAGATAACGCGGCAGGAGTTCTTACAGGGCGGGGTTGGCGAAATCCTGCTCGGTCGGGGTCATGACCAGGCCGCTGCTGCCCGCAAGCCGGATGACCTCGACCGCCCTTGTGTGGACGAAGGGGAAAAAGATGCGTAGCGTGGTGATGCCCAACATGCCCTTGTCCGGCGCTCCAAAAAGGGTGGCTAGACCGGGAACGAAACTTTTTGCCGCAGTAACGGCTTCTGATGAGGAATCCGTTGCGCCTTCGCCGGCCTGGGCATTTGTCCAGACTTCATGCGCCGTGGCGGTCACCAGGCCGTCGGCCAGCTCGACATAGGAGACGAGTTCGCCCAGCAGTTCCCGATAGCGCGTAATCTCCGAGCGCCCGATGCTATGGGCGACAAGACAGGCCAGGCCGGTCATAAAGCGTAGTTTGACCGCGCCACGAATGACAGCCTGCAGGGCAAAATAGCCCGGCATCCGGGGCGCAATAAAATTATACGTTTCCACGTCCCGGGCCGCAAAAACCCGCTCCCACGGGACGAGCACCTTGTCAAAAACGGCAATGGCGTCGCCTTCGTCAAAACGACTGCTCAACGGACGGTTAAAGTCTCCGGCCCCGGCAGCGTAGGGCTCCCGGCAGATAAACTTGAGCCCCGGGGTCGCCACCGGGATGGAAAAGCTGACGGCATACGCTTCTTGTCCCGGCTTGCGCGGCATATATGGAGCAACCCAGAGATCGTCGCTGACCGGGGCGAGGGTGGACAGCATGCGGGCGCCGTTGACGATCAGGCCGGCGTCGGTCTCCTTGACGATACGGATACTTTCCTGGTCTTCGACTCCTTTTGTCTTGTCAATCTATGGATCGACCAGGGTGTGGGTCAAACACAGGTCTTTTTCACGGCAGCACTCATAATACGTCCAGGCATTGTCCCCAAAGCGCGGCTCGTTGCGTCCCAGCCAGGCGGTGATGGCCGCCATATCGGCGACAAAGGCGTTCATATAGTCGGGCAAACGGCCCATCATGCCGCACGTCAACTCACACCGCACCGTCTCCCCAAAGCGCCGTTTTGGCCGCAGCGCAAATCCCTCTTCATCGGTATGACGCGCGCTTTGACCATAGACAGCGCGCCCGCCAGTATGACACAGTATCGGGGCTAAACGCCCAGAAGGGAGCCGATTGATGGACAGCAAACGAGTCATTGGTATCGTTCTCATTGTGATTGGGGTGACGGTTGCGGTCCATACCATAGTTGAGCCGCTCTATCACGTCTCAAGCGAAGCGCATCCGTACAGCCCGCTGTGGAACCTGCTGGACCCGTTAATGGGGCTGGCGCTCGTGCTGGGGCTGATAGTCGGCTATCCGCGTATGCAACGCGCCAGCAGCGCCGGGCCAGACGCGCCCGTGACCTGGGAACGTCTGGTAGCCACGACAATGTTCTACGGCTTTCTGGGCGTGGGTATCCTCTTCTTCTGGAGTTGGTTCAACACCATGTCGGTCAGTGCCGACTTCGCCCCAGGCAAGAGCGAGAACGTGAGCGCCGTGGTCTGGATAATTATCGATACCTTGCTGCCGCTGTTTCTGGGCGCAACAGGCGTATCCCTTCTCCGCGACGACACGTAAGGGGGGTAATGTGAGAAAGCAAGGTCAATTTGTATCCCCAGCACTCTCCCCTTCGACAGGCTCAGGACAGGCCTCCAGGGGAGCAGAAAGATTCCCTCCCCCTGTGAGGGGGAGGGCCAGGGTGGGGGTATGTAGTTGAGGGAAGTCCGATGATTACATCCATCCGACTGAAGAATTTCAAGAACTTTGCCAATGAGACCCTGCGCGTCGGCCCGTTTACGCTCCTTGTGGGAGCTAACGCCAGTGGTAAGAGCAATATTCGCGATGCCTTCCGCTTTCTGCACGGTATTGGGCGGGGCTACACGTTAGCAGAGATTTTCGGCGGCAAACGCGAGGCCGGATGGAAACCGATCCGTGGTGCGATGGATGAGATTACACGGTTCGGGCAGCAGGCGTTTTCTATTGAGATTGAGCTGAAGCTGTCAAATGGGAATACAAGCTATTTGATTGAGGCCGGTGCCGACAAAAAAAGATATGGTGAATTTGGGGTTGCCAAAGAAGAACTAAAACTCGAATCAACACCCATCTACACAGCTCACAGTGACGGTATAAATCTCAGGGTTTGCGGTGCGTGGGACCAAACGAAAAAGGACATTCCGTTTGACTTAGGTCGGCCAGCCCTGACACAACTCATAAAGTTCTTTAGGCGTGAGCAGGCAATCAGCGATAGAATGATGGAGGAACTCTGCTCCATTCTATCTGACATGCGTTTCCTGGAACTCTCGCCGGAGCAAATGCGTGAGCCTGCTTTCCCAGGCGCGACCCTGTTGGGCGACAGGGGTGAGAACTTGCCAGTGGTTTTGCGAGAAATCTGCACCGACCCCAAACGCAAGGAACTTCTCACCAGTTGGCTTGCCGAGCTTACCCCGATGGATGTGAAGGATTTTGAGTTTCCCACTGATCCTAGCGGTCGGGTCCACCTTACAATTTGTGAGAAGAACGGCAGAAAGGTCTCTGCCGCTAGTGCTTCGGACGGTACGTTGCGTTTTCTTGCTATGCTGGCCGTGTTGCTCGACGCTAGCCCGAACGGTCTGTATTTCTTCGAGGAGATCGACACGGGCATTCACCCGGCGCGGCAGTGGCTATTACTCGAACTGATCGAAAAGCAAACTGCAAAGAACAACATTCAGATAATAACCACCACCCACGCGCCTGACCTGCTGACCTTCGTCAACGACAGTACCTTCGAGAATATGTCCGTTGTCTGCCGTCTGGAAGACTCGCAGGACGCTGTCATCCGCCGGGTCGCCGAACTGCCCAACGCCAAGGACTTACGGACATCCAAAGAAGGGTTGGGACGCCTGCTTGCCGAAGGCTGGATGGAAACCGCGCTGGCCTTCACCGAAGATCTCGACGAAGCGGAGGCAGACGGAGAATGAATGTTCTCATCATTCCTGAAGACTTCCGCAAGGATCAATATATTCTCAAACCTCTTTTCTCACGGCTCCTTCAAGCCATTGGCAGGCCACGTATACGTGTTGAGATTTGTCGTGCTCCTCTGCTTGGTGGCGTTGGGGAAGCGTTGAAGTCGGAGCGCATTGCAGATGTTGTGAGAAAGCACGGCGGAATGACGGATATCTTCATCCTGTGCATAGACCGTGACGGCGATACGAACCGGCGTCAGAGACTCAACCGTATTGAATCAGAGTTCACAGATGACAGGAGGGTATTCTTAGCCGAGCATGCCTGGGAAGAACTTGAAACCTGGGTTCTGGCGGGTCTCAATCTGCCCAGCGAGTGGCGATGGACGGACGTGCGCGCCGAGGTGTCAGTCAAAGAGCGATACTTTGAGCCGCTGGCCGTCTGGCGTAACATTGCTGATGCTCGTGGTGGTGGCCGTAAGACACTAGGCGAAGAAGCCGCCCGCAACATTCCTGCAATCCGTCGGAAATGCCCCGAAGACTTCAACGCCCTAGCTCAGCGGCTGGAAACTCACCTCCAAAGTAATTGAACCGGGACGATATGACCCAACCCCCCCCCTTTTTCTTGTGGACTTCTCTATGCGATTTGAAGCGGTGATCTTTGACTGCGACGGGGTGCTTGTGGACAGCGAGACCCTCGAAAATCAGGTGTTTGTTGAGTGTGTGGCCGCCCTGGGCCTGAACCTGACGGTAGCCGAGGCGGTCGAACTGTATAAAGGGCGCAAGCTGGCGGAGTGTATAGCCGATGTTGAAGAACGTCTGGGTCGCTGTGTGCCGGACACTTTTATTCCCGACTTCCGGGCGCAGAGCGCCAGAGTCTTTCAGCACCACTTGCAGCCGATCCCTGGTGTTGAAGCGGCCATTCAGACCGTACAGGCCCGGTCTGTCCCGTTCTGTGTCGCCTCCAGCGGACCGCGGGAGAAAATAGAAGCGAACCTCGGTATTACTGGTCTGCTGTCGTATTTTCAGGGGGCTATTGTGAGTGCGTATGAAGTCGGAAGCTGGAAGCCTGACCCTGGCCTGTTTCTCCATGCGGCCCGGACGCTTGGCGTTCCCCCCGAAACCTGCGCGGTAATTGAAGACAGCCTGCCTGGAGTGCAGGCTGGTGTGGCGGCTGGCATGACCGTATTCGGCTATGCCCGAGACACATCGGCGGAAACCCTGGCTGCCGCCGGGGCTCAGGTCTTTCAGGATATGCGCCAGCTCCCCGCTTTGCTCCAATGAAACATCACCTTTCTTCCGGCCCTGAACCTCTCTATGCTGAGATGAACGACTCAGTGTTGGGAGTGGTCGAACAAGTGACACAGGTGAACGCCAAACAGCAGGGGCCCATTCAGGCCAGAGAACAAATCGAACGGTTGCCGACCTCGAAGATTCGGGCCATTGCCAATGCCAGCCTTGGGCTCGAAGGCTTGATTCCGCTCTGGTTTGGGGAGTCAGACCTGCCCACGCCGGAGTTTATCAAGCAGGCCGGCGCGGACGCCCTGATGCAGGGCTGTACGTTTTACACCCATAACCGGGGGATTCCCGAGCTCCGCGCCGCGCTGGCTGAATACGCCTCCGGTTTGCACGCCCGCCCGGTGAACGAAGACCGCATTACCGTTACCGCCTCCGGTTGCGTGGCGATCAATCTCATCCAGCAGGTTCTGACCGACCCCGGCTCCAATACGGTTGTGGTTGGGCCCTTATGGCCCAACTTGATCGAGACCATCCATATTATGGGTGGGGAGACACGGATTGTGCCGCTGACGTTTGGTGAGCAGGCCTGGACGCTTGATCTGGACCGGCTCTTTGACCAAGTTGATGACAAGACCACCGCGCTCCTCATCAACTCCCCCGGCAATCCCACCGGCTGGGTCATGGAAAGGGACGGCCAGCAGGCCGTGCTCAATTTTTGCCGGCAGCGTGGCCTGTGGTTGATTTCTGATGAGGTCTACCATCGTCTGGTCTATAACCGGCCCGTTGCGCCGTCCTTGCTGGACCTGGCCGAGCCAGATGACAAGGTCCTGGTGATTAACAGTTTCTCTAAGACCTGGGCCATGTCGGGCTGGCGGCTGGGTTGGGTGACAGCTCCGCCGAGACTGGGCGAGGTCTTTGAAAAGGTCATCGAGTTTCACTACTCATGCCCGGCCCATTTTACCCAACGAGCCGGGGTCACCGCGGTGGTGGAAGGCGAACAATTCGTACGCGATATGGCGCAGCGCTATCGAGCCGCTCGCGACCTGAGCGTGGAACGGCTGCGGGCCATGCCGCGCGTTCGGGTCCACTCTCCACCCGGCTCTTTTTATCTCTTCTTCGCCGTGGACGGGATGACAGACAGTGTGGCTGAGTGTCGCCGTTTTGTATCCGAGGCCAGGGTGGGTCTTGCGCCGGGCGCGGCGTTTGGCGCGGCCGGCGAAGGATTTATCCGTCTGTGTTTCGCCAATAACCCGGAGACCTTGCACGAAGCCTTTGACCGGCTTGCCAGGGTGCTGGCCTAAGCGCCGCGGGGACGGCCCCTCTTTACTTCTTTCCGGCGTGCCCCATAGAGTGCAGGGAGTAAGCGCATTCCATTTCGAGGAGGACAGTATGAAAATCCATGACGCGACAACCGCGCCCAATCCACGCCGAGTACGCATATTCATTGCGGAAAAAGGCATTACGGTGCCATACGAACAGGTTGATATCGTCAACGCGGTCAATCGCGGCGAGGAATTCCGAACACATAAGAACCCTATGGGCACCCTGCCCGTACTCGAACTTGACGACGGCGCCTGCATTGCCGAAAGTGGGGCGATCTGCCGCTATTTTGAGGAACTCCATCCCGACCCGCCACTTATGGGCGTAGACGCGCAGGACAAGGCGATTGTCGAGATGTGGAATCGTCGCATGGAATTTGAACTCTTTCAGCCGACGACCCTGGCCTTTCAACAACAGCACGCCTTCTTCAAAGGCCGGGTGCCCCAGGTGCCGGCGTATGCCGCGGTGTCAAAAGAGAAGGCGGAAAAGAGTCTGGCCTGGCTGGACGAAGTGTTAGCCGACCGCCAATACATTGCGGGCGCGCGCTACACCGTTGCCGATATTGTGGCTCAATGTGCGGTGGATTTTGGCCGGGTGGTAAAAATTGCGATCCAGCCGGATCAAAAAAACCTGGCTCGCTGGCACGAAGAAGTCTCCGCCCGTCCGAGCGCCAAAGCGTAAACGCCAGAAATATCTCCTCCTCGGATGGGTGTTGCCCATTGGGTCCCGGCCCCCCGGACGGTCCGTCGGCCCCCTCACCCGGCCCTTCGACAGGCTCAGGACAGGCCTCCAGGGGAGAGGGGAAGACAAGCGGCCCGCTCCCAGCGGGAGCGGGGGTGGGTTTCTCTTTGCCCCGTCCCTTGTCCGGGGCAGGGGGTCAGCCGGCTGTGCGGATATAGGGGCCGGTCTCTTTCAATAACAGAAACAGCACGGCCGACAGCATGTAGCAGCCGCCCCAGAAGTAGAAGCCGGCCACCGGCGTGAGGCCGACCAGCCACATGCCCACGACCGGGGCGAGTACGCCGCCCAGATAGCCGGCAGTGATGGCAATGCCCACTGCGGAGCCGGCCAGGCGGCGACCGACGCCTTCCATTTCCAGCGGGACCACGAACGCCAGTGGAGCCGCCCCGCCGAAGATGCCCCACATCAGGGCCACGATCCACAGCGGCGTGCCCAGCGCGTAGCCGGACAGCACCATGCACGCCCCCGCAATGAACATGCCTGGCACATAGAAACGTTTGCGCAGCCCGACCCGGTCCGATAGGGACGGCACGACCAGCGCGCCGACCACATAGGCCCACATAATCAGTGAGACAATAGTCCCGGCCGAGGTTGGGGTCATACCCTGCACGTCCACGAAATAGGTCGGCGCATAGCCGATGATGCCAATATAACCGCCCAGAAACAGCATGTGACAGGCCGCGAGAGTCCAGGCGTCCCGGATACTGAGGACCTGACGGATCGCGGCTACAGTGCTCAGGCGCTCGGCCTCTGCCTCGGATGGTTCGTGCGCCCGGTCCCGGACGGTCATGAACCACAGCGCCCCAATGGCGACTGTGGCCACACCCAGAATAGTGGTCAGAGTGCGCCAGCCGCCGACCGGTTCCAGGACCAGCGGCGTCAGGGCCAGGGCCAGGGCCGCGCCCACGCCGTAACCGGCTTGGGTTACGCCATTGGCCATACCGAATTCCTCGGGCGCAAACCACATGCCCAGTGCTTTGGGGACGTTCGGAAACGTCAGGGCGAGGGCGACCCCGAACAGAAACATCCAGACATACATTGAGCTGAAACCGGAGGCCGTGGCCCGCATGACCAGGGTGACGCCCATCAGCGCGACCCCCAGACCGACAATTTTCTGGACCCCGTAGCGGTCGCCCAGCGCTCCGCCAATCATCGCCGAGACCAGCGTGCCAAAGGAGATGGCCGACCACAGCATACCCCAACTCGCCATATCCAGGCGCAGGTCGGCCAGCACCTGGGCGACGACCATGACGATATACGTCCAGCCAAATCCAAAGGCAAAGGTGAAGACCAGAACGCTATTAGCAAGAACGAGCCAACGATAGCTATCTGCGGTCGCCTGTGTGTCTGTCATGGGCATGACCCTGCCACAGGGAGTCGGGCGCGTCTATGGTCCGGCGATGAATCTGCGCAGCGCTGGGCGAGGCGAAACGTCCAGGTTGTTCTTCAACTATCGCGCCCAGCAGTGTAAGACAAATTGTCCGGCGCAGTGAGGCGATACGCTTCCTCGGCCCGACTGCGGAATGCGGAGAGGAGGGTCTGGGACGTATGGACTCCTGAGCTTGCGTGCCTCTTTATGGACGCCAAAGACGAATACCGCATCGACTTTTTGTATCGGGCGCTGCACGATGCCCAGGAGACCATTCGGTCCACTGACGCGAAGGCCGAGATTGTCATCGTTCTCGTTGGCGGGGTCCTGGCCTTTATCGGGGCGATCCACGCCCGGATTGATACGCTGCCTTTACAGGTCCTGACGACCATTGGATTAGTCCATGTTCTTATTGCCGCAGTGTGCGCAATCTGGGCGCTCAACCCACGGGTCAATCCAGAAGAGTTCATCGATGGGGATGGTGTGGAACCGCTGCCACTCTATTACCTCCACATTAAACCCGCCGTGACCGGGTGGCGTATGTTTCTTCCGTGGCGCGCGGGGAATTATATGGAGATGTCGGTCGCGGAATATCTGCGCCTCCTCGAAGCGCTTGACGCGGACGGCCTGCGGAGGGTGCTGGTCTATGAACTCCTCAAAGTCTCGTTCATCCGAGAGGAAAAGCGGGTGCAGGTTGCCTGGGCTGTCCGCTTTATCCGACTGGCCGGTGGATTCTTCGCTCTCCTGGTGGTGAGCCTGTATCTGCTGTGACGGTTCGGACCAAACGGGGAGGGGGAGGGCCAGGGTGGGGGGCGTTGAGCCAGCAGTGGGGACGGGAGAGGTTAAACGGAACCAGTACCGTCTTTCGTCTCCTCTGGCCTGATTGTTTTGGGTTTGGTATGGTCCACGTTTCAGAGGAGGAGGGGCTGTATGCCTACGCCCAAATTAAAGGGCCGTGTTGTGATTGGTCTGTGTCTGGCCGGAATGCTGACATTTGGCTGCGCACCCAGCGAACCGCCGGAGGTGTCCTTGCAGCAGACTGAGCCGGAAGAGCCTGAGACCGTTCAGATGGCCACTGACCCGGCCCCGCTTGAGCCCACGGACGAGTACGATGTGATAGACCCGGACATGAGTTGCGAGGACGCGAACCGCTTCTCGGTGCGGACGGTTGAGCGTTTGGGCTATGAGGTGACGGCCTTCACGCCGGCTTCGGACGACACACAGGGCGTGATAGCGGCGAAGCAGATGGGCCGTTGGGGCGGCGAGGAGGGCGTGTCCGTCACCATCGCCTGCGGTCCGAACGGCGTCCGTATCGCCACTCGCTCAGATGTGACCCCATGTGAGCAGGCTAATATGGCGATGCGCCGGGCCCTGGAGAGCAGCGGATTTACCATTACGACCTATACCCCGGCCAGCCTGATAAAGGCCGGTCTGATTGCAGGCGAAAAGGAAGGGGCGGAACCGACCTCCATCACCATTACCTGTTATATCGAACGGAACCGAGTGGAGATGGACACCAGCGAGGACAGCCCGATCCTGGGAAATGTTGCCTTCTATCAAGCCCTGAGCGACTTCCAACTCGGGTTTTTCACTGCTTTTAACAAGCTGGAAGAGCGGCTGGCGAGGAACCCGGCGGATCAGGACCGGCTGTATGTGGCGCTACGGCCGCTCAATGTGGTTGACAATCAGGTGGTCTTTGGGACCAGGGAATTGGCCGTGCTGCCGCTCAAGGTCAATATCTCTAATCCGACCCGGCAGACGTATCTGCTCGAAACCCAGCGGATCATGCTCCTGGACGCTGCCGGGAAACGGGTGAAGCCCATCAGTGAGGGCGAGTCGCCTTTTCCCGCTCCGCCGCTGACAGACCGTCCGGTTGGGCCGGGGGCCAGTATTCAGGGCTATTTATACTATCCGTTGGGAACATATACGGGCGCGCGCGGGTCGCTGGCCGATCAGCGCAATCAGGAGCGAGAGGGGTTCAGCGTCGAATTCAAAGCGTGGTGAACGAAGGAAACTCAAAAACAGAATGGAGGACGGCTCATGACAGACAAATCGTACGAGGCACAGATTGATCGCGACAAGGTCCAGCAGATGGCCGAACACACTATGGGCTTTCTCGCGGGGGCCGTGATTTCCGGGATGATCTATCTGGGTGACAAGATGGGTCTCTACCGGGCCCTGGACGGTGCCGGCCCGATGACGAGTGACGACCTGGCGCAGAAGACCGGTCTGCACGAGCGCTGGCTGCGAGAATGGCTCGAAGGCCAGGCGACCGCGGGTTTGCTCGCGTATAAGGGCAATCGCAAGTTTGAACTGTCTGCCGAAGCGGCCCTGGTCTTATCGAACGAAAACAGCCCGGCGTTCCTGGCCGGCGGGTTCTGTTCGCTGCCGCAACAGATCGGGGTGTTGGAACAACTCCCGGAGTCATTCCAGACCGGCCTGGGTTTGCCGTATGATGCGTTCGGCCCTGAGGGTGCCCGCGGGATTGAGCGTTTTCTTGCCCCGTGGTTCCAGGCTCACCTCGTTCCCAAGGCGTTACCCGCCCTGGACGGGGTGGTTCCCAAACTTGAAGCCGGGGCAAAAGTGGCCGATGTCGGCTGTGGGGCCGGGGTGGCGCTGCTCAAGATCGCCGAAGCCTTTCCACAGGCCGAGTGTCACGGCTACGACATCTCCAAACACGCCTTAGCCCGGGCCGAAGAAAATAAGGCCAAAGCCGGCGTGCAGAACGTGGCCTTTCACGACGCGGACGGCGACGCCATTCCCGCTGATAAAAGCTTTGATTTCATTGCCACCTTTGACTGCCTGCACGATATGGCCAACCCGACCCCGGTCATCCAGGCCATCTATAATGCGCTCAAACCGGACGGGACCTGGTTGATTGCGGACATTCATAGTATGCCGACGTTTGAAGAAAATCTGGAGCAGAACCCGCTCGCCCCGCTGATGTACGGCTTTTCGGTCATGTGCTGCATGTCTTCAGCCATGTCTACACCAGACGGCGAGGGCTTGGGCACCCTGGGATTTACCGAACCCGTTGCCCGTCAGATGGTTGGCAGCGCCGGCTTCAGCCGCTTCAAGCGCCACGATTTCGATAATCCGATCAACGCCTATTATGAGGTGCGGCCGTAGGGAGCCAGTATGCAGCAGGGTCGGCTGACAGACGAGGGGAAAGCCGTGGGGGCGTATGGAACAATTAATTCCGACGAACCGGTTGCAATGGGTTCCGACCGGGGGTTTGGCTTGGTCTTCACTCTCGTTTTCCTGGTTGTCAGCCTGTTTCCCCTGCTCCGCGGCGAGTCACCCCGGTGGTGGTCGCTTGCTGGCGCCGGTGTCCTTCTGGTCGTGACGCTGGTCAAGGCGGAATGGCTGACTCCGCTCAACCGGGTCTGGTTCCGGTTCGGTCTGCTCCTGCACCGCCTCGTCAACCCGATCATCCTGGCGGTGATCTACTTCGCCGTGGTGACGCCAACCGGCCTCCTCATGCGCGCCCTGGGCAAGGACCCGTTACGCCTGCGCTTCGACCCGAACGCCGAGAGCTACTGGCTATACCGGGACCCACCGGGGCCGGAACCCGAATCAATGAAAAACCAGTTCTGAGGGGTGCGATGTCCTTTCTGCGTGAATTCTGGCTCTTCCTGCGAGTGCGCAAGAAATACTGGCTGCTGCCGGTCATCGTCACGCTGCTCGTGCTGGGCGGCCTGCTGGCGCTGAGCCAGAGCAGCGCAGTCGCACCGATGATCTACACCATCTTCTGAGCCGTGCGCATCCTTGGCCTCTCAGCCTTCTATCACGACAGCGCCGCCGCCCTGGTTGAGGACGGACGCATCGTCGCCGCGGCGCAGGAAGAGCGTTTCAGCCGCAGGAAGCACGATTCCGGCTATCCGCATCACGCCATCGCCTATTGTCTTGACGAGGCCGGCGTCCCCCTCCGTGACGTCGACCGGGTCGCTTTCTACGATAAGCCCTTCCTCACGTTCGAGCGGCTGCTCGAAACCTCTGTGGCGTTCGCGCCACGCGGCTTCCGTTCCTTCCGCCTGGCAGTCCCCCTCTGGATCAAGGAGAAACTGTTTCAGAAGAACCTGCTGCGCCGCAAGCTGCGCCCGCTCGCCCCGGACGTGGACTGGGACGCCAAGCTGCTGTTCGCCGAACACCATCAGTCGCACGCGGCGAGCGCATTCTACCCCTCGCCCTTCCGCGACGCCGTGGTCCTGACCCTGGATGGGGTTGGCGAATGGGCCACCACCTCCGTGGGCATCGGTCATGACAACGATCTGGAGATGACGCGGGAGATACACTTCCCGCACTCTCTGGGGCTGCTCTACTCGGCCTTCACCTTCTACACCGGCTTCAAGGTGAACTCCGGCGAATACAAGCTGATGGGTCTCGCGCCCTACGGCGAGCCGAAATACGTGCAGACCATACTTGACCACCTGATCGACCTGAAGGCGGACGGCACGTTCCGCCTCGACCTCGACTACTTCGACTACTGCACCGGCCTGACGATGACCAACGGCACGTTCGACGCGCTGTTCGGTGGCCCGGCGCGCAAACCCAATGAGCCGCTGACGCAGCGCCACATGGACGTGGCGGCCTCGGCGCAGGCCGTAATTGAGGAAGCGGTGCTGCGGCTGACCCGTTCGTTACGCAAGGAGACAGGTATCCGCTATCTGTGTCTGGCTGGCGGCGTGGCGCTCAACTGCGTGGCCAACGGCAAGGTACTGCGGGACGGCCGGTTTGACGACGTCTGGATTCAACCCGCGGCGGGCGACGCCGGGGGCGCATTAGGCGCAGCGCTGCTGGCGAGTCACCGCCTGTTCGGCGAGCCGCGTCCCTCCGTGTCGCCCTCTGCGTGCGGAACGGACGCCATGCGCGGCGCCTTGCTCGGTCCCGCCTTCAGCCCGGACGAGATTCGCGCCACGCTCGAGGCCGCCGGCGCGCGCTACGAAACGCTTGCGGACGACGCCCTGATCGACGCCACGGCTGAGGCGCTGGCCGCGGGCCAGGCGGTCGGCTGGTTCCAGGGCCGCATGGAGTTCGGCCCGCGCGCGCTCGGCAACCGGTCAATCCTGGGAGACGCGCGTTCGCCCACCATGCAGAAGACGCTTAATCTCAAGGTCAAACACCGCGAGTCGTTTCGCCCCTTCGCGCCGAGCGTGCTGCGCGAAGATGTCGCGGACTGGTTCGCGCTCGATCATGACAGCCCGTACATGCTGCTGGTGGCCGACGTGAAGCGGTCCCGGCGGCGGTGCGACGTCGAGATGGGGGAAGCACGGTTCGGCATCGACCGGTTGAACGTGCTGCGTTCGGACATCCCGGCTGTCACCCACGTGGACTATTCCGCCCGCGTGCAGACCGTTCACCGTAAGACCAACCCCCGCTACCATGCTCTGCTGGAAGCCTTCAAAGCCAGGACCGGCTGCCCGGTCATTGTGAACACGAGCTTCAACGTGCGCGGCGAGCCCATCGTCTGCACGCCCGCGGACGCCTTGCGCTGCTTCCTGGGCACGGATATTGACTGCTTGGCCGTCGGCAACTGCTTTCTGCGCAAGGCGGAGCAGGACCCGGCGCTTAGGGTCGAAGCTTATGAGGATACGTTTGAACTGGATTGACGGGTCAAGTGATGAAGACCGAACGCTTGGGCGGGAAGGAAGACCAGCAAATCATGACTGCCAACACAAGAGGAGCGATGGACTATGACAACCCAAGGCACACGGCACGAATCTCCCCCCGGAAAAACCCGCCGCGCGCTGCGTCTGGTTGGCTGGAACGTGCTGTTTCTCGTGGCCGGCTTGGCGCTGATTGGAGTCGTCGGCGAGATGTACTTCCGGCTGCGGGCACCCTTCTTGGAGAACGACGCTTCCTACACTTGGTCTCCAACTGTCGGGGGCACATTCACCCCCAACGCGGAGGTGCGTTGGACGAACAGGCTTGATTTCTGGACGGAATCACGAACCAACAGCTTGGGCTTCGTGGACCGCGAACCCATCAGCCTCGAGCGGGCCGCGGCAAGCTGCCACATCGCCATGATCGGCGATTCCTATGTGGAGGCGCTCCAGGTTCCCATCGCCGACAAATTTCACGTTCGGCTGGAGGAACTCGCCGCCGAGGAACTACGCCATCTGGACATCACGACCTCGGCGTTCGGGATCATGAGCCGCGGCCAGGTCAATCAACTGGCGTACTACGACGAATTCGCATGGGCTCTCCGGCCCGCCCTGTTGGTGCTCGTCTTCGTCGACAACGACTTCATGAACAATGCGCCCATTCTGGACGGGTTGCGCGAGGGAGTGGACCCGGCCCGACTCACCGAGGTTTCCGCGACGCGAGGCGCGGATGGGAGCATCACGCTGCGACCGCCCCATCCCCCTTCTGCGGAGTCCCGATTGGCCACCATGGCTTCGACTTCTCCACCGTGGTATTCGCGCGTCACGGACCGCCTGGTCGACATGTCTCCCCTCGCGAGGTGGCTGCAGCTCAAGAAGCGCGCTTGGTTCCCGGCCGACACCGACCCCGAACTGCTCGCCTGGGTGGCGCTGCTGAGCCGGCGCTCCCCCCGCTACGCCGCGCTGCTCGATGGATGGCACCCAACGACGCGGGGAGACATCCAGGAGCCGTTCCTGTACGCGCAGGATTTGCCGCCCGTCTATGAGGACGGCCTGGACTTCACGGGCTTCGCGCTGGACCAGTTCAAGGAACGCGCGGATCGCGACGGCGCCGCGTTGGTCATCCTGTCCACACACTACATCGGCACCCGGGGCGACCTCGGATTCGACCGCCTGACCGCTCTGGCCGAACCGCGGGGCATTCCCGTCATTGACTACAACGACTACGTCCTCCGCCAGGGCGCCGCGCCCCGGAGGGATACGAGATGGGAGCACAACAGGCACTGGAACATCGCCGGCCACCGGTGGGCGGCGGAAGCCCTGCTGGAGTACCTGAAGGCGAACCAGGAGATCTGCACGAGGCGAAAGAGCCCGACTTCACCCCCGCCACCTCCTTCCTGGTTGACGGACTACGAGTCCATCGCGTCCGGCGAACCGGTGGCCCGCTCCGCCTTCGACATCTATCTTCGTGAGAACACGGTGGCCTACCTCAAGTCGCCGTGCAGCGTGGCAAATGTGCAAGCGCCGTTTTTTCTGCACATCGTCCCGGAGGATGTGGAGGACCTGCCGGCCCATCGCCAGCAGTACGGCTTCGACAATCTGGATTTCCACTACGGGGGAAACGCCGCTCTGGCCTTTGGCGGCAAGTGCATTACGAAGCGTCCGCTGCCCGATTATCCCATTGCCAGCATCAGAACCGGGCAGTTCACCCCTAGCGAAGGCCAAATCTGGCAGGCCGAGCTCCCCGTTGGCGCGGTGGAGGGCGGACAAGGCCGCTGATCGCGTCCGGTGCTTCGACAGCGCGTTTTCCGGCGCAGGCGCGTAGCGAGAGCGTAGTCGCCACGAAGCCGCTTGAAGACAGACTTATGTCAAGCCGGATTGACAGACAACAGGCATGACTCGGGCGGGAATGGACACGGGCGAAATTCGCCGCGCGCTACGTCTGGTCGGCTGGAACGTGCTGTTGCTCATCATGGGGTTGGCGCTGATTGGAATCGCCGGCGAGGCGTATTTTCCACCCGCCTGTCAGCCCATCGCCCGGCTCGAATGCAACAGCCCGGACAATATCTCCCCTGCATCCTTTCCCTGCTATATCTTCCAGACGTTATGGACTAGGCAATTCGGTTGCCTCGGACGCTGCTGCTGTCCAGGCTCTCAATTTTTCCAATATGTCGGCACTAATGTTGTCGCAAAAATCGACAATCCGGCAGCGGTCGAACAGCAAACCAGCGTCACTTGAGACGTTATACCAATGGCCTCGAGGTAGAGCCTCAGAAACGAAGAACATGCGTACGGGGGTAATCACCAGAGGTGACTGTAACCATTTTCTGCAGAATGAATCGGGCTGAAGCTGAGTAAGCGTGCTCCGGTAGTCGGTTCCCGTCTTGCATTGGCCAAAAGCAATAAGTTTTCCTGGCAGACTGTCGGTAAAGTGCTTCCACACGACAACATCTAGTCTGCCGTCTTGCTCACGCGGCGGAGTCCCATCTCGGTTTACGAAGCCGTCCCCCTCTTTCATCTGCTTGCAAAGTTCGTCAACCTTTTCTCGGAAACTAGTCCCCCCCGCAGCAGTACCAAAAACAAGACTCTCAGCGCGGACACCTAGGTATTCCCGGGCTACCTCCGCGGAGAGATCTTCCAAGAGGAGCGCGCCGTCGATATCTGCATGAACTCGATTATTTTTCATGTTCAGCCGGGTCGCTAGGAGTAGATACTTATAAATAAGATGCTTGTAGTTCTCACCTTCCTGGTTGGCGCGAAGCGTATAACCTGGTTCCATAATCTTGAACGGATAGCCATCTCTGCACGCCATCACGCGCTGCTCAATCTCGGTGTAGGATTCCTCAACGTCCGTATCTGTCGTTTCCTCTTCCGGTACACCGCCAGAGTAGTCGTTGTCCCCAAGCCTGCCGAGTAGCCTGGACAGGGCCGTACTCGATGTGCTGCCTTGCCGCCAACAAATTAACTCGGCGTAGTCGGCAAGCTCGTGTTTAGATGCGTAGGCGGACGGTGCCCCCGGCCACTTGAACATCAATCGTCCTCCACGATGCGTTTCTTCTTGCCAGGGTTGTGCTTGCGGCTCATTTCCTCGTAGAGATCATCTGCCAAAACCGCCACCGTACCAGCAGTTCTGAGCAGTTCCTCAGAGCCATCATAGGCCGTGGAGAGTAGGCTGTGCGCTTTCTGGAGGTCCCGTTTCGCGGCAAGCAGGGCCTCCTCGAAAACAGTGGACGACGGCCGGCTCATTTCGTGGGCTACCGAGAGAGCAGATCCTTTACGCAAGGCTGCGAGAGACTCTCTGTTGCTTACAACTGCATCAAGCTGCCGAAGGTGCGGGTTCTGCGTTTCGATAACAGGGGGAGTTTCTTCCCTCTTGCTGCCGTACATCCAGAGGCAAAGCTCACGGAGTTCTTCTTTTTTCTCGGGGGGTACCGGCTCTGGGTCTTCGTCGGTCTCCGGTCGCAAGCCGATAAAGGCGCTGATGCCGGAATAGCCGAGGCCCGTATGGAGATGTGAGAACGAAAAATGGCTTCGCCAGCGGTCATTGCGGCTGAATACTTTCAGTCGCTCGGCTTGCTCAATGACCATAAGGCCACGAAACAGCCTCTGGACTGTCCGGTGAGTATCACCAATTTGTTTCGCGATATCTTCGAGTTTGACGTTGAAGTTTCTATGCACATCGGCGACGTACCGAGACTTGGCGTAGCTGCTCCATTTGGCTGGACCATTCACATGTTTGAATCCGAGATAGCGCCCGGCGTCTTTGCGTGTCCTAGATATCGTGGGAAGCGCTTTAAGCGTACTCCTAGCTCTCTTCGTGAGACTGGGAATGTCTGCCTTGAGGTCTTCGGCAACTTGAGGATTAAGAAGGACTTTGACCGCGGCAAGACGCCGGTTGCCTTCTATGACAATGTTCTTCCCGCCCTCTTCTGCAACAATCAGAGGCTCGTGACGAAAGAATCCGCTCGCGGCGATAGACATTACCAGTTCTTCTACGTCCATCGCTTCCCATAGAATTTTTATCACGTCGGTTTCTGTCGCATTGTCGGTCAGGCCGAACTCGGGAAGCCGAGAATTCTTCAGATCGAACGTTAGATCCGAGACTGCCATAGGGATAATCTTCTCGCTATTCATCGAATCCTCCTCCCTGAGCAGACCTGGAGGTTCCTGCACGTCTCTCAATTGAGACAACAGGAGCAGGAATCCGTACGTGAGACGGTGCGCTCAGAAGCTCCTGTGCCTGTTTCTTTTGCTGAAGACTATGCTGGAGCGAGAGAGGGGAGAGCGTACAGGTTGTATACAAATCTCGAATGAAACACGCGTCATCGTAGGACATGACCCAATGCAACGTGCCCTGCCGTTGCAGGTAGCGAGAGAGCTTTCGGTGGTCCCAGTCTTCGTAGCAATTCAAATAGAGACGATTGCCGTTTGAATAGTAGGGCGGGTCCAGGTATGTGAAGACACGTTTCCGTTCTCGCCCGCGAGGAAGATGCTTTACCAGAAACTCCCTCGCGTCCATGTTGGTGACGTGGATGTACTCGCGTTTCCGCGCAACAGCACGGACTCGCTCGGCGAGACTCTTTCTGTAGAAACGCACGTCCATCTTCCACTTCCCTGCTTGTGCGTACCCCCCGATGGGAGCGGAGCCGAAGAGGATGCCTGAACGATTACAACGGTTCAGGTAGAAGGTGGAAAAACCCAGATCAAAGGGCGTTCTGGTATCAGCGCGTCGATAGACGCGCTGCTGTCTTTTCCACTCCTCCATGTTTACAGGAACAGACCTGATCGCATCGGCGAATCGTTCCGGCTCATGAAGAACCGCTTGCCAGAATGCTGAGATACGCGGGTCAACGTCATTCAGGTGGAGTTCTGAGACGACCCCGTCCCCAAGCAGACGCAACGCGGCTCCCGCGCCACCGGCGAAGGGTTCGAAGTATGAGCAGCCGGAAAGGGCATTCAACACGATGGTCCGGGCGAGAAAGGTTGCAAGCGATGCCTTTCCTCCCGGATATCTGAGGGGACTGTTGAGTCTCATACCCGATCAGTCTTTCCAGATTCTCCCTCCGCTGTCCATAACCGGACTAGGGTGTCTGTCTAAGTCAGCGACGTTCTAGTGAAGTTGCTGATATTCAGGCTGATCACGCCTTACCTTCTTGATCTGCTTGACTCTGCGGCTACCTATTACGAGGTCCGATCGTAGAAGCAGGAGGGGCGGTTCACGAACCGCCCCTCCTGCCTAATATCGCGCAATCACCTGTTCCGCAAAATCCTTGAACACGTTGCGCGCATGGTCCATGGACGGCAGCAGGGTGACTTCCCGGAGGCCGGCTTTTTCAGACTCCCGGATTTCATGGATGATCTCATCTGGCTCGCCTACCAGACAGGTGCCCTTGATCGTCTCGGGGGTGACAAAGCGACGTTCCTCGGGCACGAGAAAGGTGCAGTGGCCGTTGTGGATTTGCAGATAGCGCTTTTCGCGCGGGGTTTCCATCTTTTCCACTGACGCGCAATACTCGTCCCAGATGCCCTTATAGGCTTCAGGCACGACACTTTCATCTTTGGTTTGTTGGTATATCTCCCACACAAAGTGAATAATCGCGGTGACATAGGAGCCACACTGGTCAATTACCCGGTCCGAGGTCAGGGGCTCGCCCGGCTTGAGCACAACCGCTGACGTAAACGCAGCCACAAAGAAGTCATCCGAAAACGTCCGACCGGCCCGTTCCGCGCCTTCTTTCACTAAAGACAGGTGGTGGGAGACGACGTCAGCGCGTTCGTTGAAGACCGACACCAGGCCGTCGCCATACTCGCCGGCGGTGCGTAAGGCCCGCGGGCCGTTGGCCGCAACGTAGAGAGGCACCGGGTTTTCCAGATTGACGAAACGCAAGTCCTGGTGCAGGAAACGAATCGTCCGGGTGGTCTCGCCATAAGTATACTCGACTTCTCCTCCGCCCAGTAGCGCACGGACGACGCGCAGGTATTCGCGAAAGTCTCGAATCTTCATGGGCTGCATGCCCATGACGCGCATAGCGGTATGGCCCGTGCCAATGCCGAGGAACACGCGGCCCGGCGCAAGCTGGTTGATGGACGCAATCGAATGGGCCGTAACCGGGGCAATGCGGGTGCCGGGAATCGCCACTCCGGTGCCGAGTTGAATGCGCGAGGTGTTCTGCGCTGCCAAGGCCAGGGTGGCATAGCAATCTGACCAGATCATTTGTGAGTCGGGTATCCAGGCCATATCAAAGCCGCAGTCCTCGGCGTATTTGACGAGTTGCCAGTCATCGATTTTTGTGGAAACGGAAACACCAAATTTCATACTGTCCTCCTTGGATACCATCGGGTTCCCCTCACGTTCGGTCAGGAATGCTATGGCCGGTCAGGCCGGGCGTCAAGTTGGGCTGAGCGCTTCTCTTTCCCGAGAGATTCAGATACACCGGCTGCAAAGAGTAAACGTGTCCAGCTTTGTCCGCGTGTTTGGAGGATACGTGTACTCTTTTGTTCGTATGCGGAGGGAAATGTGAAACCACTCGAAGGTCTGACTGTCCTGGACCTCACCCGTTTTCTGGCCGGTCCGTACTGTACCCTGCTGCTCGGTGGGCTGGGAGCCGAGGTCATTAAAATCGAGCCGCCCCAGGGCGGCGAAGCCCACCGCAACCGTGCCCCCTTTGGCGGGCCGAACGGGGCGAGCATGTCCCGGCAAACGGAGGATGACATCGGGCTGATGGTGCTCCATCGGGCGCGCAATAAAAAGAGTATCACCCTCAATCTGCGTGATCCGCAAGGGACGGCCCTGTTCAAACAGTTGGTGAAAAAAGCGGATGTGGTGGTGGAGAATTTCTCGCCGGGGACGATCGACAAAATGGGTCTCGACTATGCGACCCTGCAGACCTGCAACCCGCGTATTATTCTGTGCTCGATTTCGGGTTTTGGCCAAAACGGCCCACGCCGAAATTGGCGGGCGTACGATCCGATTATTCAGGCCGCCAGCGGCATCAATAGCGTTACCGGCTTCTCGGACCACCCGCCGGCTCGCTGCGGCGCGGCGATCAGCGATACCACGGCCCCCCTGTTTGCCCTAATCGGGATTCTGTCCGCGCTCCAGCTGCGCGAGAAGACGGGCCGCGGCGAGTGGGTCGATACCTCCATGCAGGACGGCACGTTCTTCCTGCTGCCAGACCTGATTGAGCATATGGCCGCGGGCCTGACTCCCGAACGTCGGGGGAATACGCATCCGGGCGGGGTGCCGTTTAACGTCTATCAGGCCAGGGACGGTTATGTGTCTATCTGTGCGGTGTCGGCCCAGAACTGGAAGAGTCTGCTCGGAGCCCTGAACCGGGAAGACCTGCTTGACGACCCCAGATTCACCAATCTTCAGCAGCGTATGAAATATCGTGACGACGTCGACGCGGTGGTCCAGGCCTGGATTGAACAGCACACAGTCGATGAAGCGGTGGCGCATCTTCAGCAGTGTGAAGTGCCGGCCGGCCCGGTCCTGAGCCCGACCGAGTTGGTCGAGGATGCCCACCTGATCGAACGCGATATGGTCGTTGACGTGCCGCATCCCCGACATGGCGCGCTGTCGGGCGTGAAGGGGTTTGGTATGCCGATCAAGTTTGTCGGCAAGTCCTTCGGCTTTGATCAGCCCTGCCCAGAGGTCGGCCAGCATAATGAAGAGGTCTACCGCGGGTTGCTTGAACTCGACCCTGCCAACCTTGAGGAGTTAAGAGAACAAGGCGTGATTTAGGAATCCTAACGTTGTTCAACAGGAGTCTAAATGGGAGAGAATATATCATTGTTAGATGACTTGGATACTTTGGATATCTTTGTAAATGAAGACCTAAAAAAACCCGAAAATCGGGTTAATGTTGCACTCTTCTTCCTGATGCAGCAGAACTGGTTCCGAGAATGGTTCCTGCGTCAACTGGATCTGGATCCGAACGCGATCGTATATCCGCCGAAGAATACGGAGAAAAGAACACGCCCTGATCTTGTAGTCGTGAGGTGTAACAAAAAGCTGGCATGGATTGAGGTGGAACTTAGCAAAAATAGTGGACAGCTCAGAGAATACGAGGATCAGTATAGCGAACCGATCAAGGCCGTATGGGGCAAAAGTGGCGACCTGAGTCTGGTTAAAATCGCTCGCTATCTCGAAGACAAACTTGGAGACGAGTCTCAAGAACCCTTCCTGCCACAGGCGACACTGAGCGTCATGGTTTTGGTCAAGCTGATCCGAGAGGGAATTGAGGGACACGTGGGAAATCCCTCAAGAGGTAGGGTATCCGAGGAGATGTGCCGCCACCCGTTGGTCGCGGGCTTAAAGGAACGACTTAAAGACAAGCTCCGGTGTGAATCTGCTCCTCTCGCCGACGGAGAACTTCGGGCTAGCGCATTCAGTGAACACGGCTTTTCGTTGCGCGTCAGGAGTCCCAAAGCAAAGGAAGGAACAGTTTCCGTCCTGAACATTTCAGGCAGCACGGGAAACGAGATTGTCCACTTTTCAACCAAGAACCATCTCGAAAAATACCTGCCGGGAAGCCGGGATAAGATCAAGAATTATGTGTTGCTTCTCCACTGCATAGACTCCGATATCAACCCAGAGCCCTCAGGGAATGACATTCGCATTCGTATGAATAAGGTGCTCAAGCATCTGGACAAACTCGCTCGTTGTGTACAAGACCTCGCCCGCAATCCTGGAGTATGACCGCGTCTTCCCTTATCCTCGTGTGGATTTGGCCAATTCAGATGTAAATGATATATCGCAACAGCCTATGGATTAGTGCCGTGAGGACTTATAACCCGTGAACTGGTAGCCGAGGTGTGACATGGCGTATCAATTGTGGTCCAAGGATACACGGGTTTTTGTAGATACCAGCAGCCTCATGGAATCTGCCTCGGCGCATTTCATGTGGAAGCTCGCGGGGACTCTTCGAGAGAAAGGTATTCGTCCTCTCATTGTGGCAAGGTCTGTCGCTGAAGAACTAAACCGTCTGACATCTCATAAAAACGAAATCACTTCCCGTAAAGCACAAGACGCTATAGGGATGGTAGAGGGCCTGCGCAATGAGGAGAATGCTGAGATAATCGGCGGAAAGGATGATGGGGAATTCGCTGACAACTTGTTCCAAACTATCTTTACGTCATTACGGCTCAAGTATCGGTTGGTCCTTATCACTCAAGACCGGAGTCTCGCTAAGGATATTCTCTCCCTGAACAGCAGCGCTTCGGTGGAGAGGATTCTCGGGATAGACGCGCTCCGAATCGGGGATAGTGGCTCCCGTCAGCCTTGGCGGCTTGATCCCAGCCATCCAAGCGGAGTGAGGTACATTAAGCCGAACTCTCAAGAGATTCCTGAGCAGGGAAGGGTAAGGGAATTCCCTCTATCCACCACTCCGTTTAAGCTACAGAAGCAGGCTAGGCGGCTTGACGATACTTCCATCTCCATTTCATCAATCCCCGGACCGGGTGATATTGTGAGGGACGCGAAGGGTGTTCAACTAAACCTTAGTGTCGAACTTGGAAGGGGAGGTGAGGGGATCACCTACGAAACTGACGGTGGCCTCGTATGTAAGGTCTATAATCGTGATCGCCTCAAGAAGACCACCATTGACAAGATCGAACTGATGACCTCACGAGAAGTTCGTCATCCGGCGATTTGCTGGCCTGTTTCTCTGGCTTATAATTCTAGCAACGAGGCCGTCGGCTACTTGATGCCGAGAGCCCAAGGCAAGGAGCTACAGCGTGTGGTCTTTATTCCGCCACTCTTGCAGAAAAAATTCCCTCACTGGACACGCTTACACTTGGTGAAGCTCGCATCCACGATTCTCAAAGCCGTGGCCTACCTGCACTCGTTGAACGTACTGCTGGGCGACATCAATGCCAGGAACATTCTCGTGCAGGATGAATCCACAGTATTTTTCGTGGACTGTGCCAGTTACCAAGTCGAGGGCTTTCCGTGCCCGGTAGGTATGCCACCATATCTTGCCCCTGAGTTGTCCGGGCAGAATTTGCCCTCCATATTGAGGACACTGGAGCACGAATATTTCGCCATTGCGACACTCATGTTTATGCTGCTGCACCCGGGTAAACCGCCCTATTCGCATCAAGGCGGTGGAGACCCGTCAAAGAATGTCCAAAAACAGCATTTTCCGTATCCGCGGGGTGACAAACATGGTGAAAGGATGCCCGCCGGCCCGTGGCGATTTATGTTCAGCCATTTGCCCTGGGCCATGAAGAACGCCTTCCACGAAGTTTTTTCTGACGGTGAACGCTTACCTATCGATAACTGGCAGGATCTCATGCGCCGGTACGAAAATGATCTCGACAAGAAATACGTCTCTGATGAAATGTTTCCAAAGCATCTCAAGCAACTCACCAAGAAGCAAGTAGAACAGAAGGGTGGCACTTGGCGTTCTTGCGATGCTTGTGGCAAAGAGTTTGGTGCGTTCAAGGACGAAGATAGGATATGTCAGAAATGCCGCTCACAACATCATGCCTGAGCCCGTCCCGGTGCAAGCGGTCCTTCTATGGCAATCCTCTATAAATTTTTTCCTGAGGAGTCGTAAAGAAAATCAGTAACCCTTTGTTCTAGGAGAAACATCATGGCGAACGAACTCGTTCTTTACGCAGAAGACTTGGTTGAAAATCCTACACCACGAGTCCCAGTCATACTTTGCCTCGACACGAGTACCTCAATGGCAGGCGACCCAATTATGGAACTGGCGAAGGGTGTAGCACTCTTCTACGAATCTATCTTCGACGACGAGATTGCGCGGTATTCTGCGGAGATCGGCATCGTGACCTTCGGCTACGGTGGCGTTCAGCGGGCAGCCGAATTCGGACCGGTAGAAAGGGAACCAAGCCTTGATATTCAAGCAGGAGGACGGACACCGATGGGAGAAGCTGTCTGCCAGGCACTCGATATGCTAGAAGACCGTAAGCAAGAATATCAGAGCGCGGGCGTCGACTATTTTCAACCATGGTTGGTCCTCATGACGGACAGCATGCCCAACGACGCCAACCCAGGGGTGATCCGAGAGGCGATTCAACGTATTGGCGACTTAGTCCGACAGAAGAGACTATCGATATTCCCCATCGGTATTGGTCTCCATGCGGACATGGACACTTTGCGTCAGTTCTCCCCCAAACGTGATCCTGTACGTCTCCGCGGGCTGGAATTCAGAAAGTTCTTCGAGTGGCTAAGCGCAAGTGTACAGCAGGTTTCGGCCAGCACTCCTGGCCGGAAAGTTCCTCTCGACGAAGAGGGCATCAAAGGTTGGGGAGCCGTCTAGCAATGAGGGGGCAGCAGCCAAGTTTACTCCCGTGCCGGTGGATGGGCGCGGCGGTGTCCACTGCGGGACGAGGGCACATCGAGAAAGGGTTGCCGTGCCAGGACGCTTCCAGCGTGTCGCTGGACGGCGATGTGACGGCCCTCGTTATGTCCGACGGAGCCGGGTCAGCAAAGCACTCGGAACACGGTGCGGCGATTGCTATTAAGACCGCTACTCGGGTTCTTAGAGAGACTGCGCCTTGGACGGCTCCTGAATCCTTCAAGGAACAGCTCCTTACCTCGTGTTGGTCAGAGATGGTCGCACGAGCGAACGAATTGGACTGTCCAGTCACCGAACTCGCTGCAACCCTCGCCTTTGTTGCCGTCACCGGAGACTTCTGTATCGCAGGTAATCTCGGTGACGGTATTGTGGCAGCATTTCGTGGGGACAAGTCGGAAGTCTTAATCGGACCGGAACGGGGCGAGTTTGCGAATGAGACGATGTTCCTGACTTCAAGCCATGCAAACAAGCACCTTCGTATCACCATAAAAAATCCACTGGGCGACTACGACGGTTTCGCAGTCATGTCGGATGGTGCCGCCGAGAGTCTCTACCAACGACGCAAAAGTGTTTTGGCTCCAGCGCTCACTCGTATTCTCTCGCGATTTGAGGAGCATACTTCTACCATCGTTACTAACGACATCCGAGAATCCGTTATGCCCTTGCTCACCAGCCGAACCCGAGACGACTGCTCCCTTGCAGTGCTACGACAGGTGCGTGTTGATCTGGACGACCTGGGGAATAAGTCCGAAGCTTTTCAGATGGAAATCCTCGGGACTGATACAAGTATCGGTCTTCGTATTCGTCTCTTCATCTTGCGGCTCCAGAGGATTATCGGCGGGATGCGCAAATTCTTGTCCGATTTGGAGCGACGGTTTTTTCTGATAGAACGGACAGACACCGCCAACAGGCCCTAGAGAACCCTCCGAATCCTCCCGCACCGATATCTGTCTCATAGCTAGGGCGTGGACTTGTTTCATGGATATCGTATACCGACTCCAAGGTATCGAATTTCGGTGGGATGAGAACAAAGCAGCCATCAACGTGCAGAAGCATGGGATCGCCTTTGAAGAAGCAGCCGAAGTGTTCTTCGATCCTTTCTATCAAACAGGTGATGCCTCAACTGATGAGGAGCAACGAGCTTTCGTTCTTGGCTACTCGCTTTCGCAGCGTGTTTTGCTGGTTGTGTCTATAGAGCGAGACGAGCGGACACGTCTCATATCTGCGCGACGGGCAACGCAGCATGAAAGGAAGTTGTATGAAGAAGCCTGAGTCTGAATCGGAAGAAAAATTCGATATCATCTTTCATCCGCGCGCAACGGAAAAGCTATCCATAGCAGTGCCCAAGGAGGCGCTTGCTTCTCTCAAGCAAGGCGCTGCCCGCCGGGATATGTCAGTTCAGGCATTACTCAAGCTCTATATTGGGCAAGGGCTGCGACAGGATATCGCGCGCCTTTTTGGCACTCGCGTGCTGGAAACGACGGAGACCGTTCTGGCCCGGCATCTTCAATCCGAAGAAGAGATCCGTTCAATAATCCGAGAGATTCGCACGGAAACGGAACGCGGCCATGAGGCGTTGGATGAGCCGCGCGGAATCTGACTATGGATATATACCAGGACCCCCTCACCCTGGCCCTCTCCCCCAAGGGGGCGAGGGAATCGGACATTGACTGAAGGAGACCAGGCGTGCCGGAATCCGAACGTGAGCCGTTTCAACTCGGCATCTTCATGCCCAATTGCAGTCATGCCTACTGCATCAGTAGCTATAAACCCGAACCCGACGACTGGACGTATGAGTCCAATAAAAACATCGCCCAGGCGGCCGAGGCCGCGGGCTTTGATTTTTTGTTTCCGGTCAGCCGCTGGCGCGGGTTTGGCGGCGAGACCAATTATCTGGGCACCTCGCTCGAAACCATGACCTGGGCCGCGGCTATTCTGGCGGCCACGCAAACCATTCGGGTGTACTCCACCGTCCATGTGCCGGTTTTCCATCCGCTGGTGGCGGCCAAGATGGGCGGGACGCTGGATCATATCGGGCAGGGCCGCTGGGGCATTAACATCGTCAGCGGCTGGAGCGCCGCCGAGTTCGGCATGATGGGCATAGAACTCCTGCCGCATGCCGAACGCTATCAACGCACCGCGGCCTTTATTGAAATCCTCAAAGGACTGTGGACTCAGGAGCCGGGCTCTTTTACGCATGTTTCCCCCTGGTACCACATCACCGACGGTTATGTGATGCCTCAGCCCATGCAGCAACCGCACCCGCCGATTGTGAACGCCGGCACGTCTGATGCTGCCCGCGACTTGGTAGCCCGCCTGTGCGACTGGGCTTTTATTGCCCCGCCTTCGGCTGAAGCCACGCCCGACATGGCGGATGACTTCAAGCAGCGGGCGCAGGCGTACGGCCGACAGGTCCGTTGCGCCGGGATGCCGTTTGTGCTGTGGCGCGAGACCGAGCAGGAAGCCCGGGCCGAAGTGCAACGGATTAGGGATCAGACGGATATGGTGGCCGCCCAGAACTGGGCGAGCGGCCTGAGCATCGGCAGTGAGTCCATGACCGGCTTTAGCCTCAAGATGCTGGCGCTGGGGGCCGGGGCGCTGCCGGTGGTCGGCACCGCGGACCAGGTCGCCGAGCAACTGGCCCGTTTGTATGAATTGGGTATGGATGGCGTGCTGATCGAGTTTCTGCACTATTATGATGACACCGTGCGGTTTGGTCAGGAGATCGTTCCTCTGCTACGACAGATGGGAGTAGTGGCGTAGGTCTCTCGTTGAGTTTGGGGCCATGCCGTCCCCTCTCAAGCCGAGTGCTGTCCATTATCAGGCGGGGCGGCCTGGATTACACAGCCAGAGCAAACGGTTATGATTGACTATCTGGTTGCCCACTACGGACCAGAGAAGTGAGACCGACGAAGAAAGAACAGGAGGTAACAGCATGGGACAGTTGGATGGAAAAGTTGCGCTCATCACGGGCGCGGGTTCGGGGATTGGTCGGGCGTCGGCTTTAGCGTTTGCGCGTGAGGGGGCCAAAGTTGCGGTCGCCGATATTGTGGTTGAGGGGGGCGAAGAGACGGTGCGGATGGTCAAAGAAGCTGGTGGTGAAGCATTTTTTATTCAGGTCGATGTCTCAAACGCGGCTGAGGTCGAGGCTATGGTGAACACGGTGGTGGACACCTACGGCCGGATTGACTGCGCTTATAATAACGCAGGCATCGAAGGCCGGCTGGCTTCGACGGATGAATATCCCGAGGACGTGTTTGATAAAGTGATCGACATTAACCTGACTGGCGTGTGGCTGTGCATGAAATACGAGCTGCCGCATATGCTCAAACAGGGCAGCGGAGCGATTGTGAATACGGCCTCGGGGGCCGGTTTGATCGGAGTGGCCGGCATGTCTGCCTATGTGGCGAGCAAGCACGGGGTGGTTGGGTTGACCAAAACCGCGGCCCTGGAATACGCCAAGTCTGGCATTCGGGTGAATTCCGTCTGCCCTGGGCTGATTCAGACGCCTATGGTGGAGCGTCTTACCGCTGACCAACCGCAACTGGGTGAAGCTCTGGTTGCGGCCGAGCCGGTCGGGCGAACCGGCAAACCGGAAGAAATCGCCGAATCCGTGGTCTGGCTGAGTTCGGACGCGGCCTCGTTTGTGACCGGCCACGCCATGTCGGTTGACGGTGGGTTTGTGGCCCAATAACCCTCGGTCTTCCCTGTCCTGCTCCCTCTCCCCTGGAGGCCTGCCCTGAGCCTGTCGAAGGGGAGGGGGCCAGGGTGAGGGGGAAATGGCAAACTGAGACACTACGGAATATAGCGAAGTCAGCAGGTCGGATGAGCAGAGCGTAATCCGAAAGGGCGGGCTGTCGGCTTACGTCTGCGGCTCACCTGACCTGCAAGGCTACACCTAAGGGTGAATTGCCCTGACTGAAAACAGGCCCGGGTATCGTGCCAGGCGGAGGAACGGTCATGGAAGCGCCACTGTGGTTATTGCTCGGCTGGGGCGGGATTGGCGCTATAGATTTTGTCTATAATCACATCTATCGCTACCGCCTCTACGCCCACGCCGCCAGTTTTCGCGAGCATGGTGTCCACACCCTGCTCGCCCTGGTCCTCACCGTTACGGTGGTGATGCTGGTCTTTGTTGAAATGGGGAGCGTCGGATTTACCATCTTTCTCGGCATTCAGGTCCTCGCCGTGATCTTCACTCTGTGGGATGTGTCAATCGAGCCAGCGTCGCGGGCGCCCCTGGGAGGATTGCCGCGGCACGAATATGTGCTGCATACGGTTATTTTTCTGCTGCACGGAGCCTTTGTGTGGGCGGTGATTACCAACGCCCATCAGCTAGTTCACGGCGCGGGATTCGGGGTATGGCGCTGGCCGCCACTGCCCCTGTTTCTGCTTGTTGAGGCGGTGATCTTTGCGCTGGTCGGAGCCGGCGTCTGTGTCTTACACCTCTACCTGCTCAGCGTGGGCTACCGAACGCTCAAAACAGGGGTCGCGGCCGGCTGATGGAACCGCAGGAAGGCCAAATCGCATGGGCGTCCCCTCCTTTTGGAAGCCATCTAGCCCCGGCGGTGGGAGCGTGTCAACCGTTTCTTCTGTGTGAAATATAAGGTCTTTTTTCGGAAGTGGGAGCATCTTGCCCGCATGAGTCACCTCCGAGGAGGGGAGGGGAAAGGGGCAAATGGATGCTGTAGAGGAGGGAGGGCAGCATATTATTCCCAACACACGAGCTGAAACCGGCGATATTGCCGAATATCAATAAAATCATGACGGTTCAGCGTAATGACAGTGGCTCCGATAGAACGAGCGGCGAGCGCGATTAAAACGTCAAAGGAGAGTTCTTGAATCTTCCGTTTCTCATAGCCTTTTTCAGCCGCAAGACGCGCAACGATGGTCGCACTGTCCTGCCAATCTTTCGCCGTCGGGGTAATCAGACGAAGACTGGCGGCCAGGTCTCGTGCAAATGCCTGTTCGGTGGCAGTCCGAGACCCTCTCAGCAATTCATGAATGACAACGGAACTGCCCCGAAACAAAAATGGGCTTGCGAGAATTTTTTGGGTAAAACGGCCGGGTACGGAAGTTATCGATGTAAACCGAGGTATCCAGAATGGCGAGACTAACGGTCTTGGAAGGCATCCGGCTCGCCAACCCCACTATACTTCTTCACAACTTTCTCATGCGCGGCTTTCTCGGCAACAAAGTCCAACGCGGCTCTTACCGTTTCAGCGGGACGCTGGGTCTTGAGATAGCGACCGACTTGACGCAATTGTTTTTCCTCTAACCGAGTGGTGACATTCTTCTTGGGCATGAAGAATTCCCTCCGCTCTCCTGATGAATGTCAGCCTACCGGGTTCTCCGGGGGCCGGCAAGCGTGTGGACAGGGCGGAGCGCGTCCCTAGCCTTTTGGTTTTGTCATATCCGCCGGCCGGACCCAGGCGTCAAACTCTTCTGGGGTGAGATATCCGAGAGACAGGGCGGCCTCGCGCAGGCTGGTGCCTTCTTTATGCGCCTTTTTGGCAATTTCCGCGGCTTTCTCATAACCGATATGGGGGTTGAGGGCTGTAACGATCATAAGGGAATCCCGCAGATGTTCTTCAATGCGCGGGGTGTTGGGCTCGATGCCGACCGCGCAATGATCGTTGAAGGCCCCACACGCATCCGCAATCAGTTGGACCGATTCGAGCAGGTTATGCACCATGACGGGTTTGAACACATTGAGTTGGAAGTTGCCCTGGGAGCCCCCAAAGGCCACCGCGGCATCATTGCCGAACACCTGCACGGCCACCATAGTCAGGGCTTCGGACTGGGTCGGGTTAACCTTGCCCGGCATGATCGACGACCCCGGCTCGTTCTCCGGGATGAGAATTTCTCCAATCCCGGCGCGCGGGCCGGACGCCAGCCAGCGCACATCGTTGGCGATTTTCATCAAGGCGCCGGCCAGGGTGCGCAGGGACGCACTGGCGGTCACCATAGCGTCGTGGGCTGAAAGAGAGGCGAACTTATTGGGCGCGGAGACAAACGCCCGGCCCGTCTCCTCGGCCATCTTTGCCGCGGCCAGGTCGCCGAAGCGCGGGTGGGCGTTGAGGCCGGTTCCCACCGCGGTCCCGCCAATCGCCAACTCGTATAAGCCCGGAATCGCACGGCGGACGTCTGCCAGCGCAGCGTCGAGTTGAGCGACCCAGCCGCTGATTTCCTGGCCCAGGGTGATCGGGGTGGCGTCCTGGAGGTGAGTCCGGCCGACTTTGACGACATCCCGAAACTGTTCGGCCTTTGCGTGAAGCGTGGCGCGCAGTCGGCTGACCGCCGGGATCAGGACGTCTTCCAACTGTTCGACCGCGGCGATATGCATGGCCGTGGGAAAGGTATCGTTGGAACTCTGGCCCCGATTGACGTCGTCATTGGGATGGATGGGCTTCTTGGAACCCATCTCGCCGCCGGCCAGTTCAATCGCTCGATTGGAGATAACCTCGTTCGAGTTCATATTCGTCTGGGTCCCGGAGCCGGTCTGAAACACGACCAGGGGAAAGTGCTCGTCGAGCTTGCCGGAGATCACCTCGTCCGCCGCCTGGACAATAAGATCAACCTTCTCTTGGGGGAGTTGGCCGAGTTCACCGTTGGCCACAGCCGCTCCCTTCTTGAGTACCCCGAGCGCCCGGATAATGGCCCGCGTAAAGCGAAAACGCTCCACGCCAATCGGGAAGTTATTGCGCGAGCGTTCGGTCTGGGCGCCCCAATAGCGGTCTGCGGCCACTTCAATGGCCCCCATGCTATCCGTTTCTGTTCGGGTCTGTGGCGTAGCACTCATTGGACTCCTCCTGCCTGTGTTCAATCTCATGAGCCGTGCGTTGCAGGCAAGCTCCTTACCACGCCTGGAAATTCCCGCCAAGATGGTCCCTGCTCCGCAGCCCGACCTAGACAGGTGGGGTGGACTTTGGCAGATTGTCACGCAGTCACGTCATGCGCACCATTGAAGCCCAACAGATCACTGACACGGTTGCCCGGCTGTGTATGGAAGCGAATTATCATCTGGGTGTGGACATGCTGGCCGCGTTCGACCACGCCCTCAAGACGGAGCGCTCACCGGCCGGCCGCGAAGTCCTCTCCATGCTCAAAGAGAATGCTCGGATCGCCCGGACCGAGCGTCTGCCGTATTGCCAGGACACCGGGTTTGTCATCTGTTTTGCCGATGTCGGGCAGGACCTGCATATCAACGGCGGGCTGCTGGAGGACGCCATTAACGCAGGAGTGCGGGGCGGCTATACCCAGGGCTATCTGCGCGCCTCTATTGTTGAAGGCCCTTTTCGCCGTAAGAATACGGGCGACAACACGCCGGCCGTGGTCCATACCCAACTCGTTCCCGGCGACCGGCTCTGCCTCAGACTGATGGCCAAGGGCGGCGGCTGTGAAAACCGGAGCCAGTTCAAGATGTGTACCCCGGCGGAGGGGCTTGAAGGGGCGAAGGCGTTTGTGCTCGACTGCATCCAGAATGCCGGGCCGGATGCCTGCCCGCCGCTGATTGCCGGGGTCGGGATTGGCGGAACGTTTGAGAAAGCCGCTCTCTTATCCAAGCGCGCCTTGTTTCGTGACATCGGAACGCCCAACCCGGACGCGGAACTCGCTACGCTTGAACACGACCTCCTCAACGAGGCCAATACGCTCGGGATCGGGCCGCAGGGCTATGGGGGTGATACCACAGCCTTTGCCATCCATATTAATACCTACCCGTGTCATATTGCCAGCCTGCCGGTGGCGGTGACCATCGAATGTCACGCCCACCGGCACCGGCAAGCGATCCTGTAAGCGCACTGGAGCGGCGGATGGCGACAGCAGAGATGCGGCTCCTGACCCCGCCATTGGCTGATAGGGACATTCTGGGTTTACGGGCCGGCGACCAGGTGCGGTTCTCCGGCGTATTGCTGACTGCCCGGGACGCTGCCCATAAACGACTGGTGGCCGGCCTCGACGCGGGTCAGTCCCTCCCGATTGATCTCTACGGACAGGTCCTATACTACGTAGGGCCGACGCCACCACGACCGGGTATGGTCATTGGCGCGGCCGGACCCACAACAGGAGGACGCATGGACGCCTACGCCTCCAAGCTGATGGCCCTGGGGCTTAAGGGAATGATCGGGAAAGGCGGCCGCTCGCGCGCCGTCCGCGAGGCGATGCAGCAGCATGGCTGCGTCTACTTCGGCGCGGTCGGCGGGGCCGGGGCGCTCCTGTCCAAATATATTCGGAGCGCGGAGGTCGTGGCCTACGCGGATTTGGGTACGGAAGCCGTTCGACGCCTGGTTGTCGAGGATTTCCCCGGTATCGTCATCAATGATGTCTATGGAAACGATCTGTATGAAGACGGGCGTAGAACCTACGCACGCTGAATAAACTAAAAAGGGCAACCACGGGGGGTTGCCCCTACGGTAGAACCTACGCGCGTGCGGAATAAACGCAACACTACGACGAGGGATGGTGAGTATGAGTGATCAAGCCGTTGCTGTGAATAGAGGAGGCCCGACTGACAAAACACTCCGCATCGATGCTTGGTGGGTCGAGCCGGCGGTCACGGTCGGGATGCTCTCGACGTTTCTCATTTATACGACCTGGGCGGCCCTGGTGAATGAGCATTACTATGTCGCGCCCTATCTGTCGCCGTTTTATTCGCCCTGCCTGAGCACCTCGTGCGCGCATGTGACGCTTGGCCTGTTCGACTGGCCGTTGTCGCCGGCCATTCTGATTCTGTGGGCGCCGGCCGGCTTTCGCCTGACCTGCTATTACTACCGGAAAGCCTATTATCGCTCGTTCTGGATGTCGCCGCCGGCCTGTGCCGTGCGGGATGGCCACGCCCAATACTCCGGGGAAACGCGCTTTCCCCTGCTGATGCAAAACCTCCACCGCTATTTTTTCTACGCCGCTACTCTGGTGGTGCTCTTCCTGTGGTGGGACGCGCTGCTGGCCTTCCGCTTTCCGACTACGGATGGCGGCAGCGAGTTCGGCCTGGGCCTCGGGACGCTGGTGCTGATTGCCAACGCCGCGTTTCTGTCCCTCTACTCGTTTTCGTGCCACTCCTGCCGCCATCTGTGTGGGGGCGGCCTCGATGTGCTGTCGCAGTCTCCCCTGCGGCTCAAGCTGTGGCGTCAGGTCAGCCGCCTCAATGAAAACCATATGCTCTTTGCCTGGATCAGCCTGGTTGGGGTGATGCTGACGGATGTGTATGTGCGCTTCATATCAATGGGATATATTTCAGATGTGAGGTTCTTCTAAGATGGCAAACGATAAGTACGAGACTCACGAATACGATGTGATCGTGATTGGTGCGGGTGGCGCCGGACTTCGCGCCGCCATCGAAGCCTCAGCGGCCGGCGTCAAAACCGCTCTTATCTGTAAATCCCTGCTCGGGAAGGCGCATACGGTCATGGCCGAGGGCGGGATCGCCGCGGCCCTGCGCAACGTCTACCAGGAAGACAACTGGAAGGTCCACTTCCGGGACACCATGCGCGGCGGCAAAATGCTCAACAACTGGCGCATGGCCCAGCTCCACGCCCAGGAGGCGCCGGACCGGGTTTTGGAACTCGAAGAGTGGGGGGCGCTTTTTGATCGGACCAAGGACGGGCGTATTCTTCAGCGCGATTTTGGCGGGCATCGCTACGCGCGTCTCGCCCATGTGGGCGACCGGACCGGCCTGGAGATGATACGCACCCTGCAGCAGCACGCCGTTCATAAGGGCATCGATGTCTACATGGAGTGCAACATCCAGCGCCTGCTCAAGGACGGAGACCGCGTGTGCGGAGCGTTTGGCTACTGGCGTGAAAGCGGCAAGTTTGTCACCTTCAAATCCAAAGCCACTGTGCTGGCCACCGGCGGGGTGGGCAAGGCCTGGAAGTTTACCTCAAACTCGTGGGAATACACTGGCGATGGGACGACCCTGGCGGCCGATGCCGGCGCCGACCTGATCGATATGGAAATGATCCAGTTTCATCCCACCGGCATGGTCTGGCCCAACAGTGTGCGCGGTATCCTGGTCACTGAAGGGGTGCGGGGCGACGGCGGGACCCTTCGGAATTCCGAGGGCGAGCGCTTCATGTTCAACTATATTACCGACTACTTCAGGGCGGAAACGGCCGAGACCGAGGAAGAGGCTGACGCCTGGTATGAGGACAAAACAAATAACCGCCGCACGCCCGACCTGCTGCCCCGCGACGAGGTGGCGCGGGCGATTAACGCCGAGGTCAAGGCCGGTCGGGGCAGCCCGCACGGCGGGGTCTTGCTGGATATCGCCTCGCGCCGGAGCGCCGAGTATATTGCGCGGCGTCTGCCCTCCATGCACCACCAGTTCAAGGAGCTGGCCGACGTTGATATTACAAAAGAGCCGATGGAGGTCGGTCCGACCTGTCACTACATCATGGGGGGCGTTCGGGTTGAAGCCGATACCGCCGCCACGACCGTGCCGGGGCTGTACGCCGCGGGCGAAGTGGCGGCCGGCCTGCACGGAGCCAACCGCTTAGGCGGGAATTCGCTGTCCGACCTGCTCGTCTTTGGCCGGCGCGCTGGCCTGTATGCGGCCCAATATGCGCAAGATCTCGAAGGCCATCCCAGCCCGGCTACCGACCAGATTGAGCAGTGCGCCCAAGAGCTGCTCGCCCCGTTCAACAACGACGGTGGCGAGAACCCGTATAGCGTCCACATGGCCCTGCAAGACTGCATGCAGAATCTGGTTGGGATCATCCGCGCCGAGAGCGAGCTCAAAAAGGCGCAAACCGAGATTGCCAGTTTGAAAGAGCGGCTGGCCAGGGTCACGGTCGAGGGCCACCGCCAGTATAATCCGGGCTGGAATCTGGCGCTCGACTTGCAGTCGCTGCTGACGGTCGCCGAAGCTACCACCATGGGAGCGCTGGAGCGCAAAGAGAGCCGGGGCGGTCATACCCGAGAAGATCATCCCGGACCCGACCCGGACAAATACGGCAAGATCAATCTCGTGCTGCGTCGCAAAGACGGAGAGTTCAGCCTGTCCGCAGAGCCCTTGCCTGAGATGCCCGACGATCTCAAGGAATTATTTGAGGAGGGTAGATAATGGCCAGTGAATTTACCATGCGCGTCTGGCGCGGCGACCTCTCAGGGGGTGAGTTCAAGGACTATCGGGTCGAGGCGCAGGAAGGGATGGTTGTTCTGGATGTGATCCATACCATCCAGGCCACGCAAGCGCCCGACCTGGCGGTCCGCTGGAACTGCAAAGCCGGCAAGTGCGGCTCGTGCAGCGCCGAGATCAACGGCAAGCCCCGACTGCTGTGCATGACACGGATGAATCTCTTTGAACCGGGCGAAACCATTACGATCTCGCCGATCAAGACCTTTCCGTTACTGCGTGACCTGGTGACCGACGTGTCTTTCAATTATGAGAAGGCCAAAAAGATCCCGGCTCTCAAGCTGAAAGCCAAAGAGGCGGACGGCACGCGGCGGATGTATCAGGACGATGTGGACCGGGTGCAGGAATTCCACAAATGTATCGAATGCTTCTTATGCCAGGACGTGTGTCACGTCATCCGCGATCACGAAGACAATAAGCCCGAGTTTGCCGGGCCGCGTTCGTTCGTGCGCCTGGCCTCCCTGGAAATGCATCCGCTTGACGAGGAGGACCGCCGGGAATTCCTGAAGGGTGATGCCGGTCTGGGATATTGCAATATCACTAAGTGCTGCACCGAAGTCTGTCCCGAGGGCATTCACATCACCGACAACGCGATCATTCCGCTGAAAGAGCGGGTCGTTGATGCCTACTACGATCCGGTCGTGTGGCTGATGAACAAGCTGACGGGCAAGTAAAGGTGGGCAATCGAGAAACACCCTCTCCCTTGAGGGAGAGGGCTCGGGTCAAGCCCTTATACGGGCAACTTGGTCATTACCTGCAAGGTTTCGTCTTCGACACATTCTTCAATCGCCGGCACCCATTTCTGGAACGCGGGGTCCTGGGAGGCGATTTCCAGGGTGGTCTGGACCGAGTTGGCATCCGGGACTTCCCACACGTCAACCACGGTGTTCAAACGACCGATGACGTTGAAATAACTCCCGTGGAGCTTCCAGCCGCCGTGTTGCTCCAAAAGCGGTGCCAGCGAGCCAAGCATTTCGGTGAATTTCTGGACCTTGCCCGCCCGAAGTTTGATGTGTGCAAATACGTACGCCATACTGCCTCCTTTGGTTAGAGGTTAATTGGTTAGGGATTAATTGGTTAGGGGTTAATTGGTTGGGATTAATAATACCTGTAGTAGTGCCTATCAATTCAGCGCTCATATGGTGCTCTTAGCACGGTGTGAAATGGAAATGCGAGCGCTAATTGCGGTCCACCCAGTCTTTGCCGGTCTGAAGGGCATATCCGTTGGCTTCTTCTTCGTTGGCAAAAGTTTGCTCGGTTCCCCGGAGCGGATAAAATTCATCGACCACCCCATCGATTAACCGAAAGACCCGGGCCACCGGTTTCCACGCGCCACTATCGAGTTGTTTCGAGCGCGGCTCAATGTAAAAACCCTCATATTCTTCGGTATCCGGCATATTGTGACCTCCTTCTCCTGCCCCGCCTTCAGGCAATTCCCAATAGCTCCTGGAGCCTGGCCTTCTGAAAACCAATAATGACCGCGTCATCAACAGTAATCACCGGTAAAGAGACCCGACCCGGAAGTTGCCGGAGCCGCTCCTGGGCCGCGGTGTCAGTACTGACATCATAGGCGGTGAATGCTATGCCTGCCTGCGAAAGAAACTCCTTCGCCATTGTGCATGGGCCTCAGGTGGGGGTGGAATAGACGGCAACCTGTTTCTTCATACTGCGTTTGTATCGCTTTGGCCTGTGTCCGGTCAATGTTTCACTGCTGGAGCCTGGCACGCGCGCTGACGGGGAGTGATCTATGCTTATTCGAGCCGAAAAAGAGAGCGATCGGACGGCAGTCTGTCGCATCAATACAGCAGCCTTTGCAACGCCGGCTGAGGCCGCGCTTGTTGAAACGCTGCGGGAATGCGTACAACCGCTTATTTCGTTCGTTGCCGAGGTGGACGCAGCAGTTGTCGGTCACATCATGTTCTCGCCGGTCTCGGTGTCGGCAGACCCGAGGCTCAGAATGATGGGGTTGGCCCCGATGGCAGTGGCGCCGGCATATCAACGCCAGGGCATAGGTTCGGCTCTTGTGCGGGCCGGCCTTGCGCGCTGCAAAGCGCTGGCATTCTGCGCAGTCGTCGTTCTCGGTCACCCGGAGTATTATCCCCGCTTTGGTTTTTTACCGGCCTCCCGGTTCGGGCTCCGCTGCGAATATAACGTTCCTGACGGGGTGTTTATGGCAATGGAACTGGAACCTGGAGCCTTTGAGCGGTGCATCCATAGTGGCCAGCGCAGCGTGGTAAAATACCATACCGCGTTCAGCACTGTATAATCCTCCGAGCGTGTAATGCGTTCCCGGAACGCTTGTGAACCGCTCCGGGAAGGAAGACGCCATACCCGTGGCCGGCTGCTCCTTCCTCACGTATCATGCCAACCCATGAAGCGTCATGTCATTATGTGCGCCCTCTTTGTTATGGAGGTTGCCTTTTTCGCCGACCCGCTACCCGCCGCCCTGACCCGGCAAGACGACCATTCCCGAAACCCCCAGGCGACTTCCGGTGTGACCGTCGCGCAATCGACCGCTCCGCAGACCTGGCGCGAAGCCCAGCTCGTGCGCAATATCCGCCAGTTGACCTTTGCCGGCCGGCGCGCCGGCGAGGGCTATTTCAGCCCCAATGGCTCGCAACTCGTCTTTCAGAGTGAACGTGAGCCCGACAATCCTTTTTTCCAGATTTATGTGATGAATCGCCTTACCGGGCAGACCCACCGGGTCTCGCCCGGAATCGGCAAAACGACGTGTGCCTGGTTCCATCCCTCACAAGACAAAGTCCTGTTTGCCTCAACGCATGAAGACCCGGACGCTGAAAAGAAGCAACGGGCAGAGCTGGCAGAACGGCGGGCGGGCGCTCAGCGGCGTTACGAATGGGATTTTGATGAGCAGTACGATCTTTTTGAAGTCAGGCTCGACGGGGGCGCGCGGCGAAAGCTGACTGCGGCCAGGGGATACGACGCCGAGGCTTCCTGGTCTCCGAACGGCGAGTTCATCGCCTTTGCCTCGAATCGCCACGCCTATGTGACACCCCTGTCAGCCGAGGAGCAGGCGCGCTTTCAGCGCGACCCGTCAGCGCAGCTGGACATCTACATCATGCGGGCGGATGGGTCAGACGTGCGTCGGCTGACGACCTCGCTGGGCTATGATGGCGGGCCGTTTTTCAGTCCGGACGGCAAACGTCTGGTCTGGCGTCGGTTTTCCCCGGATGGCGCACAAGCCGAAGTCTGGACCATGCGTATCGATGGGACAGATCAAAAGCAGGTGACGAAGCTGGAGGCCCTGTCCTGGGCGCCGTATTTTCATCCATCCGGCGACTATCTGATCTTTACCACCAACCGCCACGGTTTTGGGAATTTCGAGCTGTATCTTGTGGACACGGCCGGGCGCTCCGAGCCGGTGCGGGTCACCTATACCAAGGGCTTTGACGGCCTGCCGGTGTTCACTCCAGACGGAAAGCGCCTGTCGTGGACCAGCAGTCGGACCGCGGATAAAAAAGCGCAGCTCTTTTTTGCCGACTGGGACGATGCCGCGGCCCGCTGTCTGTTGGGGCTCGACTCGACTGACGCGGCAGCCCTCCGAACGCATGAGGCGCGAACGTGTGAATTGCGCCAGGTCGTGGCCGACCTGGCCTCCGAACGTATGGCCGGGCGGCTCACGGGAACGGACGGCGAAAGGCTGGCAACGGAGTATGTCGCCGCGGTGCTGAAAGACAGCCGGCTCGAACCCGCGGGCGACAATGGGACGTTTTTTCAGTCTTTTGAGTTTACCGCCGGCGTCTCCCTTGGTCCGAAGAATGTGTTGAAACAACAGCCCGAGTCAACGCTGGAGCAGGGACGGACGTATGCCGTTGATACAGACTGGCGTCCGTTGACCTTCTCGCAGGTGGGCAATTATGCGCCGGCCGGCGTGGTCTTCGCCGGCTATGGCATTGTGGCCCCGGCTGTTGATGAGCACCCGGAATATGACTCCTATGCCCATCTGGAGGTGCAAGACAAATGGGTTTTGGTGTTGCGCTATCTGCCCGAAGACATAGACGCCTCCTATCGCCAGCATCTCAACCGCTACGCCAGCCTGCGCTATAAGGCTATGGTTGCCCGAGACCGGGGCGCGCGCGGGCTGATTGTTGCGAGCGGGCCGACGACCACCGTCAAGGCGCAATTGGTCCCCCTCGTCTTTGACGCCTCACTGGCCGGCAGCAGCATCGGGGCGGTGTCCGTGACCGACGCGCTGGCCGAGGCATGGCTGCGGCAGGCCGGCAGGTCGCTGAAAGAACTCCAGGAGACCTTAGATACCGGACAGCTCATACCCGGCTTCAGCCTCGACGGCCTGACGCTCGGAGCGACGATCGACATTCAGCAGGAGAAACGCCAGGGCCGGAATGTCCTGGCGCGGCTACGCGCCGCCGAGAGGACGGCGGATGCTGGCATCGTCGTGGTTGGAGCGCATATCGATCATCTGGGCACGGGCCTGGGGAATGGCTCGCTGGCCGGCGAGGGTGAAAAGGGTCATATCCATTTTGGAGCCGATGACAATGCCTCCGGCGTGGCGGCCGTCCTGGGTATTGCCCAGACGCTTGCCGCGCAACAAGCCACCGGCGAGGTGGCGCTGAAACGCGATATTGTCTTTGCCTTGTGGTCTGGCGAAGAGTTGGGTCTTCTGGGGTCCAACCACTTTGCCAAAACATTCGGCCAGACAGAGCAGCAGACGCTCTCCCCGGCCATTATCGCCTATCTCAATTTAGACATGGTGGGCCGTCTCGATACCGCCCTGGTGCTGCAAGGCGTTGGCTCAAGCTCGGTCTGGCCCAAGGAAATTGAACAGCACAACGCGCCAGTCGGTTTACCCATCACACTCCAAAACGACAGCTATCTGCCCACCGACGCGACCTCATTCTATCTCAAGGGCGTTCCCGTTCTGAACGCTTTTACTGGCGGGCACGCGGAATACCACTCGCCACGCGATACCGTAGAGAAGCTCAACTTTGCCGGCCTCACCCGCATTACCCGGCTGATGACCAGCTTGACGCGCTCGTTGGCCAGCACTGCGCGGGCACCGGATTATATCGCCATCGACAAGCCTCGGAGCCCTGTCGGGCGTGTCCGCCTGCGCGCCTATTTGGGCACCATTCCAGACTATGCCCAGGGCAATCTCACCGGGGTCAAGCTCTCGGGGGTGGTGACTGGCGGCCCGGCCGACCGGGCTGGGGCGCGGGCCGGGGATGTGGTCCGTGAGCTGGCCGGTAAGGCGGTTGAGAATATCTATGACTATACCTATGTCCTGGGGAGTCTCAAGGTTGACGCGCCGGTCGGTATGACGGTCCTGCGCAACGGGCAGCGGCTTGAATTGACAATTACACCCGCGTCACGGGAATGAGGCCGGACGGAAAACTTCCTGCGCTATGTCTTGCTTACGGTGTATGCTGCTGGTCGTCTGGGCGCTGCATCTCTCGGGTGTCTCCGCGATAGCGGCGCTTCCCCTGGCGTGGACCGCCCTTGGGCCTGACGGTCAGGTGATCGTGCGCGTGGTGTCAAACGCGCCGGCCTGTCCGGTGGTACAGGTGAATGCCGAGCGCTTCCCACTGCGCGTACGCGCGCAGCCTTCCCGACCGGACTTTCCCATTTTGGTTTGCGAGGCTGCGTTGCCGCCCGACGCTACCAGCGTCACCCTAGCTGGACGACAACTGCCGCTTTTATCGCGCTCCCCGGAAAAAATCGTCATCTTGGGCGACACCGGCTGTCGGATGAAAAACTCCCTGGTCCAGGCGTGTCACGATCCGAATGCCTGGCCCTTTGCCCGTATCGCCCGGAGTGCCGCGGCCTGGCGGCCTGACCTAGTGCTCCACGTGGGGGATTATTTTTACCGCGACTCGCCCTGTCCGGCGGGTAACGCCGCTTGCGCCGGCAATCCGTGGGGAGACACCTGGGCGGCTGCCCAGGCCGATTTTTTTGCGCCGGCTGAACCCTTACTCAGAGCGGCGCCGTGGATATTTGTCCGGGGCAATCATGAGGCGTGTCAGCGGACGGGAAATGCCTGGTTTCGGCTGCTTGACCCCCGACCCTTCCCCCAGGAATGCAGCGACGAGACTGAGCCCTATAGGGTGCCCATCGGAGAGCGCACACTGTTTGTGCTGGATACCACAAGCGCGCATGACCTGCGGGCCGCGCCTGAGACGGTTACTCACTTCGCCGCTCAGTTAGCGACCCTGGCAGCGCAGCGCCCGGCCTGGCTGCTGTCTCACAAGCCGTTCTGGGCCTTTGGCGCGCGGGGACAGGCGCAGGGCAGAGACGCGCTCTTCCGAACAAACCCGACCCTCCAGGCCGCGGTCCGGCAGCACTGGCCCGACGGCATTGAATTGGTTCTGTCGGGTCATCTCCACACGACCGCGTTCCTGGCCTTTGCGCAGGGCAAGCCGCATCAGTTCGTGGTTGGGAATGGCGGGGCGCTGCTCGACCCTCCACTTGCCTCCGAGCTGGTCGGCCTCGACATAGCCGAGCGAACGGTCTCACACGCAGAAACGCTGATCGGCTTTGGCTATGTAACCCTGGAGCGGGGAAAGGCCGGCTGGACGGTCACTCCGCGCGACGTAGCAGGGCAGCCCCAACCGTGCCACTTCAGGAGTGCCGAGATGAATTGTGCGGCGCAGGACTGAGCAGGTCGCCTACGTCTTTCACCACGATGTCGGCCCCATTTTCTTTGAGCAAGTCACCATGTCCGCGGCGATCAACGCCAATCACCAGCCCAAAATTCCCGGCGCGGCCCGACTGTACGCCTGAGATGGCGTCCTCAATCACCACGGCCCGGGCCGGCAAAACATCCAGTTTCTCTGCCGCGGCCAGAAACATATCCGGGGCGGGTTTGCCGGCCAACTGTTCCTGGGCGGCCACCTCTCTATCAACCCGGAGATCAAAGAGGTGGGTAATGCCGGCTGAGCTGAGCACGAGTTGACAATTCGCGCTGGGGGTGACAACCGCGGTTTTCAGCCCCAGCTGCCGGACATGGGTGGCAAAGGCTGTGCTGCCAGGGAAGGCCTCCACGCCGTCCGAGGCAATAACCTGATTGACCAGGCTGTCTTTTTGGACGCCTAAGCCGTGAACAGTCTCCCAATCGGGAGGCGCAGCCGGGCTTCCGTCCGGCAGCGCGATATGGCGGGATTCGAGAAAGCTTCGCACGCCGTCGTCCAGGGCTTTCCCGTCCACATACAAATTGTAATCGGTCTGAATATCAAAAGGCTGGAAGGACAGATTGTGAATTTCTGCATACTGGCGCAGAAAGCGGTCAAACATTTGTTTCCAGCAGGCGGCATGCATTTTTGCCGTGGCCGTCAGCACGCCGTCCAGATCAAACAGCACGGCGTCAAAGCGCTCAGGGGTAATAAAATTGGAATCACTCATGCGGATATGCTTCTGTTCTCCTTTATTCGGTCTTACCCCGACGCTCTACCCTAACATAGTTTCTGATGAAATGATTCCGGGGTGTTAAAATGAAGCGTATGTTCACACGAGCGCTGAATCTTCCAGCGCCCGGTACAGGACCCGTGCTCTCAGGTTGGAGAGCGGACCGTCGTTTGGGTAGTATCTCAGTTTCACATCTCCCGCCCCTGCTGCCGGCTCAGCCCCCCCACCCTGACCCTCCCCCTCAGAGGGGGGAGGGAATAGCTGCGGAGAGGGCTGGGGTGAGGGGGAAAATCCAAACTGAGCCACTAGCGCCGTTTGCCCGGAGCCCAAGAGCCGTCTGACTGACGACGGTATCCGTATTCTGTCTGCCGCTGAATTTTGTAATAATCCAGGGCGAGAGCCCAGCGCTCTTTTGGCAGGACGAAACATGATGCAGCCATACGAACAAGGCGTTCTCTTCCCGGAAGAGATGGGCTCTCAGGCAGAGCCGGCAACTCTGTCTGCGGCTCTGCCCAGGTGTGAAACGCCTGACTATACCGTGGTGGCGGAACCGGCTCAGCTTGAGTACGCGCTTCCCGTCCTGTATGCCGCGCCGGTCTTATCCTGCGATACCGAAACAACCGGGCTCGACTTTCGGAAAGACGCGCTGCGGCTCATTCAGCTCGCGACACCGGACCACGCCTATCTGTTTGATGTGCGCCGTATCCCCATCGCAGCGCTCTTCCCCCTGTTCAGCGCATCGCGCTGCTGGCTGTTCCACAATGCCAAGTTTGATCTGAAATTTCTTGTGTCCGCGGGCTGCCCCTGGCCCGATAGTGTCTTTGACACCATGTTAGCCAGCCAGATACTCAAAGCCGGGCTGCGCGTCCGCCATAGTCTCGAAGAGGTGGTCGAGCGGGAATTGGGTCGGGCCCTGCCGAAACACCTGCAAACTGCCGACTGGTCGGGAGAACTCAGCCCCGCCCAGTGTGAGTATGCGGCCCGGGATGTGGGGGTGTTGTGGCCGCTGTACGACCGGTTGCGACCGGCCCTGGCCGAGGCTGGCCTGGAACGGGCGGCGGAGATTGAGTTTCGCTGCGTCAAGGCGCTGGCCTGGATGGAAATTGCCGGTATCGCCTTTGACGCGCAAGGCTGGCTGGCGCGGACGCTGGAAGATGAAGCCCAACTCGAATCGCTCAGCCACCAGCTGCATACCCACGCCCGGGAGGTCGGCATGAGCGTCAACTGGGCGTCATCGCCGCAAATCAAGACATTGTTCCAGACCCTCGGCATCGAGCTGCCCAATGCCCGCTCTGCCACGTTGAAGAAAATCGACCATCCCATTGCCAAGCTGCTGGTCAACCATAAAGAAGTCGCCAAACGGGTCAGTACCTATGGCCGGAGTGTGATCGACTCGTTTTTCGATACGGACTCCGGCCGGGTGTATCCAGTGTATTTTCAGAACGGGACGGCCACCGGTCGCATGAGTTGCGGTGGCCCGAACATCCAACAGATCCCAAAGGCGCGCGCCTTTCGCGCCTGCTTTTGCGCCGCGCCGGAAAAGGCCCTGATTAAGGCCGACTATTCACAGGTCGAGCTGCGGATTGCCGCGGCCCTGGCCAACGACCCGACCATGCTGAAAGCGTTTCGAGAGGAAACCGACCTGCACGCCCTGACTGCCTCGCGCCTCCTGCACCTCCCGCTGAACCAGGTCGAACCGCGCCACCGCCAGCTCGCCAAGAGCGTCAATTTCGGCCTGCTGTACGGCATGGGGGTGAACGGCCTGCAACAGGATGCGGAAGCAAAGTATGGCGTCCGCATGTCCGACCGGGAGGCGGCCCAATACCACCGCGCATTCTTTCTGACCTATCCGGGCATCGCCGGCTGGCATCAGCAGGCAAAACAGCAGGTCGAGCAGGTGCGGCATCAGGCGAGCGGACTCGAAACCCGGACCCTCACCGGACGCCGTTTTCTGGGGGTGCGGCACTTTAACGCGCTCCTCAATATCCCCGTGCAAGGCACGGGTGGAGACGGTCTCAAGCTGGCTCTGGCGCGTTTGTTTGAACACCGCGACCAAGCGCCACGGGCGTTGCCCGTGGCCTGCGTCCACGACGAAATTCTTATCGAAGCGCCCCTGGCCGACGCACAAGCCGCCCAGGCATGGCTGACCAGCCATATGGTTGAGGCCATGCGGGAGATCGTCGCGGACCAGGTCCCGATTGCCGTTGAAGCGGTGATTGGCAAAAACTGGGCCGGTACGCCGCTGGGCGATTAGCAGCGGTGGTGTCTCAGTTTGAAATCCGCCGCCTCTTTTCTGCCGGAAGCTCAGACCCGCCCCCAGCCCGCAAACAAGGAGTGCCGGCTTCCAGCCCGCAACGAATCGCGGCCAGGATGGCCGCGCTCCTCATGAAGGCGGCGCGTTTACGCCTTTCCTGCCAGGAGAGCGGGAGCCGCCCTACAGGAGGAGCAAGGGCAGGGGCGGCCCGGCAGGTCGTGTCTCAGTTTCACATCTTCCTTCACTTCTGCCTGCGTAACACCCCCCACCCTGGCCCTCCCCCTCAAGGGGGGAGGGAAGCAGAGCCCCTCTCCCGCTGGGAGAGGGGTTGGGGGGAGGGGGCGCTGAGCCGGCAACGGGCGAGGGAAAATTCAAACTGAGACACTATACTTAGCAGCGGACAGCCGGGGGACCGGTATTGTCGGAGCCAGGCAGGCTGCGTTACAAGTACAGACGCGAGGGCAGGGGGCGGACAAAAATCTCGGAGCGCTCTCGTGGAGCACATGCCAAGACAACACATCGCCGATACGCAACTCCTGCCCCGAGAACGCTGGAGCCGAAAAAAATTCCTTGAGGCCCTGGCAGATACCTTCTCCATCCACAAAGAGCCGCTCAAGACCGAACGGCGGACCCACTACGACACGGCTGACTGGCAACTCAGCCTGTACCGGCTGGCCCTCTGCATAAGCGCCAAGACGCTCGTGCTCCGGTCGTATGATGCGGTTTCCCCGCTTGAAGAGCTGCGGCGCCCCGCTCTTCCCGCTGTGGCAACGGAGCTGCCGCACAGCCGTTTGCGAGAGCGCCTGGTGACGTTGATTGACGACCTGCCGCTCACTCCGCTCTTCAGCCTGCACACCCGCACCCTGCCGATACGAATACTCGACCAGCGCCAGAAGACAACGGCCCGCCTGATTATTGAAGAGCATGTTCTCGCCAGGAAAAACCGCCAGCATTCCCTCCAGCCGCGTATCTGGGTCCAGCCGCTCAGAGGCTATCAGAAAGAGGCGCAACGCTTAGGGCTGTGGTGCCGGGAGCAGGACCTTATCCCGACGACCAGGGGCGTCACCCAGGAGGTGTTAGCGACAGCAGGGCGCTCGCCGGGTAAATATTCGGTCAAACGCCCTTTGCCGTTGCAACCGGAGACCCCGGTTGAGCGGGCGGTCCGTCGCCTCCTGCGCTTACTCCTGGCTATGGTGCGCTATAACGAGCGGGGCCTGCGTCAGGGGGATGACCCGCTCTATCTGCACGACTTTCGGGTTGCCGTCAGACGGGCGCGCTCCCTGCTCGGACAGACGCGGGAGGTTTTTCCTTCCAAAGCAACTCAGCGGCTTCGAAAAGAGCTGGCCCACCTGGGCCGGTCAACTGGGAGCGCGCGGGATTTGGATGCTTTTCTCCTGGTGCAGGATACCTACCGTCAGCGGCTTTCGGCAGACAGTCGGTCCGCTCTCCAGCCTCTTTTCGCTTTTCTCCAGCAGGAACGGCGAGAACACTATCAGACCCTGGTGAAGACCTTTGAGACCAAGCGGTATCGGTCCGCGCTCCGAGAGTGGGAGGCGTTTGCGAGCCAGCCTGAGAAAAATGCTCCGCAGACCCCGACCGTCGAAGCCTTTGTTCTCGAACGTGTGGTCGAGAAGTATCGGGCGCTCGTCTCAGTAGAGCCGCACAGCCTGCAACACGCCGACAGCGAGCAGCTTCATCGGCTGAGAATCGAATGCAAAAAACTCCGCTATCTGCTGGATTTTTTTATTACCGCCTTGCCGGAACTCCCTGTCCGGGCCGCGCTCAAGCAGCTGAAGCGTGTCCAGCGGACCTTAGGCCGAATACAGGATATCAGCGTCCAGAGCGTCCTGATCCAGCAGTTCAGCACGACCAGCGGAGGGTTTGCCTTTCACGAAAATGGGCCGCGCCCCGCCCTGGAAGTCCTGCTTACTTCGCTGATTTCAGAGCGGCAGAAACGGCAACAGCAGGTTGTGGAGGAGTTTCGGGCGTTGATTGCGGTGATTGATCCGATGCTCCCGCCCTTGAACGGTTCTGGCCGGGTTGAGATTGCCGGGCCGCAAGGTCGGCAAGATCGGCAGGATCGGCAGGAGCAGGCGGAGAGCCAGGGTGAGCCTGATTGAAGAGCGCCTCCATTGCTGTCCACAACTGTTCATACGCCTGGGAGGCCCGGGAATGCGGAACAGAGACGAGCACCGGTTCCCGGTGGATGCCCATGTTTTCGACATCGACCAGATACGGGATGGCCTGCGGCAGGGCCTCGGGGTGGGAAGCGAGCAGCTCCCGCATGACGGACTGATGCAGCTTTTTTTGCCGTTCCACCATAGAGAAAAACGTGCGGAGTTTATCGGGATTATCGCCGTGTTTGGTGTAAAACGTGCGGAGCTGCTGATACGCATGGACCGACAGAGGTGAGGGAACAACGGGAATCAGGACGTAATCTGCGGCATAGAAAACGTTTTGAGCTATCAGGCTCACCCCGGACGGACAGTCAAGGATCACATACTGATATTCGTCCCGAAGCGTAGTCAGGCTGCGGTGCAGGCAGCGTGCCGGGCGTTTGGTTTTCTGAAACACCTCCGTCAGGTGGCGGTGAGACAAGGCGCCCGGCAGCAGGTCCAGGTGCATAAAATCAGTCGCCTTGATGCTCTTTTCAAGATGCTTCCCGCCCCGCGCAAAAACCTTCTGCTTGGCTTTGAGCTTGGGTTGGACACGAAAGTAATAGGTGGCCGAAGCCTGGGGGTCGAGGTCGCAGAGGAGGGTCCGCGCCCCAGACTGTGCCGCCAGATAGGCCAGATTGACGGCGGCGGCCGTTTTTCCCACCCCGCCCTTCATATGATAGAGCGCCAACACCTGCATTGCACTCACACTCCGCTGGCGTCCTTTCCCTGCGGTGAGCCAGGAGCGCAATAGTGACAAGGATAGCGATGAAGCATAGTGTGTCTACATTATCACGCAAAGGGGGGAAGCCAATGGCAGGCATGAGCATTGACAAACTGAAACAGATTTTACGTGAAAAACAGCTTCCGGCGGATGTTGAGCCACCGATTGAGGCCATGCGGAAAAGCATGGAAAAGCTGGCCTTCAGGGCCGCCGACGATATTGAAACGGAAGCGATAAGCGTGGCAAATCGTGACGCGGAGTGGGTCCGAGCGCCCGGCAGTCAGGCCGAGCGAGCCATCCTGTATCTGCACGGCGGAGGCTATGTGGTGGGCTCAATCAATACGCACCGCTCGCTGGCGGGAGAAATCTCTCGCTGCGCCCAGGCCGCGGTGTTGCTGGTTGATTACCGTATGGCCCCCGAAGACCCCTTTCCGGCCGCGGTTGACGACGGCGTGGCGTCTCTCAAATGGCTGGTTGAGCAAGGATTTTCGCCAGAAAAGCTATCCATTGGCGGGGACTCGGCCGGGGGCGGGCTGACCCTGGCGACCCTGGTTGCGGCGCGTGACAACAGCGTTCCCATGCCGGCGGCTGCGGTGGCGATCAGTCCGTGGTCGGATATGACCTGCTCGAACGAGTCGTATCGGACCAGAGCCGCGGCCGACCCTATGGTGACCGTCCACGGTCTTAAACGCATGGCCGGCTTCTATGTTGGCGACAGCGACCCCAGGCATCCTTATGCGTCACCCAATCTGGCTGATCTCAGTGGCTTGCCGCCGGTGTTGATCCATGTCGGTCGGGATGAAATCCTGCTGGATGACGCTATCGCTTTTGACAAAAAGGCAAAAGCCGCGGGTGTCGAGTGTACCCTCGAAATCTGGGATAATATGATCCATGTCTGGCACGCCTTTCACCCCATGCTGGACGAAGGAAAAAGAGGCATCGGACGGGTCGGGGAGTTCCTGCGCGAAAAATGGGCCGCGGCCTAGGAAAGTCGGAATGAGGGGCAGACCTTATGTCTACTCCTCCCAATACTCCGCATCCAGAACCTGCTCGACGGTAAACGGGCACTGAGCTGGAAACGCCTCCTCGCTGAGCCCGGTCTCATCGACAGCATCCGCCCGGGCCGCGGGATAGGCGTCCGCCAACATCCGGGCCGGTTGGCTCGTCAGGCTCGGACTGTCCTTCAGAAGGGTCTGAATCTCAAGGCGGCCGTTCCGAATAGACTTGCGCCAGGAGGGGGTGCGCTTGTCTGACTGATAGCGCCACTTGAGCAAATGCAGAGTCACGTTTCTGAGGTGGCTTTCCAAGGCCCGACGCTCGCGTTTCCCCATGTCTTCCAACTCCTCCGCAACATGGGCCGCGTCAATTTCAGCCAAGCGTCCTTGTCGAAGGAGGTCCGCAGTCTGAAACAGCCAGGCGTGGAAATCTTTGTCGTACAAGCTGAGATCGGGCAACGGAGTGGATACTGCGCTACTCATGAGGATACTCCTCACTGTCAGATGTTCCTCTGAACATACGCTTTTTCTCTCCCCCTGACCACAGTTCGCCCGCGGTGCTGCTTCCCCGGCTGTCAGGCCCGTGGTAAGCTTCCCGTCATGAATCCGGCGCAGAAGCGAGCGACATACGAGGACCTGCTTCAGGTCCCTGAGCGTTTTGTTGCAGAGATCATTGATGGCGAATTGACGACTGCTCCAAGGCCGTCGTTCCCGCACGCCCATGCTGCCTCTTCCGTCACACAAGACCTTGGTCCCTTCTCCCGAAGGCCGGCCGGTCCTGACGGTCCTGGGGGCTGGTGGATTCTCTTCGAGCCGGAATTGCACCTTGGAGCGGATATTCTTGTGCCTGATATCGCCGGCTGGCGCAGAGAGCGTATGCCTGTGCTGGAAGACGTGCCGTATAGCGAACTGGCTCCTGACTGGGTCTGTGAGGTTGTTTCGCCCAGTACGGGCCGTAGCGACCGGGTGCTCAAAATGCCGATCTATGCCCGCGAGCAGGTACGCCATTTATGGCTGGTTGACCCCGGCCTGCGCACCCTGGAGGTGTATCGTCTGGAAGCGCAACGCTGGGTCGTCATGAGTACCCACGGCGGGAGTGGCATGATACGGGCCGAGCCCTTTGCGGCCCTTGAGATTGACCTGGGCCGCTGGTGGCTGGAGCAAGAAGGACAGGGAGACGCATGAACGACGAACAGATTGCCCAATTCAACGCAAAACAACGCCAGGCGTTTGATACTGTGTACGACCGTTTTCTGGTCGATTTGCCCCAGGATGTCTGCGCCCGCATGGAACGCATCGTTGCGGCGCCGGATATTCAGGCCGGGGAAAACGTGCTCGACGTTGGGACGGGAACGGGGGCGCTCATGCCGGACATTCGCAAGTATCGGCCCGGCCATATCTACGCCTGCGACCTGTCCGGCAAGATGCTGGAACAGGTCGCCCAGCGTTACCCCGAAGTCGAACGCCACCAGGCTGACATCCGGGACCTGGACCTGCCCGACGCCTGTGTCGATGTGGTCTTCATGAACGGCATGTATGGCAATATCGCGGACAAACCTGGGGCGCTGCGCAATATCCTGCGTATGCTGCGACCGGGCGGGCGGGTCGTGATCAGTCACCCGGAAGGCCGGGCGTTTGTTGAAGGGCTGGTCCGCTCGGAGCCGTTTCCGATTACGTCACTCCCCTCACCGGACGAAGCGCATTCGTTCCTGGGGTCGTTTGGATTGACGGTGACGCAATATACGGATGAGGAAAAATTGTTGATCGTTGTTGCGGTTAAGAGCAAGAAGTAACAGGCATCTCTAACGCATGGGTGACTCCCCTCCGTCATTCTGTATCCTTGCCGTTCTACTGCCAACTCTGGCCGAACAGTTCTTCCAACCCCATCATACTAGCTGGCAGGTCCTGTTCGCACGTTATCCCCAGATACGTAGCCGCCCGTGTGGCACCGACGTAGAGATATTTATCAAAAAGATCAGGGCGAAGCTCCGCGAGTCGATCGATTCCAACGAAAAACACCGCTTCAAATTCCAGCCCCTTGATATGTTGGACATTGAACACCCGAACCGCGCCCTCACGTCCGCGGACCTGTCCGTCCGAACAGGGAATAACCCGGATATTCTGATCGGCTAAGGAATCATCAAGGGCGGTCGCGATAGGATGCACGGCTTCTTCTCCGTTGACAAACACCGCGATCGACGGCAAGTCCTGGACGAAACGTTCGATTTCTCCGATGCGCTCAGCGAGCCACTCCGCAATCGCTGGGACCTCGGTCATGTCTTTCGCTAGAACCGGTGCAACACCGTCATTGTCCTCATAGTCGGACAACTCGACATCGGCACCGCTGGAACCCACGATCTTCCGGGTGAGGTCATGCAACTGACGGCTCTGCCTGTACGCTACAGAAATATTTCTGCTCTCCATATCAGCCACCGCCCACTTCATTTCCTCGACCGAACGGGTGCCCCAGTTCGTAACGCGTTGGTTGAAGTCACCGCAGGCGAAGAACGAACGCGTTCCGGGGTGTGCCAGCGCCGCCATGCACGCCAATTGGATCGGCGAGAAATCTGTCGCCTCGTCTACGAGCACCTGAGTGCGGTACAGCAGCTGTAGCCTCTCTAAAATGGAGCGTGACGGATTATCCGTATCACGCAAACTTCGCGCACCCGTAACCAGATCGTCGGTGCCTCGAATCATCGTCAACAGGAGGATGTCCACCTCCAGAGGATGAATATCCGCAGGGTTGAATCCGTCAGCGCGGTACCACCGTTTCTCGCCCTGCCGCACTTGGCGGAACCTCCGATACCGCGCCGGTACGTTGTTGATATATCTGCGGATAGGATTGACGAACCATCTGAGCGCCGACTGAACTATAAGGCTGCCGCCGACGGCCAGCAGGTCCTGTTCGCCGAGCGACCTGTCACCTAGCCATTCGAGCAGTCGTCCTGTGCGGCTCGCCTTACCAACACTCCGCCCTCTTGCTCGTGCTCTGGCGTGTGAACGAACTGCCCGCATATACTGTGCAACGGCGGCGGTTCGCCCAACTCGTGGCGGAGTGGGCTCCTCCTCCTCGGATTCCTGACCTTCTGGTTCATCGCTCAGATCTGCCAGCCCTGCGATGAATTTTGCCATGTCGTCCAAGAACTGCTTGTCCCGGTTGACCTGGAGGTTTAGGACCCTGTAGATCTTCTGATCCGTGGTTTCCTTCATCCTGTTGACAAGACTTTGTATCTCACTTGCCGCTGACATGAGGGGGACAAAGACGCTAGGCTGCGGCTTTGGTCCGGTCGTATCTAGGATCGCGAGAAGCTTGCTCCCGAGTTTCGATACCTCCTGTGCTGCGTTCTCGCTCAAACTCCGTGCCGAAGCCTGTATTTCTTCCCAAAAGGCCGACTTCTGCCATTGGTCAAAATCGGAAAACCAAGTGATCTGATCGGTTACGGTCTCGGTCTCAAGAGTTTTCGCACTGTCCCTCATCACAAAGGAGCCGCTGTTGTCCGCCGAGCGCAAAATGCTGAACTTGTTCCTTGCCAGATCACCGCGGTAGTCCGTCCATGTGCTGATGTGTTCGTCCGACGCCGGGATACCTTCCCTGTTGAACGCCTCTTTCACATACAATTTCAGCAACTCCGTTGGCGTGAACATGATCCAGCTTTTTGTGTGTCCGTCCTCTCCTCCCAAAGTGTTAGCCTGGATTGCGCGCCGTTCGTCCTCGTCCAGGAAGGCTGGATCAAGCTTCTGGCCGAGCCGTCTTATCAGCGTCGTCGTCTTGCCCGTACCGGCAGCGCCGAGAATAAGCAGGCGGCTATTCAACGGTAGGCGGAATATATCGTCCTGATATTTGTCGAGGATAGGTTGGTCGCGCAGGTCCATTTTCGTGATGACACTTCGACGTAATCCCTTTCGTACATTGTCGGCTTTTTTTTCTTCCTCCAGAAGACTCTCAAGCACTGTGGCGTCTATTTCGTCGTCGCCTCGCTTGAGCAAAGCGCGCAGCGACTCAACGGTTAGTGTCCTATACGCATCGATTTTGAGAACCGATTTCTTGGAGTCCCATTCCCGGCCCTCCAGTCTCGGATGGAACGCCGCGTGTTCCAGGACCTCGACCGTGGTCGTTTGACCGCCGATACACCAGCTATGCTCTTCCCCAATGGAAAGAGCGGCGAGCCGTCCCGCAGGCGAACGGTAACTCGCCAGCTCCATTCCTGTGGTGCCGAGAGACATCGGCGGTGGCGCTGCACGACAGATGTAGTACGCTGTCCGGGCTCCGTCCTCTTTGAGTACTATCACACGGGCGATAGCAGGCTCATGGCTCAGCCTCCTATAGTCTTCAATATTGGTCTGGCTAATCTGTTCCTTGTTCTTGGCTGCCTCGGGGGAATTCAATGTGTTGATGCTAGCGAACGCTCCAGATCCGCTGGCGCGCAAAGCGTTGGTAAGATGAGACTCTGCGGATTCGGCTACCTTCGAGAAGACTTCTAAACTCTCATTCGCAATGACTTCGATGTGATTCTGGGTGTCCTTGGCACTCGCCATTACTCTACCCTCCATGTTTGCGGTTTCTCTCAGCCGCTCACCGAAGCGGGGGCATCATTATCAAACTGCAAAACGGCGACATCACATCCTACCCGTGCTTATCCAGAAAATAATCGATCAACCGGCGCGAAATACTGATGCGGCCCGGAATGGACGGCATGGCATCCGGGCTGAACCAGGCCGCTTCGGCGATTTCCACGCCGTCCACTGCAATCTCGCCGCCCGCATACTCGGCGGTAAAACCGAGCATGAGCGAATTCGGAAACGGCCACGGCTGGCTGGCAAAATACCGGATATTATCCACCGTGATGCCGACTTCTTCCTTGATTTCTCTGGCGACGCATTCCTCTATGGTCTCGCCGGGTTCCACAAAGCCGGCCAGCACGCTGTACATTTTGGTTGGAAAATGGGGCGAACGGGCGAGCAGGATTTTTCCGGCGCGCTCCACCATGACAATAATGGCGGGTGACAAGCGGGGGAAGCTCAAGAGCTGACACTTGGGACAGCGCTTGGCCCGCTCATCCTGTTTGGTTTCATTGCGGGCTCCACACCGCCCGCAGTATTGATGCGTGCGGTCCCACTCCACAATCTGAACGGCGCGGCCACCCAGCACAAACAAATCTTCGTCAATTCCGCTGTGTGCCTGTCGGAGGTCCTGGAAGTCCAGGTGGTCAGGCGCGGCTGCGTCCGGTACATCAACGGCATAACACGCCCGCCCGTCATACCGTCCAAGATAATGCCGATTCCCCGCGGCCACCCCCAACTCTTCAAAGCGTTCCAGGCAGGGCACCTGCAACGTCGCGTCAGTCTGCTGTAGCAGGAGCCGGTTGCGGTGAAAGCCGAACCACCAGGCCGGGCCGGACAGGTTGGGGGGCGGCGCGACTTCGGAGATAAATGTTTTTCGCAGGCCAAAGATCGGCTGGCCGTGGGCGTGCGGGGCGGTGCGGGAAGACATACGCGAATCCTCCAGTCGTGACTTATGGCAGGAGCATAGCAAACCGTCTGCCGGCTGTATCCCCCAGGCTCCTCGACTTCGCTCCGCTCAGGGTGAACGCTGGGAGCCGTTCGTACTGAGCGTAGCCCCGGAGGGGCGAAGTCGAAGTATGAGGGACGCCGCACGACAAGGGGGATGGAGTACGGACTAGGATTTCCGCAACAGCCTGATACATAGAGCAGACTGCGCCCGACGAAGAGGAGTAGGCTATGGATCTCAACTATTCTGCCGAAGAAATGGCCTTTCGTGACGAAGTGCGCGCCTGGCTCAAAGACAATCTGCCGGACGCACTGCGCTATAAAGTCGTCAACTATGAAGAGCTGACCAAAGAGGACCTGCTGCGTTGGCAAAAAATAACGGCAGAGCGCGGCTGGGGAGCGCCCGACTGGCCGGAAGAGTGGGGCGGCACGAACTGGACCATCGTGCAGCGGCATATTTTTGAAGAAGAATGCGGCTATGCCGGCTGCCCGCCGCGGATTCCCTTTGGCGTAGCCATGTGCGCGCCCGTCCTGCATAAATTTGGCACGCAGGAGCAGAAACAGCGCTTTCTGCCCGGCATGTATAACGGCGACGTGTTCTGGTGTCAGGGCTATTCCGAGCCGGGCTCGGGTTCGGACCTGGCTTCACTCAAGACCAGCGCGGTCCGCGAGGGCGACAGCTATGTCGTCAACGGCCAGAAAATCTGGACCACCTGGGCGCAGCACGCCGACTGGATTTTCTGTCTGGTTCGGACCAATACCGATGTGCCGAAAAGACAACAGGGCATTTCCTTTTTGCTGATGGATATGAACACGCCGGGCATCAGCGTCCGACCGCTGATGCTCATGGACGGCGGCCATGAAGTGAACGAGGTGTTCTTTGACGATGTGCGCGTCCCCGCGGAAAACCTCGTTCACGAAGAAAATGATGGCTGGACGGTTGCCAAATATCTGCTGGGCTATGAGCGACTCGGCACGGGCAACACGGGCGCGTCAAAACGAGAAGTGCTGCGCGTGAAAGAGCTGGCGGCCCAGCAGTCCAAAAACGGCCGGCCGCTCATGGACGACCCGCGGTTCCGCGACCGGCTGTCCCGGGTGGAAGTCGAGCTGATGGCTCTGGAGATTACCAATTTGCGCTTTCTGGATCAGATGCGGGGCGGGCGGGCGCCGGGCGCGGAAGTCTCCCTGCTCAAGATTCGCGGAACGGAAATCCAACAGGCGCTCACGGAGCTCATGCTGGAGGCGGTCGGGCCGCTTGCCCAGCCGTTTCGGTCGCTGCGCGCCACGGACTTTGACCAACACACGGCCAGTATCGCCCCGCGCTACTGCAACTACCGTAAGACTTCGATCTATGCCGGCTCCAATGAAATCCAGCGCAATATCATTTCCAAGGCGTCCCTCGGGCTGTAAACAGGAGAGCGCAGCGTGAATTTTGACTACAGCGAAGAACAACACCTGCTGGCGCAGAGCGTCCGGCAATTTCTGACCAAAGAATACACCTTTGCCGCCCGCCAGGCGATCATCGAATCCGACCAGGGTTATAGTGAGCAGGTCTGGGCCACGTTTGCTGAAATGGGCCTGCTGGGCCTGCCCTTTGCCAGCGATGTTGGCGGCTTTGGGGGCAATGCTGTAGACCTGATGCCGGTCATGGAGGCGATTGGCGACGGGCTGATTGTCGAGCCCTACCTGGCCAGCGTCGGTCTGGGCGGACAGCTCATTGCCAGGGGCGGCAGTCAGGCCCAAAAGCAGGAGATTCTACCGGCTCTCGTCACCGGCCAGTGCAAGCTGGCGTTCGCCCAAACCGAGCGCGAGGCGCGCTATAATCTGGCGCATGTCGCCTGCCGGGCGGAGAAGACCGCTCACCGCTATACGCTTGAGGGCGAGAAATGTGTCGTCCTGCACGCGCCCTGCGCCGATAAACTCATTGTGTCGGCGCGCACTACAGGGCCTGCTACCGCCGCGGACGGCATCAGTCTGTTCGTGGTAGACCGCAACGCGCCGGGTGTGACGCTCACGCCCTATCGCACGATTGATAATTTACGCGCCGCGGATGTGCGTTTCGCCGGGACGGTTGTGCCGGCTGAGGCGCTGATCGGCCAGGAAGGACAGGCCCTGCCGCTGATCGAAGCCGTGGTGGACTATGCAACTGCCCTGGTCTGCGCCGAGGCGGTTGGGGCCATGCAGTTTGCGAACGACACCACGCTTGAGTATCTCAAGACCCGCAAGCAGTTCGGGGTGCCGATCGGTTCGTTTCAGGCCCTGCAACATCGCATGGTAGAGATGACGATTATTTTTGAGCAGGCCAAATCCATGACCTGTCTGGCCTGTGTGAAAGCCGATAGCGCAGATGCCGACGAACGCCGTCGGATCATATCCGCGGCGAAAATCCATATTGCCGAGGCGTGCCGTCACATCAGCCAGGAGGCCGTTCAGTTGCACGGGGGGATGGGCATGACTGAGGAATTGAAAATAAGTCATACCTTTCGCCGGCTGACCATGATCGCCCAGACCTTTGGCGACGCGGACCACCATTTGGAACGCTTTGCCGCGTGTGGATAACGGGAGACCGCTTTCCTTGCGTCATATCTCTGGTACGGTCGGAGTGTTTTTCTTCTCCACTTTTTCTTTTCCACTTTTTCTTCTCCACAAGGAGCACGTATGAAGGAAGGCGTCTCAAAAGCGCTGGAAGTGATGGGAACCATTGACGAGCAGCATCAGTTGCGTCTCGACAGCCCGCTTCCGCTCTCCGGTCCGAGTCGGGTGAGGGTCATTATCGTCTTCCCGGAAGAGGCTGACGTTACCGATATGGATGAGAAGGAGTGGCTGCGGGCGGCCGGGCAGAATCCCGCCTTTGATTTTCTGAAAGACCCTACGGAAGACCGATATACACTGCGTGACGGGAAGCCTTTTCGTGCCCAAGGGTAAGATTGTTCTTGTTCCCTTTCCTTTTGACGATCTGTCCACAGGAAAGGTCCGACCGGCGGCCTGCCTGACCGAAGCGGTCGGTCCACACCACCATCTTGTCCTGGCTTTTATTACCAGTCGTATTCCCGCCCCGTTGTTGGACAGTGATCTTGTGATCGATTCAGAGCATCCCGATTTTGCCGGAACCGGGTTGCAAGTCTCTTCCACGCTGAGGCTTCACCGCCTTATGACGGTAACAACCGGCCTGATTCAGCGCGAGCTTGGTGAGTTGTCGCCAGAATTGCAGTCCCAAGTCGCCAGGAAGCTGGAACGGTTATTTAGCCTGAGTGGGTAGTGGGTCTGAAAACAGGCGAAATCCAGTATAGGATACACTCGGACGCCGAAGCCGTGGCAGGGTGTCGGAAGCGCTCCTAGCGAACCGACAACGACGGGCGGTTGTTCAATATGTCCGGGTCGAAGCCGGCCGTGCGTTTATACGAACGGGAGATGTCTTCCAGTTCGCGTTGGCTGATTACCTCGTCAAGATTGGTAAAACCGTCCGGGGCGCGTTGCTCGACAAGCTCCATGCACTGTTCCGGGCCGACTGTACGATTGGCCTGCACAACTGCTGCTGTAGCCGGCCGCCGCTCAGCGTCATAGGCGGCCACGGCGCGTTCAACCGACGGCTGAAGCGCGAGCTCCCGGGCCAATATGCGCGCGTCAATAATGGCCTGGGACGCTCCGTTCGAGCCGACCGGATACATGGGATGGGCCGCGTCGCCCAGCAGCGTCACCCGCCCGAAGTCCCAGGTTGGCAGCGGGTCGCGATCGACCATCGGATATTGGTAAATGGTCTCGGCCTGCCGCATCAGCGCCGGCACATCGAGAAAATCAAAGGTAAACGAGGCGAAGGGGGCCAAGGCGTCTTCAAGACGAGCCGTATGCGCCCAGTCTTGCGGGGGCATGGGTTGATCGTCAGCGACCTTGAATTCTGCCACCCAGTTGATGCGCGCCTGGCCCCGGTCCTCGTGGCGTTTTGAAATCGGATAGACCACCACCCGTCGCTGAAAATAGCCGGCCATCAGCATCGTGCGACCCGACAGAAACGGCTTCCCCACGCTGACCCCGCGCCACATGGTAATCCCGTTCCATTTGGGCGGGCCCTCGCCAGGATAGAGCTGCTGACGGACGCCCGAGTGGACACCGTCGCAGGCCACGAGCAGGTCGGCCTCGACCTGACGTGCGGATGCCTTTCCGGCTCTATCGACGAACTCGCCCCAGACCCTTCCCCCTGCCTGCCCGAAGCGGCCTAAATGGTGGCCGGTGTGGACCCGTGTCTGGCCGAGCCGCTCCAATACGGCCTGGTGGAGTACTTGCAGCAGCGCGCCGCGATGAATCGAGAACTGGGGCCAGTGATAGCCCGCGGCGCGGCCGCGGGGCTCGGCCCAGATGCGCTGGCCGTGTTTGGAGTAGAAGACCAGCTCGCCGGTGGGAATGCCGACCGCGGCGAGGCCATCCAGCAGACCAAGTTCGGTCAGCTCGCGGACCGCATGCGGCAGGACGTTGATGCCGACGCCCAACTCACTGATGGTGTGAGTGGATTCATAAACATCGACCTCGCTGAGGCCGGCGTCATGGAGCGACAGGGCCAGCGTCATACCGCCGATACCCCCACCGATAATGGCGATTTTCACCCGGCTTCCCCTACCGCGCGCGGAGCCTAGACAGCGCGCACATACGGCAGCACATATTTGCCAAAACGTTCCAGCGAGCGCAGCACCTTAGCGTGCGCCATGCCGCCGAAGTTGACTTCAAACAGCATATAGGTCAGGCCCAAGCCTTCCTTAATATTTTGGAAAAGGCGTAATGCCGGGCCTGGTCGTTAATGCGCTCGACCCGGCCTTTCTCATACTGTTCCAGGGAACCAAACACGGTCGTGTACTCCGCCATACCGCTCCCTCCTGACGCTGTCGGCCCGTTCGGCTGTGAACCCACCTATAGCCTGTGTCAGCAGCGTTTTGCTACCGCAACCATGCGTGAGACTTTGCCCATCGCAATATCGGTTGTGCGACGGCCCAAGCCGCAGGACGGCGCAATCCACAGCCGGTCGGCGGCGATATATTTGAGCACCTCACGAATGCGCTCCTCAATCTGCGCGTTGGTTTCGACCGGCGCTTTGACATCAACAATGCCGGCAATAACCTGCATGCCGGTGGGAATATCGCGCAGACAGGCCCGGTCGGCCCATTGGCCGGGGTGGGAGCATTCCAGGTGGACCTTATCGATCACGCCGGCCAGCCGCTCAATATAGGGCAGCAGAGCGTGGAGATTATGGATGGTGACGGCGGACTGCGAGCCCAGGTCGCCCAGGCAACAGTGGATGGTTTTGAGCGTATCCACCCCTTCAAAACTGCGGGCTATCAAATCGGCCGCCTCTTCGGGAGCGAGGCGGTCCAGGACGGAGCGAATGGCGATCGTGGGAATATCCAGTTGGACCTCCCGGACCTTGGCCGCGGCCAGCCCACGCAGCTCTCGATTCACGATGGCGATGGCCCGTGGAAGCTGGGCGCGGACCGCATCCGTCCATTTCAGGTGTCCCAGCACTTCCAAAGGGCCGGGGACGGCAACTTTGTCCAGGCTCGGTTCAATATGAGATTCCCGGCGGAAGGCCTCGACATAGCCCAGGCCGCGGGGGGCCTCGATATCGCCGGTCAGTTCGTAGCGGGCCACATCCCGATACGTCCGTAATGCGTCGGCTTGGGGTTTCACCAGGCTGATGCCTGTGAGTTGGCGGGGAATGTGTTGAATGAAAACCTCGGCGAAAAACTCGCCGCCCATGAACTGGGTCACGCCGGTCGCCCGCTGCTCGCGGATGGCCACTTCTGCCGCGCCGCTGAGCGTCGGTTTGACGAGCATGTCCGGCAGTTGTCCCCGGTGATACTGTAACAAGCGGTTCCGGTACTGTTCAGGCAGAGGCCAGCTTCCTACGACCGTTGTGCGGATCATGGCAACTCCCGGCAGCGATATATCCTTCCCGCTTTACACCTGACAGGCATGAGACGAGAGGGCCACGGTAGCGTACTCCTGCCCGGAACGGAAGCCGCGTACCGCCGTCCGGTAGTGGTTCCGGTTGCTTATTCCCCCTCACCCCAGCCCTCTCCCTCCAGGGGAGAGGGAGCAGACAGGGGAGAGGGAGCAGCTATTCCCTCCCCCCTCTGAGGGGGAGGGTCAGGGTGGGGGGGGACAATGCAAACTGAGACACCATCCCCGCCCTGTATCTGCCTTGACAGCAAGGGTATGATTAGTCACGAACAGGAGCGGACAGCACAGGCTGTCAGAGAACAACACCAGAGGAGGGGCATATGATTCACGTCACAGAGCTGGGCTATATGGGGATAGGCGTCAAAGACCTCGACACCTGGAAGCATTTTGCGGCCAATATCATTGGCTGGGAAATTGCGGATGAAGGCGAGGACGACCGTTGCTACGCGCGCCTGGACTACTGGCATCATCGGATTGTCCTGCACGCCGACCCCAGCGACGATCTGCGCTACCTGGGCTTTCGGGTTGCCGGGCCTGAAGAGTTCGGGCAGATGCAGCGGCAGCTGTCCGAAGCCGGCATTGACTACCGCCTGGGAGCGCCGGACGAGGCCGCTGAGCGCCGCGTGCTGGAGGTGCTGAAACTCGCCGACCCCAACGGCAATCCGGTCGAGATTTTCCACGGCCCGCAGGTCCAGTTCAGCCAGCCTTTCTATCCCGGACGCCGCATGCACGGCCGATTCAAGACCGGCGCGGGCGGATTGGGGCACTGTATTGTCGGCCAGCAGGATACGGAGGCGGCCTATCGCTTTTACCGCGCCCTGGGCATGCGTGGCAGCGTGGAATACAAAATTCACCGGGGTCAGACCGTCATCGCGCCAGTTTTCATGCACTGCAATGAACGGGACCACTCCGTGGCCTTTGGGATAGGCCCAGCCGAGCAGCGCCTGAATCACATTATGGTCGAGGTGGACAATCTGGACGATGTGGGCCTGACCCACGAGATCGTCCGTGAGCATAAGGTGCCGGTCGCCATTACCCCCGGCAAACACTCGAACGACCATATGTATTCCTTCTACTTCCGCACCCCCTCGGGCTGGCTGATCGAGTATGGCTGGGGCGGACGGCCGGCGACGCATCAGTCCGAATACTACGTGCGCGACGTGTATGGACATGCCCCTGAAGAGGGCGGTTTTGACGCGCGGAGCGCATCCTAGTAGACGCTGATCTGTAATGAAGACGCCTCATGTGTTCAGTCTCAAATTGCGCATGTCGGCGCGTCCATGCCATGCCGGCCACGACTGAAGCGAGACGGAAGGGACCGACATGGGAAAGCAGAGAATGAGGATCAGCGATGCGCGGGCACGCCCTTCACTTCGCCGCCAGGACGCGAAGCTGTGCCATAGGACGGTACATCGCGTCGGGGCTCTGAATGCGGCCGCGGGCGGGTGGACGCAAGATCGTTCACCCGCGGCTCGGGCGCGCAGTGGTCAAGCGTAGTTTGAGTCTGGTAGACATAACTGTCGCTGAAGTCTCTGGTGCAGTGGGATATTGTTCCGAACTCTGACAAAGAAAGGAATCATCATGAGTGCTCTCGATGACATTTTGAAAGATGCCGAACCCGCACGGCTCATCCCTACCGTTGCCGAATCCAGTAAGGAAAAGCGGATAGTATCCATTCTACTTGCAACACTGTCCGTGGTGCGTCCGCTTGCTGAACAATTATTGGGGCGTTGTGGAGTGAGGGTGGGAAAGACATCCGGCCTACAGAGTTATACCGAGGTTGAGTTTGTAGCCGACGATGGAAGCAGAAAAGACCGGCCCGACGGCGTCTTGAGCCTATTGACACGCAAGTCCCGGTGGACAGCGCTTATTGAGGCTAAAATTGGCAATAATGAGATAGACGAAGAACAAGTGCAAAGATATGCAGAGCGCGCGCACGAATATGGGGTCGATGCCGTGATCACGTTGTCAAATCAACTGGCATCTTTACCATCACATGTTCCGTATTCAGTCCCGAAGAAGCTCAGTAATCGTGTTGAATTTTTCCATATCTCCTGGGTTAGCGTACGCACGCAAGCACTACTGATTTTGAGAGATAACGAAGGGGTAAGTCCTGAACAAGCGTTTATTCTTCAAGAGATGGTACGCTATTTCAAACATCCGAGTTCTGGGGTTAAGGATTTTGATCAAATGAACTCTGAATGGCACTCTCTCGTTCTTGGGGTTCGTAATGAGCAACAGTTCAAACGATCTTCGCCTGAGATCGAAAATACCGCTGCGAGCTGGCATCAGGAAGAACGAGATGTATGTCTGATTTTGAGTCGTTGTATTGGCGAACATGTCGATATCCGCCTTCCGCGTAAGCACCAGGCAGACCCCGCATTTCGGCTCCAAGATACATGCGATTCGTTGATTGCTGACCAGAAATTGCGCTGTGCCTTCAGTATACCGAACGCTGCCAGCGATCTCGAAGTAAGAGCTGATTTGCAACGCAGAACCATCTCCTGCTCCATGAAACTCAATGCACCGAGTGACAAGAAGCGAGCTAGCGCGAGGGTAAACTGGCTCGTTCGGCAGTTGCGAGGCGTTAAGGACGCCGATGTGATCGTTCGGGCATTCTGGCCCGGGAGGGGAGGGCCAACTCAGGCGTCATTGGCGCAGATCAAGACAGACCCCAAGTGTCTTGAGAGCGGACGTTCGGATGCGGCCCCGACAAGCTTCGAGGTTGCCATGATCAGAGATCTCGCTGGCCGATTCTCTGGACGACGAACCTTCATAGAAGACTTGGAAAAGCTGATACCAGAGTTCTATAACTTCATCGGCCAAAATTTGCGGCCCTGGGTTCCACCACCACCCTCGATCGATAAGCGTGATCCAATTCAGGACACCGATATTGTCGAAGCGGGCGAAGAGCGTAGTAAGGACGGTATCTCGCAGTCGGAGTCCGACCAATCTCGTGCGCCACAAGAGCCAAGCGATACGGGCGTTCCATTCGTAGAGGATTAGTAGAGGTTGTGGAGAATCGTGACTACCGTTCTAGCCAGAGAAGCGTTGATTTTGCGCCAACCGTGCTAGAACCGTGTCCTGAAAGCGCTACGGTTTTGAGATTTGGACGGAGATGGAAAGGCATCCGGTAGGTTGTTGCATAAAGCATTGTAATTGAAGCTGTTTCGTCCCTGCTAGACGAAGCTATAGAGTCGAAAAAACCGGAGATATTTGCTATGAAAATCGATGTTCACACCCATTTCTTATCCGAGCATATCGCCCGCACGCTCGAAAAACGGAGTGACTTCCCCTACACCCGGCTGGTGGACGGCACCTATCATTTTCACTGCTGTCAGGGCTTAACCATTCCCATGCTGCCTCCCCTGTACGACATGCAGACCAAGCTGGCGCATATGGATGAGGCCGGTATCGATATCTCCATCCTGAGTCTTGCCGTCCCCGGCCCGGACCGGGTCGGGGGCGCTCAGGCGGATGCGTTGGCCCGGACTGCGAACGATCTCCTGGCCGAACTCATTGCCGCTCGCCCGGACCGTTTTTGGGGCTACGCGACTTTGGGCTTTGGGGATACCGACGCTACGCTGAAGGAGCTTGACCGCTGTATCTCGGAGCTTCACTTTCGCGGCCTTCAACTGTATTCCAATATCAATGACAAGCCGCTCGACTCTCCCGAGTTTCGGCCTATTTTCGCGCGTATGGCCGAGCTCGGGCGGCCCATTTTCATTCACCCCACGGTTCCCTTGAATCAGCGCTATCTGATGGACCTGGTGCCGGTGCCGGTGCTGGCGTTTATGGTTGATAATACGCTGGCGGCCATGCGTCTGGCCCTGTCCGGGGTGCTGGCCGACTATGCGGACGCGCCGATCATCATTCCCCACGTTGGCGCGACCGTGCCGTATCTGATGGGGCGGCTGGACGGGATGCTGGGCGCTTTTGGTGGGGAGGACATAGTGAAGGAGCCGAGTCGGTTTCTGAAAAAACTGTATATGGATACAGTGGCCTATGAGCCGGAACCGCTCGAATGGTGCCTGTCTCTGATGGGAGCCCAGCAGTTCGTGCTGGGCACGGACCATCCCTACGGTTCCTGGCAGCGGCCCATTGAACTGGTGGAGCAGCTGGCCTGCTCCGACGACGAGCGCGAGCAAATATTACACGGCAACGTCGAACGTTTGTTTGCGGTATGAGTAAAAGTCTCAATTTCGGTGATGAGTTGCCATCCATAAACACAGGTGAAGCATGAGTCGGACTATTCAGGCGCGCCGGTTGACGTTGCACGGCGTACCGCTTGACATATATGAGCGCGGCCAGGGCCGCCCGATCCTCGTCTTACACGGGGAAGACGGGCCGTGTCCCCAGGCTCCGTTTTTTTCTCTGTTAGCCAATCAGGGCCGGGTGATCCTGCCGACCCATCCTGGCTTTGGCCAGGCGCCCGAGGCAACCGACATCGATACAGTGGATGACCTGGCCTATCTCTATCTCGATCTGCTCGACGAGAATGACCTCCGGGACGTGGTTGTCATTGGCTGTTCGCTTGGGGGCTGGATCGCCGCGGAAATGGCGGTGAAGTCTACCGCTCGTCTCAGCCGACTGGTCCTGGCCGCGCCGCTCGGTATTAAGGTCGGGGACCGGGAGACGCGCGACATCCCGGATATTTTCGCCCTGCCAGAAGAAGAGGTCGCCCGGCTGCAATACCACGATACGGCCCAGGGCAGGGTTGATTACGCCAGCCTGTCCGATGATGCGCTCACCGTAATTGCCCGCAATCGGGAAGCCACCGCCCTGTATGCCTGGGAGCCGTATTTCCACAATCCCAAGCTGCGCCAGCGCTTGCGCCGGGTCGCGATTCCGACGCTGCTCGTCTGGGGGGCGAGTGATCGTTTTGTGACCCCCGGCTATTATGGCGCGGCCTATTGTGACGCTATTCCCGGTGCACGGCTGATTGTCATTGACCGGGCCGGACACTGGCCGCACCTGGAACAGCCCGAAGTCTTTGTCGAGCGGGTCGGAGCGTTTCTTGCCTCAGCATAAAAAAGGAGCCGTGTTCATGCGCGCCTGGCATTTCAGCGAAAACGCCTACCATCTGCTGCCCGATGCAAAGGAGTACGACTCAATTCGTGTCACTCTCCCGAATCGTTACTACGATCCGCAAATCGGAGCCGACCTGTACCACCGCTTTATCGACGAATGGTTGATTGCCGAGGAACTGGGGCTTGACATCATGGTGAACGAGCACCATCAGACGGCGACCAATCTCAACCCGGCCGGCCCTGTCATCATGGGCATCCTCGCCCGCGAAACCCAAACGGCCCGCCTGCTGATTCTCGGCAACCCGATTGCCAACCGGCGTGAGCCTGTGCGCGTGGCAGAAGAGATGGCCATGGTCGATGTCTACTCCCGCGGCCGCTTGGAGGTGGGTTTTGTGCGTGGGGTGCCGTATGAAATGTCGGCCGGCAACCATCGCCCCACGCGCATGATGGCGCGTTTCTGGGAAGCGTATGACTTGATCCTCAAAGCCTGGACAAGTCACGACGGGCCGTTCAACTGGGAGGGCAAATACTTTCACCACCGTCAGGTCAACATCTGGCCCCGGCCCTATCAGCAGCCGCATCCGCCCGTCTGGATCACGGCGCTCAGTCCGGGCTCCGCCCAGGCGGTTGGTGAGCGGGGTGATATCGTGGCCTGCTTTTTGACTGGCTTCGATGGGTCAAAGCGGGTGTTTGACGCCTATCGGGCACGCCGGGCCGCACTCGGCCTGGCGGCTGCCGGCCTGGATCGTTTTGCCTATGCCGCCCTGGTCTACACCGGGGAAACGGACGAAGAAGGCTATGCCGGGGCGCGCAAGCTGATGTGGTATGTGGAGGCCAATAAAGTGCCGTTCCAGTTCACCAGCCCGCCGGGCTATCATCCGCCGGCGGCAATGGCCGACGCGCTCAAAGGACCGGCCTCGGGTGTGTTCAAGATGTTCCAGAACCCGAAGCTGGAGAGCTTTATGGAGCATGGACTGGTCTTTGCCGGCAACCCGGATTCCGTGTACCGGCAGATTGTCAGGTTTTACGAACACGTAGGCGGCTTTGGTCATCTCCTGCTGATGGGCCAGGCCGGCTTCCTTGACCATCAAGAGACGGTCACCGGCATGAATCTCTTTGCCCGAGAGGTGTACCCGCGTCTGAAAGAGCTGAGCCCTGCGGTCGCGGCCTGAGATCGTTTGTGTTGTCTGACTTGACAGGGTTCAGGCGTTTCTGCTCCCCTGGCCGCGCCTGTAGAAATAGAGTTTTTCATCTGAAGGAGGTTGAATATGAAGGTTCCGTTTTCCGGTGGCTGCGCGTGTGGCGCGATCCGCTATAGCTGTGCCGCCGAACCGCTCTATATGGGGAATTGTCATTGCCGGGACTGCCAGCGCGCAACCGGCAGCGCCTATTTTGCGGCGGTCATCGTCAAACAATCCGACTTTTCTCTCACGGGCGAGCTGGCCTGGTTTGAGAAGCCGGCCGACCGCGGCCACACTATGGGGCGTGGGTTCTGCCCCGCGTGCGGCTCTCCCGTCCTCTTGACCAACGGGGCAGCGCCGGACTTCAGGGTCCTGTACGTGGGCAGTCTTGACGATCCGAGCTGGTATCAACCCCAGCGGGATATTTATGTAGCCAGCGCTCAGCCGTGGGACGTTATGCATCCAGATGTGCCAAAAGTGGACGGTATGCCAGCGTCGTTTTAACGCAGGCCAATGGGGTCCGTACCGTTTCTTTGTGGAGAGTGGAGGAGAGTGGAGAGTGGAGAGTGTCTCAGTTTGGATATTCCCCCTCACCCCAACCCTCTCCCAGCGGGAGAGGGCCGCTTGTCTCTCCCCTAATCTTTCCCTCTCCCCTGGAGGGAGAGGGTGGCCCTGAGCCTGTCGAAGGGCCGGGTGAGGGGGCCTGCGACCAGGGTGAACGGAAAGACCCTTCGACTTCGCTCCGCTACGCTCAGGGCGAACGGAGCTGATTCGCTGGCGCTACGCTCAGGATAAACGGCGCACCCGTTCGTGCTGATTCGCTGGCGCTACGCTCAACGTGAGCGGAAAAACCGTTCGTGCTCACTGAGGAGTGCGGGCTTCCAGCCCGCAAAGAATCGCGGCCAAGCTGGCCGCGCGCCTCATAAACTGCGCAGGCGCTGCGCTCAACGTGAGCGGAAAAACCGTTCGTGCTGAGCGTAGCCCTGGAAGGGCGAAGTCGAAGCCCCCTTGATGCCCCTCACTGAGGAGTGCGGGCTTCCAGCCCGCAAAGAATCGCGGCCAAGCTGGCCGCGCGCCTCATAAACTGCGCTAGCGCTGCGCTCAGGATAAACGGCGCGCCCGTTCGTGCTGAGCGTAGCCCTGGAAGGGCGAAGTCGAAGCCCCCGCTGCGCGCCCTGCGCCTTCTATTCCCTCCCCCCTCTGAGGGGGAGGGCCAGGGTGGGGGGGCGCTGAACCACCCCCGCTGAAGCGCAAGCCTTGCCTGAGTTGCCTTAGTATGTTGTAGTGCTCTGCCTCCCCACAGGAGCAGATGCAGAACATAAGCAACGGAGCAGAAAAGCCATGTCACACCCACGCCCCCTCACTTTACCCCCCCCGAAAAACCCCAATAAAAATCGCCAGTCAGAGACGCCCCCGAAGCGCCCCGCGCCAGCCCGACGGTTCCTGCTCTCAGTAGTGAGCAGTCTGCTGCTGGGGGGCCTCGTCCTGGGCTGGCCCGGGACCGGCGGCGCGCAAACCACCTACACCTGTACCCGAGCCGGCTCAACCGTAAGCTCGACCACTGCCCTGCACACCGATTGCAACACCCTGCTGAATCTCAAGACGGAGCTGCGCGGAACCTTTACCGGGACCGATCCCCTGAACTGGGTTAACACGCTCAATATGAACTCGTGGACGGGCGTCACCATAGAGGGGACCCCGCCACGGGTGACCAAGCTGCAAATCGCACCCTTCGCCTTCCCCGGAAGCACTCCCACTCCCTCCCTGAGGGGCACCATGCCGGCCGCCCTGAACAATCTGACCGCGTTGACGCGCCTCGAACTGCACAACAACGCGTTGACTGGCGACATCCCGGATTTGAGCGACCTGGACGACTTGCAGATTCTGAATCTCAGCAACAACGACTTCAACGAGGGGGTGATCCCGACCTGGGTGAACAGCCTGACCAATTTGGAGGAACTGATTCTGTCCGAGACCCAACGGACGGGCTCCATCCCGGACTTGGACGACACCGCGTTGACGGACCTCGTTCTCGCCGGCAACCAGTTGAGCGGCGCAATCCCGGACTCCCTGAACGATCTGACCACGTTGACGGACATCGATCTGAACGGCAACCGGTTGACCAGCCTCCCGGAGGATTTGAGCGCCCTGGACGCGTTGGTGCAGCTGCAGCTGCACAACAACTGGTTGGAAAGCCCCATCCCGGATTTGAGCGACCTGGCCGCGTTGAAGGAGCTTATTCTGTCCTACAACCGGTTCAGCGGCACAATCCCGGCTTCGAGCGCCCTGCCCTCGACGTTGACGCGCCTCGAACTGCACAACAACCAGTTGGTCAGCCCCATCCCGTCTTTGAGGGACCTGACCGCTTTGGCGACCATTAATCTGTCCAACAACCAGTTGACCGGCACAATCCCGGCTTCGAGCGCCCTGCCCAGGGCGGTGACGTGGCTTAGTCTGGCCGACAACCAGTTCAGCGGCGAAATCACGGATTTGAACGACCAGACCGGTTTGTCGGACCTGCGTCTGTCCAACAACAACTTCACCCCAGGGCCGGTACCAGCTTGGCTGAGCAGCTCGACCGCACCGTTCAAGGACTCGTTGTATACTCTTTATCTCAACAACACCAACCGGACCGGGGCCTTCCCGAATTTAAGCAACCTGACCATCTTGGCGAACCTGTATCTGCAAGACAACCAGCTGAGCTCCATCCCGTCTTTGAGCGGCCTGACCAACTTGCAGTGGCTGTGGCTGCAAAACAACCAGTTGACCGGCCGCATCCCGTCTTTGAGCGGCCTGCGCAACTTGCAGCTGCTGTATCTGCACAACAACCAGTTGAGCGGCGAAATCCCGGCTTTCCCCACGGGTGCGGGCCGCCTGCGCAACTTGCGGCAGCTGCTTCTGTACAACAACCAGTTGAGCGGCACCATCCCGGCTTTGAGCACCCTGACCAACTTGCAGTATCTGTGGCTGCAAAACAATCAGTTGAGCGGCACCGTCCCGGCTTTGAGCAGCCTGGCCAACTTGCGGGAGCTCAGGCTGTACAACAACCAGTTGAGCGGCACCATCCCGTTTTTTGGTGCCCTGACCGCGCTGAGACTCGTCGATCTGTCCAACAACCAGTTTGTCAACGGCATGCCGACTCCTTTGAGCGGCCTGGTCAACTTGCGGAGCCTTAATCTGTCCAACAACCAGTTGGACGGCCCCATCCCGACAGATCTGAGCCCCCTGACCTACTTGCATACCTTTAATCTGTCCAACAACCGGTTGACCGCCGGCATCCCGACAGCTTTGAGCGGCCTGGCCTACTTGCGGCACCTTCGGCTGTCCAACAACCAGTTGGACGGCCCCATCCTGACCTGGAGCAGCACCCAGACCAATTTGCAGACCCTTGATCTCGGCAACAACAACCTCACCCCAGGACCGGTCCCGACCACGGTGAACACCAACCTGACCAGTTTGACGGAGCTGCGGCTCAACAGCACCAACCGGAATGGGGTCTTCCCGGACTTGAGCCGCCTGACCCTGTTGCAGATTCTTGATCTCAGCAACAACAACTTCGACCCAGCAGGAGCGGTCCCGGACTGGGTGCGCGCCCGGACCACGTTGACGGAGCTGCGGCTCGCCAGCACCAACCGGACCGGGGTCTTCCCGGACTTGAGCCGCCTGACCCTGTTGAAGATTCTGGATTTGAGCAGCAACCAGTTGGACGGCACCATCCCCTCGTACCTGAGCGGTTTTCCCTTGGAGGAACTCTACCTGAACGACAACCGACTCACCGGCCGCCTGCCGTCCGGGCTGCGTACCGTAGAGGTCCTGCGGCTTGATGGCAACACCGCCTGCTTCGATTCCCCCTGCCCCTCCAACCTCATCACCGTCACCACCCTGGCCGACACCCTGGACGCCGACTTTGCCACCCATGATCCGTCCAGCGACGAGTGTGGGACGATTGTGGACATTGACGAATTCCCTGCCAATCCCACCCTGCGCGAAGCCCTGATCTACGCCAACTCGACCGACGGAGCCGAGACCATCACCTTTTCCTCCTATCTGAGCGGTCGGACCCTGACTCTGGCCGACGGGACCGACGACTACACCGATCCCGACGCCCTCCCGCGGCTGTGTGGGGGCAACCTCACCCTGGACGGGGACATGAACGGAGACGGGAAGCCCGATATCACCCTCGACGGGACCGGGACCTCAAACACCACCGGGCTGGCCATTTCCGCGTCCGATATCACCGTCAGCAACTTCCGGATCACCAACATGGATATCGGCATCCACGTCTACCAAAACAACTACCTCGTGGACTTTGGGGCCACCCCGCCCGTGACCGGCACCCAGATTACCAACAACACGATCACCGGCGGCACCGGCAGCAGGTACGGCATTCTGGTTCAGGCCGGCTTCGCTACCATTTTTCCCGGGACCATCTCAGCCACCACGATACGCGACAACACCATCACCAAAACCAGCGTGGCGGGGATCGGGGTCGAGATCTTTGCGCCCGGGTCCACCCTCACCAACACCACCATTGAGCAGAACGAAGTCTTCGCGAACACCGGCGACGGCATCTCCGCCTGGTCCAAGTCGGTCAACACCGCACTGGTGCATAGCATCAACAATCTCACTATCCGTGACAACCACATCCATGACCATCCCACCGGCAGCGGCATCACCGTGACCGGCGGGTTCGACGGCGGCAACTACAACCGGGTGACGGCCACGCTCACCGGGAACACCGTCTGGCGCAGCGGCCGAACCGGCGATGCCGGCCTGGCCCTCACCGGCGGCAGGAAAAACGCGGACAACAATGAGGTGGAGGCCACCCTGAGCAACAATTTCGTGGCCCGGTATGCCGAGCTCTCTAGCGGGAGCGCCGGGCACGGGCTGGCGTTGCAGGCGGCCGCGGCCGACCCCACAAGTTCCACCTCCAGCGATAACACGCTGACCGTCTCAGGGGAGGGAAACCTCATCGCCCTCACGCGCAACACCGGGGACACCAGCCACTACGACATTTTCCGGCAACAGGGCAACGCCGGCACTCGAACCGGCAACACCCTGACCGACCGCCTGACCGGCACCATCTTCGCCAACCAGAATCGGCTTACCAGCGACGTCCCCACCATTACCGACCCCGACATGAAGGACCTGTTCGACCGCAACATGGGCCGTCCGCTCGACACCCCCGACACCTTCGTCACCCTGCCCCCCGACCCCGAACTCCCCGCCCTCCCCGAAGTCGATGCCTTCACCATGAGGCTGGTCCCTGCCAGTCTGGTTCCCAGAGCGGATCCCCCGCTAAACACGGAGTTCTCCACCGGCATGCACTTCTTCGACATCACCGTGTCGCTGATGGGGACGGCCGTCACCACCCGGCTGACCACGCCCGTCCGGGTCTGTTTACCCCGCCCCACGGATGTGCCGGCCAGCCAGGCCCATGTCTTGCGCTACGATGCGGCCACCGCCAGATGGGTGCGGCTGACCGCGGGTCGCACCGTCTCCAACAGCCAAGTCTGCGTCAACGTCTTCCAGTTCTCGTATTTCACCGTCGGGAAGGAGCTCCGGCTCGGTGATGTCGGAGGTGGCGGAGGTGGCGGTGGTGGCGGTGGCGGCACTCCCACCGACACCCACGGCAACACGCCGGCAACGGCCACCGCGCTGAGGCCCGGCACGCCGGTCGCCGGGGAGCTGGTGTCCAGCAGCGACGTAGACTACTTCCGCTTCACCCTGCCCCGGCCCGGCACCCTGCGTATCGAGACGACCGGCTTCACCAACACCGTCGGGACGCTGTGGCACGCGGACGAAGCGACCGCCCTGGCAACCGACGACGACAGCGGGGTGCGGAGCAACTTCCGCCTCGCCCAGACTGTCACCACAGGCACGTACACGCTCGCCGTCAGCGGCAAGAGTGGAGCCACCGGCCCCTACCGCCTGACCGTGGACTACCGCCCCGGCTTCTTCGAGAACCCCGCCGATACCACCTTCCAGAGCGGCATCGGGGTCCTGTCCGGCTGGGTGTGTAATGCCGAGCGCGTGGTCATTGAGTTTGACCGGCCCAACGGCAGCGTGTGGCGCGAGCCAGCGGCCTATGGCGCCAGCCGATCCGACACCGCCTCCGTGTGTACGGACTCGAACAGCGGCTTCGGATTGTTATGGAACTGGAACAAGCTGGGGGCGGGACAGCAGACCGTCCGGGCGGTGGTGGATGATATCGTATTAGCCGAACACACCATTACCGTAACCACGTTAGGGTCAGGCAAAGACTTCGAATTCCCACGCGGTCTCAGCGGGGAGTACGAAGTGCCCGACTTCCCTGAGGAGGGGGAGACGACCATGATCCAGTGGCAGGAAGCGCAGCAGAACTTCGCCATCGTGTCCGGTGAGGGCGGAGGCGGGGGGAATAGCGGCGACGGCCTCACCGCCTACTTGGACAATCCGCAGCCCGGCTCCTTTCAGAGTGGGATCAGCGTCCTGTCGGGCTGGGTGTGTGATGCGGAGACCGTTGAGTTGAGGTTTGAGAACGGGGTGACGGGCGAGACCTTCACCGAGCCGACCGGCTATGGCACGAGTCGGCGGGACACCTTGGACGAGTGTGGCGACACGGACAACGGCTTCGGGTTGCTGTGGAACTGGAACCTGTTGGGGGCGGGGCAACATACGGTACGGGCCCTGGCCGATGGAGAAGAGTTTGCCCACAGCACCTTCACGGTGACGACATTAGGGGAGGAGTTTGCGCGGGGGTTGGAGGGCGCGGCGGATTTGGAAGATTTCCCGACTGCGGGCCAGACGGTGACGGTGGAATGGCAACAGAGCCTTCAGAACTTTGTCATTACCGACCGGCAGTAGGGGGGAAGGCCCCCTCACCCGGCCCTTCGACTTCGCTGGCGCTACGCTCAGGGTGAACGGAAAGGCAAAGGCGTAAACGCGCCCTCAAACAAGGAGTGCGGGCTTCCAGCCCGCAAAGAATCGCGGCCAAGATGGCCGCGCTCCTCATAAACTGCGCTGGCACCCCGCTCAGCGTGAGCGGAAAAACCGTTCGTGCTGAGCGTAGCCCTGGAAGGGCGAAGTCGAAGCACCCTGCACGCCCTGCGACTCCTATTCCCTCCCCCCTCTGAACGTGTGATGCAGATTACATGGCTCGGCGACCCCCAGCCGGTTCGACCCTCACCCCAACCCCTCTCCCAGCGGGAGAGGGGCTCTTGTCTTTCCCTCTCCCCTGGAGGGAGAGGGTGGCCCTGAGCCTGTCGAAGGGCCGGGTGAGGGGGCCTGCGACCCATGCCGCTGATGCCCTCAGCCCACCCGTCTGGCCCTTCGACTTCGCTAGCGCTACGCTCAGGGTGAACGGAGCGGCCGTTCGTGCTGATTTGCGGGCGTTCCGCTCAGGATAAACGGCGCGCCCGTTCGTGCTGAGCGTAGCCCTGGAAGGGCGAAGTCGAAGCACCCTCGGCGCGCCCTGCGACTCCTATTCCCTCCCCCCTCTGAGGGGGAGGGTCAGGGTGGGGGGGCGCTGACCCGGCAGCGGGGGCGGGAGATGTGAAACAGCTTTATGGGAGGCTGGGAATGAGTATTTCCGCGAAGCTGGGTTTACGTGTAACCTGATGCCGGAATTCAGCGACAAACAGATTGTGACTTCGTGGCATACGAACGCCGGCCCCTGGACGAAAGCTGTCCAGAACGAAGAGATCGAAAGTCGCGCCCTGGTTACCAACCGGACCATAGTCCAGACCGTGACAAGCCTGACGCCGCGGCGCGTGCTTGACGTCGGCTGTGGAGAGGGCTGGCTGGCGCGTGCGCTTGCGGAGCGTGGCATCGAGGTTGTCGGTATCGATGTTGTGCCCGAACTGATAGCCACGGCGCAGCGACTTGGGGGCGGACGGTTTCAGGTGTGCTCCTACGAGGATATGGCCGCCGGCCAGCTCAGCCCAGACCGGTTCGACACGATCCTCTGCAATTTTTCATTGCTGGGAAAAGACTCGGTTGAGCATCTGCTCTACGCCCTGCCGCGCTATATGCAGCCCCAGGGCCACGTGGTCATCCAGACCCTGCACCCTGTTCTGGCGTGCGGCGACCGGCCCTATTGTGACGGCTGGCGGCCCGGCTCGTGGGACGGCTTCGGGCCGGAGTTCACCGACCCGGCCCCCTGGTATTTCCGTACGGTGGAGTCCTGGATTCAACTCCTCCGAGACAGTGGTTTCGATCTCCTGGAATGCGGCGAGCCGCTCCATCCGAGAACAGGCAGGCCGGCTTCGATCATCTTCGTGAGCCGGCCGGTTGCGCGGCGTGTCAGCCGCTAGGACGCTACAGGCCGCGCACGCTCGGCAGCACCTCTTCCGCAAAGCGCTGCATCGCCACCTTCACCTGTTCGTGGAGAACGGTTCCACCGGGATTGAAGGAACAGATCAGGGAATCTAATCTGGCCCGTTGCTGCACCGCTGCAATCCGGTCTATGCACTCCTGCGGGTTGCCGAATATGGCCATATTCTCTTCCGCAGCCTCATATGTGGTGCGCTGGCCTATGGGGTGACGGGCAAAGCTGTCGGCCATCTGCCGGCGCACCGCGGCGCGGTCCTGAGCGGTAAAAACAAAAAACACGGCTGACACCTGCGCGTTTTCCGTGGCCTGTTTGGCCGCGGCATCGCGATACCGCCCGAGATGCGTAAGAAAATCATCCGGCCAGGGATGAATGGGGGCGGCCATTAACAGGCGCAAGCCGCGCCGCCCGGCAAACTCGGCCGTGCTCGGACTATTGGCCGCAATATGCAGCGGTGGGCCAGGCTGCTGAAGTGGCTTGGGAACGACGGTGACGGACTCGAACTGATAGTGCCGGCCGTGGTAGGTCAGCGGGGCATCGGTCCACGCCTGTTCCAGGATATCAACCGCTTCTTCCAGTCGGGTGGTGCGTTCTTCCCACGGAATGCCAAAACCGTCGAAATTGTGATTCCAGGTCCCCCGCCCAATGCCGAAGTCCAGTCTTCCGCCGGTGACAATATCAACCGTTGCGGCTTCTTCGGCTACGCTGACCGGATTATGGAGCGGGAGCTGGCTGACCCCGATACCCAAACGGATACGCTGGGTACGCCCTGAGAGGGCCGCGGCAACCACCAGCGGAGCCGGCATGGTGGAAAAGCCGGCGTCAAAATGGGCCTCGGCCAGCCAGGCCGAGTCAAAGCCCAACTGGTCCGCGTGGGCAATCTGCTCGAACGTCTCCCGATAGCGTTGCGGAACAGACTGCCCAGGGGCGCAGGGTAACTGATAAAAGACGCCGAACTGCATGGACTTGTGTCCTTCCTTGGTGTGGGTCTGTGCAGGGCTGACTGCGTATTACCGGCGAGCGCCCGCCCAATTCCGTCCTCTATCAAGTCCGCCAGGAAGAGGCAATGCAAAGGCCGCCCGCGGACTGGCCGGGTGCGGCCGGCCCGTTTGTCGGCCCCTGATGCAAACCCTGGCGTGCGCGATATAATAAAGCGATACACAGACGTACAGGTGAAAGCCCCTCTCGCTCATGGCACGACAACAGCACGTTTTCCAACGAATGTATTTCCGGTGGATGGTCGCGTTCTCGCTCGTGGTGGCAGGCTGTAGTCCATACGCCGTGCGTTCTCTTGAGCAGCCGACGGTTGCCATCCCGCCGGCGTATCATCATGGAGCGACGGGCGAGCGTGTTCTGGGTCAGTGGTGGCGGGAGTTTGGCGACCCCCGGCTGAATGCGGCAATGGAGGTCGTCTTTGCCGAGAATTTCGAGTTGAGGCAGACCTGGTCGCGGCTGGCGCAGGCCCAGGCCCTGGCCCGGATTGCGGGGGCTGAGCGGATTCCCCAGGTCGAGGTCCGCACGGGTGCCTCGCGTCTCCACAGCGTTGACCGGGAAACGACCGGCCAGCGAGGGAGCAGCCTGACGCGGACGACGAATCCTGACCGCTATTTCGTGGCAACGGGCCTGACGTATGAAATTGATATCTGGAAGCGGATTGCGGCCCGGCGGACTGCGGCCCGGCTTGAATCGGTCGCCTCGCGTCAGGACGTTGAGGCCACGGCGCTGCTGCTCACCGGCACGGTGGTGAATGTCTGGCTCAGCTGTCAGGAGCAGTACGCCCTGTTAGACGTGCTGCGGGAACAGATTCAGGTGAGCCAAACCCTGCTCAAGCTGACCGAACTCCGCTTCAGCGTTGGGACGGGCTCAGCCGTGAATGTGTTGCAGCAACGGCAGCAGCTGGCCGACACACAGGCCCAGATACCGGTCGTCCAATCGTTTCTGGAGACGGCCTTGAATCAACTTGCGGTCCTCCTCGGCCGCGCGCCAGGCTCGCTTGACGAGCTGCTGCCCGGTCGCGCGCTGCCGGCGCTGCCGTCGTTTCCCCAGCTGGTTTCCCCTGTTGCGCTGCTCGTGTCCCGGCCGGATTTGCAGGCCGCCCAGCTCCGACTCCAATCCGCGGACTATCGGGTCGCCGCGGCCGTGGCCGAGCGCCTGCCCCGCCTGGCATTGCAGTTGTCCTACGAGTTCAGCGCCAGGAGTTGGGACACCTTCTTTCGTCAAGAAATCGGTTCGCTGCTGGGTGATATGCTCACGCCGCTGGTTGATGGTGGCCGACGTCGGAACGAGGTGGCCCGGCAAAAGGCGCGCGTCCAGGAATTGCTCGACCGCTTTGGACAGACGTATCTGACGGCCCTGCGCGAGATTGAAGACGCCCTGGTCCGGGAACATCAGCAACGAGAACTCATCCGCAATCTTGAGCGGCAAATGACTCTTGCGCAGTCAACCCTGGATGTCTCCCGTTCCCGCTACACCCACGGTCTTATTGATTACCTCAATGTGCTCGTGGCGGTGCAATCGCTTCAGGCTCTCCAGCGTCGGGTGATTAGCGAGCGGAAGACCCTGTTGAGCCGGCGGGCCGAGCTCTACCGCGCCCTGGGCGGCAGGTGGACGGAGAGCCTGGAAGCTCCGACCGCCATCCGCCTGGCGGCTCTCTCAGGAGGACGGTTGTGACGCGAGCCGCGGGGAAGAAAGCGTGGGCGACGCATCTGTTCCGGTTCGGGCTGCCGCTGCTTATTCTTATTGCCGGCCTGCTGGGCGCCCGTGCGCTGATCGCCAGCCGGCCGCCGGTTCCCAAGGTTGACCGGGAAGCCGTGCCCACGCCGGTGGTGGTGCTCACGGTTCACGCTCAGGACGAACGCGCGGTATTGCCGGCGTATGGTGCCGTTCGGGCCCACCGGGAACTCACTCTCTTCCCCCGGGTCGAGGGCTATGTCATTGCCCAGCATGACGAGCTGATCGACGGCGGCCTGGTCCGGGCGGGTGAGGCCCTGCTTAAAATTGACCCGCAGGATTACCGCCTGGCGGTCGAGGCTGAGCGGGGCAACCTGGCTCGGGCGGAATTCGAGCTGCAAGTCGAACAGGGCAACCAGGTCGTCGCCCACCAGGAATGGGACCTGCTGGAGTCGTCTATCGAGACCAGCGAGCTTGGTCGGGTCCTGGCGCTGCGCCAGCCCCATCTCAAAGAGAAGCGGGCCGCGGTGGCCGCGGCAAAGAGTCGCCTGGCTCAGGCCGAATTGAACCTGACCCGCACGGTGGTCTCAGCGCCGTGCAATGCCCTGGTGCTGAACGAGACGGTTGAAGCCGGGCAATTGGTCAACGCGCGTAGCGCGGTGGCGACCCTGGTGTGTACCGATGTGTTTCGGGTCGAAGTGAGCGTGCCGCTCAATCAATTGGGCTGGGTGGAATTCCCGACCGCGGTTCAAGCGCCACCGCCTCAGGCCTCCGACCTGGCTGCGTCGGCAAAAGGCTCTGCTGTCCGTATTCTGCGTGATCTCGGCAGCGGAGAAGCCGTCCAGTGGACGGGCTGGGTCGAGCGTCTGCTCGGCGACGTGACCGAAAATGGCCGCATGGCCCGGGTGCTGGTCCTGGTCCCGGACCCGCTCGGTCTGGAGCCCTTTGACTCGGCTCAGGGCAGGCCCGGTGAGGAGCTTCGTTCGCCGCTCCTGCTCGGAGAGTATGTCCGGGTTGAGATTCTCGGTCCAGTTCTGCCCCAGGCGATAGTCCTGCCGCGCAGCAGCTTGCGCGAGGACGAGCGGGTGTGGGTGTATAACGCGCAACAGGAATTGGAAATTCGGCCCGTAGAGGTAGGGCTGCGCCGGCGGGACTCGGTGTTGATTCGAGCCGGCCTGGCGGACGGCGACCAGGTCGTCATCGGCTCACTGCCGGCTGCGCTGCCGGGCATGCGCTTGCAGGCCGTGGAGGCTGAGCCGGCCTTGACACGCGCGGACGAGGAGTAAGCCGGCCGTGGCCGACAGAATTGACACAGCGCCGCATGCCGGCGGTCCAATCGCCTGGATGGCGCGGAACCACGTGGCCGCCAATCTGGCGATGCTGCTGTTTCTGGTGGGCGGCCTCATGCTCAGCACGCGCGTCAAACAGGAAATTTTCCCCGAGTTTGCCGTTGATACCATCAGCGTCTCTGTGCTGTATCGCGGGGCCAGCCCCGCGGAAGTCGAGCAGGGGATTATTCTGTCCATCGAAGACGAGGTGCGGGGGCTGGATGGCGTCAAGGAAGTGACCGCGGTGGCGACCGAGAGCCGGGCCAGGGTGACGGTTGAACTGCTGAGTGGGACGGATACGAGCAAAGCCTTGCAGGATGTCAAGAATGCGGTTGATAGTATTTTATCTTTTCCCGAGGAGGCGGAACGCCCGATTGTGAGTCTGGTTGAGGTGCGCAATCAAGTCCTCACCATTCTGGTTCATGGAGAGCAGGACGAACAAACGCTGCGGGCTTTGGCCGAAAGAATCCGAGATGATCTGTTACAACGGCCAGGTATTACTCTGGTTGAATTGGCCGCGACCCGACCGCTGGAGATCAGCATTGAGGTCCCGCAGCAGAATCTGCGCGCCTATAATCTGACCCTTGACGGCATTGCCCGCGAGGTCCGTGAAGCAGCTATTGAACTGCCGGCGGGCGGGGTCAAAACCACGGGTGGAGAAGTCTTGCTGCGTACCCAGGAACGCCGGGACTTTGCGCGTGAATACGCCAATATCCCGGTCGCGTCCGCCCCGGACGGCTCTCAGATTCTGGTGAGCGATATTGCGAATATATACGACGGCTTTGAAGAGACTGACGAAGAAGCCTTTTTCAACGGCCAGCGAGCCGTCAAAGTCCAGGTCTATCGGGTTGGCAATGAAACCCCGCAGTCTGTCTCCGATACGGTCCGGGCCTATCTGGCTGAGGTTGAACCGAGTATCCCGACCGGCATTGGGCTGACGGTCTGGAATGACCGCTCCGAGGTGTACCGCGACCGCATTAATCTGCTGGTCAAAAACGCCTCTCTGGGACTGGTTCTGGTCTTGTTGCTGTTGGGAGCCTTTCTCGACCCCAAGCTGGCCTTTTGGGTGACTTTGGGCATTCCCATCTCCATTTTAGGCTCGTTTCTTTTTCTGCCGATTACTGGTGCCTCGATTAACATGCTCTCGCTCTTCGCCTTTATCGTGACCCTGGGCATTGTGGTGGATGATGCGGTTGTGGTTGGGGAAAACGTGTATGAAAAGCGCGAACAAGGACTGTCCTTTCTGGCCGCGGCGATTGAAGGGGCAAAGGAGATAGCCGCGCCCGTCCTCTTTGCCGTGTTGACCAATATCGTCGCGTTTCTGCCCCTCTTTTTTGTGCCCGGCGCCACGGGAAACTTCTTTCGTCAGATCCCGGCTGTTGTGGTCGCCGTGTTTACGGTGTCGCTGATTGAATCGCTTTTTATTCTGCCGGCCCACCTGTCTCACCAAACGCCCGAGAATCGGGTGTGGAAAATACTCGGAAAGCCACGCCAGCTCTTTGCCGCGCTCTTGCAACGCAGCATTACGCAGGGCTATCAGCCGTTGTTGCGGGTGGCGCTGGCCAACCGCTACGTGACACTCGCAACCGGAATAACGCTGCTTATTCTTGCAGTCGGAGGGGTAGGCGGGGGCTATATTCAGTTCAGTTTTATTCCGCGTATTGATGCCGATATCGTCGCAGCCCAGGCAACACTGCCGTTTGGGGTTCCGATGGAGACCGCTCGACGCGTGCAGCGCCAATTGCTGGCCGCGGCTTCGGCCACCGTTGAGGAACAGGGCGGAGCGGACATTGTCCGGGGGATGTACACCCAGATCGGGAGTCTGTTGCAGAGGTTGGGGCCTCCAATCCCCGGGAGTGGGGGGGCGGGCGGGAGTCACCTCGTGGGTGTCCAAGTCGCTCTCGTTCCCGAGGACCGGCGTGAGACCGGCAGTCTTGAATTTGCGAATGCCTGGCGCGAGGCAACCGCGCATATCACGGGAATCGAAACCCTGACCTTTAACGCTGAGACCGGGGTAAGCGAGGGCGCGGCGCTCGACATTCGGCTCACGCATCGTTCGCGGGCCACGCTTGAGGCGGCCGCCGCGGAGTTGGCTCGCTCCCTGGCGGGCTACGCTGGGGTGCGCGATATTAATGATGGCTTTGCGCGGGGCAAGCCGCAGCTCAGTCTGACGGTCAAGCCCGAAGCGCGCAGCCTGGGGATCAATGCCACGGATTTGGCCCGTCAAGTTCGGAGTTCGTTCTATGGGGCGGAAGCCCTCCGGCAGCAGCGCGGGCGCAACGAAGTGCGGGTGATGGTCCGCCTGCCTGAAAACGAACGGCGCACCGCCCATACCGTAGAGCAGCTGATTCTGCGCACCGACCACGGCGGTGAGATTCCACTCTTTCAGGCTGCGGGCGTTGAACGCGGGCACGCCTATACTGAAATTCGGCGGCGTGAAGGGCGGCGGATTCTTGCCGTGACCGCGGATGTCGATGAAACAGTGTCCAACGCGAATACCATTATGGCCGAGGTGCTGAGCCAGGAACTGCCGGCGCTGGTGCAGAAATATCCCGGATTGAGTTATGTCCTCGAAGGTGAACAAGCCTCCCAACAAGAATCCCTTGATGCGCTGGGGATCGGGTTTTTGTTTGCCCTGCTGGGTATCTATGGCCTTTTGGCTGTTCCGTTCCGCAGCTATGTCCAGCCGTTGATTGTCATGCTGAGTATCCCGTTTGGGATTATTGGGGCGATCATTGGGCATATATTGCTTGGCTACGGCTTGAGCATCATCAGCCTGTTCGGGATCATTGCTCTGTCTGGGGTAGTCATTAACGACTCCCTGGTTTTGGTTGTGACGGCCAACAGGATGCGTGAAACACAGCAGCTCTCACCGAGCGCAGCCATCAGCCTTGCCGGAGTACGCCGTTTTCGACCGATTTTACTTACCTCGCTGACCACGTTTTTCGGATTGACGCCAATGATTTTCGAGACCTCGCTTCAGGCGCGCTTTCTGGTGCCTATGGCGATTTCCCTTGGCTTTGGGATCTTGTTTGCGACCGTGATTATCCTGGTGCTCTTGCCGGCCTCATATTTGATCCTGGAAGACCTCCAGCGGCTTCCGCACGCCCTGCGGGCGCTGCGCGGACAACCGTCCGCGCCGACACATTCGGAGGGGCGGCCCTAGGGGCCCGGCCGCGACCGTTCGCTGTCTTTGGAAGACTGGGTAAAGAAATAGTCCAGACCCCTCCACAGGCTTTTTGAGTGACGGAAGCAGAGAAGGGGAAAGCCGATGGCAAAGGCGCTCCAGACCAGCATTTGGTATGTCAGCGACCAATCCGTCCAATAATCCAGGACCAAAAAGCCGGGGGTGGCAATCAACACCGTTGCGGCGTAATTGAGATAAATCGCGCCGACGTAATAGCCCTGTTCCGGTTCAAAAGACAAAGCGCACGCGGGACACTGCTCACGGAGCGTAAAGACGCGCGCAAACAGGCGGCCCTGTCCGCAGCGGGGACAGCGCAGGCGGAGACAGCGACCGAGGATGGGCAGGAGGCGGCTGAGCATAAGGGGTCTTTCTAATGCCTCATTGGATTGCCCATGATAAAGTACATTGACGCAGAATCAATGAGGAAAATGATTATGAAAGAACGCCGCCTTGTCTTCATCAGCCACGCCAATCCCGAAGATAACGAGTTTGCCTCCTGGCTTGGTACTAGATTGACCGCCGCTGGCTACGAAGTATGGGCAGATGTACTTAAGCTGCTCGGCGGCGAGACGTTCTGGCGAGAGATTGGTAATGTAATCAAAGAAGAAGCCGCTGTCGTTATTGTTGCCTTATCCTACGCGTCGTATCAGAAGGATGGCGTCCTTAATGAAATTGCTCTGGCCGTAGACAAAGGTGGCAAGCTTAACAAAGACCAATTCGTCATACCCGTTCGTCTCGATGCCCTTCCTTTCTCGGACTTTCCCGAACAGTTGATCCGCCTAAACGCGATTGATTTTTCATCCAACTGGGCGGACGGATTGAGTACGCTTTTGAAGACTCTCAACGAAACCCAGATTCCACAATCGACCGGTGATTTCGGAGAAGCCTTGGCCGCTTGGCAGCAGTTTAAGCTACGACAAAGTGCATCTATCTCTGATACACAGGAGTCGATATTCTCTAACTGGTTTCAAATTAACTCCTTGCCATCTCATATCAAGTTTTCCCGTTTCAAGGCGTCACAAGAGTCCATAGAGCTTGCGTTCAGTGAATTTCAAAGTCCTGTAGCCCAACATGAACGTTTGGCCCTCAGCTTTGCTGAGGCGGCTACGCTTCAAATGGAGACTCCCGATATTCCACTTGAGCGCGCTTATCGTGTTCCATTGGCACAATTTCTCGATGGTCAGGCAACTGACGGGCCACAAGTCGCACGGCGGGATGCTCGAAACATGGTGACCCGCCTTCTTCGCAAGGCGTGGGACCAATTCGCACTGAGTCAGGGGCTGTTGCTTTGTGAATTTGCGCACGGGAGTGCGTGGTTCGTCCCCCTCAATCTGATCGAAGGAAATATTGCCACTTTTCAAGATGAAAACGGTAAAAAACGGCGACGCCGGCTGGTTGGCCGAAGCGAGAAAAGAAAAGTCTATTGGCACTTTGCGGTATCAGGCAAGGTAAGTATCGCTGCCCCTCAGCATCTTACCTTGCGCCCTCATGTTGTCTTCACTGAAGATGGCAAAACGCCACTGAACAGCAAACTCCGAGCCGCCCGCCTGCGAAGGAGCTTCTGCAAAAGTTGGTGGAATGACCGCTGGCGCGACCTGCTTCGCGCCTTAGTTGCTGTCCTAGCGAGCGATAAAGAAGAATTTTCTCTACCGCTTGGCGGTGACGCCGTGGTGAGAATAGCCACCTCTTCTATGAGCTTTGACGCCCCTCTGTCTATCATCGAGAATGGCTCAACGCCCATAGCCGAAGAAGACCATGCAGAAGACGAAACAGAGGCCGACGTTCTGGATGATCTTGGGGACGACTTGGATGAAAAAGGGTTCGACGACCTATTTGACGATGAAGATAGAGAAGCGGTATGACAAACTCTCTACTTCAACACATCAAAGAACCACGACTAGGCTTCCGCTACGGCCAGGAGTTAGAGCATCCGAAGGATGGACTCTTTCTGTTCGGTCCCTTGGATGACCGAGCTAACCCTGCCGAAATGCGTATAGGCGTCATTGGAACACCGGACGGTCTGAATTGCTTTCGCGAATGGGGGAAAAGCATCCAGAGTTATATTCCTCCTGGGGAATTGGATAAACCGCACCACGCTAGTTGGCCTGGGTTCCAGGCCGTTTTCGGTACTCGGTGGCCAGAGGAGCCTCTTGTTGAACTGCCAGTCCAGGAAAAGGAGGTTCGTGATTCGCTCCGAATCTCCGACCGGTACGAGGCGGTCTATAAAACGGTTGAGCTTTTTGTAGAGCCTATACGCCGACATTTACGCCAAGAAGAAGCACCGCCCGCCGTTTGGTTTGTCGTCATACCAGAAGAGGTTCACCGCTACGGTCGTCCCAAGTCATCAGTCCCCAAGGAAGAGCGCATTAAAGGAAAACAGTTTCTCACTGCCAAGAGTGGGCGGGAGATTCTCCGCGAAGGTTCGCTTTTCCCCGAAGACCGAGAAGCCGCGGAGATTTATCGCTATGAGCTTAATTTTCATCACCAGATGAAAGCCCGTCTCTTGGATCAGAAGGCAGTCCTTCAGATTGTACGTGAGACGACACTTACGCCCCATAAATTTGTGCAAAACAATCGTCCAATTCGTAATCTCCAAGACCCTGCCACAGTTGCCTGGAACCTCTGCACGACAGCCTTCTTCAAGGCCAGCGGTAAACCCTGGAAACTAGCGGCGGTCCGACCGGGGGTTTGCTATGTTGGATTGGTTTACAAGCAGGACCATACTGACCCGGCTGCTGGCAATGCTTGTTGTGGTGCCCAAATGTTTTTGGACTCGGGCGATGGCGTTGTTTTTCGAGGCGCAGTTGGTCCCTGGTATTCAGAGGAACTCAAAGAATACCACCTTAACAAAGAAAAAGCCTCTGAATTGATGAATCTAGTCGTTGAGGCCTACCGGGATCTCCACGGAAAGCCACCCGCCGAGCTTTTCATCCACGGCAAGACGCGATTCAACGACGACGAGTGGGAAGGCTTCAAATCCGTTGTCCCAAACGAGACCAACCTAGTCGGTGTGCGTATTCGTCCGACCAGTGAACTGAAACTCTATAGGCCAGGTAAGATGCCCGTGTTGCGGGGCAGTGCGTACCTGCCGACAGAATGGACAGGATACCTTTGGACCAAGGGGTTTATTCCTCGGCTCAATACCTATCCTGGTTGGGAGGTGCCTAATCCGCTGCTGATCCAAATCCACAGAGGCGAAGCCGACCTGCTCAGGGTTATGACGGATGTGATGGGCCTAACCAAGATCAACTTCAATACCTGCCAGTTTGCAGACGGACAGCCTGTCACACTCAAGTTTGCTGATGCGGTAGGCGAGATTCTTACGGCTGCACCTGTTCCCGATCTGCCACCTCTCCCGTTCAGGCATTACATATAGGATACGCTCAACAAAATCGTCTCACTCCTCTGCCAGGCCTCGGCAAAGTGTGTGACTTCCTCCGGCGGGAAGCGTCCGCCCGCTGACATCTCACTCTCGGTGGGAGAGTCACTTCTTGAGCATCTGGAAAAGCCCTGCATCATTTTTATTCTGATTTCTCGCCGATGGTCTGACGTAATACGTCCTTGACGAATTCGGGGACGTTCTTTCGAGCATGTCTGGATAGCCGGACAAGATGATCGTATTGAGGCACTTCATCGTCAGACCACGTAACATCCAAACGTCGGATTAGACGTAAGGCAATATGAGTATAATTCTCCGGGTTTGCCCAATAGCAGGCTTTACAGACTTCGAGTGAGTGGTCCGTCGTCCAGTTCTTGCAATGCTCGCATGACCACGACTTTGCACGGTTACAGGAACCACAGAGCAGCATAAATTCGGCTGTGTCCAATGTTCCGGCGGGATCACCACCGACTTCGTAGGGAACACAATGATCAATTTGAAGATAGCGGGGAGCGTAGTCAGTAAAACACGCCCTACAGCACGAATCGTAAAGTTCAACCAAGGTTTCTTTGAAGTTTTTTGGCCAGGTCTTGCGCCCACCCAGTTTACCACTTTTGATGTTCGCGGGATCACCGAACCTGTAGGCTCCGATTTTGCGTCCGTGCGAGCCTGTCACGCGGAAGGTCTCTAACGGTATACCTTGCTCTCGCACGTCGCGGGCGGCTCGTGGTGGATGATCGTACCCGTATTTGTCGCTCAATTCTTCAGTCGTAATATGGCCGTGCTTCAGAATGTGATCTATGACGGTCTTGGGACGCTTTGCGCTAACGGCCTGTAGGAGATCAAGGAATTCCCTCGGCAGCGCGGTTCTCTGGTTGCGTTTTTTCTTTGCCACCGTTGGACCTCTACCAGAGGGAGAGTTGATGTTTACTGGTGCGTCCGGCTCGTTTGAGCGAGGCGGTCAGAGCCGGAGACAAATATAATGATTCATAGGTCATATCTGACCGGCCCAGGAGCGTGGCTTGCGTAGATCGTCCGGCGCATATTTCCAAACGGGTTAATTGCAAGAAATCAGGAAGGGACTTCCCGTAGGTCCTGGTGCCAGTCCGTCCATCATATGAGACGGCAAACATAATATGCCGGGCATTGAGTTTTGCGAGTTCGCCGCAGAATTCGTTGTGATTGACCGTGGGAAGATAGCGCTGATCCCGACTTCCACACACACCCTGATACGGTGGGTCCATGTAGACGAGGGCCTCTGCCGTACAGCCGTCAAGAACTTTCTTATAGTCCCATGCGGTGAGGCGTGTTCGCTCTCGTAACAGCGTCGAAGCGCGGCAGAGCCGCCGGCGCATTTCAGTCGGGCGCGCGCCTCTGCGGCGATTATCCGGCGTGTTGTTAAACGCGCCGTTCGCGTTATATCGAACTGCGGCCTTCACGCAACGAGCAAGCAGATACAAGAAGTCGCCCGGAGCGTGGTCCGTGTTGAAGCGCCTGCGCACGGTATCGAAATACTCACGTTCACGCCCAATCTGGTCGTTCCAAAGAAGTGTGTACATATCAGCCAATTCAGCCGGACAGTGAACGATTTGCTCCCATAATTCGATCAGCGGGGCATGGGCGTCATTGATCCAGAATTGAGAGGCCCGACAGCTTGCCGCGGCGGCAATCGACAAGGCCGCGGAACCGGCGAAAGGCTCCACCAGACGGGATATGGGCACCGGGAAATACTGGAGGATAGTCGGCGCAATTTGGCGTTTGCTTCCCTGATACGGAATCGGCTGCGGTACAGCGGGGGAACCGTTCATCTCAACGACTCTTCTTCAATCGGCCTCAGCCCTGGTATCCCAACCTTATACGCCACCGCGGTCACAGTATAGACTGAAAGTATGCCAGTATGTCTACCACTTTGATTATCGACGCGAGGCCCTCACCGCCCGGCTGGGTTGACCGGCGGCGAACGGAGCGTCATGGTGTGGGCCAGCCACAGCAGGCCGGGCACAACGAGGCTCCACACGAGTGCCAGGGCCGTCAGCGTGACCCCCGCCGCGGGGACAAAGGTCAGCGCGCCCAGACGGTCGCCGGCATAATAGCTCAGCGGCCCGCCAAGCGCGCCAAAGAAAGAGGCCAGGCCATAGCGTCCGTGCAGCCAGCGCATAGCGTGATTGAGGGTTGAGGCAAACCCCATCCACAGCGTCGTCAGCCATACCGGACACAGCCAGGCGAGGGCATGATTCGGGAAGGTGTACAGACCGCTCAGCATGAGCAGCGAATCCAGACAGGTCCCGAGCAGGCCGGTGACCAGTATGAAGCGCAGTTCCTGGATGCGGTTTTCCGTGAGCGCGAGATGCAGAACCAGTACAGCGGCCATGACCAGGACGCCCAGCCACGGCATATTCCGGGTCGCGCCCAGGAGGCAGGCAAACCAGCCGAGGTAGAACGAGGCGATGTTGATGAAGGGATGAACCATAGGCGGCCAGGGATGGGCAGACTTCAGCCGGGATACTCCGGGCTCACGTCGCCACAGGGTCTCGTCCATACCTTCCGTATATCGCCCAGCCGCGGCTCTCAACACCACTCGCACTGCAATAAGGAACCCGGCCCGGCGGCCACCGCGCGGCTGGCAGGCGCAGCTTCCTGGGAATGGGCATCGCCCGCGCCAGAGCCGGAGGGCTTCTCAGTTTCTGTCAGGTCTATACAATGGGAGGAAGCTGACAGAAAGAGAATCAGGGGAAATCGTCCTGGCGTGGGAAACAGAGGGAAGGATCAGGGGGTGAATAGTCCGCTGAGCAGGGAGGAGAAGGCGGCCGGCCCGAACCGCAGTCAGGCCGGCTCGGGCCGGGCGCTTATTGCGTTACGAGACCTGACCAAGGTGTATCAGGAAGGCGAGCGCCTCCAGCCGGTCTTGCGCCAAGTCAATTTATCCATTCACTCCGGCGAATTCGCCGTTCTGCTCGGACGGAGCGGGTCTGGAAAATCCACCCTGCTCAATATGCTGAGCGGTATCGACCTGCCGACCAGCGGTGAGGTCGTCTTTTCCACCGACCGGGGCGAGGTGAATCTTACCCGCCTCAGCGAACGCGAGCGGACCTTATTCCGGCGCGTCCATATCGGCTTTATCTTCCAGTTTTTTAATCTGATTCCGACCCTGTCGGTCGAAGAAAACCTGCTCCTGCCGCTGGAACTCAACGGTCGGACAGGGCCGCCGGCGCGCGACCGGGCGCGCGGCCTGCTTGAGGCCGTCGGCCTGGCCGACCGCGCCCGGAGCTTTCCCGACCGTTTGTCCGGCGGAGAGCAACAGCGCGTCGCCATAGCCCGGGCCTTGGTCCACGACCCGTTGCTGCTGCTTGCGGATGAACCAACCGGCAACCTTGATCTTGAGACCGGGCAGCGGGTGCTTGGGTTGCTGGACCGACTGACCCGACAACGCGGCAAAACGCTGATTATGGTCACTCACAGCCCCGAGGTGATTGGGGTCGCCGACCGTTTGCTCAGGCTGCACGCCGGTCAAGTGGTGGTGTGTGACGACCCTGCCGAGGCGTCTGGATGAGTCGGCTGTTGTGGCGTTCCAGCCGCGGCTATTTACGCCAGCATGTCTGGCAGGTCGGTCTGGCGCTGCTGGGGGTTGCCCTCGGCGTGGCGGTCGTGGTGGCGATTGACGTGGCGAACGAGAGTGCCCGGCGGGCCTTTGTGCTGGCGACCCAGAGTATCGTCGGACGAGCGACGCATCAAATTGTTGGCGGGCCGAATGGCGTATCCGAGGAGGTCTATCGCCAGCTGCGGCTGACGGGAAAAGTCCGGGCTCTTGCGCCCGTGGTTGAAAGCGATGTCGCCGCGCCAGATTATCCTGGCTGGATTTTTCATGTGCTCGGGGTGGACGCGTTTGCGGAAGCGCCCTTTCGTCCGTATCTCAGCAGCGCCGGCGTGAGCCCTGACAATGACTTTTCTGCCTTTCTGACGCAGCCGGCCACCGGCCTGATTGCCGCCGCCACTGCCCGACAGCTGGGGCTCGCTATTGGAGACCGGCTGCGCATCCGGGTTGGGACCCGGCATCAGTTTATCACTCTTGTGGGTTTGCTCGCTCCGAATGAGAGCGGCGCCAGCGCGGTAGAGAATCTGCTCATCACGGATATTGCCACGGCTCAGGAAATCCTGGGGCTGGGCGGCCAGTTGAGCCGGGTTGACGTACGGGTGCCTGAGGGTGAGGCCGGGCAAAAACTCCTGGCAACGATTCGTCAGCTTTTGCCCGCGGGAGTGGAAATCCTGTCGTCGCGCGGCCGTTCTCAGGCTATCGAGCAAATGATACGCGCCTTTCAGCTCAATCTGACGGCGTTGAGCCTGTTGGCGCTGATCGTCGGAGCGTTTCTCATTTATAACACGATGATCTTCTCTGTAGTCCAGCGGCGTGGCCTGCTCGGCCTGCTGCGTATCCAGGGTGTGACCCGCCGTGAGATTTTCCTGTTGGTGCTGGGTGAAGCCGCGCTCATAGGTGGGGTGGGGACGGTGGGCGGTCTTGGTCTGGGGATTCTGCTCAGCCAGGGCCTGGTGCAGCTCGTGACGCGGACGATTACCGATCTGTACTTTGTCCTCACTGTACGTGAACTCGCGCTGACCCCGGTCGTGCTTGGCAAAGGCCTGGCGCTCGGCCTCGGAGCCAGCCTGCTGGCCGCCCTCAGGCCGGCCTGGGAAGCCACTACGACGCCCGCGCGCGTGACCTTGCAGCGTTCGAGCCTGGAGACGCTCGCCCGACAAACCGCGCCGCGGACTATGCTCCTGGGCCTGCTTGCGCTTGCTGTCGGACTCGGCGGTCTGTGGATATCGGGGACGAATTTATGGCTGAGTTTCGGCTCCCTGTTTGGTGTGCTCCTGGGCTGTGTGCTGATGACGCCGTTGACGACCGTTGGCTGCATCCGGCTGTTCCAACCCGCGCTGAGCGCCTGGGGCGGGACGCTCGGGCGCTTGTGCGGACGGAGCGTAGTGGCCACGCTGAGTCGGACCGGGGTGGCGATTGCCGCGCTGATGGTGGCCGTGTCGGTCACGGTTGGCGTAGGAATTATGGTGCAGAGCTTTCGCCAAACCGTGGTGCGCTGGCTGGAATCCTCACTCCACGCCGATGTCTATATTGCCCCGCCCAGTCTGATCGCCCGCCGGAGTGACGCTACGCTCGATCCGGCGCTGATGCAGCGCCTGACGTCCGCCCCCGATATCGCGCGGGTGAACACCTATCGAGGGCTCCAGGTCGAATCCCGGCTGGGTCTCACCCAACTGGTTGCTATTGACCTGGCAGAACGCAGCTATGACGCCTTTACGTTCATTGCCGGTGAGCCGCACGCCCTCTGGCCGGCTTTTCAAAACGAGGCTGCGGTCATTATTTCCGAGCCGTATGCCTATCGGCATGAGCTGCGCCTCAATGAGACGCTTCAACTCCGCACGGACCGCGGTGAACACGCGTTTCGGGTCGTTGGGATTTTTACGGATTATGGCTCGGATCAGGGCCTTGTGATGATGAGCCGCCACACCTATGACCAGTGGTGGCAGGATGCAAAAATTTCCTCCCTCGGCGTGTATGCCGAGCCCAACAGCGATGTTGACCGGCTGGTCGAATCCCTCCGCCGGCTGGCCGGAGCAGAGCACGAGGTTCTCATCCGTTCCAATCGGACTTTGCGCGCAGCCTCGCTCGAAGTCTTTGATCGCACCTTTACCATCACCACCGTCCTCCATCTGCTCACCACGGTGGTGGCCTTCGTCGGGGTCTTGAGCGCGCTGATGGCCCTTCAGCTTGAACGGGCGCATGAACTTGGAGTGCTGCGCGCGACCGGCTGTACCCCCGGTCAGGTCTGGGGGCTCATGACCTCCCAGACCGGGTTGATGGGCCTTATTGCCGGTCTGCTGGCCGTACCCGTCGGGGTTGGGCTGGCGCTGATTTTAGTCCTGGTGATCAATCGGCGCTCGTTTGGCTGGACCCTGCAAATCGAGATTGCCCCGGAAATTCTTGTGCAGGCGATAGGGATGGCTGTGGTGGCGGCCCTGCTGGCCGGCCTCTACCCGGCCCTGCGCATGGCCCGGACCTCGCCGGCCCTGGCCTTGCGCAATGAATAAACGGTAAACGTCGCATGAAGCTGCCCCCTTTTCTGCGTATCGCCGGCATCCTGCTGCTGGTAGCCGTCCTGGTTGGAGCAGGGCAGTGGTATCTCGCCGGGCGAGCATTTGACGATACGGCCGCGGCCCCCAGGCTGTCGCTCAGCCAGGCGCTGGGGGGAGAGCTGGCCGGCTTTGCGCGAGCCGACCGCCCGCGGGAATTCCGATTCCCTGACGATCATGGGCCGCATCCGGCCTATCGGACGGAATGGTGGTATTACACTGGCAATCTGAAGTCTGCCGCCGGCCGTCATTTCGGATTTCAGCTCACGTTCTTCCGAACGGCTCTGAAGGCGCCAACAGACCGGGTCGAACGGACCTCGGCCTGGGGGACGCAGGACGTGTATATGGCCCATTTCGCCCTGAGCGATGTGGCAACGCCCCGTTTTTATACCTTTCAGCGCCTGAGTCGGGCGGCGCTGGGTCTGGCCGGCGCGTCGGCTGTGCCCTTTCGCGTCTGGCTCGAAGACTGGTCGGTCACTGGCGAGACCGCGGCGGGGCCGTCCGTGTCCATGCAGTTGTCCGCGGAAGAACAGGACGTGGCGCTGCGCCTCAGGCTGAGGCCGGAGAAGCCTCTTGTTCTGCACGGCCATAACGGGCTGAGTCAGAAAGGTGCTGCGGCCGGCCAGGCTTCGTATTATTATTCCTTCACCCGTCTGCGCTCAGCCGGCGTCCTTCGGTTAGGGGACGAAGAATTCCAGGTGCAGGGGCTGAGCTGGCTGGACCGGGAATGGAGTACGAGCGTGCTGGGCGAGGCGCTCCAGGGCTGGGACTGGTTTGCCCTTCAGCTCACAAACGGACAAGAATTGATGGTCTATCAGGTCCGTCAGCACTCGGGGCGCATCCATCCCCTCAGCAGCGGAACCCTGGTCGCCGCAGATGGGACACCGCAGACCCTGACTTCGGCGGACTTTCAGATTGAGGCGCTGCAAACCTGGCGGAGTCCGACGGACGGCACTGTCTACCCGGCCAAATGGCGGCTGCGTATTCCGGGCGAGGCAATTGACCTGACGATTACGCCGTATATGGCTGACCAGGAAATGCACACGCTGATTCGGTATTGGGAAGGCGCGGTCCGGGCGCAGGGAACGATACAGGGCCGTCCGCTTGCCGGCGACGGTTATGTCGAGCTGACCGGCTATGGCGAAAAAAAGGCCGGCTCCGCTGTTTTTGGCAGGCTGTCATGAGAACAGAGGAGTATATCCGCCGGGTGCATATTCCCGCGCCAGCGGCTGAGGTCTTTCAGTGGCACGCGCGACCGGGGGCATTCGAGCGCCTCACCCCGCCCTGGGAGGCGGTGGAAATTGTTGAACGCAGCGGCGGCATTGAAAACAATGGGCGAGTGGTGCTGCGCTTGGGCCTTGGTCCGGTTTCCCAACAATGGGTCGCCGAACATCGTGACTATGAAGCAGGAGTCCAATTCCGAGATGTCCAAATCTCCGGCCCCTTTGCCCATTGGGAGCATACCCATCGAATTGAAGCGGACGAACGAGTCGGCTGCATTTTAGAGGATCGGATTGAATACGCGCTGCCGGGCGGGCGCCTGGGTCAGATACTCGGTGGCGCATGGACCAGGCGAAAATTGGCGCGGCTCTTTACCTATCGGCATGAGGTGACGCGCCAGGATGTGCTTGCTCATTCCCATAATCGACAGCGTAATCAGTTGAACTATGGAGGAAGACCGATGAAGATACTCGTCTCCGGCGCAAGCGGTTTGATCGGTTCTGCGCTCATTCCTTTCCTGACAACGGGCGGCCATAGGGTCACGCGCCTGGTTCGCAAGGCCCGTCTTGCGCAGGGTCGAAAGGACGGGACGCGCGGGGGAGACGGTGAGGTTGCCTGGTCTCCGACTACGGGAACGATCGATCAAGCCGGGCTGGAAGGATTTGACGCGGTTGTCCATCTGGCCGGAGAGAATATCGCCTCCGGGCGCTGGACCCCCGAGCGCAAAGGCCGCATTCGGGACAGTCGAGTCAAGGGAACCCGGCTGCTGTGCGAAGCGCTGACCCAATGCGCCCAGCCGCCCAAGGTCTTTGTTAGTGCCTCGGCGATTGGGTATTACGGCGACCGTGGAGACGACACCCTGAGCGAAGAGAGCCGGGCGGGGGAGGGGTTTCTGGCCGAGGTCTGTCGGGACTGGGAGGCCGCCACGGCCGGACTGACCGAGCAGGGGATACGGACCGCCCTGCTGCGGGTCGGCATTGTCCTCAGTCCTGCCGGCGGGGCGTTGAAAAAAATGCTGTTGCCTTTTCAGCTCGGCCTGGGCGGCACGATTGGCGCGGGTCGGCAGTATATGAGCTGTATTGCCCTGGACGACGTTGTTGGGGCGATACAGCACGCCATAAGCAATGCCGAAGTCAGTGGCCCGATCAATGCAGTGTGTCCCGAGGCTGTGACGAATCGGGAATATACCCGAACGCTCGGTACCGTCCTGGGCCGTCCGACGTTCTTCCCCATCCCGGCTTTTGCGGCCCGGCTTGCCTTTGGCGAGATGGCCGACGCCCTGCTGCTTGCCAGCGCCCGGGTTGAACCTCAGCGACTGCTGCGGACCGGCTACGAATTTCGCTATCCGCGCCTTGAGAGCGCCCTCCGGCATGTGCTGGGCAAAGAGGCTGGGGCCGGGCGACCCGAGTAAAGCCCGAGTAAAGAGTGCGGTATGAAGCTGTTTTTTGATCGTATCTTCGTCTTTGTGGAGACGCTGGCTGCCGGCGGCTGGATGGGCGCGTTGGCGGGGTTCGGCTTTGCCGTGGCCGGCACGGTCTTTCAGGAACTGCCCACGATCAACCTGGCCGGAAACGTGAATGCCGCGGTCCTGGCCAAGCTGAACCGCCTCGAATTTATTGCGGCCGCGGCTATGGCTGTGTCGGCAATTTACTTTTTGCTGCGTTCGGACTGGTGGACGACTGTCCGCCTGGTGAAGACCGTGCTTGTGGTGGTCATGGTTGCCACGCTGATCTATTACGCTCTGGTCGTGGGCGACCGGTTGGAATATCTGCGGGTCGTCGAGATTCAGGATTTCGATAATTTCGACACGACAAAACAACACTTTCGAGACGAGTTTACCCGGCTGCACCACCGCTACACCCAACTGGTGAAAGCCAACCTGGGCATGGGGACGCTGTATCTCTTGCTCTCCGCGTTTGAACGGCGTTAGGACTTACGCTTCCGGCGCGAGGGCGCGGAGGGCGTTCAGAATGTTGACGCGCTTTTGGGCCGGGTCGGTTTCAAATGACTGCATTTGCAGAAAGACCGTGTCCACCCCATTATCCAGATAGCGTTGCGCCTGCGCTCTCATCTCTTGCGGCGAGCCCTGAATAAATAAATCCTGCATGACCTCCGGCGGCACCGCGGCCACGGCAGCCTTGCGGTCGCCGCCGGCCCACGCCTCCCACATGGGACCCAGCAGGTCGGTCCGACCCAGCCATTGGTGGAACGCCTTATACACCGGCACGTTCAAATAGGTATTGATATGCCGCCGGAGGCCGGTCTCAACCGCGGGGCCGGGCGGGTCAACGCTGACAAAAATCCGGGCGGTGATTTCCACCTCGTCAGGGCTGCGGCCTGCCGCCTGGGCGGCCTCATGTACGACGGCGACCGACTTTTTGACGTCGTCGGCGGAGAGCCAGTTGATAATCGCTCCGTCGGCATACTGCCCGGCGATCCGCAGCATCATCGGTTTCAGCGCACCAACGTGGATGGGAATGGGGGTCTGTGGCGGGCGGCTGAAGCGAAAGCCGGTGACGGTAAAGGTTTCGCCCTCAAAGGTGACGCGCTCCCCGCTGAACGCCTGGCGCAGGAAGGCCAGCATTTCTCGCACCCGAACTGCCGGGCGGACAAACTTGCCACCGTTCCAGAATTCAACAATCGGATGAGAGCCCGCGCCGATGCCCAGACAAAACCGGTCCGGGGCGAGTTCGGCCAGGCCGGCCGCGCTCATGGCTAAGGTCGCCGGCCCGCGCGTATAGACATTGGCAATCGCCGTGCCCAAGCGCAGCTTGGTGGCCTGGGCAAGAGTGGCCAGCGGGGCAAAACAATCGACGCCATCGACCTCCATTGACCAGGCATCAGTATAGCCGGCCTGTGCGGCGTCACGCGCGATTTCAACATGCTCTGCCAGGCTGAACCCTTCCAGAGGCACCGATAGCGACCAGCGTTTCTGACCCATGTATTACTCCGTGGCAAATATGCGCCGCCGACTATATCCGTTCAGGCTGCGCTTGTCGAAGGGGCGGGGAGAGGGGAGAGTGGCGAGGGGCAAGTGGGGAGTGGTGAGTGGTGAGTGATAATGGCGAGACACCCGTTCACCCTGAGCGTAGCGTAGCGAAGTCGAAGGGCACGCGGGGTCAGTCGTGTTCGATCCAGTCGATCAGATGGTCCTCAAACGCCTCGGGCGGGACGGTCTCCTCGGAGACCACTCTGCCCCGGACCGAGATGCCGGCCTCGTGGACGGTCTCGGCGCGGCCAGAGACCAGGGGGTGCCACCAGGCCAGGTCGCGGCCCTCGGCCAGGCGGCGATAGGCGCAGGAGTGTGGCAGCCAGCCGATCTTCTGAACATTCTCGGGCGAGAGCCGCACGCACTCGGGAACGAGTTGGGTCCGCCGCTCATACCGCTTGCAGCGACAGCGGGTGAGGTCAAGCAGCCAGCAAGCCACATTCGTATAATGGGTGGCCCCGGTCTCGCTGTCCTCCAGCTTGTTCAGACAGCAGCGTCCACAGCCATCGCACAAAGACTCCCACTCCCGCTGGTTCATGGCGGCGAGTGATTTTGTCTTCCAGAAGGGTGGTGTGTCTGTGTTCATGCAACCCGCGAGCCGTCACGCCGTCAGTCTCACTAAGGCCACCGTCAGACCGACAATCCCAGCCGCCATAACCCAGAGATGGCGGTGCAGTCGGGCCTCCAGGTCGCCCAGGTCGGTCTTCAACTCGGCCCTGATCCCAGCCATTCCGGCCTTGACTGCGGCGATGTCGCCTTTCAGTTCAGCCTTGACTTCCGTCAGTTCAGCCTTGACTTCCGTCAGTTCAGCCTTGACTGCGGCAATATCGCCTTTCAATCCGGCCTCGACTTTCGCCAAGTCGGTTTTGGTGGCAACGTTGCCGCTTACCGCGTCCCCAATGGTTGAAACAACAGCTTCGGCCAGGGTTTCGTCGGCCCCTGCGGCAGTCAGCGCCTTGACAGCCTGATGGGTGTCGAATGCGAGGGTGGTCATACCTTATTTCCCTGCTCCCATGCGTTCGGCCTGGGGAGAAACGGGGCGGCTGTTGTACCAGCCCCCTTACCCCGACCCTCTCCCGCCAGGGGAAGAGGGGGCAGACTTCTCTACGGTAAGCGGGCGATGATTTTGATCTCAACCAGGGCGCCTGGAAATGCCAACTCGGTGATACCGATTGCAGTCCAGGCCGGGTAGGGGTCTGCCATGTAGTTGTCTTTGACCTTCATGAATGCCTGTATGTTCTTTTGGAGATCGACGTGAAAGGTCGTCATCTCGACCACATCGTCAAATGACGCGCCGGCAGCTTCCAGCGTGGATTTGACATGTTCAAACGCCTGGGTGAACTGCGCTTCTGGATCGTCCGAAACCTTATACCCCTCGCCCACCCCGATCTGGCCGGAACAGTAGAGACGATCTCCATCTTTGATTGCCGGGGCAAAATGAAAATCGTTGTAATAGGCTTCCATTCCCTTTGGGATGACAACATCTTTGGCCATACTGTCTCCTTTCTTGCCGTTGTCCGAGTATGGCTCAGACCTTAGCATCATGTGGAAAGAGTTGAAACGGCCCGTTCGTCCTGAGCGTAGCGTCAGCGAAGTCGAAGGATGAACGGGGGGCCGGGCCGTTGGCAGCCCTCCCCGACCTCTGTCCGTGCCATATCACTCTTTAGGGCGGAGTCGGCGCGCTCGGCTGGGGATCTGCTCGCAAGCTGGAGATCCAGAGCAGCACGACGCCGCCGGTTATGGCGATATCGGCAATATTGAAAATACCGGTTCGGAGTGAGCCCAGACCAAGGTTCAGAAAATCGATGACCCGCCCGTCGTGCATCAGCCGATCGATCATATTCCCCAGCCCGCCGGCCAGGACCCACGACAGCGCAATGAACGAAAGACGCGGCATCTTCCATTGCACGCTGAGAAAGATGGCCAGACCCAGGAGTAGCCCAGCGGTCGCCACGGTCAGCAGCCAGAAGCGCAGCTCGGGCGACAGGCTGGCGCCGAGTCCGAGAAAAGCGCCCTGATTCTCGGCATAGTGCAGGCGCACCAGGTCCTGCATGAAGGAGAGGGGCGGCGTACCGCGGATCTGTTGGGCGGCAATCTGTTTGGTGGCCTGATCGCAGCCCACGCCGGCCATGACAATGAGCGCGGCCAACAGCAGCCGGGCCTGTTTGGTGACTGCGGTCATGCGTCCCCTCTCCGCGCCGGCGGCAACCGGCGACGGGCCCGAACCGGACCCGCATTAGCTGCCGGCACTGATCTGATCGATGATTTTCTGGGCATTGGCATGACCCTGTTTGGCCGCCTTGCGTAACCAGTCGATGCCCGTTTCATCGTCTTTGGCCACTCCCCGGCCCTCCAGATACATGGCCCCCAGGTTGTACTGCGCGCTGGAATGGCCCCGTTCTGCGGCCCGGCGGAACCAATGGGCGGCTTCCGAATCGTCTTGCTCTACGCCGCGACCGGCGAAGTAGATGGTGCCGAGATTGAACAGCGCCCCTATATGGGCCTGGTCCGCGGCTTTGAGGTACCAGCCTCTCGCCTTGGTCAGGTCTCGCTCCAGGCCGTAGCCGTTATCGTACAACACGCCGAGATTGTATTGGGCCTCAGCATGCTCCTCATCGGCTGCGCTCCGCAACCACAGCGCCGCGCTGGCATAATCCTGCTCAACGCCGCCGCCTTGGACATAGAGCATGCCTAAGCGGTACTGGGCTTTCGTATGTCCGTTCTCGGCCGCTTTTTGAAACCACTTGGCGGCCTCTTGCTTCGCCCGGTCGCTATTTTTCCCGGCGAGGTATAAGAGGCCCAGATTATACTGTGAGCCGACGTGCCCCTGCTTGGCGGCGCGGCGAAACCATCTGACGGCTTCCTTGGCGTTTTGTTCGACGCCATCGCCTTTGACATACAGGACTCCCAGGCTGTTTTGCGCTCGGGCATTGCCCTCTTGGGCCGCTTTTTGGACCTCATCGAGGTCGGCCGCAATGGATTCCGATGGCACGAACGGTTGGAAGAAGAAGCCGAGCGCCCCGAGGAACAGGCCCACCCGGGCGAATCGTACGAGCGTTTTCATAGCGCCTCCTTACGTCACACACCACAGATAATCAAAATGAAAGAACGACTCAATATACTCCTGACCCTTCTGTCAACCGGCGCGTAACCCGGATGGTGTCTCAGTTTGCATTTGCCCCCTCACCCCAACCCTCTCCCTCCAGACGTGTGATACGCATTGTGTCGCAGACCCCCAGGCGGTCCGTCCGCCCCCTCACCCGGCCCTTCGACAGGCTCAGGGCCACCCTCTCCCTCCAGGGGAGAGGGTAGGACAAGAGCCCCTCTCCCGTTGGGAGAGGGGTTGGGGTGAGGGCGAAACAGCGCCCTGGGCCGCTGAACAACTTACTTTGCCTCACACGTTCCAGGGGAGAGGGAGCAGATATTCCCTCCCCCCTGGTCAGGGAGGGGGGGCGTTGAGCCGGCAGCGGGGGAAGGAGATGTGAAACTGAGACACGAGCGTAACCCCGATTCGGTTTGACGGCCGTTTATCCGGTCGTTAGACTCGCCGTATGCACGAAGATTCGGACGGGCGGGAAGGCGACTGGACGTTGCACGGGTTGCGCGTCCTGTTTGTTCGGGGAGATATTGACGGCTTCTTTGGCCTGTTTATCGACAATCTCTTGCAGCTCATGCTGATCGCCGTGCTGTGTCCGTTGGTCTGCGGCTTGCCCCAAGAGCTGGTGATTGGTCGCATCCTCCCTGGGGCGGCGCTCTCCATCCTGTTCGGCAATATCTTTTACGCCTGGCAGGCCAGACGGCTGATGCTCCAAACCGGGCGAAAGGATGTGACGGCTCTTCCGTACGGCATCAATACGCCGAGCTGTTTTGCCTACATCTTCCTCATCATGGGGCCGGTCTATCAGGAAACGCAAGACCCAACCCTGGCCTGGCAGGTTGGGCTGTTGGCCTGTCTGCTCAGCGGGGTGATGGAAACCGCGGGCGCTTTTGTTGGCGACTGGCTGCGCCGGCATACGCCGCGGGCCGCGCTGCTGACGGCTCTGGCCGGCGTGGCCATCACGTTTGTTGCCGTCGGTTTTATCTTCCAGATTTTTGCGCAGCCGCTGATTGCGATTGTGCCCATGATGATGATCCTGGCCGCCTACGCGTCACGCCGGACCCTGCCCGGTGGCCTGCCCGGCGGCCTGGTGGCCGTGCTGACGGGGGTCAGCCTGGCGTGGGGGCTGCGGCTGCTGGGGCTGCCGGTTTTTGACCCGCCGGCAGAGCAGTACGAGTTTGCGCTGTATATGCCGACGCCGGTCCCGTCCGACCTCTTCGCCCTGCTGACCAGTGAGCGGGGTTGGCAGTATCTGGCCATTATTTTTCCTATGGGCCTGTTTAATATTATTGGCTCATTACAGAATCTGGAAAGTGCGGAGGCAGCCGGCGATCGCTATGAAACCAAACCTTCGCTGCTCGCCAATGGCGCCGGGACGCTCCTGGCTGCCGGCTTCGGCAGCCCGTTTCCCACGACCATCTATATCGGCCACCCGGCCTGGAAGGCGATGGGGGCGCGAGTCGGCTACTCGGTAATTGATGGGGTGGTCATCTGGCTGCTGTGTCTGATTGGCGCAATGACCGTCATTCTCCAGGTCGTCCCGATCGAAGCGACGCTGGGCATTCTGCTCTGGATAGGCATCATTATGACTGCCCAGGCATTCCAGGCCGTGCCCCCGGCCCATGCGCTGGCGGTTGCCTTCGGGCTGATTCCCGCGCTGGCCGCCTGGGCTTTGGTGTTGATTGAAACCAGCCTGCGCAAAGCCGGCGCTACGCTCTTCGACATCGCGCCGAAGTTCGGGGGCGATTTATACATTCACGGCGTGATTGCCCTCAGCCAGGGTTTTCTGCTGAGCGCCATGCTCCTGGCAGCCATGCTGGTCTTTATTATCGAACGCCAGTTTCTCCGCGCCGCGGTCTGGTTGCTGGTCGCCGCGGTCCTGTCGTTTGTGGGGGTGATACATGCTTACGAACTGACTCCCGCGGGAGTCCAGAATGTGTTTGGTTTTGCTGCGGCACCGGAATTCGCCCTCGCGTATGGGCTGAGTGCCGGTCTGCTGGTCGTGTTTCATCTGACGCAGGGCCAAATGGACGACTAGAATCGCCGGGAGACCCCTGTGGCGGGACTGCCTTCAGAAAATTTATAGGGCTGTGGATAGTGTCTCGGTTTGCATTTCCCCCCTCACCCCAACCCTCTCCCTCCAGGGGAGAGGGAGCAGCTATTCCCTCCCCCCTCTGAGGGGGAGGGTCAGGGTGGGGGGGCGCTGAGCCGGCAGCAGGGGCGGGAGATGTGAAACTGAGACACGACCAGGCTATGCGACTGCATAATCAAATGCGTGGAAACTCCGCCATCCGGGCCTTGAGACCTGTGCGGACGGGTAAACGGAGCTTCAACTATACGCCTCGGTAAAGACCTGCCGCTGCTGAGTGCTGCCCAGCATGATGAGTTCGCTTTCTTCCTGGAGCGTGGTTGAGGCCGGCGGGTTGGTCACGAGACTCCCGTTGTGCTGGATGCCGATCACGTTCAGCCCCGTCCGCGCCCCAATTCCGCTATCGGATAAGGTCAAGCCGACCAGCATGTGTGGCAGGGAGACCGCGAATAGCTCAACCCCTTCACCGAGAAGTCCTAACTCGCGGCCTTGCAGCAGGGACAGGGCCTGTTCGATACCCAGAGAAGAGTAGCTCAGGGCGAAGTCTGCGCCGGCCCGGTGAATGGCTTCGAGGTTGCGTTCATGCGTAATACGGCTCACGATGCGCAGCTCGGGGTTGAGGCGGCGGAAGTAGACCGTGAGGTAGATATTCATGGCGTCGTCGTTCGTGGTCAGCAGAACGGCAGGGGCATCCTGCAAGCCGGCGCGCATCAGGAGCTCTCGGTCGGCAGCATCGCCGATAAAGAGCTGATTCGGGATGTGTACGATCCGTTCCCGCAGAAATTCGTCATGCTCGACCAGATGAACCGGGACCTCCTTGCGTTTCAGGGCCTCGGCGGCGGCACAGCCGACCTTGCCCCCCCCAATGACCAGGACCGGGCTATAATTGGTATCGTAAATGACAAGCAGGGTGTCGAGTTCCAGCATTTGTTCTTCCGAGCCGACAACGACCATGACGCTGGTGTTGGACAGGTAGGTATCTGGGGTCACCGGCAATAAACGACCCCGTTCCCAAATCCCGACAATATTGAGGCCGATGACCTCGCGCAGCCGTGTTTCACGGATCGTCCGGCCTGCCAGGGGGGTATTGTGGACAGGAAACTCTGCAACCTGGAGATCGCGAAAACTGCCGATCTCATGGGCCTGGGCGTGACCGATGTTAATGCGGTTGGCGAGACGTTCTCCCAGGCGCTGCTTGAGGGGAACCACGTGCGTACACCCGCTCAATTCAAGGATATCAACCGAGTCTTTTTCCTCGACGGTTGCCATGATGGGGACAGCCGGGGCAACCTCTCGAACGTTCAGGGCAATATTCGTGTTGACGGTATCGGCGCTGTTCGCCACGATCAAACGGGCTTGGGCCGCCCGGACTCTCGCATACGTCTCACGACTATCGATCTCGCCGGTAATGACCGAAATGCCATCCTCATACATGCGCGCGGCAGTCGTTGGGTCGGGCTCAAGAACATAGTGGGGAATGTCCTGGAGACGCAGCTGTTCAATCAGACCGGGAGCAATGGTGTCGTAGGTACAGATAATGACGTGTCCCTGTGTGTCGGCCGGGACTGCGCGCGGAGCCTGGAAGCGTATCCGGGCTTCCAGCCAGGGCGCGTAAAAGGAGCGAATAAAGGTGAAGGGCAGGACGATGAGCAGCAAGACAATCCCGGAGAGCAGCACCACAATACTGAAAAGTCGCCCAATATCGCTGTGAAAAGTAATGTCGCCAAAGCCCAGCGTGCTCATCACCGTCAGGGTCCAATACACTCCGGTCAGCCAGGAATGATTCTGCCCTTCCACGTGCAGCATGATCGCGTGGAAGAGGACTGAGAAGAGGAGAATAATGCCGACCAGAAAGGCGGCAAATTTGAGGAGCGTGCCGATATTCCGGCGCGTTGCCGGCTCGTTCAGAAAATAGGCGAGTTGTGTGCCAAACAGCTTCATGGGCGATTTCAACCAAGCAAAAGACTGGGGGGGCAGTCAAGGGCTGGGGGCTGGGGGTTAGTGGTTAGTGGTTAGTGGTTAGTGGAGAGTGGAGAGTGGTTAGTGGGGAGAGTGGGGAGTGGTTGGGCCCTTGAAGAGATGGAGCTTTACGGGGCCTGTACGAATTCGATATCAATTGTGATCGTGATCTCCTCGCCGATCGCGACCCCGCCTGATTCCAGGACTGTGTTGTGCGTGAGTCCGTAGTCGGTGCGATTGATCGTGGTGGTGGCGGCCCCGCCCAGGCGACTGTTGCCCCAGGGGTCTTGTATGGCTTTGGGCGACCCGCTGACATTGAGCACGACTTCTTGTGTGACGCCCATGAGGGTCAGGTCTCCGGTGACTTTGTAGGTGTGGTCTTGTATTTTTTCGACTGCCTTTGATTTGAAGGTAATGGTCGGATGTTTGGCAACGTCAAAGAAATCCGCACCCCGCAGATGATTGTCACGCTTCTCGTTGCGGGTATTGACGGACGCCACCTCAATCGTGGCCTCAACCGATGACTGGCTGATATCGTTCTCGTCTATGGTCGCGGTCACATCGAATTTGTCGAACGTGCCGCGCACAGTGGCGACCATTAAGTGCCTCACGGCAAACTGCACGCTGGCGTGCTTTGGGTCACTCTTCCAGGTTGCCGCCTGGCTCAGACTCGGAACCAGGAGCGCGACTCCGGCCAGCGCCGCCACTATCGTCTGTCGCATAGACTTCTCCTTCCTTTTCAGAAAACTCCCTACCAAGCCCGATTAGGGTACTGGCTGCGTTTCAACCCAAATACAGCCACTCGGACTGAAATACCACCACTCAGGGCCAAATGCAGCCAGTACCCCGATTAGGGGAAGCAATCCCATGTCCTTGCCAACACCAGAGTGTGATGGGGGACGGGTCGTGTCAGCCTGGCGATTCGGGCGTGTCCCAGCCCCCGCCGCGCGCTGTACTCTCAGCATATTTGCATTATGAAAGTGAAAAGTTTAGGCTCACTCGTCTCGGCTGCAAGCTTTCTCCGATACCTTGCGCAGCCGCCCAGCAATAGCTGCATATTTAAGGAGAGGAGGCCAGTTCGACGATGGCCGACGTTGTCAATGATCTGATGCTGGTCTCGCTCATGTGCCTCCTGCTCGGCGTTGGCTTGCGCACTCCCTTTGGAGCGGTTTTCGCCGTCGCCCAGCAGTACCACATCGTGCTGCGTGGCCTGGTGGCGAATTTCGTAGTCGTTCCTCTGGTGTTTGTCCTCGTGCTACAGGGATTACCGCTTGGCCCCGACGTCACCATCGGCCTGCTGGTCCTGGCAGCCGTCCCGGTCGCGTCTGCGGCCCCGCCCTTTGTCAGGCTGGCCAAGGGCGACCTCCCGTACGCGGTGGGGCTGATGCTCATTGTCGCCTTCCTCTGTGTTCCGATCACGCCGCTCATTCTCGCTCTCTGTCTTCCTTCGAGCGAGGCCGGCTTAGAAATCGACCTCTGGAAAATCATCCAGACCCTCCTGGCCGCCCAGATTATCCCGCTGAGTGCAGGGATGACCATCCAGCATGTCAGGCCGAGGTGGGCAGAGAAACTGCTCCAGTTTGTACCCAAGCTTGCCCTGATTGGTATTATGCTGAGTCTGACCTTGATCGCTGCCAGGCAAGCCCAGCGGATTGTTGGCCTTGGAGTCCTTCCTCACCTGGCAGTGCTTCTCTCCATCCTTATCTGTCTCCTCATCGGAAACGTGATGATGAAAGGCGAGGCGGCTGAAATGCGCCGGTCGCTCGCCATCTCCACGGCGATTCGTAATGTAGCGGTGGCTCTGCTCATCGTCGGGACCAATTTCCCCGGCAGCCCAGCTGTCACGATTGTCTTTGTCTTTGGCGTCCTTTCCCTGATAGTCAGTTTTACCTATGGGAAGCTGGCAGCTGGCGCGGACGCACAGAATGCCGAGGCGTCATGAATGAAAGCCTGCCGCAGGCCCCGCGATCATAAAGAGCCGAGAGGTAGTGCCCATGACCTATCCACTCACCACTATCCACTCACCACTATCCACTAAACCCCCGCGCTCATAACAACCGAGAGGTAGTGCCCATGCCATCGCCGCTACCGGACGGTGACAGGCGACGGAGCGTGTCAGCCCGGCGACCACGTTGTGTCCCAGCCCCCGCCGAGCGCGGTGTACAAGGCAATAACGTGAGCGGCAAGGGCGGTCTGGCTTTGGGCGAAGGCATCCTGGGCCGTGTGGAGCGCGCGTCGGGCCAGGGCGACGCTCAGATAGTTTTCCAGCCCGCTCAGATAGCGTTCGGTGGCAATCTCCACGGCCTCGGTGTGCGCGGTTATTGCTGCGGTCAGCCATTGCTGGCGGGCCCGCTCTTGGCTGTACGCCACGAGGGCATTCTCAACCTCTTCAAGCCCGGTGAGAATCACCTGCTCATAACGGGCGAGGGCTTGGGCCTGGCGCGCGTCCTGCACCTTGATGGCCGCCCGGATGCGGCCGGCGTCGAAAACCGGCCAGCTCAGCGCCGGGCCGGTGGCCCAGGACAGGCCGGCACCCTTGGCCAGGTCCGTCACATCCAGCCCCTGCGTCCCCAGCCGCCCGGTCAAGGTCAGCCGAGGGAACAGGTCGGTGGTGGCCACGCCAACCCGCGCGGTGGCCGCTTCCAGTTCACGTTCGGCCCGCCGAATATCAGGACGCCGGCGTAAGAGCTCGGACGGCAGGCCGATATCACTGGCCAGGTCGGCCCGCGGAATAGGCTGGTCCTGAGAGAGGGCTGGTGTGAAAGCGGCCGGCGGCTGGCCCACCAGGACGCTCAGACGGTGCAGGGTCTGTTTGACGGTGGTTTGGAGGGGAGGGACCTGAGCGCGGATATTTGCCAGCAAAGCCCCAGCTTCGGCGGCGTCCAGGGCGCTCGTCAACCCGGCCTGATAGCGGGCCTGCGTGACCTCAACCGAATCCTGCTGAGCCTGAATATGACGCTGGGCAATACGGAGTCGCTGTTGCGCCCCGCGGAGTTCTATATAGGTGCGCGCGATTTCGGCCAGCAGCGCCACCAGCACGGCGCGCCGGTCTTCTTCGGCCGCGCTGATATCCGCGCCCAGGGCCCGCTCGGCCCAATGCAGACGCCCGAACAGGTCAATCTCCCAGCTTGCGTCCAGGCCCATCTGGTAGAAGTTCCGTTCTTGTCCAAAGCCCAACGACGTCCCAACCGGACTCTCACTATTGTCCGTGCGGGTAGATTCGTCATCGAGAAAATTAGACGACAGTGAGGTGGTCGTGCGGCTGCTCAGACTGCGGGTGTACGACGTGGACGAACCGAGGCGCGGCCAGCGGGGGGCCAGGTTGACCAGCCACGCCGCGCGCGCCTCCCGAACCCGGGCCGTGGCCTCGCGGATGTCTCGATTCTGGCCGATCCCCTGTTCGATCAGCGCCTGGAGGGCCGAGTCCTGAAAGGTGTTCCACCAGCGCGCGAGTTCCACGGGTTGCGCGTTGATGGCTGTCTCGGGTCGCTCACTCCACGTCTCGGGAAGGGTGACTGAGGCGACCGGCCGTTTTGGGGTTACAGTGCAAGCGGCAACCAGGCAAAAGAGGAAGGGCAGCGTCCAGGCGAAGGAGGAGCCGGCGAGACTCGCCGCTCTGTGCGGCCTCCGGCCAGAGCCAGGGAGTGGGGACCGCGAGATGGCGTACAGCCGGCGGCGTGTCAGCATCCTCTGCATGTCGTTTGCCCTGTCACACCCTACGGCCCTGGAGCGCAGCACTCTTGTTGGCATGGCCGGTGCCGGTCTCCGGGCGCTCCTCGTCTTCCATCAACTTTACCCTTGGGGGTACCATGCCGATCCCCAGCCGTTCGCCCACATACGTCACAAACAGATAGACCACGGGAATGACGAGCAGGGTGAACGCCGTGGAAAAAGCCAGCCCGCCAACCACCGCGGCACCAATCGGGCGACGACTTTCCGCGCCGGCTCCAGTGGCCAGAGCAAGCGGCAAGGCGCCAAAAACAGAGGTGGCGCTGGTCATCAGGATGGGGCGCAAACGGCTGCGTCCCGCGGCCAGCACCGCGGCCAGCAAATCGGTGCCGCGCGCCCGCGACTGATTGGCGGAGTCCACCAGTAAGATGGAGTTTTTTGTCACCAGCCCAATCAGCAGAATAATGCCAATCTGACTGTAGAGGTTCAGCGTATGGCCGGTCGCAAACAGCGCCAGCAGGGCCCCGAAAAGGGCCAGGGGCACGCTGCCGAGGATGGTCAGGGCGTGCAAGAAGTTCTCGAACTGGGCCGATAGAACGAGATAGATGAAGACCAGCGCGATCAGAAAGATCATATACATCTCGGCCGAGGATTCCACAAACTCGCGCGCGCTGCCTCCCAGGGCGGTGCTGAAACCGACCGGCAGGACCTCGCCGGCAATACGCTGCACCCCGGTCAGCATTGCGCCCAGGGTCGCGCCAGGAGCCAGACTGCCCGTGATCGTGGCCGAGCGCTGGAGGTCATAGCGGTTGAGGCGGGCCGGCGCAATACTGGGCGCAGCGTGCACCAGGCTGGACAATGGCGTCATCGTCCCGGTCTGGCTGCGGACATAAATTTCGCCGATCTGTTCGGGCAGACTCCGATAGCGTGACGCCAGCGCGGTCACCACATCGTACTGCTTGCCGCGCATAATGAATTCATCGATCTTGGCCTGCGACAGGAGAATCTGCAAACTCTGGGCCACGGCGGAAACGGGCACGCCGAGGTCGGCGGCCCGGTCGCGGTCAAAGATGAGGTCCAGTTGGGGGTTGTCGAGCCGCAGGTCGCTGTCCACGTTAATCAGGCTTGGGAGCTGACGCACCCGCTCCAGCATGATGCCGACCGTCTGGGTAAATTCCTCCTGAGTCGCGGCGGCGTTCTTGAGGATGAATTCCAGATCGTTGATGCTGCGCTGGTTCAGGGACGGGGGGTTAATCGGAAAGACCAGGGCGCCGGTCATTGAGAAGAACTCAGGAAAGAGCTGAGCGATAAGAGCCTGCTGGGTAACGCTCCGTTTTTTCCAATCGGTCAGGCGGGCGAAGAGGATGCCGTCACTGGTATTGGGTGGCCCGCCAATAGACAGCCCGATGGCCTCGAAGAAGGCTTCGACCTCTGGAATGCGCTGGATGCGCTTTTCCACCCGATCCAGGGTCTGGGCGGTATAGGCCAGGGTCGAGCCCTGGGGCGCTTTAATCACCGTGATAATCCGTCCCCGGTCTTCGGTCGGGACCAGCGTGGAGGGAATGGCTTGCAGCAGCAGCAGGCCGCAGCCTACCGTTGCCACCAGAAAGAGGCCCATGCACAGACGATGCTGGAGGGCCCAGCGGAGGGCCCTGGCATAGCCACGGTTGAGGCTGGCAAAGAAAGGCTCCAGCACGTAGTAGAAGCGTCCATGCGTTGCCGTCACCGTCAGAAACTGCGAGCACAGCATCGGTACCAGGGTCAGGGCGACAAAGGTCGAGATGAGGACGCTGGCGGCCATGGTCAGGGCAAACTCACGAAAGAGCCGGCCCAGATTGCCGGTCAACAGCGAGAGCGGAATGAGCACGGCAACCAGAGACACGGTGGTGGCAATGACCGGAAAGCCGACTTCTTTTGCCCCGCGGCGGACGCTGACCTGGCGCGTTTCGCCCAGCTCTTGCCGGCGGTAGACATTCTCCATGACCACAATGGAGTCGTCGACCAGGAGACCGATCGCCAGGACCAGGGCGAGCAGGGTCAGGACGTTGACCGAAAAGCCGAGGGCAAGCATGACGGCAAAAGTGCCGACCAGAGAGACGGGGATCGCAATCGAGGAGATAATCGTCGTTGCCGCGGAACGGAGAAAGAGCAGGTTCACCACCACCACCAGGACAAAGACCACACCCAACGTAAACCACACCTCGGCGAGGGAGGCGCGCACAAAGATGGTGCTATCGACTGCGACCCGGAGATCGACCCCGTCTGGTAAGGCGGCCCGAATGGCCGGCAGGCTGCGACGCACGGCCGCCGAGACTTCAAGCTGGTTTGAGCGCGACTGTCGGACGATGCCGGCGCCGACCGTCGGGCGGCCGTTGAGGCGGGTGAGGACATTATAATTCTCGGACCCCAGTTCGGCCCAGCCAATATCCTTGAGGCGGACCCGGGTCTCGCCATCCTCGCGGATAATGAGATTTTCGTACACGCCAGGGTCGGCAATCTGGGCATCGGCCAGGACGGTAAATTTCCGGGTGGTGCCCTCAACCTCACCCGCCGGGACCTGGAGATTGTTCTCGATAATAGTGCGGTGAATATCGGCCGGGTCCACGCTGTGCAGGGCCATTTTCGCCGGGTCGAGCCAAATGCGCATGGCGTATTTCCGCCCGCCAACAAACACTTCGGCCACACCGGGTAAAATCTGAAGCGGCGGCTTGACAATGCGGTCGACGATATCGGTCAGCTCTTCTGTCGAGTACGCCTCGCTCTGCAAACCGATCCACAGAATCGGGAAGGTATTGGCCCCGGACTTGGCGACAATTGGCCGCTCGGCTTCCTCTGGAATATCGTCAAATGCGCGTTGGATGGCATTGCTGACATCGGTGACGGCCAGATCAATATCGCGGCCAGCAACAAACTCGACGGTAATCGAACTGCGACTGAAAGCGCTGATCGACGTGATATTGCGCACCCCCTCAATGCCGTTGAGCGACTGTTCAAGCGGCTCGGTGAGGGTGCTTTCGACCGTTGTCGGGCTGGCCCCGACATAGGTCGTGGTAATCGAGACCACCGGGTTGTCGATGTCGGGGTATTCTCGAACCGGGATGGACAAAAAGGCGGCAGTCCCGGCCAGGACAATGAGCAGGCTCATCACCGTTGCCAGCACCGGACGGGTAATGCACAGGTCGGAAAGAATCATGGATTAAAAATCACACGTCGTCAGCAGCGCACTGCTCGCCCCGAGTTCAAGGTTGGTATTCTCAACCGGTTCATACGGGGCGGGCTGCACCCTGGCTCCGGGCCGCAGTTTCTGGTGGCCGGCAACAATAAGGGTCTCTCCGGGTGTGAGCCCGCTGAGAATCTCAACCTGCTGCCGGGCGAACTGTCCGAGTTGGACGTACTGACTCGCGACCCGATTATCGTCTTGCAGCGTATACACCAGCCGCTTCGTTCCCTGCCGAATAATGGCTTCCAGGGGAATGGAAATCGCGTCCGAGACTGTGGCGACTTCGAGGCGCAAGGCCGCGGCCATGCCGGGCAACAGGCTGCCGGCTTCGTTTGGGACAACGGCCTGGACCGTGACCGAGCGCGTTGCCGGATTGAGGAAGGGGTCTATCACGCTGACAGTTGCCGTGAAGCGACCCGCACAGTGACCGGCTACCCCGCGAATGGGCTGGCCGTTTCTGAGGTCGGCCACAGAGTGCTGGGGCAGGCTGAAGACCAGGTGCAGGGGATGGGTCTGGGTGATGCGGACGACAGCATCACCGGGCTCCAGATAGGCCCCCAGGCTGACCTGGCGCAGGCCCAAACGGCCGGTGAAGGGGGCGCGGATGGTCATTTTGCGTAAGATCGTTTGCGCCTCGTCCAGCTCTCCCCTGGTCGTGCGGACCGCGGCCTGCGCATTGTCCAGCGCCTGTTGGGAGCGCGCCCTGGGTTGCAGCGTGGCGAGCCGCTCCAAGGTCGCCTGGGCGTTTTGATATTGGGCCTGGGCGACGTCAACCGCAGCCTGCGCCTCGGCGGCATCGATCCGCGCCAGAACGTGGCCCTGCTGAACCTCCTGTCCTTCTGGAATATCGAGAAAGACGATTTTGCCGCTCCGGTCGGCAGTCACCTGGGTGGTCTGGGGACTCTCCAGCCCGCCAACCGCGGAAATTGTACGCGGCAGGCGCTGAGCCGTAAGCGTCAGCGTCTGGACGGGGATCGGTGGCGGTGTCGGGCTGGGCGACGGCTCAACCGTTTTCTGACAGGCCCCGAAAAGCAGGCAGCCGACCACCAGGAATACCGGAACGGGTGGATAGCCAGACAGCGCGCGGAGGGCAGAGTACTGATGAGCGTGACGGATATACATGAGTGATTGCCCGGAGAGACTATGCTGCGAGAGAGAAGGGGTGCGCCTGGTCTCTGTCTACGCGCATAATCTCCTCAACCGTTTTTCAGCATGGCATAAACACCGGGGTGAGTCACTACGATTGAGCCGTGAGAGAACATCCCTCTACCAGAGCGGCCACAACGGCTATCTGTTTCGTTCTACTGAGTCTATTCATACCCAATAACATACCATAAAAAGGCCAAAAAGTCTAACAAAGACAGGCATTTAACCGTGTTAGACTTCCTTATGCTTTTGTGCGATACTGTCTCTGTTCGCATCCTTGGCATGGTTGCCCGCTGAGTCGGGTCGCCTGTCAAATACAACAGCCACAGAAGGTGAGGGAGTAGCTACCCGCGCCGTGGCGAATACGCAGGAGCCTCACTCCAACCATGCTTGTGTGATGCGAACACGGCCCGGCAACTCTCATTTGTCAGGTCGTGCTTACACACGGGAGGAGATTCCTATGCGTTTCTCTTTGCTTCTAGCTGGAGTGTGTCTCACCGGCTGCTTTGCCCAACAACCCGTCATTAGTGATATTCAGCATGATGTAGTCAAAATACAGATTGATCCCAACATTCTTATGAAACAGCCGACACGGGCCGAGGTTTTAGCGGAGGCGAAGAGGGCGTGTGGCATCTATAATCGCATTCCCTCTCAGGTCTTGAGTCAAAGGAGATTTTCCGTCGGTCCCTATGAGGCCAGAATAGAATACTTGATCGCCTGTAGCCCAGGAGCGACACCGACAACACCACAGACGAGAGGATTTTCTGAGGAAGACCTCTTTAGCGATCTTGAGCCATAGCTAAAGGAGGTGGACTATTGAGGTAATAAGGTGAGAGATTGTGAATTGTGAAGAAGGAAAGTAAAAAGGGCTGGGAGGCTCTACTCCCAGCCCTCAACGTCCCATAAGGAGGAACCTTATGAAGCGCCCTATTATACGCACCCATATTTGCACACATAAACCCTATGTGTCAAACGATGTTTTAGATATTTTGGAGCGCATTTTTACGAGCACTAAATGCAGCGTAAATGAGTTCATGGAAGTTGTTTGCTTGGTGATTGACTCAGGTATGCTAGATCGCCAAAAACTCCCGCTTTCTCTTCAAAAGAAGACCGGCAAGAAGTTTTCCTGCATCTACGGAAGTGAAAAAGAGCTTCTACATTCTTTGAAGGTGGACTATAAGGAGGGGAATCAGCCTCATACCAGACACATTAGAAATAAAGGTCGTGATTACTTTATCGTCATTCCTAGATATGAGTCTTGCTCTCGCGCTCGCCAGCTTCTCGCCCAAGGATATATCCAGGGATAAAACGTCGTTTACATAGTGTAAAGGAGGTCATCATGCCCACAGGACCCCAAGGACAGAAACGGCCCGTGAGTGATACGAGTTGCGCGGTGATGGTGGCGAAGATGGCGACGGGGCAGTTGCCCAAAGACTCCAAGCCTCGCCCGAAGAAGCGTTCCTGTAAACGCTAGTCTGAGAGGATGGAATCTCCACCCTCGGTATTTCAAAACAGTCTACTACCCACGATTATCACTCGGATGTGGTGAGAGGTCTACGCTGGACCAGATGGATGGACAATAATCTCTTTCTCTCTCCGACGCACCTGTGCAAGATCATAGTTCATTTGGAGCCGGAGCCATCCATCAGCCGTCCCCCAGCCCATCTTTTCCAACCGTACCGCCATTTCCGGGGAAATCCCCGCTTTCTCATTGACCAGATTATTGAGGGTCTGCCGGGTCACGCCAAGAGCCTTTGATGCGGCGGTGACCGACATTTTGAACGGCTCCAAACAGGTCTCTCGGACATGACGGCCGGGGTGGGGCGGGCTGTGCATAACCATATCTTTCTCCTCGCCTAGAGCGTTTTACGCTAGTCTGTAGCCGTGCCGGGGGCTCCTGTCATGCCGGACGTGATCCGGCATGACAGCGGGCGGAGGGGACTGGGGGCCTGGATTCCTGCTTCCGCAGGAATGACAGGTGGCTACACAGAATCGTAATTTGCTCTAGTGGTAATCAATCAAATCAATGTCTGACGCCTCGCCGTCTTCAAATCGGAAGATAATCCGCCAGTTCCCCGAGACATCCACTGCATACAGTCCTTTCATATCGCCCTTGAGTTCGTGGAGCCGATAGCCGGGGCGGCGCATGTGCTCAAGCGTCTCGGAAGCATCTAGGTCGGCAAGGATCAACTCGATTTTACCAACGTAATGCGGATTGATCCGGCTACGGTCGCCGCGTTCATACAGGCGTTTCAGCCCGCGATGCTTAAAGCTTTTAACCACACATTTTTATACAAGTGACAATTATCACTTTTCAAGGGAGACGGCAGCTTTGAAAGATAACGCGCTATCTGGTGCGTATCCCCTCCCTTATTTTCCTTGGATCACCCGCACAAACACATACGCCGGCACCAGCACAAGCAGACCCAGCGTCAACACATTCCCAATTTTATCCAGCAGCGAAGTGTACACGTGCAAATGAATCATATGGTAGACAAAGTGCGGAAGCTGAGAAACGAGCCAGCCGAGCGCGGCGGCAAGAAGCGTTTCGCGGGTTTTGGCAAAAATCGCAATCAGGGTCACTGCGCTCAGGGCTAAATACAGGCCGCCCACGTCTCGCACCAGATGTTCATTAAACGGCCCGTCAACCGAGACCCAACTGCGGCCAAGGCCGGGAAAACTATCGTAGAATGCCTGGGGAAAGAATTGCGCCCAGGCGCCAACCATGACCCCGCTCGCAACGAGAAACCAGAGACCGCCTCGCAGACGTGTATCAACCGTCATGGCGCACTCCTCTTCAGCCATTGAGCATCTGACGCCAGCCCTCTTTCACACTGGGATAGTGAGGAGCCCAGCCCGTGGTTTGCTTAAAGTGCCTATTGGAGATGCGTTGCGAGCGCGTTAAGGCTTCAATGCTCCCCGGCAGCTCTCCTGGTATGGGCTCAGGCGGGGCCGGCGACGCCACCCCTTCAAGCTCGGCAATGGCCGCGGCCAACTCCTGACGGGTCAGCGGCCGGTCATCGGCAACATTATAGATACCGGCGGGGGCATTGAGCCCGGACACAACAGCCGCGGCCGCATCCTCGGCGTGGATATGGCTCATATAGCCGGCCGGGTTGCCGAGAAACGGGGACTGGCCGGCACGGATTGCGGCCTGAAATTCCAGGGTATGCGAGCTGTCAGGAGCGTAAAACAGGGCGAAGCGCAGCACGATGCCGCGCCCGCCCTGTGCGCTGAACCACGCGGTCTGTTCCTCTGCCACGCGGCTGCTGGCCATCTCCGGCGGGCAGTTGTCCGCATCGGTCTCCTCAATCCATTCCGCCCCTTTATCCGCATACGGAAAGGTAATCGACTCTTGGATAAACGTCTGACAGCCGGCCTCAGCCGCGGCTCGGGCCACACTCCGAGACGCCTCGTTGCGGAGGCGATTGTGCACGTCCCAGGCGGTCGGCTCCAACGCCCGTTCAAGCCGCGGAACATTGGTCGCCAGATTGGCGACGGCCTCGTGACCGGCCAGCACAGGCGTCAGCGCTGCCTCGTCAAACAGATCGACCCGAACCGGGCTTGCTCCAAACTGGCGCAGAAGCGCTGCTTTGTGGTTGGTACGCGCCAGGCCGGTCACCTGGTGCCCAGCCCGGATGAGTTGGGGAACAACACGACGGCCAATGACTCCGGTCGCGCCAGTCACAAAAATTTTCATACGCCTGCCCCCTCGTGCCGAAGCAGCCAGTGTTTGCGCTCCAACCCGCCGGCATAGCCGGTGAGCGCGCCGTTGGTACCAACAAGACGATGGCAGGGCAGGACAATGGAGATCGGGTTGAGGGCGTTTGCCCTGCCAACGGCGCGCCAGGCGCTTGGCCGGCCTATCTGTTCGGCCACGTCACGGTAGCTTCGCGTGGCGCCGGGCGGAATCGTGCGTAAAGCCTCCCAGACTTTTTGCTGAAAAGCAGTCCCGCCGGGGTCCACCTGAATGCTGTCGATAGCGTCGAGTTCTCCTCCAAGATAGGCCCTGAGTTGGTGTGTCGCGCCGCAGGGTTTGGCGGCTTCCGATAGCCGGAACTGCTGGTAGCGCCGCCGCAGCAACCGGATCCTCCGCTCAGCGCTGTCTGCATAGTCGAGCGCGCACAACCGACCTGCGTCAAATACGAGCACAAGGCGACCGATGGGCGACTCCAGGCTGTCGGTGAGTAAGGCCGTCATGCTGACTCCTGCTTGAGCCCCGAGCGCCTCAGATTACAGCGTCCAATTGAAGCCGCTATCGAAGGCGTCGGCGTGGTACTCATGATTCTCTCCTGGATCGAGACATTTCACATCTGCATGAAGGGTGCTACTCAGGAGTAACTCGGTCGAATATCTCTTGTCTATACTGGCCCTTTGTGATGGCGCTATTATGGTAAGCCCGGCGAGGCCGCTCATGATAAACCCCGCGCAGAATCTGACCTGCTGGAATTGGTAACGGGAGACCGGCGAATGGGCAGAGTCGGGCATTATGGAGAACGGGTACAGATTACCCGGGGACCGTTTGATCCGGGCGGGCAGCCTACGGTCGATAGCCGGCATCCACTCTTATTGGGCCTGTTTGGTTGGAATCTGACCGGCGGGGCGACCATCTCCAAGGCGGTATTTGACGACCCGGACCGCTATCAAAACTTCTGGCACTGGGACACGGCCCAATATCTGATCCAGTTTGCCGAGCGGATAGGACTCGAATTCCAGGTGCCGTTTGGCCGCTGGCTCGGGCACGGCGGGGTGACACGCTTTAACGAAGACTCGCTCGATTTCCTGACAACCGCGGCAGCGCTGGCTCCGCTCACGCGTCGGATTCTGCTCTTTTCCACGGCCCATGTGTCCTACGGCTTTCATCCTCTCCACTTTGCCAAATTCGGGGCGACGATCGACTATCTCTCGCAAGGCCGCTGGGGCCTGAATGTGGTGACGGGCTGGATCGAAGATGAGCAGGCCTTGTTCGGGCAGACCTTTCCCGACCATGATCTGCGCTACGAAATGGCGGATGAGTTTGTCACCCTCATGAAGTGGGCTTGGTCGAGCCAGGAGCCGATCACCTATGAGGGGGAGTTCTACACGTCTTATGGGGCCTTTGTGAGTCCAAAACCCGTGCGTCAGCCTCGGCCGTATCTGGTCAATGCCGGGTCCTCGCCGGCCGGCATCGAGTTTACGGCCAAGCACTGTGAGTGGCTGTTCTGCTCCGGGAACATCGAGAAGATGAAACTGGCCGCGGATACGGTAGGCGAACGCGCCGCGCATTATGGGAGGCAGGTTGACCCCATGACGTATGCCTATGTCATTATTGAAGGAACGGACGCCAAGGCGGAAGCGGTGTATCAGCGGCTTGTGGAAGAGATAGACGAAGACGCGGCTGATACCTTTGTGGAGCGGGTCACGTCCCAGCCGCATTCCTTTGCGCCAGACCGGAAACGTGACACCACGAAACAGATGCGGGAGCAGATTGGCGAAGACGCCTACCGTGAGATTGCGCTGGGGCTGACGGGGTATCAGATCTGTGGCAGCCCGCAAACCGTGGCCGAGCAGCTCCGCGCGGTCCACGAGCAGGCCGGCCAACGGGGGGTGCTGTTATCCTTTTTCGATCCGATCAAAGGGCTGCATATGTGTCATGATGAGGTGTTGCCCCTCCTGCGCAAAATGGGGCTCCGCAAGTAGGCGCTCCTGGGCAGCGTCGCCTCGGTAGACCGGCTGGAGCAGGGCGGCCCAACATCAGCGCTGCGCTTCCACCAGGGCCGCGTCGTCGAAATCCACCAGACCCAGCCGTCCACCAAAGGCGGACGGATGAGGATGATAGGAGCGATAGCCCAGGAGGTGCTGGGCCTGTTCGGGCAGTTGGCGGGCGACTTCAAAAGGAACAGCTAAGGAATGGTGCTCCTCCGGGCGCAACCAGCCAAGAACAAAGCCGACGTGCATTCCCCGCCGCCATGTGTCTGGCGTGCGGTTTGCCCCGGCCCCGTGAATGACTTTGCCCGTGTAGAGCAGAACAGAGCCGGCCGGCATGACGGCCTGGGCCAATTCTTCGGGCCGCGCCTCGCGCGCCGGGTCCTGCCAGCGATGGCTGCCTGGCGCGACAAGTGTCGCGCCGTTCTCTTGGGTAAAGTCGTTCAGGGCAAACATGGAACTGACTGTGAGTTCCGGGCCGGGCCAGGGGAAATGGGGCCAGTTGGCCTCATCGCGGTGCAGCATCTGGGCTGGTTCGCCCCCACCAACGATCATGGTCTGGGAGGTGTTCAGCCAGTACGAGCCGCAATTGGGCAAAAGATAGTGATCCGCAAACGCCTTGAGCGTGGGGTGGAGCAGGACCTTAATAAACGCTTTTGATTTGGCTGCCAGACCGCAAAAACGGATCGTTTTCTGGCCATGAAAGACTTGCCAGAGTTCTTCGTCGCTGCGGCTGCCGGGGGGGTGGGTGGCGATATAGCCGTCGAGTTCGGTGTTGAGTCGTCTCAGCAAGTCGGGCTCAAGCAGGTTTTCGATAATCACCCCACCGTCCCGCTCAACCGCGGACAGGGAGGCGTCCGCGCTGGCGTCAGGCCCCACGGTCGTGAGTGTGCGTGTGCTCATATGCCCTCCTTGGCGATTGGTGTTGCTCTGACTCGCTCCACATACCAGTCTTGACCGTTTCTTTCTAGTTGCCGTCTTACTTTCTGACCCTGACAACTCTGCCCCCGTTGGCCCGGAGGAGCGCTTGGGGTGAGACCCGAACCAAGGCGGTTTCTGATCCTCCGCCAGTATACACTTTATCTTTCTGCATGACCCGCGGATCAATAAGAAACGTCGCGGCAAACCCAAACGATGGTGTCCCTCCGCACGGATAGCCCGTTTTGGCCAGCATTTCATCCGGCGTCATGGTTCTCACCCGCTCGGTCTGGAGCGCCTTGGCAACCCGCGAGGTACTGGCTCGCTCTTCGCCCTTGACAATGGCGACAATCACCCGCCCCTGGGCGTCCGTCATGCAGATATTCTTGACAAAATGCTCCGGGTCCGCGCCGACCGCCGCGGCCGCTTCAGCCACCGAGTGACATGACTGCTCGAAAGATAAATGTTCCGCCTCAATGCCACTGGCGGCAATAAACTGCTTGAGCTTGTGTTCATAGGTGTCCATAGTGCGGTGTGTATAATGTTTTTTGTCATTTCTCCAGACGAATAGCAAAAAGACCTCGGTCTTGCGCTTGCGCCTGTCCAGCCCCCGTGCTAGGTGGCGACAAAACCCCGCGTGAGGTCGGCCATGACAAAGCGAGTGCTGTACGTGAACCCCATTCACCTCGATGCCAACCCCGCCATCGACGCGCTCGCCTACGGGCTGCAATCGGTCCTGCACGCGGCGGATATTCAGATGCCGGTGCTGTTCGCCGATTTTCGCGAACCAGGCATGCGAGAAAAGTATGAGGCCGCGATTGAGGAGGGGGTACGCGCCGGCGTCGAGGGCATCGTGATCTACGCCCTCAATCCGACGCTGTTTGGTGCGGCGGTTGCCAAGGCCCGCGCGGCCGGCATCCCCGTTTTTTCTTTTGTCCGACCGCGCTATGCCGTCAATGCGGCCGTGGTGTATCCGAATTTCAACCACGGCGTGTTCATGGCCGAATATTTAGCCTCGGTTTTGCCGCCGGACAGCGGGGTGGGGGTGATTGGGGGACCGGATACCGTGGACGATGCAGAAGAAGTAGCCGGTCTGGTCTACGCGCTGCAACGCAGCCACTGTCGCCTGCTGAACGACCCTGTGGATCCACACTATTGCAACGTCCAGGATGTAGCAGAAGGGGCGCGCGAGCCAACTCTTCGCCTGTTGGAAAAGGTCCCTCCGTCCCAGCTCCAGGGTCTCATTCCCTATAATGACGAGACCATGCTCGGCTGCGTCAGCGTACTCGAAGAAACGGGCCGATTGGGCGACCTCAAGATCGTCTCCCGAAACGGTTCCCCGCAAGCGGTCGAGATGGTTCGGACCGGGAACACGCTGGGCACCTGGGACCTGGATGCATCGGGGATAGGCACAACGCTGGGTGATTTGGTTGTGCGTCATCTGGTGGGTGGCGAGGGCCTCGAAAATTATCTGAGCATGAGCCCGGTTGGCCGGATGATCACCCAGGACAATATTGAAAGCTGGCAGCCCTGGTCAGAGCGGGTAGACTGTACGCCCTTATCAGTCGGGCTCTAAAGCGGGGATGCCGTGCGTGTACTCTACGTGAATGTGATGGAATACGGGGCACATCCGGGTCTTGATGCCCTTGCTCACGGACTTGACCACCGTTTGCAACAGTCAGGGATTGAGCTGCGAACGCTAACAGTCGATGTACGCAGACCGGACTGGGTAGCCGGGCAGGACCAGGCGATTCGGCGCGGCATGCAGGCTGGGGTGGACGGGATCATTGTCTACGTCCTTGACCCTGTACAGCCTGCCGAGGCGGTCGAAGCGGCCCGCCAACAGGGGATTCCGGTCTTCTCGTTTGAGCGGCCCCGCTATCCGGTCGCGGCGTCCTTAGTCTACCCGAACTTTAATCACGGTGTGTATATGGCCGAGTACCTGGCCTCGCTCCTGCCCGTTGGGGCGCGGGTGGCGATTATCGGTGGGCCGGAAGTCATTGACGACATCGAGCTTGTCACCGGGATCGTGCATGGCGTCAGACAGAGCGGACTCGGCCTGGTCAACGATCCGTTTGAGGAACGCTATCGGAACTTACAGGACGTTGCCGGCGGCGGCAGAGAGGCAGCCCAGCGTCTGCTGGCTGATTGTACGGACCTGGCCGGCCTGATTCCCTTTAACGATGAAACCATGCTGGGAACCCTCGATGCGATTGAGGCGGTCGACCGCTCCGGTGAGATGAAAATGGTCTCGCGCAACGGCAGTCCCAGAGCGGTCGAAGCCGTCCGTGCCGGAAGGTCTCACGCAACGTGGGATATTGAGATTACCAACATCGGGGCCGCGGTCGGAGACCTGGTCGCGCAGGTTCTGGTTGAGGGCCAAGACTTGCACGGAGAGTCTTTTATTGCCGGCCTGGGGCGGCTTATCACACCCGAGAACGCCCATACGTATAGACCCTGGACGGAACGGGCACCGCACACGCCGCTACGGGAGGGGCTGGAGTAGGAGACGTGCCGCTCCCTCTCCCTTTACGTGTGATGCAGATGACATGGCTCGGCGGTCCCCAGGCGGTTCTGCCCTCACCCCGCTCCCAGCGGGAGCGGGCCTCTTGTCTTCCCCTCTCCCCTGGAGGGAGAGGGTGGCCCTGAGCCTGTCGAAGGGCCGGGTGAGGGGGCCGACGGACCGCTTGGGGGGCCGGCGACACAATGGGCATCACACGTCCTTTAAGGGCGGGAGCGGCAAGTGGGAAGCGGAGCAAGAGCCCTACGCGGCCAAAGGTGGATTGTCCAAGAGGCGCTCAATCGGCTCAATTGAGCGGTCGGGCTTGCCTTCAATCTCACGCAGGGTGAACTCCAGCAAGGCGCGCTCGTGTCGAGTAATATGCTGCGCGATGGCCAGCCCGTCAGACGGGGCCGTCTTCTCATGCTTTTCAAAGTAACGGATGTACTTCTCAAGTGCGGGTTTCAGCTTATCCATAGCCTCGGACCAAGACAGTTTGGCTAAACCCGCGGCCCAGGATTGTCCCTCGGTTCGTTTTTCAGGGTCTTCCTCGACCGATTCACCCAGGGCTTCGAGCGCAGTCCGGAGCCGGCCTTTGGTCTCGCGTTCGAGCTGTTCCACAAAGCGCCACTTTTGGCTGTGAGCGGGGTCCTGCGCCGCTTCCGCGAGCGCGGCTCCAAGGGCTTCGCCCAATACTTCACCCTGAAAACACTCGTGCAGATAGGCTACAAATTGATCGTTCATGGTCTTTCCCCTCTTTCTGTTCATTCTGCTCTCTTTTTGATTCGATCAGGAAGAAACAAATGCAATCCTAAGGGGCGTACACTGTGCCCCATTGGGCCGCTGGCCGTCAATTTCCATATCATACGGACACGCCGAGACCGCGACCAGACAGTCCATCAGCGCTCTGAGGGCAATGTATTCGCCGGCCTGGGTTGCCGCGGGGCGCGCGTCGATGGCGCCGTCGGAGCGAACCCGCGTATATTGGAACAGGTTGATGGGGTCGGGCACGTCGAGATAGCCCAGCCCATACGGCTCCACCGCCTCGGTGAGGTTGTCCCGACAATTACGATGGTTGAGGGCGCCCGCGGCCGCATACAGCGCGCTGCTGCACGGCGCAAACAGGGCGTCGTGCACGCCGTGGGCGTGGTCCTCGACAATCTCGAACATGGGCCGCTGGAGATTTGAGTAAAACCTGCTGCCCACCGTGAAATGCAGGGAACCACTCCCGGCCAAGGTATTGAAATTCACGGTTTCACCGGTGGACAGTTTTTCCGCCAGATGATGCAGGTGAAAGCAGACGAAATCGCAGATCTGCTGGCCTTCCACATCAACAATGCGAATCGTTTCTCCTTGCCGGACCACGCAGGCCGCGCCCTGGGTCGCCGGAACGTGCGCGTCTCGTTTGTCAGCCATGCTTTCGTTCTCCTCGCCACGCTCTGCACATGAGTCTTCTTTAGCGTCTCGGCGGGAATGGGACAAGCAATTTTCACAAATACCCACAGCTATCCTGTTTGCATGCAGGTCGTTGACTCGAACGCCACTGGTTACATAGGATGCCGAATCAGCTTGAACAGGAGGAATGGAACCGATGAAAGACTATGCACATCCTGAAGTACTGGTTGATACGCAGTGGGTTGCCGAACATCTGAACGACCCGAAGGTGCGGCTCGTTGAGGCGCATATCGATCCTGCGCCATACGAGTCCGGCCATATCCCGGGGGCGGTTTTTTGGAACGGTTTTGGGACTCTGCTCAAGCCGGACTGGAGCATCAATTTTGACAAAAAATCGGTCGAAGATTTCTGCGGACGATCAGGCATTGACAACGACACCAGCGTGATAGCCTACAGCGATCATAGTGCGATTGCGCCGTGGGTGTTCTGGTTTCTCAAATCCGTCGGTCACGGTGAGGTGCGTGTCCTCAACGGCGGACGCAAGAAATGGGTGGCCAACGGCTATGAGCTGACGACCGAGCTGCCGACTGTTACGTCAGCGAGTTATGCCGCCCAAGAACCTGACCCGGACCTGCGGGCGCTCCAGGAGCGCGTCCGGGCTGCCGTTGGGCAAGAGAAGCAGGTCTTGCTGGACGTCCGCACACCCGAGGAATATCGGGGTGAATTATTCCTGCTGGAACCGCCCCAAGGCAGCGAGCGGGCCGGCCATATTCCAGGAGCCACCCACCTCTATTATGAGGATGCGCTCAACGAAGATGACACGTTCAAGTCCGCGGACGAGCTGGCCGCCCTGTACGCCAGCCACGGCGTTACCGCGGACAAGGAAACGATTACGTACTGCGCGGTTGGCATCCGCTCGGCCCATACCTGGTTTGTGCTGACGCAACTGCTCGGCTATCCGGCCGTGCGCAGTTTTGACGCCTCGTGGAATCTGTGGGGTCGGCTGGCGGATACGCCGATTGAGGCGTAACCGCTAAAACTGATAGGTCAGGCGGACAACGGTCTCGTCGCGCTTGCGATACAGTCCGCCCAAACCCCAGCTCTCGTCCACCTGGCCGCCAAAGCCGGGCACGAAGAAATAATTCTGGGCGAGCCGGACGATCAGCCGGGGAGTGATATAGTAATCCACCACCCAGCCGAGCTGGGAACTGCAGTGGTTGATCGGGTCAATGACAAAGAAGGCCACCGGCAGGAGCTTGCCTCGCATATACGTGGTGCTGGCGGCAATCGTGCCGACGGCTTCCCAATTGCGGACTTTATCCGTGGCTGAAATCTGCCCCTGAAAACGGGACGTGCTGGTCGGAATATATTGCCAGAAGACCTGTGAGGTCAGGAAAAACGTAGAGCGGCGGTTGAGGGCGCGAATCCAGGTCGGTCGATCAAAGCCGATAAACGCCTGCCAGACATCGCTCTTCTTGATCCCCAGGAAGCCGCTCTCCAGGGGCCGCTCGCCCTCATCCAGAATCATAATCGGCTTGCGTTTGTCCGCGAAGGGCTTGCCGAACTCATAAATCGTTTCCATGCGCCACACGCCCTCGGTATAGTCATCGTCCGCATAACTGGCGGAGAGGCCGACCGCATGGGTGTAGGGATAGTAGGCTTCCGCCGGGAGAATGCCGCGCCCCAGCAGAGCGGCATTGCTGCGCGCCACATCCACTATCGTCTCGCAGCCGACTGCGCCGAGCTGGCACTGGTTGAGGCCGCGCAGGCTGGAGGTATTGACGCCGTCATCGTGGGCTGTGCGTTGATACAGATAGTTCAGCGTCACGGTGACGCCCTGCGGCGTGGTCGCGCCCACGCGGAAGCCGACCTGGCTGTTCTCATCGATGCTTTTGCTGTAATTGCCCCGCCGACCCAGGACCGTGCGGTTGAGGAGCCTGAAATTTCCTCCGGTCGGACTCCCCCCAAATGGATTCCCACTCGGCGAACTCCAGGGCCGACCCGGAGAGAAGCCCAATTTGAGCGGCACCCACAGCCCCGGCACCCAATAGGATTCGGCGTACACATCGCGCAACTGTCCAATCCGCCCAAAACTATAGGTGCCGCGTATCATCCAATACGGAATACGCAGATCGTCCCAGGTCTCCTGGCCGACTCCTCCACCGTGCCAGGTGGTATCCAGCGCGTTGGTCCGGTCGAGCATCCGCAGGTTGTCAGACTCTCCCCACACCACCATTTGACGACCGAGCCGCAAGGACAGGGGTATCCGGGCGAATTCGATGTCGGTGAAGACTTCGCGCAACGTACTCTCAAAGCGCAGGGCATGGGCCGCTTTGTGAGAGAGATCGGATATTTTTCCGTCCCGACCGGCCGGGCCGCGATAGGGAAACACGTCCTGGCGCGGACCCGGCTGAAAATCGTACACGCTGTCATACACGCCCCGATACAGACCGACGAAGTGAGCATAGTCTATGCCCGGCAGGGAGAAGCGGCTGAAGGCCTGGCCGTTTTTGATCCAGTCATACTCCACCCGCGCCCGGAGGACGTTGCGCTGCTGAATGATGGACCATTTGTCCGGTTCCGGGTGACGGAAGATTTGCTGCGTTTGCAGATTGCCGGACAGGGAAAGATCACCATAGGTGAAGTCTGCGCGGGCGAGGGAGAGGGGCAGGAGAAAGGTCAGTACGCACAGCGCGCTGAAAGTGCAGCTAGGCCGTAAAAGAGCCGTGTGATGAATTATGTTCATAACGAAACGGGATGTTGTGGGAAGGGCGGAGGCTGAGGAAGCGTGCTCGCCGCCCTCTTGCCTGAGCCGCTAGCGCCCTCTGGCGACAATTTTGTTGAGATTGAAAAAGTCGGCCGGCATCGGCTCATTGCAGATAATTTTGGTTACTTCGGTGACTGACCCAAACGCATTCTGATAGTCAATCATGGTCTCGCCGGTCCACACCGGCACGCGCACTTGTTCATTGCCGGGATTGAATTTCGGGTTTCCGTATAGCTCGAACAGGGTCTTGGCGTGGGCCCCAGTGCGGTCGTACATGAGAGCATAAACGGGCACAAACATCTGACGGTCGATATACAGCACCCGTTTGCCATACGGATGATCGTCGGCCTTTGGCACGCCTTCGAGGACCACCATCTCGCGCAACTCCCAGGGGTCGACCGGATACCAGCCGCCGCGTCCGCCAAAGGTCGTTTTTGCCGCCTGGACACCGACTGGCGCGAGGAGCGTCTGTATGCCCACCAACTTCCACGTATAGCTGCGGATATAACCGGAGAAGCCAAAGTAGTCGTCGTTCAGCAAGCCCGAGTCGAGCGCCACATCTTCGTGTTTTACGATGATCTTGCGAATCTTGCGCCCAGCCGGGGAATAGACCCAGTCGTCATCCTTGGCCTGGTCCCGTACATGCCGATGCTTCAGACTGATCGTATTTTTCAGATCAAACGGCGCGGTAATGTGGTAATATTCCTTATACAGCAGCCCCTCTTCCTGCCAAATATTGGGATCGGGGCCATCCGTTGGCGGTCGGTGCATGCCGTAGGCCACGACATAATAGTTTTCGATCTCCCGATTGACGGTGCCGGATTCTTCTATGAGGCGAAAGGTATTCCAGATTTGCATGATAGTCCCAAAGTCGCGGTGCCGATAATTCCACGCCGCTTTGAGCCCGGCTTGCGCGTCGGCCGGGTCGAGAATGGGGAAGGGCATGCCGGCCACATAGCCGCCGAGTTCGCCGTCCGCGCCAAGTTGCACATGTTCGGCGTGGTTCTGCGTAGCCGTGATATAGGCGTCGCTTACCGGCAGGTCGGTTGTTTCCCGGACCTCAAACGCCAGCTCGCCGGCCTTGATCCTGTCAAGGATTTCGACCGGCAGATAGTCCTGGGCGGCCTGCCACGAATCCGGTCCGACCCGCGTACCGGGGGCCAAGCCCTCCGCCGACGGCTTGCCGTTGGCATAGGGATGAAACATCGCTTGTATGGCCGTGGCAGACATTTCCGCCCCGGCGAACGACGCCCAGAGCAGGCTACAGACGCTCACGCTCAAAACCCAGAGTAATTTTTGCATATTCTCCCCTGTTGGCCGGCGAGGCGCTTGGCCGATAAAACCGACCCCGCCGCCGACCGATAACGCCGCCTTATACCAGTTCGTTCAGTCTCCAGCAATGAAGCCAGCGCAGTGCCGCTTCTCCTTGTGTCCCGATGACGCGGGATAATGCTGTGAGGCTCTTTGGGTTCTCTCCTCCAGAGGCATAATGTGAACGACAGATAGTGTCTCAGTTTGAAACTTCCCCCTCACCCCAGCCCTCACCCCCCCCGTTCCCGCTGGGAGCGGGGGGCCGGCTATCGGCCCTTTTGAGTCCTTAGTCCTCAACCCTCTCCCCTGGAGGGAGAGGGTGGCCGAAGGCCGGGTGAGGGGGAAAGGCAAAGGGAGACACTACCGAACGACACAAAGCATTGAATTGTACAAGATAACAAGGTAGAGTTATCCGGTTATGCAAACGAACCAAAATAAGGATTTCCTTACTCATAACGGGTGGTAGTGAGGGAGGAAGGCTATGCGTGTGAAAAAAGGACTCCTGATCGCGCCGGAATTCCCGGCTGACTCCTTCTGGAGCTTTAAGTATGTGATGGAGTATATCCGGCGTAAAGCGCCATTCCCGCCTCTCGGGCTGCTGACCTTCGCGGCCCTGATGCCGCAGGACGAATGGGAATTTGAACTGGTTGATCTGAATGTCGAGCGCCTTTCGTCTCAGAAGCTCCGCAAGAAAATTCAGGACAGTGACGCCGTTTTTACCGGGGCGATGAATGTCCAGCGCGACTCCTTGGTTGACCTCCTCAAAGGACCGGCCCGCGGTACAGACACGCCTTGGGTTCTTGGTGGGCCCCTGGCCTCGACCTATCGCAGCTCCATTATGGACCCGCGGAACGAGATGGATGCGGCGCTGCATCAAGGGCTCGACTACCTGGTCTGGGGCGAGGCGAGTCCGTGGATCGCCGAGCTCAATCGTCGCCTGGAGGAGACCCCCCAACATCGCGCCGAGTCCCCCTTTCTCTTCATCCCCGAACGGGTCCTCAACGCGCCTGAAGCCTCCCGTAAATATCTCCAGGATCGTTCCATTTTCGAGCCTTTTGACGGCCTGCCCAGCCCCCGCTGGGATTTGATTGAGGTTGGTCACTACCGCGCCCTGATGTTGCAAACGACAGCCGGCTGCCGCTTTCGGTGTAATTTCTGTGACATCATTCAGTTCAATGGCGGCTTCCCCCGGGCGAAGGGCGGCGGCGATGTCACGCGAGAACTGCAAGCCATCTATGACACCGGTTTTCGGGGTGGGTTGTTCACGGTTGACGATAATTTCGTGTCCGAACCCAAGGCCATGGAAGAGATCCTGGACGCGATGACGGAATTCCAGCGTCAACACGACTATCCCTTTGAATTCTTTACCCAGGCGAGTATTGACCTGGGCAAAGAATCGCTGGCCTATCTGGTGCCCCTGATGCAGCAGGCCGGGTTTGTGACTGTCTTCTTGGGCATCGAGAACCCCGACCCCGCGGCCCTGCGGCAGATGAACAAAATTCAGAATATCAAAACTGCCCCAAAAGATACGATCAGCTTACTCCAGAAACACGGCATTGAGGTGCAGGCCGGCTTTATCTTTGGCGCTGATACCGATACCCCACAGACGGCTGACACGATTGTTGACTTTGTCGAAAAGAATGGGGTCTTCTCGGCCATGACCGGGACGTTGACCCCGCTGCCGCATACGCCGCTGTATGTCGAGCTCAAAGAGCAGGGCCGTCTGCTCGAAGCGGACCTGGCGTGCAATAATGTTGATGATACTGTCCAGTTCAAACCCATGATGGGCCTCGACAATATGCAGCGCGGCTTTCTCCATATCCTGGAGTCGCTGTTCAGCCCGCAGGCCATGTATGGCCGGGCGGAGCGCCTGATTGGTCGCCTGGATGCCCATATTTTTACGAGCAGCCATCCTGGTAGGGGCCACCTCTCCGCCGCTCTGCGCTCCTTTGCCAGGCAAAGCCTGAGCGGCGTCTGGACGCAGGAGCAGCGGAGCTACCTCCATCTGCTCAAGCGGGCCGTCCAGCTTGATAAACAATTCCTGCGGGATATCCGCGCGGAAGCTCGGAATCTGGGCTCCTATTGGGACAAGGTCGGGGTCGCGGCCAAGAACTATATTGAGCTGGACGGACAAGATGCCAAGCGGTTTGCCGAGATGCTGTCCTACGCCCAGGGTGCGCTGGTGCGCTGCCGGCCCGATATGGGCCTGACCGAAGTCCAGGATTTTGTCCAACGCGTTCGAGAGGCGGTTGCCCAAGGCGTCCTGCCCCGCGCAGAAGCCCAATCGGTCTATGAAGCCGCCCGCGAGTATTTGCAGGCGAAGCGCGCCCTGTTCCAGTTTCCAGGGTCACATCTGGTGAAGGCGTTTGAATTGTCGATTGTTGGCATTCACTACGGAACAGTGGTGGATCACGTCCTCACCAAAATGCGGTCGGGACATGGCTTGACGCTTTCCACCGAGCCCATGAGCGCGCGGCCGGCCTAAGCGTCTCTACCTGGCGGGAGTCGTCGGGCTCCTCCCTGTCATTTTATGGCTGAACCTCTGCCTGCACGACCCACGTCGCGCTCGAAAGACAGACGCTGTTGCCGTCCGCATACGGCAGCAGGGCTGCGCGGATAGACTCTGCAACGCGGCTGCGTGTGTCAGCATCGGACTCGCGCAACAGGGCCGCAACCGGCCCGATGGTCAGGAGGAAGGCGACTGCTCCATCTACGCCTGTTGCTCCGCCGACGCTCATATCTGTTTCATGGGACTGGCAGCGCACATTGCGAAACCCGGCAGTGTCAAGAATGGCGCGCACACGAGCAGGGTCGGCCAAAGAAAAGGGGCCGGGGGCGCCGGGCTCAGGGCGCGGCGGAAGCGGCACATGTTGCGCCGCGGCTTGCAGCGGCACCCGAACCCAATCATTCTTGCGCAGCTCCTGCCAGCACAGGAAACACAGCCGCCCCCCAGGGCGTAGCGCCGTCCGCAGATTGCCAAAAGCCTGGGCCGCATCCTCGAAGAACATGACGCCGAAACGAGAAAAGATCAGATCAACGCTGGCCGGCTCAAACTGATGCGTCTGAGCATCGGCCGGCAGGAAGGTCAGGTTCTGAAGCTGTTGTTCCTGTTGACGCTCACGGGCGCGGCCCAGCATGGGACGGGAGATATCAATGCCCGTCACCGAGCCGCGCGGACCGACCTGCTCCGCCAGGGCGAGGGCGGTGTGTCCGCAGCCGCAGCCAACATCGAGAACGGACTCACCTGGCTGCGCGGCCGCCTGCTCCAATGCGACCAGTCCCAACGGACCGATCTGGGCATCAAGCCGTTCCTGGAGTTGGACCCATTGCGGACCGCCCCGTTCATTCCAATACTCAATCTGCTCTGCATTGATCCGTCCGTCTGCCATACGCTGCTCCAAACGACTTTCCTCTCCCTGTCATCCCTCGGTAGCCAGGCGTTGTCTCAGAACACAATCGGGAGCTCCAAATACTCCTGATACATAAAATCACGGTGCTCCAGCAGGGCCGGCGTGAGCGCGGCGACAACGACCGGCTCCGTCGTCACATAGAAGGCACGAAAGGCCGTGGCCATCGGGCAGTGTTCCTCCGGCAGGGGCTGAACCAGGGCGGCAAATGTCGCCCAATAAATATCGAGCGCGGAGAGCTGGTTGCCGATAAAAAACCGGCTGCCCTGCGCCTGCTGCCGCTCAAGCTGAGAGGCGAGCGCGCCAACAACAGCCGCCATGCGTTCCGGCGCGGCTTCAGCCGCTGCCGGGCTGTAGCCATACTTATTGCCAAAGCCGGCCCAAAAGGCTTTGGTGCCCTCGTCCACGTCCGGGTCGGTCAGCATGCTGTGGACCATCATCAGCCGTTTTGACCAGGCATACCCCTGCTCGCCGCAGATCTCGTTGCAATAGCCAAACATGCGCATCCGGTCTTCGATATTATGCGGAATGAGAGGGGGGTTGGGTTCAAGGCGTTCGGCCAGGGAGAGCTGCTCAAACCACTTCGCGCGCGGCGGCTCGTCATTCCAGATGGCGACTGGCGCGCTGGACTGGGCGGTCCACTCGCGGAGGGCCGTGTCGTTGCCATCCAGACTGGCCGCAACAACCGGGGTGTAGGGGATGTTTTTGACATAAAAGAGTCCTTTGCAGGCTTCCCGCCACGGGCCGGGCACGGCGTAGTCGCCCAGGACGAGACGCAGACCGGACATCTTTTTTGCGTCTTCAATACTGGCGTACTCGATAGTGATGGCGTCGAGACCGATTTCTGCCATAGTGTTCTCCTTTTTGCTTGCGGGCTGGCGTTCCCGTGTATCAGTCTGAAGTGCCGCTGACCAGTGAGAGCCCGCTGTTTATGCCGCGGCGATCTTTTGGCGCGGCAGCGTCAGCGGTTCGTGAAAATGTGTTTCCACCAGTGTAATCCCCAGACTTTCCGCCCTTGCTCGATCCTCGGCGTCCCAGCCATCCTCGACCCACACGATCTTTTTTCCCGGCCCGACCAGGCCGGCCAGCCCCTCAGTTTTTGTGGCCTTCCAGGACAGTGACGGCAGGTGGATATCGAGCGCGGCGAATTCCAGGTGGATGTGGGCCTGCCACGAAGAGAGGATAAGGACGACGTGGAACTGTTCCTGACACCACGCAACGAATTCCTGGACTCCCTCTTTCCAATCTGTCCCCCGTATGGTGCCAGCGGCACCCTGAAGAGATTTCAGCACGCCATCGACATCGAGCAAGAGAATATTTGTCGGCATGGGACAGCAGAACTCAGCGGCCGGTGAAGACGGGTGGTCTCTTCTCTCTGAAGGCGCGAACCGCTTCTTGAAAATCCTCCGTGCCCGCCGCCCGAACCAGACGGTCGGCTTCCATGTCCAGGCAGGTATGCAGGTCTTGGGTCGTGGCGCGGTTCAGATTTTCCTTCATATAGCGCAGAGCCAACCGCGGGCCGGCGGCAATCCGTGTGGTAAAGGCGCGGGCTTCCGTCTCAAACGCCTCGTCTGGAAAGACCCGATTGAAGATGCCCAGACGCTCACATTCTGCGGCATTGACGCGCTCAGAGGTATAATAGAGTTCTCGCGCCTTGGCCGTGCCAACCAGTTGGGTCAAAAACCAGCTTCCGCCGTAATCTCCAGACAGGCCGATTTTCCCAAACCCGGTAGTGACAAACGCCCGCGCCGTGGCAATACGGATATCGCACGCCAGGGCTATCGAAAGGCCGGCTCCGGCAGCAGGGCCGGGCAGAGCGGCGATCACGGGTTTTTCGAGTTCATAGATCATGCCGGTCAGCGTTCTCTGACGCCGGCGCAAGAGCTGAATCTTGTCCTCCGGCGTCTGTTCTTCTTTGGACCACGAGCCAAAGGTTTTGACATCGCCGCCGGCGCAAAAGGCGGTCCCGGCTCCGGTCAGCATAATGCAGCCCACATCGGGGCGGACTGCCAACTCCGGTATGATGGCGCGCAACGCCGGGGTCAGCGTGTCCGACAAGGCGTTGCGGGCTTCGGGGCGATTGAACGTCACCACTCCAACACGATCTTCGATATGGCACAGGAGTTGTTCCGTGCCGGTATCTATTGCTTGTCTATGCGATTCTTCGGACATGTTTGCTCCTCTGCTCACTTTAACGCGCCCTGCTGATGTCAGCGCTTTTTGCCGCGGCTCGCGCCAGGCCACGCAGCGAAAGCCGCCGGTTCGGAGTACGCTGCAAAGAGGTCTCGAACTGGGTCAGCGCCTTTTGCGGCTGGTCGAGCGCAAGCAGGATTTCCCCATACAACTCGTGCGCGGGTTTGATTGGTATGGCTGCGCCATTGGGTAAGCCGAGACGGTGAGCAATAGTCACGGCTTCGTCCATGAGAGCGATTGCTTCGTCGCCCTGGCCCTGTGCCAGACGGACCAGGGCCGCCACCTCAAGACGCATAATAGTCAATGCCTGCCGGCGGTGTGTGGAGCGAGAGGGTGGCTCTTTCTGCTCCATTGCTCTTAACTTGGCTTCCGCCTGTTGAGCGATTGCCACATCCCCCATGCGGACAGCGCTCATGCCTGTTGCCATTAATTCATGCGCAGTCAGGTCGGAAGAAAACGGCAGTTGCTCCCACTGCTCGCTTTCGACAATAGCGCGGGCCGTCATTTCTCCGACCCCTTCCTTGACCCGCTGGACAGTACTTTTCTCTGCCACCGGTCGCAGAAGCTCAATCGCCTGCTTTGCCTTGGTCCAATCCGCCTGTTGCAGCGCCCCGTACTGGCCCCAATCCAAAGCGTGCCAGATATACACATCATTAAAATAGCGCTGAGTCTCGGAAAAACTGTCTCGCTGCGGCCACTTCGCAAAAGCGGCATGGTAAGAGGCTTCATTGGAAGCAACCACTTCGGCCCACATGCCGTGCTGAATAAAAATATGCGAGGGCATATGCAAGGCATGGGAGACGTCCGGGGCGATTGCAGCGTAGCGTTGGGCTGCCGTCAGGGCCAGAGGAGCGTGAACAGGATCGTCGAAGGCGTGAATAATATAATGAGCCGCGCCCGGATGGTTCGGGTGTTTGCGAAACACCTCCTGGGCTATTGCACCCGCTTTCATCCGTACCCCAAACGTTGACTCCGCTCCCCAACTGACCCCGAGATGGCGGACCGTCCCCAGCAGGGCCACGGCGTAAAACGCCTGAATTTCCTCATCCTCAGGATAGTGGGCCGCCAATCGCCCCATCGCCTCCGCGTAAGCAGATGCGCGCTCGGCATCCTCTCCCTCTCCATACAGAATCTCTACCGCGGCCAGTAAGCCGGCTTCACGTGGGGTCGGGGCTTTGGCTGCCCGCTCGGCCGGCGAAGAACCGAGACGGGCCAGCGCGTTTCTCGGCGTTTCAAGGTCACGCGCCGGCTGGAGAGGATGATTGTGACTCAGCGCCTCTCCCCAGTAGGCCAGGGCAAAGCCCGGCTCGACTTTCGCCGCGGCCTGGAATGCCTCGGCAGCGTCCTCGAAGCCAAAATTATGCAGATATTTGACGCCCCGAAGGAAATGCTCCTGGGCTTCGGCTGAACCGGAGGTTGGGAAATTCAGTTCTCCAAGCTGCTCGGCTCGGGCCGCTGGCAGGCTGACACAGACACTCACCAGCAGGAGTACGGCTCTGAGGCTGGGTGTGATTCTTGGCTTCATGATCGGTCTTTCTTAACGGGCGGTTGGATTGCTCTCTGTGTTGTGCCGAATGATATGCAGGCAAGATATGTGGCGAGCGACCGAATTACAACTTCTCCAGCGGTCACTCGGAAGGCGCTGGGGTTGCCGGCAGATAATGAGAGGCGTGGACGGGGCGGACCAGCAGATTTGCCATAAGGGCCACGGCCAGCAGGGCCGCCATAGCATACATGGTCGTATTGTAGAGCGTGGCGGACGGGTCAAGGACCCCGGGCGGGGCGACTTCCAGCAGGGATTGGATAGTCACCGTCCTGGTGTCAATGAGGTCGGCCAAGGACGCTTTGCCGGCTCCAAAGGCCTGGACGAAAGCGCTCTCCGGGATGCGTGCGGCAAGGGACTCAAGAGCGGACTGGCGTGAGGACTCCCGCAACTGAGTAATAACGACCGGACCGGCGACACCGGCGACACTCCACGCGGTGAGCAGTCGGCCGTGGATGCCGCCCACATAGCGGGTGCCGAAAATATCGGCCAGATAGGCTGGAATGGTCGCAAAGCCACCGCCATACATGGTGAAGATAATCAGCGTCGCAACGTAAAAAAGAATCAGCCATACGACATCGGGCCTCAGATTGGCCGCGATGGCGCTGTATGGAGCGCCAAGGTAGAGCAGGATGCCCAGAACGGAGAAAACAGTATACGTGGTTTTCCGGCCAATAACATCGGACAGGCTGGCCCAGAAGAGACGCCCGAGCATGTTAAACAGGCTAATCATGAGCACATAGTTTGCGGCAAAGGCGACCGTCACGATTGAGGGGAACAGGGTGCCAAAAATTTCGCTCAGCATTGTTTTTGCGACGCCGAGCACGCCGATACCTGCCGTGACATTACAACACAAGACGACCCACAGCAGGTAAAATTGGGGGGTTTTCAGGGCTTGATCGATATGGACGTCGCGGCGCGTCACCATGCTGTCCGGCGCGGTCGGCTCTTGCCACCCTGCGGGTTGCCAATCCGCCGCGGGCACCCGGTATGAGAAAGCCGCGATGATCATAATGCTGAAGTACACCAGACCCAGGGTAAAGAAGGTCGCCGCCGCCCCGGTTGAGCCGGTCTCCACCGCATACGCGCCAGCGGCAAGATTGAGCTGGGCCGCTTCCCGCGGACCGAGCAGCACAACTTCGCGCAAGACTCCGGCTGAGATTTCCACATAGCGTATGCCCTCGCTGGTCATCAGGTTCAGGGCGTCGGCCCTGCCGAGGTATTCCGGCGTGACAGCAAAGGCGGACAGCAAGCCTTCAATGAGCGGCGTGCCGAGCATCGCGCCCCCGCCGAAGCCCATAATTGCCATGCCGGTCGCCATGCCGCGCCGGTCGGGGAACCAGCGGATGAGGGTGCTGACGGGCGACACATAGCCGAGACCCAGGCCGCAGCCGCCGATGACGCCATAGCCCACGTACAACAGGCCGAGCTGGTGGGTCAGGATGCCAATGCCGGCGATGAGGAAACCACCTCCCCAGCACGCCGCGGCAACGACACCGACCAGGCGCGGCCCCACTTCTTCCAGCCACCTGCCAGCGAATGCCGCGGCAAGACCGAGACAGGCGATGGCTACCGAGAAAATCCAGACCACCTCGGTCAAAGACCAGTCGCCGGCCGCGGGGGCGACAACGCCGAGTGTCTTGGTCAAGGCCGGGTTAAACAGGCTCCAGGCGTAGATAGAGCCGATACATAAATGGATGGCAATAGAAGCCAGCGGCACAAGCCAGCGATTAAAGCCGGGGGCGGCAATAATATGGTCCTTGTGCAAGCGTTCTACCATCAGGCGCATAATGACAACTGAGGGCTGTGAGGTAAAGAAGGACGCAGGGTAAGCCGGAAGAGGCAGTGGCTTGCCGAAGTCGAAGCCTCTTCGCTACAACCGAAAGTAATTTTTTCAAAGGAGGACAGCATGGCAGCGGATATACAGGGTTTGGAAGCGGCCTTTCACGCCTGGAAGGACGGGCTCAATACCTGCGATCTGGACGCCTTCTGGCAGGCGTTTGACGCACAGGCGGAAATTCTGGACGAAGACTTTCCGTGGCGCATGGACCTGGACGACTTTAAGGACCATATTGCCTTCCACGCCGGCGGGAAAGGGCTGTGGGAGTCGTTTGAATGGAAGCCGCGCGAAATGCACTTCAAAGTGTTTGGCGAGACCGGCCATGTCAGCGGCTTCTCGACGTTTCGGGGCAAACCGCGCGATGCCGGTTTCCGCCAGCGCTTTATGGGTTTTACCCTGACCTGGGTGTATCGGGCTGGAGCCTGGAAGCTGGTCTGCTGGCACCAGAGCCCCTTAATTGGACGGATACTCGAAGCGTCGCCGAGCTAGGGGAAGCCCCCTCACCCTAGCCCTCTCCCTCCAGGGGAGAGGGAATAAAAAATGTAGGGGCAACTTTTGGGGCCATGAAAACCAGGACGGTCAGTTGGTCCCGCCAGGGGAGAGGGAATAAAAAATGTAGGGGCAACCCCCTGTGGTTGCCCGGTCCTAGCGCTGAAACGCCGTCATACTGGCGGCAACCCCCTGTGGTTGCCCGGTCCCATCCCCTGTGGTTGCTCAGTCCCAGCCCCCGTGCCCGACCCCAGCTCAGGACAGAGCCGCCTCTACCCGTTCCCGTAGGCCGCGCAGACGACTGACGGGTTCGTTTGAGAAAACAAAGCGGACAAAGTGGGCGCTCCGCTCGCTGCCCCAGCCCGTCATAGCCGTTGCCGCAATTTTTCCTTTCTCCAACAGACGTTGAGAGGCTTGCGCGCCCGTCAGGCCAAAACCCGAGACATCCAGCAGCATGGACCAGCCGCCCTGGGGCTTGACTATGGGGAAGCCCTCAAGTTCCTGCAGGATCGTATCCCGCCGGTTCTGCCATTCCGCGCTGGCCGCGGCAATATCAGTGTCGGGCGCTTGTAGGGCCACGGTTGCCGCGGCTTGGGCGATGCCGACCGGGCAGACCACATTGGAGATACTCACCAGGCCGATATCATCAATAATGGCTGGCGGGGCAACAATCCAACCGATACGCCAGCCGATCATCCGGTATTCTTTGGACACCGCGCCAACTGTAATGGTCCGCTGGGCCATGCCGGGGAACGCGGCCGGATGCAAAGAATCCAGCCCATCGAACAGGATGCGTTCCATGGCGCTGTCATACAGCAGCCAGGCGTCGGCTGCCCGGCAGGTCGCGCAGATACTGTCCCAGTCCTGGCGTGTAAAGACAGCGCCGGTCGGCATGGAGGGGCTCATCATCAGCAGGACTTTTGTTTTGGCGGTTACGGCCTGCCGCAACCGCTCGCGGTCCAGACGCCAGACGCCGTCTTCAATCTGATACGGAGCAAAAACCGGTACACCGCCGGCCAGCCGCACGCGGTTCACCAAACCAATATAGATCGGGTCAGTCAGGATGACCTCATCTCCGGGCTCAAGCAGGGCCAGCAGCGCGTTGAGAATGCCGTTCAGGCCGCCAGCGCTGACAATAGTGGAATGACGCCAGTCATACTCCACACCGGAGACACGCCTGACGAGGGCCGCGGCGGCCTGCCGCAGGGAGTCGGCCCCCAGAAACGGCAGATAGCTGTTGGCGTCGTCTTCCCCTACTGCCTGCCGGGTTGCTTCTTCCACTCCGGGCGGCGGCCGTAAATCGGTGTCGAGATTCTCCAAACGCAGTAGCGCTTCGTCCTGAGACTGGTCCGCCAGATTGCCCATGCGGTCAACCCCAATCCCGGCCATTCCGGCTAGTCTGCTCACTGGCATGCTGCTCCTCCTGTCGCCCTGTCGAGACGATTGTTTGCATAGCGCTTTTTCGGCTGGGATGCACCTCGATTCGAGAGAGCAAAAGGGGGAAGACCCTGGGCACGGTTCAAGCGAAGAGCGCTCCCATGACTGGCCCGGAACTCGCCGCGCGGGCACGGGCGCTGATTCCGATGCTGGCAGAAAACGCGGCCGAGGCGGAAAAACAACGCAAGCCGGTCGATGCCGTCATTACCGCCCTGGAAGAAGCCGAAATCTATAAGCTCATGGTCCCTCAATTGGGTTGGATCGTTTATGATCCTCGTCTGCATGAGGATGTCTTGGAGAGCGGAGAGCCGGTCAGGTTTGGTAAGGGTGATATTACGAGTTGCTTCTTCTACTGCATAGGCAGAAGTCACGAACTCCACGTCTGGAAGCTGCCATAACCTGGTAAGAGATGCGTTCGTCTTATAGGCTGCGGAGAAGAGGACATTGGCATCGAGAAAGGCGCGTTTCACGGCTCAGTCCGTTGAGAGCCTGTGATGAGGAATTTCATCCGGGTCAAGACCGAGCTTCCGTACCTCTTGGACCGCCTCTGCATAATCGTCCGCGTCAACGGCGTTTGACAGCAGGAATTCTGCTCTGCGCTCTGGAGTATAAATTTCGACGGGAGTAACGACGGCGGGACGAATAAGAATGCCCTCGGCACACTCCTCAGCAATCACAAAGGAACCTTCTTTAATGCCAAAACGACGCCGGAGGCGGGCAGGCAGAACAACCGTTCCTCGCTTTCCTACTTTGCTGGTTTCCAGAGTTCCCATAATTTATTCTCGCCTGATATTCCGACTTTCAAACATTCTATGTTTTTCCAAAAGGTATAACAATCGAAAAAAAGACGAGCCTACGGTCTCTCTTGGACATCAATTGCATACACATCTACAGCCTCTCATAGGCCGGTAATCACGAAGTTCTGCAAAGGTTGAGACCATTGCAGACTGGGGGTCGAGCCCGCGGTAGGGAAGTCCGACAGAGAATACTCCTGAAAATTCGGCGGGCCGTAATATCCCGACCCGAAAATGAGCCCGTCGTGGCGGATAACCCAACTGTGCTTGGGCTCTTCTTCCCCGTTCGCCGCGGGGTTGGGCCACAGATAATGAATCCAGTGGCCGTCTTCGGTTGCCGTGGCAATCTCCTCGCCTAGCTCATAGCCGTCAGAGCCGACAATGGTTTTGATATCCCGACCTATCAGGTCGGACATGACTGGATGCGAGACGAAGAGGTCGTTCTCGTCGATAATGAACACATACCACTCCCTATCGATGCTCGCTTGGCTGTTGTAGTAGGCGATTGTCGCCTCGCGCCCGTCCCGGTCGTAGCGGTCCAGCGCGGCTTGCACGAAGTCGCGGGTAAAGGTCGCTTTTTCCTCATCTCCAAGCATTTTATCCCCGAAGGTAGTGACAGTGACACGGGACCGCGCAAAGGGCACGCCGTCAATGAGAGCCCGAACAGTATGGACTCCGGTCCCGAGGTTGTTCCAGTTCCATAGCAGGCTGAAGCCGTTATCAGTATCGCCGCAGACCTCCGCGGTATCCTCCCGAATGGTACCGTAGGCGGCGGTAAGCGGCTCTCCGTTGATTTCAACGACAATTTCTTCAGCGTCACACGCCCAGCCGGAGATTGCGGAGACTCCGCTACGGAACGAATTCTGAGCCGGATTCTCCAGGACGGCAGTGACATCCGAGACTCCTCCAAAAAGAGTGCTGACAGTCGTCGGTTCATAGTAGCCCGACCCAAAAATCAATCCGTCGTGGCGGATGGCCCAGGTATGCTTGGGCTCTTCTACCCCGCCGGCCGCGGGGTTGGGCCACAGATAATGAATCCAGTGGCCGTCTTCGGTCGCCCTGGCAATCTCCTTGCCCAACTCATAGCCGTCAGAGCCGACAACGGTTTTGATATCCCGGCCCACCAACTCGGGTATGACCGGATGCGAGACAATAAGATCGTTCTCATCAACGATGAACACATACCACTCTCCCTCAACACTCGCCGGGTCGTTATAGTAGGTCAGCGTTGCTTCGCGCCCGTCCCGGTCGTAGCGGTCCAGCGCGGCTTGCACAAAGTCCTGGGTGAAAGCTGCCGGGTTATCCCGGATCACGAAATTCTGAAGGGATTCAGCCCATTGAATACGAGTCTCCTCGCCCGTGGTCGGAAAGTTGTTGAGAATATACGAACCCTGAGCATCGCGCAGAAACGTTGTACCAAAGGTAGTCACGGTGACAGTGGCCGTCCCAAACTCAACCCCATCCGCCAAGGCCCGGACCGTATGCTCTCCATCTCCATTGTTGCTCCAGTTCCACAGAAAGCTGAAGCCGTTGTCGGTATCGCCACACCTCTCCTGGGTGTCTTCGCGCATAGTGCCATAGGCTGCGGTGAAGGACGTGTCGTCAATCTCGATCACAATACTCTGTGCATCACAGGCCCAGCCCGAGATCACCGAGACTCCGCTCTGGTGCGAATCGGGCGCGGGGTTTTCTAACATTGCCCTGCCGTTCCCGGTCTGAGCAAAGGCCACTCCGCTCCACAGCGTCACACACAATACAACAGCCGTCAGCGTTCTTTTCTTCATTTTTACTTCCTTAAATCCCGTAAAACGCGGTGGCATTCGCCCCCAGGATTTTATCGACCGACTGCGTTGGCAGCGCGGAGAGCAGCTCCCGCATGGTCTCCACCGGCTTGGTAAAGCCCTCGGCGTGCGGATAGTCCGAGCCCACAAAGAATTTCTCATCTCCGGCAAACTGGACGATATACGGCAGCAACTTTTCGCTCGGGTCGGCGTTGATCCAGATATTGCGGGCCAGATACTCTCGAATCGGGCGCTTCATCTGCGAGGTGTGGCGCATGTATTGGTAGCGGTAGTCAAAGCGCTCAATCCACTCCCCGACCCAACTGCCCATGGATTCCACGGTTGCCGCGCGCAGTTTGGGAAAGCGCTCAAACACGCCGTCATACACCATAGTGCTCAGCGACATGCGGGGGTCCTGGATCACATTCATGGAGATAAACATGAAGCCGGGGTTGCGGTTTTTATACCAGGCACTACCGAGATATTCCTTGTTGCCGGCGGGGTGAATGCTGACGGCGATATTACAATCCTGAGCGGCTGCCCAGAGCGAGTCGTAAGCCGGATGGCCGAAGCTCTTCCCGTTGATGGGCGCAGAACCGATCATGATTGAACGCGCGCCGAGTTTGGCCACACGTTGGATCTCCTGCACGGCCAGCGTTGGCTCACGAAGCGAGATATGGGCGGACGGAAAGAGGCGGTCACGATGGCCGGCGCTGACCTCAAACGCCCAGGTATTATAGGCCCGACAGAGGGCCGCGGCGAGCGGCGGGTCCTGGACTTCGCCTTCCCATAAAAGGCCCAGGGTGGGGTAGAGGACTTGATAATCAATGCCCTCAGCGTCCAGAAATTGCAGGCGCTTGTCCATGTCCTGCCAGTTTCCGCCGGCATACAGAGACTGGTCAAACTCGTTGAGCGCGCTGCCGTCTTCCTTCTGTCCGTAACCGACGACAATGCTGAGCATCTCGTCGATTTCGCTCCCCAGCCGCATGGACTTGTTATCCACCACCATACGGAGCTTGCCGCTGGCGCTATCCTGCTCCACGCGCATGGCCCGCTCGCGGTAGGCCGGCTCAATATACTGGAGGTATAAATCCAGGGGTTCGATCAAGTGACTGTCACCGTCAACGATGTTCATACTGGGCTCCTTTTTTCTTTCATGCAGCAAAGACTCTATCCTTCTCCGGGGTGTGCCGAAAGACAAGGGCGCGGCTCAAAGCTGCTTTTGTAAAAACCGATTGATGACCGTGGCGACGTAGACCGGCGCTTCCTGCTGCGGGTAGTGGCCGGCGTTGCGGCAGACGGCCATTTCAGCGTTGGGATACCAGGTAAGAAAGGTCTCTTTGGTTATCGCCGCGGTGAACGGCTCCATGTCGAACTCGCCAATAATGATGAGCATGGGCGTGGCATTGCCTTTCATCTGGTCGAGAAAGCCCTGGCTGGCCAGGCTCTTCAAATAGCCGGCCTGGGCCTCTTTGCTGCGGGTCGAGCGGGTTTGCCGGATTTTGAAATCGAGCCATTCCCGGCACAGCCGATTGCCGGTCAGGACGTCGAAGGCTTGGGCCAGGGCGTCGTTGTCGGCAATCGAATCGGTGATGACGGCCAGGCCCTCGGGCGAAAAGCGCAGGCCGGTCGCGGCAACCGGTGTAGTGAGGATCGCCGACCTGACGCGCTCGCCGCCGTCGAGGACGACCCGCTGGGCCAGCATCCCGCTCATGGAATGGCCGACAATATGAAATTGTTTCCAGCCCAGATTGTCGGCCAGGGCAAGGATGTCGGACGCGGCTTCAACAGGCGTGTATGCGCCGGGAATATGGCGCGACGCGCCGTAGCCGCGCATCTCAACAAACGCGAACGTAAAATTCCTGGTATCAAAAAAATTACGGGCAAACGCCCAGGTGTCCCGGCAGCCGTAGAAATCGTGCATGACGATAATGCCTTCCGGGCCGCTGCCGTACAGTTCGTGACCGATAATCATGGTATGCCCCCATATCCTGCATGAAGAGTGCGGTGATAGTATCAGCCTATGCGAGTGAACCGCTACTGCGATGGAGGACGAGCGTATGTCTGACACAAACGAAGTCACCCCTGAATTTCTGGCGAATTTTACCCAGGCCTGGAACGATAAGGATCTCGACAAACTGATGGAGCATATGGCCGACGGTTGTGTGTTCATGGCCTCCGTCGGCACCGAGGTCGAGGGGACCAGGTGGGAGGGCCGAGAGGAAGTCCGCAAGGGCTTTGCCAGTCTATGGGAAGGCTATCCAGATGCCCACTTTGAGCCGGTGGGTGAAGATTTTATTGCGGGCCATCGAGGGGTATGTGAGTGGATATTTACCGGGACCAGAGTAGCGGATGGTACCAAAGTGAGGGCGCGCGGTTGTGATGTGCTGACCTTCAGGGACGGCAAGATTCTGGTCAAGAACTCAATGCGAAAACAACGCCCGTAACCGGTGGGTTTCTGAAATAGCATGAAGAAACCTCCTGTATCGGGCCGACGTTACACCAAATATCGGGCGACCGCGTCCTCATTCCAGGCGATGCCGGTCCCTGGGGCCGAGGCGGGAAAGGCGTAGCCGTCTTCAATCCGGGTTGGTTCCTGGAGCACCGGCTCGGCCCAGTCCACATACTCCAGCCAGTGGCGCGTTGGGGTCGCGGCCAGCAGGTGGACGCTGATTTCCGGGTACAGATGAGAAGAGACGGGAATCCCGCCCGGCTCGGCCAGGGCGGCGGCCCGCAGCCAGCCGGACACGCCGCCGATTTTATTGACATCGGGCATGAGAAAATCTCCAGACCCGGCCGCGATTGCCTTGGCCATGTCATGCGGCCCCCAGAAGTTTTCTCCAAGCTGGATGGGCGTATGGGTGGCCCGGCGAATCTGGGCATAGCCGGCGTAATCGTCCGCCCGCGTCGGCTCTTCGATCCAACACAGCCCTTCGCCGTCAAGGGCGTGGGCGCGCCGTATGGCCTCCGCCACGGTCAAGGACTGATTGTAGTCTGACATGAGGGTCATCTCGTCCGGCACGGCATTGCGGATGGCCCGCACGATCTCGACATCGGCGCGGGCGTCTGCATAGCCCAGGCGCACTTTTATGGCGCCGAAGCCCGGCTCGACCAGCTCGCGGGCCTCACTCCGCACCCGGTCCACGTCCGTAATGCTCAGGCCGGTACTGTTATAGGCGGGAATGGGCTGGGATTGCCCGCCCAAGAGTTGGACCAGGGGCTGTCCTGCGGCCTTGGCGCAGACGTCCCAGGCCGCGGTGTCGATTCCGGCCGCGGCCATAGCCGTAAAACCCTGCGGGCCGAGCAGCCGGAAGGCCTTGTGGAGCTTTTCTTCCAGGGCGAGCGGAATCACCTGCTCCCCAAGGATAAGCTCGCCCAGATTTTCGAGCAGTTGCACCAGCGGCAGCATGACAAACGGGGCATAGCAGAAGATATAGCTACAGCCGCAAATGCCTTCCTCAGTCTCAAGATCGACCAGAACCATGGGGAATTTTGTGACCGATCCACCCCCGGTATAGATCGGGCGATTCATGGGTAAGCTGACCGCGCGGGCGCGCAGAGCGCGAATAGTCAGGACCTCGGCAGACATACAGTCCTCCTTGATATTGCAAGACGCTGATGCAGAACGCTACGGCGTGAGTATAGCGCATGGTCGGGAGAAAGATAATCTTGTTCGCCGCGTTGCAATTTATTATTGCTATTGACTACTTCTGGATTCCGAGGCTCGTAATGGAGGAGGGATTTCCATGCAGCACAGCGCCGATCGTCTGCTCACCACCCATGTTGGCAGTCTGCCGCGCGGTGAAAGACTGCTTCAGGCGCTGGTAGACCGAGAAGCCGGGACCGCGATTGATGAAGCCGCGTTTGAAAAACAGGTCGAGCGCGACCTCGATTATGCGCTGCAAAAACAGGCCGAAGCGGGGGTGGATATTATCGGTGATGGCGAGCTGCCCCGGCTCGGATTCTCTTTTTATGTCAAGGACCGTATGTCGGGCTTTGGGGGCCACTCGCCCCGTGGCACGGTGACTGATTTTGCAAAATTTCCAGGCTACGCCAAACTCAAGCAACAGCAGGCGGCCAAGGGAGACGAGATTGCCAAGAGCGCAACCCTGTACGCCATGCCGGAATGCCAATGCGCCGTGCAATATGACACGGAGAAACGCGCTGCGCGGCAAGAGCTGCGTCTCTTCACAGAATCCCTGGAGCGAACCGGGGTCGGGAACCGGGCGACAGAGACCTTTGTGACCGCGGCAACGCCGGGCATTGTCTCGACAACCCTGTTGCGCAACCCGGCCAATCCAGACTATGCCACCGACAGCGACTATGTGATGGCCTTGGCCGAGGAACTGCGGAGCGAGTACGAACTCATTGTTGAGCAGGGCCATATTCTTCAAGTCGATGGACCGGACCTGGCCCTTGAGCGCCAGATTCTGTATGTGGACAAACCGCTCGATTCCTTTCTCAAACGGGTCGAGCTGCATATTGAGGCGCTCAACGCCGCCCTGCTCAACATTCCCAAAGACCGCGTGCGCCTGCATGTGTGCTGGGGGAATTGGGACGGCCCGCATATCGATGACATGGATTTGGAACCCCTGTTGCCACTCCTGTATCAAGCCCATGTGGGCGGGTTGAGCATCCCCTTTGCCAACCCGCGTCACCAGCATGAAGGCGAGCTGTTTGTGTCCTATCCGCTCCCGGACGATATGCTGCTCTTTCCCGGTGTGGTGGACGTGACAACGAATTATCTCGAACACCCCGAGGTCGTTGCCGAACGCCTGGCGCGTATTGTCGATGTGGTTGGCGAGCGGGAGCGCATCATTGCCAGCACGGACTGTGGGTTTTCGACATTCGCCGGCTATACCATGGTGGCTGAGGACGTGGTATGGGCGAAATTGCAGACGCTGAGTCAAGGCGCGGCCCTGGCCTCCGAGCGTTTATGGTAAGACCACAAGTCTGAAGGAGAGGCAGCAATGGCAAATCGAAATATGACCAAAGAGGAAATTGCTCAGCGGGTCGCCCGTTTTGATCAGCTCCAGCCCATGTCTACGGCCAGGGATATGGCGGATGTGCCGCCGGCCGCGATGGATGTCATCTTTGCGCGTACTCTCATGCCGGTCATTCTGGAAAAAACCAGAAATCCGTTTGGTGAGACGGCCGCGATATTTGGCGCGGCCGGCACAACGATGAACGTGTCTGTCTGCCCGCCCGGCCAGGGGCCGTGTTTGCACGCCCACAACAGCACCTACGAGACCTTTATGGTCCTCGACGGCGCGTTCGAGTTTGCCGTGGGTGAGGAAGGCCAGGAGACGGTCAGGCTCAATAAATGGGATGTGTTCTCCTGTCCGCCGGGCGTGTATCGCGGCTTTCGCAATGTCGCGGCCACAGACAGCGTGTTGCTGACCGTTATTACCGGGGAGGTCGACGCGCGTGATGACGTCGGAGTACCGCCGAAGATCACCGAACAGATCCGCGCCGACTACGGGGAAGAGGTGCTCAGCAGGTTTCAGAAGATCGTGACGTTTAACGAGCGGGAGCCGGGATAGCCGGGCGCAGACTCTTCACCTGACTTGCATGAAATAAGGAAGGGAGACCTTCATGGATGCCGAGCAGAAACAAAAACTCGCGAACTTATGCGCCCAGCAGCACGTGGCCGTCCTCACAACCCAGGGGGAAGCCTGGCCGACGGCCCATCTACAGGCGTTTGGGCAGACCGACGAGTTGGATTTGATCTTCATTATGCTGGCCGACGCGGAGAAGTATGCCAATCTGCTCGCGCGGCCCCAGGCGACAGTTGCGATTGATAATAGAGACACGGCCGATGTTTCGACCCTGCAAGTGGCGCGCGCGACAATACAGGGGTTGGCCGCGGAGGTCGCTCGGAACAGCGCCGAATGGGACGAATTAAAAGAGCGTTTTCTGACCAAGAATCCGTTTGAAGAGCCGTTCTTTGGCTATGACAGCCTGCGCATGATGCGCCTCACCCCCAAGCGGGTCTCTTACGCCAATGGCCTGACGGATAGCTTCAAGGTTGAGCTGTAGGAAACAGACCGCTCCTCAGACCTGCGCCGCGCTTCATGAGCTACGGAGCCATGGACTACGGAGCCATAGCGCCGTCTGCGAAATACCTGGCGGCCAGGTCTCTGGCCTGCTCGCGGCTGAGGCCGTGCGACTCCCAGGCGTCCCGCGAACGGTCCAGGATGTCTTCGAGGTCGGCGGTCTTCTTGAAATCACCGAGTTGGTCGGGCTCGGTCTCAAGCCCTAAGGCTTCGGCAACGATGGAGATATAATTGCGGACGCTGAGACGGGCGTCGCCAATGTCGCACCACTCGCGCTGACAGGCGTGTGAGATGGTTGCCAGGGTGTCCGCCGGGCTCGTCTTCTTGAGCGAGTGGACCAACTCAGCCCGGATGGCCTGAAAGCGGGGCCGCGGCAGACGCAGGCCGGCCGCGCCGCAGTCGTAGTCCAACTCCGGCGGAGACTCAAGCTCGGCGAGCAGTTCGATACCCGGAATCGAGCCCAGGAGTGTGGCTGCGGCCTCTCGGTCCCGTCCGGCCCGCCGCTGTCCCTCCTCATGCCCAGTGCGGCCCACGTGGGTATGGAGGGCGACCTTGCCAGCAACGGCTCGGTCCCAGGCGATCTCGCCGCGCTGGACCATCTCGGCCAGGAACTGGGTGGTATGGGTGATCTCGAACCGGGGGTGGCGGCTGTCACGACCAATGATAACGTCCTTGAAATGGACGTTGCAGGATGGGCACCACATGACGACTCGTTTGGGCTGATAAGATTCCAAGCGCCCAACCGTCCGAGCAGAAACCTGACTGCCTTTCTTCGGACCGTCAAATTTGTCCCAGACAATGCCGCAGCAGAACTGCACCCCGCCGACGGGAATAAAATCGATCCCCAGGTGAGTGAACACGTCAATGACCTGCTTGGCGATATGGGGCGTGCGCAAAATATTGCAGCCCAGATACAGCACGGTCTCGTAGGCGCGGTCGGGCGTATGATGTTTCTCGACCCAGGAGACGTCTTCCGCCCTGATCTGCAACTGCTTGAGGTCTTGAATCCGGCGAAAAAACGCTGAGTAGTTAAACTCTGGCATGAGAGGCACTCCTCAATATCCCACCCCTTCGACATCTTCAAACATTTCGAGCGGGGTCTCGCGGGTCTGAAGTTCGCTCTCCCGGCCATCGACCCAGCCGAGGAAGGTGCCGTGCGCCTGATAGCCGAGCAACTGCTGCAAACGTTCCGGCAGTGCTTTGGCCCGCTCGACCGGGACGGCTAAATACTGATTCTCTTCCTGCCGCAGCCAACCCACGCTAAAGGAAAAAAACAGGCCAGTGCGCGGGGTGTCGGTCGTATTCGTCCCCAGCCCGTGCAGGGTCTTGCCGAGCCACACGACCGCCGACCCTTGTGGCATGACGGCCTGGGCGACCTCCTCTTCGGCTGCGCGCCGGTCTGCCGGCCAGCGATGGCTGCCCGGCACGAGCCGGGTTGCGCCGTTTTCGGCGCTGAAACCGGAGCCGGCGAACATGAAAAAGAGAATATACTCCGGGTCATCCGGCTTGGGCTGGATAAAGGGCGTATAGGCGTCGAGTTCCCGGTGCAGCGGCTGATTGTGTCCACCTCCCCAGACCTGAATCGCTCCGGTGGCATGGAGCTGGTAGGTGTTGCAGTTCGGACCGAGAACCTTGTCGGCCAGGGCTTGAACGACCGGGTTGAGCGGGAGTTGGCTCAGCTCCGGCCCGTGGGAAAACAGCGCGCCTATACTGCGTTTGCGATAACCGAAAAACTCACCCCCGCCGGTTTTGCGCTCGGCGAGTCTGGGCGCGACCCTGCCCATCATGGCCTGCATGGTGGCCCTATCAATCAGCTCCCGGATGATGACCACCCCGTCTCGTTCGAGAGTGGCGAGAATATCGTCCGGCGCAGCCGTGCGTTCTACGCTTTGAATCGGCATGGACTCCCTCCCTCAATTGTTGCTGTACGCTTTCCGCCATACCACTTCAGGCCGGTTGAGGAAAGGCGCGGACAAAGCGGGTGTTGCGGAGGTGGGAAAGTGGGAATGGACGCAACGTCCGGGAGGAATGACTGCGCCCCTCCCGGACGGTCGCCCGCGCTGTTTACTGCAGAAAGGTCGTAACTGAACGAACAAACTCTTCCGGTTGTTCGTAGGGAAGCATATGTCCGGCTTTTTCGATTTCAACAATCTCGGCGTTGGCAATCTGCGCTTTGAAGTGCTCCGCGTAAACCGGGGGAATGAGCGCGTCACTCTTGCCCCAGACGAGCAGCGTTGGCGCGCTGAGACGGTACAGGCGTTTTGAAAGTCGCCGGTTGGGGACGGGGAAAAGAATTTTTCCGGCCATGCTCAACCGGCGGGCATTGCCGATATAGAACTCTTTGAGCGCCTCGGGGTTTTTGAGGTCAAGGCCGCCGGTCAACATGGCCTCGCCTTGAGAGCGGTCATGAAACAGATACTGCGCGAACTCGTGCGGCAGGAAGGAAAAAATATCTGGAATCGGATGCTCCGGCAGCCACAGACCGGCTGAGGCGACCAGGACGAGCCTGGCAACGTCGTTCGGCACCAGGGCCGCCATTTCCGCGGCAATCATGCCGCCCATCGAATGCCCGACAAGATGCGGCCTGGTCAGGCCCAACTCGTGCACCACATCCCAGCCGTGCAGGGTGAAGTCCAGCATATCTTCCAGCAGGGTTTCGCCGCTTGACTCGCCAAAGCCTGGGAATTCCGGGGCAAACACCTGGTAGTGGCGGGCCAGTTGGTCAAGGAACGGATTCTCCGGGAATAAGCCGCCGGCACCGTGCATAAAGACCAGTGGCTCACCGCTGCCGGCCTCAAGGACGCGGACCCTGGCTCCGCGTCCCGTCTCAATCATGCGGCTGTTCATAGCGGCATCCTTGCATCCTGCCGCGCCTGCTCAATACCGGTCTCGGGTTGCAGCCGCTCGTCGAGCGGTTGGCACCACCAGCGATTGTCGTCTTTCCACTCCGGCCACATATCGCGCAGGTGGGGCATGACCTGTTCGGCAAACAGCTTGGTCGAGTAGCGCGTTTTCCAGTCGGGCATATTGCCAATATGGATCAGGCAGAAAATATGACCCACGCGCAAAGACTTGATGAGGTCTTCCATGCGCTCGCGGACGGTGGCTGGACTGCCGGCAATGATATAGCCCTCGTCGACCAGCTCTTTCCAGGTCAGGTTGGGAAACAGGCTTTGCATCTCCTCACTCAGGGCGTTGAGCACGTCGGCCTTAATGGTCTTGATCGTGCGATAGCCCGGCGCGTCGGCAAAACCGCCGTGGACATGGAGGCAGCGATTATAGAAATAGTTGACGTGCTCGGCGTACATCTCTTCGGCCTGCTGGTCGGTATCGGCCACGCAAATGGTCTGGGCAAAGGCCGCCCGATAGGGGGATTCGTCTTTGCCGCGGGCGGCCACGCGGTCCCAATAGCCGTCCAGCAGCTTTTTCCCGCGCAGATAGCCGGTGAAGGACAGGTAGGAGTAGTTATAGTCGTTATCCAGGCAGAAGTCCCAGGTTTCGACCGAACCGCCACCGGGGATATAGATCGGCGGATGCGGCTTCTGAATCGGCTTGGGCCACAGGTTGACATAGCGCAGTTGGTTGTATTTGCCGTCAAAGGCAAACGGCTCGTCCTCGTGCCAGGCGCGCATGACCAACTCGTGCGCTTCGGCATATTTATCACGGGTCAGGCCGGGAATCTGGCCGTAGCAATAATTGGTGTCCATCGAAGTCCCGACCGGAAAGCCGGCCAGCAGGCGACCGCCGGAAATCACGTCCAGCATGGCAAATTCTTCCGCCACCCGAAGGGGTGGATTGTACAGGGCCAGCGAGTTGCCAATCACGGCCAGGGCGGCCTGGGAGGTGCGGCGGGCCAGGCCTGCGGCAATGATATTCGGCGAGGGCATCAGGCCATAGCCGTTCTGGTGATGTTCGTTGACGCCGATGCCGTCATAGCCGAGCGAGTCCGCGTACTCGAGCTGGTCCATATATTCGTGGTAGACAAAGTGGCCCTTGTTGGGGTCGTACAGCCTGTTGGGAATATCCACCCAGACGGAATGGTGTTCTTCGCGAAAATTATCCGGCAGACTCGGCCACGGCATAAGATTAAACCAGGTGAATTTCATTGCTTCCTCCGTTTCGTAGGTGGTGTGTTTTCGACGATAGCCTGTTCCGAATCTAGCCGACCTTGGCGGAGAATTCCAGGCCGAAATCTTCCCTACGCTGCCTGCACCTTGCGGGCAGCGGTCAGCGTCTCCACCACATTGTGCATCAAGCGCAGCCCCAGGTCTTCTTGAAGGGTTAAGATGGACTCTGGATGAAACTGCACCGCGGCGATGGGCAGGTCGGTATGTTCAACCGCCATGACGACCCCGTCATCGCTCTCCGCGGTGACGCGCAGACAGGCGGGCAGGCTATCTCGCAAGGCAAACAGCGAGTGGTAACGCGCCGCCCGAAACTCTCCAGGCAGATTGTCATATAGCTGTCCGGCACGCACGTGGATGCGCGACGGTTTGCCGTGCATCGGGTAGGGGAGGGTGGCGAGCCTGCCCCCAAAATACTCGACAATGCCCTGGAGGCCCAGACACACGCCAAAGACGGGCAGATTGCGCTTCAGTGCCGCATCGAGCGTCTCCGAGAGATTGAAATTTTTTGGTTCCCCCGGACCAGGGGACAGGACAACCAAGTCGGGCTGGTGGGCCTCAAACTCGCGCGCGGGAAACCCGGCGCGCAGGGTGAGGACTTCGGCGCCGGTTTGACGCAGATAATTGGCCAGGGTGTGGACAAAGGAGTCTTGATGATCGATCAGCAGGATTTTCTTATTCCGACCAACCGGAGCCAGGGGCGTGCCCTTTTCCGGTGCACAGCCACGCGGCCGGCGGATCGCGTCGAGAAAGGCAGAGGCTTTGATGTGGGTTTCTTCCTCTTCCGCTTGCGGGTCGGAGTCGTACAGCAGGGTTGCGCCGGCCCGGACCTGGGCCACGCCGTCTTTCAGGCGAATGGTCCGCAGCGTCAGGCCGGTATTCAGGCTGCCGTTAAACCCAATCAGACCGACCGCGCCGCCGTACCAGGCTCGGGGCGATTTTTCGTGGTCTTCAATAAACTGCATGGCCCAGGTCTTGGGAGCGCCGGTGACGGTCACGGCCCAGGTATGGGCCAAAAAGGCGTCGAGCGCGTCAAACTCGTCTCGGAGATAGCCCTCGACATGATCGACAGTGTGGATCAGACGGGAGTACATCTCGATCTGACGCCGCCCAATCACGCGCACGCTGCCCGGTTTGCAAATGCGAGACTTGTCATTGCGGTCCACGTCGGTGCACATGGTCAGCTCGGACTCGTCTTTCTTTGAGGTCAGCAGTTCAAGAATCCGGTCGGCGTCGGTGATGGCATCCTGCCCGCGGGCAATGGTGCCCGATATGGGACAGGTCTCGACGCGCCGGCCTTCAACCCGGACGTACATTTCGGGCGAGGCCCCCACCAGGTACTCGTCCTGTCCGAGGTTGATGAGAAAGCCATAGGGCGACGGGTTGCGTTCCCGGAGCCGGCGGAACAGTTCCGCCGGCGAGGCCGTGCAGCCCTCAAAAAACGTTTGCCCCGGCACCACTTCAAACAGGTCGCCTTTTTTGAAGGCTGCTTTGGCGACGGCCACCCCTGCGGCATACTCCCCCGGCTCGTGGTCGCAGCCCTGCTGCACATGGGGGTTGCCCTGATACGCCCGGCTTTCGCCGGCGCGCGGGATGCCATGCGTCGAGTGTCCGTCTACTTCAAATTCATAGCTGCGCCGCATCGCCCGCTCGCGGCGATGGTCAACCACGATCAGTTCGTCCGGGAGATAGAGCATCAGGTCGCGCTGGTCGGTCGGACGCTCCAAGCGCAGCCGCAGCGGCTCAAACTGAAAGGCCAGGTCGTAGCCAAACGCGCCATACAGACCCAGATGAGGCTCCGCGGTGCTATAAAAGAGTTGCGCCAGCGCGCGCAGCACGGAAAAAAGAGAGGGTTGCTGACTCCGCCGCTCCTCTGGAAAGCGTTCACGCGTCGGCGTAACGGAGCCAGTCAGGTCCGGCCCCCGGACCTCCAACGCGGCAACTGCGGAAAGATTCTCAAGCGCTGCGGCAATGGCCGGCAAGAGCAGGCTGCCGCGCTCGTTCAGGGCTGACACCCAAAAATGCAAGCCGCGCCCCCCGACCGCCAGGGGCGGGTTGATAAAGCCCATATCCCAGCGGGTGTAGCGCCCTGGATATTCATAGCTTGAGGCAAACAGGGCACCGCGCTGGCTGTCGAGCGCGTCCAGAACGGGTTCGATGGTGTCTGCCGCCGGCAGGTCGTCAATCACCCGATGAACCGTGATTCCCCCACGGGTATGGTAATGGTCTGTGTGTTGGAGCAGAGATGTCATAGTGGCCTCGCTATCCTGTGTTGTGAAAGAGTGAACATGCCAGCAACCCGGCCAGCAACCCGATATGGTGTGGAGATCGCGTTTACTCTTTCCAGAGCCGGGCCTGTATAAAAAAGGCCGCAACCTTGGGAGAGGCGGCGGCCTGAGAAAAAGAAAAGCCGCCTCACGTTTACAAGGCGGCTCCGAGTGCAGTCGTTATCCTACGTCCGGGCCACCTCCTTGGGCAGCCACCACCAATTCCCGCGGTTCTGGAGCGTATAGTAGTGCGGACGGCTCATCATGATTGGGCTATTATACCCGGCAACAACAAAAAAACAACGTTCCTGAGAAAGAGGGAGGGCATATTCGCCCCCTCTCCCCTGGAGGGAGAGGGCTGGGGTGAGGGGGAATGACATGCAAAACGCGATTGCCGTTGGAAACCGGCTCTATCTCCGCCCGCTGACCCGCGCGGATGCCGCCGCCCTTGTTCCGTGGGTCAATGACCCTGAGGTGACTCGTACGCTGGCTGTTGGATCGCGTGTGATGGATGTCCGAGCGGAAGAAGTCTTTATAGAAAAGACCAATGCCAGCGCACACGCTGCGCTCTTCGGCATTGTCGTACGGGGGACAGACCAGCTTATCGGCTCAACCGGACTGGAGCAGATCGACTTTCGGAATCAGAGCGCCAGCTTGAGCATTCTGATCGGCGAGAAAAGTGTGTGGGGCAAAGGGTACGGAACGGAGGCGACAGCGCTGGTCGTGCAGTATGCTTTCGGAGAACTCCATCTGAACCGTGTCCAGCTCCACGTATATGAGTATAATCTACGCGCAATGCGCGTGTATGAAAAAGTCGGTTTCCGGCGAGAGGGCGCGCTCCGACAGGAACATGTACACGACGGCCGTTTCTGGGATACGGTCGTCATGGCGATTCTACGCGAAGAATGGGAGAGCGTGAACGCTTAGCCCTTGGCCCACCCGGCGCGTCATTCCCGGCCCTTCGACTGCGCTGACGCTCCGCTCAGGGTGAACGGAGGCCGTTCGTGCTGATTCGCTAGCGTTCCGCTCAGGGTGAACAGAGAGACCGTTCGTGCTGAGCGTAACCCTGGAAGGGCGAAGTCGAAGCACCCTCTGCACGCCCTGCGACTCCTATTCCCTCCCCCCTCTGAGGGGGAGGGTCAGGGAGGGGGGCGCTGAACCACCCCCGCTGAAGGGCAAGCCTTGCTTGAGTTGACTAAAGTATGCTGTAGTGCTCCGCATCCCCACAGGAGCAGCAGATGCAGAACATAAGCCGCAGAACGGAGAAGCCATGTCACACCCAAGCTGCCGCACCTTCACTTTACCCCCCCCCCCCCGAAAAACCTCAATAAAAATCATCAGTTAGAGCCTCCCCCGAAGCGGGCCGCGCCAGCCCGGCGGCTCCTGCCCTTAGTGGTGAGCAGTCTGCTGCTGGGGGGCCTCGTCCTGGGCTGGCCCGGGACCGGCGGCGCGCACACCACCACCACACCCCACACCCACACCTGTACCCGAGGCAACCCACCCACAACCGTGACCGGCGACCTGGCCGACGATTGCAACACCCTGCTGAATCTCAAGGATACTCTGCGCGGGACTCCCGCACCCACACCCGATCCCCTGAACTGGGCTGACTCGCTCGATATGGACGACTGGACGGGCGTCACCGTGGCGGATGTCACCGTGGAGGGGACGACCACGCCACGGGTGACCGTGCTGAACCCCATAAACAAGGTCCTGAAAGGCTCCCTGCCGCTCACCCTGAAAAATCTGACCGCGTTGGAGGAGATTAATCTGCAAAACAACCAGTTGACCGGCTCCATCCCGGATTTGAGCAACCTCGCGTTGACGTGGATTTCTCTGCACAGAAACCAGTTGACCGGCTCCATCCCGCCCTGGGTGAACGACCTGACCGACTTGACGTGGCTTAATCTGGGCACCAACCAGTTGAGCGGCGAAATCCCGGATTTGAACGACCTGACCGACTTGACGTACCTTAATCTGGGCAACAACCAGTTGACCGACGAAATCCCGGATTTGAACGACCTGACCGCGTTGGAGGGCCTCCATCTGCAAAGCAACAAGTTGGAGGGCCCCATCCCGGACTTGAGCGACCTGACCGCGTTGACGATCCTCCAGCTGTGGGGCAACCAGTTGACCGGCCCCATCCCGGCCTGGGTGAACGACCTGACCAACTTGACGCAGCTTTCTCTGAGCACCAACCAGTTGAGCGGCCCCATCCCGGATTTGCGCGCCCTGACCGCGTTGACGCTACTGTATCTCAATAACAACCAGTTGACCGGCGGAATCCCGGCCTGGGTGAACGACCTGACCGCGTTGCAGTACCTCAGTCTGCAAGACAACCAGTTGAGCGGCCCCATCCCGGACTTGAGCGACCTGAGCAATTTGCAGAGACTGTATCTCCACAACAACCAGTTGACCGGCCCCATCCCGACCTGGGTGAACACTCTAACCACGTTGCAGCAGCTCAGTCTGCAAAACAACCAGTTGCGCGGCCCCATCCCGGACTTGAGCGGCCTGAGCAACTTGTGGCTTCTTTATCTGCACAACAACAACTTCACTGCGGGGCCGACCCCGACCTGGGTGAACAACCTGCCCAGCTTGGTGGCGCTTAATCTCAATAACACCAACCGGACTGGGGCCTTCCCGACTTTGAACAGCCTGAGCAGCTTGGTGTTTCTGGACCTCGGCAACAACAACTTCACCGCAGAAGCGATCCCGACCTGGGTGAGCGCCCGGACTACGTTGAGGTTCCTGTATCTCAACAACACCAACCGGACGGGGACCTTCCTGGCTTTGAGCGCCCTGACCAACTTGCAGATTCTTGATCTCAGCAACAACGACTTCACCGCAGGAGCGATCCCGACCTGGGTGAGCGCCCGGAGCACGTTGACGGAGCTGTATCTCGGCAACACCAACCTGACCGGCTCCATCCCGGCTTTGAGTGCCCTGACCGCGTTGACGACTCTGCGTCTCAACGACAACCAGTTGACCGGCATCATCCCGGTTAATTTGAGCGCTCTGGTCAATTTGCGGACCCTTAATCTGTCCAACAACCAGTTGAGCGGCATCATCCCGTCCAGTTTGACCGGCCTGACCAGCTTGGTAGACATTAATCTGTCCAACAACCGGTTGAGCACCACCGTGTCCAACCCCATCATCCCGAGTTTTGGCAACCTGACCAACTTGGAGAGCCTGAATCTGTCCAACAACCAGTTGAACACGAATTTCCCGGCCTGGACCAAAGCCCTGCCCGCGTTGAAGATTCTGAATCTCGGCAACAACCCGTTCGACGCAGGGGTGGTCCCGACCACGGTGAACACCTACCTGACCAATTTGACGGAGCTGCGGCTCAACAGCACCAACCGGAATGGGCCCTTCCCGGACTTGAGCGGCCTGGAAGACTTGCAGATTCTTGATCTCAGCAACAACGCCTTCGACGAGGGACCGCTCCCGCTCTGGGTGAACACCAACCTGACCAGTTTGACGGAGTTGTGTCTCGGCAGCACCAACCGGAATGGGGCCTTCCCGGACTTGGGCAACCTGACCGCGTTGAGGATTCTGGATTTGAGCGGCAACCAGTTGAGCGGCCCCATCCATGCGAGCCTGGGCCGCCTGCCCGCCTTACAGGAACTCTACCTGAACCACAACCAACTCACCGGCAATCTGCCGACCGGGCTGCGCAACCGACCCTCCCTGGTCCTGCGGCTCGGGAACAACCCGAGCACTTTCGGCCGGGTCAAGGAAATCACCATCACCACCACTGATGATACCCTGGCCGCCGCCTTTGCGACCTTTGATCCGAGCAGCGACCAGTGTGGGAGCGTCGTAGAAGATGCCGGCGGCGTCCCGGCCAGCCTTCCGACCCAGCCCACCCTGCGCGAAGCCCTGATCTACGCCAACTCTACAACAGAGGACGAGGCCATTACCTTTGCCCGCCGTCTGCGCGGCCAGACCATCACCTTGGCCGACGGTACCGACACCGGTACCGACCCCGACCCCTTACCGTGGCTGTGTGATGCCAGCACCGCCCTGGACGGCGACGTGAATGGAGACGGGACGCCCGACATCACCCTGGACGGGACCGGGACGCCCATGACCACGAATGGGCTGCTCATCCTCGCCTCCAACACCACCGTCAACGGTTTCAGGCTCGAAAATTTTCCTAATGACGGCATCCTCGCCCTCGCCGTCACTTCTGGCCCTGTAACCCGCACCCAGATTACCAACAACGCCATCACCGGTGGAAAGTACGGCATTGTTCTTCAGGTTGGTGGCGAGAGCATCACCGGGGCCCTCTCACACACCACGATACGCGGCAACACCGTTACCGGCACCACCACAGTAGGGATCGCGGTCGCGACCTTTGGGCCCGGGTCCACCCTCACCGCCACGACCATTGAGCAGAACGAAGTCTACGCGAATGCCGTCCACGGCATCTCCGCCTGGTCCGGGTCGGTCAACACCGCACTGGTGAGCAGCATCACCGGGCTGACCATCCGGGACAACCACGTCCATGACCACACCGCGGGTATCGGCATTGCCGTCACCGGCGGATTCTGCGGCGGGCGCTACAACCGGGTGCAGGCCACCCTCGCCGACAACACCCTGTCCAGGAATGGCCAGGCCAATACCTTCCCGGACATCGCCGTGACCGGCGGGTCCAACGCCGGGACCACCTGCCCCACGCCGATGGCCACCACCACGGAGAACCGCCTGGACGTCACCCTGACCAACAACCTGTCCGAAGACACGCCGGACATCGGTCTGGCCGTCACCGGCGGCACGACCAATGCGGACCGCAACACCGTGACGGCCACGCTCACCGGGAACACCGTCTGGCGGAGCGGTGTCGCTGGCCTGGCCCTCACCGGCGGCACGCGCAGCGCGGACGCCAATACCGTGACGGCCACCCTGACCAACAATCTCGTCGCCCGGCATCCCATGCTCGCCAGCGGGAGCGCCGGGCACGGGCTGGCGTTGCTCGCGGCCGCGGGTGTCCCCACGAGTTCCACCTCCAGCAATAACACGCTGACCGTCTCCGGGCGGGGAAACCTCATCGCCCTCACGCGCATCCCCCTCACCGACACGACCCCCGACATTCTCCGGCAACAGAACAACAACGCCACTCGAACCGACAACCGCCTGATAGACCGTCTGACCGGCACCATCTTCGCCAGCCGAGAGACCGACTCGGACATCGCTGATGCCGACATTACCGACACCGTCACGGAGCGCCGGCTCGACGCCCCCGGCACCTTCGTGACCCTGCCCCCCGCCCCTGCCGACCCCGCCGACGCCGAAGTCGATGGCTTCACCATGACGCCGGTCCCTGCCAGTCTGGTTCCCAGCGCGGAGCCCCCGTTAAACACGGAGTTCTCCACCGGCAAGCACGTCTTCGACATCACCGTGTCGCTGATGGGGACGGACGTCACCGCCCGGCTGACCACGCCCGTCCGGGTGTGTTTACCCCGCCCCTTGGATGTGCCGGCCAGCCAGGCCCATATGTTGCGCTACAACGCGGCCACCGCCAGCTGGGAGCGGCTGCTCGCGGGCCGCACCGTCTCCAACAGCCAGGTCTGCGTCAACGTCTACCAGTTCTCGTACTTCACCGTCGGGAAGGAGCTCCGGTCCGGTGATGTCGGCGGTGGCGGCGGTGGCGGTGGTGGGGGCGGCGGCGGCACTCCCACCGACACCCACGGCAACACGCCGGCAACGGCCACCGCGCTGACACCGGGCACCCCGGTCGCCGGGGAGCTGGTGTCCAGCAGCGACGTCGACTACTTCCGCTTCACCCTGCCTCTGCCCGGCGTCCTGCGTATTGAGACGACCGGCTTTACCAACACCGTCGGGACGCTGTGGGTCGCAGATGAGGAAGCCGCCCTGGCAACCGACGACGACAGCGGGGTGCGGAGCAACTTCCGCCTCGCCCAAGCTGTCACCACAGGCACGTACACGCTCGCCGTCAGCGGCAAGCGTGGAGCCACGGGGGCCTACCGCCTGACGGTGCACTACAGCCCCGGCTTCTTGGGGAACCCGGGCAATAACTCCTTCCAGAGCGGTATCGGCGTTCTGTCCGGCTGGGTGTGTAATGCCGAGCGCGTGGTCATTGAGTTTGACCGGCCCAACGGTGATGTATGGCGTGAGCCGGCGGCCTATGGCACGAGCCGACCCGACACGGCCTCCGTGTGTGCAGACTCGAACAGTGGCTTCGGGTTGTTATGGAACTGGAACAAGCTGGGGGATGGGCCGCAGACCGTCCGGGCGGTGGTGGATGACATCGTGTTAGCCGAACATACCATTACCGTAACCACGTTAGGATCAGGCAAAGACTTCGAATTCCCACGCGGTCTCAGCGGGACCTACGAGGTGACTGACTTTCCCGCGGAAGGGGAGACGACCATGATCCAGTGGCAGGAAGCGCAACAGAACTTCGCCATCGTGTCCGGGGAGGGCGGGGGCGGCGGTGATGCCGGCGACGCCCTCACGGCCTACTTGGGCAATCCGCAGCCCGGCTCCTTCCAGAGTGGGATCAGCGTCCTGTCGGGCTGGGTGTGTGATGCGGAGACTGTCGAGTTGGTGTTTGAGAACGGGGTGACGGGCGCGACCTTCACGGAGCCGGCTAGCTATGGCACGAGCCGGACTGACACAGCAGACAAGTGTGGCGACAAGGACAACGGCTTCGGGTTGCTGTGGAACTGGAACCGGCTGGGGGCGGGGCAACATACGGTACGGGCCTTCGCCGATGGGGAAGAGTTTGCCCACAGCATCTTCACGGTGACGACATTAGGGGAGGAGTTTGCGCGGGGGTTGGAGGGCGAGGCGGATTTGGAAGATTTCCCGACTGCGGGCCAGACGGTGACGGTGGAATGGCAACAGAGCCTCCAGAACTTTGTCATTACGGACCGGCAGTAGGGGGGGAAGCCCCCTCACCCGGCCCTTCGACAAGCTCAGGGCCACCCTCTCCCTCCAGGGGAGAGGGAAAGACAAGGGGAAGACAAGAGTCCCTCTCCCGCTGGGAGAGGGATTAGGGTGAGGGCCGAACCGTCTGGGGGCCGCCGCGCCGTGTAATCTGCATCACCCGTCCGGGAGGGATGCTATAATAAACAATGCGTAACCCCTTCCGTATCGGTGCCGACATCTATCTCCGCCCGCTGGAGCCTGAGGATGTTCCCAGCCTGACTGACTGGACAACCCAGCCAGCAATACGGGTTGCTTTGGACCTCTTTTACCGTCCTTGTGACCAGTCCGCCGCAGGGCTGTTTCTGGAACGCACCAAAAGCGCTGCGCACGATATCGTCCTTGGTATCGTCGCGCAGGAAACCGATACCCTGCTCGGCTGCATTAGTCTCAATCGCATCGACCAGGAAAACCGCCAGGTCCAATTAGGATTTCTTCTTGACGGGCAAAAGGCGGACGGTGAGCGCTATCTGTCTGAAGCCGTCGGCCTGATGAAACGCTATGTGTTTGAAGTCCTCAGTATGAACCGTCTATGGCTGTACGTGGATGCCGCGGACGCTCAGACCATCGCCATGCTTGAACAGCGGGGCTTTATCCGTGAGGCAACCCTGCGGCAGGACCGCTGTCTTGACGGACGGTATGCCGATACGGTCGTGATGGGACAGGTTAAGGAGAAGGAACTGTTGAACAAAAGACGACAGGGGCAGGGTGGTATTAGCTCGGAGGACGCATAGCAAGAAATGAAAAGGAACGGAATTTCTGAATCAAAGAGATTTTTTCAAACGGCTCTACGGACAGACGAGCGCCTGGAGCAAATTACGATTTTGTGTAGCCACCTGTCATTCCTGCGGAAGCAGGAATCCAGGCCCCCAGTTCCCTCCGCCCGCTGGATGCCGGATCAGGTCCGGCATGACAAGAGCGTCACGACAGGGCTACAACCTAGCGTAAACGGCGCTAGCCCTTCGGCAACCCCAATACCCGCTCGCCCATGATATTCTTCTGAATCTCACTCGTGCCGCCGGCAATCGTGTACTGCCGGGCGCTGAGGACACGGTTGAACCAGCGTGGGGCGTCGGGAACGATCTCGGTTGCCTGTTCGGTAATGGCGGCGCCGGCGAGGAGTTCGCTGGCAAACGCGGCAATGTCAATGCCCAGTTCCGAACCGCACAGCTTCAGCATGGAGCCTTCCGGGCCGGGGGGCAGACCCTTGAGCAGTTTGGTCAGGCCGCGCAGGCGGGTGTATTTCAATGCCTGGCTTTCAATGCGGAATTGGACCAGCTTCTGCCGTACCCAGGATTGCTCCCAGGCCGGGCTGCCGGCGATATGGACCTGTTGGGACAGTTCCATCAGACGGCCAATCTGGTCGTCATAATTCCCGACCCCGGCATAGGCGCGCTCGAACATTAACGTGGTCATGGCCACCTTCCAGCCCTGGTTGAGCGGGCCAACCAGATTGGCCTTGGGCACGCGTACGTCCTCGAAAAAGACTTCGTTGAAATGCGCATGGCCGTTCATCAGGACCAGGGGCCGGACCGTTACGCCGGGAGTTTTCATATTGACCAGCATATAGCTGATGCCGCGATGCTTGGGGGCGTCCGGGTCGGTCCTGACCAGCATGAATATCCAGTCCGCGTACTGCGCGCCCGAGGTCCAGACCTTCTGGCCGTTAATGATGAAATCGTCGCCCTCGGCAACGGCCCTGGTTTGCAGACCGGCCAGGTCCGAGCCGGCGCCGGGCTCGGAATACCCCTGACACCAGACATCATCGCCATTCAGTATCCGCTTGAGGAAACGTTCCTTTTGTTCGTCCGAGCCCCAGTGCATGAGCGTCGGACCGCACAGGGCAATGCCGGAATAGCCGGGGAGGACCGGGGCGTGGGCGTTGGTGTATTCTTCGTCAAAAATGACTTGTTCCAGCAGGCCGGCGCCGCGTCCGCCGTATTCTGTGGGCCAGGCAACACCGACCCAGCCGCCGGCGTACATGGCGCGCTGCCAGAGACGGCGTTTCTCAAACGTTTCCCGGTCCGGGGCGACTCTCTCGTCTTTGGGGTCATCGACACACAGGGCGGGGTCCAGATTCGCCGCCAACCAGTCGCGGACCTCAGCCCGAAAGGCGTCCTGTTCAGGTGTGTATTGAAAATCCATACGCTTCCTCTCTTCGTGTTGTACTGGGGCCGTTCACGCCAGCGTCTTGAGGGCCGGCAGGACTTCTTCGCCCAGCCTCCTTTTCCACCGCATGCGCTGGAACGCCCACCTGTTATACGCGCTTGACCTGGCGGGCTCAATGCGCGGGGAGTGGCTTGACCGGCAACCGCGGTGTCCAATAGGTAAGGGGAGAGCGGTTACGGGCAGCATTTGCCAGGGAAAGGGCGACGTATGATTAAACTCATGTCATTTTTTAAGCGGAAACCGGGCCTGTCGGTCGAAGCCTTCCAGGAATACTGGCGAACGAAACACGCCGATGTGGTCGTCAAGCTGCCGGGTATTCAGCGCTATGTGCAGTCGCATACGCTGCTGTCCGGCTACCGCAAAAGGGAGCCGGTCTACGACGGCGTGGCCGAGGTATGGGTCGAGGATACCCGGGCGCTGCGGGCGCAGGGCGCGACGCCGCAATACGCCGCGGTGCGGGCCGATGAGCCGAATTTTATCGACCTCTCAACAATGGGCAGCATTATCACCCAGGAACATACGATTAAGGATGAGGCTGTCCCGCCCAATGCGGTCAAGAATATGGAGTTTGTCACGCATCGGGCCGACTTGTCGATTGAGGCGTTTCAGCAACACTGGCGGGAAGTGCACGGCCCGCTCGGCGCGGCCATTCCAGTAATCAAACGCTATGTGCAGAGCCATACCCGGATTGCCGTATATAAAGCCGGAAAAACGCCGCTCTATGACGGGGTAGCCATTACCTGGTTTGCTGATACGCAGGCCATGCGCGCCTCAGCCAGCATGCCGGAATATGCAGCGACTCGGGCGGATGAAGCCAATTTTATCGATGGCGCCAGACTGCCGTTTATCATTACGCGCGAGCGCGTCATCGTAGGCTAGACGGGTTCACGCTTCCGCTTCAATCCGGGCGGGCATGGCCGGGAAGCGTTGCGAGCTGTCCATTTTTCCCTGCTGACTGAAAAACGAGAGATTGCCGTCTTCGTCACACAGCCAGCATTCGCGCGCGCCCCTGGCAAAGTACAAGGACCGTTTCTCCACCATTTCCGCGTCAGCGTTGGAAGGGGATTGAATCTCGACGCATACCTCGGGCGCTTCGACATACGGCGTCATGCCTCTCTTGCGTTGCAGAAAGGCGTCAGACGCCCATACCACGTCAGCCACCTTGACGCCTTTGGCCGTATCCACCGAACATTCGGTCAGGACTGTGCCGCCCGGCCTCTGGCTCATCAGATGAAAAGCAATTTTGGTTTGCAGATTGCCATGCCGATTGGAGGCCGGGCGCATGACGATATTTCCCCATTCGTTGAGTTCAATTTTGTAGGGCAAATCCTGGAGCAGGGTATCCTTGCAGACTTCGTTCCAGTTCATGGCAATACTCCCTCGCTCCGTCTATTCTAGCCCACCTCATGTGAGCTGATAAAGTGCTGAGGACAATCTAACCGCCGTCTGAGGACAGAAAAGCCTTGTCCCGGCTGGTTGCCGTAATCAAGAAAGAGGGGAGAGGCTAATGACTACAGAACGAAGTCGCGTGGGCCGTGAGATTGAGACAGCGCTAGGTGAAGTGCTCGCCCACGTACGCGGCGAGGCTGAGCTGTCGTGCCGGGTGATAGACGACCCGAGCGCGGAGCGGATTCGCGAGCTGCGTAAACGCCTGAGGCTGAGCCGTGAGCGGTTTGCAGAGCGGTTCGGACTCGATGCGCGCGCTGTCCAGGATTGGGAACAGGGCCGGCGTGTCCCGGACCGCGCGGCGCGCGTGTTGCTGACGGTCATTGACCGGGAACCGGAGGCTGTTATACGAGCGCTTAGGGCGTAGGTCGGGGCGGAGTACGAGGCCGGGCAGCGGGACGCAGCCATCTGCGCTCAGGGGGCGGCGCCGGTTTCCTGCTGTTTCTGGAGGGTGACCAGGGTGGCGAGTTTGCTGACGGGCGGCAGACCCCGGATGATCCGCCCGTTTACCACCAGGGTAGGGGTGGCTTTGATCTCAAGACGCAGGGCCTCGTCAATATCGTTCTTGACCAGCGCTGTGGCGCGCCCATCGTCCATACACGCGCTAAACTGCTCGAAATCCAGTCTGGCAGTTCTGGCATGGGCGTCAAAGTCGGTCCGCTTGAATCTGGTCTGCTCCGCAAACAGCAGGTCGGCATACTCCCAGAACTTCCCCTGTTCCGCGGCGCACTCGGCCGCCATTGAGGCCGCACAAGCGCCCGGATGCACCTGACCCTGCATGCTGGTATTGCACTGCTGGTCAAGCGGATAGTGCCGGAACACGATACGGACATCGTCCGGGTTGGCACGCTGAAATTTCAGCAGGGTGTCCCGGGCTTTGGCGCATTGCGGGCAGCGGAAATCAACGAACTCGTGAATGGTGAGCATGGCGTCTGCGGGACCCTCGACGTGCCGCTCCGACCCACGCAGCACGACGGCCGGCTGGTCGTAATAATAACGCACGAAACTCATGTCCATCTCCGCTGGAGAAGGAGCCAGATATTCCTGCAGGGGGGTCACGTGGGCGGCGTCCTCGGTCTGGGTCAGCCCGATGCCCAGCAGCAAGACGGAAAAGCCCAGCGTAGCGTAAGCCAGCCGAGGCGGGGTAATCGTATGGTCCGCCCGTCCCTGCACAAGGGCACTCGCGAAGAGGCCCAGGTTCACCAGATACAGGCCGGTACACAGGGGGCACACTGCGCCTATCGTGAAAAATGAGACTGCCGCCATATACAGCGAGAAGACAAACATCCAGCCACACAGCAGGCTGGTCAGCCCAGGCGCTGCCAGAAAGGTGCTGGCGAGGAGGACCGCGTAGCTGCCGGCGGCGAGTACGGCAACAGGAATCCCAAAAAGTGTGGCATAGGCGCTACTCAAGACCAGACTGCAGTTGACCGTGGTCCCGCTGCCGCAAAAAGCCGATTCAATACTGCCGCTCGTCCCCGCCTGATAGTGGAGGACCGAGAGGTAGACCCCGATGATGAGGCCGAGCGCTCCAAGGACACGGATGGCGAGCGGCGGCCAACTGGGAACGCGGCGCTGTGCGTGACGTTCTGTCTGCACGGCCGGGTCGTGTGTGGCCGTCTTACGGCGGGCCGCTTTTGCTTTCTTTGCTGACATGGGCTGAAGCATTACCATACCCCTTTCTGAATCGCCAATAGGGGGAGGAGGGCAGGGCTGCCTTGCGCGACGCAGTGAAAGCGGGTAGGGGCGAACAGACCGCTGTGTGGAAAGGGAGAGGGTATGGAGACTGATGATCTTGGCTGGATTCCCCACCCTGTTCGGGCCAAGTTCGACCAGGTCGGAATCAAACTCCACTTAAAAGAATGGCAGGCCTTCCCCCTGGAGGATCGCCAGGCTTTGTGCGCTTTGCCCTGCCAGACATCGGTTGAAAAAAAAGCCTTCCAGGAACGCCTCGATACCCTAGCTCTACGCCACTGCGGAGCGTTGCCGCGGCGGCTGCCTCCAGAGAGGTCGGGCGGGACGGACTAGGAGCAACCGGCGGGTCACTCCCACAGACTACTGCGCCGCCAGCATTTCCTCGATCAATTCGGCAAACGCCGAGTAGGGTTGCGAGCCGGACAGAAAACGTCCGTTCACAAAAAAGGCCGGCGTTCCGCTCACCCCGAGTTGGGTACCCAGCGCCAGGTCCTTGCTGACCGCCGCGGTATAGGCGTTATTGTCCAGGCAGGCCGCAAACTGCGCGGCGTCCAGTGTGAGGTCGGCGGCATACTGTTTCAGTTCCTCGGGCTGCAAGGCTTTGGGGTTGGCGAACAGGATGTCGTGGTACTCCCAGTATTTGCCCTGATCTCCGGCACAGCGCGCAGCCTCAGCCGCTTTATACGCCTGGGGATGAATCCGGGTTAACGGAAAGTCCCTGAACACAAATTTAACTTTATCCTTGTAGTTTTCCTGAATCTGGGAGAGTGCAGACTGCACTCGGGCACAGTACGGTCATTGATAGTCGGAGAACTCAACCAGCGTAATGGGCGCGTCCTGTGGTCCTTTTGCCGGCGCTCCCGCGGTCGGGACATCAACAATCGGTGGCACCAGCGTAAAGTCGATCGTGGCCGCTTTGCGCAGCTCGGCAGCAAATGCCTGTTGGCGCTGTTGCTGCTTGCGGGCCTGAAGGGATTGCTTGAGCTGCGCCTGCACCTCTTCCAGTTTTCTCTCTCCAAACCGGGCTTTGTTCTTCGTATAGTAATCCGTTACCTCTGCGTCGGTCACCGGTTCTGTTTTTTCGGTCACTTCCTGCTGGCGGAGTTGTTGGCGGGTAATGCCCCGCTTCTTTGCTTCCTGCTCTTGCAGATGCGCGTCGATGATCGCATCGACCGCTTGCTTTTTGAGCGAGTAGATCTGATTGTGCAAACGAAGCATCTGGCCTTTAATCTGGTTTTCAATCTCCGCCTCGGTGATGCTTCTCTCGCCGACCGTGGCCAGCACCGCGCTGGTGGCGTCGGCCCTGAGTGCGCCCGGAGCCAGCGCCACTCCTGCCAGGAGAAAGGCGCTGACAAGGCGGAGGCTCTTCTGCCCGTGTGGTTCCATTATTGCTCCTTCTCTGAATAATGCCGCTAGCCGGTAAAGGTCAAAACAAGAAAGAAGAGCAGCAAGGGGGCGAGCATCCACACTAGAAAAACAACCCAGGCCGGTCCTTGTCCCTGATTTTCCATAGCGTCTCCTCCAATTGAAACGGTTTGATTACAGGCCCCTACCATACGGAAAACCGCGCTCCGACTCAATGCGGTCGGTTGTGACACCAGCGAGCGGTTCACGTACCGTCCTACTCGGGTTGGTCGAAAAGGGACTGCCGGGTAATCCAGAACCGAATGAGACTCCAGACGATAATAGCGATGAGAAGCAGGCCCCACGTCACATGCCCAAGACGTTGGATAGAGGCGAGGGCGGCGTCAATCTCGGCGCCAAAAGAATAGGCCAGCGTAAAAATGACCGGCACGTAGACAACGACGGCAATCAGAGAAATCCGGACATAGATAGGCGTCGGCATCCCGTGTGCGCCAACAATAATATGCGCGGGGAGCCGCAGGCCGGGTAAGAAGCGGGTCAGAAAAAGCGCCCGATTCCGATGCTGGTCAAGCCAGGTCTTGAATCGCTCAACCCATCTGCTGTGATGGAGAAAGGGAAATGCCGCGCGTGGACTGCTGCCCCGCCAACGGCGTCCTACCCAAAAACCAACAAAATCGCCACAAAAAACGCCCAGGCCGAGCAGCATAAGCATGGTGGTCAGCTGAACCTGGTCCGAGTAGTAGAGATAGCCGGCGGCAACGAGGGCGATTTCTTCGGCGAGTGGGATGAACCATATCCCTGCAATAAGCAGCAGAAAGATGGTCATATAGGGTGAATACGTGAGGTAAGAAACCCAGTAATCAACAGCGGATGCCGAGAACAATTCAAACACGGGAAAAGAGACCTTCTTGCAATGATATTGCCTGGCGCGCAACGAGAAAAACAGAGCGGCGCACTTCAGGAGAATGTAAGCCCTATTATACCGGGATCAAGTGCGGTGAGGAATACCGGGGGCTGGACGAGGCTACTCAACAGCGTCATGGGGCATTATTCTTTCCTTCTCGGGCTGTTCTGAGTATAGTGAGAATTTACTTCAGCAACGCTGGAGGATGAAGAATGACATGGTGGATAGTGTTTCTGGGCGGTATGCTCTGGGTACAGTCGGCCTGGGCGACCGCGGATATTTCTCCTGCCCTCTTGGGCATGTACCGCAAGACCCTTGAGGTCGAGCGGGAACTCTTCACCCATGCGGCCCGCTACGGAGTGGACCATCGGCTCGCTCGGGCTGTGATCCTACAGGAATCGGGCGGGAACGCCGAGTGGGTCTCTCCAGGCGGAGGTGTCGGGTATTTCCAAATGCCCGCCGGCATCGTCCGCTTACTTGGCAGTCCAACCAGTATTGAAGCCGGTATACAATACCTGGCGCAGCTGCAAAATCAGTTCGCGCGGGAGGACTATGTACTGGCCGCCTATAAGCTCGGTCCCGACCGAGTGCGAGAAGACGAGCCGCTCCACTTCAGGACGCTGCAATATGTTGTGAGTATTGGGTATTATAAATCCGTTTTGCAGGAATATGAGCCCGAAGTGCGTCGCCGGGCAGGACATCTCGAGCTCAGAAAAGTCCACCCTGGAGAGTCGTGGGAATCTATGGCCCAGGCCCTGCGGCTTACACCAACCGTCCTGCGTTTGTACAACCCGGTGCTGGCGAAGCGTTTTCTCCAGGGTGGCTCGACTGTTGCCTATCCTACGGAGGTCCCCGCGGACCTGGCCGGCGTGGGGGAAAAGCCGGTGTACGTGGTCCGTATTGGGGATACGCCCGAGCTGCTGGCCAACGTCTTTCAGGTTGATCCGCAGACGTTTCGCCAGCAGCATCAGCTGTGGTATTTACATCCGCTCACGGCTGGAAAGGAAATCTCCCTTTCAACGCCCTCGGTGGCAGCGCCAGATAGACGGACGGCGGCGTCCCGGCCGCCACAGAGGCCCTCTGCCGCCGGGCGTGGCGCGAAAAAAAAGAAAAACGGGCAGGACCTCCGATATACTGTGCGCCGCGGAGATTCCCTGGAGAGAATTGCCCGGCGTTACGGGACGACGGTGCGCGCTCTGAGGGCGGCAAACAGCCTGCGCGGAACCCAGATTAACATAGGCGCGGTGCTGCGGATTCCCACTGGCCGGACCGTGACGAGGCTCTATCGGGTGCAATGGGGGGACACCCTGGGGAAAATTGCGCAACGCTATAATACAACGATTGCGACCCTGGTACGGATCAACAACCTCCGTAGTCACCGTATTCAGGCCGGCAAGGTGCTGCGTATCCCCGCCTCGTAAAGGCAGGAGACAGGGGCGAACGGCCTTCACTCAGATGTGTCAAGCCGGGCCGGGTACTGATCCTCTATGGCTCTGACCGCCCGATAGGCAAACTCGGTGTAGGGAACGGGAATGCCGAGGCGTTGGCCTTCCTTGAAGACGTGGCCGACGGTTTCTTCGATCTCTGTTTTTTTTGCTGCCAGCACATCCTGGAGCATGGACGGAATGATATGCGTCCGCCCGCTCCGCGCCACCTGTTGGCCCACCCCGACGAGCATATGTACTGCCTCGTCGAACGGAGCGTCCCGAAGCGTCTGCTGATTGAACAGGCTCCAGGCCGCATGGTCGGACAGTGGAATGCCGAGGGCATCCGCAACGGCTGCAACTTCTCGAAACATATGGACTGAGAGGGTTGCCAGTTCCGGGCTCGACCACACCAGATGGACGGGCAGGCGGGTCAGGGCCGCCAGCGGGGCAAAGGGGTTTTGGATGGCTTGCTTGGTCCATTCGATTGAGACGATATTCTCGACCGCGGCAGCCTTGAGGCCGGCGTCAACAAACATCTGAGCCAGACGGTCCACTCGTATTGAGCGTGTGCCGTCCGGTTCGCCAAAGAAGGTAATCCCATCCAGGCTGTAATCGACCTCGCCGTCGCGGACGAGGGTCGCGCCGATCATTGTGGTCGCGCCAACGACGGTGTCCGCGCCAAAAACGCGCGCCATCTGGGCGTTCTTCACCACGCCATTCTGGAGTGAGGCGACACTGCCGACCCGCAGATGTTTGACGCTGGCCAGGGCGCGCGGCATATCCTTGGTCTTGACGCTAATCAGCACGACCGCGGCGCTGTCGAGTGTTGACGCATCGGCGTAGGCTGGCAGCCGGACCCGAAAGTCAGACAGTCCGGTGAGTCGCAGCCCGTTTTGCCGGACAGCCCGCGCGTGACCCGGGCGGGCGATCATCACGACGTCTGCTCCATGCCGGGCGAGATGTCCGGCGACAACCGAACCTACGCCCCCGGCCCCCAGAATCACAACCCGCATATGCGTCCTCCCTCCCTTCGCCTGCGCTCAGGACAAGTTTTATCCGCGGGATTATGGCGGGTCCGGCGCGGCGCTGTCAACGAAGGCGCTGAGGTCTAAGGGCGCTCCGGGAAGCGGACCCGATACACCTGCGCCAGATGGATGAAATACCCTTCTCCCGGTTGCAACGCGGCCAGATTTTCTGGTGTGACCTTTCTGCCGACGGTCTGGCTGATCGCCTCAGCCTCAGCTCCCGCTGCGCGCAAGAGCAGCGTTGTTTCGTAGCGCCCAAAGACGAGGCGGGCCGGATGCGAAAGAAGTTCGACCACCACCGTTCCGGTGCGTAAGAAGAAGGTCAGCGTGCGCTCCCAGTCGGGCGTCTCTTGTGCGCCATCAATGATGAGCAGGGGGGGCAGGGAAGGCGTCGTCCCAAGACCGGCCTGAAGGATTCGAAGCGCCTGCTGAGCGATATCGTCCGAAACCGCACCCTCCGCCGGCAGCGGAATATAGGCGGCGTCTTCACGCAGCAGGAGCCGAAAGGGCATTTCGAGTTGCTGACGACCGTGGGCGTCCAGACACACCACCACGCCGTGTTGGCGCGCTTGACGCAGGGCGAGGCTCAGGCACAGCTCGGTCCGGTCGCGTGGCTGTCCACCCAGCACGGCAAGACGACCGCTGAGGTCGGGCAGCGGAAAGAGACGCTCCTGGGTCATGGGGCGCAGAGCATAGCGCCTCTCCCGCTGCAAGGAAAGTTGAGCAACTCTCGGGTCGTATCTCAGTTTCACCTCTTCCGCCCCCGCTGCCGGCTCAACGCCCCCCCACCCTAACCCTCCCCCTCAGCGGGGGGAGGGAATATTTTTCTCATTGAGACCCGAAGAAAAAGAGCAACCCTCCCCCTCAGCGGGGGGAGGGAATAGCTGCTCCCTCTCCCCTGGAACGTGTGATGCAGATGACATGGCTCGGCGGCCCCCAGACGGTTCGGCCCTCACCCCAACCCCTCTCCCAGCGGGAGAGGGGCTCTTGTCTTTCCCTCTCCCCTGGAGGGAGAGGGTGGCCCTGAGCCTGTCGAAGGGCCGGGTGAGGGGGCGGAGGGACCGTCTGGGGGCCGGCGACACAATGTGCATCACACGTCTGGAGGGAGAGGGTTGGGGTGAGGGGGAACATGCAAACCGAGACATTATCAACATCAACTCTCGGTCATGCAGCGTCTCCTCCCCTACTCAGACCGCGCCGAACCGCGTATAAGACCTGCATGGCAACGGCGCGCTCATACAAAGGTGTTTTCCTGGTGTTCGGGCTCCTGACCATAGGCGTGGTAGCGGTGACGATTACCTATCGCTATCGCACTCCACCCCCAGAAACCTTACAAAGTGTCCTGCAAGCCCGTGGGATGTCCGCGGCAAAACGGGGGATGCGGCTTTCCCAGGCCGGCCGCCAGCTCTTGGCGCCCGCCGAGCGGGCCGAAATGGATGCGCTCTATGCCGAGGCCCTCCGGTCGCTACCCGAGCGGGAACGGCTGAAATTTGAGGAGCTGTTGAAGCATGGCGGCGAGGCCGGCGAGCAGGAGGTGACGGAGATGGGTCAGTTGGTCCAAAAGGCGCTTCAGGCCCTGCCACCGGAAAAAAATCAGCGTCTGTTCGCTCTGGTCGAAAAGGCGGTTGCCCTCCAGCTTGCAAAACAACAAGCCGCCACCCAGAGCGCACAGCCGAAGTAAGTGGTATGCGCCTGCCGTTCTCCGTACACCAGGCGGCTGTTGCCGGCCTCTGCCGGCTGGGCGTGCTCGTCTGTCTGGTCTGGCCCGCCCCGGTCGCCGGCGTCCGATCTGACGCCACAACGCTGTTCGGGATTGAAGGTTTTCGGGTGGCTATTGCCGCGGTGAGCCTTCCGGCGCGGCGACTGGGGTTTTCGGAAACACAGCTTCACGCGCTGGCGGTCACCCATCTGCGCCGTAATGCGATTCCGGCCGGACCCTTCGACGGGACTCATGACAGGGATTTCCCAGCCGTGCTGAATATTGCGCTCCGGGTTGTGGAACATCCGGCCTCCGTTTTAGCCTATGCGCTCGAACTGCAAGTGCAACAAGTCGTCCATCTGAAACGAACCGAGCAGGTCCATTTAATGGCCCCAACCTGGACGGAAGGGACGCTGACCATGGTGCCGCGAGCCGGGCTGAGACGCAGCGTTGAAAGTGCTCTGGCCGAGCTGTTTGACTCGTTGGGCCGCGATTATCGCCTGGTCAACTCATGAAGGGCCGCGTATGAATCAGCTGCTCAACCCGCAAGACGGCAGTCTGCTCGTCCGCATCCCCGCCGGCGAGTACTGCATCGGAAGCGAGAACGGAACGCCGCCCGAGCGGCCGCCCCACCGGGTCGCGCTGGGGAGTTTCTATATGGCCCAACATCCAGTGACGAATGCCCAGTACCGGCGGTTTATCCTTGATACCGGCCATCGCGCGCCCTATCTCGATGACGCTCGGGTGGAACGCGAGAATTGGGACCAGGAGCGCAACGCGCCGCGGACAGGGCGGGAAGACCATCCGGTGGTCCTGGTGAGCTGGCATGACGCCCAGGCGTACTGCGCCTGGGCCGGGGGGCGGCTGCCGACTGAGGCTGAATGGGAAAGCGCCGCCCGTGGCGGGTTAGCCGACAAGCCCTATCCGTGGGGAGACGGGATCACGCGGGACCTGGCAAATTATGACAATCGGGCCGGGACCACGCCGGTCGGGAGCTATCCACCCAATAACTACGGTCTGTATGACATGGCCGGTAACGTCTGGGAGTGGGTGGCGGACAGGTACGCTCCGCAGTACTATGCGGTCTCTCCGACCGAAGACCCGCAGGGTCCCGCAACTGGAACGGTCAGAGTGTTACGCGGAGGAGCCTGGCTGCTCTTCCCCGAGTTTTGCCGGGTATCCTACCGTTTCCGCAACAGCCCCGATTTTCGTTTCAACCTGATTGGCTTTCGTTTGGCGAGGTCGGCCTGAGCAGGCCCTCTTGATATAGCTGGGCCAGGACCTGACGTACCTGGGCAGGAACGCTCTGCCGCCCGTCAGGATGCCGCTGATAGGCCTCCAGAATGTCCGTAACCGCACGCTGTGTCTGCACACAACGCAGCAGAGTCGGGATGTTCACCCCGGACAGAAAGCGCAGGCCGCGCGGGTAACGTGGAGTCACGACCGCGGGCCGGAGCTCCACATACGCGCCTTCGATAACAGGCCGCTCCCGGATACGCAGGTCCGGCATGACCGCCAGGTGTGAAACCGGCTGTGAATCAAATGGAGAAAAGGCCGCGGGTGGTTGCTGTGAAGCCGCGGGACCCGGTTCGGACTCCAGGCGCGGGCGACGTTGCCGCCAAAAGGGGCGGTCCGGCCAGCGGCCCTCTTCCGCGTAATAGCGGGCCGACTGCTGGTAGTGGCTGTGATAGGTGTCTCGCTGCCCGGCTTCGTACATCTCGCTGGCCTGGGGCTGCATGGCAGGTCGCTGGAGGACGGTATTGATAACGACGGCGCCGGTAATGGCGGAAGCCATGCCTTTGCGGACACCCTCTGAAGACAAGGGGTCAATGAACAGGCCGGCGTCACCGACAAGGAGGGTGCGACCGGCGACGAACTGCCGCGCGGTATACAGGCTGGCATCAAAGACCTGGGGTGGGTGGGGGAGGCGCGCATCAGCCAGCAAGCCCGAGACATAGGCCGCCTTGCGGACTTCCTCGATATAAAAGCGTTGCAGTCCGGTCCGCTTTATGGCGCGGCTGTGCCGCCAGTCAATCAGCAGCGTGACGTTCCGCTCGCCGGTGTGGAGCGGGACTGACCAGACCATGCCGTCGGCATAGGCTTCAAGCAGAGTGTTGGCAAAGTCCACACCGGGTGGATTCCTGGCGTTTTGCCAATAGCCCGTCAGGGCCAGGGTTTGAAAGACACTGTCCCGCTGGCGCAGGTTCTCGCGGGCGTATATGCCGGCGTGGCCGGTCGCATCAACACAAAAGGCGGCCCGAATGCGCTCTCCCGACCCATAGCGGACGCTCACGCCATGCTCTCCGTCAGGCCGGACGGCTCGCACGGGCTGGCCCTCCACAACCCGAACCCCGGCCTGACGGGCGTGATTGAGCAGAATCAGGTCAAAATCGGCGCGCACAGACTGAAAACCGCGCCGGTGGCGGTCCGGGCTGTAATACGCGGTGCGTGGCCGGGATGAGCCCCAACACACGCTGTGCCCGGCCATACGCAGAAAACCGGCCTGTTCCACCTGGGGCCGGAGGCCCAGAAAGTCGAGCAGGGGAAAGATGCTCGGTGTCAGGGACTCCCCAATCTGGTGCCGCGGAAAACGGCGCTTCTCAAGCAGCACGACGCGATAGCCGAAGCCCGCGAGTTGGTGGGCGATGGTTGCCCCGGCCGGACCGCCGCCGGCAACTACGATGTCTGCTGTGGGCGGGAGTGTCACGTCAGACCTATGAGACTGCCAAGATGAAATCGTGAGATTATTGCCCGGAGCTTATGCCGTCGCACCAGGAAGAGCAACTCAAGAGCCGCGTCTATTTCGTCTCAGACCAGGCTACTGTACAGTCGGCCTGGTATTCGTCCGAACAGGTCGCCAGGACTACGGCTATGCGCCTTGCTTCGATACTCTCCCGCTTCTATCGGCTGTCGCCCTTTGTGCAGCCGTATGTGCGAAGAATCGGCTTCGTCTTCCTCCTGTCCTCCTTCGGCACTGTTCTCGGCCTGCTCTGGCCGTTGTTCACCAAAATCCTGATTGATGATGTGCTGCTCGCGCGCAACGGGTCGCTCCTGGTAACGCTGTGCGGGATCATGCTGGGCGTTACGCTGCTTGGCTACGGGGTCGGGGCGGTCAACCGTTATCTCTACACCCAGGTCACGGCGCGCGTTTTATTTGCGCTCAGACAGCACCTCTTCTCGCATTTGCAGAAACTTTCTCTCCGCTTCCACACCCAGGTCAAAGTGGGTGATCTGCTGTCTCGGCTGAATACCGATATTGCCGAGATTCAGTCTGTCCTGACCGATGCGGCTTTCACCTTTGTCACTAATATTTTTGTCCTGTTGGCAACCGTGGGGTTTCTCCTCTGGCTTAACTGGCAGCTCTTTCTGGTCAGCCTGCTCGTTATCCCCCTGCAAATATATGGGGTACGCAAAATACAGCCGTATATGGTCGCGGAAACGCGTAAGGTGCGAGAGTTGAACGCCTCGCTCTCAGCCTTTCTGGTTGAGTCGTTGTCGGCCATAAAATTCGTCAAGCAGTTCGGTGCGGAGCGGACCCAGTTGAACCGCTTGGGCCACCTGGGTCAGCGCTTTGTTGCGCTTGTGACGCGGTTTGAGATGATCGGCTATATCGGCAGCACGACCGCAACGGCCACGACGTTTCTCGGCAGCGCCCTGGTCACCTTGTACGGGGGCTATCTGGTCATTGAGGGCCAGATGAGTATTGGCGGACTGGTTGCTTTCTCGGCCTACCAGTCGCGCGCCTTCAGTCCCATTCAGGTCTTGATGGACCTGTATCTGCGCATCGAGCGGGCGGGGGTGTCTGTGGATCGCGTGTTCGAGTTTCTGGATATCGGGCAGGAATATACCGAACCGTCCGCTGGGACCTTACGCCTCGATGACCTGCGGGGCGAGATTGAATTGCGTGACGTGACGTTCGGCTATCAGCCCAACGCTCCGGCCAGTCAGCCAGTGCTCCGCGGGGTGAGTTTTCGGGTCGCGGCCGGGCAGCGCCTGACCATTCTGGGGCCGAGTGGAACGGGCAAATCCACGCTGGTCGATCTCCTGGCGCGGCTGTATGAACCCCAGGCCGGAACCATTCACCTGGACGGTCATGACGTGAGAGAGTTGGACCTGGGCTGGCTGCGCCAAAACGTGGTCGTCATCGGCCACGAGCCCTTTCTGTTTCACGCCTCGATTCTTGAAAACGTGTCGTACGCCAGCCCCGAGGCAACTCGTGAAGAGATCATTGCCGCGGTCACAGCGGCCGGCCTGCACGCGTATGTGACCGCTTTACCTGATGGCTACGATACCACCGTGGGCGAACGGGGCACGCGCCTGTCGGCTGGGCAGCGCCAGCGCATTGCCCTGGCGCGCGCCATTCTCAAAAAGCCCCGGATTCTGGTGCTGGACGAAGCCCTGTCCGGCCTTGATGTCGAAAGTGAAGCTGATGTCCGCCAGACCTTGTCTGCGTTGATGCAGGGCTGCACGACCCTGGTGGTGACCCATCGGTTCACTTCACTCCACGCTGACGATGCCGTGCTCGTGCTGAAGCGCGGTGCGGTTGAGTGGCAGGGGACCTACCGGGAATTGACACAATCACCCGATATATTACAGGCTGCCACCGAGTAGTGCTGGCGTCCTTTCCCGTCCCGTTCAGTCACCATCCGACGTGTGTCCCGCTTCCTCATTGCCTGTCTGGTGGAGATAGGTCCGGGCTGTTTCTGCCGTCAGGTCTGGGTGGCGCTCGGCCCGCAGGGCGAGGGCGGCCGCAATATGCGCTGAGGCAAAACTATGGCCGTAAAAGTTTTGCGTCTGGGCCGGGCCGGGCAAGGGGCGTGGATAAGGATGGGCGCGGAAGGGAACCGGGCTGTCTGTGAGGGCGCGGTGTTCGTCCCAGGCACATTTGTCGTCCGCGGCCACGCCGATGACACCGGGTAAAGTGGCGGGTAAAACATCCGAGCGGTCCGGGGGAGAAGACGCAATAAGGATGAGATTTGCTTCTTGCGCCTGGGCGACCAGGGTCGAGAGCGGCTGGCGATGCTGCGCGTTAATCAGGCCCAGACTCAGATTAATGATTTTCATGCGCTGTCCAATGGTCCATTGCAAGGCCGCTTCCAGGACCGGAAACGACGTGGCGAGATGGTCGGTAAAAATCTTGACGGCGTAGAGCTCGGCTTGAGGAGCTTTGGCACGCACCACACCGGCGAGGGCGGTGCCGTGCCCGATGTGATCGGAGTATTCCGGGCTGGTGTGGACCTCATTCTCCTCGTTCAAGAAAAAATGGATGCCGCCGGCGACGCCTCCCACATGGGAATGCTGGGCATTCACCCCGCTATCGATAAGCGCGACTTTGACACCTGCCCCGGTTGGCGCGCTATCCCTGCCCTGATCCATACTCTGCTCCCTGCCAGCAGAGCATACCAAATATATGCCTTTATGCGAGGGAGAAAACGGCATCTGCAATCTTGGTTCGATCGTGGTTCAGTTTGCATTTTCCCCCTCCTCCCACCCCCGCTCCCAGCGGGAGCGGGCCTCTTGTCTTTCCCTCTCCCCTGGAGGGAGAGGGTGGCCCTGAGCCTGTCGAAGGGCCGGGTGAGGGGGCGGACGGACCGCCTGGAGGGCCGCCGACACAATGGGCATCACACGTCTGAGGGGGAGGGTCAGGGGGGGGCGCTGAGCCGGCAGCGGGGGAGGGAGACGTGAAACGGAGACACGACCCTTAGTTCTTTCCGTTTGACTCCCACTCAGAGAGGTATAGAATCCGACTGTTGCGTCAGAAATGAAGTCCAGTGTTCCAGCCTGGAGGAGAGGACAGGTATGCCGACCGGAAAAACAGAGAAACGTATGCGATGGCACATCTGGGTTTTGCTGGTGTTGGCGGGGCTTATTGGCACGAGCCGCGCTGTCAGGGCCGCAGAACACCAGGCGAGGCCTTCCGCCCGAGAGGTGTTGGTGATCCGCTGTTTAATTTGCCACGCGCCGCAAGAAGAGGATGGCAAGCTTGACGCGATTGAAGCCCAGCGGAAGTCGCCCGAAGGCTGGAGCATGACGCTCAGCCGTATGGTCCGCACTCATGGAGTCGAATTACCGGACGGAGATGCCCGCATTCTTGTCAAATATCTGAGCGATCACTACGGCTTGGCTCCCAAAGAAGTCGAGCCCTACCGTTTTATTCTCGAACAGCGCAATACCCGAACCACCCAGGACGTGCCCAAACCCCTCCAGTCCGGCTGTATCCAGTGTCATACCTATGCGCGGATTGCTTTGCAGCGCCGGACTCAGGATTCGTGGGAGCGGCTGCCAGATGCCAAGGTCGCGCTTATGGCAAATATCGGCAGCGAGACCGCCTCTGCCGGCCAGTTGAAGGATTATTGGTTTGATGACGCAAAGAACAGCGCGATTCCCCATCTGATCAAGCGCCAGCCGTTTGAGACCGAAGCCTGGACAGCCTGGCAGGCTGTCAAAAAGCCAAGCTATGCTGGCACCTGGCTGGTGGTTGGTCACGACCCCGGACGTGGTGGAGTCTACACCGGCCAACTCCTCCTGACCGCGGGGGAAGACGATCAGTATACGGGCGAGTTTTCCTATACGTTTGCTGACGGCTCTCGGATGGACGGCTCCACAACCGGGACGATCTACACCGGCTTCCAGTGGCGCGGCGTTGCCCAGGCCAAGGAGGACGGACCGGACGGTCGGGAGATGCGGCAGCGCGAGATTTTCTTTGCCTCCGAAGACGGGAACACCGTTTCCGGTCGGCGTCTCCTGACCAACTTCGGCGACCTGGGCATGGACGAAACCTGGTATCGCCGCCGGGGGGGCGCGCGGCTGTTGACGGTCAGCCCGGCCATGCTCCAGGCCGGCTCGCCTCAAACAGTAAAACTTTTCGGGATGGGTTTCTCCGGGGAGATGCTGTCAGCCGATAAATTTTCCTTTGGTGAGGGCGTGGGCGTGTTGTCTCTGCGGCTCGATGGCAACCGGACGATAGTGGCGGAAGTCTTAGCCAAGGCGGGTGGGCCAGAAGGGCCGCGTACCGTCTCCATTACCGGGGTTGCAGGAACGGGGCAGGTCGCGGTGTATGAGGCGGTCGATTATATCCGCATCACTCCAGAACGAGGCTTTGCTCGTCCCGGTGGTATTCGGACGCCGAAAATTTTCCAGCAGTACGAGGTGGTGGGCTATGCGAACGGCCCGGACAACGCCAAGGGCACGGACGACGACGTCAAGCTGGGACGGGTCGGTCCGGTCACCTGGAATCTGGAAGAATATGTGAAACGTCCGAACGACGACGATATTCAGTATGTCGGTGCGGTCGACCAAACCGGCCTGTTTCATCCCAACGAGGACGGGCCGAATCCGAAGCGACACCTGATGGAAGGCAATGTGGGCGATGTCTGGGTGGAAGCCTGGTATACGCCCGAGGGCGCGAAACGGCCCATGGGGGCGCGCGCCCACTTACTGGTGATGCCGGCCAAATTTATCTTTCCACCGATTGAATAGCATGCTACAGACCGTGTGAGGTACGGCGATATGGAATTACACTTCCGCGCGGAAAACGCTCACGCCATAACGCAGGACAATCAGAACATTCTGGTTGCGGCCAAGAGTATGTCCATGTTTGTCATGGACCCGGTTTCACGCGCCGTCCTGGAGTATGCGCAGGCGCATCCGCACTCGACCCAAGAGGAAGTGGCCGCCAGCCTGGCCGCGCACTTCCCGCTTGAGGAAATAACCGAGACGATCCAGGAGTTTATCGCTTTAGAGATTCTGCAAACCCAGGAGCGGGCCATTTCGTCCGCCCCCCTGCCGGCGCTCGATGTTGAACATTTTCCGGTGAGTTCGCTGGTCGTCAACGTGGCCAATAAGTGCAACCTCCACTGCACCTACTGCTATGAGCCCGAGGGCGCGAAATACGGCCCCGCGCCAGTCCAGATGGACTGGGAGACCGCACGGGCCAGTGTCGATTTTCTGTTTCAGAAGTCCGGCGCCAGCAAAGAGGTCAATCTGATTTTCTTTGGCGGTGAGGCCCTGCTGAACTTCAAGCTCATGCGTCGGGTCGTCGCCTATGCCGAAGAAAAGGCCCAGGCCGAGGACAAGGTCGTCGACTTTTCGCTGACGACCAATGGGACGCTGTTGACCGACGAGGTGATTGATTTTTTTCAGGCCCATCGTTTTGGCGTGACCATCAGCATCGACGGCCCCAAAGACCTGCACGACAAACGGCGCATTTTTCTTACCAAGCGGGGCGAACAAAAAGGCTCCTACGATCTGTTACGGCCCCGCCTGGAACGCCTGCTGGAGCGCTACACGGTCAGACCGGTGGTCGCACGGGTCACGGTCACAAAAGACGCCATCGATGTCGTGCGCACCTACGAGCATCTGACCCAGCTCGGTTTTTTTGAAGTCGGCTTCTCGCCGGTCACCGCCCAGGCCGAGACCGACTACGGTTTGGAGCCGGCGGATTTACGCGAGTTGCTGCGGCAGTTTCGCGAGCTCGGCGCGGTATACGTCGAGCGGGCGCTCAACCGGCAGTACACCGGGTTCTCGAATTTGAGTACCTTGCTGACGGACATTCACCTGGGAACAAACAAACTCTTTCCGTGTGGGGCCGGGCTGGGTCTGTTGGATGTGGATGGCAACGGTGACGTGTATTTATGCCACCGTTTTCCGGGCACAGAGGAACATCAATACGGCAATGTCAAAGACGGCATTGAATACGACCGTCTGAACACCTTTATCAATAGTGCCCATCTGGGCAATAAGCCGGTGTGTCAAACCTGCTGGATTCGGGGCCTGTGTGGCGGCGGGTGCTATCACGAAGCCATGACCGAGTTTGGGGATACGACGCTGCCGAATCTGCACTACTGCGATTTCCTGCGGGAATGGACAGAATACGGCATCGGCGTGTATATGCAGTTGCAAGCGCAAACTCCTGGGTTTGTCGAGCAGTATGTGCTACGCGGGCGTGGAGACGCCCCAAAAGAATTGACCTGAAAGGCAGGCAGGGAGAGCGTGGTATGAAACACCTCAAGGCAGCGAACTCCAAGGCCCGGGCCGTCACCGCCAGTGTGGCGCAAGCGACGAGTAGCCCCATTGAGGAAGACGTCGTCGGGATGGCCCAACCCATTGGCTGCACGACGATTTTTAATCCGGGCTGGGAGGCCAATCCGTGGGGTGGGGCCAGCAGCATGTGCGCCCCCATGGAAGCCGACCTGTTGAGCTGTGCGAATCTGTGCTGGTGGCCGGCTCAGGTGCCGGACAGCCTCCAGAACGCCCCCGAGTGGGCGAAAGGCTGCTCAGGCATGAACCAGGAAGACTGGCGTAACCTCGACGTTGTCTTCCCCAAAACCGACACGTCCGGCTAAGCAACAGCAGCCGGCTGAAGGAGCGGGTGGTGCACGGGAAAAACGGGTCGTTGCTGGCGGGCGCGCTCTTTGTGTTCGGGCTGCTGGCCCTGCCGCAGACGACATGGGCCAAGTGGTATCTCCTGGCCAGTACGCATCCCAATAACCTGGTTGTCGTCGATACCGAAACAGACACGGTGGTCAAAGACATTGCCCTTGAGGGTCGCGGGCCGGCGCTCTATATCGCGCCAAACCCGGCCCAGCCGCAGTTTGCCTATGTCGTGAACAATCTGGCCAAAAGCGTCGCCATGGTCGACCTGGACGAGGGCAAGCAGGTCAAAAGCTTTGACCTGTCGAGCGATAATGAACTCGTGCGCACTATGGCGATAGACGTGAATATGCAGGGCACGCGGCTGTTCGTGCACGAAATGCCGATTCAGCAAGACCAGGGTCGCTATACGGCCCAGGACAACCGGATACGGGTCATTGACCTGGAGACCAATGAGACGCTGACCACGTTTCCCGCGCCCCGCCAGGTGATGGGCCTGGCCTCTTCACAAGACGGCAACCGCCTGTATCTGTTCAGCGTCGGGCAAGACATTTTTGTGCATAGTACGGAAGACGGCGCGCTGCTCGATACCATTCCGCTGGCAAACCGCAACATCAGCGGCATTGCCAGAACCGACGGCCTGCCGCTCGGCGGGACTTACCAGGAAAGCGGCCACCTCGTCTCTTTTGGGACCTTCACCACCGATTCCATTACCAACCAGGTGACGCTCGGCATTGGGTCGCTCGACCTCACCCAGGCAGACCCGGAACTGAAAATCGTTGAATTGCAGCCTTTTGTTGAAGGCGATTATGTGCTCACGGGGGCGCTGTCGGCGCATACGAACAAGGCCTACTTTGCGTACAACAGTTTGTGGAAAGTTGACCCGAAAACCCGCCACATCGAGAAAAAGGTGTCGCTGTCCAATACCTATTTTGCGCCGCTCATTCACCCCGAGGGCAAGAAGGTCTACTGCGGCAGCAACTGGCACGATGTCGCGGTCTACGACGCCGAATCCCTGGACCTGATTACCAAGGTCCCCCTGGGCCACTCGCAGACCGGAGGGGTGAGCGTCCTGCGGTTTGTGAATCGTTAGTGGGCTGCATGTCTTGGACAACGCTCACCCGCCGGCATATACTCCAGGGTCTCGGCGCCACCGCCCTCCTCGGTCAGGCGTACAGTCTGGCTCATGCCGTTGAAAACGGCGATACCGCCGGCTTCGCTTCGGTCGTAAAACGCCGCCGCATGATCCGCAAGTATGCGGACAGGCCGGTTTCTGAAGAAGAGGTCAGAACGCTGCTGCGCTACGCAGTGCGCGCGCCCAGCGCGGGCAATCTCCAGCCGTGGGAGTTTATTCTGGTGCGCGACCCCGGGGTCCGGGCCGAACTCGCGCAGGCGGCGATGAATCAGAACTCGGTTGCCACCGCGCCGCTTATCATTGCCACCTGTGCCGATATCCAGCGCATGGGCGAGAAATATGGCACGCGCGGGGCTTTTTACAGTTTGGTGGATACTGCGTTTGCCTCATTGCTGATTTTGTTGGGCGCAACCGAGCAAGGGCTCGGGGCCTGTTTTGTTGGCGCGTACAATCCCGAAGAAGTCGCCAGGACATTGCAACTGCCCAGCTACGTCCGTCCGGTCGGACTCATCACCCTCGGCTATCCCGCAGAAAAACCGCGCAAACCGACGAATAAAAAAATCCCGCTTGAGAATCTGATCCACGAGAATACGTGGTAGGCGCGGGAATTGCGCCACCTGGCAAAAGCTTGCGACTGAATTCGATTCTTGCGAGCGGTTCATGGCTCTTGTGAGCCGGCTCAGACGGATGACGAAAAGAGGGCAGGTTGCCGGTCCACTTGTCCACGGGAGAGGTGTGGAGGAATTTTTCCGTTATCGGGGTCAAGCCTTGCAAGCTGTGGCACGGCCCGAACAGCCAGCTTGTAATACTCCTGGTCTATTTCGATTCCAATGCTGCGATAACCTACCGCGCAGGCTGCTGCTACCGTCGCCCCCCCACCCATAAAAGGGTCAAGGACGGTCCCTTCCCCTAAGGGCAGAGAGGCGCGAACGATCTGCCGCATGAACGCCTGCGGTTTCAAGGATGGGTGAGGGGCGATTTCTCGCTCTACCCCCCTGGTCGGAGCGCTTTTGATGACATCCCCAAAAGGCTGCTCCTCTGATACACGCCGCAAGCCGCCCGTCTGCCATTCCCGAAGATTATCCTGCACCCGGCCCTGACAGGGCTTTCTAAAGAGTCCCCAGGGTTCCCAACAGGAGCGAGGCATGACGGTGACGTTCGCAAATTCTTTATGGGCATTTTTGGGCCTGTCACCGCCCCGGAGCGTTTGTACGAGGCGGATAATCTCCCCTCTTTTCTCGAAGCCGGCCTCATCCAGAGCAGCATAGACGAGATGGGAGAGAAGGGGGTTGGTTGCAATGAACACATGTCCGCCGGGGACGAGAACGCGCTGAATTCTTACTGCCCACTGTGCAAAGAATTGCTGTAAGGACTTTCTCTCCTCCTGCGTCAGAACAGTGAAGCGAGGCAGCGGGCTCCGGGTATAGCCATCAAGTGTTGGCGGTATGCGCCAGATGCCACCCCGCCCACGCCGGAGTTTTTGCTTTTCCTTGGATGTGTATTCTTTCAGACCGTAGGGCGGGTCAGTGACGACAGCATGAATGCTATCAGGGGCGCGGTGTTCCAGCCAGTCAAAACAGTCGGCCTGAATGAGTTCATAGGGTTCCTTTTGAGGCCGCTCTCTGGGCTGTTTCTTTTGAGGAGTTCGCTGCGCTGTATTATCGGAGGTCCGAGCAGTAGCGGGAGAAGCATAGTCTCCAAACGTTTCTCGGAGGAGGGCGGGAGCGTCTTCAGGATGATGATGGAGGATCTGCCTCACGTCATCGGGGAGGTCTCCTGCAAGAACCCTAAGCGGCCCTGGGTCAATCTTCAGAGCCCGCGCTATCGACTCGATAATGCCCTTTGAGGGTTTCGCTTTGCCTCGCTCCAGGCGAGAAAGATAGCCTTTTGTGACCTGGAGGGTCCTGGCCAGGTCCGACAGCGAGCGGCCTGTTGCCTGACGCTCTTCACGCAGCCACTGTCCAAACGCAGGGCTCTCTTCTGGCTCGATTCGTTGACTCTGCTGGGCACTCATGGCCCCCAATTTAGAAGGGTTTACTCAAGAAGTAAACCTTTTTCCCGCCCACCGATATTGAGCCTTATCTGTTGACATGAATTTTGAGTGGCCTATAGGTGCTGAGAGGTTTCAGACACCCGCAGGTGTGAACGCATAACCGGAACGGGGGGAGCGATCATGAATACCGTATGGAGGAGACGCCGTTTGTTGCTGGGCAAACTCAGCGGACTCGTCTTGGGCCTCACGTTCTGTTTTGCGGGACAACTCGCCTGGAGCCAGGAGATGACCGGGCCGGCCCTGCTGGAGACGCGCTGCTCGGGTTGTCACCCTCCTCATGAAGAAGGGGGCAAGCTGGACTCGATCGAACACCAGCGCAAGACTCCCGAAGCCTGGGAGATGACCATCTATCGCATGTTGCGTACTCACGGGGCGAATCTGGAAGCGGGTGAGGCCCGTATCCTGATCAAATACCTGAGCGACCGCTACGGCCTGGCGCCGTCGGAAGTCAAACCTTTTCGGTATGCCTTGGAGAAACGCAATAATACGATAGAGCGACACGTTCCCAAGGAAGTGAAGGGCACCTGTGTGGCCTGCCACTCCTATGCGCGGATCGCTTTGCAGCGCCGCACGCCCGAGCTGTGGGGGCGTCTGCCGGACCTGACCGCGGCCTTGCTGCCGAATATCGAAAACCAGGTCGCCTCAACCGGTCTGCTGGGCGACTTCTGGTACACGCTGGTGCGGAAAGAGAGCGTCCCCTATCTGACGCAGACCTACCCGTTTGACTCAGCCGCCTGGAAGCAGTGGCAGGCCAAACCCAAACCGAACTACGCCGGAGTGTGGAATGTGGTCGGTCACGACCCTGGAAAGGGTGGGGCCTACACCGGCCGTATGACGCTCAGCGCATCGGGAAACGATGGCTATGAGGGCCAGCTCGTTTACGATTTTGCCGATGGGTCGAATATGACCGGGACAACCACTGTGACGATATATACCGGCTTCCAGTGGCGGGGTGTGGCCGAGGTCGATGAGGGCAAGACCCACAAAGAAATCTTTTTTGCCAATGAGGACGGAACAGTGATCAGCGGCCGGCGTTTGCTGACGCTTGTTGGCGATCTGGGTATGGAGGAAACCCTGTACCGGAATACTGGCCAGGCCCGGTTTTTGGCCGTCAGCCCAACCGCGCTCACAGTGGGCGCGCGCGCCACGCTCAGGCTGTTTGGCATGAATCTCCCTGAGAGTCTGGATGCGGCTTCAGTTTCCCTGGGACCGGGCGTGACGGTCCAGTCCCTGCGGCGCGTTGACGCGGATACGGTCATGGCCGAGGTGGTTGTGGGGAAAAAGGCAAAAGTGGGCGCGCGCCAGGCGCGGATTCGGGGAGTTGCCGGGGAGCGTCCGTTGGCTGTCTACGAGACAGTTGACTATATCCGTCTCTCGCCGGAACAGGCGTTCTCCCGGCCCGGCGGTGTTCGTACCCCAAAGATTTTTCAACAGTTTGAGGCGGTCGGGTATGCCAACGGGCCGGACGGGCGAAAGGGGACGGACGACGATGTGAAGCTGGGGCGGGTCGGTCCGGTGACGTGGAAACTGAACGAGTATGTGAAGCGCGTCAACGATGACGATGTACGCTTTGTCGGCGCCCTGAACGCCCACGGTCTTTTTACGCCGGCCGAGGACGGTCCAAATCCGAAACGCCACTTGTCACAGGGCAATGTCGGTGACGTCTGGGTAGAGGCCTGGTATCAGCCGCAAGGCGCCCGTCGGCCCATGGGCGCGCGCGCCCACCTGCTGGTGATGCCGGCAAAGTATAATTTTCAACCGATTGAGTAGGGATCGGACCAACCCTGGCGTTGGAGCGGATGGTATGCTACGAGGCCAGAAGGGAACGGTCAGTCCAAGGAGGGCGTTATGAAACATCTCAAGGCCGCGAACCATAAAGCGGAGAGAGTCGAAACCGCCCCGTCCGTCGCAAAACGGCAGGTTCAGGAAGACGTGCTGGGCATGGCTCAGCCGATGGGATGCACGACGATTTTTAACCCCGGCTGGGAGGCCAATCCCTGGGGCGGCACCGCGGGCATGTGCGCGCCAATGGAGGCCGACCTGCTCGGCTGCGCTAATGTGTGCTGGTGGCCGGCTCAAGTGCCTGATAGCCTGCAAAACTACCCTGAATGGGCGAGTGCCTGCTCGGGGGCCAACGCCGAGGACTGGCGCAGCCTGGAGCTGGTCTTCCCCGAGAAGAAATAGCCACAGCGTACCGTCCTCACAATCCGTGCGGTGAACAACGAGGGGTTTCCAATATGAACCCTGAGCAGAGACAGCGTCTATGGACCCGAGGCGTTTGCTTGGCCGGACTGTTCCTGCTGCTGCACGGTTTCCCCCCGCTCGTTGAGGCCGGCTGGTATATCGCCTCGACGACCAGCCCGCCGAACTCCTCCGGGTCTGCCTGGCGAACTCCTCAGGTTGTGACGCGGGTTGCTCAGAACCGGCTGACCTATGAGACTCGCGCCTGGACGCAGATTATCGACCTCAACACGCAGCAACTCTCGGTTATCAGCCATCTGGGGCAGGTGTACTGGCAAGGACCAATAGAGGCCTACGCCACGCTGATGGCCGCCCGCGCCCAGGAACGGCGGGCGCGCGCGGAACGGTTGATGAGCCAGCTCCCGCGCAGTCCGCAACAACTCGCGGCAAGACGTGCCGGTCCATTTGATAGTCTGAGTCCCAGGCTGACGATTACGCTTACCCCGCTGTCAGAGGCAGCGTCGGTTGCTGGCTATACGGCCCACAAGTACGGTATCCAGCGGAACGGTATCGCGTATGAGGAAACCTGGCTGGCTGGAAAGATCAAGCTGGGGACGGACGTTGATATGTCCCGGCTGCATATGTTTATCGGCAAGCTGCAGACCTCTCGAACGACACCGCCGGGAGCCGTGCTCGCCGAGTTGACCGAACTGATCGACCGAGGCTACCCGGTCAGGACCGTGAACCTGGTCACCCAGGTGGTGAAGGAAGTGGTGCAGGTAGAGCAGCGGCCGATTAGAGCGGAGGCGTTTCTGGTGCCGAATGGCTATGCCCACAAGGCGCTGGTTGAGATCATGTTTCCAACAAGGAGGCGTTTATGAAGGGCAAGAGTCTGGCATGGATGGTGTCAACGCTGAGCGCGCTGACCCTCGTTTGCAGTCTACCCGGCCTGGTATGGGCCAAGTGGTATATCCTGACTGGAGCCCATCCGAACTCCGTATATGTGATTGATGCGGAAACCGATACGGTCGTAAAGACCATCCCGCTTGAGGGCCGCGGGCCCATCTTTACGGTGGCGCCCAATCCGGCCCGGCCCCAATTCGCCTATGCGGTCACCAACCTCAGTCAGAGCGTGGCCCTGGTTGATCTGGACGAGGGCAAAGAGGTTCTGCGCTTCAACCTCTCCAATGACAATGAGCTGGTCAGGACTATGGCCATTGATGTCAATCCGCAGGGCAACCGCCTCTATATTCATGAAATGCCGCTGAAGAAAGACCTGGGCACCTACGAGATACTGGAAACTCGTATCCGCGTTATCGATTTGGACACCAATACGGTCGCCAAGGTCTTTCCCGCGCCCCGCCAGGTGATGGCGCTGGCCTCATCTCAAGACGGGAAAAAGCTGTACGCCTTTAGCGTGGGCAGGGATATCTCGGTGCTCAATCCGGAGACGGGTCAGGTTGAGGACGTTATTCCCATGGCGGACTGGAATGTGACCGGCGCTGGGAAGCTAGAGGGACTGCCCTTATGGAATCCCTATCAGGAAAACGACTACCTGGCCTCGTTTGCCGTATATATGACTGACACGATTACCCAGCATGCCACCGTTGGGATCGCCACCCTTGACCTCAAACAGGACAATCCCGACCTGCAAGTGGTTGAGCTTCAGCCCTACGAGGCTGAGTGGTGGACCGCCCACGGCGCTGTATCGGCCAAAACCCAGAAGGCGTATCTCGGCTGGGACAAGCTGTGGAAGATGGACATTCCGACGCGCCAGATGGAAGAAGTGACGCAGTTCGACACCAACAGCGTCTTTGGCTCTTTTATCCATCCCGACGGGACCAAAATCTACTGCGGCGGGAACTGGAGCGCGTTGTCCGTGTTTGACGCCGACACGCTCCAGCCCCTCAAGAAGATTGATCTTGGACATTCGCAAGCCGGGGCAGGACTCCGGTTTGTCAACCGTGAGAACGGGTTTTAGCGGAGGCGGGCCGAACCGTACCGGCCCTGGATACCGGTCGGCGAGCGCGGCCTGACCCGACACCACCGGACGGAAAGCGGGGCTGCTGATGCAATACGATCTGCTCATCAAAGGCGGTCGGGTCATTGACCCTGGCTGGCCGCAGTACCACAAACTCCAACCCGCGGACGTGGCGATTCGGAGGGGCATTTGATTTTGTCGATACCGACCAGAACCATATGGTCGGCGAGAAAAAACTGGTTGCCCAACTGACGGTCAAAGATGGGCGGGTGTGGTATCAGGCCGACCGAACGAGATAGGATAGTCTGCCCAAGTCGGGTGGCATTTATATACCGGATGAAGAACAGTACACCCTTGTTCTTCACATTGTCACCGGCATATAGTGCAGATTATGGCAGCCGCTGAAGACAAGTCCTGGGAATATACACTCGGTCGTATTGATGAGCGGACCGAGCAAATGGGCCAGCGTCTTGATAGAGTCGAACAGCGTCTTGATAAAGTCGAGCAGCGTCTCGGTCAAATGGAAGAGAAGATGCTGACCAAAGGAACCTTCCTTGCCATGCTGGCTGTCGTTACCGCCCTCCTTGCCACGCTTATTACCCTGACCTGATTGTCCCCCCACACAATCCATTGATGGTACTGCCCGGTCCCGCGCTCCTTTCGCTGGCACGACCTCGGCGGACATGGTAAGCAGACAGCCACGCCAGCCCGTGTTTGAGCGGGCCATACTGCAAGGAGGAGCGCATGGCCGGAAAACATTTTGAAGAACTGAACGTTGGGGATGTCTTTCAGCATCAACCCGGACGAACCATTACCGAGACGGATAATCTGTTGTTCTCAACGATGACCCACAACCCCCAGCCGCTCCATCTGGACGAGGAGTTCTCAAAAAAGGCCGAGTTTGGCCAACGCCTGGTGAACAGTATCTACACCCTGGGGCTGGCGGTGGGCCTGTCGGTCGGTGATACCACCCTGGGAACAACGGTCGGCAACCTTGGCTTTGAAAAAGTGGTTTTCCCCAAGCCTGTTTTCATTGGGGATACCTTATATGCCGAGTCCGAAGTCGTCGAAAAACGAGAATCGCGCTCCCGTCCGCAGTGGGGAATCGTGACCTTCGAGCACCGGGCCAAAAACCAGCGGGGCGAAATTGTGATGAGCTGCCGCCGGGGCGCTATGATGCGCAAGAAGGAAGCCGGGATTTCATAGTGAGGGAGGAGAGATAGAGAAGAGAGATAGAGAGGAGAGATAGAGAGGGGAGAGTATGACCCGCTTACGTCGTGCCGTCCATTTTGTGCCTGGGGCGAATGAAAAAATGCTCAATAAATCGTTGACGCTGGAAGCGGACACGCTTGTGCTGGACCTCGAAGACGCGGTTACGCCGGACAATAAGGACGCCGCTCGGGAGACTGTGACAGACTGGCTCAGGCATGTGGACTTTGGTCGTCAGGAACGTATGGTCCGCATGAACCCGCTGGATACCCCCTGGGGGGGTGCCGACCTCGAAGTGACGATGCGCGGCCGCCCCGATTCCTACCTCGTCCCCAAGGTAAGAACGCGGGATGACGTGCTCAAAATTCATACGATTATCAGTCGCATGGAAAAGGAGTACGGCTATCCGCAGGGCGCAGTCAAGCTGGTGGTGTTAGCCACAGAGACGCCCGAGGGCTTACTGAATATCAAGGATTTTGGCTCCTGCCCGCGGGTTGATGCGCTGTCGTGGGGGGCTGAGGACTTGTCGGCTGCGATTGGCGCCCGACGAAACCGGGCCGAGGACGGCAGCTTTCTCGAAGTGTTCCGCTATGCGCGGATTATGACCTTACTGGCGGCAACAGCCGCAGGTGTCCAGCCGCTGGATACGGTCTTTGTCGATATCCGAGATAATGCCGGGCTGCGCCAGGAATGTATCGAAGGGGCCTGGATGGGCTTTACCGGAAAAATCACCATCCATCCCAGCCAGGTGGGAGTCGTCAACGAAGTGTTTACGCCTTCGGCTGAAGAGGTCGCGGAGAGCCAGGAGTTGTTGGCGGCTTTTGAGGAAAACCAAAAGGCTGGAAAAATGGCGTTCAGCTTCAAGGGCCAGATGGTTGATGTGCCGCATCTCACGCGGGCGCGGACTATCCTTGAGCGGGCCAGGCAGGCCGGGCTGGCAGAGGCCGAACGATGATCGGCATTACAAGCTGCGGCTATCATGTCCCCTTCTGTCGCTTGGAGCGCGCGCACTTCGGTCAGGCCTGGAACCGACGCGCCGGGAAGGGGGAGCGGGCCGCCATCTATTTTGATGAAGACGCCCTGACCCTCGGCTTTGAGGCGGCCCAGCGCTGTCTGGAATACGTTGGGAATAAAAAAGTCGATGCCCTCTTCTTTGCGTCCACCTCCGCCCCGTTTTGGCAGCGTTCGACCGCCAGTTTTCTGGCCGCGGCCTGCGACCTGTCGGCGGCGTGCGAAACCTCGGACTTTGGCGGCAGCTTACGCTCAGCCACCGCGGCCTTGCGCGCGGGGGTAGACGCGCTCAACAGTCGCCGCCTGTCCACTCTCCTGGTCGCCACCGGCGAGGTGCGCGACGGCCAGCCGGGCGAAACCGAAGAAGAATGGTTCGGCGATGCCGGCAGTGCGGTTACCCTGGGGCGGGAGAACGTGCTGGCTGAAATTATGGGTCTGGCCACCCACTCCAGCGCCTTCTGGGATGAATGGCGGCGCGACGGCGATGCCTTTATCCAGACGCAGACGTCCCGATTTTCAACTGAGCGGGGCTACCAAAAAAGCCTCGTCGCGGTCGGAAAATCTCTGCTTGAAAAGCATGGGGTGCAAGCCCAGCAGGTGGCGCAGGTGATCCTTCCTTCTCCGAATGGTCGCGCCCATAGCGCGACCGCCAAGCAACTCGGCTTTCAAGAGGCGCAGATTCTCGATCCGTGCTTTGGGGAGATGGGCGCACCCGGCAGCGCCGCTCCTTTTCTCTTGCTGGCAGCCGCCCTGGAAAGAGCAAATCCGGGGGACCTGCTGCTGCTGCTCAACTATGGCGACGGCGCGGACGGCGTCCTGTTGCGCGTGACTGAGGAGATTCGGAAACGGCCGCTCTCGTCCTCGCTCTCGGACCATCTCAGCGAGAAGCGGCTATATGCCTCCTACCAGATTTTTCAAAAAATGCGCTCCTATTATCAGGACCATCAGGAGGCGGCCGAGTTGTCCAACGTCCTCCTGGAAAAAGAAGAGAGCCAAAATATTCGTCTGCACGGCACGCTGTGTCTGCGTTGCGGGACGCGCCAATATCCCCTCACTCAGGTCTGCGGTGGGTGTAAGAACCGCGACTCCCTCCACGAAGTCCCGCTCGAACGCGCCGGCCACATTTTTACCTTTACCCGCGATCATCTCTATGTGGCCCCTGACTCGCCGACCATTATGAGTGTGGTCGATGTCGAGCAGGGCGGGCGTCTCTATCTCCAGATGACCGACGTGGACCCGGAGGACGTGCGGGTGGGGGATGCGGTTGTGCTGACCCTCAGACGCAGGAAAGAAGGACCGACGATGCACAACTACTACTGGAAATGTCGGCCGGCGCGCTGATCTCGGTCTGGCGAAAGGCGAGGCGCTCGGTTAGCATGGAGCGACAAAGAGTAAACGTGTCCTCCAGACAAGCATACAAAGCTGGACACGTTTACTCTTTCCGGAAGGGAGGACATACAGATGGGGACAACACTCAAGGATCAGGTCGCGGTTATTGGTGTTGGCTGTATCAAGTTTGGCGATAATTTTGATCAGGGCTATGAAGAAATGGCGGCTGAGGCGGCGTACGCCGCCTTTCATGACGCCCGCATTGCCCCGGAAGAGATCGATGCCGCTTGGCTCGGCACCTACTCGCCGGCGCAGGGCCACGGCAAGGCCGCGGTTTCTCTTGGCGATGCGCTGCGTTTGTACAACAAGCCGATTTCGCGGGTAGAAAATTTTTGCGCGACCGGGACCGATGCGTTTCGGCACGCCGTCCTTGCGGTCGCCTCCGGCATGTATGATACGGCGCTCGTCCTGGGGGTTGAAAAATATAAGGATCGCCCCGGACGCGGCCTCGCCCGAGAGGGCGTGCATCCGTATTATCACGACGGCTCAACCGCCCCGGGCCTGTTTGCCCTTGCCGCTACCCGCTATATGCACGAGTTTGGCCTGACCCGTGAAACCCTGTCCAAAGTGGCTGTCAAGAACCACCGCAACGGCGCGCTCAACGCCAAAGCGCACCTGCAAAAGGAAGTCACCCCCGAAGCCGTCCTGACAGCGCCGATTGTGGCCTATCCGTTTGGGTTGTACGACTGCTGTCCGACGACTGATGGCGCGGCCGCGGCCGTGGTGTGTCGGGCTGATCTGGCAAAAAAATATCGCGCCGATCACATCCTGGTCAAAGGAGTCGGCTTGTCCGTCACCAGCGGGCGGCCGTTCATGGACCCGAATTTTGACTATTTGGGTTTTCGGGCTACCCAAAACGCCTCGGCGCAGGCCTATGCCATGGCCGGCATTACCGACCCGCTGAAGGACATCGATGTGGCTGAGGTGCATGATTGCTTTACCTGGACGGAAATTTCCAACTATGAAGACCTCGGCTTTATCCAAAAGGGAGAAGGCGCGAGGCTGATTGAAGAAGGACGCACCGCCCTGGAGGGCGATATCCCGGTCAATCCCAGTGGCGGACTCAAGTCGTTTGGCCATCCCATCGGCGCAAGTGGGGTGCGCATGGTATATGAGATTGTGACCCAACTCAGAGGAGAAGCTGGCCCGCGTCAGGTCACAGACCCAAAGCTGGGTCTGGTGCATAATGTGGGTGGTCCTGGGGCTGTGTCGTGCGTGGCCGTGCTTGGCCAGCCCTGAAGCCGGATTGCGAAACGAGCCGATAAGTGAGGGAGAGAACATGCCACAGACTTCCATTGTTGATGTCATTTGCCAGCGCGCCCTCGAGATTGCGCCTGAGGTGCCCTGGCTGGTTGAGCCGCTGACTCCGGGGCGGGGCCAGGCATTTATCCTGCAACATATTCTGCGAAACCGGCTGTTCAGCGCGGTCATCCGCCCGTCCTGGATAAGTCGGTGTCCCGACCTGGCCATTGTCCGCAAGACCATCGGGCAGATGCGGGAAGAGTTGGTGTTTGATGACGAGATCGCTCAGCCCCATACCACCCTGTTGTGGGAGATGGGCCGCAACGTCGGCCTGACCAACGAAGAAATGGATAATACCCGGGCCGTTCCGCTGGTCGATGTTGCGCTGAACGTGTGGGAGAATATCGCCCGCTCAAAACACTGGGTTGCAGGCTGGCTGGCAACTTCGGTGGATGAGTTTATGCTGACGGCCATGTCCGGCGAGCATAATTACCGGCCTGAAGCCTGGCAGGCCACCTTTCAGCTCAATGACGAGCAGGTGTTCTTTTTTTCCTACCACACCAAGGCCGACGACGATCATGCCGGGCGCAAGGTCTGGGAGCCCATCGCCCGGCATGTGACCACTGAGGCTGCGCGTCGGGAAGTCCTGGATGGCATGGAACTGGCGCTGACCGCGGACAAGCTGTTCTACCAGGGTATTTGCGAGTTGGGCGATCATATCGATGCCAACAAAAACGCCGCCTAGCGCAGCAGAGCGCAGGCGCTGAGGCAGAGTGCGGATGCCGATAGACGACAATCTCAGACGGCTGGTTGATCTTGCCGCTCCTTTGTGGGCGGGCGAGGAGGAGATTGTCTGGACCTATTTTCAGAGTCCGCAGCGCACGAATCAAACCGATCTGGTGTGGCTCAAGCGCCAGTGTTTCAAAGAGATCTGGGGTTCGGGTATCGGTGATAAGCAGAAGGGCCTCTTTCAGGGACCGGTTGCCTACCTGGATGACGTCTTTGCCAAGATCGACGCTGAGGTTGATCGCCACACGGTTCTGAATGTCATCGACGACCTGCGTTCCGAATTCTATCACTACTGTTTGTTTGCCGACATCTACGACTCTATCAGCGGGACCAGGCTGAACCCGCGGCAACTCACCGGCTGGCAGGCGGACGAAACGCTCGCCCGGCTGCGCTACGACTACAAGGAGCGGCAGGGGCAACTGGGTCACTTTGCCTCGCGCTTTACCGAGGGCGGGTATTGCCGCATGTTTGTTGCGGGCATGCGATTGGCCGGCACGGGCGCACTCAACGACCGCATCGCAAAAGCGTGTGAGCAGGTTTACAACGACGAAATCGGACATATGCGCTTGGGTTTTGTTGGGCTGGCGCAGCAGACCCTGGCTGCCGAAGAGTGGGACGCGGTCGCCGATATGGTCCGCGCGATTCTGATCCAGCGGCTCCATATGCGCAACGAACAATTCGGCTATCCGCTCTCAGACACCCGCCTGAAGGCCATTCTGACGGGTGATATCGAACCGACGCCCTTCGACTACTCCGGCCTTGAGTAGGGGCAGCCTGACACGTTCGTACCTTTTGTACGCGGTGGTCTTTGCGCTGGGGGGCTGCATGTATCCTCAGATCATCCAGAGCGTGTACGCCGCCAAGACCGAGGCTGATTTACGGCGTAGCGTCGCCCTGCTGACACGCCCTAATGCAGATGAACAGCGCTGGGTGCGAGAACGCTTCTTTGTCTTTTTTGAGCGCGCGCCGGTTGGCAGAACATAACGCCTGTGGAAAGCGGTCGGCAGTTGCGCCGCGCTGCATCCCGCCTTGCGCTCCGGCTTCAAATCCCACATGGTGGGAGACAAACAGCCCAACTCATTTTGATGCCACCGAGGAGAAAGAGCGTCCATGTCAGCCCAAGAACCCCGCTTTGCCATTATCACCGATGAAGCCCTGGATTCCCTGCGCAAGCTTATTGGTGTCCCTATCGAGGATACCCTGGAGCCGTGGTGCTATGAGGCCACGCGCGACAATATCCGCCATTATGCGCACGGCATAGGGGACGATAATCCTCTCTGGTGCGACCCGGACTATGCCGCCGCAACCCACTACGGCACGATTACCGCCCCGCCGTCGTTTGTCTTTCCGCTCAATCGGGTCTTGAGCGGATATGTGGGCGGACTGCCGGGGATTCACGCCATGTGGGCCGGCGCGGATTTGACCTGGCATAGGCCCATATTTCGTAATGACGCTTTTACGACCAGAGCCTACCTCAAGGACCTGGTCGAGCATGAGACACGCTTTGCCGGCCGCGCGATTCAGCAGATCTATCACGTTGATTATTACAACCAGGATAACGAGCTGGTGATCGCCGGCGATAGCTGGTGTTTTCGGACCGAGCGCGACACCGCCCGGGAGCGCGGCACAAAATACACCGAGGTCAAACAGCAAGCGCCGGTCAGCTATAGCCGCGAACAAATCGCCGAGATTTTCGCCCAATACGCGCAGGAAGAAGTGCGCGGAGCAAGGCCGCGCTATATCGACGAGGTCAGGGTTGGCGACAGCCTGCCGACTATGGTCAAAGGCCCGATGACGGTTACAGGCTTTATCGCTTATGCCCAGGGCTGGGGCGGGCTGTATATTCGAGCCAACCGCCTGGCCTGGAAGCAGCTCCACAAACATCCTGGGCTGGGCATTCCTGACCGTTTTGGCATTCCTGACGTGCCCGAGCGCGTCCATTGGGATACTGACCTCGCCCAACGGGTCGGCACGCCTGAAGCTTACGACTACGGCCCGGAACGCACCTCGTGGATGACCCACCATCTGACCGACTGGATGGGCGACCAAGGATTTCTACGCCAGATTTCCGTGAAGATACGGCGTCACAACCCGGTTGGTGACACGCTTTTTATCAACGGCGAGGTGACTCGAATTTTCGAGGAAGACGGCCATCACTGCGTCGAGGTGCAGCAAAACGCCAAAAATCAGGACGGTGAATTGTCCGTGCTGAGTACGGGCGTGGTGCGCTTGCCGTCGCGGGCGTAAGCCGAACGGTCCGCCGATAAGAGGACATTGGCGAAGGAGGCAAGAACCATGTTGAGAAGTCTCCGCATACGCAATTTTCGCAACTTGGTTGATCTCAAGATTGGCCAATTAGGGCGCGTAAACTTGTTCACCGGACGTAACAACTCGGGCAAGACGACGCTGCTCGAAGCTGTCTATCTGATGCTGGGGTTCGGACACCCGATTGCTGCACCGCAGATCAACGCTTTCCGAGGGCTTGATGACGATCTAGGCATGTCGCCTATTGTGGTGCAAGACATCGCATGGAGGCCAATGTTCTACAATCTCGATACCAGCGGGGAGATTATCCTTTCAGCAGAGCACTCATCCCTCGGGTCGTTAGAACTGACAGTCTCGTTAGGACAGCCTACTACGATTGAACTTAAGACCGCACAATCAAGCCTGCCGCCGGGCGCAAGCGTATCGTTAAAAGACCTTCTGTTTCTTTTCCGAAGAGATGGAGAACCGCTTGTATCGAATTACTTACACGTGGCACCAGACAAGATGCAGTTCAATCGGCTCGACGCCTCCCCTCCGTTTTCGACGGTATTCCTCTCGACTCGTTCGGGAGGAGTCCAGGGAGATGCCGAATGGTTCGGAAAACTTCAGGTGAGGAAGCAGGCGGATACCGTCGTGGACGCACTCAAGATCGTCGAACCAAGGTTGCAAAATCTGGAGGCGAATCCGGCAAGTGGCACGCCCATGCTTTGGGGGGACATCGGCCTGTCCGAACTCGTGCCGCTACCGGTCATGGGCGAGGGTATGACGCGTGCGGCCAGGTTGATGCTGGCCATCTGCGCAACGCCGGGCGGCGTCGTGTTGATAGATGAGATTGAGACCGGACTCCACCACTCGATTTTACCCAAAGTCTGGCAGTCGGTTGATGCTGCTGCCAAGAACTTCGACACACAGGTCATCGCGACTACGCACAGCTACGAATGTCTCGAAGCCGCTTGTCAAGCGCTCGGCGCGGAAGATTTCCGCCTGCATAGACTCGAAGCCGGGAAGGGTCAAACATCCGAGGAACGTAAAATCCGCTGCGTGACGTACGAACCGGACGAAATCCATGCTGCGATCCATCACAACTTTGAGGTCCGCTGAGTATGCCTCAACCTGAACAAATCAGGGCACCAAAACAACTCCTCGTCGAGGGTAAGGATCCGCTTAATTTTTTCAACGAGTTCATTCAATATCTCGATTGTCAGGGCATACAGGTTCAAAATTTTGGTGGTGTTAGGGACTTGCGAGCGTTTCTCCGGCAATTCGTTAAAGCGCCTGATTTTGATTCAGTTGTTGAGAGCGTCGGCATTATGCGTGATGCGGAATACAATGCAAACACAGCGTGGCAAAGCGTTCAGTCGGCGCTTCAAGGGGCGGGTCTATCCATTCCGGTACGTGTCGAGCAACGCAGTGCCGAAACTCCGCATGTCAGTGTATTCATCCTGCCCGGCAGCAACCAACCGGGGATGTTGGAAACCGTACTGAACCAGACGTTTTCAAACGATCCTGTGAACACGTGCATCAACGATTTCTTTGCATGTGTCGGACGCCTTCCGGGGAAGAGGATTCATATACTGGACAAGGCTCGATCACGCGCCTACATGTGGACCCGAGAGAAACCCCATGTCTCGGTTGGCGTAGCTGCACAGGCCGGATATTGGGACTTCGGCCACGAAGCGTTTGCCTCCCTCCGCTCTTTTCTGACCGCACTGTAAAATCCCTGGCCGATTTCGAGAGACCGTTCGGCTGGGGAGGGGCAAGGCTACACAATCCGGTATTCTTCGGTAATCAGGGTGAATGTTGATGTTGGGTCAACGAACTTCATCCCATCCGGCTGGGCGTGGTCTTTGTACTCCGTAGACGCCAGGGCAAAATTGAGATCGCCCAGGGTCTCAAACCAGAGTTCGGCCACCCCGTCATACTGCGGTTCCCCGTTTTCATACGCAGAAGGCAAGGCGTGGCATTGGACATAACGCTGGAGGCCGGGCAGGGCGAGGGCCAGTGGGCCGTGGACCTCTTTCCAGTAGCGAAAGAACTCGTCCCGGTCCCAGTCGGGCTTCCGTTTGATAAAAGACAGCCGTTTGATATGCGGCTCAGGACTGCCGTTCTCCTCTCCCTCGTGCAGTACATAGTCTGCGGTGACGAGTCGCACCACGCTTTTGACATTCGCAAAATTCGGCTCATCCGCGTACGCGCCTTCACGATATTCCTTGCTCCGAAAGGCAGCAGTGAGGGCGTCTTCGCTGTCCATCCAGATTTCCACCACACCGTCATAGGCTTGGCTCCGGCTCACCACGGTCGAGCTGTGGTTTTGGACATAGCCGCGCAGGCCGGGCATTTGTTTGGCGAGTGGAGCGTGCACCTCGCGCCAGTGGCGGGAGAAGTCCGCCAGACTGAGACTCTCTTTACGCTTAAAGGCAATGAGTAAGTGGGCCATGATGTCCATCCTCCTCGCGGTAGGGACAGTATGATTTTTTCACCGACCGGGCAAGCTCGAATCGGTTGCGCCGATGTGCCTACGGGCGAGCGGTGAGGTATGGAAAAGTGTCAGAACGAGCCTGCCTCGACATCCTGAATAAATTGCACCACGTCCCGAAAATACGTTTCCTGATCGTCATACAGGGCGCAATGGCTGCCATTTTCACACATGGACACGCGCGAGTTGGGAATCAACTCGCCCATGCGTTCAATCTCGGCCACGCGCATGGTGTCAAAGCGCGCGCCGGAAACCAGGGTCGGACACTGAATCCGGTGCAGATCCGCCCAGCGGTCCCAGTCTTTGAACGTGCCGTTGACGACAAACTCATTCGGACCCTGCATGGTGTGATAGACCGGCTTGGCCAGGTTGCGGAACATGCGCACCAGCGGTTCCGGCCAGGGGTCGAGTCGGCACAGATGCTGCCGGTACACATGGGCGAACAGGGTCTCCTCGTATTCTGGAGCGGCGTAGTCTTCGGTCGCCTCATATTTTTCAAGAATGCGCAGGACCTCGGGCGGCTGCTGCGCGCGTAACTCGTTAATATAAGCCACATAGGCAGGGATGCTGGCGGTCATATTGGAGATAAGAAGTCCCTTGAGATGCTGCTGATAGGCCAGGGCGTACTCTATGCCGAGCAGCCCACCCCAGGAATGGCCGAGCAGGTAGAAGTGCTCAAGTCCAAGCGCAAGTCGGACCTGCTCGACTTCTTCCCGAAAACGCTCCACCGTCCACAGGCTGGTATCGTCCGGCTGGTCGGAATAGGCCGAGCCGAGCTGGTCGTAGTAAATAATCTGAATATCATGCTGCGGCAGGAAGTCTTCAAAACACTCAAAATACTCATGCGTACAGCCGGGCCCACCGTGCAAAGTAAGGAGTGGAATCGACCCGGAGCCAAAGCGCTTGGTCCAGACGGTGTATTTGCCATCAATCGGGATCATCTCAACCCCGCCGGTTTTGACGTTTTGCATAGCCTTGTCCCTCGTGGTTGCGTGGTGTGTCTGCTTGGTCTCCCGTATAACACTGCTCGGTGTGGCCTGAACAGAGCAGCCCGCGTTTCCCCCTTGACTCCCCTCCGGCTTCAGGATTAGGGGGATCAAAGAGAAAACAGGAGGAAACGCGTGATTACGCTCTACACCTCACCAACTCCGAACGGCTGGAAAGCGTCCATTACCCTCGAAGAAATGGGCCTCGATGACACGGTAAAGGCGATAGACCTGGCCAAGGGTGAACAAAAAGAAGACTGGCATGTGGCCCTCAACCCAAATGAGAAGTTTCTAATCTTGGTCTCATCTTCCTCTCATATGCAGTTGCCATACTGAACGTCAAAGAACACAGCAATCTCATACGAGGAGGAGTACGATGCAGACGAAGAAGAAAATACTGGCTGGAGCGCTGGCGGTTTCTCTGGCGCTGGGTGGCTTTACCCTGGGTCGGCTGACCCAAATGGATGTGGTCCAGGCGGCCCCGGAAACGGCAGCCCCCAGCATCACTGCAACGCCGTCTGGATTACCCTCATTTGCCGACCTGGCCGACCATGCCTCGCCGGCTGTGGTTCACGTCCGTGTTGTTGGCGTAGAAAGAGCGTCTGAGCGTGGCCGCGGTTTTGGTGGCCCGCGCAATCCGTTCGGTCCCCAATTCCCGTTCCCGCCCGGGTTTGGCGGCCGGCGTCCTCACCAGGGTCTCCCGCGGCGCAGTTCTGGCTCCGGCTTTATTATCCGTAAGGACGGACTCATTATCACCAATAACCATGTGGTTGAGGGCGCCAGCGAGATTATGGTGAGCCTCCCGGACGAACGCGAATATCAGGCAACGGTCCTCGGCCGTGACCCCAAAACCGACCTGGCCGTGCTCAAGGTTGAATCCGAGCGGGATTTGCCGGTCGCCAACTTGGGCGATTCCGAAGACGTCCGTATCGGTGACTGGGTCATGGCCATTGGCAATCCGTTCGGGTTGAGCAATACCGTGACCGCCGGCATCGTCAGTGCCACAGGCCGAACCATCGGGGCCGGGCCGTACGACGACTTTATTCAGACCGACGCCTCCATTAACCCCGGCAACTCGGGAGGACCGTTGTTTAACGAAAAGGGCGAAGTGGTTGGCATTAACACCGCCATCTTCGGCAATGGCGGCGGGAATATCGGTATTGGTTTTGCCATCCCGATCAACCTGGCCAAGCAACTCGTGCCCGACCTGGAGACCAAAGGCCATGTCACGCGCGGCTGGCTGGGGGTGACTATCCAGAAGATGACCACAGAGCTGGCGGAATCCCTCGGTCTCGACGAGCCAAATGGGGCCCTGGTGGCCGATGTCACCCCAGACAGCCCGGCTGATAGAGGCGGCCTGGAACGCGGCGATGTTATTGTCAGCTACGACGGCCACACGGTGAAAGAAAACGCCGACCTGCCGCTGCTGGTCGCTAACACGCAAGTCGGAACGCAAGTCCCCATTGACGTCGTGCGCGACGGAAAGACCAGGACGCTCGCGGTCGAAATTGCCAAACTTGACGAACCCGACGTCGCCCGCGGACCTGCGGCTGCCAAAAGAGGCAAGTGGGGGCTGGCGCTGCGCGAGCTCACTGTGGAAGAGCGGGACCGGATGCAGCTCAAAGCGGGTGAGGGGGTCATCGTGGCTGGTGTCCGACCCGACAGCCCGGCCGCGGACGCCGGAGTCCGGGAGGGAGATGTGATCCTTGAGGTCAACCGGACGCCGGTTAAAACGGTGGACGCGCTCAAAAAGGCCATCGCCACAGTGACGGAAGACCAGCCGCTGCTGCTCCTGCTGCGGCGGAACAACGGGGTGAACCAATACGCCTCGCTGTCGGCACCGTAGGACATCGGGCTCATTGCCCTCTCCTCCTGGGAGAGGCCAGGGTGAGGGCTTTCCGCAGCCGTGTGGCTGGGGTATTGCAGAAATGTCTGGAACGGGCCAGACTTGCGGACAGACGGTGAATGCACGACAGAAGAAGGAGAAGGATTCATGCAGAAAATATTCACATCCCGGTTTTCTCAATGCTGCCTCGCTCTGAGTATCGGCCTGCTCCTCGCCGGTCCGGCCCGCGCCGACCATCACGCCGCGGCAGAAGGAGTCGATCCTGCCCTGCAAGCCGCCATTGACGGGGAGCATCGCTCGGCCGAGTATCAGGCCCGCGACCAATACCGCCATCCCGCGCAAACGCTGACCTGGCTGGGACTCAAGCCGGATATGACGGTGGTCGAAATCGCACCGTCAAGAGGCTGGTACACCGAGATTCTGGCTCCCTATCTGAAAGACCAGGGGCGCTTGTATTTGGCCGCATTCGATAGAGAGTCCGAGGTCGAATACATGAAGAAGCTGAACGCCCTCCTGGACGAGAAGCTGGCCGCTAAGCCCGAGGTGTACGGCACGCCCACGGTGACTGAACTCGCCCCGCCCAATAAGGTCGATATTGCGCCCGCCGGCTCGGCGGACATGGTCCTGACCTTTCGCAATGTCCACAACTGGATGAGCGCCGGGACGGCTGACGGGGTTTTTGCGGCCATGTATGCGGCGCTCAAGCCCGGCGGGATGCTCGGTCTGGTGGAGCACCGGGCCGACCCCAATACGGAGCAGGACCCCAAGGCGGGTTCGGGCTATGTCACCGAGGCGGCAACGATTCAAATGGCAGAAAAGGCGGGCTTCAAGCTCGTGGACCGGAGTGAGATAAACGCCAATCCAAAAGATACGCGCGACCATCCCAAAGGCGTGTGGACTCTGCCACCCGCCCTGTCGCTCGGAGACGAGGACAGGGACAAGTATCTGGCGATTGGAGAGAGCGACCGCATGACGCTCAAGTTCATGAAGCCGGCGGAGTAAAAGGCCCCTCGCCCCGACCCTCTCCCTCACCGGGAGAGGGAATTTTATTTTTAATCTCCACTTCCCCGCGCGATTTCCTGAACCGCTTTGATAATGCTGGCATAGCCGGTGCATCGGCACAGATTGCCGGCTATGCCGTGCCGGATATCCGCCTCGGTCGGGTGCGGTTTTTCCTGTAAAAGTTGCTGCACCGACAACACCATGCCGGGGGTGCAAAAGCCGCACTGTAAGGCGTGGTGTTTGACAAAGGCCGCCTGAATCGGGTGCAGGTCGCCCGATTGCCTGGTGTCCTGTGTCCACCCCTCAATGGTGGTGACTGCGGAGCCCGTAACGTCAGCCGCCAGAATGGTACATGCCTTGACCGTCAGACCGTCAAGTACAACGGTGCACGCGCCGCAATTGCCGGTGGCACAGCCGAGGTGGGTGCCGGTGAGGTCGAGTTGATCGCGCAAAAAATCGACCAGAAGCGTGCGCGTATCGACTGTGGCTTCACACGGAGTATTGTTCACTGTGAGCTGAATGGTGGTCTGCATGGCCTTCCCATACCGTTCCTTAATCCGCCCGTTCCAAGGCCGTCCTTACCGCCCGACGGGTAAACACCCGGACCATCTCCCGTTTGTAGTCCGCATCGGCGTGCAACTCTGCGACCGGGTCGTGAGCCGACTCATACGCGGCAGCCGCAACCGCCTCAACAAAGGCGTCGTTTACGACCGTACCCGTCAGCGTATCCTCGATAGCGGTCAAACGCACCGGGACGGGGGCTGCGCCACAGATGCCGACGCGGATGGACCGACAGGTTCTATCCGGGTTGAGCCGAAGGCATGCGCCAACGCCGACAATGGCAAAGCCGCCTTCTACCCTGGTGAACTTCACGTAGGCCGTCCCAGTGTCCGGGGACAGGGCCGGGACGCGAATTTCGGTCAGGACCTCATCCGCGCTCAGACTCGTCGTCATATAATCAACAAAGACGTCGTGGGCGGCAACGGTTCGCTCTCCATGTGGGCTGACAATCTGACAGGCTGCACCAAGCAGGACGAGTACGGGCGGATAGTCAGCCGCGGGATCGAAATGGCCAATCGCGCCGCCCACCGTCCCCCGGTTGCGAACCTGGACATCACCAATACAGGCTGCGGTCTCGCTGAGAATCGGACAGTGGGCTTGCACGACCTCGGACTCGGCCAGGGCATGATGGGTCGTCCCCGCTCCGATGGCGAGCATATCTCCGTCCCGGCGAATAGCGTCGAGACCGGCAACATGGTTGAGGCTGATGATATGGGCCGGCGCGATCAGGCCGAGGTTCAGGCTTGGCAGCAGCGACTGCCCCCCGGCCAGCAGCTTGGCGTCTTCGCCGTTTTGTACGCACTGGGATAAGAGACGGACAGCCGCGTCGATCGAGTGCGGCCTGTGAAGCTGAAAGGGCGCGCGTATCATGCGTCCGCCCCTCCGCTATTGTCATGCCTGGTCGCGTGAATCATGCGCCAGACGCGTTGAGGCGTGAGCGGGGTGGCGTGAATTGTCACCCCAAAGGGGGTGAGGGCGTTTTCCACCGCGCTGACGATGGTCCCAAATGGGCTGGACACGCCGGACTCGCCGGCGCCTTTGGCGCCGAGGGGCGTAAACGGGCTCGGGACTTCCTGGTGGTGAATCTCAACACTCGGCACTTCCACCGCGGTAGGCAGGGTATAGTCCATGAACGTCCCGGTCTGGAGCTGGCCGTTGTCATCATAGCTGAGCTGCTCATAGATCAGACCGCCGAGTCCCTGCGCCACCGCGCCCTGAAATTGGCCCTCAACCAATAAGGGATTAATGACTGTACCGCAGTCGTGGACGGTCACATAGCGCAGCAGGGTGATGACGCCGGTTTCAACATCCACCTCAACCACGGCCACACAGGCCGCATAGGGATAGGACGGATAGGTGTTGATCCGGCCTTTGTCATCCGGCACGTGGTGGATATTGCCCATGCGGAAATAGCGCGTGGACTCCAACCCCGGTTCCATATCAAAGGCGTGATGATCGAACGCGCGTTTGTGGATATACTCGGCAACAGCGTTGAATGCGACCTCCCGGTCAGCCTGCCCCTTGACGCGGATGCGGCCCTGTTCACAGTCCAGGTCTTCCGGCGTCGATTGCAACATGCTCGCCGCGACCCGCAGCACCTTATGGTGCACTTCCCGAGCCGCATACAGCGAAGCGGAGCCCCCCATGAACAGGCTCCGCGAACTCCAATTGCCCAACCCGTACGGGCAGGCCTGGGTATCGCCCTGTATGACCCTGACGGCGCTGAGCGGTACGCCCAGGGCATCTGCCACAATCTGGGCAATGCCGGTTTCATTACCCGAACCGGGCGAGGTGACACCGGTCAGGACGGTGACTTGTCCACTCGGGCTGACGCGGACGGTTGCGCCTTCATAGCCGCCGATAAAAGAGTCGGGGATGCAGCCTCCTTCAGGCGTTAATTCAAAGCCCACGCCTATACCAATATAGCGGCCCTGGGCGCGGAGGCGCTGCTGTTCTTCGGCAAAATCGTGGTAGCCGGCCTTGTCCATGACGGCCTGCAACGCCTTGGCATAATCGCCGCTGTCCAGGGTGGCCCCCGAGATTTGGGTGTAAGGAAACTCGTCTTTAGGTACAAAGTTCTTGAGCCGTACCGCGGCGCGGTCCATCTGGACCGTATCGGCCACACGGTCCATGACGCGATCCATGAGAAACGAGGCGGCCTCCTTGCCAAACCCACGATACGCGTTCCAGGGGCCCTTGTTGGTCACCACGATGGATAAATCCACCTCACAGTTCGGGATTTTGTACGGGCCGGGCACGACAAAGGAGGCCACATAGGACATGCCCCAACCGCCCACCGCGGCCAGGGCCCCGACATCGCCAATGATGCGAACTTTGAGGCCGACCACGGTTCCGTCGGCCTGACAGGCGACCGAGAATTTGAGGGTTTGCTCGCGAGCGTGACCGCCGGCCATCAAATGTTCGGTGCGCTCCTCGATCCATTTGACTGGCCTGCCGGTCCGTTTCGACAGCAGGCAGGCCAACGGGTCTTCCTGATAGGTCGGAATCTTGACTCCAAACGCACCCCCCACCTGGGGCTGAATCACCTGGATATCGTTCTCATCCATATTTAAGGTGTTGGCCAAGGTTGTGCGCAGGGGATGGGGCGCTTGGGTGGAGACCCACAAGGTCAGGTGTTCAGCGCGGTCGTCATAATGAGCCAGGGCCGCGCGCGGTTCCAGCGGCGTGGCCGTATGCCGGTGCAGGCGGAGGGTATCGTCCAGGATATGGTCGGCGTTGGCAAAGGCCGGCTCAACATCGCCGCCCTGAAAGCGGACGTGCATCAGTTCATTGGTTTCCCACTCAGGGTAGAGCAGGGGGGAATCCGGCTCCAGAGCCCGTTCGGCGTCGATGACCACCGGCAGGTCTGCGTACTCGACTTCGATAAGACCAGCCGCCTCGGTCGCGGCGTGTCTGGTGTCGGCAACCACCGCGGCCACCGGCGTTCCGACATAATGCACCCGGTCAATCGCCAGACAGTAGATGTCGGTCGTTTTTCCCCCAAAGGCGCTGGGGTTTAACGTGTGCGGAATGGGCTGGCTCCACTGCTGGATATCTGTCCCGGTGACAACGATGCGCACGCCTGGGTGTTGCTGCGCCGCGCTGGTGTCGATGCTGAGAATCCGGGCGTGGGCATAGGGGCTGCGGACAACGGTCATATAGCCCATGTCCGGCAGACTCACGTCTGCGGTGTATTGTCCCTTGCCGGCCACGAGTCTGGTATCCAGGATGCCACTGACCGCACTGCCGATATATGCCATATTCAGGAGTCTCTTTTCGTTGCTGGTCTGACCGGAACCTACCGCTGGGAGGTTCTCGGTGTCAATGCTATAGGAGGTGGATACACACGCAGCAAGGCTGAGGAGAAGCGCATGCCAACCCAAGTCGCAGAAATATTCGGCATTGAATACCCTATTTTTGCCTTCACGCACTGCCGCGACGTTGTTGTCGCCGTCAGTAAAGCTGGTGGACTCGGCGTGCTGGGGGCAGCGATTCACACGGATGAACGCCTGGAAATCGATCTGCAATGGATAGACGCTCAACTCGGCGACATTCCGTATGGCGTGGACCTGATGATGCCCTCAAATTACGTGGGTGCCGCAACCGGCGGGATGGAGCACAAGGCGCTCCGGGAGTACATCCCGGACGAGCATCGGCAGTTCGTCGAGAAGCTGCTGGCCGACGCCGGGGTGCCCGAGTTGCCGGACCATCTGACCGCCTCCAAAAAGGAACGTGGCTTACGCTATTCCCAGAAACAGGCCAAAGGTATTGTGGATATTGCCTTTGCCCACAAGGCCAGGTTTCTGGTAAGCGCGCTCGGCACGCCGCCGGATTGGGTGACTGAGGCGGCCCATGCGCGCGGTCTCTACGTTGGGGCGTTGGCTGGCAAGAAAAAGCACGCCGAGCGCCACAAAGCCGCGGGTGTGGACGTGATTATTGCCCAGTCCTACGAAGCCGGAGGACACACCGGAGAGATTGGCGGCATGGTGCTGATCCCGGAAATTGTGGATGCCGTCGCCCCGCTCCCGGTGCTGGGCGCCGGCGGCATAGGCAATGGCCGGCAGATGGCCGCCGCCCTGGCGCTCGGCGCCCAGGGCGTATGGTGCGGTTCGGTCTGGTTGACGACGGCCGAGTCCGAGTTGGACCGGATGGCCAGGCAAAAGCTGCTGGCCGCGGGGACGGATGATACGGCGCGAACCCGGTCCATGACGGGCAAGCACGCCCGTTTTTTACGCTCCGCATGGACCGAGGCTTGGGATCGGTCCGACACCCCGGACCCTCTCAAAACTCCCCTCCAAAGCGTTCTGAATTATCATTCCCTACGCCGCATCGACCATGCCATGAAGGCCCCCGGCATCACCTCGGAGTCCGGGGCGTATCAGCTGTACTCCTACCCTGCCGGACAGGGTATCGGCGCGCAAAACAGCGTGCGGGCCACCCGCGATGTCGTGCGGGAAATGGTGGAGGGCTATGTCGAAGCTATCGCCAGATTGAACGAACAGCTTGAGGGCTAGGCGGTTGCAGTCCTCACTCGCGCATCTCAATACTTGCGCATCACCAATTCGGCAAACTCCGTCAGCATCTCCCGGTTTGTCTCGGTTGGAGGCAGGACGGTCAACTCGCGCATGCCGGCTTTTTCTGCCGCGCGGATGCGTTCGATAATCTCCTCCGGCGTGCCCACCAGACTCGTGCCCTGAATCGCCTTGGGGGTCACAAAGCGCCGCTCGGCCGGTACCAGATAGGTGCTGTGGCCGTCGTGGAGTTGGAGATAGCGTTTGTCGGCCGGGGTCTGCATCTGACCGACATAGGCGCAGTACTCCTCCCAGGTGTCCGCAAACGCCGGCGGGATGACTTCCTCGTTCTTGGTCAACTGATAGACCTCATACACAAAATGGAGCGCCGTGGTGACCCAGGCCCCACAGGCGTCGATGACCCGATCCGATTCCAGGGTTTCGCCCGGACGCAGAATCACGGCAGCGGTGACGGCAGAAACATGAAAAGGGTCCGGCAGGCTGCGCCCGGCCTTGGCCGCTCCTGCCCGGATCAACTGCAAATGACTGCTCAGGACGCTGGTATCTTCGTAGAGCAGGGTCGTGACGCCATCCCCGAATTCACCGGTGAGGCCGAGCGCCCGTGGTCCGTTGGCGGCAACATAAATCGGAATGGGGTCTTCCAGATTGATAAAGCGCAGGTCCTGGTGGAGAAAGCGTATCGCGCGCGTGGTGTCACCCAGCGTGTAGTCAACCTCTTCCCCGCGCAGGAGCGTGCGCACAACGCGCAGATACTCACGGAAGGGTTTGATGCGCATGGGCTTCATACCCATGACGCGCATGGCCGTATGACCGGTCCCGATACCGAGGAAGACCCGACCCGGCGCAATCTGGTTAATCGAGGCAATGGCATGGGCCGTGACCGGAGCAATGCGGCTGCCGGGAATCGAGACCCCGCTGCCAATATGAATCCGCGAGGTATGATGCGCGGCCAGAGCCAGGGTGGCATAGCAGTCCGACCAGATCATCTGGGAGTCCGGTATCCAGGCGCGCTCATAGCCCAGGTTCTCGGCGTCTTTCACCAATTGCCAGTCATCGATGCGGGTGGGAAAGATAATACCAAACTGCATGCGTCCTCTTTTCCTCGTCTTAGAATTCTATTGTTGACATTTCTTCGTATATTCTGCATCTTCACGTCCATCAACATCAGGCAAAGAACCCGTTGAGTCGGGTCGCCTGCTGAATATAACAACCACCATTCGGCGCGGGAGTCGCGACCCGCGCTGTGGTGAATACGCAGGACCTCACTCCATTTCTTTGCTGTGATGTTGATACGGCCCGGCACTCCTGCCGAGGCTGAATCGTTCCGCATAGGAGGAGAAATGTCCCGTACTATTCTCATCATTGCCGCCGTGTTCCTGGCCTCTGTGGCTCACGCTGCTACCCTGGGAATCCCTGGTCCAGGCACCACGCAATCCGGCGTTGGAGTTATTTCCGGCTGGAAATGCCGGGCCAATGGCCGCCTGACCATCCGCTTTGATGGCGGTAGTGCTGTTCCGCTCGTCTATGGCAGCGAGCGAGAGGACACTCGCCGTGCCTGTGGCGATACCAACAACGGCTTTGTCGCCATCTGGAATTGGGCAAAGCTGGACGATGGGCGCCATACCGCTGTGGTGTACGACAATGGCGTGGAGTTCGACCGTGCAACGTTCACGGTTGTAACGACCGGAGTTGATTTCTTACGAGGTGTCACCGGCTCGGGAACAGCAACCCTGAGCAATGGACAGCGAGCAACGCTGGAGTGGTCTGAAGCATCACAAAGCTTTGTGGCTACGGATTTTACTGCCTCTTCGGGTTCAGGCAGCGGCCTGTGTACTACAAAGACCGCTACGGTATACGATTCTCGTGGTTCCTTTGCCGACCCAGCAACTTGGGTTGTGACCAACCCCTGTGACGGCGAGACGCTGGATATAGATATGACCCCACTCACATCCGGTGGGTTCTTCGCTTGCTCCACAAGACTTGCATTCGTCCAAGGCGGCGTTCAGTTTGACTCTTCCCATTTTGATTGGTTCGATAGGAATGCGCTGGATAGCGTATGTGGTACAATATTGCCCGGTATCACGAAGCAAACCATTGTTGATGTTGGCGGGGAGACCACATCTCTGAATTTTTCACAGCCCTTCAAGGTGTATTACGATGGACAGCTCATATTCGAGTTTCCCTAACAAGCGATTGGATTGCTAAATTGGGACCTTAAAAGAGGAAATTCTGTTAATTTTTTATATAAAAATCTAAACCTGTTTACCGTCTTGGCTAAACAAAATCCTCAGTACGGCTGCTGGAGGTCTCGCACATGCGCCCTAGCATTTTAGAGTACCTTGTATGGCTCTTTCAGCCATTTTTTCGCTGGTGGTGGGCCGCAGTATCCGGCACTGCGTCAATCGTTGCTCTTTGGGGAACGCCACAATCTGGTGTAACTCTCCCCAATACAATAGCCGCAATAATGGTTCTCGCCATTTTTGTGCTGTTCTTTCTAGTCCTTTCAGTACTGGAGCAAGGCTGGTCTCTCTACTGGGATCGAAGGGATCGAAATCGTTCGCTGGAGGTCGTATCGATCAGTAGAGCTAAAGACAAAGACTTTGATGCCGACTTGGTATTCGTCATAAGTGGATATTTGCAGGAGAGTATTGGGACGCTTGTTGAGATTCGTAGACTGTTAGAGGATATCGAAGTGACATTCGCTATCGTTCGAGTAGTTAGGACAACGGAAAAGGGATACTACCTGGCGGTCCCAATATGGATATCTCCAGGACACCAAAAAGACTTTATGGATCACGAGTTTGCTCCTCGTACCTTGCGAGCCAAGACGACTCTTACCTATGATCGTGTATGGGAGGCATTCAATGAACGAGTTGAGTGAAACGGGAACGAGCAAAAAGAGGATTTTTATTAGCTACTCCCATGAAGATCTAGAATTCGTAAAACGGCTGGCAAAGGCCCTTCACAACGCTGGAGAGGAGGTGTGGTGGGACCGATGGGAAATCCTGGGTGGAGATTCCCTGATTCAAAAGATATTTGAGGAAGGATTGGCCCAAGCTGCTGCGTTCGTTGTCGTGCTTTCGTCGGAGAGTGTGAAATCCAAATGGGTTCGCCAAGAATTAGATGTGGCCACTGTCAGAAAAATTGAGGGAGTGACAAAGATCATTCCAGTAGTCAGAGACAACGTCGAGATTCCCACTGCCCTGCGATCTCTATTGCGTATAGATATGCGTCAAAACTTTGAGGAAGGGGTTCAAAGAATAATCAATTCTGTCCACGGCATAACAGATAAACCTAAACGATCTGCTCAAGAATCCATCGCTCTGTCACTGACTGAAAGCGTAGCAGGTCTTTCCTCCGGTGCCTCGACTGTTGGCCTTTTCGTCCTTCGCTTTGCTGATCTTGATAGTGGCGACGTATTTGCATTTTCTGGTCAAGACCTTAGCTCAGCGCTGAATCTTGATCCCCAAACGATAAACGACGCAGTTGATGAGTTGGAGGAGGTGGGGATGGTACGAACGCTGAGAGCGTTGGGTACTGATCCATATGAATTCTATCAGGTGCAACCGACTTATGTACTCTACCGGGAATTCTCAGAACACCTTGATTACAATCCTGAAGAGGATATCCAAATTACTGCCGCTGCTGTTGAGTCAGCTAAACAAATTCAGAGCCAACAATTGGCTGAGGGGACCGGCCTTTCGCCCGGTCGGCTCAATCGCGCTGTGGGGTATCTAGCTGACTACGGCGTTGTCGATAAGTCCCAGACAATAGGAACCTATCCATTCTCGTTTTCTTCTCTCATGGCAACTCGGCGAACCCGTCAGTTTGTCTCAGGATAGGGAGTAGTCAAATATATTTTGATTAGATGTTCCCATTAAGAATATCCTCCTCAATACTCCACCGGGCGGACCAGATTCGGCTCCAGCGTGCGTACGCTGGTTTGCCCGCACAAGGCCAGATTGGTTTCCAACTCGTCGCGGAATAGTTCAATTGTCCGGTGCACCCCGGCCGCGCCGTCCGCGGCCAGACCCCACAGCATGGGCCGACCCAGGGCAACCAGGTTTGCGCCTGAGGCCAGGGCTTTAATAATGTCTGTGCCCCGCCGAAAGCCGCCATCAATCACGATCTGGGCTCTGCCCTCAACCGCCTCGACGATGTCCGGCAAGGCATCAATCGTTGCCAGGGTGGAATCGAGCTGACGCCCGCCGTGGTTCGAGACCCAGATGATTTCGGCTCCGACCTCAACTGAAAGCCGCGCATCTTCCGGGGTAAGAATACCTTTTAAGCCCAGCGGAACCGACAGGATGCTTTTGAGCCAGGCCACATCATCCCAGGTCAGGCGGGTCTGATAGTCGAACTCCGGGGGTTGCTCGTTGGGGGTGAGTGAGCGCGCTCCCTGCGGATCGAAACGCAACTCAACGTCCCGCTCGCGGCGGCTATAGGTCTGCACGTCAACCGTCAGGCAGACGGCGTGATAGCCCGTAGCTTCCACCCGGGCGAGCAGGTCCCGGCACCAGGAACGCGGACCGCTCCAGTAGAGCTGATACATCAGGGGGCCGCGCGCCGCCTGGGCCAGGTCTTCGACCGACCAACCGGTGACACCACTCACGAAGGCGAGGTTGCGGCTGGGACTTGCGCCACGCACCATTTCGAGGTCGCCTTCTGGATGAAAGAGCGCCAGACTGCCCATTGGCGCGATGGCAAAGGGGGTGGGCAGTTCAAGTCCCAGAAAGGTCGTGCTGATATCGATATGGCGGACATCGCGCAGCACCCGCTGGCGGATGGCCAAGCGCTTGAGCGCCCGGCGGTTGCGCCGGCGCGTGGTTTCCGTTTCCGCGCCCCCAGCGCCAAACGCCCACGGTCCGGGCGGCAGCATGGTTTTTGCGGCGCGGCGAATTTCGCGCAAGGTCATAAAGCGGTGTGGCATGGCAGAGTCCTTTCGGGATGGCCCTTTTTTCTTTCCATACCACACTCTTGCTGAGGCTGCTGGGTCCTTTGGCTTTACTCGCTGGGCTCACTTTCCAAGGCGGGGGAAAGCGCGAGACGATCGGGTCGAGTCCGGTATGACGGAGGCGAAGTCAGGCGGCAAAGCGCGTACGCTCAGCCCTGGCGTATCAGGACAACCTATGAAGAAGTGGGTGAAGCCGGGCGAATACGTAATCTGCCGGGCTCAGCGGTAATGATCGCTCCAGCTTCCAAATCCGTACCGTGCGTAGCGAGGACCTGAACGCAGGCTGCTGCTTGCTGACGTGCGGAGAGATTGACGAGGCGAAGAATACCTGAATGGCGCTGGCCGCGGGCGATAGCAAGTTCGCCAAAGTCCTTATCTAAGGTCACGAGGATACGACTGGCACGGAAAGCCCGACGGAGAATTTCTTCATCGCCGGGGTCTTCATCCCACTCGCCCGCCCATAGGACATCGTGGCCAGCGGCTCTCATATCCTGGCGGGCTCCGCCCCAGACACAGCTATCAAGCAGGAGCCTCATGAGGAGGGGGGCTTAATAAAGAATGGCTCGACGCGTTCATGACCAACGAGCTGCCGCGCATAGAGGAGGCACGCCTGGATATCTTCCGGCTCAAGCCAAGAGTAGCCTGAAAGTATGGTCTCCGCGGTATCTCCCGCTGCCAGCATGCCAAGAATATGTTCGACCGCGAGCCTTCGTCCTCGGACAATGGGCTTGCCGCCGAAGATTTTCGGATCGATAGTAATGCGTTCGAGCAGCTTTGCCTCATTCATGTCGGTTTCCCAAAAACATGTTCCAAGACCCTCTGTATCTTGTTGTTATTGTACTGGCTCCTGACTCTCGTGCAATGCTTATGCTATGAGACTGTGAAGCGTCTGAGGGCCTATGGACGAACACATGCCACCAACCGACCCGGCTGAGGCCGCGGCCTGGGTTGAGTTCTATTATCAGCAGGGCTGGAGTGACGGGCTGCCGCTCGTCCCGCCAACCGAAGAGTCGGTTCAGGCCATGCTGGAGGCCGGGCAGGTCAGAGCGGACGAAAGTCTGGGGACCATTGCGGAACGGAATGTAACCATCCCGGCTGAGAAGGTCGCCATCAACGCGGTGATGGCCGGCTGTTTGCCCGAGTATTTCCCTGTGGTGCTGGCCGCGGTGCGGGGCCTGTGCCGACCCGAATTTCATTATCACAATCCGGCAACCAGTACCGGCGGCTCGGCGCTTACCCTGATTGTGAATGGCCCGATTGGCCCCGCGCTCGGGATCAACGCGACCCATAACGCCTTTGGGCCGGGATTTCGTCCCAATGCAACTATCGGCCGGGCGTTGCGTCTGGTCATGCTCAACGTGCTCAATACCCGCCCTGGTCTGCTGGACAAGGCCACCTTGGGCTCACCGGGGAAATATGCGTTCTGTTTCGCCGAGAACGAGGAGAACCATCCCTGGCAGCCGCTCCACGTCGAGCGCGGCTTTCGAGCCGGGGACAGCGCCGTGACCCTGTACGCCTCCAATACGCTTATGGGTGTGTATAACCAGTTGGCCAGTACGCCCGAGCCCTTGCTGCTGGAATTTGCCGATGCCGTGTGTAATCTTGCCGTGCCAAACGTGTATGGGTTTAATCAAAGCCTGCTGGTGCTCGCCGGCGAGCACGCAGACATCATCCGACGTAGCGGCTGGAGCCGTAGGCAGGTCCAGGAGGGTGTGATTCAACAGGCGCGGCGGAGGGTGGCGGATTTCAAACGGGCCGGACGGCTACCGGGGGAGATTCGGCCCGAAGATGAAACCACCTGGCGCTATGTGATGCGCGATCCAGACGATGTGCTGATTGTCTGCGCGGGGGCCCAGGGCGGGAGCTGGTCGGCGTGCTTACCGGGCTGGGGGAATAAGTGGACGCGCAGCGTGACCGAACTGGTGCGGGGGTAGAGGGGAAGATAGAGAGATAGAGAGAGAGAGAGAGACAGAGATAGAGAGAGAGGGATAGAGAGAGGGGGACTATGATGCGTCGTATGGTTTTTGATCCGACTCTCGCCTTGGAAACGCAGGAATTTGCGTATGCGCCGCGACCCGGCTCGTTCCGGGGGCTGCGGGTCGGACTGGTTGAAAACACCAAGTTCAATTCCAAGGATCTGCTGTGCAAGGTGGCTGAGCGCCTGGCGCAACAACAGGGCATGCGCCTGGTTTCTTTGAATCGGAAGCAATCATCCGGCCACGCCGTCAGCCAAGAAACGATTGCGCTGTTTCAGCAACAGGTCGATATTGCGCTGACCGGCGTGGGTGACTGAGGGTCGTGCAGTTCGAGCAGTGTGCTCGACGGCCTGAAATTGGAGCGAGCGGGTATCCCGACCGCGTCTGTCGTGACCACGCCCTTTATTGCAACCGGCCGCGCCATGGCAGCCAGCTGGGGAGTCAAAGACTACCGGTTTCTGGTGACTGACCATCCCATCGCCAATCTGACAGAAGACGAGTTGGACACGCGGGCGGACGAGCTGGCAGGCCAGGTGCTGGACTTTTTTCATAACGCCGGTCCTGTTTCGGATTGACACCCCCGGAGGGGCACGGTAACAATAACGCCTCATACGAACACGGGAGTTTCCAGCACGCACAGGCGCAGGCACGGAGGAGGGAAGGTGTTTCAAACCTCGCGGCTACCATATGCAGGGGCCATTGATGCCGATGGCCATATTAACGAACCCGCGGATCTGTGGGAGCGGTATATCGATCCGGCATATCGCGACCGGGCCATCCGAATTCGGCCCGGCCCGGACGGGCTCGACCATCTGGAATTGAACGGCCAACGCTCGCGCTATTTTGACGCGGAAATCCTGGCCCGCGGCACCAGCATGGGCAGTACGTTTGAAGAGCGCAGTGGCATTAAGCAACAGGGCTACACAAAAAGTGTCCCTTTTGGGGGAAATGATCCCCAGGAACGTCTGGCCCTGCTCGATCAGGAAAACCTGGCCAAAGCGCTGATCTATCCGACGATCTGCCTGGAGTGGGAAACCGAAGTCACCGAGCATGAGCTGGCTCAGGCATATACCCGCGCCTATAACCGCTGGATCGTCGATTTTTGTTCCGATTCCGGTGGCCGGCTGATTCCGATTGCTCACATCTGTCTCACTTCCGGTGAAGCCGCGGCCCAGGAACTGGAACGGGCGGTCAAGGCTGGAGCCAAGGGCGCTTTTATCTCACCCTATACGCTGACCGACAAAGCCCACGCGCATACGGACCACGATCCGTTCTGGGCCACGGCCCAGGACCTGGGGGTTCCGATCGGGATTCATCCCGTGGCCGAACCGCCGAACCGGCGCGTCTACCAACGGTTTCGAGAGATGTATAAATGGGGCGAATGGTGGGTGGATATGCTGGGTGGCCAGGGTCCCCAGCAGGCATTTTTAGGGCTGTTCCAATACGGTCTGTTCGACCGCTTCCCCAGCGTAAAAGTTGTGGTGCTCGAATCCGGGGCCGGCTGGATCGGACATATGCTCGACCGCATGGACGCGGCCTATAAGACCGCGCTCGGCAGAAGTGTCCCGCTCAAAGAAGTCCCGAGCTATTACTTCCAGCGCCAGTGTTGGATATCGGCCGACCCGGATGAACGCGCCTTGCCCTACCTGATTGAGTATATCGGCGCAGACAAATTCTTCTGGGCGAGCGATTTTCCTCACGACGATCATACCTGCGACTATATTCAAGACCTGACGAATATGGTGGCGCCGCTGTCTGAAGAGAGCCGGCGTAAAGTTTTAGGTGAGAATGTGGCCGGCGTGTATGGATTGTCCTGATCCGACACGCGTCTGTATAAAGAAACGACCAGCAAAAAAGGAGCACGTTATGCAATTCGGTCTTCTGTACGAAATGGAAACGCCCCGCCCGTGGAACAAACTGAGTGAGTACAATGTCTACCACGAAGCCCTGGCCCAGATAGAACGGGCCGACCAGATTGGCTTTGACTATGTGTGGGAGGTGGAACACCATTTTCTGGAGGAATACTCCCACAGCCCGGCCCCCGAAGTGTTCTACGGCGCGGTCTCGCAGCGCACCAAGAACATCCGCATCGCCCACGGTGTGCGCCTCCTGCCGCATCGCTTCAACCATCCCATCAAGGTGGCGGAACAGGCCGCGGTGCTCGACATTCTCAGCAACGGACGGATGGACCTGGGCACGGGCCGGTCAACCACGGCCCAGGAGCTGGACGGCTTCGGGGTGGATTACGACCGGACGCGCGAGGAGGTGCGTGAGGCGCTCGACGTGATTGTGAAAGCCTGGACCGAGGACATCCTGGAATACAACGGCAAAACCATTCAGGTCCCGCCCCGGCGGGTCGTACCCAAACCCATTCAAGAGCCACACCCGCCGATGTGGATGGCCTGCGTGGCCCCAGACAGCTATGAGATGGCGGCCGACCGCGGCCTGGGCGTGCTCAGCTTCAATCTGAACTGGGAGCAAGTCCAGAAGACCATGCAGACCTACCGTGAGAAGTGCAAGGACCGCAGCGATGTTGTGTCGCAGGTGATTAACGAGCGGTTTGCCGGGGTGGCCATTTGTCATGTGGCCGAGAACAAAGAAGAAGAGGCGATTGGGATCAACGGGGCGCGCTGGTTTCTGCACAACGTGGCCAAGTTATTCGAGCCCCTGATGGTCAAGAACAATCTGTACTCGTATGAATATCTGCGCAGCCTGTTCGACCTGGACGCGGATGCCAATGATTTGAGCGATGCGCAGATCAAAGAGCACCCGATGGTCACTGTCGGCAACCCGGATGAGGTCAACCGCAAGCTCGAAACCTTTGATCAGGCCGGACTGGACCAGGTGATATTCTTCAAGCAGGCCGGTCGGATTCCGCACAAGAACATCATGCGCTCGATTGATCGGATCGGACAGTATGTAATTCCGTATTTTAATCCGCACAAAGCAGCGCCGACTGAGGAGACGCTGTTCTCGGCAAAATAAGAGCGCCAGACAAGGAGAAGCACTCCATGCTCAAACCCATTATCTCTTCTGATTCGCATATCACCGAACCACCGGGCACCTATGTGGATCGCATTGACAAGAAATATAAAGATACCGCGCCGCACATGATCCACGACGAGAAGAAGGGCGATCTGTTCGTTATCAGTGGCATGAAGCAGCCGGTCCCTATGGGTCTGGTTGCCGCGGCCGGACAGAAGGCCGAAGACCTCGCCATGTTCGGTGCCAAGTTTGAGGACCTGCACCGTGGCGGCTGGGACCCGGAAGCGCGCCTGGCCGACCAGGACCGTGACGGCGTTGCTGCCGAAGTGATCTATCCCACCGTCGGTATGCTGCTGTGTAATCATTCCGACTTTGACTATAAAAAAGCCTGCTTTGACGCCTACAACGAATGGATCGCGGAGTACTGTTCCGCCCATTCGGATCGCTTGATCGGCCTGGGACAGACGGCCATGCGCTCGGTCGATGAGGGTATCGCCGACCTGCGCAAGATCAAAGAGTTGGGTCTGCGCGGAGTGATGATGCCGGGCAACCCCCAGGTGTCTGACTACGACGACCCGCTCTATGATGCGTTCTGGCAGGCTGCCATCGATATGCAGATGCCGCTGAGTTTTCATATCCTGACCAGCCGGAGCGATGTGGTCGGTTCTTCTCCGCGTGGGCCCAAGCTGAACGGCTTCCTGTCCATTATTCGGGGCAATCAGGACCTGATGGGGACGTTTATTCTGGGTGGCGTATTTGAGCGTAACCCCAAACTGAAAATCGTGTGTGTCGAAGCCGACGCCGGCTGGGTGCCGCATTATATGTATCGGATGGATCATGCCTACGATCGGCACCGCTACTGGCTGAAGCCCGGCCAGGAACTATCAAAGATGCCGAGCGAGTATTTCAGCGAACATATCTACACCACCTTTCAGGACGACTGGGTGGCGTTCCGCATGAAAGATATGTGCAACCCACGCCGCCTGATGTGGGCCAACGACTTCCCGCACAGCGACTCGACCTGGCCGTGGTCACAGGAAATACTCGAAAAACACACCGCCCATCTCACCGAAGAAGAGAAGAACTGGATTCTTCACGACAACGTGGCCGAGCTGTATAACCTGGACTAAGAGACTGGCAAACGTACAAACTGGGGCGTCCAAAAAGGACGCCCTTTTTTATGTCGCCTTCCAGGGTCGGACCGTGGAGGGAAAGCCGTTCCTAGGCGTCAACCTTCTCGGCCAGCCAGACTTTGATGAGCGACTGATACGGGACATCCCTCTTATTGGCTGCGATCTTGATCCGCTCCAGCAGGTCGACAGGTAACCTGAGGGAAATCGCTTTGGTAGACGGTTTGAGAGAGGAGAACCGGACACGTTCGGCCCTCCTCCAGTCCACATAATCGGTCGAATCGTGGCTTTCCCAAAAGGCTTGCTCTTCTGCCTCACTCTTGAAGGTAGGAATAGGTTTACGTTTCCTGCTCATAACGGGTTCGCTCCTTGCGGCTCATATCTCGGGCGGAGATGACGCGAATCAGGCTGTTTTCTTCTCGCAACGTCAAGGTTACATGCAGCCGTCGTTCCGCCTTAGTGACGCCGAGAGCATGGAACCGTAGCTCGGACCGACTATGACCAAGGTCTCCAACGATCAGAAGCGGTGTGTTGAAGAACACCTCCTCTGCTTCGGACTGACTGACAGCATGCTTCTCGGCGCTCTTCCGGGCGTTGCCCTGGTCCCACTGGAAGCCGACGATCCGGTTGAGGTCAATCATCTTTGTATATGTCCATAATATACTAGATGAATCAAGAGAACCGATAATGACCGGCGTCGAAAAGATGTGATACGGTCAAATCTCGACGCGCATTGGCGGCTAAGTAGAGGGACGCTGGTATGGAGAAAACAAAGGGCTCTGGGAATAAACAGGAATCCCAGGGCGTCATTGACCTCCGACAAGAGCTGATTGACCTGTATGCTGGCGAACAAATGCTGGCGTTCTTTGAATTCACACTTGAGCGTCCCGAAAACGAGGCGCTCTCCGGCCTGTGCCGCATTGCCCAGCCAAGGCCCCACCGCTCCGCGCTGCGCTATCTCTCTCTTATTTTTCTCGTTGACACCCCTGACTCCGCAACCCGGCTCGTCGTTCAGAAATCCCTGGCCCGGCTTGAGGGCAGCGCCCTGAAAACAGCCGTGCCCGGTATGACAGACAGCGCTATCATCTCAAGCCTGCACTCCAGCACCGAGAACTATATCGCCCAGACAGACCTGCTGCTGGAGAGCGCGGTGAACCAGGCGTTCATCACCACACAACTCATTCCCGCCATTGCCGGCCTCGCCCAGCTCCATCTGACCCACGTTGAGTGGTGGGAGGAGAGCCGCAGCCTGGCTGCCCCTCCAGCCGATACGTCATCCCCGTCGTCCTCTCTGCTGGCCACGGTCCGGGACTGGTTTCGGCGGAATACCGAGCGTGGCTAGTCAGGAAGCCCTGAAAACTCTTGCCTGATTTATCACCGTATGAGATGACTCAAATGACCATGCTAAAGCGCCTTCACATTGACAATTACAAGTGTCTCACTAACTTTGACCTCTGTTTTGGGGAGTTGACACTCCTGCTCGGAGCAAACGGGAGTGGCAAGTCGGCGGTGTTTGAAGTTGTGGGGAAACTGCGCGATTTTATTCGTGGCGATGCGCGGGTCGGCGAATTGTTTCTCCCTACCGACATCACGCGTTGGAGCAAGAAGGTTGAGCAACACTTTGAATTGGAAATCGACACCTCTGACGGCCTCTGTCTGTATCGACTTGTGATTCAGCACAACCCGGAAAGACGACTTGCCCGAGTGAGCCGCGAAGAGCTGCTGTCCCACGGCAAGCCGCTCTTTATCTTTGAAAACGGCGATGTACAACTCTACCGTGACAATCACAGCGAGGGGTCAAAATATTCCTTCGATTGGACGCGATCGGGGCTTGCGCCAGTGGCAGACGGTAACGACAATACCCGATTGTGCGCATTCCGAGAGCACGTTCGCCGTTTTGTGACGCTCTCTTTGGAGACGAAACGCATAAGAAGCGGTTCGGATTCCGACACCGACAGGCTCAGCGACGACGGTGAGAATTTTGCGTCGTGGTATCAAGGACGCTTACAGGAGAATCCGCGACGGATCTTTGAGGCGATGGATCGCCTACGCGATGTTCTGCCCGGCTTCGTGGACTTGAGACTCGTGCAAAAAGGTAGTGATTACAGGGAACTGCAAGTCGAGTTTTCCCCGCAGGATGGAGAAGCAGGCAATAGCTATCGGTTTGACCAACTCTCAGATGGTCAACGTGCGTTAATCGTGCTGTATTTGCTGCTCTTTGCCGATGGTGCTAGGCGCTCTTTGTTTTTGGATGAACCGGACAACTATGTCACCCTCCCGGAGTTGCAGCCCTGGCTCGCCGAGTTGGAGGATGGCTGTGGCGACACTCTGCCGCAGACCATATTGATTTCGCACCATCCTGAAGCGATTGATTTTCTTGAGAACAAAGCTGTCTGGTTAGGGCGTGAGCCGGAGAGCCATACGCGCCGCCTGGACGTCAAAAACGACACGCGGCTGAAAATATCGGAACTCTACGCCCAGGGGCTCGTGCCATGAACCGCCCAAGAATCACGGTACTCTGCGAAGACAAACAGCACGAAGCGTTTATTCGAAGATTCCTCAAAAAACGCAAGCGAATGATATATGTTGTGTCGAGACCCAGCACGGGTGCCGGCGATCAATTTGTTCGGAATAATTATCCGAAATACTTGGACGCTGTGCGCAAACGCGGCGGCATTCTCGTGGCGATGATTGATGGCGATAAGTACAGCATTGAGCAACGGCTGAAACAAATGGATGAGGCTTGTAATCAAAATGATGTTTTGCCGCGTCAATCCGCTGACAAAGTCGCCGTCTTTGTTCCCGTGCGCAACATCGAAACTTGGCTGGCCTATCTGGCTGGCGAACATGTGAACGAGAGAGATATCTATCCCCGGCTTCAACGGGAGCGGGAGTGCCAAAGACATGTGGACATACTCGTACAGATGTGTACGGAGAAAAAATTACAAACTCCCGTGCCGTCATCGCTAGAAGCCGCCTGCTGTGCATACGACAAAATATTTTGATTTCTTGAAGCGCCCCGGCTGGCCGAACAGGTTTCTGTCTTCGTCGCGCAGAGTTAGTTTCCGCGCCTGGAAATCCGCGATGAAGCTTCTCTCAAGTCTACTGAGTCGTCTCAGCCAAGCGTTCAAGACGAATCCGGTTTCGGCCGTTCTGGTCGGCCTCTCCGGCATCATATTGGTCATATTGTTGAGTGCGTTCGTATCCGTCATGTTCTGCGAGACCTGTGAAGGGTGGGTGGGTGAACGCTTAGGCTTATACGCGAAAAACTCAACCCTGAAATTTCTCGGTATCGGCATGGGCGGCGTCCTGCTCGCCCTGCAAGCCTTGATGTCCTATAGACGCGCCAAGGCGCTAGAGGACACTGCGAGCGCGCAGGCTGAAGCTGCGAAGGCACAGGCCAAGGCCACGGAGGAACAGGCAAAAGCCAACCAGAACACCGAGCAGGGCCAGCGGCAGGAGCGCCTGAAAAACGCTATTGAGCACCTCGGGCACGAATCGGACTCTGTGCGTTTGGGCGGAGCTTACGAACTCTTCCATCTGGCGGAAGACACCGAAGAGCTACGCCAGACCGCGCTTGATATTCTTTGTGCTCATATCCGCCGGACGACGGGCGAAGACGAGTATCAGGAAAAGCATAAGTCGAAACCTTCGGAGGAAGTCCAAAGTCTACTCACCCTGCTTTTCGTGCAGAAACACACCGTTTTCAAAGGTCTCCACATTAACTTGCAAGGAAGCTGGCTGAACGGGGCCGATCTTCGATTTGCGCGTTTAGAAAAGGCCAACCTAACTAGCGTGCATCTGCAAGGGGCTGTTCTGAGAGAGGCCCAGATGCAGGGGGCTGTTCTGTTCAGTGCCCAGATGCAAGGGGCTTTTCTGGGAGAGGCCCAGATGCAAGGGGCTGCTCTGTTCAGTGCCCAGATGCAGGGGGCTGTTCTGTTCAGTGCCCAGATGCAAGGGGCTTTTCTGGGAGAGGCCCAGATGCAAGGGGCTGATCTGAGAGAGGCCCGGATGCAAGGGGCTGTTCTGTTCAGTGCCCAGATGCAAGGGGCTGCTCTGTTCAGTGCCCAGATGCAGGGGGCTACTTGCAGCGTCGATGGGCTCTGGTCTTCATCATGGGAAGACCGCCTCAGGGAGTCAATTGATGACGAAACAAATCTTTCGGAAGTGATTTTCGGGGGCGGATTAAGCCGGGAAGATGTGGACTCTCTCGTCAAAGGTTTACCCGCTGAGAAAGCGAAGGAGTTGCGAGAGAGATTGACACTGCACGTTGGCGAGCCGGAAAGCCACGAGCTGCCACAAGGCAGCGGGGCCATTACCGGAACCTACACCGCCGAAAAAGCCAAACAATGGATCGCCGAGTACAACAAAGCTATGTCGGAGGTCCCGGAGGTAGACGCTAACTAATGCCCACCCTCCACTGGCTCACCCGAGACGAAGACCTCCGCGCCGCTTCCCGCGTACCCTACCGCCTGCTGGAAGAAGCCCCCGACCTGTCCGCCGGCGACCCGAACGCCGACAACATCCTGATTCACGGCGACAATCTGGAAGCGCTCAAGGCGCTGCTGCCGTTCTACGCCGGGCGGGTGAAGTGCATCTACATCGACCCGCCGTACAACACCCGCTCGGCCTTCGAGCACTACGACGACAATCTTGAACATAGCCAATGGCTGGCGATGATGTGGCCGCGGCTGGAATTGTTGCGCGAACTGCTCACGGAGGACGGGTCAATCTGGGTGTCGATTGATGACAATGAGGCCCATTATCTCAAGGTCGTTATGGACGAGGTGTTTGGGCGGAAAAACTTCATCGATACCGTAATCTGGCGGAAGAACTATTCTCCGAAATCCAGTGCGCGGCATTTTTCATCGGATCACGATTACGTCTTGGTCTTCTCAAGAAACGCCGATGCCTTCCAGCCAAACTTGATGCCTCGGACGAAGAAGCAGAACAAAGCATACAAGAATCCTGATGATGACCCTCGCGGACCGTGGAAAACAAGTGATCTTTCAGCCCGCAACCCTTACAGCCTCGGAGTTTACAGCGTAACCGCTCCTAGCGGGCGTAGAATTGAAGGGCCACCCAAGGGACGATATTGGGTCATTAGCAAAGAAAAGATGCAGGAATTCGACAGAGACAACCGTATTTGGTGGGGAAAAAATAAAAATGCAATTCCACAGATAAAGCGTTTTCTGTCAGATGTTAAAGACGGTAGAGTTCCCCAGACCTTATGGCCCTATGAAGAAGTTGGTCATACACAAGATGCTAAGAAGGAAACCGTGCGGCTATTTGGCGGTGAAGTTTTTAGTACTCCCAAACCCGAACGCCTCATCCAACGCATCCTCCACATCGCCACCAACCCCAACGACCTCGTTCTCGACTCCTTCCTCGGCTCCGGCACCACCGCGGCAGTCGCCCACAAGATGGGCCGGCGCTACATCGGCATTGAGATGGGCGAGCACGCGGTGACGCATTGCGCGCCGCGCTTGAACAAGGTGATTGCCGGCGAGCAGGGCGGCATTTCCAAAAGCGTGGGCTGGCAGGGCGGGGGCGGGTTTCGCTTCTACCGGCTCGGGCCGCCGGTGTTCGACGAGGAAGGGCAGATTCGGCGAGACGTGCGCTTTACCGTATTGGCGGCCCATGTCTGGTTCAGTGAAACCGGGCGTCCGTGGAACGGCAACAGCGGTTCGCCCTTGCTCGGCCTGCATGACGGCCAGGCTTATGCGTTGCTGTACAATGGCATTCTGGGAGACAAGCGACCGAATGGTGGAAACGTGTTGACGCGAGCCACGCTGGCGGTGATTCGAGGGGAGATCGGGCGACAGGCTGGGCCTTTCAGCGGTCCGCTGACAGTCTATGGCGAGCAGTCGCGGCTGGCTGCTGCGACTTTGGAACGGACTGGTATCACTTTTAAGCAGATGCCGTATGAGGTGAAGGCGAGAAGCTGAATCTCCGATCCATATGAAGCCCGACCGGCCCCATAAAGAAGAGGCAACGCTCCGTCCGCCACTCCTGCACTTCATGTGCAGAACCGCTTACGAAGCCGAGCCTCCACGCTGGAATATAAGCTTTTGCCGCCAGACAGTCAACGTCTTCAGCAATTGGGTAGTGGTTCAGTGTGTTTATTCCCCCTCACCCCAGCCCTCTCCCTCCAGGGGAGAGGGGGCACTCCTCCGGCAGAGGGCAAGAGCGATGTGAAACTGAACCAGTACCAGCAATTGCCGTATGATGTGCAAATAAGGACCTGACCGGTTGACCGGAGCAAAGGTTACACGTACCCCATCATCAGGCCGTAACACACAGGAGGACAGAATAGAGCAGACCTTTCGAGTGAAAGCCGTGTGGGACGCCCAGGCAGAATACTCTCCGTTCGTCCTGAGCGTCCTTCGCCTTCAGGCGCGTTGCGCCTTACGCTTAGGACCGACGGCCTCCCTCCCTCCGTTCGTCCTGAGCGTAGCGGAGCGAAGTCGAAGGATGAATGAGGGGATACGGTTGCCATGAGCTTCTGGGTTTATATTTTACGCTGCGGCGACGGGTCCTATTACACCGGTCATACAGATGACCTTGAACACCGTCTTCACCAGCATCAGACCGGAACTTTCGGAGGATACACTTCGTCCCGGAAACCCTTATTGTTGGTCTATTCCTGTCCATTTCCGTCAAGGGAGGAGGCGTTGCGAGCGGAACAACAGATCAAAGGGTGGAGCCGAAAGAAGAAGGAGGCCATGCTGCGCGGAGACTGGAGCGCGGTCAATCGGTTGTCTCGTGGGAAACATAAACATCAACGGTCGTAAAGGTCCTTCGACTTCGCTTACGCTACGCTCAGGACGAACGGAGGGGGGGAGCGAGCGTAAGGCGCACCACGCCTGAAGGCGAAGGCTGAACCGGACCGGAAAAAGACGTGTCATGCAACTCAAGCAATATCAGGCCGAGGCGCTGGCTACTCTGCGCCGCTTCTTTGAAGAAGCCCGCGTGGCCGGGCCGAAGAACGCCTACGAAACCATCACCAAGGAACCCGAATACGCGGGCCGGCTCGGACGCTACGGCGGAACGTATAGCGTCCCGCTCGCGGACTTGCCGAACGTGCCGTATGTCTGTCTGCGCCTGCCGACCGGCGGTGGCAAAACGATCCTGGGCGCTCACTCCGTTGCCGTGGCGCGTGACGCCTGGGTAGAGAAAGACTATCCGTTGGTCCTGTGGCTGGTGCCGACAAATACGATCCGTTTGCAAACAGTTGAGGCTTTGAAGAATGCCGGCCACCCGTATCGGCAGGCGCTGGATGACGACTTTGATGGCCGAGTGCGCGTCTTCGACATTGCGGACTTTACCCACATTCGGCCACACGACCTGCGCGACCACTGCTGCGTTGTGGTCGGCACCATTCAGACGCTACGGGTCAAGACTACCGAAGGCCGCAAGGTGTACGCCCACAATGAGAACCTGGAGCCGCACTTCTCAACGATCCCGAAGACACTGGCGGGTGTGGAGACGCTGGACCGCGGCGGCGTCAAGTTCTCCTTTGCCAATCTGCTCCATCTCCACCGACCGCTGATGATTGTGGACGAGGCGCATAACGCTGTCACCGGCCTGACGCGCGAGATGCAGGCGCGAGTCAATCCGTGCGCAATGATCGAGTTCACCGCCACCCCCCGACCCAAGTCAAACATTCTGTACAGCGTCACCGCCCTGGAACTCAAACGCGAGGACATGATTAAGCTGCCGATCCTGTTGTCCGAGCACGACACCTGGCAGAATGCGGTGAGCGGCGCGATTGCGAGGCGGGCGTCGCTGGCTGAAGCCGCCAAACGGGACGCTGACTGCCTCCGGCCCATCGTTCTGTTCCAGGCCCAGAAGAAGAACCAGGAGGTGACGGTCGAGGCGCTGAAAAAACATCTGATGGATGCTGAAAACATCCTCGAAAATACAATCGCCGTTGCCACCGGCGCTCAGCGCGAACTGGACGGCGTTGACCTGTTCGACCCGCATTGCCCGATTGCATACATCATCACCGTCGAGGCGTTGAAAGAAGGCTGGGACTGTTCCTTCGCCTATGTGTTCTGCTCGGTCTCGCGCATTCACAGCGCAACAGATGTGGAACAACTCCTGGGCCGGGTGCTGCGTATGCCCTATGCCAAGCGCCGTAGAGTTGCCGACCTGAACAAGGCGTATGCCTATCTGTCCGAGCCCTCCTCGGGCGAGGCCGCGCGGGCATTGACCGATAAGCTCGTTGCGATGGGTTTTGAGAAGGATGAGGCGCGCGACAACATTGAACAGGCGCAGGCAGAAATGGGGGGCGAGGGCGGTCTTTTCGGCCCGCGCGAGAAGCCCGGACCGACGTTCAGGCATACGGTTACGGCAACACCAGAGATTCTATCGGCCTTGAAGCAGGCGGAACGAGACGGTGTGACGGTGCGCCAAACCAGCGCGGAGACGGCTGAGATTGCGATTGCCGGTCCAGTGGACGACTCTGTGGAAAAGACGGTCTATACCGCGGTTGCGGAGGCCGAACGCCCGGCTGTGGTCGCGGCTATTCACCGGTATCGAGAGCAGACAAGACAGGCGTTGTCGCCCGCGGAACGGGGCGAGCAGTTCACTGTGCCGCGCCTTATGGCGGAACTCCAGGGGGAGCTTGAGTTTGCCGATACCGATGTGTTCATGGAGTTTCACGACTGGTCGCTGCTCGATTACCCGGCCAAATTGGACGCATTTACGGTTCGTGAGACGGCGCGCAGCTTTGAGATTGACCTTGACGGAAATCACGTCACCTATCAGTTCGCCGGCGAGAAGGAACAACTGGCGCTTAACGTGGACGTAACAGGCTGGACACCGAAGGCCCTGACTCTGTGGCTTGACCGGCAGGTGCGCCAGCCGGATATTGGCCAGGGCGAATTGCTCAGGTGGCTTTCTGCCCTGGTCAACCACCTGACGACGCGGTGCGGCATGTCCATCTCGGCGCTGATGCGCTGCAAGTTCATCCTGGCACGAAAGATACGCGACAAGCTGAACGCCATTCGCCGGCAGGAACGGCAGAGCGCCTATCAGCGGAGTCTTTTCGCGCCCGAAGCCAAGGTTGAGGTGTCCTTCGATACGGCCTTTTCGTTCAAGACCGGCATGTACCAGGACCAGCGGCGCTACCGCGGACGCTGGAAGCCGCGCAAGCATTTTCTTGGACCCGACCACCTGCCAGCCTTTGATGGTGCGGATGACGGTGAGGAAATCCGTTGCGCCCAGGCCCTCGACAGCCTGCCCGGCGTGCAATACTGGATCCGTAACGTGGCCCGCCACTCGGAATCATTCTGGCTGCCGACTGCCACGGATAAATTTTACCCCGACTTCGTAGCGATGCTGCGCGCTGGACGGCTGCTCGTTGTCGAATATAAAGGGGCGCATATCGCGGATGGAGCGGATACCGCAGAGAAACGAACCATAGGCGAACTGTGGCAACGACAAAGCGTCGGCAAGGGCCTGTTCATCGTTGTCGAAAAACTGCTCAACGGCCGCGACGTGCGCCAGCAGTTGATAGAGAAAACCGGCCCTGCTGTTTCGTAACCTCCACCCGCGTAGAGCGCTCTCATGATGCAACCTTTGGCTGGCTTTCGTGTCCTTGATCTCTCGCGCATATTAGCTGGGCCGTTCTGCGCCATGACCCTGGGAGACCTTGGGGCCGAGGTCATCAAAGTCGAACGGCCGGGGAGCGGTGATGATACCCGCGCCTGGGGTCCGCCGTTTGCGGGCGGGGAAAGCGCGTATTACTTATGCGCCAATCGCAATAAAAAAAGTATCACCGTCAATCTCAAATCTGATGCCGGCAAACAGTTGATCCGCGGTCTCGTCCGAGTCAGCGATGTGCTCATCGAGAACTTCAAAGCCGGGGAAATGACGGCGCTGAAGCTGGGGTATGAACAGCTCAAGCAGGAGAATGCGGGGCTGGTCCATTGTGCCATTACCGGCTACGGCCAGACCGGCCCGGACAAAGACCTGCCCGGATACGATTTCATTATTCAAGGCCGGGGCGGGGTGATGAGCATTACCGGTGAGGCCGAGGGTGAACCGATGAAGGTCGGAGTCGCTGTCACGGATATTACGGCCGGTCTGTTTGCCGCGAACGCCATTCAGGCCGCCTTGCTGGCCCGAACGAAAACGGGCCAAGGGCAGGCGATCGACATCTCTCTGCTGGACGTCCAGGTCGCGTGGCTGGCCAATGTCGCCAGTAATTATTTAGTGTCCGGCACAAAACCTGGCCGCTATGGCAATGCCCATCCATCCATTGTACCGTATCAGTCCTTTGAGGCCCAAGACGGCTATTTTTGTCTGGCCGTTGGCAACGATGGCCAATGGCAGAAACTCTGCCAGCTCATTGCGCGTCCTGAGTGGGCGGCTGATGAGCGTTTTTCTACCAACCCCGCCCGCGTGCAAAACCGGGAGACCCTCATCCCCCTCCTTCAACGTGTGTTTGGTACGGACACGGTACACGGCTGGCTGCGGAAAATTCGCGCCGTAGGTATTGCCTGCGGGCCCATTCAATCCATTGATGAAGTCTTTGCAGATCAACAGGTGCTTGCCCGCGACATGCGCCTGTCCATGCCGCATCCAACCGCAGGAGAAGTCCTGCTTGCCGGCTCGCCGCTCAAGCTCTCCGAGACTCCCGTCGAGTTCCGACTCCCGCCGCCGTTATTGGGGGAGCATACGGACGAGGTTTTGACGCATCTGCTCGGCTATTCGGCGCAGGAGATTGGGCGGCTGCGCGAGGATGGGGCGGTCTGATGAGCGGTAGCGTATACGGCAGCATTCACGGAGATGGTTCGTATAGGCAGGCGTCAAGGATGCTCAGCACCTCGTTCAGAACAGAACCAGGAGCCTTTTCGACAAACTTGACCCGTCGGCTGTTGTAATCGACCGACTTGATCTGTTCGGCCATGATGTACCCAGTCAGGGAAGATTCTTCGGGGACTGCTACGTGAAAGGGGATATTCCTAAACGTATTCGTTATGGGGCACACCATGGCGAGTCCCGTATGGCGGTTGAACAAGGTATTACTGACCACCAAGGCTGGGCGTCGGCCTTTTTGCTCGTGCCCCGCTTGCGGGTCGAAGGTCAAAACCACGAAATCCCCTTTCTTCGGGACATAGGCGGGCATTTACCAGGTTTCCTTACCAACCGGTGGTCCCCAATCCGACTCTCCAGTCCGATAATCTTCAGGTAATTTTGATACCAATTCCTTCAAGTCATATTTCCCCCGTACTGTGCGCACGGGTTCAACGATGATTTGCCCCTTCCGAACCGAGACGTTGACGTGATCGCCTACGCGGATTTGTGCTTCGTCCAGAATTGCCTTTGTGAATCGCACCCCTTGGCTGTTTCCCCATTTCTGTAATTTGGTCAACATGTGGGCTGCCTCCTCACGTTACCGTCGGCCCTGGCTTAGGATATTCACGTCGTAGCGTTCTTCGACGTGTTCCATATCAACCTCGGGGTACTCAATGGTGTAGGCGGAAAAAATCGTAGCCTGCTCTTGTTTGACATCAACAATCGTAAAACCGATATTGCGGGGCACCTGTTTGCCCCGGTCCGACTCGGCCTGACTCGGGTCTTCGGACCAGCCGTGCAGCAAGTCGTTGACCTTCCAGAGTTTGCCTGCGGAGTCAAAGACAAGGACCATCGCCGTCTCATAGGTCTCCGCATCCCAAAAGTAGATTTTGCTGCTGTAGTTGCGGGTGCTGGTCGGCGTTTGCTCGACAACGGCACATAAACGCAGCTCCCAGCGGTCGTTGGGCAGCCAGCCGTTGGGACCGTAGAAGCGGGCATAGGGGTGCTGGGAGTTCATGACGTGCAACAACACTTTCCACCCCAGAAATTTCCACTCATGGTCAAGGATACGACCGGAGAACCCGGTAAAATCGTCCAGCGTCATTTCTGTTCCGGCAACGGAATCATCCCGCTCATGCGTGGACAGGCGGCGGACCTTGCGCAATTGGGGCAGGAAGCCCCAGGCGTCGTCCGGCTGACGCGGGTTATCGTAGCGATAGATCATAAACCGTTGGCCGCGGACATCGTACGGCTCCAGCACTTCGACATAATCCTTGTATTCAAATCTTCCCGCGTCATTGAGAGGCAGGAGATGCCCCTGCTGTGACAACTGGGCCAAATGGTTGTGGTAGACGCGTTGGTAGAGGGCAACGAGATGACGGATTGCTCTCCCTCCGCCTTGAATCAGGTCTTCCGGGAACCCGGAGAGTCGTGACGCGCTGCCGCCTTTGGCAATGAGGGCGCCCAGATAGCGCTCGACATTCATGCCGTAGTACTGCCAGCGGTAATTGAAGTTCCAGGCGGCTTTGACCCCTGAGGTCGGGTCGTCAGGGTTGATCAGCGCTTGGGCAAATGGCCGCCCGGCAATATAATTCTCAAGCGCTCCGTCGGCGGCGAGGCGGGTCTGATTGGAGTACTGCTCGGTTGCCGACAGATAAGCGGGATGGGGCGGGTAATGGCCCGTGGGCGCAACATGAAAGGCGACTTCAGGAAAATCAAACTCGTCAATATAGCGCGGTGGCAAGAAGGGACGCAGCTTCTCCAGATCGGCCTGTCTCAGCACATCTCCTTCTTTGAATTGGGGCAGCGTGGTCAGATTCGTGCTGATCCACCCCTGGATATCTTCCCGAGTGGGCAAACCCTGGCCCTGCGAGTGCGCAGCCTTCGTGCCTACCCCGCCGAGTGCCAGGGCGACCAGGGCGCTGCAAATAAGGATGGAAAAAACCGCTTTGTGCATGTCGTTCGTTTCCTTCAGGTCCGCTTCTCTGCTTGTTAGCCTAACCGAGCGCTCGTACTGCCGCAAGGATACGGGCGGCTCAAGCGCTTTGAGAGGGTCCGGCGAACACGGTTGTAGCTGGAGCGGGGCAGGACGCCGGCGTAGACCCAGAATGCGTCAGCCCTCCGGCTGGGCTCCTTCTCGCGTTCCCCCTGCCGCTCCAAGCGCGCCGATGAGAGCGACCCCGCCCGCGCACAAAAACATCACTGTAAAATCCGTGTATTCGAGTACCGCCCCCAGAACGATACTGCTCAACCCCACCCCAACATCAAACGCTCCCATCAGCGTGGCCAGCGCCGCCCCGCGCTCGTGCAGGGGCGAGCGATCAACCACCAGGGCCATGATAGAGGGTTGCACTCCTCCGAACCCCAATCCTTGCAGGGCGGCTGCAATCAGGAGGCCGAAAAGGGAGGCCGAAAACGCGAGCGTGGTCATTGCGACAGTAAGACAGACCATGCCGGGAATAATTACCGCCGCGCGGCCAAAGCGGTCGGACAGCCGTCCGGCAAAGGGGCGTGAGGCCACGACCACAATGGAATACACGCTAAAGTATATGCCCGGATTGCCAAGGTCAGAGGCCCTCACAAAGAGCGGAAGAAAGGAGACCACCGCCCCGAAGGTGACTGTCATGCAGACGGCAATAAAGCCGGGAAAGAGCGCGGCCCGGCTCACCCATTTGTGCGGCTGGGCGCCGGCCTGGCGCGGGGCCGGAGCGTGCGCCGGCTCCCGGATCAATTGTGCCAGAACAAGACTGCCGAGGCCGAGGGCCGCGCACAGCCAGAACAGGGAATCATAACCGATGTAGCCGATGAGCGTGACTCCCAAGGCCGGACCAATGGTCATGGCCAGGTTGAGGGACATGCCATAATACCCCATCCCCTCTCCGCGCCGACTCGGCGGGGCCAGGTCGGCAACAATGACCCCGGCGGCGGTGGTATAGGCGGCTATCCCCAAGCCGTGAAAAAAGCGCAGACCCAGCATGACCGGGACGGACTCGGCCTGGGTATAGAGCGCGGGGGCCAGACAGTAGATAAGGGCGCCAATACAGAGAATGGTTTTGCGGCTCCACTGGTCAACCAACCGTCCGGTTATGGGACGCACGAGCAGGGCGGAGACGGCGAACGCGCCCATGATGAGGCCGACCTGGGAGTCTGCGCCGTGGAGTTCCTCAACCACAAAGATCGGCAGGACAGCAAAGAGCAGAAACATGCTGCCGGCAAACAAAAAGGTCCCCAGACACAGCAGAATAAAATCTCGTGTGAACAAGGCTTCCGGGCGTTGCGAGGGGGCGGGAGACTCAGGCACGGCGGCTGAGTCTACAGGCGGCAGGGAAGTCAGGGAGGCGGAGAGTGGTCACTGCATTATCAACCGATTTGGCCGGTAGAGGGAGCGTCACTGCGATCCGGCGGCGGAACCAATTCATCCACAGCCACAGCCGGCGTGCCTGTTTTCATCTCGACGGCATACAGTCTTGTCTCGACGGCCCGGAGACGGCCTTCGAGTCCGCGCAGGTCGATGCGGAGATCGGCCAGATCTTCGCGCATATCGTCGCGCAAGCCACTCAAGTCAGCGCGGAGTCCCGTCCAAACCATGAGGAGCAATGCGGCCAAAGCAACACCAGTGCTCAAGATGCCTATCAACTCAGGACTTAGTCTTCGAGTGGGGGTAGTGGTTGGTTGGTTGCTCATCCAAATATACCTTGTCGGTCGGGAGTCAGCACCACCGGACCGAGGCTACCACCGTCGCAGTGGTGAGTCAAGGTTAGTCATGGACGCGGTCCACAGGAGGCTGGGGCCGAGAGGCGTCTCAGAGCATGATATCGCCACCGTTAGGGCTGAGGCATTGCCCGACATAATGGCTCGATTCGTCAGAGGCCAGAAAGACATAGGTCGGTGCAATATCGTCAACCGTTGCCAGATGGCCTTTGGGAATACTGGCCCGGATCGCCTCAAGCGCCTCGCTGCTGATGCCCGTGAGGATTGGTGTCTGCGTCGCGCCGGGGCCGACGCAATTCGCATTGATATTGCGGGTTCCGATCTCACGCGACAGCGAGCGGGTAAACGCAATGATGGCCGCCTTGGCCGCACAATAATGACTCAGGCCGGGCGAGCCGAGATAGGCGAGTTGCGAGGCGGTGCTAATAATTTTGCCGTAGTCCTGTTTATACATGAGCGGTAAGACCAGGCGCGTACACAGAAAGACACTTCTCAGGTTGACAGCCAACATCTGGTCCCACATGGAAACCGGCATGTCCCCGACAGTTGCGGCGGAGGCAATCCCGGCGTTGTTGACCAGAATGTCGATACGGCCATAGGTCTGTCGCGTCGTATCAACGAGGTGTTGCACCTCGTCTTCCTGGGAAACGTCCGCCCGGATGGCGACCACCCGACGACCCAGGGCTTCAATATCTTTCTGTACCGCGGCAGCGTTATCGGCCTGGGAGTCATTTGGGTAATTGAGGGCCAGGTCGGCCCCCTCTGCGGCAAAGGCCAGGGCAACCGCTTTTCCAATCCCGCTGCTTGAGCCGGTGATGAGGGCGATTTTATTGTCGAGCTTTCCCATCGGTCTCTCCTCGCTTTTTTGTGATGCCGCGATTATATGGGTTTGTTCTTGACCTGCATGGCCACAAGGGTCTGGTCGGTTTTTTCAAACAGGAGCTGGAGCGCAGTTTCCGCATCAAAGACATGCGGCGCTTCGAGCCGGGCGCCAAGGGCGGCCTTCAGAAATGGATGGTGTGTGATCCAGGTGGTGAGCTGCGGTGGCTGCTGCTCTGTGCGCTGTTGCGCGTGCCACTCCAGCACTTTGTCTGCGACGTGCAGATAGGCCATGATGGTCTCGACGTGCGGCCGCATTTCGTGGGGCGTTTCCTCTATCTTTTGCTGCACGATATTTTGAAATGCCTGGAACTCGGCATGATAGGTCGGATAGTCCGGCCCGGCATAGGCCAGGTCCAGTAACGGTCGGAGCGCAGCGGCAATATCACGGTGTCCGGTCAGCGGTTGGGTGCGGAGTTGGTCACACGCCCAGGAGAGAATGGGGGCAAGGACGAGCACATAGCAGGCGGTTCGATTCAACCTGATAGTCGGGCCGGCAGTCGGAGTGTCGGGGGCTGTCTTCGATCTCATCTGGGTCTCATCAGCAAACGCATGGCTCAGGCCGCGACTTTTTTCACTCCATTTGTTTCCCAGCCGGGCGGTAACGCAGGAGCAATCGGCGGCTCCAGTCCGGTCTCCTCTTTACAGCGCGCCAGGAGTTCTTGGAGGGGCGGGCCAAAATCAAACGTGTGTGGCTCGTCCCGGCTCTTTTTCATGCTCTGACGAAGTGCCTGTGTGGCTGTCTCATCAACCTCAGACGTTGCTGGGTCGTACACCACGCCGTAATCGGCTGCGGCCTTTTCCACAGACACCAACTCGCGCACGACATCAACCCGGACTTTTTCAATGTCGCGCTCCAGCGGGTCGCCCCAGCCGCCGCCGCCTGCGGTTTGGAAGATGAGCTGGTCGCCCGGCTCGACTTTAATCTGGTCGCATTTTGAGGGCAGGACGGTTCGGGTTCCATCGGTGCGGGCCAGAATTTTCGTCGAGCGCATCCCCGGTTTGCCCCCGAGTATGCCCCAGGGGGGCGTCAGCCAGCGGTCGTCGTGGATGGCGATCTCGCCAGGTTCGAGAAAGGTGTACCATTTGTCGATGCCATTCCCGCCCCGATGCAAACCGGCTCCACCGGAGTCGATGACGGACGAATAGCGGTCCACGCGCAGGGGGCAATAGCTTTCGAGATATTCGGTTGGAATATTGGTGAAGAGCGGCCACCAGGAATGGCCATCCATCCCGTCCCCAATCGGTCGGCCCGGAATGCCGCCATAGCCGATCTCCATAATAAAGAAGAAGTTGTCGTCCTTATCGTTGCCGCTGTACAGCAAGTGGGGGCTGGTGCCGTAGCCGGCCGCGGTTGTCAGTTCCGGGCTCTGCTGGCCGAGACAGCCGCCCATGACATCAAACAGGCGGGCCAGGGCATGGGTGCGACAGCCCAGCGGAGCGGGGAATTTCGGATGGAGGAGGGAGCCGTCCGGCATCCGGGCGTCAATCAGATCGTAGAAGCCGTCGTTAAACAGAATCTGGGGGTCGTAGACCATGATGAGGTAGACGCCGATAAACATCTTGAACATGCCCGGATTGAGATAAAAATTGATCGGTCCAACGGCCTGCGGGTCGGTGCCGGTCCAGTCGAAGATCGCCTTGTCGCCCTCGCGCCAGATGGTGAGTTTCATTTTGAACGGACCGTTGCCGAGTCCGTCATCATCAATATAGTCCTCGAAGGACTGGGGCTCAGTCGGGATATTGCGCTGAATGAGGGTCTGGACGGCCCGGTAGGTCCGGTCCAGCAATGCCTGGCAGGCAGCCAGATAGGTATCCCGCCCAAAGCGCTGGCACAGTTCCTGCACGCGCTGTTCCGCGGTTTTGCAGCCGGCCACAATCCCCATGAGATCCGAGCGGTTCATCATGGGGATGCGGACATTGTTCAGAATCAGGTCCAGGACGGCCTGGTTGAGCTTCCCTTTTTCAAACAGTTTGACGGGCGGAATGCGGAGTCCCTCGCCAAAGATTGAGGTCGCGTTGGTTGGAAACGAGCCGGGCAGCGGGCCGCCCACGTCCATTTGATGGCCGAACATCGAAGTCCAGCCGATGAGTTCGTCGCCGTCAAAGACGGGCACCAGCACGAGAAAATCGTTGATGTGGGAAATGGCCCCTCCGCACAGATAGGGATCGTTGAGCAGAATGACATCACCGGGATAGAGCGGCTGGTCAAAACGCTCCATCATCTCCCGGATATAGGAGCCGAACTGCCCGACGACCATCCGCCCGTTGGGGTCGCAGATCATGGGGAATTCGTCGTGCTGCTCACGGATCACCGGCGACATGGCCGTGCGGAACAGCACCGCATCCATTTCATAACGATAGTTCTTGAGCGCACTCTCGATAATGTCGAGCGTGACGGGATCGACTTCGATATCTGGAATCTCAGCAATTTTTACATCACGCATGATACTGCTCCTCTATGTAGGTCGGATGAGCGAAGGGCAATGAGACCTACGCCTTCATTTCGCTTCATGTATGGATTTCACAGCGAATTGTTTTCGTCTGGTAGTCCTCTGGAACATCATCCATAGCCATCAGCAGGTACGCATCTTTGAGACTTTCTTCCAATTCTTCCAGCGTTTCGCCCTGAGTCATGATTTCAGGATGTTCGAGGAGTTTGCCTAGCCAGAATGTATCCGACTTCCAATACACCATGGTCAGCTGTGTGTTCATTGCTCCCCTCTCGTTATGTCTCCGGTCGAATCAGGATATTCGCGTAGCGGTCCACCTCGGCCGCATAATCCGGCAACACGACCGTGGTGGAGTCCATCTCGGTTACAATCGCCGGACCGGGCAGGCGGTTGCCCGGTCTGAGCTTGGCCCGATCATAAATCGGGGTGGTCAAAAAGTCGCCGTCAAAATAAATCCGGTGTTCGTCAACCTGGGCGTGGGCCGCGGACAACCCGTCCGTTTCGCCCTCGGGCCAGTGCAGCGTCGTTCCCGTGCCAAGGGCAACCGCGCGCAGGTTGACGATTTCACATGCGGCATCCAAACGAAAGCGGTAGAGCTGTTCGTGTAAGGCGTGAAACTGTTCCGCCAGCGCCGCGGTTCCGTTGGTTTGCAACTCGTCGAGCGTTGTGGTCACTGGCAGCTCATAGCCCTGGCGGAAGTAGCGCATATCGGCGTTATAGAAAATCCGCTGCTGCTGTCGAGAGATGCCTTCCTGCTCCAACCAGCCGGTCGCTTCTGCGCTCAGCCCTTCGAGTACCTCAATGACCTCCGGCGCGGTAATCTGATCCAGGGTGCGAAAGACGGTCCGGGAGAATTCTTCCCGGTAATCGCAACACACATCGCCCATTGCGCATAAAATGCCCGGTGCGGGGGGGACGATAACCGGGAAGGAGCCGATGAGCTTGGCGACCGCGTTGGCGTGCAGCGGCCCGGCGCCGCCAAATGCGGCCAGGGCAAAGTTGCGTGGGTCGTAGCCGCGCTGGACGGAGACCAGACGCAACGCCCCGTGCATATTCTCATTCACGATGTCCAGGATGCCCTGGGCGGTCTGATACACGTCCAGACCCAGTTTTTTCCCAATACGCTCGACCGCGGCATGGGCGGCCTCCGTATCCAGCGTCATCTCGCCGCCCAGCAGATTGGGGGGCAGGTGGCCCAGGACCACGTTGGCGTCTGTCACCGTGGGCTCCGTCCCCCCCTGGCCGTAGCTGGCCGGACCGGGAGCCGCGCCGGCGCTCTGCGGACCGACCCGGAGCGCGCTGGTAATCTCGGGGACATGGGCAATGGAGCCGCCGCCGGCCCCGATACTGCGGACATCGACCGAAGGCACCTTAATCGGGAAATAGCCCAGGGTCGTTTCCCGCGAAATAGTCTGGCTGCCATCCTGGCACAGGGCCACGTCGGTGGACGTGCCGCCCATATCGAGGGTTAACAAATGCGGGAAGCCGGCCTTTTTGGCGATATACAACGCCCCTGCAACACCCCCGGCCGGGCCTGACATCACGGCGTAGACCGGCCGTTCCTGCGCCATGCGCAAGGTCATCAGCCCGGCGTCAGAGCGGAGAATGTTGACGTCCGCTTGCAGGCCGTGCGCGGTGAGCTGCTCCGCAAAGCTCCGCATATACTGGGCAACCTTCGGCCGCACGTAAGAATTCATCACCGCGGTCAGGGCGCGTTCGTACTCCCGAAATTCCGGGAGCACCTCCGATGAGGCGGTAATCGGCGTGTTGGGCAGAACCTCCTGGGCGATCTCTTTGACGCGCTTTTCATGGCTTTGATTGGCGTACGAGTTGATTAAAGAGATGGTGAGGGCTTCTATTCCTTGCGCGCCCAAATCTTGCAGGTCTGTGCGTAGCGCGTCTTCGTCCAGCGGGGTGACTACCTGCCCGCGCGTGTCGATACGTTCGATGGCCTCGCGGGTGTATTCGATGGCCGCTGGGGGGTCTGGTTTCTCCATAATCATCCAACCGGCGAGTGGCCCCGGCGTCCAGGAGCGTGCCAGATGGAGGATTTGCTTAAACCCCTGGGTCGTAATCAGGCCGACCTTGGCGCCCTTGCCCTCAAGGACGGCGTTGGTTGCCACAGTCGTCCCGTGCATAATCTGGGCGATGTCACCGGGCGAGATGTTGGCTGAGTGGCAGATTTTCTCAATCCCGGCCAGCACGCCAACCGATGGGTCGCCGGGGGTAGACGGAGTTTTGGCCCGGACCTGCCGACCACTCTCTTCGTCAAAAAGGATGAGATCGGTAAACGTTCCACCGACGTCAACGCCAAGTTTGAAGGACATGAAGAACCTGCACTTTCTGATTCAGGGCTGATTCACGGGTACGGGTTGGTCGCTTTTTTCCGCGTGCTCTGGCCGTCAGGACGAAACCGCGCGCACCGCGGCTTGGTATGATTCCGTGGTCTCGTCCTTGTCGGCCTCCTCCAACTCTTGATGGACGACGCGCAGGACACGTTCGAGGTATTCCGCCCGCCAGCGTTCCCGTTCGGCCATAACCGCGTCATCTGGACGATAGGCTTCGATGTCGTGCTGCGTGAACAGGCCCTTGGCGGCGGCGAGACGCTCGACGCTATCGAGGCGCTCCCGCAGCACGGAGACTTCGCCGGCCAGCGCCATGACTATCCCCATAACCGTATCGATCTGGGGGTCGTTGAAAAAAGTCGGGCGCTTGCCTTTTGCTTTGCGCGGCATGAAGGTCTCCTGCTATTTGGTTGCGCCAAAGACGAACCACGCCCCGCCGCCGCCGAAATCGCCGCCTTGAAATTTCTTCGTGCGTGCTTGCGTCCGTTCCAGGGCGCTCGGGATCATCGTCTGGATGACACCCTGTGCGGCAAAGCCGGACTCTTCGGCCAGCTGTTGGAGGTCCATGGAATGCACCGTCCCCCAGAAGGGTTCGTTGTTGTTATAGGTGTCCCAGTCAAGAATAAACGCCTCGTAGGGTGGCAGGCCCTCATACTGCGGCACTTCCTGGTGGAGCATAATGCCCCCCGGTCGTAACAAGCGGTGGCACTCTTTCATGATATTGCGAATAGCCTGACTCGAAGTCTCGTGCAGCAAAATATGAGAGACGATGAGGTCAAACGAGCCCGCCTCGAAATTGGTCTGCTCCGCATTCTGCTGAGAGAAATGGACGCGCTTGCCCAGTGCCTCGGCGCGCGCATGGGCATAGCGCAGGACCGGCGCGCCAACGTCAATGGCAAAGACTTCGGCTTCGGGATAGGCGTCAACATAGGGCAGGGTGCTATGCCCGACGGTGCAGCCCATATCCAGGATGCGAGCGGGCCGGAAGTCCGCATGCCGCTCTTTGAGGTGCAGCACCACCGACTGACCCATTTCATCGTTCAGGCTGCCTAAGCGGCTCATGGCGTAAATATAGACGGCCCGGTCATAGGTCGCTCCAGCGGCGACGTCGTCCTGTCCCAACTCGGTATGATAGCCGCCCGGCTGACAGTGAATGTCTACGGCGGTGTGGTAGGCCGGAATGGCTAAGGCCGGATTCAAGCTGAGAGAGCCGAGCGCATTCCCATTTGTCGCGGCGCGCTCCCGTAGCTGCGGGAGCTGGCGTTCCACGCTCACATTGACGGCATCCCACATCATTTCCTGGCTGGTCCGCAGCAGCGCGCTCCACATCTGGTAATAGGGTTCGTCTTTCATGACGCTGCGGACTTCATGCCGGTCTTGGGGGGGACGCTGGTGTTCACGCGCAAAGCGGGGAGCCGCCTTATGCTGGTAAATAGTCTTATTACCGGGCGAGACTTTGGTTGCCAGATGGACCTTGAGGCTGTGGACAAAGTTTTGCCGAGCCAACTCATCATGGTTGGCTGTCGGGAGCAGGTCGTGCTGGAATTGGGCCTTCATAGTGATTCCTCCATTTAATGCCTACCCTCTCCATAGCGTCATTCGGCAAAGGCGGCAATCATTGCGGCGTTATTGCGACGCACTTCTTCCGGGTCGGCGGCAAAGGAGGGGCTGAGCAAGAGCAGCGTGTCAAACAAACCCTCAAACGCGGTGAGCTGCCGCCGGACATCATCGGGTGTCCCAGCTAAGACCAGGGCATCAATCATATCGTCGCTCACGGCCGCAAGCATGGCAGAAACGTCATTCCGTCTCATCGCGTCTCGGATGGCGAGCTTGGCTGGCGTAAAGCCTGGGGGGTCAAGAATCACATCGAAATAGGGCAGGGTGGCATAAAAGGCGATGGCATGTCTGGCCAAATCGCGAGCCTGCTGACGGTTGGTATGCACCGCGCAGCATTTCACGGCGCAAATCTCGAAGCCGTTTCTGCCTCGCCCGCTGCGGCTGAAGCCCTTTTTCAGATTTGGATGGACGATATCTGTAAAATATTGAGGAGTATTGAGCACGTTGAGGATAATGCCGTTGGCCAGGGCGCCGGAGAGCTGGATCATATTGGGCAGAACCGCGGCCAGATAAATAGGGACGCTGGGATAGGCCGGCTCCGTGAGGCGTTGATAATTGCGAACCTGATAAAATTCTCCGCTATACTCGGTGGCCTGCGTTGGTGAGCCCTGCCACATGGTACGAATACACTCGACATATTCACGCATCCGAGCAACGGGTTTGCGGTATTCCAGGCCGTGCCACTGCTCGTTCCAGTCTTTCGGCGCGGTCCCAAGCCCCAAAATGAAACGCCCTTGGGTATACTCGGCGAGGGACATTGCGCTTAACTCGGTCAACATGGGAGGACGAGCAAAATGGGCGACCGCCGTCCCGAGGCGGACGGTTCGGACCGCACTGGCTATGGCGGTCAGTGGCACAAAGGCATCCCGCCACAGCTCCGCAGCCCAAATGCTCTCCGCCCCAGCGTCTTCCGCTTGCGTGGCAAAGCGGACAATATCATCGAGGGCCAGCTTATCTCCACTAAAGAGAACGCCCCATTTTAACGACCTGACTTGTGCCATATGAAGAATCTCCTCGCCCTTCTGGTTCTATGCTTCCGCCCGCGACACCTGCCCTCTATGCGAGAGGCAGGGATAATAATATAACATGGTTTGACAGTGTGCGACCAAAAAAATATAGAGTAATGCTTCCGAGTATGCTATAGTAGAGGACCGTTACTTTTGTAGAGGATGCAAGGACCCGAGCGGTCCTGTTCGGAAAAACCTTGAAAATTCTTTTGACGATTCTGGTTGGCTGCGCCCTGGCCGGATGTGTGAGTCGCCCGACAAAACCCCTGGTTTTGACTGAACAGGTGGGGGCGATTCCGGTCGAATTCACGACGACGAATTGCACGATTCCTATTCTTGATTCTCCGCCCGCGTTAGCCCATGAGGTGATCGCCCGCGTGAAAACGTATGGTAATCCGGGTACGGGCATGGAAGCCATGCAGACTGCGCTGCACCGCGAGGCGTGTTCGATAGGGGCGCAGGCCATTGTCCTGCAACGAGTGAAAGCTGGAGAATTCCAGGACGAAGTCACGGTGGCGCACGTCGGGGCGAGTACGGCCCGAGACTATCGAAGCCGGGCAGACTACGAATTCCAACTGGTTGGCCTGGCCATTCGCTATAAACAACAAAACTGAACCGGAAACAGCTTCAATCATCCTGGTGAAGCGGCCCCTAAGGGGTCCCTTGACAGTTCCGCCCGTACTTCATAAGTAAGGGTGCTTAATCTCAGGGTCTGACAGACGACAACACTTCCCCAGCCTGAGTAAGGAGAGAAAATCTTGAAAAGACAAATGTATTTGGTGTGGCGGCAGGCGGCTTGGCGCGTTCTGGCCGCCGCCCTCTTTACGCTGTCTGCTTGTGTTGAAGCAGCCGACGAAGAGGTGCTGCGCGAACTCAACGAAATGGGAGCGTCCAAGGGGAATGTGTTTCCTGACCGCGAAGATTTCTATGACGCCTTTGTCCTTGACGCCAATAATGCCTGGGTCGCCGGCGGGCGGGGGCTTATTCTGCATGTGACCAATAACGGACAAGACTTTGCCATGCTGGAGACCGGGGTCCAAAAGGCAATCTACGAGATTGATTTTGCGACTGCTCAGGACGGGATTGCCGTTGGACAGGATGGGGTCGTCCTCAAGACCAGCGACGGCGGAAAAGCCTGGAATAAAATTCCAATAGAATTGCCCCTTCAAGACTGGCAGGTGGCCCAGCCGCACTATTTTGCGGTCAGCCGTGGCGCGGACGCGCAACACATTTGGGCCGTCGGTCCGGTCGGCGCGATTATCCGTTCCCAAGACGGCGGACAGACCTGGGAAAATCTCTCGCTGTGGTGCAATTTGAGCTTCGATAATTTTGCAACGTCGGACCCGGCGGATGATCCTGAGTCAACCCTGCGGCTGAACCCGTGTGATGTAACGCTGAACGGCGTGTCGTTCCCCACCAATACGGATGGCTGGGTCACTGGTGAATTTGGGATTATTTTGCGCACCCAAGATGGTGGTGTCACCTGGCAGCGGCAACGCAATGTGCACAACCTGCCGAAATACACCCGCCCGGAACTCTCCGAAGAGGAAGCGATACGGCAGCGTATCCCCCCTCTCTATATTGAAGACCTCTTCCTGATTGATGTGGATTTTCGGAACGCTCAGGAAGGGTATGTCACCGGGGAGAGTGGCACGTTGTTACAAACAACAGATGCGGGGGAGACCTGGACCAATATTCCAAGCGGGAGTTTTAATACGCTCCTATCCGTTACCGCCGCTCCAGATAACAACCGCAACGACTTCGCGACCGGCGTCCTTGGCACGATGGCCTCGGCCACAAGCGATGCCTGGCAGCTTGACGATGATGTCCGTCAGCATGTGTTGACGTGGATTCGCACGGCGTCTTTTGCTGCGGATGGGCAGTTTGGCGTTGCGTGTGGAGGGAAGGGCACGGTCCTGGTCACTGCTGACGGTGGCAAGAGTTGGGCCGCCACGGATAAGGCCAAGCTGTATGCAGCGAACCCGTCCCTCTAAGGTCCGTATCTATCAGCCCAACGGCGCTGTCATGACTGACATGCCTGTAAACAGCACAAATTACTCACACACTACTACGCCCTTGCCCGCGTAAGGAGAAATAGCATGGCTCACACTCCCCCAGGTCAACAAAAAGGCTTCGCTGACCGCGTGATTGAAGCCTATCTGGCGGTTCTCTGGCGACACCGTATTGCGTATCTCGTGGCTTTGGCGATTGCGACGGCCATGTGGGGCTATCAGGCCAGCAAGGTCGAAATGTACAGCCAGTTTGCCGACCTTCTGCCCCAAGGCCATTCCTATATCCAAGCCTATAACCAGCATCGGTCGACCTTTGGCGGGGCCAATATCGTGACGGCGGTTCTCCAGGTGGAGGAAGGTGATATTTTTACCCAAGGAAACCTGGAAAAGGTTCGTTACCTCACGGACCAACTCGACCAGATCAACGGTGTGGACCATAACCAGGTGGCTTCGCTCTCTCACGTCAAAATCCGTAATATCAAGACCTTGCCGGGCGGCATGGTCCGCTCGTATCCGGTGCTTCCCGTTGACGTACCGGACGATCCGCATGAACTCAGCGCGCTGAAGTTCGAGATGTTCAATAACGATATCGTTATGAACAAATACGTCTCGGAAGACGGCAAAGCTGCGCTCGTTCTTGCCGGATTTAACGAAGACCGCTTGGATTACCGGGAAATTCAACGCGAGATCACGCGCATCCGAAGTGAAATAGAAGACGAGAACACAAAAGTGTACGTCGCTGGCGAGCCGGCCCTCAAAGGCTGGGTCTGGTTTTTCACCGGCGAGCTGTTCATGATTTTCTCCTTTACCGGAATAATGGTCTTTCTTGCGCTGATTATCTATTTTCGGCGGGCCTACGGGGTGCTTGTGCCGTTGATTGGCGCAGCCATCCAGACGGTATGGGGCCTGGGCTGGGTCGGCTGGTGGGGCTTTAATCTGGACCCGCTTATCCTGGTGATCCCGCTGCTGATCACGGCCCGCTCAGTCAGCCATGCGGTGCAGATGATTGAGCGCTATTTTGAAGAACTCGAAGTCTCGCAAGACCAGGAGAAAGCGGCCTTTACTTGCTTGAGCGATTTGTTCTTGCCGGGTGTGACGGGTGTCATCAGCGATGCCGGTGGGATTCTCGTTCTGTCCGTTGCCACCATTCCGCTGATTGAGAAGCTTGCCTATTACGGCAGTTTCTGGGCCTTTGCCAACATCTTCTGTATTACCCACACCATGCCCATACTGCTGTCATATTTTCCGACCCCAAAGACAACGGAACATTTTATTCCGCGTTGGATGGAGGTCACGCTGACCACAGTCGGCAATGTTGCCACCGGACCGATCAGCCGCTGGGTGATTATGGTCGCCGCCGCGGTGACCATCTTCTTTGGCGTGCGGACGGCGATTACGGTACCGATTGGGGAACAGGAAGCCGGCTCTCCGCTGCTGTGGCAGGATGCCCATTATAATGTGTCCGCACGGACGATTAACGAGCGCTTTGCCGGGGCCAACCAACTGGTGATCTACCTGGAAGGCGAGCGGGAACATATCCTCAAAGAGCCGCATGTGCTTGATACTCTTGAGGAAATGCGCCGCTACCTGTTGGAGCAGGTTGAGGCGGGGGACACGCGCGAGCTATACACTTTGGCGCGTAATTTGAACCGCCGCTATCATTACGGCGACCCACGCTGGCAGGTCATCCCGCCTGACAGATCTATCACTGGGAATTTGATTTTCGTGTATGAAGCCTCAGCTCCCATATCAGGTGTTATTCTTGAGTACACCGATATGGTCTACCAGAACGGCCAGTTTGTCGTGTTCTATAAGGACGTGAAAGGCGATACCGTTCGCGAGGCGATCGCCCGGGCCAAGAAATTCATGGCTGAACATCCCATTGAAGGGGTGAGTCTGCGCTTGGCCGGTGGATTTATCGGCACGACGGCTGCACTGAATGAGGAGATTGATCGATCCGAGAAGCAGGCCGCCATGCTCGTCATTATGACCGTTTACACCCTTGTCCTTTTGAGCTACGGTTCCCTGATTGCAGCAACCCTGGTGATGCTCGCGCTCGTTGCCGCGGGGGTGGCCAGTTATATGTACGTCTCCTTTATGGGCATCGGTATTAATATCAACTCGCTGCCGGTGACCGCGGTGGGGATGGGCATTGGAGTGGACTATATCTTATACGTCGTTGACCGGATTCGACTCGAAGTCCCGCGGGCAGGGGGCGACCTGATTGCAGGAATTAAAAAAACGGTGTCAACAACGGGTATGGCTGTAACCTTTACCGCTACGACGATGATTGCCGGTGTGATTCCGTGGTATTTCCTGTCGAGTTTGCGCTTCTCCGCGGAGATGGCCCTACTCTTGGCCATTTTGCTGGTCACGCACTGGTTGTCTGCACTCACTATGATTCCGGCCATGATTGCCATTGTGAAGCCGAAGTTTGTTGTTGGGCAGCCTGTGCAGGTTGAGGAAGAACAGCCAATGATGGCGGAGCCCAGCCCGCAGCCAACGAGCTGATAAAAGTTTGAGGGATTGTTGTGACAAATGGCCCCTCTGGGGGTAGTAAAGATTTTCCCTTCGTGAGGGCGAAGGGCAAGGAAGGAGACCTCGTTATGAAACGAGCAGGGAGAGGGAAGCTGGCCGGACTCTGGCTAATTATGACAGCCATCGGTCTGAGTATGGCGCTCGCGGTTCCGTCTGCGGACGCCGCCGGAAGGGGCGATAAAGGACTCCTGGATAGTTTCGACAGAATGGCCATCCACGGCTACGTGGATAACTTCTCCATTCTGCGGAGCGATACCTTCAAGACCGACTATCACGTCGCGTCGTCCCGCTATCGGGCCAGCATACAGTTGGCCGGCCCCCTGTACGCAATGCAGAACTACTTCGACCGCTTCGAGTATTTCATCGAGTTGCGGCCTCAGTACGAGTCGATCTACGACATAGACGACAAATTCGGAAACGGCCGGAAGGGCGAGAACAAGCGGTTCGTTTCCGGGCGTTCCGGTTATCCCAATGCGGGCAATCAGGGATTCCTGAGAGCCTTCGGACTTAATCCGGGCCATTTTGGCGCATTCTGGCCGAAGGAGCCTGCGGCTGGTCCAGACGGTGCCGTCGAGTTCATGCACGCTCTGGTCCCGGGTTCGAAGTACGGAGTAGCCGGCCGCGATATCGATTCGCGCAGCAGAGGGTACTACGGCTTGGACGCCAGCCAGAACGACCTGCGTTTCGGCATGACCCGTGAGACCAATATGGACCTGTACTATCCCGTGCGTGAGGCGTACTTCGACTTCTTCTGGAAGGGCCTCGGCGGTCGTAACTGGCTGCGTATCGGGAAGCAGCAGCATGTGTGGGGCAAGGCCGACTTCTTCCGTTTGCAGGATATCGTGAACCCGGTCGACTTCGGCGACCACTTCTTCATTGATCTGTTTGACGATACGCGCGTGCCGCTGTGGTCAGCCCTGTTCGAGCACCGCTTCGGCAACATCGGTCCCCTGCGCGACGTGGCCGGCAGTGTCGTATATGTCTTTGATCGCCACACGCCGACCGGCCTCGGCCATCCGGCCCAGCCGTGGGCCACGGGCTTCGGACGAACGATCGACGGGTTCGTGTTCGGGAACGACCTGTTTGCAACTGCCCTTTTCCCCGGCACGGCCGACGACCCGACTATGGCAACCGAGGGCAGACCGTATCTCCCGTTCAAGAATATGGCGCTGTACAAGAACCGCGCTCCGCACTGGAACCTGAAGAACGGCGGTATCGGCATGCGCTGGGAAGCCACGGTCGGCAACCTGCGTATACAGCTCACCGACTATTTCGCTTTTCCCGACTTGCCCGTGACCGGCTGGGACCGCCTTAACATCCTTAACACTCTGGACTGTACGACGGATGGAAATGGGAACAGCATTATGCCTGCCGACCGGAATGAGGGGCCCATCACGGCGGAACAATTGGCAGAAGCCGGAGACCCCAAGAAATTCCACAAGGTCGGTGGCACGGTCGCTAACGGCGGTGCCCAAATAGTCGGCGTCAAGCCGAAGCATATCCAGATACGCGAGGCTGGCATTTTCAAAGAAGGGGGGCGAGCATACGGTGTCAAGGCGAAAAACCGCCATGCCCGATATGCGAACTTATGCGGCTTCGGTGGCTCGCTGGCTGCCAGATATCGCAAGACGAACACGTTGGGTCTGTCGCTTGACTGGTTCGAGCCGTACACCGGATTCGTGGTTCGCTGGGAATCGTCCTGGACTACCAACGCCCTGTTGAACGACACGGCCAAGATCGACATGATGGGAGACGGCAACGCCTTCAAGTGGGTGTTAGGGATTGACCGACCGACGCTGATCCGCTGGCTCAATCCGACCCGGAGTTTCTTTCTGAGCGCCCAGGCGTACGGAACCCACTATCCCGACTCGCGGGCTGGCCGCCGCGGTATTGTGAGCGAAAACAATAACTTCATCTTCACCGTGTTCGCCCAGAACCATTTCATGCGCGACCAACTGGTATACCTGGTCTTTGGCGCGTTCGGCACCGCAGCCCAGGACGGCACGACCGGCGGCAATGTCGAGTATCTGATCACCAATAACTGGTCGGTTACGCTCGGTTTCACCGCGTTTCTGGGCGGACGGCATCGCCACGACCTTGGCGCGTTCGGCGTTTTTACGGGCGACCCGAGTAACCCGTATACGGAAGCCGGCTTCGGCCTGTTCCATATGCAGGCCGGTGGCTCGGAGCGGAACCAGATGAACGAGTTCTGGAGCCGAATCCGCTATCGTTTCTAGTCATCATTCCCTCCCCCCTTGAGGGGGAGGGCCAGGGTGGGGGGCTTGTCCTTTCGTTTTGACTAACACTAGAAAAATACCTGCTGAGGTATTATTGACTTCCCAAAAACGTCAACCAAAAATAGAGCGGTCAATTTTCTTAGAGGAGGATTTATGAAGCGATTCACAGCGTTTTCGTTTCTCGCGGCCTGCAGCCTGTTGTGGGCACAGACCAGCGTGTGGGCCCAGAGCGGTGACCCCACGCAGTATACGCATGACACCTTTGTCCAATGGTTCAGTCAATCCAAGGATGCTGAGCCGGAATTCAAAGCCGGTGATGTTCTCACCCATGCGGACCTGCCCAAGGTGAAGCCGTTTATGTTCCCTGGCTACTTCGAGCAGTATGAGAAGTGGAACGACGGCTCGCTCCAGATGGAAGTGGTCGAAACCTATCACGTGAAGGCGCACCAGACGGTGTTGGAGTGCGACGAGAAATATCAGAAGCAGGTATCCCTCGCCGCTGATGGCGCGCTTGAGAACTACGTCTGTGGCTATCCGTTTGCCAACGACGACATTATGAGCGAAGCCGACGACAGCGTCGCCGGCCTCAAGGTCGCCTGGAACTATGACAAGCGTTTTTACTGGCGCGGATATTTCGTGGCCAACGCGTTGACCACGTGGCTGCGCTTCGGTGGGACGCATACCGCCCCCGAGCCTACCAAGCCGCCCGACGCCTGGATTGGTGACGAGGTCGATCTCGACACCGACTGGGAATATGACACGGAAAAGATCTATGGCGGCGGCGGTACCTACGAACGCAGCTTGGGGACCTTCTACCACAAGGCGTATCACTCGCAGTTGCCGATGTTCCCCGATAATAACTACAACCTGCCGGAGAATGACGACGCCGGAACCGTCCACTGGAAAGAGTTCACCGGTTTTTTCGAGCCGTACGATGTCCGGGGAACGGCCTTTATCATTGCGCGCTATATTGACCCCCGCCGGACCGATGATGGCTGGGCCTATGTTCCCAGCCTGCGCCGTGTCCGCCGTATTTCGGCTGAGGTGAAGTCTGACTCGCTGATGGGGACCGAGCATACGCTGGAAGATTTCTACGGCTTCTCGGGGCGTCCGCTTGAGTGGGACTGGAGGTTCTGGGGTAAGAAAAAATTCCTGACCGTTCATGCCAAAACCAAATGGGATGATGACGGGGTGCGGTACGGCGGACCAGATGGCTGGTTAAATATGGATGTGTGGCAGATCCGTGAACTCTTCGTAGTGGAACGGATACCGAAAGACCCGCGCCATCCGTACAAGAGCGCCATCATGGCGATCGACCCGGAAACCTGGGAGACCTGGAACCATGTCGCTTTCGACCGGAAAGGAAAGCTGTGGAAGCTGTGGCAGTGGGGCTACCAGTGGTCTGACGATTCCAAGAGATACAAGTATATGAACGCCAATCGTGGCGCGATTCACTGGCGGAACGTGGACACGGTCGACATCCAGAACGGTCGCGGCAACCTGTGGCGTGAATACGGCGGCGGTCTGCCCGACTTTTCGATGGACTTCATTAACGGCCTGTACGACCTCAACCGTCTGACTGAGCTGCACCGCTAAGCAGCCTCAGAAGACATCTCCGGGGGGAGCAGATATCTGCTCCCCCTTGTGCGTCTCGGTATCCAATACGACCGCAAACAGCGGTAGCGCCGGCCTTAACGAGCCGGTGAGGATTGAAACAAACAGACAGCATGAAAAATATCCTGACTATCGTTCTGAGTCTTGGCGTTGTGTTGACCGTTGGCGACCTCCGGGCAGAAGGAGAGCCGCAACCAACGGCGTCCAAGGCTGCCGCGTATTACGGCTGGCTCGATAAATTTGAAAATCCGTCTCACCGACCGGTGACACCGGCCCAGGAGAATGCTGCTGATACGCTGACTGAAAAAAGTCAGTCTGCACAGCCTGCACAGCCTGATATCGCGTCAGTCAAGATACCCCCCTCGACAGAGAGCGGAAGCGCTGCGGTTTCCGACGCTATTGCCGAGGAGGAAACCGCAGCGCCGGGTGAAGGCCTGGGCTGCTATTACCATCGTGCCTACTATTCCCACTTACCCATGTTCAAAGATGACGTGTATTCACTGCGCGGTTCCTTTGACGTAGCGGAAACCTTTCATAAGCCCTCTGAAGACGTTATCTCTGTGCCCCCTGAGCAGGTGACGCAGACGGAATAGTCTGTCTCGCCGGGCTGAACCCTTCCTCATGTCTCGGCTCTCACCGGCAGTGAACAGGCCCAGCCGAATCCTCAGCGTTACCGTTTCCATTGCCGTACTCTGTTTTGCGCCGTTTGCTTTTGGTACGGACGAAGCGCCGGGTGCCCGCCTCAAGCAATTAGCCGAAGAGGCCGGGCGCTTGCACGCGGCTGGAAAATTTCAAGCCGCTGTTCCTGTTGCGCGCGAACTCCTTGAGCAGACGGAAAAGGTCGCCGGCCCGGATCATCCGCTCGTCTCTCAAAGCCTGAATAACCTTGCCCTCCTTCTCCAGCAGACCCGCCAATACGGGGAAGCTCGTCAGCTCTTCGAACGGGCGCTGGGCATTGATGAGAAGGAACTGGGGAGCGATCATCCCGGCATTGTCCGCAGTCTGAGCAATCTCGCCCTGGCGCTCCAGGATCAGCAGCAGTTTGATGCGGCCCGTCCGCTGTTCGAGCGCGCCATTCGCATTACAGAGGCCGCCTATGGGCAGTCGCATGCCGCGGTTGCCGTGAGCGTCGGCAACCTGGCAACCCTGTACAAAGAGCAAAAGCAATACGAGCAGGCCCGTCCGCTTTTTGAACGGGCGTTGGCGATCCACCAACAGCAACTCGGGAACGAACATCCGGCTGTTGCGCTGAGTATGATTAATCTGGGCGAGCTGTTGATTGCGACTAAACAGTATAACGGAGCGCGAACCTTGCTCCAGAGTGCGCTCTCTATCCATGAGAGCACGCACGGCGCGCAGCATCCTGTTGTGGCTGACGACCTGACCCGGTTGGGACTGCTCATGAAGGAGATGGGCAACTATACCGAGGCGCGAGAGTTGCAGCAACGCGCGCTTGAAATCCGAGAGACAGCGCTTGGCCCGTCACATCCCGATATAGCCGCGAGTCTCAACAATCTCGGGTCGGCATTATATCAAATAGGAGAATTTGCCACAGCGCGACCCATGTTTGAGCGGGCTGCCAATATCTATACCGCTGCCTATGGTCTGACGCATCCAGATGTCGGGACCAGCCTGAACAACCTGGCCTCTCTCTTGTATCAGGTCCGAAACTACGCTGAGGCCGCAGCAGTCTATGAGCGCGTGATTGCGATCAACGAACAAGCGCTCGGCAAAAACCACCCTGTTGTGGCCATGAATCTGAACAACATGGCCTTAGCCCTGCGCGAGGGAGGGGACAGCGTCCGCCCGTTGCCCTTGTACGAGCGCGCGCTCCAGATTACCGAGACGGTCTACGGCAGCGTTCATCCCAATGTCGCGGTCAGTCTGAATAACCTGGCTTCCCTGCACCATCAGCATGGCAATTTTGAGACTGCCCGGCCGCTGTTTGAACGGTCCGTACAGGTCATGAAGGCGGCGCTGAGTGAGGATCATCCGAATATTGCCACGAGTCTGAATCAGTTTGCGCTGTTCCTGAAAGATGCCGGGGACCTCACCGCATCTCAGCGGTATTACGAAGAAGCTCTGGCGGTTGAGACCAAGGCGCTGGAACCTGGGCAGCATGATATTGCGGTCAGTCTGAATAATCTGGCCACGACCCTGAGCGGCATTGCTGACCTCCTCCAGGACACCAAGGACTATACGACGTTCTTACCCATATACGAGCAGGCCGCTTCAGTTATGGAGGCGTCGCTTGGCGCAGATCATCCGAATGTCGCGCTGAATCTCCGCACCCAGGCGATGTTCTATGCCGAGCAGGGAAGAAATGAAGAGGCGGTAGCGCTCACAGCGCGCGCGGCCCACATCCAAGAGGAAGCCCTGCCCGCGGACAGCCCGGCGCTCCGCGAGACGCTTGAACAGCTCGCTCGGCTGTATGAAAAGACCGGCAAAACGGATACGGCCAAACAGACACGCGACCGTCTGAGAGCGATGCCGGCGGCGTCTCCTCAAGAGTAAGACCGCTTCCAGGACGCAGCGCCTTTTCAGCAAACAGAATTCTTGATTAGGTAGGGCTGTCTCAGACAAAAAGGAGTTGTGTATGCGTCGGGTTGCCCTGGTTGGGGCGGGACTGTCACGCTTTGGGGTGCGTGCCGCCGGCTTTCGGGAATTGCTTGCCGAGGCCGGCCAGGCCTGCTTTGCTTCTGTTCCGCACGTGACACCCAAGGACATCGAAGGGCTGGTCGTCGGCGCTGTCCTGCCTGAGCGGGCGGCCTTTCAAAGTCATATTGCTCCGCTTGCCGCGGAAACGCTGGGCATTCAGCCGCGCAAGCTCTCGGCCCGGACCGAACATATGTGTGCCAGTGGCAGTGTCGGGATACGCTATGCCTACGCATTTATTGCCGCGGGTTTGGCCGACATCGTCATGGTGCTGGGGGTCGAGAAGCTCAATCTCCCCAATATGGGTGAGGCCGTGCTGAATATGGGGGCTGGGGTGGACCGGGACTGGGAAGCCTGTTTCGGACTCACCGCCCCGCCTGCCTTTGCCCTGGCAGCCCAACTGCATATGGCTGAATATGGCACCACCGAAGAGCAACTGGCCCAGGTGGCAGTGAAAAACCATACGCATTCAAGCAAGAATCCGCACGCCCATTTTCAGAACGGGGTCACCTTGGATGCCGTTGTATGCTCGCGCATGATCGCGTCCCCACTCCGGCTGTTTATGTGTTCGCCTATCACCGATGGCGCTGCGGCTGTTATTCTGGCGAGCGAAGAGCGAGCCAGGGATATGACGGACAAGCCGGTCTTTATTCGCGGAACCGGACAGGCGGTCCACGGGTTTTCTGTCTCCAGCCTCGACCCGGATTATGCCAGTTGGCCGGCCATGAAACAGGCCGCCGGAGACGCCTATGCCATGGCCGGGATACGGGCGAGCGCCCTCGATTTTGCCGAGGTTCACGACTGTTTTGCCATCGCCGAGATTATTGCCTATGAGGAGCTTGGATTCTGTTCCAAGGGCGAAGGTGGTCCGTTCGCCGCGGAAGGGCGGTCCGATTATGGTGGTGACGTGGTTGTTAATCCGCGCGGTGGACTGATGGGTTGCGGACACCCGCTTGGCGCTACGGGGGTGGCCCAGGGGGTCGAAGCCTTCTGGCAGTTGCGCGGGGAAGCGGGCGAACGCCAGGTCCCGGAGGCGCATATCGGACTGACGCATAATAATAGTGGCATGGGCGAACATGTGGTCATGATTTACGGGCGGGAGTAGTAGCCCATGAGCGAGTATTTCCGCGCTATTGATCCCTTTCCACTCCAGAGCAGTAAGAACACCCGGCTGACGCCGTTTTATGAGGCCCTGCGCTCGCAAAAGCTGCTCACAACATTTTGTCCGCGGTGTGCCCTGCGCCACTGGCCGCCGCGTGTGGTCTGTCCAGAGTGTCTCGCGGCTCGGCTCGACTGGGTTGACCTGCCGAGCCGGGGGACGGTCCACGCCTATACCATCCAGGACACCGGCGTCCCGCCGGGCTTTCCGCGCCCGTTGATTTTTGCCGTGGTCCTGGTCGAAGGGCTGCGCATCTTCACTCGGCTGGTTGAAACGGAGCCCACCCAGGTTGAGCGGGGCTGCACTGTTCGCCTCTGCCCGTCTGCGGTCGGGTGGGACCCCGAGGGTGACGAACGCTATGTGCCGACCTTTGCCCTGGTCCAAGAAAACGCATGAAATACAAAATCGGCATCGATGTTGGTGGCACGTTCACCGACTTTCTTGTCGCCGACTCGCAGGGCGAGGCTCAGGTCTATAAGACGCCGACCACACCCCAGCGGCCCGAGGTCGGCGTCTTGCAGGGGCTGCGGAAGATCGCCGCTTCTTTTGAGCGTGGGCTGTCGGATTTCCTTGGCCGCGTCAGCGTTATCGTTCATGGGACGACCATTACGACCAATGCCGTCTTGACTGGGGAAGGGGCCAAAACGGCCTTTCTGACAACGCGCGGCTTTCGCGATGTGCTTAATATGCGGCGGGGGCTGCGCGACCGTCAGTACGATAGCAAATACGGTCCGCCAGCGCCTTTGGTTCCTCGGACGCATATTTATCCCATTACCGAACGGGTCAATGTTGAGGGCGCAGTCGTGACCCCCCTGCACGAAGCGGAGGTGCTGGACGCGATTGAACACATCCGGGCGCAGGAGATTGAGGCGGTCGCCGTCAGTTATCTGTGGTCTTTCTTAAATCCGGCCCATGAGCGACGAACCGGGCAGCTTATCCAGGAGGCCTTACCCGAGGTGTATGTGTCCTTATCTTCTGAAGTGTTGCCGCAAATTCGGGTATACGAACGACATTCCACCACTGCCCTCAACGCCACCGTCGGTCCTCCGTTGGCGCGCTATCTGAGTCAGCTTGAAAATCAGTTAGACGCATCGGGATTTGTCGGCGTCCTGCTCATCATGCAGTCGAATGGGGGTGTGATGTCGCCCCACCTGACTCGGCGCTTTGCCGCCAACACCCTCTTATCCGGTCCGGCTGGTGGACCCTTGGCCGGCGTGTTCTATGCGGACCCCTACGCCCTGCGGGATGTGATCACGGTTGACATGGGCGGGACGAGTTTTGATGCCTGTCTCATCCACGACCGCCAGCCGGTGACAACAACGGAAGGGGAGATTGGCGGGCATCGCTTGGCTCTGCCCGTGCTGGATATCCACACGGTTGGCGCTGGTGGGGGGAGTATTGCCTGGATCGATGCTGGGGGGATTCTCCAGGTTGGACCCAAGAGCGCCGGAGCTGAGCCAGGTCCAGTCTGTTATGGCCGCGGCGGAGTCGAACCCACAGTGACAGATGCCAACTTGGTTCTGGGCTATCTTTCCTCAGACGGATTGTTAGGCGGGGAGCTGCCTCTTGATTATGATGGGGCTCGGCGCGCGGTGACACACAAGATCGCCGAGCCCTTGGGCCTCCCTCCTATTGAGGCCGCCGAGGGTATCTATCGTATTGTGAACGCCAACATGGCGGCTGCGCTTCAGGGTGTCTCGGTCGAACGGGGCTATGATCCGCGTGAGTTTGCTCTGGTGGTTGCCGGTGGAGCCGGACCGTTGCACGCCGGAATGATAGCCCGAGAATTGGATATGCCGCTTATCGTAGTTCCCCAGGAGTCAGCGGTGTTCTGTGCGGCCGGCATGCTGCTCTCTGATTTGCAGCACGACTACGTGCAGACTTTCACCCGAGAGTGGGGGGCCATCGTTCCCGACGAGATCAACCGCAGCCTGAGGGAGATTGAAGAGCAGGCCCGAGCAACCCTAGCATCAGAAGGCCTCCCGGCGGAGAAAATACAGATTCGCGCAAGCTTCGATGTGCGTTACGTCGGCCAATTCCACGAAGTCGAAGTCCCGGTTCAGCCCCCGCTCGCCGCCTCTGAGCTGGAAGCGGCAGCCGCACGTTTTCATCACCTCCATGAGGCGCTCTATGGCTACGCCATGCCGAGGGCTGCCTTGGAAATGATCAATCTGCGGGTCAAGGCGCTGGGACTGACGGAGAAACCTCGACTCACGCCACGTCCGCTTGGGGGGGCAGACCCGGCCGGGGCGCTCAAAGGCAAGCGTCAAGCGTACTTCTCGGGCAGGCCGTCTGAGGTTTCTGTCTATGCTGGAGACCGGTTCGACTGTGGCATGGCTCTTACCGGACCGGCGCTGATCGAACAGGCCAACACCACCGTCCTTGTCCCGCCCGGCTATCGTTTAGTCTGTGATATGTACCGCAATTATGTCATGCACCCGGCTGAGCGCCCGCTTGACGCAATCCTCGCCGGGTTGGGCGGTCGCCTTGCCAGTGCAGAAGGGGCAGGGAATGCAAACGGACAGGATTGATCCGATTCTTATATCGGTCATCGCGAACCGCCTGGACTCGATTACCAAAGAAATGGGCCAGACCATGCTGCGGACCTCGCGCTCGCCCATTTTTAGTGAGGCGCGCGATTTTGTGACCGCTATTTATGACCGCCACCTCCGTTTAGTCGCTCAGACGGCCTATATTCCAATCCTCCTTGCTGCAACGCCCTGGGCCGTCCGTTCGATTGCCGAGACCTATGCCGACGATACGCGCGAAGGCGACGTCTTCATTCTCAACGACCCGTATCGGGGCAATAATCATTCGCCCGATTTTACGATTGCCAAGCCCGTTCATATTGATGGCGAACTGCGCTTCTGGGCGGTCACAAAAGGACATCAGGCAGATACCGGCGGCGGCGGTGCCGCGGGTTATCACCCGGAAGCGCGCGATGTGTGGGACGAGGGGCTACGGATTCCCCCCGCCAAACTCTATGAGCAGGGAAAGGTCAGTCGCGGTCTGTGGGAAATGATTGTGTCCAATGTGCGCCTGCGGTTTCTGGTCGAGGGCGACCTGAACTGTCTGGTTGGCGCCGCTGGCCTGGGCGAACGCACTATTGCCGCGCTGGTGAAGAAACACGGCATCGCCGTTGTCGAGCAATCTATTGAGCGCCTCCTGGACGCTTCAGAAAAACACATGCGCGAGGAAATTCGGACGATCCCGAATGGCACGTATCTGGCCGAGCGACAGATCGACAACGACGGTGTTGTCCACGACCGGCCGGTGACCATTCGGGTCAAAGTCGAAGTGCAGGACGAATCTGTTGTGTTCGATTACTCAGACTCAGATGGTCAGGTCCCCGGCTATGTCAACAGTCCGTTTGCCAATACCGCTTCCGCGAGCTACCTGGCGCTGTTTACTCTGGTCAACCCCGAGGTGCCACATAACGAAGGGGCCATGCGTTCGGTTTCCATTGTGGCGCCGAGCGGAAGTGTGGTGAATCCGGTCGAGCCAGCGCCAAGCACGGCCTGTACGGTGCTGACCGGCGAAACCATAACCGAAGCAATCTGGTTGGCCCTGGCGGAGGTTATCCCTGAGCGCGTTCAGGCCGCTTGGGGGCGGTGGTGCGCCCCGGCCACCACGGGCATGAACCCACGCACCGGGCGGCCGTTCGGGGAGATTCATTTTTTAAGCAAAGGTGGCGGCGGAGCCACCGCCGGCTTTGACGGGTGGGACCACATCGGGACTGCCATATGTCTGGGGGGACTGCGTTCGCCAGACCCTGAACTGCACGAACTGGTCAACCCGTATTTCATTGAACAGTTTGAGTATTGTCAGGATAGCGCCGGAGCCGGGCAATGGCGGGGCGGTATGGGTGTGACCTATCGCTGGCGGGTCGAGGCTGACAATATTGCGTGTGCGAACTTCGGCAGTGGGACCCGGCCCGATACCGCGCCTTTTGGCTTGCACGGAGGCCAAGGCGCTCCACCCAATCGGCAAATGATTCATCACGCCGATGGCCGCACCGAAGAGGCTACCGTCAATTCCACGAGTGTCCTGTCCAAAGGGGATGAAGTCGAGTTGCTCTCAAGCGGCGGCGGCGGGTTTGGCGACCCGAAGCAGCGCGCTATCGAAAAGGTCGTGCAAGACGTACGGGACGGATTGGTCTCGATTGAAAGCGCCCGGCGAGATTATGGGGTAGTGGTAAATCCAACAACGGGTGCAGTCGATGCACTGAAAACCTCGCAGTTGCGCAATGACGGTTCAGAGGATTAAAGGGGAACGGAACATGACTGAGTACGAAACAGCCAGCTTGGCGATTCAGCAAGCCAGCCTGGCGATTCAGCAAGCCGGCCTGGCGATCAGCCGGGCCGGCGTGTGGATTTCCGGTATTATTGGCTTCGTGCAGTGCGTTCTCATCGCGGGCGGGTTATGGCTGATGCACCGGGCCGCCACTACCCGGGATAAACAGCATGAGGAAGCGAAAGACCGGCATCAAGAAACAATGGCCGCCTTGCAACAACAGGGCGAAGCGTTGCAACAACAGGGCGAAGCATTACGGACGCTGATTGAGCGCACGGCACGAAACTAAAGGCAAGCATTGAGCCTGAATCATTCCCCTACGCGATTCAGATGGAAAGAAGTATAGACTCCCATGCCGACCCTCGACTTCAAAGGCAAACAGATTGTCTATGCCCATCACCTGACTGTCCCTTCACGCACGCTGGAGCCGGATGCCGAAAAGTCGTTTCCGGCCAAAGACCAAAAGCCCTCCCTTGACGATAACCTGATTATTCACGGCGATAACCTGCACGCCCTCAAAGCGCTGTTGCCGCGCTACGCCGGACGGGTGAACTGCATCTACATCGACCCGCCCTACAACACCGGCAACGAAAACTGGGCGTACAACGACAACGTAAACAGCCCGATGATGCAGGAATGGCTCAAAGACAAAAGCCCGGTAGACGGCGAGGACCTGGAGCGCCACGACAAGTGGATGTGCATGATGTGGCCGCGGCTGCACCTGTTGCGTGAGCTGCTGGCCGAGAACGGGGCGATTTTCGTTTCGATTGACGATAACGAGCAGCACCACCTGCGGATGATGATGGATGAGGTGTTTGGGGGCGTGCATTTCATTGGACAATTCATTTGGAAGAGTAGGCAAAATAAAGATAATCGTAACGTAACCGGCGCTTCAATCGACCACGAATATGTCCTTTGCTACGGGACTACTATACGAGGTGAAGAAAGAAAAAGAGGTTTGTATTCAAATCCTGACAACGACCCAAGAGGAGATTGGACCAGCGGCAATATGGTGGGGCTCGCGACAAAGGAGGCTCGCCCGAATCTACATTTTGACCTTATCGACCCAGAAACGGGGACCAATTATGGATGCCCTGCTAGGGGTTGGAGGTACGATCGAAAACGGATGTCAGAACTCATTGCGTATAACCGGATATTGTGGCCGTCTCTGGAAGAAGGAAGGCCGCGAGTCAAAGTTTTTCTCAACGAATTGAAAGAAAAGTACACCGGGTTTTCCTCGGTTATTGGCGAAGGGGTCTTTACAAGAAGCGGGACAAAAGAAATTGACGAAATTTTTACGACGCGGGTTGTCGAGTTTCCGAAGCCGTGTGGGCTTATTCGTGAAATCTTGACTCAAGGCTGTCCGAACGATGGGATTGTTTTGGACTCCTTCGCCGGCTCCGGCACGACCGCGCAAGCAGTTTTAGCGCTGAATAAAGAAGACAGCGGCAACCGCAAGTTCATCCTCGTCGAATGTGAAGACTACGCCGACACTATCACCGCCGAGCGCGTGCGCCGCGTCATCAACGGCGTTCCAACGGCGAAGGACGACAACCTGAAAAACGGGCTGGGCGGCAGCTTCACCTATTGCACGTTAGGCGACGAAATTAGCCCTGAAAGAATGCTCACCGGCGAAAACCTGCCGGACTACGAGACCCTGGCTCGCCACCTTGTTTACACCGCAACCGGCCACGCGCCGGACACCATCCGCAAGGCCAAGGACGGCCTTTTCCACGAGACGGACGACCGGCTATTCTATCTGATCTACGAGTCGGACCTCGCCTTCCTGCGCAGCGCGGATTCTGCCCTGAACGGCGACCGCGCCGAACGCATCGCCAAGCAGGCCAAGAGCAAGCAGAAAACCGCGGTCGTGTTCGCTACGCATAAATTTATGGGGCAGAAGGAGTTGACGCAGATGGGGATTGTGTTTTGTGGGTTGCCGTATGAGATGTCCGGGACAGGCTAGTGAAGGAAGGTGGGATGGATAAACGGATAACACAGGAAATTGAAAGCCTCATCGTCACGGGTGAGAAGCTGGTAGCGGATGCCTCTATTGCTCAGAGAGCATTGGGCCACGACCGCGCCCAGGAACTTATGTCCATGACTGCACGTGGAGGGCAGTTGATTACGCGGTTATACGGTTCTGACAGCCATTATTTTCAGATGTTTGAAGCCGCTATGCAGATACCGCACTTCAACAGAATATTTCAGAGAAACTATCGTCACGTTGCTGATCTAGTTGGCATTTTCAAGGCGGTAGAGCACGACATCAAGTCCGGCATGCTTGCTAACTTTCGCAGTTTAATTCAGGCAGAGATTTTTGCAGATTTCCTTGACATGGCAGAACACCTTCATAGGGAAAATTACAAAGACGCTGCGGCGGTATTGCTTGGAGCCGTTCTCGAAGATTCTTTGCGAAAGGTCGCCGATACAAATGGGGTAGACATCCTGAACTCTAAGGGAAAGCCGCTTACCCTCGACCCGCTGAACATCTCGCTTACCAAGAAGGGCGTGTACAACGCTCTGGTTCAGAAGCAAATTACATCTTGGGCAAATCTTCGGAATGATGCGGCGCACGGACACTTTGATAAATATGACTCTGCTCAAGTGCAGCAAATGTTGCTATTTGTACAAAAGTTCTGTGCGGATTATCTAAAATGATTCTCAAAACCTACCAGCAAAACGCCCTCGCCCAGCGGATAGCATCCCTGTGCCTGTGACCACCTATGAAAGTGCAGGAGCTCGTGAAGATCATTGAAAAAGACGGCTGGTATCTCGTGCGAACGAGAGGTAGCCATCGTCAGTTCCACCATCCGAGCAAACCCGGCACCGTCACTGTTGCGGGCAAGCTCGGTGTAGACATTCCGCCTGGTACATTAAACAGCATCCTGAAACAGGCGGGGTTGAAGGAGTAAGATGATGCAGTATCTCGTGATTATTGAAAAAGGCGAGTCAAGCTGGGGTGCTCATGTCCCTGACCTTCCGGGGTGTATTGCGGTGGCAGAGACCCGTCAGGAAGTGACCGCACTCATCAAAGACGCCATTGCCTTTCACCTGGAAGGGCTGCGTGAGCACGGGGAGCCTGTTCCTCTTCCCGCTTCCGAAAGTGAGTGTATCGAGATAGACGCGGCGTAGCCGCCAAGGCCACAACTCGGATTACGCTTTGTAAGCCGATATTCCCGGAACGCATCGCAACCATTCACAGTTCATGCAACTCAAAACCTGTGAATTTGCAAAAAGAATGAGAATTTTTGAGAAATTGAAAAATCATTAGCTTAACTAATGGTTAAAATAGGAATCAAATCTGCGTCGCCGGCTATGCCGGTGAATACCCGGCCCTGGATGCGGCCGGGTGGGAGTGCGTCCACTGGAAGCGGGCCACCGGCATGGAAGTATCCGGCAAAAATCCACAGGCCAAGAAGCGGCAAGAGGTCTTGTATTTCAACCGAGCCGCCTCTTTGCATTCCCAGCAAGATGCGGTACAAGGCAAACATGACGCCCAACCCACACAACCGCCCCTACTGGACCTTATGTGTCATAAAAGTGTCATATAAAAAGCTAAGTGCCTGTTTTTGCTCACTTTCGCCCGCAGAGGGGGGGGGGGTAGGACCGTCAACAAAATAACCCGCTCAGACCCGCCCAAATACGGCGAAAGAAGAGCGAAAACCGCGCAAAAGTATTAGCCCGCCTCATAAATCCCCCAAAGCCCCAAAATAACCCCCAATAGGCTATTTTCTAAGCCCCTGAAATATCTAGGGATTTTCGGGTCAAATTCGCATTTATTTTGTAAATTCACACTCAGAGGCGCATCGCAACCATTCACAGTTCATGCAACTCAAAACCTACCAGCAAAACGCCCTTGACCAGTTGGACCGCTGGCTTGACGCACTCAAGGAAGCCCGGCTGAAAGGCGAGAAGGCCACAAAGGCGCTTGAAGAGAGCGGCGTTGATGTTCCCGAGGAATTGAAGAATTATCCCCAGTCTGCCTGGAAGAGCCTGAAAGAGCAAAGCGTTCTTCCCGCGGTTCAGAATCAAGACGGAAACTCCGAAGTCCCAGACTACATCTCCCGCACGGCAACGTCCGGCGCGCCCGTGCCGCATGTCTGCCTGAAAGTCCCGACCGGGGGCGGCAAGACGCTGCTGGGCGTGGCCGCGCTTGAGCGTATCAAGCAGGACACGGGCTTTGTGTTGTGGATCGTGCCGACACGGGCGATCTATGAGCAGACGCTCAAGGCGTTCAAAACCCGCGAACATCCGTACCGGCAGATGCTTGAGCGGCTTTCCGGCGGCAAAGTCAAGCTGTTGCAGAAGGACGGCCGCTTTACCCGACAAGACGTCGAAAGCCGGCTGTGTGTCATGATGCTGATGCTGCCGTCCGCCAACCGGCAAAAGGGCAAGGACTTTCTCAAGATATTTCGGGACAGTGGCGGGTATACCTCATTCTTTCCCGAACAGGACGACATGACCGCGAACCGCGAGCTTTCAGAACAACTGCCCGACCTGGAGAAGAACAGCAGCGGCGCTTGGGTCAAACAAAGCCTGATTAACGTCCTGAAACTCATCCGTCCGACCGTGATTCTGGACGAAGCGCATAAAGCCTATGGACCGAATGACAAAAACAACCGAGAGTTCGTCAAGTCCGTCAATCGACTCAATCCCCGCTTTGTTCTGGAACTGTCCGCCACGCCGAAAATTGGTATCAGCAACATCCTGGTCAATATCTCGGGGGCCGAGCTTCAAGCTGAGGAGATGATAAAGCTGCCCATAGAGATACACAGCTTCAGTAACTCCGACTGGAAGCATACGCTGGCCGAAACGCAGAAAAAATTACAGCAATTGGAGCAGGAAGCGCGGCAACTCCAATCGAGAGAAAACCGCTATGTCCGTCCCATCGCCCTGGTACGGGTGCAACGGACGGGCAGGGAGCAGCGGGGCCAGGGAAACATTCATTCCGAGGATGTTCGCGCATACCTGATACGAAATCTTTCCGTACCGGAGGCGCAGATACGGGTGCAGTCGTCCGAAAACAAGGAACTGGCGCACGAAGATTTATTGAGCGAACAATGCCCGGTTCGTTGGATTCTGACAAAAGACGCGCTCAAAGAGGGCTGGGATTGTTCGTTTGCGTATGTTCTGGCCCTGCTGGATAACACAACGGCAACGACCGCCATGACGCAAATGGCGGGGCGGATCATGCGCCAGCCACACGCCCGGATAATTGAGACGAGTAAGGCCCTGAATCAGTGCTATATCTACTGTTACAACAAGGACGTAGGCAAGGCGGTTGAGGGAGTGAAAGCCGGACTGGAAAACGAGGGGCTGACTGGATTGAGTGATGCCGTTCGCGGACACGGCACAGGAGACGCGCCAAAGCCGATAACTGTCCAGCGGCGCGGCACTTATAACAAGCTCAAAATTTTCCTCCCTCGGGTTCTGCACAAAAAGGGCAAAGGCTGGCGGCCGATTGATTATGACCGGGACATATTGAGCGCCGTAAACTGGGATGCGATAGACGCCGGCGGGGCGGTGAACCTGGATGACGCAGATACCATGCGGGAGGTCGTCGCCACGGTTGACGTTCAGGGTGGGGGAAGCGTTTCTGACGAGGCATTTGAGACCGGCGAACAGTTGAGCCTTGACTACTTTGTCCGGCGGCTCACGGACATGGTGCCTAATCCGTGGCAGGCGGCGCGTATAGCGGAGAGCTTTCTGCACAAGCACGCGGGAAGAGGCGACAATGGCTCGAAACTGCTGAGCAACCGGGTGTATCTCTCGGAAGTATTGAGACGCAGGGTGAAAGAGGACATTGACGCAAAAGCCGAAGCGGTTTTCCGTCATAAGGTAGCGAACGATGAAGTCCGGTTTCAGCTTGAGACCGATGAGCGGCTGAATTATGAGCTGGGCCGGTCGTTTGAGGTGTTTGCCGCCAAGGAGGAGAGAACTCTTCAGGGTGAGCACGCCAGCCCAATACAGCGCAGCCTGTTCGAGCCCCTTTTTGAAAGCGGCTTCAACACTCTGGAAAAGGACTTTGCGCTGTATCTGGAAAAGAGCAATGCGATATACTGGTGGCACAGAGTCGCCGCGCGGCAGGATTATTACCTCCAGGGTTGGCGGCGCCAGCGGGTGTATCCAGACTTTGTGGCCTGCCGTAAAGACGATGGAAAGCTGCTGATCCTGGAAACGAAAGGCATTCACCTGAAAGGAAGCGACGACACAGGCTATAAGAAAAAGCTGCTTGAGACTCTTGAAGAGGCATATTCAGCCGCCTTGGAGAGGGGACAAATGAAAATCAGCGAGCCGCCGACTACCTTCAGGATGATGTTTGAAGAGAGGTGGAAGGAACAGGTCAGCGAACTGCTGAACGAGACCTATCAGAGAGGGCAGCAATGCGATTCAGTGTGATGATCTGGCCCTACTCGGGCCAAACGATAGAGCCGGTTGTCCGCCTCGCCCAATGCGCTGAAGCCTGTGGCTTTGAGACGGTGTATGTCGGTGACTCGCAGATGCTGTGGAACGATGTCTACGTCTGTCTGGCCTGCTGCGCCCAAGCCACGCGACGGGTGAAACTCGGTCCTGGCGTGACGAATCTGGTCACCCGCCATCCAACTGTGACGGCCAATGCAATGGTCTCGCTCAATATGCTCAGCCAGGGGCGGGCCGTGCTCGGTATCGGCGCAGGCGACTCGGCCGTGAGAACCGCGGGCTTATCTCCGGCTAAGCGAGATCAACTGCGTCGGGATGTTGTTTTCATTCGCAGCTTGTTTTCAGGACAAGAGGTGGAAGCCCCGGCTGTGTCCACCCCTGGAGACAAGAAAACCTGGGGACAGGAGTTGCGGCTTAGGCTGGCTGGGGCCGAAGAGTGGGGGAAAGTGCCCATTGAGGTGGCGGTCATGAGTCCGCGGGCCGCGGCGCTGGTCGGTGAAATAGCAGACGGCGTTATTGTGGACGGTCATATGGGCGGAAACGGCGAGGGCGCGCGGGTTGCGGTCGAGGCGGCGCGTGAAGGCGCGCGAAAAGCGGGCAGGGACCCTGCCCAACTCCGCTTTATTGCCGCGATTGACGCGGCCATCGACGATGATCGGAGCGCGGCCCTCGATCAAGTTCGTCCGACTGCGGCGCGGAATATCGCCAACAAACTCTGGCTGCCGGACACGCTTGGCCTTGAGCATGCCGAGGTGGTGCAAGCGGTGACCGAAAGCTACCGCTTCTCTGAACATCTTGACTTAACTGCCAAACATCGTGAACTTGTTCCTGATGTCGTGGCCCGGAAATGTACCATTGCAGGGACACCTCAAGACTGCATTGACAAGGCGGGTGAGCTCAAAGCCGCTGGCCTGACCGATATTGCCATTTTTGTGACCACCCAGAATGAAGCTGCGGCGCGTACGACGCTGGAACGATTTGCCAAGGACGTTATCCCGTCAGTGAGATGACGTGTGGAGAGCCGGAAAAAGGGAGACGCCGAGATGGCTGCGGAAGATATGGTCAAACTCTGGGAAGAGCACGTGACAGGCGAGTTTGTCGAAAAAGACGAAGAGCTGTCCCTTTCGACTATGGTGGAAGACGCGTCGGTCATACATATGCCGACGCGCTCTGGAGGAAAGGGCAAGACTGCGCTGCGCGCCTATTATCGGGATATGTTCATCCCTTCGATTCCCGATGAATGGGAACACGCCATGACAAACCGGGTGGTGACTGACGACTGTATTGTCGAGGAAGCCACAATCCGCATGGTCCATTCAAAACAGATGGACTGGTTCCTGCCCGGGATTCCTCCGACCGGCAAGACCATCACTGCGGAACTCGTCATTATCATTGAATTTCGGGATGGGAAGATGTCCGCGGAACGCATTTACTGGGACCACGCCGCGGTACTGCGACAGGTAGGCCATCTCGCATAGTCGCTCCGCTGCTCTTTGAGAGAGAGGGAAGGGCGCGCCTTGGGTGCCGGACGAAAGGGGTAAACATGAAGAAACGCTGTCATGCCTGCAGTCTTCTCATTCTCTTGCTGCCGCTCGTCAGCGCCCCCCCCTTTGCCACGGCGACTGAGGAAGAGTCCGCAGTGGACCAGGCCAGGCAGGGCGATTTGCTTGGGGCGGTTGCCACATATAAGGCGACCCACGACCCGGTTGCAAAGCGCGGGCTTGTCGCGCTCCAGCAACTCGCGCTTGAGGTCTTGCGCCTGGGGCTGCGGTTAGGCGACCCGCATGAGCGGAATGTGGTTGCCGGCATCCTTGGACGACGGGGTGATTCCGCTGGAATAGTCGTTCTTGATGAGGCCCTACAGTCTGACCGGCCCATGCTCCGCCGGACCGCGGCCGATGCCCTGGGTGATATGGCGACGCCTGACGCGGTCGGGCTGTTGCGTCGGCTCTATCACACAGACTCAGAAGGGAAGCGCCTGGCGTTGTCGGGACTGCGGCGGACACGGGACCGAACCGCGCACTTACTCTATCTTGATGCGGTTAGCAGCTCGGATACGCGCCTGCGCACCCAAGGGGCGGGGGGCCTGGGCGAACTCCGCTCTGTAGTAGCGTCTCCGGTGTTACACACTCTCCTCAAAGCAGAAAAAGACCCCATCGTTGCTGTTACGCTGGCCTGGTCGCTGGCGGCGACCGGTGATGCCGCCGGACTCGCCTACCTCACCGCGAAATTGAGCGATGCGCGTGAGCAAATCCGGGATGCCGCAGCCGGCTTGCTCGGATCGCTCGATGACCCGAGTATCGTCGGGCTGCTACGAACCGCTCTTCAATCCGATTCGTCTGAAATGGTCCGCACCACCGCCGCGGCTTCCCTCACCCATTTCAAAGATGCGAGTGGCCTCCCCCTTGTCGAGCAAGCCTTGGAGCATGTTGATTTTCGCATTCGTCTGGCTGCGGCCGTTTCCTTTACCCGTATGGACTATGAAACGGCAAAGCCGCTGATTGTGAAAGCCTTGCAGTCCCGGGACCCGTTGACGCGCTCCAACGTGTACCAGGTCATTGGTCAGAATCAGGATGCGAGTGTCGCGTCTGAGGTCATTGAGGCGGTGGGACGAGAGCGAGACCTGTATGCCAAGGCGCAGGGCTTATGGACAATCGGGCGGATTGGGGGGGCTGAAAGCGTCCCCCCACTTCTGGACATGCTTGCCGAGGAAGAAGAAACGGTCCGGCACGCCTCCGCGGAAGCGCTCATCTTCATCAGTGAGCGTCTGTTACAGCAAGGAGGACGGCCACCAAGGTAGAGGCTGTTCTCGGCCCTTTACGTCTGACAGGTCGCTTGATAAGAAGCCGTCCTGCTCCGGCTCAGCCTTCGGGTGCCGGGCTAAAGAATCCGAGAGAAATCAACACAGGAGGAAATATATGGCTGCGTTCGATACAGGCTGGATGGAGCGCTGGCAAGCCCTGGTCAATCAAGACCGTGTGACAAAGATCATTGGCCGGCATTTGACCACGGATGTCCTGCTCGCTTTCGGTGAGACCGCCTACGTTGTGTCGTTTGTGGGCGGGACGATACCGAAAATCTCGTCCGATATAGGACCCGAATCGACCTACGTGTTTGCCCTCCGTGGCCCCGCGGAAACCTGGGCAAAATTCGTTCAGCCCATCCCCCCACCTATGTATAATGACATCTGGGCAATGGCCCATCCGCTCCACGGCCGCCTGCAAATAGAGGGCGATGTCAAAGTCATGTGGCAGAACCTGCGGGCCTTTACCTGGACGCTCGATTTGATGCGGAATGTACAAGAATAGGAGCAAGAGTCATGGCGAATATTGAACCCATTACTGGTCGTTATGTGCGTGTCCCGTACGAGGGAGAAGACTATCGGGTGTTTTATGAGGAAGCCGGACAAGGCATCCCCCTGGTGTGTCTCCACACGGCGGGCACGGATACGCGCGAGTGGCGTCACCAGTTGTGTGATACCGATATCAACAGCGACTTTCGGGTGATTGCGCTCGACCTGCCTCGACATGGAAAATCCATTCCGCCTGCCGGCTGGTGGAAAGAAGAGTATAAACTGACCGCCCAGTTTTACTCGGAGTTTCTGATGGCTTTTTGCAAAGAGCTCGAACTCGACAATCCGGTTATCATGGGCAGCTCGATGGGCGGGAATATCTGTCTGCACCTGGCCCGCAACTGCTCGTCTGACCTGCGCGCCCTGATTGCGATTGAGGCCTGCGACTACTCGCCCGGCTGGTGGCTGGACTGGCTCTGGAATCCCCATGTGCATGGCGGCGAAGCGTGCGCCACCTCAGTGTATGGGCTGATGGCACCGCAGAGCCCGGAAGAGTATCGCCGAGAAACCTGGTGGTATTATGCACAGAGTGGCCCGGGCATCTTCAAGGGCGACTTGTATTTCTACAGCGTTGATCACGATTTCCGTGCAATGGCGGAAAACCTGCCGGGCGATATTCCCATATACTTCATGACGGGCGTGTATGATTTTGCCTGTACGCCGGAGATGACGGAAAAAACGGCCAAAAAGGTCAAGAACTCCGAGTGCATTATTATGGAGGAAATCGGCCATTTCCCCATGTGTGAGAATCCCGTCACGTTCAAGAAATATCTGATGCCAGTGCTCGCCAAAATTCTTCAAACGAGTTAAGGCTGAAAAATTACACTGGAGCGGGGCTGCGCTGGCAATCCGCTCCAGGTCAGGAGAAAGTCCCATGAAGTTTAATCTTTTTGTTCTACCGACCATCCCGGCGACGTTCGAGGAGCGCGAAAGACTCCGCCCTATCGGTCGCAACAACGACAAATATCAGGAAATGCTCACGGAGTTGCGTGAGATTGCTCAGCTGGCCGAAGCGCTCGGCTTCGATGCCATGTCAACGACTGAGCACCACTTTCACTCCGAGGGCTATGAGGCGTCTATTGCGCCGCTGATGCTGTATACCGACCTTGCGGCGCGGACCGAGCGTATCAAGTTTGCCTCACTTGGACTGGTCTTACCCACCTGGGACCCGCTCCGGGTCGCGGAAGAGATCGCCGTTCTCGATCATTTGACCAAAGGTCGCTTTATTGCCGGCTTTGCCCGGGGCTATCAGGATCGTTGGACCAATGTGCTTGGGCAGCACTACCATGTGACTGGCGCGCCTATGGATGGCTCTGAAGTGGATGCGCATAACCGGGCGGTCTTTGAAGAGGTCTTCAAAATTATGAAGACCGCCTGGACCGAAGAGTCCATTCGGCTCAAGACCAAATATTACGAAGTCCCGGCGCCCTATGAACACGGCATTCAGCGCTGGCCGGTCGCCAAAAACTGGACCTCGAAATACGGGGCTGAGGGAGAGGTGGATGAAAATGGGGCTGTGCAACGGATCTGTGTCGTCCCCAAACCCTACACCGATCCGCACCCGCCGATCTGGCAACCCTTCTCAGTCAGCGAGAAAACGATCCGCTGGTGCGCCTCTGAGGGGATTGTGCCGTGGATTCTGATTTCGCATCCACCCTCGTTCCGGGAGCTGTGTGAAGCCTATCGTGATGAAGCGGCCAGACATGGCCGGACTCTCGAACTCGGACAGAGCGTCGGCGCTTTTCGGTCGGTGCATATCGGGAATACGTATACCGAAGGCTATTCTCTGGGGGCGGAAACGCAGGGAGCCGGATTCATCCAATACTTCGCCGGGTTCGGCTTCTTTGAAGCCTACCGCTACCCTGGCGAGACAACACCCGTTCCCTGGAAGTTCGAGCGTATGGTCGAGGCGAAGTACTCTCTGGTCGGGACTGTGGATGATGTCAAACGTGAACTGGAAGCGCTCCAGAAGAATTCCAATATTGAGTGGTTTGGCTGGTTCTTTGATCAAGGCATGATGCCGTGGGAAGAGACCAAGCGTCAGCTCGAAATCTTTGGGACTAAAATCCTGCCGGAATTCAAAGACTAGGCTTCACTCTGGGCATTCCTTCTCTCTGTATCGAGCGTGTCTTCGAGGGCTAGGCAAGTGGAGCGGATGTGCGTCCAACGCGTGAGTAAGCGCAAAGAGAACAGCCTGCATATCCTTCTCACTGGCGCGGGCGGTCAGCTAGGCCATGCCGTTCAAGGAATCTTCAGCAACCACACGGTTGTTGCCTGCGACCGACGGCAGCTCGATATCACTCACCTTGACGCGGTTCGCGCCGCGGCCGCCTCGTATGCTCCCGACCTGGTGCTCAACGCCGCCGCGTATAATGCTGTGGACCAGGCGGAGCAAGACCCTGAGGCCGCGTATCGAGGAAACGCCCTTGGCCCGCGCAACCTTGCCCTTGTGACCGCGGCCCGTGGGATTCCGCTCCTGCACCTGTCCACGAATTATGTTTTCGACGGACTGAGCCGCAGGCCGTATCATGAATTTGATACGCCTTACCCCCAGTCGGTGTATGGACACAGCAAGCTCGCCGGAGAGGAGGCGGTGCGGGCCTTGAATCCAAAGCATTATATTGTTCGCACCTGTTGGGTGTACCACACGCACGGAAAGAATTTTGTACAAACCATGCGGGCCCTCTCTCAGCAGCCCGAAGTCCGGGTGGTGAACGATCAATTTGGGTCTCCGACCTATGCGCCGCATTTAGCAACCGCCCTGGCCCGGCTTGTGACAACAGAAGCCTTTGGGACCTACCATCTGGCCGGTCGGGGTGGCGCGAGCCGCTTTGACCTCATCCAGACCTTATATGCTCTCCTTGGCGTTCGTTCTCAGGTGAAACCCATTCTGAGTACAGAGATGCCTCGCCTGGCAAAATGCCCCCCTTATGCGGTACTGACAACGCTCCAAGAGCCGGCTATCCAACTCCCCCCCTGGCAAGATGGCCTTGCCCAGTTTGTGCAGTCTGCGCTATAGCCGGACCATTCTCGCCTATGAGGACTTTACGCGGATCAAACGCGGTCGTCACCAGCTCCGTATCCAAATATTCCGTAATCTGCTCCCGTAGAGGAGGGGGGCGGAGCGTGACCCCGCTCCACAGACCTACAAATGACTGAGCGCTCCCCCTTCAATCCAGACGGTCTGGCCGGTGATAAAGCCCGACATGTCTGAGGCCAGATACACTGTGGCCTCGCCGACTTCAGATGGCTGCGCTAGGCGTTTGTGCGGCAAATAGCGCCGCAACTGTTCCTGTACCGCGGTATTTTTGAGCAGGCCCATGCCCTCGGTCCAGCCCGCTCCAACGGCATTGACCGTGATTCCGCTTCGAGCCCATTCAAGGGCCAGGGCGCGGGTCAGATTAAGGACCCCGCCTTGCGCCGCGCAATACGCGCTGCCATTGATCATACCCCGCTCGCCGAGCAATGAGACAATATTGATAATCCGTCCGTTGTGTTGAGCCAGCATGGGCTCGACTGCTGCCCGGCAGGCAAAATACACGCCTGTCAAATTGACCTCCAGCACCCGCCGCCATTCCTTGGACGAAATGTCACGCAGCGGCTTGGCAAACGGCAGGTCGTGAGCATTGACGAGAATATCGAGAGCGCCAAGTGCTGAGACCGTCTGATGCACTAGTGTCCGCACGTCAGCTTCGTTGGCTGCGTCTATCGTCTGAGCCAGGCTCTTTCTGCCCTGGGATTGAATTGCATCTCGGCAGGAGAAGACAGCCTCCCGTTCGCGCGCTGTGGCAAGCGTTGAGCCTACGGCGACATCCGCGCCGGCCTCGGCCAGCGCACATGCCGCCGCCCCGCCAATCGCCGAGCTGGCGCCGAGCACCAAGGCGTTTTTGTCCGCTAAAGAAAACGCGGCCAGGCTCATAGGCTTTCCTCTTCGAGCGGAATGACCGGAGCAAATCCGCACGGAGCCTGCCCTCCTGCCAGGCCGCCGCCCTCCAGCGCGAGCATTTGACCGTTCATATAATTGGACATGTCCGAGGCCAGGAAGACACAAGCCGGTCCCAGCTCGGCATCCTGGCCGACCCGCCCAACCGGTATGAACTTCCCACCGCGCCAAAATTCGAGCAGTTCGGGATCATCGTGTGGAAAGATGCCGGGCAGAATCAGATTGGCCTGGATGTTCTGCTCGGCGTAATTCATTGCCAGAGCGCGGGTAAAATTGATTAATCCGGCCTTGGCCGCGGTATACATATAATTATTCTTTGCTGCCCGGACACCGAAACCGGAAGTGATATTGATGATCTTCCCACCGCCCTGCTCGACCATGAAGGGCAGGGTCGCCCGGCAACAGTACACCGCGCCCGAGAGATTGGTATCCACGCCCACATGCCAATGCGTATCGGGAATGGTATCGAGCGGGCGAAACATGCCTTTCGTCGCTCCGCCGGCGTTGTTGACCAGGATGTCAATCTGACCGAATGTGACTCGTCCGGCTTCGATCAGGGCGTTGACCGAATGGGAATCCGTAATATCAACGTGGACCGCCAGGCTGCGGCGGCCTTGGGCTCGAATGAGAGCGGCAGTTTCATCAATCTGGTTCTGCGTTCGTGAAGCGACAACAACGTCAGCTCCAGCTTCCGCAAGATCGAGGGCAATTGCCCGGCCCAAACCACGCCCCGCCCCGGTTACCAGGGCAATTTTCCCGTCCAGCCGTAATTTATCGAGTACGCTCACGTAACCTCCTCCGTGTCCGCGTACCCCAGGAAATGGACGAATTCCCGGGCTATTGCAAGGGCCGAGAAATGAATGCGAGTATCGGAAGATATGGGTGACTTCGATACTCCTGAATCCTGGTCCGACTTCATCGAAGGACCCGTCTACCCTGACAACGCCGTCCCCTGGCTGCATGACCCGGCCTACTCGACTATTCTCGAACACCCTGGACTGCGCGACTGTATCGGGCGTCATATTGCTCCTGCCTTGCAGCAAGCCATTGGATTGGTTCAGGCAATGGCCCAGGTGCATGTCTTGGACGTCGTCCGCAGTCACCGTCCGGCAATCGGCCTCAGCCTGGGCTTTGGCAGCAATGCGCAAGAACCCTATGAGCTGCTCAAGGCGTGTGAACTGAACTGTGTCCACGCCTACGAATGGATCGGCGAACATATCGTTGAGGCAGCCAGGGCATGTGAGACGCTCCGCGTGAATGAACCGCGGCTCACGGCACGCATTCGCCTGCATCACGGGACGGTGAGTGACCTGAGCGCACTGAACACCTCTTCCATTCATCTCATCTACACCGCCAATATGTTCAACCGTGAGATTCCCATGAGCGGAGATACGTTTAAGCGGTCCATGCAGGAGATTGTGCGTGTCCTTGCTCCAGGGGGATGCCTGATTAGCCGCGGTTCAGCCGGTGTGCTGGAGCAGTATCTTGCTCAATATCTTCAGGTCCTGCTGGAGAATCCGCTGGTTTCTGTGCTGCAAAAAGAGCCCTGACCGGCTGGGAGCGAGTGAATCAGCCATGATCTGTCTTGACCACGTTCACATCTTTTCCTCTGACATAGAGAAGACGCTACGCTTCTATCAGACCATGTTTGGGGCGCGGCTCGTGTACGATGCCATGCTTGTAGGACAGCGGAATATCCGCCTTGATATTGGAGGGCAGGCGCTGCACATCTACGCGCAAAAACCTCGGAGCGCAGATCGGGGTTTGGTCCATCATCTGGGTATTCGGACTGATGATCTTGCGGGATTGATTGCCCATATGCAGGCAAACGGAGTCGTCTTTCGGAAAGGCATTGTTGAAGACACGCCTTTTCGCTACGCCATGTGTGAAGCGCCGGACGGCGTCCTGTTGGAACTCTATGAGGTGAAGCCAGGCGGGGAATGGATGGTCGGGGAGGGAGGGTAGCGCGCTCCTGGCCTGGCGCTGGGGGTCGTTCTGGCGTCACCGAAGGCGCGCGCATTCGTTTGGCAGGCCAAGGCGGAACGGGCAGAAGTATGGGAGAAAATGGCGATGTCTTTCTCCCTTCTCTTGAGAGTGTCGCGCTTTGCGCGGAGGTATGAAACGCGCTACAACCGCAGGCAAGCCTGAATGAGGGAGAAACAGATTCATGCCCAGCCTGCCACTCGAAGGTCTCAAGGTCGTTGACATTGCCGTCTTGTTCGCAGCACCAACGATTTCCCAGAATATGGGCGATTTTGGGGCGGAGGTGATTAAGGTCGAACATCCGAGAATGGGGGATAGCCTGCGTTCTCTCGGGGCAACCAAGGATGGCGTCCCCTTGTGGTGGAAAATTACCAATCGCAATAAAAAATGTATTACGCTCAACCTGAGCGCTCCAGAAGGCCAGGAGATTCTCAAGCAGTTGATCGCTGACGCCGATGTCCTGACAGAAAATTTCCGGCCGGGAACCCTGGAAAAATGGGGCCTCGACTGGGAGACCCTGCACGCGATTAATCCCCGCCTGATCGTTGTCCGGGTATCCGGGTTTGGTCAGACCGGGCCCTATAAAGACAAACCAGGATTTGGCACCCTGGCCGAGGCCATGAGCGGCTTTGCCCACATTACCGGCCAACCGGACGGACCGCCGACCCTGCCCGGTTATGGTTTGGCAGATTCCATGGCTGGCCAGTTTGGTACCTGGGCGGTTATGTTTGCTCTCTACGAACGGGACCATAAGAGCGGCAAAGGCCAGATGCTTGACCTGAGCGTCTTGGAGCCATTGTTCACGACAACCGGCGATCAAGCGCTTGCCTATGACCAGCTTGGCGTCATTCAGCATCGAACCGGGAATCGTGTGCCGTCCATTGGCGCTCCCCGCAATACCTATCAAACCAAGGACGGTCACTGGCTCGCACTTTCGGCCAATGCGCCGGCCTTGGCCAAACGAGTTTTTACTGCCATTGGTCGGCCCGAACTGAACGATGATCCACGCTTCGCCGACAACCGCGCCCGGATTGCGCATATTGACGAAGTCGATGCCATTGTTGGCGGCTGGATTGGCGCGCGCACTGCCGAAGAAGTCCTGAAACGATTTGACGAATTCGAGTGTGCCTGCGCACCAGTGTACGACATTACCGGAATTCTCTCCGATCCCCATTTTCAGGCGCGTGAGACGGTCACCACCGTTGCTGACCCGGAGTTGGGACCCATCAGAATGCAGAATGTCGTCCCGAAATTTTCTCGGACGCCTGGTACGATACGCTGGTCGGCGCCCACCCATATGGGACACCACAACGAAGAAATCTATGGGCAGCGGCTCGGTCTGTCGTCGCAGCAATTGGTGGAATTAAAAGAAAAGGGGGTGGTCTGATGTCACGACTGCGCCGGAGTGCATTATTTGTACCGGCAAGTAGCGAGCGCTTCTTTGTCAAGGCCAAAGAGTCGGCGGCGGATACGCTGATCTTTGATCTGGAGGATGCGGTGGCTCCTGAGCGCAAGGCCGCAGCGCGTGAGACGCTGCGGGAGGTCCTGCAAGACGCCGACTTTGAGCGCTTTGAGCGGACCGTGCGTATTAACGGGCTTGATACCCCATATTTCCTGGATGACGTGTTAGTCATGGTTGAGGCTGGCGCCGACGGCCTGGTCGTACCCAAGACCAACAGCGCCGAGAACATTCGGTTCGTGGATCAACTCGTTTCCCTGGCCGAGCAACGCGCCGGACGCCAGCCCGGAGACGTTGTCCTGATTCCCTTGTTTGAACAGCCCGAGGCAATCGGCAATGCGTTTTCCATTGCCTCGGCAACGTCCCGGATTGCCGGCATCGCCTTTGGGCATGGCGACTTCTCCTTGTCCATGGGGATTAAAGCCGCACCCTCAACCGACGGTGTTGTTTTACAAGCGCGTTGTCAGGTGGTCATGGCAGCCAGGGCTGCGGGCGTGACACCGATTGATAACGTCTATCTCGACATAAAAGATCTCGACGGTTTACGCACAGAAACACAGCAGGGCAAGGCTCTCGGTTACGAAGGCAAGGCGTGTATTCATCCCGGCCAGGTTGAGCCCGTGAACGCCGTGTACACACCGACCGCAGAAGAAGTCGAGTACGCGCGCGCCCTGGTTGCCGCTTTTGAACAAGCTGTGGCCGCGGGTCAAGGGGCCGTCTCCTTCCAAGGGCGGATGATTGATGGACCGATTGCCGACATTGAAAAAATCGTATTGGACCGGGCGCGCAAGGCCGGCAGGGACGTCCCCGCTTAGGAAACCGTGGTCTATGGCTCGCGATGCTCTGAAACACGGCTCGGCCTATGTGAACGGCGTCCGTTTACATTACGTTACGCAAGGCGCAGGTCCACTGCTTATTTTGCTGCATGGGTTTCCCGAGTTCTGGTATTCGTGGCGGTATCAAATCCCGGCTCTGGCGAAACATTTCACGGTCGTGGCGCCAGACATGCGCGGTTACAACGAGAGTGATAAGCCGAGCGGTGTCGCCCATTATCATATTGACCGGCTGACCGGGGATGTGCAGGGTCTCATTCGCGCCTTTCATGAAGAACGGGCCGTCATTGTCGGCCATGATTGGGGTGGCGGTGTGGCCTGGTCGTTTGCCGCCAACTATCCGCACCTGACTGAACGCCTTGTTGTTTTGAATTGTCCCCATCCAGGCGCGTTTCAGAAAGCGCTGCAAGAGAATCGCCAGCAGCTTCGACGTAGCTGGTATATCTTCTACTTCCAGCTTCCGTGGTTGCCTGAGCTGGGTCTGCGTTTGTTCAGTCGTCGCTTTATCGCGCAGGCGTTTCGGGGCATGGCCGTGCGGAAAGAGGCTTTCCCCGACGAAGAGCTGCATAAATATGCCGAGGCATTGGCGACCCCCGGCAGTGCTCGGGCCGCTATCAATTATTACCGCGCGGCGTTTCGCCACCGTCTCCGCCACGGCACCATTCACCTCCCCCAAATCTCACGCCCGACTCTCCTGATTTGGGGGGAAGAAGATACGGCTCTGGGAAAAGAGCTCACCTATGACATGGGCGGGTACTTCAGCGATCGTTTTGAGATCAAATATATCCCCAAGTGCAGTCATTGGGTCCAACAGGAGCAGCCGGAATTGGTGAATCGGTATCTGCTGGAGTTTCTGTTGGCAGAAGAGAGCACAGGAGAGGCCAAGCTTTCTCCCCAGCCACCCTTGACCCAGGCGGCTTCATCCGGCTCTGATTGAGGCAGGCGGTGGGAAGCCGGCGGATGTCCGTATCCCTTACTCTACCGGCCGAAATGCAAAGCGTGGGTCTGCGGCCCGAATTTCGGCCTCCGGCAGGCCGAGTTCTCGACGGACCATATTCGTGCCTTGAACCAGAGCGATACATTTGTAAAAGGCAATCCGTCGCGAGAGGCCTTCACGCCCAAAGCCGCAGTCTGCGGTAATAATGAGCCGTTCCGGCGGGACGTATTCGAGCGCTCGACGAATCAAATCGGCGATCATCTGGGGCGGCTCGACGGTGGTGACTGTGTGGTTGATGACGCCAATGGCGATTTTTTTGTCTGTCTTATAGTGCTTGAGCAGCGGCAGGTCGCGGCCTTGGTTGCTCGCTCCTTCCAGGGTGAGGATATCGGCATTGAGTTGGAGCAGGTGCGGCAGTGAGCGTTCATAACTGGGTCGCTCCCAATAGAAGCTCTGCTGGTTGGGATTGCCCCAGCAGGTATGCGCCCAGACCTCCGTATTGACGCCCTCGACTTCACGGTTGAACGCCTGGGTATAGGATTCCAGTTCTTTGTCTGTTGCCGGTGGGGTTGTGCAGCAGGCGAAATGATGGGGCGGTTCTTCGATCTGGATGACAGGGCAGCCCGCATCTGCCAACTCCCGTAACTCTTCATTCAGCGCCGCGGCCAGGTCCATGACCAGGGCGTGATCGGTTTTATAGTACTCATTCCACAGCATCATGGGCAGGCAGGTGGCGCTGATCGAGCCGAACTTCACCGGTTTGCTGGTCATCTTCTGCGCGGTTTTCCAGAGGGCGGAAAAGTGCAGGGGACCGCGCGTCACTTTGTCCGTGACCGCCGGCGGGTGGTAGGCTTCCTGGACCTCGTACAGGATATGGCCAGGCTTGATATCCGCATAGTCGAGAAAATGCGAAGAGTCGCGAAAGCCACTCACACCGTTGAGGCGTTCAATCGTATAAAAAAACCAGGAGCGTCCGCCCACTTCCAGATCAAAACGGGTGTCGCCATCGGTGAAGATATCAAGACCGGCCTGCTCTTGCTCGTTCATATAACAGGCCACCGCGTCAATATACTGCTCCCGATAGAGTGAGTCGCCCATCGCGACTTTGAACGGTCGCCCTCGCAAGCTCTCGGTAAACCAGGTCGGCTTTGGAAATGATCCGACCATAGCCGTTGGCAGCTTTTTATCTTTTGTGGCGTTAAACATCGTCACTCCTCCTGCTTGAGCCGTAGCGCTGGCGAATCATACACCCTGTGGCCGGGCGACTGTCAAGCGGGAGAGGCATGGTCGGGCCAAGCCCGGGAGCGCCGTCATCCGACGGCAAGTATCCATGCTGGGCGCTTGGTGTAAAGTGTGCTAGAGGCTGCTGGGAGACGAGCCTGGGATCGACACCACCGACCAAAATAAGAAAAGGAGTAGGCCATGTTGCGCGGCATTTATTCGGCGCTGATTACGCCGTTTGATGAAAATGAAAACATTGATGAGCGCGGGTTAGAGGAACTTCTGGAATGGTCAATCGGGAAGGGTCTTAACGGTGTGTTTATCGTCAGTAGCACTGGAGAATCCTGGGCGCTTAGTTTTGAGGAAAAAGTACGGCTCTTTCGACATACGGTAGCAATCGTCAACAAGCGCATTGCCGTTATTGCTGGTGTTGGTGTTCCCTCAACGCGAGAAGCGGTGCGGCTGACAGAGGCAGCGCAAGCCGCCGGCGCGGACTCGGTCTGTGCCGTGCCACCGAGTTTTATTCGCCCAACCCAAGACGAGATGATCCAGCACTACGGCGCCATTGCTGAGGCCACGACGCTGCCCTTGCTGCTGTACAATATCCCGATGTTGGCCGGCAATGTCCTGGAACCGCCCGCAGTCCGAACATTGGCTGAACGCTACGCTCATATTCAGGGTATAAAAGACAGCAGCGGGGATTTGACCCTGCTGAACAATCTGCTGTTGCGGCGACGGTCAGATTTCAGCGTCCTGACCGGCATCGATACCCTGCTCCTGCCCGGCCTGTTGGCCGGCAGTCAGGGCGCAATTTTAGGCAGTGCAAATGTGTGCCCTGAACTCTCGCTGGAAATCGTTCGTCTCTTTGACGCCGGTCAGCATGACCGCGCCTGGGAGGTACAGAATCGCCTGACGCGATTTTGGTTAGTCATGGGACTTGGCTCGTTTCCTGCGCCTATCAAAGCTGCCATGCAACTCCGCACTCTTCCGGCAGGCTCGACTCGGCAGCCGATTGCACCGCTGACCGCTACCGCTCGGGCTGAGCTGCAGCGAGAGTTGCAAGCTATGGGGGTATTGGACTCATAGCGCCAACACCAGAAGAGTGGCTCAAAATATGCTGCGGGCTAAGCGCTTGCAAGAGTTAGCGTTTTTTGTTAGCATGCCGTATATGGCCCAGAAGCAACCGGACCCATACGCCACACTTGGAGAATTTATTAAGCGCCAGCGTGAGTTATCGCAGCTTTCTCTGCGGCAGCTAGCGGACATATGCGGAATCTCCAATCCCTACCTCAGCCAGATTGAGCGCGGGCTGCGGACGCCGAGCAGCATGATCCTGCAGTCGCTGGCTAAGGGGCTGCGCATTTCAGCCGAAACCCTGTATACCCAAGCCGGCATCCTTGACCCGCAAGAAGCTGAGGAGAGCGATGTGATCAAAGCAGTTCTGCACGATCCCGACCTGTCCGCCCGCCAGCGTGAAATGATGATCGATATGTACCGGTCATTTCGACAGGTGAATGAAACCAGCAGCACGACTTAAAAAGAACAGGATTGTCACGTAGGTGACATTTTTTTACCCCAGGTGCTTGCAAAAGTTAGCGATTCTAGTTAGCATTAGACCAGCTAGAAATGAGCCGACAGCGTCGGTAATCTCACAACCAAACAGGGAGGTTTCTCATGACCGATAACGCATGGAATTGCAGCGCTTTCAACAAGATGTTCGACGCCAGCGACAATCCGTTTGTCAAGATGATGAGCGGGATGAATATGCCGTTCAGCGAATCGATGAAGCAAATGGCCGCGCAGTCGCTTGAGTCCAGCGAAGAATGGGCCAGCCGAGCTTTTGAGATGAACGAAAAGGCGACGGAGTGGGCGAAGGACACGCCGTTTGCGTCAATTTTTGAAACCCAGCGATCATTCGCCCGTCAGATTTTTGACTCGTCAGCCGCACTGACCCGTCAGATCTGGCAGCTTGAGCCCAAGGCCGAAGGGGCTGCAACAGAAGCGAGCAACTAAGGCGGTTCGCTCTCCTGCGCGGAGGATATCTCCATCTCTGTGATATCCTCTGCCTTTCCTTCACTTTTCGTCCAACAAGAGGCCGGCGACTTCTCGCAGACGGTCTGGCTGGACGATGAGCTTGCGCCCATCTCGGAGCAATACCTGCTGCCGTGCCAGCTCCTGCATATGCTCCGTCACTTTCTGGCGGGACGCCCCCACCAGGTCGGCGAGATCCTCATGGGTAAGCTGTAAGATCAGCATGGTCCCCCGGGCATCCTGAATCCCGAATTTTTGCGCCAATTCGAGCAGAGCCAAGGCCAGCTTTTGTCTCAGGCTGGAGCCCTGAAAATGCGTATAACGGTAGAGAAGGGCAAACCAACGGCCTACGGTTCCTTCCATCAGAGCGCTGAAATCCGTAAATGGAACGTTGAGCAGTGTCGTCACAAAAATATCTGGACGGACTGAACTGACCCAGCAGTCGCTAAACGCTTCTGAGCGAAAGGCGCGGTACATACCTGGCATCAGGGAGGTAATGCCAAATAACTCCCCAGGCGAGATGAGACTGACGAGAACGCGCTCTTCATCTGGACTGCGCAAGGAGAGTTTGACAACGCCAGAAATCAGGAAATACACCGAGTCTGAGGGCACTCCCTCGTTGAACAGGACGGTGCGTTTTTCGATGTGGTGTAGAGCCATCTGACTCAGGAGCCGCTCCACTTGCTGATCTGAGGCCCAGGGAAATGCTTTCAGCCGCCGGATGGTTGTCACATTAAGGACCGGTATACGTGCCATACGCGCTCTATCACAGCTTAGGCATAAGATGGCTTGATGGTTCACTACCCGGAGGGATACTATTTTTATCTGCTCTCCCCTTATTGTCACCCAAGTGACAATAAAGCAAGTCGCCCTTCTGCGTACTCCACACGCCGCAGAGCAGAAAGGCATCCTGCCATCCGTAGACCCAAGCGTCTTTTCATTGTAGTATGCTACCCTATAAAAAACACAGCGGGACGCTGAGCCTGCTATTCTGCGATGGAGGAGGGCGGATGCGAAAAGTATACGCGTATCAGAAGCTATTTTCTTGCTTGCTCATGGCCAGTTGTCTTTTCCTCTGGGCATGTGGCGAACGGCCCATGGGACAGAAAGAAGAACTGGCGATTCAGATCATCAAAGGGTATGCGACTGAAGATGGGTTCAGTATTGTCTCCAATATAGAGAAACGGCGGGATATCGCCGGTCGGGCCGGGAACCCGTGGACTATGGGACCGTGGGAGGCTGGCTTACTCTCTCAGGGAGACCGGATCAATGACGAACTCAGTCAGTATTTCAATCTCTTCGAGGCTCCGGGAGGCCGGTGGGTTCGCTTCACCTACACAGACAAAGATGGGACCCACGAGGCGCTCTGGGAGACGCATATCTATAAGAAGAATGTTGAAGGGAAGAACGACCTGGCAAAAGAGTTCATGACGTCGCCGTCTGAGTAAGACGCCTGTCTCCTCTGACCAGTCGTTTTTTCATATCACAGCGGTAGCTTGGGGAAGGGTTGGGTTTTGCCCTGCCGCGCGTCCCCCTGCCTTCTCTGTTCGCTTTTCAGGTCTGCGCATCGCCTTGTGAAGACAAGGCAACGGTCAGATGGGGCTCCCGTTCTTGTTCTTGTAAGCGAGAGAGCACGTCTGCCAGAATACGGTAGACCTGCGTGTTCACAATCAGACCAATATGGCGTCCGGTGACTTCCCGGTTTTCGCGTTCAGGGTCAATACTCGCGTTCCACTCCACGACTTCGTCCTGTTTGGAGAAGACCGAGGTAAAGCCGACCTCTTCGGGCATGGATGAAATAACGCTGCGATTGAAGTGGCAGTTGCAGTGGAGCGTCCCGCACTCAGACGGAAGCTCTCCGCGCCAGCGCCGAAAGGGTTGCAGCACGCGTGAGGCAAACAGAACCAGCGGGCTCACATTATTCGTGCGTTGAATGGGCGAACCCATAGTGACGACGTGACGGACCTGGTCGGGGAAATTTGTCCCCAGAAAACGAGCGAGCATACCGCCGAGACTATGGCCAAAAACAATCAGCGGATAGCCTGTCTCCCGAATGATTTGGTTGAGGCGCCAGCGGAGCAAATGGCCGGTTCGATTCGGACAATCGATATTCCAGTCCAGCCCGGAGAAATACGGATTATAACCCATGCGGCGCAGCCAACCAGCTAATACTTGTAAGGTCCAGTCGCCAGCCAGAAAGCCAGGGATCAGCAGAACGGGCTCTCCTGACGCCCGCGGGACCGGTGGACGGCGGTAGATGTCGTCTCGGAGCAGGGCGCACAGTTGGCGGTATGAGTCTGGATAGGCCGCGGTTAATTGCCAGAAAAGCGTACTAAAACGCTCGGTGTCTTCCCGTTCAGCGTATGCGTCAGAAAGAAGATTAGCCGGTGCCATGCTGTCCGCTCTCCCTCGGAGCTGTCGTCTGCAATTCTGCTTGCAATAAGTGATAACTTTTGCAAGCGTAGCAAAAAGCTCGGGAGAAAGAAACCGGATGGTCCTCACCCCGGATACTGTTGATGCGATTGGCTCTTGCACGGATATCTGCTAGCATCGCCCGCTCACTCTCGTGAGCGCTCACGGCGCGATTTATGTGGCTTGAAGGGGGAGTCTATGGCTGAAGCGCGGATGCACATCGAACGTCCTTATCCTCATACGATTACTCTCCGTGACGGGTCAAGCGTGACGTTACGCTTAATGACCTCCTTTGATGCGGACCGCATTGTGAGTTTTGCGCATAGCTTACCCGCAGACGATCTCCTCCATTTGAGAATAGACATCACGGACCCTGAAGTCGTGAAGCAATGGGTGCGTAATCTTGAGGCCCGTAAGACCGTGACTATCATTGCTGAAAACGGGGAGGAGATGGCTGGCTATGCCATTCTGCACCATAATATGGTGACGTGGCAGCGTCATCTTGGAGAAATTCGTCTCTTGCTCACCCCGGAGTATCGCTCTCAGGGATTAGGTCGAACGCTGGCAGAGGAAATTATTGCCATTGCGCAGGATTTAGAGTTGAGCAAAGTGGTCGCTCAGATGATGCCGGACCAACCAGGGGCGCGTGCGCTCTTCCTCCGTCTCGGCTTCCAAACTGAGGCGCTCCTGCCGGATTTCGTCATTGACCGTTCTGGACAGACGCGGGATCTGATTATCATGGCCTACGATATGACCGGCCTGTCCGGTCATGTGCATTCCGCCTAGGAGCCATTGAGCGGAGAGAGACTGCCTAGGCTGCACTCGTGCGGGTATCGGTCGGGCGTGCATCGGCACGAGCCGAGCGCTTTGAAAACCGCTCCGCCGCTTCCCGCAATTCGAGGAACGACGCCTTCAGACAATCGGCATACTCCCAGCCGTCCGGTATGAGTTGCGGGTCAAGCGTGACGCCTATCGAGAGCTTCTTATTATAGCTGGCCACCGCATGGAACAGTCCCACTCGTGCCGCTAACGGGCCCATAGGAAAGAACGCCTGGCGTTTATGCCCAGCCAGGTACAGCGGTACCTGCGGACCAGGAATATTCATGACCACCGTATTCGCCAGCGCACTCATTGAAGGCGCTTGGCCGGCGAGCGCTTGCCAAGCTGGCGGGATACATATCGCCAGGGATTGCAGGGTATGGAAGACGCCAGCCTGATCCTGCTCGTACAGTTCCTCAACCGTCGCTTTTTGTGCGGACAGCCGTAAAATCGGGTCGGTGATTCCCACATACAATGGGATTAACATCGTCGCCGTCCGGTCCGTAGGTCGGCGTCCGCGTCTGCGGCGGGGCTCGTGTCGTTTGAGGTTGACGGGAGAAGCAACACGGAGCTCCAGACCGTCTGTCTTGTGTCCCTTGGCCCGTAAATAGCGCCCAATGCCCCCAGCAATAATTGCCAGCACAACATCGTTTACGGTTCCTCTCAGAACCGAACGAATGAAGCGCGCTTCAGCAAAAGAAAATTCGAGCCACGTCAACTGTCGCTGGCCTGACAGCGCGGCATTAAATGGGGTGCGCGGCACAGGTTGCATGAGGGTTGGCATAACACTCATCAGCGCGTTGCTTAACCGCGCTGGCCGCGCGCCGTGGAACGGAGAGCGCAAGACTTGGAAACTCTGATCGGCCCACCACTCGACAACCTCAGTCATGCGGTCTCGAACCGCTTCCTGCATAAGCGTCACAGCATCGGGAATGGCTTCAGGCTCCCACAAAGCGCGCGGTGGTGAGCTGTGTCCACTCTCGGGTTTCAGGTCATGCAGGACAAGCATCAGATCAATGCCCGAGACGCCTTCCAGCATCGCTTGGTGAACGCGAGCCAGGACCATGGTGTCGCCGTCCGGCCGTCCGTGGAGAAGCGTCAGTTTCCATAAGGGCCGGTTTCGGTCCAATGGAGCGCTAAACAGTTGACTGCATACCTGAGAAATCACCCGATCATCGGCAGGCGGAGGGAGGGTGACTTCGTCTACATGATAGTCAAGATCGAAATCCGGATCGTCCTCCCAGGTCGGATGGGCAATGTTCAGAGGGGCGAAAACAGCCTTCTGACGATACTGGGGCAGGCGGTCGAAACGACTTCCAATTAATGAACAGAGTTCATCTTTTGAAAGAGGACCGGCATACAGACTACAGCCCCCAATATGCATGGGAGCGTGTGGTTTCTCTCTGTAGAGAAATGCTGCCTCAGTCTGAGTGAGCCGTCTATGTGTCCTGTCTTGAGCCATATCTGACTTGTTAGAAGATATGCGGGTAGAAAAAAAGAGGGACCGCGGTCCCTCTGCTGTACTATTCCGGTGAGTGTAGGAAGCCGCCCTAGGCTGCGGCGCGTTTGAGCGGAGTTGTCGCGCGCTCGACCTGTGGAGATGCCGCTTTGCGCTCCGTAGTCCCCCGGAGAGCAGTCACTTCTTCCCTGAGTGCGCGAATTTCGGCTTGGAGTGCCCGAGTCTCGTTCGCTGACGGTAGCCCCGCCGCTTGGGTCAACCCAGTCAGAACGGTCCTGGTCAGGGCATTACTGACCTGCTGCCAGCGCAAAAACCCGTCCAGTGTACGCGCGGTCGCCTCTGCAAACTGTGGGGTGCGATACAAGTTATCGATGCTCTGGGAGGTCAGCCGGACCATAGCATCATAGCCACCCCAGGCGCTGGTCGTTGTTTCATCATCTGCCAGGCCCAAACCCTGTCGTATGCCAGCCACAGGCAAGTCGAAGAATAGAGCCTTATATACTTTTATGGCATCCGTCATCATATGCGCGACATTATTCTCTGCCATTGCCATTCTCTCCTTCATGTGTTTCGTGTGAACCTCTTCCACTCTAGGATGATTTCAGGACCCAACCAAGCAAGTCATCGTCACCTATGTGACCATCGTTTCTGTTTCTTTGAGATAAACCCTTCTTTTTGTCTCCTGGGTGACATCGAAATGACCCTTGCATGAAAAGAGAAGTCAGAGGAATGACGGGGCAAATCAAATGCCAATTTTTGGGGTGGGAAAATTGTCCGTTTCCTGAGCACCGAGGTGTTGCCTGGGAAACAGAGACCTCCGAGGAGGGATGCGCGTTGCCGTTCGGGGAGCAACGCTTTATAGTGCCCTTCTCCGGCACGTCCCACGACTCAAGAAAAAAGGAGCAGGAGAAATGACTCACGAGGAAATGGTTCAAGAACTCTGGGACCGGGAACACATCAAAGAGCTGACCTACCAATACGGTTTGGCAATCGAGGCCCAGGATGAAGAAAAAATGGCCAATTTGTTCACCGCAGACGGCTCAGTGGATTTCAGTGCCATGGGCCGAGGTGTGATACAGGGGACAGATGCCATTCAGGAATTTTACCGCTCAACGTGGCCCCTCAAGGTCAAGCCATTTTTCACGAATCATGTCATACATATTCAGGGAGACTCCGCGACCGGCATCTGTTCGGTTGAGAACCGGGCCACCCGTGGCGACGAGAGCCTCATTGGCGCGGGTCGCCTGCATGACGAGTACGTCAAGGTGGACGGGCTGTGGAAGTTCAAATCCCGCCGGGTGGATATGTTCTACTTCACTCCCATATCCGAAGGTTGGGCCAAAGCGGATGGTCTCGGGAAATTGGAGGTCGGGCAAGAATCCTGAGAACAGCACAACAGAGTTGAATATCGTAGCTGAAGATGCTAGCGAAAAAGGGTAGAGGAAGTTTAGTGAGAGTAACTGTACGAAGGGAGGCTACAGATGAAGCGTTGGACAATCGTGATGGCGTGCGCCTTGGCCATAGGTCTCGTGAGCGCTCCTGTCGGTGTGTATGCGGACCACCACGGGACAGGAGGAACTTCTAGCGACAGCAGCGGTGGCGGCGATGGCGGTGGCGATGGCGGCGGCGACGGTGGCGGCGATGGCGGCGGCGATGGCAACGGTGGTGGTGCCTGTGGAGGCGATGGGATGGGTAAGAGTGAGGGCTCACACTAAGCCCTTGGACCTTGCATCTCTCACATAAGTAGATAATTCGGAACGGGGCGTTCTTCTGAAGAACGCCCCGTTTTTTATGCGGGAACCCCACCCATAGAAGATATCTTTTTCCAGCCCCATTCTAATGCTAGGCTAAGAAGCGTCTCCACGCTGGGAGAAGAACAATGGGTCGGACCCCACTGAAGAGCGCTTTCTTTTCGGACACCACATCGGCCGATATCCAACGTGAAAAAAATCGGGCCCGTGAACTGCGCCGCTCAGCCTGGTGGAAGCGGAAACGCGCGAGTGGGGTGTGCTACTACTGTCAGCAGCAGTTTCCACCTGCGGAACTCACTATGGATCATCTTGTGCCTCTCGTCCGGGGTGGGAGGTCAACCAAAGGCAACCTTGTTGCTGCGTGTAAAGACTGCAATAGCAAAAAGAAGTATGCTCTCCCCTGGGAATGGGAAATCGAGCAAATGCAGTCTCCGCCTCATGAGTGAGGAGTCATCAGCGGACCTCGATTTCGAGGGCGTGGCCCGTTTGCCGCACAGCATAGGTCCGAACCGGCTTGCGAGCGGGGCCACGCAGGACTGCCCCGGTTTTCAGATCAAAGCGGGCGGCGTGGGCTCGGCATATAAGGGTGTGACCCGTCAGGCTTCCGCTCGACAGCGGAACCCGATTGTGCGGACAGGCATTATGCAGCGCATAGACCTCTTCGCCCAGCCGAAAAACCACAATTTTTCTTCCGGCGATGACCACCGGCTGACCCTGGCCGTCGGGAAAATCGTCCAACGCGCCGAGTGGAACCCAGACCGGCGGCGGTGGGGGCAGGGGAGCTGAGAACAGGGAGGGGAAGAGGCGGTGAAGAATTGTCTGACGCCGGCTCAACATCGCCCCCAGTCCTTAACCCCGAGCCCCTACCTTCTCTCAGTTCTACTCCGCCGGAAAACCATACAGCCTGACACAGTTATCGTGCACGATCCTGCGGGTATCGTCTTCTGGAATAGCCGCAAAATTATTCGCCACCTGCTGGCGCGAAAACGGCCACACCCCTTCGGTGTGCGGGTAATCCGAGCCCCACATCAGATTCTCGACGCCCATCAACTCGCGGGTGAGCACCCCGGCGCGATCGTCCTCAAACGTGGCATAAAACTGACGGTGGAAGTAGGTGCTTGGCCGCTCAGGCAAACGTGGCTCCATCCAGCCCTTATGGTCCTGCCACCAGTGATCCATAAAGCCTAGCGCCGCCCCAATCCAGCCGATCCCGCTTTCGACCAGGGCCCACTTCAGCTTGGGGAAGCGGACCGGAGCGCCTCCCCAAATAAGCTGCTGCAAGGTATCGTTCATCTCAAACTTCACAATACCGATAATGATGCCACCGGCACCCGGACCGTGGGCCCGGCCAAACGGGTCGCGACCGCCAATGTGGATGCTGGCAATCAGGTTCATGTCCTGCAGCGCGGCCCACAGCGGATCCCAGTCGGGTAGATTATACGGACGGTCGTCCACCCAGGCCGGCAGCATTACGCTGACGAGACCCAATGCAGCGCAGCGTTCCGTTTCCGCAATGGCCCATTCAATCGGACCCCGACACGGCACCATGCCCACACCTTTGAGACGACCCGGATGGGCCGAACAATAGTCCGCCAGCCAGTCGTTATACGCCCGGCAGCAGGCGTACAGGTATTCGGCATCCGGGGCGCGCACGAGCGTCAGCCCCACCCCCGGATAGATGACCTCCCCGGCCACCCCATCCATGTCCTGGTCTTTCAGCCGTTCGTGCGGGTCCCAACTCCCCGGACGATTATCCGAGTACCGAAAGCCCTTCGGGGAAGGAATATCCATGCCCTGGGCCTTGAGGTCCTGCATCGGACCCTCAAAGGCCAGAGGCCGCGGCCGCAGGCCGTCAATGACAATATAATCGCCGCTCTCGTCCAGGGCCTCAATGCGCGGCGCGCGCTCCCGCCACTTTTTGTCCATCCGAGTCAGCCACAGGTCTGCCGGCTCCACAATATGAGAGTCGGCTGAGAGGAGGCGTTGCGTATACGGCTCGGTCATATCTTCACTCCGTCTGCCTTACTTCCTGGAAGCAGCCGACTTTTTCGCCGTCGTCCTCTTTTTTGCCGTCGTTCGCTGCTTGGCGGCCGTCCGTTTTGCCGATGCGGTTCGTTTTCTCGCGGGCTTAAGCGCAACCTTATTGCAGGTACACGTCCCGACCTGATGCAGCTCGATAATATTATCAAAGGGGTCGCGGACAAATACCTGATCCGAATTCTGGCCGACGAGGCCCTGAATGCCCCAATACCAGATGCCGCGTTTATCGAGTTCTTGCCGCGCGGCCTGAATGTCTTTGACCGCCAGGGCCACGTGGGGCAGGGTCGGGTCTTCTTTTTTGGAGCGGGCCATCGGTGACTTGCCTTTGGCGCCCATCAGATGAATCTGGGTGGTGTTTTTCCCCTCACCCACATACATCCAAAAACCGGGAATGGATGCAATATCCGGTCGAGCCGGGTCTGTGTCCAAACCCAGCACGCCGGCATAAAACTCCCGCGCTTTTTCCGCATCCTTTTGGGTGTTGCCAATCCGAATCCCGTGATGGTGGAGTTCAACAACTTCAATCGCCATGCTCAACCCTCCTTCTTTGAATGAGTAATAATTATTGCCTCTGCTATAGCATAAGCGGCAGCACAAGGGAAAAGCGTATTCTCTCACTTGAATGAAGCGGGGAGCTTGAGGAGGCGTGACAACCGGCTAAGGAATAGTGTAGGGTGCGACTGGAGGGAAGAAGCACGCCTTGCCATATATCATACATAAGGAAACTCTATAAGCCTCGCTTCCCGGCCAGGGTATGACCGGAAGACTGGGGAGCGCAACAAGGCAAAAGAGTCCCTTTGCTTGTTGCGCGAAAAGGAATACCAAGCCGTCTATGTCTGCACCATTACGCGCGCCACTGCCCGCCCGCCTGGAAATTGTGAAAAACCCCTGGACGCCGGCCGCAAAACAGCAAGCGCTTGAGCGAGAAGTGCTGGGGCATTATATCGACTATTTCAACCGGGCCATGAAAACGCGCAATTGGTCACCGTGGCACGATTTCCCGCTGAAAGAAATGCGTCAGCTCGGGGACCGACTGAGCAAAGAAACGGTCAACCTGCTCGAAGGCTTCCTCGGCGTGGAAGAATACGTTGCCGACTATGTGATGGCAGGGCTTGAACTCTTTCGCCACAATCGTACCCGGCGGAATATGCAGTTACAGTGGGGGGCAGAAGAAGCGCGCCACGGCGTTGCCTGGGAAATTGTGTTGCAGCATTCCGGGGTCCGCACCGAGGCGGAAATCCAAGCCTATCTCACTAAGGTGCAGGCAGCGCGGTGGAAAGTCGAACAGCACCCCGGCCTCGATACGCCGCTCGGAAGCACGGTCTACGCCATGGTTCAGGAGCGTGCGACCTATTTCAATTATCAAGAAATGCGGGCGCGCATTCGTGAAGAATACAGCCTGCCGGTCGCGCCGACGCTGCAAGAGAAGAAACGTGGCGCTGAGATTGGGGCTTCGGAAGCCTTACGCGTGGTTGGTCAAGATGAGATCACCCATCATGGTCTCTTTCTGAAAATTGTACAAAGCCATATCAAATACTTCCCGTCGCTGGCGTTCGAGACTTTGAACACTGTCTTCCGCGGGTTTGAGATGCCGGCCCTGCGCTTTATTCCCAATGCCCGCAGTTATCTGCGTGCGATCTTGCGAACCAAGCTGTACAGCGGTGAGATCCACCGTCAAAAGGTCCATAACCCGGTCTTGAAAGCCTTAGGGCTGGAGGGCAACGACGCCTTTGAGAAGGCGGTTCAATCCGCCCGCCACCTCCCCGACGATCTGGGGCCGGATGGTATTACGCTTAGTCGAACAGGCGAGTGGATCGTCGCGTACAGCTCATAATGGGGCAGCTGAAGCCGACGAGTCTTAGCGCCGTGCCGCCACTCCAACGCCAACCAGCACAATGAGCCCGCCAACCAGATGAGGCAACGTTAATGCCTCATCAAGAAAGACATAGGCAATCCCAATGGCCATGACTGGCACAAGATTGATAAACACGCCCGCCCGGCTCGGCCCCAGGATTGCAACCGCCTGGTAATACCAGAAGTGGGCAAACGTGCCGAGCGTGCTCTGATACGCCACCGCCAGCCAGGAATCCCAGCGCGTAGCCGCCACCTGCCAGCCCTCCCACTCGGTCAGCCAGCAGGCAATGAGTAAATACGTTGCGCCGGCAATATAGGCATAGGTCGTTGCCGCCAGTGGAGAAACCGTCTGCATGAGGTGGCGGCCGTAGGTCGTATAGATGCCCCAGGCAAACAGCGTGGCCACAATAATCAGATCGCCCGGGTTGTACGCGCTGGCGGTAATGACCTGCCACGAGCCCCGCGCAACAATCACCCCAACGCCAACAATGGAGATGACAATGCCCAGCAGCATCCTGGCCGACATTCTCTCTCAGGAATAGGGCGGCCAGGAGCGCAATGGCAATCGGCGACGCCGCGTTGAGCAGGGCCGCATTCGTGGCCGTGGTTAAACGCAGCCCCTGATAGCTGCCGCCCACAGCCAGCAGATAGCCGGTAAAACCGAGAAAAAGAAAACTGCCGACCAGGCGGGGTGTCCAGTTGACCGGCATTTCTTGCGCGTCGTTCTGGCGCTGGAGATAGAGAAAGAGAAGCGCCGCGCCAATAGTCAGACGAATGGCCGCAAACGGAAAGGGCGGGATGCTGCGCAGGGCGACTTTCCCGGTTGGAAACAGACCGGCCCACACCAGGGTCGTCAGAATCATCAGCAGCAGGGCGCGGCGTTGGGGGGATAGGGCCATGTGCGCGCGGAGAAAATTGCAGGTCGTGTCAAAGCGAGCGGCATGACACTAGCGCAGGGCCGGCATGACCTCTGTGGCAAAGACACGCACGGCCTCTCGATCGTACAGGCCCGGACGCCGCAGATTAATAATGAAGTGGGTGACGCCAATATCGATATACGCCTGGAGTTGTGCGCGGATTTCAGCCGGCGTGCCGGCGAGAATCGTCTGGCGTGCTTCCGCCTCAGTCAGACCTCGCATGGTCATCGCCCGTTGCAGCACCTGTTGGAGAGTTTCGGGGCTCGGATTGAGGTACATCGGGGTCAGATAGGAGCGTTCAATTTCGCTACAGTCTCGGTTGATGTCTGTACAGTATTGCTCCAGGACCTGATTCTTTTTGGCAAACTGGCTCGGCGAAAGAATCGGCACGTTCCACATTTGGGCATAGCGGGCGACAATCGGCAGGGTCAGCTTTTCGCCGATGCCGCCAATCATAATCGGTGGCATCGGTTTTTGCACCGGCTTGGGGACAAACGGCGCGTCAACCAGCGAATAATATGTGCCTGTATGTGACGCGGTTGGGTTGGCTTGCCAGAGCGCGGTAATCACCTGTAACGCCTCGTCCAGACGCTGGGAGCGGCCTCTCATCGTGGAGAACTCGATCCCATACGCTTCGTGCTCACGTTTGAACCAGCCCGAACCAATCCCGAAAATAAGCCGGCCGTTGCTCAGATGGTCAACCGTAGTCGCCATTTTTGCCAGGATGGAGGGATGGCGAAAGGTATTACTCGTCACCATACAGCCAATCTGGATTTGTGAGGTGGAGACCGCCATTGCCCCGAGCAGGGTCCAGGACTCCAGCATGGACCCGTCTGACGGACCCACGCTGGGCAGCAGGTGATCGTTCACCCACAAGGTATCGAAGCCCAAAGCTTCGGCTTCCCGCCACACGTCTTTGAGTTCTTCGACTGTGGTTTGCTGTTGCGCAACTTGCAGGCCAAAGCGAATTTTCGGCTGCTTGTCTTCGGCATGCGCCGGAACGCTCAAGAGTGCCAGACACGCAGTCACAAGCCAACACAGAGATGTACGCATAAGATATCCCCCTCCCTTGGCACGCCTACCAGCTATACCGAGACTGCTCAAGTTCCTGGCCGTAAGATGGAGGGCGGGGCGTAGCGCGACCTCGCAGGGTAGGATGGCATGTTCCCTGCGCTACGTTCCACGTATCAGGTGACGGCGGCGCTCTCAGGGCTCGTTTGAGGCGAAGGAGATGCAGGGGAAGAGCTTACACTCCGCCGGACGCAGAAGCGTTCGGCAGGGCTTCTTGCTCCACCTCAAACCCGGCGGCTTCAACGAGTTGATGGGCGTCCTGGGCCTGCTGGCCCGGAGTGGTGAGATAGCCTTCGACAAAAATCGAGTTCGCCGGATAGAAGGCCAGGCCCGACCATTGGCCGAGATAGAGTTCGCGGCCCGCAGCCATACGGATTTCGCTGCGCGGATTCAGGAAGCGCATCAGGCAGAGGGCCTTAAGCCCGTGAACGGGATTGAAGTCCTTACGCGAACCGAGCGGCGTGCCGTCAATGGGATACAGGAAATTGACCGGCACAGAGTCAATGTCCAGCGCCCGGACGGCGTAGGCTAACTCAACGATGTCCTCGTCTTTTTCACCCATGCCGATAATGCCGCCGCTACACGTGGACAGCCCGGCTCGCTTGACGTTTTTGACAGTCTCAACCCGGTCCTCATAGGTATGCGTTGAGCAGACCTCCGCGTAAAACTCACGGCTGGTGTTGAGGTTATGGTTGACCCAGCCGACGCCCGAGTCTTTGAGCGCACGGGCCTGGGGTTCGCTCATGAGCCCTAGAGAGACACAAATCTCCAGGCCGGGAAACTCGACTTTGATCTGACGTGTCGCCGCGGTCAGATGGGCAATATCGCGCTCACTGGGGCCACGTCCGCTGGCGACCATGCAATAGCGACGGGCGCCCGCCTGAGCGGCCCGGCGTGCGCCGGCAAGGAGTTCGTCCGTTGAGAGCAGGCGGTATTTGTCAATCGGAGCCTTGGCTATGGAGGACTGCGAACAGTAATTGCAATCTTCCGGGCATAAGCCGCTGCGGGCATTTTGTAAGACACAAATCTTGACCTTCCGCCCAAAGAATTTTTCTCGCACAGTGAAGGCCGCCTGCAACAGGTCGGATAACTCCTCGTCGGTCGTGCGTAAAACAGCGAAGGCGTCTTCACGCGCTAGTAACTCGCCGGCTAATGATTGGGTCGCGAAGTGCGAGAAATTGTCCATACTTTCCCTTTCCGTCAAAACGTATTGAGCAGGACTCTGCTCTATCCGAGCAGTCCGGGAAGATCAACTGCTGTGGAGAACAGCGCGCTCAGCGCCGCGCGGTCCCGGTCGATATCTTCACTTAACGAAAGATGAGGAATACTACCCCGACACCGGACATCGGTCAGGCCGGCCAGGGTTGCGGCGTTGGTTGTGATGGCGTCATCCGTGGTCGGGGTCGGATGGTTGAGGATATAGCCGGCCAGGGGTAACGCGCGGCTTTGAATACAATGCAGCGTCAGCAAAGTATGATTCAACGCGCCCAGCTTTGAGCCGACCACGACGAGAATCGGGATGCCGAGATCGCGGGCCAGGTCGGCAAATAAATAGCGACCCACGAGCGGAACCAACAAGCCGCCGGCGCCCTCTACCAGCGTCACATCGTGTTGGTCGGCAATCGTGTGAAACACCTCGATAATTCGCTCCGGCTGAACAGTCACGCCTGCCTGCTCGGCCGCGACGCTCGGGGCGACCGGCGGGGAAAAACGGTAGGGGCACACGGTCTCAAGGGGGAGACTGCTCCGGGCATAGTCGGCCAGACGACAGGCGTCGGCCGGGTATAAGACCCCGGCTCGTCTGTCGCAGCCCGTTTCTGCCGGCTTGAGCACGCCCACCCGCTTGCCCTGGGCGGTCAGGGCCGCGGCAATGCCACAGCCGACCAGGGTCTTGCCGATGCCGGTATCCGTGCCGGTGATAAACAGGCTGGTCATGTAACGGTCCGAATGGCGGTGTGGACGACATCGAGCAGGTGTGACAACTCAGCCTCGGTAATGCTGAGCGGCGGCATGAGAATAATGATGCTGCCCAACGGCCGAATCATCACGCCGCGCTTGCGCGCTTCCCGGATAACCCGAATGCCGATCTTCTCGGCGGGATCATAGGCGATTTTTTTATCTGGATCGCGCATCAATTCAATACCGACCATCAGGCCCCACTGTCGAATGTCGGCTACGTGGGGGAGGGCGGCAATATCGCCCTGGAGGCGTTGGGTCAGCAGGGCAATCTTGGGTTGTAAGCGCTCAAGGACCTGCTCTTCGGCAAAAACCTCCAGGCTGGCCAGGGCCGCGGCACAGGCCACGGGATTGCCGGTATACGTATGGCCATGAAAGAAAGTTTTGAACTCTTCATAGGGCGCGAGAAAGGCGGAAAAAATTTCCTCGGTGGCCAGGGTGGCCGCCAGCGGCAGATAGCCGCCGGTAATGCCCTTGGCCACACAGAACAAGTCCGGGTTGATAGCGGCATGTTCGCAGGCGAACATTTTCCCGGTGCGACCAAACCCGGTGGCCACCTCGTCACAGATGAAGAGAATGCCGTGCTGACGCGTGAGCTGTCGCAGGGTGCGTACATATTCGACCGAATGCGCCCACATCCCGGCCGCGCCCTGCATGAGAGGTTCTATAATCACGGCTGCCAGCTCGGCATGCTGCCGGGCGAGTGTGTGTTCGGCTTCTGCCTGGGCCGCGGCCAGCGCCTGCTCGGCCGACATGCCGCGCACAAAGCGAAACACATGCGGCGGGGTCAGCCGGACAGCGTCTGCCAAAAGGGGTCGATAAAAGTGGTGAAAGAGTTCGGAGTAGCCCACGCTGACCGCGCCCAGGGTATCGCCGTGGTAGGCTTCGACTAATGAGGCAAATTTCGTGCGTCGGGTTTCTCCGCGCAACTGCCAGTACTGAAACGCCAGTTTGAGCGCGATTTCCGTGGCGGTGGCCCCAGCGTCCGAATAGAACACGCGGGTCAGCCCGGACGGTGCCAGCTCAACCAGTTTTTTCGCCAGCAGGATGGATGGGATATTGGCCAGCCCGAGCATGGTCGAGTGCGATATCCGGTTGACCTGCTCGGTAACGGCCCTGTTGAGGCGGGGATGGGTATGGCCATGAACGTTGCACCATAACGACGAGACCCCATCCAGATAGCGCCTGCCGTTGACATCAATCACATAATTGCCCTCACCTCTGGCAATAATAATCGGGTCTTCCTGCAACCAGTCTTGCATCTGGGTAAACGGATGCCACACATAGGCATGATCCCAGGCTTTGAGGTCTGCGTACGAGGGGGCGCTCATCGAATCCCGACCTCCTTGCCGGCCGCGGCAAACGCGTCCAGCGTGCGTGACAGATGGTCCTGGGTGTGGGTTGCCATCGGGGTCACGCGGATACGTGAAGTTCCTTCTGGAACGGTTGGCGGGCGGATGCCGTGGGCAAAGACGCCACGCTGGAGGATGGCCTGGGCTACGGCCATAGTTGCACGCGCCTCGCCGATGATGACCGGCAGAATCTGCGAGCGGGTCGCGCCCAGCGTATAGCCGAGCGAGCAGAGACCGTCTGACAGAAACGTGGTGTTGTCCCACAACCGCTGCCGGCGTTCAGGCTCCTGCTCCACGATATCGAAGGCAGCGAGGACCGCCGCCGCAATCGCGGGCGGAATCGCCGTGGTATAGATGAAGCTCCGCGCCCGATTCACCAGCCAGTCAATCAACTCGTGACTGCCGGCCACAAAGGCCCCCATACAGCCCAGGGCCTTGCCCAAGGTGCCCATCTGGATATCGACCTGTCCGGTCAGACCGAGTTCTTCAACCAGGCCACCGCCGTGCGGTCCGAACACGCCGGTTGCGTGGGCCTCATCAACCATCACCCAGGCGTCATACTGCCGGGCCAGGCCAACAATCTCCGCCAGTGGGGCCAGGTCACCGTCCATGCTGAACACGCTGTCCGTCACAATCAGGCGCTGGCCGGTCGGTGGACACTTCTTCAGCAATTCATCCAGATGCGCGGTGTCAGCGTGACGATAGACTCGGATATCGGCCCGCGACAGGCGGCAGCCGTCAATGATACTGGCGTGGTTCAGACTGTCGCTCAAGATCGTATCGTCCGGTCCCATCAGGGCCGACAGCACCCCGATATTGGCGTGATAACCTGTGGGAAAAACCAGGGCAGCTTCTGTTTTTTTGAGTGTCGCAAGGCGGTGTTCCAACTCGTGATGAACATCCATTGAACCGGAAATCAGGCGCGAAGCGCCACTGCCGCAGCCATAGCGCTCAATCGCCTCTTGGGCCGCCTGCTTGAGGGCTGGGTGGTTGGCTAACCCCAGATAATTATTGGAAGAAAACAGCAACACCTCTTGGCCTTCAAGGACAATGGCGGCGTCCTGCGCGCTCTCAACTGCACGCAAGCGGCGGTACAAGCCATTTTCTTTCACCTCGGCCAGACGGGCGGTGAGTATATCTTTACGCATGCGCGCTCATACTGCCGGAAATCACTTCGGGCGGCTACCCTTTTGAGAATACGGGCAAAAGGTGGTACGAGGAACTATGCTTTCTCCTGTTGAAAAACTGAATGCGGCCCTGCGCGAAAACCGGCCTGAAGACTACATCACTCAGGCGCACCAAGAGATTGGTTTGCGGCCAGTGCGGTTTGGTCCTGGTACGTCCGAATGGGAATGGGACGCCAGCCTCCTGCGCGTGTTGAATCCGTTCGGCTATGTGGCCGGCGGTTATCTGAGTGTTTTTGCCGACGAGTTGCTGAGCAGCGCAATCGGATCGGTCATGGACGAAGGCGAATTTGCCACGACCGCGGAGCTGAAAATCAGTTTTCTCAAGCCAGTCAAAAAGGGTCTGGTCAAGGGAGCCGGCAAGGTCCTGCGCAAGGGCCAGCGGGTCGCCTTTGTTGAAGCGACCATACGCAATGCGCAAGATGAAGTCGTTGCCACGGTGAGCAGTACGTGGACCGTGGTGGCAACAAAAGGGTAGGGGTTCCTCGTGTCATCTCGCTGAGTGGTGTGATACGGAGACAAAACCCCTCAACTCAAACGAATGAGCCAAACTGACCTGAGAGCAAAAGGAGATCAGCGTTATGGGTATTGTCGAACGGTTCCTGGAATATGCACAAGCCTTTGAAGATGCGTATGACAGCGATGACTGGTCGCTGCTTGAGCCTTATTTCACCGAGGACGCGGTGTACGATTTCATTGCCGGGCCACCCCTGGGCGGACGACACGAAAGTCGGGCCACGATCCTGAGCGATTTTCAGGCTGCGGTGAATGGCTTCGACCGTCGCTTTACCTCGCGTCGCGTTGATCTCATTGAGGGGCCAATGGAAAGGAACGGCGAGGTCTGGATGCGCTGGGCGGCGACCTACACCCTGGACGGCGCGCCCGACTGCCGTATAGAGGGCGAGGAACGGGCCGTCTTTGAGGGCGACCGCATCAGTCTGCTGGAAGACAAAGTCTCTGACGAGGAATGCCAGCGTCTGGGCGCATACCTGGAAGCGCACGGCGGCAAGCTGAAACCAGTCGATTAAGAAACGCCAGGTAGAACCGCTACACAACAGGAGGGTGTGTTATGCAAATCGGGACAATCGCGCTCTTTCAACGCTATGGCTATGACGACAGTGTGACGGACAGTCAGGTCTACCGGGAAGAATTGGCTCTGGCCGCGCAGTTAGAGGAACTCGGCTATGATTCGCACTGGTCTGTGGAGCATCATTTTGAGGACTACTCCTTTTGCCCCGATAACGCCGTCTATCTGGGCCATCTGGCGGCCCTCACCACACGGCTCAAGCTGGCCACTGGCGCGGTAATCGTGCCGTGGAATACGCCGCTGCGTTCAGCCGAGAAGGTCGCGCTGTTGGACGAGCTGTCAAACGGCCGGGTGATTTTTGGTATGGGTCGCGGCTTGTCACGCCGTGAGTATGACCAGTTCGGTATTGATATGGACACTTCGCGCGAGCGCTTCGACGAAGCCGTGCCCATGATTCTCAACGCCCTGGAGACCGGCATTATTGAGGGCAACGGCAAATACTATCAGCAACCGCGGGCGCCGATTCGTCCCAAGCCCACGCGGACGTTCAAGGGCCGCACGACCCAGGTGGCGATGTCGCCCGATTCGGCCCTGGAAGCGGCCAGGCACCGCGCCCAGATGATGGTCTTCACCCAAAAGTCGATTGAGGAGCACAACGCGGATTTTGAGCCCTATCGGGCACTGTTTCGTGAACTCCACGGCATTGATGCCCCTCCGCCCATGATGGCCGGCATGTCTGTCTGCCACGAAGACGCTGGTCGGGCCGAGGAACTGGCCCACAAGTATATCGCCGGCTATCTGCTGTCAGCCATGCACCATTACGAGCTCATGGGCGACCACTTCAAAAATGCCAAAGGCTACGAAGCCTATGGCGACGCCGTGGATACGCTGCGTGAATTGGGCCTTGAGGGCATGGCCGAGATGTATGTCAACGCACAGGCCTGGGGCACTCCGCAGCAGATTCTGGATAAGCTGTCCCACTGGCGAGCGGTGGTCGGACGGTTTGATCTGATCTTCGGCTTTCGCGGAGCCGGGATGCCGTATGAAGACGCCGAGCGCTCCCAGCGTTTAATCGCGCAAAAGGTCATTCCCGAACTCCGGCAATGGGACGTTGAAGCAGAGGCGGCCTAGGCTGTTGAAGAAGAAAATCACATACACGGATGAGCCCTTGGGCGATATCCAGGTTGTGGAGGATTTTCTGCCCCCACCGGAGCAGTTCATTTTTAAGGAGGACGAATCCAAAGTCACAGACGACAAATGTGTGGAAAGAGAGTTGGCGAAACGAAGGAGCAGAAAGGTAAAGGCTATGCGTCCTGGTGAAGTCAAATCAGACAAGCAAGCGTTTAGTCAAATCCTCCGCCGTCTTGAAGACGATGTTGGGACGATACTTCAGCTCGTCTCGAAGGGTAAGAAAGTAGGGCATTTTCCAGCCACTGCGCCTTTTTGGGCGCTCTTGCGTATGATGTTCCCGATTGCCGAAGCGGTGGGAGACTTGATCTATCGCGATAATAGCACGGTGCAGAATCTGCAATCCGTACTCGAAAATGAGTTTGAGGCGGTGCGATCTGGGTATCGAGGAAAGGCAGCTATCCTGACTCTTCTGTTTCGACACTCATTGACCCATACAGATGAACTGCGGAGGCTGGTTATAGGACAGAGAGAAGTAGGATGGTCGGTTAGTTGGTCTGAACAAACAAGCCATCTGAGTCTGTTGAACGTCCCTGGGATTGATGTCATTCGTTTCGATACCACAGCGTTCTACGAAGACCTCGTTGCTGTGTGCCACAGCGCAATGGGCAAGCCGTGGAATAATCAGGTTATGAAGAGGTATAACGGGTGGCTCACGTTTGACCTGGATCAGAAGGGAAAAACCAGAATCATCAAGAGTGCTATTGCCGAGCTAACCAATCTATAAAGACCGATACAGCCAACGTTCTTCGGCCCCTCCGTAATGAGCCGCACAGCGCCCTTACCTCCATAATCCCTCTCCGAGCCGGTCCATTCCGGGCCGATGCTTACTTGTCTCACCACAAAAAATCTAAGGTATTGACAAGAAAAAATAAATCCTTTATTATGCTCCCATTGTAAGTTACCTTTGGGAGCATAAAGAATGGAAAAAAGACAAGCGTCAGTAAAGGCGAAGCTGGAAGTCATCCAAAAGACGCTCTCGAAGCTTGGTCTGGAATCTGGACCAGCCCACTTAGCCAGGATTTTCGGCGTAGCGCAGTCTTCGATATTTCGTTGGCTCAACGATGAAGCGCAGCCAAGAGGGAAGCAGGCAGACCTTATTGATCTGTTGTACCGAACCGCCCGTGAAGCAAGAGCTGGGAACTTAAAAGCTGAGGAAATTCTGAAAAAACTTATCAGTCCAGATGGTCTTGGGATTATGGCTGGTGCCGCCGTCAGTAGACTAGTGCCCGGTATTAGTCTCTTGAGCTTCGGGCTCCTCGGAGTAGTCGCCGCGGCCGGCCTCAGCTGGCTCCTGTCTGGCTCCGACAAAGAATACGAAGATGCTGATGAAGAGTAACCTGGATAGGGAGGGTGTATGTACGCGGCTCACGCTAAAGTCCGCATGCAGCAGCAAGCGTGGTCGTCAGCGAATTTGCCGTTCAAAGGGGCAGACCGTATCTCGGCGTCTTGAAGGGCACTGGCGCGACTACGTGGTCGTGGCTGATGGTCAAGTAGTCACGTGTGGCAAGCGATACCGACGGATTCGTCGGGGTTGAGGCAATGAGTCATCCGTAAGCAAAGGAGCAGTGATATGGAACTTGTTCGCGTACTGCGAGAATCGTCCAACGAAGATTTAGGGCCATTGGTATCATATTTGACAAAGCCCATTACAGAGACGCTTTCCAAGGAAGCAAAATATCAAAGATATTATCCCGATCATGCTAAATATGTAGACCAGATCGCCCATGAGATAAGGCTTTTTGGTGGGAGTACTTTTGTCAATAAACCTCGCGGTGAAGGACCACCCTATAAAGAGATCGTGCAAGACGTAGCGACCAAACTGGGAGTGGATTGCGATTATGATTTGGTTGAACGAGTTGAGATGAAAATCATAGAGGAGATATTCGACCGGAGCTTAAAGGGGATGAGCGATAAAAAGAAAGAGGAAATAAAGAAAGAGGAAATCCAGAAGGCTTTTAAGGAAGAAGGGGCCAAAAATTTAGATTTTAGTGCTGGCTATCCTATGGCTCTTCTGGTGGCCAATGGTATAGCAAAAAAGGTATTGGGCCGCGTGATAGGCGGAATAGGTGGAAGAGTTATCACTAGCCTTGCTGGGCCTATCGGTTGGGTAATAACGGGGATATGGACGGCGATCAGCATTGCTGGACCGGCATATCGAGTGACTATCCCTTGCGTCTGTCATGTGGCCTATCTGCGTCAAAAAATACAGGCCCGCAAGGACTTTGGAGACGGCGAATGAGCAGCGATTTTGTTGACGTCACGCTCAAACTGCCTGACTGGATCAAAAATGGGCTGGCAGATGGAATATTCACCCGTGAAGGCGGAGTTGTCAGAAACGGTAATGGTGAGATCGTAACGTTTCTGCGTGAGTCAAGCGGGCTCTCGCAAGAACTAGCCAAGGGAAATCTCCCATCTTCGCCCTTCCTGTCGTCTCAGATATCGAGCCTTCGTTCTCTGTCCACGGCGGCCTTGGGTATGCAGGTATTAAACCTTGGAGTCAGTGCAATTGGTTTTGCTGTTGTCATCTCAAAGCTGAATAAGATACAGGCCGGTCTACAAGAGATTCACAAAAAGCTGGGCGAGGTTCTTGCAGAGGTGCAATGGATTTCACGGAAACAAGACCTGGAAATGGTCGGAAAAATGCAAGCCGCCCTTGAAATAGCCAGCACAGCCGTCCTCGCCTCCTCTACAGACCTTCGACGGCAAGGACTGAGTGACGCAAGGAACAGGTTGATTGAATCGGCAAATCTTTCAAGGCTCTTTTTGGATGACTTGATTACCACGAAAAAATATTTATCAAGACCTGATCTTTTTGATCTCAGCTATCGAACATGGGTGTGTAGTCGTATTGCCCTTGTGCAGTGTGAATTGTTTCTGGACGAGAATAATATAGCGGTACAAAGCGTGCAGAGGATGCGCAAGGAAAACGAAGAAATCCGCGAAGCGTATTTGTATCCTCTTCAACATTTCGACGAAAATCCAATCCCACTGATGCAGATGCCGAGAGAGACCAAGTGTCTACTGAAAGAGGTCAAGGAACTGATCCCGAATACGACATCTCAAATAGCGGGCTATCAGCAAGAGATTGATTTCGTACAGCGAAACGGGCTTTCATGGGAAGAATGGAACGATGTAGGTGATAGTGAGGAATCTAAGTTGATCTTTTTATTGCCAAAGGGAAGTTGATTGGCCTTTGGTTAATTGTTCCTTGGAGGTTCTCCGAGTGGGATACGCGGCAACCGTTATAGAAATCATGATCGCCTCGCCCAGTGATGTCTCTAAAGAGCGAAATATCATTCGAGACGTGATTAGCGATTGGAACGTGACCAGACAACGGTGGTGTTCAAAAAAGTCCCGGCCTTAATCTGCAACAATTGTGGTGAAGAATACGTTTCCGCAGAGGTGAATGAGGCATTGCTGAGCCAGGCTTATGCGGAGTGGGGGCGGGGTGTTACTCTCGAAATGCTCGACTTTGCCGCGTAGAAGAGACCGAATCCGGTGGATATTCGGAAGATGTCGGATTACGTTGCGCTAATCTGACCTACGGCTACTACTGCTTCTCTCAGAAGTTGAAGATGGATAACGAACCCAAATTGAAGACCGCCGAGGAGAGCTTTCGCCAGAGATGGCAGGAAGCATTACGAGGAGAGATATAGCCGGTAGCCTGTCTTTGGAACGAGGCCGAAGATGAGTCTTGATACGGCCATAGTATTCAGGAGGGGAGGACTGCAATGAACAGCCGGCCGGACAACATGAAAGCCGTGGCTCGGATACTTCTTGTCGCTGCATTCGCGCTCGTTCCCATCGCGCCCGAGTCCGTGTTCGCTGACCCACACAGCCGACCGTATTCCAACCCCTACCGTAGCCCGTCGTCTACAAGCCCAGCGTTGCCGGACTACACGTACAAATCGCAGAGCAAGAGCTACAGCGTGGGTGATTACAGCCGCCACACCTACAAATACAAGGACAGTCTCGGCAACCGCCATAAGGGTACAATCGAAGTGTTCCCCGGTGGCGCGGTCCGGCATAAAGGCAAGGTCAACGGCAGGAAGTTCAAAGAGACGTATCGAAACAGGTGATAAGCCGCCTTTCCCACCGATTAAGCTATGAACCCACGAGTCAAAACAGTCACCCCAACAGATGATTACAAACTATTGCTGACCTTCACGAATGGAGAGCACGGAATTTATGATTGCTCTCCGTTGCCTGACTTTGGTGTCTTCCAAGAATTCAGGGAAGAAGGTTATTTTCAGCAAGTCACAGTTGTGGCCGGTACGGTGGCATGGCCGCATAACCAGGATATCTGCCCGGATACGCTCTACCTGGAGGCAAGCAGATGTTAAAAAGAAAATTTCACGCTGAACCACTACCCGGAGGTGCGTATGGGTGAATATGAAACGGCTAGTCTCGCTATCCAGGAGGCGGCGCTGGCCCTCCAGCAGCAGGGGTTATGGGCAGCTTATATCCAAGCGGGCGCGGCGCTGCTGGTCGGACTGGCGCAGTGTGGTCTCATCGCATGGGGTATAAAGAAGATGGATGCGAGCAATCAGCGGCGAGAACGCCAAGAAGTCCAGGCCGAAACGCGGCATGAAGAGACCATGCTGGCCTTGCAGCAGCAGGGGGAATATCTGAAACAACAGGGGGAAGCCTTGCGGACGTCGAATGCCGAGACCATGCTGGCCTTACAGCAGCAGGGGGAATACCTGAAACAACAGGGGGAAGCCTTGCGGACGTCGAATGCCGAGACCATGCTGGCCTTACAGCAACAAGGAGAAGCCTTGAAACAACAAGGAGAAGCCTTGCGAACGCTGATTGAACGGACGGCGCCACAAAAATAAACCTGGGCCTTGATGAGAAAGCGGCTAAAGACGATGGAAACAACAAAACTCGACCGCTCTGTCACGCGCCTGACACGCCTGGAAGCCGCGGATGACGGGTATGTCAAAGGCGACCCGGCAACCCGAATTTCCCTGGTTTGGCCGATTACTCGCGATACGTGGGCCTTCATGAGGCCGGCTGATGCTCAACGAAGATTACAAAGAAATATTACAACGCTTGTCAGACGCCGGCGTTGAGTTTCTTCTGGTTGGGGCCTATGCGCTTGCGGCTCATGGCCATCCGCGCGCAACAGGAGATATTGATATTTGGGTGCGTCCCTCGCCCGAGAATGCACACCGGGTCTACACCGCGCTTGCGGCGTTTGGCGCTCCCCTCCAGGATGTGACACCGCAGGATTTTTCACACCCCGACATGGTATTTCAGATTGGTATTGCTCCACGCCGGATTGATATTATGACCGGCATCAGTGGGCTAAAATTCGCTGAGGCCTCCCGAAACGCTTCACAAGTGGATATCGAAGCATTAACAATTCCGGTCTTATCCCGCGCAGATCTGATTACAAACAAAGAAGCCAGCGGAAGAGAAAAGGACCTGTTAGACGCGAGGATTCTCCGCCAACATGAGGAATAGTCGGTTTGCATTTCCCCCTCACCCCGGCCCTCTTCCGCCAGGGGCGCGGGAGGAGATTTACGCTCTCCCCATTGGCCGCGGCGTGTATTTATACAAATCCTTCCAATAGTGATCCAACACCGCATCGTCGGCGCAGTCGAGACACTCTAACTCCGGGTCGGATACGTCCAGCAGCCCCTTTTTGATTAACGTTTCGGCATACGGTCCGCGGTCGATCAGTTTGACCGGGCCGCGCTCTTCAGCCAGCCGATTGCGGAGCTGAGCCGTGGCCGATTGATCGACCGCGTGTGTGCCTGGGTCCAGGACGACTCCGTAATCCCGCTCGGCTCGCTCGGGCGAGACGAGCTTGCGGACCACATCCATACGCACGGCGTCGATGTCGCGTTCCAGGGGGTCGCCCCAGCCGCCGCCGCCTGGGGTGGTGAGGCGAATAATGTCGCCCGCTTTGACTGGAATGGCGTCCCGGCTGAAGTAGACCGCCTCTTCCTCCGGGGCGCCGGGGTTCTTGATGGACGAACTCGGCGCGCCCCACTTGCCGCCCTTGATGCCCGTGCAGGCAAAGGCGGTCCGCTCCGTGACCGTCAGATAATACCCGTCAACCAGGGTCCGTATCTCCTTCTCATAGCCCAGCCCGCCGCGATATTTCCCGGCTCCGCCCGAATCGGTCGCCAGACCAACGCGCAGGACTTCAACAGGGAAGCGCTGTTCAATGAACTCCGCCGGCAGGTTTTTGGAGTAGGGGACCAAATCCACGGCGTCAGTGCCATCCGCATACGGCCGCGCGCCCGAACCTGCCCCAAAAATTTCCCGCATCAGAAACAATCTGCCCTCAAAGTCCTGGCCGTACAGACCATAGATTTGAATGTTCTGCATGTCGGCCACCACCTCGCCGTTAAAGGCTTTGGCCAGGGCAACGGTATAGGCGCTGATCATGCGCAGCATACAGGTCATGCGACTCACCACCGGAGCCGGAAACTCCGGGCTCAGAATGGTCCCCTGTGGAATACGACAGCGGAAGACCTGGGTGACGCCTTCGTTAATGATGATGCCGGGAATCTGCGCCTTAAAGAACGCGCCGAGCCATTTGGAGTAATGACGGCCATCGACCGGCCAGTTGATCGGCCCTTTGGCCTGGGGACTGGTGCCGGCGAAATCCAGCACCATCTTGTCGGGGTACTTACGCATGGTGATCTGGAGCTTGACCGGCTTGTCCAGGGTCAGGCCGTCGTTCTCAATAAAATCCTCTCCGGTGAACTCTCCCTCGGGGAACAATGGCAGACCCTTCTCGCGCACGACCTCGGCGCAGCGGTCGAGAATTTCATAAAACGCGGCTTCCACCTCATTGCCGCCAAAACGGTCGCATAATTCCGTCACCCGGCGGCGGATGACCTCATTCGCGCCTACAAAGGCATCAATGTCGCCCCGCAGGTCTTCAGGGAAACGACTGTTCCGCAGCAGGATATCGTACAGCCCCTCGTTGAGCTGACCCTTTTCGTACAACTTGACCGGCGGGCAGATGGTGCCCTCCTCAAAAATACTGGTCGAGGTATTCGGCCAGGAGCCAGCCATGCGGCCGCCCACATCGTTGACGTGACCGAAAATCTGCGCAAATCCAATCAGCCGCTCGTCCCAAAAAATGGGCGTGACCACACAGTAGTCCGGCAAATGACCGATCGTGCCGGCCGACTGATAGACATCGTTGTAGATAAACACATCGCCCTCAGAGATGCGCTCAACTGGAAACTTCATCCGAATCGGGTCGGCGGTGGCGGCCCAGGACACGCGCGAGACCGACAGACAGTCGAGCGTGTTGAGCGAGGCCCGGTAGTCGTGCTGTTCGCGGATAATGGTTGAGCGGGCGGTCCGCTCGACCGCGGCTTCGGCTTCCATAATGGCGGCTTCAATTCCACCGTCCACAATATCGACCAGGATGGGGTCCAGGTTTTTTCTCAGCGCATTGATGTGGCTGACCGCGTCGGGGTCCTGGGCAACCCGGCCGTACCGAAATGGGGCGTAGTCCTGAAAGGCCACGGCCTCATCGGCTTTGTCATAATAGGTGTGTGAAAACTGCTGCTGGTCGGCCATGCTGACACTCCGTATTCAGACTGTGTTTCTTTAGTGGGTGCGCTCAAGCCGGAGCGTCCCCCACTGGTCCACTCGGCCACTCCAGCCCGGCTCCACAACCGTGGTGGCGTCGTACTGCTGGATGATGGCCGGGCCGCTCAGTTCGTTGCCCGTTTGCAAGGCCGACCGATCATACACCGGAGTATCCAGCGTGCTTTTGGAGAAATAGACCGCGGTCTGACCCGTCCGGGCGCGCTCCGGACTCGTGCCTGCCGGTTGCGTTTGCGGCACGTGGGGGCGTGTGAGCAGCCCCAGCCCAGTGACGCCCAGGTTGACCAACTCGACCAGTTCCTTGCCGGCATAGGAATAGCCGTAGCGATCCTTATGGCTGGCGTGAAAAGCGACGATGGCGCGCTGAATATGGGTTTGGATGTCCGGTGTGGCCGGATCAATCGCGAGGGGAACCCGAATCTCGTAGGCCTGGCCGGCGTAACGCATGTCCACAAAATGGTCGAGTCGGGTCGCCTGGGTGAGCAAACCTTCATCCTCCAGACGAGCGGTCACACGGCGTTCGAGGTCCTGAATTTCAGCTGTGATACGGTCCACATCCAGGCGGTCCTCACGCTGGACATCCGTATGCACGAGGTCCACGCGCACATCAGTCAGTAATAAGCCGTAGGCCGAAGTCACGCCTGGGTTGGGCGGGATAATGACGCGCTGCATACCGAGCCAGTCGGCCAGATAACAGGCGTGGAGCGGTCCTGCTCCGCCAAACGCCACTAGGGCATAGCTGCGCGGGTCGCGCCCGCGTTTCACGGAGACCGTCCGAATGCCGGCGGCAATATTTTCAACGGCAATGCGCAAAATGCCCTCTGCCGCGGCGATGGTACTGAGTTTGAGGCCGGCGGCAAGTTCGGCCACCACCTGGGTCGCCTGATCGAGATGCAGGGAAACGCTGCCCCCGGCGATGGTCGGTGTGATGCGTCCCAGCACCAGATTGGCGTCCGTTACCGTCGGCTGAGCGCCGCCCCGACCATAGCAGGCAGGCCCCGGATTCGCGCCGGCGCTGTCCGGGCCCACTTTCAGGCTCCGCCCGCCTGCCAGCCAGGCAATCGACCCGCCGCCGGCCCCAACCGTATGCAGCTCGATCATGGGCGTTTTGAGGTCATAGATATCGACTTTGCCCTCTGTCAGCATGCGTGGCTGGCCGCCTTCGACCAGGCAAATATCAGCCGAGGTGCCACCCATATCAAAAGTAATAATGTCCTGGCTGCCGCTCAGCGTGCCAAAATGGGTAGCGGCAATCACCCCTGCCGCCGGGCCGGAGAGGGCCGCGGCAATCGGCAGACGGGCGACCTCCTGGGCCTGAGCCAGTCCGCCGCTTGAGCGCATGATGTAAAACGGCGCGCTGATATCCTGCTCGCGCAAGTGCTGTTCAATCCGGGTGTGATACGCAGACAGGAGGGGCATCAGGGCGGTGTTCAGGCAGGTCGTATTGGTCCGTTCGTATTCACGATACTCGCGTAAGATGTCCGACGAGATGGAAATAAAACAGTCTGGATACACCTCGTGAATAATGTGCCGGACTGCTTCCTCGTGCTCTGGATTGCGGTAGGAGTGTAATAACGAAACGGCCACGGCCTGAAGGCTACGCGCTTTGAAGTCCTCAGCAATGGCCGCCACTTCGTCCCGGTCCAGCTCCTGAGTGATCGTGCCCCGCACATCCATGCGGGCGCTGATTTCACGGATGCGTTCGAGCGGCACCACTCGCGGCGGTTTTATCCACCAGGTGATATCCCCAAATTCTCCGGGGACGGTCTGGCGGGCGCACTCCAGGGCTTCCCGGTAGCCGGCGGTGATGATCAGACCAAGCTCTGAATACTTGCGCTCCAGAATGGCATTGGTGGCAACCGTCGTACCGTGAAAGACCGCGTTCACATCGTGAGCATCGATCTCCCCGTGCTGGGCGATATGCTCAAGGCCGTTCACAAAGCCTTGGGCCGGGTCGTCCGGCGTGCTGCGCACCTTTGCCAAATGCAGAGCCCCGCTGCTCTCCTCAAGCGCAACAACATCCGTAAACGTTCCCCCAATATCTACCGCTAACCGCCAGGTCATACTGTCCCTCCCTGAGGCTAATGTAGGGTGCCTGGCCGGACCTGTCTACACAGAAACGGCGCTCTGTTGCGTCTTCGGCGCTGAACGTAGCGTCAAAATTGCAATCTCCGGCGGAATCCCCAATCGCATGGGATAGCCGTAAAACCCAACGCACCGAGTGACAAACATCTGCATACCCGCGCGACGATAGAGCCCCTGGTCAGGGATGCCGAGCAGGCCGACAACGCTCAGCGCCCGCTCTTTGCTCAACTGAATACCCGCGTGCCCACCGTGGGTATGGCCGGACAACACCAGATCGGCGCAGCGCGCCGGCAGGGTGACAAAGGCGCGCGGGTCGTGGTTGAGCAGAATGCGCGGAACCGGCTGCCGCGGACCCCAGGAGTCGATGAGGCGACTGTAGAGCGCGGCCCACTCAAAGCGTTGGAAGAGGAAGTCCAGGCCGGCGAGTTCCAAAGGCTGGCCGTCAATCGAGAGGGTCGTTGCCCGATTGCGTAAGGTGGTCACGCCGGACTGGCGCAAATACCGGACGAGGCGCTGGGGCGCGTCAAAGTCATGGTTGCCCAGACAGGCCCACTGGCCGTACGGCGCTTTGATCCGAGCAAGCGCTTCGTATAAAGGCAGGTCAAAATCGCCGGTCCGATGCGTCAGAAAGTCTCCAGTATGCAGCACGATGTCGGGTCTGGCTGCATTCGTCAGCGCGGCAACGCGGAACAGCTTGGGACGATCCATTTCTCCACCAACATGGATGTCCGACAAATGGGCGACCCGCAGCCCGTCGAGCGCCGTGGGCCAGTCGGGCAGGACGAGGTCTCGCTCCTCAACCCGAAAATCATAGGTAAGCTTGACACTTGACAGCGAAAAGAGAAACGGCGCTCCCGCACCCAGCAGGCCGAGCTGCTGCATGAATTGGCGCCGCTCGGGGGAGGGCAGGCTATCGTGCTGGGCGTGCTGGGCGTGCCGGACCTGTTGCCGTATGCACCACGCTCTCCCGCGCTGTGCCACTTGGAGCAAGCCTCGGAGAATGCCCAGGCCGGCATAGACAAACACCAGGATGCCATAGGCGCTATACCAAAGCGCGCCGGTCCATGAGATGCCAGGCGCGTGTAGGAACGGCAGCGGACTACCGGATCGAGCAGTCAGGATTTGCATCGCCATAATGGCATCGAAAACCATTCCGGCCACGCTGAAGAGTACGAGCGACAGGGAAGAAGGCCCGAGCAGGCTGACGCAATGAGCGTGCAAACGTTGCCGAGCATACGAGAAGGGCACGATGGCAATTGGAACCATAGCGACCAAATATGCCGCCCGCCAGGTGACCCACAGCCACATGGCGCCGGCCGCCAGGAGCAGAAAGAGGTTGAGACCGATATGCCAGACGTATTGGGCGCGGCGGCTGGCCAGGGTGTTGAGTCGAGTGTGAACAGACATGAGATAAGCAGTTCAGTCTACCGGACAGTAGGCCGCCTCAAAATCAGCGCGCCAAACCGATCGACCCTGGCCTGACAGTCCGGCGGAATGAGCGTGGTGGCATCGTACTGTTCAACCACCGCCGGGCCAGTGAGAGTCGCCCCCGCTCCCAAGTGCGTCCGCGCATAGACCGGACAGGTCAGAAAGCCGCGCGTTTCAAAAAAGAAGACCGAGCGCGTGGCTATCGGCTGAACAGGGCCGGTCTGTTCGGCAATCGTGGAGAGCGCTGGTTTTGGCTGCGTTGCAATGGCGGTTATCCGCAAGGTGGACAGGCCGACATCTTTTCGACCCTGAAACGAAAAGCCGCAGAGCTGCTCGTGCTTATGGTGAAACTGGCTAACTGCCTGGTGGAGAAGCTCGCTGGTGAGCCCGCCCTGAGGAAGGTCGATAGTGAGCTGGGTTGACATATCAACATAGTGAAAATCCACTGACCGCCTGAACTGCCTGGGCGTGTCCGGCAGGTGTTGCTGGTTCAAGGCGGCCTGAGCCTGGTGTTCGAGCTGCGTAAAGAGGTGAGTCAGTTGTTGGGGATCAAGCGCAGCAGTGGCGGGCGGAGCCGGCGCGGCGCAATCCTCCCGGATATCGGCACAGAATAAGCCGAAGGGAGCGGCAAACCCCGGCTGAGCCGGAACCACGACCGTTGATATGCCGAGCAGCGCTGCAAGATCGGCGGCGTGTAACGGACCGGCTCCGCCTCCGGCCATCAAAGTCGTCTCCCTGGGATCGAGGCCGCGTTGCGTACACACCCGACGGATGGCTCCACACATGGTGTGATTCACCAATTGGACAATGTCCTGGGCGGTTTCTGCGGCGCTTTTGCGGCGCGACTGTCCAAAGGCAAAGAGCGCTTTTGCGGCTGCTTCCTTTGAAAGCGGCAGCGCCCCGTCAAGCAGAGAGGCGGGGAGACGATGCAGCAGGAGATTGGCATCGGTGACTGTCGCCTGTGTCCCGCCTTTGCCGTAACAGACCGGACCGGGGTCGGCACCAGCGCTGAGCGGACCAACGCGCCAGCGTGTATCCGGGTCTACCTGGGCAATGGAACCACCGCCAGCTCCAATGGAGGTGATATCGACCATAGGCGTGCGGAGCGGATATCCGCGGACATGTCCGTGGGTAGTCAGTACCGGCTGGCCGGCTTGAACGAGGGCGATATCGGTTGAGGTGCCGCCCATGTCAAATGTGACCAAGTCGGAAAACCCGCTGGCGGCTCCAACGCGGGCCATAGCGACTGCCGCGGCACTGGGCCCAGAGAAAATGGTTGTCAAAGGCCGCTGACTGACACGCGCTCCGCTATGCAGGCCGCCGGACGACTGCATAATCAGCGGCGGGCGGCGCAGACCCCTCTCCTGCATGGAGCGCCTCACCCGATTGAGATGCGTTCCCATTAATGACTGGAGGGCCGCGTTCAGACAGGTGGCTGCGGTGCGCTCATACTCGCGCGCTGCGGGCAGGACATCGGACGAGAGCAGCACGTGTAGAGATGGGTCTTCCGCGAGCAGCAAGGCTCTCAGCCGCTTCTCCGGCTCAGGGTTGCGAGCGCTGTGTAAGAGCGAGATGGCAAGGGTCTTCAGGTTGCGGGTCTGACACCAGGCTGCTATTGCCGGGACCTCTTCTGCGACAATGGGTATGTGTATATTTCCTTGTGCATCAAGACGTTCGGTCACCTCGTGGATGTCCTCAAGCGGCAATACTGGCCGAGAAGGCAGGGGCGGAGAGGAGCCGTCGTCTGGCTCTTGTTGGGGCTGGTTCAACTCCAAAATATGGCGGAAGCCAGCGGTGATGAGCAGACCGATACGCGGGAGGCGGTGTTGGAGTAAGGCATTTGTGGCAAGTGTTGTGCTGTAAAAGAGCGCGCTCGGACGCAGATGCTGCGTGCGGAGGACAGAAAAAGCCGCCTGAAGACTCTCGGCTGGATCGGACGAGGACGGGATTTTCTTGTGAAAGCCGGAGCCGGAGCCGTTATAGACCAGGACATCGGTAAATGTCCCGCCAATATCGATGCCAACGGTTGTAGTCATTCGCGTCCGGGCTAGGCGCGCCGCGCGGTCCTCTGTAACCGCGCGGCATGAAAGAGGGCAGCCTGGGAAAACATGCGCACTCTAATCGGTAAAGCGAGGCATGACTTTGTTGGCGAACAGGTCAAGCGAGCTGAGCACCTGTTCACGCTCGTGAATCCCTTGCTGGATGAGGAGAAAGCACTCTTTGATAGGGAATTTCTTGCTCGCTTCTTCAATACGACGGGAAATCGTATCCGGGTCGCCAACCAATAACTCAGGATGTCCCTGGCCAAACGGGGTAAACCAGGTGTCCCACATCCACATGGGGTCGGTCAGCCATTCCTGCGCCGTCGCGGTGTTTTTATGGCAGATCATTGCGCCGCCCCAGGCGGCCTCGTCTCCGGGCTGAATATCATGGCCGTGTTTCAGCGCCTCCTCGTGATAGCCGGACCACAGCCGTTGACAGAAATCGAGGTCTGAGGCCAGGACGATAGGCTTACCGCGGTAGCGTGCCCAGAAGAGCGCCGTACGCATACTATGGGTGAAACCGCCATAAATCGGCGGATGCGGGTTCTGATACGGTTTGGGCGCAATACCAATCTCGCGGATGCGCATATCCGCATCCACGCCCGTTCCATATTGCGTATACACTCCCTGCTGGTGCGGGTTGACAAAGTCCTCGGGTGGAATCGTCCAGTATTTGCCCTGATAGCTGAAGGTCTCTTCTTTCAAAGCGGTGAGCACCACTTCGACGAACTCACGAAAATATTCGCGGTTCATATTGTCGTCTTCCGAATTTCGATTCCAGTCGCCGACCGCGTTCAGGTCAGGGCGGATACGAAAATTATGCACCCAGCGCGCCTGATAGCCCCGCACCATGCCGACTGCCAAACGGCCTTTGAGCATGTGGTCGAGGGTCGCAATATACTCTGCGGTGCGGACAGGATTATGCGTTGGCGCAACCCAGCCCACCATATTGACGCGGAGCTTTTTGCTGTGCTGGCCAATCCACATGGACAACAGGCCCGGCTCGTTACTGGCTTCAAAGCCCTCGATTTGCAGATGATGTTCGGGATGCCCAAAGCCGGCGTAGCCCACCTCGTCCGCAAACTGGGCATACTCGGCCACTTCACTGAGCATGCGTTGGTAGAGTTCGGGCCGCTTGCCCGCCATGCCTGCTTCGAGTTCGTGACGACGGCCTAGGGTGGCATAGATAAAAAGGTGAAATTTCATGCGATAAACTCCCGTCTCATCGAGTCGGCAACAGCCAGGGGTCGGAGCAGCCGCGCTTCCCATGCTCAATACACCATGCATATCGGGTCTGCTGAGGAATGTGAAGGTCAAAGGGAATGGGTGTGACCCGCTCCGCTCCGCCACGGAGGGACACCAGGACTCCAGAGTGGAGACAGGACCGCAGGGAGGGGAGGTGCAACTACGGCTCGGACAGGGATGTTGAGGCGGACGGCGCCAAGCCGGAGTCACCCGCATGTGTGGCAGAAGCCGGGGGAGCGTCTTCATTGATCGGGAGTTCTACCCGCACCTCGGTGCCGCGGCCGTGCTGGCTTTGCACTGAGAAACGTCCGCCACAGGAGACAGCCTGTTCTCGCATGTAGAGCAGACCGTAATGGCCGGGAAGGGACTGCTCCGGCTGAAAACCCTGTCCATCGTCTTTAATCATGAGCGACACACCCTGCTGCTCGAAGGTCAGAGCAATCTGCACCCGGTTGGCCTTGGCATGTCGCTGGACATTGTGGAGGGCTTCTTGGGTAATGCGAAAAAGCGTACGGCTGGTTTGTGTCGGAAGGGGCCGGTCCCCGTCATCCGCTTGCATGACGACCTCAAAGGGCTCCTGCTCCTGCAGGTCGGTTACATAGGCGCGGAGTGCCTGAACAAGGCCGAAGTCTTCGAGCACGGGGGGTAACAATCCGTTGGTAAACTGGCGGGCGAGCACAGAAATCGTATCCAACTCAGAGGCCAGTTTGGTAAAACGCTCACGACCGGCCGGAGCATGTTGCAGGACGAATTCCTGAAAGCCGTGAAAGTCCTGGAAGACACGAAAGAGTCGTTCTCCTATCTGCTGATGCCATTCGCTGACAATGCGCTGGCGTTCTTCTTCTTGCGCATTGAGCACGGTGTGGAGGAGACCGCGTAGCTCCGTCACCGACCGATGGGCCTCAGCAAGTGTGTAGGCCCGCTGCACGGCAGGGAGCGCATACTGCGCAATATCGGCGAGGACCTTGATGTCTTGCGGACAAAAGCCTTCACGATGCTTTCTATCCGCCAAGAGCAAGCAGCCGAGTAACGAATCATCGCCAAGTTGATGGATGAGGAGATGGCGCTGGGCCAGTTCTTTTTCAGAGAGCGCTTGCAAACGAGCATAAATATCCTGCGAGGTATTGAGGACTTTGAGCCCAAGGGTGAGCGCTACCTGCAGAGCGCCCCATGCAGCAAAGGAATGATCCCAGGCAGAAGGGGTAAGCGTCGGAAAAGCTCCCGCGGTTTTGACCTTGACGCAAGCGCGGGTGTCGGGGTCGAGGAGGATAACGCACACACCGCGGCAGGGAATACGCCGTAACACTTCATCGACAAGCTGTTGGAGGAGGGGGTCAATTTCCAAGAGCGCGAGTTTCTCTTGAAGGGGCTCGATTTGATTTGCTTGCAGGGAGCCTGGAGCCGTTTTCGGAGCGCTATCCTGCGAGAGGCGCTGTGCAGAAAAAAGACCGGCCAGACCGGCAATGCCAAGCAGCAGAGCACAGCGCAGGGCGAGGCTGGGGTAGAGTTCCGGGATTGAGGCGGATGAGGGTGGAGCAAGGAAGAGCAGCAGAACTGAGGCGAGACTCGCAACAAGTGCCATACCAAAGCCAGCCTGCCAGCCAAAGCGGAGCGTTGCGATCAGGGTGAGTCCATACAAATAGACGGATAACGGGCTCAACAGCCCGCCGCTGACTCCACACAGCACAGCGGCAAAGACCACGTCACTCAGCCCGATGGGAAAGGGCAGCGGCGTCCCTTTATAGTGACGGTAGGCAAAATATTGACCGAAGAAACAGTACACGACGCTCCCAAGAAGACAGTATGGCGTGGCGGCCTGGTAGAGAACGGGCGGATTGAACCAGAGCAACCCTGCTCCGACCCCTAAGGCGAGCCAGCGCAGCCGCGCCAGAATTTTCTCGCTTGGCGTGTGGTGGGCTACCGCCCCTTGTAGGGGAGGAGCCCAGAACGCACTAGATATTGTTGCCATAAGGATACACACACCATATCTGATCCCCCTTCACTTTTCCACTGTTCGCGGAAAATATGGGCTCATGTGAGAGCGTTGGGTGAGATATATTTGACGAACGCGGAGCAGGTCGGTATAGGTCGTGTCAGCGTATTGCACACGACAGAAAGGAGACCGTTATGCTGCTGATGTTCAAGGCGAGGATTAACAAACCCGCTGATATGTCAAATAAAGACTTTTATACCGTCTGGCGGAAGGAGTCCGAAGCTGCCCTGGGAGCGAAGGAAGCCGGTGTCATTAAAGGGATTTGGAAGGTTGCGGGTCAACCCGAAGTGGTGGTGATTATGGATGTGGAGTCAGGCGATATGCTTGACCAGGCGATCAATGGGTTGCCGATCTGGCAGCTCGGCTATGCGCATATTGTTTCAGACGTTGAAGTGCTTCCTCTGCGTCCGTACGAGAACTGGGCCGAAGACCTGAAGACCTTGTCCCAAGGCTAGACTGTGCAAAGGGAAGAGCAGGGCGGGCTCTCTCAGCCATCGCTCTGCTCTTCTCTGGCGGGCTTCCTGCTCTTTTTGCTTAGCCCTCTTGTTTCACCTCAACTCCACCGAGCTGTTCCAAGACCTTGACTAAGAGAAGCCTGTACAAAAAAAGGACACCCACTTCAGAGTATCCTTTTTCCTCACTTGTCGCGTGCGCTGAGGCGTCAGTCTGACGAAACGTCCGGTGTTCCCTCAACGTCTGCCAGCTCATCAATCAGTTCCTCTTCGTTGTTTGCCGCCTGCTCCGTAGCTTGTGCGGCCGCGGGCCGTTTTGCGCGGCCCCGTATCGGCATCCGATTGCGGACTTCACGCCAGTGAAAACTACTCGGTGGACTCTGGAGACGTTCAAAGCTGGCAAGCAGCAGGTCCTTGCTGTCTGCCCGCCCAAAGCAATGGTCGCCAATCCACATTTCCCAGCCGGGACGGGTGCTTCCGTCCGGTCCAGTCAGGTCTCGCTTCACAAAAACCGGAGACGTGGCGGCCGGCGAGGATTCCTCTTCGATTTCCTGGTCAGAAGCTGGGGGAGGGGTAACTGGGGGAGGGACTGGCTCTGGTGGGGGAGGAGGAGGGGGAGGCGCGGTTTTCACTTCAGCCGGCTCTGGAGGGGGTATCCCGGCGGCGGCTTTGGCTGGTGTTTTTTTCTTGGCTGCCGTTGTGACTTTTTTCGCGGCTGTTTCTTTCTTGGCAGAGGCTCTGACCGACTTTTTTACTTGTTTTTTTACGGATTTTGCCGCCGTCGTACTTTTTGTCTTTTTCTTGGCGGGCTTTTCAGACGTGCGGCTCTTCATAGTGGGGTCCCTCTCAGCTTCCGACCCAGAGTTCCATTTTTCCCGAATAAATTCAATCCCCTCCTTGCACTGAGAGCCCTTTATCGAAGGGGTTTTCTTGATTGAGAGGGGTCATTCCGGTCGCTGTGAACGGGCCGCTCTGACGTAGGTTCCGCTTTTTCCGCCACTCTTGTGCTTGAGACTGATGTCTGAGATGACGATGTCTTTTTCCACGGCCTTACACATGTCGTAAACGGTCAGTGCAGCAACGGAAACCGCGGTCAGGGCTTCCATTTCCACTCCGGTTTGTCCGTTGACTTTGACACGCGCTTCAATGTCAATGCGGCCCCTTTCTTCGTCCGGCGTACACTCAACAGCAACCGAGGAAATGGGAAGCGGGTGGCACAGCGGGATGAGTTCCGGCGTTTTCTTGGCCGCCATGATACCGGCGACACGAGCGACCGCGAGCGTATCGCCTTTGGGCATCTGACCGGAGGTAATGAGTCGCAGCGTATCCGGGCGCATACGGATAGTCCCGGTCGCGATGGCCTCCCGCTCAGTTGCGGATTTCGCTCCCACATCAACCATCCGGGCGCGACCCTGGAAGTCGGTATGACTCAATTTTTTCATGCTGGTGCCTACACGAATTGGAGCATCTGGTCTGCTCGGAGCAGTTTGGCCTGAATCGGAATCTGATGTGGACACGCGCTTTCGCACGGGGCTCGACAGTCGATACACTGGGAGGCGTTCCGGGCGAGTGGCAGCCGGGCATATTCTTCCATCCCCACCCGCTGCTGGCCGTAGTTTTCATAATACATGGCGTAGCGCAGGATATCATCGACCGGAACATCGGACGGACAGGAAGACAAGCAGTCGCCACAGCCCGGCGGACAATAGTCGTTCGCAACAAGCCGATCATATTTTTCGAGCAGCTCAAGGTCGGCCTGCTGAAACGGCTGCCCGGAGGCGTGCAGGTACTCGTCGATGTGGTGGAAGGAGCCGATCGTGACCACAAGCCCGCTCACGTCAGGATTGGACAGCACCCACTTAAAGGCGGCCTGTGAGAACGACTCCCGTTCGGTTGGGGTAAAATCCGACAACGCGCTATGGCGGGCTCCCTTGAGGGTCTTCATGGCCACCACCCCGACCCCCTTCCGTTTGGCATCGTGGAAAATATTCGTCAACTCGGGCCAGTTGCGGAAATTATAGGCAACCATGATGACATCAAAGCGGTCGCTGTCCACGGCGTGACGCATGACGGCTTCGAGCCGCGGGGTATGGGACGAGACACCGAGAAACCGGAGTTTTCCCTGCTCTTTGAGTCGATCGAAGGCTTCGTGGATGTTCGGGTTCATGAGGCGCTCAATGGAATTGCAGGCATGAATGTGGGCCAGATCAAGATAGTCGGTGCCGATTCTCTGCAGACTGGCTTCAACCGCAGCCATGACATCTTTGACTGAGGTCGTATCGCTCAGATGGCCGCGTGTCGTGCAAAACTTGGAGACGATAAAGAGCTTGTCGCGCGGATAGCCTTGAATGCCCTGGCCTAATGTTTTTTCCGATCCGGCCCGCGAATAATCCGGCGAGGTATCAAAATAATTGATGCCTCGATCAATGGCCCGTCGCACGACATCCGCGTTGTCGAGCCCTGAGCAGCCGAACGAGATATCTGATATTTCCATTCCGGTGCGGCCCAATGGTCGATAGCTGCGAATGCGAGCCTGCTGCCAGTCCGGGCTTTTTTCCTCTGCTTCGGTTTCAGGCTGGCTCAACAGAAACAGCTGGGTTTTATACTCACAGCCGGCTGCCAGCGCCGCGCCGCCGCCGACCGCGCCCAGCGCGGCCTTTCTCAGAAACGCGCGCCGGCTCGTCGGTGTCCTGAGCTGGTCATCCTGCTGGGGAAAGGGGTGAGCCTTGGACTGTTGCTTCTGCATGGCAGCCGATCTCCTTTTTTCGTGTGGTTATGGACAGGCGTCGCCGGAGTGCCTGGACCCGGACAAAAGCACCCCCGGATTCAGGTCAGCTCCACCCGATGAATCGTTCCTTCTCTCGTCTGGGTATCAAATAACGCATAGGCTCCCCGCCGGTCCTGGTCGCGCGGCTGCGAGCACGAGCCCGGGTTAATGACCACCACGTCGCCGGCCTGGTGGACCAACGGAACATGGGTGTGCCCGAAGCAGACCATATCATAGGGCAGGGTGGCGAACTCGTCCAAGCGCTTGCTGCCCGGATAAATATATTCCTCATAGGGTTCCCACGGGCTGGCATGGATCATGAGAACCCGCAGGCCGTCGCACTCAAACTCCTGGCTGAGTGGGGCGTTTGCCAGAAAGGCGAGCGATGCTGCCGGAAATTTCTCCTGACATTTTTTCAGGTAGGCGGGGTTCCGGCCACCAAAAAGAACGACCTCATGATTGCCCTGAATGCAGCGCGCGCCGGCCTCTTGCAGCAGAGAGACCGTGTCCGGGCAGAAACGGTATTCACTCACCGCGTCTCCGGGACATAATAATAAATCAGTCGCCGGCATGTGGTTGAGCACGCGCTGGAGGGCCTGCGCGTCGGCGTGGATATCGGAGACGAGTCCAATTTTCATAGTGACAGTCGCAGTCTTTCGGGTCGTCGAGTCGTTGATTCAATGTGTATTGTTTGCTCGGCGCTCATGCAAGAGGGACAACGCTGCTCGCTACTCTACGCTCTGCTCCTCTATAGACTCATCGGCCCGCAGGAGTCCGTCACATGTCAGGCGCAGACCGCACGCCCGTGCCAGGAGCGTCAGCAGAAGGTCGCTGACGACCCGTTCTTCACTCTGCCGGTCTCGCGCGCCCTTGGTCAGCGTGCACGAATAGACGCGGGTTCCCTCAGCGCTACTGAGGCCGATGTGCGCGCGGTGTTCCCCTTTTTTGAGTCGGTCCGTCGCCAGCGCAGCCGTGCAGGCAACGCCAACCAACGGTCCCCCCGCAGGGTGTAATACGCCGGCACGCTTATAGGCGGCTCTGGCCAGGGCCGCGGCGGTTTCCACGCTCACGGCCCGGTCTGGATTGGCTCCCAGAAATTCGGCGAGCGCCGCTTCACTATAGGGGACGACCACTTCAAGCACGGTCCGTGAGGCGCCCGGAACAGCCAGCAGGTCTGCGATTGCCTGCGTCCCACCGCCGGTCACCACCAGCATGGCCCTGCAAGAGCTGGCATGGATCCGGGCGATGCTGGTGGTGTGGGCGGCTGCCATGTTCAGGCTTCCAGCATGGCCCGCGCCTCGTCCGGCGTCGCAACCTCGTGCCCCATAGCGGTAATGGTTGCCACGGCGCGCTCGACGAGTTGTGGGTTTGTGGGCTGTCCCTCCTGCGCATAATGGTGGTCTTCCAGGCCAAGCCGGACGTGGCCACCCAGGCTGACGGTCTGCGGGATAAACGGCAGATTATCTCCGCCGAGCGTGGCCGCAAACCAATTGCAGCGCACGCCGTGGAGCATGTCCAAATAGGCTTCCAGGCTCTTCAGGGAAGGGGGCAGGCCAAACGGCAACTCCGGTCCGCCAAAATAGAACTTGAGCAGCAAGGGTTCGGTCAGCAAGCCCTGGTCAAGAAAGACCAGCACCGCCCGCAGAAAGCTGGGGTCAAAAATCTGGAGGGTGGGTCTCACACCGCACGCCCGCGACTGTTCCAGAAAATACCGATTGGCATCATGCGAATTCTGATAAATGAAATTTCCGCCCGAGAGCGTTTTGGTGCGCGCGTCATACGAAACCAGGTTGACCGAGCCGGGGTCAGCCCAGCCGAGGTCCGGCTTTGTGGCCGGGTCTTTGGCGAGTTCCAGAAAATGGGCAAACCGTTCCACCGGGTCACCGCCAAACGGGAACGTGGGCCAGAGAATAGGATTGCACTGCGCGCGCGTCCGCCTGAACACCTCGCTATAATACCCGACGTCCTGCACCCATTCGCCCGTGTCAGGCTCCCTGACATGAAAATGAACCGCGGCCGCCCCGGCCTGACAGGTCGCGATGGCATCGTTGGCGATGTCCTCCGGGCTATAGGCAATATGAGGATTCCGGGCTTTATCGGAATTCCCGTTGATGGCTGCCTCAATCATGATCTTGGCCATACTTCCTCCTTTGGATCGTCTGATTCACCCCTGAGGGTCTGAGAGCCGCACGCGGACCCCGCGCGCGGCCAGGAAACGCTTGCACTCCTGGATGGAGTGTTCCTGGTAATGGAAGATCGAGGCGGCCAGCGCGGCGTCGGCTTTGCCGGCGGTAAGGCCCTCGTAAATATGCTGTAAATTCCCAACGCCGCCCGAAGCAATGACCGGAACCGGAACCGCTTCGGCTATCGCGCAGGTGAGCTCAATATCATAGCCGGCCCTGGTTCCGTCCCGATCCATACTCGTCAGCAGGAGTTCGCCCGAGCCAGAGGCTGCCATCCGTTGGGCCCATTCGATGGCGTCGATGCCGGTCGGGGTGCGGCCACCATGAATAAAGACCTCCCAAGCGGCCGGCTCGGACGCTGGCTTGCGCTTGGCATCAATCGCCACCACAATGCACTGGCTCCCGAAGCGCTCGGCCGCTTCCTGGACAAACTCGGGCCGGTTGACTGCCGCGGTGTTGATGGAGACCTTATCCGCGCCGGCGTTGAGCAGGTCGCGAATATCCTGGTTCTCACGCACGCCGCCGCCAACAGTCAGCGGCATAAAAACGGTTTCCGCGGTTTTCTGGACGACCTCGAGAATAATCCGCCGCCGTTCGTGCGAGGCCGTAATATCGAGAAAAGTCAGCTCATCCGCGCCTTCTGCATCATAGCGTTGCGCGACTTCTACTGGGTCGCCGGCATCGCGCAAATCCACAAAATTCACGCCTTTCACCACCCGGCCTTCTTTGACGTCCAGGCACGGAATAATGCGTTTGCTCAGCATGAGCGCAGTGTCAGGCGTTTCCGGAAAACTGTCAAGAGAGGCACCCGCGCTCAACTGGCTCGACCCTGGACAGACGGCGTCGGGGAGGCCGGGGAAGCGGCGAGGTCCAACTGGGCTGACGGGGGAGACTGTGCAGGGCGCGCCTGCTCTGTGTCGGCATCTTCGGCCCAGATGATATTCCGATAGTCGAGCCGCTGTGAGGCGATGGTATTGAATTTGATCACGCTGAAATAGGGCGACAGATCGAAATCGCGCGGGGTAATCAGGGTGGGATGTCGCCGCCGAAAGACGGGCCGTCCGCGGGTGTCATACTCCTTGGCAAAGAAACGGCGGTAAAAGGACGGCTGCTTTGCCTGAGCGTCAGGGGTGGACTCGACGTGGGGTAGAATAGGAAATCTGACTTTGCCAAAGGCCGAGGCCAGCATACTGGAGCAGATGACCTGGGTGGGCAGCCCGCTCCCAAAATGGAGCGCCTGCTGGCGAAATCGACGCGGGACCAGACTGACCGGCAGAAAATAGCGTCCCAGGTCAAGGATATTCTGAAGATCATAGCTATAACCGAGCTGACTGATCACATCGTCCAAAATCACCTGGAGATCATCCGCTTGCAGATTGTACGGGCGGCACAGGCGGATGTTGTACTCGGTGTACTTCGACAGGGAGGACAGCACGACCCCTCCGTCAACCAGGGCTTCCACCAAGAGGAAGCGCGCGTCGTCCTTAAAAACGGCCCGGGCCTGCCCCGCCAGCGGATGGTTGCCTCGAAGCAGTTCATCACCGATGTATATGGCCGAGTGCGACCAGGAACTCTGGGTGAGATACTTAATGACCTCGCTAATACGCTGAGAGCCTTCCACAAGCAGGACATCCCCCTTGCGTATCTGGCTCTTGAGCGCGTCCAGGTTGTTCGGGAAACGAACCGCATAGTTCTTGAGGGGTTTGGTCAGCAGGGCAGCGAACTGCTTGATAATCGCCTGGCGGAGGCGTCGAAGTGGGTGAAATATCGCTTGTGCCATCCCCTGCGTTCCCTGTCTTCATTGTAGAGGAAACGAGCCGGAGGCGACAAGGGAAGAATGCGTATGCCCGGCGCTTCGATTGTATGCTAGGATCGCACAGTGTGAAAACGCTCAGACGGAGTAGAGTCGCATGGCAGCTCAGAAAACCTATCCGCAGCAGGTCAAAGAGGTGATGACCCGAGATGTTGTGGCGCTCAGGCCGCAGCAACCGTTTGCCCAGGCATTAGCCCTCCTGGCCCAGCATCGGTTCCGGCATTTGCTGGTGATTGAGGCCGATGCCCGCCTGGCCGGCGTGATTTCTGACCGTGACCTGCTCCGCTGCATGAGCCGGGAGTCAGACCTTGAACGGGTCACAGTCGCCAATATCATGGGGTCTGCCGTGGTGACGGTGCGACCGGACACCTTGCTGTCTGAAGCCGCGGCCCAGATGCTGGGCCATCGCATTAACTGCCTGCCGGTGGTCGAGAACGACCGGGTCTGCGGGATTCTGACTTCGACCGACCTGCTTCAGGCTTTCCAAACCATCCAAACCCATATTGAACAGGGGGCTGTCTCGGAAGTGCCACAGGAATGAGAGCGCGGATCGCTATGGAGAAGAGTCTTCTCTGTGGGAGCTGCCCAGCCGAATCGCTTCCCCCAGCTGCACCCCGCCGGTATAGAGCGCCCGCCCGATAATCACCCCGATCACCCCGGATGATTCAAAAGGCAGGAGCCGCTGAATGTCGGCGGCACTCGCCACCCCGCCCGAGGCAATGACCGGGACGGAGACCGACTCGGCCAGCGCTGCTGTCGCCCCATGATTCACGCCCTGCTGGGTCCCGTCGCGGCTGATATCCGTATAGACGATTTCACTCACCCCCTGGTCCTGACAGCGGAGCGCCAGGTCCGTGGCCTCCAGCTCGGTCGTTTCTGTCCAGCCTTGCACGGCAACCCGACCGGCCCGGGTGTCAATGCCGACCGTAATGCGACCGGGGAAACGGGCGCAGGCTTCCGCCACAAAAGCCGGCTGACGATGAGCCACCGTCCCCAGAATCGCGCGACTGACACCGAGCGAGAGCAGGCGTTCGAGCGTGGCGAGGCTGCGGATGCCGCCCCCGACCTGAACCGGAATGCTCAGGGCCTGACAGATGCGCTCAATCGCGCTGGTATTGACCGCGGTCCCGCTGACCGCGGCGTCAAGGTCTACCACGTGCAGCCGTGGCGCTCCTTCCCGCTGCCAGCGCAGCGCGGTTTCAACCGGGTCGTCCGAGTAGACCGTCGCCCGGTCCATCTCCCCCTGGTAGAGGCGGACACACTGCCCGGCTTTCAGGTCAATGGCCGGAATAATCAGCATGGCGACACTGAGACAGATGAGGGATGGGACGGGCTGCCGGCGCGCTGTTCGCGGACGAGCTGGCCGAAATTGGCCAGAATTCTCAGGCCAATCGCCTGGCTTTTTTCCGGGTGAAACTGGGTGGCAAAGATATTGCCCGACCATACACTGGAGGCAAACGGCAACCCATACTCTGTGGTAGTGGCAATAATCGCCGCGTCATCCGGGAGCGGATAATACGAATGTACGAAATACACGCTTGCGCCCTCGGCCACGCCGTCGAGATGGGGGGGGCGGTGTTGCACCTGGAGCTGATTCCAGCCCATATGCGGAATTTTCTGCCCGGCCAGGGTAGTTGGATCAAACCGAACGATCTTGCCTTTCAGAATATCCAGCCCGCGAACCCGGCCAAACTCAATACTTTCCGAAAACAGAATCTGCATCCCCACGCAGATGCCCAGAAACGGCGTGCCCCGCTCAACCACCCGATAGACAGTATCGACCAGGCCGCACGCGGCCAGGCCATCCATGCACGCCCCAAACGCGCCCACCCCCGGCAGGACAACGCCGGCGGCAGACTCAATCTGCACGGCGTCCCGGGTGACGGTGGCGGCGTGGCCCGTTTTTTCAAAGCCCTTTTGGACGCTGCGCAGATTGCCCATGCCGTAATCAATAATCGCGATCATAGTGGACGGCCATTATTCCCGCCGGACGAACGGGAATCAAGGGAGCGCGAGGTCATTGAGACTAACGGCGGGACGTAGCCGACGGCGTATGGAACAGAGCGGCTGGACGAGTTCTGTTTTCTATTGATTGCAATGCAATCATAGCGTAATCTCCTGCTATACGAGATGGAGAGATATCTATGGCCAGCATCACGATCCGCAATCTCGAAGACGGGCTGAAACGCCAACTCAGAATCCGGGCCGCGCAGCATGGTCAATCAATGGAAGAGGAGGCGCGGCAAATTCTGCGGGTTGCGCTGAGTCCGAATTCCAGAGACCCGGTCAATCTTGCGAGGGCGATACGCGCCCGCTTTGCCCCATTGGGCGGCGTAGACCTTGATCTTCCCCCACGCGAGCCGATGCGTGAGCCGCCCCGTTTCGATTGAGTTGTTCGTCTCGTGATTCTTCTCGACACAAATGTCGTTTCGGAGCTGATCCGTCCCAAGCCCGATCCACGGGTTGAAACGTGGCTCTCCAGACAGGTTGCCAGCAGTATCTTTCTGTCTGTCATTAGTGAGGCCGAGCTCCGTTACGGTGTTGCGCTCCTCCCGATGGGGCGACGACGCGATAGGCTGACTGCCGAAATTGAAAATATGCTTCGGGAAGACTTCGCGGGACGCCTACTGCTGTTCGACCGGGAAGCTGCCCGCGCCTATGCCGAAATTGGAGCCGCCCGGCGTGCCGCCGGCTTGCCGATCCACCATGCGGACTGCCAGATAGCTGCCATTGCCCGCTCGCGAAATGCCGATATTGCGACCAGGAATGTGAAAGATTTCGAAGGGTGTGGGATTGACGTGATCAACCCATGGCGAACGAGTTGAAGGGGTCGCCATGGCCAAGCGACGATTGTCCAGCGGCATTCATATCTTCTGCGCGATTCGGGAGCAGGACCGTTAATGCGCTGCCTGAGCCGCTCCGAATTTTCGACCTAAGCCAAGGCTGATTAAGGCAGCAATTTCGCTTGGGCGGTGTGAAGCCGCCAGCCTCCGATTTTCCTCGTCGTTCAACCCATTATCCAGACCCGTCCAATCTTTACGCTTAGGGAAATCGGTAAGCATATTCAGGCCCTTGAGCGTCCTCTCGTCCTGTGGGTCTCCATCGGACATTTCGGGCAGCCATGAACCATCATCCACGTCAAGGGCCTGAATGATTCCCGTCGTAACTCCGCCAAATCCTCCAGCCAAATAGATGGGCTGCTTGTATTTCAACGTGATCAATGCCTCTTCCACAACGCCAGGCAAATCGCCCTGGAATCCTTGACGCTTCCCCCCAATGAAAACCCGCGCGTCCGTATTGTCCGCCATGTAAAATCGCATCGCAGTCAGACTTGCCTTGCACGCTTGCTCATTGGTTTCCGGAGTGGACTCTTCCGCCCTGTTTTCATACGGATCAATCACCTGTCCAGTTTGGTCAAGAAAATCAAATTTCCCGTATAGGCCCAAAGCCTTTTGCTGCTCTTTTATAGCGCTCACGGAAAGTTTGCGGTGCTCCGGCCACGCCAGACATATCCGTAACGGGCGATCTCTGCGGCTGTATCTATACAACTCGTGGATCAGAAAGACTGTATAACCGTCGGGCTGCAAGTGTCCGCCATAGGTCAGGTGTCCCCCAGACACCAAGACGCAGCGTGCGATCTCGCCCAGAGCTAAACAAAAATGTGTCTCCAGAAGGCCTAGACGAGCCAAATCGGGGCTGTCCGAAACGGATATGCCCAACCGAATTCCCGTCAGGGCGTTTGGTGGAAGAATCTCTGTTGTTTGTTGCATCCGATTTTCCCCCTATCCACCCCGAGCTGCGAGGAGCCGCGGAGTCATGAGATCCAACGCTCCTTTTCGCCGACATAGGGACAATAGTTGTTGCAGCACAAGTTTTTCATCTGGACCAAGCGGCGGAGCAGGATGAAGAATACGAATATTAGTATCCTCTTCAGGAAGAATTCCAGCCTTCTCAGCCTCTTCTAGCCAGTGCACCAGTGTCAGCGGTTCTGGGGCATGCGGGGCCCACCATGCGATATCCAGCCCAGGAGTGTTGCGCGGGAATGCTTCCTGGTGAATCCATAGCACCCGTTTAAGACATTCATCAACAAGACGATTGAGTGCCTGATAGATGTGCTGTTTGCTCCACCCGTCTTGCGTCGTACGGACTGGGATGCGGGGAACGTGATCCATTAAAAATGACCCTCTTTCTTCTCCGATCTGAAGGGCATCCATAGTAACGATGGGCATTCCTGCATTCTTAGCAAGTAGAACCTCTCGCTGGCACCATTCGCGGCTGGAATATAGGTCAGTCCTGATTGCGAGTAGCGCACTGGTCGCTGCTTTGGACTGCAATTCGGTCTCCCAGTCACAACCCGGTTGGAAATCGCTTGCATCGAAGAACTCCCGGAGATGAGTATTTGCAATAACTTGCCGTACTAGCGTTATCAATTCAGCCGTTTCTTCTGTAGGGGCCGGAAGGTCGCGCTTTGTGTGGCTAATGAAAACCGTGAGCCGACCTTCCTCCTTAGAGAGTAGCTGCACAACACCCTGTGCAAGATCCCGACAGCGTAGAGTTTTCTCTGATTCTCCATCCGGGTCTGGCCGGGAGGTAGCAATTCGCTGGTAGGGATTCAGCAGAGACCCAAGGACTGTACCGTCGACTGCTCTAGGATTGAGCAAATATGGAAAGAGACCGACACGCTCGGGCATCTCTCCAGCCGACTGGACCATTTTCTCAATATAGCCGTGCCAGGGCCCCGCGCTGCTTTCGACCCCTGCCGCCATCCCCGTTCCCATCAATGGCACGATTGCTACGAACTGGGCAGGCTCAACTCCATTCGGAAGAGGGTCTTGTTCAGACGGAATGGGCCTTGGGGCATCGTCATTCGAGCGCCAGCCTTGGCTACGAACAAAAACCTCAACGGCCTCTCCGATGAGACCGGTAAACGCGGAACCGTGAAAGTGTTCAAAGAATTCCTTAGCGATTTCAGCTCCTTTGCTATCGCTGGGGTGCCACACGACATAGAGTTCTAAGACTGGTGGTAACATTCGGTTTTCCTGACTTACGGTTACTCAACCTTTACTTTGTAGCATATCGGACCCATAACTATGTTTACTGAAACGGTCCAGATTCATTCTTTGCACAGGAAGGAGCTGCGGTTCATGGCTGAGGAAACAAAGAACGTGTTCATAAGTCACATTCATGAAGATGACGAGGGTCTGGGCAAACTCAAGGGTTTGCTGAAAGACAATGGGATGACGGTCAGGGACTATTCAATCACTGCGGATAATCCCAACAACGCGCATTCAGAAGACTACATTAAATCTGAAATTCTCGCTCCTCGCATTCAACAATCGAGCACATTGGTTGTTTATATCTCACCCGAAACCAGAGAGAGCGAGTGGGTCAACTGGGAAATTGAGTACGCGCAGAAGCGGGACAAGCGGATTGTAGGGGTTTGGGAGTATGGGAAAAAGGATTGTGAGGTTCCCGATGCCTTGGATAAGTACGCCGACACCATAGTTGGCTGGACCGGTAACAGCATCATCGACGCTATAAACGGAAAGATCAACGGCTGGGAAGGATCAGACGGTACACCGGGCGCTCCACGTAATATCGACCGGCATGGGTGCTAGGAGAGGTACGTTGAGATTATTCTCTTATGTTGTTGCCCGCGACTATGGTTTTGCCCCTAATCCTTTTTTCGGAGTCTGCACCTTAGCTACTTGTAAGCCGAAAATTCGGAGTGCTGCCTCTATCGGTGACTGGATTGTCGGCACTGGTAGTGCCTCACAACAGAGACAAGGATACCTCGTTTACGTAATGCAGGTAACTGAGGTCATGTCATTCGATGAATACTGGAACGATGAGCGATTTCGCCAGAAAAGACCGAACTTGCGAGGGAGTAAGAAGCAAGCCTTTGGTGATAACATCTATTGCAGGGACGATGTCGGGAGGTGGAATCAGCAGGATTCCCATCACAGCCTTAAGGACGGTAGTCCTAACGAGGAAAATATCAAGCATGATACAAAGACGAACAGAATTCTGCTCAGTATGGACTACGCTTATTGGGGCAGTTCGGGACCGGAAATTTCCTTAAAATTTAGGAGTGACTACGGAATTGATATTTGCTGCGCACGATTAGGGCATAAGAGTCGTTTTCCAGAAGACATGGTTAATGATTTTGTTGGCTGGTTCCGTTCTCTGGGCATAAACGGTTATCGGGGCGAGCCGCTGGACTGGTCGAAAACTCCATGACCAATGAGCTATCTTCCGTAGGCCAGCAAGAGAAAAAGACTTTGATGAGCTCAATTTCCCTGCGTGACTATATGCGGGAAATTGAGCTCACAGATAAGCTACCTAAAGACGATGTGCGTCCAGTCCTTTTAGGGCTATTTGGTGAGGTCGGCGGTATTCTAGCAGCAGCAAAGAAACACCACCGGGAAAAAGAAGCATATGTTGGATATCAACAAGCATTAGAGGAAGAATTTGGCGATGTCCTGTGGTATTTCGCCACGTTGTGTCGGCGTTTGGGCGTTAACATTGAGACCATCTTTTCCGATGTCGTACGGCAGGATGGATATAATCAAATCACCGCCGCAGGTGACATTCCAGAGGGTACAGTTTCTCATATCTCGTCCTTCGATAAATTGTCTAACCATTCTGAAACACTTCTGAATCTCGGAGAGGCTACGGCGGCATTGCTGAGGGTCGAGGAGCTAAGCGAACAGACGCAGAAAAGGCTACTGAGCTTCTCAGATAATTACTTGCAGGCGCTTCAGGCGGCCAAGGTGAACTTTGCAAAAATTGTTCGCATGAATATCAGAAAGGCGCGAGGGCGGTTCCTTGATCCGGTAAGGTCACGCCTGCCAACATTCGACAGCGCCTTCCCGGATGAAGAAAGACTGCCCCAGCATTTCGAGATTCGATTTAGACAGCGAAAAAGCGGACAAAGTTATCTACAATGGAAGGGCGTATTTATTGGTGAACCGCTCACCGACAACATTCTTGCTCCCGACGGCTACCGATTCCACGACGTTTTCCATTTTGCGTACGCTGCCATACTCCATTGGTCACCTGTCTTTCGGGCATTGATAAAGCAGAAGCGTAAAAGTGATCCAAAAATTGATGAAGCACAGGACGGTGGCAGGGCGATTGCCATTGAGGAAGGACTGACAGCCTGGATATTTTCCTGCGCTAAGCATCTTAATTTTTTTGATGGGCCGAACCTAATCTCTTTTGATATGCTGAAGACAGTGCAGCAATTCGTTCAAGGCTACGAGGTGGAAGCCTGCCCTCTTAACCTGTGGGAGCGTGCTATCCTGGACGGATACAAGGTTTTTAGACAGGTTCGGGGAAATAACGGTGGGATCGTGGTCGGAAATCGCGCGGCTCGTACCATTGAATACAAGCTCATGTGAGGAGGTTGGGGGTGACGACACCGGAGTCCTTTATCGAGGCGCTGAGAAAATTAAAATTCGAAGACACATTTAATCCGTATTCAGAGCGATGCACCGTTCATGACCATGATGACGCGCCGAGTATGCGATCAAAAACACTGCTGGCTATATTGGAAGCGGCGACACAGCGAGAAATCGATTCTCTGTGGGTGGGGCAGGAGCTTGGGTATAAGGGGGGACGACGGACAGGACTTGCCTTTACAGACGATGTGCATCTTCAGGAACATGCTGAGCGATGGAGCGTACCATTTGAGCGGCCAACAAAAGGAAAGGAGGTCAAAGAGGGGACGGCTGCCGAAGTATGGGGCGTTCTCTCGCTGATTAAAGCTCCCGTTTTTCTCTGGAACGTCTTCCCCTTACACACGTATAAGTCTGACAACCCGTCCAGCAATAGAGAACATAATGCGCATGAGCGTAGCGCCGGGAAAAAGCTCCTCTCGCAACTGATCTCGCTCTTGGAGCCGCATCGATTGATTACGGTTGGCAGAGTTGCCGAAAAAGTGGCCCATAGTCTGCGGGATGGGCATGAAGTGATATATGTACGACATCCTGCTTATGGTGGGCAGGACAAATTTCGAGCGAAAATGCGAGCCCTCTATTCTTTGTGAAAAAGGAAGACTGTGGAAACTCCCGGCCTTGAGGCTCCGGGCGAAAACCGATACGTGTTCACACAGCTCGCAGGAGCGGGAGCTGAAGGAGGAAGCCTATGAAAGCCGGAGTCTTTATGATGCCCTCACACCCCCCCGAAAGGGATCTCTACGAGGGCCATGCCTGGGACCTGCAACATCTGGAGTTTGTTGATCGCGTCGGTTTTCACGAGGCATGGATAGGCGAACATTTCACCGCCCCCTGGGAACCCAACCCCGCCCCGGATTTGCTCATCGCCCAGGCGTTAATGCGCACCCAGCGCATGAAGCTCTGCCCCGGCGCCCACCTGCTGCCGTATCATCATCCGGTTGAGCTGGCCCACCGGGTGGCTTTTCTGGATCATATGGCGCAGGGCCGTTTCATGTTGGGGGTTGGCACGAGCGGCCTGCCAAGTGACTGGAAACTGTTCAATGTGGACGGCGCGGCCGGAGAAAATCGGCGCATGACGCTGGAAGCGCTCAATATCATGCTCCGGCTGTGGCAGAGCGAAGAGCCGTTTGAATATCAGGGCGAGTTCTGGTCGTTTAACCGTATTGACACCATGCTCGACAGCCTCAAGTTTCACCTCAAACCCTTTCAACAACCCCACCCGCCCATCGGCATCGCCGGCCTCACCCCCGGCTCGGATACGCTGAAGTTCGCGGGTGAGAACGGCTTCCTGCCTCTCAGCATTGCGCTGAGCAACAGCTATCTCAACACCCATTGGCAGGCCGTGGTTGAAGGCGCCGAGCGGTCCGGCGTCACGCCCTCTCGGAGTGACTGGCGCATCTCGCGCGAGGTCTATATTGCCGAGACCGATCAGGAGGCTCGCGAGCAAGCCCTGAACGGGATGCTGGGCCGGGTATGGGGCGAGTATCTGCTGCCGCTCTTCAAGTCGTTCGACATGATGAGTTTGTTCAAGCATCACCCTGAAGTCCCGGACTCCGACGTGACCCTGGAATACCTGGCCGACTATGTGTGGCTGGTTGGCTCACCGCAAACCGTAACCCAAAAGCTGGGCGATATGTACGAACAAACCGGCGGTTTCGGTTGCCTGCTGGCCCTGACCTTTGATCAGTCGGAAAACAACGAGGCCTGGGAAAATTCACAGCGTATGCTGGTTGAAGAAGTGCTGCCCCACTTTGCAGACGCGTAGGAACAAAAAGAATGGCGGGCGCTTCGCAAACTGACCCGACCCCGACGATCGACTCGCAGGTCCACGCCTATGAACGCGACCACCCGGAGCGGCCATGGATTCGGACCTTGCCCGGCCCAGCCGAGGTCACGGGTGATGACATGGTTGCAGCGATGGATGCCGTTGGCATCGACGGGGCCCTGTTGGTCTCGCCGTGGACCATGTACCGCTTTGATGCGAGTTACGCGCTCGAAGTATATGCCAAGCATCCCGGCCGGTTCGGTCTGATCAAACCGTTCGATCCCCGGGGAGAAACCGTCAGCGACGAGATTGCCGAATGGGCGGCAACGCCGGGCGTGGTCGGAGCGCGTATCATGCTGATGGGCGCTCCGACGGCCGACGATCCGGGGCTGAATCGGATAATGGCGGCTGGCGCACGCCACGGCCTGCCAGTGAACGTGCTGTGTTGGGGAAAACTCCCGCTTTTGGGTGAACTGGCGCGCAGGAACCCAAACACGCAGGTCGTCGTGGATCACGTGGGCCTCCGGCAACCCTTCGAGCCTCCTGCTCCGCCAGAGCCCTTTGCCGATCTCGGCAAGGTCATCGCCCTTGCCGAGCATGACAATATCGCCATCAAGATTTCCGGGGCATGCACCCTGTCGCGCGAGCCATTCCCCTACGCCGACATTTGGGAGCCCCTGGGACAGATATTTGAAGCGTACGGCTTTGAGCGCTGCCTGTGGGGCACGGACTGGACCCGGGCGGTCGGGTTGCTGACCTACGAGCAAGGTGTTGAGGCGTTCCGGGTCATTGATCAGTTGTCCGACTCCGAGCGAGCCGCGCTCATGGGCGGCAGCCTCGCCCGCATCTATAACTGGTCGCCCACAGTTGCGCGCTGATCAGCCCCATTGCGCCTGCTCTGGAAAACCATTCCAAGAAAAGGAGAAGATATGGCAGAAAACAGTACATACACACCGCCGAAAGTCTGGCAGTGGGACAAAGAAAGTGGTGGTCGTTTTGCAAACATCAATAGACCTATCGCCGGCGCGACGCACGACAAAGAACTCCCGGTCGGCGAGCATGACCTGCAGCTCTATTCTCTTGCCACGCCCAATGGCATCAAGGTGACCGTCCTGCTGGAGGAACTGCTCGAACTCGGCATCACAGCGGCCGAGTACGATGCCTACCTGATCGACATCAGCGAGGGAGATCAATTCGGCAGTGGCTTTGTGGCCATCAACCCAAATTCCAAAATCCCGGCGCTGCTTGACCGCAGCACGACCCCACCGACCCGAGTCTTTGAGTCAGGCGCCATGCTCGTCTATCTGGCGGAAAAATTCGGCGCCTTTCTGCCGACCGAGCCGTCAGCTCGCGCAGAATGCCTGTCGTGGCTGTTCTTTCAGATGGGCAGCGCTCCCTATATAGGCGGCGGATTTGGGCATTTTTATGCCTATGCGCCGGAAAAGTTCGAGTATCCCATCAATCGCTTCGCCATGGAGACGAAACGCCTCTTGGATGTGTTGAATCGTCATCTCAGCGACCGGCAGTATTTGTGTGGTGACGAGTACACCATCGCGGACATGGCGAACTACGCCTGGTATGGCGCCTTAGTCGGACAGAATATCTATGAAGCCGCCGAGTTTCTTGACGTTACATCGTACACGCATGTGATCCGGTGGGCCAAGGACATTGAAGCCCGGCCGGCCGTCCAACGCGGCCGCCGCGTGAACAAGTCCTGGGGACCGGAGGAAGAGCGGCTCATCGAACGACACAGCGCCAGTGATTTCGATAGGCCGGCCAGCTAATACTCAATCGCTACTCAAGGGTGCCCTGAGGGAGAGGGCACCCACACCAGTCCTCAGGGCAGCGAACCGAGAAAAAGGGGGAGACGCATGAGTACGCATACTGACGAACGGCCGAACGCGCGCGCACGGGAACAACGCCTGGGGTTTGTGAGCCGGCCGCGGTTCGAGGACTACCAGGAGAAATACGCCACATACTTTAACATGGAGCGCCGAAACGGCATCCTCCAGGTGCACATGCACACCGAGGGAGGGCCCGTCATTTACGGCCTGCCGATGCACAACGCCTGGTCCCAGCTATGGCTCGACATTGGGAACGACCCCGACAACGAGGTGCTGATCTTCAGCGGCACAGGGGATAAATGGATCGCCGGGTTTGACCCGGAAATGTCCAAACCGCCCTTCCATGAGTTGCCCGCCGATGCGTTCTACGATCAGCTCTACGCGGACGCGACCAAGCTGCTGGAGGCATTCATCTTCAATATCGATATTCCCACGATTGCCTGCATCAACGGCTCAGGTCTGCACACGGAATTCGCCCTGTTATGCGACATTACGCTATGCGCGGAGCACGCCGAGCTGTTCGATCCGCACTTCAAGTTTAACTTGGTGCCGGGAGACGGCCAGGGCTTGACGTTCCAGGAGTTGATGGGGCTGAAGCGCGCTGCGTACTTTCTGTACACCAGTGACACGATCGACGCGCAGATGGCCAAGGAACTGGGCCTCGTCAACGAGGTGCTCCCGCTTGACCGGCTGCTGGCACGGGCCTGGGAGATTGCCGAAAAGGTTATGCAGAAGCCGCGAGCCATCCGACGCATGACGAGCGCGGTGCTGCGACGCCAGTGGAAGCAACGGCTGGTGCAGGATTTGGGGTTCCATATTGCGCATGAGTTGCTCGGCATGCACCTCAACAAGTCGGAGTGACCCGCGTAACCCAGGTCCTTCGAGTACTGTCCCAATTTGACACTGAACTGCCCTAATTAAGACAGTACCCGAATTTTGTTAGGAGTTCCGCTAGAGGCATACGTAATGCTGTATGAAATCCGCAACGAATCTGGGGTTTTGTCGATGAAGGGGCGCTTAGTAGAGCGAGCCGCCTCAGAATTGGGAGTTGATGCCGGTGCCCTCATGACCCAGCACGGCTGGTGGCGCAGGCAGGGGAAGCGTTCCATTTATGTGTGACAGGTCGCTATGACAGACGCCACTGGCGGCAATTTTGACCAGCACTTCGGTCCGCTTTGGGGCATCAATCTGGATCTCTTTAACGATCAGGGGCGCATGATGTTCGTAAAAGACGGCGGCTTTCATGGGCCGGTTCTCTGTGACAATTTTGCCTTTTTACAAAGAGCCTTTTGTGGATAAGACTCCCTGAACCCGCGGATCATATTCCACTGCGCTGCTGAGCGCCCGGGCAAAGGCTTTGAAGCCGGCTTCGATAATGTGATGGGGGTTGCGGCCCTGGGTCATATTCAGGTGCAGATTCATACCGACCTGATTCGTCAGGGCCAAAAAGAAGTCGTGGATCAGCTCCGTTGAAAAACTCCCCACCCGTTCCTGTCGAATATCCAGGTTGTAGGCCAGAAACGGTCGCCCGCTCAGGTCAACCACACACTCGACCAGGGCCTCATCCAGCGGCACGCTGGCTGCGCCGAAGCGGCGGATGCCGTGTTTGTCGCCCAGGGCTTCGCGTAATGCCTGGCCGAGCGCCAGACCGACGTCTTCAACCGTATGATGATCGTCAATGGCAATATCACCGCTGGCCTGCACGCTGAGATTAAAGAAGCCGTGCCGGGCAAACAGTTCCAGCATATGGTCGAGAAAGGGGACGCCGGTCGAGACCTCGTACTTCCCCTCGCCCTCGACCCGGATGCTCAGGTGGATATCGGTTTCAGTGGTCTGCCGATGGATATCAGCTTTGCGTGCGGCCATGCCTGCCTCCGTCTAAACGATATTGCACGGCCCGCGCGTGGGCCTCAAGTCCCTCAAGTTTGGCCAGCCGTACCACCTCGGGGCCCAAGGCGGACAGGGCCTGTGCCGACGTCCGTATGACACTGGTGCGTTTCAAGAAATCGTAGACACCCAGGGGCGAGGAAAACCGGGCGGTGCCGCCGGTTGGCAGGACGTGATTGGGCCCGGCCATATAATCGCCAAACGGTTCGGTCGAAAGATGGCCCAGAAATATCGCTCCGGTGTGACGAATATCTTTGATCCAGGTGTGCGGGTCTTTAACGGCCAGCTCCAGATGCTCGGGGGCAATCGCATTGGCCAACGCCACGACTTCCCGACGATGCCGGGCGATCATCACCGCGCCGAAGCGACGTAAGGAGGCTGACGCTATGGCGCGCCGGGGAAGCTGGGCGAGCTGTTCGGCGAGTTCGTGGACGACCGCCTGTCCCAGGCGGCGGGATGTCGTCAGACACAACGGGGCGGCCAGGGTGTCATGTTCCGCCTGGGAGAGCATGTCGGCCGCAATATAGTCGGGCTTGGCGGTCCGGTCGGCGATCACAAGAATCTCACTCGGCCCGGCAATCATATCGATATCAACCCGGCCAAAGACGAGCCGTTTGGCTGTGGCGACATAGATATTGCCCGGTCCGACGATTTTATCGACGCGCGGAATCGTTTGGGTGCCGTACGCCAAGGCGGCCACCGCCTGGGCCCCGCCGACCCGAAAAAAGGCGTCCGCGCCCGCAATGTGAGCCGCAGCCAGCAGGGCGGGATTATCTCCTTCGGGCGATGGCGGAGAGACCACGATGACCTCTTTGACCCCGGCAACTTTGGCCGGGATCACATTCATGAGCACCGAAGACGGATAGGCCGCGGTGCCGCCGGGAACATACACCCCGACCCGTTCAAGCGGCGCTATTTTTTGACCCAGCGTGACCCCAAGCTCGTCGCGGTAGGTCCAGGATGACTGACGCTGTTTGCGGTGAAAGCGACGGATACGTTGCGCCGCGGCCCGCAGTGCCTTTCTGATGGGGGCTGACAGGCTCTTGAGCGCGCGCTCCCGCTCGTCCTGGGTCGCGCCCAGTTCGTGAGACGCGAGTGACACCTGATCGAATTTTTTGGTGAGGGCTATCAGCGCTCGGTCGCCACGCTTGTGAATATCGTCCAGAATGGAGCGGACCGCGGCTTCAACCTGAGCACTGGCGCTCTCACCACGCGACAGCAGCTTGTCGAGGTGACGCTGGCAAGCGGCGTCTGGCGTGGAGAGCAGCGGAACCGGAGCTTTCGTTGCAGAGCGTGTCATTGGACGGGCCGAATTGTTTGCCGCTGGATTTTTGCCCCAAGCTGAGACAGCTTGGCTTCAATATGTTCATAGCCGCGATCAAGATGGTAAATACGGGAAACCTCGGTTTCGCCGCGGGCCGCCAGTCCGGCCAGGATCAGCGACACGCTGGCCCGTAAGTCGGTCGCCATAACGGGCGCGCCGCTTAAAAACGCAACGCCCTGAATGGTCGCGGTATGGCCTTGGACATACACGTCTGCGCCTAAACGGACGAGTTCTTGCGCGTGCATGAAGCGATTCTCGAAAATCGTTTCGGTGATGCTGCTCTGTTGCTCGCCCAGGGTCAGCAGGGCCATCATTTGCGCTTGCAGGTCGGTTGGAAAACCGGGGTAGGGCCGGGTGTTGAACTGAACGCCGGCCGGCCGGCCATTGCCCCGCACCCGAATCCCTTCCGGTTCGGGAGTAATAGTGACGCCGGCGCGTTGCAGGGTCTCCATAAAACTGGCGAGATGATCGGCGCGAGCCCCTCGGACAAGAATGTTGCCTGAGGTGATCGCGCCGGCGATAAGAAAGGTCCCGGCCTCGACGCGATCAGGAATAACGCGGTGGCTGACGCCGTGCAGCGCTTCAACGCCCTCAATCACGATGGTCCGACTCCCCGCCCCATGAATACGGGCCCCCATCGCAATAAGCATGGCTGCCAAGTCTTCAATTTCGGGCTCACGCGCGGCATTGTCCAGGACGGTTGTGCCTGTGGCCAAGGTGGCCGCCATCAGCAAGTTCTCTGTCGCCCCGACAGAGGGAAAATCGAGCCTGATCCGCGCTCCCGTCAGCCGGCTGGCCCGCGCTTCGACATAGCCCTGCCGAATACGTATGGCTGCGCCGAGTTGCTGTAAGCCCGCCAAATGAATATTGACCGGACGGGCGCCAATGGCACAGCCGCCCGGGGTTGAGACACGGGCTCTGCCAAAGCGCGCCAACAGCGGTCCAAGCACCAGAAACGAGGCGCGCATGGTCTTGACCAGGGCATACGGCGCCTCAAATTGATCGACCCGCCTGGCGCTGAGCGTCACCTCATTCGCGCTCAGCCAATCGGCCTGCGCCCCGAGCTCGGTCAGCAATCCCAGGGCGGTCCGAATATCAACCAGACGCGGTACGCCGCGCAGGGTGCATTCATCCTGTGTCAAAAGAGAGGCAAAGAGCAGCGGTAAGGCGGCATTTTTTGCTCCGCTGAGCGTCACCTCCCCATGCAGGGGAACACCGCCCTGGATGAGAATCGTGTCCATTCAGAGAGTTCCGAAGAAGGTCTGTGAAACATGCATGCGCGTCCGTCCCGCTCCCTCACCCCTCGTTACGGCTCAACGTCAGCGGTCCTCTGGAAAACGACCACCCGGTCCCGGCCGGCATAGTCTGGCCTGCACATCTGGAAACGCAGGGGGCGCTGCGTTTGTCCGAGCCGTACCACGGCGTCTTTTTGCCTCTCCCCGATTTCCGCGACGAGCCAGCCGCCGGGCCGCAGGTAGTCTGGACTGTCGTACAACAGGCGGCCGTAAAAATCGAGACCGTCCGCCCCGCCGTCCAGGGCGGCCCGCGGCTCCCATGCGCGGACTTCGGGCTGAAGCGTGTCGAGTACCTGCGGGTCAATATACGGAGGATTGGTCACGAGCAGGTCAAAGAATGGTGGGCCAGGCGACACCGGGGCGAGCAGGTCTCCGCAGGCAAACGTGATGCGATGACCGACCTGGTGGGTGTGGGCATTCTTTTGAGCAAGAGACAGGATTGCCCGCGTCCTGTCGACCGCCCAGATATGGGCGTGCGGCAACTCAGTGGCGAGGGCAACGGCAATGCAGCCGCTGCCGGTCCCCATATCAAGGATGCGCGGGGCGGTTATCCGAGACGCTGTCAGCAGACGGAGAGCCGTCTCAACCAGGACCTCCGTATCGGGACGCGGAATAAGCACGCGGGGGTTGACCTGAAACTCCAGAGACCAGAATTCCTGGCGGCCGGTGATGTAGGCAACCGGCTCACGCCGAGTGCGGCGGACCACGCACCGCTGGAAGTCATTTTTCTGAGAATCTGAAACCATCTCCTGAAGCCGCGTGTACAGGCAAGCCCTGCTGATATGGAGCGTATGCGCCAGCAGGACTTCCGCGTCCAACCGAGACGTATCTATCCCGCACGTCCTGAGTCTATCTTCAGCCCAGGTCACAAGCTGGGCAACCGTCTCAACACAGGCTAAGGAATCTGGCTGGAGACGTGGGGGTATTGCGAGCGGGGTAGGGAGAGTCTGGATGTTCTTCACCGGAGAGCAAACCCGCAGGACTGGATTCAGCCGGCTTCGGTGTGAAGCATTTCGGCTTGATGCGAAGTGACGAGAGCATCGACGACCGGGTCGAGTTCGCCATCGAGAATACGTTCCAGCGTGTGGAGCGTCATATTGATCCGATGGTCGGTCATGCGCGATTGGGGGAAATTATAAGTGCGTATCCGCTCGGACCGATCCCCCGAGCCGACCATGCTGCGTCTGGAAGCCGTGATTTCAGCGTGTTGTTCTTCTTGTGCCCGTTCGAGGAGTCGGGAACGCAGGATTTTGAGCGCCTTGGTTTTATTTTTGTGTTGTGACTTCTCATCCTGGCAGGAGACCACGAGGTTTGTTGGCAGATGCGTAATGCGGACGGCCGAATCCGTGGTATTGACACTTTGTCCGCCCGGACCGGAAGACCGAAAAACATCGATACGGAGTTCTTTTTCGTCAATGGCGATATCGACCTCACCCGCTTCGGGCAGGACGGCGACGGTGACGGCCGAGGTGTGAATCCGGCCGGACGCTTCCGTCTCGGGGACGCGTTGGACGCGATGCACCCCGCCCTCGAATTTGAGACGACTGTACGCCTTCTTGCCCGTAATCATACTGATGATTTCCTTAAATCCACCCAGGCCGGTTGGGCTCGAACTCAGCACCTCCATGCGCCAGTGACGCTGTTCGGCATAATGCGAATACATCCGAAACAAGTCTGCGGCAAACAAGCTGGCTTCCTCGCCGCCGGTACCGGCCCGGATTTCAAGGATGACGTTTTTCTCGTCAAGCGGGTCTGAGGGAAGGAGCAAGAGGTGGAGTTGGTCTTCAAGCTGGGTCGCCCGTTGGCTCAGACCCGCGATCTCTTCTTGTGCCAGGTCACGAACCTCCGGGTCGCTATCCTCCAGCAAGTCTTTACTGTCTTCGAGTTCGGCATGAACCTTCCGCCATTCCCGAAAACACGTCACCACCTCTTCCAGGGCGGCATGCTCTTTTGCCAGTTTCGCATATTCTTTGGCGTCACTGGCGACCTCGGGACGGCCCAGCGTGCGTTCCACTTCTTCGTAACGCTTCTCAACCTCGGAGAGTTTTTCGCGCAACGCAACGGCTTCGCTCATAATCGTAACCGGGAGCTATAGCAAGAGCTACATACACGGAGGGGCGGTAGAAAACCGCCCCTCCGCTCGGTTTTGCTCTGCGTCTGTCCGACGCAGACTAGGCGTCTTCTTTTTTCTGTGTTGGGTCCTGTAACCCATATTTCCGGCGGAAGCGCTCAACGCGGCCTGCAGTATCAACAATGCGCTGTTTCCCCGTGTAGAACGGATGGGACGCGCTCGAAATATCGAGTTTATACAACGGATAGGTCTTGCCGTCTTCCCACTCGATTGTTTCGTCCGTCTCGATGCACGCCCGAGTGAGGAAGGCGAAGTTCGCCGCGGTGTCCTGAAAGACGACCTGCCGATAGGCTTGGGGATGAATTCCTGCTTTCATTCTCAACCTCCAGCGGCTAGTATTACCATCTCGTCAGATGGGTCGCAACTCAAGCGAGGAGGGTATGGACGAAGACCGCTTGCGTGAGATTCAGCACGCACTGCAAGAGGAGACGCTCGACGGGTGGCTGTTTTATGATTTTCGGGGCAGTGACCCGCTCGCCTACCGGATTCTCGGGCTTGATGCCACTGAGCTGTCGACGCGACGCTGGTATTATTTCATTCCGGCTGAGGGCGTGCCCGTTGGGCTCGTGTCCGCTATTGAGCCGTATCGTCTGGATAGCCTGCCTGGACCCAAGCTGCGGTTTTTTACCTGGCAGCAGCACGCAGCACGCCTGGCCGAGCTGTTGGGCAACCGGCGGCGGATTGCCATGCAGTATTCGCCGGGGAATGCCATCCCGTACATATCACGGGTTGACGCCGGCACAATTGACACTATCCGTCAGCTTGGGGTTGAGGTTGTCTCGTCTGCGGACCTGGTGCAGCGTTTTGAAGCGGTCTGGACCCAAGAGCAATGGCAGAGTCATTGTCGCGCAGCCACGCTGGTCCGCCAGACGGTTGATGCCGCCTTTGGCTATTTGCGCGATAATGCGCCGGTGTCTGAATATCAGGCGCAGCAATTCATCCTGGATTGCTTTGTCCGGCACGGGCTGACGACCTACTATCCGCCTGTGGTGGCGGCCAATGCCCATAGCGCGGACCCGCACTACACGCCAACGGCCGAGCAGACGGCGCTGATTCGGCCCGGTGACTTTGTACTGATTGACCTCTGGGCCAAAGAACCGGACGGGGTGTATGCCGATATCACCTGGACCGGTTTTATGGGCACGGTCGTCCCCGAGCGCTACCAGGAGATATTTCAGCTCGTTCGTGAGGCGCGTGATGCCGCGCTCGCCTTTGTGCAAGAGCGCGTGGCCGGCGGGCGGACGTTTTTCGGCCATGAAGTTGATGCCGCGTCTCGAAGCGTCATTGCCAACGCCGGCTATGGCGACCAGTTTTTTCATCGAACCGGCCACTCTATCGGCACGGAAGTCCACGGCAACGGCGCAAATATGGATGGTGTTGAGACCCATGATACGCGCCGGGTGCTGCCCCATACCTGTTTCTCCGTTGAGCCGGGGATTTATCTGGCTGGAGACTTTGGGGTACGCAGTGAGGTTGACGTCTATATCACCGAGAATGAAGCGATTGTGACTGGTGACCCGGTCCAGACGGAAATCATCCGCATTCTCACCTGAAGCCCATTCTCCCCTGAAGAAAGCTGAACCTATGGCAAAAGTGTGGTTTATCCAACAGCAAAATCGATTGATTGCCGTTGGCGGCAAGCCCGCCTATGAGCGGCCTTTTGAGACGGTTCAGTGGCCGTTGGATATTGGCGTCCATCGATTTTATACGGACCAGGCTCCCGCGTTTGACTCTGGCCTTCCGACTCAAGACGTGTCGTCTGCCGACATGGTGCTCGTCGAACTGCAACGCAGCGATGTTGCTGCCGGGTCGAGTTACCAGGTCGGTTTCTACTCGTCTCCGTATTCCCCACGCGCAGTTGCCGAGCGGCTCGGCCAACCCTGGGCCGAGGGCTCCACGACCTAATCCTGCGTCCGACAGCGTTCCGCGGGAACAGCCAACTGTTTGAGCAGATACGTCTTGAAGCTTGCGGCGTAGGGCTGTTGCTCCAGCGCCTGCTGCATACAGGACAGCCAGGCGTCGCGCTGTTTCGTCCCAATATTCAGATGGGCATGTGCGCTCGGAATCCTGATCGGGCCATATTTTTCACGATACAGCTTTGGCCCGCCTAACCAGCCACATAAAAACCGGGCCAGTTTGTCTCGGGACTGGGTGAGAGCAGCCGGGTGCATGGCCCGAATTTCCTGGGCCTCGGGCAAGCCTTCCATCAAATCGTAAAAATCATCGACTAACTGTCGAATCCCTGCCACACCGCCGGCGGCCTGAAAGGAGGCGTCGCCGGTGCCATAGCCCAGTTTTTCTGTGTACATGCGTGTCGTCATGTCCTCAGCCCAGTTCTTCTGGTATGCTCTCTCGCCTGAGATACTCTCTCGCCTGAGATATATGCTGTTCGGAAAGGATAGTCACCATGTCAGACTTTGACCTTCGCATTTTTTCTTATCTGCCCAACCCCCGCATCTGGAAGGCCACCATTGCCGCCCGCCTGTGCGATATCCGCCTTGATATCCGCGGCAGCGCTCCTCCCGACTTGCAGAACTGGCTGTGGGATTTTGAGGCGCGCCCGCTGACCGAAGAAGAAAAGACGGCTCCCCAGGAGACGGAACGACAGGCTCGCGCCGGTTTTAGCGGCCGGTTGTTCAAGACGGACGCCTTTCTCGAAGCACACCCGTTTGGAACGGTTCCGGCCGCGTTCAGTCCTGACGGCAAGACTGGGATTTTTGAATCGAACAGTATCATGCGCGCGGTGGGGCGTCTGGGCCAGGAGACCTATCCGGTGTATGGAACGGATGCGTATGCGGCTGCCCGTATTGATAGCTTTCTGGACGCCAGCCTGGTCTTTGCGCGGGACACGCAGATTTATCTCTTGGCCTTAATGGGCGGCTCGCTCACGGCAGATGTTCACGCCAGGGCGAAAGACGCCTTTGGGCTCTATCTTTCCGGCATTGAGCGGGGACTGGCACCGAACCGGGACTATCTCGTTGGTGAGAGCGTTACCCTGGCAGATATCTGCTTTGTGGCGGAAATTGCCCTGTTCTCCAACGAAAAGGCGCAAGGAAAGCTGTTGGCTGATAACGGGCTTGCCCTGATATTCCATGCCAGCGCGGAAGCCGAATATCCGCGAGCGTTGGCTCACTTTGCTAGGCTGTCCGAGCGCGAGGCGTTTGCGCCAGATGTCCAACCCTATCTGGAGAAGCTGCACAAGCGGATTGAACGGCAGAGCGCCTAGGCGGGAAAAAGTAACCTTTACGGCCCTGTCTCCTTGACCTGTCTCTGGCTGTTCCTGCTCAGGCTGACCTGAGTATCCGTCAATGTCACTAACCTCTTCTTATACAGCGCGCCCAAGGCTTTTTTATACGTCTTCTTGCTCACCCCGAACCACTGACGGATACACGCGGGCGTACTCCGGTCGGTAACGGGAATCTGTCCACCCTGTTGTTCCAGAGCGTCTAGAATGGTCGTGCTGATATCCTGGACTTTTGCATACCCCGGCTTGTGCAGGCAGGCGTCAATCTTCCCGTCCGTGCGTACGGTTTTGATGAAGCCGGTCAGCCGTTGGCCGCTCTGAAGCGGCTGAAAGATGTCGCTGGAGTGCAACAGCCCCCAGTGTGCACGATTGATAATGACCTTGCGGCCCAGCGCCGTCTGAGTACAGACGAAAAGCTCAACTTCCTGACCGGGGTGAAGATCGGTCGCGGTATCGGACAGAAAGCGGTCGAGTTTTGCCGAGGCCACGACGCGCTGACTCCGCTCATCCAGATAGACCCTGACAATATAGGCGCGTCCCTCTTTCATCGGCGTGGCTTGTTCTCGAAAGGGAACCAGCAGATCTTTGGGTAAACCCCAATCGAGAAAAGCGCCGACCGGTGTCTCGGCAACGACCTTGAGTTGCGCAAAGTCGCCGGCCATAGCCAACGGCGATTGCACGGTGGCAACTGGGCGATCATCAGAATCCGTGTAGAGAAAAACGGTGAGATGTTCGCCCGCCCGCGTAGCGGGAGCAGCGGACTGCGGGAGTACGATCTCGCCGAGTTCTCCCGCGTCGAGAGAGATTCCGCGGTCTGTTGTGTTGAGCACCCGGAGCGTATTGAGCCTGCCGATGTGTGGCATGTGTGGATTGTCCTCACTCTAGCGGGACACAAACTCGGGCATGACGCGCTGAACGAAGAGCGCCTGCGAATCAGCGGAGGCCGGTATGAGAATGAAATACGTGATGCCCAGGTCTTCAATGCGCATGGTGAGATCGCGCCTGACCTCGTCTGGCGTGCCCATACAGAGCAGGGGCGAGCGGCGGGCCGTTTCCACATCAGGAAAGCCCAGGCGGGACGCAATTTTACCGAACAGGGGATCGTCTGTCGTATTGGACAGACAGAGCATGGCCATGCCGCCAAGTTCGATGCTGTGCGGGTCGCGGCCAACTTCACCGACATAGGTGTGGAACATGCCAATCCGCCGTTCGAGTTGGGTCATGTCAAAGGCGACGGTGGCGACCGGGTCGTTCACAAAGTCTTTGCCGTTAAAAATAGGGGGGATGATATTGAGGATGTCGGCTTCGGCCGCGGCGATTTTAAGCAGTCCGCTTCCAGAACCGCCCAGCATAAGCGGCGGACGGGGCTGTTGCGCCGGGCGCGGATTATTATACGCCTTATCGATCGAGTAATACTGGCCGTGAAACGTCGGCTCTGGCTGGGTCCACATGGCCTTGATGACCTGGATGGCCTCGGCCATTTGGGCCAGACGTTCCGCGTTGGAGGGATAGGCATAACCGTGAGCATCGTATTCCGATTGCTGCCAGCCGGCTCCCAAGCCCAGGGTCAGCCGCCCATTACTGACGTGGTCCAGAGTGGCGGTCATCTTGGCCAGCAGCGGGGGCGGACGAAACGAAGCGGCGGCGACCGTGGGGGTCAGACGGATGCGGCTGGTCACGGCGGCAACAGCCGTCAGGGTAGTGAAGCACTCCAACTGCGGGATCTGCGGCGCGCCCAACGGAGAGAAAAAATGATCGTTAATCGACACCGAATAAAAGCCGTCGTTCTCAGCACGGAGCGCGACCTGCTTTGCCGCGGCAAAGTCGCCAGTGGGTAAGAACAAACCAAACTTGACAGCGTGCATACGTCTCTCCTGTGCCTCCCGTTTCTGTCGCCGACAGATTCTGTCGCCGACAGAGGCCGATAGGTATATCAGATGGGTGTCCGCTGCAAACACTTGTCCCTGACCGCTTGCTTGTGCGCCGCCTTTGTCTTACCCTGTTCTTACTTTTAGAAAGGATGCCGACTATGGAAACGACCCGGCTTTCAAGTAAAGGGCAGATCATTATTCCCAAGGCCATTCGGCAAGCCTGCAAGTGGTCGGTTGGGCAAGAGTTCCTTGTTGAACAAGCCGAGCAGGGGATATTGCTCCGCCCTCAAGTTCCCTTCCCTCAAACATGTCTGGATGACGTGGCTGGTTGTCTTCAATACAAGGGACGGGCGAAGACCTTGGAGGATATGAATAACGCCATGAGACGGGGCGTTTTGGAGCGTGGGCGTGATTGCGGTTGATACCAATGTGCTCGTGCGTCTTTTGACGCGAGATGATGAGACGCAATTCAAGAAAGCGGTCAAACTGTTCAGAGAACCGCGGCTCTTTGTTTCAGAGAGTGTTCTGCTCGAAACTGAATGGGTCCTCCGCTACGCCTATACATTTTCTCCAGATACTATCGTGCAGGCTTTCCGTAAGCTGCTGGGACTCCCGCAGGTTTCTGTTGGGAATGCTCAGAAGATGAGGCGGATTATCGATTGGCACGAACAAGGACTCGACTTTGCCGATGCCATGCACCTCGCCAGTTGTGAGAGTGAGGGCTGCTCAGAGTTGGCCACTTTTGATAAGAAGTTTATGAAGCAAGCAAAAGGGCGGGGAGAATGTGTGGTTCGGGTGGTCTGAGTCAGCATCGACCCCGCCAAACGAAAGGACGCTAGTATGGCAGAAAAACCAGTTGTCGCAGTGCTTGGAGTTGGTCCGGGCTTGGGGGCCGCGCTAGCCCATCGGTTCGCTCAAGAATATGCCGTGGCCATCAACGCCCGCCGCGCGGAATATCTCAAATCGCTGGCGGAAGAGATCCGCGCTAAAGGAGGCCAGGTCTGCGAGGCCCCAGCCGACCTGAGCGACCAAGCCCAGATCGAGACGCTGTTCAAGACGATTCGTGAACAGCTCGGCCCGCCTGAAATCCTGCTCTATAACGCCGGCAGTGGTGCCTTTGGCACAATCGCCGATATGACCCCGGAACAGTATGAGGACGCCTGGCGTGTCAACGCCTATGGCGCGTTTCTGAGCGCAAAGGAAGTGGTCCCGGACATGCTTGAACGCGGGCGCGGCTCCATGCTGTTTACCGGCGCGACCGCCGGCGTCAAGGCCGGCCCCCGTTCAGTGGCCTTCGGTCCGGCCAAATTCGCCCTGCGCGGCCTGGTGCAATCGCTGGCGCGCGACCTGGGTCCCAAGGGCATCCATGTGGGCTGGGTCAATGTTGACGGTGTAATCGACATCCCTGGCCGCAATTTTCCCAATATGACCGAGGAAGATATGCTCAAGCCCGAGGCCATTGCCGAAACCTACTGGCATATGGCCCATCAGGACCGCAGCTCGTGGACGACCGAAATCGACGTGCGGCCGTTTAAGGAAAAATTCTGAGTCCGACCGGGACAGAGCGCGCGGCTCCTAGCCCTGCCCGAAGCGGCTGCCCGGCGCGGGCGGCTCTTCCGGCGGACCGGCAAAACACTGGGCAATGGCCATCCATCTGGTAGCGGTATCGCCGCTCACTCGAAGTGAGGTGTCCGCGATATTCCGCACCTGCGTGACCACCTGACAGAACTCGACCGCGCTGCCCTCGATCCGGTTCTCCTGATCGGGTTGATTCCACTCCCATATCTCTCCCGAGGGCGCGCTGAGCCGCAGGGAAGGGATGTCTGGTGGTACGGTGAGGTTGCGATTCGTGAAGGTCCAGCCGAAAGTATTCACCCCCATGACGACAACATTTTTGATCCGGTCGGTGTTGGCGCGGGTTTGGCCCAGCAGGTCGTATATGGCCTGACTGTGCGCCCAGGTTTCCATCAGGCGCGCCGTAATACTGGAACGCACGCTCATGTCCGGTCCGAACCATTGCACCCGTTTTTTCGGGTCCGCCACCGCAAAGCGCTCCGTCATCTCAAGCGAGAAATCACGCCAGTGATGCAACAGCGTCCGGGCGCGCAAACCATTGAGCCAGACCTGGGTGAAGGCCAGACGACCGTGCTGTTGGCTGCCGGCGGCGAATTCTTTCACCAAGTCCAGGAAGGCGTTTGTATCCTGCAATGAGAGGTCGGCCGCATAGTTACCCATATGCAGATGGGCAATAATGTCGTTGAGAGTCCACTCTTTGAACTGCGTTTTCCTTCCCCAGTCCTGATCGTCCAACCCGTCGAGCAGGGCGAAGACCGCTTCGCTCTCTTCCCGGAAATCCAGGGCTTGCTGCAACATAGGCTACTCCTATCCGCTGTATCGCTCATTTGACCAGGCAAACAAATCACACCCAGGGGGAAAAGGCCACGTGGTTTCTCCACCGATTTTCCTATACGTAGAAGCAATTCTCTTCCACACCATTGAGGTTCTCTATGTACGAACGAGAGCAGCGAAGCCTTGCCGCCGTACTTGGACACCTGACTCGGATTGTTTTCCTGGGCGTCGCCGTCGTGGGCCTGGGGAGTACGGCGACCAAGGCGGTCGAGGAGGCGCGTTTACGCCAAGCCCACACCGACCATGACAACTGGTTGACCTATGGACACGGCTATGCCAATCAGCGCTATAGCGGGCTTGAGCAGATCACGACCGACAACGCGTCCCGACTGGCGCCGAAGTGGATATATCAGACCGGTGTACTCGGGACGTTTCCAACGAATCCTCTTGTTGCCGACGGAACGATGTATCTCACCACGCCGTACAACCACGCGGTTGCCCTTGATGCAGCAACTGGGATGGAACGCTGGCGTTACACGCATGAGATGTCCGTTGACACGCTCTGTTGCGGCACCCACAACCGGGGCCTCGCCCTTGGCTACGGGCGACTGTATATGATCACCGCGGACGCGCGTCTGATAGCGCTCGATGCCCACACGGGAACACCCGTGTGGGATATACCGGTTGTCGATCCGACGACCGGAAACCCGGCCGACCTCACGGCGCTCAAAGAGCTCAAAGCCACAGACGCCGCAAAGCCCGAGAACACAGCTGCACTCGCGGCCCTGACGCGCTTTGCCGGCAATATGGCGCCGGTCGTCTACGACGGCAAGGTATTTGTCGGTGTGAGCGGGACTGGATATAGCGGGGTACTGGGTGAAGCCGAAGCAAACGACCCGTCTCTCCTCGGTCGGCCCGGTCCGCGACGTGGCCTGCGCGCTTTCCTGTCGGCCTATGACGCAACGACCGGGCAATTGGTCTGGCGCTGGTATTCGAGCGCCTCGGAAGGCTGGGAAGGCGATTTTGTCGGGCAGACTGCGTTCGGTGATGTCCTGGAACGCGACCTGGCCGCCGAGCGTGCCAATGCGGACCAATACCGCGACGCCTGGAAGACTGGCGGCGGTTCGATTTATTCCTCCCCGTCAATTGACCCGGAATTGGGGCTGATTTATTTCGGAACTGGTAACGCTTCGCCTGGCTATGCTGATTACAAACGCCCCGGCGACAACCTGTACACTGCCTCCCTGGTCGCACTCGACATACAGACCGGCGCGTTGCGCTGGTATCACCAGCTCGTCCCGCATGACATTTGGGGCTATGACGTAGCCTCACCCCCGGTTCTGTTTGATTTTCCCGCCAATGGGAAAACGATACGGGCGGTGGCGGAAGCCTCGAAATCCGGTTGGCTGTATATATTCGATCGGGAGACTGGCAAGCCATTACGCCGCTCGGAAGCCTTTGTGCCCCAGAACGACTTGCTCTTCCGCAGACCGACTTCCGAGGGGATGTTGATTGCGCCCGGAGCCGCGGGCGGAGCAAATTGGCCGCCCACGTCGTATAGTCCCAAGACCGGCTGGTTGTACGTCTCAGGCACCCACAACCCGACGCGCTATCAACTGAAACCAGGGGAGGAGGGGAAGCCGGATAGTATCGTCATTTCGTTTGATAAAACCGTGGAACGCTGGGGGACCCTGAGCGCCATTGCGCCCCAGGACGGACAGATCAAATGGCAGGTCAAAACAGACTTGCCACTGGTGAGTGGCTCACTTGCGACTGCGGGCGGGCTGCTCTTTTACGGTGAATCGAACGGCCAGTTTGTTGCCCGCAACGCCCAGGACGGTGCGGCGCTGTGGCGCTTCAACGCTGGAGCCGGGGTCAATGCTCCGCCGGTGACCTATGCGGTGGATGGGAAGCAATTTGTCACGGTTGCTGCCGGTGGACACAAGTTGTTCGGTTTTCCTCTGGGCAATGCCGTGATCGCCTTTGGCCTGCCTGACTGACCTGACGTTGCTACTGAAACACATCCCTCGCCTCAGCCGCTTGGCCCGTCTTTACTGTGGGCGTCGAGCTGCCGGACGTGGCGTTCGAGTTCGGAGACATGCGCATCCGTTATGCCCAGGCCGCGTAAGCTCTCGGCCAGTCGGAGCAGGTAGTCCCGATTCGAGCCGCTCGGCCCCTTGGCATGAAAAATATGGCGTGCCATCTCTGGCACGGAGGCCGGGCCGAGATAGTGCGGGTTGTCGTCCCGAGCGATGTAGACAGCGGCGGTGGTAACGGAGGGCGCAGAGGCATCCGCGGGTTCGGTCCTGGGGTAAAAGTCCACCTGATGCCGGCGAAACCCGCCTTGCTCGCGCTCATCAAGATAGGAAAAAATCGATGCCAGAGGCTCTCCGACAACCTGATAGGCCACACCCCAACATACGGATTGGGCCTCGGCGACTAAGGTCGCAACGCGGCCTGGGGAACCCGGAATCCCTCTATGGTCAGTTGAGCCCTGGTAAAAACGGCGCGCCCAGCCGCGGATGTAACCGACTTGACTCTGTTCAAAAGAAAAGCCGGGGTTCCAGACCAATGACCCATAGCCAAAAATCCAGATTTTTGTACGCATCGCACTTTTTGTACTGATACTGGATAAGTTGAGGAGGGGGGCCGGGTCTGACCTCCAAGGAGGAAAAGGAGAGGCGGATGATCTCCCCCTACGTTAGTGCGACCCCGGTCATCATCACCATCAGATAGGTCACCTGCCATTGCAGGATAGACAGTTTACGCTCGACACTGACAATGCGGCTTTCATAGACGGCCAATTCTCCAGCGGCTTCGCGGGCGGCATCGTTCGGCGTGCCGGCTTGCTTCAGCGCTTCATACATTTTCATCAGTGCAAAGGCCCTAGCCCTGTCCCTTCTTGATTGCCAAGACATCTGCTCTATTTAGTAGACCATTTATCAACGACGCGAAACCATAATGCCTGCGAAAAAGAAAAAGGCGGGCCACATGGCCCGCCTCTCAGGAAGGGTTGACTGCCGGCGGCTCTTATCCCATATGGATGGCATTCAGCTTGTTGCCGTCCAGATCACGAAAATACCCGATGGTCATGCCGCCGTCGCCACGTGGTCCGGGCGCTCCTTCATCTGTACCGCCCAACTCCAGCGCTTTTGCATGGATTGCGGCCACCTGTTCAGCACTGCTCGCGGCGAGCGCGACCATCACGCCATTGCCAACCGAGGCGGCACTGCCGTCAAACGGCTTGCACACCGCCAGCATCGGCGCCCCTGAGGCGCCCCACAAGATAATGCGCTCATTCTCCATCATGCGCTTGGCCCCAACTTCGGCCAAGAGTTCGTCATAATACTTGGCCGCGCGGTCAAGATCGTTCGTTCCGATTGTGACATAACTAATCATGCTCTACCTCCTTCTTCTTCTGTAACAGGGTTTAAGACTGAATAAAATCCCGGACCAGACCGGAGACGCGCCCGAGCTGCTCTAGCTGTGGCAGGTGGGCCGCCTGCTCGACCATTTCAATCCGTGAGCCGGCAATCCGGCTGCCAAACTCCTCGGCATACGCCGGCGGGACGAGCTTGTCCTCAGTGCCCCAGACAATCAGGGTCGGGGCGGTAATCCGATGGATGCGCTTCTTGAGCCCTTTGTCTGGAATGGGCCAGATAAACTTGCCGGTACAGGCGAGTGACCAGGTCACCCGAATTTGCAGGTCCTGGGCTTCTTTCTCGTCCTCCGGCACGGTCAGCATCTGCTGGGCGAGGGGACCACCGGCGTCGTAGAAGGCAGCTTTGACCACTTCTTCCAGAGGCAGGATCATCCAGTTTTTGACCGGGACGTCGTCCCGCCAGAGGCCAATGGGATTCAGCAGCACGAGTTTGCCGACACGTTGCGGATAGCAGGCGGCGATCTCCGAGGCGACCATGCCGCCAAACGAATGACCGATGACCGCTGGATTGTGGAGGCCGAGCTGCTCAAACAGCTCATCGTAATACAGCACCAGGTCCCATAAATCATCCAGGGCCTTCACGCCGTCCGGGTCGCCCAGGGTCGTACCCGGATGCTCCGGTGCGTACACAGTATACTGCTCGGACAGCGTGTCCAGAAAGGGGTCCCAGGTCAGGCCGTAGGCGCCGTGCAAGAAGACTAGCGCCGGCCCACTGCCGGCGACGTGGACTTTGGGGTTAATCTGATTTTTCCACACACTGACGGTTTGTTCTTGGACTGCAACCATCTGTTTTTCCCTTGAGGTCTATCCTTACAAGGCCGCAATTGAGGCCTGGCGCTTGGTCCGCAGCTTTTCCGGCCACCAGTGATTCTCCCACTGGTTGTCCCACATATCGTGGATATGGGGCATGACTTCGCTGCTGAACATATCAATGTTCTTGAGGGTTAAGTCATGCGGCATGGAGCCGATATGCAACAAGACCATCAGATTGCCGACCCGCAGGTCGGTGACGGCATCGGTGAGCATGTCGCGCACCGTCGCCGGGCTGCCGGCAATCACAAAGCCTTCATCCACAAAGTCTTTGAACTTCCAGTTGGGGATACTATCAAGTTTATCGAAATAGCTCTTGAAGATGCCCTTGCGGATATTGTTTTCCAGGCTGCGATAATCCTGGTGGCCTGGCGGGAAGAAGTATTCAGGCGGAATATGCAAGGATTTGTTATAGAAGTATTGGATATGCTTTTCATACAGGGCTTCGGCCTTGGCGTCGGTTTCGGCGACGGCCACGAGTTGCAGAAAGCCGGCGCGGTAGGGGTTGGGCTCGATGCCACGATCACCGATGAACTGCCAGAACCCGTCCATCACGCTCTTGCCGGCCTTGGGGCCGTAATAGCTCAAAAAGCAGTAGCAATGGTTGTGTTGGGCGGCAAACTCCCAGGTGCTGAGGCTGCCGAGTCCCGGAATCCAGACCGGCGGATGGGGCTGTTGGATTGGCCGCGGCCAGACATTGACCTTGGGGAGCTGATAGTATTTGCCGTTCCAGGCGAAGATGTCATCCGCAGTCCAGGCCTTGAGGATCAAATCGTGGGCCTCGTAATAGCGCTCGCGCTGCTCAATCGGCGTAATACCCGCACACAAGGTGGCATCCATTGCCGTTCCCAGCGGCATCCCGGCGACTAAACGTCCGCCGCTGATGGTATCCAGCATGCCGTATTCTTCGGCCACGCGCGTGGGCGGGTTAGTCGTTGGGAGCGTAGAGCCCATTTGCACCACCGCCACGTCCATACCATTGGTGGCGCGGGCCAGGACCGAGCCCATCAGGTTGGGGTTGGGCATAAAGCCATAGGCATTCTGGTGATGCTCATTGACACAGATCCCGTCCATCCCGGCTTTGGCGGCATGGATCAGCTCGTCCAGTGACCAGTTGTAATACTGGCCGACTTTCTCGGCGTCGCCCAGTTCCGTCCAGGGCGGGTCGACCCAGACCGAGTGGTATTTTTGCTCAAAATCGTCCGGCAGGTCCCGGTAGGGCATCAGGTGAAACATGGATACTTTCATACCTGGCCTCCTTTATGTGTACTGTGTTTGGCCAAAATACCAATTGTGGCAGGGTTTGACTAGGCGACCTGACCACCGGTTCACGCAACGGCCCTTCAGACTTCTTTATTCCTCGGCAACTGCCGCTTCTAACGTATCTGATACCCACGTATTCAGGCTTTTTCTGTCACGTTTTGCATGGATGTAGACCTTCCGATGCAACTCCGGTGGGATACGAAGTGAAAACTTGCCCGAAAACGGCTTATCAGGCGATTCGTTCCGAGATTTGCAGAATTCGAGGTAGTCATCGACAGATTCTCGAAATGCTTTATGGATATCTTTGACGGAGGTTGCTTGAAATGTAACGACATCCCGAATGTTGATAATTTCGCCGTGGAGAACATTCGCTTCGTCATCGAACTCAACGTGTCCAATATAGCCTTTGTACTCCATCATGGTTTGATACCTGCCTCCAATAAGAATCGTTGAACAGACTTGAGGACACCTTTGTCAGTTTCCTTACGTAAGATCAGTCGTAACCGAATGCAACGGGCTAGAGAGTGTGGGGGAGGCGAAAACGCCGAGCGTTAGAGAAACTTCATGCAATAACTGATCCGCGCGGCGCTGTCGTAATCCGCGTCGGCCGCTACGAGTTGTCTGTCTTTCACAAGGGCGCGCAGCTCGGTATCGACCACGCTTGAAAAGACTTCAAAGCCGCGTGCCAGATAGGCTTTGGGCGGCTGCCCGCCCATAAAAGCCATGACGGCCCGTGGGGTAGGGGTGGCCTTGGCCGTAACGGCCTCGAAGCCGGCCTGCTCGGCCCATTTCAAAAAAGAGTCCAAGAGATGCAGCCCAATGCCCCGGCCCTGATAGCGCGCGTCTCGGTCGTCAGTGTCGTCGAGCTGGCCGACGTGGTAGCAGTAAATGGACAGGCTGCGGTCAGGCAGCGCGGGCGCTGCGCTGCCAAACTCGCCCCAATACAGCGGGTCCCACAGCCCCTTTGGCGAGCGTGTGTCCGCGGCGTAGCGCCGAAACTGGAGTTGGCCGACATGCTGGGCGGCGTCAAACGCCAGGATCGCGCTTGAGCCAAGGTCCTGGATGCGGGCGCGGACTTCCCGCTCATCGCCCTGATGGCCGATCGGCACCGTCCCGAGGTCTTCGGCGGTCATCGGTCGGTAGCGAATCGTCGGAGTAGTCTTGCTGCTGCTCATAGCTCAATACTGCGGACTAGCTCTTGTTTTTGAAGGCCGCGAAATCTCGTTGCATCACGGAATCGACCGCGTTGACCGACGGGCGTTCGCCGACCATTTGCAAATAGGCGCCAAGGCCGGGCACGTCAGCCGTAATGTCCCAGTCGTAGATTTGGGTCGTGTGCAGATTGGTGAAGCGCAGCTCGAAATAGGTGGTCAGGTCGGCGAAGGTGAAGGTTTCGCCTGCGATATAGGGCTCGAAGCGGGCGAGTTGTTTGAGTGCCCGCAGCCCGTTTTCCAGTAATGGCCGGACTGCGTCGTACGCGGTCTGATCGACCGGCGCGCCGAAGTACACGGTCGGCAGATGGCGTCGCGCCGGTGTGTCGAGATACAGCTCGACAAAGCGGATGATTTCTTTGGTTTTGGCTCTTGCCCAGGGGTCGCTGGGATACAGCGCCGGCTGTGGCTGGACATCTTCGAGATAGTCGAAGATGACGTTTGTCTCGGTCAAGGTTGTGCCCTCGACTTCGATATAGGGAACCTTGCCCATCGGGCTTTTGGCCAGGACTTCGGGTGTCGGGCTCGGCATAACCGAGACTTCCTCAAAGGCCAGTCCTTTTTCGACCAGCGCGGCCTTGGCCGTGCTGTAATAATTGCTCAGGGTCGTTCCGTAGATTTTCAGCATGGTGTGTGTCCTCCGTGCAGTGTGGGTTCAGATGCTCAGGGCGCATGCCTTTTTTCGTCCCTCACATCATAAATGTCAATGCGTGTGAGTGTACACCCCGTGGTAAAGCGGGGCAGCCCTTATCTCGACCTTACTGCACCAATGCCTCAAACACGCGGGTCAGCCGGGGCAGCTCTCCATCCCTAGCTTCATTGACCAGCCGGTCCAGCCTTTGGCGGAGTTGGGCCGGTTGCTGTCCTTCCTCCGGGCGATACCGAAACAATTCGGGTAGCGGAACCTCCAGGCCAGTAGAAAGGCGCTCAAGCAGGGCCAGCGTCGGATTTGCCTCTCCCCGCTCAATGCCGGCCAGATATTTGGAACTTAAGTTACTGCTTCTTGTCGGGGCGGCCGTGAATGTGCGGAATGACTACGGTATGGCGCCCTTGCATGACGCGAGCATCTCGGGCCGCATTGAAATAGTCCGGCTCCTGCTATGAAGCCGGGGCGGCCGCGTACGCGCGCGATGAACGCGGCTGGACGCCTTTAGACTGGGTGGAAGACTCGCCCTGGGGAGTTCCACAAGCCAGTGACGAACTCATCCAGATTCTGAAAGAGGCCGGAGGTGAATGAGCGCAGTCACCTCCACTCAGTTCGGTAGGACGGCTTACACTCCGCGAAGCCGTCCCACCGCTGTTCCTTTCCGCGCAGGTCAGGTTGAATGGGAGACGGGGCGGAAGTTGATCTCGACTCGACAGCCGCCCGCCTCTGCATACGCCTCAGTTGGCGTCAGCGTTGGTGAGACCGGCGAATGCACGTTTTCTCAGCGTATCATCCAACAGCGGGCTGACAGTCTCAGAATTCAGCCTATGGGCTGAGCGCCATGCCACGCGCCCACGACCCAGACCGCGTGCTGTTCTGGACGATAGAAAAAACGATATGGAGCAATAATGACTTCCCAGTAGGGTAACTCCTCCGGCAGAGGGCAAGAGCGATGTAAAACTGAACCACTATCCGTTTATGCCTTGTTTTACACACCCTTGAACAGCGTCCGAATGTGCGACTCGGGCAGTGGCCGGGTCGCTTTGGAGACGACGATGGTGAAGGCAACCGAGGTCAGGCTGGCGATGGACGAGCAGGAAAACGGATTCGCGCCTTCGGTGTAGAGCCAGGCCATGACGGTGCGCAGGGTGCCGGCTGCAAACCAGGCCGGGTCGAGTAATTGAGCGTGCAGGACCAGAAAGCAGACAAAGCCGCTGACCAGACCGGCATAGGCCCCGGCCCGGGTAACGCCGCGCCACAGGGCCCCGAATACCAGAGAACCTGCGAAGGCCGACATGACGCCGCCGGTCCCGATCCAGACAATCAGCATCACGTTGGTTTCCACCCACGCCCAGGCGATGGCCGCACAGAGCACAAGAACGACAACCGTCGCCACCCGGCTGATGTACAAGACCTGTCGGTCGAGCTGTCCCTCAGTGAGCTGATGCTTCAACCTCGGGGCCACGGTCCGACGGTAGAGGTCATTGGCGATAATCTGGGAGGAGGACACCACCAGCCCGTCCGCGGTAGACATAATGGCGGCCAGCACGCCAACCCCGACGAGCGCCGCCAGCCAGGTCGGAAACAGCTCGATGAAAAGCGTAGGCAGGGCGTGATTCGAGGTCGCTCCTTCGGCGAACAGAGCGTCCCCCAGCAGCGCCCGGGCCAGCAGACCGCCCAAGGTCAGCATGGCCAGGGTGATGATGAATATGATTGTGAGGCCAAGAAAGCGACTCTGGGAGGAGGTGTCTTTTAAGGCCCAGAGCTTATTGCCCAGGTGGGGCAGCACGCCCAGCGGAATGAACGAAATCACCAGCGAGACAATGGACCACCAGGAGTGATACAGCGGGGTTTTGGTGTTGAGCGGGCCGACCAGGTGTTCATCCTGAGCGGCCAGATTATCGACCAGACCCAGGAACCCGCTTCTTCCCGCTTCTCCCCCGTCCAGCCCAAAGCCGATGAGAAACAGCACGAGCACCACCACGGCGACCAGCAGCATCAGGCATGCCTGGATACCATCGGCGATGATGTCGGCATGGGCGCCGCCCAGGACAACGTAAATCAACAGCACGGATGTGGTGATGATGAGTGCCCACAGCGGTGGTAAACCCAGCAGAATCTCGAACATGACCAGCCCGGATACGAGTTGCCCGGCCAGATAGAAACACAACAACAGGGAAAACAGCGAGACCAGCACGCGAATGCCTTCGGACTGATAGCGGTCGCCGAGGTACTCGGGTATGGAGCGGTGGCCGAACCGCTGGCCGGAGAGCGTAATCAGGCGCATGGTAAGCAACATGCCCAGACATAAGCCGGCCGGCCCCAGAAAGACGCCCCACAGCGTGGTCAGTCCCCAGGTGTAGCTCAGTCCCGGCATGCCCAGGAAAGTTGCCCCGCTCACAGTGGTCGCCGAAAATGCCAGGGCCAGAAACAGGGGGCCGTACGCACCACGCGCCGTAGCAAAGTCGTCGGCATGTTTAACGCGCCGCTGGGCCACAACCCCGATGGTCAGCATGACGCCGATATAGATGACGAGGAAGAACCACGACCAGGTAACGAGTGTCATGGGCAGGTCTCCTTACACGTCTATAAGGGAAGCAGGGGGATTCCACGGGCCCCGGTGCGCCCCTGTGCGCATACAGGGGCTCCTGTTGCCGATTGACCCTGGTTATTGACGGTGGACCCTTATCGATCGGCTGTCATTCGCAGGGCGACCCGTAAGTGTTGGTACTTCCACTCTCCGTTGACTTTCACGTAGTCGTCGTCATAGCGCAGAGCCAGCCATTTCTCATCGTCATTTTCGGCATACGTCCACGGACCCATGATGTACCAGATGCCGGTGGCGCGCTCGCCGTTGACCTCGATTATCGGGTTCGTGATGTTGTGCTGAGAAAAGCTGAACATTCTTTGGAATTTGCGAAATAACTCGCGAATAGCGGCATGGCCCTCAGCCTTGCCGAAATCGGCACTTTCCCAGATAGCATCTTCAACGAAGACCGACGCGACTCTGTCGGGGTTGTGCATATCGTCACAGATTTCGCAGTAGCGAGCTTTGAGCTGTTTTATCGCCTCAATGTCTTCGAGCCGCGTGATTCGCGCTTCCAGTTCTGACATGTTAAACCCTCCTCTTGGCCAGACCTTTGGTTTCATTCTTACTCGAACTCATCTCATAAACAGGAAGGTCGTCTTAACGTACATCTCCATTCAAAATCCAGAGAAGCTCAAGATCGTGCTTGAAGGGCGTCACGCTCCGGCATAAGCCGCTTCACCTTGATCTGGTCCGCCTTCTTCATAGCCTGGGCCAGTTCGTAGGTCGATTGCAGTCGGTACCACGTCTCTGCGCCGCCGCCGAACGCTTTGTCGAGACGGATTGCCATTTCAGGCGAAATGCCGGAGCGACAATTCACAATATCCGAAAGCTGCTTACGACTGATACCCAGCTTGCGCGCCGCCTCTGAGACATTGAGCCCCAGAGCCTCCAGGCAATCGTGGCGCACGGACAGGCCCGGATGGGGTGGGTTCTTCATCGGCATGTCGCAATCCTCCTAATGGTAATCGACCAAATCAACCTCTCTGACATCCCGTCCATCGAAGCGAAAGACAATACGCCAGTTGCCAGACACTCTCACTGCCCAAGAACCCGCTCGATCGCCTCTCAACGGATGGAGTCCGAAACCCGGCAGGTCCATGTCTCTCGGCTCGGTCGCTTCATCAAGACGGGCAAGAACACGCTCAACCTTGGCGACCAACAGAGGTGAAACTCGCTTGCGATCTTCCTTCTCGAACAATCGCGCAAGGCCCCTGTGGCGAAAGCCAAGGATCATGTGTGAGAGTGTAACGTATCACTGGGCAGTTCACAATCTGGAAAGAAGTCGTCCTTTCGCAACCTACGTTCCTTCAAACAACGCCTTCACATGCGACTCCGGCAATGGTTGCGTTGCTTTGGAGACGACATAGGTACAGGCGACCGACATGAGTTCTCCCAGCGTTGCGCAGGAGAACGGACTCGGTCCTTCGGCGTGCAGCCAGGCCACGGCGGTGTGCAGCGGGCCGGGCGCAAACCAGGCGGGGTCAATCATTTGCGTGTGCAGCGCGAGGAAGGTGACGAAACCGCTGACCAGGCCGGCATAGGCGCCTTTGCAGGTGACGCCGCGCCAGAGCGCGCCGACCACGAGGGGCCCGGCAAAGGCCGCCATCATGCCCCCGTTCCCGATCCAGACAATGAGCGCGATATTGGTCTCGACCAAAGCCCAGGCCAGGGCGGTACACAGTACCAGAACAACAACCGTCGCCACCCGACTGATGGATAAAATACGCCGGTCCAGTTGCTCAGCATTCGGAGGATTCTTGAGGCGAGGCACGATGGTCCGACGGTAGAGATCGTTGGCAATCACCTGGGATGAGGAGATGACCAGCCCATCCGCGGTGGACATGATAGCCGCCAGCACACCCACCCCAATGAGGGCGGCGAGCCAGGTTGGAAACAACTCGATAAAGAGGAGGGGGAGGGCCTGATTCGGGTTCGCCCCCTCGGCATAGAGCGCGTCGCCCAATATCGCGCGGGCGAGGAGACCGCCCAGCCCGAGCATGCCCAGCGTCAGCCCAAACGTGAAGGCCAGCCTGATAAACGATTTCTGTTGGCTCACGCTTTGTAATGCCCAGAGTTTGTTCCCGAGATGGGGGAGCAGACCAAGCGGTATATGCGCAATAAAAATAGCCACAACGGACCACCAGGAGTGATACAGCGCAGTCTCGGCATTGAGCGCGCCGACCAGGTGCGCGTCCTGCTCGGTGAGGCTGTCGATGATGCCCAGCAGGCCGGCTCTTTCGCCGTCCACCCCAAATCCGGTCAAAAACAGGACGATTACCATTACCGCGACCAGCAGCATCATGAAGCCCTGCACCCCATCGGTCAGGATGTCGGCATGCGCGCCGCCGAGCACGACGTAAATCAACAACACGCTCGTGGTAATGAGCAGCGCCCACAGGGGGGACAGGCCCAGCATAATCTCGAACATCACCAGCCCGGATACCAGCTGGCCGGCCAGATAGAAAAACAGCACGAGGGAAAAGACCGAAATGAGTATCCGAATGCCTTCGGACTGGTAGCGGTCGCCGAGGTATTCCGGTATGGAGCGGTTCCCAAACCGATGGCCCGAGGTGGTAATCAGACGCATGGCGACCAACACGCCGACATACATCCCGGTCGGGTACAGGAAGCAGCCCCACATCGTCGGCAGTCCCCACTCGTAGCCAAGTCCTGAGCTGCCGAGAAAGGTGGCGCCGCTGGCCGTGGTCGCGGCAAAGGCAAACGCGAGAAATAACGGTCCGTACGCCCCGCGCGCGGTTGCAAAGTCGTCAGCGTGCTTGACCCGTCGCCCGGCCAACACGCCGATGGCCAACATGCCGCCGATATAAATGATGAGAAAGGTCCACGACCAGGCAATGAGTGACATGCGGGTAGTGAGCGCTGTGTGGCGTCAGATCGCGCCCTCGGTCCGGGCTGCCTCAACCTCTTCGTCGTCGTACCCGACCAGCTCCCGCAGGATTTCCTGGGTATGCTCGCCAAGGCGGGGCGAAGTTGTGACCTCGACTGGAGAATCTGAAAGCTTGAGCGGACAGCCGACCGTCTTGAACCGTCCGCGCTCAGGATGCTCGACTTCGGCCACAATATCCCGCGCGGCCAACGACTCATCTTCCATCAACTCTTTCATGTCCAGAACCGGGCCACACGGCACGTTGATTGTGTTAAGGAGTTGCATTGCTTCATACTTGGTGTGCTTCTGGGTCCAGGCTTCGATCGTGGCGAAGCAGTCATCCAGGTGGGAGAGACGCGCCTCTGGCGTGGCGTACTCCGGGTTATCAATAAGGTCCTCACGGCCGATGAGCTGCATCAATGGCTGCCAGACCTGGGCCTGGACGACCACATAGATGTAGTCGTTGGGACCGCCGGGTTTGCATTTGAGGGCGACGCCTGGATGGCCACCCCCAGAGGCGTTGCCGGAACGCGGCACGGCTGGGCCAAAGGCTTTGTTGGGATATTGCGGGTATTCCTTCAAGGGTCCGCGCGCCAGGCGCTGCTGGTCGCGCAGCTTGACACGACACAGGTTCAGCACGGCGTCCTGCATGGCCACCTCAACCCGCTGACCGGACCCGGTTTGCTCGCGCTGAAAGAGGGCTGCCAGAATCGCCGCCACCAAATGTATCCCTGTACCGGAATCGCCAATCTGGGCTCCGGTGCTGGTTGGCGGGCCATCGTCCCAGCCCGTCGTGCTCATGGCCCCGCCCATGGCCTGGGCGACGGTCTCGTAGGCCTTGCAGTCTGCGAACGGACCGGGGCCGAACCCCTTGCCGGAGGCATAAATCATGCGTGGATTGAGCTGCCGGATGACCTCCCAACTGAATCCCTGGCGGTCCAGCGCGCCAGGCGCAAAGTTCTCGACCAGCACATCGCACACTGCGATCAGCTTGCGAAAAATATCTTGCCCTTTCGGAGTCTTGGTGTTGATGGTGATGCTGCGCTTATTACAGTTGAGCATGGTGAAATACAGGCTATCAACCTCAGGCAGGTCCCGGAGCTGCTGGCGGGTGATATCGCCTCGCCCCGGCAGTTCGACTTTGATGACGTCCGCGCCGAGCCAGGCGAGAATCTGGGTACAAGAAGGCCCCATCTGGACGTGGGTCATGTCAAGAACGCGGATACCGTCCAACGCTTTTCCCATGGTTTTCTCCTTGCCAGATCAAATGACTGTTTCGCGCTTACTTGTACCGTGTCTGATTCCTGACGCAAAGAGGGGCGCAGGGCCGCTCCCTTGCCGTGGCCAGGGCCATCCCATATCATACCGCCTGCAAAAACGCCCGGTAGGATGAGGGGAGGGCCTCAATTTGACCATTCCCCCTCACTCCAGCCCTCTCCCCTTCGACAGGCTCAGGACAGGACTCCAGAGGAGAGGGAGCCGCACAGACAAGATGAGAACACCTGTATGCGCAAACAGACTCCACCCGTAACAAAATCAATGGACCCCATTGTCTCGCTATGCCGCCGCCGGGGATTTATCTTTCAGTCGTCCGAGCTGTACGGCGGCATTAACGGCTTCTGGGACTACGGCCCGCTCGGCGCCGAACTGAAACGCAACCTCAAGGAAGCCTGGTGGCAGGACGTGGTGCGCTGCCCGGCCCCCGGCCCGGACGGGCGGCCCATTGAGATCGTTCCGGTGGATGCGACCATCATCATGAACCCGAAAGTCTGGGAAGCCTCGGGGCACGTGGGCGGATTCTCCGATTTAATGAGCACCTGCCGGCATTGTAAGAAGCTTGTGCGGTACGACCACATCTGGGAGATCATCCACGAAAGCGCCTGGTATGCTTCGCTTAAAGAGCTGTATAGCGCGGGGAATGTGACCGCCAACAATGTGAAGCGCTGGGGAGAAAAGACCGCAAAAAAACTCACCCCGAACCTGGCGCTTGTCCGCAAGCCCGCGGAAACGCTGGCTCTCCTGACCGAGGGACTGGAGCCGGAAGAGTCGCCGCTTGACATAGGGTTGGACCAATTAGTCGGGCAGCTTGCCACCGAGCGGCGTGTGGCTGGCGAGTTACCGCCGCCGTGCCCGTTCTGTGGCGGGGAGGTCACGGAGCCGCGGCCTTTTAATCTGATGTTCAAGACCACAACCGGCGCAGTCGAAGACCCGTCCGCGGTTACCTATCTGCGCCCGGAGACGGCCCAGGGAATTTTTACTCAGTTCTGGAATGTGCTGGATACGAATCGGGTCCGGGTGCCGTTTGGGATCGCCCAGATCGGCAAGGCGTTCCGCAACGAGGTTACGCCGCGCAATTTTACGTTCCGGTCGCGTGAGTTCGAGCAGATGGAAATCGAGTTCTTCATTCATCCCGAGGAGGCCGCGGAGTGGTATCAGTACTGGCGCGATACCCGTTTTCGCTGGTGGCAGTCGATCGGTCTGGCGGGCGAAAACCTGACGCTGCGCGAGCACGACCAGGACGAATTGGCCCACTACGCCAAAGAAGGCGCGGGCACGAGCGATGTCGAGTACCGTTTCCCGTTTACCGCGCCCGGCTATGGGGAACTGGAAGGCGTGGCCCATCGGGCGGACTATGACCTGCGCCAGCACGCCACCCATTGCGGTCAGGGGGACAAACTGCGCTACTTTGATGACCAGCGCAACGAGCGCTATTTCCCGCACGTAATTGAGCCGAGCGCCGGCGCTGACCGTGGCGTCTTGGCCGCGCTGTGTGAAGCCTATACGCCCGACGAGAGCCGGCCGAGCAAGGTCTATATGAAGTTTCACCCCCGGCTGGCGCCGATCAAGGCGGCGGTGTTTCCCCTGGTCAACAAAAGCGGCATGCCCGAGGTGGCCGAAAAGCTCTACCAGGAGTTACGTCCAAAGTATGCCGTCCAGTTTGATGTGAAACAGAACATCGGCAAACGCTACGCGCGCATGGATGAGGCCGGTACGCCCTACTGCTTTACAATTGACGGCGACACGCTTGCGGACCGGACCGTAACCGTGCGTTACCGCGACACGCTTGAGCAGGAGCGCATTGGGATTGATACGGTCGGCGCATTCCTGGACGAAAAGATGGCCGGGTAAAATTGCCGCCTCATTTGCGCGTTGTGACCAATTCATCGAGGCTGAAAAAAGGGATTCTCCGGCCGGGGCAGGCCAAGGTTTTCACGTAGCGTAGCGCCCTCGTACTCGCGCCGGAACAGGCCGCGGCGCTGGAGTTCCGGTACGACCCGATCTACAAAATCGTCGAGTCCGCCCGGCAGATAGGGAAACATGACGTTAAAGCCGTCCGACCCTTCGGTCATAAGCCATTCCTCCATGTGGTCGGCGATCATGCTCGGCGTGCCGGTGAGTTCCAGGGTGCTGAAACTCCCGCCCACATACTGGGCAAGCTGTCTGATGGTCATATTGTCCCGGCGCGCCATATCGACCAGTTTCTGCCGCCCGGATTGACTGGCGTTGCTTTCCGGGATGTCAGGCAGCCGGCCGTCCAGGTCATAGCCCGACACGTCATGGCCCAGCATGATGCAAAGCGAGGCCATACCGCTGTCCGGGTGGACCAGGCTGTCGAGCTTGGCCTTCTTTGCCCGCGCTTCCGCCAGGGAATCGCCAACGACAACAAAGGCGCCGGGCAGTATTTTCAGATGGTCGCGACAGCGCCCGCAGGCCTCCATCCGGCCTTTGACATCCGCATAGTAGGCCTGGGCGTCCTTCAGATTATTAACCCCGGAAAACACGACCTCAGCGGTCTCCGCGGCGAGCTGCCGACCGGCTTCTGACGCGCCGGCCTGCACGATGACCGGCCAACCCTGAATGGGCCGGGCGATATTCAGCGGGCCGCGCACGGACAGATGCGGGCCTTTATGGTTCAGCACGTGCAGTTTGTCAGGATCGAAATACACGCCGGCCTCGACATCGCGGATAAAGGCATCGTCCGCCCAACTGTCCCACAGCCCGGTGACCACATCGTAGAACTCACGCGCCAGACGATAGCGCGCGTCGTGTTCCATGTGTTCCTCGCGTCCGAAATTCAATGCCTCGTCCGGGTTGGCCGAGGTCACCACATTCCAGCCGGCCCGCCCGCCGCTGATATGGTCAAGCGAGGCAAACTTCCGCGCCACATGGTACGGATCGTTATAGGTGGTGGAGGCCGTGGCAATCAACCCCAGATGCGTAGTGACCGTGGCCAGCGCCGGGAGCAGGGTGAGAGGATCAAAGGACGTGACCGTCGCACTCCGTTTCAGCGCCGCCATTGGCATATTGAGCACGGCCAGGTGGTCGGCCATGAAAAAGGCGTCGAAGCGTCCCCGTTCCAGGGTATGCACAAAGCGCTGGTAGTGCGCAAAATTGAAGTTGGCATCAGGAAAAGCCCCCGGATAGCGCCAAGCCGCAGTATGAATGCTGACCGGTCGCATGAACGCGCCCAGCCGCAGCTGTCGTAAGTGTGCCACACTCCCTCCGTCGTGGTCATGAACTCAGAGACAGAGTAGCAAATCACCGGGTTATGGCTACACCGGAGAGCGTGTTTTCAGCGGGGTCGGGAGCAGTAGCTAATGGTCGGGGGAGTCCACTTCCCTCTCCCCTGGAGGGAGAGGGTTAGGGTGAGGGGGCCTGCTCACCCCGAGCGGCCCGTGGTACCTGGATAAGGACATTGTTTTGCCTTAGCATTATGTCCAACTCATGGATTCTCTCCCCAATAAGTCCGCCCATGTCTCCCCTCCCCCCCGCAAAACCTTTGTAAATTCAACAGTTTACCAGTAAGTTGAGCACATCCCGCCAGGCTCCTGTCCGTCGTCCTCCCCTGCTTCAACTATAACTAGGGCCGTTACTGCTGGCTTGCCGCATGTTGCTAGGCATGATTGAAAAGAGATAAATGAATTCTGGTCCCATTGGCAAGCGCCACAGGGCTCGAAGTCCAGCGTCCGGTTCACCAAGCCGTGTTGCGCTCCAACCGAAGCCGGCAATGACAGAGACGCTGGAAGTCCCGGCCACAACCGGCGGGCAGGACGTGTCCGTCATGTTAGTGACCCTGGCTGGCATGGCGGGGCTGACCCTGCTGATACAGGGGCTGCTCACAGCCGCGAGTGGGCTCATGCTGGGGTTCCTGCTGATCTCCAGCGCGGTGGGTACCGCGCTGTTCCCCTGGGTCGCGGGCGTGGAACGCGTCGAGATGGTCGCGCGCTGCCTGCGCCTGGTCTGCGTGAGGACCGCGCTTCCCCTGCTCGTCCTGCTCGCGCTCAGCGCCACCCTGGTGCGTCTCCTGCTTTCGGACGCCTTCCTGCCGGTGGTGCCGCTCTTGTGGATTATCGCGCCGGGGCTGCTCGCCTACGCCGTCTCGGGAATCTTCATGACCCACTTCAAGGGTGCCCACCGCCCGGATATCTGCTCGTGGGCGGTCTTCCTGGGGCTGTGCGCCAATCTCGGCGTGCTGCTCCTGCTCTACCCGAGCCTCGGCGTCGCGGCGGCGGCGCACAACGACGACCGACATCTTGCGAAGGTGTGACCGGTGGCCGACGGCAGACTCCATATCGGGTTCGTGCTGCCCAGCCTGGGCGGGGGCGGGGCGGAACGCGTCATTCTGAACCTGACGCAGTCTCTCGTTGAGCGCGGACATCGGGCGGACTTGTTGATCCCTCGGTTCGCGGGAGACTACCGGGCCGCAATTCCTCGTGGAGTGCGATTGTATCGGGGGCGGCTTCCTCATACCGACAGGAGGTTCCTGCGGGAAGTCCAACAGTCGGCGGCAGGAGGCGCAGAGGGCGCAGGAGTAACGGCGCTTGGCGTGAATCCGGTCATGGTCGCATGGGTCGGGCTGATTCTTGGCCGCAAGTACCCTGGCGTACGCGTCCCGCGCAAGCGTTCTCTTTATGCTTCTGTCCACATTCTGAACCGTTACGTTCGCGAGGTGCGTCCTCATGTGTTGGTGTCGGCGCTGCCGGGCCCCAACACCGTCGCGGTCTGCGCTGCCGAGTTGACGGACCGGGCCGTGCCGGTGGTGGTCACGGTACATAACAACGTCGCCGCGGACTATGCGCCGGAGTGGCTGGCCGCGGCCCGGACACTCTATCCACTGGCCGACGCGGTGGTGGCGGTGTCCAAGGGCGTGGCCGAGTCCGTGCGGCGATCATTGGGGATGGACGCCGAGCGCGTTCGCACCATCTACAACCCCATTCCCGCCGCCAGCATACGAAGGCTGGCGCAGGGGGAAGTCACGCACCCCTGGTTCGCGGACGGTGAGCCGCCGGTGGTCCTGAGCGTCGGGCGCGAAGCGCCGCAGAAGGACTTCCCCACCCTGGTGGAGGCGTTCGGGCTGGCGCGGCGCGAGGTGGACGCACGGCTGGTCATCCTCGGCAAGCTCTCGGCGCCCTTCCGGGCAAGGCTGCGGTCCCTGGCGCGGGGCCATGGCGTGGAAGGGGACCTTGGCTTCGTGGACTTCGACGAAAACCCGTACCGCTACATGCGGCGGGCGGGGCTGCTCGCCCTCTCCTCGCGCTGGGAGGGTTTGCCGGGAGTGATCCTTGAGGCGCTGGCGTGCGGCACGCCGGTGGTCAGCACCGACGCGCCCTACGGTCCGCGCGAGATCCTTGGGGGTTGGGGTGACCTGCCGCCGGTGGGCGACGTGCCGGCGCTGGCGCGGGGGCTGGTCGCCACGCTGCGGGGCGCGCGGCCAACGGCGGCAGCTCTGCGGGCACGCGCCGCCGACTTTTCACCCGAGCAGGCCACCGACGCCTATGTCGCGCTGTTCGAGAAGCTGGCGAGGGGGCGCGCGGGGTGAGTTCGGACCATCTCCATATCGGCTTCCTGCTGACCAGCCTGCACGGCGGCGGGGCGGAGCGCGCCATGCTCAACCTGGCGGCGGCGCTCATCGAACGCGGGCACCGGGCGGACCTGGTGATCCCCCGGTTGGCGGGAGACTACCGGGCCGCGATCCCTGGCGGGATGCGGGTCTGGCGGGCGCGGATTCCCGGCACCGACGGGAAGTTCCTGCGGGCGATCCGGCGGGCGGGAGTCGACGTGGAGGCGATGACCGTCAACCCCATCGGGGCCGCGCGGACCTGGCTGGTGCTCGCGCGCAGGTATCCCGGGATACCGGTGCTACGCGGCAGCGGTCTGCGCTCCATCTATCCCCTCGCCCATTTTCTGTCGCGGTACGTTCGCGAGGTACGCCCCCATGTGCTGGTGTCGGCGCTGCCGGGCCCCAACACCGTCGCGGTCTGCGCTGCGGAGTTGACGGACCGGGCCGTTCCGGTAGTGGTCACGGTGCGCAACGTCCCCGCGGACTACTATGCACCGGAATGGCTGGCCGCATCCCGGACGCTCTATCCACTGGCCGACGCGGTGGTGGCGGTGTCCAGGGGCGTGGCCGAGTCCGTGCAGCAATCGTTGGCGGTGGACGCCGAGCGCGTTCGCACCATCTACAACCCCATTCCCGCCGACAGCATACGGCGGCTGGCGCAAGCGGAAATCACGCATCCCTGGTTCGCGGACGGCGAGCCGCCGGTGGTCCTGAGCGTCGGGCGCGAAGCGCCGGCGAAGGACTACCCCACCCTGGTGGAGGCGTTCGGGCTGGCGCGCCGCGAGGTGGACTCACGGCTGGTCATCCTCGGGCGGCTCTCGGCCCCATACCAGGAAAGGCTCAAGTCCCTGGCGCGGGGCCATGGCGTGGAAGGAGACCTCGGCTTCGTGGACTTCGACGAAAACCCGTACCGCTACATGCGGCGCGCGGGACTGCTCGCGCTCTCCTCGCGCTCGGAGGGGCTGCCGGGGGTGATCCTCGAGGCGCTGGCCTGCGGCACGCCGGTGGTCAGCACCGACACGCCCTACGGTCCACGGGAGATCCTTGGGGGTTGGGGCGACCTGCCGCCGGTGGGTGACGCGCCGGCGCTGGCGCGGGCGCTGGCCAGGACACTGCGGGGCGAGAGGCCAACGGAGGAGGCACTACGGGCGCGGGCCGCCGACTTTTCCCCCGAAAAGGCCGCCGACGCCTATGTCGCGCTGTGCGAGAAGCTGACGAGGGGGGGCGTGCGGTGAGTTCGGCCAAGCTTCATGTCGGCTTCCTGCTGACCGGCCTGAACGGGGGCGGGGCGGAGCGCAACATTCTCCGCCTGGCGGCGGCGCTCATCGCGCGCGGGCACCGGGCGGATCTGGTGATCCCCAAGTTCGCGGGAGACTACCGGGCCGCGATCCCTGACGGGATGCGTGTCTGGCGAGCGCGGATTCCCGGCACCGACAGGAAGTTCCTGCGGGCGGTGCAGCGGGCGGGAGTCGAGGTGGAAGCGATGACCGTCAATCCCTTCGGGGTCGTGCGGAGTTGGCTGGTGCTTGGCCGGAAGGGTCTCCACCTGCCGGCTCGAAGGCGTCACCGTGTCTATGCGTATGCAGCCATGATTGCGACGTACGTTCGCGAAGTACGCCCGCATGTGCTGGTGTCGGCGCTGCCGGGTGCCGACGCCGCCGCGGTCTGCGCCGCGGAGTTGATGGACCGGGCCGTTCCGGTGGTGACCACGGTGTGGAACAACGTCACCGCGGACTATACGCCGGAATGGCTGGAAGCATCCAGGACACTCTATCCGCTGGCCGACGCGGTGGTGGCGGTGTCCAAGGGCGTGGCCGAATCCGTGCGGCGATCATTGGGGATGGACGCCGAGCGCGTTCGCACCATCTACAACCCCATTCCTGCCGCCAGCATACGAAGGCTGGCGCAGGGGGAAGTCACGCACCCCTGGTTCGCGGACGGCGAGCCGCCGGTGGTCCTGAGCGTTGGGCGCGAAGCGCCGCAGAAGGACCACCCCACCCTGGTGGAGGCGTTCGGGCTGGCGCGGCGCGAGGTGGACGCACGGCTGGTCATCCTCGGCAAGCTCTCGGCGCCCTTCCGGGCAAGGCTGCGGTCCCTGGCGCGGGGCCATGGCGTGGAAGGGGACCTTGGCTTCGTGGACTTCGACGAAAACCCGTACCGCTACATGCGGCGGGCGGGGCTGCTCGCCCTCTCCTCGCGTTGGGAGGGTTTGCCGACGGTGATTCTCGAGGCGCTGGCGTGCGGCACGCCGGTGGTCAGCACCGACGCGCCCTACGGTCCGCGCGAGATCCTTGGGGGTTGGGGTGACCTGCCGCCGGTGGGCGACGCGCTGGCGCTGGCGCGGGCGCTGGCCAGGACACTGCGGGGCGAGAGACCAACGGCGGCAGCTCTGCGGGCACGCGCCGCCGACTTTTCCGTCGAGCAGGCCACCGACGCCTATGTCGCGCTGTTCGAAGAACTGGTACGGCGCTAGAGCTGTCGAAGCCATGACACCGGAAGAGTCGAATAGGCCACTCGGTCCGCGCACGACCGGCGGACAGGATGCAGCCATCGTGTTCGCGACCGGTGTCTGCACGGTCATCTTCGGCCTCGCGATCCAGAGTCTCCTGGCCTATACGCTGTTGCCGGAAGGACGCGGCAGCTTTGCCCTGTGCGTCGTGTTCGCAAGTGTTCTCGGCGTGCTCTTCACGCCCGGGGCGCGAGAAGGCGCGCAGTATTTCGTCGTGACCAGACAGGCGACCGTCTCGGAAGGTGTCGGTGCCGCCCTGGCGATCTGCCTCGCCGGTGGGGCCTTGGCGCTCACATTGGCGGCCCCGTTTGTCCACAGCGATATCGCCTTCTTTCACAAGGCAGAGACGCGCTCGTTCTACCTGGCGCTTGCCCTGGTACCTGTCATGGCGTTCTCGGGCGCCACGGAGTATCAACTCGCCGGGCTCCGGCGCTTCGGACATCTCGCGGTTTTCACCCTGGTGCATGTCGCCGTGAACATCCTCGTTCTGCTGGTCCTCGTCTGGGTCGGGCGGCTCGGGGTGGACGGTGCCGTCGCGGCGGTCGTCGGCGCGCATGGTTGCACGGTGGTCTTGTGTGCGTGGTACCTGCGGGGCCATTATGGGCTGGTTCTGACCAATCCGCTCCGCGCTGTCTCTGCGCGAATCGTCGGCTACGGTCTGCGATTCCATCCCGCGGGCATAGGCAGCGCACTGGAAATGAGCGCGGGCGTTCTCATTCTCGGGCTGTTCGCGAGCCAGGCCGAAATCGGCTTGTTCGCAACGGCGAGCGCGCTCATGTTCCGACTGCGAATAATCTCCGACGCGGTCGGCAATGCGCTGCTGCCCCGTATCGCCGGCAGCGGCCGCCCGGAATTGACGACACTCTGCCTGCGTGTCGTGTCGTGTGGCACCGTGGCCACGATTCTTGTCATACTGCTGATCCGTACGCCGCTGGTTCGGATCCTCTTCTCCGAGGCCTTCCTGCCGGCGGTCCCGCTACTGTGGATCATCGCCCCGGGAGTGCTCGCCTATGCCTGCGCCGGCATACTCGAAACCTATTTCAAGGGTATCGACCGCCCGGGCATCTGTTCCTGGGCTGTCTCCCTGGGACTGGCTGCGAATCTGATTGCGATTCTCGTGCTCTATCCGGTAGTCGGCGTCTCAGCCGCAGCCTGGGGGTTGGCCCTGGGAATGATTTGCCGACTCGTCCTTCTCGCGACGGCGTTTGCAAGAGCGACTCGAATGCGCTGGCTCTCAATCTGGCTGCCGCGACCCGGCGACGCGGTCTCTTTCTGGCGGGCATTCCGCGCCGCGCTCGGCAGCGGGTAACCTTGCGATACACGCGAGACGCTTGCTCTGTAAGGCGGAGTCCGATCAGGAACAAATGCTGGTGCCTGAACGCTTACGCGCAAAGACGTTCGGGCTCTCAGGGCCCGGTACGCCTGGTCCAGAGTTCCCGTCGACTGCGGTCCAGCCATGCCTGAAACATCAGAATGTTCCAGAGGTGCTGTTCACATTGCGCATGCGCATTCAGAAATTCATACCATTTTCGACGGACGGGCCGCGGGTCGAAAAAACCCTCCGTCCGCAGCCGTCTGGCGTCCAATAATGCCTCCGCCCAATCCCTGAGTGGACCACGCAGCCACGAGGCGAGCGGTATGGAGAATCCCGCCTTCGGCCGTTCGACGAGCCGCATCGGTACGTACTTGTAGAGCACCTGCCGCAAAACCCACTTGCTCTGAGCGTTACGGATCCTGAAAGACAGCGGCAACCGCCAGACAAACTCCATGACGTGATGGTCAAGGAATGGCGCACGCGTCTCGAGACTCACGCCCATCGCCGCCCTATCCACTTTAACGAGAATATCATCTGGAAGGTAACTCAGACTGTCGACCGCCATCAATCGTTCTGCAAATTCAGACGCAGCGGGCCAGCTTGCGGATTTGTTCAGGACGGTTTCAGGTTCGGACGCTCCGCGCACGACCGCGGACGGATTCCGCCAGTGAGAGAGGGAGAGCCAATGGAGTTCCTCCTGCGTCCGACAATTGGCTAACAGCGCCAGCGTGTGCGCTTTGGCTTGTAGCCGGTGTCGCCCGCGGTCCATTGGCAGCCGGCCAAGGACACGGGCCGGTAAACTGTCCGCTCCATGCGCCTGAGTGGCTATGATCGCGCCTGCGACGAAGCGGCGCAACGGTGCCGGCACACTGGACAGCCAGCGCCATCGCCGGGGCGTCGAGACGTAGTGCCCATAACCGCCGAACATCTCGTCGCCGCCGTCTCCAGACAGGGCGACGGTGACGTGCCGGCGGGCCATCCCGGCAACCAGGAAGGTCGGGATCTGCGAGGAATCGGCAAAAGGCTCGTCGAAGAGGTCAGGCAAGCGAGGAATGACGTCGAGCGCATCCCGCGCTGATACGTATAGTTCGGTGTGTTCGGTCCCCAGGTGGCCGGCCACGGCCTTGGCGTGTTCCGCTTCGTTGTATTCGGATTCGTCGAATCCGATGGCGAAAGTTCGTACCGGCCACCTGGATTGCGCCTGCATCAATGCAACGACGGTCGACGAGTCGATCCCGCCGGAGAGGAAGGCACCGAGCGGGACGTCCGCGGCCATCTGCCGGCGCACTGCCCGGAGCAACAGGTCGTGCAGGGCGTCCACCGCGTCTTCGGGGGTGCCCTCGAACGGTTGCGCCCGTCCTGCTGCTACCACGTCCCGCAACGACCAGTAACGCCGCGGTTCCGGCAGTTCGCCGACACGCTGCTCCCGTGAAGCGCCGGCAGCCACCCTGAGGTACATGCCCGCCGGCAGCTTTCGCACTCCCTTGTAGATCGACCAGGGGGATGCAATGTAGCCGTGGCGCAGGAGCAGGGTGAGCGCGTCCCTGTCGATGTCTCCCTCGAATGCAGGATGCGCCGCGAGCGCCTTCAGCTCGGACCCGAACAGGAACACGCCGTTCTGCCAGCCGTAATAGAGCGGTTTTTCGCCCATCCGGTCGCGGGCCAGACAGAGTGTTCTGTCCTCCCGGTCCCAGAACGCGAAGGCGAACATGCCGGTGGCCGCCTGCAACGCCTCCTCCAACCCCCAATACTCGATGGCGGCCAGCAGCGTTTCCGTATCGGAATGTCCCCTCCAGGACAAAGCGTCCGGACGCCGGGCCTCGATCTGCCGCCTGAGGTCAAGGTGGTTGTATATCTCGCCATTGAAGACGATGACGCTTCGCCCAGAGGCGGACTGCATCGGCTGGCGGCCGGCTGGTGACGGATCGATGACGGCCAGACGCCGGTAGGCCAGTGCGATTTCGGCCTCACGGTCGATCCAGACCCCGGCATCGTCGGGACCACGATGCGCAACGGCGTCCACCATCCCGCGTGCGACCGGCGACGCTTCTTCTGGAGTGAAACGCTCGCCTCCAAGAAAACCGGCTATGCCGCACATGTCATGCGCTTGATGGATTTCGGCGCTGGCCGTGGCCCGTCCGTCCGCACTTCTGTCCCATATACCTTCAAATAAAGGCGGCTTGAACCTTCCATATCTGGTAGAGTGATTGGTAGCATAACCCATTAAAAAGACAGGGGTCCAAGCCGTGGCTCATCATAACACAGTCTTCGCGCAATTTCGGCCACCAGATGGCCATCACCACTGGCTTGCCGCATGTTGCTAGTCATGATTGAAAAGAGATAAATGAATTCTGGTCCCATTGGCAAGCGCCACAGGGCTCGAAGCCCAGCATCCGGTTCGCCAATCCGCGTCATGCTCCAATCGAAGCCGGCAATGACAGATGCGCTGGAAGTCCCGGCCACAACCGGCGGGCAGGACGTGTCCGTCATGTTAGTGACCCTGGCTGGCATGGCGGGGCTGACCCTGCTGATACAGGGCCTGCTCACAGCCGCGAGTGGGCTCATGCTGGGGTTCCTGCTGATCTCCAGCGCGGTGGGTACCGCGCTGTTCCCCTGGGTCGCGGGTGGGGAGCGCGTCGAGATGGTCGCGCGCTGCCTGCGCTTGGTCTGCGTGGGGACCGCGCTTCCCCTGCTCGTCCTGCTCGCACTCAGCGCCACCCTGGTGCGTCTCCTGCTTTCGGACGCCTTCCCGCCTGTGGTGCCGCTCTTGTGGATTATCGCGCCGGGGCTGCTCGCCTACGCCGTCTCGGGAATCTTCATGACCCACTTCAAGGGTGCCCACCGCCCGGATATCTGCTCGTGGGCGGTCTTCCTGGGGCTGTGCGCCAATCTCGGCGTGCTGCTCCTGCTCTACCCGAGCCTCGGCGTCGCGGCGGCGGCGTGGGGCCTGACCATCGGCATGGTGTGCGGGTGTTCGTTCCTCTCCATCGTTTTCCACAGAACGACACGAACGGGTCTGACTGCGGTCTGGCGGCCGCGGCACAGCGACCTGGACTTCCTGTGGGCCGCGGGCCGGGTCGGGCTGTCCGGTAGGGTCAGGGGGAGGGCCGCCGCCCATACTCAACTCGTGAAAGAGGCATCCCGTTGAGCGGGAAAGAGCGCCGAGCGCCCCGCATCCTGCTCATCGCTCCGATACAGAAGGCCGGAGCGTCCGTTAGCAACGTGGCCGGGGGCAACAAGGTGATGGCCGACGAACAGGTGCGGGAATTGGGGGCACGCGGCTTCGAGGTGGACGTCATCGACACGTCGGGGGGCGTGACCAATCTGCCCGCCTGGAAAATCTGGGCCAATCGTCTGGCAAGGTTCCTGCGAGTAGCCTGGGGAGTCGCAAGGAAGCTATGGCGCTCCGACGTCGTGTTCCTCATCATCGCGTCCTATTCGGCGCTGAGCCTGGCATCGTTCCTGTGGGCCGTCTGCAAGATCGCGCGCAGGCCCCTGGTGTTGCGTATCACCGGGGGCGACATGATGGTGGAGTACTTGGAATATGGCGCGTTCGCGCGTTGGCTGGCCGAGCGGACCTATATGCGCTCTTCACTGGTGTACGTGGAGACGCAGTATCTGCACCAGAGCTTCGACAACCGGGGCAACTTCAGGTGGTTCCCGAATACGAGAAGCATGGAGGCACCCGCCCGGACCGGGCGCGACAGGGTGGAAAGGCTGATTTTCGTTGCTCGTTTAGCGATGTTCAAGGGGCTGGCCGAAGCCCTCGAGGCGTGCCGCCACCTGCCGGAGAATTGTCATCTCAACGTCTTCGGTCCCGGCATGTCCGACACGGATTTCTCCCTGTTCGAGGACCATCCCAGGGCGACCTACGGTGGCGTCCTGGACCCGGCGGAAATACCACGGGCCCTCAGTGAACACGACCTGCTGGTGTATCCCAGCTACTACCGGAACGAGGGCTACCCCGGCGCCATCCTCGAAGCCTTCCAGTGCGGCCTGCCCGTCGTCGCCACCAGGAGGGGCGGCATTGCGGAGCTGGTCGAGCACGAAGAGAGCGGGCTGCTGGTGGAACCCCGTTCCGCTGCAGAGGTCGAGTCCGCGATCAAGCGGTTGCTGGACGAGCCCGAACTGTACCGGCAACTCTGTGAGGGAGCAAGACGGCGAGGGGACCAGTTTCGGAGCGCGGACTGGTACGACCGCGTGGCCGCCGAGTTGCGCAGCCTGTGCCGGAAACAGAGCCCACGCGGCCGGCGGGCCCCACGGCCATGACGCAAGGGTAAACGTATGTTGCCGCTGCTTCCGTTCCTCTGGAGGCGACTCGAGTCCGTAGCGGTTGCCTGCAGCGCCCGCCGAACCGAGCCGCTCCAGGCCACGCTGATCGCAGTCGCGTTCTGGACATTGGCGATCATCGCTCTGACCAACCTGAGGTACGTGCATCTTGGGGGGATACCACAGGTCGAGGTAGTCATTGCACGGGCGACCATGGCCTGCTGTGTCCTCTTGTTGGGCCTGGTTGGAGCCCGGTGCGTGATTGCCTGGCGAAAGTCTACTTCTCTCCTTTCTCTCTGGGGGGTACTTGGCGGAACACCCGGCATGTTGTTGTTCGCTGCGGTGGCGTCCTATCTGGCGATCGGCGCTGCCGTGCTGGGCGTCGAGGCAATCTCGCAGCCCGAAACGGCTGGGAGATTGAAGTATCGAGTCCTCCATTTCAGCGTGCTCGTGGCCGCCGCGGTCGGTGGCCGCGCGGTGCTGGAACGAACCGGAGCCAAGACGTTGTTGCAGTGGACGCTCGTGATTCTGGTGGCAAGCTGCGCCGTCGTTCTGGCCTCGCCGGTCCTGCGTGATATTGGCATGCTGCCGGAGTACCGGCATCTCTATCGCATGACCGGTACTTTTTCCGATCCCAACGACGCGGGCTTCATCGCTTGCATGACGGTAGTACTGGCATTGGCATTTCAATCCAACGAACGGCAACGCGCCCTTGGGTATCTGGCCCTGGTCCTGGGATGCGCCGCGGGACTCGCATCGTTCTCCGCTACAGCGATTCTTGTTCTGGGCGGGATGCTCATTCTGTTCCTGCTGCTGAATGTCCGCCGCCTGAGACAAGACCTCTTGCATACCGGCCTGACTGTTCTGTGCATGGCCGGCATCCTGGTTTGGCTCATTCCGGGGGCACCGGTAGTGAATACCCACCAAGCCTGGATTGATGATCCGTACGAAGCGAAGCGTGTCGGAGACACTATCACCGTTTACCTGGTTGACAACAAGCCCCACCGGGCTGACGACTACCCGGCAAATTCCTGGCGATGGCAGCGGGCCGACGCCCGGCCCGGCGATGTCAATACGCCCGACGACGCTACTTGGACCAACATCGAAGGCGCGCTTTCATCCAACTACACCCCGGCGGACGAAGACGGGGGCAAGTTCTTGCGCGCCTGGATGTCCTACGAGAAGAACGGCATGACGCACCGGGTTCAAACGGAGGCCATAGGCCCGATTATGGCGGCACCCGCAGCGACCGCGACGGATGCCAACGCGCTGGCCCATCCACTGAAGGCACCAAGTGAGACCGTGGAGGCTTTCAGTGGCAAAGTCGATTCCACCAGCGGCAGTGGGAGAGCTCTATCGAGACGAATGCTCTTGTGGGAGATGGGCTTCAATAAGGTCCTGGAATCGCCCATCATAGGTCACGGCTTGTATCAGCTCCACTGTATGGAGGGCGCCCCTATCGGAAACCAGGGGACGCCGACCGGGGTCCACAATGTGTACCTGATGCTGGTTGGCGAAGCGGGCATTATTCCATTTGCATTATACTTGCTATCTCTGTTCTTCTTGATGCGGTTGCTTTGGACCGTGCCGAAGTCCCTGGGCAGGGATTTGGTTGTTGGATGGGTTATTGTGATGGCCCTGTACGGCCTGTCGTTTCACCATTTACTCACCACGGGGGCCTACAATTTCGTTATCGGCCTGGCCTGTGCCACCGCGGCGTTCCTCGTTCAGAGGCAAAGAGACCCAACCGCGGCGTGACGGCGGGCGGGGGCAAAAATCAAGTTATGTGGAGATCGCTTGGAAATGAATAATAGTTTCCGAAGTCTCTTGCGGCTATGGCGCCGGGTAGGAATGGGCAGCCCTCGAAAGTATTACAGTCGGGGCGGGCGGATAGCCAGGCGTCTTGGGCTGAAAAGGACTCCTTTCCTGCCCACCAGCATCGACGTCGAGCCCATCGATACGTGCAACTTTGCCTGCGACCATTGTCAGGTGACGCATTGGACGCGGAAGACGACCCGGTTGACCACCGAGCGGTTCATCTCAATTCTCCGCCAGTTGCCGATGCTTCGTCAGATCAAGCTCCAGGGAATGGGAGAACCGCTGCTGAACCGACATCTTATTGAGATGCTGGAAGAGGGAGAGATGGGGGGACGTAGCGTCTCCATCGTCACCAATGGTTCGGTTTATACCGAGAATATCGCCCAGCGGCTTAGCTCTCTGCGGGGGACGACGATTACCATCAGCATGGACGGCGCGACCGCGGAGACGTTCGAGGCAATCCGAGTCAACGGCAACTTTCAGAAAGTGGTCGATAACGTCGCAGACATGGTCCGCCGCCGCGGCCGCAGCGTCTGGCCCGGTATCGAACTGCGGTCGGTCGTTACGCTCCGAAACGCCCACGAACTTCCAGATCTCGTGCGGTTGGCGAAACGCCTCGGTGTGGACAAGCTGACGGCAACAACTTTGCTCACCGACTGGGGAAAAGAGGAGATGGAGGGGTCAATTGCGGCGATAGACGTTTCCCGGGGAGATCCCCGGGTGGACCAGTCCATCCGGGAGTCGAGAGAAGTCGCCGCCGAGGTCGAGATGCCGCTCAGCGTCGAGCATGGTCAAAGGTATTCCAAGGCGAACCGCTGCCCCTGGCCTTGGACCGCCTCCTACATCGCGGCGAACGGCGACGTCGTCCCCTGCTGTCAAATAGCCGATTCCAGCGTCGTAAAAATGGGCAACGTGTTCGACGAGCCATTCGCCGATATTTGGAACAACGACAAATACCGGGAACTGCGCCGGCGCATTGCCGGCGACGACATTCCGCACTATTGCCGCGGTTGCTACGGAATGAAGCCGGTAGCCGCCTCCACGGACCGGCGGTCGCAATGAAATGCAGGTGACCATCGCCCGAGGCAGCGGAGGGACAAAGCCAGCGAGAGCGCGCAATTTCGATGATACAATTCCGCAGAAGCCGGGTTCTGCTTCCCTCGCCCCTGGAGGCCTGTCCTGAGCCTGTCGAAGGGGAGAGGGCTGGGGTGAGGGGGAATAAGCAAACTGAACCACTACCGAGGCCCTTGGTACCGCTAGGGTCGTTGTTTTTCCTTACGTTACGCCTGACTCATAGATGCTCGCTCCGCTAAGTCAGCCCATGTCCACCCGAAAAACCTCTGTAAATTCAATAGCTTAACAGTAAATAACACTCATCTTGCCACGATTCTGTCGGGCGATTACGCCGAGATTAAATATACTTCTTTATCTCCACTCATTCCGTTGTTGGGCAACCGCGGGTGACGCAGGAATCGGAAAAAATAATGGTATCTTCATTCGGGTAACTGTGGGCGGTCTTGATGGTCACACGCTGGCGCGCGCTGTCGAGCATCACCCAGACCAGGGTTTGTGGAGCCGCGCCTCGTGGTGTGGCTGGAAAAGCATACGTGAGACCCAGACTGGAGGGCAGGGTGGTAGCGGCGCTCGTTCGGACAATACGCCGCGCCAATGCCTGGAAGGGAGGCTGCCCGCGCTGGCTGTCCGTTCGCCGGGCCTCAAAATGATAGTGCATTGCCGGCGTGAGCTGGAGGTCAACAGGGCGAACCAAGTTTGCAATCCAGTCTGAGAACGCCGGTTGTAATGTGGGGGGGATATCCGCGCAGGCCAGGATTTCGGAAACATGGTGGGTGTTGTCATACGCTATGTGGATGAGGTGGCTGGTGCCGATAATACTCGCCTGTACCTGGAACTGGGGTTGTTCCAGGCGCAGCGTGGCCAGCGGCCTGAAGTGCTGAAAATCCACCCTGTCGGCGATAACGTGGAGCCGGAGCTCGGCGGCGGACTGCTCCTTGTAGGTAAGCGCGCTCATGCGGCGTCTAGTGCGGAAACAGCGGACAAGCGCAGGAGTGGAGAGAAGGCCAACAGCGGGCGGAGTCCCTCCCACACCCCGAGCAACTGGAGTGCCATGACCACTATTGTCCCAGCCAACACAATCCGAATCCAGCCTTCACCCTTACTGACCCCCCAGTGCGCCCCGAACCACGCGCCGATGCTGGTCGTTAGTGAAAGGAGCAGTCCCACACGCCAATCAACTTTCCCGTTCAGCGCAAAGACGCAGCAGGCAATACCAGTCAGGCCCATGACAATAACGACTTTCACGCCATTTGCCAGGGTGAGATTCAAGCCGCCCACAGTGCTCAGCGTCACCAGTATCAAAATACCTGCCCCAATCTGAAGTAAGCCACCGTAGAGGCCGATGCCGAAAAAGACGCCTTGGAGCAGGCGTCGCCCCCGACCTGTCCCGCTGACAGCCAGCAGTTTGCTGCTGAGGACCGGCTCAAACATTATCGGGATGAGCAGAACCAGCATGGTGATGGCCAATACACTCTGGAAGACTGCATCGTCCAGACGGACCGACACCAGCGCGCCACACACCGAACCCAGCATGGCCGGGAGCATGAGCGTAAGGGCTAAGCCTGAGTCAGTCTGGTTCAGTTTTGTATACGCAGCCAGCGCAGTCAGACTTTGCAGGACAACGGCCAGACGATTCGTTCCGTTGGCAACTCCCGGCGGCAGCCCGACCAGAATGAGGACTGGCACGGTCAGCATGGCCCCTCCGCCGGAAACCGCGTTGAGAAAACCCGCGGCCAGACCGCTGAGGGTAATGAGGAGCATATCGGTGAGTGACAGCATAATAGAAAGGGCAGCCACAGGGGGGCAGCCGCAGGATAAAAAGGGCAGCCACAGGGGGCTGCCCCTACCATTGCGGCGCCTGGATTGTGTGGCGATTGTTGCGTGTCTGAGCGAGAGGGTCAAGCAGAAGGCGTCGGGCAGGAAAGAATCTCGTCGTCAGCGGAGGGAAAGGCCCGGCGTACCGAGCCTTCCAATTTTGTGACTTGAGCCTTGTTAACGAGTTGGCTCAAATCCAGATGATCTAAGCTGTGGAAGCGTAGCATCGTATACGCTAGCCTGCAAGAAATATTTGAAAGAGAGGAGGGCAAGCATGGCGTGGCGTCTGGGGATTGATCTGGGAACAAACTCTTTAGGCTGGTGGGCGTTCAACGTTGAAAAAGAAGGCCATCAGTGGCGGGTCAGCGACTCGCTCAACGGGGGCGTGTACATCTTCCCGGATGGGCGGGAGCCGGCAAAAAGTGGGCGTGTGGGTAACAGCAACGCGGTAGAACGCCGCAGGGCGCGGTCAATGCGCCGCAACCGGGACCGACGCAAAACACGCCTTCGTGCCTTCATGCGCGAGCTTGTTGAGTTGGGGCTGATGCCCAAATCGCGAGACGAACGTGACAAGCTGTTCCAGCCACGAGCGAAATCCAACGCTCCTGACCGCTCCAATCCCTATTGGCTGCGCGCCGAGGCAGTGGAACGGCTCCTTGCACCCTACGAACTTGGGCGGGCGTTGTTTCATCTCGGACTACGGCGAGGCTTTAAGTCCAACCGGCTTGAACAGGCGGATGACGATGGCGGTAAACTCAAGAAACACAAACTCAAGAAACGCATAGACGAACTCCACAAGACCCTGAACGGCAGAACGCTCGGTCAGGTCCAATGGGCGCAATTCCAGGCGGAGAGAGAACGGCAAAAGTCGGGTGAAAAGCCTGCTGGCATCCGGTTCAGGGGCGAGAGCGAGTTCTACCCGGACCGAGCCATGTACGCGGCGGAGTTCGACGAAATCCGCAAGAAGCAGGAGGCCCACCACCGTCCAGAGCCCGCTGATTGGGACCGTTTACGGGATCGGTATGTTCTTTTTCAATGGCCTTTGAAACCTGTGGAAAGAGGTCGCTGCGAATTCTTTCCAGAAGAGGCTCGACATTGGCGCGATACTCCTATCGGCCACGATTTCCGTATCTATCAGGAAGTCAATATGCTGCGTTGGGTCGATGCCGACTACCAGGAGCATCTCTTGAGTGACGACCAAAGGTCAGCCGTATTGCATCTCTTGCTCACCAGAAAATCTGAAGTCAAATTCAACTCACTACGTAAACAGAAGCGCCGAGACCGTACCCCGCTGTTCCCCGGCTGTATACGGTTCAATCTGGAAAGCGAGAAGCGCAAAGGACTCAAGAACCACGCTATCGGTGCAACGCTCGCAAAGAATCCGAATCTTTCCCACCTGTGGCAACGCCGCTGCTCAGACGAAGGCGACGCCGGTCTGCTCGATAACGTTTTCGAGGCGCTTCACGAAGAAGCCGAACCGGAAAGTCTCGCAACACGGCTCGCGGCAGATTTTGAATTTGATAGTGCAGTTATTGAGGCGTTTTCTACACTCCACCCTTCCCGGGCAACCGCAAATGTTTCCCGCCGATTCATGGAAGCCATCGTACCGATCATGCGCGATCAGAAACTCTTGTACTGGGAAGCGGTCCGTGAGGTTAAAGACGGGAACGGCTCTCCTCTGCGTCACAGTCAACAGCCTGAAGGTAGACACCATGACACTCTTCCTTATTATGGGGAAATACTGCATGGCTCGACACTCGGAGCAGACCCCACAGCCGACCCGCAGACTGCACCTGAACAACACTTTGGCAAGATCAACAATCCGACGGTTCATGTCGCGCTCAACAGCCTTCGGCGAGTCGTAAATACCTTGATTGAACGGTACGGTGAACGACCAGTTGAAATCCATGTGGAGCTGTCGCGAGCCCTGAAACGGACTCGGAAAGAGCGCGACGAAGACACTAAACAGCAAGCTCACAACCAGGAGGAAAATGACCGTATTCGAAAGGAACTCTCGAAACTCGGAGTCGCACAATCAGCGCGTAACATCAAGAAGTTTAAGCTGTGGGAGGAACTCGGTAAGAACACGCTGGCTCGTTGCTGTCCCTACTCTGGGAAGCCGATTTCTTGTGCCCAGCTTTTCAACGACAATGGAGAGGCGGAAATTGAACATATCCTCCCATTCAAGCGCACGCTCGATGATTCTATAGCCAACCTCACCGTCGCAATGCGCTGGGCCAACCGGCGCAAGGGCAATCAGACACCCTACGAGGCGTTTGCTTCAAACGCTCACGCCGCTTACGGCATCGAGTGGGACACCGTGCGCAGGCTCGCTGACGGCTTACCCGACAACAAAAAATGGCGGTTCGGACCGGACGCAATGGCCCGGTTTGAGGGTGAGAACGATTTCATTGCTCGGCAGTTGACGGACAACGCCTATATCGCGCGCGCAGCTATGCGTTACCTTCGCTGCCTCAAGAATGTAGAACAGATTGTTCCCAACCGTGGCGGCCTGACCTCCCTATTGCGTAGGAAATGGGGCTTCAAGAAGGACCGTGGAGATCACCGTCACCACGCCGTTGACGCCGCCGTCATTGGGCTGGCCGACCGGGCGATGCTTAATAGGGTCTCCAGACAGACCGCCCGAGGCGCGGATGACCGGGTGCACATCATCGTGCCCGAACTCCCGGGACCGATTGAGCAAGCGATTCGCGCCCGTGTTCCTGAAATTGTCGTGGCATTCAAGCCAGACCACGGCTGGCAGGGAGCGATGTTCAAAGACTCCGCATATGGTTTCATTGCGCCGGAACGACGCGACCCGGATATGCCGGAACACAATCTCGTGGTTCGCAAGGCGTTCACGGATCTTACCCTCAAAGAATGTGGATTCATCAAAGATAAAGATAAGCCGCCTCGCTATGTTGGTGGTTGCATCCGCGCTGAGCGGCTTCGCAACTCCATAGGTGTATACCTCACACAGGCAGCAGAAAATGGGGAAGATTTGACAAAGCCCGCCATATTGAAAAAGGTCCTGGCACGTTTCGGAGCAGAGTACGGGGTCGGCAAGGTGCGGATTCTGGTTACTGACCAAACCGTTGTGCCCATACCCTCGACTCCCTACAAGGGCTATAAGCCTGATTCCTACGTCTGTTGTGATATCTGGCGTTGTCCAAAGGGGGAGAAGGGTGGGTGGCAGAAAGGGAAATACGAGTGGCGCGGTGTGTATTGGTCCTATGCGGATACGCCGAACGGTGTACCTGCACCGGGAGCGCGTAAGCCACACCCCGCCGCAAAGCTGGTCGCTCGTCTTTATAAGAGCGACATGATCGCCTACGAGAAAGACGGGCAAACGCAGATCATGCGCGTTGCCGGGTTCAGCACGACAAATAATAAGTTGGACGTGGTTCCGCATTCCGCTGCCGACCCGAAACAGAATTTTGTGCTCATCGACAAGCTTGGCGCTGGAGGCCTGCGGAAACTCTGGGTGTTTCCAGACGGTCGGATAAAGGGCCTCAAAAGATGATTGGCGGTCTCGTTGAAGTCGCTGAAAATGGACGCTACCTATCCGTCCATCGAGCTTAGATCATCTGGACTTGAGGTCAACCCGCAACCCGGTAATGATTGACCCGTTCATCGGCCATAGCTTAGATCATCTGGACTTGAGGTCAACCCGCAACGCGACCAAGGGGGGGGCGCTGCCCGACAAGAGCTTAGATCATCTGGACTTGAGGTCAACCCGCAACCCGCGCCGAAATGGTTTCCTCCGTTGGTGGAGCTTAGATCATCTGGACTTGAGGTCAACCCGCAACCGCAGGTCCTGCCAGGCCGTCGGGCCACTAAGCTTAGATCATCTGGACTTGAGGTCAACCCGCAACCCTGCTCGCAGCATGGGAAGAGGAAGGCAGAGCTTAGATCATCTGGACTTGAGGTCAACCCGCAACACAAGCCTGGTTGCGGCATTCGGGGGCATAAGCTTAGATCATCTGGACTTGAGGTCAACCCGCAACTAAGGGGGGGGACTTGATGGACGAAGCAATAGCTTAGATCATCTGGACTTGAGGTCAACCCGCAACCTGCGCGGCCTCCAGCCCATACCGAGGGCGAGCTTAGATCATCTGGACTTGAGGTCAACCCGCAACAAGCGGGTGGACCCCTGAAGAATCACTGGAAGCTTAGATCATCTGGACTTGAGGTCAACCCGCAACTCCAGCGCATCCCTTTTGAACATGATCGCAGCTTAGATCATCTGGACTTGAGGTCAACCCGCAACCCGGGTCGGGCTGCCGGGCAAGATATTGACAGCTTAGATCATCTGGACTTGAGGTCAACCCGCAACGTCACATATCGGTGACTGACATCACAGGACTGACACGTAGCGAGAGCGTCAAGCAGAAGGCACCCGGCAGGAAAGAATCTTGTCGATAATGTCCCAGTTTGCAGATTCCCCCTCACCCCAACCCTCTCCCCTTCGACAGGCTCAGGACAGGCCTCCAGGGGAGAGGGAGCAGAGCCTCTGTCAGGGAGGGGGGCGCTGGGCCGGCAGCGGGGGAGGGGGATGTGAAACTGAGACACTCCCATCTTGTCTGTTTCCTTGACCCTCAGCGTGTCTCTGCCTATGATCCGAGGACGCTGGCCAAAGGAGGGCGGACATGCCTGTGGGGAACCTCAAAGATGTTGCGGCTGTGTGTGGTGTGGGCCATACGGCATACGGTCGGAAAATGAATCGGAGTCAGATCGATCTTGCGGGTGAAGCCATCCGCAACGCGCTTGATGACGCTGGGCTGGGGCGGGACGATTTGGACGGGCTCATCGTCAGTTTTGGGACGCCGATTGGGGCGGACGCTGACACCCTGGCCTATGCGCTGGGATTAAAGCTGCGCGCGTATAATCAAACCTGGGCGCACGGACGGTTTACGGCCAGTAGCCTACAGTGGGCGGCGATGATGGTCGGCGCCGGGCTGGCCAATGTGGTGGCCTGCATGGCCTCGATCAGTTTTTCAGGATTTCGCAAACCCATGATGGGCGGGTCTGGAGATGCTGAGGGCGCGCGTGAGGCCGGCGGTGGGCACGGCGAAGACCCGGTGTTCGGCATGACCTCGCCGGGAGCCGGGGCCGCGCTGGTCGCCCGGAAGTATTTTGATCGCTTTGGCGCCACGAGTGAGCAGCTGGCCGCGGTGGCAGTGGCGTTTCGGAAGCACGCGGCCCTGAATCCGAATGCCGTCATGCAGACCCCGATCAGCGTCGAAGATCACCAGAACTCGCGTTTTGTGTGCGAGCCGCTGCACCTGCTCGACTATTGTCTGATTAACGATGGCGCGGCGTGCGTCCTGGTGACCACCCAGGAACGCGCCCGGGACATGGCCAAGCGGCCGGTGTGCATCAGCGGGATGCAGGGCTTGCCGGCGGGACGGCAGGAATTCATTTGGACCTATCCCGGCTTTGGGACTTCTCAACAAACCGCCTTTGATTATATTCCCGGCCCGCAGCTCGTGTATGAGATGGCAGACGTATCACCCAGGGATGTGGATGCGCTGTTTACCTATGATGCGTTCTCGATTCTGGCCTGGACCGCGCTGGAGCGCTTTGGGTTCTGTGGGCAGGGCGAAGCCGCGGCCTTTACCCAAGACGGGCGTATCGAGCTGGGCGGGGAACTGCCCATGAACACTAATGGCGGGCTGATGTCCGAGGGGCATATCATGGGCTGGAATCACCAGGTCGAGATTGTGCGCCAATTGCGAGCGGAGTGTGGCGAGCGACAAATTCCGAATGCGCAGCGTATCCAATGGGCCAACGCGTACGGAGACTCGTTAATCTACAGCGCGGGCTGAAAAAAGGAGAGGGTATGGCCGAGTATACAAAGCCGCTCCCGGCAATTTCGACACTCAATCAGCCGTACTGGGATGGCCTGAAACAACGGCAGATGGTGTTGCCCTGCTGCGCGGCATGTGAGGCTGTCTGGTATCCTCCGACTCCGTTTTGCCCAGACTGCTGGTCGCGTGATTTTCGCTGGCAGGCGGTGAGCGGGCGGGGCGTGGTGAACTCCTGGGTCGTTTTTCATCAAGCCTACTTCTCGTCGTTCAAGGATGACCTTCCGTACTCTGTTGCCGAGGTCGAACTGGAAGAAGGCCCCCGTCTGCTGACCAATCTGGTCGAAGTTGCGAACGAGGACATTACCAGAGGTATGCCGGTGGAAGTGGTCTTCGATGATGTGACCGATGAGGTCACGCTGGCCAAGTTTCGACCCCGGAAAGGCTAAGCAGACCGGCACGGCAACACTGAAGGGAGAGAAGGAGTATTTATGCCTGGTATTCTCGACGGTATTCGCGTGTTTGACCTCAGTATCGCAGCAGTCGGACCCTGGGCGTCCAAATTGCTGGGCGAACTGGGCGCGGATGTGATTAAGGTTGAGTCGCCCGGCGGTGAACTCTCGCACGCTATCCCGCCGCCTATTAAGGGCACGGCCGTCCTGTATATCTCGGCCAATTTCAACAAGCGGCATATTGTCCTTGATCTCAAAGAAGAGGGGGACCGGGCTATTGCGCTCAAGCTGGTTGAAAAGAGCGATGTGTTTGTTCAGAACATGCGTCCGGGCGCGGTTGAGCGTTTGGGCCTGGGCTATGCTGTGGTCTCTCAGCTCAACCCGCGCCTGGTGTATGTGTCTGCGTCTGCGTATGGCCGAACCGGTCCGATGGCCACGGAAGCCGGGATCGATCCGACTGTCCAGGCATTTGGCGGCTGGTGCAGTATTACCGGCAGGCCCGGGTCGACGGGAGAGATGTTCCGCCATCTGGCGCATCTTGACATTACGACCAGTACGATGATTGTCGAAGCCGTTTTGCAGGCGCTGCTGGCGCGGGAGCGCTCGGGCAGGGGGCAGCATATTGAGATCGATATGATCTCAGCCGCACTGTCGCTGCAAACCAGCCGCCTGGCGGAATATTTTGCGACTGGCGAACAACCGCAGCCCCTGGGCAGCGCCGCGGCAACGACGGTGCCGCACCAGGCCTTTCTGTGTGAGGATCAGGAATATCTGGCGGTCGGGGTGGTGAGCGAAGACCACTGGCCGCGCTTTTGTCGCGCGACCGGGCAGGCAGCCTTGTGTGACGATCCGCGCTTTGCGACCAACCCGCAGCGGGTTGAGAACCGGGCCGCCCTTGTAGCGCTGCTTGAAGATCATTTCAAAACCAAGCCAACCCGCTGGTGGAGTCTGCGGCTCACCCAGGCAGGGGTGCCAAATGCGCGGGTGGACCGCACAGTCAATTTTCAGGCGCTCCGCACCGACCCCCAAGTCACACGCAATCAGCATATTGTTGATATGGAGACGCCACATTGGGGCAGGCTGAGCGTGGATGGGCTGCCGTGGAAGTTTGAGAAAACTCCGGCCGGTCCGATTCGTCCGGGCGGACTGCAAGGCGAGCAGACCGAGGCAGTCCTGCGCGAGTTTGGGATAGCGTCAGAGACGCTGGAGAAGAACAGAAGAGAGAAGAGACTGGAGCCGTGATGCCCGGCGCACTGGATGGTTTTACCATTATTGATTTCACCCACGGGCTGTGCGGGCCGTTTGCCTCCATGCGTCTGGCGGACGCGGGGGCCGAGGTGATCAAAATTGAGCCGCTGAGCGGCGATTCCGCACGGACTATGGGCCCGCCGTTCGTCCAGGACGAAAGCGCAGTCTTCCTGAGTCTCAACCGCAATAAAAAGAGCGTAGCCCTTGATGTCACGACCCAGGACGGCCAGGAGATTGCGCGCCAACTGATTGCACGGGCCGATGTTGTCCTGGAGGACTTTGGGCCGGGCCAGGCAGAAAAGCTGGGGCTGGGCTATGACGCCCTCAGCCAGACGCAGGCGACGTTAGTGTATTGCGCGATCAGCGCCTTTGGAGAGGAAGGACCACTGCGAGACCAGCCAGGGGCAGAGCTGGTGGTTCAGGCCCTGGCCGATTACACCCATTCGCTGGGGAAAATTGGAGAGGCTCCGGTTCGCTTGGGGACGGATGTGGCCAGTCTCAACACCGGCATTATGGCCTCCCAAGCGGTAACGGCTGGGCTGTTTCACCGCGTTCGCACAGGCGAGGGGCAGCGGGTTGCGGTCAGTATGCTGGGGACCCTGCTCCACATGCGCGGCATTATGTGGACGTCCATGACGGACCCGGACGAGTGGTATGGCTTCCATCTCGACCATTACACCCGTCCGCCCGACGAAGGCTATAAAACCAAGGACGGCCATGTCTATTTCGGCCTCCGGCGGGGCAATAGCGAGGATTGGGACCGGCTGATGCTGACGCTGGGCCTGGCGGACTATATTACTGATCCGCGTTTTGAGGGCTTCGGACGAGAGGCGACCAGCATTGGCCGCTATGCGCCCGAGGTCAAGCCGGTCTGGGAGCGGGCGTTTCAGCAATTGACAAACGCTGAGGTGGTCAAACTCGTCCACGAATTCCGTGGGGATGCCGTGCCCTTTAACGATTACCCCACATTGTGCGCCCATCCCCAGGTGGCCGAGCTCGATATCCTGAAGGACGTTGACCACCCGGCAGGGGGTCGCTTTCGGACCATTGGTCCAGTCTGGCATCTGGCGGATACGCCGGCAGAAATAAAATCCCCTCCACCGACTCTTGGCCAGCATACGGACGAAGTCCTGACCGGAACAGGTCTGAGTGAGGCGGACCTGCAGCGGCTCAGGACGGCCCGGATAGTCGCTTGACGTAGCGCGGCCAGCAGAACGGGGCGCAAAGAAATCCGGGCCAGTCTGGAACCAGCCCGGGTCCGTTGCCTGCGCCTCAGGCGATATAGCCGCTCTCGTCGTGGTCGGTCAGGTCGAGACCTTGCTGCTCCCCCTCTTCGCTGATGCGCGCCCCTCCGGTGAGGGCATTGGCCACAAAATAGGCGATCACAGAGACCACACCACTCCAGATGATGGTGACGATAACGCTCTTGATCTGTTCGGTGACCTGGGCCGCGACGCTCATGGTTTCATCGAGCCCGGCGCCGCCCATGAATTCGGCTGCGCACAGACCGGTCAGGGTCGCCCCAACAATGCCGCCGACGCCGTGCACCCCGAAGACGTCGAGGCTGTCGTCATAGCCGAAGGACCGTTTTATTGTGGTGGCGGCCAGATAGCACAGAAAGGCTGAGGCTGCGCCGATCAGGATCGCGCCCATAGGGCCGGCTGTGCCGCTGGCCGGCGTAATGGCGACCAGACCAGCCACCGCAGCGGTAGCCATGCCGAGAATGCTCGGCTTGCCATGCCTGACCCACTCGATAAGCATCCAGACAACGACGGCTGTGGCGGTGGAGACCTGGGTGACGAGCAGGGCCATGCCCGCGGTGCCGTCGGCGGCAAGCTCACTGCCGGCGTTGAAGCCAAACCAGCCCACCCAGAGCATGCCGGCTCCAACGACGGTCAGGACGAGGCTGTGGGGTCGCATCGGCTCGGTGGGGTAGCCAGCGCGCGAGCCGATCATGACGCAGACAACCAGCGCGGCGACCCCGGCATTGATATGCACGACAGTCCCGCCGGCAAAATCAAGCACGCCCCAACCGGCGAACAGGCCGCCGCCCCAGGCCATATGCCAGATCGGGACATAGCTGAAGGTGAACCAGATAATCATGAAGATCAACATGGCGCTGAACTTCATACGCTCGGCAAAAGCCCCAACGATGAGCGCCGGGGTGATGATCGCAAAGGTCATCTGGAAAGTCAGGAAGACCGACTCGGGTATGGTGCCACTGAGGGAATCGACCCGTAGGTCCTTGAGGAAGAGCATGGAGGCGTTGCCTATGATGGCGTTCCCCTCGGTGGCGGCATAGCTATAGCCATAGATGATCCAGAGCAGGGTCATGACGCCGGCCATTGCCAGGCATTGACCCAGGACCGAGAGGACGTTTTTTGTCCTCACCAGGCCGCCGTAGAATAATGCCAGACCCGGAAGGGTCATGAAGAGTACCAGCGCCGTGGCAGTAAGCATCCAGGCGGTGTCTCCGCTATCGAGCGTTGCTGTTTCCTGGGCCCAGGCTGGTACGGCTGTACCGAGCAGACTGAGTAATCCGAGTGAGCCTGTTCTCCACCCGCACCAGGCGGATTGTCGCGTCTTCCGAAAAAGTTTCACAGTAGATTCCTCCTTCCCTCATGTCTCAGGACAAATATGGCCGTTGCCGATTGCCCCGTATTGGCAACAGCAGGTGAGGGTAGTCCTTCGTAGTAGGCAAAAAGAATGCCGACCGGAAAATGCTGCATCTGCTTGACTTTTTTGCTTTGAGGGAACCGGCGGCGCTGCTGCTGCTGACTGGATTTTAAGCAACGCCTATTTTTTCGTCAGCTTTGCGCTGGGAGCGGACGCGGCTACGGGAAGGGGGCCGCTATTGAGGAGACCAGAAGGCGATATGGCCGTCTGAAAGCCGCTGTGGTGTGGCATCCTTCGTAACGGGGACGATATAGACGGACGGGCCCCGAACGCCTGGGCCTGGGTTCGGGTTGGAGTCTGTATGTCCGCTAAAAGTAAAAAACTGGCTGTCTGGAGACCAGAGGCGATGCGACAGCGCATACTGGTCGAAATACTGGAAAACCATGATCTGGGGACGGGACGGAATGAAATTGACCACCGGAAAGGAGGTGCGGCTGTGGACGTCTACGACCACCCAGGTCCAGTAGGCGCGCTCCGGGTTGCGTTTGGCATACAGGATGCGAGTCCCGTCCGGGGACCAGAAAAAGGCGGCCAGAGGCTCTTGAATCAGGGGATGCCGCGCGCCTGAGGCCACGTCGAATAAGCGTACCTCCTCAAAGAGGGGGGCTCTGATAAAGGACGTGGTGGCAATGGCCAGAAGATGTTGCGTTGGGGACCAGGCGAGGGCCATGCGTTTGGGCACAAGCGCGACAGATTCAGGCTGACGACCATCGCCGGCAGCAATCATCAGCGCTGCTTTTTTTTGGCCGGCGCGCGCATTGCCATAGGCGAGCCATTTGTCATCAAAAGACCAGGACGGTGGTCCAAATGCCGAGGGTGAGCGAGAGAGCAGATGCCGTTCGCCAGTGGGAATGGCGACGACGCTAACGGCATGGCCGGCCCCTCCTCTGCGATTTCCTCCGGTATGAGTGAGCACCGCTTGTCCATCCGCGCGCCAATGAAAATAAAAGGGGGCGCCCTGGGCAACTCTTTGAGGGCGCTGGCCGCTTGACGGTGGCCAGAGGTTGAGCGAGAAAGGTCCCCGGCCGCCCAAAAGGATGCCCAATTGCTGGCTCGTGGGTGACCAATAGGCATAAATGGGCTGGAGACCAGGCTCTTTATAGGCATGGAGAATGCGGGCGCTGATAGCGTCGAAGATATACAGGCCATCGGTGAGTTGGCCGCCATTGCGCTCAACGCGAAAGCTGGCCAGGCGTTGTCCGTCGGGCGACCAGGCCGGCCAGCTATAAAAGTCCTGACTGCGCTGGACCGAGCGGGGGGCGAAGCTGGCTTGCTGGAGCATTTCGCCGGAAGCCATTTTTTGGCGACCGGTCCCGTCGGGCCGAACGGTATACAGATCGCCGGCGCGATCAATATAGGCGATCCGATTGATAGATGGTGCCGCGCTCAGACGCGGGGCGTGCGTCAGGAGCAGAGCGGTCGCAAAAAGAAAGGAAAGAGCAACGTGGCAGCGTGCAGTCATGATTGATCCAGCCCGCGGCTACGATAGCAGAGTGGGTGAGAAGGGCAACGATCCAGGAGATAGGAACAGGCTGAGCTTGACGGCCCCTCGTCCCGTTCGGTACGAATGCTGGTCATGGCGAAAAGTATCCCATTCTTGCGTAGAGAATCGGGTAGAGCATTGCGGAGAGAACTCTGAAGCGCCGTGAGAGGAGGGGTGGAGAAAATGAAGCGTATTGCCATTCTCGGTTCAACCGGCTCCATCGGGGTGTCAACGCTCGATATTATTGGACGCTTCCCTGAAAAATTTCGCGTGGTGGCCCTGGCGGCCGGCAAAAACCTGACGCAACTCATTGAGCAGATCAAATCTTTCCAGCCCCTTTTGGTCTCCCTCGCCCAAGAAGAAGATGCAAAAAAGCTGCGGCGCGAGCTGCCCGATTTCGAGGGAGATATCGTCTGGGGGGCAGACGGATTGCACGCGACCGCAACGCATGCGGACGCGGATATGGTCATGGCCGCCCTGGTGGGGGCCGTCGGGTTGCCCCCGACCCTGGCGGCGATACGGGCGGGCAAAGATGTCGCGTTAGCCAACAAAGAAGCCTTGGTCGTGTCCGGCGAACTCATGACCCGTGAGGCAGCGCAACACGGCGGGCAACTCCTGCCGGTTGACAGTGAACATAATGCTGTCTTTCAGGCTCTGCATGGACATAAGCAGGAACAGGTCAAGCGGATTATTCTGACCGCCTCCGGCGGGCCGTTTTTACACCGCCCGGCTGAAGACTTTCAGACCATCCGTATAGAAGAAGCGCTCCAGCACCCGACCTGGAAGATGGGCAATAAAATTACAATTGACTCGGCAACGCTCATGAACAAAGGGCTGGAAGTCATTGAAGCGCGTTGGCTTTTTAACCTGTCCCCGACGCAAGTCTCGGTGATCGTGCATCCCCAAAGTATTGTGCACTCCCTGGTGGAGTACGTGGATGGTTCTGTGCTGGCTCAGTTGGGCATTCCTGATATGCGGGTGCCGATCTCATACATTCTTGCCTATCCAGACCGTTTACCGCTTACGCATCTCCCGCAGCTGAATCTCGCCGAGGCCGCCCGGCTCGAATTTGTCGAACCGGATTATGACAAGTTTCCCTGCCTGGGTTTAGCCTATACGGCGCTGGAGCGGGGGGGGACGTGTCCCGCAGTACTCAACGCCGCGAACGAAGTAGCGGTGGCGTTGTTTCTTTCCGGACAAATAGCTTTCACCGATATTGCCCACATCAATAAGCAGCTCCTTTCATCCCATACCGCGCAGCCGGTGCAAGACCTGGAGAGCGTTCTTGAGGCTGATGGTTGGGCGCGCGCCCAGGCGAAAAAGATAGCCGGCATAGCCGAACAGACCGCGGCAGCCTAGGCCGGCGCAGGAGATTCTTGGACAGGGAATATGAGTGAGGACGCCGGCATGTTTCGGGAGCGGCCCGCGGCAGGGCTTTCGCCCTCACCAGAGGCTGGCTCGCTCGCGGATGCGTACGCCTATTGCCGCGATATTACGCAGCGCAGCTCGTCGAATTTTTACTATGCCTTCCGGCTGCTGACCCGAGAGCGACATAATGCGCTGTGCGCGCTGTACGCCTTTTGCCGATTCATAGATGATATCGCGGATCAGGACCTCTCCCCCGCTGATGGGAAACAACCCCAGAGCCGAAAAGAGCGGCTCGCCCAGCTCCTGGACACCTGGCGAGAGGAGCTGACCTGCTGCTATGCCGGGACTCCGCGCCATCCCATTTCGTGCGCCTTGGCCGATGCGGTGCGGCGTTTTCCCATTCAGCAGGAGCACCTGGTCGGCATTATCGATGGTGTTGCCATGGACCTTAGTCGGACTCGCTACCAGACGTTCTCAGAATTGTATGAGTATTGTTACCGGGTGGCCTCTTTGGTCGGCCTCGTCTGCATAGAAATTTTTGGCTACCAATCCCCGCGGGCGCGCGACTACGCCATTAATCTGGGTATCGCGTTTCAACTGACGAATATTATGCGGGATGTGGGTGAAGACGCGCAGCGGGGCCGGATTTACCTGCCGCTTGAAGACCTGGACCGGTTTGCATACTCGGAGCAGGAACTACTGAGTCATGAGTACAACGCGGCATTTCTGAAACTGATGACCTTTGAGGGCCAACGCGCTCAGGAGTATTATAGCCGGGCGGTCAGCTTATTGGACCGTCAGGACCGCCGCTCTCTTGTTGCCGCAGAAGCGATGCGGCTCATTTATCATAGACTGCTCAAAAGAATTGCGTTGCAGCAATTCAATGTTTTCCAACATCGGGTGACGCTGCCCACCCCATGCAAGGTGGGTTTCGCCCTGGCCGCTTGGGGGCGGAGCTTGTTTGTTTTTCCGTAGTCTGACTCGCGAGGTTTCCTTAATCGAAGAGAAAAGGGCGCGCTCTCCGGGGTTGGTTCTGATGGGAAGGCCGGGAATCCCGGCGAGACGCACAGCATCCCTGGGTTCATGCCGGCTGATAGAGAAAAGGGAAGGCCCGCCAAACTCGCGAATCCGGCTGAAGCGCCTCCTGTTCCGATGTTTCCTGGGAACAGAGTCAGGCGACGGCGCGAAGTTTCTTCCCGCCCCGGGAGGAATTTTTCATTCCCTCATTGTCCGGGAGATGATCTGCGATGTTCGTCTTCGCGTAACGCGAGCCTGGAAACAGTGAACGGATGGCAAACGCGACTTGGCCCATCAGGCGCTTGACTCCCACCGTTTTTTCTACTGGGGAAGTCGGCTCAAGGCGAACCGTGGCCCCATTGCTCTTTTTACACACCTGGATAAAAAACTGCTGTTTTTTCCCCGGCTCTATCACAAGCGCTTCGAGCAGCAGTTTGGTACATTCGGTATTGATATAGTATTCGCTGACGCGTTTAATGCCATCCGGGTCGCGGAGAAACATCTCTGGCCGACGGATAATGATCTGGCGTAGGTCAATCGGCCCTTGGATTGCTACGTTTGGCATAAGCCTTCTCCTTACGTGTTGACGCCCTGTCTGGAATCACGTTTCCCCTACTCTCGGCGTGTTCCAGAGCCCTCTCTTCGCATCTTTTTTGCCTACCCCTCCACAGGCGGGTGTTTGTGCTATGTATCTGGCGCTTGTCGGACGGTCAAGTCTTCGGGGTCATATGCGGAACATGCGGCTACTTTACAGATCGTCAGGACACCAGTTATAAGCTCCTGTAAGAACGTTGAAATCCATGAGAAGAGAGAACGGTTATGTTTTCGGTCCCTTCGCGTGTCCCCGATCATAAGAGCCCTCATATCGCATCGATCCAGGAAGCGATCGAAGAAATTCGGGCCGGACGCATGATTATCCTCATGGATGATGAAGATCGGGAGAACGAGGGCGACCTGTGCATGGCCGCGGAAAAAGTGACGCCCGAAGCCATTAACTTTATGGCAAAACTCGGGCGTGGGTTGATTTGTATGCCCATGGCGGAGGAGCGCATTGACGCCCTTGGGCTGCCGATGATGGTGGCCAAGAACACGGCTCCTCTTGGGACCGCATTCACCATATCTTTTGACGCCCGAAGGGGGGTGACGCGGGGAGTTTCGGCGGAGGACCGAGCTACCACTATTCTGACGGCCACCCGCAAGGACGCGCGGCCTGAAGATTTTGTCGTGCCCGGTCATGTGTTCCCGCTGCGCGCCCGGAAGGGGGGCGTCCTGGTCCGCACCGGACAGACGGAAGGCTCGGTTGACCTCTCCCGTTTGGCCGGCCTCGACCCGTCCGGGATTATTTGTGAGATTATGCGAGAGGACGGGACCATGGCCCGTCTGCCCGACCTGGAAGAATTTGCTGTTGAATACGGCCTGAAAATCGCCACGATTGCCGACCTCATCCACTATCGTCTTGAGCATGATTCCCTGGTCCATCGTGTTGCTGAGGCCCGCCTTCCAACTCAGTACGGAGGAGAATTCACGGCCCACGTCTATACCAGCGATGTGGATGAGGCCGAGCATTTTGTGTTGGTCAAGGGCGAGATCAACCCGGATGAACCCGTACTCGTTCGGCCGCACGCCGAGTATGTGCCGGGAGATGTCTTCGGCTATACATTTGGGAATACCAGCGCGCTCCTGCAGCAGTCTATGGCTATGATCGCCGCAGCAGAGAAGGGTGTTATCCTCTACTTGCGCCAAGGCGGCCAGGGAGAGCAACTCTTCCGTGATACCAGCCGGGCGGATAAACACAGCAACAAAAGCGCGGAGCAGGCGAGTACGAATCCAGGCTCTCAGTTGCGGGATTTTCGGGATTATGGAATTGGCGCGCAGATTCTCCGCGACCTGGGCGTCCGCAAGATGCGACTTTTGACGAACTCTCCGCGCCGTCTGGTGAGCCTACCGGGGTATGGGCTTGAGGTCGTAGAAACTGTTCCGTTAGACCTGCATTCCCGTCAGCAGTCTGCTGCCAGGAAAAAAAGACGCTCCGCCTCAGACGTGCGTGTCTGACCCCATCATGAGTCGTTCAATTCCTGCTGATGTGCTGGTCAAGGCAACGGCTGCCGGCAACACCATCCGCGCCTTGGCCGTGGTGACTACTGGTGTTGCGGAAGAAGCTCGAAGCCGCCATCAGACGGCGCCCACCGCGACTGCCGCTCTCGGACGTGTCATGACCGCGGGACTGCTTATTGGCAGTATGATGAAAGAGGAGGAACAGCTCTCTATTCAGTTTATGGGTAATGGACCCCTCCAAGGGTTGGTGACTGATGCCAATGCCAGAGGAGAAGTCCGTGGTTTTGTCTATCAGCCCCGGGCGCACCTCCCCATAAAAAATGGCAAGTTGGATGTTGGCGGCGTTGTTGGAGAGGGCACTATGGCTGTCGTGCGCCGGCAGCACTGGGATAAAGAACCCTATCGTTCCGTCCTGCCGATTGTGTCAGGAGAAATTGGCCAGGATATTGCCAACTATCTGCTGACATCCGAACAAGTGCCTTCTGCGGTGAGCCTGGGGGTCTTTGTCCGGCCTGACGAGGTTGTTTCTGCCGCCGGTGGTTTCATTATCCAGGCCATGCCAGACGCCGATGAGGCCACGCTGGCGCGCATAGAAGAGGCGGTGGCCCAGGCAAGGCCGGTCAGCCAGATGGTGCGTGACGGGCTGGCGGCATGGGACATGCTGAGACAGGCGCTCGCGGATTTTTCGCCAACGCTCCTGGACGAAATGCCGGTTCGCTTTGCGTGTCGCTGCTCACGTGAGCGCGTTCACGGCATTATTGTTGCCCTGGGCGCTGAAGAAGTAGAAGAACTGCTTGAGAAAGAGGGCCAAATCTCGGCCGCGTGTGAATTCTGTGCCGAGCAGTACGCCGTTGGGTCAGAAGAGGCGCGGGCGCTTGTGGCTGACGCACGGCGTTAGGCCCGTATTCTCCGCATCGTCCCTCTCGTGTCGTCCGACGCGCTCAATCCCCGCCTGTGGAGAAAACCGGAGCGCGCTTGAGGAGCTACTCCTCCCAGTCATATCTGCCGGTGCTGCCGCTGAAAGAGAACGTGCCTTTCGGGCAGGTCGCGTGCGTCCCTGTGACATCGACAGCGGTGGTGTTGTCCGTAACGGTGATAGTGACGCCATCACTTTCGATCTTCACCGCAGGGTCATAGGCCTGACTATCCGCATACTCGACCTCTTGGGCGGTGACGGTGTTCTTCACGTCCGATTCAACCCGTGAGCAAAACGCCTGCGCGCGATAGGAGGCAAACTGGGGAATGGCAATAGCGGCTAAAATGCCAATGATGGCGACAACAACGAGCAGCTCGATGAGCGTAAACCCCGCTGCATTCTTTTTCGGCCGGCTGTGCTTTCCTGCGGCAGGCGTGGGTGCTTGGGGCGAGCAGCCTCCGCTCCTGCCTTTTTGTCGCTGTCTTCTTTTCTCTTGTGTGTACATGAGGATGCCTCACAACCTTGCGTTTCGAGTTGCGTATTCTGAAAACGCCAGTTCTTTGACACAGTATAGCCTGAATCCCGGAGAGTAAACGCATACACGTTTAGTTGAGAACCGAGCCAAGCTGGAATATGGGCAGATACATTGAGACAATAATGCCGCCAATGACGACGCCGAGAAACAGAATGACGACAGGTTCGACGAGAGTCGTCAGATTCGAGGCCGCGGTATCGACCTCATCATCGTAAAAATCGGCAATTTTAGACAGCATGGTGTCCAACGCGCCAGTCGTTTCCCCAACCTGAACCATTTGACATACCATGGGGGGGAAGACCTGACTTTTGATGAGTGGGTCCGCCAGTGTCTTTCCTTCGCTGATGCTCTGGCGAGCGGCCAGAACGGCCTTTTCAACGACTTTATTCCCGGCCGTCTTTCCGGTGATGGCGAGCGAGTCCAGAATGGGGACACCGGACGAGACTAAGGTGCTGAGCGTTCGGGTGAACCGAGCGACCGCGGTCTTGCGCAAAATATCACCAACAACAGGCAACCTGAGGAGAACGCCATCAATCATTTGCCGGCCATGCTCTGTCCTGTAATAGGCACGGACGCTGACAATCGTCCCAACAACCCCCGCAACCATATGCCAGAAATAGGCGATCGCAACAGAACTCAGATTGAGCGCGATTTGGGTTGGGAGCGGCATCTCCTCGCCAAAGCCGGCAAACATCTCACCAAAGACGGGGATGACGTACACCAGGAGCAGAGCGGTCACGAGCACGGCGACGCTGATAACGCTGAGGGGATAAATCATGGCACTTTTGATTTTCGCCTTCAGTTTCACCGCTTTTTCCATATACACGGCCAGGCGGATAAGAATGGTATCGAGCATTCCTCCCAGCTCACCGGCTGAGACCATATTGGTATAGAGTTCGTCAAAGACTGCGGGATGTTTGGCCAGGGACTCCGCCAACGCTGAGCCGCTTTCGACGTCGTGTTTGAGGGTAGCAATCACCCCAGAGAAGGTTTTATTTTCCGTTTGCTGGGCCAAGAGGTCGAGCGCCTGCACGATGGGCAGGCCGGCGTCAATCATAGTCGCAAGCTGACGGGTAAAAATGACCACGTCGCGTTGTTTGACCTTCTCCCCTAAGCCTGGAATGTGGAGCGCGCTCTCAAGGCCCCTGCCTTTGGCGCGGATGCGGTCCGGGAGGGGGCGGATACGCCGAAGGCGAAGACGAGTAGCAACGACGGAAGCGTTCGGGGCGTCCATCTCGCCCTTTACCGTTTCTCCGTTCGGTCCGACTCCTTGCCAACGAAAGATGGCCATGAGGATTGCTCTCCAGAAAAAGAAATGACGCTCGGAGCGTCACGAAGGAGGGATGGTAGCGCAGATGTGAAGCGTAATCCAACCTCCTGGACCGGCGGATAGTGTCTCAGTTTGGATTTTCCCCTCACCCCACCCCCTCTCCCAGCGGGAGAGGGGCTCCTGTCTTTCCCTCTCCCCTGGAGGGAGAGGGTGGCCCTGAGCCTGTCGAAGGGCCGGGTGAGGGGGCCGACGGACCGCTTGGAGGGCCGGCGACACAATGTGCATCACACCTCTGTCAGGGAGGGGGGCGCTGAGCTGGCCGCGGGCGGGCAGGGAGAAAAGTGCATTACGTAGAGACGCTGAGCGACCGGGCTAACGCACTCGACATGACCCTGAGTGGAGCCGGGTGGCCGGTCCAGAGTTCAAAGGCGAGCGCCCCCTGGTGCAATAACATGCGGCGACCGTCCAGCGTCGGGCGCTGGGCGTGGTGAGCGCGCTGCAAGAAGACCGTGGGCTGGGGTCCGTAGACTAAATCATAAAAGAGACAGCCGCGTGGCGTTGCCCCGTAGTCGAGCGCCGGGAAGGTGTCGTTGTGGAGGCCGAGCGGGATGCCGTTGACAACGAGCGCTGCGCGTTTCATGCGGGCTGGGTCTTGGAGCGCCTCCAGCGATGCAGACACGAGCCGGGTTGGGCCCAGCGACTGGTACGCCCGTATCAGCTTTTTCGCATGGGCCTGCGTTCGGTTGGCAATGGTAATCTGTGCGCTGCCGGCCTGAATGAGCGCAACCAGAACGGCCCGGGCTGCCCCGCCGGCGCCAATCAGCACAATATCGCGGTCTTGTACCGAGCGTTTGCGTTCCGCCAGCGAGCGTAAAAACCCTTGCCCATCCGTATTCTCTCCGTAGAGGGAGCCGTGCCGATTGATGACCGTATTGACGGCTCGATACAGGCTGGCCGCCGGACTGAGCTCATCCAGATACCGCAGAATCTTTTCCTTGTGGGGGACGGTGACGTTCACCCCGACAAGATTCAGGGCGCGAATACCGGCGGTCGCTTTCCCGAGTGCCGCTGGAGGGACGGAGAAGGGCAGATAAACATACGGTAAGCCCAGCGCCCGAAATGCGGCATTATGCAGGGCCGGTGAGCGGGTGTGGGCAATGGGCTGGCCGAAAATCCCGATGACGCGAGTTTCCCCATTCACGCTCAAAGTGGTCATGCCGAAAAGAGACCTCGGTGTGAGAATATGCCGGCTGCCGCGCTAGCGGTTCATCCTGGCGCAAGGACGGCGCTTGATGGCTTGGCTGAGACTTTCCGCGAAGCCGGCGGCTCATTCGCCAGCTGCTCCTTGAGGACAGCATGCGCCGCGGCGAGGCGCGCAATCGGAACGCGATAGGGCGAACAGGACACATAGTCCAGGCCGATGTTGTGACAGAACTCAACCGAGGCCGGGTCGCCGCCATGTTCGCCACAGATCCCCATTTTTAATCCCTCTCTGACGGCACGTCCCTTTTGGACGGCAAGGTTGACAAGCTGGCCGACGCCAGCGAGGTCGAGGGAGGCAAATGGGTCCTGCGGGAAGATCCCCTGTGAAACGTAGTCAGGCAGAAATCTCCCGGAGTCGTCTCGGCTCAGCCCCAGTGTCATTTGCGTCAGATCGTTTGTCCCAAAGGAAAAGAAGTCGGCGACTGCTGCAATGTGATCTGCTCGCAGGGCTGCGCGTGGAACTTCTATCATCGTTCCAATCAAATAATGCGGTGTCGCGCCTTGGGATGAGATCACTTCAGCGCACACATGCGCAATTCGTTTTCGCAGGATTTCAAGTTCTCGCTTATAGCCAACAAGGGGAACCATGATCTCGGGGAGAACATTCACCCCCGCTCGTGTCAGTTCACACGCGGCTTCCATAATCGCCGTTACCTGGGCCTCATAAATTTCTGGAAAGGTGATGCCCAGGCGACAGCCCCGATGCCCCAACATCGGATTCAGTTCGTGCAAAACATTCCGTTTTGTTCGGAGGCGTCCGGCTGGAATGTTGAGCTTAGCGGCCAACTCGTCAATGTCCTTATCCGTCTGAGGCAAAAACTCATGGAGGGGGGGATCAAAGAGACGGATCGTCACCGGCAGGCCCTCCATCGCGCGTAAAATACCGATAAAGTCCGCCTTTTGCATGGGAACAATTTTCTCTAAGGCGCGAATGCGACCGATCGTGTCATCGGCCAGAATCATCTCACGCACCGCGTCTATGCGATCTCCTTCAAAGAACATATGTTCCGTTCGACACAGGCCTATCCCCTCCGCGCCAAAGGACCGGGCGACTTGCACATCATGCGGGGTATCGGCATTCGCTCGGACACGCAGGCGACGGGTACGGTCTGCCCAGGTCATGAGGGCTTTGAAGGCCGGGCTTTCCATGCTCGGTTCACTGGTTGGAACGTAGCCCTGAAAGACTTCTCCGGTTGAGCCATCTAAGGTCACCAAATCGCCGGCTCGGAGGACGATATCCGTGCCACGCACCCGTACCTCTTCCTGGCCGTAATCGATGTCGAGCGCCTCACAGCCGACGACGGCGCATTTCCCCATACCGCGACTTACCAGGGCCGCGTGCGAGCTCGCGCCGCCTCGCGCGGTGAGGATCCCTTCCGCGGCATTCATTCCATTGATGTCTTCCGGTGAGGTTTCAATCCGAACCAGGATAACCTGTCGCCCGGTTTGCGCCGCGCTTTCGGCATCCTCAGCGGAGAACACCACTTCTCCGCTGACGGCTCCCGGAGAGGCGGGCAAGCCACGGGCGACGGCTTCCTTTGGGGTATCAGGGTCAAGAATGGGATGGAGCAGTTGGTCAAGCTGAGCCGGCGCGACACGAAGGATCGCCTGCTCTTCATCAATACGACCTTCGTAGACCATGTCCACGGCGATTTGTACGGCTGCCGCGGCCGTTCGCTTGGCCGTTCGCGTTTGGAGCATCCATAACTGCCCGTGCTCTGCGGTGAATTCGATATCTTGGGCATCATGGTAGTGAGATTCCAGCGTTTGCGCGATCTCTTTCAACTGCTCGAAGCAGGCTGGCATCTGCTCTTCCAGGGCCGGGTAGCGTTTTTTCCGCTCATCTTCCGAATACCCTTCCCGCTGGGCGCGCTGGCGTGACGCTGAGAGGGTAATCTGCTGGGGGGTGCGGATGCCGGCAACGACATCTTCCCCTTGGGCGTTAATGAGAAAATCGCCGTTCAGATCGGGCGCGCCGGTGGACAGGTCGCGGGTAAAGGCGACGCCAGTGGCACAATCATCCCCTGAGTTGCCAAACACCATGCCCTGAACCGTGACCGCAGTGCCCCATTCGTCCGGGATGTTTTCAATCCTTCGATACGTGATCGCTCGGTTATTATTCCACGAACTGAACACTGCGCCGACCGCGCCCCAGAGTTGATCGTGCGGGTCATCGGGAAACGGAAGGCCCAAACGTTCCAGGATAAGAGCCTTGAATGCGGAGACGAGGGCCTGCAAGTCCTCTGCTGTAAATTGCGTGTCGTACTCTATGCCTTTTGCTGTTTTTTTCTCCTCAATAATACGCTCAAAGGGGTCCCGTTCTGCCTTTGAGTGCGGGGTGAGGCCGAGTACGACATCACCGTACATCTGAACGAATCGACGGTAGCAGTCATAGGCAAAGCGGGGGTTGCCGGATTGCTGAATCAAGCCTTGCACCGTCTTATCGTTGAGGCCGAGGTTCAGCACCGTATCCATCATGCCGGGCATGGACACCCGGGCGCCCGACCGGACCGACAGGAGCAGGGGATTTGTTCCATTTCCAAAACGCCGCCCCATGATTTTTTCGATGCGCCGCAAACCCGTCCGAACCTGCTGTGAGAGCTCCGGCGGATACGTATGGCCATAGGTATAATAATGGGTACAGACTTCGGTCGTGATGGTCATACCAGGTGGAACGGGAAGACCCAGGCCGGCCATTTCCGCCAGATTTGCGCCTTTCCCACCGAGGAGCCAATTGAGACTGGCCTGTCCATCGGCTTGGCCCCCGCCAAAAGAGTAGACATAGCGTTTGCGCCGTGGTTGTCTCTGCCGCTTTTGCCGCCCGTTTTGTGCTTTGGTATCCATGCGTTGCGCTTACTTATTGCGTTTGTATGACCAGGATGCCAGCCGTCATGACGGATAGAGGCCACGCCTTGCCTAGGCGAGCAGCCCTATCACCCACTCTGGGCGTCGTCAATGCAAGCGGCCTGACCAGGGACAGCGGCTACGGGCGGGACATCTATGCGCTCAAGAAAGGCGAGGGATTTGAGTGGTCGAGGTAAATGCTGCGCCAAAAGACGGGATACCAGGGAGCGCGTTTCCTGGCAGATGCGTGGCGACCAGCTCTCAGCGCTCAGGTCGGGCAGGGGCCCACTTGCCAGCCAGGTCTGGAGCAGTCTGAGCGTTGCAGGAGAAAGGCGGAAGGTCGCGCCTCCCTGCGTATCGCACCGCGGGCACAGCAGGCCGCTGAGACTCGGAGAGAAGAGCAGGGCCGGCTCGTCCGGTGCGCGCGGGAATACGGAGGTCCCGCATACGTGACAGGTCCTCAGGTTCGGGGCATAGCCGAGCTCAACCAGGAGGCGCAGTTCAAAAGCCGGCAGAAACAAGGCCGGGAGCGGGGACAGCGCTTCAAGCGAGGCCAAAGCGTGTAAGAGGAGGGCGTATATCTCCTGGCCGGCTTCCTGCCCGGCCACCATGACGTCTGCCAGCTCAACCATATAGCTCGCCAGCGCAAAGCGCTGGAGGTCTTGACTCGGACGGCGAAACGCTTGGAGCAACTCGCAGCCCAGGATAAAGGCCAGGTCATCAGCGCGACTGGGCCGAAATCTGAGGCGAATATGGGTGAACGATTCAAGAACGTTGACAAACCGGCGTCGTGAGCGCTTTGCCCCTTTTGCTATGCCGGTAATTTTTCCCCAGTCCTGGGTGAGGAAGGTAACGATCTTATCCGATTCTCCGTGTACTCGCGTACGCAGAACAATAGCGGCGGTGCGTTCTTCTCGCATATGCGGCTTGACAGTCCGGGGGGTGATTCTTACATTCCCTGCAACCTCTCTTCTTCCCTACCATAAACACATGCAAAAGCGAACAAAGAGGACGGTGAGAAGAGTCCGGCGGGAGAGCCAGGGATAATGAGGGAATGTATGGAAAGACAGGGAAACGGTCAGCCAGAAGACCAGGAGAAAACGACCAGTCACGCATCAGTCCAAACAGCGTTTGAAGAGGCGTCCGAGACCGCCAATGGGCAAAGCGGGAGCCAGGAGCGAGAAGGCAATCAGGCTGAGCTGGAAGGACAGGACGGGCCGGCGCGGCAGAATGAAGCAACCGGGGATGTTGCGCGCGCGGAACACGATGAGCCGGCCGATCAGGATACGCCTGACGAACTGACTCTCGTACGGGCACAGCTCGCAGCGCAAGAAGCGCTCGCCAGGGAGCACTACGACCTGTTGCTCAGAGAACGGGCCGAACTGGAAAATTTCAAACGGCGGATGCAGCGGGAGAAAAGCGAGTCTCTGCGTTTTGCGAGCGAACCGCTGCTCCGCGATATCCTGCCCGTCATCGACAATCTGGAGCGCGCAGTCGCGCACGCCAAGGGGAACGAAGGCAGTCAGGCACTGGTTGAAGGCGTCGCATTAGTCTTGCGGTCGCTGCTGGACACCATCGGCCGGCATGGCGTAAGCCGGGTGAAGGCCAAGGGAGAGGCCTTTGATCCGAGTCGGCATGAGGCAGTGGCCCAGGTCGAAAATACCGCGCTTGCTCCAAATACCGTGCTGGACGAACATCAGTCCGGCTATCAGCTGCATGACCGTCTATTGCGTCCGGCGATGGTAAGCGTTTCCAAAGCAGGGCCGCAGGCGCGGCAAGAAGGGGAAGAAGAATCAGAGTCGTAACGGTTGCCAACGCGCGCGGCGATGCTTAACAAATGCTGTACACTGGGAGTCGCGCCGGCGGGCTCTCGATAAAGGAGAACAGTCATGGGAAAGGTTATTGGGATTGATCTGGGAACAACAAACTCCGTTGTGGCTGTGATGGAAGGTGGTGAGCCCACGGTGATTACGAATGCCGAGGGCAATCGGACGACTCCTTCTGTGGTGGCTTTTTCCGATAGTGGCGAGCGGCTGGTTGGGCAGATTGCCCGCCGGCAGGCCGTGACCAATCCGGAAAACACGATTTTTTCGATTAAACGCCTCATTGGCCACCGCTATGGAGATAAAGAGGTGGACAAGGCGAAAAATCTGCTGCCCTACCAGGTGGTTAAAGCCGAGGGCGGCGATGCCTGGGTTGAGAGCCAGGGAAAACAATACAGCCCACCCGAGATTTCAGCCTTCACCCTACAGAAAATGAAACAAACGGCCGAGGATTATCTTGGCGAGGCCGTCTCTGACGCGGTGATTACCGTTCCGGCGTACTTCAACGACTCCCAACGCCAGGCCACAAAAGACGCCGGTCGGATCGCTGGCTTGAATGTGCTGCGGATTATCAATGAGCCGACTGCGGCTTCGCTGGCCTACGGGCTCGACAAAAAGAAGGACGAAAAGATCGTGGTGTTCGACCTGGGCGGCGGAACGTTTGACGTTTCCATTCTCGAAGTCGGCGACGGCGTGTTTGAGGTCAAGGCAACGAACGGCGACACATTTCTGGGCGGCGACGATTTCGACCAATGTCTGATCGACTATCTGGCCGACGAATTCAAGAAGGATCAGGGCGTTGACCTGCGCACTGACCGGATGGCCTTGCAGCGGCTGAAAGAGGCCAGCGAGAAGGCCAAGTGCGAACTGTCGTCTTCGATGGAGACCGAAATCAATCTGCCCTTTATTACCGCGGACCAGAGCGGACCGAAACATTTGACCCTGAAGCTCACGCGGGCCAAGCTGGAAGCGCTGTGCGCCGCCCTGGTCAACCGCCTGGACCGGCCCTGCCTCACGGCCCTGAAAGACGCGGGGCTCTCCGCCCAGCAGATCGATGAGATCGTCCTGGTTGGGGGGATGACGCGGATGCCGGCGGTGCAGGAGCGGGTGGCCAAAATTTTTGGCAAAGAGCCGCATAAAGGGGTGAATCCTGACGAAGTGGTCGCGGTTGGGGCCGCTATTCAGGGAGGGGTGCTCACCGGTGATGTGAAAGATGTGCTCCTGTTGGATGTCACGCCGCTATCCTTGGGAATCGAGACGCTGGGCGGCGTCTTCACCCGGTTGATTGAGAAAAATACAACGATTCCAACCAAAAAGAGCCAGGTCTTTTCAACCGCGGCTGACAATCAAACGGCAGTGACGGTTCGCGTGCACCAAGGCGAGCGCGAAATGGCGTCGGACAATAAGCTGTTGGGGCAGTTCGATCTGGTTGGGATTCCGCCGGCGCCGCGCGGCCTCCCCCAAGTCGAGGTGAGCTTTGATATTGACGCCAACGGCATTGTCCACGTGAACGCCAAGGACCTCGGCACCGGAAAAGAGCAATCGATTCAAATTACGGCCTCCAGCGGTCTGTCCGAGGAAGAAATCCAGAATATGGTCCGGGAGGCCGAGTCCCACGCCGAAGAGGACCAGAAGAAAAAGGCGCGCATTGAGGCGCATAATCAGCTTGATGGCTTGGTCTATTCAACCGAGAAATCTCTGGCCGACCATAAAGAGGAAACGGATGCGGAAACGGTCGGGAATATCGAGGCCGCATTAGACAAGGCCAAAAAAGCCCTGGAAGAGGATGAGACCGAGGCCATGCAGGCGGCCATGGAAGAGTTGACCCAGGCTTCTCATAAACTGGCCGAAGCCATGTATGCCAAAGCGGCCCAGGAGCAAGCTGAGGCGCAAGGCACCCAAGCCCCCGGCGCGGGGTCGGCCGGCCCCGGCGCGGGCAGTACTCAGGCAAAAAAGAACGACGACGTTGTTGACGCGGACTTTGAAGAAGTCAAGTAAGATTCCCCCCGTCTCTCGGGACCCTTGTCATAAGACCCCCACTTCTCCTACAGTTGAAGGAGGAGCGGGGGTCTTCCGTATCAGGGAATAGAGGTCGATATGGCAAGCAAAGCCGATTATTATGAACTATTGGGCGTGGGCCGCGACACAGGCGCAGAAGAACTGAAAAAGGCCTATCGCAAAGCGGCGCTCCGCTACCACCCAGACCGTAATCCCGGAGACAAGGCGGCCGAAGAGAAATTCAAAGACCTGTCGGAGGCCTATCAAGTCCTCAGCGACCCGGAGAAACGCGCTCAGTATGATCGCTTTGGGCACGCTGCATTTGAGCAAGGGGCGGGCGGACCTGGCGGAGGATTCCACTCTTCAACGAACTTTGAAGACATCTTTGGTGACATCTTTGGCGATTTCTTCGGTGGCGGAGGCCGAGCTGGACGTCAGGCGCGTGGGAGCGATCTCAGTTACAGCCTTGAGGTCTCCTTTGAGGAGGCCGCCTTCGGGACGGAAAAAACCGTTTCCATTCCGCGCCGGACGACGTGTGCGCCCTGTCAGGGAACTGGGGCGAAACCAGGAACGCGGCCACAGACGTGCGGCACCTGTCGTGGCAGTGGCCAGATGCGTTTTCAACAAGGCTTTTTTACGGTGGCCCGAACATGCAGCCAGTGCGGTGGGCAGGGGGCAGTGGTGACCGACCCGTGTACAGAGTGTCAGGGCGCCGGCGCGGTGCGGAAAACGTCGAACCTCCAGATTAAAATTCCGGGTGGAGTGGACTCCGGTTCTCGGCTCAAGCTGCGTGGAGAAGGAGAAGCCGGACCGGCCGGCGGTATTGCCGGCGACCTGTACGTCTCCATTCAGGTGGGAGAGCACCCGCTTTTTGAGCGGCAACACAACGAGGTGATCTGCGAGTTGCCCATCAGCTTTCCCCAGGCCGCGCTTGGGGCCGATATCGAGGCTCCCACGCTGGAAGGCAAGATCAAAATGAAGGTGCCGGCCGGCACGCAGTCGGGCAGTGTCTTTCGGCTCCGGGGAAAGGGCATCGTTGACCTGCGCGGCGGGGGGCGCGGCGACCAACTCGTTCGCGTCGTGGTGGAAACCCCCACCGATCTTGGGGCCAGGCAGAAAGAGCTGTTGGAAGAATTCGCCCAGCTCAATGGAGGTGAGGCGCATCCCATCTCCAAAGGATTTTTTGATAAGGTCAAAGAACTGTTTGGATAGGCGCGTATGAAAATACGGGATCTCGGCGAGTTTCCCTTTTTGCGCCGCCTCCGGGCGCGCCTGCCACACGCCAGCCTCGACCCTCGGATTCAACTCGGCGTGGGCGATGACTGCGCCGCCCTCTCGCTCCCAGGGCTGACGGTGTTGACCACAGACGCCATGATTGCCGGTGTCCACTTCCAGTGTGAGTGGGCTCCTTTTTTTGTCTTGGGGCAGAAAGCCTTTGCCGTTAATGCGAGCGATGTGGCGGCGATGGGCGGCGAGCCGGCCTTCGCCCTCCTCAGTTTGGGTGTCCCCCAAGACTCTGCCGTCGAAGATCTGGACGCCTTTTTTGACGGCTTCCTGGAGGCCGCTCAGCAGATGCGGACCACGCTCATCGGCGGCAATATGAGCGCGGCTCCTGTTTTGATGATTTCGGTTGCTCTCCTGGGGCAGACCCCACACGGGCCGATCGCCCGCTCTGGCGCGCGCGTCGCGGATGAGGTGTATGTGACCGGGACTCTGGGTGATGCGGCCTTAGGCTTACGCATCCTCACTGGGGAGCTGGCTGGAGAGGCCGAGAGCCTGGCCGCCCAACACCTGAAACAGCGTTTCCTCTGTCCGACTGCCCGTGTCACGGTCGGAAAAGAACTCGCCGCCCAAGACCTTGCCACGGCTATGATTGATGTCAGCGACGGGCTGCTCCAGGATTTGGGTCATCTGTGTGAAGCGAGTCAGGTCGGGGCCGTGGTCGAAGCCCACAGGCTCCCGCTGTCCGAGGGCTATCGGACGTTCCTGGGCGCACAGGATTGGGTGCCGGCCCTGGCTGGCGGGGAGGATTACGAGTTGCTCTTTAGTGCGACGGTTACGGCCCGGCCCAGGATACAGCACCTCGCAGACCAGAGCGGCTGTGCAATTACACGCATCGGTTCGCTCGTGCCCCAGGCAGCCGGAGTCACCGTCAGGTTGCCGGACGGGCCGCGGGCCGCGGGCGAGTTTACCGGGTTTAATCATTTCGCGCAGAGCAGACCATGACACCAGACCGCTTGGCTGCAATGCTTACCCAAGTGCAACAGGGGGCGTTGCCAGTCGAACAAGCACTTGAGCGACTCAAACACCTGCCTTTTGAAGACCTGGGTTTTGCCCGCATTGACCACCACCGGACACTGCGTAAAGGCTTTTCTGAGGTCATTTGGGGGCCGGGAAAAACGAGTCAGCAGATTGCCGCGATTGCCGCGCGTCTGGTTGAGAACGGACAGCCGGCCCTGATTACACGTCTGGATGAAAACAAGGCGCAGGAGATCAAAATCTCCCTGCCCGCCCTGGTGTACTATGCGGAGGCGCGCATCGGAGCCCTCGGAGAACGTCCGGCCTCTCGGACAGACCTGCCGGTGCTGGTGATCGCGGCTGGCACTGCGGATATTCCGGTTGCCGAAGAGGCGGCGCTTTCGGCCGAGTGGCTCGGCAATACTGTCGAGCGTTTATACGATGTCGGCGTGGCCGGCCTGCACCGCCTGTTTGATAGTCTGGACCGACTCAGGGCTGCGTCCGTGTTGATTGTGGTGGCCGGTATGGAAGGCGCGCTGCCGAGTGTTATTGGCGGGCTGGTTGACCGGCCCATCATAGCGGTCCCAACGAGCATCGGCTATGGGGCCAGTTTCGGTGGCGTCGCCGCCCTCCTGGCCATGCTCAATTCCTGTGCCGCGGGTGTGACCGTGGTGAATATCGATAACGGATTTGGCGCGGCTGCCGCGGCTACCCTGATCAATCGGCCTGACGACGAACAAGCCAACAAGGGTTGAACACCGGGCCTCCTGATTGCGCCGGCTGGTCCAGGCTCAGCGCGCCCGCTCACAACAGGTCGGACTTATTCTTATGGCCTGACCACTTCGGCAGCTCATCGGCCATATCCATCACCCGCATCCCATAGAAAATATGACACCTGGGTTTGAAACTCGCTGGCACCTGGGGCGGACGCCCAAAATCAAACAGGGAGGGAAACGCCAGCCACATCTTGCGGCCTTCGTCTGCAATCAGCGTTCCACATCCGGCACAGCTGACCTTGCAAGGCAGGATCCTCTCATGCCGCTGAAGCTCGCTATTGTAGAAGCGGAGCTGATCGAGGCCGCGCGTAATGCGCACGTGACGTTTGTGAAAGATGGCGGCCCACTGCATGGGAGCGCCGTGCAGCGTCTGACAGACCGGGCAGTGACAGATTTTCGCGTCCACCGGCTCTGCGCTCACTCCGTATTGGACAGCCTGGCAATGGCAGCTGGCACGATATTTTGCCGTAAACGCTTTATCCCCTATTGATGCAAATGCTGCTTCAAATGCGTGTTGCACAGTCATAATCCCATCCCGCTCTGTGGGCTGCGGCTTCAACCCGTTGAATCTCCAATCTCATGGACTCACCGCGCATTGCCCTGAAACACGACTGGAGTATAATACCTTTCGCTATAAAGAAATGTGGCGCAATTGACCACCTCGTCGGGAGGGGCGCGCGGCCCCTCGGTCGCCACTGCGGAACCGGTCGGACACGCCTCGCATAGATGGGCGACCGACCGCACGAAGGAGAACGGCGTGGCAACACCAAAAGTGATCGTGCAAATCTACCCGGTGCTTCCGGCCGAGGACCGCGCCGACCGTGAGCGCAAGCGCCCGCTGGGACGCAACCGTGAGGTCTACCATCGGGTGCTGCATGAAACTTTTGACCTGGTGAAACAGCTCGACGAAATGGGCGTGTGGGGCATCAGTACCATTGAGCACCACCTGCACTCCGAGGGCTACGAGTTGGGGCCGAACCCCGGCGTCCTGAATGCCTGGTGGGCGACGCAGGTGAAGAGCGCCTATGTCGGCGCTCTCGGCTATGTGATGGCGACGCGCGATCCGATTCGGGTGGCCGAGGAAACCGCCATCCTCGATCATATGACCCAGGGCCGTTTCTTTGTGGGCTTGACGCGGGGCTACCAGTCTCGCTGGATGGACACCCTGGGGCAACATGTCCGGGCTGTTGCGACGGTGTCGGACGGCAGCGAGGCGGACAAGCGCAACCGAGAGATGTTCGAGGAGAGTACGCGCATATTGCTCCAGTGCTGGCAGCAGGAGTCCGTGGCGACCAAGCAGCCGCATTACGAGATTCCGTATCCGTATGAAACCGGGGTGCGGGGCTATCCGGCGCGCAAGAGTATCGAGGCTGCCGGCGCGCCGGGGGAACTCGGACCCGACGGAGCCATTCGCCGGGTGAGCGTGGTGCCGAGCCCGTATAGCGACCCCTATCCTCGGGTGTTCGTCCCGATGAGCGGGAGTGCCGCCTCGGTTCCCTTTCTGGCCCAGCATGGTTTTCGGCCGACCTATTTCACGGCCCTGGATACCCTGGTGAACTTTGCCCGGCGGTATGTTGAAGAAGGGCGTGCGGCCGGCAAGGAGTACCCGCTGGGCGCTCGCCAGAATATTGCGCGCTGGATTCATCTCGGGCGCGACGAACAGGAATTTACCGACAAACTGCTGCGCTACGATTACGAAATGTGGGTCCAGCACTACTCGACCTTCTACGCCGCTATCCCCAAGTTCGACACCCAGGCGGCCACGCTCCAGAGCATGAAGGACAGTGGTATTTTTCTGGGCGGCACGGTGGAGCAATTGAAAGCGGAATGGCGTCATATCTACGCCTCGCTGCCGTGCGAGTACATCACGCTCATCTGGCACTACGCGCATTGTCCCAAAGAACTCATGCTGGAGGAACTGGGGGTGTTCATGACCGAGGTGCTGCCCGAGCTGGACGCGCCGGCTTCGGACGACGGCTAGAGACCGGCCTGCGTGGCCGGGCCGGGTGAGGGCAAAACCACTCAGGCCCGGGCCCTGCCGGCCGAGAGAGCCATGACACGCATCAGCTCCGCACCTTATCTGCAACAGCTCGATGGCCTTACCTCGTTTGAGCGAGCGGCCCGCCAACCCCTTATGCTCGGGCTGTTCATGCCCCACCAACAAGGCGCTTGGACTCCATCCAAGGCTCCTCGGAAGACCTCGTGGACCTTTGAGTATAACGCCGAACTCGCCGTCCGGGTTGATGAGGCCGGCTTTGACCTCATCTTTGCCCTTGCCACCTGGCTCGGCAAAGGCGGCTATGGGGGGGATATTCATTTTCGTGAGCACTCAATTGATCCCTTTATCACCAGCGCCGCGCTCGCGCCGCTGACCCATAATGTCCTGCTCATATCAACGCTCCATGTCCTCTACGGCTGGCATCCCTTACATATTGCTAAATATGGAGCCGTCATCGATCATATCAGTCATGGCCGCTGGGGCCTGAATGTCGTGACCGGCTATCGGCCGGACGAAGCCGGCATGTTTGGCCGGGCCTCATTCCCACACAATCAACGCTACGTCATGGCGGATGAATTCACGACGGTGATGAAGCGACTGTGGACTGAGGATAAAAACCTGGACTATGCCGGCGCGTGGTATAAGACGGCCGGCGCTTTTGTTGCGCCCAAACCCGTGAATGGCCTGCCCGTCCTGGTCAGCGCCGGCTCGTCGCCGGCGGGTATGGACTATGCCACCAGTCACGCGGATATCATTTTTGCGACTTCGCCCACGGGAGCTGATCCCGACAAGGCGTGCGCGTCCTTACCCCAGCGCATTCTGCCGATCAAGGCGCAAGCCCGGAAAAAGGGCCGAGAGGTCAAGATTCTCGTCAATCCGCATGTGATTTGTCGCCCAACTGAGAAAGAGGCGCAGGCGTGGTACAAGCGGATTCGGGATGAACGTGATGAGGTGGCAGTCGCAAACTTCTTCAACGCCTTCAGGGGCGGGGACCAGTCTTCGTGGCGTCAGCATAGCGCGCTTGAGTGGGCAGTGGGCGGCAATCTCCATCTTGTGGGAACACCGGAAATGATCGTCGAGTGGTTCGTGCGCCTGCGTCAGGCCGGCGTGGACGGGGTGCAGGTCAATTTCTTCGACTTCGGGCCAGACCTTGATTACTTTATCACCACTGTTTTGCCCCTTATGCAGCAAGCCGCCTTGCGCCATGCCATGCCCCAGGGTGGGGGTGAACATACCGGCTGCTCGCCGGCGGCGCGGGGAACGTGAAGTAATCTCGCCAACCGCGGCTGAGGCGCGGTTGGGTCAGGAGGAGAGAGGCAGTGAATCGCACGACCGGATCAACGCGGCCCCTCGGGGATGTCAGAGTGATTGAGTTTTGCAACGTAGCGGCAGGTCCTTTTTGCGGCCTGCTGTTCGCGGATTTTGGCGCGGATGTGGTGAAGGTTGAGCCACGGCAGGGTGACGCCCTGCGTCAATGGCCGCCGATAACGGGCGGGTTTAGTGAGAACTTTGCCTCACTCAATCGCAATAAGCGCTCAATCGCGTTGAATTTGAAAGACGCGGCCGATAACGACGTGGCGCGCCGCTTGATCCAGAGCGCGGATGTGGTGATCGAGAACAACCGGCCTGGGGTGATGGCGCGTCTCGGGCTTGGCTATGAGGACCTGGCCGAGACACACCCGAAGCTGATCTATTGCTCTCTGTCAGCCTTTGGGCAAAGCGGCCCGCGTGCCCAGCAGGGGGGCTTCGATGTCACGATACAGGCAATAGCGGGGATCATGAGCGTGACCGGCGAGCCGGATGGAGCGCCCGTCAAATGCGGGGTTCCGTTAGTGGACTTTGCCGCCGGCCTGTATGCCGCCTTTGCTGTCTCGTCCTTGCTGGCCGGCGTCCGGGCGGGTGGGCCTGGGGGCCATATTGACGTCCCGATGATGGGTGTGAGTATGGCCATTGCCGCCCTCCAGACCAGTGAATTTTTCGGGACTGGAAAAAATCCTCGGAAACTCGGCGCGGCGCATCCCCGGAATGCGCCGTATGATCTGTTTCGGGCGCAGGATGGCAATTTTGTACTGGCCGCCGGTAATAACAAGCTATGGCAGATCGTCTGCGAGGAGGTCGGTCAGCCGGCCCTCGCCAGCGATCCACGGTTTCTCACAACGAGCGACCGCGCCGCCAACCAGACGGCGCTCAAGGAAATCCTCGAAAAGGTGTTCATCACGCGCACGGTGGCCGACTGGCTTGAAACCTTTGAAGCTCGGGGGGTGCCGTGTGGCCCCACCAACACGTATGCGGAAGCCTTGTCAGACGCGCAGGTCGTCGAGCGGGGCTGGGTCCAACCTTTAACGCTCCCCAACGGCGCAACCACCCGGACTTTCGCATCACCCTTGCGGATAAATGGAGCGGCTCCGTCGATTCGCCGCGGACCGCCGGCTCTTGATGGGCAGCGCGCCGAACTCCTGAACGAGCTTCAAACGCGCTGAAACAGCCGTTCCAGCCCGAACGCCGACCTGAGGAGCCTTCCCCTGCCACCGCGCTGCACCTGAAGTTCCGGCACCGGTAGCGGGCGACTTGCAATTTCGTTAAAGAGAGAGGCGCAAGAACTCGTAATCGAAGAGAGGAGGAGACAAGCAATGGTCTATGTTGACATCAATCAAGCCATCAATGCGAATGGCCTGCGTCTTATTTTAGTGCAAGGTATGCCCAGTGCCTGGGGCGTCGCCGTGAAGGCGATGATGGAGTACAAATCATTGGACTTTACGCTCGGGCCGCAAAAACCAATGCAGGAAAACCCGGAGCTGCTGGCGTGGTCGGGTACGAACAGCGGGCCGGTGGTTGCCTGGAACGATGAAAAACCCATCAACCGTTGGGATGATATTTTGCTTTTGCTCGAACGACTCGCACCGGACAAGCCGCTCGTGCCGGAAAACGCAGCCGAGCGCATTCAATTATTTGGCATTGGTCACGAGATTTGCGGCGAGCTTGGTTTCGGCTGGAACCGACGGCTCGACATGATGCGGCCGGCTGATGCCTCAACCGGACCGTCCGCATTCGGTTTGAAATATGGCTACCGCGACACGGACGCGAAACTGGCCAATCCGCGAGTCATAGCATTCATGGCGGAACTCGCCGCAACACTCAAAGCGCAAAAAGCCCGCGGGAGCGATTACATTATCGGACAAGCCGTTACGGCCGCCGATTTTTACTGGGCCGCGTTCAGTAACTTCGTGGTCCTCCAAGCGCCCGAAGACATTTTGCTTGACCTGTCCATTCGGCCCATGTTCGAGAACACGCCTGCCGAGGTTGCCGCCGCGGTTGATCCCATATTGCTGGAACACCGCGACCGAATCATGCGCACCTGCTTCAAAATGCCCTTGGAGTTGTAACCCAGGACGCGCTTTGCCCTCCAAAACATCCCCCAACACCTTGACCCAAGGGCGGGCAAAACGCGCTCTTCAGGTCGGTTCGCTCGCGACTGCGGTCAGCAGCAGCTATGCCTGGAACGCTTTGAAGCAGCCCTTCCAGGCGGCAGATGAAAAAGAGCAGGAGCGGTTGGATCTGCATCTCAAAAACGCGCTGAAAATTGTGGACGGCTCTCACGAACTGCGCGGCGCGTTCATGAAGCTGATTCAAATACTGAGCATGCGCAGCGATCTTTTTCCGACCGAGGTCCTCGACATTCTCTCGGTCGTCCAGTCGTCCGTCCCGCCGATGGATTACGATCTCATTCGCGCCCAGGTCGAAAACGAGTTGGGAAAAGACCCGGAACAGCTCTTTCAACGCTTTGACAAAAAGGCATTTGCCGCGGCCTCGCTTGGGCAGGTCCACCGGGCGCAACTCCCGAGTGGCGCAGAGGTTGTGGTAAAGGTCCAGTATCCCGGGGTTGCCGAGACCGTCGAACAGGACCTCAAAAACCTGAAAGCGCTGCTCAGCGCTCTGACCCTTATCGCCCGCGATGTCATGCGCCAGAACTTCGATGCAACCGAGCTCTATCAAGAAATGGAGGAACGCTTACGAGAAGAGCTCGATTATGTCAATGAAGCCAAAAATATCGCGATTTTTCAGCGCCTCTTCGCTGACGACGACGAGGTCATCATTCCCCGGGTCTATCCGGCTTTTTCCTCGCGGCGCGTCTTAACCCTGGAATATATTGAGGGCTATAAATTCCAGAACGTGTTAGCACCTGGCGTTGACCGGGAGCTCAAAGACTGGGTGGCGGTGAAGTATTTTGAGATTACCTGGCAACAGATCTGTTCCTTTGGGGCGCTCCATACGGACCCGCACCCCGGGAATTATCTGATTACCTACCATCCCAAGATTGCCATACTGGACTTTGGCAGCGTGCGCTTTTTCCCGGATGAGATTCGAGCCGGATACCGCCGGCTGACTCAAGCCGTCTTAGCCCGAGACGAAAAAATCATGGCGCGGTGTTTCCTGGAGCTGGGCTATCTCGACCCTGGTGATGATCCTGAGCCGCTTGTTCGGATTCTGTATCTTATTTTTGAGCCGGTCCTGGAAGACCGCCCTTATGATCCACGCGACTTTCACGCGGTGGAGAGGGCCAGGGAGGTGACAAATATCAGTCTGCGGCATCGGATATTCAAGACGCCCGGGCATAGGCTCTTCTTAGTCCGGGCGTTGCTTGGCCTTGAGTCGTATGTACAGCAGTTTGGTACAGTGACCAATTGGCATCGGATTTTTGTTTCAGTTGCGGGGTAGTTGGTTATGCTGGTGAAGCAAGGGAAGTGGAGAGTGAAAAGTGGCAAGTGTTTCAGTTGCGGGGGTAGTTGGTTATGCTGGTGAAGCCCGTAGGGGCAACCCCCTGTGGTTGCCCTTTTTCTTGTTTCAGTTGCGGGGGTAGTTGGTTATGCTGGTGAATTTGCAAATGAAATGAGAATTTGCCCCGAAAATCCCTGGATATTTCAGGGACTTAGAAATAGCCTGTTTTGGGTTATTTGGGGGCTTATTAGGTGGGCTAATACTTTTACGCGACTTTTGCTCTTTTTTCGCCTTATTTGGGCGGGTATTGATGGGTTATTTTGTTGACGGTCCCACCCCCCCCCCTTCTGCGGGCGAAAATGAGGAAAAACAGGGACTTAGCGTGTCCAAATGTCCCTTTTATGTCCCATAAGGGTTGGTAGGCTCGGTTGTGCCGGTTGGTTGCCATGTGGGCTTTGTACCGTATTCTGCCGATTATGCAAGCCTGTCTCATCAGCCCAGGCCAGGGCGGCACCCAGCCGGTAGAGGGGCCTGGATGCCGGCTTGCGCAGGCATGACAGGTGGCGACACAGCATCGTAAACTGCTCTCGGGTTGATGACATCCCTGGAACAAGGAAGAAAGCAATATGGCGAACGCAACGGAGGTTGCCTATAACCTGTCCCTCGCACGCCTCCTGCGTCATGAGGGGCTGAGTGCAGAAGGAGAGCAGCGCCGTGTTTTTGGTAGCTCCCGTGGGCAAGCTGATGTGCTGCTTGATTTCGATGAGTATGCAGTCGTTCTTGAGGCAGAGTTCGGCTCTCCGGCAAAGGCAGACGCAGATAAGAGACTTCCTCAAGACGCTCCGGCAATAGTGAATGGCCTGCCAGTCAGACTTGTTGTTGCTATCGGCTACCCCGAAGCCTTTGCAGACTTACCGGAAAGCAAGACAGACGCAAACCTGGCCGCCTGTCCCGATTTGCGCATTGTCTATCGGTACTTCGGAGAGCCGTGGGGCGAAGAAACAACAGGAAGTGTGACCGATCTTGCCGAAGTCCTGCGGAACTACTGGATACAGAGCGATAATGGGACTGGAATCGAGGAGACCGTCAGACGGGCAGACGAGGCTATTCAGGCGGCGAGTGACATTCTGACACGGATAGACGTGCCGGATCGCAGCGAGCAAGACGGACCCGCCACAAAAGCGCTTATCTGGCTGAATGCCTTACTCTTTCACGAACTCCTGGCCTTACACCTGGACCCGACCCTGCTTCCCGCAGCACATCGCGGGAAACGCATCCTCCGTCCCAACCCTGATGGTGGCCCTTCTCATTTGCTTCAACAATGGAGCGAGATACTGGAAATCAACTGGTGGCCGATCTTCCATATTGCCAGAGAAACCTTAAAGACGACGCCCAGCCCAACGAACCAGGAAGCGATACGCATCCTCAAGCGGGCGGCGGCAGAGATTGCCGAGACCGGAACGATACGACGCCATGATGTTGCTGGGCGGATATTCCACCGCTTGCTCGATTCGAGAAAGTTTCTTGCGACAAACTACACGACGATACCAGCAGCTATTCTCCTTGCCGGACTCGCTTTTGACGAGCGCAGCAAGTGCTGGGACGGTGTTGACTTTACCGACCCGAAATCGGTTGCCGATATGCGGGTTGTAGACCCGGCCTGCGGCAGCGGAACCTTGCTCATGGCGGCGGTGCAAGAGGTTATCAAACGGGCGCGGCGGGACGGTCTGAGAGGGTCAGACGAGCAGGAGCTTATGCGAGCCACACTGGAGGGCGCGGTGTATGGATTTGATGTCGTTCCTGCCGCGATTCACTTGGCCGCTTCTACGCTGTGCATGGCAGAGTCGCGTCAGGTTATTCGAGACATGAATCTGTGGCGAGTACAGCACGACGTTGCGAATGGCATTCCCCGCCTTGGCAGTCTCGATTTTCTTCCAGGCTCGCCGAGTCGTGGCAATGCGGCCTGGTTGCCGGTTTTCACTGATGGAGTGTCGCTCCGTGTCACAGGTGCGGGTGAGGTTTCAGACGATGTAACTATGCCGAATCACTGTCACCTGGTCATTGCTAATCCTCCCTTTACGCGGGCCGGCGGACCGGGGGACGAAAAGAATACGCTGTGGAATCCGATATTTGGATCACTTTTAGCTGCTGCTGACTCAAAGACAATGAACGCGGCCTTGCAAAAAACCTTGCAAAAAACTCCAGCAAGTCTCTACGCTGGCCTTGGCTCAGCCTTTGTCGTGCTGGCAGATGAGAATTTGTCTTTGGACGGGCGTTTTGCCTTCGTGCTGCCCGCAACCGTACTCACTGGAAGCCGCTGGAAAAGCATCAGGAAGATGCTGCTGGACAAATACTGCATCGACTGGGTGATCGTGAGTCATGACAATCGGAACAGGCATGGTGTTCAGGGATTGCCCGGTCGGCGTTTAGTCTCTTTTTCAGAATCCACCCGTATTGCCGAGGTGTTAATTGTCGCCACAAAAAGCGGCGAGTTTGCAGCAGCGCAAAACCAAGTTCGGTTTGTCAATTTAGTCAACAATCCAGATGAGCCGGTACAGGCTATGGCGCTCACTCGCAAGCTGCTTGCGATGGATGGGGAAGCCTCTCCCTTTGAGCCGCAGGCGGTAGCTGTTGGCGAAACGAATTGGGGAAGCCTCACCGTCATTCCACAAAAGGAACTCACGGATGAGTCGTGGGAATACACCGCGCTTGCCCAGCCCGAACTTGTCCTCGCAGCAGAAAAAATAAGCGCTGGTGAAAGTGGGGTTTTGGGGGCAACGGGAATATCAGAGTTAGGGCATATTGCGCATTTGGGGCCGTACCATATGCAGGTGAAAAACCCGAAGCATGGCCTGTTTACCATTGCCGAGACAGAGGACGTTCTGCGGGCGGGAATCCCGGCTCTTTGGCACCATAAGGCAACACGGAATACGGCCCTTGAATCAAAAGCCGACGCCCGTTTGGAGCGCCGTAGGGATAAGGACCGGGCTGCACAAGATAAAATGCTTGCACGACAGGGGCGGTTACATTTGGTATGCGATCTTGGCATGGCGCCACAACGAGTCGCCGCCGTCCTGACAGAAAGCCCCATGCTCGGGGTCAGGTCATGGGTCACCCTTGTACTCAAAGAACCTGCGCACGGAAAAGAAGAGGCCCTTTGCTTATGGTTCAATTCTACCCCCGGCCTTTTGTTGCGAATCCTGCACAGCAACCGCCCCTATTTGGGCCGGTCTGGTCTTCCTCATGAACTTGCGCGGGTTTTGCCGGTATTAGATGTGAACACGTTATCGAAAACTCAGCTTGAAGCCGCGGTTGCTCTCTATGAGGACTTGAAGGCAAAAGAGTTGCGAGGGTTCACGGATATTGCGAACGATCCAGTCCGGGCTGAGTTGAATACCAGGCTATACCAGGAAGTCTTGGCCGTTGCTCCTTCAGCCGTTGACGACTTGACACGCAAGCTGGCGAACGAGCCAACACTACACGCTCGGGCTTAGCTGAGATGTCGGCTTACGCCTGTGGCTAATCCGACCTACGGGCTTTCGTCGCTCTTTTAGAAATGCGTGGAGAGGACTCGTCGGGGTCAGTCTTACGAATCGCTCGGAGTTCCGTCATCAGTGTCTCCCCATATGGAGTAAGTGTCCAGTAGTTGGCCGTATCCTTCACGCTCCTGCTTTTTGTGCTTTTTATTATGAGTCTTAGAGCAAGCAGTTGGACCTTGATAGTAGTGAAAGCATTGTCTGTGATGTGGAAGAAGCGGATACGAGAATTTTTCCGATCGCGACTTTTTCGAAGAGATTCGATGTTTAGTTCTTCGGTCATGCGACCCAATTCTTTCTGAAGAACCTCATCACTTGCCTCGTCAATCATAGAGGGAGAAATCCGAGCAAATATTCGTGACCAGGACACAGAATACGACGCAGAGTAAGAGGAGGTGTTCCCGTCTATCCTATTTCCAGCACGAAAGGTGTACTCAATCTTGAATTCGTCCTCACCCTGCGCCAGATGTGCGGTTTCTTTCGGAGCTGTGGTACGTACCGTTTCGAGTTCGCGCTGGAGTTCATCAACCTGTCTTCTGAGTTCCAGAATCTCTGTAGTTGCTTCCCGGGATGGGAGTGAGTCTGCTTTCACCCAGCCGGTTGCCGGATTACTCTTGATGAGTTTGATAAGACTGCGACTCACAGCAGATCCAAGGTCCGCTGGAGTGGTCCAGGAACGAACCATCTTTTTTTTGGCGAGATTGCGGAAGTCCTCCAGTTTCTTCGCTTGTGCGGGGTCTTTTTCGGAGTGGTCGGCTGGTAGCTTTCCAGGCTCCTTGTGGAGAAATGCGATGACTGGCTTCTTCCGGGAAATCGCGTATTCGTACTCTAACTGGGTAAAACTTTTTTCTTCAGGTCCAAGTGAACCGTAACGACCGGCGATAATCACAATGTAATAATCGCAATCGTCTATCACTCGCTTGATTAACGTCCATTGATCGTCGTCCGCAGCGGGGAACAACTCCATGCCAGCCGGAATACAGTCCAACTCCAACAATGCCTGCATAACTTCCTGGCGTGCTTTAAGAAGGTCTGTGTAGGTTGAACTGACAAAGACTTGGTAGCGCTTCTCCATAACTCTCTCTGTTGAGCCCCGCAGGTCGGATTAGCGCAGCGTAACCCGACAGCTCTACTGCTGTCGCTTGACCGCAACACAAATCAACAATTTCTCCTCATCCGTATATTGCGATATTGCGTCACCGTCAATCCAAACGACCCCAGGAATGTGAATTTGCAAAAAGAATGAGAATTTTTGAGAAATTGAAAAATCATTAGCTTAACTAATGGTTAAAATAGGAATCAAATCTGCGTCGCCGGCTATGCCGGTGACTACCCGGCCCTGGATGCGGCCGGTTGGGAGTGCGTAGAGTGGAAGCGGGCCGCCGGCATGGAAGTATCCGGCACAAACCCGCCGGCCAAGAAACGGCAAGAGGTCTTGTATTTCAATCAAGCAGCCTCTTTGCATTCCCAGCAAGATGCGGTACAAGGCAAACATGACGCCCAACCCACACAACAGCCCCTACTGGCCCCTATGTGTCATAAAAGTGTCATATAAAAAGCTAAGTACCTGTTTTTACTCATTTTCGCCCGCATAGGGGGGGGGGGGTAGGACCGTCAACAAAATAACCCGCTCAGACCCGCCCAAATACGGCGAAAGAAGAGCAAAAACCGTGCAAAAGTATTAGCCCGCCTAAGAAATCCCCCAAAGCCCCAAAATAACCCAAAAAAGGCTATTTCTAAACCCATCGAAACGCATGATCGAGAGCGAGGCCGGAGCGAGGATTTCCATGCGGATCATATACGGGTTCATCGGCGCGAGCCTTCTCCTCTTGACCCATGCCCTGGCAGAAACCGCTCCCAAAGCAATGCCCGGCCTGGCGCCGTTTCCCGCGGCGGTGCAGCAACAGCTTGACCGGGCACTCCGCGCGCAAGGAGACGGCTATACGCCCCGCACCCGGCATCTCTTTGAAGATGGGCGTCCGCAGTATACGAACCGCCTGATCCTCGAACCGAGTCCCTATCTTCTCCAGCACGCCCACAATCCGGTCAATTGGTATCCGTGGGGCGAGGAAGCCTTTGCCCGCGCAAAAAAAGAGAACAAACCCGTCTTCCTGTCCATCGGTTATTCGACCTGCCACTGGTGTCATGTGATGGAGCGAGAGTCTTTTGAGGATAGCGCGATTGCCGAATACCTGAACCGCCATTATATCGCGATCAAAGTTGACCGCGAGCAACGCCCGGACGTAGATGGCATTTATATGACAGCCGTCCAAATGTTGACCGGACGGGGCGGCTGGCCCATGAGCGTGTGGCTGACCCCTGATCGCAGTCCCTTTTATGGCGGCACTTATTTCCCGCCGCGCGATGGTATGCGTGGGCAGCAGACCGGGCTGCTTACCCTGTTGACCCGGTTGCAAGCGGTCTATCACCAAGAGCCGAATCAGGTGGCCACGGTGGCCAAGAAGCTGACCCGGAGCATCCAGGCTGCCGTTGTCCCGGAGGCGTCAGCCCAGCCTCCAGACCAGACCGTTTTGACGCAGGCAACCGAACAGTTCACCGCACGTTTTGACCCGCGGTACGGGGGCTTTGGACAGGCACCGAAATTTCCGCGGAGTGTCACCCTGGAATTCCTCCTGCGCTATAGTCGCCGGACCAATGACCCCAAGGTTCAGGATATGGTGGTGAAGACCCTGGAGGCTATGGCGACCGGTGGGATATACGACCAGGTCGGCGGAGGATTTCACCGGTATGCAACGGACCAAAAATGGCGCGTGCCGCATTTTGAGAAAATGCTGTACGACAACGCCCTGCTCGCAGTCGCCTATCTGGAAGGGTATCAGATCACCGGGCGGGAAGACTTCGCCCGTATCGCCCGGGAAGTCCTGGAGTATCTCGACCGCGAGATGAGCGCCCCAGATGGAGGGTTTTACTCGGCGACAGATGCCGATAGCGGGGGTGAAGAGGGAACCTTCTTTACCTGGACGCTGCCCGAACTCGAACAGCTTTTGAGTCAAAGCCAGCTCCGGCTGGTCCAGGCCCATTATGGCGTGACGCTCCAGGGGAATTTCGAGGGTACGAATATTCTGCATATTGCGCGTCCGCTTGAGACGGTGGCAAAAGAACTCGGTCTCAGCCTGGAACAGGCGCAACGTGAACGCCAGGAGGCCCGAGCGCTGCTCCACCGAGCGAGACAGCAACGGCGTGCGCTGCATACGGACACCAAGGTGCTTGTGGCGTGGAACGGCCTCGCCATTTCGGCTTTTGCCAAAGGGGCGCATATCCTGAACGTTCCCGACTATGCCACGCGAGCGACACGCGCTGCGACGTTTCTTCTGACGCGGATGAAACGGGATGGGCGGCTGCGCCGCAGTGCGCTGGGAACCCTGATAGACGGAGACGCCTACCTCAATGATTATGCCTGTCTCATTGCCGGCCTGCTCGACCTGTACGAGGTCACATTTGAACTGCGCTGGCTGCAAGAAGGCATTGCCCTGCAAGCGCTGCAGGACGCCCACTTCTGGGATAACGAAAACGGCGGCTACTTCCTGACCGCAGATGACGCAGAGCAACTCCTTGCCCGTGAAAAGCCGGCCTACGACGGGGCTGAACCGTCTGGCAATGCGGTGGCCGCGCACAACCTCCTGCGGCTTGCGGAATGGACCCTGAAGGCCGACTATCGCCAGCGCGCGCAACGCTGTTTCAGGGCGTTTGCCTCAGAGCTGAACCAGCGCCCAACAAGTATGCCGCGTCTGCTCAGCGCTCTCGATTTTTCCCTGGGTCGGCCAAAAGAAATTGCGATCATCAAAGCGTCAACAGACGACACGGTTGAGCCTTTCCTGGAGCAACTGCGCCGGCATTTTCTGCCCAACCGCGTCATTACTATTGTGACGCAGGGAGACGAACTCGCCACACACCAGCGGGTTGTTCCGTGGCTTGAAGCAAAGCGGGCAATCAAAGGCAAAGTGACGGCCTATGTGTGTGAACAGCACGTCTGCTCTTTGCCTGTGGCTGATCCGGGCCTGTTTGCGGAGCAACTCGCCGCGCCGCTGTCTGGCGTCCCCTGACTGCGGGCTACTCTCGGGAGAGTGGGGCCGCCTGCGCTTCCTGCTGAAGCCGGGTCATGTCCTCTCTCGGACCGGCCAGGATGAGTGTCTCGTCTTCCCGGAGCGGCTGGTCCGGTTGGGGGAGCCGGTCTTCATAGCCGGACGCAGTCGTGTTGCGGATGGCCAGCACGGTGACGCCATAGCGGACACGCAGGTTCAATTCCTGTAGGGTTTTCCCCCGAAAAGGAGCCGGGACCGGCAGGGCCAGGATCGTATATTGGGACGGCATCGCCAACGTTCCTTCGTCTTGCGCGGTCGGGTCCGGCAGCGTCCCGAGGAATTCTTTGCGCAGAACCTCCCGATCGTAGACCTCAAGCAGGTCGGTCTGGGTGACAACGCCAATCACCTGAGTACTGGTCGCGTCCTCTGTGACCGGCAAACAATCGAGCTGGGTCTCTCTGAATTTGCGCAAGCACTCTGCCAGGGGCTCGTGCATATGGGCTACGGTGTGGACCGGACGCGCCATGTCGCGCGCAACGACGAGACCATCAAGCCCCCCTTCGCTGAGGAAGGTTTTAATGTCGTGCAACGAAATCACTCCGGTGAGTTGGTCGCCGGGGCTGACGGTATAATAGTACGGGTCGGGTGAGCCGAGGACGCGGCTCACGACCTGTTGAAATGCCGTATCGTCCGGCAGCGTCGGGGCCGGACGGTGCATGACATCCGCGACGTGAAAGGAACGCATCACGGTCTCTTCTCGGCCCATTGAGAGCGAAACGCCACGGCGGGCGAGTTTGCGTGTATAAATCGAATGAGGCTGGAGATAGCGCGCCGTCACTGTGCTCAGGGTACAGGCAATCATAACCGGAAGAATAATCTGGTACCCATCGGTCAACTCAAACAGCATGAGAATGGCGGTCACTGGCGCGTGGGTCGTCCCGGCAACAACCGCGCCCATACCAATCATGGCATAGGCTGCCGGCGTGGCGGTTGTGTGTGGAAAGACGAAGTGGACGAGTTGCCCGAAGAGTCCTCCGGCAACCACCCCAAGAAAGAGCGACGGCGAGAAAATCCCGCCTGAAGCGCCGGACCCCAAGGTTGTGCAGGTGGCGAGGAGCTTGACCAAAAAGAGGAAAATCAGCATCTGCCAGGCGGTTGTCTCGTGCAGGAGGCGCGACATGGCTTCAAAGCCCGTCCCGTAGACCTCCGGTGCGATAAGCAGCAGTCCTCCCACACACAGACCACCAACGATTGTTCTGGAGAGGGGAGGCAGGGGGCTGCGCTCAAACAAATCTTCGCTTTTATACAGCGCCCAGATAAACACGACAGCAACCAGGCCCATCAGCATGCCGAGCACGGCATACAGCGGGACCTCCCCATAGTGCACCAAGGTATACTCCGGGACGCCAAATGCGGGCGCATCCCCCAGATAGGCCCGAGATACCGCGGTAGCCAACACCGAGGAGAGCACGATCGGCGCGAACGTCGGAATGGAGAAATTTCCCAGAATCACTTCGAGTGCGAAAAATGCGCCGGCAATAGGCGCATTAAAAGTGGCGGCAATTCCGCCCGCGGCCCCACAGCCGACAAGGGTTCGGATGCGTTCAGGGGTAAGACCAAGGAGTTGTCCGCACGTCGAGCCTAGGGCCGACCCGATTTGGATAACCGGGCCTTCTCGGCCGGTCGAGCCGCCCGTCCCAATGGTCACCGCGGAGGCAAGCGCTTTGGCAAAAGCCACCCGGGCGCGCATAATCCCGCCACGCAGCGCTACCGCTTCCATCACTTCAGGGACGCCGTGGCCTCTGGCCTCAACCGCCCACTTATAGACGATCGGCGCAACCAGGGCTCCCCCAAGGGCCGGCAGCCCGACTTTCCAATACCACGGCAGGGCAGGGAGAGCCGAGAGGGGCGAATCGCCGCCCAGGGCGAGCCGTTGTACCCAGTGGAGCAGCTCGTGAAAGGCAATGGCCGCCACGCCAACCAGCAGACCGACACCGCAGGCCAGGGCAATGGTGAGCCCCTCGCGACCGGTTTGGAGAAGGGCTGTCAGGGAGGTGCGCCAGGCTTTATACATAGTGCCGCTATCTGAAGGAACGGATGGGGGATGGGGTGTTTGTACACATGCTGTGACCTCAGAGCCAGCCTATGCTCCTCGTGTCTGAGTCGCCGCCTCTGTCAGAGCGGTTAATTGACGCAGATGTTCTGTCCGACCAACGAGGACAAGCGAGTCCTCCTGGCGCAAGGGGATGTCGGGGTCAGGGAGTTCGTCCGGGCTGTGGAAACCTCCGCGCCGGACGGCGACAGCCGTCACATTAAATCGACTGCGCAACTGAGACTCGCCCAAGGTTCTCCCAATGAGCGGCGGAGGAACGGGCACGATTTCAACGATATATTCATGCGGCAAATGGACCTGCTGGTGGACCGTCTCGGTGAGCGCTTCGGACCGGAGACTGACGCCGAGGTATTCGCTGCGTAATATCTCTCGATTATAGAGCTCCAGCACATCGTGCCGCGAGACAACCCCTTCCAGTTTCTGATCAACCGAAAGAACGGGGAGGTACTCTTGCTCGCTCCGGCTGAATTTTTCGAGACAGCGGGCCAGCGTCTCTTGGGCGCTGGTGACCGTGTCCGGCGGCCGGGCCAGGTCAACCGCCACAACCAGCGGCGCCAGACTGTCGTCCTGGAGAGTTGCCTTCACGTCGTGAATGGAGATGATCCCGAGGAGGTGACGGTTTGCGTCAACCACAAAGCTCAGCGGCAGCGCACTGGCCAGGAAATGGTCCATGACCTCGGGAAAAGGGGCTCCTTCCCGGAAGGTTGGGGGCTCTGGGCGCATGACCTGTCCCACCGTGAAGCCCTGCATCAGAGTTTGTTCGCGTCGCCTGATGTCAATGCCGCGCCGTAAGAGCTGTAAGGTATAAATCGACTCTGCCCGAAAGAGTTTGGCAACGAGCGTGCTCACCGTACAACTGACCATAAGCGGCAGGATAATATGATAGTCTGTAGTAATCTCGAAGAGCAGCAAAAAGGCGGTGATCGGGCAGTGGACCACACTCGCCAGGAAGGCGGCCATGCCGACCAGCGCATAACCGCCGCTCGGACCGGCAATCTCGGGAAAGACTGCGCCGACGCCCATTCCACACAGGCTGCCTAATACGGCACCAAGGTAGAGAGCCGGGAAAAAAAGCCCGCCTGAGCCTCCTGACGCCAGGGTCAGGCTGGTCGCTCCTATTTTGAGGGGAAAAAGCAACAGTAAATATGACCAGTCCAGGCCGCCCCGCAGAATGATGTCCATAGTGCCGTGGCCCGCGCCGTAGACATGCGGTGCCACAAGAATCAGACAGCCGACCAGGAATCCGCCCAGGGCCGGCTTGAGCGTATGGGGCAGCGTGATCTTTTCAGCTCCTTTTTCCAGACGATCCAGAATGAACATAAAGGCCAGTCCGCCGAGGCCACAGACAATGCCGAGTCCGAGGTAGAAGGGCAGCTCCCAGGTATGCAGCAGCGTATAGGCGGGCACGACAAACGCGGGATGATCGCCAAAATAGGCCCGGCTCACAACCGTAGCGAGGACAGAGGACAATATCACCGGGCCAAAGGCCGGCATGGCGAAATTGCCGATGACAACTTCAAGGGCAAAAAAGGCGCCGGCAATAGGCGCATTAAAAATTGCGGCAAAGCCGCCGGCTACACCGCAGCCCGCCAGGGTTGGCAGGCGATCGGGCGGCACTTTGAGCAATTGGCCCAGCACCGAACCGAGCGAGGCGCCGACATGGACGATAGGCCCCTCGCGTCCGACCGAGCCGCCAGACCCAATAGTGAGGGCAGAAGAAACAGATTTGGCCAGGGCCGTCTGCCAGCGAAACTTGCCATTCCCCAAGGCGACTGACTCCATGACCTCCGGGACGCCGTGTCCTTGCGCGTCCCGCGAACGAAAAAAAGCGACCAGCCCGACCGCCAAGCCGCCGAGTGTTGGCACAAGAAGAATGCGATACCAGGGCAACTCGGGAAGCGCGTGAAGCGGAGGGCCGTCTGAACTCAGGGCAACCCTCTGGACCAGATGAATCAGCGCGTCGTACAGAATCGCGCCACAGCCGGTGATAATACCGACGGCGCAGGCCTGCGCCATAATGGAAAAGGGTTGGATGCGGTTGAGCTGCTGGCGAATATGGGCGGGGAGAGCAAGACGTGGAGTTTGCGTACAATACCTCTTTCTGGGAAGTTCCAGGCCGGCCCGGGCCGGCCTGGATACCACACCTCACTCAGGCAGGCCAAACATACGCGAGAGCGCCCGGACCTCATCCTTACGCCACGGGAGCGGCGCCGGCTCCTGTATCATTTTATCCTGTTTGAGCTGCTCGACGACGGCCGGGTCACGCTGCATGGGCACGCCATATTCCCCCTCAAAATACAGGCTTTCCAGCGCAGGGCGCGGGCGCTGTCCTCCGGCCTCCCAGGATTCGGCCGGATAGCCGATAAGCATGGCGTAGAGCGGCATGAAATGGTCTGGCACCTTGAATATTGCTTTGGCCTTTTCTGCGTTAAATGCGGTCAGCAGGGCGCCCAGTCCTTCGTCAAACGCAGTCAGCAGCGCTTGATTCATTGCCACGCCGCTATCCATGGAAACCGCAATGGGATTAATGGTGGGGTCCTTTGAAATCGGATCTAAAATTTGCGCCCACACAGTCTCCTCAATGAATTTATGGCTCCAACCGTGGGTGGGATTGAGAGCGCCGACATCGAAGAGTTCCTTGAGGGTCTGTCCGTGGCTTTCCTGAATCGCGTTGAGATTGCCGTAAAAATAAATATGCACCGGAGCCATATCGAGTTGGAGTGTTGTTGTGGGGACCTTGAGCGCTTCCAGGTCTTCAGGGGCGAGTTTATCGCGTTCCACAACGATAGCTCGGAGAAATGAAGCATTGACCGCACAGGACGAGAGCCGCGTCGCCTCCATAATGGTTTGAATTTTTTCCCGCTCAACCGGGCGGTAGGGGAGGAAGTAGCGAATAGAGCGACGCCGGCCAATGACCTCTTTGAATTCCATGAAACCAACCTCCTTGAATGCAGCTGTGGGGCCTTCCTTAGCGTAGGGGCGGTTTGCCTGTCAAGGCCGTAAGTCCCTCAATCTCTTGACTTTCTGGGGGAAATCCCTAAGCTGGGCGAAGGAGCAATCCAGAAGGGATCCCCAGTCGGGAGGGGGTGAGTCAGCCGTATGGCAGGTGTACGAGTCAAAGAGAATGAGCCCATAGAAAGCGCTATCCGCCGTTTTAAGAAGCAGTGTGAAAAGGCGGGTATTCTGCAAGAGCTGAAAAAGCGCGAACACTACGAGAAACCGAGTGTCCGTCGCAAGCGGAAAGCCATTGCTGCACGAAAACGTGCGTTGCGCCGAGCAAGTCGATCCATGTATTAAGATGAGATGTCGCATTGCTTGAGAGACGAATGACTGAGAAACACCCACTTGAATAAGGTGGGTGTTTTCTTTTTCAGCGCCTTCCTCTGTTGTCCTCAGCGATGCCCTGGAACGCTATGGCACATAAAATCCCCGAAGAGACGCTGACTGAGATTCGCTCCCGAGTCAGTATCGTCGAGGTGATTTCCGTCTATGTGTCTCTGCGTCAAGCGGGGAAGAATTACACTGGTTTGTGTCCGTTCCACGAGGAAAAGACCCCCTCGTTCAGTGTCAACGACGAGCGCGGCTTTTTTCACTGTTTTGGCTGTGGGGAAGGGGGAAATGCGTTTACTTTTTTATGCCGTCTTGAAGGCATTTCCTTTCCAGAAGCGGTACGCCGGCTTGCCGCAAAAGCCGGCGTACCGCTGCCACAGACGCCTGACGACCCGCAGGCGCGCGAGCGGGACCGCCTCTACCGGCTGACGAGTCTGGCCAAAACCTACTTCCGCCACTGTCTGCTTGATGAGCAAATCGGAGCCGCGGCACGCCGCTATCTGGACGAGCGGGGCATCCCCCAGGAAGTCGCTGAGGGCTTCCAGCTTGGCTACGCGCCCGGCGGCTGGAATGGTCTTGTTCGTTTTCTTGCCAACCGGCGCGCGCCCCTGGACAAGGCCGCGGCGCTGGGGCTTCTTGGCGAACGCGCCGGACGGAACGAACGGAGCAGACCGGGCGCTCAGCAGTGGTACGACAAATTCCGCCACCGCCTCATATTTCCCATTACCGATGTGACCGGGCGGCCAGTCGGATTTGGTGGGCGCCTGCTTCCTGACCCGCAGCGAGACGCGAGCAGAGAGCGCCCGCAGCCCAAATATCTCAACTCGCCCGAGTCGGCCCTGTATAAGAAAGGGTCGCTGCTGTACGGCCTCTTCCAGGCCAAAGAGACGATTCGCGAGACCGGCCGGGTGCTCGTGGTTGAAGGCTATACCGACCTCATTGCGCTCGTGCAACGTGGCTTTCGCGAGACCGTCGCCATTCTCGGGACCGCCCTGACCCTGGAACAATTACGCCTGCTCAAACGCTTCTCGACGGATATCTATATTTTCTTTGATGGTGATGACGCCGGGCGTCGGGCGGCGACCCGGGCATTTCCGCTGTGCGTTGAAGCCGGACTGACCGGGCGCGGGGTTTTCTTGCCCCAAGGCGAGGACCCTGACTCGTTCGGACAAGCGCAGGGGCGGGAGGGGCTCGAAGAAGTGCTCGACACGGCCTCGCCCTTAGAGGAGTTCTATTTTACACAACACGCCCCGCCCCCTGAGGCCTCGGCCTTTCAGCGCGCCCAAGCGGCGAAAGCCGCCGTCGCGGTCTTGTCGCCCATGACCGACACCCTGGCCCGGGGAGCGCTGCTGACGCAGGTGGCGCAGCGTTTTGGCGTCAGCGAAGAAGAACTCCGCCGGCTGCGGCCGAACCGGGCTCCCCAGCGCGCGGCTCCTGCTCCCGACCCGCAGGGGTCCAGGCCGGGTAGCCCGCCCTCTTCGGCTGAATTGGAGTTAATCCAGCTCATGCTCGTGGACCGGCAGGTGGTGACGCATGTCTGCGAGCGCAAGCTGATTCCCGCCTTTCAAGAGTGGGGGGAGGTTGCCGCGGATATCGCGCAAGCCTGGCAGCGGGCCGACCACACCAGCATTGACATTGGCGCGTTTCTCGATCGTTTACCAAAAAGAGTCGCTGACTTTATCTCAAAAATGCTCAGCGAAGAAGAATCTGAAGAGCGCGCGGCGACGCAGGAGCAACTGATGTGGGACTGCATTGAGAAAATCCAGCAGGTGCAACACAAGTCCAGGCGAGTCCGGCTTCAGCGAGAAATTCGGGAGGCGGAGCTGCGCGGAGATGATGCGGGAGTACGCCAGCGGCTCGAAGCCTTGCGCGCCTTGGGGAGGTCGTAGGAAAACGGCGCGGAGCATGGTATACAAGGGGCCGCTGAGGCGGAGAGGTGGGCCCATAGCTCAGTTGGTTAGAGCGACCGGCTCATAACCGGTTGGTCCCAGGTTCGAGTCCTGGTGGGCCCATACAAGACGGAGGGGGGGCCTCTCCACGAAAGCCAGATGTGAAAGGAGGTCAGCATTGACCACGCAGATCGCCCAGCTGGTCAGCCTGCAAGAGATTGATCAGCGCCTTCAGCGGAAAGAGCAACAACTGGAAGCTCTCCATCAGCAGATTGCCACTATCAGGTCTGAGCAGGAATTGCGGCAGCGGGAGGCCGAAGAGCGGCAACAGCGTATCAGCGAACTGGAAAGCCAACAGCGCGAGACAGATGGGCAGCTCAAGCTGGCAGAAGAGAAAATCAAAGAGAAACGGGTCCGGGAGAACCGTGTTCGGAATGAGCGCGAAAAGCTCGCCCTCCAGCGTGAAATCGAGTTGATGAAAGAGGCGAATGGCCAGATCGAAGAAAGTATCCTGAGTGTGATGCAGCAACTCGAAGAAGAGCAGCAACAACTCGCCGACATCCAAACGCGTCTCGAAGAGCTCCAGGCGCAGCTCGCTGAGGAGACGGCCCAGGCAGAAATACAAATCGCGACCTTGGAAGAGGAGACGCGGGCCGACCGCCGGCAACGGGAACAACTCGTGGCGGACTTGGACGCGAGTTTATGTGCGCGGTATGAGCGCATCTTCGGTAATCGTGGAGCCCTGGCGGTTGTGGAAGTCCGCGACGGAACCTGCCAGGGTTGCTATATGCGTATTCCGCCCCATATGTGTAATCAGATTCAGAGTAGTCAGATGCAGGGCAGCAGTGAGATCTTTCATTGCCCGCATCCCTATTGTGGACGGATTGTGTACATACAGGTTGAGGCAGACGGGGCGGGCGACACCTGACAGAATGTGGGAGGAGATTAAACGGTCGCGGTCCTGTACAGCAGGAGCGAGGAAAGTCCGGACTCCGTGGGGCAGGGTGGCTGCTAATAACAGCCTGCCGTAAGGCTAGGGAAAGTGCCACAGAAAAGAGACCGCCAGCAACACAGACAGAGAAAAGAGATAGAGATAGGGAGGAAATGGGTTTCTCTCTGTCTCCATTCTCTATCTCTCTCAGCCGCTGGTAAGGGTGAAAAGGTGAGGTAAGAGCTCACCAATTCCTTGAGAGATCAAGGACGCTGGGTAAACCCTACCCGGAGCAAGATCAAATAAGAGGAGCCTGTATGGGCAAGAGTCGCCTCACTCTCACTCTGGGTTCGATCGCTTGAGCGTATCGGCAACGATACGCCTAGAGGAATGACCGTTACCTTTTCTTATTAGGGAAGGGCACAGAATCCGGCTTACCGATCTCCTCCCCTTTTTTATGGCAGGGCCGTATGGGTAGAAACTCTTCAGACCGCCTTGCGTCCCGGAATCCGCCATCATGCAGCCTTCCAGACTGGCATTGTTGCTGTGCATAGCCCTGCCCGTGGTCCTGTGGGAGGTCCGGAGCGCTGGGGCGAACAGCGAGGGCAGGGTAGCCGTTCAGTCTATAGAGGTCACGGCCGAACAGGTCACGGTCCATCTGTCAGCCGCTTCGGTGTATACTCAGGCGGCGCTGCCAAAGGACCCGCTGCATGGGCGTACCGACCGCTGCTACGTTGATGTGTCCGGTGTGTTGGGGCAACAGGTCCAACGTGTGTATGCTGGGGACTCGCAGCACGTCCAGCAGGTTCGGGTGGCTCAGTTTCAGCCCCAGACGGTCCGCGTCGTTCTTGATCTCCTTACCGCCCAGCCCTGCCAGGTCAAGCAGGCGGTGAGCCCGGACCGGTTGCAGATTATTGTTGGCCGTTCGACGCGCCAGGACACTATGGCTGGCGCCGGCTTCGTGCCCGCGGAACCGCCAACTCCGGCGATTCGACAGGAGTCTGCTCCCGAACCGCCGGCACACCAGGTCGCTCGGCAGGAACCCACTGCTGAACTTCAGGCTTCTGAAGCGCTCGAATACCTGGACCTGCGTACCCCGTTTTCGTCCGGGACCCAACCTGCGCAAGCCATCAGTATTTTCGATCAGCAGACGCCCGAGGGGCCAAGGTCTCAACTCAGTCTTCTCGGGCAGCAGACGCCCGAAGAGGTCACAGCCCAGTCCAGTCTTCTCGGGCAGCAGACGCCCGAAGGGACCGTTCCCCAATCAGGTCTTTTCAACCGGCAGGAGATCGATGAGACCGCGCTTCAATTGGCCCCCAGCGGTCTGTATCTGCTGCAGGGGGAAGGCCAGGATGCGGGTTCTTCGGCCGCCCCGCGGCTGGAATGGTAAGCCCAGCCCGTTGCGCCGTACAGGCATTTCGGATAGTCGCTGATACAGCCTTAATCTATACAGCTCAGCGCTCCAGCGCGTGCAATGTCCCGCTCATGATTTGACTCAATGAAGTACGCTTTCCAGCCGTATGCTTTTTTCAGATACGCCTCTTTGTGGTGGACAGGAGGCTGGGTTGGCGTGTGTCTGCTTCTGCTCGCGCCGGCAGCCGTCGCTTCTTCAGCTCCGGCCCGGTCGACAGCAGACAAGGCCGGTCCTGTTCGGTCAATAGCAGCCGATACGGACCGCGTTCTCATTACCCTGTCAGAGTCCGTGTCGTTCTCCCAGGCGGCGCTGCCCGGAGATGCCAAGCGTAACCTCAAGGACCGCTGCTATGTGGACCTGACTCCGGCTATACTCGACCGGCAGGCTCAGCGTTATGTGGCGGTCGACTCGGCAACGATTCTTCAGGTCCGGGCGGCCCAGTTTCGAGCCGATACGGTCCGGGTCGTTCTGGACCTTGTTTCCTCACGGGAGTGTCAGGTGACGCTCTTATCTGATCCGCCACGTTTGCAGATTTCAATCGGCCCTCCCGCAGAAGAAACCCCTCGGGCTGAGGCGACAACTGCACCCGAAGAGGCGGTCGCTCGCGTCGAAGCTGAGAGTCCTGCGGCTCCCGCGGCCCCACCGTTCATAGAGCCGAAAGGACAGCTACCGGAGGCGGCTACGCACACCGCTGCCAAGACCCTCCCGCCGGAGGAGACGGAAGCGGAGCAAACCACAACACGGGCGAGTGTGACTATCTATCCTCTTGCCGAGAGTCCGAGCCGGGTGCTCGCCTTGGAAGAGGCCTATCAGCTTGCTGTCGTCAACGAGGAACAGGTCGCCATAGCGGCGCGCGAGTTGGCAAAAGCGAAACTCTTGCCCTGGCGGGCGGTGGCTCTGATGACACCCCGCGGGGAAATCGGCGGCGCCTATTCCCGCAATAAGGATGAGATCGCTTTTAATGCCCCGCCTGAAGCGCGGAGTCTTTTTGGTGGCTCCTCGGTCATTCGCCCCCGGAATAACTGGCTGACCACGTTTCAAGTTACCCAGCCGCTTATTGAACCCTCTTTTTTCCCGTCCTGGCGACTCGGCAAAGACGCGGTGCGCGAGGAAGAAGAGCGCTACGAGTTCACGATTCGTGGCGTGTTGTTCGGCGTTGCCCAAGCCTACTACGAAGTATTGCGGTTTGAGGCCCAGGTCAAAGTCGCGCAAGATACCCTGAATCTCGCCCAAGAAGAACTGAAACGGGCGCATGTCCGCTTTCGAGTCGGTGAGGTCACCAAGACCGACATATTGCGCGCCGAGGTTGCCGTCGAGCAGGCCGGCCGGGCTCTGGTCGTTGATCGGAACCGTCTGAAACTCGCTCGGACGGTTCTGGCCCGAACAGTGGGACTGGCGGAAATGGTGGGCGTTGTGGAACCCACTCCACCACAGCCCGTCGAGAGCGAATATGCCAGCCTGCTTGACCAGGCGTATGCCCACCGCCAGGATCTGCGCGCTCAGAATCTGGCCGTCCGTGTTGCCCACGAGCGTAAAAATATGGTCCTGACCCGCTACTTCCCACAGGTCAACGCCCAATTCTCCTATCCCCGGCTCGATCCGGAAACCTTTGCCAACCGGGACGAATTCTGGACCTTGTTTGTGAATCTGCGCTGGCCGCTCTTTGACGGCGGGAACCGGGAACTTGACCTGCTTGAGGCCAACGAGACCCTCTCTCAGACGAAACTGCGCGTGACTGAGCTGGAGAAACAGATTCGGGTTGAGGTCCGGGAGGCGCTGTTGAGCGTTGAGACCTTACACGCGACCCTGGAGACTTTGCACAAAGAGGTGGCGCTTGCCCGCGAGAATTATGAGATGACGTCAAAACAATACCGGGTCGGACTCTCGACCAGCTTGGACATCAATACGTCGCTGAATGCCCTCAACCAGGTTCGCACGCAGTTGATCGATCAGACCTATACCTACCAGGTCGCCTTACTGAATCTCGACAACGCCATTGGGGTCTTCGCCCAAGACTACCTGCCTCAACGCTGACGCCCATTGACGAGGGTAATAAATTCTTCCCGCGTCTCCTGATGGGTCCGAAAGGCCCCCAGGGTGGCGCTGGTCGTGACGATCGAGTTCTGCTTTTCCACTCCCCGCATCCGCATGCACAGGTGTTCGGCGGTGATGATGACGCCAACGCCGAGCGGTTTCAGCTCTTCCATAAGGGTATTGGCCACTTGGGTTGTGAGTCGTTCCTGGACCTGCAAGCGCCGGGCGTACACATCAACCAGTCGGGCAATTTTGCTGATCCCCACAATATGTTTGTCTGGAATATAGGCCACGTTGGCGCGGCCAAAAAAGGGCAGGATATGGTGCTCGCACATCGAGAAGAAATCGATGTCTTTGACGACAATCATTTCGGAGTAGTCTTCTTCGGTAAAAACGGCTCCGTTAATGACTTCTTTCGGGTCCTGTTGATAGCCTTTGGTGAGATATTCAAACGCGCGGGCCACCCGATGCGGAGTCTTGAGCAAGCCTTCCCGGTCCGGGTCTTCTCCCATGTGTTGGAGAATGCTGCGAACGTAGTCCTCGATACCTTGTGCTGATCGCGAGCTCATACCGATATACCGCTCCTTATTGCAGATTGCGTGAGCGCAAAGGATAGCCGGGAGACACTATAGCGAGTCTGGACAGTCTGGATAAGCGGGGGCGCTCTCAGGGCTACATGCGAAAGACCCCGACCTGATGATCGGGAATAGGCGCGTTGAGTGACATGGCTATGCTGAGCCCAAGGACGTCCCGGGTCTCTTTGGGGTCAAGGAGGCCGTCATCCCACAGCCGCGCCGTAGAGTAGTAGGGGCTGCCCTCTGCCTCATATTTCGCCAGCGTGGGCGCGCTGAAGGCCTGCTGTTCCTTCGCGCTCATCGTCTCGCCTTTGGCCGCCAGTTGCTGCAACTTGACGGTCAGCAGGACAGCCGCGGCCTGCTCTCCACCCATGACCGAAATCCGCGAATTCGGCCACATGAAAAGTAAACGTGGAGAATACGCCCGACCACACATGCCGTAATTGCCCGCGCCATGAGACGCGCCAATGAGCACGCTGAACTTGGGCACCTGGGCGTTGGCTACGGCGTGGACCATTTTCGCCCCATCCTTGGCAATGCCGCCTTGTTCATACTGCTTGCCGACCATAAAGCCGGTGATGTTTTGGAGAAACAGGAGCGGAATTTTCCGCTGACTGCACAGCTCAATAAAGTGGGTGGCTTTGAGGGCCGACTCGGAGAACAGGACGCCGTTGTTTGCCACAATGCCGACCATATAGCCGTGCAGCCGGGCAAATCCCGTGACTACCGTCGGGCTATAGCGCGGCTTAAACTCGTGCAAACGGCTCCCGTCGACGAGGCGAGCGATGACTTCGTGCACATCGTAGGGGACCCGGGTATCGTGCGGGATCACCCCGTACAGCTCAGCCGGATCATAGGCTGGGTCTTCCGGCGTTTCCCGCTCAAGCGGGAATTTCTGGGGTCGCGGGAGATTCTCAAAAATAGAGCGGGTGATTTCCAGCGCATGGGCATCATCCTCAGCCAGGTGGTCCGATACGCCCGACACCCGCGTATGCACATCTCCGCCGCCGAGTTCTTCTGCGGTCACTTCTTCACCCGTGGCCGCTTTCACCAGTGGTGGGCCGCCCAGAAAAATGGTGCCCTGACCTTTGACAATAACATTCTCATCTGCCATGGCCGGCACATACGCTCCCCCGGCCGTGCAGGACCCCATCACCACGGCGATCTGCGGGATGCCCAGGGCTGACATGCGCGCTTCGTTGTAGAAAATACGCCCAAAGTGTTCGCGGTCCGGAAAAATATCGGCCTGGAAGGGCAGGTTCGCGCCACCGGAATCCACCAGATACACACACGGCAAGCGGTTCTCCTGAGCGATTTCCTGAGCGCGCAAGTGCTTTTTGACGGTCATGGGATAATAGGTGCCACCTTTGACCGTTGCATCGTTGGAAACAATGACGGTCTCACGGCCCTGAATCAGCCCAATGCCGGTGACAATGCCGGCCGAGGGCGGATTGTCATACATACCGTGAGCGGCCAGGGCAGAGAGTTCCAGAAACGGCGTATTCGGGTCAAGCAGGGCCTCAATCCGTTCGCGCGCCAGCAGTTTCCCTCGGGCTGTATGTCGCTCGCGCGACGCTTCCGGCCCGCCCAGCCGGGCGGTCGCCATCTCTTTTTTGAGGGTATCCACCAACGCGGCCATATGGGTCGCGTTGTCGTGGAATGCCGGTGAATGTGTTTTGATCTTGCTTTCAATGCGATCCATAGGGGAGTAAACCATCCTCATTCATAGCGCAGGTCATTCAGCTGCCAATAGGCATTCGTATCCTTTAACTCCGTGTTTTTCTGTATCAGCTCCCAGGCCGTCTGACCGTCCTCAGTCCGTGCCTTGGGGTCGGCCCCCGCGTCGAGGAATGCCTGTACTACCGCCGGGTTCTCATTGAGCCTTGCCGCCAGATGCAGGGGGGTCCAGCCGTCCTTATTCCGTGCGTTAAGGTCGGCCCCCGCGGCGAGTAAGGCTTGTACTACCGCCGAGTTCTCATTGTACCAGGCCGCCAGATGCAGGGGGGTCCAGCCGTCCTCAGTCCGTGCGTTGAGGTCGGCTCCTGCGTTGAGTAATGTCTGTACTACCGCCGGGTTCTTATTGGCCCATGCCGCCATATGCAGGGGGGTATCTCCGTCCTCATCCCGTGCGTTGGGGTCGGCCCCCGCGTTGAATAATGCTTGTACTACCGCTGGGTTCTCATTGGATCCTGCCGCCCGATGCAGGGGGGTCCAGCCGTCCTCAGTCCGTGCGTTGAGGTCGGCTCCTGCGTCAAGTAAGGCTTGTACTACCGCCGGGTTCTCATTGAGCCCTGCCGCCCGATGCAGGGGGGTCCAGCCGTCCTCAGTCCGTGCGTTGAGGTCGGCTCCTGCGTCAAGTAAGGCTTGTACTCCCGCCGGGTTCTCATTGTACCCTGCCGCCCGATGCAGGGGGGTCCAGCCGTTCTTATCCCTAGCCTGCGGGTCGGCGCCTTTGGCAAGCTCGGCCTGTACATCTGCCAGCGTGGCGGTTTTCCAGAATCCCGAGTCACACCACCTACCGCATTCCCCAGCCTGAGCAGGAGGCGAGACAAGGGTGAGGGTGACTGCACAGGACAGGACGCCCATAGCTACTACACAAAAAGATGTTGCCTTATTCATAGCGCAGGTCATTCAGTCACAAACAGCCCTCTCAATCCTGGAGTATATCGTGGATCGTCACCGCTGGCGGTAGACCTCTCGGCGGTGTGCGACTCGCACGACGAGGACGACAAGCGAGTCGTCAATCACCTCATATACGATACGATAGTCACCAACCCGCACTCGCCGAAGCCCCTGAAGCTCTCCCCGTAGTGGTCTCCCAGCGAGTGGTCGTTCTCCCAAACGGTCAATGGCCTTCACAACGCGTTGTCGGTCGTGGTGAGGGATTCGAGCCAGTTCCTTGGCCGCGCTCCGCTTAATCCGAACCGAGTAGCTCATGCCTGACCTGAGCCCAGTCCAATATCGGGTCGGCGGGGTTGCGAAGCCGCTCCAGGGCTACAGTGAGGTCGTCAAAATCCTCCAGATAGCGTTCTACTGCTTGGCGAACAATGTCCGCGCGGCTCCGGTTCAATTCCTTGGCGGCCGTGTCCAGGGCTTCGACTAATGGACCTGGCAGGCGGGCAGTTATCTGGTGCATCGCGGACTCTCCAGTTGGTTTGCTGTGACCTCGGTCACTGTAACCTAAAGGCATTAACATTCAACATCCGACCTACGGACGGGCTAACAAACAGTCCTCATTCATAGCGTAGGTCATTCAGCTGCCAATAGGCATTCGTATCCTTTAACTCCGTGTTTTTCTGTATCATATCCCAGGCCGTCTGACCGTCCTCAGACCGTGCCTTGGGGTCGGCCCCCGCGGCGAGTAATGCCTGTACTACCGCCGGGTTCTCATTGCCGCTTACCGCCAGATGCAGGGGGGTCACTCCGTCCTCAGTCCGTGCGTTAGGGTCGGTCCCCGCGGCGAGGAATGCCTGCACTACCGTCTCATTGTACCTTGCCGCCTGATGCAGGGGGGTCCAGCCGCGCTTATCCCTCGCCTTGGGGTCGGCCCCCGCGGCGAGTAAGGCTTGTCCTACCGCCGGGTTCTCATTGTACCTTGCCGCCAGATGCAGGGGGGTCCAGCCGTCCTCAGTCCGTGCGTTAGGGTCGGCTCCTGCGGCGAGTAATGTCTGTACTACCGCTGGGTTCCTATTGTACATTACCGCCAGATCCAGGAGGGTCACTCCGTCCTCAGTCCGTGCGTTAGGGTCGGCCTCCGCGGCGAGGAATGCCTGCACTACCGCCGGGTTCTCATTGTCCGCTACCAGATGCAGATGCAGGGGGGTTGCGCCGTCTTCATTCCGGGCGTTAGGGTCGGCCCCCGCGGCGAGGAATGCCTGCACTACCGCCGGGTTCTCATTGTCCGCTACCAGATGCAGGGGGGTTGCGCCGTCCTCATTCCGGGCCTCCAGGTTGGCTCCCGCCTCCAGCAAGCTCATCCCCACCGCCGGGTTCTCATTGACCGCTGCCAGATGCAGTGGGGTTGCGCCGTACTCATTCCGGGCCTCCAGGTTGGCTCCTGCCTCCAGCAAGCTCATCGCCACCGCTGGGTTCTCATTGGACCTTGCCGCCTGATGCAGGGGGGTCCAGCCGTGCTTATCCCTCGCCTTGGGGTCGGCCCCCGCGTCGAGTAAGGCTTGTCCTACCGCCGGGTTCTCATTGAGCCCCGCCGCCAGATGCAGGGGGGTCCAGCCGTGCTTATCCCTCGCCTTGGGGTCGGCTCCTGCGTCGAGTAATGTCTGTCCTACCGCCGGGTTCTCATTGTTCTCTGCCGCCTGATGCAGGGGAGTTGCGCCGTTCTCATCCCGGGCCTCCAGGTTGGCTCCCGCCTCCAGCCACCCCATCGCCACCGCGGGGTTCTTATTGTACCTTGCCGCCCAATGCAGGGGGGTCCAGCCGAAATAACCGCCCCGCGCCTGCGGGTCAGCGCCTTTGGCAAGCTCGGCCTGTACATCTGCCAGCGTGGCGGTTTCCCAGAATCCCCGGACACACAACCTACCGCATTCCTCAGCCTGAGCAGGAGGCGAGACAAGGGTGAGGGTGACTGCACAGGACAGGACGCCCATAGCTACTACACAAAAAGATGTTGCCTTGCCCATTCCTCTCATCTCCTCTCACCTATTGCCGCTCCGAAGCCATCACGAGATGAAGTGGGGAACAATTTTTTGTCCAAAGGTCTCGACCCGGCCCACCAACTGATCTGGTGGGGCAATGGGCCACAGCACGAATTTGGAGCAACCCTCATCAATAGAGGACTGGACTTTGTATCCCAGACGCGCATTCTGTGAAAAATGGATATCGGCTTACACTTCCTCATCCGACCTGCGGACAGGCTAACAAGTAGCCCTCATTCATCGCGCAGCCGCCAATAGGCCTCCGTGTCCTTTAACTTCTCGTTCTGCTGTATCAGGTCCCAGGCAGTCAGACCGTCCGCCGCCTTGGCCTTGGCGTCAGCTCCGGTGTCCAGCAATACCATCACCACTGCCGGGTTCGTATTGACTGTGGCCTCATGCAGAGGGGTCCGACCGTCTTTATCCCGGGCCTCCAGGTTGGCTCCCGCCTCCAGCAGGGCAGTCACCACCGCTGGGTTCTCATTGAACGCCGCGGCCAGATGCAGGGGGGCTACACTGTCCTTAGTCCGGGCCTCCAGGTTGGCTCCCGCCTCCAGCAACCCCATCGCCACCGTCGGGTTCTCATTGAACGCCGCCAGATGCAGGGGGGTTGCGCCGTACTCATTCCGGGCCTCCAGGTTGGCTCCTGCCTCCAGCAGGGCAGTCACCACTGCCGGGTTCTCATTGAACGCCGCCGCCAGATGCAGGGGGGCTACACCGTCCTTAGTCCGGGCCTCTCGGTTGGCTCCCGCCTCCAGCAAGGCAGTTACCACCGCCAGGGTTCCATCGTACGCCGCCAGATGCAGGGGGGTTGCACCGTCCTCATTCTGGGCCTCCAGGTTGGCTCCCGCCTCCAGCAGGGCAGTCACCACCGCCGGGTTCGTATTGACCGTCGCCTCATGCAGGGGGGTCCGACCGTCTTCATCCCCGGCTTCCAGGTTGGCTCCTGCCTCCAGCAAGACCGTCACCACTGCCGGGGTTCCATCGTACGCCGCCAGATGCAAGGGGGTTGCGCCGTACTCATCCTGGGCCTCCAGGGTGGCTCCCGCCTCCAGCAACAGTGTCACCACTGCCGGGTTCTCATTGACCGTCGCCAGATGCAGGGGGGTTGCGCCGTATTCATTCCGGGCCTCCAGGGTGGCTCCCGCCTCCAGCAGCCCCAGCGCCACCGCCGGGTTCTCATTGAAGGCCGCCGCCACATGCAGGGGGGTCCGACCGTCTTCATCCCGGGCCTCTCGGTTGGCTCCCGCGTCCAGCAAGGCAGTCACCACCGCCGGGGTTCCAGCGTACGCCGCCAGATGCAGGGGGGTCCAGCCGTCTTCATCTTGTGCGTGCAGGTCGGCTCCCGCCTCCAGCAACACCCTCACCACCGCCGGGTTCGTAGCGTACCAGGCCGCCAGATGCAGGGGGGTCCAGCCGTCTTCATCTTGTGCGTGCAGGTCGGATTTGACAAGCTCGGCCTGTACATCCGCTGCTGTGGCTGACTTCCAGAATTCCGCGTCACGAGGAAAGGATGTTGTCGTTTTCATCCGCGTTGTTCTTGTCGCCCGTTTGAGAGCCCGTACTGCTCCAGACGACTCACGAGACGAAGTGGGGAACAATTTTTTGTCCAAAGGTCTCGACCTGGCCCACCAACTGATCTGGTGGGGCAATGGGCCACAGCACGAATTTGGAGCAACCCTCATCAATATAGGACTGGACTTTCTCCAGGCACATCTCTGCCGGACCAATCGCGGAACGGGCGATCAGCGGTTCGGCTGACATCGTAGGAAAATCAGACAAGAACGCGCGCGCGACCTCGTCGGCCTGCTGCCGGTTCTCGTTGATGTGGGTGAAGATCAGCACGCCGGTTTCGTCCGGGTCCACCTGGCGGTCGTACTGTTTGCCGTAGGTAATCAGCTTTTGCAGCCCGGTCGCATATTCCTGGGGAGTGACGAGTGACGGAAACCAGCCGTCGCCATAGCGCGCCGTGCGTTTGATGGCCAAATCGCTCCCGCCCCCAATCCAGACATCGAGCGCGCCCTTTGCCGGGCGGGGTTCAATGGTCACATCCTCAAACTGATAAAACTCGCCCTGATGGGTCACATTGGGACCTGCCCAGAGCTTACGCATGACGGCCACGGCTTCCGCCATGCGTTTGCCACGGTTTTCCAGTGGCACGCCGCAGGCTTGACAGTCTTTGGGATCGCTCCCCAGGCCGACCGCCATAATCACCCGATTGCAGCTCCCTGACAGATAATCCAGGGTGGCATAGGTTTTGGCTACCTGAACAGGATCGCGGGCCGGCATGGTCAACACACTCGGGCCCATTTTGATTTTCTTCGTGCGGCCGGCCCACATTGCCATAATACAGGCTGTATCAAATGAAGGATTGCGGGCCACAATATGATCGGACAGCCAGATGGAGTCGATGCCCTGATCCTCAGCCCGCTCAGCATAGTCACAGATCGTGTCAGGACTTGGTAAGCCAAGCCCCCATAACCCAAAGCCAATACCTATTTTCGTTCCGCCCATGTGAACGCTCCCTGTTCCAGTGAAGATTGCCGGGTACTGTACCAGAAAGCGCAGGACGCGGGAACGGCGCTTTTTACTTCCATAAGCTTGCTTTCCCTTTGATTGGAATGTTAGTTTTTGTTGAACATTTGAGTAACATAAAGGAGTAACATAAAGGATAGTTGTATGAAATTTGTCAGCGTTCGAGAACTCCGGATTCAAACTCCTGACGTGCTCAAGCGAGTTGCCAGAGGAGAGAAAGTCATCGTGACGAAACGTGGAAAACCGCAGGCTGCTCTGGTGAAACTGACCGAAGACGATATTGACGATCTCATTCTCAGCCAGCCGCATTTTCTTGAGGAGATCAATGCAGCAAAGCAGGAATACGAAGAAGAGGGTGGCCTGTCGCTCCAGCAGGCAAAAGAGCTGTTGGCGGACTAATGGAGCAACGGTTGGTTGAGATCGCCCCGCGTGCCCTCCGGGACCTGCGCAAGCTTCCCTCCGCCGCCAGGAAGCAGATGCTCGAAGATTTCTCGATTCTCGAAACAACGACCTGGCCCGGACCGCCAAAAATTAAAAAGCTCAAGGGCTCCGAGCTGTATCGTCTCAGAACCGGGACATATCGGTCGATTTTTGAGGATCGCGGACAGACCGGCGTCATTTTGAGAGTCATGGACCGAAAAGACCTCGAACGACTCTTACGGGGATTGTGATGAAGACAACCCAGCGGACAAATGATGCCGGTCATTCAGTGCGGCGAGCCGCCACATTGCAAAAGGGCCAAACTCGGTAAAAATCAGGCTGCTGATCGAGGCCAGGTCGATTTTGAGACGATGGACCTGAGCGAGATCAAGACCGAGCGCGGCGCAGAGCATGACCGCGGTCGTCAGGGTGTGGATGACACCACCCGCCTCATCTGAACTCAGGGTAAAACCGCAATAATCCGAACCGGCGCGCCCGAGCCTTGGGCGATCTTCATGGGCAGCGCGATAAGCGTTGCCCCGCGTGGCGGCAGATGGTCCAGATTGGCGATATTTTCCAAACCCGGCTTGTTGGCGCCATTCAGAACCTGATGGGCAATAAAATCTTGCGACTGGCCGTAGTCAATGCTGGGCGTATCCACGCCAACCGCATCTATTTCACGTTCCGAGACCAGGAATTCGGCCGCCTCCCGTGAAAAGCCCGGAAAATGGAGATTGGCGACATCGCCCGGCCGGTCGGTGCCCAAGTAGCGCTTTTTATCCGGCCAGTATTGCCCCCAGCCGCTGAACATGAGCACGAGCGCGCCTGGGGGAATCTCACCGTGCGTAGACTCCCAGGCCTGAATGTCTGCCACGCTGACACGGTAATCGGCATCCTGAGCGGCCTTGGCGCTGACGTCAATCACAATAGCCGGGCCGATGAGCTGTTCGACCGGCACCTCGCTGGCGGTCCGTTTGCCTTCCGCAAAATGAATCGGGGCGTCCATATGCGTGCCGCTATGTTCGGCCAGACAGATATTATTGGCGGCATACCAATAGCCGGCGTCCGTTTGCCGCGCGGCTACGACTTCGAGTGCATACGGCTTGGCCGTTGGCCACGAGATCGTATGTTCATCGTACGGATACGTCAGGTCAATAATTTCGCTCTCGTCGAGGGCCAGTCCCGGCTGACTCATCAGCCACAGACCACACAGCACAAACAATGTCAGGGGCCGTTTCATATCGCGTCCTCCTCCAACTGCACTGTGTCGAAGAAGTGTGAGACCCGCAAGAGGATGGGCCTGATCCCTCAGCCTTTACCAAACCGTATCGATAATTCCGCTCTGCTGCGAGAAAAATTTGCTGAGCGTTGGGTCCTAACAAAGGATGTGCGGCGAGATACCAGTAGAGCGCATGCGTATCGGCAACATAGTCAGGCACTTGTAGGCGGCTCCGCGACGTTAATCTTCCATCGGCTTCGGATATCCCGTAAATCGTCCTCGATATCTACGTCCTCCGAAAATTTTCCTTTCCAGATTCCATAGAGAGGCTGGGGATGGTCCTCCTCTACCTGCCGTAACCTCTGGGCAATACGTTCAATAAGCACGAGCAACTCTTCACTGCTGAGTGTTTCCAAAAGGGTTGTAATCTGAGCGTTAGTCGAACCTTTCATCGCAAGATACGGAACAGTACTCTTTCCCAAATGTCAACCGCAGGATATCCTGTCTCATCGTAACAAGGAGGCCACATGATTCGCGAATACAAATTCCCCATGCTTGAAAAAGTGATCTTTGGGATTGGAGCACTGGAAAAAGTGACTGAAGAACTGGACCGTTTAGGCAAAAAGCGAGCGCTCGTCCTGACGGGCAACAGCCTTTCGACCAAGACCGATCTGGTGAAAAAACTGGAAAGCCTGCTGGGCGAGCGCTGGGCCGGGACGAATAACGGCATTCGCCAACATGTGCCGAGTCAGACCGTCGCCGCCGCGGTTGTGCAGGCGCGTGAGGTCCGGGCCGACTCCATTATTGCGTTTGGCGGTGGCAGCCCGATTGATGCGGCAAAAATTGTGGCTATGGAACTACTCCAGGAGGACCAGCCCCAGGACGCCATGCCTCAGATTGCGATTTCGACGACCCTGTCCGCGGGTGAGTTTACGCCGTTTGCCGGCATCACTGACGAAGACTCGCGGGTCAAAGGGCTGCGGACGGACCCGCGCATTTGTCCCAAGACGGTTATTCTTGATCCCGCAGTCACCCTTCCTACGCCCACCCAGCTCTGGACCGCAACTGGTATGAAAGCTATGGACCATGCCATTGAAGCCATCTGGTCGATCAATCCACAGCCAGTGACGGACGCCCTGGCTGTGGAGGCCATCCGCAAACTGTATCGCTATCTGCCCGTCTCGGTCGCGGAACCTGATAACCTCGAAGCGCGGGGTGAATGTCAGGTCGCAGCCTGGTTGTCCATATTCGGATTGACCAATGTGGGAGTCCGCTTGAGTCATATTTTCGGGCATCAGATCGGCGCGCGTTGGGACGTGCCGCACGGCGTGACCTCGTGCATCACTATTCCCCACTGCATGCGCTTTCTGGCCCCACAAACATTAAAGCAGCAGGGGATGATTGCCGAGGCGCTGGGTATTCAGACGAACGGGCGCCGGCCTGAAGCTGTTGCGGCTGAAGCCGCGGACACGGTTGAAGCCTTTATTCGGTCGCTCAATGTGCCGACCCGTCTGCGCGATGTGGGCGCCAGAGAAGACGAACTCCATATTGTTGCTGAGGAGGTGATTAAAGAGAGTTCCCTGTGGCATAACCAACAGGGCGGGGAGGAGGCGCTGCTCGGACTGCTCCGGCAGATGTGGTAGATAATCGGACCGAGAAAAGAGCCCCTATGGCGAAGCGGACCCGTTTCATTGAAGAGCCTGCGCGCTCAACGCCGGTGAAGGCCGAAACCCAAGTCCTGGTGATTGGCGGCGGCTCGGCCGGCGTATCGGCCGCGGTGGCTGCGGCCCGTCAGGGGGCGGATGTGATCCTGGTTGAACGCCTCGGCTATCTTGGCGGTCTGGCCACGGGGGGCATGATTATCCTGCTGCTGACGCTGGATGATGGCCGCGGGCGTCAGGTGGTCGGCGGCTTGTGCCAGGAAGTCACCGAGCGCCTGGACCGGCGCGAAGCGGCTGTGTTTCCTGCCCAAAGCGAGTGGGGCAGCCCCGACGAATCACTCGTCCGACGTGACCAGACCTGGGGTCTGGTCTGGGGCCACGGCCCACACCGGGTGCGTTATTCCGTTGCCTACGATCCCGAGGAACTGAAGTTCGTCCTCAACGGGATGGTCGAAGACGCTGGGCTGCGGATGCTGATGCACGCGCACGCCTGCGAGGCGGTCGTAGACGGCGACCGCATTACGGGCGTTACGTTTCAGGCGAAATCGGGCCGCTTCGCGATTCTGGCCGATGTGGTCATCGACGCGAGCGGTGACGGCGACGTATTTACCTCGGCTGGGGCCGCCTATGAAAAAGAGAAGGTGCTGCCGTGGCTGTGGTTCTCCATGGGCGGGGTCAAGAACAGCGAGCAGGCGGTCCGCGACGGTGGCTGGTTTTTTCATACTATCGGGAAGGACAAGGTGTTGCTGCCGTGGGGCGCGACTGAGCGGATCACTCGAAAGATCGACGCGACCGACCCGGACGATCTGACCTACGCGGAGTTGGAGTGTCGCAAGCGCGTGATGGCTGAGGTGGATCGTCTCCGTGGCGAAGCGCCGGGGTTTGAACATGCCTACCTCTGCCATATCGCCGATCAACTCGGGATTACCGAAAGCCGTCGGCTGGTCGGTGAATATATGCTCAGCCGCGAGGAGATGGACCATCCCTGCGACGACGTGATTGCCGTTACCGGGCACTGGACCAAATACGAAAGTCTGTACTACATTCCCTACCGCTCGCTCCTGCCCAAGGAAATTTCCAACCTGCTGGTAGCCGGCCGGTGCATATCGGTCGACCACCGCGTCCACCACGCCACCAAGGAAATTCCAGCCTGTATGGCAACCGGTCAGGCCGCGGGCGTTGCCGCGGCCCTGGCCGTCGGCAACCGCGTGGCTCCCAAGACGGTCGATGTGCAGGAACTCCAGCGTCGGCTCGAAACGCAAGGCGTCATTCTGCGCGTGTGAGCCGGGAGGCCGACGGGTGTGGGTTGTTGTACGGTATTGTTGCCTGAGTAGGTATCGCCTGTGAGTGAAAGACAGACACTCTTGCACACTGTCGCGCTTGTCGTTACCGCGGCGCTTGCCCACGGGACCGCCGCGGCCCAGTTGCAGGAGTTACCGGCGAGTGCCGCCTATGGCAACTATGCTGTGGGCGTGGCCACCGGCTTCGCCGTGGATAACGGCCAGCGTTTCGACCCCTGGAACGCCACCTACGGCCGCCCGGAATACCGCGCCCTGCTCCGCCGAGTGGAAGCCGCCGGGCAGACCCGCACAGTCGTGTTTCAGTTGTGGTATCCGGCCCCGCCGGACACGTCCCGGGGACGGCTCGCCCGGTCGCGCTCTCCTTTCCCCGCGGCCAGCGGACGGCGCGCGCACTACAACGACTTCTACTTCCAGGGAGGCGGCGTCCTGTCGCGGCAGGTCGGTGCCGCGGCCCAGGTGGTGCTGCCCGAGTTCATCCACCTGCGCAGCGGCGGTACCCTGGCCGAGGCAGAGGACGCGGCCAGGGCAGCGGCATTCGCCGACATCGGTCAACGGATTCTCGGCGCGTCGCAGGGCGCGTGGCAGGACGCCTGGGCCGCGGAGGGGAAGTTCCCGCTGATCTTACTCGCCCACGGCCTCGCCGGCAGCCACGGCATGTGGAGCAGCCTGGGTGAGTTTCTCGCTTCCCACGGTTACGTCGTGGCCGCGCCCACCTTCATTTCCGACGGCGGCCTGCCGCTGGTGTTTCATGACGAGGACTCCCCGTTCGCCAAGAAAACACCGCCGCCGGAGTTGCAAAAGGCGTACGAGTTGCTCCTGGGCGAGGTCAAGGTCGTGCCCTACTTCTACCGCTTGCTGTTCGGGCAAGAGGGCAGGGGGTTTGCGCCGCCGGAGAACTTTGATCCAGCCACGGCGAAGGTCGTCCCCGGCGGTGTGGAGCGCGCTACCAGCATGATGCGCAACCTGCTCCGCCAGCGGGTATCCGACGTGGGGCTGGTGCTGCGCACGGTGCGCCTGCTCGGCGCGGATGAGGACACCTGCCGGAGCGCGCTCGCCGCTATGGGCGCCACCAGCGCCGCCCGCCCCACCGCCACCCACTACCTGTGCAATCTGCTCAACGGACGCATCGACGCTGAGCGGGTGGGCATCGCCGGGCACTCTCTCGGCTCCATGACGGCACAGCTCGCGGCCAATCATCTGCCCGGCGTGCGCGCGGCCCTTGGACTCAACAACGCCCCGCCCTTCGCCTGGACGCCGGCGGAGATGTTCGGCGCGGGCGTGACGCGCGACGGCCTGCCGGTTGGCAGCCGCTCGCCTCTGTTGCTGCTGATCGGCGACGAGGACGACTTCGTACAGCAGACGTTCGTCAGCCTGTTTCAGTCAGCGGTGGCTCAAGCCGGAGGCGACCCAACCCAGGCGTTTCCGCTGGCCGCGGAGCGCGCCGCGCCCGACCGCATGGACAACCCGCAGCCGGTCGCGCTGAGCGCCTGGCTGCGCGCTACGTCCGACCGGGTGCTGGTGATCGTGCGCGACACCGACCACTTCACCCTGGCCGAGGACTTTGCGCGGCTGTTCCCCTGGCCGGCATTCCGGCGGGGCGAACTGCCCTTCGGCCAGACCTCTCAGCGTGTCCGTAAGCCCACGGGCACGGCCGCGTTCGACCCGCCGGCAGCGCCCGGAGCGTCCTACACCCAATTGGGTTGGGCCGCGGTCGGCGACGCCGGTTCAGTCTATCTGCCCCACGTGATCCGCGACTGGTACGCGCGGGCGTGGTTCGACTGGCACCTCAAGGACGACGCGGACGCGCGTAGCCGGCTACGCGGCCCGGACCCGTTCGGGGCGCTGACTGCTGTGCGGCGGGAGGTGCGCTGATGAGGATGGGCGGGACACGGGCGGTGGGGTATTAACCATCGCTCTCTGTGTCCTCCTGCCTCCACCAGAGATCCCCGTAGAAGAAGCCGGACTTCTTCTCATGATAAAGCTGTTCGAGACCGGACGTCTGTCCCTGGGACAAGCGGTGCCGCCCGTCCACGCGTTCAGAACTCGCGCATGAACACGTGCGCCACGTTGTACACGGTCAGGGCGTACAGGCCGACGATGACCACGATGACCGGCACGGCGACCGTGGGCGGCGCGAGCCCACGATGTTTGATCACGTACAGGGACACGAGGAAAAAAGGCAGAATCAGGCCGAACACGTCCAGATAGAACGCGGTGCGCCCGTCGAACACGGTGTACAGCCATCCCGCGGTGGGCAGGCCCACGACCACGATGACGGCCAGCAGCGCCAACGACCTGTAAAATTTATTCATGCGACCCCCTCCTTCCGTCCCAGCGGCATGCGCCCGGACGCTGGGACGGTCGGTCTCCGTCTCATGCGTCGACAACGTCGTGTCGTCATATGCGTTTCGCGCTCCATGAATACTCCTTTCAATCCTGTCTAGGTACGCACTAATTGAATTCTTGGTGAAGACCCGCTGATATTACTCTGATTCTCCAGGTCTCGCCGCACGCGCTGGCGGAGCGACTCCAAGCGGACTCCAGCGCACTCCTCTGGGAGTGGCGAGACCTTCTTCAATCCCTTTCCCAGCATTTTTACTCCGCCCGGATAGCCAGAGATATATTTATGATAGCCCACCGCGATTTGAATCAGGCCGACGAACATCTCCCAGGTATTGTCATCGTCTTCCACGTTATCCAGTGCCTCTTCCAAATGTTCATGGGCTTCAAAATAGCGACCGGAGTTAAAATCCTTGACTGCCTTGAGCAGGGCAGGGTGGTATGTCATGGCCAGGTATTATAGCTTTTCCTCTGCTCAGAGAAAATGCTCAGAGAGAGCGTAACAAGGAGGGCCACACTATGGCAGACGTTGCTGAACTGTGTACGAAAACGCTGACCGAGGTTGCCGGGCTGATCAAGACAAAGGAGGTCTCGCCTGTCGAGTTGACCCAGGCCATGCTTGAACGCATTAACGATCTCGACGGCAGGCTCCACAGTTATATTACGGTCACGGCAGACCTGGCTTTGGAACAGGCCAAAGCCGCGGAACAAGATATCCAAAACGGAAGGTATCGTGGGCTGCTGCATGGCGTTCCGATTGCGGTCAAAGACCTGTGTTACACCAAGGGGATTCCTACCACCGCGGCCTCGCCAATGTATGCGGATTTCAAGCCCGATTTTAATGCAACCGTTGTTGAGAAGTTGTATGAAGCTGGCGCAGTCATGCTGGGCAAACTGGCGATGACCGAGTTTGCCCTGTCCGGCTACCATCCGTCCATGCAGCCGCCAGTCAACCCGTGGAGCGCGGCGCACTGGCCGGGAGCGTCGTCGAGCGGGTCAGGGGTGGCGACCGCGGCCTGCCTGTGTTTTGGCTCATTAGGCTCGGACACGGGCGGTTCGATCCGTTTCCCCTCTGCTGCCTGCGGCATTGTTGGGGTGAAACCGACCTACGGCAAGGTCAGCCGCTATGGTGTGTTTCCCCTGGGAGAAAGCCTGGACCATGTTGGTCCGATGACGCGCAGTGTGGCCGATGCCGCCGCGATTTTACGGACGATTGCCGGCTTTGACCCCAACGACCCGACCACCCGGCGCGAAACGGTGCGTGATTATATGGACACCGTCTACAACGGGGCCGAGGGTCTTCAGATCGGGGTGGATGAAGCCTACTGTACTAACGGCGTGGACCCGGTCGTGCGCAACGCCGTGCTGGCCACAGTTCAGGTTTTCCGGGACTTGGGAGCCGAGATTCACGAGGTGGACGTGTCACAGATCAATGAGGCCACGCCACTCTGGTATGCCATGTGCGCGGCAGAGGCCGCGGCCGCGCACGCAGAGACTTTTCCGTCTCGGGCGGATGAATATGGACCCACATTCCGGGCGCTCCTGGAAGACGGGGTCAAGGTCACTGGCGCTCACTACGTCAAAGCGCATATTGCCCGCCAGCATACCCGTCGGCTGATTGACGAGACGTTGCAACAGGTAGATATGCTGTTGTGCCCGGCTACGGCCACCCCGCCCATGGCGGTCACAGACTTCTCGCCGCAAGCCGTGCTCCCGCCTGATAATATTCCGTCCCTGTTGGCCTTTACCGCGCCTATGGATTTCAGCGGCAGTCCGACAGTCAACCTGCCGTGCGGATTTACAGACGACAACTTGCCTATCAGCCTTCAGCTTGTTGGTCGGCATGGAGAAGAGGGCACCATCATGCAGGCCGCCCACGCCTACGAACAGGCAACCGAATGGCATACCAGACAGCCGGAGGTGTAGGGGGCGCAGGCTGCCAGCCCGACAAAGGCCGAAGCCAAGATGGAGTTCTCTTTTTGCTGAACTGTACCAGGCGTCGCCTTGCGACAGCCGAGCGTGCATTGTTCTAGGAGGCGGAGACCTCGTTGTTCTGGAACAGTGGTCTGGCCCGCCACAGCAGGACGACGATAATCGAAATTCCGACTGTTTGCAGCAGCCCGATGGGCCAGCCCCGGCCATGTGGGCTGAGCTCACTCCAGACCAGATGGCTCAGGGCGACCTGGGCGACATAGAGCGCGGCCCAGGGCCACATCCAGGGCCGCATTTTCCAGAAGCCCCAGGTCCCTGCGGCAAAAATGAGCGCGTGCAGCAGGCCGCCGGCCTTTGCCGGCCAGCCCATGAACTCAATGCCGAACCAGACCTCAACGTCTTCCGCCACTGGTCTGGCTATCAGTTCAATGGGAACGCCCAGAGCCAAGAGGGTGCACCAGACAAAGAGGATATTCATCCACCAGGGCCGTGCCTTGATTTGCTGCCGGAGAAAAGACGTTTCGTTTTGCATTGCTCAGCAACTTAATCTTGCCGAATTTTGACGACCAGCTTTTGCCGTCCCCATTTGAGCGCTTTCTTTCGGGTGGAAAAATACACGTCCAACCGATTGGGGCCTTTGATGGCACTGCCAATATCTTCGACCACACCCTTGCCGTAACCGGGGATTTTCATGACCGTTCCATACGGATAATAGCGGGTGTCCGCGGCAATGGTGCCATGCTTGGCCTTGGTGCCGCTGGCGGTCTGTCCCACAATTTTCCGCTTGCCCTTATTCGGCCCACTGGCGACATACGCTCGCCAGAAAAATATCCATCCGCGCCGCCAATTAGTACTGATTTTGTCGGACGAGTAGGCGGTCACGATCATGGGTCGCTTTTCATACGACGCACAGCCAGTCAGGCCGGTCAGCCCGAGCGCCAGGCTGACCATGACGCATAGTCCGTACCTGCGCGCGTTTGTCCTCCCCCTCATACTCCACCTCCACTCTGCTTGAACCGGGTCAGCCCGAGTTCCTTTGCCGGGCCGGGCTAATCCAGGGATTTGACCGGCCTCGACGTCATGGCCTCGCCAGTGGTGCCACGATTGATATGACTGTTCCGAGCCTGCGCCTCTTGTTTCATGCCAAAGCGTCGCCACATGTCCGGGCCAATAGCGGTCAGGCCGCCGTCAACAACGAGCGCCTCGCCGGTGACGAAGGCTGAATCATCACTCGCCAGGAAGAGTGCGGCGCCGGCAATGTTTTCGCCCGTGCCATGTGCCGGCCAGGGTTGAAACGTCGCCAATGCCTTGGCGCTTGCTGCCGGGTCGCCCCGATTCGTCAGGCCGGTCAAAATCCCCCCAGGACAAATTGCGTTGACGCGAATCCGGTCGGGCGCGAGCTGTACGGCCGCGGCCTTTGTCAGATTGATCACCGCGGCTTTTGCGGCTGAGTAGACGAGCGGCCCGCTGCCACCGCTTAAACCTGCGGTTGAGGCGGTGTTAATAATTGCCCCACCGTGGCCCTGCTGCTTCATGGCTCGCGCGGCGTGTTTGATACCGAGGAAAACCCCTTTGGCGAGCACCTCAAAAGTATAGTCCCACTCTTCGACCTCAATATCCCAGACCGGCCCCACGGCTCCGCCTACGCCGGCATTGTTGAATACAATATCAACCTGGCCAAATGCAGACGTTGCCAGAGCAATCATGGCCTCAACGTCGGCTTCTTTGGCAACGTCTGTTTTCATAAAACGCACCGCGTCGCCATGACCGGCCTTTTCCGCTTCAGCCACCACCGCGGTGCCATTTGCTTCATTGAAATCCGCAATCACCACCCGCGCGCCCTCAGCCAGAAAACGCAGGACGGTCGAGCGGCCCATACCGCTGGCCCCGCCAGTAATCACCGCGACCTTGCCTTCAAGTCTCATGCTACGTCCTCCGTTTCCGCGTGTTCCCGTCAGGAGGGGGTTGCCTACATCCTGACGGTATTCTCCGGCTCGGCGACCACCGGGTTTTCCAACGCGCCCAACTTGTCGATAGCAATTTTGACGGTATCGCCCGGCTTGAGATAATTGGGCGGCTTCATGGCAAAACCCACGCCGCTGGGCGTCCCCGTGGAAATGACATCGCCCGGCTCCAGGGTGAAACTCGTTGACAGGTGCTCGATCAGCTCAAAGCAGTCGAACAGCAACTGACAGGTATTCGAGCTTTGTCGCAGCTCGCCGTTCACCCAGGTTTTGAGGTCCAGGGTATGCGGGTCGCCGACTTCATCCGGCGTCACCAGGCAGGGGCCCAGCGGGCAGTGCGTGTCGAACGATTTGCCCATAGTGAAGGTGGGCACGCGAATTTGCCAATCCCGCACGCTGACATCGTGGGCGATGGTGTAGCCGGCAACCACTTCGGCGGCGCGGTTTTTTGGCACATGGCGGCAATAGCGGCCAATAACCACCCCCAGTTCGCCTTCGTAATCCACCTGGTCCGAGGCGCGCGGGACGTGTATGCCTTGGCCCGGCCCAATCACCGAGGTGGATTGCTTATTAAAGATCATGGGAATTTCCGGCGTCTTCATACCCGTTTCTTCAATATGATCCCGGTAGTTGAGGCCGACCGCCAGAATTTTCGGCGGTCGGAGAATCGGCGCTTCCAGGGTTACGTCGGCCAGCGCAATCCGGGCCGCGCTCTTTTCCGTGGCCTGCCGTGCGCCCGCCAGGGCATCTGGGCCGGCGGCCAGGAAGGCGCACATCTCGGTGGGAAGGTCTGGGGCGGCGGCGGCCAGATCAACAACGTTCCCGCCGTCCACTACTCCGATACGGGTCGATCCGGCCTGTGTGAAGGTCACTAATTTCATATGGTTCTCCTTGCAGGGGCTTGTTTCGGATTAAATGGGTAAATTCGGGTTAATGGGCAAAGCGCTCCCAGGCTTTGGCTGGCTCGGGAACCGGCGGTATGTCCGGCTGCGGTTCCGGCGGCGCGCCGGTGACGGCAAAGGGGACGTGGTCGCCAAAATACATCACATGTTGGCTATACGGTTTTACCTTCTCCGGTGTGAGCACCAGAGTAGGGCTGTCGAGCAGGGTGTGTTCGTGCGTTTTGGTCCACGCCAACGCGGGTTCCAGGCCGCCGGCGTGCGGCACCCCGATCCCGTGGACATAATAATGAGATGGAATGACGATTTTGGCCCCGAGCTTTTTCATAACTACGTCGGCCCACTTGGGCGTCAGGATATGCCCGTCGTCGCTGACCGACAAAAACGCCACGTCAATAGCGCCTACCATGTCCCAAATGTGTTCGGGCGGGTTCTGCCGGTTGTCGCCCCAGTGCAGAAACCGCAGCCCGCCGGTTTCGATGACGTACAGGTTATTGTTCCACTGGGTGCTTTCGTCGGGCGGGCAGGGGTCTTTGCCGGTGGCGGCAATAACCGCGCTCCGAAAGGGATATTTCCCCTGGGCTTCGCACATATGCTTTTCGGCAATCCCGAGAATCTTGACATCGCCCAACTCAAACGTTCCCGCCATGCGGTCCAGAATCATGGTCGCGTCAACCCGTTCGGTTGCGTCGTGATCGAAATGGGCGTGGGTGACGAGGGCGATGTCGGTCCGCTGCTTGGGCAGATGCATCTGATACCACATGCCGTACATATGCGTCGGATCGTTACGCCACGGGTCAATAAGCAGCTCGATGCCGCGCGGCGAGGTGATTTTGAACGCCATATGACCGTAGTAGGTGACGGTCACTTCCCCGGTGCTCTTGCGGGTCCCGCCGTACTTCTGCGCGGCCATGACCCTGTCGTTGTTCGAGTCTTGCTCGTGGGCGACGCTGTGGGCGCTGGCAGTCTGGGAGGCAACCAGGCCTGTCAGCAGCAGCATGAGGGACCAGGTAGCAGGGAGGGTCAGACGCCTTGTTCTCATAGGCCATTGCTCCTTTTTTCTCTGCGTCCAGCCTATGTTTCTTTGCCCCAGGGTTCAAGGACTAGAGGAGAGGCAAGGCCGGCCACCGGCAGGGTCATGGCCGCGCCTTAGCCCTTTCGATAGTCCGGGTTCTCCAACCCCGGCATGGTGAGATAGCCGGGCAATTGCTTGAACCGGGCAATCCAGGCCTGGACCGCGGGGTAGGGCTCCAGAGCAATATCGCCCATAGGCGCGAGCGCGATATATGGAAAGCAAGCCACATCGGCAATTGTCGGCCTGTCGCCACACAGCCAGTTTTGCCCGGATAACTGCTTCTCCATAATCGTAAGTGACGTTGTGCCTCGTATGCGGGCTTCCTCCAGGTCGCCTTTGAACGTATGTGGCAGGCCATTGCCGCTAATTCCGAACGACACCAGGGCGCGTGCCGTGAACACTCCAAACTGAATCCAACTGGCCGCAAAGGCCAGCCATTCCATGACGGAGGCCGTGCCGACGTTATCCGCGGGGAGCCAGCGCCGGCGCTCATCGTACTGGGTTGCCAGATAGACCAGGATGGCCATGGAGTCACGCAAGACCACGTCGTTGTCAACCAGAACCGGCACTTCACCGCGCGGATTGACGGCCAGAAACGGCGCTTGGTGCTGCTCGTTGGCCATGAGGTCAACGCTAATGGACTCATACTCAAGATCGAGGAAGGACAGCAGGAGTCGGACCTTGTGGCTATTGCCGGATTCCGGGTGTTCGTACAGTTTCATACATTTTCCCTTACTGGCTTACTGGTATGACTCGCGTGAGTCGAGTTCGTGAACTGAGCTGATCCTTGAGGTCTTTCGCCTTCGTGGTGGTCCCGAAAAACGCAACGCACTGCCGACTTAGTAATACAAGATGGCTATTGATTGGGGACGGTCAGGTCACTGCTGATATGCCGCTAGGGTCATGCTGTAGCCGCAAGGAGAGATTTGACAATCAAGTATGGCCTCCCTACAGTGTTCGGTATCCGAACACTCCCGAGAGAAGACTCTAGGGGTAATGGCGATGCCTGACGCCACGCGCTCGGTATCCAGAGTCATGGAACCAGATTTACGCAATGACCTCAAGACGGGGCTGTAAGCTGCTAGGAAGCCTGTTGGTGTTCCTCCTTCAGACGACGCTGGCTGGGACCAGGGAGACTCGGGGTTGATGGACAATCATCAGGGTGCAGAAACAGAGGTTCCCACCTCCCGAGTCGCTTTCGGTGTCGGGTGTTGGGATTTCGGGCTGCGGCATGACTCTTCATTCCCGCTCGACTTAAACCAGTACATCGCTCTCTTGAGGAAGGGCCTCGAAGCTGTTTCCTCCCTTAATAACCTGGAGATCGTTCCTTTCGATGATGAAGAAATTGAAATTAAGGAAGAGTATCTCACTGAAACTGATGCAGGACCGGCAATTTTCCTCCCTGGCCTTCTTGATCACATCAAATTTGATCTCTATATCCCATTCCGGATCCAGAAAGAATTAACCAAGTCATATGTACAACCCGAGACCAGAACGGAAAATTTTCGGGTCCATATTCACTATCCGTATTACAGTCCAGTCTCATATGTAGAACTCATCAAAGATAACGCTTCCTCTCATCCGTCGACTGCGATGAAGGTGGTTCGAGAGTATATGAAAAGTCAGCTAGACCAATCACCAAGTAATGTTATTTTTACCTTTGTCGGTCCAACTCCATTCCATGCTGACTTTCAGATTGAAGGATATATCACTCAGAATCAAACTGATAATGTCTTCGACTGTGAACTGCTAGACAGTCCTGGATATGCAGATATCACATTCCGGTACTGTATTGATGATATCCGTACCATTGAGGATGCATGCGAAGCGCTTTTCAACGAGCTAGATCACGAGCTTAGTCTTTTTTACGAAATTCACCGTAACGATTCTCAGAAGTATGAGCGCTGGGCTGAGATTGAGCAGATCACGTCAAATCTCACCGAGCACTTCAAAAATAGCGGCTGGCGTGAACGCCCCCGCACGGCACGTACGCGCGGCCGTGAGCTCGCAGTTCTATATGTCTCCTTAGCTCAATTCGAAGCAGATCATATTTTAGATGAACATTACATAAACACAGCGTATCGAAGCATTTATGGAAGTAATAGTTCAGCTCTTATGAAGAGCTTTCTTGAATCTGCTCTCAGAGACCGTCCTGTCTTTCCCACGAAACAAATGACCGATCTTATGGCATTTATCGAGAGTCGTCGATCGAAGACCATTGAATTATTGATCGTTCTAATTGCCGCTGTGGTTGGTGGCATAGTGGGCTCGTTAATAACGTCTATAGCTAAATAGTGATGAAGAAAGGAGACATACATGAAGCTCGCTACTCCTCGTTTGGAGCCCATTCAACCCGAAGACTGGACTGATGAGATCAAGAAAACTTTGCAGCCCAATGTCGAAAAAGGGACGGTTTTTAATATCTTCAAAACCCTGTCCCACCATCCTGACCTGTTTCGTCGCTGGCTCGTCTTCGGCAACCATGTATTGTTCAAATCCACCCTGCCGCCACGTGAGAGAGAATTGATTATTCTGCGCATTGGCTGGCTATGTGAGGCTGAGTATGAGTGGGCCCAGCATGTGTTGATTGGCAAAGAAGCCGGACTGACTGCTGAAGAAATAGATCGTATCAAGGCTGGCCCGAACGCGCGGGGCTGGAGCGAAGCCGATAAGCTGTTGCTGCAAGCCACGGATGAGCTGCGGAAAGACGCCTTTATTACTGATGCGACCTGGAACGGGTTATGTCAGCATTTTGATACCAGGCAACTCATGGATGTGGTGTTTGCCGTGGGACAATACAACCTGGTGTCCATGGCACTGAATACTTTAGGCGTGCAGTTGGATGATGGCTTGGAAGGGTTTTGAGGGGGAGCGTATGGGAGATCGACTGAAGGATAAGGTGGCCATTGTGGTCGGGGCCGGGCAGACGCCGGGCGAGACGGTCGGCAACGGCCGGGCCACGGCGATGGTCTACGCCCGTGAGGGAGCCAAAGTGCTGCTGGTGGACCGCCGGCTGGAGTCCGCCCAGGACACGCAGGGCATGATTGAGCAAGAAGGTGGGACTGCGTCTGCTTTTGCCGCGGACGCGACCAGCGAAGCCGACTGCCAGAAAATGGCGGAAGCCTGCGTCGAACGCTATGGCCGCATCGACATCCTGCATAACAACGTTGGCATTGGTGACGGCGACTCGGGTGTGACCAATATGCAGGAAGACAACTGGGACCGCATTCTCAGCGTCAACATGAAGAGCGTGATTATGCCGAGCAAATGTGTCATTCCCATTATGCGCGGCCAGCGCAGTGGCGCGATTATCAATATCTCCTCCATTGCCGCGGTCTGCGCGGTGGGCATTCTGGCGTATAAGACCTCAAAGGCCGGGGTGAACGCAATTACGCATCAGATGGCGCTCGGCAATGCCAAGCACGGCATTCGGGTGAATTGCATTATGCCCGGTCTGATGGATACACCCATGGCCATTGAGGGCATTTCACAAGCCCGAGGCATCTCCAAAGAGCAATTGCGCCAGGAACGGGACGCCGCAGTGCCTTTGGGAGCGAAAATGGGCACGGGCTGGGATATTGCCCACGCCTCGCTTTTCCTGGCCTCAGACGAAGCACGGTTTATCACCGGGGTGTTGCTGCCGGTTGACGGCGGCCAGAGCGCGCGTATTGGCTAGTTTCGGGGTGTGAGATGTCCCCGAACGGATAAAGGAGGTTTGCTATGTCCACACTGCTGCATATGTCGTTTCGGGTAAATGATCCGCAACGCTCTGCCGAGCTGTACGCCGATTTGCTTGACGGCAAGGTGGTCGGCTCAGGCGCGCAGTTGAACAGTATCGGCGTGCGCACGGTCGTGTTCGGCGACTGGCAGCCCGGCCGGCTGAACGACATTCTGGAGTTCTGGCCGCTGGACAAACACTGGGCCAAGGGTGAGTTTACCGACCGCACCGTAGGCCAGGACCACCACTTCGGGCATGTCGCATTTACGACCGACAAGTCCTTCGACCAACTGGCCGCCATCGCCGCCAAGCACAAGGTTGACATCCTCGAAGAAGAACGCGGCCTGCCCCATCTCGTGCCCGTCATCTACGACCATGAAGGGAACTTCGTGGAGTTCTTTTCACCAGACGATCAGTTGCCGACGGCAGGAAGGCCAAGGCCGGCGTAGGGTAGGCGGTATGCCCCCAGGAACTTATGGGTATAGAAAGATCGAAAGTGTATGAACACCAAAAATCTCCCCCTCCCCGGAAAATCACCGTCGTGGAGTCTTGCTCTACAGCAAGGTGTCCATCTATGGCGCTATCTTTCTTGGTCTTAACCTTATCCTGCTGATTGTCCTGCGCGTCTTTTATGTAAATGCTTGGAGCGCTCTGACACGGGAAGACGCTCTGGTTGAGAACAGCACCGCGTTCCTGTTTTTCCTGACCGCCCTGTTGTTGCTTGCAATCGCTGCCAGGGGGCGGGGCGTACCCGGCAGGTGGCTCTATCTTCTTGGCGCGTTTGCTTTTGTGTTCGCCGCTGGTGAGGAAATCAGTTGGGGACAGCGTATATTCGGGTTTGAAACGCCCAGCTATCTTCGGGAAATAAATCTTCAAAACGAGTTCAATCTTCACAACATTGAGGTGGTTGCGTTTCAGCAGGTCTATCGAGTGGGAATGATGATCCTCTGTGTCGCAACCAGCGCGGCATATTTTGCTCGAAAATCAAGTTTCTTTGGAGTTCCGTTTCCGTCAATTCTGCTCATGTATTGTTTTCTTTTGGTGTATGCCTACCTGCCCCAAGACATCATTGGGCGATTCCCCTTGTCCATTTTTACGAGACAACATATGTTGTTGCTCCTTTTCGTCGCCTACGCGTGCTTTTCCAGGGAGAGACGGCTGTTCACCCTGTCCGTCCTCTTCCTCGCCGCTATGGTTCCTGGAGAATCCATCTTACATACAACGGGCCTAGGCGGCTGGGAGGGGCGCGAGTATCTGTTCAGTATCGCCTGCGTTGTCTATGCAGGCGAACTTTTTCTCACACAGCACAAGTCTCTGACGCCGACACGTGTGGCGGACTGGCTGGCGTGGTCAGTTCTTGTGTGCGTGAGTATCGTAGGTGTGTTGATGGTCATAGAGGTACCCGGTTTGTTGGCTGAGAGCATCCGCCGAGACCGGTTCACAAATAGGATAGTTGATGGCGCTCTTGAGCCGATACGCCGCGCTAACTTCGACATCTTTTACAACGACGAAGAGCCCATGCTGGTCTACGCCAAGACGGACTGCGTCCCGTCCGATACAGAGGCAACCTTCTTCCTGCACGTCATTCCCGCCAATACCAACGACCTGCCCTTCTCCCGCAGGCAGTATGAATTTGACAACCTAGACTTCAACTGGGATAACTTGAATGCTATCCACTCCAAAGGGAAATGTGTGGGGGCGGTCCAACTCCCCGACTACCCCATCGTCCGCATCCGAACCGGCCAATTCATCCCCAGCAAAGGGCCCATCTGGCAAGAGGAGTTCTCTCTGCTTTCCAGGTAGCCTGGAGGTCAGGTGAGCGAAGCGTAACCGAACATCACCTCTATTCTCCGTACATCTCCGTGATGAGGCGTCGGAGTTGAGCCGCTTCCTCTGGAGATAGCCTGTCGACCCGCCGCCGCAATCGTCGTTTGCTGACGGCGCGTATTTGGTCCACTGCGATTTCAGCTTCCTTCCCTGCGCATTGAATCTGTAGCCGGCTCCGCCACTGAGGATGTACCGTGGAGGTCAGGGGACAGACAACGACCGTATCCAGAAACTGATTCATCTCATCCTGACTGACCACTACGACCGGCCGCACCTTCTGGATTTCTCCACCCACCGTGGGATTGAGGTCGGCAAAATAAACAGCGTAGCGCCTGGGAAAGGCCGCCATCAATCCAGCCCATCGGCGACCGTCGCGTCGAGGTCCCGCCAGTCCTCGTCGGTCGCGGCCATGTCGCGGTAGGTGTCTTTCCAGGAGAGCTTGTCTTTTTTCGGGCCATGCAAAAAGATACCGTCTCCCGTCTCCTCCAGGACAAGCGAGTCGCTCCAGCCGTATTTCTGGAGTAACGCCTTCGGAAGACGGATGCCCTTGGAGTTGCCGATAGCGATCAATTTAACGGCTCGCGCGCCGCGGACGCCGGGTGCTTCGCTCATTGTCATGGTTCTCCTTAACGGGGAATAGTAATTACGGTAATTACTCGCTCGACTCCGGTCAAGACTGCTCCTCTCCGTGTGTCGTCACGCATTCGGGTAGTGTCTCACTTTGAAATCCTCCCTCACCCCAGCCCGCTCCCGCCAGGGGAGAGGGGGCCGACATTCCCTCCCCCTGGAGGGGAGGGCCAGGGGGGGATGCGCCGCAGACAGAAGGACGAGGCGAAACTGAGACACCACCCGTATTCAGCGAGGGTATGCGTTTGTCCCGGCGAGTGGGTATCGGCTCAGGAACGACGTTTCATCCCGCTCGGACTACGCTGACGGCCTCACAGATTCCCCACTGCCAACTCCAGCATCTCGCCGTACTTCTGAATCGCCTGCTCACGCAGCGCCGGCAAATGGCCGGTGGGGAACAGGCCCTTGGTGCCTTCGTACTCGCGCAGCACCTGGCGGGCGACGGTGACCTTGTGTACTTCGGTCGGGCCGTCGGCCAGGCCCATGACGAAGGACTCGGTGATCTGCTTGGAAAACGGCATCTCGTTGGATACGCCCAGCGAACCGTGCAAGTAGAGCGCCCGGCAGGCCACGTCGTGAAAGACTTTGGGCATCTGGGCTTTGACTGCGGCAATGTCCTTGCGCACCTTGCGGTAATCCTTGTACTTGTCGATGCGCCAGGCCGTTTGCAATACTAGCAGCCGGAACTGCTCAATCTCGATCCAGGAGTCGGCGATTTTTTCCTGCACCATCTGTTTGTTGGCCAGGATTTCGCCCTGGGTTTCGCGCGATAACACCCGCTCGCACATCAGGTCGAACGATTTCTTGACCTGACCAATGGTGCGCATGGCGTGGTGAATCCGCCCGCCCCCCAAGCGTGTCTGGGCGACCTCAAAGCCCTGGCCGGGTCCACCCAGAATATGGTCGGCGGGAATCCGCACGTCTTCATAGCTGATATAGGCGTGGTCGCCCTCGTCTTCGGACTCTTCGCCAATACCGACATTGCGGATTATGTTAATGCCCGGCGTGTCTGCCGGCACTACGAACATGGACATGCTCTGATAGGGCGCGGCGTCCGGGTCGGTCACGGCCATGACGATCAGAAAGCTGGCCCAGCGGGCGTTGGATGAGAACCACTTCTGTCCATTGATGACCCACTGGTCTCCGTCCCGTTCAGCTTTGCATTTGAACATCTTGGGGTCTGCGCCGGCGTGCGGCTCGGTCATGGAAAAGCACGACACGATCTCGTTGTTGAGCAGGGGTGTGAGAAAGCGCTCTTTCAGTTCCGGGCTGCCGTAGTGGGCCAGAATCTCACTGTTGCCCGTATCCGGTGCCTGGCAGCCAAAGACGATGGACGCAAAGCGGGAGCGACCCAGTATTTCGTTCATGAGGGCGAGCTTGAGTTGGCCGTAGCCGGGGCCGCCCAGTTCCGGCCCCAGGTGACAGGCCCACAGACCGCGCTGCCTGACCTGTTTCTGGAGTTTGGGCACGATTTTTCTGTTGCGCGGATTCTGAATATCGTACGGATTGCCTAAAATATGGTCTAAGGGTTCAACCTCGTCACGGACAAATTCTGTAATCCAATCCAGTTCTTTTTGAAATTCCGGCTCTGTTTCAAAACCCCAGGACATACGCCCCTCCTTTATCGTGGTATTTTCTCTTGCGTGAGCGCCGCCAGAGTAGTCTGTTGCTCCGCATCTGTCGATGTCCTCTGTTCGACGCACCCGCCCAACGTCTCTTGACATGATCTGATACACAATACAGAATTAGCTAGATTTAGCTAGTGGAGGACTCAAATGAAAGTGAACATGCACGAAGCCAAGTCGCAACTGTCGCGCTTGGCGAAGTTGGCGTGGCAGGGCGAGGAAGTCATCATCGCCAAAGCCGGCGAGCCGTATCTGCGGCTGGAGCCGTATCGCCCGCGCAAGGCAGAACGAATACCGGGTGGATTGGAAGGGCAGATCTGGATGTCGCCGGATTTTGACGAGGAAGACGAGGAGATCATTGAGATGTTTGAGAACTCGAAGATATTCCCGGACGAGGACGAATAGACATGCGCTTACTTTTGGACACCCACGCCCTAGTGTGGTGGATATCTGATGTATCAAGGCTGACCAGAAACGCCTACGCCGCCATTGCCGACCCCCACAATGACATTTTTGTCAGCGCCATTACGGCCTGGGAGATTACGGTCAAGCGAGCGAAGGGGCACCTCACTGCCCCGGACAATTTGTCAGCTGTAATTGAAGAAAGGGGCTTTGAGCATCTGCCGCTGACGTTCTTTCATGCTGAGCAGGCCGGGCTGCTGCCCATGCACCACCGCGACCCGTTTGATCGATTATTGATCGCCCAAGCCCAGGTCGAAGGGCTCATCCTCGTGACCAGAGACCGCCATATCCGGCGCTACGGTATACGCACGCTGACGGCGTAAGCGTGCGTGACAGATGAGCGCGCGGGCAGACGTACTATTCAGCCCGCAAAATTCTGTACTCAGTGGACGAGCACGGACGAATGGTCACTTCGGTACTGTGCACGCTGGAACTTTCGCCCATATCGGACCGAATCCCCGGATTCAGGGTGTTCACATTGTGACGTCCGGCTTCGAGCTTAGGCCAGCGGCCTTTATGCGCCAGGGCCACGCCTCGGGGAGCGAGAGCGTCAAGCGTCGCGGTCAGCTCAAGCTGGCCGGCTTCATTTTCAAGCCGCACGCGCGTCCCGTCCGTGACTCCAAGCCGCGCCGCGTCGTCCGGGTGCAGGGTGACGCCGGCCCGACCGGCGCGTTGCCGAATGTTGGCGTCGTTGGCGTACGAATCGTTGAGCCGCCAGCGCGAGGCCGGGCTCAGCAGGCGGAAACGGTTGTTCGTTGGCTGTGCGTCCGCCCAGGGTTGGGGCACGCGCGGCAGGCCCTTTTGCTCGGCCTTGTCCGAGGCGATTTCGATTTTGCCGCTGGGGGTGTCAAACGTCAGGTCTGCGTAGAAAATGAGGGGGTCCTGGCTGATCGAACGCCAGCCAGTCTGCTGGAGGGATTTGAAATCACAGCCGGTCTGCATTTCAGCCAGCAACCGGTCGATGATGGCCTCGTCTGGCTCAAATAACGCCGGTTCTTCAAATCCCAGGGCCGCGGCCAGCCGACGAAAAATTTCCTGATTGGGCAGAGACTCCCCCATAGGCTCTCGCGCTTTGGACTGCGCGCCAATATTGAGATGAAAATAGCTGAAGGTCAGGTCGTCAAATTCAAGGAAGCTCGCCGCCGGCAGCACGATGTCGGCAAAATCCGTGGTGTCGGTGGGAAAACAATCGATTGCCACTGTGAACAGGTCTTCGCGGGTGAGCGCCGTGTGCAGGCGTTGCTGTTGCGGGGCGGACGCCGCGGGGTTGGTATTCCAACACACAAGGGCCTGTGAGGCACTGGCGTCTTCGAGTCGCTCGGCAAAATCCATATGGCTGATGCGCGGTGGTCTCCCCTGTGCCAACGAGCTGCCAGCCAAAGCATCAAAGTCCATGCCCGCAATACCGGGTGTGATGTTCAGATAGTAAAAGCCGGCGCCGGGTTTGCCGATATTCCCAGTGAGCGCAGGCAGCAACCCGCAGGCGCGCATGATATTGCCGCCGGTGGTTTGTCTTTGGAGCCCCTGGCCGACCCACAGCAGGGAAGGGCCGGGTCCGTACAGGTGGGCGGCACGTTCAATCAGGGCTGCCGGAACGCCAGTTGTCTGCTCTCCCCAGGCAGGAGTACAGGGGGCTAACAAGGGCTGCACCTCGTCGTAGCCCAGGGTGTGGTTGGCTATGAAGTCAGCCTGAAAAAATCCGTCCCGGCGCAGAACGTGCAGCAGGCTGAAGGCCAGGGCCGCATCGGTCCCAGGGAAAGGCTGGAGGTGGAGGTCTGCCTGTGCTGCGGTCTCCGTTCGGATTGGATCGACAACAATCTTCTGAGCGGGGGATTCGGGCAACCAGTGCTTGTGGGCATGTGGGGCGGAATGGGCCGGGTTCGCGCCCCAGACCAGAATACAGCGCGAGTCCGCGGCCGTGCGGGGGTCAAAGCCTACATACGAACTCCCGAACAACAGCCCCCAGGCAACATGGCCGGCCATATTGCAGATGGTGTCGGGCTCGACCTCGGTTGCGCCCAGACGGTGAAAGAAACGCAGGGGAAACATATAGGCCAGCAGCGACAGCGTGCCGGTGTAATGGGTATGAATGATGGCTTCCGGGCCGGTCGTCCGCACAATGGCCTGGAGTTTCGAGGCAATGGTGGTCAGGGCGTCGTCCCAACTGATGCGCTCGAATCGGCCGTGGCCTTTGGGGCCGGTGCGTTTGAGCGGGTATAACAAGCGGGCCTGCTCAGCCTGCCAGACGCCGTTATAGGCGGTGGCGCATTTGCCGCACAGCGCGCCCCGCGAAACCGGATGGTCCGGGTCGCCCAGCACGCGGGTAATGGCTCCGTCTCTTCGCTCGACCACTATGCCGCAGCCGTCATAGCAGTCACGCGGACAGGTGGTCCGTATGCGCTCCAATTTTGAGTCCATGCCGTGTCTCTTCTCCATGTCCCGAGGTAAGCGTTAATTCAGCCTACCCCCCTTCTATAACCCTCGACGTTCGCATAGGCTAGACCGCTCCAACAGCAAGAGAGGAGCAGGGATGAGGAAGGTTCAGCTTCTGAGAGGTCGTTTGCAGTCGGGAATATGGACACTTGTCCTGAGCGTCGCGCTTTGCACTGGTTCCCTCGCGCAGGCCAGCCAACTTACCGCGCCGGGGCTGGCCGCCAGCGATGGTATGGTGGTCGGCAACGCGGTGGCCTACCCGTTCAACGCGGCGACCGCGCTGTTTCACAATCCAGCCCAACTCAGCCTGCTGCCGAACTCCTTCTCCACTGGCTCGTTCAACATCATGTTTCATCCGTCCTATGAGAACAGGCAGGGTCTCTTCAATCAACTGCCGGGACCGGATCGGGATAAGGGGGGATTTCGTCCGGACGCTGATCGTCGTGGGTATTATGACAGCACCAGCCGCGAATTCCCCATAGCGCCGAACTTTGGCTATCGAACCGATCGGTTCGCCCCTTTTGCCTTCGGTATCGGCATGTATGGCTCGCTGGGCTTTGCCTTCAACTATGAGGCCAGACCCGAACACGGAGTCCCCAACAATTTCTTTACCGAATTGGTAGCGGTGTCGCTGGCGCCGTCTCTGTCCTATTCGCTGGCGTCGAACCTGCACCTCGGCGTCAGCATCAACCCGACCTATGGACGGCTGAAGACGAAATCGCCCACTCCGCTCGGTCGGCTTGATCTCGATGTGCGCGGGCCGGGCATGTTCGGGACTATCGGGGTGATGTATCAACCCACAGACCGGCTCAACCTGGGGCTGACGTATAAGACGCCGGGCAAAATATGGATGTTCGGCAACGCCCGGGTGGATGGGAGGGGCGACGACGCCACAGTCTATTTTAATATCCCGCAGAACGTCAAGTTCGGCTTTGCGTACCGGATCACCGACCGTCTGACGTTTGCTGGTCAGGCGCGTTGGAGCCATCTGTCCGTGTTCGATGAGACGCGCGTCCGGTTCGATAAGTATACCGCGCTGAATCAACCCGCGGTGGGCCGGGCCAAGGACCGCTGGCGGATGGGCGCTGGGCTCACGTACCAAATAACTGAAAACATCATGCTCGGTGCCGGGTTGTCGTCTGAACCGTGGGCCATCAAGGACGACGCGCTCAAGCCCACACTGGCCGACCATACCGATCTTATGGTTGCCTTTGGAGGTCAGTACACGCATGGCCCGTGGATTTTCGACGTGATCGGGGGCATGGGTCTCCACGTCGAGACGCGGCGTGCGGATGCTCGGGAAAACCCCTCTTTCCCCGGACGTTACGATTTGGGCATGAACGTCTTCGGGTTTCAGATGACGCGCCTGCTCGGACCATCTGAAACGGAAGCCGCAGGTGATCCCGCGCCGGCGATAAGCATGGCCGCGTACCGGGATTATGCCGACTCTGCACGCTACTCTATTGCCGCGTCTCAGAGCAAGCGGAATCCCGAACCCACATCCCTGACCGACCCGGTCCAGGGCGACGCTCTCCTGGATACGCTGATCGCAAAACTCTCGCGCAATCGTTGCACCTTGCTGCCCCGGTCCGAATCCGAGCGCATGTTCGCGCTCTCGGACAAGGAACGCCAGCAGTGGTGTCGGCGCTGGGACGACTTGCGGCCTGCGTAAGGTGGACCTGCCGCGTGCTGACCTCCCTCTCGTCTCCTTGACCACGCGGAAGGCTGGGCGCTCCCTTCAAGCGGAAAGGACGGAGGCCATGAGTACCGCACTCCCCGCAGGAGAAGAATCGTCGCTTACCCTCCATTTTGGTCCCGTGCTGCAAAAGATGGACGATCACGAGTTTTTTGAGTTTTGCCAGCTCAATCGTGACTGGCGCTTTGAGCGGACGCATGAAGGGGATTTAGTCATTATGTCGCCCACTGGAGGAAAGACCGGTCAGCGTAATTGATCCATAATTTGCTTGTTCCTTCTCAGATTTTTCGTTAGCCTCAATCCCATGTTGGATTGGTCGTCCTGTCCTGCCGTCGAGCGCATACCTGGTAGAGTGAGCGGTGCCTGGGTCTTTCGAGGAACGCGTGTCCCGGTGAAGGCACTCTTTGAGAACCTGGAAGATGGGACGTGTCTTGATGATTTCTTGCGCTGGTTTCCTGGCGTCACGCGCAAGCAAGTCGAAGCCGTGCTCAACCATACCCAGCAAAGCCTCCAGACTGAGGCAAAGTAAATTCCATGCGGGTACTGTTTGACCAGGGGACTCCGGTTCCACTGCGTCGTTACCTTGCTCTCCACGCTGTTGCCACTGTCTTCGAGAAGGGGTGGAGTACGCTTCAGAATGGAGAACTGCTCAGCACTGCTGAGGCTGAAGGGTTCGAGGTCTTGGTCACTACGGATCAGAATCTGAAGTATCAACAGAATCTGAAGAATCGTCAAATCGCTGTTTTTGTACTCATGACTACCAGTTGGCCCCGGATTGAAAGGGCGGTCAATCGTGTCGTCGCCGCTCTCAATTCAGTAAAACCGGGCGGGTATGTGGAAGTGGAGTTCTGACGTATGGTGGTGCTTCCTTACCGCTCTCCCTTATACAACACTCCCTGATCGTGCAGCGTGCTAATCGTGTCCGAAGAGCGGCCCAAGTACTGGCCTAGTATTTCGGCGTTGTGCTGACCGAGCAGGGGAGCATGCAGGGCGAGTTCATTCGGGAAGGCCGAATACTTGAATGGAAAACCTGGAATGGTGACCTCGCCAAGAATCTGATCCGGCACCTGACGGACCATTTTGCGGGCAGTGAAATAGGGATGGGAGACCGTCTCTTCAATGGACAATACCGGGCCGGCCGGAACACGGTGGTCGGCCAGGGCTTTGAGCGCGGCCTCATCGCTTGGAAACGATTGCAGCCAGGCCTCGATCATGGCAATCAGTTCTTTTTGATTCTGGCCACGCGCTTTGGCAGTGACAAAACGCGGGTCGTTCACGAGTTCCGGCTTGTCCAGCGCTTTGGCCACATTCGGCCACTGGCGGTTCAGGGCTAAAATCACACAATGGCCCTGCCGGCTTTTGAACACGCCCAGCGGGCAGGAAGCGTAATGGTGGGTGCCGAAACGCATGGGTTTGTATTTGCCGTTGCTGGCGGCAAAGGCCTGCACCTCAACCGACTGCATATGATACAGGGCATCAACCATGGAAATATCAACGTGTTGGCCCTGGCCGGTGCGGTCCCGGTGTAGCAGGGCATAGCCGAGAGCGCCAAAGGCACTGACCCCAGCTATGCCGTCGGCTATGGCCACGCCGACAAAACGCGGCGGCCCGTCCGGGTCGCCCGTCATGTGCATAATGCCGGAAAAGCCCTGGGCGATATAATCGTAGCCGGTCAAATGGGACAGCGGACTCTTCCGACCAAAGGCCGAGATGGAACACATGACCAGGCCGGGGTTGAGCGCCTTGAGAGATTCGTAATCCAGGCCGCGGCGTTCCATCACCCCAGGCCCGTAGTTTTCAATGACGACATCAACCTGGGGGATGAGCGCTCGAATCAGCGCGACACCTTCTGGCCGTTTGAAATCAATACACAGGCTTTTCTTGCCGCGATTCTGCTGAATGAAGTAGATGCTGCGGTTGTCTTTCACAAAGGGCAGGGACCGCGCCGGGTCGCCGCCCGTGGCCTGTTCGACTTTGATGACATTCGCACCGAGTTCAGCCATGAGCCGGGTTGCTGTCGGGCCGGCCAGATACTGGGTGAAGTCGAGTACGGTGGTGCCGGCCAGCATGGATGGTTGCGTGTCTGCCATAGCAGTCCTCCCTTTTGCTGAGCGACTGTATAGCGGAAAGCCAGGCATTAGCGAAGGGGCGGGCGAGACCTGCGCTTGTCGAACCGGCTGCGAGGCTATAGGAAAAGGCCCAGGTTTTTCGGCTCAATTTTTTAACAAAGGAGACCATCATGAAAGTAGGATTACTCGTTCCCAATCTTGGCCCCTTAGCTACCGGACCCGGCTCGGTTGATGTGGTGACGGCCATTGCCCTGAAGGCGGAAGAACTTGGTTACGACGCCTTGTGGGTGGCCGACCATGTGGTCCTGCCGATGCACATCAAATCCCGCTACCCGTATAATGACACGGGTGAGTTCCCGGCCAATCCTGCCGACGGTTTTCTTGAACCCTTGTCGCTGCTGGGCTATCTGGCCGGCGCAACCAAACGGGTGCGGCTGGGGACCTGGGTGCTTGTGCTGCCGCACCGCAACCCGATTGTCACGGCTAAGATGTTCGCTACCCTGGACGTACTGTCGCGGGGACGTATGATGCTGGGGGCTGGCATTGGCTGGATGGAGGAGGAGATCAGCCTGCTCGGCGCGCCGTTCAAGAAACGTGGCAAGCTGAGCGACGAGTATCTGCAAGCTATGCGTGAGCTGTGGACCAATCCTGACCCACAGTTTGAGGGTGAGTTCTGCCAGTTCAGCGATATCAAATGCGAACCCAAGCCCGTGCAGAATCCGCTGCCGGTGTGGATTGGCGGGCATTCCGCCCGCGCGATGCGACGGGTGGTTGAACACGGTGACGGCTGGGTTGCGGTGGCCAGGAGTTACGACGGATTCAAAGAAGGGGTGGAGATGATCAGAGTCGCCGCGGACAAAGCCGGCCGGGACATGAGCAGCATCCAGATTTTAGTCGCTCCAGCCTACGCCACCTCAGTTGACACCTTCATTGAAGAGACCAAACGCTATCAGGACCTGGGCTATGACTCTTTTCTTGCGCCGCTGCCGTTATGGAGCGACAAGCTGGAAGAAGGCGTAGGGTTCATGGAGGATTTCGCGCAAAAAGTGACCTTGGAGGCGTAGCGGCAGAGCGGTTCCCGTATCATCATGCGAGCGCTCCATTGGGACGGACATAACCTGCGGGTGCAGGAACGGTATCCTGTGCCGCAGGCGAGCGCTGAGAGAGCGCTGGTGCGGGTCCGACTGGCCGGAGTGTGTTCGACCGATTTGCAACTGCTCAAAGGCTATATGGACTTCCGGGGGGTGCCGGGGCATGAGTTTGTGGGTGAGGTCCATGAAGGGCCGGCCGAATGGCTGGGCAAGCGGGTCGTGGCTGAGATCAATTTCGGCTGCGGCAGATGTGAGGCGTGCGGGCGCGGCCTGCAACGCCACTGCCCAACCCGCCAGGTCATGGGCATCCTGGGCGCGGACGGCAGCTTTGCCGAATACCTGGCTGTGCCGCTTGCCAATCTACATGCCGTTCCAGAGGCCGTTTCCGACGAAGCCGCGGTTTTCACCGAACCGCTCGCTGCCGCGTTTGAAATCCTGGAACAAATACCTGTCAAGCCTGGGATACAGGCGGTGGTGCTCGGCGATGGCAAGCTGGGTTTGCTGTGCGCGTTTGTGCTGCATCAGGCTGGCGCGGCGGTGACTGTTGTTGGTCGGCATGACACGAAACTCGCCCTGGCAAGAAAGGCTGGCATGAGGGCGGTGAACCTCTCCGACTGGCAACCCCAAGCCGTTGACCTGGTGGTTGAGGCAACCGGCTCGCCCGCCGGCTTACAGCGTGCCATAGCGGCTGTCCGTCCCCGTGGCACGCTCGTGCTGAAAAGTACGCTTGCCGAGGACCATACGCTCTCGCTGGCACCGTTAGTCATAAACGAAGTCACGGTGGTCGGCTCGCGCTGCGGCCCGTTTCCCCCGGCCCTGGCCGCGTTGACGCTGGGCTACGTCCCGGTTTCTTCCTTGATCGAGACAAGTTATCTGTTGTCTGATGGTATAGAAGCTGTGAACACCGCGGCTCGTAGAGGGGCGCTCAAAGTTCTCCTACGGGCAAACGTATAGGGAACGGGCAGAGACCTTTTCTTCGAGAATTCTTGGTGATTATGCTGGTCCGCTTGGTGGTGACCAGATCGTTGGAACAAATAGAGGAAGCCGTGTATTGGCTCGGTTTGGCTATGCCTGGTAAGTATCTACGTCGGCTGCTGACGGCATGGTGGTTGCCGTTGACCGCGCCGAGAATGAGGGGGGTTCGCTCGTGAAACTGGAACGCGTAACAATCGAGAATTATCGCGCCATTGATCACCTGACTCTCCCGCTTGATCCGTCCTTGACGGTGTTCCACGGCGACAATGCGCATGGCAAGACCAGTATCCTGAGCGCAATCGCCGTGGGTCTCGGTAGAATTCCTATGCTGTTGCCTGGCGTCTCCGGTATCGACTTCCGTGAGACAGACCGACGCGGATGGCAGCCCTTGCGGGTCGAGTTGACAACCTCCGAGGGAGTCGCATGGGACCGGCGAAGGACGTTTGGACGGATCACACGACGGGCGACCACCACGCGAAGCCTGAAGAAAGTGGTTGACGCCATCGTCAGCGTGGACCGCGGTAAACAAGAACCACTCGACCTCCCCATCGTCGCCTTTTATGACACCGACCGTGCGGTGTTCGACCAACCACGACGCAGGAGGGGATTCAAGACCGAATTCCCGCGCTACGCTGCGCTGCAAGGCGCACTCTCAGCTCAGACCGACTTCAAAGACTTCTTCAAATGGTTCTACGCCAAGGAAAACGAAGAGTTAAGGCGACAAAGGGAACAGCGTGACCTCGATTACCGACTGATGGATCTCGACTCGGTGCGTAAGGCGATTGAGTCGATGATTCCCGGGGTATCGAAGCCCCGTATAGCACTAAGCCCGCTTCGTTTTGTCGTGTCTATAAAGTCCGGCCCGGGCAAATCGGAAACGATCTCTCTTGACCAACTAAGCGGAGGTTATCGCATCGTGTTGGCGCTCGCGGCCGACCTTGCTCGGCGGATGGCTCAGGGAAACCCCCACCTCGCTGACCCGCTCGCCTCCGAAGCGATTGTCCTGATCGACGAGGTCGACCTCCACTTGCACCCGTCATGGCAGCAGCGCGTGCTGACAGACCTGTTGCGGACGTTCCCGAACACTCAGTTCATTGTGTCCACCCACAGCCCGCAAGTACTGACCACGGTCAAACCGGAACACATAATCGCTTTGCGCAGAGAGAACGGTTGCATTGTCGCAGAACAATCATCGGCGGCGACCTATGGAGCGGAGGCGGGTGATGTCCTTTTCGCGGTGATGGGCGTTGACGAGCGGCCCCATGGGAATGAATTCGTGGAATTTTTAGAAGAGTACGGAGACCTTATTGGCCAGGGCCAGGGTGAATCCAGCAAGGCTGTATCTCTCAGACGCAAGCTTGAAGACCTCTCTCCGCATGATCATGCACTCGACAAGGCGGATATTGAACTCAGGCGGCGCAAGATACTCAGGGACATGGGAAAATCCCGGTGAAGCGTATTCGGAAGTTGACTGATCCTACTCCTGGGCTCGCCGCCTACATCAGATCGGCAGGAAACGGAGTAAGCTGGGAAGAATTCCGTGACCACAACGCGGGCGCGTCCTACCAGGAACTCGTTACGACGCTGATGGACCTCCAGCATGGGATTTGCGGGTACTGCGAAATCGACCTCAATAATGTAGACCGCCAGATTGAGCACGTCATTCCGAGAAGCGACCCGAATCGCGGAGCGGTACATGCCCTTGCCGCCGCCAACCTGATTGTCTGCTGCCGCGGTGGGGAATTGGAGAAAATATACGGACCAGACGCGCGGGGCGACAACGAACGGTTCTTGTCGCCACTTTCCAAGAGCCGGAGTTGCGGACAGGCGAAAGGAGACAATGTAGACCCCGAATTTGTTGATCCCAGGACGTTGCCCGCGCGGCCGTCGCTCACGAGAGTGCTTCCCAACGGTAAAATTGAGGCTGACACGGACGCGTGCAATACTCACAACATTGCCGCCGCAAGAATTGAAAAGACCATTAACATCCTAGGGTTGAACGTCAGACGCCTGCGGCTGGCGCGAGAGAAGCGCTGGAATGCACTCAACGAGAGTTGGGCAGATTATTTTGACAACCCTCCGGTGATGGAAAGAGCAGCGCGTGGAGAATTGTTGCAAAACGACAATAGTAAACTACCGAAGTTTTTCACCACTAGCCGATCGTATTTTTCCTCAGTCGGCGAGGGCATTCTGGCTGAATGCCCGGAAGATTGGATTTGATGCCTATTGCGGCTCTGAGAGAAGAGGGGCCGCGCCGAGCGCCGTTCTATGACGGCCCTGCCTCATGCTCCGACACCGGACTGACCTTCGCCCCTTCCCTCGGCCGAAACGGACAGGATGGTTTACAGCCGCTCCTTCTCAAGGTTAGACTGCTGTCAGTATATATTCCTGTCAAAAAGAAGGACGGCCTCCTATGGATAAGAGAACATTGATTGCAGTTGGACTCCTGATTGTGGTGATTGTTGTGTCCCTGGAATGGCTTCGCTCCGGGCCTTCCTCGGACGTTCCGCCCGAAGTGATACAGCGGGATATTTTTATTGGGGCGGCCGGCTCGGGCGATATGGAGACCATGCTGGAGATGCTGGAGCAAGGCGTGGACATCAACGTTCATGCCCCCTTCGGCGGCCCGACGGCCCTCATTGTTGCTGCGCGGTTTGGCCATATTGCCATTGTCGAAGCGCTGCTTGAGCACGGCGCGGATGTCAACGCCGAAGATAACTACGGCCAGACCGCACTCTATTTTGCCAAGAAAAACAGCAAAACCAGAGTGATTGAGCTGCTGGAAGCTGCCGGCGGAACCTCGCCGCCAGTCGAACAGGTCGATGCCCAGCCGTCGATAAGCGATGTCTGAAATCCCGCCGGCTCTTGCGGATTGACCCTGACCTATGAGCAGGATAGGACGACCCTGGTCAGGGCGGAGCGCGCCCGCCCTCGTGATCTGAAGAAAGAAAACGTTTCGCATATTGAAGGAGGAATACTATGGCGGCACCTGTGTATGTGCTTGGTGGGCATCAGACCGATTTCGCTCGCAACTGGATGAAAGAAGGGAACGACATTGTCGATATGCTCAAAGAAGCGGTAGCGGACGGCTTCACCTCAACGGAGATTGATCCGAAGGAAGTCGATGTCGCCCATGTCGGGAATTTCGCCGCGGAACTCTACTGCAAGCAGGGCCATCTCGGCGCTTTTCTGGCGGAAATCGATCCGGCCCTGTCAGGGATTCCCACCGCGCGGCACGAAGCGGCCTGCGCGTCAGGCAGTATTTCCATGCTTATGGCCTCGGCCGAAATCGAAGCCGGCCGGTATGAGCTGGCCCTGGTCGTCGGGGTTGAGCAGATGAAGACCGTTGACCCGGCCACGGGCGGAGATTTTCTCGGCACCGCGGCCTGGTACGACCAGGAAGCCAAAGGGGTGGAGTTTGCATTTCCAAAGCTGTTCGGCCAGCTCGGTGACGTGTATGAAGAACGCTACGGGCTGCGGGAAGAGTACCTCACCCGGATTGCCGAGGTGAACTACTCGAACGCCCGCCGCAACCCCAGAGCGCAAACCCGCGGCTGGTTTTCGGACGAATCGCAGAATCTGGACTCCGGGAAATATGGGAATCCGGTGGCCGGTCGGCTGCGGGTGCGCGACTGCTCCCAGGTCACCGACGGCGCCACATCGATTTTCCTGGCCTCGGCATCCTTTGCCAAAAAATACGCCGACCGGAGAGGGTTGGCGCTGGCGAGTCTGCCTCAGATTCTGGGCTGGGGGCACCACACTGCGCCGATCAAGTTTGATACCAAAATTGCCCAGAGCAAGGGCAACCCCTACGTCCTGCCCCATACGCGGCAGGCTATTGTGGATGCCTTCCAGCGGGCCGGCCTGTCCGATGCCTGGCAGGTGCAGGGCATTGAGACGCACGATTGTTTTACCACCTCCGAGTATATGGCCATCGACCATTTCGGTCTGACCAATCCGGGCGAATCGTGGCGGGCCATTGAGGACGGTGTGATTGAATTTGGTGGCAAGCTGCCGATTAACGCCAGCGGCGGGTTGATCGGCTGCGGACATCCGGTTGGCGCAACCGGGACGCGGCAGGCCCTGGACGCCTTTCGTCAGGTGACGGAAACGGCCGGGGACTACCAGATTGACGGCGCAAAGAAAATTGCGACCTTGAATATCGGTGGCTCGGGCACGACCAGCGTGGCTATGGTCATTGGCTCCTAGCCGGTGACAGGGAGTAGAGAGAAAGCCCTGTTTGGAAGGGCGACCGGCTGGTCGCCCTTTTCAGCGTCCGACCGGATAGACAATCAGCCGTCGAAACGGCTCTTCCCCTTCACTGTGTGAAATCAAGCCATAGCTCTTTACTACCTGATGCTGCAAGCGCCGCAGCCGCGCGCGCTGAGGCGCAAGCTCGCACTGCTCGTTCTGGGCAATCACCCGCTGCACGCCGGCTTCGGCCTCAGCCAGCGCGGCCCGATCTTCAGGAAATTCCTCGCTGAGATGATCGCGCAGAAATTTCTCCATTTGCGAGGCCGTATCACTCCGTAAGGCGTAGAGCGGCATGCCGCGTTCGACCAGCAAACGCAGCGCTTTTGGTTGACGTTTGGCCTGGCCTCTGACTGTGAGAATGACATCGGCATAGGTCGGTTGGGCGACAACCCGAGCCGGGACATCAAGCGCATGGATGGCGTGTTCGAGCCGCTGCCGATTGATGCCGTAGGGATAAATCCGCAGCACCCGGTTTTGCGTCCCCTGGGTGGGAGCGGCGGTCTGGTCCTGAAGCGCGGAACCGGCCTCCGTCAACTGCTCGGTTGTAATGCTGCCGTCCTCCTGGCGGGTGCGTATCTCCAGGCTGGAACTCCAGCCCCGCAGCAAGCCGTCAACCGCGGCTGCCACGTCAGGGTGTACGGCGAAGCGGTACCGCGTATGGATTTCAATCAGCACGTCGAAGGTCGGGGGTGCCTTCCGTTCCTGTACGGTCTTTTGGGTCCGCCGCCGCCGGGCTTCGTCATCGCCCAGGGTCACCGACTGTACGCCGCCAATGAGGTCTGCCAGGGTGGGATTCAGGACGAGATTTTCCAGCGTCCCGCCATGCGCCGTAGCGATCAGCCGGACGCCGCGCTCGGCTATTGTGCGGGCCGCTTCGGCCTCGGCCTGCGTCCCGATCTCATCCACCACAATGACTTCCGGCATGTGGTTTTCGACCGCTTCGATCATCACCTGGTGCTGACGGTCGGGTGAGGGCACCTGCATCCGCCGGGCGCGCCCGATAGCGGCGTGGGAAATATCTCCGTCGCCGGCAATTTCGTTTGAGGTATCAACGATAACAACCCGTTTGCCGTCCTCGTCGGCCAGTACACGGGCGGCCTCGCGCAGCAGGGTGGTTTTGCCCACGCCTGGTGGGCCTAAGAGCAGAATGCTCTTGTCCGGCTGATGTACCAAATCCTGGACGATATCGAGCGTCCCGAACACGGCCCGTCCGACCCGGCAGGTTAGCCCGATGACACCGCCCGTGCGGTTGCGGAGCGCGGAGATGCGATGCAGGGTGCGCGGAATGCCGGCCCGATTGTCGTGGCTGAACGCGCCGATGCGCTCCACCACAAAGGCGATGGTCCCGACATCGACCGGCTCGGCGGCCAGATCGGTGGTCTTGGCAACATAGCGTGCCTCGGGCGGACGACCCAGGTCGAGAATGACTTCCAGCAACTCGTGCAGGGCGCTCTCCCGCAACACGGCCTGACGGAGCACTGGTGGAAAAACGTCCAGCAGCAGCTCGATATCGTCAACTGTTTCCAGGCTCATGGCAGGGGAGGCGGTATTACTGCGGGTCCGGGTACATGCCGTCAATTGCAGCCTGTCGCGTTTGCAGCACGGTGCGGCGTTTAACCTTGAGGGTAGGTGTCAATTCGTTGCTGGCCTGCGAGAACGGTTCGGCCAGCAGAGTGAAATGGCGGGGCTGGGCGTGCCGCGGCAAGCTACTATTCACCGTCTCGAAACACTGCTGAAACAGCCCGCGGATGGTGGGATGATCCAATACATCTGGCCATTCCCCGCTCACCCCATGCGTATTGGCCACGATCTCCACAAACGCTCGGTCGGGTACCAGCAGCACGGTCAGATAGGGACGCTGATCGCCAATCAGACAGGCCTCTTCGATCAGCGGCTCCTGGCGAAAGCGCCCCTCAATGGGCTGCGGCGCGACGTTCTCGCCCTGCGAGGTGATGAGCAGGTCTTTCTTGCGGTCGGTAATGGCCAGAAAGCCTTGGGCGTCGATTGCGCCTATGTCGCCGGTGTGCAGCCAGCCCTCGGCGTCCAGGGCCGCGGCCGTGTCCTCCGGCCGGTTGTAATAGCCGGCCATGATGTTCGGCCCGCGCACGCATACCTCTCCGTCGTCGGCAATACGAACCGAGACCTGGGGCAAGGGCGTTCCGACGCTGCCGACCCGGTTGCGGTCCGGCGTATTACAGGCCACGACCGGCCCGGCCTCGGTCAGGCCGTAGCCTTCATAGACGGGGATGCCCGCGCCATGAAAGAAGCAGGCCAGGTCCGCATTGAGCGGGGCGCCGCCCGATACCAGAAAGCGGATTCGTCCGCCGAGCGCCGTGCGCAGCGCGCCAAACACCAGCCGGTCGGCCAGACCGTGTTGCAGGCTGAGCGCAAAGGGCAGGGCGGTGTCGGAGGTGCGTACCCGGCCGGCCGCTCGTCCAACTTCCAACGCCCAGCTCAGAATTTTCTGTTTCACAAAGGATGCGCTTTCTCTTTCGCCCAGCATATGCTGATAGACCCGTTCCAACACACGCGGCACACAACACAGTATGGTTGGCCGAACCACGGACAGGTCGTCGGTCAGGCTGGCGATTCCGCCGCCGTAGGCAATGGCGCCGCCGGCCCGCAAAATTGTGTAGAGTCCGCCGGTGCGCTCGAACCCGTGCGACAGGGGCAGAAAGGAAAGGGTCAGGTCTTCTTCGTCCAGCGGCAGGACCGCGGCCGCATCCTCGGCGTTGGCCAGCATATTGGTATGGCTCAGCATAACGCCCTTGGGCCGGCCGGTCGTGCCCGAGGTGTAGATGATGGTCGCCAGACCGGGGTCGGACGCCGGCTGGGCCGGCCGGCTGCTGTGTTCGCCGCTGGCCAGCAGGTCTGTCAGGCTGAGTGTGGCGAGACGGTTCGGCAAGCCGGCATTCGGCGCGGAATCCGTGTCGAGATGGATAACCTGCCTGAGGCTCGGCACCTCGGAGGCAATCTGAGCAATTTTTTGCCGTTGGTCATCGCCGGCCACGGCCAGCACGCTCGCCCCGGCATCGTTGAGGATATAGGCCAGGTCGTCCGGCGGGCTGGTCAGGTAGAGCGGCACGTCTACCCCGCCCAGATACAGACAGGCCAGATCGAGCAGCGGCCATTCGGGCCGGTTGTCGGCCAAGATGGCCAGCCGGTCGCCCGGCTGAAAGCCTGATGCGGCCAGCCCGCGGGCGGCCCGCACAATCTGGTCGCCAAACTGCTGCCAGGAAATGTCTTCCCAGGAGTGGTCGCGTTTGCGCAGAAAAACGCGCCGCGAGCCGTACCGCGCGGCCCGGTCAAGAATCATGCTGGCCAGTGACGTATCGCCCATGTTTCAATCTCGCCGCCGAAGAACTAAGGCGCGTGGAACTGCGCGTCAGGCCACGACCTGTTTCAGGAACTGAGCCAGGTCGGCGTTGAAATCCGCAGGTTTTTCCAATTGGTAAAAATGCCCGACATCTTTGAGGATTTTAATCTGGGCATTGGGAATATTATCAGCCAGGAATTGATTGGCTTCGACCGGCGTGGCCTGATCCTCTTCACCGGCAAAGATGATGGTTGGCTTGGTAATGCTCTTGAGTTGATCCGAAATATTCCACTGAAAGACGCCATTGGGGTCGGTCGCGTTGGCAAAGAATACCTGCTCGGTAAAATTGTCATCCACGGCGAAACAGGCCTTCATCAGGTCCAGAATTTCCGGCTTGTCCTGTTTGGTCTTCGCTGCGACCGCGCCTTCCATCAGACCGCCGAACGCGCCGGTGAGGTCTTGCTGAAAAGCCTGCATGGCCTCGGGCGGCATACCGGCTCCGAGGTTGGTTCCGCTGCTGACGATGGCCGTAGCCAGGACGCGGTTGGGAAAGTCGAGGTTGAACTGCATGGCAATCATGCCGCCAATCGAATTGCCGACCAGGATCGCCTGTTCGTTGCCGGTTGCATCCAGAATGGCGGCAACGTCCGCGGCCATCTCGGGAATGGCATAGCCGGACTCGGGCTTATCCGAACGCCCGTGGCCGCGATGGTCAACTGTAATGCACTGATAATCCCGTGCAAACGAGAAGGTCTGAAAATACCAGATATAGCCATTGGTCGAAAACGGATGCAGAAACACAATCGGCGTTCCCGACCCATAGCTTTCGTAATACACATTTACGCCATCTCGATGTACATGCGGCATAGCGCCCTCCTTCGTGTGTGATTCTCACGGCCCCGCTGTATCACACCCCCAACGCCTTGACGAGGGTGTACGGGTATGTGAGAAAAAGAAAAATTGAGGAGAGCCGACCAGGACTGCCGGCGACTGCCCGGCGTACGGTCGCGCAGTAAAACAGGAGCGCGAACAAGGAGGATCGGATGGAGATTACGACTGAGCGCGTGCATATGAATGTGGACGCGCAGACTATGGATGGCTATCTGGCCCGACCGGCTGACTCGACGCCCCGGCCAGCCGTGCTCGTCTTTATGGAAATTTTTGGCGTGAATTCCCATATTCGGGATGTGACCGAACGGGTGGCAAAAGCCGGCTATGTGGCGCTGGCGCCGGACTTCTTTCATCGGACCGGGCCGGGGGTGGAATACGGATATGACGAAGCGGGTATGGAAGCCGGCATTAAGCTGCTGAGCCAGCTCAACGCCGACGAGATGGCGGCTGATGCGCTGGCGGCCGTTTCTTTTCTCAAACGCAAGAATTTTGTGATCGGCAATAAAATCGGGGCCATGGGGTTCTGCGTGGGCGGACATATGACCTATTTAGCCGCGTGTGAAACCGATGTGGCCGCCGCGGCGAGTTTCTATGGTGGCGGGATTGCCGGGGCCCAAGGCTTTGGTGGCCAGCCGTCAACCGTTGGCCGGACCGGGCAAATTGAAGGCCGCATGCTGTGTCTGTTCGGCGGGAAAGACGCTCACATCCCCATGTCTGATGTGGATACGATTCGGGGCGCGCTTGAATCCAACGACATTCGGCATGAAGTGGTGGTCTATCCCGAGGCTGACCACGGGTTTTTCTGCGACCAGCGCGAGTCGTATAATGCAGCTGCTGCGACCGACGCCTGGGAACGGGTGCAAGCCCTGTTTGCCGAAGAACTCGGCGCGTAGCCTGCCGCTGACCGGACTGTTCGTTGACCACAAGGGCGCACGGTTGTGCGCCCTTCTTATTTGAAAAAAAGAGAGTAAGGGAGGGCGTGATGGGCAGCCTTGAGGGAAAAGTCGCGATTATCACCGGAGCAGGGCGCTTGCGCGGGATTGGCCGGGCCGCAGCCCTGGCCCTGGCCGAACTGGGAGCTGATATCGTTGTCACCGGAACCGGACGCGATCCGCAGCACTATCCAGAAGATGAAAAAGCCGCGGGCTGGCGGGATATTGAGAGTACGGCCGAGCAGGTGCGGAGCGTTGGCCGACGCTGTTTGCCGCTGGTGGCCAACGTCACCGACAGTGCCGCGGTGCAGAACACCGTGGCTGCCACGCTCAAGGAATTCGGACGGATCGATATCCTGATTAACAATTCGGCTTTTGCGCGTGGGCCGGACCGGGTGCCGCTGACCGAACTTCCCGAAGACGTGTGGCGTAAGGTCCTCGACATTAAGCTCACCGGCAGTTTTTTGATGAGCCAGGCTGTGGTGCCGACTCTGATTCAGCAGGGCCAGGGGGGCAGTATTCTGAACATCTCGTCCATTGCCGGCAAAAAGGGCAACCCGAATATGGTTGCCTATTGTACCTCGAACTTCGGGATTCAGGGTTTTACCCAAGCCCTGGCCATGGAATTGGCCGCGCATAATATTCGGGTCAACGCGGTCTGTCCGGGCATCATTGATACCTCGCGTATGGACGACCTCGGGCGGGATACCACCTGGAACAAAACGATTCAGCAGTTGATCCCACTGAACCGACCGGGTTCCGATACGGAGATTGGGAAATTCCTGGCCTATCTGTGTACGCCTGACGCGTCGTATATCACCGGTCAGTCGCTCAATGTTGATGGTGGCGTGGTCATGTGGTGAGGTGTCGGTCTAGCGTGTTTGAGTTTCCCTGATAGTGAGACACTACCCATATCTGCCGTGAACTTAGGAAGTATGAATCTTTTGCTAGTCTGGGAAATCCCCTGAACACTGCAACCCGTCCACTAGAACAGGAAGGATGGACGCTATGATTACGCACTCTGTAATTCGTGGTGATGATGACCGAGTTCTTGGCTATCGTATCCTTGACGGTGAGACTTTGCTTGCCGTTGTTATTAAAGATTCTACCGGCCAATTCTGCGTCGTGAAGACTGTGGGACCGGCGGAAAACTATGCTGGTCCTAAGACCTTCCGTCGTATGAAGGACTTAAAAACTTCTTTTGGGCAGTACCCTTCTTCGAAAGAAGATCTGTCCAAAGCAGCAGCGCAGAAAAACGATATGAATACGTGTACCACCTTCGAGGACCGCTTTCCGACTTTATTCCGGAAAAAATGGACCACTACTGACCTTGCCGAAAATATCGCTGCGGTTGACAGGGAAGCCCTCTGCCACGAATACGAGGAATTGATTAAATGCGCGCCGCATAGATCGGGCAGGGAGAAAAAGTATTTCGTCGGACACGACGGGACACCGTCATCGGGAAGGGCCAGCAACCGGCGTGAGGAGCATTACGCAATCGCGCTCTACAATCTCGATCAGGAGTGGCCACGTCTCGGGGGTGGTTGGTTTCGCCTGCTTGACTACCAAGTGCCCCTGAAAGCCCGACAAAGCGATTCTGGAATCGGAAAAATCGATCTCGTCGGTGTTACCGACCAAGGACGCCTGATAGTCATTGAGTTGAAAGTTGAGGCTAGTAGTAACGGTCGCGGTGATGCTCCACCGACAGCTTTAATGGAGGGGCTCCGTTATGCTGCTATCGTGCAGGCCAACCTCGATGCGATTGCAGAAGAGGCGGATGCTCGTTTCGACGTAAAAATTACCCAGGAACCGCCAATTGTATTATTGCTTGCTCCCCTGACATGGTGGAGTGGCTGGCTAGAACTGCCTGGTACGACTCGTTCGGCTGCTGGCGAGTGGGAAACTGAGTTCGCCCAACTCATCCAGGACGTAGAGTCAAAGATAGGTGTCACTGTCGAGTGTAAGGCCCTTGAGGATGTGGGGCTCACCTTGGGGCTGAATGGACAGGAGCCGAAATTCGCCCGCGTGCCTATATTGGACCCTAAGGATATAATACTTCACTCGGTATCGTAGTTGAGGGGGAGAACGATGACTGACAGATTTCTACCCGGCGTTCCGGGTGAAGAGATTGAAAGAATCTTCAATGCAGCGCCGGGCAATGAGATTGTAAGCGGGAAGTTCGATAGCCTGGAATCTTCCGCTGCCCTTGCCGCTAATGCCTTCGGATTTTTTCTCAACCGAGAGCGGGATTTACCGCCCCTGCCGAAGTGTGACCGGGTAGACTGGACTGGACTTTCACTCTCTCTTGAGCAGGAAGTCCGGTTTCCATGGCGTGGTGGAAGACATCCTGTCCTGGACGTTCTTGTTATAGCGAGATCCGCATTCATCGGTATCGAGTCCAAACGGTTTGAGCCGTTTCGAGGAAAAACATCCTCAACTTTTTCAGATGCCTATTGGCGTCCAGTATGGGGTAGTCGCATGAAGGGCTATGAACGCATCAGAGATCAACTCCGCGAAGACGGACAGCTATACGCTTGTCTTGACACGGCACAGCTTGTTAAGCACGCACTCGCCCTACGGACGGCAGTCACCCGCATCCCGGAGTATGCCAGCCTGACGCCTATTCTTTTTTACGTCTATGCGGAACCAGAGTTCTGGCCGAAGAACGGTAAGCCGGTCAAGGAAAAAGATAAAATCATGCATCAAGCGGAGATTGAGCGTTTTGCCAACGAAGTTGCGAGAGATGAAGTTCAATTCATAGCCTGCCCGTATACGGATGTTTTGAGGAGTTGGAAAGAGAGTAAGGATTCCAGAATCAGAGAGCACGCAGAGGCTGTTATCGAGCGGTTCGCAGTCCGCCCCAGTCATATCTAATCTTTTGTGAACCAACCGGTAAATTCTGCCTTAAACCGGGCCTTACGACCTTCCGGGTCGTCAATTTCTGGACACCATTTAGGATGTTTCTTCGGCGACGCGATATGAGCGTCCCAGCCTCCTAGGGAGTCTCTAAAGACTTTCTGACAACCCGGAAGCGGACAAGGATATTCCTTGCCTCTAGCCTTGTATTTCTCGCTACGAGTTGGCTGGTCGTAAATCAACCGCCCCATTTCCGTTTTCATGTTCTCTACCTCGGCTGAAGGATATTCTTTGCCCCCAGCCTTATCCTGCTTACTACGTACCGGCTGATTGTAAATCAGCCGGCCTAGTTCCGACTTCATATTCTCTGCCTCGGCCGCCTGCGGTGCCTTGATAGCGGTCAAGAGCCGCGCCGTGGAATCAAGCACTCGGTAAGAGTCGTCAATAGAAAAGCTGTTCTGGTGTGTCGGATGTGCCCAATTGTTGCGCTGGTCGGACAGTTCGTGCACCAAGTGCTTGTCCGCCGGACTCAAGACGTTGCCAAACACGTCGTGCCAGGTATCCTTCATCTGCTTGAGCAGCGCGTGTGTATCCCACTGCGTTACGGGCGTGTTCGCCAGCCGACCGGCTCGTGGATACGCTTTCGCTCCGTCGGCGTTCATAAGTTCCCGTTCGACAAACGGCCCGAGACCGGCTCTCAGTAGTTCCAGGGCCTTGCCCACTCGTTCGTTGTTGGTAGGCCCGCCGCTTTCGCTTGAGACAATAAGCGCAGCCTTGCCCACTCGTTCGTTGTTGGTAGGGGGCGTTAGTTTACTCCTCGTTTTAAGGGGATTAACCTTATCGACTGAGGTGAGCTTCTTGTGACGTTTCCGGGGCATTAGTTTACCCCTCGTTTTCCCCTGTTCTCAACCAGTTTCACGCTCAGTATATCCCGTCTGGCATTAACATGATTGATGCTGACCTGGACCGAGGTGCCGAGGGGGAGCGGTGGCGCGTTGTTAATAGGGACGAACAGGAGCGTCTCGTCCAACTCGACAAAAAGCCGGCGGTGTTGGGCGCGTACGACTTGGCCACTGACAATCGCTCCTTGCTGTCCCTCAAGCAATCGCAGTAACCAGAAGCGGGTGCTCTCGCGCTCGCAACGTCGGGCATCGCCAATAGCAGCCTGGGTACTCGCCGCCACAACCTGAAGCTGGCTCTCCTGAAACAGGGCAGCGCCATGCGCAAGGTGATGCTTGATCTGGTGATGCATCTGGAGATCGGTATAACGCCGGAGCGGAGAGGTCGCCTGGGTATATAATGGCAGCCCTAAGGCGGCATGCGCCTCCGGCAGGGTGCCGAGCTGAGATGGGGACATCAGGCGTCTGGCCGCATGGACATAGGTTTGTCGGGTGGGGAAATCGGAGCGGTCCGGCATGGTGTCATCCGGCGGTGGCTGGCCGATATAAAGGGCGGGCAGGTGGTTGGCGTGGCAATAGCGGGCCGCGGTTTCATTGGCCATAATCATGCACTCACTCACCAGGCCACGGGACGGTGAGTCATACCTGAGCAGCGTCGCTGTGACTGTTCCATCTCTGACTTTGACCTTGACCTCGTCTCCGTCAATCACAATGGCACCCTGGGCGATCCGTTGCTCTTTCCGTCTCTGGGCGAGTTGGGCGAGTTGTCGCAGGGTCGAACCATAGGGGGCCGCGCTGCCTTCGACTAAGGCCGCGTCGGCTTCGGCATAGGACAGGCGATGAGACACCCGAACGATACTACGGGTGATGCGTTCGGGCTGGAGGTGGCCGGTCTCATCAATATGGACAAAAAAGCTGAGGGCGCGTCTCTCTGTTTGCGCAACAAGACTGGCCTTCTCTTCGCTGATGACCGGCGGCAGCATGGGAAATTTGCCGCTCGGCAGATAAATGGTCGTGCCGCGCGCCAGGGCGGATTTGTCGAGGACGCTCCGCGGAGGGGCATAAGCGCCGGCGTCGGCAATATGGATGCCGATGAGGAGCTTCCCGGCCCGCTCGGTCAGGCTGAGCGCGTCGTCGATCTCGTTCGTATCGGCATCATCAATCGTAAATGTTTCCAAAGCAGTCAGGTCTTCCAGAGTGTCCTGCTCGCCGATGTCTGCCGTATCCGCCGAAAAGACTGGAGAATCATTTGCCGCCTGGAGGGCTTCCTCGGAAAAATGCGTCGGAATGTGATAGCGCAGCAGGCAGAGTTCTTCGTCCGGCTGCCAGATGCCGATGTGGACGAGTAACTGAAACGCAGCGTCCCAGGGCTGTCCCTTGCCCTGAAAGCCGCTGGCATGCAAGAGTTGCAGGGCTTGCGGGCGTTTGTCATATCCCTCGCCGTATAAAGCCAAACCCTGAATCAATGATAGAAATTGCGTATGGCCTGGGGGCGGTTGGCCTGCGGGTCGGTCTTGGAGTTGCGCTTCCATCCAGGTGAGGAAGGCCTGCCGCTCCTGGGCCTTTTCGTGTTCTCGTTGCTGTTGAAGCAGGCGCTCTTCCACACTGTGCGGGTCTCGCGGAGAAAAAGAGCCGGCCTGTTTTTCCTTAAAATACAGAGGTTGGTTCCAGAGTGCCTCAAGGACACCGGCCAGGGCGAACGGCTCAGCGCCAGAAACGATAAATCCGGCCAGTTCCTGCCAGGTGAAGACCGCGCTATGGTCCGCTTCCAACAGTTCCCACAGTTCTTTGAGGTCTACCGTTTGGGCGTAGCGCCGTATGGTATCGCGCAGCTCGGCGAGGCGTCTTTTGCGGTCTGCGGAGGACTGGTCGAGTGGAAGCGTTGCTCGACAATCAAAAAAAATACGCTCCCTCGATACGGACAGTTTTTTGTCACTTTCCCCGAGGAGTTCCAGACTGCCTTTTCCTGAGGCACCGATTTTTTGAACAACGCCTAGCGCAAGCTGCCCACGTTCACGATAAACAACAACAGAGCCGGGCTGCATAAGGGTTTCAATCTTCTAGCGTATCGTAATGTGTGGGTTTCGGGTCCTGAAACAGGCCTCCTACATATCTGTTTGCATTGACCAGAGAAATACCCTTGGAGGCCGAGTCGAGGGTGGTATCAAAAAGAGCCGGCTTCGGGCCTGGATGTTTGCCTGTTGCCCGAACTGCTATACTACCTCAACACTGGCTCGACACTTGGGCACTATCTTGATGAAGCGGGAGGAGTTGATGCGCGACTATGTTCTCTACCACGCCCATTGTCCAGACGGCTTTGGAGCCGCCTGGGCCGCTTGGAAGCGACTAGGCGAGACGGCGACCTATGTGCCGGTCCGTCACGGTGTGCCGCCGCCGCCCCTCCCGGACTGCGCGCGCCTCTTCCTGGTTGATTTTGCCTATCCGGCAGAACAGCTCGGGCAACTGAGGCAGAGCGTCACGCATATCACCATCCTGGATCATCATAAATCGGCGCAGGCCGCGCTTGCGGATATCCGGGAGCAACCGCCCCGGTTTGCGCCTGACCGGACCCCATCAGGTCTGTTTGCGCTCTTTGATATGGACGAGTCAGGGGCAACCCTGGCGTGGCAGTATTTTCATCCCGAGACGGACTGCCCGGAACTCCTGCGCTATATTAAAGACCGGGACCTGTGGCGGCATGCCCTGCCGGGCAGTCAGGCGATCAATGCGGCCATTCGAAGCTATCCGTACGATTTTACCCTCTGGGCGGACACATTAGCCGCGGCGGATGCTCTGCCGCAGCTCCTTGCGGACGGCGAGGCGATTCTGCGCAAACAAGCCCACGACATAGTGGAACTGCTGGCCGCAGTGATGTGGATGGAGCTTGGGGGCTACCGGATTCCCGTCGTCAATGCCACCGGGAATACCTCCGAGTTGGGGCATCGCTTATGCGAGATGTTTCCCTCGGCAGCGTTCAGCGCCAGCTATCGGGATACTGCCGAGAACCGACGGGAATGGAGCCTCCGCTCGGTGGGAGATTTCGATGTCAGTACGGTCGCCAAGCGCTACGGCGGAGGCGGACATCGGAACGCCGCCGGCTTTCAAACCGCGCGGCCGCCGTTACTCGTCAAGACTGCGTAAGCCCAAGCAGAGAAGCGACTGAAACGGGTCGCCCAGGCAGGGGTGTTGGGCTCCGTATTCTACGCTATAGTAGCCGGACTTGAGCCGCTGAGAATGATTGAGTTCGCTATGGCCGAGCTGAAAGTCAAAATACTCAACAGCCTGCAGGATGTGGGACGGGAGGAGTGGGACAGTCTGCTCGGACAGGGCTCGCCGTTCCTCGAATGGGACTGGCTGGCGTGTCTGGAAGAGTCCAATTGCGTCCGAGCCAAAGCCGGTTGGCAGCCCCAGCATGTGGCAGTCTATGACGCAGAGCGCCTGATTGCGGCCTGCCCGATGTATCTCAAGGGGCACAGTATGGGCGAGTTCGTCTTTGACCACGCCTGGGCTGATGCCGCCCAGCGCGCCGGGATCAATTATTATCCCAAAATTCTAGTGGCGTCCCCATTTTCGCCGGCAACGGGGGTGCGGTTTCTGACTGCGGCAGGCTCCGACCGGACGGGTTTAATTCACATCCTGGGCAGAACCCTGCGTGAGGTGTGTGAACGCAACAATCTGTCCTCGGTGCATATCAATTTCTGTTTGCCGGACGAAGCCGAAGCCCTGTCTCAGATTGGCTATCTCAAACGCCTGGGCATTCAGTACCAATGGCTGAATCATGCCTATCAGACCTTTGACGACTATCTGGACCACTTCCGCAGTAAACGGCGCAACCAGATCAAGCGTGAAATCCGCGAGATGGACAAGCGCGGCATCGAGGTCGAGGTGCTGAGTGGCGAGGCTATCCCGGATGAGATGTTTCCGGTCATGTTCAACCTGTACCAATCCACGGTGAACAATCTGTACTGGGGACGCCAATACCTCCTCCCCGCGTTCTTTGACCTGCTGGCTCAACGCTTTAAGCGCAACCTGTGTTTTGTGATTGCCCGGCAGCACGGTGAGATCATCGCCGGGACCTTTAATGTCCAAAAGAGCGGGGTGTTTTATGGCCGCTATTGGGGCGTGTTGCGCGAGCAGCGGCATATGCATTTCAACGTGAGTTATTATGCGGCCATTCGGCACTGCATTGAAAATGGCTTCATTCGGTTTGAACCCGGCGCGGGAGGGGACTTCAAGCGTTTGCGTGGCTTCGACCCCCAGCCGACGGTGAGTATGCACTATTTGGCCGATTCGCGTCTCCACGAAGCGGTCAGCGACTACCTGGTCCGCGAGCGGGACCACACCGATCAATCCATAGACTGGATGTGGGAAGAGAGCCAGCTGAAACACACCCCCGATGAGAAGAAGTTCGTCTACGGTAGCCTGAGCCGGCCCGGCGAGGGCGATTAGGCCGGCGCGTGACGCGGCGTTCATCTCCCCGCCGGGAGAGATAGAGAAGAAAGGAGCAACAGCCCATGTGGCAGAGAAGAGGACAGAGCAAGGTGGTAGAGCGGAGCCTGAAAGGGGTTATCGCCGTTGCGGTGGGGGGTCTGCTGGTGTGTGTGGTCGGCGCGGCGCGTGCAGAGGAGAACCGGCGCGGGTTCTATGTCGGCCTTGACCTGGGCATGGCGGACGCCCTGTCTTCGGACTCCTTTCTCTCGGGAATCAGTCAACCGACACGGTGCGACAGCATCCTCTGGCAAAATATTAACGTCCAGCGGCCGGCTGCTCTATCCAACGACCCCGCATGTAGCCGGCGGATCCCGAAACGGATTTATACCACCACTTTCGACCCCGGCCTCGGCTTTGCCGGTGGCGTGAGCGCCGGCTATGCGTTGAACATGGGGCTGCGCGTCGAAGCCGAGTATTTCTACCGCAATCAGTCCGGCGACTCTTCGGTCTTGCCCCCGGCGCGCGGGAATGTCGTGACGCAGGCCAAGAATAAGGAGTGGAGCGCGCCGCCGTCCGCGCGCCTGTCCGACTCCCACGGCCACCATGTCTTCTTGAACGCGTATTACGATTTTCTGAACGACTCGCGCTGGACGCCCTATCTGGGCGCGGGGGTCGGTTGGTCGCACGTCCGCGCCCAATACCGGAACCTCTTCAGGCGCATCTCGATTGATGACGGATACGAGGACGTGTTTCGAGAGGTCAACCAGGAGTACTTGGACGACTTCGGAAGCGACCTTCACATTACGGACATAGCCGGCCAGGCCGCGGGCACAGTCAGTTCGCTGGACAGCGGAATCAGCGATAATCTTTTCGGCTTCCAGTTTCTGGCCGGCCTGGACTACGCCCTGACGGAAAGAATATCGCTTGGGGTGAAGGCGCGCTGGGCGCGGTTCGAGTCCATGAGCGACAACGCCGTATGGGATCAGGTCCGCAACCACGCCCCGGTCCTGGCGGACGGTGTGACGCCGTACCGCGTCAAGGTGAATCTGGACCATCTCGAATTCTGGGCGGTCACCTTTGGCGCGAAATACCGTTTCTGACGATGCGTTGACAGTCAGGGGCACGCAGCATAGCATAATCCCTGGCTACTATTGACCTGTCGGGGGAGCTGAGGTTTCGGCTGAGAGGATGCACGCCTCCAAGCGTGCGTTGACCCCTGGAACCTGATCTGGGTAATGCCAGCGAAGGGAGCACAATGTCTCAACTGTCATTATACTTTTATACATTGTTAATGCCGCTTGTCAGGGCTGAATGCACTGCATTGCCAGGTGGTGCACTGTGTCTGAATCGGACCAACCATATGACATGAAAGGAGGGGGATATGAAACAGGAACCTCTGAACGGAACACCTCACAATGGGTCTGCCCCACACGACCGCCTCTCGACGACGCCGTTCCCGGCTTCGCGTAAAGTCTATGTTGAAGGAACGCACGCCGGCGTGCGTGTTCCCATGCGTGAAATCAGCTTGACCTCGCCGCCTTCACCGCAGGCCCATCAGGGCCAGAGCCCCGAACCCGCCTCGGAGACCAGCCCGGGCAGCATTACCGTGTATGACACCTCCGGCGCGTATACCGACCCGGCAGTCCCGATCGATATTCGTCAGGGGCTTGCGCCCGTCCGGCAAGACTGGATAACCGCCCGGGAGGACTCGGAAGAACTGGATGGCAGCTCATCAGACTACGGCCGCTTCCGGGCCGCCGACCGTTCCCTGGCAGACATTCGATTCGCTCACCTCAGGCGTCCACGGCGCGCTCTGGCAGGCCGTAACGTGTCTCAGATGCACTATGCGCGCAAAGGCCTCGTGACACCGGAGATGGAATATATTGCCATCCGTGAAAACCAGGCCCGCGAACAACTGCGGGAGCAGGCTGAGGCGAACGGCAACGGCCTCAGCGCGGTCGCGCATCAACATCCGGGTCATGCCTGGGGGGCCAGTATTCCCCAGACGATTACGCCTGAATTTGTGCGTGCCGAGGTCGCCCGCGGTCGTGCGATTATCCCGGCCAATATCAATCACCCGGAGTTGGAGCCAATGATTATCGGCCGGAACTTCCTGGTCAAGATCAATGCCAATATCGGGAACTCGGCGGTGGCGTCTTCCATCGATGAAGAAGTCGAGAAAATGATCTGGGCGATTCGTTGGGGGTCGGACACGGTCATGGACCTGTCCACAGGTAAAAACATCCACGAAACCCGCGAGTGGATTCTGCGCAATGCCCCGGTTCCGATTGGGACGGTGCCCATCTATCAAGCTCTGGAAAAGGTGGACGGCAAGGCCGAAGAACTGACCTGGGAAATCTATCGTGACACCTTGATCGAACAGGCCGAGCAGGGCGTTGACTATTTCACGATTCATGCCGGGGTGTTGCTGCGCTATGTCCCGCTGACGGCCAAGCGCCTGACCGGCATTGTCTCGCGCGGCGGGTCGATTCTGGCCAAGTGGTGTCTCGCCCATCACCAGGAGAATTTCCTGTACACCCACTTTGAAGAGATCTGCGAGATTATGCAGGCGTATGATGTGTCATTCAGCCTGGGTGACGGCCTGCGTCCCGGTTCTATTGCCGATGCAAACGACGAGGCGCAATTCGGCGAGTTGGAAACCCTGGGCGAGTTGACCAAAATTGCCTGGCGGCACGATGTCCAAACCATGATCGAAGGTCCGGGGCATGTGCCGATGCATCTCATTCAGGCCAACATGGAAAAGCAGATTGCGGCCTGCCATGAGGCGCCGTTCTATACCCTCGGCCCGCTGACGACCGATATTGCTCCCGGCTATGACCATATTACGTCCGGTATTGGGGCGGCCATGATCGGCTGGTTCGGCTGCGCCATGCTGTGTTATGTGACGCCCAAGGAGCATCTCGGGCTGCCGGACCGAGAGGACGTCAAAGCGGGGGTGATTGCCTATAAGATCGCGGCCCATGCGGCTGACCTGGCCAAAGGCCATCCGGGGGCGCAAGCCCGCGATAACGCGCTCTCGCAGGCCCGTTTCGAGTTCCGCTGGGAAGATCAGTTTCATCTTTCCCTTGACCCTGAAACAGCCCAACAGTTCCACGATGAGACGCTCCCCGCCGAAGGAGCCAAAGTGGCCCATTTCTGTTCCATGTGCGGGCCGCATTTCTGTTCCATGAAAATTACGCAAGACGTGCGGGACTACGCGGAACGCAAGGACATGGACGAACAGGCCGCGCTGGAGGCGGGTCTGCAAGAGAAGGCCGAAGAGTTTCGTCAGGGAGGCTCGGAACTCTATCGTCAGGCGCGTTGACCTGGGCGCTCAGCTCTGAACCCTTTGCGCAGGGCCCGGACCGCCTTGATGACACCGGTCATGCTGGTGGCTTTTTCCGCTCTGGCAATCTGTGCCAGGGCGTCGCGTTCGGCTTTGCTGAGTCCGTTTTTCTGCTGGAGAGAGGCACTCCGAATGAACTGCTGCCACGGCGAGACACTCGGCGTAGCCGGTTTTGCCTTCCCCAGCAGAGAGCGCACGCGCGGATTGGCCAAAAGATAGAGGTCTTGGGCGTTGATTTTCAGCGCGGTTGATAATTTTTCGACAACGCGCTGACTCGGGTGGCGCATGCCGCGCTCCAAGTAGCCGATATAATTCGCTCGCACGCCGACTTTTTTCGCGACCGTCTCCTGTGTCAGGCCCAACTCACGGCGGCGACCTTCGATCACGCGCCCAAAACTTCTCTCAGCCATAGTCCCTGACCTCCCTGACCCCTCTGAATCCAAAGCGCGTTGACAGATGTAGCATACTTATGGGAGTGAGGCAAAAGCGGAGGCAGGGACGCGCACTGTGAGAGATATCACTCTTAGCGTGGTTCCCTACGGGATTCATCGGAGGAGCGGGGAGGCCTGGCAGGGAAGAACTCTCCTCGCAAAAAAGAGCCCGCACTGAGGCGGGCTCCTGTATGGTCGCACGGTGACTCGAACACCGGACCTCTTGCATGTGAGGCAAGCGCTCTAGCCTGCTGAGCTATGCGACCCTAAGCAGCTTCCCTAGCACGACAATGAGACTTGTGTAAGAGGGGGAGTCGGTATCAGGAGGCGGAAGAACTCGCCGGTTGGGACGAACTCTCACTGGTCGAAGAGGAGCTGGAACTCTTGGTGTCGCTCTTGGTCTCGCTGCTTTTGGATTCGCTGCTCTTCGCATCGTCTGAGTCGGACGATTTCGAGCCGTTCTTGCCATAGTCGGTCATATACCAGCCGCTGCCTTTGAGGTGAAAGGAAGACCGGGAGATCAGTTTGGTGACCGTCGTCCTCTTGCCGCAGTGCGGGCACAGATAGCGTTTTAACGGTTCGTCGGTAATACGCTGGGAGACTTCAAATTCCCCATCACATTTTTTACAGGCGTATTCGTAGATCGGCATAACCGCGGGCCTCCAAATCCCTGGGGGATTATCTTACCACGGAACGCTAATCATCCGCCTATTGATTGTCAAGGCTGGAGCCGTGGCCGGGCTTAGCGCAACGCCAGGGACAGATCGACGAGGCTCTGCACAAGAAAAATTTGGAGAAACTGGATAAAGAGCATGAGCAGCAGCGGCGTCAGATCAACAGCGCCGATGACCGTTGGAAACGGCAAGAGCCGCCGCAGGGCATAGAGGACGGGGTCGGTAACAGAACAGAGAAAGCGGACAATGGGGTTATAGGGGTCTGCATTGACCCAGGACAGGACAATACGAATGACCAGGATCCAGAAATAGAGCCAGAGTAAAGAGCCCAGAATGCTGGCCACTGCTTGTAAAAGATTCCCGAGAATAAACATAGGCTTCTCTTTCCTGTCCTTAGCCTTGTCCGAGTTCGCGCGACCGACGCGTGGCCGCCGCAACTGCGGCGCTGACGGTCTTGGAGAAAGCGCCTGTTTCAAGGCGTTTCAGACCGGCCAAAGTTGTACCACCGGGCGAGGTGACCATTTCGCGGAGTTCCTTGGGACTCTGTTTTGTTTCCCTGAGCATGGCGACCGCGCCTTCCAGGGTTTGGAAGGTGAGGCGTTCGGCAACCGTCGGGCTGAGGCCCGCTTTGATACCGCCAGCAATCAGCGCTTCCGCGAATAAATACACATAGGCCGGCCCACTGCCGCTCAGTCCGGTCACCGGATCGAGCAGTTGCTCGTCCTGGACGGCTAGCGCATCCCCCACGCCCCGAAAGAACCTGAGGGCAAGTTTTTCGTCCGCAGCCTTCGCCCTCGTACCGCGGACGACAACCGTCATGCTTTTGCCCAGCAGGGCCGGCGTATTCGGCATGACCCGGATCACGCGGGCCTGCTCCCCCAGGCCCTTTTCCAAACGTGTCAGCGTGACGCCGGCGGCAATGGAAATAAAGCGTTTCGTCGGTGTGACCAGGGGTTGAATTTCGGCCAAGACCTGATCGATGATTTGCGGCTTGACCGCCAGCACGATGGTCTGTGCCTGCTGCGCCACAGCACGGTTCTCCTGCGTGCCCTCGACCTGATAGCGACGTTTGATTTTGCGCAACTGGGCAGGGAGCGCATCGCTGACGATCATCTCTTGCGGGGTGTAGAGCTGGGCGTTGATGAGGCCCTTAATCAGCGCCCCGGCCATATTTCCCGCGCCAATAAACCCAACCTTTTTCATGCTGGTCCTTCCTCTTCTCGCCTCGTAGGGTAAGCGTTGTCACCGCTCGCCAAAAATAGCGCGTCCAACCCGGACGATAGTCGCCCCCTCTTCAACGGCCACACTGAAATCCTGTGTCATACCCATCGAGAGCTCACGCAGCGGCATCCTGGCCGCTCCTAGTCTAGCATAGCGCTCCCGAAGCCGCGCCAGGGTCCGAAAATAGGGCCGCGCCTGGTTCGGGTCCGAAACTGCCGGCGGAATGGCCATCAAGCCGTCGAGCTGGAGATAAGACAGGGCGCTTGCCCCTTCGAGCAGAGCATTGAGCGCATCCGGTCGTACTCCAGACTTGGTCTCCTCCGCGGCCAGATTCACCTCGATCAAGGCGTGCACTGTCATGCCCTGTTTTGCGCCCTGTCGGTCCAGCTCTTTGGCAAGCGAGAGGCTATCAAGGGAATGAATGAGGCGAAAAAGTGAGACGGCGACCTTGGCCTTGTTGCGCTGAAGATGACCGATGAGATGCCAGCTTGCGGGCTCTGGAATGGCGTGCATCTTGGGCTGCGCTTCCTGAACGTAGTTTTCGCCAATATCGGTTGCGCCGGCTCGTAAGGCGGCCCGGACGGCCGCGGGTCCCTTTGTCTTGGCCGCGCACACGAGCGTGACCTCAGCTGCGCGCCGCCCCGCGCGCTCGGCAGCACGCGCGATCTGCTCGGACACGCGGGCGTAATTACTGGCGATATCATTCATGGTCTTTTCTGCGGTGGACGTCACGCTGAGAGCAGGCCCACCGCACGCAAGGCGGCTGTGACCTCATCCAGGGGCAAGCCGATAATATTGGAGTGTGAGCCGGAGACCTGAGCGATAAGGTCGCGCCCCTTGCCTTGAAAGGCATACGCGCCGGCCTTGTCAAAGGGCTCTCCGGTGGCGAGATAGGCGGTCACCTCCGACGCTGACAGCTCCTTAAAAGTGACCTGACTGGTGACAACCTCGGCCGCGGTCGTCTTGCCGGCGGTATCCAATAAGACAAAGGCCGTCATGACCTGATGGGGGCGTCCCGAGAGGGTGGTGAGTATCTGCCGCGCGTTATCCAGGTCTGTCGGCTTGCCGAACACCTGGCCTTCCAATACGACTATGGTATCCGCGGCCAAGACCCAGAAACCCGGCTGACGCTCGGCGACTGCGCGGGCCTTTTCCGCGGCAATGCGCGCCACATAGGTCTGCGCAGTTTCCTCACGGCGACGGGTTTCCTCCGTGTGGCTGGGGATGACCCGAAACCGGAGGGAGGTTTGTTGCAACATCTCTCGACGGCGAGGCGAGGCTGAAGCCAGGATGAGACGGGGGATAGGGTGTTCAGGTGGCATATACTCACTTGAAGTGCGGAATGACTTCCGCTCCGAATTGGCGGATGCAGGCGACAACGCGCTCTGGCGCCGGACCGAGCGGGAGCCGGAAACGCATGATAATATAGTCCGCTCCGACCACCTCTCTCCACATCTCAAGCTGTTCTATACATTCGTCGGGCGAGCCCATGACCAGGTATTTGCTCAGCTTTTTCACCGTGAAATCCGCCTCCGACGTGAACTCTTCATTTGGTGAGAGGAGTTTCCAGCGCCAGTAGAAGAGCATCTCTTCGACCCACAGCGGCCCAAACGTGTCTTCGGCCTCTTTACGGGTGGGGGCGACCCAGCCATCCCGCATGAGCACCACTTTGGGGGAGCGACCGTGTTCTGTTGCACTCTCGCGGTACAGGGCGGCCTGGGCCTGTAAATTTGGTATGGGGTCCCAGAAGGGCAGAATGCCCCAGGCATCACCCAGCCGGCCGGCGCGTTTGATGGCCTCGGGATACGCGGCGCCAATCCACAGCGGCGGCCCTCCGGCCTGATAGGGTTTCGGGGTCAACATGACCTGGTCAAACTGAAAACGCTTACCGTGATAGGAAAATGGCGTGTGGCTGCTCCAGGCCAGACGCATGATATCGAGGCTTTCTTCAAAGCGAGAGAAGCGCTGCTTATACGGCTCGTTGAACAGCCGAAAATAGTCGGGGTGGTAGCCGAGCCCGACGCCCAATATAACCCGGCCTTTGGACATCAGGTCGATCATGGCTACATCTTCAGCCAGGTGCATGGGGTTGTAATACGGCGTTTGCAGGACAAAGGTGCCAAGATCAACCCGCTCGGTGCGGGTGGCATAGCCCGCCAGCATGACCAGGGGCGGCGGGAACATGGTCTCGGTACGGTGATGCCGCTCGGGCAGGAAGATGCCGTCAAATCCGGCCTGCTCTGCCTCAATGCCCTCGTTCAGCAACTGGTCACAGAATCGCGCGGCTGCCTCGGGCGAGGGCTCGGGCTGATTATACGGACCGCCGTGGGTGTCTGGCATATAACCGATTTTCATGGGGCTGGTCTCTCCTCGGAATGACAACTGGTCAGGATGTTCTATCAGCGCAGCGCGCTAGTACGACTTGGGCAGCCCGAGTACGTGTTCGCCTACGTAATTCAGCACCATTTCCTGTGAGATGGGCGCGATACGAAACAGCCGTGCCTCGCGCCAATAGCGTTCCACATCGTACTCTTTGATATAGCCGTAGCCGCCGTGGGTCTGGATTGCCCGGTCGGCCGCTTCGCAGGCGGCCTCTGCGGCCATATACTTCGAGATATTGGCTTCTTTGCCGCAGGGCTGACCCTGGTCGTATAAAGAGGCGGCCTTCTGGACCATGAGTTCGGCGGTTTCCAGCTTGGCAAAGGATTCGGCCAGCGGGAATTGAATCCCCTGGTTTTTGCCAATCGGGCGTCCAAAGACCTCGCGTTCTTTGGCATACTGCACGGCTTTGTCGACCGCCCGTTTGCCCATGCCGACGCACTCGGCCGCAATCAGGATGCGCTCTGGATTAATGCCGTCAAGAATGTAATAAAAGCCCCGGCCCTCTTCGCCAATGAGATCATCCTTAGCCACATACAGGTTATCGATAAACAGCATATTGGTATCGACCGCCTTGCGCCCGAGCTTGTGGAGTTCCTGGATTTCCACGGCCTCGGGGTCGATGTCGGCAAAGAAGAGACTCATCCCCAGCGTTTTCTTTTCCACTTGATCAAACGGGGTGGTCCGCGTCAGCAGCAGCATTTTCTTGGACTCTTGGGCCTTGGTAATAAAGACCTTCTGCCCGTTGATGAGGTATCCGTCACCGCTCCTGGTGGCAAAGGTGCTGATCTGGGTCGTATTCGTACCCGCATCCGGCTCGGTCACGGCAAACGATACATGAATATCGCCGCTGAGAATGGGGGCGAGGTATTTGTCTTTGGCTGCCTGGGTGCCGTATTTGATGAGCGGCTCCAGACCGAAGATGCCCAGATGAATGGCCGAGCAGGCCTGCGTGCCGCCGCCACACTCGGCCACCGTCTGCATGACGAGCGCCGCTTCGGTAATGCCCAGACCGGCCCCGCCGTATTCTTTAGGAATGGTGATGCCCAGCCAGCCCCCGTCGGCAATGGCTTGGTAAAACTCCCAGGGGAATTCCCCGCTCTCATCCCGCTCCCGCCAGTACTCATCTGGAAAACGGGAACACAGCGCACGGACCTGTTTGCGAATCTCTTCTTGCTCGTCCGTCAACTGAAAATCCATAGATATCCTCCTGCGTGCGCCTCATCTCTACCATTTGACTGTGGTCCTGCCAATTCCTCCTAACGCTTGGAGGGGCGCTTTGGGTCGCCGTCGGATTCCTTGCGTGAAAAAACAGCCTCAGCTAAGGTGCGGGCCGAGTTGGCCGACGCTCAGAACGGCTGCAGACGGGGCGAATCAGGAGGAAGACATGGCCGGACGATTGGACGGAAAAGTCGCGCTTATTTCAGGCGGGGCGAGTGGTATTGGCGCAGCCCACGCTCGGGTGTTTGCGGCCGAGGGGGCGCGGGTCGTTATTGGCGACATCCAGGAGGCCAAAGGCCAGGAGGTCGCTGCCGACGTCAATACGAACGGGGGCGAGTCGGTCTTTGTCCGTCTGGATGTCACCGATGAAAACGACTGGCAGAACGCCGTTCATGAGGCCGTGGCGCGGTTCGGCAAGCTGACCACGCTGATCAATAACGCCGGGGTATACTGGCCGGGTGGGGTTGAGGAGGAAACCCGAGACAAGTGGCAGAAGATGATAGAGATCAACCAGACAGGTGTCTGGCTGGGCATGAAAACCGCGCTGCCGGCGCTGCGTGAATCCGGGAATGCGGCTATCGTGAACATCTCATCCTTGTATGGCCTGATCGGCAGCCCAGGCTCGATCGCCTATCATGCCTCAAAGGGCGCTGTCCGGCTGATGTCCAAAGCCGCGGCCTTAGAATATGTGAGGCAGGGGATTCGGGTGAACTCCATTCATCCCGGCCAGATCGATACGCCCATTCTGGCCGGACTGACCCCGGAGCAGGATGCCCAGATCAAAGAGGTCACACCCATGGGTCGCCTGGGTCGCCCGGAAGAAATCGCCTATGGCTCGCTCTATCTGTGTTCTGATGAAGCGTCCTATACCACCGGAACCGAGTTGGTCATCGACGGCGGCTGGTTTGCTCAGTAACGAAGCTCGTAATGCAGAAGGGAGAACGACAGTGAACCGACGGAATAAAATTGCCATGACGCCAGAAGAACTCTCCGCTTACCTGAATGAAGCCCGGAATATGGCGCTGTGTACCATTGGCAAGGACGGCTATCCGCATGTGGTGGCCATGTCATATATGGCCAAGGACGGCCTTATCTATATGACGTCCTTCAAAAAGGCCCAAAAAGTGGTGAACGCCAAAAGGAACCCTCAAGTTGCGGTCATGGTCGAATCCGGCGATGCCTATAGCGAACTCAAGGGGGTTCTGATTCGGGGCGAGTGTGAAGTGATCGACGAGCCGGAAGACGTCTGGCAGATCATGAAAGAGGTGCGTGACTTCCAGGGAACAACGGTGACACCGACGGAAGACGCAGTGCTGAAGGAGCGCGCCAAAAAACGCGCCGTTCTCAAGATTACGCCGGTCAAAACTTCAAGCTGGGACCATACGAAGCTGCCGGCGGGGGTATACTGAACGTGTGGAGCAGCCAGTTGACAGCATTTTGTCCCCTGCAGTAGGGTCCAGACAGGCCAAAAAATAGTCAGCGATAAGTCGCCATGTCTCAAACCCTCCCTATCTCCGAAGTAAAGGCCCGTCTTCCTGAGCTCGTCACTGGTGTTGAGGAGCGAGAAGAAGAAATTGTGGTCACACGGAAGGGAAAACCCGCGGCCGTGCTGATCAATTTTGCGGAATACGAACGTCTGAAAGAAACGCTCGACGTTTTGAGCGACCCGGATTTGATGCGTCAGATTCAAAAGAGTCGACAATTTTATGCCAAAGGCGGAAAAGGGGAGTCCTTTGAAGGCGTATTCGGAGAACCCCTCTTCCCCGATAAAAAACGTCCTGGCAAATGACGGCATTCCGCCCTGAGATCCCTCCACATGTCGCTACGAGCATCAGACGCTTCCCGCCCGACCTGAAGCGCAGCATCAAACAGGCAATTCGTGCTCTGAGTGTTAATCCGAACGCGGGGGAGCCCCTCAGAAGAGAACTGGCAGGTCTTTGGAAATACCGAGTACGCCGCTTTCGTATTGTGTATGAGATAGACCGAAGAAAGCGGACTCTCCGCATTGTTGCCATTGGTCATCGTCGTCAAATATATGAGGCAGTAACCAGCCTGCTTCGCCAGCCATAGCGATATTTCAACGTTTTTTTTTCTTCCCATATCGCTGTGGGCGGCGGGCGCGGAATTCGAGTCGGACTGGTGTGCCTTCGAGGTCAAACGCGCCTCGGAGTTGATTCTCCAAATAGCGCTCGTAGTGGGCCGGGACGCCATCCGGCGAGCTGGTGTACACGGCGATTTTGGGCGGTCTGGATTCAACCTGGGTGGTGTAATAAAAGCGTACCGGCTTACGGTGATAGATGGGAGCCGGGTGGCGGGTGGTCCACTCGGTAAAGGCCTGATTCAAGACTGGGGTCGGAATCTCAGTGCGATGCGCCTGGGCCACGCGATCAATGGTGGGCAGCAAATGTTTCACGCGCGAGCCGGTCAGAGCGGACAGAAAAACAATCGGCAGCGGCTGCGTGACCGGGCACTCCTCGTGCAGCGCCCGTATGAACTGGGGCTGGTTTTTTCTGTCTGACGGAATCAGGTCCCATTTATTGACGACCAGCACGATGCCGCGCCCGCGCTCCCAGGCGTATCGAATGAGCCGGGCGTCCTGATCTGTCAGGCCCTCCTGGGCGTCAAAGACCAGCAGGCCAATCTCAGCCCGTTCCAGGGCTTTCAGGGCGATAAGCGAGCTGGCCTGCTCAATATGCGCATGAATGCGGGTGCGCCGTCGCACGCCGGCGGTATCGACCAGCAGCAGGTGCTTGCCCTGCCAGACCAGCCAGCTATCAACGGCATCGCGCGTCGTCCCCGGAGTTGAGTCAACAATGGAACGCTCCACTCCCACCAGACGGTTGAGCAGGGACGATTTGCCGACGTTGGGCCGTCCGATAATGGCCAGCCTGAGGTCCGGTTTCGCAACGGGCACTGCGGCGTCAGGGGTGGCGGGGGAGGGAGGGCCTGCCTGTCCTGAAAAGGTCTTGACCACCGTATCCAGCAGATCGGAAACGCCGCGACCGTGGGCGGCCGAAATGGGAAAGAAGGAAGTGAGGCCCAGGGTGTAGAATTCGTTCGAGGTGAGCTCCTGCTTGTCGCCATCGATCTTATTGATCGCAAAAAAAACAGGCGTGTCGCTCCGCCGGAGCAGATCGACCGCTTGGGCATCTGCCGGATTGAGGCCTTCTTTGCCATCGAACAGAAAAACAACGAGATCGGCTTCTGCAATGGCCAGGCGTGTCTGTTCCTGCACCCGCCCGACGATCCCGTCCTTTTCGCTCGGATCGATACCGCCGGTATCCACGAGCAGAAACGGGCTGCCCTGCCATTTCACCTGGGCGAAATTACGGTCCCGGGTGACGCCCGGCGTATTGTCCACGACGGCCTTGCGCCGGCGGCTCAGACGATTGAACAGCGTGGACTTGCCGACATTCGGTCGCCCGACCAGGGCGACGACCGGCAGACGTTGGCGTGAGACGGATTGAACAGGGATGTCAGTCACCGCTTCCATATACCGCTTATTGTCTACACGCCGCGCGCCCGGACTCCAACCCCGTACGCCCGGAGATGATGCCGAGCAAAAGGAGCAGTTGACGACCGCGGAGAAAAAGCATTCTCTTGGGGCGTCAACACGAACGGAAAAAGGAGGTCGTATGCCGAAACTATCAGTTACAGAACGTGACGCATTTCTCCAGGAGCGGGGTCATTTGGCCCGGCTTGCCACCCTTCAGGAAGACGGCAGCCCCAGCGTGGTACCGGTCTGGTTTGTGTACGAGGGCGGAAAAATCATTATCACTCCGCGCAAATACTCGGCCTTCTGGACCAACATCCAAAGAGATGCGCGCGTTGCCATTACGATTGACGAGGAATCAGGGTTGTATCGCAAAGTGCTGGTCGAAGGAAAAGCCGAGGTGCTCTATCCGCTCGGCCACGACAACGAATGGCGGGACATCTACCGTCGCATCACCCTGCGCTACGTAGATGAAACATCCGGCGACTACTATCTGACCGAGACCCGCGACCAGCCCCGCGCCTTGATCGGCGTGGCCCTGGAATCGGCCAAGGTCATGACCTGGCGCATGCCGGGCGAAGACGAACCGTTCAGCGGCATCTGGGCCACGCGCTTTTATGAACAGGGCTCTAAAATGCGAGAGCAGGTTGCCAGCGGCGGAGGAGAGGCGAGCGGGGATAAACTCCAGGTCGGCTGACCGAGCCCACGCCCGTCCGTGCTTCCGTTCTCTCTCCTTGTGGGAGCGGGCGGGGGTCCACGGCGTGGCCGTGAGACCCGAACGGGGAGACGAGGCTGAGACCGAAACGACTGTGAACCCAAATCCGGGCCGTAACCGCAAGCTTGCCAGGTCAGACCCCAGGGTAAAAATAGGCTAGCTTGGCCTTATGTCGAAACCCACCCCTCACGGCAGCATGGAACCGCGCGCCTATCCGCGCCGTATTCTGCTCGCCGCCACCGGCCTGTCGCCCCAGGTAGTGACCGAGACCATTTATGCGTTGGCGGTCGCCGGCAGGCCAACATTCCTTCCTACTGAGGTTCATCTCATCACCACCGAGAAAGGTAAGCGCAATGCTGAACTCAGCCTGTTGGCCGGCGATGCCTGGCTCGGCCGGCTGTGCAGCGAATATGACCTTCCGCCTATCGCTCTTTCGCCGGACACCATCCATGTGATCGGCGGCTCCGACCCGCTGACGGATATCCGCACGGAAAAAGACAACGATATCGCCGCCGATCATATTGCGGAACAGGTCCGTAAACTCACCAGTGACCAGAACTCGGCCCTGCACGTCTCTATCGCCGGCGGCAGGAAGACCATGGGCTTCTACACCGGCTATGCGCTTTCGCTCTACGGGCGGGCGCAGGACAGGCTGAGCCATGTGCTCGTTTCTGCGCCGTATGAGTCCCTGTCAGATTTTTTTTATCCGTCGAGGAAACGGCGCGTGATCCACGATCGCGATAAACATCCTCACGATGCGAGCCGGGCGAAAGTAACCCTGGCGGCCATTCCGTTCGTGCGGCTTCGGGAGGGCTTGCCCGAGGGCCTTCTCAACGGCACCGAGAGCTTCATCAATACGGTCAAGGCAGCCCAACACGCGGTCGGGCCGTCCGAACTGGTGATCGACCTTACTGGCAAACGTATCCGCGCTGGCGGCAAGGTCGTGAAGCTGCCGCCGACTCAACTCGCCTTTCTGGCATGGCTGGCGCGCCGGCGCATTCACGGCGAGGAAGGTGTGGCCTGCCCCTCTTGGGGTACGTCTGAACCGGGGCATCGCGACGAATATATGGCTGAACACCATGCCATTCGGGGTGAATGGGAACCTTCCTCACCCGGTCTACCACGGCTGACGTATCTGGCCGAATACCGTAAAAAATTTGGTGAACGGGACGATGATGATCGGACCGGCACGCGGCTGGCCGAGGGCCTGTCCCATGACTTCTTCTCAGAGACCAAATCGAAGCTGAATAAGCAGCTCAGGAATGTTCTCAGGCCAGCGCTCGGCAGGACTCGCGCCGCGGCATATGAAATCGTTGCCACCGGCCCCCGAGGCTCACAGCGGTTCGGTCTCGACCTGCCGGCGTCCGCCATCTGGTTTCATGCCGTTGACCCGGTGTTGAACAAGGGAGGTGAGAGCGATGAGTAAAATGAACACACTCGTGACCTTTCTCGGCAGACCCCGGAAGTCGAAGGATGGTGGTTACGACGAAGCCACATATCGGTTTCCCGACGGGGTTGACCGCAAGTCGGCCTACTTCGGCTTGGCGCTGGCCGAACACCTGTCTCCAGATCGGATCGTCCTCCTCGGCACCCCCGGCAGCATGTGGGGCGTGTTGGTAGAAAGCCTCGCCACCGAAGGCGATGAAGAAGACGCGCGACTCACGTTACTGGAAGCGGAGGAGCGGGAAGCGGTGACTGAAGACTTGCTTGTACGCATGGCGCCCGGCCAAACAAGCCTGAGCACAAAAAACTGCTTGGAGACCGCCGTCAATTGCGCGCTGTCCTGGAGGACGATATCGGTCTATTGTTAGGCTGACTGCCGTGGACATCGGGAAGGTCCCCCTCATGCGAGCAGATCACAGGCCCAAACTGCATGTATAAGGATGTGCAATATCATGGTTGAAAGAGACCACAGCGAGGGCGAAAAACCAGTGCAGGTTGATTGGGATCAGTTGTTGCTGGTCTACCTCCATGACCCAATCGACAAGGCCCTGGATATCCGTGGGCATGAGTCCCGCGCGGCGCGCTACGCCTCTCGCGCTCTTGACCGGGACGTGACCCGGAATGAGATCAAAGGTTCAGCGTCGTTGGCAGACTCGCTCGCTGCAATCGCCGAGCGCATCCCAATGCCGACTGCCGGCCCAAACGGCGAACGCGCCGTCGGTCTGGAAGACAGGCGGATTGAAGTGCGCCACCCGGTTAGCGCGCAGCGCGCCGTGCTGGAGGATTTGGCCGTTGACGAGGGCAAGATATCAGAAACCATCGGCAGTATCGTCGATGGCCTGCCCGACCCGCGCCGGCGTTTCCTCGCCCTCTGGCGGTTTTTTTCCGAACGGCTCGCGGAACGCTTAGGAGCCAAGTTCGCCCGGCTGCCGGCGGACACCCGCGTGCCCGACCACACCCTGATTCAGCACGCAGACATTACCAGCGGCATCTGGGCCAGCCGGGAAGGCGCGCCCGGCGGCACCTACCTGTCGCTCTCGCTCGGCCCGGTGCAGAGTTTCATTGAGGCGGCCCGCAGCGTGCGCGACTTGTGGTCCGGCAGCGCTATCCTGTCGTGGCTGATCTTCCAAGGCATTCGCCCGGTGCTCGAAACACTCGGCCCTACCGCGCTGGTCTACCCGGCCTTGCGCGGCAATCCTCTGATGGACCTGTGGCTGCGTGACCATGCTGGGCTGGACGCTCTCATTCCCGAACCAAGTGTGGCATCTCGCCGTTCTCCATCCCTCCCCAACCGCTTCGTTGCCCTTGTTCCGTGGGGTTCGAACGGCGCGGAGGCCCACGCCCTGGCAGATGCCTGTGAACAGGCGGTCCGCGCGGCTTGGCGGCGTCTGGCCGACGATGTGCGCGGCGGCCTTGACCGGAGATTGTCGGATATTGATCCCGATTGGGCGCGCCACTGGCAAACCCAGGTGGACAGTTTTTTCGAGGTCAGGACGGCCACCCTTCCCGTGTGGGATGTGAGGATGGATGAGACACTGGCCCGGCTGACCGGCGGCGACGTCTCTTTTGACGCGGTGTGGGGGGAAGCCGTCAAAGTGCGCGGACTTGCCGACGCGATTCCGCAGGACGAGCGCCCGGTCTACGACCAGCGCTCCGCCGGTCGCTGGCAGGCCCAGCTTGAAGCCTCGGCGCGGCTGATGGAAGCGCAGCGGTCTATGCGCCACGTGCCGGCCGTCGAAGTCAAGGCGCCTGCTCCGCCCAAGTGCAGCCTGCTCGGTTCCTATGAGCAGATGGGACCGGCCGGCCTGGACGATTCACGCGAATTCTGGCAAAGGGCCGCCGCCAATATCAGAGTCGAGGGCGTTCGCTTGCGAGACGGAGAACGCTTTTCCGCGGTCGCGCTGTGCAAGCGGTTCACCGCGCCTGCGACTCTTACCGCCGAACTGCATCTCGAATCTGCCGACCTGTGGTTCCCTGACACAGCGACGGTAGCCGCGGCAGAATGGCTGGCCTATGCGGGCATTGACCTGTACCAGGTGCGCTGTGACCACGGCGACTGGAATGGGCGCTGGATTCACCAAAAGCGCCGAAATGATGTAGATGAAGGCGATAAACCTCCCCCGGAGCTGGTCTGGCAAAAAATAGAGGAGACGCGGAAGGAGAAAAAGCCGCCGGTCTACTACGCCATCCTGGCGATGGACGCCGACCACATGGGCCGCTGGCTCAAGGGGGACTACGCTCCCAAGGTGCGCGAAATCCTGCACCCGAAGATGGTTGATTACTACGAGCGGATTGGCGACAGGGCCAAGGCCGGCCTCGACGCCAAGCGCCCCGTTGGACCGGCCCTGCACGCCGCTATCAGCGAAGCGCTCAACAATTTTGCCAGTCATATCGCCCCTGGCATCGTGGAGAAGTATAAGGGCACCATGATCTACTCGGGCGGCGATGACGTTCTGGCGCTGCTGCCGGCGCGCCGGGCGGTCGAGTGCGCGGCTGAGTTGTGCCGCGCCTTCCGTGGCGAGGACGGAGACCCACCCGGCTGGACGGAGAGAGATAATCGTCGGCTGCTGGCAATGGGCAACCGGGCCACCCTGTCCGCGGGTATTGCTTTCGTGCATCACATGGAGGATCTGCGCTTGGCGCTTGGTGCGGCACGCCAAGCCGAGAAGGCGGCTAAGAATGGCGGTCGCAACTGGCTGACGCTCCACTTCATGCGCCGTTCCGGCGAGCATTCCGAGGCCGGTCTGTCGTGGGAGCATACGCAGTGGTTCCAGAAAATGGTTGCGGTCTTCGCCGACGGAGCGACCGACCGTTGGGCCTATCGGTTACGTCAGGAACTCTCGACCTTACAGACCGGCAACCTTCCCAAGGCCGCGGTAAGTGCCGAAATAAGGCGGCTTGTAGATCGGACCAGAAAAGACGCCGCGGCATCAGACTCAACCGCTCCTTCGGGCGAAGACGCAGAACAATGGTGGCAGAATTATTCCCAAGTCGGTCTACAACGGGGCCGGTCCGCAACGAAGCTTCTTGAGTCGTTCACCCTGCTGTGTCAGGGCGCGGCGTTTGTAGCGCGAGGTTACGATGGCTGACGGTGATACCCTGCTCCGACTGGAGATGGAGCCGGTTGATAGTTTGTTTTTCCGCGACGCGCGGCCGTTCGAGGCAGCCAGCCGTGCGGCGTCCGGTCTGCCCATGCCGCAGACCTTGGCTGGCGCTGTTCGCAGCCTGCTGCTGGAGCGGCATGGGGTGGATTTTGGGCGGCTTGGAGAACAAACGAGGAACGGCGCTTCCTTTGCCGAAGCTCTGACCGAATTTGGCACCGAGGCTGCAGCCGTGGCCGCGGTGCGGGTGCGTGGCCCGTGGTTCACACTGAACGGTGAGGTGCTGGCGCCAACGCCGGTCAGCCTCAGACAAGAGAAGACGGAAGAGGAAACTGAAAAGCAAGACCGGAACGAACATTGCATATTCCGGCTTGATCCGCTCGAATCTCCTCTACCCGGCTGGCGGCCAGAAAAGCCGGGGATGCTGCCTTTGTGGCGCTACGGTCGGGAGACCGTAGAAGCGGCTCCAGATTTCCTCAAGCCGTCGGGTCTGCACTGTTTCCTGGAAGGCGGCGTACCGGAACCGTGCGATCTGGCACCGGCAAAAGATGTGTACGAGTTTGAAAACCGCACCGGCATAGGCGTTGATCCGAAGAAAAACACCGCGGCGGAGAGAGCCATCTACGGCATCCAAATGCTGTCCCTCAAGCCGAAAGCGGGTCTGTGCGCCGAGCTGAGTGGTCCTGCGATCGCACTGGGTCCGCTTATGGCCGGACCGATACTGATGAAGTTCGGTGGCGAAGGCCGGCAGGTCATCGTCCGAGCCGAACAGCGGCACATTGACTGGCCGGACGTTCCGCGCATTCCAGGCAAGGGCCGGCTTGTGCTGCTGACTACGCCGGCCTGGTTTAACGGCTGGGAGCCTTCGGGGCTCGATCCGGTCGCTGCGGCCGTTGGCCACCATCAGGCGGTTTCCGGCTGGGACTTGGCCAAAGGCGGCCCCAAGCCCAACCGCTTCATGGTCCCGGCCGGGTCCGTCTATTTTTTACAACCAGACGCCCAAGTCCCGGACGCATTGGTCGCTGACGAGGACGCGAGCGTCGGTTGGGGCAGCTTTCTGGAGGGAAACTGGAACTATGTCTGACAAAACCTTGCTGTTTATTCACGCCCTGACGGGCCTGCATCCCGGCAGCGGCACGGCCCTGGACGTGGTCGATTTGCCGGTGCAGCGCGAGCGTCACACCGCCTGGCCGCTGATACCCGGCTCATCGCTCAAGGGCGTCATGCGGGCCGAATGCGCGGGGGATAACCGGGAGGATGCGGACGTGCTGGCGGCGTTTGGGCCGGAGCCCGGTGCAGCGTCCTACCATGCGGGAGCCGTCGCCTTTTCGGATGCGCGCATTCTCGCTTTCCCGGTACGCTCGCTGACTGGGGTGTTCGCCTGGGTGACGTGCTCTGACGTACTGAATCGGCTTTCGCGCGACCTTGGGCTTATCGGCGGCGGCTTCCCTGCTGTTCCTACGGTTGAGAAAGACCAAGCCGCCTGCGCCGAGGACAGCCCACTGATCGCGCACGACGGACGGCTGATGCTGGAAGAGTTCGAGTTCTCACGCGGTGGTGACGCAGGAGAGATAGCGGACTGGCTTGCAGAGCGAGCCGTGGAGGACCCGGGTACGCAAGACAGGCTGCGCTCCCATCTTGCCGTTCTGCACAATGATGATTTCACCCACTTCGTCCGCAACGCCACCGAGGTCGTAGCCCGGGTCGGGCTTGACTACGAACGGAAGACCGTTCGCACAGGCGCGCTCTTCTATGAGGAGTATCTACCGGCTGAGACGCTTTTTTACTCGCTGGTGATGTGCAGCAAAAGCCGCCTGGAGTCGCACCCCAGAAGTGCTGCCGACATCCTCCAGTGGCTATGCGACAAGGCCCCTAAGACGCTCCAGATTGGCGGTGGCGAGACGGTCGGCAAGGGCTTCTGCGCGGTCCGCTTTGCCGGTCCGCTCCAGGGAGGGAAACAATGAGCGACAGCCGGCCTACTCTCGACCAACGCCGCGCCCAACACGCCTGGAAAGCGGTAGAGCGCGCTGGCGGGCTGAGCGACAAAGACAAGAAGGACTTCGCCCGCGAAGCCAAACGGCTACCCGTCCGCATCAAGACCGCCGGCCTGGGCCAAGCGCTGGCCTTTCTCAATGCCAAGTCGAACGGCGGAGATTGCCGGGGTCGCCTGCTGAAGGAGTTAGGCGAGTGGCTGTTGAGAGAGCGTCGTCTGGCCTCTCGCCCAAACGGGGCCAACGACCACGACGCCGTAATTCGGGCGATCATTGACGGGGATGCCGACTTGCTACGCCGTGCCGCCGAGGAAGCGCTGTTGTACCTGCAATGGCTGACCCGGTTCAGCGAGGCCGAGTTCAAGCCTGATGAGGACGAGGACAATGCTGACTAGGGAACCGATCCTACCGCAGTCTACGCGCAAGCTCGTAGATACGGATAAGCCGCTAGTTTCGCTCGGTCAGCGTCATCCTGGTCTACAACTCGACAAGCTGTCGCCCGTCGGTGACGGTAAGATGGAGGCTCAGAAATCGGCTCTGGTTCATGTGACCAAGACGCTTCGGGACGAGAAATTGCTTGAAGACCTTCTGGCCCGTCGCGATGACACGCTTCAATCTCTCAAAGCACAACGGCTACGGATGACCACGCGCGGCTCTCTGACTCTGCACCTGTCACGGTCGGGCGCGCTGGAGAACGCCGGCATTGCCCTGCATCCGGTCTACGGCTTCGTGTATCTGCCGGGCAGCGGCCTCAAGGGCTTGGCTCGCGCCTGGGCTGAGACGGTATGGGCTCCTGCACAGCATCAGATTGAAGAAGCCTTTGGCTGGAGTCCAGGATCGGAGCGTCATAAAACTTGGCGGCCAAGCGAACTCGAACTCCGAAAAGACGCCGCGGCCGGCCGTTTGGTATTCCACGACGCTTGGCCGGTCCGCTGGCCTCGTTTGATCGTGGACGTCATCAACAACCACCATGACAAATACTATAAGGGCCAGGACGACCCCGGTGACTGGGAAGACCCGACTCTAGTCTACTTTCTCGCCGTCGGCGGGGGCGAGGAGTTCGAGTTTGCCATCTCTGACCGCAGGCCGGCCAACGATGGGCTGCTTGAAGAAGCCTGCGGCTGGCTTAAGGAGGCGTTGATAACTGAAGGCGCCGGGGCCAAGACCGCGGCCGGCTATGGCCGCTTCAAGCCGACTGAAGGCGAACCTTCCGCGGCGCTCTCGCCCGATTTCGCCAAGGCCAGTTTTGCCATAGAGAGCTTTGACTTGAAGCTGGTCACACCTGCCTTTCTCGCCGGTGCCGATCAAAAACGGGAAGACTGCGACCTGCGTCCGGCCACCTTGCGCGGCCTGCTGCGCTGGTGGTGGCGGACCATGCACGCCGCTCACCTCGACCGGGATACGCTCAAGCGACTGGAAACCGCGGTGTGGGGCGATGCAAAGTCGGGCAGCCCGGTACGCCTTGCGGTGGATTACGTCAAAGGTGGGCAGCCGGAGCAGTACAACAAGAAAGCTCAGCAGTTTGAAAGCCTGCCGAAACCACGGAGTGGGCAAAAGGTTACTCAGGGACTATTCTACGCCTCCTACGGCATGGCGGACGATCCCAATAAGGAAAACCGCTGGTCCCGACCGGCAGGGTCCTGCTGGCGATTGACCTTGACCGCAAGGTCCGGCCGGTTCAGCGGCGTTCCGCTCACACCCCAGCAGTTTTTGGAACAGGCCAAGGCTGCGTTGTGGCTGCTGACGCAGTATGGCGGCGCTGGCTCGCGGTCGCGCAAAGGATTCGGCTCATTCCAGGATATTGAGGTACAAGGCATTGGATCGAAAGAGGATTGCTTCGAGGCCGCGGCACGGTTCCGGGATAGCTGCGGCCTTGAAGGAGCGGCCCGGTCAACAGACGCGCCCGCGCTGGAAGACGCGCTGAGCATGGAGCAGGCGACGGCCTGGAATGATCCTTGGTATGCGCTCGACCAGACCGGCATGGCGCTCCAACTGTTCGCCAAGAGTCGTGACGCCAAGGAGCGTATCGCGCTCGGCCTCCCGCGCAGTGTGGGCAGGGTACCTCTCAAAGCGGGAGAAATCGAACGGCATGCCTCTCCGGCGTTCTGGAGCTTTACGACCGGCCAAGACGGGAAGCTCTCGGTCCGCCTTGTCGCATTTCCTGCGGCGCGGCTGCCTGACAAAGCCAAGAGCAAGAAAGTCCTGCAAAGATTCATTGGCTCCGCATCACAAGAATTGAAGCGGGAAGCAGACAAACCCTCACGCCCGATTACAGGCCCGCGGCGGGTGAATTCCCTGCGCCCGGCCCAAGATTCTCATAAAGCCGCTCTTCCGAAACCGAATGAGCGTGTCGATGCTGAACTTTTGGAGGAGAAGACCAAGAAAGGCGGCTGGAGGGCTAAGCATAGAGACAGCGGCTTACAAGGCCCAATCCAGGATAATCCCAACGTGCCCGCTGAGGCCAAGCCGGGTCAGCGCGTGAAACTGACGGTCGCCTCCGTGAGTGCAAAAGAGATGGCCTTCAGATGGGCCGAACCTCCACCGCCTAAGAAAAGAGCCGCCCGGAACAAACGACCGGGACCTGGAAGAGGAGGGCGTCGATGACGACTTACACCTCCGTGCAGTCGGACGCATGATTGGAGGATGTGACTATGGCAATCTCGCAGACCTCTGCCGATGAACACACAACCACCCGCCACGCCCCGGCCGGCGGAAAACCCTCACACGCCGCGGCCATACAGCCGCCCCCATTGGAAAACGGGGACCGGCTGACACGGGAGGAGTTTGAGCGACGGTATGCGGCCATGCCGGACGTGAAGAGGGCGGAACTGATTGATGGAGTGGTATATATGGGTTCACCTGTTCGCTTTCGCGCTCACGGCAGACCGCACATCTTACTGCTCACTTGGCTGGGGCTGTATAGTACTCTCACTCCAGGGGTTCTTTGTGCGGATAACACCACTGTTCGGCTCGGCTCCGATACCGAGCCGCAGCCGGATGCCTTGCTGCGCATAGAGCCAGAGGTGGGTGGAAATTCGCGGATCAGCGCAGACGATTATGTGGAAGGCGCTCCAGAGTTGCTGGCCGAAGTCGCCGCCAGTAGCGCTTCGTACGACGCGCATGACAAAATGGACGTCTATCGCCGTAGCGGGGTACAAGAATATCTTGTCTGGCGTGTGTACGACGAGCAGCTTGACTGGTTCGCTCTTCACGACGGTGAATATATCCGTCTAGCGCCTGATGAGTCTGGCGTGATTGCCAGCCAGGTATTTCCGGGGCTGCGTCTGGCAGTCTCGGCCTTGTTGGCCGGTGACATGGCGCGGGTTGTGGCCGAGTTGCAAAAAGGACTGGGCACAGCCGAGCACGCCGCGCTTGTCGCTCGATTGGGATAGCCGGCGCGGTGGAGTGCGTTTCAATTTCTCGGAGGAAGACGCCGATGACGAATGACAGAACAGAGCAAAAAGCGCTGGTGCTGACCGTCGGAACGGGCGACGCCGACAACATTGAGCGGACCTTGCTCGGACCTATGCTGTTGAGCATTCGGCACGGCAAATGGGACCGGGTCGTCCTGCTTCCATCTCACGAGACGCAAAAGGTCGCCCAGGTCCTGTCCAAACGCCTACAAGCAGAAGGCTATCCCCATATCGCGATAGAGACATTGCCCGAGAAGGGTCAAGAAAATAACGCGGACGCCTGTTTCGGGCGTTTTGATTCAGTGCTGGCCCAACTCCTTGTTGAGGGCTTCGCGCCGGGCAGCATCGTCGCGGACTTCACCCGAGGGACCAAGGCGATGAGCGCCGCTCTAGTGCTGGCGGCGATAGGCCGCGACATCCCAATCTTGCGCTATGTCCATAGCGAACAGCGAGACAATCGCGGCATGGTGGTCCCCGGCACCGAAAAGGTCGGCGAGATACGGACGACCCTGGCGACCGTGCGCCGCCGCCTTGATCTCGCCGCGGATCTGATGCGCCGTGGTGACTTCGGTGCAGTGATCGAACTGCTACCCGACCTCAATAATAAGATCGCCGTTAAGCTCGTGCCGCAAGCCGCACAACCCAAGTTTGCCGCCCTGCGTGCAGCGGCGCAAATCTACGCTGCCTGGGACCGGCTCGACTACAAGGCCGTGCAGACTGCGATTGAAGCGATGAAACAGCTTGGACCGACGGCTAGAGAGGCAGACGCCTTCGCGCCGACCCCGGCAATGTGCCGATGGCTCAAGAGGTTGGCTCGGCGTCCAGAGCAGACCGACCGCGCAAAGATGGCAGACTATCTGCGGATGCTGGCCTGCGACCTGCTCGCCAATGCAGAACGCCGTCTTCGCGACCGGCACTTTGAGGATGCCCTGTTGCGCGGCTATCGGGTACTCGAATTGATTGGGCAGATCCGACTGTTCGCGCGCGGCTACGACAGCGCCGCCCTGTCAGCGGACGATGAGACGATCAAGGTATTTCAGGAAAAGTTAAAGGGAAGAGGAGAGCATGGTTTCGGTGAGAATAAAAGCGGTCAGAACAAGGGAACGTTGACCGCTCCCCGCGAACTCACCGCCCGTTTGCTGAAGCATCTTGGTGATCCACTCGCCGAACGATTGCTCAAGTTCGGTCTGCAAGGCAAATTCCGAACCAGCAGCCGCAACCGTAGCGTCCTGATACACGGTTTTAAGGCAACGGCATTGGACGAAGACGCTTTACGAAAAGTTCTAGCCGACCTCGAAGAGCTGCTGAACGAAGATGATGAGAAGGCAGGCGAGCGATTGAAGGTGGGGAGAAGCCTGCTATTTTCCGCGGAGTAGCGTCATGCCGACCCTCTACGTCACAGAACCAGGCGCGGTGGTGCGCCGCTCGGCCGGTTCCATTGTGGTGACGGTCGATAAAGACCTTGACGGTCCCGGACCGGAGCCCGAGCGCCGGCATCGGCTGATTGAGGTCGAACCCCACCGGCTGGAACTCATCTCCCTGGTAGGCCGCGTGCATATTACCTCTGACGCTACCCAGCTCTGCCTGGAGCAGGGCATTGCGGTCGCGTGGTTTCGGGCCAATGGAGACTTCGTGGGCCGCCTCGTCCCTGAGCTGTCGCGGACAGCCGACCTCCGTCTGGCGCAGTTCCGCATGGCAGATAACGATCAGCAGGCCCTCCCGCTCGCCCAGACTTTTGTGTCGGCCAAGCTCCACAATGCCGCGGGGGTGCTGACGGCCCTGCGCTCCAACCGTCGTGGTGAGCCGGCCCTGGGGCGGGCAATCGGTGAGCTCAAGGCGATGGCGGAGACGATCTCAGAGGCATCCAACCGGGAGGTGCTGATGGGCTTTGAGGGAGACGCGGCGCGGCGCTACTTTGCCGGCCTGCGGCTCGGGTTTACCGGCGACATTGACTTTACAGGCCGCGCCCGCCGACCGCCGCCGGACCCGGCCAACGCCTTGCTGTCCTTTGGCTATGTGCTGCTGGGGAACGCTCTGTCCAGCCTGCTGGAAGCGCGCGGTTTTGACCCCTACCTCGGCTTTATGCATACGGTCCGTTCCGGTCGCCCGAGCCTGGCGCTTGATATGCTCGAAGAACTGCGGCATCCGGTCGTAGACCGCTTCGTGCTGCGGGTTTGCAACCTGCGCCAGTTGCGCCCTGGGCATTTTGAGTCCGACCCGGAGCGGGGCGGGGTGCGTCTCACCCGCGATGGTCTGCGGACGTTCTTTCGCGCCTGGGAAGCGTTCATGGATGCTCCCTTGCCGGGGATTGAAGCGGACGTTCCACCAGAGGACTTGCTCCGCCGTCAGGCCGACCGCCTGGTCGCTCACGTGCGCGGCCATGAGCCCTACCGGCCGTTGCTTCTGGACTAGTTGTGAGGAGTTATACTGATGCCTCGTTTTGTCGTATGCTATGACATCACCAGTGACCAGCGCCGCCGGAAGGTGGCTGAATGCCTGGATGCGTACGGGGACCGTGTGCAGGACAGCGTGTTCGAGCTGCTGGTTGATCGGGCGCTCTTTGACAAGTGTATGGCCGCGCTATCCGGCCTGATTGATCCGACCGAGGACACGGTGGCTGTTTATCGGCTGTGTGCCGCCTGCGAGAAGGAGCGGTTGTATCTCGGCACGGGTGAAAAGGCCGCGCGAGTTGGCGAAGAAGATGTATTCATCGTGTGAGCGGCTATCGTAACCAGTAACAGCACTGAAAACCAGGTGAGGTTACGAAACCGGGAAACGCTTTGAAATTGCTACAGTTTCACGCCCTCCGCCGAATTGAGAGCCGCCCGTTCAGGCGATGTGCAGCGTATGATTGCTGGAGGTGACGAAAAGTATGGGGATAAACCTTTGTCAGACAAGCAAAAATCTGATGGACGGTTTAAGCCTCTGCCCCGCTGAAAAGGGGATTGAAAAATGGGAAGCGCCCCCGGCTGGTGCTGTTAGACGAGATCGCCGTTTAAGCCTCTGCCCCGCTGAAAAGGGGATTGAAAAATCATGATGTTCGCGTATTCGCGGGGCACACTCTGCGCCCGTGTTTAAGCCTCTGCCCCGCTGAAAAGGGGATTGAAAAAAAGGTGCGGGGTGATATGGGCATAGAAAACACCATCAGAAGTTTAAGCCTCTGCCCCGCTGAAAAGGGGATTGAAAAACGCTTTTCTGTATTTAGACTTACAAGAGAACCCGGCTCGTAGTGTTTAAGCCTCTGCCCCGCTGAAAAGGGGATTGAAAATTTATTTCCTCTTCTGTGTGCGCGTGCGTAGGGCTCTCGTTTAAGCCTCTGCCCCGCTGAAAAGGGGATTGAAACGCATGGCACGTCTGCTTCCCGTTCCACCAGTAAGCATATATGTTTAAGCCTCTGCCCCGCTGAAAAGGGGATTGAAACAAATAGCGGTAATAGGCTTACCGCTATTTAAGCGCTTAGCGTTTAAGCCTCTGCCCCGCTGAAAAGGGGATTGAAACTTACCGGTATTAGCGCGCTTAGCGCTAAAAAAGCGGTAAAAAGTTTAAGCCTCTGCCCCGCTAAAAAGGGGATTGAAACGTATTGCACGGTATTTCTAACCCCGAAAAGGCTACCCCTATGTTTAAGCCTCTGCCCCGCTGAAAAGGGGATTGAAACGAGAGTATCACCAGGGGTAACCATACACTGTGAGAGGATGGGTTTAAGCCTCTGCCCCGCTGAAAAGGGGATTGAAACTTATCGTAGGGTGAGAAGGGTGCCCCAATCCGAAAGAGAGTTTAAGCCTCTGCCCCGCTGAAAAGGGGATTGAAACCAACGGTGTCCAGCCATCGCGCAAACGCGCTCTTTTTCGTTTAAGCCTCTGCCCCGCTGAAAAGGGGATTGAAACTTCACAGATGTATTCCGAGCGTCGCTCCATAGTTCCTCATAGTTTAAGCCTCTGCCCCGCTGAAAAGGGGATTGAAACATGTCGGAATCAATCCGCTTGAGGGTCGTGTTCTTTTCGATCAGTTTAAGCCTCTGCCCCGCTGAAAAGGGGATTGAAACAAAGCCGCCATTCCAAACCTGTGCAGTGTAGGTTGTCGGTGTTTAAGCCTCTGCCCCGCTGAAAAGGGGATTGAAACCCTCGAACCATAAACCCTTGCTGTTTTTCGAGGATGTTGGGCTTAAGCCTTTGCCCCGCTGAAAAGGGGATTGAAACCTTTCTTTCAGAACATCATTTAGGGGGAATTTGAGCGACACAATGTTTAAGCCTCTGCCCCGCTGAAAAGGGGATTGAAACAGGATTACGACTTGCTTGGGAGCGCGGCCATCTTGGCCGCGATTATTTGCGGGCTGGAAGCCCGCACTCCCATGTTCAGGCTGCTCCGCTGAAAAAAGGATTGAAACCTGTTGCGAACAAAATTAGCCACGGTGGATAATTTTGGCATGTAAGCGATTGATTTATTTGCTCTCCGTGGGCTGTTGGCCGGCAGGTATAGCCACTAATGAGCGCAGACCCTACGTCTCAACATATATCCCCGCATAGGTGGTCGGATTGCCTGCCCGGCGGTATCAGCGCTAGAATAGCGGCAGGGAGTCTTCCCCTATACAAGTGCTCAGAAGAGAAAGAGAAGGCATGAACGAGGAACTGTTGACGCGGGCGGTGTTGGCCTTGGAAAGTATGGCAAACCCCGGCTTGACGTGGAGTGATCTTATCGCGTTGGGGATTGGCCTGTTGCAATGCGGCCTGATTGCCTATGGCTTGCGAATGATGCAGGCCGGAAACGAAGACCGAACGATACAAACGCGGACATTGGCTGAACAAACGCGGATGTCGGCTGAACAAACGCGGACATTGGCTGAGCAAACGCGGATATCGGCTGAACAAACGCGGGCGTTGACTGATATGGCAGCAGGGATTCGAGAACTCTTGCGGGACAGGAAAGACACCTGAACAGGGGATGGACCCAGATGTAGGGGACGACGATTAGGAAGGGCAACCACAGGGGGGCACCCACAGAAGGGCAACCACAGGGGGTTGCCCCTACATTGCGCCTTCTCGAACGGGGGATGGCAACCCAGACGCGGATGTACGGATAAGCCGATACCGTCCCAATCCCCAATCCCCACCAGATCAATTGCATACCCGGCAACACCACCGCTAGAATGGCAACATGGACGGTGCCGATATAGCCGCGGACCTCAAAGAGGTCTTATCGCATGTGACCGTCAGGCCGCGGCGCTTACTGCTGGATACGCCGGGTGTTGCTGCGAGTGTGCCCATGTTGCGCGGTGTGTGGGGCGCGGCGCTGCACGGTCTCGACGCTGAGGTGTGGCGGATTGTCTTTGAAGGCCGCGGCGCCGGGTCCATGCTCACGCCGAGCTATATCCTGCGCCCAGCCCCACCAGACCCCGAGACTGCGCCGGCAATCGAATGGGTCGGGTTCGGCTCTGCACTCCCCTATGACGCGGTCTTGCTGCGCGCCTGGGATGTTGCCTCGGGCCTGGGCCTGGGCCCGGAACGCTGCCGTTTTTTTATGAAGTCCGTGGAGGGGCTGCATCCTGACGGCGAGGCGAGCGTTCCCGGAGACGCGCCACTCGATTGGACGCTTGACCGCGCTGTCGTTGCCCCGTCCCTCGCGCCTGTAACTCCTGCCGGCGCTCGCGGGTCGAGTACGGTGCGCTTTGACGCGCCGCTGCGCCTCATTCGTGAGGGCCGGCTGGTGACAGCGCCCACTCTGACGGACATCGTGCTGGGCGGCCTGCGTCGGTTGCGCGTTCTGGTGCCTGAGCACGCTCATAATACGTTGCGCCGGCTGTGGGGGCCAGCGCTCGATGTTGCCGGCACGCTGCCCGCCCAACCCTGGCGCGGGCAGCGGCTGGATATGGTCCGCTGGTCAGGACGCCAGCAGACCGAGTTGGAACTGCGCGGCATTGCCGGCGCTCTGGAACTGCCCGAAGGGGTTGGTCCGCTGTTGCCCCTGTTGGCAGCGCTGCAATGGCTTCATATCGGCAAGGGAACAGTGTTCGGGCTCGGTCAGGTGAGACTTACTGACCGGGGGCAAGGAAACGATTGAGGCGACCTCATCAGATAAGTATTTCATGGAGAAAACAGATGCCTGCCCACTTGCTTAATTTTTTTATTTTTTCCAGCGCCTTGATTCTTTCCTGGATCGTCGGCGCAGTCGTGCCGCCGACCTGGACGGTAAGCCAGGCCGTGCTGGATGTCCACACGGCCGGCGACGGGCGTTTGTCCTATATTGCCCGAGGCGAGCGCGTGTATTTCGAGGCGGTTCCCATTGAGCGGGCGGAACTCAATCCGACACGGGTCAATGGCTCGAACGTCGCGCCAGCAGTAACGGAGGAATTTGCTGTGGCAACCGTCACACGCGACGGACAAGCCAGGCCTGTTTATTACCGACTCACCGCCCAGTACCACTGGGGCTATTGGTCCTTGCTGCCGGCGGTGGTCGCTGTGCTCCTGTGTTGGGTTACGAGAGAACCTGTCCCCGCGCTGCTGGGCGGCATTGTCTCCGGCGCGCTGATTCTGGGTCAGTACGACCTGACGGGCCAGGTGCTGATTCCTGCTCTGGCTACGACCAATGCGGCCGGCATTCTGTTGCTCTATTTGTGGCTGCTGGGTGGGCTCATGGGAATCTGGTCGAGAACTGGCGCGGCGCAGGCTTTCGCCGAGTTCATGACGGTGCGTTTCGTGCGTGGCCCAAAGACTGCCAAGCTGGTGGCCTGGATGCTGGGCGTCATTTTTTTTCAGGGTGGGAGCATGAGTACGGTGCTGGTCGGCACCACGGTCAAGCCGATTGCCGACCGGGAAAATGTGAGTCACGAAGAACTGGCCTATATTGTCGATTCGACGGCCTCGCCCATTGCCTCACAGCTCGCGTTCAACGCCTGGCCGGGCTATGTGCAGGCGTTCATCTTTGTTTCCGGGGTCAGTTTTCTGGCGACCGAAGCGGATCGCATCAGTTTTTTCTTTCAGAGTGTTCCATTTTGTTTCTATGCCATTTTCGCCGTCCTCGGCACGTTTCTACTCGGTATTGAAAAGCCCCTTTTCCTTGGTAAGCGATTGGCTGCGGCCATGGACCGCTCCCGCGCCACCGGTCAGCTCGACGCGGACGGGGCCGAACCGCTGAGCGCCAGGGAATTGCAAGCCAGCCATGTCCCCGCGGGCTATACGCCGCACGTGCTGGAGTTTTTCCTGCCGCTGGGCGCGCTGATCGGCATTGCGATCGGCACCTTTGTTGTCACCGACTCGCCCAATGTGCACTGGGCGTTTGGCGCGGCCCTCCTCCTGGCAGTGGGCATGGCGCTGGCCAAGGGCATGGCGCTCAAGGAACTCATGGCCGGGTTTCACGACGGCATCAGGGGCGTGGTGCTCGGCTCGGTTATTCTGCTGCTGGCCATCACGATTGGCGGCGTCAACACCCAGACCGGAGGCGCGGTCTTTCTGGTTGACCAGCTTGGCGAGAGCATTCCCTACTTCCTCCTGCCGGTTCTGCTTCAACTCCTGACCATGATTATTGCCTTTTCTACCGGAACGAGTTGGGGCACCTATGCGGTGGCGTTTCCGCTCGCCATGCCGCTCGCCTGGGCGATTGCCGGGGCGCACGAACTCGCCCACCCCGAGCTGTTCATGACGCTGTGCTTTGCCGCAGTAATGGACGGCAGCGTCTATGGCGACCAGTGCTCGCCGATCTCGGATACGACAGTCCTGAGCGCCATGTGTACCGGCTGCGACCTGATGGACCACGTTAAGACGCAGATCCCGCAAGCCTCGATTGCTGCCGGTCTGGCGGCCATCTGCTGGACCGCTATCGCGTTTCTGACCGCGTAAAGCCAGAGGAGATGCTGATGTCTTTCCTGCTTCGTCTTTGCCTTGGGCTTATGGTCCTGGTTCCGTCTCTGGCCTACGCAGCAGTGCTGGGTATCCCGGGCAATGGCGCTACTCTGTCGGGCATTGGCGTGATTTCCGGCTGGAAGTGTGAGGCCAACGGACCGCTCACCGTCCGCTTTTTCGATGAGGACATGAGGCCCGCTGGGAACCCGGTTGCCCTGGTCTACGGGTCCAGGCGGCCCGATGTCCGCGACAATGGCTCATGCCTTGATAATGACCATGACAATGTTGGCTTTGTCGCCATCTGGAACTGGGGGGAGCTCAGCGACGGGACCTATACCGCGGTCGCCTCTGATAATGGCGAGGAGTTTGCCCGGAACACGTTCACAGTGGTGACTCTCGGGACGCCGTTTCTGACAGGAGCGAGCGCCCAGGTCAGTGTCCAGGACTTTCCTCAGGCCGGTGAGACCACAACCTTTAAGTGGAATCAGGCGACTCAGCATCTGGAAGCGGTCTCGCGGGACCCGGCCTGTAGAGAGACGCTCACGGTGCATCCGGGCGAGACGTGCCGCGGCTCCATCTCTCTTGAGCTTGACACCTCCCGCCTGGGTGAGATCAGCACCGGCTTTACTTTTTCTGTTGGGGCTGAGGGCCGGGGATGCCTGAGCATCAGCGGCCTTGCTTCATTCAATTATTGCTATTCGGCCCGCCTGCCGTCCGTTCTGGGCAGGGTCGGGGTTTCTGTCACCAGGAATGAGGATGGGAGTTGGACCATTGAGCGCTTTCCGCTTGTTGCTCTTGGGCAGTGCGTTATTGACTTAACGGTGAAGCCGGGAGCGAAGTGCAGTGGCTCTGTAGATATTCCCCTTGGCGATATTGACTTTACGTTTTTTGTTGAAGCCAGCGGACGAGGGTGTATCGAGGCCGAGATTGATGTGCCTCTAGTGAATAATAAGGATATCGATGCGTGCTTTGATACTCGTCAGGATTTCCAAAAGGCTCTTGACAAGATCGACGATGTTATCGAAATCAGAGCTTTTGCCACCAAGAATGTCGATGGAAGTTGGACGATTACCGACCTCTTCTAGGCCGGCTCTCTTGTAGCCGGTCTCTGAACCTCAGGCCTCAGGCGCCGGCTGCTCGCCGAGGGCGGTGAGCAATTCCTGGCGGACGGAGGCGTCTTGTTCGCAGTCCAGGGCGGTGGTGAGACTGGCCGTGTGCGCCAGGCGTCCCAGTGCCCAGGCCGCATGACCTCGGATCAGGGGTTCGGGGTCGCGCAGCGCCGCTTGCAGCGGACCGACCGCGGCGGGGTTGTCGCTATTGCCCAGGGCAACGGCGACGTTGCGCAGCAAACCGCGGCGCTTGGCGCGCCACACTGCGGAGCGCCGGAAACGGGCTCGAAAGCCGTCTTCGTCCAGCCCTAACAGCGCGGGCAGGGACGGAAACAACTCGTCCATCAGGTCGTGGCGGGGCTGGCCGAACTTGGTATTCCAGGGACAGACCTCCTGGCAGATGTCGCACCCGAAAATCCAATTGCCGAGCTTGGGGCGTAGCGCGTGCGGAATCGGACCGCGATGTTCGATCGTTAAGTAGGAAATACACAAGGGCGACTTGAGGACATAGCCCACCGCCAGGGCGTCGGTCGGACAATCATCGAGGCAGCGCGTACAGGTGCCGCAATGGGCGCTCGGTATGCCTTCGCCCTCAAGGTCAAGGCTGACAAGAATCTCGGCCAGAAAAAACCACGACCCCATGGCTTTATGCAGCAGCATGGTGTTTTTGCCAAACCAGCCCAGGCCGCTGCGATACGCCCAGTCGCGCTCCAGCAAAGGGCCGGTGTCCACATAAGGCCGGACCCAAAGCCCTGGCTGTTGGTCTTTCAGCAAGGCGATGAACTGTTTTAGCTTCCTTTGAATGATAGCGTGATAATCTGTTCCAGCCGCATAGGCGGCCATGCGACCCCGCAGCTCGTGTCGCCAATTCACCTGGGGCAGTACGGGCGGAGAGTAGGGGAAGCCCAGGCAGATGACGCTGCGGGCTTGTGGAAAGGGGATATGTGGATCAATGCGTCTTTGCGGTTCTCTGGCCAAATACTGCATCTCTCCGGCAAAGCCCTGAGCCAGCCAGGCATTGAAAAACGACGCGCGCGGGAGCACTGACAGGCGCGTGAAGCCGCACAGGGTAAAGCCGAGTCGTGCTGCGTAGGCCCGGATTGCGTTTTCGAGGGACACGGCTTTGTGGTAGCATACAAGTATCCGGGTCAAAACGGCCGGCAGAGGCACACCGGGATTGACGCAGAGCAAGGGAGACCGTATCTATCTCCTTTGAGGAGGTCAGCATGGACAATCTGGATCAAGAGACACAACTCCCATCCAACGCTACGCCTCAGGCGGCGGCTCCCACAGCTGACGGGCCGGCCCTGTCGCTGTCCGATCTGGCAGTAGAAAAAGTGAAAGAAACCATGCTCAAGGAAGGCGTGAAGGAGGGTGGATTGCGGGTCTCGGTGGTAGGCGGGGGCTGTTCCGGTTTCCAGTATAGCCTGGGTCTTGATACTGCTGCGCGGGACGATGATATTATTGTCGAACAGGATGGCGTCAAACTGTTCGTTGACCCCACTAGCCACCAATACGTGCATGGGACCATGCTCGATTACGTCAATGGGCTGCACGGGGCGGGCTTTAAGTTCGTCAACCCGAATGCGACCCGGACCTGCGGCTGCGGCTCGTCGTTTGCCGTCTAAGTCTTTCTTCCCCAACTGAAGAACTACCGAAGGGCCTGGAACTCTCCAGGCCCTTTTGCTTTCCATGCCCCGCTTCGCTCACCTTATTTTCGATCTGGATGGCACCCTGGTTGATACCAAAGCAGACCTGGCTGCGGCAACGAATCATATGTTGCGGGCGCTGGGCCTTCCGCTCCTGTCCGTCGCCCAGGTTGAAAGCTTTATCGGGCTTGGCGCGCGGGTGCTGATTGAACGGGCGCTGGGCCAAGAGCGCGCTGCTCTGGTGACAGACGGATTCGCGCTCTTTCTGGACTATTACAACGCTCATCTGCTCGATCAGACCAGACCATATCCAGGTGTGGAAACGCTGCTCGCAGCCGCTCGCGCCCAGGGGATGAGCCTCTCTGTTTTAACGAATAAGCCGGAACAGCCCAGCAGGGCAATTCTGTCGGGCTTGGGTTTGATGGATTATTTTCGCGCGGTCATTGGCGGGGATACCCTGCCGAAGAGAAAGCCCGATCCGGGAGGGGTTTTCACGCTGCAGCAAGCGGCTGGCGGCGCTCTCACTGAGACGCTACTGGTCGGCGACTCTGAGATTGATATGCGCACGGGCCGGGCCGCGGGCATTGCCACCTGTGGGGTGACGTGGGGATTTGGACACGCGGGTTTCGAGGCCTGCCCACCCACGTTTCTGGCTGAAACCGTCCCGGCCCTTCAGCAGCTCGCTGTGGGTTGGTCGCTACCCCCCTAACGGCCGGCGCAGCCGCTCTGCCATGCGGACGGCTTCAAGCGTCTCTCTGACATCATGGACGCGGATAATGTGGGCTCCGTTGACCACGGCAATGGCGGCGCAGGTCAGCGAGCCAACGAGACGCTCCTGGACATTTGTCTGACCTAGAATCTTACCAATAAAGGATTTGCGCGAGGCTCCGACGAGGAGGGGAAATCCTAACGACCGCAGGTCAGCGAGCGCCCGCAGAACCAGGCAATCCCATTCGTCCCAGGCCATCCCAGGCTCACGAAAAAATCCGATCCCAGGGTCGAGTACAATCTGTTGCTCTGCAATGCCGGCCTGCTCCGCGCGCGCCAGACTGTCCCGCAGGGCATTCTTGATACGCTCCAAAGGTGGTCCGCTACGGGGACGCTGTTCACTCGCCATCAGAATCGCGCCGGCTCCAGAACGGGCAATCAGCGGAGCCATAGCCGGATCATTCCTCAAACCACTGACATCGTTGACAATCCGAGCGCCCGCCCGCAGGGCGGCCCGGGCCGGCTGGGACCGCTTGGTATCAGCCGAGATTGGAATTGAAACAGCCGCCGCGGTGGCTTCAACGGCCTGGGATAAACGTTCGGTTTCTTCTGCTTCTGAAATATCAGTTTTGAGGTACGGGGCGGTGGACATAGCCCCAATATCGATGATATCAGCTCCCTCACCTGCCAGTGCATGCGCCGTTTCCGCTATCTGCTCACGATTGGTATGGACTGAGGCCGGGTAAAAAGACTCAGGGCTGACGTTCAGAACGGCCATAATCCGGACCGGCCGTGTGTCGCCGACCGGAACGCCTGCCAATTGCGCAGAAAGGGGGGGAGGGGTGCGGCTCATGAGGGGCATGCTATACCGTTACTGATCAGAAGTTGAGACCGGCCTGGGGTAGAGACGGCAGGAGCCGCATTTCTGGTTTGCGGGCTCCTGTATTTTTCACTACACTGCCCTGGCATGAGATAGGAGAGTGGAACTATGAAATTGTACGACTTCCCCCTCAGCCCCTACTGCCAAAAAGTACGCCTCGCGCTGGCTGAAAAAGAATTATCGTACGATAAAGTCTTTGTTGATCTGACGAAGAGCGAACAGCGCAGTCCTGAATTTCTCCGGTTAAATCCGTACGGCAAGGTGCCAGTCCTGATCGATGATGAAGAAGTCATTTACGACTCGACGTTTATTAACGAATATCTGGATGACGAATATCCGCACCCGCCACTGCGCCCCGAGCCTTCCGGGGACCGGGCCCGGGTGCGGATGTTCGAAGACTTTGCCGATACCTCCTTTACGGCGCAATGTTTGCTGCTCTCCGCGGAACTGCGCAAACCCGAAGAGCACATCGACCACGAGCGCGTCCAGCGCTACCAGGGGGATCTCATTCGCGTGGTCGAATTTCTTGACCGGCATCTGAACGGCAAAGAATATCTGGTTGACGAATTTTCCTTAGCCGACCTTGCGTTTACCCCACGGCTGTTGATGCTGTCGCAGTTGGGTGTTGAACTCCCGTCGCGGCTCAGACATGTTTCGGCGTGGATTAAACGCCTCCGGCAACGGTCGAGTGTGGACCAGTTGTTGAAGGAACTCAACATGGCCTAGCCTGTCCGGTATGGTCCCGGAGCAGGGAAATCCCGATCTCTTGGATATTGCGTGTCCCCAGTGAGAAAAGCGAGGCTGCTGTGTCTGAACTACCCGACATTATTCCGGTTTTTCCGTTGCCGAATGTCGTTCTTTTCCCGCGTGTCCAGCTTCCGTTGCATATTTTTGAGCCGCGCTACCGCGCCATGGTGCGCGATGTCATTGAGGCCGAGCCCCCGCTCATCGGCATGGCCCTGCTCCGGGGTGACTGGCAAGAACAGTATGAAGGCAATCCCCAAGTGTTCCCCATAGGTTGTGCAGGGAAGGTGGTGAAGACCGTGCCGCTCCCGGACGGACGGTTTAATATCCTTCTGCAAGGGCTGCGGGAATATCGCATTCAGGAAGAATTTCACGCTAAGAGCTATCGTCAGGCCCGGGTAGAATGGCTCCCCGAGAGAAACCAGACGCTTGAGCCCACGCAACGTGAGGCCATCGGCAGTCTGTTAGCGTCCTATCTGCAGAAGGATGAGATTGTTCAGAAATTCTTGACAGATCCCCATATCAACGACGAGTTCTTCATTAATTTCTTTGCCTTTCAGCTTGACCTGCTGCCGATCGAAAAGCAAAGCCTGCTCGACGCCGCAACGCTCGACAAGCGGGCGACCTGCTTACGGGATATTCTTGACTTCAAGTTGTCAGAGAGTCGCTTACCAGAAGGCGGGGGCGGGAGAAAAGATCGCCTCCACTGAAAACTGCCTTGACAAACATCGGCCCCCTCATAATAGTGAAGTGCGGCGCATTCGGCATGTAGTGGCGAGTCCGCTATATATGCGGAGGCAGGCGAGGAGCCCATGAAACGTAAAGAAGAGATGACTTGGTGGGAGCGGCTGTATATCCCGGAAATCGTTCGGGGTCTTCTTGTCACCATGACCCACTTCTGGAGGAATCTGACCCTGCATATCCTGCACGCGCTCGGCTTTGCCAAGGAAACGCGCGCCGCGTATACAGTCCAATATCCAGAAGAGCGCAAGCGTTACCCGGATGTCTACCGGGGGAGTCACCGTTTGACGCTCAAAGAAGACGGCTCGGTCCGTTGTACCTCGTGCTTTCTGTGCGCAACGGCTTGCCCGGCCAATTGTATTCATATCGAGGCCGGGGAGCATCCCGACCCCGATGTCGAAAAATTCCCGTTACGCTATGAAATCGATACCTTGCGCTGCATTTACTGCGGGATGTGCGTAGAAGCCTGTCCGTGTGACGCGATCCGAATGGACACCTATGTGCATCCGCGTATTTGGGGTTATGACCGTCAGGATTTTATCGAATCCAAAGAAGTCCTTATGAATCGCTCCCGAACCCTGGCGACGGGTGGACGGGATTCCATCATGGCTGAAATGCTGGAAAGCTATCAGGCAGCAGAGCAGAGAGTGGCCCGGGATATCGGCGCTCCTGGAGCCTGAGGCTCTCTTGCGGAGGCAGAATATGGCAAAGACCTATCAGGAACTCATGACCGAGGCCCGAGACTCCGTACCGGAAGTCACGATTGACGATGTGCAAGCCCAAATGGAAAACGGCGCGCGGCCAACCCTGCTCGATGTCCGCGAGCGCGAAGAGTACCGGGAGGGCCACCTCGAAGGCTCGGTTCCGCTCCCGCGCGGATTTCTCGAAATGCGCATCGAAGAGGCCGTGCCGGATAAGAGCAGCCCTATCGTGGCGTATTGTGCCGGCGGCGTCCGCTCGCTCATTGCCGCTCGGACGCTCAAGGAAATGGGCTATGAAAATGTGACTTCCATGTCCGGCGGTTATACCGCCTGGAAAAATGCCGGCTATAAATGGGTGGCGGACCGCCAGTTTACCCCAGAGCAGATCACGCGCTATGCGCGTCATTTTACTCTGCCGGAAGTCGGGGAAGCCGGCCAGGCCAAGCTGCTTGACGCCAAAGTGCTCTGCGTTGGGGCGGGCGGTCTCGGGTCGCCGGTGGCCTTATATCTGGCCGCGGCTGGGGTCGGCACGATCGGGATTGCCGACCATGACACCGTTGATATGAGCAATCTCCAACGCCAGATCCTGCACACCAACGACCGGGTCGGTATGCCCAAGGTGGAATCGGCGCAGCTGACCCTGAACGCGCTCAACCCCGATGTGGACATCGTCCAGTTCAAAGAGCGCCTCTCTTCTGAAAACGTCATGCGCATTATCGACGGGTTCGATATCGTGGTGAATGGCTGTGACAACTTCCCGACCCGCTATCTCATTAACGATGCCTGCATCATGGCCAGGAAGACGCTCGTCGATGGCTCGATCTTCCAGTTTGAAGGTCAGGTCACGGTTGTCGATCCGACCGAAGGCCCGTGCTATCGCTGCCTGTTTCCTGAGCCACCCCCTCCGGGGATGGCCCCGAGCTGTGCCGAAGCAGGGGTACTCGGTGTTTTGCCCGGACTCGTCGGCTGCATGCAGGCGCTCGAAGCGATCAAGATCATTCTCGGCGCGGGTAATCCGCTTGTCGGACGGATGATGCACTTTGATACGCTCAGCTCGGAAATTCGGGTGTTAAAACTGCGCAAAGACCCAGACTGTCTGGTGTGCAGCGAAAACCCGAAAATAACGGAGCTGATCGATTACGAAGAATTCTGTGGTCTGCGACCGGTCAACGCCGCCTAGCCCGCAGGGGTCTGTCTCAGCCCCACTGCCTATGGCCGATTCCGTCACCATAAGCGTCAAGCTTTTTGCGGCGCTGAAAAAATACACTCCGCAGGGGAGTCGGGACAGGATCTCGCTCTCCCTGCCCGTTGGGGCAACTGTCCAGGATGCGGTCGATATGCTAGACATGCCACGCGAGCAGGCGGGTATGCTGGTTGTGGGTGATACCTATGTCGAAGTTGGGACGGTCCTTGAAGACGGACTGGAACTGAGCATCTTTCCACCGCTTGCGGGTGGGGTGTGCGGGTAGCCACAGACAAGCAGTGCGCCATGCCAGGGGATGATAGTGGAAGGGGGCGCCGCGCCCCCTTTTTTAACTTGAGGGGAGGGACGAATCGTGAGGGTTGATCTCAACGCTCTGCAGGCGACCGCGGATACTTTGCGTATCCATTCACTGCGTACCACAGCCGCGGCCGGGTCGGGCCATCCGACGTCATGTCTGTCCGCGGCTGACATCATGGCGGCTGTGTTTTTTGCCGATATGCGTTTTGACCCTGCCAATCCGACCCATCCGGGCAATGATCGGTTTGTGCTGTCAAAAGGACACGCCGCTCCTGTCCTCTACGCGGCCCTGGCGGAAGCCGGAGCCCTGCCTGTGGAGCAGTTGCCTTCACTGCGCAAGTTCTCCAGTGATCTGGAAGGCCATCCCACGCCGCGCATCCCCTGGGTGGGGGCCGCAACCGGCTCGCTCGGACAGGGGCTCTCTGTCGGTGTCGGTATGGCGCTGAATGGCAAACGCTTGGATAAGCTTGACTACCGCGTGTATGTCCTGCTGGGCGACGGAGAAGTCGCCGAAGGCGGCGTCTGGGAAGCGGCGGCCATGGCCTCATACTATCAGCTCGACAACCTCATCGGCATTGTCGATGTCAATGGTCTGGGGCAGAGCGAACGGACCATGTACAATTTTGACGTGGAAACCTACCAGCGCCGTTTTGCCGCGTTTGGTTGGAACGCGCTGGTGGTTGACGGACATGATATCGGAGAGGTCATGGCCGCGCTTGACCAGGCCCACGCCACCAAAGACCGGCCAACCATGTTGGTTGCCAGGACCTTCAAGGGAAAAGGCGTCTCTTTTCTTGAAGATAAACCCGGCTGGCACGGAAAGCCGCTCAAGGGAGACGACCTGGACAAAGCCTTGGGTGAGTTGGAACTCGACCGGAGCACGGCGGTGCCCGACGTGACACGGCCACAAACCAACGGGTTCTCCCCGGCAGGCGCCAGCGGACATGTCCCTGCCCCGGCCTATGAATCAGGGGAGAAGCGTGCGACCCGCGTGGCCTACGGAACCGCCCTGGCCAAGCTCGGAGCAGTCGACCCGCGGGTGGTTGCCCTTGACGGTGACACCAAGAATTCGACGTTTGCCGAAACCTTTCTCAAGGCTCACCCGGAGCGATATTTTGAGAGTTATATCGCTGAGCAAAACATGGTCGGGGCCGCGGTTGGGCTGGCGGCCTGTGGCAAGATTCCGTTTGTCTCGACGTTTGCGGCCTTTCTCACCCGCGCGTTTGACCATATCCGTATGGCTGCGATCTCTGGCGTGCGCATCAAATATGTTGGCTCGCATTGCGGGGTTTCGATTGGGGAAGACGGCCCGTCTCAGATGGGGTTGGAAGATGTAGCGATGATGCGGGCCATTCCCAACTCGGTCGTCCTTTACCCCAGCGATGCGGTGGCAACCGAACGTCTGGTGAGCGCCATGCCCGACCTGCCCGGTACGACTTATCTGCGCACGACCCGTCCGGCAACGCCAGTGCTCTATGCCAATACCGAGGAGTTTCCCATTGGCGGCAGCAAACTGCTCCGGTCCAGCGCTCACGATGTACTGACCGTCGTTGCTGCTGGGGTGACGCTGCACGAAGCGCTTATGGCCAGCGAGATGCTTAAAAGCGAGGGGATGGCTATCCGCCTGATTGACGCCTATTCGGTAAAACCGATTGATGACCAAGGCATACTGGCCGCGGCCCGACAAACGAATAATACCGTGCTCGTGGTTGAAGACCATTATTACGACGGCGGTTTGGGCGACGCTGTGCTGAACGCGGTTGCGGCCGATGCGGTCAAGGTCCACAAACTCGCTGTGAACGGCGTTCCGCGCTCCGGTACGTCGGCAGAATTGTTGGACGCCTTTGGCATCAGCGCCCGCCATATCGTCGCCCACGTCAAAAAGCTGGCCGCCTAATCAACCACCCTCTTATTTTATTCCCTCTCCCCTTGGGGGAGAGGGCTAGGGTGAGGGGGAAAGTGCAGACTGAGACACCCCCCAGGCAACCGCTGCCTATAACCGCCCGCGTCAGACCGGACAGCTTACCCTTTCTTGCAGAAACCGGCGTAGTGGACAGGCTTGCCTGCGTCCATAAACTGACGTTCAAAGTCGGTCAGGATCAACTTGCCGTTCCGATTCCGCTGGTTCCGTTGCCAGGGGAATTGAGTCAGCTCAGCGACCGCTTCCAACTGTCTGACTATTTCGACGAAATACGTATGGACATCGGTGGCAATCAATATCTTTCCGCCCGGAACGAGCGCGCGGGTGAGGGCTACGCAAAAGTCACCCCGAAACAGACGCCGGCGGTGATGCCGTCGCTTCCACCACGGGTCCGGGAAGTAGAGATGAAAAGTTGTCACGGATTCGGGCCGAATCAGGGTGTTGAGCACACAACCGATATCGGCGGCAATGGCGAGCGCGTTGCCCGGCTGTTCGCGCTCAATCAACTGTTTGATCCGATACACCCGCCGTCTGGAGAACTCGACCCCAAAGAAATTATGCTCTGGAGCGCTTTGAGCAGCGGCCAGCAGAAAAGAACCTTTCCCAGGGCCGATTTCGACTTCAACGGGATTGGCGTTGCCGAATATATCCTCCCAGGCTGGTGGAGCGAGGCTGGGGAAGATAGGCTCGGCGCTCATCGTGGAGGGAGTGTAGCCGGCTGTCTGGGATTGTGCCACTCCATACCGAGCGCCCACGGTCTGATAGGGTGGGGGGACCGCTGCTCTACAGCAGCCCCCGTCCCCCGTCCACTGAAAACACTGCGCCCGTACTGAAATCGGACTCCGCCACAAAGACCACGAGTTGGGCGACCTCTTCGGGGGTTCCGGCACGTTTGACCAGGGTCTTCTCTATTTCGCGCTGCTGGACTTCCTGGGGCGTATTGTTCTGGAACAGGACTGGCCCTGGGATGATAGCGTTGACCATGACTTCGGGAGCGAGCTCCATTGCCAATCCCTGACTGAAGGCCAGCACGCAGGCTTTTGAGACAGAGTAGGGCACGTAGTCGGCCCACGGGCGCTGCCCGGCGACATCGGCCATGTTGATAATATGACCCCAGCCCCACTCCTTCATGCGCAGGCCGATTTTATGCGCGCAATAGAAGACGCCGTCCAGGTTCACGTCCATAATCTGTTCCCAGTCATCGAACGTGACCGTATCAATCGGGGTGCGGTAAAAGACGGCAGCATTGTTGACTAACACATCGATGCGCCCGAAATGCCCAAGCGCCTGCTTGATCATCCTGTCAACATCCGCTTCACGGCTGATGTCCGCCTGAAGGGCAAGTGCCTGATGACCGGCGCTCTGGAGTGCTCGAACGGTTTTTTCCGCTTCAGTCTGAGAAGTATAGTAGTGGACAACGAGTTTGCAGCCCCGTTGGGCAAGCGCACAGACGATGGCTTGCCCGACACGCTTTGCGCCACCGGTGACGAGGGCGACTTTGCCGCTGAGGTCCATAGGCGAATGACGGGTCTACGTAAACGGCTCAAACTGTGACTGAAGAATCACTTCAGCCGGACAGGCGCGCGGCGAAGAGATGGCGATATTGCAGGCTGCTTCCGCTACGTCGTTCGGACTGAGAAGCTTGTCACGATTCAGCCGCTTGTTGTACGGAATGAGAGCGGTGTCAACCGAGCCCGGACAGAGCAATGAGACCTTGATGCCGTACCGCCGCACCTCCTCAAATAACGCGTGCGTAAACCCACGCAGGCCAAACTTGCTGGCTGCATAGGCGGCCTCGCCCGCCCGCCCGCTCAAACTGGCCGTTGACCCCAGCATAATGATGGCGCCGTGTCGGCGTTCGATCATGGCCGGGAGGACATGCTTGGTGAGAGACATGGCTGCGAATAGATTCACCCGTAAGACGGATTCCCAGTCGGCGAGGCGCGATTTCACGATGGGCGTACGCGGCGGCCCGCCACCGGCATTATTGACCAGGATGTCAATGCGTTTGTAGCGCGCGAGCGTTTTCTCCACGAGCGTCGTGACCTGCTCATCCTGCTGTAAGTCCGTCGGAACCGCGAACGCCTCGCCGCCAGTGTCCTGAATACTGCGCGCCGTTGCCTGGAGTTCCTGTTCGGTCCGGGCGGCCAGCGTCGTCTTCGCTCCGGCCTGAGCGAGCCTGAGGGCGATAGCTCTGCCGATGCCGCGGCCTGCGCCGGTAATCAGGGCAACCTGTTCTGACAGAGGGGCCTGTTCCAGTAGAGGAGAGGGGTGAGACGCCATTTTGTTGCTTTTACCATGACGGAACGGTAGTATCCAATCCGCTTTTGGCCACGCCAAACACCGCTGGTCAGGTGAAGAAAGACACGCAACGAGGGAGGAGCTATGGCGTACGAATATGCACAATATGAAAAGGACGGCCATGTTGCCACTATCACCATGAATCGCCCGGAGCGGCTGAATGCCGTCCACCCACCAGCTGCCGAGGAGTTGTCGGCAATCTGGGATGACGCGCTCGCCGATGACAATACCTGGGTGATTGTCCTGACCGGCGCTGGGGACAAGGCGTTTTCGGCCGGGAATGACCTCAAATACACCGCAGAGCACGGCTTCCCGAAAAAGCGAGCCAAGGGCGGCTTTGGGGGCTTAACCGACCGCACCGATATTTGGAAACCAACGATTGCCGCGGTGAACGGTTTTGCCCTGGGTGGCGGGTTTGAGATGGCGCTGGCGTGCGACATCATCGTGGCCGCTGACCATGCGCGGCTCGGGTTGCCCGAACCACGCGTCGGCCTGGCTGCCGCCGCCGGGGGCGTCCACCGCTTGCCGCGTCAAATGCCGCTCAAGATCGCGCTTGGCTATATGCTGACCGGCAAGCATATGACGGCCCAGGAAGCGCATCGCTGGGGCGTTGTGAATGAAGTCGTCCCCCTAGCCGACCTCAAGGCGACGGTGAAGCGCTGGACGGACGAAATCCAGGAATGCGCCCCCCTGTCGGTCCGGGCGACCAAACAGTGCGCCATGATGGGGGCGGGGCTGACCTTGGACGAAGCCTTTGCCCAGTCCTACCCGGCGCTCAAGCAGATGATGAACTCCGAAGACGTGGTCGAAGGGCCCCGAGCGTTTGCTGAGAAGCGCAAACCGGACTGGAAGGGGAGGTAGGAAGTAGAGATTGGGGGTTGGAGGAGAGGGGTTCATGTCAAAGAGAGAAGAATTTTCTTCCCTGACCCCCAGTTCCCCATCCCTCCCTTCTCACACCCATACTCTGCGTGTCCGCTACGCTGAGACCGACCAGGCGGGAATGGCGCATCATGCCGCTTATCTGCCTTGGTTTGAAGAGGGGCGGGTGGCGCTCCTGCGCGCGCTGGGCAAGCCGTACCGTGAGCTTGAAGCGGAGGGGTTTCACTTTCCCGTTCGGGAGGTCCAGTGTCGCTACCGGGCCGTCGCCCTGTTCGATGACGTCCTCAAGATGACGACAACGATTGAGGCGGTCGGTGGGGCGAGTATTCGATTCGGGTATCGGGTTGTTCGCTCGGCTGATGACATATTGATCGCGCAAGGGACGACGCAGCACGCCTGTGTTGATGATGCCGGCAAAGTGAAACGGCTGCCCCGTGAGTTGCGAGCGGTATTAGGTCGGCGGACTTGAGCGTTGATTGGACCGGCTGTTGGAGCCCTGCCGCTACACCGCGTCCTGCCGCTCCCGTAGTTGTTTCAAGTACTTTGCGCGGGCCTGTTTCAGGAAGTCGTGCGTCTCCGGCCAGCGATAATCTTCGTAGGTGTACACAAAGGGATGGTAGGCCGCGTGGTGATAGAGGAGGGTCACCTCGGCATAAATACCCCGCGAGAGGTAGAGCCGATGGGCCTGGTCTTTGGTTGAGGCCAGGACAAGTTTTGTCGCATCAATATAGCCGGGGTCGAGATTCACGCGGCGCGGCGAAGCCGGACCCGGTGGCGCGGCAAAGGCGTATTCCAGCTCGTTGGCTTCGAGCTTCAGCCGGATCAGGTCTTCAGGCGCGACGAGTTGCTCAAATGTCACAAAGCGCCGCAGCAGGGGGCTGCCCATCTCCGCTCGATAATAGTCTGTGGTCTCCCAGGCAAAAACCGCGCTTTCCAAATCAATCCGACCATAGGCCGCTTCCAGCCGCGCAGCCGTCTGAGCGAAGAGCGCCGTATCCGCGGCAAGCAGCCCCATCAATAATTTCACGGGCTGGGGAAGGCTCGGCGTGCCCATATGCGGAGGGAACTACGGAGATTTTTTCAGAGCGAGCAGTCGATCGTAGACCGCATGGGCGACCGCATCCTTGGACATCAGGGGGAGTGGTTCTTGCTGGCCGGTTCGGTCCAACAGGGTCACGATGTTGGTATCGCCGGCAAAGCCGGCCCCTTCTTGCGTCACATCGTTGGCCACGATCATATCGAGGTTTTTCGAGCGTAGCTTGCGCTCGGCGTTCTGGATGACGTCTTCCGTTTCCGTGGCAAAGCCGACCAGCAGCCGGTTCCCTTTGTCCTGGCCGAGTCCGGCCAGAATATCTGGATTGCGGTCAAGCGCGATCGAAAAGTCGCCGTCCTTTTTTTTGATCTTCTGAGTCGCAATTTGGGCCGGCCGATAGTCGGCAATGGCCGCGGCTGAGACAACTATGGTGGCCCGCGGATAGTGGGTGAGGACGGCCTGCTGCATTTCGAGTGCGGTGCGCACCGCACACAGCCGCACCCCGAGCGGCGCGGCCAGTGCGGTCGGCCCACTGACTAAGGTGACCTCCGCCCCGCGCTGGTGGGCAATGCGAGCCAGGGCAAAGCCCATTTTCCCGGTCGAGCGATTGGTGATAAAGCGAACCGGATCAATGGGCTCACAGTTGGGACCCGCGGTCACGATGACCTGCTCGCCCCGCATATCTTTTTTTGTCAGTGTGGCTTCCACACACTCGACGATCTGTTCAGGCTCGGCCAGACGGCCTTTGCCTTCGTAGCCACAGGCCAGCTCTCCCTCCGCCGGCTCGATGATGTGGTGGCCAAAACGCTGTAAGGTCTTGAGGTTTTCTTGGGTTGCCGGGTGGGCATACATATGAACATTCATGGCCGGCGCAATGACGACCGGCGCCCGCGTGACTAAGAGCAGGGTTGAGAGCAGATCGTCGGCGAGTCCGTGCGCCAGCTTGGCCAGAATATTGGCGGTTGCCGGCGCAACAAGAATAAGGTCGGCGCTATCCGCCAGTCGGATATGGCCGATTTCGGATTCTTGAGTCAGGTCAAACGTGTCCGTGGAAACCGGATTGCCGGACAGCGATTGCAGGGTGAGCGGCGTCATGAACTCCTGGGCGTTTTTGGTCATCACAACACGAACTGTGGCTCCTGCCGTGACCAGGAGGCGGACGACCTCTGCCGCCTTATAGGCGGCAATACCGCCGCTGACTCCAAGAAGGATGTTTTTGTTTTGTATGACCATGCTGATAGCGGAGCCCGAGGCCCCCTCCACTTTTTTAACCGTATTTTGCATCATACGAGGGAAAAGAGGCGGGAGGCAAGGTCTTGCGGCAGGACCACAGGTCCTCGTGCCGTTGGACATTTCACCTGAATTACAGGATATTTGCACTCCTTGACGTTTTCCCCCCCTTTGGCATTATGTGAGAAGCCTCAGGACGGGTCTGAGGGAATGTTGCCTGATTTGAGTGTAATGTGTCTGCCAAAGCCAGCCTCCCGCAACCAGATTCCTTTGCTCCACAAGACTGCGTCGCTGCCGAGCTTGAGAAAGTTGAAGAACGGCTCACCGGGCTCCTCCAATCCCGTGAACAACTGCTGAGTGAGATCGGGCATTATCTTGTTGGGGCCGGCGGGAAACGTGCCCGGCCAACCGTGGCTCTCATGGTGTTTCGCGCCTGTGGCGGAAAAAACGTGAATGACATCGTTGATGTCGCCGCGGCCCTGGAACTCATTCATTCCGCCTCTCTCCTCCATGACGATATTATTGATGAAGCGGAGACACGCCGCGGGAAAGAGTCGGCCCTGCACCGCTTTGGGTTGGCGGAGACCTTAATAACTGGGGATTTTTTATTCGGACGGGCCTTTGCGCTGTGCGGCCGTTTTGAGGAAAAGGTCATTACCTGGGCGACGGATGCCTGTATCAGTCTGACTGAAGGAGAAGTTCTGCAAGACCGCTTACGCCACGACCCGAGCGTGACGCGGGACGATTATCTGGAAATCATCGAACGCAAAACGGCCGCCTTGTTTTCCCAAGGGGCGCGTATGGGGGCCCATCTTGCCGGGGCTTCGCCGGAGGTGGTTGAGGGCCTGGCCGAGTCTGGCTACTGCCTTGGTATGGCCTTCCAGATTGTTGATGATGTCCTTGATGTGGCCGGCGATGGCAACCGGACCGGCAAGCCAACCGGGGCTGATCTCAGAGACGGCAATCCGTCTCTGCCGCTTGTGCTGGCGCTTGCCCATGCGCCTGAGGTCAAGCGGGTCTTTGAGAAACAGGCGCCGAGTCAGCAGGAAATCGACGGCGCACTGGAGCAGGTGCGTCGCTCCGGGGTGCTTGACGAAGCCACGCGTATGGCCCACGCCTACGGCAAACAGACCCTGAAGGCGTTAGAAGTGCTGCCGCCGTCTCCCTATTACGACGGTCTTGCTTTTTTTGTGTCCCAGCTTGTCAATCGGACTGCCTAGGCATATCCTCGACAGGTAATGGCCTCTGACTCGCCACACGCCCGACTGACCCAGATTGCCCACTCCCTGCACGCGTATGCAAAGGAGTTGCAGGCTGGCGGAGTCGAAGGCTTCCCGCCCGCTCCAGCCTCTTCGACGCTACCGGTTGACGCGGGCTCTCCAGGACCAGCTGCCGACAGTCGTGTAGCATCTGTCGAGCCTCAGCCCCGGCAGGCCGCTGATGCGCCCGCGCCGCCCGCGGCTTTTCCGGCTTCGCCCCCGGCCACTATTGCCCCAGCAGCCCCAGCCGAGGAGGCTGCTCTGGCTGCTGTACCCACGCTCGCAGAGCTCCGCGCCGCAATCGGCGATTGTCGCCGCTGTCGGTTGTGTGAAAAACGCAATACTATCGTCTTTGGGGTCGGCAACCCCGACGCAGAGATTATGTTTATTGGTGAAGGGCCAGGCTACGAAGAGGATAAACAGGGCGAACCCTTTGTTGGACGGGCCGGGCAGCTGCTGACGCAGATCATTACCAAAGGCATGCAAATGCAGCGGTCGGACGTCTATATTGCCAATGTCGTCAAATGCCGTCCGCCTGAGAATCGGAACCCTGAACCTGATGAGATTGCGGCCTGTGAACCCTTTCTGGTGAAACAGTTGGAGCTCATTCGGCCCAAGATTATTGTTGCCTTAGGAAAATTTGCCGCCCAGACGCTACTGAAGGATACGACCCCAATTACCCGCTTGCGCGGTAAGTGGCAGTCCTATCACGGGATCAAACTGATGCCGACCTTGCATCCGGCCTACTTGCTGCGCAACCCGAAAGATAAGCGTCTGGTGTGGGAAGATATTAAAGCGGTACTCCGAGAAACAGGACGGCTCTAGCGTGCGAAAGCGTTACTGTACAATGCGACTCGTTCGACTTTTGTCTTGCGTCTGTCTCCTGACGGGCCTGGGTATGCTCCTTGGCGCATCCGCACAAAGTCAGTCCGCTCATATCAACCGGATTGTTATCGACGCCTCAATCAATCCGGCCGTGGGTGACTTTATTCACGAGAACATTGATCAGTCCGCCCAAGAGGGGGCCTTAGCGCTGATTATTCAGCTCGATACCCCAGGTGGATTGCTGAATTCAACCAAGAGCATCGTCAAAGACATGTTGGGCGCTCCGTTGCCCGTTCTTCTGTACGTCTCTCCGAGCGGGGCGGGGGCGGGCTCGGCGGGCGTGTTTATCACGCTGGCCGGTCATATCGCCGCCATGGCTCCGGGCACAACCATCGGCGCGGCCCATCCGGTTGCCAGCGGCGGGCAAAATATCGAAGGCGATATGCGGGAAAAGATCGAAAACTTCACAGTTTCCTTTATCGAATCGATTGCGCAGCGTCGGGGCCGTAATGTCGAGTGGGCAGAGAAGGCAGTCCGTGAAAGTGTTTCGATCACCGAGGTCGAAGCGCTGGAGAAGAATGTCGTTGATTTTGTTGCGACGGATGTGCACGATTTGCTGACCCAGGCCAGCGGGCGCGCCGTTGAGGTGGGCTCGGAAAAGATCACCCTGGATTTTAGCGCCGCCCAACTGGGTGAGGGCCGCTTCAATATCGTTACGGTCGAGATGCGGCTGAAGCATAAGGTGCTGAACATCCTGGCCGACCCCAATATTGCCTACCTGCTCATGATGGCGGGTATGCTGGGCCTGTATCTTGAATTCTCGAACCCCGGTCTGCTGTTCCCCGGTCTGGCAGGCGGTATTTGTTTGATTCTCGCCCTGACCGCCTTTCAGGTCTTACCCATCAATTACACCGGTCTGGTCTTAATCGGCCTCGGCATGGCGCTGCTCATAGCGGAGATGTTTCTGCCCAGTTTCGGCATCCTGGGCGTCAGTGGTATTGCCGCCTTTGTGTTGGGCTCGTTGTTCCTGTTCGATACGCCGGACGCCGAGCTGGCGGTTGATCGCGGCATTATTTTTGCCGCCTCGCTGGCCGTGGGAACTTTCATGTTTATTGTCGGTTCACTCGCCGTGCGGGCGTGGCGCCGCCCGGTCGCGTCAGGGCTGGAGGGACTCCAGGGAGAAATAGGTGAAGTCCGCACCCCGCTGGCTCCACAGGGAAAAGTCTGGGTGCACGGTGAGTATTGGACGGCTCAGAGTGACGAAGAGATTGAAGTCGGTCAAAAGGTCCAAATCGTCGCCGTTGATCATATGATACTGCGGGTCCGCCGCGCAACGAATGCATGAGGAAAAGGGGGATACTCCATGTTTGGTTTCGGTCCGGCCATCACGTTCCTGATTATAGGTCTGGTACTCCTGGCGAGTGGCATCAAGATTCTGCCCGAATATGAGCGGGGGGTTATTTTTCGACTTGGACGCCTGGTGAAGCAGCGTGGTCCAGGACTGATCTATGTTATCCCCGTGATTGAACGCATGGTCCGTATGGACATGCGAACGATTACCCTGGACGTTCCTCCACAAGACGTTATCACTAAGGATAACGTTTCGATCAAAGTCAATGCGGTCCTCTATTTCCGTGTCTTAGAGCCCAGTAGCGCAACGATTGAGATTGAGAATTATCTGTTTGCCACCTCGCAACTTGCCCAAACGACGCTACGGAGTGTCTGCGGCCAAGCCGAGCTGGACGAGCTGCTCTCCGAGCGGGATAAGATCAATTCCCATCTGCAAGAGATTGTTGACACGCAGACGGACCCGTGGGGGATTAAGGTCTCATTGGTTGAGGTCAAACATATTGACCTGCCTCAGGAGATGCAGCGGGCGCTGGCCAAACAAGCCGAGGCCGAGCGTGAACGCCGGGCCAAAGTGATTAATGCCGAAGGGGAATTCCAGGCCGCCCAGCGGCTGGCTGATGCCTCTGTCATCATCGAGCAACATCCGGTCGCGCTCCAGCTTCGGTATCTGCAAACGCTTTCCGAAGTGGCCACCGAGAATAATTCGACCACGCTCTTCCCGGTTCCCATTGATCTCTTGCAGCCGTTTCTACGCGGGGTGGGCGGATCGGCACCAACGGACAGTCCACCAGATAATTCGACAACGTAAGAGGTCTTTCTTGCGAGTCGTTGTTTGAGCAGTTATTCCCCCTCACCCTGGCCCTCTCCCTCAAGGGAGAGGGGACTGTTATCTCTTCTGAATGGAACTTTCTGATTTCGACTACGACCTGCCGTCCGAGTTAATCGCTCAAGAGCCGGCGAAACAACGCGATCAGTCCCGCCTGCTGCGCGTTGGGCGAGGCGACGCTTCTCTCTCGCACCATCGGTTTTCGGACCTGCTCGGCCTGTTGCCCAAAGACTGTGTGCTGGTCTGTAACAACACCCGGGTGATCCCAGCCCGCTTGCGCGGGAAGAAGACGACGGGCGGGAAAGTCGAACTCCTCCTGGTTCGACGTACCGCTGCTGAGAGAGAAGTCTGGCAGGTCTTGTGTAAGGGCGGCCAAAAACAGAAAGTCGGCGGGCGCATTAATTTTGCGGACAAATTTTGGGGCAAGTGGGTAGAGGCGCCGAGGGCCGGTCAGGGGAGTATGCGCTTTTTCCCGGAAAAGAATTTTCAGCGACTTATAGAACAGCACGGAGAAGTCCCGCTGCCGCCGTATATCAGGCGTTCGCCGGGCCGGCACGCGGCAGACCAGGAGCGCTACCAGACGGTGTATGCCCAGCAAGCTGGCGCGGTCGCCGCTCCGACTGCCGGGCTGCATTTTACGTCGGAATTACTAGACAAACTGGTCCAGAGTGGAATACGGCTGTGCTTTGTGACCCTGCATGTTGGTCTGGGTACGTTTCAACCTATCCGGGCGGAGCAGGTTGAGACGCATACGATGGGAACCGAATCGTATGAAATCGATGCGGCAACCGCAGAATGTATCAACACGGCCAAAGCCTCCGGCAGAAAAATCATTGCTGTTGGGACAACCACAACACGCGCGCTCGAATCGTCAGCCCAACCGACGGGCCAAGTCCAGCCCGGCCCGAATCAGTCCGACTTGTTTATCTATCCCGGCTATGAATTTCAGGTGATAGACGGCCTGATCACCAATTTCCATCTGCCCCGTTCGACCCTGCTGCTGCTGGTGTCAGCCTTCGCCGGACGAGAACGCATACTGCACGCCTATGCGGAAGCGGTGAAGCAACGCTATCGGTTTTACAGTTATGGGGATGCGATGTTGATTGTGTAGATAGGATCGTTCTGAGCCTACCCGCATGGGTTCTCGTCACGCGTCTATAGGAATCACGGCAAAGCTTTTTATCCAGCTGCTCTGTTCAATGGTATCCGGGACTGCACATCCTCGTGCCTGGCGAATTTGGGCCAGGGCAGCTTCCGGGTCCATCCCGGCTGAGATGAGTAAAAGAGCCGCTATCAGGCTTGAGCGCCCAATCCCCTGCCGACAATGGACGGCTACGGATTTGCCAGCTTCGAGGACTTTCTCCAGTTTCTCTACTAGAGCGGTCGTTGCTTTTCGTGACGCGGGAATTCCCCGGTCCGGTATCGGATAGGCGTAGAATTGGATGCCCTGTGCCCGACACAAAAGCTCTTCCTGATTCAGTTCAAGCTCAATGTTTTCATCGGGGGTGAGGAGTGAAACCACTATATCCAGCCCGGCTTCTTGCCAGGAACGGACTTCCTCTTCGAGCCAGTCGCCTCCGCGCGGACGCGGGACTATCGCCAGGCGACCGGGCCAGGGACCTTCTATCCAATATGCCACTGTTCTCATAGCAAGTCTCTATCGTTACAGAAGTGGCTCCTCATCAAAAAGCTCACGGGGTAGCGCGTCTACGTCAATCCTTCGATCTCGTAAGACTTTAATCCGATGATGGCCATCGACCATAGTTCCATCGCGCTTGACCTTGAGTGCTCCCGTTTGTCCGGGCCCGAGCGATTCTATGAGTTCTTCGGTTGTCAGTTTGTCAAATCGGGCCAGCTTAGGCTGACTTAATGAACTTTCAGGGTGTAACGATTTTAAGGGTGATTGATCCATAATTCAGAAGATCTCGTCCGAGAGCAATTCGCCAAGTACCATTCAAACTGAGCCCGCGCCGCTTGCTTCTCTTCATGAGATCTGCCGCACATCGAAGCCAAAGACCCGGAGTATTTTTGTTGTTCGTCCATTGATTACGGGGTATTCCTCACTACACCAGCCTACAAGTTCTTGAACGTTCGCTTGACCGAACTGTTCTAGCTTGTAGTCAGGGTGAAATATTAGATTTGCCATCCTTTCTATTGCATCCCCATCGCCAAATACCAAGTAGGAAAGGCTTTCTCTAATCTGCTTTCCATCGTTTCTTTTCTCTCTCCCGATGTTGTGAAATACAACATTACTGCCTGCCGCTCACCCGTTTGTAGCGGCGCTTTGCAGCATGGGCTCAGCCCTATGACTCTTACATGTCGCGGACAGCCCTACAAGTAGTTGCCAGCCCCCGAAAAAACACATAAAACGGCCCGACAGGTCACAAGAACAATTCGTACTTTCACGCTATCCCCGTTCATGTTTCAGTTCACGACGATACAGGCAGATTCGGCGACCCAGGCACGCCTCGGTACGTTGCAGACCGCGCATGGCAGTGTGGCGACGCCGGCGTTTATGCCGGTGGCGACCCAGGGGACGGTGAAGTCCATGACCCCCCAGGAACTGCGGACCATAGGCGCAGAGATGATCCTGGCCAATGCCTATCATTTGTATTTGCGACCGGGTGTAGAGTTGATCGAGCAAGCAGGTGGTTTGCACTCCTTCATGGGCTGGGACGGGCCGATTCTCACTGATAGCGGCGGCTATCAGGTGTTCAGCCTGAAATCACTGTCCACGGTCACGGAAGAAGGCGTGGAGTTTCGGTCGCATTTGAACGGCTCGCGTCATCAACTGACGCCTGAAAGCGTGGTCCGCGCCCAGGAACGTCTTGGGGTTGATATTGCTATGGTCCTGGACGAGTGTGTGCCAGCGCCGGTGGACGTTTCTGAGGCGGAACGCGCGGCCCGTCTGACCGTCCGGTGGGCAGAGCGCTCGTTGGCGGCCAAGCAACGAGACGATCAGGCCGTATTTGCCATTGTCCAGGGCGGGATGTTTCCGGCCCTGCGCGAAGAGAATGCACGCGCGCTGGTTGCGCTGGGCTTCCCCGGCTATGCAGTTGGTGGCCTGAGTGTCGGCGAAGCGCCGGCCCTGACGCACGAGTTGGCCGCCTATACGGTCCGCTTCTTACCCGAGAGCTGCCCGCGGTATTTGATGGGGGTGGGGACGCCGGAACAACTTGTGCGCTATGTGGCGCTCGGGTTTGATATGTTTGACTGTGTTATGCCCACGAGGAACGCCCGCAATGGCACGCTCTTTACCTGGCAGGGCAAGCGCAATATCCGGCGGGCCGAGTATGCGGCTGACTTTCGACCGATTGAAGACGCCTGTGAGTGCTATACCTGTCAGCACTTTTCCCGGGCGTATCTACGCCATCTGGCCGTGGCTGGCGAAATCCTGTCTGCGCGGCTGAATACCTTGCATAATTTATATTTCTACCAACGTTTGATGCGCACCATGCGCGAAGCCCTGGCTGCGGGCCGCTTTGCCGAATTTGCGCGGCCGTTCCTCGAAGCCCCTCCCGCGCAGCGCGCGCAGTCAACACAGGAGAGTGTCTCATGAGTCTTGCCTTTGCCCAAAGCGGAGCGGCGCCGGAAGGTCCCGGACCGCTGGTCCAGTTTTTTCCGTTGATCCTGATTTTTGTCGTCTTCTACTTTTTGCTGATTCGCCCACAGCAGCAAAAGGCAAAAGCGCATCGGACCATGCTGGGTGAACTCAAACGGAATGACGAAGTTGTGACAGTCGGCGGGCTGTACGGGCGCATCATGGAAATTGGGGAAAAAGTCGTGACCCTCGAACTGGCGCAAAACGTTCGCATTCGGGTCGAACGCTCCAAGATTGAGGCCCTGGCTGAGGAGGGGGGCAGCCGGAAAGCGAGTGGAGACAAGAAGTCGGGAAAGGATAAATAATGCCCCAAGGTCTGCGGTATCGTATCCTTTTGATTGTCGCTCTCACGCTGTGGGGGAGCCTCTATCTGATCCCGTCTTTCAGTCCCGCGTTGCCGGGTTGGTGGCCGTCCTTTCTGCCCTCCCACCAGATTCGTCTGGGCCTTGATCTACGGGGTGGTACGTATTTGTTGTTGACGGTTGACCTGGAGAAGGCCGTGGAAAACAGCCTGGACCAGTACGCCGAAGAATTCCGGCGGGCGCTGAGCGAGGCTGAGGCCGGCATCGTCGATATTCGGCGCGAAGGCAATACCCTGCGCTTTTCCGCCACCTCCGCATCAGACCGCACGACGGTGAGAGAGATTCTGGCCGACCGTTTCCCCATTCTCGAACCCCGGATTAGCGCCGGTTCAAGTTCGGATATTGTCGTTGACCTCGATAGCCGCCAGGTCGAAGCGCTCCAACAGTACGCGGTGGATCAATCCCTGGAAACCATTCGCAACCGGATTGACCAGTTTGGTGTGGCCGAGCCCGTGATCCAACGTCAGGGCGAGCGGGATATTCTGGTCCAACTGCCCGGTATCCAGGACCCTGAACGCGCCAAGGAATTGATCGGCAGAACTGCGGTATTGGAATTCAAGCTGGTGGCCGAAGAGGGCAGTACGCGCGAAACCGAGACCCTGAACGGTCAAGACCGCGACCCGCTGAGCGGAGAGCCGATTCGGACCACCTACACCCTGGAAAAACAAACCCTGCTCTCTGGCGATGGGATAGCCGATGCCCGGGTGCGTCCCAGCGTAGATATTGAAGGGCCGTACGTCGAGCTGATTCTGAACAATCGCGGGGCCGAGACCTTTGAAGAAGTGACCGGAGCCAATGTTGGTCGTCGTCTGGCCATTGTGCTCGATAATACTGTCTATTCGGCCCCCGTGATCCGCGACCGGATCGGCGGCGGGCACGCCTCCATCACGGGCGGGTTTGACCTGAAGGAAGCCCGTGACCTGGCCATTGTATTACGCGCCGGCGCGCTGCCCGCGCCCGTCACCATCGCCGAAGAACGAACGGTCGGGCCGTCTCTCGGGCGGGACTCGATTGAACAAGGAACCATGTCCTTTATTATTGGTGGAGTCTTGGTCGTGGTCTTCATGGTCGTGTACTACAACCTCGCCGGCCTCCTGGCCGACCTCGCCCTGGCTCTGAATATCCTGTTGCTCCTGGCTGCCCTGGCCATGTTTGACGCCACCCTGACCCTGCCGGGCATTGCCGGCATAGTCCTCACCGTGGGGATGGCGGTGGACGCCAATGTGCTGATCAACGAACGCATGCGCGAAGAGGTACGACTCGGCAAAGGGGCGCGGGCCGCGGTGGACTCCGGCTATGAACGCGCCTTGCCGGCTATTTTTGACTCGAATATCACCACGTTTTTATCGGGCCTGATCCTGTTTCAGTTTGGCTCCGGCCCGATCAAAGGCTTTGCCGTCACCCTGTGTATCGGGATTATGAGCACAGTGTTCACCACGGTGTTCTGTACGCGGGCGGTGTATGACTATTTTCTGGCGCGGCGGCGTCTCAACGCCCTGAGCGTCTGAGCCGGGTGGGCAGCCAAGAGTGTACGACCATGGAACTGATTAAAGCCGGAACAAAGATCGATTTTCTGCGCTACGCCAAAGGTGCCTACCTGTTTTCCGCTCTACTCATCCTGCTCGGCATTATCGCCTTCTGGTATCGGGGCGGTTTGAACTATGGGGTTGATTTTGCGGGCGGGACCATTGTCCATGTCAAATTCAGCCAGCAGACTGATGCGGCGAGCATTCGCGCTGTCGTTTCCCAAACGGATATTTCAGACATCACAGTCCAGGATTTCGGACAAAACGGGGATGAATTCCTGATTCGCATTCCCAAGTCGGAAACGGGCGCTGAAAACTTCTCGAATCGAATTCGCCAGAGCTTAACCGACGGCTACGGCCCTGAGGCGTTCGATGTCCAACGGGTCGAAAGCGTCGGCCCGAAAGTTGGGAGAGATTTGCGGCGGAAGGGCATTCTGGCCGTTGTGTTCGCCACCTTCATGATGGGCGGCTATATCGCCTTCCGATTTGAGCCCCGGTTTGGGGTGGGTGCCGGGGTCGCCCTGATCCACGACGTCCTGGTGACTACCACCGTCTTGCTCGTGGCTGATATTGAGTTCGACCTGACCGTTGTGGCCGCGCTGTTGACCGTTATCGGCTATTCGGTCAACGATACGGTTATTGTGTGTGACCGCGTGCGAGAAAATATGCGCAAGCTGCGCCGGGAAACGATGCGGACGATCATCAACCGCAGCATTAACGAAACCCTGAGCCGCACGGTGATTACGACCGGGACGGTCCTGATGGTCATCCTGGCCCTCTTCTTTTTGGGCGGATCGGTGATCCATGCCTTTGCGCTCGTTCTGCTGGTCGGGATGACGGTCGGCACGTATTCATCCATCTATGTCGCCAGCCCGGTTGTCCTGCTGTGGGAAAAGGGGGCCACACGGCAGTGAACGGGGCTGGTGCCCGGCTCGAAAAACGCTGGCGCCCGCGGTCGGCTGACCCGAGGCGGATTCAGGATCTGATCGAGTCCACCCAGCTCGCCCCCCTCTCTCCAGTCACGGCGCGGCTGCTCGTCAACCGCGGCATCGATACGGCCGATAAAGCGGCCACATTTTTATCTCCCGCTCTGCGTACGGGTTTGCGTTCGCCCAGGCTCTTCCCTGATATGCGGCGCGCGACGGAGCGCTTACTCCAAGCCCGCGAGCGCGGCGAGCGCGTGTGTATCTGGGGCGACTATGACGTTGATGGCGTGACCGGCAGCTCCCAGCTCATCCTGTTCTTGCGGGAAATCGGTATGGACCCGGGGCTGTATATTCCCCACCGGACCCGTGAAGGCTACGGGCTGAACACGCAGGCTATTGAGCAATTGGCAGGTGAGGGCATACGGGTCTTGGTGACGGCCGACTGCGGGGCAAGCAGTCATCAGGAGATTGCTCGGGCACAGCAGCTCGGTATTGATGTGATCGTGTGTGATCACCATCACGTCCCGGAGGAAAAACTGCCGGCCTATGCGGTGCTGAACCCGATGGAAGCCGGCTGTCCCTTTTCTTTTTCCGGCCTGTCCGGGGCTGGCGTTGCGTTTTATTTGCTGATGGGGCTGCGGATGCGGCTGCGTGAGCAGGGGGAGCGGCCCGTTCCCGACCTGCGACTCTATTTGGATTTAGTCTGTTTGGGGACGGTGGCTGATCTTGTACCTTTGATTGAAGAAAATCGTGTGCTCGTCACCCACGGCCTGAGACAAATCGCACACAGCCAACGGCCCGGCATTCGCGCCCTGCGGGCAGTGAGCGGCGATGACGATGTGACGGCGAGTTATATCGGCTTTCGTCTCGGACCGCGCATCAATGCCGGCGGGCGGTTGGCCGAAGCGCAGAAGGCGGTGGAACTGCTTACGACAACGGATGCCGAACGCGCCCGGTTTCTGGCGGCTGAGCTGGACAAGGAAAACATCGCGCGCAAAGCCATAGAAGAAGAAATTTTGCAACAGGCGCTCGCCCTGGCGCAGGCACAGCTTGAACAGGGCCTGCGCTATAGCTTTGTCCTGGCCTCTCCCGAATGGCACCCCGGGGTGATTGGCATTGTTGCGTCCCGCTTGGTTGAGCGCTTTGGGCGCCCGACCGTCCTCATTGCGATTGACGGCGATATGGGCAAAGGGTCGGGGCGGAGCCCCGCAGCTTTCCACCTCTACAAAGGGATGCAGGCGTGTGCCGGGCATCTGGCCGGTTACGGCGGGCATCGCCAGGCAGCCGGGCTGTCGATCCAGGCGGCTTCAATAGCCGCCTTTGCAGACCAGTTTGAGGCGACCGCGCGTCAGCGCCTGACGCCTGATGATCTTGTCCCCATTATCGAGTTTGACGCGGATGTGGATGTCGGGCTGGTCGGACCGGAACTGCTGGATGAACTGCAGCGTCTGCAGCCCTGTGGGCCGGGCAATCCGGAACCGGTGTTTCGGTCCTCGCAGACTGAAGTGGTCAGTGCCCGCATCGTCGGCGATCAGTCCCAGGGAAAAGCCGGCCACCTCAAGCTCGTGCTGCGCTCTGGCCAGGGTGGACGGCCTGTCGATGCTATCGGGTTCGGGATGGGCGACCGTCCGATTGTCCCCCGCCAGCAGGTTGATGTGCTCTACACGCCAACGCTGAACGTCTGGAATGGGCAGGCGAGTCTCCAGCTTCGCCTGCGCGATCTGAAAGCGCACTAACCCTGCGAAATTACACGGACATTGACGATTCAGGGGGGGTGTGGTATACCCCAGCCCACCAATCTGAATCGTGCGGGAAATAGAAAGCTGTGGAAGAGAAGGAAGAAGTGCTGCTTAATAGCCGACAGGTGGCCGCGCTGCTTGAGTTGAGCCCGGATACGGTCAACGAGCTTGCCCGGAAGAACGTCCTCCCAGGTGTCAAACGGGGGAGGCAGTGGCGGTTTCGTCAGCAGGACATCACGCTTTTTAAGAAACAGCAGCAAAAGCAGGAAGCCGCCTAGACTTTGAGGGAGGATAGCGGGTGCTGGCTACACAGAATGAGGGGGATACCCGGCGCGCTCACGAGAGCAAGATTTACTCCGAGTTTTCCCATCTCTACGATAAAATATTCGCGCGCTTCTTTACCGACCGTATCTCTGCGGTCATCCAGGGCCTCGATATTCAGCCCAACGCCAGCGTGCTCGAAGTCGGGGTTGGAACCGGCCTGTCCATGCAGGCCTACCCGGCTCATTGTGAGGTGACTGGGGTAGACCTTGCTCCCGACATGTTAGAGCGTGCCCAGCAACGGGCGGACGAGAAGCAGTGGAGCCATTTTCGCCTGCTGACGATGGACGCCCTCAGCCTCGACTTTCCAGACAACTCTTTTGACTATGTGACCTCGTTTCACGTCATCAGTGTCGTCCCTGACCCGGTACGGATGATGCGTGAGATTCATCGGGTCTGTAAACCTGGCGGAAAAATAGCCATTATCAACCATTTCCGATCGACCAAGCCCCTTATTGGCCCCCTTGTTGGCGCCCTTGACCCGCTCACCAGACGGCTGGGCTGGAGCGCCTCACTGCGTCTCAAACAAGCCTTTGCCGATGTGCCTATCCGTATTGAGAAGCGGTATAAAACCCACCCGATGTCCCTGTTTACCGTGGTGTTGGCCGAAAACCTGAAAAATGGCACTGCCCCGGAAAACCGTCCGGCCAGGCAGCTTGGCGCTGACCGGAACGGTACCCATCTCGCGTAATTGCACCCCCCAAGCCTGTCCCTGGCTGACTGGAACACGGTTTCCCTTGACCGTGCTGTTAGAAATTTGCCGGTCGGCCAACCGCGGCCAAGAGCAGCTGGGGGAAATCCACTGTCATGCCGTCAACCCCGGCGTCAATGGCCGCCCGCATCATAGCGGGGTCTTTGATGCCCCACGCCCGGACTTCGAGGCCCGCGGCTTTCCAGGCCGCGACCATCTCACGCGAAAGAAATGGGGCCGGCGGACAGATTTGATCAAACCCGGCGTCCAGCACGCGCTGGGTGGTTTCCGGTTTGACATCAATCGTCAGCAGGCCGACTTTCGCCGTGGGCGCGTGGGTTTTGAGATTATGGACAATGGGAAAGAAAAATGACGAAAAGGTGACCTGAGCCAGCAGCTTCAGGTCGCGGACCATGTTGAGCACCCGGAGTTCTATGCCAGGCTGCTTGACTTCGAGCACGAGGCGCGTCCGTTTGCCGTAATGCTCCAGCGTCTCCCGGAGCAGGGGGACCCGCGCGCCGGCATAGTTCTGGCTGAACCAGGAACCCGCGTCGAGCTCTTTCACGACTGACCAGGGGGTATCGTGTACAACTCCCGACCCATCGGTCGTCCGGCTCAGGTTTTTGTCATGAATCAGGACCAGTTGACCGTCGCTGGTGGAATGCACATCGGTCTCGATTGCGTCAACGCCGATCGACAGGGCCCGGTCAAAGCTTGCCCAGGTGTTCTCCGGCGCGAAGGCTGCCGCGCCACGATGTCCAATCACTTGCATGATACAAACTGCTGCCCGGACAAATCGCCCCTGCCCGCGTCTTAATTCAACTCCTGACTCGAATAGCCCAAAATACGCCGGGCAATAATGAGCAGGTTGATCTGCTGGGTGCCCTCATAAATATCGCTGATCTTGGCGTCCCGCATCCATTTTTCGAGTAAGATTTTGCGCGAATAGCCCAGCGGGCCAAGCAGTTCGACCGCCTTCTGCGTGACCTGGGTCACCATACTGCCGGCTTTGGCTTTGGCCATAGAGGCTTCGAGATTATTCTGGATGCCCTGATCGAGCATCCAGGCCGCCCGCCACGTCAACAGCCGCGCCGCCTGGAGATTGGCTTCCATCTCCATAAAGTCCCGCTCAAGCGTGGTCAGCTTTGTCGGCGGAGTCGTGTACCGAATGCTGATCCCTTCTGCCGCAAGCGTCTCGCGGACATAATCCACCGCGGCCCGCGCCACCCCAATCGCGCTGGCCGCAACCAGTGGCCGGGTGGCGTCAAACGTGGCCATGACCCCCTTGAACCCTGCGGTCGATTGTTTGACTTCGGCCTGGCCGAGAATATTATCGAGCGGAATCCGACAGTCTTCAAAGACGAGCATCGCCGTGTCTGAGGCGCGGATACCCATTTTGTCTTCCACCTTGGCGACCGTCATGCCGGGGGTGTGGTGATTGACCACAAAGGCCTTGATCCCGGCGCGCCCGGCCGATTTGTCCAGGGTGGCCCAGACGACCACAAAACCCTCCGATTTTTCGGCAGCCATGAGCCCGCTGGTGCAGAATATCTTGGTGCCGTTGATGACCCATTGGTCCCCATCCCGCACCGCGGTTGTGGTAAGAGCGGCTGAGTCCGAACCACAGCCCGGCTCCGTAATCGCCATTGCTCCCCATTTTGGCTCCCCGTCACGGAAGCGAGACAGAAAGCGCTCTTTCTGCTCCGGCGTACCGGCCGCGGCGACCGCGGCGCCGCCGAGGGCCGGATGGGGAATGCTGAGGTACAGACCGACGTCACCCCACGATAGTTCTTCAATCAGGACCGCCGAACGGATAGTGCGTTCCGAGGGGTGTCGTTCGGTCGCCTCCGCCTTCCGGTCGGCTCCCTTCTTTTGCTTGCCCTCCCCGAAGCTGACCATGTCTTTGGAGGCTTCCCACATCATGTTCAGCCATTCCGTCGGCTTTTCATGCTCGCGCTCGTCGTACTCGCGCGAGATCGGGCGCATGGTCCCGTCTGCAACGGCGTGAAGCAGGGCGCGGTTCTTTTCAACTGCCGGGGAAAGGGAGAAGTCAATCATGGTCTGCCTCCGATAGGTTTGGGTCGTTAGATTATGGCCAAGCCCTCGAACGTCGCAAATCCGCGCCCGTTCCGGAGCCACAGCTCAACCGGATGGTCCCGAATATAGCCATGTCCGCCCAGGGTCTGGACAGCATTATCCGTCACTGTGAGGACCATATTCGCTGCGTAATTCTTGGCCAGACAGGCCTCGCGGGTCGCGTCTCCGCCAGTGTCGATTTTCCAGGCAGCCTCCCAGACGAGTAAGCGGGCGGCGTCAATTTCCGTGGCCATCTCGGCCAGCATAAAAGCGATGGCTTGTTTCTGGGCAATGGCCGTGCCAAAGGCTGTTCGCTCCTTGGCATACTCCCGCGCATATTCATAGGCGGCTCTGGCGACCCCAACGGCCAGGGCTGAGAGGGCGACCCGCGAGCGGTTCAACACGGGCTGGATATCGCCTTGCAGTTGTGAGGAAGCCGGAACGCGACAATGGTCCAAACGCAGCTCATACGTGGCCACCGCTTTGAGGCCCATATTTTTCTCTCGTTCGCCTATGCTCAGACCGGGTGTATCCTGAGGAAGAAGAAAGGCGGCGATACCCTTGTCTCCCCTGGCATAGACCAGGAGATGCGTTGCAGCCGCGGCAAGCGGCACAAAACACTTGGTGCCGTTCAGCACAAACGCGCCGTGGTGTCGCTCGGCTGTTGTGGTGAGGGCATTGAGGTCAAAGTCGAAGCGAGGTTCCATCACCGCGGCGGTCCCGGCTGTGAAGTGGGGGCCGGCATAGCAACTGAGAATCTGCGCCTTTTGTTCGGGTGTCCCCAGCATTATGACCGGACAGGTCACCAGTTGGGGAGAGAGAATATGCAGGGCCAGGGCCAGGTCACCCCAAGCCAACTCTTCACAAATGAGTGAGCCCGTGACCGCGGAGGACTCGGCTCCGACACCACCGTACGCTTCAGGAATCGTGCTTTGCACCAGACCGAGGTCCCAGGCCTGCCGGACCACGGAGGGGGGGCAGAGACCACTCTCATCCGCATCGTGGGCAAGAGGGCGGAGCTGTTCGCGGGCAAATTCCGCGACCGTGTCTCGAATCAGTTGTTGTTCGTCGTCGGGTTGAAAACCAAGCATCCCAGCCGTCTCCTCGCGGATTCTGTTTCTGCGTCTGAAGGACCGCCGCCGGCGTCGCTCCTCCCTCTCGGCAGTCTAGCATAAAAAGAGAGTATTGAACCTTGACTCTCATATGCTCAGGTGGAATGTTGACACATCAACACTATTCCACAAGGGAGGGAAGACTATGGGCTTACCGAATGGCGTGCATCATCTGGCGATTTGTACCAAGGACATGAAAGAGCAGATTGAGTTTTTCACCCAGGTCGTCGGTATGGAACTGGTTGCGCTGTACTGGATGCACGGTGTGAAGAATACCTATCACGGCTTTGTCCGGCTGGGCGACAGTTCATCAATTGCCTTTGTCCAGGGACCGGAGAGTGGTGAGATTCAGCCCCAAACCGGGGTCTCCCACGCGAGCTGGACTGCGGGTCTGGTAGCGCCTGGCGCCATGCAGCATATGGCCCTCAACGTAGACACGGAAGAAGAGCTGCTGACCATGCGGGACCGCGTCCGCTCGCACGGGCACTGGGTCATGGGGCCGCTGGATCATGGTTTTTGCAAGTCCATTTATTTTGCCGGGCCAGAGGGCATGATGCTCGAATTCTCGACTTCCGAGGGCGAAGCGATTGACGCCGAGTCGTGGATCGATCCCGAAGTCGTAAAGCTCAATGGCATCAGTCTGGAAGAGCTGGAAAAGTATAAAAAACCGCCGGCATTCGAGTCCCAAGGCGGCAGCGTCCAAAACCCCGAGGTGGATTTGAATAACCCCCCGATGCAGTTCCCGCCGGGCCAAGAGGTCGTCTATTCGATGTCGGACAAAGACGTAACTGAAAAATTGAGCGAGACGACACCGCCCGTCCAGCCGAATCAGTGACGCCGCGTTTCCGGTTGGTTCGTTCACGCGCGCCGCGCGACCGCAGGAGGGGATATGGCAGCACAGCAAGAGAGCCCGCAATCACAGCTTATTGCCGTCAACGACTTTGCCTGGCAGGAATTGATGCCGGGTGTACAGGCCCGCAACCTGTGGGTTGACGAAAAAACCAACCGGCGGGCGCTGATGACACGGCTCACTCCCGGCCTGCAAATGCCCACCCACAAGCATGTGGGTGATGAACTGGTCTATATCATCGAAGGAAGCCTGTCGGACGAGTTTGGCACGATAACCGCGGGCAATATGGGCTATCGACCCGACGGCTGTGTCCACAGCGTGTCGAGCGGCACCGGGGCAACGGCTATTGCGATTCTCACCGGTGGTGTGGAGCCCGTGACCGAACGGGGGGAGGCCCCACCGTCCCAGGTCTTTTCGCTGAGTGCGCTGGAATGGGTTGAGGCGCGACCGGGTATCCGCCTGAAATCCGTTTGGGAAGACCCGGCCGCCGGCCGCCGGGCAGTACTCGCGCGTTTTGAGCCGGGGTCGGTGTTGCCCTTTCATCGCCATAACGGGGATGAACTCATTTTTGTGATCGAAGGGGAAAACGAAGATGAATCCGGCCCCGTGCCGACAGGCAATATGAGCTATCGGCCCAACGGGTGCACCCACACCGTGACGAGCAAAAACGGGGCAACGGCCCTGAATTTTGTCTGGGGCGGGGCAGAGATGATTGAGTAGGCGTCTGCGTCACAAAATTCCAACCCGAAGCCGGACTGTCCGCCGGGCTATGAATCGGATGTCTCACCCGTTCGCCCTAAACCCCATACCAGCGCGACCCCCAGGCCCACTCCCAGAGGGAGCAGAATAAAGGGCGAAACGCCAAAACCGGCCGGCAGATAACCCAGACACAGCGAAAGCGCCCCAACGGTAAGTGCATACGGCAACTGCGTCCGCACATGGGTGATGACCTCGACTCCACTGGCGGTAGCGGACAATATCGTCGTGTCTGAAATCGGTGAGATATGGTCGCCAAAACAGGCGCCGGCGAGGACAGCCCCGACCGTGGCCAGGACAGGCGGGCCGGCTGTCCCAGCCGCCAGGGTAACGGCCAGGGGAACAACCAGCGGAATGAGAATGGCCATTGTACTGAATGAGCTTCCCGTGGCAGAAGAGACCACCGCTGCCACCAGAAATGTCAGCGCGGGCAGACTCCACGCGGTCACGCTATTGGTGAGTAGATTGGTCAGGGCGTGAGCTGTGCCTATGGTTTCGAGCGCCTCCCCTAATCCCCAGGCCAGATACAGAATCACCAGCGCTCCAAGAATACGCCGCATGCCGTGCCAACTCGCCCGCAATGCTCCGGGGAACGTGAGAGTCTGACTGGATAAGGACAGGGCGATGGAAATAAGGAGGGCAGTGCCAGCACCCAATGCCATAGACCAATAGGCATTGGCCGCCCCTATAATCGCCAGGAGCGTGGGACTGGCTGGACCGCTCATACCTGCACTGGCTCGGCCGTCCAGATACAAACAGGCCAGGGTTACCAGCAGGAGGCTCAGAATAGGGCCTGCCGCCAACCATGCGGACCGGGCCGGCTCGGGTGTCGCGCGCTGCTCGAACGCGAGCGTTGCCGTTCGTGTTTTGTGTTCCAGACGAGCCATAGGCCCAAAGTCCCGGCCCGATAGGGCAACCGCGCCCACAAAAGCCAAAGAATAGATGCTGTAAAAACGAAACGGCAGGGTGCTCAGAAAGAAGACCAGGAGACCGCCGGCAAGGGGGACACCTTCGAGTGCATCGGCGAGCAGCCCCAACTCGTAGCCGATCCAGGTTGAGATAACGGCAAACGAAGCAACCGGAGCCGCGGTTGAATCCACAATATACGCGAGCTTGGCGCGCGAGAGCTTGTGGCGACCGTACAGAGGCCGAAAGGTGGCGCTGACCATCAGGCAGTTAGCATAATCGTCGAAGAAGACGAACAGACCGGCCAACCAGCTGGCAGCCATAGCGCTCCGTGGGCCGCGCACGACCCGTTCGGCCTTGCGGACAAGCGCGATGGTTCCGCCGTTGTGTTCAATGACCGCGGCCATGCCGGCAACGAGGAGGGAAAACGTCGTAATAAGGATATTGTTGGGAGCAAGCGCCACGTGGAAGAGTAAACCGGCCGTCAGCGTCGTTGCGGCCAGAATGTCGAATTGGGTGGCGAGGAGCGCCCCGAACCCCAGGCCGATGCTCAGTGAGAGCCGGACCCGTTGGGTGACAATCGCCAGGCCAAGCGTGACCAGCGGCGGGAGGAGGGTGAGGGGCGAGCCATACCATTCCATCGGGTGCGCACCCCGGAGCGCTTACAAGCCCAGGCTCATGCCTCCATCAGCGATCAACATCTGGCCGGTGAGATACGCCGCCAGCGGCGAGGCCAGAAACAGCGCAATCCCGCCCATGTCCTCCGGCGTTCCCCAGCGTTTCATGGGAATAGAGGCGAGCGAATCCTGATAGCGGCGCGGATGACCCCAGGTGACCTTGGTGATCTTGGTGGCAATCAACCCTGGGGCAATACCGTTTACCCGAATGCCATCAACAGCCCAGGCCTCGGCCAGTGTTTTGGTCAGGGTGACGAGCGCGCCCTTACTGGCGCTATACGCAGGATTGCCCAGCACGGAGAAAAAGCTGGCTCCCGAGCCGAGCATAATGATGCTGCCCTGTGTTGTGGCCAGCATGGGGTGGAATTTGGTGCAACTGCTCATGACGCTCATGAGATTGACGTCCAGCACTTTCCTGAAGGTGGGCATCTGAAACTCAGCCCGCTTATACTCGACGATGCCCTGTGAGGCGACCAGCACATCGAGTGAGTCAAAAGGCGGTTGCAGGCCGTCCACCTGGCTGTCGCTTGACACGTCCCATTGGAAATAGTGCAGGCCGTCCAGCTCGGAGCCTTCTTCGTCCGCGTAATCTTGCGCCCCGGCACGAGTGCCGGAGACAAAAACCCGCGCGCCGTGGTCGCGAAACCGGCGCGCTATGCCGTTGCCTATCCCGCTCGACCCGCCAATGACCAGAACCGTTTTATTGCTGAAATCGATTTCATTCATGGCTGATTGTCCCTCTTCCGAAAGTTGTTTGCCTGTAGAGAAGCCGGCCTACTGTAGCGAGTGCCACGCGGCTGAGAAAGGGCAGAGGAGGACACGAGCGGCTTGCATCCCGACGCAAGGACAGGCATGTAAAGGGGCACGACTGACAGAAGGAGGCAAGAGACTATGGCTCTACCGCAAGAGATTCGTCCGATTAACAGCGAATTGATGGATGCCATCACGCAGTCATCCGAGGCGGACTGGATTCCTAACCCGGATGACCCGGAACGGGCGTTCATGAAGGTGCTCTGGACTGGAGAAGAGAGCGGTCGCTGGATGGTGCTCTTCCGTTGGCTGAAGGGCTATGTGGCCCCTCCGCATAAACATCTGAGCGCGGCGCATACCTATATTCTTTCGGGTAAGCTCAAAGTCCGGGGTGGTACATTTAATGCCGGCGATTATGTCCATGAGGCCAACGGTATGGTCCACGGTGCCACCACCGCGATGGAAGACACGGAATACCTGTTCATGTGTGACGGCCCGGTCATCTTCTTTGGTAAAGACGAGTTCACGGGCTATCTCGGTTGGGAAGAGATTCGGCGTATGCAGCAAGCTCATGAAGCGTCCAAAAAGAAAGCCGCGGCGCGGAAAAGAGCATCCTCGAAAAAACGAGTGACAGCCAGAAAGCGAACCACCAAGAAGAAAGCGGCCTAGGCGGCCTCGCTGCTGAACGGCGTGTCGGTCACCAACGCCCAGAGTTCTGATGGATGGGCTCTGGGCGTTGGCTTTGGGACGGCAGGGCGCTTACCACGCGCTCTGCCCCTCAAGCATCTCTCGGATACATTCGATACATGTCAGAAAACAAAACGACGCTACCCCGCGCAGTCCCCGCGGCCACCGTTATCGTGCTCCGGGATGCGGGGAGCGGACAAAAAGGCATCGAAGTCCTGTTATTGCGTCGGAATGCGAAAACGGCCTTTCATGGTGGAGCCTGGGTGTTCCCTGGCGGGCATATTGATCCCGAAGATCATAATCCAGATGCGCCGGACGATATGCTGGCCGCTGCCCGGCAGGCCGCGGTCCGCGAGGCCGCGGAAGAAGCCGGCCTCAGCCTCGCAACAGAGACCTTGCTTTATTTTTCACACTGGACCACACCGCTGATTCGCCCGAAGCGTTTTTCAACCTGGTTCTTCGTTGCCCAGGCCGGTGGGGATGCCGTCCAGGTCGACGGCACAGAAATCAGTGACCATGCCTGGATGCGCCCACATGAGGCGCTGGAGGCGAGGCAGGCTGGCGAGATTGAGCTGCCGCCGCCAACATTTGTTTCGCTGACGAAGCTCTCTGCTTTTAGCGCTGCCAAGGACGCGCTTGCCTATGTCAGCGGACGTGAGCCGGACACTTTTTTTCCTAAGCTTGAGAAAGTCGAGGGCGGCTATTGTTCGCTATACCACGGCGATGCCGGCTACGAATCCTCGAAGGTCGCCGCGCCGGGAAGGCGGCACCGGTTATGGATGCTCAAAAGTGGTTGGCGCTATGAGCGTGCGCGGCAGGGTGCCGGCTGAGATCTGTTGCATTTTTCAGGAGGCCATGAACATGGCGGTGTCGTTCTCAAAAATTACAGATGTCTTTGGAGCAGAAATCGAGGGCGTGGATATCGCGGCTGGGGTCAGCGAAACGGCCATGGGCGACATCGTCGATTTATTTAACGAATACTCCATCCTGATTTTCCACGGTCAGAAAATACACGACGCGCAGCAGAACAGCAGCACATACGGCCGAGTCCGCTGACCGCCTCCCTGACCAGAGGCTTGCCCCTGGTGATATCATTTTGATATCAATACGAACAAATACCGGAGGTGGCGCGTATGGCTCAGGTACTTGTGCGAAACCTGGACGAACAAACTGTTGCTCAACTGAAGAAGCGGGCTGGCGGGAACGGACGCTCCCTCCAGGCTGAGTTGAAGCTGTTACTCGAACAAGCGGCCCGGCCTGATGGGATGGATGCGTGGCTGAGGGTTAAGCAGTTTCGAGCAAAAATGAAAAAGTCGCGGCGAACTTTCACTGATAGCGCGCCGCTTATCCGAGAGGACCGGAAACGGTGAGCGCCTATGTTGTTGATACCAGCGTTGCCGTTAAATGGTTCTTGCCAGAAATCCACAGTGAGGCGGCCCTGCGGCTCCATGCCCCAACGCATCAACTGCACCTCCCCGCATTCTCGATTGTAGAATTTGGAAACGTCCTGTGCAAAAAGGTCAGACGCAACGAGGTAACGATTGCGGAAAGTGAATCCATATTTGCTTTGTTTCAAAGACTTCCCTTGTCCATTCACCCGGATAAAGAATCTTTAGCCCTCGCCTTCGATCTGGCTCATTTGACTCAACGCAGTCTGTACGATTGCCTCTATTTGGCGCTCGCTATCAGGCTGACGGGAGAAATGGTCACCGCGGACAGGAAATTCTTCACTGCGCTCAATGGGAGTGCATTTGACTCCCATCTCTGTTGGGTGGAAAGTGTACCAGAATGAGGCTTAGGCGAGCGATAAGAAGCAGCTTGCCGTGAGATACGCGTCCATCATTCCCCGTTCAGCGCTGGCTCAGGCTTAATGACCTCGGCCCCAAGGTCACTCAGAATCCGGGTGCCGGCTGGACCGGCTCAGGCATGGGTACAGGCGAGTCCGGTAATCCCGCTGAGTAGCTTTGAACGGTCTGGATTGGACGCTGCCCTGTCAGTTCTCCCTGTGGTTATTCCGCCGGCTGTCATCTCATCTGTTTCCGCCCCGGCCACGAATGGACGGCTCTCGTGTTTCTCTATATATCTCGTGTGGATAGTGCAAAAGTCAACGCAATGAAGAAAGGACACACGGATGCGCATTGGTATGATGATCGGCGAAGGAGCGGGCGAATCGCCCAGCATGGATGAAGTGATTCGGCGGGCGCAGCGCGCTGAGGAGGTCGGGCTCGACACGGGCTGGCTGGCGCAGATTTTCTCACACGACGCCATTAATCTGCTCGCCTTGGTGGGCCGGGAGACCACACGGATCGAACTCGGAACGGCTGTCGTGCCGACCTATCCGCGCCATCCCGTGGTAATGGGCCAGGCCGCACTGACCACCCAAGCGGCCTGCCAGGGGCGCTTTACGCTGGGAATCGGGCTGTCGCATCAAATGGTGATCGAGGGCATGTTCGGCATGTCGTATACCCGCCATATGGCGCATATGCGCGATTATCTGAGCATTTTGAAACCGGTATTGCGCGGCGAGGCAGTAAAGTACCAAGGCGAAGAATATCGCGCCAATCTTGAGGTCGCGGTCCAGGGGGCCGACCCGGTCCCGCTCGTGCTGGCCGCGCTCGGACCCAAAATGCTTGACCTGTGTGGGCGGGAGGCCCAGGGGACCGTCACTTGGATGGCCGGCCATAAGGCGCTCAAAGACCATGTTGTCCCGCGGATCACCGCGGCGGCCCAAGCCGCCGGCGCGCCGGCGCCGCGCGTCATTGCCGGGGTGCCTATGGCCGTCACCAATGATCGGCAAAACACTCGTGAAGTGGCGGCAAAGGTCTTCGCCATTTACGGCCAGCTGCCGGCCTACCGGGACATGCTGGATCGAGGGGGAGCTCAGGCTCCGGTTGACATGATTCTGGCCGGCGACGCCGGTGTTCTCAAGGATGAGGTCAAACGCCTGGAAGATATCGGCGTCACCGACCTGTGCGCCTTTGTTTTTCACGCCGATGCCACGGCCTTTGAGCGCACTGTCGATTTCCTGGGTTCGCTGAACTGAACGGCCATTGCTCGCGGGGACAGTCAGCGTGAAAACTCTTGCCCGCAGCCTCCTGGGCCTGCTCGTGCTGAGTGTCGCCTACACGGGTGGGTACGCTTTTCTGTTGGCCGGCCACGAGCGAGCCGTCCAGCGCGCGACCCTGCAACAGGCCATATTTTTCTCTCTGGTCGGCGCGGGGAACAGGGGCGCGCTTGAAACCGGCATGCAGATGTTTGACCGGGTCCGCAGACTGGAGATTCAAGCCGCTCCCCGTTTTGTGGACTTTCTGTGGCAGGCTCCCGAAACTGACACGCCGAACGCGCGCGTTCTTGAGGACTGGGCCGAGCGTTTCTTTTCTTCCTGTGAAGCCACAGTCTGTCAGAACCTGTCTCTGAGCGGGCTCAATCTCCAGGGCATACGCCTGAGCGGCGCCCGTTTAGTCCGGGCCGATTTAAGCGCAAGTAACTTACAGGCGGCTGATCTCTCAGAAGCGGATTTGAGCGAGGCCGACCTGCGCGGGGCGAATCTGACCGGGGCGCGCCTGGTTGGAACGCGCCTGCGCTATGCCAATTTTCTGGATGCCCAGCTAACCCAGGCCGACCTGGAGCGCGCGAACCTGTCAGATGCCGAGCTCCACGGCGTCAATCTCAGCCACGGTAATCTCCAATGGACGAAGCTGAACCGGACCAATCTGACCGGGGCGAATCTGGCTGGAGCCAATCTGTACGGCGCTGACCTGCGCGGCGCGAAGCTCGAAGGGATTCAACTGCCTGGGGCCATTCTGGTGGGGGTCGACCTCATTGGCGCCGGCCTCATAGCAGCGGACCTGCAAGGGGCCGATCTTGAAGAGGCCGACCTGATTGAAGCCAGGCTGCGTGGCGCAAATCTGGCCGGAGCGAACCTGAAGGCGGCCAACCTGCATAAGGCGCACCTGTTTCAAGCCAATCTGAGCCAGGCCACGCTGGTGAGCGCGGATCTGTTTCAAACCAATCTGGTGGGCGCAACCCTGGTCGGCGCTGACCTGAGCGGGGCGGAACTAAAACAGACCGACTTCAGCGGAGCAAACCTGCAAGGGGCGAAGCTGACCGGGGCGAATCTGGCTGGGGCCGAGCTGTCCGGCGCGAAGATCGACACCCACACCCGATTGGACGAAAAATGGCGTCTGGTCTGGGATATCGTCAACGAGAAGGGCAAAGTGACGCATCTGGCCGGCGCCAACCTGCGTGATGCGGCCCTGGCCGGCGTGACCTTGGAGGGCGCTGACCTGAATGGGGCCGACCTGAGCGGAGCCATCCTGCGCTATGCCATCCTCACCGGAGCCGATATGACCGGCAGTTCGCTGCAACGGGCGGATTTGTACGAGGCCGACCTGGCCGGGGCAAATCTGGCCGGCGCTGATTTAAGCGGGGCGCAGGGACTGACCAGAGAACAGCTCGAATCTGCCCAGACGTATACGGCCGCGCGTCTGCCCGACTATCTCAACGGGCGGAAGTAAGCCAGCATGGAGAGACCGTTCGTCAGCCCAGCAGGCTCAGGGCCACCCTCTCCCGCTGGGAGAGGGGTTGGGGTGAGGGCGAAACAGCGCCCTGGGCCGCTGAACAACTTAATTTGCGTTGCCTACTTCGCGTTGGGCTGCCCTTGGGCGACATCGGCGATAGCCAGCCGATAGCCGGTGTCTTTTTCGTAGCGCTCGATTTCCTTTGCCACGGCGTCCATCGCCCCACCAATCAGCGTGTCGTGGTCTGTCCGACACCACTCCCTGGAAGCGACGGCTCGATCAGCGGAACTCTGGACATGGGGAAAGACTTCTTTGGCCAACAGCTCATACGAATTGAGACAGGCCTGACGCTCGGCCCAGTCATTGGCCATCAGCATATAGCACCCAAAACCACCGGACTGTTTTGTCAGCCGTTCGAGCTGAGCGACCGCATCGTCCGGCGTGCCAATGACGGCCGTTCCAGACTCAACCAGCGCGTGGGGCCATTTGCGTGGGTCTGTTTCCTCAGGGGCGAGGGGCAGGGCCACCACGTTTCGGAAGTAATCGATCCAGTCATAAATGCCGTACTCCACCTCTTTGAAAGCCTGCTCGCGGGTGGGCGCGATGTGCATTGGCCCAACCAGACGCCAGGCTGATCGATCAACTGTATGCCCGTACTCTTTGGCCTGGTCATTCCAGACCTTCCAGTGATCGCCCAGAACGGCAAAGCCGCCCATGCTGGTCGCGCCCAGTGAAAGCAGGCCGGCGCCATAGCGGCCCGCAGTCCGGGGACCGGCCGGCGACACGGTTGCGGCAACCGCAATTTCAAAGTGCGGATAGGTATACGGCCGGAGCTGAAGGCGGGCATCTTTCAGCGTGAACCAGTCGGTTTCCATATTGACCGGTTCGTCCGAGGTCAGGAGCTGTATGATAGCGCCTAGCGACTCTTCCATGCGTAGGCGTTGCGTGTCCGGCGGTATGCCCATCATATACGCGTCCGACGGCAGGGCCCCCGGACCAACGCCGAACATGGTTCGCCCGCGCGTCATATGGTCGAGCTGGACAATACGGTCGGCCAGGATCAACGGATGGTGGTAGGGCAGGGAGCTGACGCCGGTGCCTAAGCGAATATGGTTTGTCCGCTGGGCTGCCGCGGCAATAAACACCTCGGGCGAGGCAATGATTTCCAAGCCGGCCGAATGGTGCTCACCGACCCAGGCTTCGTCATAGCCGAGCTCGTCCAGGCGAACGATCAGTTCCAGGTCACGCTCAAGAGCAAGGGTGGGGTTCTGACCCGCGGGGTGAAACGGAGCCATAAAAATACCAAAACGTAACGGGCGTTCCATACTATCCTCCAGTTCCCGAGCGTGACGGCCAGCCCTGCTGGTCAGGCTGTTATTTCAGCTCGGAGATACAGCACGAGACAATCGAACAACGGAAGAAAACCATAGCGGACTCTCTGCTGGGCCTCAATGCGCGACGTGGCGTCCCGGTTTGCAGATTCTCCCTCACCCCGAAGGGGAAGGGGCGTAGCTCTTCACGCCTCAAGCAAACCAAGGGCCTGATAAGTCGCGTGTTCAAATCGTTCGTACACGGGAATGGCCTTGACATCAAAAAAGGGCAAAATCTGCATCAGGATGACGCCAGTGACCCGCTTGGTCGGATCAATCCAGTAATAGGAGTTGAAGAGGCCGGCCCAGCTCAGGCTGCCGGCGGAACGGGCCCCGGGCAGCGCGCTGGTGTTAATCAAAAACCCCAAGCCGTGTTTGTGCACGACACCGGGGGAGAATTTCACATCGTTGGAAAGCGGCGGGAGGGCGGTGGTCATGTCTCCGGCGGCCAGGTCGCCAATATGGTTCTCCGCCATCAGGGCAACTGTCTCGGGCTTGAGGATCTGCTGCCCGTTATGGCTGCCGGCCTTGAGCATCATCTGAACAAAGGCCAGATAGTCCGCAGCAGTGGAACTCAGACCGTGCCCGCCGCTCTGGTATTCGGCGTCGGGAGTTACCAACTCAAGCTCCGCGGGGGCGAGCGTGCCGTCTTCACCGCGCTGATGGACACTGACCGTGCGGGCCTCCTGTTCTGCCGAACGCGCAAACCCGGTATCGGTCATACCCAGCGGCTCAAAAACGTGCTGAGACAGATAGTCCCCCAAGGTGTGGCCGCTGACGGCCTCAACCAGTTGGCCGACCCAATCCGTGTTAATTCCGTACTCCCAGCGTTCTCCCGGATCGCACACCAAGGGCATATGCAGGGCGGCCTTTTTGCCGCTGCCAACGCCCGGTTTCCCGGTTGCTGTCTGGTATTGGCCGAGGCCGGGGTTCCAGATTTCATAGCCAAACCCGGCGGTATGGGTCAGCAGATGACGGGCGGTGACGGGGCGTTTGGCCGGGCGGAGTTGGGGTTGGCCGGCGGCGTCAAATCCGTCCAGCACCTCAAGCTCGGCAAGTTCGGGCAGGATTTCACCCAAGGGCTGGTCAAGTCCGAATTTCCCCTGCTCGTAGAGCTGCATGGCGGCGACCGAGGCAACCGCCTTGGTCATGGACGCAATGCGAAAAACGGTGTCCGTTGTCATGGCCGGGCCGGCACCGAGCTTGCGTGTCCCAAACGCGCCGGCGTACACCGGCCCCGAGTCAGTGGCGACCGCTGCGACCACGCCCGGAATATCGCCCGACTCAACCGCTTGACTGAGGACGGCATCAATCTGCTGCATGGCTTTCCCTTCCTTTCCTTACGGTGTGGTATCCGGTGTGACTTTGATGGCTACAGTCTTGCCCGACTCCACACGGCTCACACGTGGCCGCGCAAAGCCCAACCAGGCAAGCCAGTATTTGTTGTTATAGGCTTCACCCATGCGTTCGACGATAGCCGCGTCCGTAAAAATCTCGGCTCTGCCGGTAAACACCGGACCGTCTTTTCCTCCGACGGCGATACGCACCGCGTTGCGACCGCTTGTAATACGCCTGGCTTTATACGAACTTGGTGAGGCGGTGAGATAGAGCACCTCATCGGCATACCAGAACCAGACCGGCGCCGCGCTGCTCCACTCGCCGCTCTTGCGTGTGGTGGAAACATAGACCTCCTTTGCCGTCTGGAGCTGAGCAATCGTATCGCTGTCCAGGGCCGATGCCGCCCGGACCATGCCCGGAATGAGTCCGGCCAGGCAGAGCGTGAGTATCATAAGCAGTGTAGAAAAGGCAGACATCGCATCCTCCAGGTGAGAGCATTATTCTGCTTCGAGCGCGTCCGACAGGCGCACGAAGGCGTTAAAAAAATCTTCTTTGAATTCCTGGACCACGGCCGCGGCGGACATCTGGCGATCCATCAGTCCGACCCCCTGGCCGACCCAATAGGTTGCCAAGTCCTTGGCCCCGGCATGACCACTCTGAGAGAGCTTGTCCACGCGGCCCAGGGCCGGCTCAGTGACCAGGGATTGCAGCGGCATCGGCAGGGGCGCAGGGCTGTCCTCAGCCTCCCAGGCGTCTGTCCACGGAGACCTGAGTTGACGCGAATACTTGCCCGTGCGGGCTTTTGAGCGCACCGTATCGCCGGATGAGGCGTGCAGCATTTTTTCCTTGACGACCGGATTGGTTTCCGCCTCACTCGTCGTCAGCCACACCGAACCCGTCCAGACTCCTGCGGCTCCCATAGCCATGCAGGCGGCCATTTGGCGGCCCGTTACAATACCTCCTGCGGCTAAAATCGGGATATTGCCATACGACTGCATGGCTGCATGAATTTCGGGAATCAGCACCAGGGTCGAGACATCGCCGCAATGGCCGCCGGCCTCTCCGCCGGCCGCAATCAGAATGTCCACCCCGGCTTGCGCCTGGCGGATGGCGTGCTTTTTTGCGCCAACCAGGGCGGCGACCTGCACGCCGTGCCGTTTGCCCATCTCCAGCATAATGGTGGGCGGAACCCCCAGCGCGTTGGCCACGAGTTTGATCGGATGCGAAAAGGCCACCTCCAGGGTTTCGGCCGCGCCGCTGGCCTGCATATTCTGGCTGGCCCGGAAGGTCTCGGCGCGAAAGCTGTAGAGCCCTTCCGCCGGGATATCGTGCTGGGCCAGAATCCCGGCTGCGAACTGGAAATACTCCTGGGGAATAGCCGCCTCAACCTTGTTGCGATTCAGTCCGCCAGCGCTCACCTTGGCCATCTTGTTGGGGACAATCAGATCGATGCCGTACGGCTTGCCCTCAATGTGCGCATCAATCCAGCGCAACTCTTCTTCCAGGCGATCCGGCGGATGGGCGACCGCGCCAAACACCCCCATGCCGCCCGCCTTGGAGACTGCCACCACGACATCGCGGCAGTGGGTAAAGGCAATCAGGGGAAACTCAATGCCAAACATTTCGCAGATGGGAGTATTCATGCTGGTCCTCTTTTCATATCCAGCCCTATTTCTTTTCCTTCTTCTCCAGGTCGCGCAAAAACTGAATGTTCAACTCAAGTTTTTCCCCCAGCCACAGGGCGCGGTGCGAGTGGTCGGCCACATCGTCCTCAGTCCGTGGATGAATAAGGACGTTGAGACCGGAATGATTCAACATCAACCAGGGAACGAGGCTCTCAAACTGCTCCGGCTGAAAGGCGACCTGATACATGGCTTGCGGATGCGGTCCCACCGGCTTGTCGCGCCAGCGGCCCATTTCAACCTCGAATTGATCGCTGATGGCTGCACGGATGCCCGCCGCGGTCGCGCGGGTGGACTCATCATAATACACATGCGCGTGGAACCCTTTGATTTCGCTTTTGTCCTGTTGCATGGGGCCTCCCTTTATGCTCCGGTTTATTGAGTGCCACACGGGCCATACGTCACCGCCTGCTGATTATTGACTCAAGTCTGTGGTTTATGCCGGTCTAAAGCAAGTCCCTCAACATGCGGTCGTGTCTCAGTTTTACATCCCCCGCCCCCGCTGCCGGCTCAGCGCCCCCCCACCCTGACCCTCCCCCTCAGAGGGGGGAGGGGATATTTATTCCCTCTCCCTCCAGACGTGTGGTGCAAATTAAGTTGTTCAGTGGCCCAGGGCGCTGTTTCGCCCCGCTCCCAGCGGGAGCGGGGCGCTTGTCTTTCCTTTGTCTTTCCCTCTCCCCTGGAGGGAGAGGGTGGCCCTGAGCCTGTCGAAGGGCCGGGTGAGGGGGCCGACGGACCGCCCGGGGGGTCTGCGACACAATGTGCATCACACGTTCCAGGAGAGAGGGGTAGGGTGAGGAGGAAAATGCAAACTGGGACACTACCCAACATGCGTGACGGTCAGGCCGCCACCGCGGTTTCGTAATAGGGCGAGGGGAGCGTTGGGTAGACTTGGAAGACGTGGCGGAACACCTCAGCCGAGCGCTCTGCTATTTCCGTATCCGTGTAGCTCTGCGGTAGGCCGATCTTGTCACTATAGAGAAAATCATGGATGGCAACCCGCACTGCGTCGCAGGTCGCCTGTTTGGCGTGCCACTGATCGACGCGCAGTTTCCCGGCCTTGAGCGTGGCGAGCAACTCGGCGGCAACGGCCTTAATGCGCCGGATGTCGGCTTTGCTCAGCTGCGGTTTCCTGAGAAGGTCAAAGACAGCCAACGACTCTTCATCAAGGTCCTCACGGGCCGCCCGGCTCTGTTCTGCGCCCAACTCTTGCGCCAGCTTGAGCAGCGCCTCAAAGGTCTGCTCAAGCGTTACGCGATCCTTCTCTCGGTTGTATTGCGCAACAATCTCTTCATAGTGTTGCTGAAAATCGATCCGCAGCGGGTTCTGTTGCAGTAAACGCCGGAGCCGGTTTTCCACGCTGTGACGCAGGTTCTGGACGATGGTATTCTTGGTCGGGCTGCGCTCAAACTCGTGTTTCAGCCGCTCGAAATCAATCCGGCTGATGTCGTAGGGCCGCTGTTTTTCTGTCACGGAGTCGGGCCGGACCTCAATGGCCTCATCCACCACTTGGTGGAGCGTGCGGATGATGGCGCTGATGTTCGCCCGCTCTCGGTCCTGTTGCAGGCGCTTGTAGATAATGTTGATAGCATCACGCTCGGCGCGGTAGATATTCACGCCCGCCACAGTCAGGCAGGACCGGAACTTCTTGAACACCGCGCCGCACAGCAGCTCCAAGCGCTTGCGGGTTTCGTCGTTCTCATTGGCGGCTTCCTTGCACGCGACAATAGCGGCGTTGCGCTCGAAACCGGACGTTCGGATCACGGCGTCCAGTGACGCGCCACGCTCGTTGAGAAAGGTCCGTACCAGGGCAATCGCTTCGGCCAGGTCAGCCAGCATCTCTGTATTGGGTCTGGCCGGGTCGATCTCGCCGCCGTCCGGCTGGGTAGCGGCAAACGTCGCCAGCGCCGGGCGCAGGTGCTTGAGGACGCCGCAATAGTCCACGATCAGGCCATTGTTCTTACCCTCGTTGACCCGGTTGGCGCGGGCAATGGCCTGCATCAGGGTGTGGGCTTTGAGCGGTTTGTCGAGATACAGCGTGGACAGGCTCGGTACGTCAAAGCCGGTCAACCACATGGCGCACACAATGGCGATGCGGAAGGGATGCTCTTCTGCTTTGAAGGCTTCGTCCAGCGCCATGCGCTGCATAGCGCGGAAACGTGGCTGGCTGCGCATGGCGGCCGGCAGCTCCATGCCTTCCTTGATGAGACGACGGTGTGGGGTAATGTCCAGCTCCCATTGGCGAAACTTCTCTACTTCGCCCTGCTCCTCGCTCACCACTACCGCAGCGCGAGTCTCGCGCATCCAGTTGATTTGCCGTTGTCTATCAATTCTCTTCTGCTCGTCGGAGACCTCCGACATTTCCGCAGTCAATTCCTTAATGCGCTCTTGCCAGTAGAACTCGATCAGCCGGTGCATCCGCACGCAGGTGACTTTATCAATACACACCAGCATGGCCTTGCCCGTCTCCCAGGCCGCCAGGTAGTGCTGCACGAAGTCCCGCGCCACCTGGTCGAGGCGTTTATGGGCGGTGATGATGTGATAGTCGCGCTTCAGTTCCCGTTCCAGCCGCTGCTGTGTGTCGATGTTGTCAATTTCCAGTTCATCCAGCTTGGCGGCGATCCGCTCGTTCAGGTCGCCAATGGCCACGCCCAGGGTATTGCCGCGGGCGTCGTAATAGAGCGGCACGGTCGCCTGGTCCTCCACTGCCCGCTGAAAATCGTAGGTTGACACGTAGTTGCCAAAGACCTGCCGCGTGATTTCGTCATCCTTGAACAGTGGCGTGCCGGTGAAGCCGATATAGCTGGCGTTCGGCAGGGCATTCCGCAGGTTGAGCGCCAACGTGCCATACTGCGTGCGGTGGGCCTCGTCGGTAATGACGATGATGTCATCGCGTTCGGTATAGCTCTTGCCCTGACCTGCATCCCGATTGAACTTCTGGATCAGCGAGAAGACGTATGCCTTATGCTGGGCTAACAATTGGCGCAAATCCTCACCGCTGGCGGCCCGGCAGGGGTCTTTATCGTGGTCCACAACCCCACAGCCGGCAAAGGTCTTGTAAATCTGGGTGTCGAGATCATCACGGTCGGTCAACACCAGAAAGGTGAAGTTGCCGCCGAGTTTACGGTGCACCTTACGGGCAAACAGCACCATTGAGTAGCTCTTGCCGGCTCCCTGAGTATGCCAGAAGACACCCAGCCGGCCTTGGCGCGCCTCACGTTCACGCACTGCCCGAATCGCACGGTTGACGCCCAGGACCTGGTGATTGCGGGCCAGGATTTTCTTTGGCTCGCCCGAGGATTCGTCAAAGAGAATGAAATTCTCTACCAGGTCCATGAAGTTCTGCTTGTCACAGACGCCCTTGAGCAGCGTCTCCATGTCCACCACGCCGGGTTCTGCCTCGTCGAGCCGTTTCCACTCGTGGAAGTGCTCCCATTTGCTGGTAATGGAACCGAGCTTCGCCTTCTCGCCATTGCCGAACAGGACAACGGCGTTGTGGTGGAACAGATGTGGAATAGTGTCACGGTAGTCGGAATAGTTTCGCTCGAACGCCGCCTGAAGGTTGCGGTGAATGTTCTTGCACTCGATAAACAGCAGCGGCAATCCATTGACAAAGCCAATAATGTCGGCCCGCCGGCGATACAGGTCGCCTCGCACCCACAGCTCACGTACGCACAGAAAATGGTTGTTCGTTGGCTCGTCAAAGTCGAACACCCGCAGGCGTTCCCGTACTAACTCGCCTGTATCGTTGCGAAAGGAGACCTGCACGCCGTCACGGATACGGGCGTATTGCGCGCGGTTCGCGGCCACCAGGGTGTGTGAGGTCACGCTGGCGGTGAGCTGGCGAACGGCCTCAGCGTAGGCGGCCTCGGGCAGACCCGGATTCAGCGCGCTCAGGCTCTCGCGCAGTGGGCGGGTCAGCACCACCTCGCGGTCGGAGGCGCGGCCCAGCAGGCTGTCCGGTCCGAAGTGCTCGCGGTTGTGGGCATAGACCGATTCCCAGCCGAGCCGGTGTTCCAAATACTCCGCGGTCGTTTGCTGCACAAGCGTGTCTTCGGTGTAAGGAGATGGGGGCATAGGTATTGGTAAGGTTTTGAGACGAGGCAGGATTCAGGTCAAGGGATCATGTGGGGCGTCGGCGTGGGATGGGTTGCAGTTGCGGCTCGCTTCCACCAAGCTCCGCCAAGCGCCTCCGCTCTCCTTCCTCCAGTTGGGCTAACAGGTCTCTGCCTCTGGCAGCCAGCCGATATTTCTGCTTGCTACTTGTGGGCCTGTCGGGAATGGTCATTTCTAACCACCCTGCCTCCAGGAGTGGCTTGAGCACTTGGTTCCTGAACTTGGTGCGATTACTTCGGCCAGAGACCTGCATAATATCCGAAATTGTCTTCTCTGACAGGCAGTTCCGAAGAATGACGACTTGGTCCCGACTTGGTCCCGACTTGGTCCCGACTTGGTCGACCGGACGCCTGAATACGGTAGTGACCCACGAATCGGATACCTTGATGACCGGTTCCGCCACTCCGTGTTCTTGGCACAGGCCCCGAATACGCCGAATGCCCGAGCCGATTTTCTCCACCGCCTCCATCCTGTGCAGTATCCCGAACAGCAGCGGATTGCGGGGAACACTCTTGATGCCGAGGTCGGCTTCCGTCATACCGGCCGGCAGCCCACCAGGGCTGACGATTTCAAGCCGGTCCTTGAAGATATACACCTGAACATTGGCGGTGGAACGGTAGTCACGGTGCGCCAGGGCATTGACCACTGCTTCACGGATGGCTTCCTCCGGCAGTTCGGGACGTTCCTCCCGTTTAACGTGTTTGATGATGTACTCGACATTGATCTTGGAGAGAATCCAGGCCACCACCTCATCAATCATTGAGTAGACATCGCTATGGAAATCTCGGCGGTCAAGGATACGCACCTTGTCCGTACCCATGAACAGCGCGCAGGCGACATCACCGCTGACTCGGAACTTGCGGATATCACGGGCCAGCAGCCATGCCCCGGCGTGGGTTATATGACCAGCCGTGCCGATCAGGTGTAAGTTGCGTAGGGCGACGGCTGTAGCCATGTTGTCTGGAATCTTGGCCCGCCGACAAAAAAGTGCCCAGTGATCTTCATCCAAATCGTTTTCCAGTGAAAAGGCCGGACAGGGGGTTTCGTCGAAATAAACCAACCCTTCGGCGTAGAAAAACTCTCGAATTTCCTCGCGCGATAACTGCTGGCTGTTCGCCCCTTCGCGCATGAAAAACTTGCCGCCAAAGGAATAAGGTTTATTGTCTTGGACGGGCATGATAACGCACAGCACGCTATCGATGGACGCTATCTCGACCTTGATCGGTGGCTCCGCTGAACGAGCGATGGCTTGGATTTGAGATTTTATCTTGTTGTGGTCCGCCACGCCGACAATCTCGCCCTTGTCCGTGACCCCAAGCAGGATGACGCCCCCGGAGGCATTGGCAAAGGCACACATCTCCCGTCCAAGGTCGGACGGTATGGAACGTTTGAACTCAGATGCGAATCCTTCGCCTTGGGCAATCAGGGTGTGAAGCTCTTGCTCGTTCATGTCGGCTCGGTCCATAGTTCGCGGAGGGTACTCATTCCTCCATCTTATTGATGAATCACATGGACAGCATACCATACACCTAAAAGAGGGAGCGCAAAATGTCAGAGGAATATCAGTTGCATCTCCAGATCAAGCGGCTGGAGACCGGGAAATATCTTGCAACAGCAGACGATTTCCCCGGTCTGGTGGCTCAGGGGAGGACCGTAGCCGAAGCGGTGGAAATTTCTCAGGACGTGGCGAGAAAGCTGATCGAGTCCTATCGTGAACATGGCGACCCCCTGCCGAAGGGCTTGCGTCCTATGAATAGGGCGGTCGTAGAGTTAGATGTCCCTGTTGGTGTCTGATGGGGCGTCTGGTTGGTAGAGCCCACCACGTTTTCCCTTTTACATTTCCTCCAGAGTCCTAACGCTTGCGCCTACCTCCCCACGCATCAGCCGTGGCAACAACAGGTCTCGGGCTTGGGAAAGGGATATCGTTTCTTTTTCTAATACGTGTACGAGTCCACACATCGGCTCAGTCTTATCATGAAAGAGTTTCAAGACTCGTTTCGGCGGAACAAGCACGATCGCACGTTCAAAGTCATCTGGTCTTACTGCTGGGTAACTTGCTCCTGTAGTATGGTTCACTAGATGACCGACGAATTCATCGGTAGTAACGAGTAGATACAGATAGGTGAACGGAACGGCTACCGGGGAAAGAATGGTGAAGCCAGTTGAAAAAATGTCGTCGTCTTCTGAGTTAAGAACGAGCGCGTAAGCACGTAAGTTCGGGCGGACATTCGACCAGATTGTGTCGCCAGACTTAGCTTTCCTACGGGCACGTCCTGGAGCTTCAACGGATGGCATCATATTCTTTGTCATTATCCGCCCTTGTTTAACTGCCGATATATCAATGTAGTTGATTTCGTCTGGTAATTCGTTTGCTTTGTAGCTTTCGACATTTGTTGCAACAATTTCACCCAACCGTTTCCTCTCCCACCCCTCCGGCACCCCATCCCTAACCTTAACGCGCTCATGCCCAGGGAACCGCAGCCGCACGAACCATTCCTTGTAGAGCAGCCGTGCCGCCTGTTCCAGCAGTTGAATCCGCCGCCGATTGTTTTGCATAAGTTGGTCATAATTCGATAGGTAGTTACCTATTTGTCGTTGAGTGTGAATGTCAGGGACAGGAATGGTCATCTTATTTAGGTGCGAAGGTCCGAAGTTAGGCTGAGCGCCTCCAGTCACGAATTGGTGCACCTGATCTCGAAAGTCTGGAGATCTCAAGAAGGCATATAAATATTCGTCGTTAAGCCTGGTTCTATCATGACTATGAAACCGGATGACGCTTGTGTTCATCATAACCGGAAGATTTTCTTCGGTGATCCTTCCGACCTTTCCATATGTATTGCCGGAACTGGCTACAACGATATCGTTTAACTCGACGGCGAAATGCTTGTAGCGCTCTTCAAATTCTAAGAGCGATATGTATTTGTCAGTGTTCGTCGTATCGACAGTTCCGCAACCATCTCCAAGAAGATTGGTAACGTTGATGACTTTCATTCCATCGGTCGTCCATTGCCATCTGCGAAGGCCAGGGCCTTCCTGAAAGAAGGCAACCTCTTGCAACGGTCTTCTTGAAAATGATGAGATCACTTGAAATCCAACTCCTCAACACTCTTCACGATCATCACGAGAAAGAATAGCGAAGATCGAAGTTCTTCTTGGAGTTCATTTGTCCCAACTTCGTTCCCATGAAGCCCGAAGGTTGCTTTGAAATGCCACTGGATCATCAATCCCACGGAACGCCCGAATCTTGCCGACGAGGTCTGACAGGAAATCGGCGCTTTCTGTTTTCCCTTGTTCCTGTTCTTGCAGATAAACGGCAACACGCGCTTTACGGCCAAATGCCTCGCGAAAGTCCGGCGGGAGTTTGCCATCTGTGGCGATGACTATTTCCTTCTCGATCAATTTCATAGTTACTCCCTTATCGTATTTTTCAACAACTCCCCATACATGTCCGGGTCCGGCTCAATTTCCACAACTTTTCCATCTCGCATGACCACCACGCCGGTGCCGGCCTGGTGGGCGATGAGATGGGCGCGTTGAGCAGCGCGGAAAAGAGCGGCTGGAGCCGCCTGCATGTCGGGGTCGGTCGAATTGGACACCGGGACTTTGTATTTACTTTTTTTCACCTGTTGTTACTTCCTTCATATTCCAGAATAGGGATGTCACCACTGTTGTTGAATTTTTGCCAATGGTCAACGCAATGACGGTACGTCTCATGAAAATTTCGCAAGCCGGCGTGAAAACGACGACGTATGACGTTTTCAGGGATGCCGTGCCCGCCCAGGTGGATGCGCTTGGCAACCCTGGTGATCGCTTCTTCTGGTGTCGCCAGGGATAAGAATATCAATTTGACATTATATCCGCCCGCGCGCCACTGCTTGATTTTTTTCACATACCCGCGGCCTGCCAGCGTTGTTTCAAAGGCGAAACTCCTTCCCGCGCGAGCATGAGTGTTGATTTCTTCCAACATCAGCCGCCCGGCGCGAATGGCCGCGGTCGCGGGCCGGAAGGGTGACAGGCCCGCTGCTATCAGGTCGGCATTGACAAAAACCGGGCAATCCGCCTCGTTGGGCAGGTATTCGAGCGCAAAGGTCGTCTTGCCGGCCCCGTTTGGCCCGGCAATGATAATGACTTTTTTATCCAGCATTCAAATCTGCCCATACCGCCGTCCGCGCGGGGTAGGTCGGTACTTCTGATTCCGGGCGTTGGGTGTGTCGGGGCGCATCATTTCAATATAACCGTCCTGCAATGCAGGGAGAAGATACCGCTGCCGCAGTGACTTACGGTCTTTGAGCCCGAGCGCCTGTTGAATCTCCTGTCGCGACATTTCGCCTTTCAGTATGGAGAGTAATCGCCTTACTTGGGGGCTTACTTGGGGGCTTACTTGGGGGGGTGCATGGCTTCGAGAATGGTGTCTAACTTCCAGCGCTTCAGAATCTCCGGTGTAATGGTGTAGGGTGGCTCTTCGCTCATCCCCCCATTCCTCAATTTTTCTGTTCAGATGTCTTTCTCCGTACATGTCCGGGTTCGGCTCAATTTCCACAACTTTTCCATTCCGCATGACCACAACGCCGGCGCTGGTCTGGGGGCGCTGAGATAGGCGCGTTGAGCAGCGGGGAAAACGCTTCTTTCTTAACGCTTGATAGTGTCTCAGTTTGCATGTTCCCCCTCACCCCAACCCTCTCCCTCCAGGGGAGAGGGGGCAGATAGGCCCTCCCCCTGGAGGGAGTTGTTACAAGAGGGCGCGGAACGCCCGCCCCGTCAAAAGCGGGAGAGGGGGCAGATATTCCCTCCCCCCTGGAACGTGTGATGCAGATTACATTCCTCGGCGGCCCCCCGCTCCCCTGCGCCGGGCCTGTCTGCGACCGGGGGCCAGGAGTGCGGGCTTCCAGCCCGCAAGCGGCCAAGATGGCCGCTCTCCCAGGAAGCGGGAGGGCGAGCGGCCCGAGGCGGGGGCCGCCGGACCGGTTCCGGGAGGCTTACGCCACAATAAGCATCACACGTCTGGAGGGGGAGGGGCAGGGTGGGGGGGCGCTGAGCCAGCAGCGGGGGAGGGAGATGTGAAACTGAGACACTACCTAACGCTGTCTGTTCTTTTTCATATCCCCAAGTCCTCGAAGTTCTTCTTGATAATCGCGGCCAGGCTGACCGCCTCGGCGTTGAGGGTGTCCAGCTCAGCGTGGATCTCGCCCAGGGCCTGCTTGAAATCGAAATCCTCGTCGTCTTCTTCGGGCGCAACACCAACGTAGCGGCCAGGAGTCAGGCTCCAGTCGTTGGCTTTGATCTCAGCCCGGTCCACCAGCTTGACCAGCCCGTCTACGTCGCACAGCTCGGCGTTGGGGAAATGCTCGGTCAGCCAGTCGGCCTGTTGCCAGAAATAGCCTACCTGTTGGAGTTGCTCGACCGCACGCTGGCGGGCCTCATCCGCGGCTTTGCGGGCGCGGCTGAGGTCGCGGCGTGACTTGGCGTCTCCCGCATTCTCGCACGCCTCACTCAGACGTGAGGCCAGCTTGTATATCAAGTTGGTCTGCCGGGCCAATTCACGGCTGGATGCGGCCAGCGGGGCGAGGCGTTCGACAGGTAGCGGGGTGCCGGCCGGTGGTTCTTCAAGTGCCCCTTCTTTCGCCAGTTCCTCCCGTAATGCTGCACTGGCGCGTTGAAACGCCTGTACATCCGCGTGAAAAGTGGTCAGCGCGGTGTCCAGCTCTTGCTGAAGACCCGCGGGAACGGCGACCGCGGGCAACGTGTTGAGAAAGGGTTGCAGGACCTTGTTGAGCGTGCTGACCGCAGCCACAAAGGCGGGCGGGGCTTGCGGCGTGGGGGTGTTTTCGGTTTGGGAGCTGAAACAGGCCGCGGCGTGGTTCAGGGTGCGGCGGCAGTAGTCGCATACCAGGGCAAAAAACTTGTCGGTCTGACCGCGATACAGCCAGACAATGGCCAGGATGTTTTGCTGCTGCTCGGGGCTGAAGTCGTATATCTTGCGCGTGACCTTACGGTAGACAGTGCGGGCGTCGATCATCAGCACCGTGTCGCGGTGTTGCTCGGGCTTGGCGCGGTTCAGAAACCATAACTCGCAGGGAACGGTGCGGGTGTAGAAGAAATTGGAGCGGATGGCAATCATGATGTCCACATCGCCAGTCTCGACCAGCTTCTGGCGGACCTTGGCCTCAGCGCCGGCGGCGCTTGATGCCTGTGAGGACATGACAAAGCCGGCCCGGCCCGTCCGGTTCAGATAGCTGTAGAAATAGCTGATCCAGACGTAGTTGCCGTTGGAGACCTTGCCCTTTTTGTTCACACCGGGCAGGCCAAAGGGCAGGCGTGGGTCTTTCTCGATCTTGCCGGCGTCAATCTCGTCTACGTTGAAAGGCGGATTGGCCATGACGTAATCGGCCTTGCCGACCAGCTCGTGCGGGTCCTGGTAATAGGTGATGGCCTGCTGAACATCTCCTTCGAGGCCGTGGACGGCCAGGTTCATCTTGGCCAGCCGGATGGTGGTGGCGTTCTTCTCCAGACCGCGGAAGGTGAGCTGCTCGGTGGGGTTTTGGCCGTGCTCTTCGACAGTGCGAGCGCTCTGTACGAACATGCCGCCCGACCCGCAGGCCGGGTCAAGCACGCTGCCGCGCCGGGGGTCAAGCACATGGGCGATGAGCGCAACCAGGGAGACGGGCGTGAAGAACTCGCCGTTGTCGTGGGCCTTCTGGTCGGCGAACTGGGTCAGAAAATACTCGTAGATACGGCCAAAGACATCCCCGGACACCTGCTTCAGCTCGTCCGGGTTGAGGAGGCGCAGGATATCTCCGAGGGTGTGGTTGTCCAGCTTTTGATACTCGTTCTTGGGCAGGACGCCGTGCAGGCTGGCGTAGTTTGACTCAATGGATTCCATCGCGTCCATGAGGGCCTTGGCGCGGTCCACACTGTCGGACCTCGCCACGAGATAATCGAACTGGGCCTTATGCTCCAGAAAGATAGCGCTCCGCTGAGAGAAATCTTCCTTGGTGAGCGCCCGCGGCTGGCCGCCCCGGCTCGGCAGGGTGGGTTCGATCTCCTGCTTGGCCGTGAGATAGCGGCTGTAGGCGTGACGCAGGAATACCAGCCCCATCACCGGCAGGAAGTATTCATTGCTGGCGTACTCGGAGTTGGCGCGTAAGGTGTCGGCTGCGCTCCACAGCCGGCGTTCGATGACTTCGAGGTGTTCGAGCTGGGACATGCTAAAGCGGGTGCTGTGACAAAAACTCCCTGAAGACGGCGAGAAACGGCTCACGCGCCGAGGACACAAAACCGTGTCCGGCGTTGTCGAAAATGGTCAGTTGCGCGTTTGGAATTTCTCGGGCCAGAATCTCGGAATTGGCCGCTGGGATCAGCACATCGTCACGCCCGGTGGCGACCAGGGTCGGGGCGGTGATCTCCTTGAGCTGCTTATACACGCGGAGGGTCATGGTCGCATCCAAATGACGCTTGTACGCAAAGAACGGCGTGGCATGTTCCAGGACGCGGCGCAGGGTGGCTTCGAGTTCATCCCGCTGGGTGGCGATATATTCTTGGGAGTAGGACAATTTCCAACCCTCCCGAACAGCTTCTTCCGGGGTCTGTCCGGCCCGGCCTTTGAGCGCCTGCATGGATTCCGGTGGGGCAGGGACAGCATGCTTGCCACCTGGGGTGGTACAGCCCAGGGTTAAACTCGCAATATGTTGTTGATGGTGAATGCCGATTTCCTGGGCAATCATGCCACCCATTGAAATGCCGAAAATATGCGCGCGCGGAATGTCGAGCGCGCTGAGCAAGCCCACGGCATCGCTTGCAAACAGCGCAATGGAATAGGGTTCATCCGGTTTATCCGACTGCCCGGTGCCGCGGTTGTCATAGGTGATGACCTGATAGTCGTCGGCCATGCGCGCAACAAACTCCCGGTCCCAGGCCGCGGCCGGCCCGCCCAGCCCCATGATGAGCAGCAGCGGCTGACCTTGGCCCTGAGTCGTATAATGCAGATTGATCCCATTCACCTGTGCGTATGACATACTCTTCCTCCTTTGTGTGAACGTCTTATCCAGTTGTGGGGAGAATCGCAAACCAGGCAGAGGGCGCTCTTTACCGCTGCGGGCAGTTTGGTATAGGTCCATAGTCTATGCAAACGGCTGTTTCCGAGCTTCCCGCTGTCCGCCAGACGGTGAAGGAGTTGTCCCATATATCGACGTTGCGGGCCGTGTATCATCTGGCTGAGGTCTGGGTCGTGATTGGGCTGGCGGTGTGGCTGAGCGGCTGGGTGCTGCCTCCGTTGACCGGCATCTGGGGCGTGTGCGTCTATATCGGCGCGGTCGTTGTGATTGCCGCGCGGCAGCACGCCCTGATGGTCCTGGTGCACGAGGCGATTCATAAACGCATCTCACGAACGGTGTGGGTCAACGACGCGCTGACCCGGCTGGCCGCGGCCTTCCCGGTCTTTATCTCGCTCTCGAAATGGCGCTTCATCCATCTCTATCACCACCAGTATACGCAGACCACAGACGATCCGGACCGGGCCATTTATGCCCGCTATCCCCTTGGCCGTCGCCCGTTCTGGCGGCTTCTGATCCGAGATGTGAGTGGTCTGAACGTCATCTCGACGCTGAAGTATTTTATCGATCTGCCCGTTGTAACACGGGATTTTAACCGGAAATTTTTGGGCGAGGAGCGCGCCAACCGCTATCGGCAGGTCGCTGATATGGGGTTGTTCACGGCATTTTGGGGCATGGTGTTAAGCGGTGGTTTTATCTTGTGTGGTCTGGAATTTGGGCGATACCTGGTGTTGTACTGGCTCGTGCCGTACTGCACGGTGACACAGGTCTTCTTTCGCATCCGGGGGGCGATTGAGCATGGCAATGTGCCCGACCCTGAGAATGCCTACCGCCAGACGCGGACCTATTTCATGCCGGCGGTCTTGCGGTTTTTCTTTGCGCCCAAGCAGGTGAACTACCACCTGGAGCACCATCTGTATCCTTCGGTGCCTTTCTATAATCTGCCCCGGCTGCACGCTGTTCTCAGCCGGGCAGTCTATCCGGCCGAGGCCGGCTATTGCGAGCCGTTCTCCACCGGTCTCAAAAAACTGATCTCCGGGTAAGGGGGAAGGGAGACCCTCGACACAATAACAGGGCAGCCGCGTGGCTGCCCTGTGTTTCTGCGTCTGTTTACGATTTTCTACAGGTCATATCTACAGGTCATACGCCCGGGCCGCATTATCGCCCAGGATGTTCTGCTGGTCGGGCGGGGGGAGTTCCTTAATCCCATTCTGTAAGGTGTTGAGGGCATCCGTGAAGCCGTCAAAATGGGGGAAGTCGGTTGACCAGAAGAACTTGTCCGAGCCCCAGCGAGCGGCTGCCGGCGAGATCATGCTTTCGTCCACATCGCAGCCAACCCAGACCTGACGGCGGAAATATTCGCTCGGTGGGCGCTTACAGGCCGTCATGAAGCCGCTGTGTTCCCATTTGCTATCCATCCGTTCGATAAAATGCGGCACCCAGCCAGCCCCAACTTCCAGCACCAGCAGTTTGAGGTTCGGGAAGCGTTCCAGAGTGCCACCCTCAAACATGCTGACAAAGGAAGCCTGGATATCAAAGCCCAGCGTGACTGACAGGAAATAGAAAGGCGAACCGTGAAAGGTGGTATGGTCATACCAGGCGCTGCCGTGAAAGTCCGGCCGCACAATCACGTGCAGGCCGACCGGCATCTGGATATCCTGGGCGACGGCCCAGAACGGATCGTAGGTCGTATCGCCATAGGCTCTCCCGTTTGCCGGGTACGGGGTCAGCATGACGGCCTTCAGCCCGAGTTTGGCGGCGCGTTTCAGCTCAATAATAGCGGCCTCGGGGTCCATGAGGGAGATGTGCGCAACCCCGTATAAGCGGTTGGGGTAGTGGCTGCAGAAATCGGCGATCCAGTCATTGTACACGCGGTTATAGGCCAGGGCGAGACCAGGGTCGTTGACCTCGCCTTCCCACAGCAGGCCGATGGTGGGAAAGAGCACGGCTGCGTCAATGCCATCCGCGTCCAACTGCTTGATCCGCTCATGCGGGTCATACGCCCCCTTAGGACCATCCATATACAGCTGGTCTTTGGAGAAGACGAGTTCGCCGGGCTTGCCGAAACCGGAGGCAACACCCATCCCCCTGATGGTCGGAGAAACCTTGCCGTCAATGACAAGCGACTCCCAGCCTTCCTCGTCTTTGACAAGGTACAAGGCGCGCTCTTTGTATTTTGACTCCAGGTTCTCCTTCCATAAATTGGGTGGCTCTAAGATATGACCGTCGGCATCAACAATTCGTCCGAGTTGCATTGCGCGTCCCTCCTTGCACACCTATAGACTTTGCTTGCTTCTAGCCCAGTTTGTTCTGGATTACAAACCGCTGCGCTTTGTGTGGAGGATGCGCTTTATGTGGGGGGGGGACAGGTCGGCTGGATTCCAGCTGTAAAGAAGGGAAGGACTACCCCCGCCGGGAATCGAACCCAGACCCCAGGTTCCGGAGACCTGTGTGATATCCATTTCACCACGGGGGCACGGTCGGTACAGTATCACATACCAGCAGAGAAGCAATGTTTTGGGGGAGCCGACTCTGCGTGCAGGGCAGGGAAGGAAAGTGGCAAGTGGTAAGTGGCGAGGGGCAAGCAAGAAGGAAAGTGGCGAGGGGCAAGGGGCAGGGAAGGAAAGTGGCAAGTGGTAAGTGGCAAGTGGCGAGTGGCGAGCAAAAAGCCGCCTCCGCGTGCGCGGGGCAGGGAACGGGGCAGGGGTGCTCAGTGGTGCGTACAAGGGCTGAGGGAGGAGGCTACTGGCCCTCTCTCTCAATCGTCAACACGGCGTCTTCGTCGTACAGCCGGTTGCCGAGATAGAGCTCAGGGTAGCGGGCCTGGGTCTCCAGACTTTCGTCTACACCGCTTGCGGTTGCGTCCTCGTCGTTCTCGGCATCGCTGCCGGCCGCCAGATTGCCTCCGTACAACTCGGGGTAGCGCAGCCGGAGCTCCAGACTCTCGTCGCTACTGTCGGTTGTATTCTCCGCTTCTTCTGCGCTGTTTTCCAATCCGAGGTCTTCGCCCAAGAGTGAACCTGACGAGTCTGGGCGAATAGAATAGAGTGGCTGAGATAGTCCGTTCGACGCAAAGAAGAGCAACAGAGTAAGCGCGCTGACCAGTATCTTCATGTCAGAATCCTCCATATGATGTTCTGCCCAGGCTGAGAGGCGACACGCACGGCAGATACCCGAGACGCGGATGTCTCAACCGCGGACGCTGGGGGCGCGTGAACCAGCAGACAGCCTCTCAGCCGGACATGCACCTTTTTTCCCGCTCCATAGCCTTTAACAATAACGCGCTGGCCGGACTGAAGGTGTTGGATGCGCTGAATCTGGGATTGATGAATGAGACACTCGATGCCACTCAGGCGTGACGGGTCTCCCTGTAAAATAAGGGCGACTTGTCCCGAATCATCTTGCTCAATGCGTGTGACCTGCCCTGATACCTGGATAATTTTATCCCGATACTTTTTATCCGCAACCATACGGTCGGTGTGAAAGGTTTGGTAGAGGAAGGTGGCTGAGGTTCTGAACTCGGGTTTCTGTTCAGGCTCAACAGGCGGCTGGTCCGCCGTGCGGAAAAACAGGATGACGATGAGGGCCAGGATGGGAATCGCTATAAATCGCATACGCCTTACTCGGACTCCCCAAAATTAGGACATTCCTGCCGGTCGGGTCAAGAGAGGCGGGAGCGATAGAGGAGAGCTGCGTCCCGAGACAGGCGGGGCAGTGGGTCAGCCGACCGGCTCTGACCTTGCCATAAGCGTTTCAACGTCTTGGAGCAGCTGGGCTATAGATTCCGTGTCGTCTCCCCGATAATAGCCGCGGATGCGTCGCTGCCGGTCAATCAGCACGAAACGGTTGCTGTGCACGATAGGCTCGTGGGTCGTCAGGCGGGGATCGTTTGGCGCGAGGGCTTCCACGCCAAGCCGAAAGCCGTTGCGGATGAAGGCATACATGGCGGAGCGTTCACCGGTCAGGAAGAGCCAGCGCCGGGCGTCCGCGCGGTAGCGCCGCGCATAGACTTGCAGCACTTCGGGCGTATCTCGCTCCGGGTCGACACTAAAGGAAAGAAAGCGGACCGGCTTGGCGCGCAGGGTCGTGTGCAAATGGGCCATCCGTTGGCTGAGGAGTGGGCACCGGCCTGGACAGTGGGTGAAGATGAAGTTGGCGATCCATATGGACCCGGCCAGGTCGGAGTGACCAAAGGGCTGTTGGGTGCGCTCAATCAGCGAAAAGGGGGGGATTGTTCCCAGGATGGGAAGCCGCCCGGGCGGAGCCGGCTTAGCCGCGTCTGAGAAGAGAGAGAAAACGCCGTACCCGACAACAAAGGTGAGAACAAGACCAAGCGCGCCCCAGATAAGACGTTGTGAGGTCGGTTCCGGGGGGGCGCTTGAAAGTCTGTCAGGCACAACAGACTAATGGTCAGCCGTTTCGCTCACCGCGGTCGGCTCGACTGGTGTATAGGTCCTGGTGGTTGAGGTCAGGTCCGGCAGGAGCATGATAATCAAAAAGACACAAATGATCATGGGTGTCAGGGCAATCACGCCGAGCGTGGGGCGCTCAAAGCGCAGATGCATGAAATACAGCGCGACGAGGAGGGCTTTGGCAACCGCGAGGATGACAAGCAGGGAGCCGGCCGTGAGTTTGGCGGAGACCAGAGGAGGCACCATGACCTCAAGGATGGTCAAAATGGTGAGGACTACCATAATGGCGAAATAGTTCGGTTCGACGTGGTCAGCATGTGCGGCAGATTCGTTTGCCATCGTGTCTCCCTCTACAGCAGGTATACAAAAGTAAAGACCAAAATCCAGACCAGGTCCACGAAATGCCAGTAGAGGCCAACAATTTCCACCGGGCTGGAGTTTTCGCCTAAGAACCTCCCATTCATGCCAGCAAAGAGCACGCAGGTCAGATACACCACACCGCCAAAGACATGACAGCCGTGAAAGCCGGTCAGAATATAAAAAGTCGTGCCAAACAGCGGCGCGCCCCACGGGTTGTCGCTCATGGTCATGCCGACATGGGTGAGGTGTGTCCATTCGTAGGCCTGAAGTCCCAGAAATATGGTCCCGCCAATAATGGTCAGCAAGAGGAACTTCCGAAAGTTCCGCAGGTCGTTGTGCTTTGCCGCGGATAAGGCTTTGACCATGGTGAAGCTGCTGACAATGAGCAGAAAGGTCATAAACGCGGTGAGCTGGATACCCAGGGCTTCGAGCGGGTTGGGCCAGTCCGGGCTGCTGGCGCGTATGGCTCCATACCCGGCTAACAGGCCCCCAAAAGACATGGCGTCCCCCGCCAGAAAGACCCACATGCCGAGTTTGCCCCAACTCTCCGGGGTGACGGGTGACTCTGCCGGCTGCTGGGCATGGGCGTGAGAATCAACAACGGCTTCGCTCAAGGGTGCTCCTCCTTTGGGGCCGTCACTTCCTGAAGGGATGGTAGCGTCCCCTGTGCTCGATGCGAGCGATTCGTTTTCCAATAGCGGTAAAAAATCCAGCCGCCAATGGAGCCAAAAACGACGAAGGGCATAGTCATCAGAAAAAAGGCGCTGCGTAACATGCCTTGCGTCACCTGCTCATTCGCACCGGATAGGAGAGTCTGACACATTGCGCAACCTTGCGCTAGGGCCTCCTGGGGCGCTCCAGCAGCGCTATATGCCGCCAAAAAGGTCAGCGCTGAAACACCGAACAGGCGAGAGGCAAAAGAGGGGAATCGAGTGCGCATATGTTCCGTTCAATTCAAATACACCAGCGGGAAAAGGACCACCCAGACCGCGCCAACGTAATACCAGTACATGCTACAGATTTCGACCCCGATAGCGCGCTGCTGAGAGAATTTCCCGCGTCTGGCTTGCAACAGCACGATGCCGAGCCACAGGACCGCGGCCAGGACATGCAGGCCGTGGCAGCCGATCAGGGTATAAAAGGTGGCGCCATACATGCCGGCTGAAATGGTGAGTCCGTCGTGGACCAGCTGCACCCACTCAAAGCCTTGCACCCCAAGAAAAATACTCCCCAGGAGAACCGTAATCGCGAGCCAGCGCACAAACGGCTGCTGTTGGTCGGCTTTTATGCAGCGCATTGCCTTCCACATGGTGTAACAGCTGAACAGCAGAAAACCGGTATTGACCCAGGTGATCCCTACGGGGAGGTATAAATGACCTGACGGCCAGACCGGACTCCCAAAACGAAAGACCACATAGGCGCCAATCAGTCCAGCAAAAAACATGGTCTCCGCCCCAATGAGCATCAGCATGCCCATACGGGCGTTGCTGACCGGCGGCTGGGGGATGCTGGGGGGCGGTGGGCCGCCGCCATAGCCGGGGACGGCCACCAGCGCTTCTGGGGTTTCGTGTGTCGATAATTGAGAAGCCGGCAGTCCGGCTGCGAGGGCTGATCCGCGTGGCATAGACACTGCCTCTCTCAGGCACAGGCTACGCAAAGATAATAAAACACGTCGTTGCCGCAATATACAGCACAATAAAAAACGCGAGCTTCTTGCCGAGTGAAGAATTCTCTTCCTGTCGCTCGGCGCGTGTCACTAATGGCATTGACGTATCCCGTTCTCAGATCCTGCCAGTGCTTACAGGGGCAGCTTATCGAGAGCCATAGCCGTCAGCAAGACCGGCAAATAGACGAGTGAGGCAAACATGAGCTGACGGGCCGAGGCGCGCGAGCGGGTGCGCGCCAGACGAATGCCATACCACAGAAACAGACAGCCCAGCCCAAAGGCGATGATAAAATAGCGCGGGCCGGCCATACCGACCAAAGTCGGGAGGAGGCCCACGGCTAATAAGGCCAGGCAGTTGAGCACGACCTGACGGCCGGTGCTTTTCCCATCCGGCTCAATCACAGGTAAAAGCTGGAAGCCGGCCCGGGTGTAATCCTCTCGATACAACCAGGCGATAGCGAGCGAATGGGGCATTTGCCACAAAAACATAATGGTGAATAAAATCCCGGCTTCGATCCCCAGCGTTTCATTGACTGCGGCCCAGCCAATGACCGGGGGAAGGGCGCCAGGGACGGCTCCCACAATACCGCACAAGGAGGTCTTCTTCTTTAGCGGGGTGTAGGCGAATAAATAGCTGATGGTAATAAAGGCAGTGACCAGGGCACTCAACGGATTGACGCTCAGCATGAGGTAGAGGAGGCCGATCATCGTGAGCGCGGCGCCAAAAACCAGGGCCTCCAGAGGTTGCAGCCGGCCGTCAGGCAACGGACGTGTCCTGGTCCGTTCCATCAGGGCGTCAGCTTCACATTCCATAAGCTGGTTGAGCGCCAGGGTGCCGCCGCCGGCCAGGGCCGTCCCAATCAGCGTATGCAAGAGCAGGGTGTAGTCGAGGACGAGCCAGGAGCCCAGATAAAAGCCCACAGTTGTGGTGACCAGGATCATGCTGACCAGGCGCGGCTTGGTCAGCTCGACAAAGGCGGCGAGCCGCCGCATGCGCGGCAGATCGAAGACGGCTGTCTGTGTTCGCTGTATCATACGGTGGCCTGCTCCGAAAAAATATGTGCTGCTGCCCCATGAGGGCCGCGCCCGATACGATAGGCCCAGAGGGTGAACCGGACACTGCTGACCAGCATGAATGCTCCGACGATGATGTGACTGGTTGCGAGGAGGACGGCCGGCGGTGTCAAGGGGCCACCCGGGGCCAAATATTTCACGACATAGGTAAAGAGGCCCAGCCCGACCTGGAGGAGGAGAAGCCGACGCAGTAGGATTCCTGAGCGCAGCAAAGGACGCTGGGTGGCGTGATAGTGCTGGACATGGTCAACCAGGAGAAAGGTCACGATAAAGACCGCAACAGCCCCCAGGATATGAAGGCTCAGGCCAGTCCCGATATGGCGGAAGAGCGCGCCCAGGATCAACTGGGCGTAGATCAGGCCGACCGTGAGCAGGCCGAGTTGCTGCGCTTTTTTCGTGTCGCCGGCCGGCGGCCCCGATAGGCCCGACCGCCATTCCGCAGAAGTAAACAGGCTGATACTGGCAATGAGCGCAAAAAACGCCTGTGCCAGGCAGGCGTGAATAATAGCTATTTTTTGCTCAATCAACACCACCCGCATGCCCCCCAGGACACCTTGGAGCGTCACTGCGACCAAGGCAATAAGACCCAGCCGGCGGAGCCACTGCCGTTGCTCTGCGAACCACAGGACAATCGCCAGCACAATCGTAAGCAGGCCAACTGCCGCCCCCAACAGGCGATGACTATGTTCGTAGAAGATCCCGCCCACCATCTTTGACCACGGGTATAAGAACATATTATAGCCAAAGGTTGTCGGCCAATCGGGCACCACCATACCGACCCCGAGGCTGGTGACCAGACCACCCAGAAACAGCAGGGGGAGGGTCAGCGCTGCCGTCAGGACGGCAATCCGGTGAGGCCAAGCAGAATAGTGGTTGAGGGCAGCCAAGACAGTCTCCTGTACGAAACCGGTCAAGAGTGTGAGGCTAGTTGCTCAAACCCGGCTGCTCCTCCCGAGTACGGGAGAAACGGCCGGGCAGGTCGTATGGAGCCAGATGCATAGCCTCACATGGCGCTACTGCGAGGCCGTGACGACTTCGGGGCCGAGTTTCCGGTCCTGGGGCAACCAGTCTTCTTTAACCAGCGGCGAACTATATTCATACGGACCGCGATAGACTGTGGGGGTTGTCTCGAAGTTGCCGTGGCCCGGGGGAGAGGGAGCGGTCCATTCGAGAGTGTTGGCTTCCCACGGATTCTTGTCCGCTTTCTTCCCGGCAATCAGGCTCCAGATAAAGTTGACGAAAAAGATCAGCTGAGAAAGGCCCAGACAGAAGGCGCTCATGGTGATGAACACATTCCACCACTGTATGTCGTGCAGAAATTCATACTGCAGGGGGTTATAAATACGCCGCATATGGCCGGCCACACCCAGGAAATGCATGGGGAAAAAGGCACAGTTGAAGAAGATATAGGTCAGGGCAAAATGCACCTTGCCCAGGGTTTCGTTCATCATCCGACCAAATATCTTGGGGAACCAGTAGTACAGGGCGGCAAACATGCCAAAGATGATGCCGGCCACCACATAGTGGAAGTGAGCCACGATAAAATAGGTATCGTGGATAAAAATATCGACCGGCGTGGAGGCCATGTAAATGCCGCTTAAGCCGCCAATCACAAAGTTGGAAACAAAGCCCAGGGCGAAGAGCATCGGACTGGTGAAACGGATATTGCCGCCCCAGAGGGTCCCCAGCCAGTTGAAGGTCTTAATAGCGGAGGGCACGGCAATGACCATCGTGGTCAGCATAAAGGCGGTCCCCAGAACGGGGTTCATGCCACTGACAAACATATGGTGGCCCCAGACGATCCAGGACAGGAAGGCCAGGGCAATCATGGAAAAGGCCATGGCTTTATAGCCGAAGATCGGTTTGCGGGAAAAGGTGGACAGGATATCGGATGTGACGCCCATGGCCGGCAGCACGAGAATATACACCTCGGGATGACCGAAGAACCAGAACAAATGCTGCCAGAGAATCGGCTCGCCTCCACCGCCCGGCATAAAAAAGCTCGTTCCCATAGTCCGGTCAAAGAGTAACATGCCCAGGGCGGCCGTCAGGACCGGCAGAGCCAGCAGCAGCAGAATGGCGGTGACGAACAACGACCAGATCACCAGCGGCATGCGGAACCAGGTCATGCCCGGCGCGCGCATATTCACAACGGTGGTGATGTAGTTGATCGCCCCCATGAGAGAGGAAACACCCAAGATCAGCAGGCTGATGACCCACAGATCGGCGCCTGTATCGACCCCGCTCAGAGTGGGGTCTGCCGAGAGGGTGGCATACATGGTCCAGCCGCCGGCCGCGGCGCCACCTTCTACAAAGAAGCTGTACACGATCATGATCGTGGCCGGGACCGCTGTCCAGAAAGACAGCATATTCAGTATGGGGAAAGCCATGTCGCCGGCGCCGATCATCAGCGGAATGAGGAAATTCCCAAACCCGCCGACCATAAACGGCATCACGACAAAAAAGATCATAATCGTCGCGTGCATGGTAAAAACGGAGTTGTAAAAGGCGGGGTCCATATGCGCCCCGCCCACAGAGCCCAGGGATTTGGCAAAGTTTGCGCCCGGAAAGGGGTCAACGAATTCGCTCAGGCCCTCGACTGCGCCAACCGTGCTGTCTTCGTCCGCAGGATACATAAAGGGCTCGGATATCCAACTGGTAAAAGGCACCGCCGTCTCCGGCCAGGCAAGTTCCCAGCGCATCATCATGGCTAAGAGACCACCGACGATGAGCATGAGGATGCTGGCGAACATAAACTGGCGGCCGATCATCTTATGGTCGGTTGAAAAAATATAGGTGCGGATAAACCCGAGCTCGTGATGCTCTGCGTGGGCGTCGTGGGCGGCAGCGGCTCCTGCTTCACTCATTGACTCTCTCCTGTGTTGATCCTGGCCGGATAGTGTGTCTGGGGTTCTACCATTCAGGGTCAATTACTCAGTTGCTTCTTGAGCGGCGCTGTCAGCCGCCCCTTCCATAGCGCTCTCGGCTTCTTCCTCTGTTGCCGCCGGTTCAGCCTCTGGCTCGGGCATAGTCTCGGCATCCATGACTGCACCGCCAGCCAGGACTTCCTCGGTTGTTTCTGCCGCGCTGGCGTCGCCGCCGTTTGTTTCGGCAGGCGGCCAGCGCTTATCATACCAGGCGGCGTAGTCTTCTGGCGTGTCGACGTAGAGCGTCCCTTTCATCCCCGAATGACCGAAGCCGCACAGTTCCGCGCAGGGCACTTCATACGTGCCAGCCTTATTCGCCTGGAACCAGGCTTCGATCTGTCGGCCGGGCAGCATATCCTGTTTGAAGCGCAGGTTGGGCATAAAGAGGCTGTGGATGACATCTTTGGAGCCCAAAAAGACGCGCACCGGCTTGCCGACCGGGACATGGATGTCATTGTCAACCTGATAGTCGTCGTCGGTTTCAAATTCTTTGTCAGGCCCCGGATAGAGCACCTCCCAGTTGAACTGTTTTCCGGTGACGCGGATTTCGACGTCCGTTTCCGGCACGTTGAGCTTGACCTCTTCCCAGATGCTCTTGCTGGCAAGTCCGAGACCAATAAAGACCAGGGCGGGAATAATAGTCCAGACGAGTTCCAGGCCGGTGTGGCCATGCGTGTAGACGGCGCGCCGGCTGTCGTCCCGTCGATACTGGTAGAGGAAGATAATCATCAACGCCGTGACCAGGATAAAGGCGGCCGCGGTAATGTAATAGATAAAGTAGAAGAGCGCATCAATGCTTCCCCCGTATGGGGATACATCCTCCGGAAGCCATTGCATCATAAGATTTCTTAGCCCCTTGTGTTGTGAAGAATCGTCCCTCTTTATACCGGAAAGGAGGGCGACCGCAAGGGGAGGGCGGCTACGCTGAAGGCTTGGAATTGCAGGCGGAACAGCACGCCCGGCGGCCCGGGTCGTCGGCTGTGAAGAGCCGGATCACAGCCGACTCGCTTCGATATTGACAACGCCCCGCGGACTCGATATTTCTCTTACCTCATGATACACAAGACCGGCTGGGATCAGTTTTTAGAAATCATTCTGAAGCCCGATAACATCCCCATCGTGGGCTTGATGTTTCTCATCTTCTACTTTACTTGGCTGGCGTTCCGCGAAGCGCGTAAAAATGACCAGCTGATCGAAGAAGGCCGCGCCGACGAGATCCTGCGGGAGATGCAGAAATAGGGAGGCGGACTGCATGCCGTTTACTATCATCGCCGAGAACTGCACCGGGTGCAGCGCGTGTGAACAACGCTGTCCAACCAAAGCCATCAGTGGCGATCCCAAAAAAGCCTATCTGATTGAACCGACAATGTGCATCGACTGCGGCGCGTGTGGGGTCATCTGTCCCGATGACGCCATCCTCGACACGTATGGCAATCTGACGCAGGTGCTGAAGCGGGTTGACCGCCCGATAGCCGTTGTCCACCAGGATAACTGCAACGGCTGCGGGGTGTGTATTGACGTCTGTCCTTTTGACTGTATCTCGCCCGCGGCCGACAACGGCCCGCAATACCTCGGTCGGGTGCAGGTCGAAGAGAAAACCTGTGTGGGCTGTAAACTGTGCGAGGAAGTATGTGGCTGGGAAGGCATCTATATTATGCCGACCAGGGAGAAAGAGCCTTTCCTGACCTCAATCGGCGTCGAACTCGAAGAGTCGGCGGCATAGGACGCAGCCAATGTTGAGATCGAGGCTCTGAAAAGGTAGGGCGACTATGGACATAGCGTGGGCGACCGCGGCACCGCTTATCATCAACCTTGGCGCTCTGGCGACTGTGTGGTGGCAACTGGACTCCAAAATGGAGAAAAAGCTCGGGGATATGGACCGCAAATTTGAAGCGATAGACCGTAAATTCGACACCATCAATGCCACATTGCTGACGCTGACCCATGACGTTGGAGAACTGAAAGGCCAAGCGAGTACCCTGTTCAACAGGGAGAGTCAGGCGTGACGAAAAGGTTGGCCGATATTATGCCGACCAGGGAAAAAGAGCCCTTCCTGACCTCAATCGGGGTCGAAGTTGATCTATCCGCGACCTGATCCACGCACTGGAGTTCCCCCTCACAAAAAGACAAGGATAAAAATAGGGGCGGAGCAGTCTATCTGCCCTATTTTTGTCGTGACGCTTCGGGAGATTTGGAAATGCTATGGTTGCCAGCGATATTGGTCGCTATATGGGTGCTCGAAAGAATCTCTGCTGAAAACGCTACGAAGCCTGAGGGACACATCAAAGCAGTGTTTCGTCATGCCCTGTTTGCAACGATGGGATACGTGGCAAAGGCGGATGGACGTGTCTCTGTCGGAGAGGTCCGTTTTGTCACGCAACTGATGGACGAGATGGAACTCAATTCGGAGCAACGTAAGCTTGCGCAAAATCTCTTCAGAGAAGGGAAGACTCCAGACTTCCGGCTTGACGATGCCCTGCAGCGGCTTTCCCTCACATGCCCCCCAGAAATGCTCCAGGTCTTCGTCTTGTTTCTCATGTGGTTGGTGTATGCCGATGGCCTAGGAAGTAACATAAAACGGAGAGTCGTGTGGGACATTGCCTCAGAAGTCGGAGTCTCCCGTGAACAACTCGATGAAATTGAAGCAGTGATTCGTTCTAAGACTGAGGGAGCCTCAAGCTCGTCGAGCGAGGGAGCCTCAAGCTCGTCGAGTCTTGAAGACGCCTATAAAGTGCTTAAAGTCAGTCCCGGTGCCTCTGACGCCGAAATAAAGCGGGCCTACCGAAACCGAGTGAAGGACTTCCACCCGGATGGCCTACCACCAGAACTGTCCGAGGAGATTCTGCGTTTCGCCGAAGAGCGCATGAAAGAGATCACGCTCGCCTACGAACGTATCAGACAGGCGCGAAACCTCTGACGGGAGCCGCTAAATAATTTTGTTGAGCGGATACTCGATAATGCCGACCGCTCCATTCTGAATGAGCTGGGGAATCAGCTCACGCACAATCCCTTCGTCAATCACGCTTTCCACGGCGAACCACTCAGACTCATACAGGGGCGAGACGGTCGGGGCGGTCAGGCTCGGCAGCATTTTGACAATGCGGTCAAGATGCTCCTTGGGCACGTTCATCTTGAGGCCGACTTTTGCTTCTGCGCTCAGCGCGCCTTTCAGCAACAGGGCAATCTGATTGATTTTCTCTCGCTTTTTCGCATCCTGCATGGCCCGTTTATTGGCAATGAGCTGCGGGTTGGAGCGAAACAGCTCATGAATGATCTTGAGCCCGTGGGCCCGAATGGTTGAGCCCGATTCCGTTACTTCGACAATGGCGTCAACCAGACCATCGGCGGCCTTGGCCTCGGTTGCTCCCCAGGAAAATTCGACATCGACCCGGATGCCCTGTTCGTCAAAATAGCGCTGGGTATAACGCACCAGTTCGGTTGCAATTCTTTTCCCGTTCAGATCGTTGAGGTCCCGGATGGGCGAATCCTGCGGAATGGCGAGCACCCAACGTGTCGGCTGAAAGCTGGCTTTGGAATACACCAGGTCGATAATGGGTTCGACGTCCGCGTTGTTTTCCATGATCCAGTCTTTACCGGTGATGCCGGCATCCAGGGTGCCGGACTCGACATAGCGCGCCATTTCCTGGGCCCGGACCAGCGCGCAGCGCAAGCTTGGGTCGTCAATACTGGGGAAATAGCTACGCGAGCTGGTCGATACTTTCCAACCGGACTTTTTGAAGAGTTCAATCGTTGTTGCCTCCAGACTTCCTTTGGGAAGTCCAAGCCTCAAAATTTCCATATCGTCTCTTTTACTAACCCTGTGGTGTTTGGATTTTCGTGCGGCGTGTGACGGCCCGACACGTCCGCTCCGACGGATGGGGCCTGTCCTGACCTGACGCAGGTCTGTTGATTTCTTGCCCGCCTCTCCTACCACAACGGACCGTCTGCCGCAAGTAAAGCGCGCCGCCGGAGTCGTCCAAAAGGCGGGTCGGTATATGAGAGCGCCCGGGGGCGGAGCGAGCAGCGCCGCATAGGCGTTTTCCCGCGTCTTTGCTACATATGGCACGGCGACGAATGGAAGAGTCTGATCCGCGCAAAAACGGGAGATGATGCCTATGAAGCTGTCCGAGATTGCCGAACGCCTCCAGTGTGAGCTGCGAGGGAATGCCAACCCGGTGATTACCGACCTCAAGCCGATAGACGAGGCCGGCCCCCACGACCTCACCTTTGTCAGCAATAAAAAATATTTTGCGCAATTACCGACGACCCGGGCCGCGGCCGTTATTTTGCCAGCCGACGCTCCAGCCGTCTCACTGCCCTCGCTGCGCACCGACAATCCCGACTTTGCTGTCGCCCAGGTGCTGGGCTGGCTGTATCCGCGGTATGAGCCGCCTGAGGGGGTCCATCCCACGGCTGTTGTCTCTTCCTCTGCCCGCATTGGCGCGCATGCCTTCATTGGCCCCTACGCGGTGATTGGCGATGACGCCGTGATCGGTGAGTATGCGCGTATCTTCGCCCATGTGGTGATTTATCCCGAGGCGCGCATTGGCCATCACTTTACGGCCCATGCCGGGGCGATTGTGCGTGAGCGCGTTATGATCGGCAATCGTGTGGTCTTGCAGAGCGGGGTTGTCGTTGGTGGAGACGGATTTGGCTACGTCCCACTGCCTGACGGGTCGATTATGCCCAAGCCGCAGGCCGGTAGCGTCGAGTTGCAGGACGAAGTCGAGCTGGGCGCAAACACGACTGTTGATCGGGCCACCGTGGGAACAACGCGAGTGCGGAAAGGAACCAAGATCGACAATCTGGTGCAAATCGGTCACGGCTCGGATGTTGGCGAGTACGCGTTTATCTGTGCTCAGGCTGGCCTGGCCGGCAGTACGACGCTGGAGGAGCGGGTCCAACTCGGCGGCCAGGTTGGTGTGGCCGGTCATCTGACAGTCGGCAAGAACAGCATGGTCGTGGCCCAGAGCGGCATTCCCAACGACGTCCCGGCCAATAGCGTTATCGGTGGCTACCCCGCGGTGAACGTCCTTTCCTGGCGACGAACCTCCGCGGCCCTGCCCAAGCTGCCGGAGTTGCTGCGCAGGGTACGGAAACTGGAACAGGAGTTGGAAGCGTTAAAGAAAGAAGCGGAGTAGAGACAGGGGCTTGTCCTCACGTTCTGGGTCATACTCTCATATGAACAGATCAGGGCCGTTTCGTGACGGCGATGCCAATCCCGCCTAACATGACCGGGATGCCCCAGGGGTCAACGATAGGGAATTTGCTGACCAGCCATTCCCGCGGACCGTCAGGGGAGGGGATCGTCTCTGTGAGTTGTTCGCCCTGTCCGCCGGAGAGGACGCGCTGGTCGTTTTTTCGGACCTGTTCCGCCACATCCGGCGGTAAAATCTCGAAGTCAGTCTGGCCGAGCCAGGTGAGGCCCTTATCCGGGAACAGGGTCTTCCACAGATTCACCAAGGTCTCATTCGCATACAAATAGTGCCCCTCCAGGTCTTTGATAAAGGCGATGCCGGGCAGGTGGTGGAGGAATAGCGACAGACGTTCTTCCGTTTGCTGGAGCGTTTCTTCGATATGTTTGCGCTCCGTAATGTCCAGGGTTGCGCCATCAATACGGACCGGCTGGCCATCCGGCCTGACGCGCGCCCGCGCCCGCGAGCGGAGCCACTTAATGCTGCCGTCTTGCGTGACGATACGAAATTCATATTCGGTTGTCTGCTCGGATGGCAGGGACTGAAGGGTCTGTGTCACCTGCGCTAAGTCATCTGGATGAATATACTGTTGGAGCGGATTGGGTTTGCCTATAAGTGCCTCGGTGGCATACCCGGTGATCCGGGTAAAACTCTCAGTCAACCAGTCCAGGATGAGGCGGTCCTGGTCAGTGACGCGAAAGGAAAACGCATAATCAAAGGCCGATTCGTTAATGACCCGTTGGCGCGCTTCACTCTCGCGTAAGGCGGCCTCTGTCTGTTGGTGTGCGGTTTCAATCGCTTCGAGCTGTGCCACCCGGTTGCGCAGGGTCGCTATTTCCTGCTCCAGCGCGGCTCGCGGTTTTCTCGCCACGCCCATGCTGCTCGTCTTGCTGTCTTTGCTCGTCCTGCCCATTGTCTCCAGCCTGCCCCTTCTTTCGTCAGACCGGGTCTGAATTCCTCTCCCCTATAGACGAATACCTCTAGGCAAGTAAAGAAAAATCTGCCACGCATCATGCGGTATGCAGGAGCGAAGAGGGGCAGCCGCGGGCCGTGGAGCTTGGCGAGTGAAGCCCGGCTGCCTGCCTCGGTCAGGCTCCCTCTCGCTGGCCCGGATGCAGCAGGTTGGGCCGCGGCGGGAGGGTCAGGACTTCCTCGGAAAAGAATTCGGCGAGATATTGGACGATGTGCTTCACGGATAACATGCCGACCGGTTGTCCGCTGTCATCGACAATCGGGAGCCGCCGAAATGCGCCCTCTCCCATGAGGTTGAGGGCGAAGGCAATGGGCGCATCAACGACGAGAGTTTCCGGGTCGGACGTCATCACACTCTCAACCTGGGTCTGATTCAGGTCCAGTTGAGGCCCAATCACGCGGTTCAACAGATCCCGTTCTGTGAAGATCCCAATAATGGTCTGCTCGTGTCGAACGAGCACGCAGCCAATTTTATTCTCGCGCATCTGGGCAATGGCGTCTGAAACCGTTGTATGCGGAGCAACAATCACCGGCGGGACATACGGAAGCAGGCTGACCGGCTCGTTCAGCAGGCTCTCATCCAGGCGCTTTCTCGGTTCGGAGAGGCGCTCCGTTATGGTCTGCTCTTCCTCCACGAGACCTTCGCCTGGGTAGGCGTCCGCATTGGCTTGGTGTGAGGCTTTTACCTGTGCCATAAGTTTCCCTCCTCAATATGAGAATGTTCTCAGGAATTCCTTAGCACCGAGTCGGAGATAAATACAAGAAAAAATGGCAAGAGACTGGAGGGAGAGGATACGAGAGGAGACAGTGCCGAAAGGGGGCAGGGGGAGTCGACCTCCCCCTGCGTCGCTCTGGAAACGCTGTGCCTGTTCAATGTCCGGCCACTTCATCCCGTTCTCGCAGCCAGGAGACGACCTGGGGCCAGAGTTTTTTCTGAGCGCCCGAACTGACAGCCGCGCCGATATGACCGGTCGGGAACACAATAGTGCCGGCATCCGGGCTGCCAACCAGGTCTTCTAACGGCAGGCTGGATTGGGGATGGACAATATCATCATGTTCACCAATGACGTTGAGGACGGGGCAGGTGATGTCTTTGAGATTGGCCCGACGCGACCCGACCGGCATCTGGTTTTTCATAATCAGGTTCTGGCGTGAGACATCGCCGGCCATTTCCTTAAAAATTTGACCGGCCATCGGGACATCGCTGTTCATCCAGCGCTCAAAGAGCTCGAACATCTCCGCATAGCCCTTTTGGTCTTTACTCCGATACAGGCCGACATATTTGTCCAGGGCGTGGTGGACGGGCGCCATAGCGTCGAAGTTGGCCTTCATGAACCACGCCGGACAGTTGCCATACACACTGGTGACAAGATCAATGGTCTGCGGCGAGATTTTGCTCATCAGTTGCTGGCTGGGCAGCTCCTGTGCGCTCATGTCGAGGGGCAGGGTAAAATCAATCAGATTTTTGACCTGCTGCGGAAAGAGGGCCGTATACAGCGTGGTCAGGAGCCCGCCAAAGCAGTAGCCGAGGAGGGAGACCTGGTCGCTCCCGTCCCGTTCTTGAATCGCGCGGACCGCGTTGCCGACATCGCCATTCACATAGGCGTCAAAGCCGCGCCAGCTATCCGCTCGCGTCGGCGGAATCCAGTCTATGAAATACACCTCTACACCGTGTTTGGTCAGCGTTTCGACCACGCTCCGACCCGGCAGCAGATCAAGGATGAACGGGCGTTTCACCAGCGAATAGACCAGGAGTAGCGGCGTGCGCAGCCGTTGGCCTTGGGCCGGATAGTGTCGCAGGCGGACCTTGCCGCCTTCGTAGACCACTGTATAAGGCGTGGTCGGCGCCGGGTCTTCATCAACCGGATACTCATCCATGAAACCCCGCCGCCAGCCTTCGAGCGACCGGACCGCCCCTTCCATCCAATAGTTTGAAACCTCACTGAATACTGACATGGCGACCTCCTCAGACTGAGAGTATGACTGTGCTTACTTGAACTTTCCTCACGATAGGCTGTCCGGCGCGGAGTGCAAAGAAAACATCTGTCACCTATGTGACGGAAGCCTGTCTTTCTTGTGGACTATGTAGGATTTCTGTCACCTGGGTAACAATTCCTTGCGCGCTGCTCTGAGTCTCATGTCAGCTTCGGCGTAGCGGGATGTCGTGTCGCTCGCCGTATGATTTGAGCTTCAAGCTCCCAAGTGATAAACTCACGCCGCTTTCGAGCGCGCAGGCGTAAATTCCGAACTCCCGGGCAACATCCGGCAACGTTAAAAATGACTGCGAAAAAGACGCTGACGACACATGAAACGAACTGTACCCGAGGATTCCGCAAACCGGCAAAGTTGGCGCTCCGCGCCGGCCGCCTGACCTGGGCCGTTGCCGGCGCCGTCAGTCTGGCGCTGTTCGGCCTCGTTGTGGCGCAACTGGACGCGAGTTCGCTGGCCGCCGCATTCGACGGAATCTCACTGACCCTCGTTGGGGTGGGCGTGGCGCTGTTTATGGTCGAGAGCCTGTTCGGAGCCTTTCGCACGCACCTGATCGCCGGCTGGCGCGGCGGGTTTCTCACCGCCATGCGCGTCACCGCTTGGCACGGGGTCTGGTTGATCGCGCTTCCCATGCGTCTGGGAGAAGTGGCCTGGGTCGTCGCCATGCAGCGCGCGTATGGCTGGAACGTCGCCACCGCGACCGCTTGCGCGGTGATGCAGCGCCTGCTTGACCTGGCGGTCGTCGCGGCCTGTCTGCTCGTGACGCTACCGGCTACCCTCGGTCTGCACGAGGATCGGCCATTCGCGTTCTTCGCCTTGGCCGGCGCGGTCTGTCTACTGGCGCTGATTGGACTAATGACGCTGCCCATCTGGTTGCGTCTCGCCGCCGGGATTCTGCTCCGTACCGGGCGTCCGCGCGGCCGGCGGCGTTTGATGCGTCATCTGCATCAGGCGCGCCGTTGGCTCGAAGATGTCCGCCAGCGCCGTGTCATGCTGCGCTGCATCGTTCCGACCGTGCTGATATGGACAGCCGTCATCGCCGCCTATTGGAGCCTCTGCCAAGCGGCCGGCCTGGACCTCGCCGTGGCAGAACTCGGCTTCGCTACGGCCGGCAGCAACTTGGTCGCGGCGCTTCCGGTGCAGTCCGTCGGCGGCATCGGCCTGTTGGAAGCGGGTTTCACCGGCCTCGTCGCGTGGCTCGGCGCGCCGGCCGGAACCGCGGCCCTGGTCGCCTTGGCGGTCCGTTTCGCCTTAATAGCCGAGGCCGGCCTGTTCTGGCTGATCGTCACGGTGGCGAGCCCGATCGCTAATCGAATCGAAATCGAACCCAAGGTGCTATGAGTAGCCTATAGTGACTATCCCCCCCGAAAAAATCGCGGTAGTTGTTCCGTGTTATCGCTGTCTCGACCATATCGAGGACGTGCTTGCCCGACTCGGTCCTGAAGTCGCACAGATTGTCGTCGTCGACGATGCTTGTCCACAGGGCACTGGCAGGCACGTCGAAGCCACGGTGACGGACCCTCGAATCAGGGTGCTCTACCAGGACGAGAACACCGGAGTCGGGGGGGCGGTTCTCAAGGGGATGGCCTACGCGCGCGAGGCCGGTGCCGACATCCTGGTCAAGGTTGATGGCGACGGACAGATGGCACCCGAACTGATGGAGCGGTTCGTGTCGCCCATCGCGGCGGGGCGGGCCGACTATACCAAGGGCAACCGCTTCCACGCCTATCAACTCGTCAAGGACATGCCCTATGGCCGCCTTATTGGCAACGGAATGCTCTCTTTTCTGACTAAGCTGGCGAGTGGGTACTGGAACGTATTTGACCCGACGAACGGCTATATTGCTATCAGTGGCGCGGTTTTCGACGAACTGCCGCTGAAGAAAATGCAGCCGCGCTACTTCTTCGAGACGGACATGCTTTGCGAGCTTGGCCTGCTCCGTGCCGTTGTCATGGATATTCCCATGCGCGCAATCTATGGCGACGAACGGAGCGGACTGTCGCCGATTCGCGAGATTGTGCCGTTCTTCTGGCTCAATGTGGTGAGATTCCTGCGCCGCGTGATTTATAATTACTTTCTGCGCGACTTTTCTATGGGATCGATCTATCTGATAACTGGCGTTCCCTTGTTGCTTTTCGGCCTCGTCTTCGGAACTTGGCAATGGGCTGCCCTGGCCGCCGCCGGTCTCTCCGCGAGCGCGGGCACGGTCATGCTGGCGGCCTTACCCGTCATTCTCGGGTTCATTCTCGTCCTCAATTTTCTCGCGATCGACGTCACGACGGTTCCGAAAGAGTCGCTTCATCCAAGATTGGGAGATGCTCTCAAATGATCTTCGATCCAGCGGCCCACCTGGTCGCGAGCCGGCGTCTGCCGAGAAAGGCCGCCGTTCTGTCTATCGACGTGGAGTACGACTACAACGGGGTTCGGGCTGACGCATTGAACCGGCTGCCCGCTCTGCTTGACGCCGTTCGGGATGCCCGCCTGCCGTTGACCGCGTTTGTGGAAGGGCGACTGTTTGCCGAGCGGCCGGACCTGTGCGCCGGCCTTGTCGAGGCCGGTGCCGACTTGCAACTCCATTGCTACGACCATCGAGAGCCGGGCGATACGGCTGAGAGCCTTCAGGCGAGCATCGCCGCCTTCGAGAGGTTTGTGGGTACCCGGCCGCGCGGATACCGGGCGCACACCTACCGGCTGACGGAAGAACTCTTTCAGGCGGTGGTGGCGGAAGGCTTCGCATGGGATTCTTCGATCCTGCCGGGCATCGGCCTCGGCAACCATCCGGGTCGGGTGTTTCGCCAAGGTGACTGGTTCGTGATTGACGACGCGCTTGCGGAGTTTCCAGTCGCAAGCTGGCGCGCCCTGGGCATTCCGTTCACGCATTCCTACCGGCAACTGATGGGACGATTCGTTGAGTCGGCGCTCGATCGCACGGCGTCGCTGCCGGCGCTGCTGGTCTACGACATGCACATGGTGGACTTGGTCCCGGACGGTCGGATTGGGAAGTCGCCCCTGCCGCTGTGGCTGAAGGGCGCTCACGCGCTGGCACGGAGTCGGCAGCGCGGATGCGACGACTTGACGGCGCTGGGCGACCGCCTGCGGGCACGGGGCTACGAATGGTGCACTTTGTCACACTGTCACGAACGGCTGACCAGGACGGGTCCATGCGGGTGAATGGCCGCCTGATTTCGGGACACAGTCCAGGCTTCGTCGCAGCTTGGCGGTCTGTGCACTGCGATGTATATCACTGGCAGCAGAAAGACCGGTTTGCCGTCGTGCCGTCGCTGTTCGGCGCGCCGACGTTCGCCTATCTGCCGGGCCTCAACTATGCCGACCTGAACGCCGCGGCAGCGCGAGGGCTTGCGCGGGAGATGGCGGGTCGTTCGTTCAACATCCGGGCGCTGACAGCGCCGCAAGGAGAACCGTCGCCCGGCGCACCCGTGGTTCTCAGGCTTGACCTCGCCGCGTTCGGTCATGATCGGGATGCCGTTTGGGAACAGGCGCTGAAAGGGGTAAAGCGGAAAGCGGTCCGGCGGGCGCGAAAAGCCGGGCTCGGGGTCGCCGAAGAGACCGGGCCGGCCGCGCTGAAGGCGTTCCGCGGCCTGCTGTCCGCCACCCTCGTCCGGCACGGGGTGCCGCTCATGCCGGCGGCGCTGTTTGATGCCCTGATCGGCGAGATCGGCGCTCGGATACTGGTGGTTCGGAACACCGGCGGCGAAGCACTGGCGAGTCTGCTCTGGTTTCGCGACGGTCGGCTTGCCTGGGTGCCCTGGTTGGGGTCGCTACCGAGCGCCGACTGCCCCGGCGACCTGCTCTTCTGGGGGCTGATAGAACAAGCCCTGAGCGAGGGCGCGGACGTCGTCGATTTCGGACGCTCCTCGGTCGGCGGCGGGACCTGCCGGTTCAAACGGGGATTTGGCGCTGTTCCCATCCCCGTCTTATGGCTCTCCGACAAGCCGGACGATCTCTATCGCCGCTACGCGCCGGCGCAGAAGCTGTGGCGCGCGCTTCCGCGCTTCGTGACCGACAGTCTCGGTCCCCGATTGTGCCGGTATCTGGCGGACTATTGAATGCGCATTCCACGAATAGCGGCAATGACAAGCGGAAATCGAGAAAAACGAGACATGACTGTTACGGATCGTCGAGGCTCTCGGGTAAGCAGGCGAATGAATTGGAAGGTACTCTTCCACATTTTGGTATTCGCATCCCTGCTGAGCGGACATGTCTATACCGCCGTTAGCGTGCACTATACGGGTTTACCAGCCGAGGCTTATAGTAGCCAGTACTATTACATCAATGACGCCGTATCTATCTTTCACGGATCGTACTTCGCCTCGACACAACCCGTGGAGATCGCTCCACTTTACCCCTTATGGCTGAGTACGTTAATGCATATGAGCCCAGCCTTTGCCAATTTCCTGGAATGCGCGGACGAAAACCGACAAGCCACCGGCCTTGAAAAGGAAGCCATCTGCCGCTCCTCAGACAATCTCGCGCTTTACGCGCAGGCGGTCCTGGGAGCCGTCGGCATAGGACTTGCCTGGCTGGCGGGCTGGCTTGCGTCTGGGCGTTTCATGATTGCCCATCTCAGTGCGTTTGTTGCGCTGGTGGTGGATGACTATGCGTTTTACAACACACAGTTTCGCACCGAGAGTCTGGTCATCCCGCTTTTCGCCGGCGTCAACGTTTGCCTTGCCTGGCTGGCGCTGAGGAGGGAGCGGAAGGGGCGAACAGTAGCCGTGGCGGTCGGCTGCGGGGTCATGCTTGGTGGCTTGATCCTCACGCGGCCCCCTTACGAGTACCTGCTGACGATCCTGCCATGCACGGCGCTCGCCCATATGATGTTTCAGGGGCGATCGCGGCGGCGCGAAATCGCTGTTGCCGCAGCGTGTATTCTGATCAGCGCTTCGTTAGTGGTGACGCCTTGGATCGTCCGTAACTACATGGCCAGAGGTTTTGTGGGACTCACGGAAACTTATGCCCCGGTAATCCTCGTCCAACGGATCAATTTCAACGCCATGACCTGGGAGCAGTGGACCGCCGCCTGGTTGGTTTGGAGTTTTAGCCAGGGGCGTATTCTGGCGACCGAGTTGTTCGGGTCCGAAACCGTCGCGCCCTTGATCTATTTCCACCCGGAACATTTTGAAACACAAAGAACTGGACCGGAATTGTTGGCGGGCGTGGCGCTGAGAGATCAACGCGGCATCCTGGCGGCGCATGTATGGTCCGATCTTCCGAAACACTTGGTCGTCAGCGCGCCCCTGGCGTGGAGAGGCCTGAACAAGTTCAGGCCGAGCGCATGGTTGTATGGCATTACACCGATTTGGGGCATGATCCTGTTGGTGGCGATCTTCGTCAGTCTCGTACGAGGTACGCGGCAAAACCGGACAGTTCTGCTGGCGTTGACGTTCTGCCCGATCGTCCTCCTGGCAATCCACGCGCTCGTATCCGTCAACGTTCCCCGATACAACATCGGATGGGTGACACCCTTGTCGGTCGCGGCGGCGCTGCCAATTGCTTGGGTCATCGACGGCGCGTGGAACAGACTACGCCGGTGGATTCCGTGGACAAGGTCCCATCCGTCAGAACCACCTGACACACCCCCTGACAGGCAGCCATGACACGCGCGGACATCAGGAAGGACGAGATCTATGACGGGCTTCGGGCTGATTTTGGTGCTGCCAGCCCCAAGGCCTCCGGGTATCTTTCCGAGTACTCTTTCTTCCGGGAACGCGCCCTGGTGCTGGAGGCCGTCGGCGATGAGCCGGGCACGATACTGGACCTGGCGTGCGGCGGCGGGCTGGTCACCCTGCCGCTGGCCAAGGCCGGTCACCGCGTCATCGGCCTGGACTTCAACGCGGCCGCGTGCAGGCAGGCCAAGCGGAACGGGATCGAGGCGATCCGGGGCGACGCGTTCACCCTGCCGCTGGCGGATGGCATAGCAGATGTCGTGTTGAACGTCGAGTTCGCGCAGGAGTACGAGCTGGAGGCTGTCGGAGGCATGCTGCACGAGGTGGCGCGCGTGCTTCGCCTTGGCGGGCGGCTGGTGATCGTCTGGGGCAACCGTGGGGCGCTGGTCCACCGGATTGCCCACCCGGCCTCTCGCATCCTGGACCGCCTGCGTGGCCGGGCTTCGTTCGCGGCGTCGGTGCGTCATTCCCCGGCTGGGATACAAACCGCGGGCGAACGGGTGGGACTCGCGCTTGACCGGATGTTTGCGATTTTCCCGCCGTTGCGTCTCCGCCTTCGTCGCGCCGACGGACCGTTGGTGAGTCTGTTCGGGTCGAGTTTTGTCGCCGTTTTTCGGAAACAGGTTGGGCCATGACGGGGCGGCAGCACAGCCGCGGTGCGGACTGCGGGAGGGTATGTCGGACAGGCTTGATCCCTCGATGTTTCCAGTTGTTCAAATCCGTTTTAATATACGCCACCGCCGCGATTCTCGGTGTGGCGTTTTTCTTTCTTCTGACTTATCTCGGTAATCAAGTCGCCTACATTCTGACGAAGTATGGGATTAACAGGCTGATTGAGAACACCCAGCCCGTCATCCGCTCCAACTTCGACGTGTACCAGGACGAGAATCGGAACAGACTGATTTACGTCAGGGACGAATGCAGCGACGATGACATTGGCCCGCCATTCTTCCTGCATATCGTCCCGGTTGACATGAATGACCTCCCTGACCATCGCAAGCAGTACAGTTTTGACAACCTGGATTTCAGTTTCGCAGGGTATAGCCACGAGTACGGGGGAACCTGCATCGCCGTTCGGTATCTGCCGGAGTACGACATTGCCAGCATCAGAACCGGCCAGTATAGACGTGTAGCAGACGGTTTCTATCAGGTCTGGAAGGGTCGCTTCGATGTCACCGGACAGACAAGCGGGTGACAGGAGGCTTTCAGTGCTCAGAGCTATGGAGCGAATTTATACGACTCCAGGGGAGAGTAGTCCATGCCGAGGATGACCCATTTCCCGTCGATCTTGGTATAGGTGAAGATATAGCGTCCATGCGCATAGGTCATCTTTCCGCCCTGAGGTATCGCGGCAAGCTGGTAATGGCCCCAAGCCAGCGCGGTGGTCCCGACAATACGGAACTGGGGTGTGACCGGGGAGAGTTCGGCTTCTTCATACTGGCCAAAATATGCCTGAACGGCTTTTTGAAAATCAGCCCTGCCCTGGACCGGAAACGGGGAGAAAATGCCATACAGAACAACATCGTCATGAACAGTCGCGACTGCGGCGGCCAGCTCTCGATTGTTGAGCGCTTCAATTTGCGTAGTGAAAGCCGATTTGAGCGCATCCAGGTCCTCATCGGCCAACGCGCTCGAAGAAAAGCAGAGGCCGGTCAGGAGCAGTGAAAAAAGGCCGGCCCGTACACAATACTTCAGCATTCGCTCTCTCCCTCCACACAGTATGATACCGCTGCCATATCACTTTGTCTCAGGACAAAAAAGGTCGGTCGCTTCCCAGCCTGCATTGCTCCCCATCCCCAACTCCCACCCCCTGATCTTTTCACTTCGCCGCGGCCAGCAGTTCATCAAAAGAGTCCCGCAGGCAGGCGGCGTATGACCACGGAGCGGATACGAGGCCGGGGTCAACCGTTCCGCCGATAACAAGGGTCTGATTATAGCTGACAATGGCATTGAAGAGCCCGATTCCTGCCGACAACAGGCCAATCGGCCGCAGGGCGAGCAGCTCGTGGCCGGCGAGGTAAAGGGGGGTTTGCGGACCTGGGACGTTGGTTGTCACGGTGTTCAAAAGCAGATTTGCCGCCGGCAGTTGTCCGGCGATGATTTGCCACACCGGCGGGACCCAACCAAAACGATTCAGGAGATCATACAAGAAACCGGCCTGATTCTGTTTTTTGAGCTGATCGACAGCCGCCCGCTGCGCGGCGTAGCGTTTGAGCGGGTCCTGTTCATCGATGAAGAGCGGGGCGAGCAGCATGGAAACCCGATTGCCCAAGCTGCCCTGCTCATCTTCCTGCCGCATACTGACCGGACACATGGTTCGCAGCACTCTCTTGGCGGTGGAGTACTGCTGGGCGCGCAGATACTTCCCGAGCCCGCCGGCGATGATGGTCAGTACGACATCATTGACTGTGCCCCCCAACCTCGCTCGGGTCGCACGGATATCCGCGAAAGGAAAATCGGCCCAGACAAACTGCCGGGTTGATGACAAGGGCTTATTAAACGGCGTACTCGGTATGGGCTGGGCCAGGTTCGGCAGCGTTTGCATGAAGGAGAACAGCGCCTGTGAGGACTTCTGGAGAACCTGGGCCGCCTGTGCCGGCCGGAGCCATTGGGTGCCATCGGTCCAGCTTCGGATGGTCTCGGTCAGTCGGTCGTTCATGGCATCTTGCAGTTGGCTGGCAATATCGGGCAGGGGCTGGGGCTGCCAGGGCTGGGGAGGAGACAAGGGCGCAGAGGATTGCGGTGAGCGGTCATGCGTGACCGTCATCAGGTCAACCCCGGACACGCCATCGACCATGGCATGATGGACTTTCCAGATAATGGGCGTCGTCCCATCCGGCCGGCCGCGCAGAATGCTCATCTTCCACAGGGGACGGCTGCGGTCGAGTGGCGGCGCGTAGAGCTTGCCCCCAAATTCAGACAAGACCCGGTCGTCTCCGGGCGCGGGCAGGTCCACCTCTTCGATGTGCTGCTGGATGTCGAACCCAGGATCATCCTGCCAGGTGGGGTGGGCGACCCGCAAAGGTGGAAACATGACCTTTTGGCGATAGCGGGGCAGCAGGTGGAGGCGCTCCTGAAGGACCTGGACCAATTCTGCTTTGGCAATATCGCCGTCGTAGACAAAGCATGAGCCCACGTGCAGCGGTTCGTTAGGCTTTTCATAATATAAAAAGGCTGCATCTGCTGCGCTTAAACGCTGGCTGAGGGACGGCTGGGCTGATGAGGCGAGGCTGCTCATGGTTCTTCTCCGCATTGTCCTGAGATTATCGGCCAAACAAGGCGTCCAGTCCTTTTTGAAGCAATTGTTCTTCCAGGCTGGGGGCCGTGTCTGGCTGTTCGGATGCCGTACGGTCGGAGCCGTCCGCCTGCTGCGAGGCGCGGTCCTGCTGCTTCTTTTTTGTAGGGAGCAGCCGGTCCAGGACTTTTTCCTGGACTACGTCCTGCAAAGCTCTCGTGGCCGCCCGCTGGATAAGGGCGCCGAGCTGCTGAGCGTCCAGGGCCGGGCGAACCGCGGGGAAAACGCCGGCAAGGGCGAACGGAATTTCCACGCGCTCCTCGGCATTGGCAATATATCTCAGCTCTTTGGTCGCTCGCATGAGGTCGGACGAGAGGGCTTGAGAAAGCGTCAGCGAAGCGGTCGCATCAACCTGCTGTTCAAAATCCATCCAGCCTTTCGCCTGTGTCCGAAAGTCACGCGCGGCAATGCGGAGGCGGTCGAGCTTGATTTTTCCCTGGCCGAGCGAGAACTGACTTGTGCATTCCTCAAACTCGGTGTGGGGAGAGGCGAAAACTTCTGGATATTTATCCCGGAGCTGTTGCGGCAGGACGAGCGATAAGCCCGGAATACCGGTCAGGCCAGACAGGACGCCTTCGGCCAGATTGAACTCTCGTAGCGCTCCATCCCTAATTTCGGCCTTTCCCTGCCCGCCCAGGGTTGGCTTGAGGGCGTCCCAGGAGTGCCCGTTTCCTGAGACGGTGAAGTCGAGCGAGGCCGTGCCCTGGACTGGGGGGTCTGTGAGAGCAAGTCCTGAGCGAAAGAATTCCGTGAGATTGACGGCCTCTATCTGAGCGGTGACAGCCATGCGCGGGGGCTCCGCTCCAAAATCATACTGCCCGCTTCCGTCAAGCCGGCCCTCAAAGGCGGACAGCTTGAAACTGTCGATCGTGGCGACCTGGTTGGCGACTGAGGAGTCAAGCTGCAAGTCGGTATAGTTTATCTGGGCAACGCGGCCCTGTTTGGATGACAGTTGACCTGCATGGCCGAGGTCTCCACCTTGCCGCCAGACCCGGCCCGTAGCGGACACCGCTTCGAGCCGGTCCTCCGCGGCTCCGGGCTGAAGGTCTGCCAGTCTGAGTGTGGGCGCGCGCAGCTCATAGGCGGCTTTCAGTGGTTGAAATTGTTCAATCCGGGCCTCAAGCTCAAGCGCTGATTGTCCGATGCGCGCCGTTGTCTTGGTCAGCTCAGCCCCCTGACCGGTCAAGGTGATGGCTGCCTGAATATCCGTCAGCGGCTGGGCCAACTGCGCGGGGGTGGCGGTTCCATCCTGGAGGCTCAGCGTCCCCGTGAGCTGGGGGAGGTGTTCCGTTGAGAGCGGCCCGACTATCCGTAGCTGCGTCTCAAAGCTGCCGGCTAGGCCATAGTCCTGGAGGAGGGGCAGCAGGTCGTGCAATTCTGCCAAATCGGCCCGATTCGAGTCTATCGTCAGATCAAGGGTGGGAGGGGTGTCAAAGTCAACCTGTCCGCTGACCGTCAGGGCCAGCGGATGCAGATTGAGCGTGAGTTCCTGGAGGGCGGCGGTCTGGGGTGTCAGTCGCGCCTGAGTCGAGAGGGCGAAGACACTCCCGGACGGCTTATGAAAGAATGCGCCAAAACGGAGGGCGCTGTCGGTTGCCTCGACCTGGCTCGTCAGCGTCATATTGTTGGGCCGGCCGCTCGCCTGGACGGTCACGGAAATGGAGCCCTCAAGGCTGAGGTCCGGGGGCAGGTGTTCGCCCACCGGACCAAACTGGCGGACGCGCTCAAGGGCGAGCGGTCCCAGCCTCACGGCGGCGTCCAGGGTGCTCTCGGCGAGCGGGTCCGGGACCTCGGCGCCAACCGGCCCAAAGCTGCCCGTGACCTGGATGTTGGGTACGCTGGAATCGAAGAGCGCCGCTTGCAGGTCCAGATTGGCGAATTGCAGGGCCCCGACACGACCGGACACCGCGGTTTCCAGATTGAGTGGACCGGAAATGCCCAACCCTGGTGGAATGTGCTGGGCAATATGCGGCAGGGTGTGTTGCAGGCTGTTCAGGTCGAGTTGACTGATCGTGAGCCGGCCTTCGAGTGGAATGGTGTTGACATCATCCAACCCTTGGCCGACTGGCCCGGCTTGCAGGTCTACGTTTATGTTCTGCTGGTCTGAGAGAACGGCGGCGTCAAGTGCGAGCCGAACCGGCTCGTCAAGACTCACGTCGCGCGCCTGAAGGTCGAGCTGGGTCACTCGAAAATCCGCCCCGGTCTGTCGGTCCATATAGCGAACATCTCCTCCCTGGATATCAACGAGAGCGACCAGGAACAGCAGGGGAGGAGATTCTGTTCCGTCGCCCTCCTGCGGTGTCTGTTGTGAGGCGCTCTCCGCCGCGGTGTGGGTCAGGCTGGTGAAGTTGAAGCGTCCCCGCTCATCGCGGATAAGCTGAATCTGGGGGTTGCGCAGGATTAAACGGCCGACCTGGATTTCCTGAGACAAGAGCGGCCACAGCGCAACATTTACCTGAAGGGCGTCGGCCCGGACAAAGGCGTCAGCCGAAAAGGCCGGATCGTCGGCAATGCGAAACTGGGTCAGACGCGCGCCTATCCCGCCCCACACGGTCACGCCGATTTCCTCGACCTCAACCTCTCGGCCAAGGGTCTGCTCGACCTGTTGCAGAATCTGCTCTTTATTGCTGGCAATCAGGCTGTTGAGGTTGAGGAAGGCAAAGGCCAGCAGGCCGACTGCAATAAGAAGAACCGCGCCAATAATCAACAGCGTGCGCATCGCACCATCTCCTCATTCGGAAGCATATCTCTCCGCCCTCTCCCCGAACCTACACGATGTCCAGAAGTTCGGGAATGCTGCGGATCACATGCCGGGGAGGGGTCGGGCTGTGCGGTGGCTCGATATCAGGCCGCGACCAGATTAAAACCGAGCGCATCCCCGCCCGGTTGGCCCCGGCAATATCCTGCTGAAGGGAATCCCCGACAAAATATGCCTGGCCCGGCGCACAATCGGCTTGGGCAAGGGCGCGCGAAAAAATGGCTGAGTCCGGCTTGCAGGACTGCGCGTCTTCACTGCTGAGGAGGGAGTCAAAGCAGGGGCCGAGTCGAGAGAGTTGCAGCAGGTGTGAAAACTGGTCGTTGTCGGCATTGCTGACAATGCCGAGGTGGAGGCCGCGCTGACGTAACGCCCCCAAGGTCTCGGCGACCCCGGCCCGCAAGCAAAAGTCCTGCTCCCGGCGTTGGTGTTGAGCGGCCCGGTAGCGGGCGAGCTGTTCCTGGGTGAAGGTCGTGCCAAACTGGGCTGCGGTGGCCTGCAAAGCGTCCTGGAACATATCGCGGTGCAGATAATACGGGCGGGGCAGGTATTGGTAAAACACGTTTTTCAGCGCTGCCCGATAGGCCCGTTGAATGTCCTGCGCTGCTGCCGTAATCCCGGCTGCCTGGGCCAGCTCGATTAAGCCGGCGCGCTCTCCCGGTGCGGTTGTTTCATAGTCAAACAGGGTGCCGCCAAAATCAAAGAAAACTGCTCGTGCGTCTGCCATACCGTGCCCGATTCTTTATCAGTTCTGCGCCAGGAGAGTAGAGAGGCCATAGAATTGTGTCAAGCAAATCTGTCTCCGCTGTTATTGCAGCCCTGCTCGTCCTGATTGGCCTATATCCGCAGGACAGCGGCTCCATTCAGCTGTCCGTTTTTCATGCGCCTTAATGCGGTGTTCGCCTGCGCCAGGGAGTATGCTTCGGTCTCGGTATGGAGCGGTATGCTCTGGGCCAGGTGGAGCAAGTCCTGCCCGTCCTGGCGCGTATTGGCCGTCACGCTGCAAATGGCGCGCTCGTAGAAAAGAGCGTCGGCATAATCGAGCCGCGGAATCTGGGTCATGTGGACGCCGGCTAAGGCCAGGGTGCCGCCTCGGTCCAGCGCTGCCAGGGCCGGGGGGACCAAGTTTCCGGCTGGAGCAAAAATAATCGCGGCATGAAGTTTCTCGGGCAGAGGATCGGTGATCTCCCCGACCCAGATGGCGCCTAACCGGGTGGCGAGGGCGCGATGTGTCTGGCCGCGCGTTACCACATAGACCTCGCAGCCCCAATGCCGGGCAATCTGGATGACAATATGGGCGGACCCCCCGAAGCCATACAAGCCCAGGCGTTGTTTGGGTTGCACGCCGCAGCGCTGCAAGGCGCGGTAGCCGATAATTCCTGCACACAGAAACGGGGCCGCCTCCACTGAGGAGAGCGCAGCCGGCAGGGGATACACAAACGCCTCAGGGGCGACAACATACTCGGCATAGCCACCGTGTTTGGTATAGCCGGTAAATTGCGGCTGCTGGCACAGATTCTCATCTCCGCGCCGACAGTAGTCACACTGCGTACAGGCGGCATACAGCCAGGCCACGCCGACCCGGTCGCCTTCCTTGAGGCGCTGTACGCCGACTCCGCGGCGTACGATGCTGCCGACGATTTCATGGCCGGGGATGAGGGGGCTGCGCTGGGTCGGCAGGTCGCCTTCAGCAATATGCAGGTCGGTTCGACATACCCCGCACACCTCAACCCGAATGAGGACTTCGCCCTGGGCCGGCTGGGGAATGGGGAGGTCCAGGGCGTGGAGCGGGTGGGTCTCGATCGGTCCGGGAGCAACAACAGCCATGGCGTGCATCGGGTTCCCCCTGAGTGGGACTGGCTTATTGAATCGCCGCATCACGAATCGCACGCGAAAGGCAGGCGGGGCAGTGGCAATTTTCATCATTAGGGCCAAAATGAACGAGCCCATGTAAAACGCCACCTTCAGAATCGAATCTGGACACGATTTTGTCAAAGTATCTGGTATCCTGATACTCGTATCTACGCCGAACGGCCCAGGCGACGAGGTCGGCAATCTGGATGATTCGCGAGGCTTGTGAATCGACGAATAACGGAACTTCCGCTAAATTGCGGAGCTCTCCCCACCGCGTTCCCTGCACGCGAAATGTACGGGCAAGGCTTTGAAGCGCACTCTCGTAGTTCGACTTATCCATGACGACAAGGCCACGATGCTTTCCTTCTTCCTTTTTCTCCGCTCGGTTATAGATGCGTTTTAGTTGAAGATTGAAGCGGTTGCATATTTCTTCGAAAGCGTACTCAACCGGATCGTTGGGAGCGCGCTGCGCCTTATGAACCGCAATCGCAAACAGACTGACGCTCCCATGGCTTTGCCGGACAATTTCCAGAGCATTTTCGACGATTTGAAGGCGTTCTTTCCGTGGAACTCCCTTCCAAGGCTTCTCCCTGCCGTTTGCGATAACGCTGGCGTGAAGTTCTACATCTTCAGGAGGACCAAGATCCAAAGACTCAACGAATTCATCGACGTGTTTAATCAAATGAAATATTTGACGCTCAAATACGGAAACACCGCCGAGAATGAAATACTTCTCATTCGGGTTTTTAACCGAACCGGAACCGTCAATATAAACGAGATACATGCTTTCCCTGGGATACAGGGCTTCATTCGTTGATAAAAAAGCAGCCGAGTGTGGAACCTGCCCACAGCGGACCGTGAATGTCACAGCCCTCTCGACCGCATGACATATTTACTTATATGAATGGAAGATGTTTTTCAAACTCCCCCGATAGCTATTCCTCCTATGTTTTACGGCGTTCTGAACATCACATGTCTGCGGTCGGGGTCAACCGAAAATACCGAAAGCCGCCGCCGCCTTTCCAGCGCAGGCGCTTGCTGACGCCGGTCTGGTCTGTCCCGTCGACAACGGCTCGGAGGCGGGGCAGGATGTGCGTATTGCACTGGGGGCCGTTCTCAATCAGGAGCCACTGGCGGCCCATTTTGTGAGCCACCGCGCCGGTGGTGCCGGACCCGGCGTAGGCATCCAGGACCCAGTCGCCGGGCCGGGTGGTCATGCCGATAATGCGCTTGAGCAGCGCTTCCGGTTTCTTGCCCTTGATAAAGGTTACGCCTCCTTCCTCGCCCAGGCTGGTGGTTTTGATGTCGGCCCAGAAGTCGCCCGGATGGAGGGTCAGATAGTCATCGGCAAATAATAAGCGCATACGAGGTTGGGCGCTGTGCATATTATAGTGGGCCGTAATGATATAGAGCCGGCGTTGGACGGTTTCGACGCTGAACGCCCCTGTATGGGGGGCGAGGGTCGTTCGTTTCTGGTCGGCGCGCTGCTTTGCCGTGGCGCTGGTCGAGCAGGTGCGGACGATGCGCCAGGCATTCTTCGCCAGCCAGTCCGGCGTTGGACGGGAGCGGCCCTCACGCCGGCAGACGGTGGCCACGGGTTCCAGGGAGAATGGCCGGCAGATCGCGTCGGCCTGTTGAATATCGTCTGCGGTCCGGGCCGGGTTGGCCAGAATCGCTTTGAGCCGGCGGATAGCCTGTCGAGAAGCCTGGCCGACGACCCAGCGATACTCCGGGTCCCAACTGGCTTTGGCGATGCGTTCGGGATGCAGGTTGCGAATGCCCGACTTGCCGACCAGGATGATATACTCTTTGAGGCGCGGCAGACTGCCCTGCGTAATGACGTGGACCATCTTGAAGCCGGTTGGCTCGGCCATTTTGACACAAATCGTCTTCAGGTTCTGCTCGCCCATCATGTCGGCCAGCAGGAGATAGAGGCGGGCAAATTCATTGTCATCAATCTGGATGGCGAGAAAGCCGCCCTCGCGCAGCAAGGTCCACAGGAGTTCGAGACGGGCTTTGAGCGACTCAAGCCAGTGGTGATGGTCGCTCCCATCCGGGTAGAGCGGGATGGTATTGCCGGTATTGTAGGGCGGATCAAGGTAAATACATTGAATGCTGTTGGTATACTCTTCCGACAATGCCTTCAGCGCGGGCAGATTATCGCCAAAAATAATCCGATTCTCGAAAAAGGCAGACCCAAGCGGCAAGGTCGGCGCGGTCCAGGCCAGGCTGGGGTCGCCAACGAGGCGAAACGTGGTGTCAGTGGGGGTGGTCATGGGCGCTACACGAACGGGCTGTGCTTCAGTCCATACCGCTTTGTGCGGTTGATAGACAAGCGGTGTTGAACAGCAGGGACGGGCGGGCAACCCGTGGGAAGAGTCTACTCCAGGGCAAACGCCCGGGTTTCTCCCGGTCTGAGTTCGGAGACCTGTCCGGCGATGCCAATACGCGCCGGAGGATGCCAACCCGAGTCAAATGTCACCTGCAAGGTGTGGTGCGTCGCTCTGACGGAGAACCAATTGCCGCGGTATTGAAAGCGAAAGGCGAGACCGGAAGACAAGGCCTCGGGCAGACAGGGCCGAAACCAGACTGTATCGTCCCGTGTTTCCATACCCATATAACAGCGCTGGACCAGGTCGATTGTGCCGGCCATCACCCCGGCGTGAATCCCTTCGGCTGTCGTGCCGCCCTGAATATCGTTGATATCGCTTTCCAGGGCCTCAAGAAAAAGCTGCCATGAGCGCTGGGGGTCAATCCGGGCCAGAACCCAGGCATGGACGACCCGGCTCAAGGTTGAGCCATGCGAGGTCCGCTGAAAATAATACTCGATGGTGGCGCGGAGCGTGGTGGGGTGTATGGGATAGCCGAGCTGCCGCAAGAGGCGCATCACCTCATCCATAGGCAGCAGGTATAATAACATTAAGGCGTCGGCTTGCTTGGCGACCTGATAGCGATCCGGGCTATCGTTCTCCGCCTCAAGGATGCGGTCGAGCCGATGAATGTCGCCGTATTTCTTCCGATAGCCGTCCCAGTCAAACTCCTGCAAAGTTTCAAAACCCTCAAACTGACTCAGCATGCCGTTGCCGTGGAAGACCACCCGCATCTTCCTGGTGATGTCGGTCCAGCGCGCCAGGGCCGGCTCGCTCAGCTCCAGTTGTGAGCGCAGGACCTGGCTCCTCTCCGCCGGCAGGAGGGCGAGGACATCAAGGGCGCGCTGGAGGGTCCAGACCGCCATGATGTTGGTGTAGGCGTTATTGTTCAGACCGGGTGTCTCAGAGCCAGGATAGCTTTCATGGTATTCGTCCGGCCCCATCACCCCGCGGATTTCATAGCGTTCGAGCGCTGGATTATACGTTGCGGCGCTGGCCCAGAACCGGGCAATATCGACGATCATCTCTGCGCCATAGAGCGATAAAAAGTCGGTATCCAGGGTCGTCTGATAATACTGCCAGACATTATAGGCAATGGCGATGTTCACATGTCGCTGGAGCGCGCTATGGTCTGGAATCCACCGCTCCGAGCTGGGGTTGAGGTGGACGACCTGGCTTTCTTCGCGCCCGTCACTGCCACTCTGCCAGGGATACATCGCGCCCTGATACCCGGCCTGACGAGCGGCGACACGCGCCTGGGGAAGGCGCCGATACCGATAGAGTAACAGGGAGCGGGTCAGCTCGGGCAGGCGAAAGGTGAAGAATGGCAGGACAAACAGTTCATCCCAAAAAATATGCCCCCGATATGCCTCGCCGTGGAGGCCGCGCGCCGGGATACTGACATCGAGGTCACGGGTATGGGCTGACACGGTTTGGAGCAGATGGAAGGCGTGCAGGCGTAATATACGCTGTATCTGAGGTTGCTCTGCCACGACGCTGTCGCACACGTTCCAGGCGTGTCGCCAGGCCTGTGCGTGCCGCTCGACCAGGGGCGTAAACCGTTCGGCGTGACTGATGGCCTGTTGCGCTGCCAGGCGGCATTCGCTCACCGCCCGGTCGCGAGAGGTGAAGAGGGCCACGATTTTTTCAATGCTGATACTTTCTCCCGAAGCGACAGTGAGCGCCATATCCTGGACGATATAATCGGGCGCGATCTCGGTCGTGCGCTCAGGAGTGAGGCCTGTCGATTGCCGGAAGAGCTGGGTCCGGGCGGCCTGCGCGATGGTTATCTGGGACTGGTTTGTACGGACCAGCAGGGCTATCCCCTCCTCACCGATGGGCTGACCGAGGAAGGATTCCAGATGGTCGCTGCGTAACTGTTGGTAGCGCTTTACCCCGGCGTTGCGTACCCGTCCGTCCAACGCAGAGCGTATATGCAGCCTGCCGGCCCAGTTCTCAGGAATCAGGCTGAGGCTGATGCCGGCAAGGTGTGGGTCTGCCAGACTGACAAAGCGCCGATAGCACAGGCGTGTCTCTCGGCCCTGGGGGTCACGCACGTGCAGCGTCCGCGTCAGGATGCCCTGTTTGAGGTCCAGCTCCCGTGTCCAGGTCAGAATTTCGTAGACGTTCGGATGCAACCACTCTCCGTCTTCCGGTCGAAAGGTCAGACTGAGCCAGTTGGGCAGATTCACGAAATCTTCGTTTTCAACAGTCCGTCCGGCTATTTCCATTTTCCGGCGATTATAGCCGCCGGCGAGATAGGTGCCCGGATAGTGGATGGCGTCAGCTTCGGTCTCTTCTGCCGCTCCTCGGGTAGCAAAATAGCCGTTGCCGAGCGTACACAAGGTCTCCCGCAGCCGCTCCTGTTCCGGGTCGAAGCCATCGAATCGGACTGTCCAGTCAGTCTGTTCGGCCATGACAGGTCAGGCGTTGCTACGTGGACAGCGCCGCGGCGAGTCGCTGGAGCAGGGTCTGGACTTGAGCCGGATTCTGAAGCGTATAGCGAGCCGCGGTCCGGCGCGGCGTATCGGCCACGACTATGGTGAGCCCGTGGCCGGCCAAGGTGTGGAACGCATCCTCATCAGTGAGGTCATCTCCGATATAGATGGGGACGATGTCCGGGGTATGCCGGCCGAGAGTGTCAAGCAGCCACAGGACGGCCTTCCCTTTATGCCAATCGAGCCGGGGTTGAAGCTCAAAGACCTTTTTCCCCAGGCCCTTACGGAGCTGTGGATGTGTCTTGAGCACGGCGTCGACCAGCGGCTCAATGCGCGTGGCCTGTTCAGGCGCAACATTCCGAAAATGGACCGCGATGGTGAACTTCTTCCGCTCGACAAGGGCGCCCTGGATTGGGCTGAGTTGGTGGTGCAGTTGGGTTTCGACTGCATCAAGCAGCGGGAGAAATTCAAGCCCTTTGGCATGCTGCATGCGCACTTGGCGAGGACCGGCGATGTCAAAGCCGTGGCTCCCCGCATAGTAGACGGATTCGAGCTGTACCAGGGTTTGAAGGGCACCGAGGTCCCGGCCACTCACGATAGCAACAGGACACTGCTCGGCCAGCGCGGCAAGAGTATGCCGCATATCGGGGGTCAAGGTGGCGAGTTCGGGGCGGCTGACAATAGGGGTCAGCGTGCCGTCGTAATCGAGAAAGACCACTGGCGGCTTCTCCTGCAGGCTGTGTATGAAGGCCGGCAGATGACTGAGGGCAGATGGCAGGTTCAGGGTATTCCGTATACGGGGTTGCTCTGGATTCGGGTCGATCCGCACGTCCTCAAGGTCGGTCACAACCGCATCGGCTCCGTGCTGTTCCAAAGCGGCCCGATTGTCCTGTCTGGCCACGCCCAGGACAAGACCGAAGCCGCCTTTATGCCCGGCCTCAACCCCTGAATTGGCATCCTCGACAATAGCTGCGCGCTCCGGCCTGACAGCGAGCCGTCGGGCTGCCTCCAGATAGGTATCTGGAGCCGGCTTGCCCGGCAGCTGACAGGTCGCGCTCTCGACCCCATCGACACGCGTGTCAAACAGGTCGGTCAGCCCGGCTTGCTCCAGCACGATTTTGCAGTTCTTGCTCGACGAAACAATTGCTATTTTGAGCCCTTTTTGTCGAAGCGCCTTGATGAGGACAATAGTCGAGGCAAAAACCTCAACGCTTTTTTCTGCCAGACAGGCAAGAAAAGCGGCGTTTTTCTTGTTGCCCAAGCCACACACCGTTTCGCGGCTGCTGTCGTCTTCCGGGTCCCCATACGGGAGCGTAATATCCCGCGCCGCAAGAAAGCTGGTAACGCCGTCATAGCGTTGCTTGCCGTCCACGTACTGCAAGTAGTCGGTCTCGGCATCAAACGGCACAAACGGTGTGCCGTTGCGCTGGGCGACACGGCTGAGGAACTCGTCAAAGAGGGCTTTCCAGGCAATCGTGTGTAATTTTTCGGTCTGGGTCACCACCCCATCAAGGTCGAACAGGACCGCGTCAAAGTCTGTGGTTGAGATCGTAACGGGCATGGCTGATATATACGTGGCGCACGGGACGCGCCGCAGGGCCGGCGGTCCGTTTCGGGTGCGTAGTGTGCCTATGAAGCAGAGGGGGTGGTGGACATTTGTATGAGTTTCGCCTGGAGCTTCCGCACCAATTCTTCATAGGAACTCTTCCCGATAATGCGATAAAATTGGGTGCGGAAATTCCGGACCATGCTGATATTCTCTACGACCACGTCATAGATGAGCCACTGCTCATCGACCTGATGCAGACGATAATCGATCGAAAAATACTTCTTCTGAGAAGGGACGAAAATACGGGTGCTGACTTCGGCAAACTTGCCGTCTATCGTCTCCTGATCGTACAAAAACTCCACTTGATCCAAATATTTTTCAGCCTGCTTATCGAAGGTTTCCCCGTAAGACTTTTCGACCAGTTCAGTAAAAATAGTGATGAATTCTTCGCGCTGCTCTTCTGTCCGGTCACGCCAGTACACGCCCAGGGTTCGCCGGGCAACCTCTCGTCTGTCAAACAAGGGGCGAACAATTTCGCTGACTTGTTTGATGCGCTTCTCCCGCAGGTGAGGACCCTGATTCTCCGGAGCCCTGAGGACCAGGACGACCTGGTTTGTGGTGGAACGAACGGCTTCCAGCGGGGAGTCTGTGGTCAGCCCGCGTATCGGCAGGAAAAAGAGCGCGAGGCCGCCAAGCGTCAGCAGGAAGGGAAGTCGTGGCAGTTTCATGGCCCGGATTCCTATTCCCCCGCTATCGCGTCTTGAATAATCCGTTCGCGTTGTTGGAGGTAGCCGTCTTGAACGGCGCCGTACAAGTCAACAGAAAATCGGTCAACATTCTCAAAAAGTTCAGGATTGAGCGAGCGGAAGTTGACCGCACTCCCCATCACCCAGCCGCCCCGCGCTGCAATGATCTCGGGATACGTCGGTAAGAGGTAGTTCATGGGCTGCATGGCCCCATCAACGCTGAAACCAACTGCGTCTCGAACGGTTGAGGGACCGAAGAAAGGCAAGACGAGATACGGGCCGGGGGAGATGCCGTACTGCGCCAGCGTTTGTCCAAAGTCCGCATGACTGGCTTCCAGGCCGAACCAACTGTCCGCCACGTCAAAAAACCCAAGACCGCCGATGGTGGTATTGATGACGAAGCGGCTGAACTCCCTGCCGGCCCCGCCCAGTTTCATTTGCAGCAACTTATTGCCCAGACGTGGGGCAGTATTGATGTTGTAAAAGAAGCGTCCAACGCCTTGCCGGGCGCCGAGCGGAAGGACCGCGGCATAGCCTGAGGCCACTGGGTGGAGAACGTATTCGTCCAGCTTCAGGTTAAAGCTGAGCATTGCCTGGTTAAAGGGTTCAAACGGGTCAGCAACGGGTTGGGGAGCCACCTCGTCTTGGCCCGCGCTTCCCCTTTGCGCCCGGGCCTCGGTGAGAGAGAATCCAGACAGAAATACTCCCGCTACGCTTATTATCAGTATCAGTTTTTTCAGCATCCTCCCCCCCTTATCGACTCACAAGGACTCATCAAGACCGAGTGACCACGGGTTCGTACTCTCCCCGCGGTTCTGGCGGTCCTGACCATTTTTCGTTGTCTGCTCAGGGGCCGGACTGTTTCCGACATTACCAAAAATGAATTCTCCTATTAACTGTTGAATGTCGACCGGCTCTACCGTCCTTTTAATAGTCCCTCCGGGTGCAATGGTGGCAGCGGAATAGCCCGGCGTGATGACGACATAGCGTTCGCCAATCAGGCCCTTGGTTTTGATCGCCGCCTGGGTGTCTTCGTGTAATGCAATATCGTCCCGAATTTTTAGGGTGACGCGGGCCTTGTAATCAGCCAGGCGCACCCGTTCGACCCTGCCTATTTCCACTCCTGCGAGCTCGATAACCGCTCCGTCTTGCAGTCCGCCGGCGGTTATAAAGTCCGCATACACCGGATAGCTGTCAGAGCCCAGTTCAACCTGGCCCAGCTGAAGGGAAAGATATCCCAGAAAGCCGCAGATGCCAAGCATAAGGGTGCCAAAAAACAGTTCCGCGTCCGCCTTCATACGCACCTGGCACGGGTTCTAGTACACATCGATAGGACCTTCGAGCTGGCCGCTCATAAACTGCCGCACTACCGGATTGTTTGACTCCTGCAGGGCGCTGGGCGAGCCAGACTCAACAATCACCCCCTGATGCAGCATAGCGATATGGGTGGCGAGAGAAAAGACCGCTGGAATTTCATGGCTGACGATAACCGCAGTAAAGTCCAGCATTTGATGAAGGTCAAGAATAAGGCGATGAATGGCATTGACCCGGATCGGATCAAGGCCGGTCGTCGGCTCATCAAATAAGAGGATCTCAGGGTCGGAGACGAGCGAGCGAGCCAGCGCCGCACGTTTGCGCATCCCACCTGACAACTCGGAGGGGAATTTGGCGTCCACGCCGGCCAGTCCGACCTGGAAGAGGCGCTCATGGACTTTATCCCGAATTTCCGCTTCGCTTTTTCGGGTCTTTTCCCGCAGGGGAAAGGCTACGTTGTCATACACGGACATGGAATCGAACAGCGCTCCACCCTGGAAGAGCATGCCAAACCGGTTCCGCACCCGATTGAGGGCGCGTCGGCCCAAGCTGGTAATCTCTATATCGTCTATCCAGACCTGCCCGGAATCGGGGCGCATCAAACCGATCAGATGCTTGAGCAAACAGCTTTTCCCGGCTCCGCTCACTCCGACCACGACATACACCGCTCGGTCGGGGATATCGAGATTTATCCCGGACAAGACCATTTGGCTGCCAAAGGATTTACGGATATTGACGAGGCGGATCATGCGGCAATGCTCGATAACGGTTTCATATGGCTACACAAAGACAGAACCAATGAAATAATCCCACACCAGGATCAAGACCGCACACATCACAACGGCTTGCGTTGTGGCGTGACTGACCCCCTCCGCCCCATGCGCGGCGTAGAACCCCTTAAAACAGCTGACCCAGGCAACAATCATTCCAAACGAGAGCGATTTGTATACGCCCATCCAAATATCGCTGGAATCTGCCGCACTGCTCATCTGCGAAAAATACGCTCCCGAACTCCCGCCCAGCAGCTCAACGCCGACAATATAGCCGCCATAAATGCCCACCGTCACAAAAACGCTGTTCAAAAGGGGAAAGGTAATGCCGGCCGCCAGAAAAATTGGGACCACCAGATACTTGATTGGGTTGAGGGCCATGACTTCGAGCGCGTCTATTTGCTCGGTAATCCGCATAATCCCGAGCTCTGCGGTCAGGGCCGACCCGGCGCGGGCCGTGATCATCAGCGCGGACAGTACCGGGCCAAGCTCGCGAATCAGACTCAGGCCGACCATCGGACCGAGCGCCTCTTCGCCACCAAAGCGCCGCAGGGCAATATATCCCTGTAGGGCAACGACCATGCCCGTAAAAGCTCCAGTGAAGACGATGAGCAAGAGAGAGCGGCTGCCGATAAAGTAGATCCGGCGGAGCAGCTGACCGCCTTGCAGGGGAGGGCGAAAGATGTCGATCAGGGTTGTCCCCAGAAAGATCCCCATGCGGCCCATTTCGCGCAAGGTGCGGAGGGTCAGACGGCCACACGAGCGTACCAGGCGGAGCACTCCTCTTCCTTTCTCATGATAGTCTGGGGACTGACGGCATGTGGCGTGTGACGAGCGGGTCTGATGAGAGCACGCTGGGAATGAAGCCTCTCTAACGCTGACACGTTCCCTACCATAGGCGCTCCGCTTACTCAAGAGAGTCTCACCCGCGGGAAGGGGCGAAGAGGGTGCGCGGTCCTCTTGTCAGACTGCTCGAAAGAGGGATATGTTCTTCCTAATTATCTGCACGACGTGGAGGAGACACTATGGCAAACGCTACGGGAGTATCGCCTGTAGAAGAGCCCCCGCTACGGGTTGTTGAAGACGGTGCTGTTGCTGAAAAAGAATCACCAAAAAAGCAGTGGAAGAAATTCCGTGAGATATTGGCCCGCCATCACGGAGAAAAAATTCTCATCATCCTGGTGGGCTACCCTGACCCGGATAATATCGCTTCCGGTCTGGCCCATCAGTTTTTGGCCAGAGAGTTCGACATCGAAGCCACGCTGCTGTGCTTTCATGAGGTCAGCCATCATGAGAACCGCGCATTAGTGAAACGCCTTGAGATCGACCTGCAACTCTACGATGAGAAATTCGATCTCACGCCATACTCTGCCTACGCGCTGGTTGATACCCAGAATCCAGAGACGCCTATCTCGGATAAGCTCGGCGGCAAGACCCTCCTCTCCTTTATCGATCACCACCGCCGGCTGGGGACTCCGCTGGCCGAATTTATTGATATCCGAGAGGATGTTGCCTCGACTTGCGCCATCTATGCCGAATATCTACGGGCGCAATATCCCGACGGCCTGAACCCCGGCGAGACCGACCAGGTGCGACTGGCAACCGCGCTCATGCACGGCATCCGTTCTGATACCATGGCATTGATTGAGGCCAGTCGACTGGAATTTGAGGCCGCGGCGTATCTATGGCCGTGTGTGGATCAACCGCTCCTCAAGACGATTTCGGAAAAATCCTTGCCGCCGATTGTCATGGATATGATTCAAAAGGCCCTGGAGCGGAAGCAGGTGTTTGATTCTTTTGTGTTTACCGATGTGGGATTCGTGCGGGGTGAACACCGCGATGGCATCCCACAGGTAGCGGAATTCCTGCTCCAGCGAGAGGGAACAGATACTGTTCTTGTTTTCGGCATTGTGGACGGCAAGACGGTTGATGGCTCGCTCCGAACACGGAGCGATACTGTGAATCCCGATGCGTTTTTGAAAAAGCTGTTTGGCGTGGATGAAGACCGAAAGTCCTACTACGGCGGGGGAAACATCAAGGATAAGGGCGGCTTTCAAATCCCGCTCGGCTTCCTGGCGCAATCGCCCAATAGGGACATGCTCTACGAAATGACCTGTAGCGTTGTGCAGGAACGCTTCTTCAAGGCTCTTGGCATTAAAGAATAAACCGGTGACATCAGCCTGGCGCGTCGCCCCCCAAGGCACTCAGCCCAGGCTAGCGGGAGGGACGCGGCGTCTTCAGGGGAAGTTCTCCCGGCGCGCCGCTCCTGAAGATGTACGCTGCGAGCCAATCCGGCCACGCAGAAGGTGACGCAGAGTAAAAGACAGGAGGCCAGCATGGCAGACGAACAAAGCGGTGACCTGACCTATGATATTCCGGCTGCGGTACAGGGGCAGACTGCCATTGACCCAGAGACGTATCAGCAGATGTACGAGCGCTCAGTCCGCGACCCGGAAGGCTTCTGGGCGGAACAGGCCGAAAAACAGGTGGAGTGGTTTCAAAAATGGGACACCGTTCTCGAATGGGATTTTCACACGGCTGATATCAAATGGTTTCTCAACGGCAAGCTCAACGTCTCGTATAATTGCCTGGACCGGCATGTGAACGCCGGCGCCGGCGACCAGACCGCTCTCATCTGGCAGGGCAATAATCAGGACGAAAGCAAAACGTTTTCGTATGCCGAGCTTTTGGACCAGGTCTGCCAGTTTGCCAATGCGCTGAGGGCGCTTGGCGTGCAAAAAGGGGATCGCGTGTGTCTTTATATGCAGATGGTCCCCGAGCTGCCGGTGGCCATGTTGGCCTGCACGCGTATTGGGGCGGTCCACTCCATTGTGTTTGGTGCCTTTTCGCCGGACTCCCTGCGTGACCGCATCCAGGACTCTGCCTGCAAGCTCTTGATTACCCAGGATACGGGACTGCGCGGGGCGAAGAACGATATCCCCATGAAGACCAACGCCGATATCGCGGTGGCGGAATGCCCGTCCATTGAGCATGTCGTTGTCGTCAGGCGCACCGGACACGAGGTCCCCATGCAGGCTGGCCGCGACGTCTGGTGGCACGCGCAGGTGGCAGCTCAGCCGACGAGGTGTGAGCCGGAATTCATGGATGCCGAGGATCCGTTATTCATTCTGTATACCTCCGGGTCGACCGGCAAGCCCAAGGGTGTGCTGCATACGACAGGTGGCTATCTGGTCTATGCCGCCATGACCCACCGTTATGTGTTCGACTATCGGCCGGGGGATATCTACTGGTGTACGGCCGATATTGGCTGGGTGACAGGGCATAGCTATATCGTCTACGGCCCGATGGCGAACCGGGCGACGACCATGATGTTCGAGGGGGTCCCCAATTACCCGGATTTTGGCCGTTTCTGGCAGATTGTCGAACAGCATAAGGTCAATATTTTCTATACCGCGCCCACCGCGTTGCGCGCGCTGATGAAAGAAGGCGACGCCTGGCCGGCCAAGTACGATCTATCGAGTCTGCGTATTCTCGGCACGGTCGGCGAGCCGATCAAGAGCCCTGAATGGCACTGGTATTTTCAGACCATCGGCCAAGAACGCTGCCCGATTGTCGATACCTGGTGGCAGACCGAAACCGGCGGGATTCTGATCACCCCCCTTCCGGGCGCAACGAAAACCAAGCCGGGGTCGGCCACGCGGCCCTTCTTCGGCGTCCAGCCCTGTCTGGTGGACGACCAGGGCACGGAGGTTGAGGGCAACGGTGTATCCGGGAATTTATGCCTCAAGTTCCCGTGGCCGGGCATTATGCGCACGGTGTACGGCGACCACGAACGCTTTATTCAGACCTATTTTTCCGCCTACCCCGGCAAGTATTTCTCGGGCGATGGCTGCCGGCGGGATGAAGACGGCTACTACTGGATCACCGGACGGGTGGACGACGTCATCAATGTGTCCGGCCACCGCCTGGGAACCGCTGAGATTGAGGGCGCCTTGGGCAAGCATCCGGCTGTGGCCGAGGCCGCGGTGGTAGGCATGCCGCACGACCTCAAGGGGCAGGGCATTTATGCCTTTGTGACGCTCAAGACCGGCCAGCAGTCTTCTGCGGACATGGTGAAGGAGCTGAATACTACGGTCCGCCAGGAGATCGGCCCGCACGCCACACCGGACAAAGTGCAGTTCGCCGACGGGCTGCCCAAGACGCGGAGCGGAAAAATCATGCGGCGTATCCTGCGGAAAATCGGCGAGGGGGCCATCGATCAGCTCGGGGACACGTCAACCCTGGCCGATCCTTCCGTGGTCGATCAATTAGTCGACGGACGCCTCTAGGCCCGTGTGAGACGGACTGTATGGCGCTGCGTTTTCACAACACCCTGACGGGAAAAGCCGAAGAGTTCGTTCCGCTTACGCCTGGCGAAGCCCGTATGTATGTGTGTGGGGTCACAGTGTACGACCGCTCCCATATCGGTCATGCGCGGGCCCTGGTCGCCTTTGATGTCATCTATCGTTATCTTCGGTTCTCCGGCTATGAGGTGACCTTTGTCCGCAATTTTACGGATGTGGATGACAAAATTATCAACCGCGCCAACGAGCGGGGCATCTCGGCCGAAGAGCTGACCGAAACCTATATTCAGGATTTCAATAACGACATGCGGGCGCTGCGCTGCCTGCCGCCTACGCATGAACCCCGGGCCACCGAACACATTCCGGCCATGCTCGCCCTTATCCAGGAGCTCGAAGCCAAACATCTCGCCTATGCGGTGGATGGGGACGTGTATTATGCGGTGGACCGGTTTGCCGCATACGGCAAGTTGGCCCACCGGCGTCTGGAAGACATGGCGGCCGGCGCGCGCATAGAAGTGGACACGCGCAAGCGTCATCCTATGGACTTTGCCCTGTGGAAGTCCAGCAAGCCGGGTGAGCCGGCCTGGGACAGCCCCTGGGGCAAAGGGCGGCCCGGCTGGCATATCGAGTGCTCGGCCATGAGCAGCAAATATCTGGGCCAGCCCTTCGATATTCACGGCGGCGGCGCCGACCTGATTTTTCCCCATCACGAAAACGAGATCGCCCAGTCCGAAGGAGCCAGGGGCTGTGCCCTGGCCCGCTACTGGCTGCATAACGGCATGGTGACTGTTGAGCAGGAAAAGATGTCGAAATCCCTGGGCAACTTCCTGACCATCGAGGCCGCGCTGAGCAGAGTCTCTACGCCGGAAGTCCTACGTCAGGTCTTGCTCTCGTCCCACTATCGGATGGCGCTTGACTTCTCGACCCAAAAGCTGGCAGAGGCCGAAAAGGGGCTGGCGCGCATCTATGAAACGCTCGCCCGCGGCGACGCGGCGACTGATGGCAACTGGACAGGGGAGGGAGCTGATAACTCTTCATTGGTCAACCGTTTCCGGGAGGCAATGGATGATGATTGCAATACACCCCGCGCCCTGGGTGTGATCTTTGATGGGGTGCGCGAGATGAATCGTGAGTTGGACGCCGGCCAGAGCACGACAGCAGCAACACTCCGCTATGAAATCGCAAAAATTGGAAAGGTCCTCGGTCTGCTTGAAGAATCCCCTGCGCAATTTTTAGAGCATCAAAAACGGACCGGCCTGACCGCGGCCAGCCTCACGCCTGAGGCCATTGAAGCCCTGATAACCGAACGGGCCGCGGCGCGCAAAGAGAAGAATTTTCAGCGCGCGGATGAGATTCGCGCCCAACTCGACGAGCAGGGCGTTCTCCTCAAAGACGGCCCGACAGGGACGACCTGGACGGTGAAATAGCGGCCCCGAAACACGGTGACTCCACATCAAGCATCGTCCCCAATCGTTCCCCCTCTGAGGCCGGTTCGGGCCGGCGCAAAAATAAGCGCTGGTGGTTGTGCGCTGGCAGTGCTCACGCTTACCGTACTGCTCGTGGGATGCGGCCATAGCGGCTCGTCCGGCCAAGAGCCGCGGTCAATCGTGGTGTTTGCCGCGGCCAGCCTGCACGATGTTGTCCGGGACATTGGCGCGCGCTTTTCCGAGACGCGCCAGATTGACCTGGTCTATAATTTTGCCGGGTCCAATACTCTGGCGCAGCAGCTTCAGGCCGCTCCTGTGGCTGATGTTTTTTTGTCCGCAAATCAGGACTGGGTCGATGCGCTCGAAAGGGCGGAGTTGATCCTGCCTGAATCGCGCCGCAACTTTCTGTCGAATCGTCTGGCGCTCATCAGTCGCAAGGATGCCAGGTTTCAGCTAGCCGAGCCTGCCATGCTGCCGTCTCTCTCATTCACGTTCCTGGCAATGGCCGACCCTGCGT